>OZ241916.1:0-3147672 GCA_965203865.1 Arenicellales bacterium
TTTTTCAGCAGGAAGTTGAAGATCTTTTGCTAGATGGGGATGCGATTGCCGGCGTAGTTACCAAAGTGGGAATTAAAATTTTTGCAAGAGCGGTAGTTTTGACAACCGGAACCTTCCTTGGCGGGAAGATACATATTGGCATGTCGTCCTATCAAGGTGGGCGTGCAGGCGATCCGCCTTCCAATTTGCTTGCAAAAAGACTGCACGAGATGATGTTCCACGTGGAACGTCTTAAAACGGGAACGCCGCCGCGCATAGATGGCAGGACGATTGACTACAATGTTCTTGAAGAGCAACCAGGAGATTCGCCCACGCTCGTTTTTTCTTTTATGGGCACGGTGGAAGAGCATCCCCGGCAGGTGCCATGTCATATAGCTAGGACAACAGAGCAAACACACGACATCATTCACGGTGCCTTGGACCGCTCCCCGTTGTACGGCGGCGTAATCGATGCCGTCGGACCCAGGTACTGTCCTTCGGTAGAAGATAAAATCGTTCGGTTTCCAGACCGTAACTCGCATCAAATATTTGTCGAACCCGAAGGGCTGGACAGTGTGGAGATTTATCCGAACGGAATTTCAACCAGCTTGCCATTTGATGTTCAGTGGGAGTTTGTTCGAACAATTCCCGGTTTTGAAAACGCTGTACTGACTCGGCCTGGCTACGCAATTGAATACGATTATCTGGACCCGCGCGACCTTAAGCCAAGCATGGAAACAAAAAAAGTTCAAAATTTGTATTTTGCAGGACAAATAAATGGCACAACCGGCTATGAGGAGGCAGCTTGCCAAGGCCTGGTGGCAGGGCTGAACGCAAGTATGAGTGTAAAGGGGCGCGATGCCTGGTGGCCGCGACGGGAAGAGGCGTACATTGGCGTGCTTATTGATGACCTTGTAACGCGGGGAGTGGATGAACCGTACCGCATGTTTACTTCCAGGGCAGAGCATCGTCTAATTTTGCGAGAAGACAATGCAGACTTGCGGCTTACCCCTGCGGGGTTCGAGCTGGGATTGGTTTCTGATAAACGCTGGGCTTCGTTTCAGGAGAAAAGGTCTTCAATTGAGTCGGAGAAAGAGCGGTTGAAGAATATTCGCATATCGTCAGGCGAAGAAGATACTGTTGCCGCGTTGAATCGTGCGCCAGACCCCAACTCGTCGTTGTACGACTTGTTGCGCGACCCCAAGATTGGATACGACAATATTATGAATCTTGAAATTGCAGGCTCGGGCGTGACAAATGATGCCGTGAAGGAGCAGCTGGAAATTCAGGCACGATACGAAGGCTATATCAGAAGGCAAAAAACAGCGATTGCAAAGGCAGTCAAATACGACAGTATTCAACTGCCCGGGAATATTGATTATTTTCAGATACATGGCTTGTCAAATGAAGCCGCGCAAAGACTTGATTCCAATCGACCGACCAGTATTGGCCATGCTTCACGGATCCCGGGCATGACGCCCGCAGCTGTTTCCATCCTTGTAGTGCACATGAAAAAATTGTCTCGTCGTAAAGCGGCCTGAGGATTACTTGTTGTTAAGCAGTTTGAACGGTACTTTGCTCTCACAGTTTGCTTGAAGATTCATCATTTTGTCCGGACCGTATTGCCGAACTACTGCGAAAGGGCATGTCGTCGCTTGGATTGCAGGGGTACGAGGAGTGCTTGCCTTCTTGTGTAAAGCTGGTAGAGTTGTTGCTAGAGTGGAACAATGCGTATAATTTAACCGCGATTCGAACACCGGAAACTATCGTGGTGAAGCACTTGCTTGACAGCTTTTCCATTGTGGAGCATGTTCAAGGGCCTCGCATCGTTGACATTGGCACTGGTGCTGGATTTCCCGGCTTGCCGATGGCGTTGATTCAACCGCAACACAAATTTTGGCTACTGGACGCAAATGCGAAAAAAATTCAATTCGTACGGCACTCTATCGCAGTCTTGGGTGTAGAGAATGCTTATGCGTTTCACATTCGAGCCGAGCATTTCAAGGCTGAGCGAAATTTTGACACTGCGATTGCAAGAGCATTGGGTTCTCTGAAGCTGTTGATTGAATTAAGTTTTCCTATGTTGAAGCCAAGCGGCATGGTGTTAGCCATGAAAGGCAAGTATCCCGATAAGGAGATCAATGATCTGGACCATCTTTACGAAGTGCTTTCGCAAAAAATCAATGTTCCGGGATTGAATGCCAGCCGCCATTTAATTACTATTAAACACAAAACAATTTAATGTCTCGCATAATTGCCGTTGCAAACCAAAAAGGCGGAGTCGGAAAAACGACAACTGCAATCAATTTGACAGCTTCGCTTGCGCGCGCCCGGCGCAGAACTTTGCTGATTGACTTGGACCCCCAAGCCAATGCCACAGCCGGACTTGGCGTAGTGCCGGCATCGGTCAATGTTGGAATCTACGAGGTTTTGATTGGCCTGGAATCTTTTGACAAGTCTTTGACGAAGCTGGATGCCGGGTTTGATGCAGTATTTTCAAACAAGTCGCTTTTTGGAGCGCAGGTCGAGTTGCTGAGTATGGACCAGCGCGAGCACAGATTGAAGATTTCTATCGGTGACAGCAGGGACAAGTATGATTATGTGATAATTGACTGCCCGCCTGTACTCAACATACTCACGCTGAACGCGCTGTCTTGCGCCGATAGCGTGCTGGTTCCTGTCCAGTGCGAGTTTTTCGCATTGCAAGGATTGCTGGAGCTGTTCGACACAGTAAGGAGAGTGCAGAAATCGTGGAATGAAAAACTGGAAATTGAAGGAGTCCTGCGAACAATGTACGATCAAAGAAACAAACTGTCCAAAGAAGTTTCGGACAAGCTGGTCGAGTTTTTTGAAGAGCATCTGTTCCGAACGATCATACCAAGAAATGTACGTTTGGCTGAAGCTCCAAGCCATGGCCTTTCTGTGATTGAATATGATAAAAATTGTACTGGAACAACAGCTTATATAGCATTGACAGGCGAATTACTGAGTAAGGAGAAAAGATAATGAACGATTCAAAACTTGGAAAAGGACTGGATGCCCTGTTCGGCGACTCGCCGATTCTTGATGTTGTACCCGCCGCCGAAGACGATGTGAATGTCCGAATGGTTTCTGTCGACCGGCTGAATCCAGGTCGTTACCAGCCGCGCAAGGAGATGAATGCGAAATCACTTGAAGAGCTGGCAGAGTCAATTCGCAAGTTTGGCATACTGCAGCCAATAGTTGCCATGCCGGTTGCAGGCGAAGACTCGTATGAAATAATTGCCGGCGAACGTCGCTGGAGAGCTGCGCAAATCGCTGGTTGCTCGACAGTGCCGGTTTCGGTCCGTGTTCTACAGCTTCAGGACAAGGTTGCTGTTTCTCTGATTGAAAATATACAAAGAAAGAACCTTAATCCGGTGGAAGAGGCACGGGGACTGCAGCAATTGGTTACAGAGTTTAAAATGACCCATAAGCAAGTCGCTGGCAGTATTGGCAAGTCGCGCGCGACCATTACGAATCAGATTCGTTTGCTTGCACTTGCCGAGCCAGTGCTAAATTTACTTGAGCGGGGAGACATTGAAACAGGTCATGCAAAAGTTCTGCTTTCTCTGTCTGATAGCAGCGAACAGCTCAGTGCAGCAAAATTGATTGTCAAAAAGTCCCTGTCTGTCAGACAAACGGAGCAACTGGTGAAAAACTGGGTTTCGCCGGCCAATCAAAAGCAAAAAGTTGAACCTGCGCGTGGCGCCGATATTGTAGGGTTGGAAAATGAATTATCAGATAAAATAGGATACAAGGTGGCAATTAGAGACAACAACGGAAAGGGTTTTGTTCAGATACGCTACCATAATCTTGATGAACTGGACGGAATACTAAGTCATTTCAATTAGAGGCAAATCAATGGCAAAGCTAAATCAAGTTAATAATCAACGTGGACCAAGGTCAAGCATCGTACAGTTTCTATTCTGCGCGATTGCAGCGATGGTAGTTTCGGGATGCGGTCAAGTTGGCGGTTCAAATTTTTCACTGCTTCCATCTTCGCAGATTCTAGACCCGCTGGAAGTGCCGCCAGGGTTGAGCCCCTTGCTACAGACGAATCAGCTTTCAGCACCGGAAATACCTGACTCGAATCCGGATGCTATTCAATCTGCTTCGGTTCAAAGGCTGCGAAATCTGGAAAGCTGGGACAGATTCCAGCGTTTTCAGGACTTCAAGAACATGGAAGCAGGTGTTGGACTGGACGCGCAAGAATTCCGTGAAGCAAAATTAAAAGGCAAGGGAATTTTTCAGGTAACCACCTACGAGACGATTGACGGCGATGTGCGTCTTCGTATTGTAGACAGCAATGCGGAAAGTGTCTGGAATCGGCTGCTGGTCGTATTGAATGATATGGGAGTCCGGGTCACCGATACGGACGAAGACGAGGGCACTATTGAAGTGGCAAATGTTCAAGTCGGTACCAAGCCGACATTGGCACAGAGAGTCGGGATAAATGAATATTCTGGAACTGTGGAGCGATTGCATTTAACCACTATTTCCGATGAAGTGCTTGAAGTCAGGCCGACAACCTCTCTGAATGTTGATGTTGACTATAAGTCAGGCTTGACCTTTCTTACCCGACTGCGATTTTATCTTTTGACGCACTATCTCAACGACCCGGAAGGCAAAGAAAACATTGCTGACCTGATGCTTGCAAAAAAGAACATGGTAGAGGACGAGGATGGCAACCTGGTAATTCATGTATTCGCCGATTTCAATGAAACATGGTCGCAAATCGGTAATTCGCTAGAAGCCTCAGGTGTCAAGATTGAAGACTGGGACCGAAGCGCAGGAACGTATATCGTAAGTTTCGTTTCAATCAAGCAGCAAAAGAAGAAAGGTTTCTGGCGGCGTAAAAAGGAAAATGTCGTGGGAGACAAGGAGCAATTTCTGGTGACTGTAAAAGACGAAGAGGACAGAACCACCGTAACAATCAGTGTGATTGAAGACGCTTCGGCTGAGAAGGCCCAGACATTGGCGAACACTCTGTTTGACAGGATCGCATAATCAGAAATTCGACAAATAAATCAAAAAGGCTGCCCGGTCGAACCGGGCAGCCTTTTTTCGATCAGTCAGTTACTTGAAAGTTTTTCTACTGCTGCTCTTCGTCACCGGTGGTTCCTTCACCCTGATTCTGGCTTAGCCACTTCTGATAGCGTTCATACTGCTGCCATTCCCGCCAAAGCAGGTATTCCTGATACTCCTGGTCAGCCCCGCCGGGAAAATTTCTTAAATTTCGTCCGGAGCCAAATAGCAACAGAGGAACTCCTGCGCCCTGATGAGCTCGCGGACTGTCCGGTGACGGGGGGCCTGTTGCAACATCTTTGTCGCTACGGCTTTCGCCACCGCACCCGAATACTGTCAAAGCCAGTACAATTACAAGTAAATAGCAGATTCTTTTCATACAAAAAACTGTGGTTTGCAAAATAAATAGTCGCTTAAAAAAACTCGTGAACAATTATATACACAGAACCAGCTGTTATGAAGCACTAATTATTTTGCAAACGGCCAATGCGTGAGAAAAGTTGTTCGGTGTAGGGAAGTATCCGTTCTACAATAATGGCTACGCCTTCCTTGTTGGGATGTATGCCATCGTCTTGGTGGAGACTTAGATCGGTGGCGACTCCTTCAAGAAAAAATGGATAGAACACTGTATCGTAGTCTTCAGCGACCCCAGGATAGATTGAATCGAATTCTTCCGAGTATTTTGGTCCCAGGTTTCTGGGTGCCTTCATTCCCACAAACAAAACCGGCAGTTCTCGTTCCTTCAATTTATCCATAATGGCCCGAAGATTGTTTTCAACCAGATACGGAGGGATGGCGCGAAGGGCGTCATTGGCACCCAGAAAAAGAATCACGGCATCATAGTGGTCCCCCAGAATCCAGTCAACACGCGCCAGTCCACCGCTAGTCGTATCTCCCGAAACTCCGGCATTCACAATCTTGACGGAGTAATTTGCATTTTGAAGAGCTTGCTCAAGCTGTGCTGTAAACCCTTCCTCCGGTTTCAGTCCATAGCCGGCAACCAGGCTGTCGCCAATCACCACGATTTTAGTCACGCTGGCACTAGCGGCTGGCATCGCCGCAATCAGCAGGGCATAAAGAAACAAAAAATATTGTCGAAAAGCGGCGCTTGACAATTTTGTGATTGATTGCAATAACTTGCCAAATTCGGACATGGAGTCCTGTTGTAATTCAAAAAATACCAGCTGCCTGCTTGCCGACCTGCAAACGAAGTTGATACAAGCAGGCAGTTGGTGCTGAACTACAAAAAAGTGAAAATCAGACGCATGGCGAAAGAGCTAGTTTGAATCTCCTACAACAATAGTAGATTTTGCTTCTTCTTTCGTTTGGTCGCCATAGTCTTCTTCCAGCCACTTCTTGAATGATATGACCATGATGATCAGTACACCCATCAACGGCAGAGCCACAACAATGGAAGCCGTTTGCAATGGTTTTAGACCGCCAAGGTACATCAGGCTAAGCGAAACGCCGGCAAGCACAAATGCCCAGAAAAGCCTGTGCCAGCGGGCCGGTTCAACAGTGGCATCTTCCTGTTCTTCGGTTGCTACCGAAGCCAGTGTAAAGGCAGACGAGTCCAAAGTGGTTGCACCAAACACGAATGCAAGCACAACAAATACGACCAGAACAACTGTTCCCAGCGGCAATGCGTTTATTGTAGCTACGATTGCTTCCGGTGCGCCGAATTCAGCAAGAATGGCAGTGACCGGAACGACTCCGTTCAAATCGTAATACATGCTGGTATTGCCAAGGATTCCAAAGAATATCCAGCATCCGAAAGAACCGCCGACAACCTCGGCAACGATAACCTGCCGAATTGTTCGGCCGCGCGAGATTCTGGCGACAAACAAACCCATGAACGGCGCATAGGCAATCCACCAGGCCCAGTAGAAGATTGTCCAGCCTTCGGGAAAACCTCCTTTTGCAACCGGGTCCATCCAGAAACTCATCTGGATAAAGTTTTGCGTCAGCAGTCCAATACTGTTGGTGAACATGCTAAGGATAAAGACCGTGGGTCCGAAAAGGAATGTGAATCCGAGTATCATGACAATGAGTATGAGATTCAAGTCGCTGAGGCGCTTGATTCCTTTCTCCAGACCGGAATAAACGCTTGCGCCGAATATGATTGCCCAGATGATGACCACGATCACATCCAGCATGAATGTCCGGGATGCGTTGAACAATTCTGCAATTCCCGCCGAAAGCATCGGGGTTCCCAGGCCCATTGACGTGCCAACGCCTCCGATCAAACCGAACATGAACAGAACATCAATGATTTTTCCGATCCATCCATCGGCTGCCTTGCGACCGATTAAGCCAGTACATGCTGCTGATAGCCGAAGAACTGCGCGCTTGCGATTCCATAGCAGGTAAGCCAGTGGCAAAGTAGGAATGCAGTAGACTGCCCATGCGGTAAAACCCCAGTGAAACAAGCCGTACATTGCGGCCCATTCTGCAGCCTCAGGAGTTTCTCCCTCAATGCCGAATGGCGGGCTAGTGTAGTAGTACGCCCATTCAATCGTTCCCCAGTACATGACCGCCGCGCCAATACCGGCGCAGAACAGCATTGCAATCCAGCTTGGCAAGGAAAAGTCGGGCTCGGCATCAGGGCCGCCGAATTTGATATGGGCATATCGCCCCGTTGCGAAGTAGATAAGCACTCCAAATGCGGCGATCGTGAACCATAAGTACGACCACCCCAGGTTACCGGTTGTCAGTGCAAGAAGTTTTCCGAGGATATTCTGACCCGCTTCCGGATTTATGATCAAGGGTACCACCAGCGCAGCAATTACGATGAGCGAAACCCAGAATATAGTTTTTTCAATTTGTGGACCTTTCATAGGTGATTACCTCTCAATTCAGAATCGAACATTACGTTCAATATCGCTTACTTTTGGTTTAAGCCACTCTTCAAAGCTGGCACGAAGATGCTGCATGTTTTGAGCCCACCAAGCGGAATCCACACGCAGTGCCCCTTCCATGTTGGATGTCGGCAAATAGGGTTTAACCTGTTCGTCAACCAAGGGTGCAGCTGATTTTCGAACAGGGCCATAGGAAATATGCTTGGTAACATTGGCCAAGTTCTCGGTTTGGGACGCAAAACGAATAAAGTCTTTTGCATTCGGTATTCGTGGCGACCCTTTTGGAATGGCCCAGTATTCTATTTCCCACAACTGGCCATCCCATACGATTTCCAACGGCTGGCCATGTTCAACGATTGGACGATAGAGGCGTCCGTTCCAGGCGGAAGCCATTGTAACCGTACCGTTTGCCAGCATTTCGACTGGCTGCCCGCCTGAAGTCCACCACTCGATATGGGGCTTCAATATGGTTGCCCGGTCGAAAGCCAGCTGAACCCCTTGGGGTGTTGAAAGTACAGAATATACATCGTTGGGAGCCACTCCTTCGGCGATTAGAGCCCACTCAAGCAATCCTCTCGGGTCACGCCTTAATCCGCGTTTCCCGGGGAATTGCTCGTAGTTGAAAAAATCTGCAATTGTGCTCGGTACTGCGTCTGAGAACGCTTCTTTGTTGTAAGCGTAGACTGTTGACCAAACCACGCTTGGATACCCGCAGTCATGAAAATACTCTTGCGGAATATCTTCGCTTACCGGAGTTCCGTCCGAACCCATCGTCAAAATGGACTCGTCAGCGGCCTCAAGGAGTCCCTCGTTGCAAGCTTCAATCAAATCGGAATACTCCATGTCGACAACGTCCCATCGTACGTTGGCTGAATTCACTTGCTCGCGAATTTCATTAACCCCGCCGCCGTAGGTTACCATGTCAACCATTTTTCCCGTTTGGGCCTCCCAAGGCCTTACATGTGCGAGCATTTGACTGCGAGTATAGTCGCCGCCGAAACTGGCAACGCGCAGAGTTTGCTCGTAAAGATTCACTTGTGCTTGCGCATGACTACCAATACTGCCCAAGACAAAAAACGCCGCAGACAGTACGCATAGTCGTGAAGCAACAAGCATTATCTGTTTGTGCATAAATAATCCTCCCGATTCACGTGTTTTTCAATTTTGAAGTAAATTTTAAGAGAAGCGATGTGTAGTAGAATATGAGAGGCGTAGCGAAAACTCAATTGAAGGAGAATCGCGAGAGCATCATCTGTATTTTGGTTCATTGTTGAATACCTCTTGCTAAACGCATAGACAAGACTTATATATGAATGTTAATGAAGTCTAAGCGTTATTGCAATTTATTTTATGTACAACCTCGTTTGAACAACTGATGAAAAACAGCCAGCTTGCTGAAAATTCTATCCAGATTGAAAATCGGTGCGTTGTTGCGCCACGCCGTTTTTTTCAAAATCGATTATTGTTTGCCCAGGCAAATTGACCGACGTGTCGAACATGATTTCTTTGAGCAGCGTTTGGCTGTCGCTGGAAAGCCAAGCGGGAACTGTTGACATATTAAAGGGCGTTGACCTCAAAATCAGCGCTGGTGAAAGTGTGAGCATTACGGGGCCGTCAGGTGCCGGAAAAACTTCCTTGATGATGATTGTCGGCGGCCTTGAGAGACCCACTCGCGGAAGAGTTGAAGTTGCAGGGAGCCTGTTGAACGGGCAGGACGAAGATACGCTAGCTCGTTTTCGACGCGACAATATCGGCATTGTATTTCAGTCGTTTCACTTGATCCCAACGATGACAGCACTTGAAAATGCAGCGATTCCACTTGAATTATCCGGCGACTCGGAAGCCTTTGCAAAGGCGGGTGCCGAGTTGAAGCTTGTGGGGCTCGAGCACAGGCTGAACCACTATCCGAGCCAATTGTCCGGCGGTGAGCAGCAGAGGGTTGCTTTGGCGCGTGCTCTTGTTGCTCAGCCGAACCTGATCCTTGCAGACGAGCCAACCGGCAATCTTGATGGTGAAAACAGTACAAAGATTATGGAGTTGCTATTTCAGCTGTGCCGTAAAAAAAGCGCAACCCTGGTGTTGATTACGCATCAGTCCGATCTTGCCGCCAAGTGCCATCGCAATATTGAGTTGGTCGACGGCTTGATTGTGTCAGATACCACAAACACAGTTCAGTAATTGAGCAAAGCCGGGGATTCGATGACTCGAATTTCGTTAAGACTGGCATTCCGGGACATTCGTCAAGGTCACAAGGGGTTCTGGATTTTCGTTGGCTGCCTTGTGGTCGGTGTTGCAGCAATAACCGCTGTAATGACACTGACAGCGAGTGTACTGAACGGAATCTCGCGAGACGGGCAAATTGTGCTAGGGGGCGATATTGCACTTGGCACCCAGTACCGCGGCATGAGTAGCGAACAGCTGGAATATCTGGAACAAACTGCTGAATCCGTAACTGAATTTATAGAGATGCGCACGTTGATGCGGCACTCCGAAGTGGACAAGAGTACCATGGTTGAAGTCAAGGCGGTGCAAAGTTCCTACCCATTGTACGGGGAAGTGAAAACACGCGGTGGCGGGCCGTTGCAAGAATATATCAACAGGCGCGTCGAAAACTGGGGTGCGCTGGTAGATCCTGCGCTAATTGAGGCCAATCATGTAGAAGTTGGAGACAAGGTGTTCCTTGGCGATGCAGAGCTCGAAATTACCGGGGTCATTGAACAAGAACCGGACCGGCTTGGCGGGTCGGGAGAATTCGGATTTTGGCCGCGGATTCTGGTACATCGCGATTCTCTCGCTGACTCGGGACTGGTTGTGGGAGGAAGTCGGAACTTCTACGAATATCGATTGCGGTTGGCAGATACGACTGAGCTTGCTGAACGAATACAGAAGATCAGGGATGCCTTTCCAGAAGCCGTCTGGACCGTACGCGACAGCAGCGAAGCGGCGCCGAATCTTACAGAGCTGGTGCAGCGACTCGGTGTTCTCATGTCGCTTGCTGGCCTGACAACACTGCTTGTTGGCGGTGTTGGCGTAAGCAATGCGGTACGTGCGTATCTGGATACGCGTCTTGGTACCATTGCGATATTAAAGTGCCTTGGTGCTTCGAGAAAATTTGTTTTTCGAATGTTCCTGATGCAAATCATGATGCTTTCCGGTCTGGGAATTGCGATTGGCGTTGCAATCGGGTCGCTGGCACCGGTATTCGCAGCACAAATAGTTCAGCGCGTTTTGTCGGTTCCGTTTGACCTTGGACTCAATCCGTATGTCATTTTTATTGCTGCCGTTTACGGTTTTGTGACATCGCTTTTGTTTTCGATTTGGCCCTTGGCATCTGCGCTCAGTACTACGCCGGGCGCACTGTTTCGAAGCGTTGTTGCAGACATCAACAGGACAGCTTCGTGGCACTATGTAATTGTCTCCGCGGCTCTGGCAGCTGTTTTGGCTGCAATCGCGATTGTTACAGCATTCGAAACAAGGTTTGCAGTTTGGTTTGTAATCAGTGCCGTAATGGCATGGTTCGTATTCAAGGCAATAGGCTTGCTTGTGATTGTATCGGCGCGCCGCCTGCGAAACCGCAGGTCGTCAATTGCACGGCTCGCAATTACCAATCTGTTTCGACCCGGAAGTTCAACATCGGACATTGTTCTCGCAATCGGGCTTGGCTTGACTGTCTTGATTACTGTGTCCATGGTTTCATCGAACATGAACAGCCAGGTCAATGAATTGATACCCAGCCGCGCACCGACGTTTTTCTTTGTAGACATTCAGTCAAGCCAGTTTGCTGAATTCGTTGATGCGATTGATGTCGAAAACGAGAGCGATCTGGAAGTGATGCCGTTCATTCGGGGTCGAATTACAAAAGTTAAAGGCATGGACGCCAGGGAGGCGATAGTTCAAGAAGATGGTGACTGGCTGTTGGACAGCGACCGCGCGTTCACCTATTCCAAAGTTCCTCCCGGAGAAGGAAAAATTGTTCAGGGAGAGTGGTGGCCGGAAGACTATGCCGGCTCGCCGTTGCTGTCTATTCATGCTGATGTTGCAAAAACATTCGACTTGTCGCTTGGTGACACAATGACCATCAACATCCTGGGACGTGAAATTACTGGCGAAGTCAGCAATGTCCGCGACCTGAACTGGCAGTCCATGCAGTTGAATTTTGCTGTGATGCTTTCTCCCGAGCCATTGCGAACCATTCCCCACTCCTATATAGCCACCGCCAGTATTTCCGATGACGACGAATTCAAACTGCAAGACCGAATTGCAACCTCCTTTCCCAACATAACTGTGGTCCGCGTGAAAGACGTGCTGCAAAGACTGGGAAACTACATGGTGCAAATTCGCGATACTGCCCGGGGAGTCAGTGCGATCACAATCATTGCGGGCATACTGGTGCTCGCCGGCGTGGTGATTTCTGAAAATCGTCGTCGGGCCTACGAAGGCGTGCTGCTGAAAACGCTCGGTGCGCAGCGAAAGTATATTTTCTCGGTTTACGGCCTTGAATACTTGATACAGGGTTTCATCACGGCAGTAGTTGCATCTGTTCTCGGAACGCTGGCATCGTGGGTCGTTTTGACTGCATTAATGAGATGGGACTGGATTTTTATTCCGTCCAGCGTTTTGTACACGGTTTTTCTTAGTCTTGCCATTTCCCTGCTTTTGGGAATGCTGGGAATTTGGCGCGCGCTCCTGCATCGACCGCTGGTTTATCTGCGGAACGAATAACTTGCGCTTTGATATAATTTTCAAATCAATGTCTCATGAATTTTGATGAATCAATCATGGAATCTATACTTACGCTGCGGAGCGGTTACGAATGAAGCGCACAACAGTTGAAATTTGGGTTGGCCTGTTTGTCATGGCAGGAATCGCTGCTGTGGTTATACTGGCATTTCAGGTTGGCCGCGCATCTTTGTTTAGTTTCGACGAAAATTATCGTGTTTATGCCCGTTTTGACAATATCGGGGGACTGAACCTGAAAGCTCCGGTAACCGTGTCCGGTGTTGGAGTCGGAAGGGTGGACAGTATCCGGATTGACCCGGATGACTATAGTGCAGTGGTTGGCATGAATATTTCCGTCAGTTACAATCAAATTCCAATAGATTCCAGTGCACGTATATTGACTTCAGGCCTGCTAGGAGCGCAGTACATTGGATTGGAGCCCGGTGGCGAGGAAGAATATTTGCTGGATGGCGATTATATTGAACTGACGCAATCTGCATTTTCAATAGAAAACTTGATTGGCGAGTTTTTATTTCGTTCCACAAGTGAAAGCAACTAGTTCGCTGAAAGCGACAACCTGCCGTTCAATAGCCGATCAGCCTGTAAAAATGACCCCAAACCTTGTCGGGCAAGCAAACGGAAAATTCGGTCTGGTTGGTGACTTGAAGTTCGAAACCGTTACTTCGCTGCATGCCGATTCAAAGAAATTCTTGTCAAGCGGTAAAGCGGTTTCAATTGACATGAGCAAGGTGGGTGCGGTTGACAGTGCCGGAGTTGTAATGCTGGTTGACTGGCTCCAGCAGTCTGACGATTGCGGAGTTGAACTTCAATTTGAAAATATTCCCGAGCAAGCGAGTCGGCTTATACAAGTCAGCGGGCTCGCCGGACTGTTTCCGGGTCTGTGCAATTCAGATTAGGTCAGACGTGTCGTATTGCCCGAACAGGAAGAATGCACATTTATCGCCAAAATTTTTCAGATGAACCTGGGCTGAGGTATACACAACATCGGCAAAAAGGTTGTTGTGGTAAAATACAAGCCGGTATTCAAATTGTAAGTGTCGGTTTCTTATATATTTATTGTCAATGGTAACGCCCGAATTAGTCAAACAGTGGATTGAATCCGGACTTGCGGGCTCAGTTGCAGAAGTTGAAGGCGATGGCAGGCACTTTAATGCCGTGGTCGTCTGTGCTGAATTTCAGGGCAGGTCAATGCTTGAACAGCATCGTATGGTTTACGATGGCTTGGGTGACAAGATGGATGAAACGATACATGCCTTGTCGCTTCAGACATATACACCTGAGCAGAGGAAGATTCAAACGACATAATTTATTGATATTATTAATTTGCTAGTAAACAACGAGAATAAATCATGAATGTAGAGGAGAGAATCAAAGAGACAGTTTCCAGCAACAAGATAGTGCTGTTTATGAAGGGTACGCCGCAGTTTCCGCAATGTGGATTCTCATCGCGTGCCGTGCAGATTCTGGAAGCTTGCGGTGCAGAGTTCGCCGCAGTAAATGTTTTGAGCGACATGGATGTACGGGAAGGGATAAAAAAATTTTCCAGCTGGCCGACAATTCCTCAACTTTATATAGACGGTGAATTTATTGGCGGAAGCGATATTTTAATGACCATGTATCAGAACGGCGAGTTGCAAGAAAAGATTGCAACTTTGAACTAGTCGGAATGCCGTGCCACTGAGGGGGTGCAAATGGACAAGCTGATCGTTACAGGCGGTGTACCGCTTCGCGGCACAGTCAGGATATCCGGAGCAAAAAATTCGGCGCTTCCTATTTTGATATCGTCACTCTTGACCGACCAGTCACTACGAGTCAGCAACGTTCCACACCTTCAGGATGTAACTACAACGCTCGACCTGCTCGGTCGTCTGGGCGTAACATTTCAGCTTGACGAATCCATGTCGGTCGAGGCCAATTCTGCCAACATCAAGCAGTATCGAGCAGCGTATGAACTTGTGAAAACAATGCGCGCTTCAATACTTGTGCTGGGACCGCTGCTTGCACGCTTCGGGCGAGCGGAGGTAGCCATGCCTGGCGGATGCGCAATTGGGTCGCGTCCCGTCGGACTCCACATCAAGGGCCTTATCGCCATGGGAGCGGAAATCGAAATTGAAGATGGCTACATCAAGGCGAGAGCGAACAAACTGCGCGGCGCACATATAGTTATGGACACCATTTCGGTAACTGGAACAGAGAACCTGATGATGACTGCCAGTATTGCAAGAGGTACAACTGTTATCGAAAATGCGGCGCGCGAGCCGGAGGTTACAGATCTTGCAAATTGCCTTGTTGAAATGGGCGCGAAGATTGACGGGATTGGCACAGACAAAATAACAATTGAAGGCGTGGAAAGACTTTACGGCAATACGCACAAAATCATCTCCGACAGGATTGAAGCGGGGACTTTTCTGGTAGCAGGAGCGGTTACCGGAGGGGAAGTGCTGGTTCGCGATGTTCAGCCAGAAAACTTGACTGCAGTGCTGGACAAGCTGGCAGAAGCTGGAGCAGATATTGAAATCGGCACTGACTGGGTAAGGCTGTCCATGAGTTCCGGTCGACCGAAAGCAGTTGATATACGAACAGCGCCGTTTCCTGCATTTCCAACGGACATGCAGGCGCAGCTGCTGATGCTGAACTGCATTGCCAAGGGCAACGGCATTGTAACCGAAACGATTTTTGAAAATCGATTCATGCACGTTCAGGAACTGCAGCGCATGGGCGCTTCAATCACAATGGAGGGAGGCACTGCAATCGTCAAAGGTGTTTCCCAGTTGAAAGGTGCTCCTGTAATGGCAACAGATTTGCGCGCCTCAGCCTGTCTGGCTCTCGCCGGCCTGGTCGCAAAGTCCGTTACGGAAATTGAGCGTATTTACCATATTGATCGCGGGTATCAGTGTATTGAAGAAAAACTGGCGCAACTCGGTGCACAAATTCGCCGCATACACGACAACAAGTATTCTGCAAGTCAGCAAGAACAGATTGCTGCGCACGCAGCGTAAATTATATTTCGCAAAATTCTTCCCCTGGTGGAAAGGGGCTTGTCTCAATGAGCGAATTGAACAGTCAAATCTCTATTGCCGTATCCAAGGGCCGCATCGTGCTTGAAGCGTTGCCCTTGCTGGTTCGCGCAGGACTGTCACCGGTGGAAGATATGAAGACTTCAAGAAAACTGCTGATTGAAACTGTAAATCCCAATGTAAAGCTTGTCGTCGTCCGAAGCGAGGATGTTCCAACTTATGTCAGGCTTGGCGGTGCCGATTTTGGAATTGTCGGAAAGGATATCCTCCTTGAGCTGGAAAATGACGAGTTTTATGAATTGCTGGATTTGGGACTGTCCAAATGTCGCCTGGTTCTGGCGGAAAAAGTAGACAGCAATTCATGTGAGTCGCTACGCAACGGACGTAAAAGAAGAGTCGCTACCAAGTATGTGAATACTGCGAGAAAGTACTTTGCCGGAAAGGGGATTCATGTGGAAGTGATGAAACTCACCGGTTCAATGGAACTTGCGCCTCTTTGCGGGATTGCGGACCGGATAGTTGACCTTGCCCAGACCGGGAAAACGCTAAAAAGCAACGGTCTTGCTGAAGTCGAGACAATTTCCGACATCAGTGCACGGCTGGTTGCCAATAAAGCATCAATGCGGCTAAAGGAAAAACTCATGAAGAAAATTGTTCGGCAAATAAAGGATGCCTTGTAGAAAATGTTGCCGAACCTCCAAATAGCCGAATTGCAGTCATCGGCACCAGATTTTGAAGAACGTTTTTCGCGATTGCTTGATCGCATATCTGAATTTGACGAGAGCGTTGAATCCACAGTTCGAAAAATCATTCAGCGTGTAAAAATGGAAGGCGACAATGCACTTGTTGCGCTTACCAATGAGCTTGACAAGAATGATGCTGCTTCAGTTTCGGAGCTGGAAATTTCTTCAGGTCGTCTTGAGCAGGCTGCTCGTACACTTGACTCCGAAGTTATGAAGGCGATTCAAAGCGCCGCCGAGCGAGTGCAGTCGTTTCACGAGCATCAAGTAATTCAATCGTGGGAAATAACTGAAAATGATGGCTCCGCGTACGGGCAAAAGGTAACCCCAATTGAACGCGTCGGAATTTATGTACCCGGCGGGCTTGCAGCATATCCTTCTTCTGTTTTGATGGCAGCGATTCCTGCACGCGTAGCAGGAGTTTCCGAGATTGTGATGGTTGTACCTGCGCCTCATGGCATGTGCAATGAATCTGTCCTTGCCGCAGCGTTCGTTGCCGGAGTCAACCGAGTGTTTACAATTGGCGGTGCGCAAGCAATTGCTGCCCTCGCCTATGGCACCAGAACCGTTCCCAAAGTGGACAAGATAGTGGGTCCGGGCAACGCTTATGTTGCCGCTGCCAAGCGGCAGGTATTCGGACATGTTGGCATTGACATGGTTGCCGGGCCATCCGAAGTGGTTGTTGTTTGCGATGAAAGCACCAACGCCGACTGGGCTGCGCTGGATATGTTTGCACAGTCCGAACACGATACGGATGCACAGTCTATCCTGCTGTCAACAAGCAGAAAAAAGATTATGGAGGTTCGTGCTGCTATGGAACGGATGCTGCCGGAACTGGAACGAAGAGACACGATTGCCAAGGCGCTTGCCGGACAAGGCGCTTTGATTCATGCTGAAAACCATGAAGTGCTGCTTGAACTGGTGAACAGGATCGCTCCAGAACATCTGGAGTTCCTGATTGACAATCATTCAGAATGGATGAGTGGAATCCGAAATGCCGGGGCGATTTTCTGCGGGGCGCATAGTGCAGAAGTACTGGGCGATTACTGCGCCGGTCCCAATCATGTTCTCCCGACATCGGGTGCTGCACGGTTCAGTTCGGCTTTGGGGGTATATGACTTTCAGAAGAGAATTTCGGTGATTTCATGTACTCCCGGAGCAGCCGACAAGTTGGCGCGTGTTGCAAGTGTAATGGCAAGAGAGGAAAATCTTACCGCCCATGCGCGCTCGGCAGAATGCAGGATCAGGTCATGAGCAGTTCGAGAAGAGTACGAATTGAAGAGCGGATTGCACGTTTGGTTCACCCCCAGATTTTGGAGTTGAAAGCGTATCGTGTTGCGGATGCATCCGGGCTGGTCAAGCTGGACGCAATGGAAAGCCCGTACGGTATTCAGGAAGATTTGCAAAATGAATGGCTGGAGCGACTACGCCGCGTAAATGTCAATCGTTATCCCGACCCGCAAGCCGGCGAACTAAAGTCAAGCTTGAGACGGGTCTTTAATATTCCTGATTCGCAGGAATTGATGCTTGGCAACGGCTCCGACGAAATTCTCCAGTTGATTCAAATCGCTGTTGGCGGGCAAGGCAGAAGCATCATGTCGCCGCAACCATCATTTTCAATGTACGAAATCATTGCGCGTTACACCCAAGGAAATTTTGTTCCTGTGAGTTTGAACTCCAACTTTGAGCTTTCACGGGACTCGCTGATTTCAGCAGTGGAGGAGTACTCCCCCGCATGCCTGCTGATTTCCTATCCGAACAATCCCACGGGGAATCTGTTTGAAGCGAGTCTTATTGAAGAAGCGGCACGAATAATAGACGGTTTGGTTGTGGTTGATGAAGCCTACAGCGACTATGCCGAACACAGCATGCTTCAGGTCCTGCCTGAATTTGAAAATCTTGTTATTGTGCGAACGCTTTCAAAAAGCGGACTTGCAGGCATTCGGCTCGGCTACCTTGCTGGCGGTGCCAGCTGGCTTGCGGAATTCGAAAAGCTGCGCCTGCCGTACAACGTTGATGTACTTTCGTATGCAAGCGCACTGTTTGCGCTGGAGCATTGGGATGATTTCAAGGCGCAAACACAGAAAATCTTGGCGGAGCGGGAACGGCTGATTCAAGCACTGGAAAAATTCCCGGAACTGATTGTCTATCCGTCGCAGACCAATTTTGTAACTGTTCGACTGAAAACTCGCAACGCAGGGGAAGTATTTCAGCAATTCAAATCGAACGGCATTTTGATTAAGAATCTTGATGGCTCGCACGCACTCCTTGCCAACTGCCTGAGAATCACAGTAGGCACTCCGAGCGAAAACAATGAGGTGTGTGAAGTTTTCAAGCGTATCATTTGAATCACGCGCGGCGTAACCCTCGTGCTTTATTGCTGCATGCTGTAGAGCTGGCTGAATCGGCTATAATTCAATGTCCGTTTCGCTTGAATCATACGAGAAGACGCTCGTCTGCAAGTGAGTATTGCCAACTGGAAAACAATAACTATGTCAAACCGCATTGCTACATTTCACCGTAAAACCAGGGAAACCAGCATACAGGTATCTCTGGATCTCGATGGCGAAGGAAATTCAACGCTGGATACTGGCGTGCCGTTTTTCGAGCACATGCTGGACCAGATTGCGCGTCACGGAATGGTTGACCTGGAAATTAAAGCCGAGGGCGACCTCCAAATTGATGCTCACCACACTGTAGAGGACACAGGCATTACTCTGGGTCAGGCAATCAATCAGGCAATCGGTGACAAGTCGGGCATCGCTCGATACGGGTACGCCTATGTTCCGCTTGATGAAGCATTGTCAAGAGTGGTTGTAGATTTTTCTGGTCGGCCGTTGCTTTGCTACGATGTCAGTTATCCGCGTGCGCGAATCGGTGATTTTGATGTAGATTTGATTCGCGAATTTTTTCAGGGTTTGTGCAACCATGCGCAAATGACGGTTCACATTGCGAACCTGAGTGGTAAAAATGCGCACCACATTGCAGAAACGGTATTTAAGGCATTTGGACGCGCATTGAGAATGGCGTCGTCCTACGATAAAAAGACCCAAGGCTTGATCCCTTCAACCAAGGGTAGTTTGTAAATGTCTCGAACTGTTATTACAGGATTGCTGGGATTTTCAATTCAACTATGGTTAATGTATTTATCGCCGATTTTGGCACTGGCAACTTGCACTCGGTCTGCAATGCCTTTCAGTCGCTGAATGACAAGATTCGCGTGAAATCGACGCGGAGCGCTGACAAAATTCGAGGAGCAGACCGTCTGGTGCTTCCGGGGCAGGGAGCTATCGGAACCTGGATAAGCGAATTGACCAACGATGAGGTAAGGTCAGCCGTGGAGTACTCGCTTCGAACAAAGCCGGTACTGGGAATCTGCCTGGGTATGCAGGCACTTTATTCGCATAGCGAAGAAGACGGCGGGGTGGAAGGCCTTCGAATCATGAACGGGACAGTGAAGCGGTTTGGTGCCGAACTGGTTGACTGCGGTAAAAAAATCAAGATTCCCCACATGGGATGGAGCCCTGTCAAGCAGGAATTCGACCATCCGCTTTGGCGTGGAATTCCGACGAATACCAGATTTTATTTTGTGCATAGCTACTACGCCGAATCGCAAAACAGCGCAGAGGTGGCAGGGTCTACTGAATACGGGCTCAGGTTTACTTCTGCTGCTGCGAAACGAAACATATTTGCGGTGCAGTTCCACCCGGAAAAAAGCCGGCAGCAAGGATTGAAGCTGCTGTCGAATTTTTTGATGTGGGATGGTTCTTGCTGAGTTTGGTGTATAACAGGACAGTGGTTTGATCAATGCTGTTAATTCCTGCAATCGATATACAAGACGGCCGTTGCGTTCGGCTTGTTCAAGGGAAAATGGATGATGCCACAGTGTACTCAGGATCCCCTGTAAGCCAGGCGAAGCGCTGGTTTGAGGCAGGTGCTCGCAGGCTTCACGTGGTTGACCTTGATGGCGCTGTCGCCGGCAAGCCGGTCAATGCCGAACTGATTGGCGACATCCGGCTCAACTGTCCGAACATGGTGGTTCAAGTTGGCGGCGGGATTCGCTCGCTTGATACAGCGGTCGAGTACCTGGATGCCGGGATTGATTATGTGATCCTTGGTACTCATGCGGCTCGAAATCCGTCATTTGTTTCAATGGTTCATCGCGAGCGACCCGGACGCGTAATTGTGGCACTGGATGTTCGAAGCGGGAAAGTGGCCACAGAAGGCTGGACCGGCACTGTCGATAGAGATGTTTTTGAATTGGCAAGCGAATTTGAACATTATGGTGCAGCAGCAATTGTTTTCACCGATGTAGACCGGGATGGAATGCTGTCCGGGTTTAATGCAAAATCAACAGAAGAGCTTGCCCGCCGGGTCGGGATACCGGTAATTGCTTCCGGCGGAGTGCGCGATCTTGACGATATTCGCACTTTGCTGAAGGTGTCGGATGCAGGCATCATCGGTGCAATCTCCGGCAAGTCGCTGTATGAAGGAACTCTGGATTACGCAGAAGCAGTCAGTTTGATTCACAACCACTACGAGCATAGTTAATAAAAGGAATGCAAAAGTGCCATTGGCAAAAAGAATAATTCCCTGCCTGGATGTTGACGAAGGCCGCGTTGTCAAGGGCGTGAAGTTTGTTGACATACGCGATGCTGGCGACCCGGTTGAAGTGGCAAGAGAATACGATCGACAGGGAGCAGATGAACTTGCGTTTCTCGACATAACTGCGAGCTCAAGCGGTCGCGACACTATTTATCAAGTAGTTGAAGCCGTTGCAAAGCAGGTATTCGTCCCCCTTACTGTCGGTGGAGGGGTTCGTGCAACAGACAATATTCGTAGTCTGCTTAATGTAGGGGCTGACAAGATTTCCATAAACACTGCCGCAGTCGAACGTCCAGAGTTGATTCGCGAAGCCAGCGACCGTTTTGGGTCGCAATGCATCGTAGTCGCAATTGATGCCCGTCGTGTTCCGGAATCAGTTCCTGTTGCATGGGAGGTTTATACTCATGGTGGCAGAAAACCTCGCGGGCTGGACGCTGTTGAGTGGGCAGTCAAAATGGCGGACTTCGGTGCCGGGGAGATCCTGCTGACCAGCATGGACCGGGACGGAACCAAAATAGGCTTTGATCTTGACCTGACTCGTACGGTTTCCAATGCCGTGTCAATACCAGTGATTGCGTCGGGCGGGGTCGGGGAGTTGTCTCATCTTGCCGATGGAATTGAATACGGGCTTGCAGATGCAGTGCTTGCAGCAAGCATTTTTCACTTTGGGGAGTATACAATTTCTCAAGCGAAGGAATACATGAAGCAACGCGGAATCGAAATTTGCGAAGCAGTTCAGGGTTGAAGAAATGAATTTGGATGACTGGTGTACACAGCTTGCTTGGCCGGAGAACGGCTTGCTGCCTGCAATTGCGCAGGATGCGCAGTCGGGGCAGATTCTGATGCTTGCATGGATGAACCGGGATGCACTGCGCGAAACAGTATCCGGGGGGCTTGCTGTCTACTGGTCTCGTTCACGCAACAAATTGTGGCGCAAGGGCGAGGAGTCAGGACACGAGCAAAGGGTTTTGGAAGTCCGGGTAGATTGCGATTCGGATACGATTCTGCTTAAAGTTGAGCAAAAGGGTGGCATTGCCTGTCATACGGGCAGAGCTTCCTGTTTTTACCGAAAACTGGCGAACGGGCATTGGAGCATAGTTGAACCTGTATTGCGAGACCCGAAAGAAATTTACAAGAACTAGGCAGGTAGTTGCATGCAAACAGATATACTTTCATCGCTTTGTGAAATTATTGAATCAAGGAAGAACGCGGACCCAAAGCAGTCGTACGTTGCATCGCTTCACCGGAAGGGGATTGATGCAATTGGCGATAAAGTTTTGGAAGAGGCGCACGAAATTGCAGATGCGTCGAAACAGAAGGACCGCGGCCAAGTTGTGTATGAAACAGCAGATTTGTGGTTTCATAGCCTGGTTATGCTATCGTGTTTCAATGCAACGCATGAAGATGTTTTGAATGAACTTGGCAGACGGTTCGGAGTATCCGGTTTGGAAGAAAAGCGGGCACGCCAGTCGTCTCCGAGTAATTGATTAATATATTTCTATGTGAACTGGAGGGAAACTAAGTTATGGGCATGGGAGGAATTAGTATTTGGCAATTGCTGATCATACTAGTGATTGTGGTACTGCTTTTTGGCACCAAGAAGCTACGCGGCATGGGCGGCGACTTGGGTACGGCTATTCGAGGATTTCGCAAGTCGGTTAAAGAAGGATCTGAGGACGAAGAGAAGAAAGAGGAAGGCGAGGAGTCCGGCGAAGAAGCTGCGGCTACTGAAGCAAAGGCCGACGGAGCAGCCAATGATGACAGTAACGAGAAGGAAGATAGGGCCAAGTAGAGTGCGACGTGTATACCAATAGAATCTAGCCTGGATTTTGATACTGTGTTTGATGTTGGATTTTGGGAAATCGCAATCATAGTTCTGATTGCACTGATTGTGCTTGGGCCGGAGCGCTTGCCCCGGACTGCTCGTTCAATTGGGCTATGGGTAGGCAAGGCGCGGCGCACATTGGCTGATGTCAAGCGTGATATCGACCGCGAGCTTGATGAAACCGACTTGAAACAAATCAAGGGCGACTTAAGCGAAACCAAGAATATTTTTGAAGAAGCGGCTCAAACGATGAATGAGAACGTGGTAACAGAAGCAGATTTTGAACAAGCCGAAACCAAGGAATCTTCTTCGCCAGAAGAGCAGAAAAAATCCAAGAAGTCGGAAAAGCCGGCAACTGCTGATTCAGATGTGACAACTTAGGTACCATGGCTGAAGACACTCAAGACCCGCAAGCAACAGGGACTACATTCATTTCCCATCTGGTAGAACTCCGCCAGCGATTGTTGCGCGGAGTTTTTGCGGTGCTGATTATTTTTGCGATTTGCGCACCGTTTGCAAATACTCTGTACGAATATCTGGCGGCACCCTTAATGGCGGCATTGCCTGAGGGAAATACAATGATTTCCACGGAACCGCACGGTCCTTTCTTTGTGCCGTTCAAATTTGCTTTTGCGTTTTCGGTGGGACTGGCGATGCCGTTTTTGTTCTATCAGATTTGGGCATTTGTAGCACCCGGATTGTATTCGCACGAGAAGCGTGCGGTGGCACCGCTGATAATTTCAAGCAGCATTCTATTCTACCTGGGCATAATGTTTGCCTATTTTGTTGTCTTTCCGATTATTTTTGTTTTTTTTACAAGTACTGCACCGGAAGGCGTTGCGGTCATGACCGACATTAACGCCTACCTTAGTTTTGTTTTAAAGCTGTTTTTCGCTTTTGGCATTGCTTTCGAGGTGCCCATAGCCACTGTTTTACTGGTCCGGGCAGGTGCAACCACTCCAGAAAGCCTCGGGAAAAAGCGACCTTATATTATTGTTTCAGCCTTTGTTGTCGGTATGGTTCTCACACCGCCAGATGTATTTTCCCAAACAATGCTGGCGATTCCAGTTTGGATACTGTTTGAAATCGGGTTGTATTTTGCAAAACTTAGCCGGCCGAAAAAGACTAGCGAAGACGAAGAAGGCTCTGAGTTTGACGTTGCGGATTCCTAAGCGATGTGAATCTTTTTGGCTTTAGTCAATTCAGCAGGTCAAACGCATCGCCCCAGCAATCTGAAAGGAAGTAGCCCTTGGGATAGGGGTCGCTGGGGTCCAAGCCAATTTGATGCATACCGTGTATCCAGCCGCGCCCTTTTATACTCGGTATCACCGCATCTTTGTTGCCCACTTTAGTTGTGCGTAGTATTTTCGTTTTGAATTGACTGTTGATTATGGACAAAGCTGTAAACTCGTCGCCCACTTTGGCTTCGCCTCGGGCATGCATCAGAGAAAGCCTTGCCGAGTTTCCTGTTCCGCAAGGCGAGCGGTCAATTCGTCCTGGCGGCAAAATTGTCGCACCCTTCAGAAGTCCCTCGCCTGTCTTGTCAATAAACATTACGTAGGAGAGACCTTCCAGTCCTTTTATATGCTCATGCTTTATAACCAGCTGGTCATTCACCGCCCGTTGAATTTGTGAACCTGCGTTAACCAGTGCTCTGGCGTTTTCCGGGCTAATGCTCAAGCCAACCTGCGCCGGGTCAACGAGTGCATAGAAAATCCCTCCGAACACAATGCTCAGTTTGACTGCGCCAAACCCGTTCACGTTCAGATTTACATCAAGTTGGTCAACATAGCTGGGTGTCATTTCAAGTTCGACGTTTTTGCATTTGCCATTTTCACAGCTTGCACGGGCCGAAACCAGTCCTGCTGCTGTATCCAGAACCACGGTGGTTTCTGGCTCGACCATTTCAACCATTCCAGTTTCCAGAAGAACAGTTACTGTACAAATAGCGTTTGAACCGGACATGGCATGCGCCTTGTCTCCTTGCAGTACTATCATTCCGGCATCTGCCTTGCTTGTGGTTGGCGGCAGCAGCAGGTTTGTACTCATTTGCGCATATCCGCGAGGCTCGAAGACCAGAAACTTTCTTAGTTCGTTGCCGTCTGTATTCATGTAGCTCAGCTTTTCAATCATCGATGTACCGGGAACATCCATGATGCCACCAGTTACGACACGCCCTACTTCGCCCTCTGCATGGGCTTCAACCATGTTTACCGACTTGGACCACCGCATAAAGTTATCCGCTTGAATGGAAAAAAAAGACTTGTTAAACAATAATGCCATATCGGCATCGGTTACATGATAAATCAATGGCAAATTTCTGCTATATTTTTCCTTGATAAATTGCGAGGCGGATAAAAACCTTGATATTTCATGCAAAACGCCAGGCTGAGCAAGAACCTCTATTTCGGGCAGCAATTCAACTGCACAAGTTTCTGGGTGCAAGGCTTGAATAGTTACGATAGCGGTGTTCTGTCCGGGTTCAACCTTCGGTTAACAATTGCTTGGTGCTTGGCCAACATATTTGGACAGGCAGGACAAAAGGCTATTATTAAAACAAAACTCAAAAAATTAATTGGAACGAAAGCATTTTGTGTATAATATGCTGTCCTTTTGCCTTGCAGGTTGAATTTTGATTTATTATCTGATGCAGACAAAACAATTGAATCAAGGAGATGATGTAACCATATGCCGAGTGTCCAAGTAAAAGCTGATGAACCGTTCGATGTAATTTTACGTCGATTTCGCAGGTCTTGCGAGAAAGCGGGGGTGTTCAGTGAAATTCGCCGACGGGAGCACTATGAGAAGCCAACTGCCGTTCGAAAAAGAAAGAATGCCGCAGCTGTAAAACGGGAAAAGAAGCGAACAATGCGTCAGCAGGGTTACAGAGTACGGCAGTATTGAGTGCTTGACGGCCAGCATTGGCAACAAGATTGTCCAAAGGGCAAAAGTGAATTTTGGATAACCAGATCGAAATTCGACTACTGTTTCCGGTAGTTTTCGATTCAACATAGCGCAGGAAGTTGTGGCAGGTAGAATTCCATCTGACTTTGTGAACGATTTGATTCAAAGGGTCGATATAGTTCACTTGATTGAAAGCCGTGTTCCGTTGATAAAGGCAGGCAAGGAATACAAGGCCTGCTGTCCGTTTCATGAGGAGAAAACCCCTTCATTCTATGTAAATCCGGACAGGCAGTTTTTTCACTGCTTTGGATGCGGGGAAAGTGGTTCGGCGATTTCATTCCTGATGAAGTATGCGAATCTGAGTTTTCGTGATGCCATTGAAGAGCTGGCATCTATTGCCGGTGTAAAAATTCCTGTTCAGGCAGGACAGTCGTTTCAAAAAGGAGAGTTCGACAAATTGCTTGGTAATATGCAGAAAGCCAGTTCTGCATATACATACGAGTTGATGAAAGGCCGCGATGCACAAGCACCGCAGGCTTATCTGAAAAGCAGAGGCATCACTGCTGAAACGGCCCGTAAGTTTGGACTTGGCTATGCACTTGGCCAGTGGGACTATCTGCTTCAAAGGATCGGAAAAACTCAGGAAGACAGAGAGCTGCTTCTGAAAAACGGCTTGGTAATTTCAAAGGACAATGGCGGTGCCTATGATCGTTTCCGCGACCGGCTGATGTTTCCAATTCTGGACAGACGCGGCAGGGTAATTGCCTTTGGCGGGAGAATTCTGGACACAGGCGAGCCAAAGTATTTGAACTCTCCCGAGACGCCCTTGTTCAAAAAAGGGAACGAAATGTTTGGACTCTATCAGGCTATGGGTGCAATTCGTAAAAAAGGGAAGGTGCTGATTGTGGAAGGCTATACCGATGTACTGGCACTTTCTCAGCATGGTATCGACTACTCCGTGGCCACTTTGGGAACAGCCACAACCCAAATTCATGCCAGAGTTTTGTTTCGCTTGGCACCGGAAATCGTATTTTGCTTTGATGGCGACAATGCCGGAAGAATCGCGGCGTGGCGAGCTCTGGAGGCAGTACTGCCAATGATGTACGATGGCTATCAGGTGAGTTTTGTTTTTCTGCCTCAAGGGCATGACCCGGATTCACTGGTTCAGGAAGAAGGCTTGGAAGGATTCGAAAAACGCATCGCAGAAGCAGAGCCAATTGAAAATTTCATATTCGACAAGCTCAAAGCCAGCACGAATTTCGGGAGTTTGGCAGGAAAGGCAAAGTTTATTCAGGATTTCAGTAAAATTTTCGCCAAGCTGCCTGACAGTGCTTTCCGGGAATTGGTGGTGGATGAAGTCTCTCGTCTTACCAGCATGGACAAGCAGCAACTGGCTTCTCGATTGACCCGTATGGAAGACCGTGAATACGGGCCGAAAAAAGCCCCTCCGCAAGCGAGTGCCGGACCGGGAATGATCAACAAGCAGGCAATTGCACTCCTGGTACAAAACCCGGCGTTTGCAACAGCTATTGAAGACCGGGAGTGGCTGGCTCAGTCGGAAGACCGGTACGTACTTTTGATTGCCAAGATACTGGATACGCTTGAATCAAATCCGGGCATCTCCACTTCGGCGGCGCTTTTGGAAGAGTTCAGGCATTCTGAGGAAGTGTTCAAGGTTTTAACCGGATTCGTTGACTTTGATCACAGAATCCCGGAAGACGACGATCTTGAAAAGTCATTCTGCGGCGTCATATCTAAAATTAATGAACTGGTGCGAAAGCAGAAGGTTAAGGATTTGACGAATCAGGAAAAAACATTGACTTACGAGCAGGAGGAACAGTTGATGAATTTGCTGGAAAAAAACAAGGAGCTTTCCAGTACAGCAATTCACTAATTACTTACAGCAATTACTGCAGTGGATATTCGCAAAGCTTTTTCACCTTAAAATTCAGGCCTTGGAGACACCGCTGCAAATATTTATGAAGAAAGCGTAGAGCAAATTATGGAATACGATTCAAAACAATCAGAGTTGAAAAATCTTATCTTGAAAGGCAAGAAGCAGGGATTTCTTACGTACAAGGAAATTAATGACCATTTGCCGGAAGATATGCATGGTACGGAGCAGATTGAAAACATCGTTAACGTCATTGGCGAGATGGAAATTGAAGTCTACGACAAGGCGCCCGACCCCGACAGCATCATTTTAAAGGTAAATGAAAGCGAAGATGAAGAAGAAGTTGCAGAGGAAGCAGAAGAAATTCTGAAGAACGATTTTGGCCGAACAACTGACCCTGTTCGGATGTACATGCGAGAAATGGGCACTATACCCTTGCTCAGCCGGCAGGAAGAAATCAAACTGGCGAAAAGAATTGAATTGGGACTGAGGCAGGCGACTGAGGCAATTGCCTTGTGCCCAATAATTTTTGCAGATTTGACAGAACGACTCAACAAGATCGAAAGAGGAGAAATGCCGCTAAGGGAAGTGATTGTCAATACGATTCCATATAAGAAATCGTCAATCGCGGCGCATGTTGATGAAAACGACACCAGCATTCCACAGCCGAGGCCGAACGAGGAGACAGGGCCGGATATAGAGGAAATTAACAAGCGAATTGAAAAAATAAGAAGAAACTACAGATATTTAAGAAGTGCTATGGGAAAATACGGGGTAGTAAGTTCACAAGTGGAACTATATCGAAACAGGCTTGCAAAAGAATTTCTCCATATCAAGTTTTCACCGCGTTACATGGATAATGTTTTTGCCATTGTACAACGGGTGCACAATGAGGTTCGCGAGCGTACCCGCGTCATTGAAAATATCTGCATCAATGAAATCAGAATCCCAAGAAAGAAAATTCTGGATGTTCTGAATTCCAACTTGCTCCATAGAAACCTGGTGTCGATGCTAAAGAATTGCGCCGGTCCGAGGAAACATAATTTGATTGAGGAATATCGTTCGCAGATCAAGGAAGCTCAGGACCGGTTACGGTCCTTGGAGCCCCTTATTGGCATCAGGATTGAGGAGCTGAAGAATATTCGCCGGTTGATTTCTACCGGTCAGGCAAAAGCCAACAAGGCCAAGAAGGAAATGACAGATGCCAATCTTCGACTGGTCATCTCGATTGCCAAGAAGTACACGAATCGCGGATTACAGTTTCTGGACTTGATTCAGGAAGGCAACATCGGATTGATGAAAGCAGTTGACAAGTTTGAATACAGACGCGGCTACAAGTTTTCAACTTACGCAACTTGGTGGATTCGCCAGGCTATCACGCGCTCGATTGCGGACCAAGCCAGGACCATTCGTATTCCGGTTCACATGATCGAGACCATCAACAAGTTGTCTCGTGTTCAACGCCAGATTTTACAGGAAACCGGAAGGGAGGCGAATGTTGATGAACTTGCCGAGCGTATGGATGTGACACCCGACAAGGTCAGAAAGGTATTGAAGATTGCCAAGGAACCGATTTCCATGGAAACACCCGTAGGTGACGACGATGATTCCCACATCGGGGATTTTATTGAAGACAAGTCTGTGCATGCACCGCTTGATACAGCAACTGAGACTGGCTTGTGCATGGCGACCGAATCCGCTCTGGATTCGCTTACGCAACGAGAAGCGAAAGTGCTGAGAATGCGCTTTGGAATCGGAATGAATACCGATCACACCTTGGAGGAAGTCGGCAAGCAGTTCGATGTTACCCGAGAGCGAATTCGTCAGATTGAAGCGAAAGCTTTGCGCAAGTTGCGCCATCCTTCGCGTTCGGATAATCTCAGGCATTTTCACGAAGGTTGATTGCACAGAGAAATCAGTGCTGTTCATTTAGTCGGGCCTGTAGCTCAGTCGGTCAGAGCAGTGGACTCATAATCCATTGGTCGAAGGTTCGAGTCCTTCCGGGCCCACCACTAAATTCAACCTGAAATCGGGTGCTCGCTATTGAAATAATATCGAAATTGCTTTATTCAATATGAAGCCCGGTCGTCGATAGCAGATTATTTCAATGCTGGAAATTGGTTGGGCGAATGATGGGGAGATGATTGATGCCTGGAAAAATTGCGGGGCTGCGACGGACCTTGGCCAATTCAATGCCGAGGATTTTTCTTTTTTGCTGGCGGCAGGATTATTGCAAAGAAAATTTTCCTGTATCTAATGCATTTCTTTCTGATAAATTGCAGTCCATTACTAAATAATTGAATGGTGCGCACTCCTGCTTTTAATCAGGAATTCGCCTGGAATTGCAGACTAAATTTCGCTACAAAGTGTGCAGAAATTAGTTGATAATTTAGTGTTTGCAATGTGCAAAAGTCGATTTTGACAAGCAAATTTCGTTAAAGAGAAACAAAATTGTAGTACAAATGTGATTTAATCCTTTTGTTACAAGGGTGACTTTGCAAGAAGTAGAGTGGTTATAAGCATTTTTTGATGTTTAATTCAAAATGAGAAACTGACTGGCAAATTCTGGATAGTAGAGAAGTTATGACAGAAGATTTAATCAATGTGAATGATGTTACGAATATAACTGTAGCCGATACCAGTAACATTAAACGTAGGGGAGATGGACCTCAGCTTGTTTATGACTATCTGTTAAGTAAGATAATTAGTTTGCGACTAACTGCTGGCGTAAGAATTGAAGAGCGAATAATCGTTGAAGAACTGGGAATTTCCCGAACCCCGGTTCGGCAGGCGTTCATGCGTATGGCAACAGAAGGCTTGATTGAACTGCTTCCTAACCACGGCGCAAGAATTCCGCCTTTGGACATTGAAGAGGTTCGCTCATTTTTAGAGGCTTATGAATTTGTCCAGCTTGCAGTTGTGCATCTTGCCGCAATGCGGCGAACAGACCAAGACATGGAGAATATTTATAAGCGCCGCGACGATTTTGAAGTTGCAGCGCATGCAAAAGATATACAAGGGTTGATCAGTGCGAATAAAACATTCCATTTGGCCATCGCGAAAGCCGGAAAAAACAGTCACATGGAACGTCTGTTTGGTGATTTGCTGGTAAAAGCACTTCGGCTGGATTGGTTTTGGTACGCGAGACCATTCCGCACAAGCATGGAGGACGGCATTTCTCAAAGCATAATTGAACACCGGAATCTGGTGCAGGCGATTCAAAGTCAGGACTTGCAGAAATCGGAACAATATACAAGAGAACATGTTCATTCGTTTCGGCTTCCGCTTTTGGAGTATCTGGGTCATACGGGAGCAGCTGAATTTGAAGTGTCGTGCTTCAATTAGCCAAATACCGCGCAGTGAGTTCGATTGAGACGAAATTCGGAGTTGCCGTTTAACTGCAATGCCAAAAGGTGGCCAGGGGCGGAATCGAACCACCGACACGGGGATTTTCAGTCCCCTGCTCTACCGACTGAGCTACCTGGCCAACGGGATAAACCATCAAACTGGAAATACGACGCACGCGCCAGGTTTCCAGTCAAAATACAGGATTGTCGTCAAATTTGCCATGACGACGGCAAAATTATAATGTCGGCTCGCAGTATTAACAACTTTGATTGCATCGAAATTACTTGTTCATCATGAATTTTTTGACAGAATAGCCGAATGAAGGTTCTCGGAATAGAAACATCATGCGATGATACCGGTGTAGCGGTCTACGATTCGGATAATGAATTTCTGCTTCATCGTCTCGCTTCACAAGTGGATGTTCACAAACTCTATGGCGGCGTTGTTCCAGAACTTGCTGCAAGAGACCACATTCGAAAAGTTCTACCCTTGATTGAATCAGTGCTGAATGAATCAGGCATTGCAAAGAATGAAATAGACGCAATCGCCTACACTGCCGGCCCCGGACTGGTCGGTGCGTTGCTAGTAGGCGCAACTGTTGGAAGGAGTCTTGCAATGGCACTGAATGTCCCGGCTATCGGGATTCACCACATGGAAGGGCATTTGCTTTCGCCGATGCTAGAGCCTTCCAAGCCTTCTTATCCTTTTCTGTCTTTACTAGTTTCCGGGGGGCATACGATGCTGGCAGATGTTCAGTTGCCAGGCGATTACAAAATTATCGGACAAACCAGGGATGATGCAGTCGGAGAAGCATTTGACAAGTTTGCCAAGGTTCTGGGACTACCGTACCCGGGCGGACCAAGTATCGAATTGTGCGCGAAGAACGGGCGGCCCGGTCAATTCTGGTTTCCGCGGCCGATGATTGAGCATGACAACCTGGAATTCAGTTTCTCTGGCCTGAAGACTCACGCAGCTCTCAAAGCGGCTAAATGCACACTGGACAAGCAATGCCAGGCAGATCTTGCTTATGCGTTTCAGGACGCGGCAGTAGATACACTGGTAGCCAAATGCAAAACTGCAATACAGCAGCTCGGCTACAAGGAGATTGTTGTAGCCGGAGGGGTGGGAGCGAATCAAGAGCTTCGGCGACGGATGAATGCAATGGCAAGAAAATTGAATGCACACGTCTACTTTCCAAGGCTTGAACTTTGCACAGACAACGGAGCGATGATTGCATATGCTGGAAGTCTAAGGCTTCACTCCGGTCAGCAAACTGATTTGGAGTATGCTGTGCATGCCCGATGGTCGCTCGAAAGTCTCCCTCCTCTAGACGGTAACCTGAGTTAATTCGACGACAGGTTGATTTTGTTTTCCTGACCAGCAATGAGTCGTTTAATGTTGTCTTTGTGCCGATACAGTACTAGCAAGAATATGATTACTGCGAGTGCGGCAGTCCATGCATCTTGTACAAGATACCATGCCAAAGCCGGTGAAGCGAGCGAAGAGATTATTGACGAAAGTGACGAGTAGCGAGTAAGTACCGCAGCACCAAGCCAGACGGCCGCCACAGCGCACCCAAACAGGGGATTGATTGCCAGATAAACGCCAAGCATCGTAGCAATTCCTTTCCCCCCTTTGAATTGGTAGTAGGCGGGAAACAAATGACCAAGAAAAACTGCCAATGCTGTCAATGTAGTGATAGCCGGGTCTTTGAACAGCAAATTTACTGCGACAACCGGAACGGTTCCCTTCAAAATATCGCCGGTCAGAGTTAACATTCCAGCAAGCTTTCCGCTTACCCGCAATACATTGGTGGCACCAGGGTTTCCAGAGCCAGCATCTCGCGGGTCAACCCTCTTCAGGAGCCGCGAAACCAGAATTGCACTTGAAACTGAGCCAATCAGGTAAGCCGCCAGTACAGATATCAAAAGTTCCATTGCTTCATTTCAAACGATTCGTGCGGCAAGGTCAAGAAAAATTAGAACACGGTGTCTTGTCACCAGAGGCGGTCGCAAATTTTATTTGAAGGCAATTAATCAGCATATAATGAGTTTTCAAATGGACACTGTATTTATTCAAGAGCTGAAGCTTACTGCTACCATTGGTGTTTGGGAGTGGGAGCGCAAGATCAAACAGAGATTGATTATTGACCTGGAAGTGGGAACTGATATTCGCATACCCGCTGAACGCGATGACCTGAATGATGCTGTCAGTTACAAGGACATTGCGGCCAGCGTTACCGATTTTGTTGAAAATTCGGATTTCAAACTAATTGAAACTCTGGCAGAAAAGATCGCAGAACTGGTTCTGGGCAAATTTTCTGTAGATTGGTGCAAAGTAACAGTTAACAAGCCGAGAGCCGTTGAGAACAGCAGGAATGTCGGAGTAACAATTGTGCGACATCGCAGCGAGCAAGACCTGAAAAATTCAAAGGACGATTCATAGGATCTTCAAATACTTATCGTTCAGAAAGTGACCGACCGCCATCTATTGCAAGAATCTGCCCTGTAGTAAAAGTTGCATCTCGCACCAGATAAACTACTGCGTTGGCAATTTCTTCTGGTCCTCCTCTCCGCTGAAGCGGAGTGCGGGCGATAATGGCTTCCTGTTCTGTTGAGAATTCTGCCCAAAGTATTGCTCCGGGTGCGATTGCATTGACCCGAATGTCAGGAGCAAGTTCAAGTGCAAGCGAACGGGTTAGCGATTCCAAAGCTGCCTTTGAAGCGCAATAGACCGAATACTTCGGCAGGCTGTGCTGTGCATACATGTCTGTCAAGTTCACTATGCATCCCTTTGTTTTTCTTAGATGAATCAATGATTGCTGAATCAGATTGAAGGGTGCTTTGAAATGAATGCCAAAAAGCTCGTTTATTTGAGTGTCGGTAACGCTTTCGACTGTGCTTCCATAAAACACAGAGGCATTGTTCACCAAAACATCCAGGCGCCCAAATTGCTCTATGGTCATTCGTACCAATTGCTCTGGGGAATCATTTTTTAGCAGGTCAAATTGAAAAACCTGAACGGAAGATTCTCGAATGAGATTTAATTCGTCCTTTAATCGATGCCCTTCTTCAACGGAATTTCGGCATTGAACAACGATGTTCATTCCATAACTGTGTAAAGTTCGTACAATCACTGAACCGATTCGACGGGAGCCGCCCGAAATCAGAGCCACTTTTCCCTCAAGATTTGCAGAATTCAGAACTTCCGGCGGGTTTGCCGCCCATTTTTTCGGTGGATTCATTCTTGGAAACCTAGATAGTTATAATGATGATGGCAATACCGTTGACTGTAAAAATCGCAATGAATTTCCCTGCAACCGCTCTTTCACTGAATGAAAACGAAAGAGAGAGAAGCCGAATTTTGTCACAATTAATCTCCAATGCTATCAAACGCTCGGAAGACCAGGCAATTCCGTTTTCCCAGTTTTTACAACTGGCATTGTATGAACCACGCTATGGCTACTATACATCCAGCGATAACATAATTGGAACCGGTGGAGATTATATTACAGCGCCGGAACTTGGCGATATATTCGGCAAGTGTATTGCCCGGAAAATATCTCAAGCACTGAGAGCATTCAGTACCCCTGCGACAGTGTATGAATTCGGAGCTGGCAATGGCAAGCTGGCGATACAAATTCTGAAAGAAATGGAAAGAATTGGAGTTTCTTTCCAAGGCTATCAAATCGTCGAAGTCAGCAAAACCTTAAGACAGCGGCAGCAAGCGCTCTTTGAACACGAAGTCCCATGGGCAATTGGCAAGATTGAATGGCTCTCAGAACTACCCCAAGACGGAATATTCGGAGTTGTTATTGCGAATGAAGTGCTGGATGCGATGCCCGTCGAAATTTTCAAATTTACTAACAGCAGCTACCTGCAAGCTTATGTGAAGAAATCCGGCGATGAGTTTTCAACCGAGTTTCGCAATGCCTTGAAGCCGGATTTCAAGAAAAAAATTGATGCAATGAAAGGAATTGCCAAGCCAAACGGGTATATTTCCGAGTTTCATTGCCAGGCAGAAGCCTGGGTCAGGTCGATTTCAGAAACACTTGTGCAAGGCTCGCTTCTTGTTATTGATTACGGATTCCCGGAACAGGAATACTACCACCCGGACCGGTCCGAGGGAACGCTGGTCTGCCACCGTCGTCACTATGTGCATCACGACCCGTATATTTGCATCGGCTGTCAGGATATTTCAACCCATGTGAATTTTTCCGGTATTGCAAGTATCGCAATAGAAAATGGAATGAAGCTAAATGGATATACATCCTTGGGAGCGTTTCTCTTGGAACTGGGATTACTCGACCAGTCCAGGGAGTCCAGCGGGGTTGAAAGCATTGTAAAAATGAATCAACAAGTGTTGACTCTGACATCGCCATCGGAAATGGGTGAATTGTTCAAGGTAATGGAATTAACAAAAAATTTGGATTCCGACCGAACCGGCTTCCAACAGTTTGACCGAAGCAACCGTTTGTAGTTTTTGATTATGGAAGATTTTCTTGCAAGCAGTTTTTTGGCGATTGTTCAGGGAGCCACGGAATTTTTACCAATTTCCAGCTCAGCGCATCTGGTCCTGTTTCAAAACTGGCTTGGCTGGTCTGGACAGGGTCTGGCGTTTAATATTGCAGTACATGTCGGCACGCTAGTTGCAACATTAATTTACTTTCGGACAGACTTGGTGAAAATTCTCAAAGGGTGGATTCACTCCGTTTCCGGCAATGGTACAAATGAAGATGCCAAACTTGGCTGGCTGATCATCGTGGCAAGTATACCCGTTGGAGTCTTTGGATTGCTTCTCCACGAATTTATTGCTTCGAGTCTTAGTGGTACCTTGGTCATAGCCAGTACTACACTGGTATTCGCCGTATGGCTTTGGTACAGCGACTTTGCCTGTAGCGGCAAGCGAACTGTCAGTTCGCTTGGCTATAAAGATGCTGTTTTGATCGGATTGGCGCAAGCATTGGCACTGGTCCCGGGAACCTCCAGGTCTGGTGCAACAATTTCAATGGGGCTTACTCTGGGAATGACCCGGCAAGATGCAACACGTTTTGCTTTTTTGCTTGCCATTCCAGCGATTTCAATGGCTGGCAGCTGGCAGTTCGTTACTCTTGCATTATCAGATGCACCTGTAGATTGGGGATTGATTGCCTACAGTGCAGCGATAGCGTGCGTCGTTGCCTATACGGTTATTCGTATGCTGCTGAAATTCGTGGAAAGAATTGGCATGCTGCCGTTTGTGATCTATCGAATTTTAATTGCCTTGTTCTTGTTCAGCACGATGCTTTTTATATGAGCCCTGCATTTCTGTACTGAACCATCAGGAGTTTTACATTTTCAATTTGCGATTGGTGGACTTTGTCAGCCAATTTTTGCCCTTGGTACTGAGTAGCCAGCATTTTTCCGTTTACATCTGTCATTGCATCCCGGAATTTTTCAAGAAGACGAACATTTTTTTGCTTTGAAAGCGAAACTGCACTCCAAACTTTGATGCAATCTTCCAGTTGCCTCGGCTGTCGGAGACCGTCAAGCGATCTGACCAGTTTTACAATTTCTTCCGGGGATTGCCCCGACAAGTTGAGAGCCTTTTGGCCGTGCAGGCATATCAAACTTGCCAGACTTAAAAAATAGGAAGGTGCGCGAAGCCGCTTGCCGAATTTTTTGACTGCGTCGCAGCCTTGGTCATTGCCGATAAAGTGCATCAGAATCGCATACCTGATTTCACTCATGCCATCTGCCTGGTTCAATGCTGCCTCTACTTGCTGAATGATAGATATTCCTTGAGTTTCACAGGTGGCGGCATGTAACAGGCTTTTGATCTCTGGAAACAGGATTTCAAGCGCACCGCATTTTTCCAATGTTTCGAAAAATATCCAGGGGTCATTGTCTGACAGTACGGTATGAACCTCCTTCCACACTCGCTCATGCACCAGGTGGGCAAGTTCACCGCTATTGGCAATCTCTCTCATGAATTCCCAAGTACCATCGGAAATCGTAAATTCTTTGGAATGAAGTCGCGCCGCGAATCTGGCAACCCTTAGCACACGCAAAGGGTCTTCAGAGAAATGTTCAGAAACATGGCGCAGTACCCGGTTTTGCAAGTCACTCATTCCGTTGAAAGGATCAATCAATTTCCCGTCCAGAGTTTCCGCCATCGCATTGATGGTCAGGTCGCGGCGATACAAATCCTTTTCGAGGCTCACATTCTTTGAAGCATCAAAATCAAATCCCTTGTAGCCTTGCCCGGATTTTGTTTCCGTACGTGCCAGGGCATACTCCTCGTGTGATTCAGGATGAAGGTAAACCGGAAACTTGCTTCCAACCCGCTTGAAGCCCCGTTCCAGCATCATTTCTTCATTTGCGCCGACTACTACCCAATCCCGGTCATGGTCTTTTTTGATATTTAAATACTTGTCGCGTACTACGCCGCCAACCAAGTAGCAAGTCAAGCCTTCAGTCGGTGTTTCGAATTTTCCGGAAGCCATGCAAGTGTCTAAGTTTGGAGGATTATATTTAGGAAATTCAGTCGGATTTCCCGTCCCTGATCAAATTTCTTCCGATTTCCTTTGCTGTTCTGTCAATCTGTTCTGATTCCTCTTTCTTTGGCGGATAGTTGCTGGATTCAAAGGTGCCAGCGCCTAGTTTCAGCAAATCCATCGGGTCGGAATGCTTAGGCTGAGACTTTTCTTTCATTCGGAAGTCTTGTTTCCCTTGAGTTATTGCAGGTTTGCAGAGCAAGGTAGCGATTTTATGTAATTCTCCATATACTCGAAATCCGGGTTGCCCTCTGCTGTCACAGGCAGTTTAATCGTAGATTTTTTAAGTCTTTTCTGACTGCATTTTCTACCATAGTTGTAGCGATATTGTTCCATGTTGATGATCGTAACGAGAAACATGGCAACAAAGTCATTCATCGGAAATTTTGGAACAAGTTTTTCAACGTGGTCGGAAGCGGAGAACTGAATTTTCTGGTAGGAGCAGTACCCTACAACCGCACTGTCCACGGTTAAGACACCGCCGTCTTCTGTTGCGTGGCTGAAAAACCCTTCCACTCCATTGTTTGTTGCTTGCGTTGTAACATAGGGAAAGTATCCTGAATCGCCAGCCACCAATTCTAAGATTGACGTGGTTTTACTGCCTTTCACATGGAACAAGTCAGTCATATTGAACGAGAGCCAGTTCTCCGACCTTAGCGTGAATTCGTGTTCGTGCACAAATACGTCGAGGGGGGGGGGGTAAAGCATGAATTCGAAACAGACAGATTGATTTTGTTTTTGAAAAGGTATGTGGAGTAGTCCAAAAGTGAACCTTCAAACAAACTGTCATGAATATCTGAGTAGTCTGTTTGCATGTATGCTTCTGCTACCCACTCATCTTTATAGCTCAGACAGATATTGACGCTCAACCCAGGTTTTTCGATTCGATTTAGGAATTTGCCAAGCCAATTCTCTTTAATCTCCTTCCATCTGCCGTTTGCATCGCACCTCCCTGATGTTTTTCTTTTCACATGGCCGTCGTCCTTGTAATATCCCAAATAGACTTCTTTGTTCTCTGGATGTGGGTGGTGCGCCCTGAAAATCATAATGCAGGAAACTACGCCGACCTTAGAATTGAAAAACAGTTCATTTGGCATTGACAGGACGCCTTCCAACGTGTGTCCGTTCATCAGCCGCCTTTTTAGTTCGGCGATTTTTCCGCTCGTTGACAGGGCACTTTGCATTGGCACGATTGCTACGCAAGTGCCGCCTCGCTCAAGAGATTCAAGATTGTTCAATACAAACTCAAGCTCTTCTGTATCTTTTCTCTTATCCGCCTTGTATGGCGGATTCAAGAATCCGACAGTCGGCCTTTTCTTCTTGATTTCTGATTGAATTTCAGGGTCAAAGCAGTCGCCAAGGAAAATGTTGGATTTTCCATCTTGATGAATGTACATGTTCGATACTGCAAGCGGGTAAATGTTTGCCTGCTGTTCCACTCCAAACAGTTGCAGTGATTTTATGGATTCCTTCTTCGTCCCGTCCGAACCGGCATCTTCAATCATTTTCTTCATTGCACTGATTAGGAAACCGCCTGTTCCTACGCAGTTGTCATATACGATGTCGTCTTTCCCAATTCGAGCTAAGTCCGCAAAAAACTCCGTGATATGCGGAGGAGTCAGTACGATTCCCAACCCTTTGTCATTGTTTGCGTATCGAAGAAACTCAATATACAGACTTCCTAGTACATCACGGTACCTGTGAGTTCTTGCAAACGAATTTATTTCAGATTCAATTTTCTGAATCAAGCGAATTAATTCACCGTTCTTTGATATGAGTACAGTTTCTGTTGTTAAGAATCCAAACTGTTGTTTCAGAACTTTCAATTTTTCGGGAGCAATACCCGCTTCTTGCAATTGAGAAATAGCGTTACTAACTACCATTTCTGCCAATTGCTGGGGAATTTGTTCGACTGAGTAAGCATTCTGAAACGATCTTCGTTCCAATGCAATCAGAATCATGCTAAGCAGAATTGACCTGTTGCTTGCTGCGATTTTATTCGTGTGCAGATTCTCATTCAGTTCCCTTATCGTCCCTAGCAAAGATTCATAATCCTGTCTGTATTTAACGGGGTCAGTAATGTATTCATCTAGATAATTATCTGCGGAAAGTAATTTTTTGTTTTTGGAAAACTCTTGCGGATTTTTTTCATTTTTCAGATGCAAATAGTGGGATACTCTCAGTTCATTCTTATTCGTGCCACTTACTCCAATCGCCCAAACATCAAACTGTCTCGAAAGATGTGAGGCGTACAACAACGCTCCATCTACTGCGTAATCGCTGTATCGATTCAATTCAGGACTGCAATGCTTGGAAATGTCAGCCTTGCATTCAACCACTATCAGCAAATCGCGATTGGATTGAAATGATATTAGGAAATCAGGGAATCCTTTTCCTGAACCACGCTTTGATGCAGTTCGCAAAAGCTTATCAACTTGAGGATTAGATGAACTTTTTTCTTCTATATCAAATTCGTCGGGATATTTTTTGAAATGTTCCCTGACAATTTCCTCTGTTTTCCACTCTTTGGCCATTAATTCAGTCTTCCATCGATTCCCTTTATCATATCATCGTATTTCGGCCGTTTTTCGACCATTTTGCCAACGGCGATTTCCACCTGATCAATTGTATCCATTGCCTTGGCATCTCTTATGTTCAGACTTCCGCAATGCGGACAGTCCTTTTCGCCGGTCGGCCATCTCAGTTCCTTGAACTATTTGAACGCCAAGTTTTCGTGCAGGAACATCTTTAACAACTCAATGAGAGTCAGCGTCTGGCACGGGCACGATATCGATCAAATCGATTTGGAGAACGGGGTCGTAGATAAGTTTCAGCAATGTCCGCCAACCGGCGAGGCTGGATTCCAAACCACTCTGGAAGAGTTTCGCTGCTCACATTCGGCACCTGCAATGATAGAAGATTATCTGGTGTTAGCGGCTTGCCGGGTATGTACTGCATAAAAGCAGCCATACGCCTGGAGACCGCCGGGCTCAAACGTATAATTTTGTGGTTGCCCTGAATCAACTCGTCAATCAAACTTACAATTTCAAACAGATTGAGTTCTTCCGGTCCCGCCAGCTCATAGCATTTGCCCGCGGCTCTCGGTTCATTCATTGCTTGCGCAATGCCTTCGACAACGTCTTGTACATAGACAGGCTGCATTCTGGATTCCGGAGATACAAGAAAAAACCAGCCCATGGACAATTTCAGCAACTGCTCAAATCGTCTTGTAAACGAATCGTCTGGACCAAAGATTACAGACGGCCGAAAGATTGTCGTTGACAATCCCTGTTCTGCAACTCTGGAAATCAACGCTTCAGCTTGCCCTTTTGATCTCAGATAGGCGCTCGGAGCATCAATGTTTGCTCCAATTGAACTGATATGAATAAATTGATTGACCTGGCTCTTCAAGCATGTTTTTGCCAATTTTTCGGGAAATTTCACATGAATATTTTCGAAAGAACTGCCCTTGCCTGTCTCGTTCAAGATTCCTACAAGATTCACAACAACATTCGCATTTTCAACCAGTTTGTTGATGTCGTCCTCATCTTGGATGTTGGCTTTGACAAGTTTCAGGGTCGGCAGTACAAGCAAGTCTCTGTGACGATGAGGCCGACGCGTTGGAACAACAATATTGAAGTGCATGCTGGCCAGTTTTCTGGCCAAATGCGTGCCCACGAATCCAGTGCCGCCAAATAAAACTACATTCATGTTTTGATTCTCCCTGTTACCATTTTCCCGACCAATAAAAATTATTCACTTCCGTAATATTGCCTGTTTATCCAGATATGCCCGCATATTTTCAACATGGTGGCTCAATTCGCTTCGCGATTCCAAAAAATGGAGCAAATCGTAAACATTGGCAATGGACTCGACACTAATGCCATGCTTGTTTTCGACTTCTTCTACCGCTGTACTGCTTCCATTCTTGCTTGCTTCCATTCGGTCCAGTGAAATTACCGCAGCAATCGGTTCCGCATTTTGCCTGCGAATAATCTCTGTTGCCTTGTCGATTGACAGTCCGGAAGTGATTACGTCTTCTACAATTACAACCCGCCCTTGAACATGTGCACCTACAATTTGACCTTGCTCCCCATGATCTTTTGCCTCTTTGCGGTTAAAGGAATAATTTACAGAAACGCCATGATTTCGATACAGTGAAAGTGCTGTTGCCGCAGCCAAAGCTATGCCCTTGTAGGCGGGACCATACAGCATGAAATCGCCTTCTGTGCACTCCATGATTTTACTCGCATAGAAATTGGAAAGCGTTGAAAGGGTTGAGCCGCTATAAAATGTACCAGTATTCAAGAAGTACGGACTTATACGACCGGAATTCAGGGTAAACTCACCGAATTTCAATGCTCCTTTGTTCAGGGCGAATGACAGGAATTCTTGCGGGCTATAAGACATTCATACTTCTCATATAATCAGAAACTGAATATATTGTAAACAACGGGAATTATATACAGTAATAACCAAAGATGGTTTGGTATAATGGGCAGTTTGTGAACACCCCCGCAACAATTCGCACTTGCACCCATACTGCAAAGCTCTCCAGGTCGACCCACGAGCATCTGGATGACTTTTTGAATCAACAGACGCTGTTGTGGAACTGTGCCTTGGAAGAGAGGATAAATGCGTATGAGAAATGCGGCGTCGGCATAACGAAGTTCGATCAATTCAAATCCCTGACGCTTGTACGTGCGGACGACTGCTGGTTCAGTGGTTATCATGTGTCATCGCAGAGAAGCATATTGATGCGGCTTGACAGGGCGTTTCAGAATTTCTACCGTCGAGTGAAAAATGGCGAAAAGCCGGGCTTCCCGAAGTTCAAGTCGAGTCGCCGGAAAGTCAGGTCGTTCGAGACGGATTCGTTCCAGATCAAGCGCCGGCGGCATTGGAACACGGTATCGATAAAGGGAGTAGGGACGCTTCGCTTCAAAGGCAAGTTGCAAGGCCGGGTGAAGATGCTGCGAGTCGTGAAGACGGCGCGGCGAGTGAAGATCCAGCTGACAACCGAAATACCGGCCGGCGACAACGTGGTCGATGAACGCGCACCGATTGGAATCGACGTGGGCATATCAAGCGTGGTGGCAATGTCGAATGGAGTTGTCGTTCGAGGGGAGTCGCTTGATCGGCGCAAGAAGAAGCTGAACCGGAAGAAGCATCTGCAAAGAAAGGTGGCGCGAGCCAAGCGCGGTTCGAACAGCAGAAAGAAGACGGTGCTTCAGTTGTCCAAAGAATGCCAGAGACTGAAGGAAAGAGAACACGGCAGACTGCATGAACTGTCTGCAAGGATCATCAAGGAAGCCAGTTCCAATCTCATAGTGGAAGATCTGAATATCCGCAGCATGACGAAGACCGGAAGCAGAAGATCAAAGAAAAGCTTGAATCGCTCCCTGCTGGAGCAGAAATGGAATGGATTGATGCACATGCTGTCCTACAAGGCCGAAAGCGCCGGCGGCATGCTGCTGAAAGTACCGCCGCATAATACATCGCAAACCTGTTCTGTGTGCTTCGGGAAACCCGATATAAAGATTGGCTTGAATGAACGCACGTATCGCTGCGGGCATTGCGGTCATGAAGAGGATCGCGATGTGAATGCGGCCAAGAATATTCTCCGTGCCGGCTTGACCGGCAGTCTGGGCGGGTGGCCCGATGCTCCGGGGAGAATTGAGAATCAGGAAGGTTCGTCGAAGAGGATAATCCAGTCGTCTTCGAGAGGACATCCTACCGGGCAGAACAGTATCCAATGGTCTGGTTATCATTGGATATAATTCCCTAAACAACTATTCAGGACGTTAAACCGAATCATCAAATTTTACGGGAATTAACAACCCATACTAATATGACCAGCGACCATTTTTTCATGGATTTGATCTATGCTCTGGGTTAAATCATTCCATATTTTGTTTGTTGTAACCTGGATGTCCGGGCTATTGTATCTGCCTCGGCTATATGTTTACCATGCTCAGGCCGATGATGAAATCAGCATGGAGCGATTCAAAGTCATGGAGCGCAAACTGTTCTTCGGTATTGCAACACCGGGCGGCGTAATCAGTTTGGTCACAGGGCTCTGGCTTTGGCTAGTCTACGGCTTTAGCGGTGCCTGGCTACACTACAAACTACTAGCCGTTGCCGTATTGATTCTGTACCATATTCTGTGCCTGAAGTACATGATTGACTTCAAGAAAAACCAAAATTCAAAGTCGCACGTCTTCTATCGATGGTTCAATGAGCTACCGGTACTCGTGTTAGCTGCCATTATACTTCTGGTGGTTTTTAAGCCCATTTGGTGAAGCAGGAAGTCAAGATATTTCGCAATTCGCCGCACCCAGTATGGGTCCTGCAACGGTGCGTCCGTTATCTCTGGACTTCTGAACAATCACCGCACAATGTCTATTTTCGTTGATTTGTACATCGCCGACCGCGATTTCCAGGGTATCGCCCTTCCACTTTCCAACTGACTCAAGGCTTCTGACAACATTGTGGTTTTCCAGGGTTTTCCCCATATTTTCTCCAGAAGGAATATCTGTAACATGCTTTCTGTCGTAGGAGACAAGCCAAACATCGGCAATATCGTCGTGCATGCCTGAAACTTCAATTGAAACAGTATTGTTTCCTGTCAATGAAGCAGAAACACTCAGCGGCAAGCTGGATTGTTGAGCGATCTGTTTTCGGATAACAGAAGACTTGCTGCCAACCGCGGCGAAACTTCCATTTACAACCATCTGCGGAGTGTACACTCCGACTCTTCCGTCAAGGTTCAAGTTTTGATAGTTGCGTTGACGTTGGCTGAACCGGGCACTGGAAAATGGATCTTGCCACTTTCCAGCCGCGCCGTAAACCAGATTGTTCCAGTAGTCCACATGAAATTCAAGAGCGAGGACATCGTCGTATTCTGAAACAACTTTCCCCAGCAGTTCTTCCGCTGGCGGGCATGAATAGCAACCTTGGGAGGTAAAAAGTTCAATGACATGCCGGGTTTTACTTTCAGCTACTATGCTAGTCGAATACATCAGTACCAAGGCGGATACCGCAAAATAACCAATCAATTTTCGTGTTTTGTTCATATCAGTTTTCACCTGTTTGAAATATTTTTTGCTATTGTATTAGCAATAGAGATAGCGAAATGTTACAAATTATTATTGTTGAGCCTGAAATTCCGCCCAACACCGGCAATATTATTCGACTGTGTGCAAATACCGGGTGTTGCCTTCATTTGGTAAAGCCTCTTGGTTTTGAGCTGGATGATGCAAAACTGCGGCGCGCAGGACTGGATTACCGGGAATGGGCGAGCGTAAAAGTGCATGAAGCATACGAAGAGTTTTTACAATCAACAAATCCGCAGCAGATTTATACATTCTCAAAATTTCACACCAGAATTTACGCGGAAGCAAAATTCAGGCCCGGTGATGCATTGGTATTCGGTTCAGAAACCAAGGGGCTGGCAGAATCAATACGTCAAAGCGTGGATTCTCAAATGCAGCTAAAAATTCCGATGGTTGCTGGAAACCGCAGTCTGAATTTGTCAAACGCGGTTGCAATTGCAGTCTATGAAGCTTGGCGACAGAATGGATTTCAGTAATTCGTCTATTCTTGCCTGGGGTCGCGGGCAAGCAGCTCTTTAACTGCCTCCATTGCAGAAAGTTCTTCAAAAAGAATGCGATAAACACGAGCTGTAATTGGCATTTCAACATTAAGCTTGCTGCCCAGTTCATGGAGTTCTTTCGCCGCGCGAACGCCCTCTGCTTCTTGTCCGATTTCATTCAAGATGAATTCAAGCTTCTTGCCTTGCCCCAGTCCTATGCCAGTTCGTCTATTTCGAGACTGGTTGTCCGAACAGGTCAGTATCAAATCTCCAACCCCAGCGAGGCCCATCAGTGTTTCATCGCTTCCACCCATTGCCTTGTTGAGTCTTCTCATCTCCGCTAGCCCTCGTGTGATCAATGCAGACCGGGCATTGGCCCCGAGTCCAAGTCCGTCGCTAACTCCAGCTGCGATTGCAATCACGTTTTTTACTGCTCCGCCTAGTTGCACTCCTACAATATCAGTACTGGTATAAATTCGAATTACATCGTTCCGAAACCAGTTTGCAATATTTTCCAGTTCGCTTTCCGCTTTGGAGCCAATCACAAGCGCAGCCGGCAAGCCCGCAGCAATTTCTTTTGCGAAACTGGGCCCCGACAAAACAGCAGAGTAAACCCTAGTCCCAAGATGATGCTCCACCACTGAATCCAATAGCTGACCTGAATCAGGCGCCAATCCCTTTGTACCCCAGACGATGACAGGCTTGCGAGCCGTATTCATCAGAGGCAGGTTTTTCGAAGTTTCAATCAATACAGCTTCGAAGGCGTGACTGGGAACGACCAGCACAATGCCCGAACTGTTTGCCATTGATTCAGCAAGCGATGTACAAGCGGTCAGATTTCGAGGAAGCGCAACACCGGGCAAGTAACGACTATTTGTGTGGCTTCTGTTGATTTCGTCGACTGTCTGGGCACATCGGCACCATTGACGTACTTCATGGTGACTTTGAGAAAGCCACGCGGCAATGGCTGTACCCCACGCACCCCCTCCGAGTACAGTCAATACAAGTTGATTTTTCATGGGTCAAATGTCTTGACCCGGCACCAAAACCCGCCAAAGACCAGCTTTCTTCACTTTTCTACCGGTAGGTTCTCTTTTGTCCAGGCGGCAAATCCTCCATGCAGAATTCGAATGTCGGCAAAGTTATGCTTCTTGAGGATGTTCGCGGCTTTTGAACTTCGGGTGCCTGCTCGGCAGGCAACTACCACCGGTCGTGATTTGAATCGGTTTAACCGGGCAATATCGTCGTTTATTCTGCTTAGCGGAACATTTTTTGCTTTGGGGATGTGTCCGTTTGCAAAATCTGCCGGATCCGAAATATCAACAACAATCGCATTTTCGTGTCTCATCACACGCGGCAGCTCAAGTGCATTGACCGTTCGAATGCCACTGCTACGTTTTCGAATCGGGTCCAGTGCAAGTAGTAAAATAACAACCGCCAGTGCCAAAAACAAATGCCAGTTAATTTTGAAGAATTCCAGTTCCAACATATTCATTCCAAGACTGTTTTGAAGAATTGAGTTATGAATGATTTTATCATCAATAGTCGTTCAATCCAGAACCAACGCGCGTTGCTTATTTTGTTTACTGTATTGGCTTTGAACTTGCTGATACTGCCTGCTTCCTTGGCCCAAGATGAACCTCAGCAGGCACTTGAAGATATTCGTTCCGAACTGCAGCAGCTTGAAAGCGAGCAAGAACAGGCAACTCGCGATCGCAGCAAGGCGCAGGAACAATTGCGCGATATTGAAAAAAGAGCCGTCCGCATCAGGGAGCAGCAGCGAGAAACTGAGTCCAGGCTTGCCGCAAACAAAACCGAACGGGAGCAGCTGGAGCAAGAGCGCCGAGCGCTTCTCATGGAAATGAATTCGAAGGCGGCGCAATTGGCCTCGGCGATGAAGATGTCTTTCGCAATTTCCAGGCTGGACAGTCTCAAGCTGCTTCTAAGCCAGGACAACCCTTCAAGAGTATCTCGTATCAATGCCTACTATCAATACTTTACCGCAAGCCAAGTGGAACAGATTGACCAGCTCAGGGAGTTTCAGAACAAACTGGATGATTCGGAAAAGGGACTCGCAGAAAGTCATGACCAGCTTGAATTACTGACATCAGAACTGGAAGAGCAGGAGCAAAATTTGACAAGGAGCCAGACTGAGAAACAACAAATGCTGGCCAAGCTCGAGCAGCAGTTGAGTTCCATGGAAAGCAAAATCTCCAACGCACAATCAGTCGAGCAGCAATTGCTGGGGCTGATTGATGGCCTGCGAAAAAATGAAACAGTAGTTGAAAGCGGCAAGTTGCCCCAAGGGCGTTTTGAAAAACAGAAAGGAAAACTTAATTTGCCGGCCAAGGCATCGATATCCGCCAAATTCGGCGATCCCAAGCACATATCCGGAATTTACTGGGAAGGATTGTTTCTTGACACGTCCAGAGGTCAGGAAGTCCATTCCATACACGAGGGAAGAGTTGTTTTCTCCGATTGGCTGAGAGGATTTGGACAACTGGTAATCGTGGACCATGGAGATGGCTACATGAGTCTGTACGCTCACAACGACTGGCTTTCGCGATTTTCGGGAGACGAGGTTCGCGCAGGAGATGTAATTGCACTTGCCGGGTCAACCGGAGGATTACTGGAGCCCGGGCTTTATTTCGAGCTCCGTAAAGATGGAAAACCGATAAATCCTTTGCTTTGGTTTAGCAGCTAATTGAATAAAATTTAAAATTTTCTGATTTGTACAGTAGTAATATGTTCAAATATAGTAACTTATAGAATAATCAGTGAATTACGAATTAATGAAAGCTTGTCGGTTACAAGTAGTGTGTTGCAAAATAGCAGACAAAATATAAGCGGCAAATTTCTAAAGGGAACTTCTGATATGAAACATACAGTAAATAAACTAGTCGCCGGCACTGCGATTGTGACCATGTTCTTCGTTATGTGCCTGCCAGCGAGCGCTCAGGATGAAAACACGAATAGTTTGCCGCTTGACGATATTGTAACTTTCAGCAAGATTTTCGAGACAATAAAGAATATATATGTCGAAGACATAGATGACGAAAAACTGCTGAGGGATGCTGCGCTGGGCATGGTTGCCGGCCTTGACCCTCATTCTGCCCTCCTGACTACCCAGGAAATGTCTCAAATTGAAATTGATACACGAGGGGAATATGGAGGACTGGGTTTAGAAGTTACCAAAGACAATGGAGCGATCCGGGTGGTTTCACCCATTGACGGCACACCGGCGCACCGGGCAGGAGTTCGCGCAGGAGATTTGATTGTTCGACTGGATAGTAGAACAGTAGATCGCATGACCTTGCAGGAAGCAGTTGAAATTATGCGCGGTGTACCTGGAACGGAAATAACCCTTACTATTATTCGAGAGGGAAGAAATGCCCCATTGACAGTTGTAATCACTCGAGAAGTTATAAAGATTCAGAGCGTACGGTCATTCACACTTGAACCAAAGTACGGCTATGTTCGGATCACACAATTTCAGTCGATCACCCCTGATTTGGTTGCCGAAAAAATTCGCGAGCTAGTTGATGAAAACTCCGACCTGGACGGGCTTGTTCTTGATTTGAGAAACAATCCTGGCGGTGAGTTGCGCAGTGCAATCAGTGTATCCGACCTTTTCATTGATAAAGGCGTGATTGTGTCCACAAAAAAACGTCATGGCGAAATCGACACGGTTTACCAAGCCACGGAAGGGAACGATATAATTCCAGGAGTTCCCATTGTGGTATTGATCAATAACGGTTCTGCATCCGCCTCCGAAATTGTGGGCGGTGCGCTTCAGGACCACAAGCGCGCTGTTTTAATGGGAACTCGTTCTTTCGGAAAGGGTTCCGTTCAAACCATATTTCGACTAAATCAGAATACGGCTTTGAAGCTTACAACTCAGCGCTACTATACCCCCAATGACCGTTCAATTCAGGCAGAAGGAGTTGAACCTGACATTGTGGTAGAACCCAGAGAGCTTCTTGAGCAAGAAGACAATGAAGACGCATCACAGTTGTTTGAAGCGGATTTGTCCGGTGCTCTCGAAGGCGAAAACACCATAGAAGAAACAACAGAAGATTCAAGCTCGCATCCTGCGCTGGAATTTGATTATCAACTTCAGCAGGCGCTCAATCTCCTGAAAGGGTTGAACGTAAGCCAGGCAATTATCAGAAATTAGTGTATGCACTGACGATAATTCGTCGGCTCTGAAAATCCCTGTTTGAAATATGCAACGATTTGATTTTATTCTTTAATAAAATCAAAGAAATGCAAAAAACAAGCTTGAAGTGAAATGCTTCGTATTTCCCTGTCTGATGTCTGTCGCTGGTACCAGCCGCTGGTTCAGCTGTCCGGGAAGATTCTCCTAGGAGTTGTTCGAGGATAGTTTCGGTGCCTTGTACTGCCAAGACAATGGTCGTCTTGGTCTTGCCATCCGAATGATGGCGGGTCTGTTGCTACTCTCATTGCGCTGTCACTGCCTATAACAACACTATTATCATTGCAAAGAATTCCAACGACGACTGTCACTGCTAGTTTCCAAATACGCTATTTGTTTTCATCTTTGGATAAAGTTTATATATCGTCGAAACAATTTGTGTAAATGATTTACTTCTAATCCATTCTACTAATTCAGCAATATAACCTTGGGCATCTTCAGGAAATGATTCAAGCAACTTTTTGCCTATGCTTAGACCTTTATCTGTTAGTCGATACATTCGCGGATGATTAAAATTTGGCGGGACAATTGCAACTAATTTTTTACCCTCCAGTGCTTCAAACACTGCATATACATCTTTGTCAAAAGGTCCATAATCATAAGGAAAAAAGTTGAAATGCGGGCCGCCAACCAGTTCAGAGACATCTTCGTCCAGCAGGAAGAACAATTTTTGCACTCGTACTGGTGAAAGCTCATTCGTTTGCGCTGTTGACATCACAGCAAGAACGTAATTTTCTTTATTCATTATTGATTACCTGTATATTGCAATTGAAAAACAGATTCACCTACTCCTCGAAAATAAATATTTGATTTTTTAAATTTGTCTGAAAATTTACTCAACCGAACAATTAATTCTTGTTTTTAGAACATTGCGTATATTTTCGATATTTTCGGGTACTGAAATCATGTCTCCAATACTCTGTATCTTACCTTGCTGGTCTAGCCTCCTCTTCGAGCGACAAGTGCTGCATCCAACCGTCGCTCTGGTTTCAACATTTGTTCTCCACCATTCAATATAACCTCAGACAACACGTTCACTGAGTAATACGGCTCAAACAATCTATGATGTTTCAAATAGTTCTTTGTTACTTTCCCCGAAATTGAATATGCCTTGTCTGTTTGGTTTCCGAGCGACATGCCGCGGTAGGTGCTAGTGTAATTGAAATGTCCAAGTGAGCAGGCTTCGTAGAATGCTTTAACATGACGTGCAATCTCTCTAAGACTCCGTGATACCTTTCCACTCTTGGGCATTTCTTTAGTCAGTGTCTTTAATGGTATGTTCATTACCATGGCATCTGACCAAACAAAAACATCAAAACACTGCTGTCTCAATTTCAATGACTGCCCCTCCGTTTTCCATATCGGCTGAAGCAAAAAAGGTTGTTGAATGTCTTGAGCTACTTCAAGTGCTTCTTGCAGTGCCAGACCAGTTCAACTCGGCTCTGATTAATTTCAACTGAATTTGTCCAGTCGTTAATATTGCTGTACACGCCTCTCAGTGCTTTTTCTACTTGTTGCAAGAGTAGTTTATTTTTAGGGGTCTTCAGTTTTTGTGTGGCTGAATTCGGTTCGTGCATAGTATATAGTGAAAGCGAGAAGTATGGTTTACAACAAGAGAGACAGTCAATAGGTGAAAGAGAAGAAGGCGGAGAGCATCAATGTGCGCATCCAGCAACTCAAGCGGCGCTGTCAATACCAACTTAAAAGTCCCAATATTTTTCAACAGGAAACACTCTGATTAACTGTTGAGAGGTGGCAAGACCGGCGCTAGTACCAACTTGTACTATTGAGTAGATGTTTTGGAAGAAACTTGATACACAACCAAAAATTCGTCTGACTTGGTACCCGATGATTTGACAATCAATCAATATTTTGTTTCGTTAATTTCAAATCTCTTATTAGTTTAAAGAATAGCGATGCTACACCTGCCAAACCTGTGCCTAAAGCGACTAGTGCACTTCCTTTCCACATGGCTATCCCCGAAACAATGATTAACCCAACACCGAGAAGTGTTGCGCTGATTATTCGCTTGCTCTCATTGTTAAGTTTTTTATTTTCATGTCCATCGCGTATTTTTTGCTCGTTCTCAGTTATTCCAAAGATACGATCGCCAGCACCTGGAAATGCTCGTTCATACCGCTCAAACTGCTCTGCTGGTGGTAAAGGACCGCTATAGGAAGTTGACCTGTGTATGAACAACGATACGAGATGCCTATCTTCATCACTCAACTCTGCCAAAATTCGTTCAACTCTATCAATTGGTTCTAGAGTTTCTGTGTCTTGGTCTTCTATTTGCTCTTCAGAATTTGTTGATGAATGATCTTCAATATCATGAAGTTCACCGTTTTGGGAAGACGGTGAAGATTCCTCTAATGATTTTGACTCTTTGGAGTCCATTGGATACTACCGAGATTTTTCGCCCTCAATACCAAACGCCCTGTCAAAATATTTGCGTATGTTATAGCTATCTACAATTTGTCCCATATGTCCGGAAATTGGCTCATAGGGCTCCATTCCGTCCGGGTGCATATGCAATTCGGCAAATTCTTCAATTACAAGCTTGATTTCGCTCTTGTTCCTCTTGGGGTTACGGTCCAACTTTTTACGCTTGAACCTTGCCAAAAAGCTCCTCATGTTCAAACCTCCGCTCGTTGTGAATCAAAACTCCTCTTCAGTATATCAAGCAAATCTGAACAATACACTTGTCAGTCTGTCGAGCTTATATCCATCTCAGAGGAGAACCAGTCGTAACACACTGGCTCAACTGACCTTATTCTCCTGTTTGGAAAACAACCAAAAGGTTACCAAAGTTCGCCTAGCTCAGGTTCCCGCCAGCATGGCAATTCTTCACCTTGCAGATGTGTGTCACAAAACGAAATATATGCCTGAAATTCCAAAAAGTCAATTTTTTGACCTGTGCAACTTCTGTCAAGGCTTACGGAATCGGTGTTTCAATGTCCGCCAATGCCAGAATTTGGATATGTCGAGTTTCTTGGGATTTGAGATTCACGTCAAGCGGCATTGGATGCTGATATACCGTGTAGATTGGCGGATTCATTGTCTACGGGCAACGGCACTTTACACCGTTAATAATAACAGGCGCTCGAGACGCAGGATTCTTATAGTGAACATGCCAGAACCATGGGAATTAGCCACACGAATTCCTGAAGCTCCATTTTTAGCAACCCGTAGCCGGCGTGCAATTCCCATCATGGCGTAAGCAGAACTTACTGGACGAACTACCAACTCTGGTGCCCAATTTGCATCGTCATCCTTAACAGTAGCACTATCGGGAACAACTGTTAGTTTGACTTCAATTGGACGGAATGGAAGTTTGTCCTTCAATACAACAAGGTCAATTTTTTCGAGTGGAGCTCCAACAAAACTTTCAAAGGGAGCGAATCCAGATTCAAAACAATAGTATACTTCGTCATCTTTACTACCAAGCACGTCATCCATTGTTAATTTGCTTGAAGTGGTCCTAATTTCAAGCTTTTCATCAAGATAAACATATACCGGATTGACTCCGTCGTCACGCATTTTCAAGGAGAGAGCAACGGGAAAGGCAGAATTAAACTGATTCTTTCCCCATAACTGAGTGCCCGTTCTATTCGTATTTATGTCTGTCAAACCATAAAGACCAGGTGATTTTCCAGTCATACTACTGTGCCTAGAGTTGCTTGGCCAACAAATCGAGATAAATTAATGGGTACAGCATTTCCAATCAGCAATTCAACGTCAGTCTTTGTACGAGAATTTTCACCTAAACTCCATTGCCATGCCTTCGGAAAAGTTTGAATACGGCTACGCTCGTATGAAGTCAGCGGCCGAACCTCGGAGGGGTCTGCAGTGTCCAAGTGGTTACGCTTATAATTTGGCGGAACGGGTCGATTCACTCCTCGAATCGTAGGCGACGGTTCATCCACAGAGAATATTGCACGCCGACAATAATTTCTTGGGTGGCGATAATAGTGCTCAACAGAGATCTCGTCTTTCATGTATTCAGACACTGAAAGCGGTTTTTGAATTAGCGCCTCGTTAACTCGCTCTTCCATCAACTCGCTGAGTTCTTTTCGTTTCGTAAGCCATGCAATCATGAAAAATCGATTACGAATCTGGGGGACACCGCACTGGTTTGAGTTCAAGACTCGTTCAAAGAAAGAATACCCGGTTTTTTCCAGAAGCAGTCTTGCATTCTTGTACGCTTGACTTGAGCGGACCCTTGGAACATTTTCCATAATCACCAGAAACGGTTTGCAAGCAACTACGATTTCTGCAAATGCTTCCGTCAAACTTGCACGCGTGCCTTCCAATCGCTTGCCTGCACTTGAGAAGTCTTGACAAGGAGGCCCGCCAGCAATTACGTCAACATCAAGTCTTTTTATCTGTCTAACCACGCTATCTACATCAAAAAGGTCCACACAATCAATGCTGGCGGCATGGGGATGATTCCACTCGTAAGTTTCAACAGCCGCAGACCAGTTGTCGTAGGCACCTACCACAGTAAACCCTGCCTCAGTGAGCCCTTGGCTTAGCCCGCCAACTCCACAAAAAAGATCAACAGTTCGCATTATTGTTGAAAATATTCACCACAACTGACAAATGTACATGTCCCAATCAAGGTTCACTTGGAAATTATAACTCGTTATTCAGAGTTAGTTTTGTAGCCGCTGATTTTACGCGGGATTTTGACCGTCTGAATCAATCAATGGCGCAATTGTTCCCATGGCTTCTGAGCCATGGGAATACTAGGCGTGCAGCAACTGATTATCTACAGGCTCTGCACAGCAATACCAGGGTTCTGTCATATGCGGAACCTCCTCACCCAATTCTGTGGGCAGGGCTGGTGTTTTGGATTTCAGCATTTCGTGAGTCAGTGACCAAATTCCGAAGAATGTTTCAGCACGGCTTCGGTCTTTATCCTCGCATTCAATGACCCAATCCTGAACCCGAGTTTGAAGCATGTCTACCTTTGCATCTGGATGAGTCCATTGGTACCCCAGCAATTCTGGATTGAATTCGTTTAACCAAGACTCGTTCCTTGCGATTTCGAGCAATCTGGACCCTTGCGGCAGTAGCAGGCGAATACTAAGCTGAACCGGCGCAACCGCGTTTACAAGTTGTAAATCAATGCAGGTTTTCAACAAGCGTTGATAGCCCGTCAATGTTGTCCACGGCGTGAAAGGCACAAAGGTTGGAACCAGAGCGATACCCAGATTGCGCAACAGCCCCAATGCTTCGACAAAGTCAGATGCAGTGTGACCCTTTTCAAGTTTCAACAGTACTTTGTCTTCAATTGACTCCACTGCACTTGTGATGAATTTGCATCGCATATCAGAAAATTCCGCCAGCAAACTCTTGTTTTGCAGGATGTGCTCGACCTTGACGGTGGCATCCCAGCTAATATCCGGATATTGCTTGTTCATGATTTCTACAATGCGTCGTGCATGGGTTGGACCGTTCAAAAAATCGGGATCGCCAAAAGAAATATGCTCTGCTCCGGCTTCAACTTGCTGACGAATATCTTCCAGCACTACATCAACAGGTACAACGCGAAATTTGCCTCTGTATACAGGTACAACAGGACAATGACGGCATAAGTGCTTGCATCCGCGGCTGCCTTCTACAAAGCCGACTGTCTTGTTGGCTTTGCCCGGAAATACTACCTGCGAATACTTGGCCAAAGAAGGGAGTCCGGATCTGTCGGGCACAACAAATCCAATTTTGTCCAGTCTTGTCAAGGTTGCGGATGCGCTATTTTTTGTCGACCCGCTGCGAAGTGAACGGCACAATGCCAGCAAGTCAGGCTCGCATTCACCGCCAAAAACATGTTTCACACCAAGCGAGCGAAAATAATCCTGGTTGACCGGAGCATACAATCCGTATGCGCAAAGTACAATATTCTTGAGGTTCTCGTGAATTGCGGCAATAATTTCGGCCGCCAGTCTGGCACCGGCATGCATTGCCAGATGCACAGCAATCAGATCCGCATCTTTAAACTGATTCAGGTCAAAGGTTTCAACCGAGAGGTCAACACATTTGACATTGAATCCGTCATTTTTCAACCAGGCTGCTGGTTGTGCGAGTGAAAAAGGTTGGCGCCCGATTTCGTAAGGGCTAACCAGAACGACTTTCATTTCACAAAAGCTTTGTACTTCAAAGCAATCCTAAACTTAAAAGTGCATCTTCTGACATTCTGTCCTTGGTCCAGGGCGGGTCCCAGACAAGTTCCACTTTTGCATCCTTGATACTGTCTACACACTTCACCGCGCATTCGACTGTTCCGGGGAAAGTTTGGGCAACCGGGCACCCGGGTGTCGTCAGTGTCATCTGAATATTGACTACAAGATCTTCATCTATATCTATGTCGTAAATCAACCCGAGGTCGTAGATATTTACGGGAATCTCGGGATCGTATACACCGCGTAGGGCATCAATTACTTGCTCTTCCAGCACAAGCTCCTGCACTGTCAAGCCTTCCCGGTGCGGCTCTGATTGTCCGGTGTTAAGCTCATCACTGTTTTCATCCAGAAATCTGGATATGAAATCGTTTTCAACGGTTGGATGGGAATTACTGGAAGTATTCATGGCCAGACATTTACTCAGTAGAAACTTTGGAGCCACTTTCATTCAATGCTGACATTGCCGTGTGCCAGGCGAGCGTAGCGCACTTTACACGCGTTGGAAATTCCCTCACGCCCGTCAAAACCTCCAGTTTGCCAATGTCAATTGTTTCGGCGGAAGACTCGGATTTCGAAGTGACAGAATAATGAAATTGCCGGAACAGCTTTTCTGCATCATCCTTGTGCATTCCTTTCAGCATGTCAGTCATTATTGATGCTGATGCAATTGAAATAGCGCATCCGCGGCCAACAAATTTGATATCCTGAATTACTTCCTGTTCGTCCAGATAGCACTCAAGATTCAACTCATCACCGCAAAGAGGATTGACTCCTTCCGCCTGGCAGTTGGCTTCTTCCAGTGTTCCAAAATTGCGCGGATTCTTGCTGTGATCAATAATCACTTCCTGATACAGTGCTCGAAGATCGTCTGTCATGATTTGAATATCTCCCGGACTTTGTCAAGCGCAGTGAACATTTCGTCAACCTCTTCAATCGTGTTGTATGCAGCAAATGAAGCCCTAGCTGTCGCTGCTATATCAAAGTGCTGCATGACTGGCATTGCACAATGGTGCCCGACGCGAACTGCAACCCCTTCCCGGTCCAAAATGGTTCCAATGTCATGCGCATGCACGTCATCAAGGCAAAATGAAAAGACCCCGGCCTTGCTGTCGGATTTTCCGTAAATTGTAAGGTCGTCAAACTCCGCTGCTCGTTCATGTGTATGGTCAAGCAGCTGCTTTTCGTGCCGGGCGATATTCGAGATCCCGATATTTTGCATAAATTGAATTGCGGCGTTGAGCCCGGCAGCATCAGCGATATTCGGAGTGCCTGCCTCGAACTTGTGCGGTATTTCTCCGTACTCGCTTCCATTAAAGGTAACTCTTTTGATCATCTCCCCCCCACCTTGGTAAGGTGGCATTGCTTCCAGCAAATTCTCTTTTCCATAGAGTATGCCAATTCCGGTTGGGCCGTACATTTTGTGCCCCGAAATTGCAAGAAAGTCGCACTCCAGTTCCTGCACATTGATATCCATATGCGGCGCCGCCTGCGCAGCGTCAACAACTACAACAGCTCCTGCATCATGAGCCAGTCTTGCAATCTCCTGAACGGGATTGACCGTCCCAAGAGAGTTGGCAACGTAGGTAATTGCGACAACAGTAGTATTTTCATTCAAAAGCTTTTTATATTCTTCAAGGACCAGTTCGCCCTTGTCGTTCATCGGAATCATGCGAACTCTGGAACCGGTCTGTTCGCCTATGATTTGCCACGGAACAATATTGGAGTGATGCTCCATTTCGCTGACCAGAAATTCTCCGTTTTTCTTCGCGCAATATCGACCGTAAGAGTTGGCTACCAGATTAATGCCCTCCGTTGCCCCGCGTACGAAAATTATTTCTCTTTCATGCTTTGCATTTACAAATTTGCCCGCACTTTGCCGGGCCTTCTCATAAACTTCAGTCGCCCGCTCGCTAAGTGCGTGTACGCCCCGGTGTACATTTGCATGCTGGCTGTAGTAGTAGTCATTTAAAGTTTCGACTACATTCAGCGGTTTTTGCGAACTCGCCGCATTGTCAAGATAAACAAGTTTCTTGCCGTAGACTTGCTCTTCCAGAATTGGAAATTGCGCACGCAGTGCGTGAACATCGAAATTCGAATTCATTGATGTCTCAGGTTGAATATCAGATTGGGCAACGAGAGTCATGCTGCTTTCTTTAAATTAATTTCTGTATGCAGTGTTGTTCGAACCAATTGCGCGACATGTTCGCGGACATGTTCGTTTTCTATACCATCAACAAGCTCGGCGGTAAAAGCCTGTGTCAAGACAGCGCGTGCCTCTTCCTCGCCCATGCCGCGTGAGCGCAGATAGAACACTGCGTCTTCATCCAGCTGACCAACGGTAGCGCCGTGAGCGCATTTGACATCATCGGCATATATTTCCAGTTGCGGCTTGGTATCTGCCTCGGCATTTCTTGACAGAAGAAGATTTCGATTCTGTTGCCGGGCGTTGGTTCCCACGGCTCCGGGAGCTACAACGATGCGGCCATGGAATACGGCTCTTGAGTTGTCATCCAGAATTCCAGCGTAATTTTCGCTGCTGGTTCCATCAGGATGTTCGTGGACAATGTTTGTATAGTTGTCAATGTGCTGCCTCTTTTGGCCGATGTACAGCCCGTTCAACTCGCACTCCGTTTTTTCTTCCCTTAGTTTTTGCTCGATTTCATGGCGACCAATTGCTGCGCCAAGCGAAATTGAGCATGAGCGGAATTTGCTGCCAGAGGTCTGCTGTACTTCAGTGCGCCCGATATGAAAGGCGCTTTTACTTTCGTTTTGAATTCTATAGTGCTTCAAGCTGCTGTTTTTACCCAGTTCGACAATGAGAGAAGTATTTGTTAAATACTCTGTGCTGTCCAACGAGATGTATCGTTCAATAACCGTTGCAGCTACGGAGTCGTGAGCGAATATAAAGTTGCTCAAATTCAGCAATTGCTTGCTGCTGCCTGTGCTGATAAAAAGGAGTTCAATCGGCTTTTCGACGCTTTGGGAAATTTTCACCACTGCGCCATCTGCTACCAATGCAGCGTTAATGGCTTGAAAGCCATGTTCTGCATTGTTCGATACCGTCTCAAGATACCCCAGTATTCGTTGCATTTCTGTTGACGAAGCAGCTTCGCCACAGGACTCCATTAAATGTCCCAGGCTTGTCAGTTCAACACTGTCGGCCAACTCATCCATGCTTGAATGTTCGGGGCTGTACCAACCGTCTACAAAAGTCATTTGATGGCTGCAGCAGGATTCAATTTGATGGGTTGCCAGGTCCAATGCTTCAATGCCGCTTTCCGGCTTGGTTGAAAAATGAAACATGTTCTTGTCAATTGAACGAACGTTCGTGTACTTCCACGGCTCATCCCTCATTGTAGGGAGTCCCATTTTCCTGAATTGATATAGGCCGTTTGACCGAATTTGCGCCACTTGAGCAATATTTGCGCCCGGCAGCAAGGGTGCCAATTCCTGCTGCGAATCTAGCAAGCAACCTGTAAATGCACTTTCTGTCATGCGACAGCCTCTGCAAGCTTCTCGTCTTCTTCAGAAACCCAGTCGTAGCCGAATTTTTCAAGTTCATGAGCAAGACCAAATTCGCCTGAGCGCACAATTTTGCCTTTGACCAGCACATGCACCTTGTCGGGGACGATATATTCGAGAATACGGGGAAAATGGGTAATCAATATTACAGACCGTCCTTCATTGACAACAGAATTTACGCCTTTTGAAACTACTTTTAGTGCATCAATATCCAGTCCTGAATCGGTTTCATCCAGAATGGACAAGCGTGGTTCCAGCATTGTCATTTGCAAGATTTCGTTGCGCTTTTTTTCTCCGCCGGAAAACCCGTCGTTGATTGAACGGTGCAAGAAAGATTCATTGATATCAAGCAGCGCAATCTTTTCCCGTACGAGTTTCAGAAAGTCCATTGCATCCAGTTCGGGCAGGTTTTTGTGCTTGCGAACCGCGTTTACAGCCGCTTTGATAAGGTAAATATTGTTTACGCCCGGAATTTCCACTGGATGCTGAAACGCCAGAAATATTCCTTCCCGAGCGCGCTCTTCCGGGTCCAGCTCAAGCAGATTGTTGCCGTCGTACTCGATACTGCCCTCAATACCTTCCGCTTGTTTTCCGGTAATTACATTGGCCAGCGTAGACTTGCCTGAGCCGTTTGGCCCCATAATGGCATGAATTTCTCCTTCGTTGACCTGAAGGTCAATACCGTTGATTACATTCTTTCCGTTAATAGATACTTGAAGATTACGTATAGACAGCATCGGCTTTGCTTCTCTGCTTGCTGGTAAGTTGTTGCTAGTAAAAAAAATCTATCCAACTGCGCCTTCCAGACTGATTCCCAGAAGTTTCTGTGCTTCTACGGCAAATTCCATTGGAAGTTCTTTGAATACTTCTTTGCAAAAGCCGTTTACAATCATGGAAACAGAATCTTCTTCCGACAGCCCGCGCTGCTGGCAATAGAACATTTGGTCTTCGCTGATTCTCGATGTGGTTGCTTCATGCTCCACTTTGGCAGTTGGATTCTTGACCTCGATATACGGAAATGTGTGCGCACCGCACTTGTCTCCCATTAGCAAGGAGTCGCATTGCGAGTAGTTTCGTGCATTTTCTGCCCCCTTGAGCATTCGTACTAGTCCGCGGTAGGAATTTTGGCCGCGGCCTGCTGATACTCCCTTGGAGATAATCGTACTGGAAGTATTGCGGCCGATGTGCACCATTTTTGTGCCGGTATCCGCTTGCTGGCAATTGTTTGTAAGGGCCACAGAGTAGAATTCTCCAATCGAGTTGTCCCCTTCCAGCATGACACTGGGATATTTCCAGGTAATTGCGGAGCCGGTTTCAACCTGCGTCCAGGAAATTTTCGCATTTTCTCCCCGACACGCGCCGCGTTTGGTAACAAAATTATAAATTCCGCCTTTGCCTTCTTCGTCGCCGGGGTACCAGTTTTGGACAGTGGAATACTTTATTTCAGCATTTTTCATTGCGACAAGTTCCACTACCGCAGCGTGAAGCTGGTTTTCGTCTCGCATGGGTGCTGTGCAACCTTCCAGATAGCTCACGTAGCTGTCTTCGTCAGCGACGATCAGAGTTCGTTCAAACTGCCCTGTATTCATTGCATTGATTCGAAAATAGGTTGACAACTCCATTGGACACCGAACACCTTTGGGTACGTAAACGAACGATCCGTCACTGAATACAGCGGAATTCAGCGCGGCGAAAAAGTTGTCGCCGGCGGGAACAACAGTGCCCAGGTATTTTTGAACCAGTTCGGGATGCTTCTGAACCGCTTCCGAAAACGGGCAGAAAATCACGCCGGCATCCGACAGGGTTTTCTTGAAAGTCGTCGCAACTGAAACACTGTCGAATACTGCGTCGACAGCTACGCCGGCCAGCATTTTTTGCTCGGACAAGGGAATTCCCAGTTTCTCGTAGGTTTCCAGAAGCTTGGGGTCGACCTCATCCAGGCTTTTGGGTCGGTCAGCATTCGATTTGGGCGCGGAGTAGTAACTGATTGACTGGTAGTCGATTGGGTTGTAGTTGACGTGCGCCCACGCCGGTTCCTGCATTTTTTTCCAGCGTGCAAAAGCCTTTAGCCGCCAGTCTTGCATAAACTGAGGCTCTTCCTTTTTTGCGGACAGTGCCAATATGACATCTTCATCCAGTCCGGGAGCGAACGTATCGGATTCTATGTCCGTTACAAAGCCCTCTTTGTACTCCCGTTGAATAAAACCACCAATTTCGGCATTCGGTAAGGTATCCATTTGCATCTCGCGAAATTTCAGTTGAACAATTCAGTTAAACACAACATTTTGTGTGTGCGCCAGTTCGCGGCAACGGTAAGACTGCCGTTCTGCCACTGCTTGAACCCGGGGCGATTGAATGATGTCACCAAGCTTTATTTCATCAAGGAAACCAGACATTTTCTCACTGAGATCTGACCAAAGCTCGTGCGTAAGGCAAACTTCTCCATCCTGGCAGTCCTGTCGACCTTGGCACTTTGTGATGTCAACGGATTCGTCAACCGCGCTGATAATTTGATAGATTGAAATTTCATTGGCCGGTCTTGTAAGGGCATAGCCGCCGCCCGGGCCGCGAATTCCCCTAATCAGCCCTTTGGCTTTCAGCTTGGCAAACAGTTGCTCCAAATATGCCACGGAAAGTTCCTGATGCCGAGCGATACTTTTCAATGTAACGCGCCCAGACGAGCTTTCGTGCAAAGCCAAATCCATCATTGCTGTAACCGCATAGCGGCCTCTGGTCGTCAGTTGCATATCAAAATCTTCAAAATAAGAACCGTTAATACCAACTAATTTACTTGGTTTAATGGTTCATGTCAAATTATTTCGGTAAATATGCCGATGTGATGCCAAGATGCAACTGTCAGGTAAGTTTTAGGCAGCCAAAATGATCGGGAAACTAAAATTCAGTGCGATGCCTGAATTCAATTCGATGGTTTACTCGTGAATTGCTTCCGAATTGACCCGAGTATCCCGCGATGAACTCGCTATTTTCGACTGAAGGCATCTGCAGGCCAACTTCAATTGTTGCCCAGTGTTTCGGTGGCTGGAAGCCTGCCAATGTGAACTTTCCCGGCATGGTGGTGTTGGATGCTCCGGTTACCTCGACAGCGTTGTCTTTTAATTCCTTCTCGAAAGTGAACCGGGAATACAGTTTTCGCTTTTGGTCCTGGCCAATTGAATTGGAGAAGTGATAACCCGCCTTGATAATCAACGAGTCCCGATTAAAGCCGGAGAAGTTCATGGCAGTGGATTGTTCGCCGTTTTCGCGATATCCTTTGATTTTCTGCTTGGTCCACGAAGCGCCGAAATAAGGGCCGTGCGTTGACTGTTCTGCATTTTTCAGCATCCAGCCAAAATTTGCAGTCAAACCGTAGAGACTGGATGTGGTCGCTCCGCGTTCGTTGCGTGTTGCTGTCCCCAGAAGAATTGAACGAGTAATATCAGTTGAGTTCGTACCCAAGGTAATGCCGCTGCTAATATAGAAGTCTTCTCCTCTTAACCAGGTGCCTGTTGCAGATGCGACTGCAATGTCGCTATTGATGCTGGACTGGGAAACGGAATTTTTGTGTCGGCCAATACTCAAGGCACCGGTGATGTAGGAAGTTGAGGTTACCTGATAGCTAGACCCCAGTGTTACAACGCTTGCGCGTACTTTATTCTCGCCCAGTCTGGGTGTAGCGGAAGCTTTATATCGGTTGATATTCACCGATGCGAAGCCATTGGTGCTATTCGTCATTTTGTCTAACCCGCTGTTCATCCATAGTTCTCCGAGCACCGTGCTGCTATGGATTCCAATAACATCGATTCCTGCTTCTCCTGCAAGCGAAACCTGAACGGGGGCGGATAGTGTAGACAGAGTTGATTGTGCAATCATGTCATGTGCGATACCGGATGGGTGCTGGCCATCGGCGAACAAATGGTTTCGATTGGTTCCGGCAGCGTATTGCTCGGTTGAAGTGGAACTTGCTGGTCCGCATTGAAGTGCGTTTGATGTACCGGGCTGACAGGCCGGATTCGTAATATTATTGATCCCGTAGGAGCTCTGCCCGCTGTTAACGTCATTGACAATTTCACTAAACAATGCGGCAACATTCATGGGTATGATCCCGTCCTCGGTCTGACGAAGACCTGCATACAACGCCTGGTTATAAGCGGCACTCAGTGAAGTCAAAGCAGCTTGAGCAGCTGCTCCCTGAGCGATTGCATTCGGAGACAAGCCGATATTGGGCATGTTATAGACAACGATATAACGGGCTCCCGCAGTTTTCAACTTGACGATATTCGCAACGTTAGCAGTCGCGGCTGCAATTGTGTCAGTTGGATAAGCAGTGGCAACACCTCTTCCAAGCGTACTTTCAATATCGTTGCCACCACCCCAAATCGTATACAACGCATTTGGATCTGCCTTCATATTCGCGCCCGGACGCGAGAGATACGAATCAATTTGCTGAGGAATGTGAGTGGACGTGTAAGCGCAAGGTCGACCTGTATTCATGCATGCGCCGCCCCAGGCGTAGTTTGAACCGCTGTCGGCTGAGCTATCTCCAGAGAACCCAAACGCTTTGGCAATGGTTTTGAAGGCTACCGGGTCAGGATTGGTTGTGTAGCTTGTTCCCTCTGCCAGATTGGAATCTGTACTGGCAACGTTGCCTGAGTCACTCAGACTGTCGCCAAAAGTTATGACATTGGTAAATGTTTGAGCTGAAATACTACTGGCAAATAGAGTAGCAATTACAAAAATCGTTGCAAGGTTGCATTGACGAAGCATGGCGTTGGCCTCCTCTGCATAAACAAGTGGATACGGTTGGGAAGACTGAATAGTATATGAAGCACGGTGTATCTTATCAAACTATTTTTTATTTCCGTAAACGGGAACAATTAAGCAATATGCATCTAAAATGAATCAAGAGAAGCCAGAATTGGCACCTGATCAACGGTGGCTTGCAGCAATTGATCCGGCAATTGAGGTTCCCAGAATCGGCGATTGAAGCGGAACAAAGACTCGTTTGCTCGAAAACCGTACCGACCGTTGGCGAAATTTGATGACCGCACTTCGGGCAAATCAATCCATTTTTCCAGTAATGCCGGTTCAACTTTTCCAAACAAGTCACCGGAGTTGAATATTTCTGTGTTCATTCAAAAAATTTCCAGAATTCTGCTGCAATTGAAATTTGCTCGCCAGCATGCTCAATCAGATCGTTGCATTGGACTACAAGTCAAACCTTTGCAATAGTCTGACCCATGCAATCCAATTTGGGGCTGCAAATGGAATAGATCATTCTTGGACGTACGTTCATAATGAATTGATTTCACTATGAATTTTCGATTGAAGGGGGGGGGGTGAAAAAACTTTGAATCGCGAATGAATTTTGCATGCCTGGATGGTTTATAATCGTTGAAAATTCTCCGGTCCTCGGGGCTGGGGTAGATTCAGTATTTTGTTGTAAAAAGATTTTCGGGTACAAGCTGATGAAATTGATGTTGAAGCTGATTGAACCAATTGTCTGGCTTTGCAGTCGAAGGAGTTTTGCTTTGGCGCATAAATTAGTGAGGGGGGGGGGTATATTCAGGAATGCTTGCCTATTCGAAAGCCCGGCCCGCGGACCTGCGCTTGCCAGGCGCGTTGCCTGTTCGCTGCTGGCAGCGGCAATGTCAGTTTGCATGCTGCCTGATGCAAATGCGGAGATTAATGGATTTCAAAGTCCGTATAGTGGAAGCAGTATTTTTGCATACCAATTACATGGTGCGACGCTTGATATACTTGATTCAGCCAATCCGGGAAGGGGGTTTCTGACAAATATTGCTGCCGATCAAATTCAGCTCTCCGGTGCTCCCACTGGCCTCACAATCAGTAGTCATCAAGTTGACGATGAAAGAGATGACAACCTTCTTTTGACTTTTGGGTGCACCGGCAACTGCTTAACTGTCTCGTCAAATACATCAGTTACCGTTCAGGTCAAAAGAACTGGATATATAGGTTTTAGCGTTTTACCTGCCACCCCGTTGTGGTATAGCGAAGGCACCTTCACAATCAAGCCGAGCGCCAAGGAGCTGGTCACAAGCACCCCCACCAACAGCAGCACGGTCACGGAGGCGGGCACCCAGTCGACGTTCACAGTGAGGCTGAGGCTGGCGCCGTCGGCCAATGTGACAGTCGCTCTTTCCATCGGCGACACCACCGAGGGCAGCGTGTCGCCCAGCACGCTGACCTTCACGACCCAGAACTACGGCACCGCGCAGACGGTGACCGTAACGGGTGTTGATGACAATATAGAAGACGGAAGCCAGGACTTTTTTGTTGTGCTCGATCCGGCATCAAGCGGGGACAGCACGTACAACGGCTTGTCCAACGTGAATGTGAGGATGACCACCACCGACAACGAAAGCAGGCCTTCCTTTTCGATCGACTCGCCGAGCGTGACGGAGGGCGACAGCGGCATGGTGAACCTGAATTTCACGGTGACTGCAAGTCCGCTTAGCGTATTGAGGACGTACACGGTGGACTGGGCCGAAGGCACTGGGGGAACTGCGACTTCGGGGACCGACTACACAGCTATTACGGGCGGCACGCTGTCGTTTATCCCGGGACTGCCGGTGCGAACGATTTCGGTGCCGGTGAACGGTGACACGGTAGACGAGTCGAACGAGACGGTGGTGATCACTCTGAGTAGTGCGACATCGGGTTCGACCATAGGGACGGCGAGCGGCACCGGGACGATCCGGGACGACGATCCGAAATTCTCGATTGACTCGCCGAGCGTGGCGGAAGGCGACAGCGGCGACACCAGCAATCTGACGTTCACGGTGACGCTGAGTGAGTCGTACACGTCGGCTCTGACGGTCGACTACGCCGATGCGGGGACTGGCACGGCGACGTCGGGTACCGACTACACGGCGGTCGCTAGCGGCACGCTGACGTTTGCGGCGGGGGTGACGACCCAGACGATTACGGTGCCGGTGACGGGCGACACGGCGGACGAGGGTGCGAGCGAGACGGTGGTGATTATGCTGAGCAATGCGACGGCGGGCACGGGCATTTCGACGGCAACCGGCACCGGCACGATCACGGACAACGATCCGCAATTTTCGATTGCCGATGCGAGCGCGACGGAGGGCGACAGCGGCTCGGTGAACATGACATTCACCGTGACGCTGAGCGGGTCGGGTTCATCGTCGTACACGGTCGACTACGCCAGTTCAGACGGGACCGCGACTGCGGGAACCGACTACACGGCGGTTTCCGGCACGCTGACGTTTGCGGCCGGGACCACGAGCCAGACATTTGCAGTTTCGGTGACGGGGGACACTGTCAACGAGGCGAACGAGACATTGACGGTCACGCTGAGCAATGCGTCGGCGGGCACGTCGATCGCGACAGCAAGCGCCACCGGGACCATAACGGACAACGACACGCCTTCCTTTTCGATCGACTCGCCAAGCGTGACGGAAGGCGACAGCGGCTCGGTGACCATGACGTTCACGGTTTCGCTGAATCCGGCGGGCGCGTCGCAGCATACGGTGAACTACGCCCGGACAGGCGGCACGGCGGCGTCGGGCACCGACTTCACGGCGCTGTCTGCCAGCACGCTGACGTTTGCGGCAGGCACGACGAGCCAGACGATCACGGTGTCGGTGAGGGGCGATACGCTGGACGAGTCGAACGAGACGGTGATCATCACGCTGAGCAGCGCATCGTCGGGTTCGACCATCGGGACGGCGACCGGCACCGGCACGATTACGGACGATGATCCGAAATTCTCGATCAATTCGCCGAGCGTGACTGAAGGCGACAGCGGCTCAGTGAACCTGGTGTTCACCGTGACACTAAGTGCGGCGGGCGCATCGCAACACACGGTGGGCTACGCCCAGACGGGCGGTACGGCAACGTCGGGGACCGACTACACGGCGGTCACCGCCAATACGCTGACGTTTGCTGCGGGGACGACGACCCAGACGATTACAGTATCGGTGACAGGCGACACCACGGACGAATCGAACGAGACGGTGGTGATCACGCTGAGCAATGCGTCGTCGGGCACGGCGATTTCGACGGCGATCGGCACCGGCACGATCCGGGACGACGACCCGAATTTCTCGATCAACTCGCCGAGCGTTGTGGAGGGCGACAGCGGCTCGGTGAATCTGGTGTTCACGGTGACGCTGAGCGCGGCGAGCACGTCGTCGCTGACGGTGGACTACGCCCGGACCGGCGGCACGGCGACGTCGGGGACCGACTACACCGCGGTCGCCAGCAACACGCTGACATTTGCGGCGAATACGACGACCCGGACGATCACGGTGTCGGTGACGGGCGACACGGTGGATGAAGGGAACGAGACGGTGGTAATCACGTTGAGCAATTCGTCGTCGGGCACGGCGATTTCGACGGCGACCGGCACCGGCACGATCACGGACGACGATCCGAAATTTTCGATCAACTCGCCGACGGTGGCGGAAGGCGACAGCAGCACGACGAACCTGACGTTCACGGTGACACTGAGTGCGGCGGGCGCGACGCAGCACACGGTGGGCTACGCGCAGACGGGCGGCACGGCGACGTCGGGGACCGACTACACGGCGGTCACTGCCGGCACGCTGACGTTTGCGGCGGGGGTCACGACCCGTACGATTACGGTATCGGTGACCGGCGACACGGCGGATGAAGGGAGCGAGACGGTGGTGCTCACGCTGAGCAATGCGTCGTCGGGCACGGCGATTTCGACGGCGACCGGCACCGGCACGATCACGGACGACGACCCGAAATTTTCGATCAACTCGCCGAGCGTGGTCGAGGGCGACAGCGGCGACTCGAACAACCTGGTTTTCACCGTGACGCTGAGTGCGGCAAGTACATCGTCGCTGACAGTCAACTACGCCCGTACGGGCGGTACGGCGACATCGGGGACCGACTACACGGCGGTCGCCAGCACCACGCTGACGTTTGCAGCGAATGAGACGAGCCAGACGATTACGGTGCCGGTGACGGGCGACGCGATGGACGAGGGTGCGGGCGAGACGGTGGTGGTCACTTTGAGCAGCCCGTCGGCCGGCACGGGAATCTCGACGATGAGCGGCACCGGGACGATCACGGACGACGATCCGAAATTCTCGATCGGCAATGCGAGTGCGACGGAGGGTAATACTGGCTCGGTGAATATGACATTCACAGTGACGCTGGGTGCGGGGGCCGCATCGCAGTACACGGTCGACTACGCCAGTTCGGACGGGGCTACGAACGGTGCGACGGCCGGAACCGACTACACGGCGGTCTCCGGCACGCTGACGTTTCCGGCGGGGACCACGAGCCGGACGATTACGGTGTCGGTGACGGGCGACACGATGAACGAGGCGAACGAGACGGTGGTGGTCACGCTGAGCGATCCGTCGGCGGGCACGGCGATTTCGATGGCGACTGGCACCGGCACGATCACGGACAACGACACGCCGAACTTCTCGATCAATTCGCCGAGCGTGGCGGAGGGCGACAGCAGCACGACGAGCCTGACGTTCACGGTTTCGCTGAGTCCGGCGTCGGCGACCCAGGTGACGGTGAACTATGCGGATGCGGGCACCGGCACGGCGACGTCGGGTACCGACTACACGGCGCTTGCCTCCAGCACCACGCTGACGTTTACGGCGGGGACCACGACCCAGACGATCACGGTATCGGTGTCGGGGGACACGACCCACGAAGCGGACGAGACGGTGGTGATTACACTGAGCGGTGCATCGGCCGGCACGAACATCTCGACGGCGAGCGGCACCGGCACGATCACCAACGACGATCCGGGCCTTACGATCGACTCGCCGAGCGTGACGGAGGGCGACAGCGGCTCGGTGAACCTGGTGTTCACGGTGACGATGAGTCCGGCATCGTCGTCGCAGGTGACGGTGAACTACGCTCGCACGGGCGGCACGGCGACGTCGGGTACCGACTTCACGGCGCTGGCCGCCAGCACCACGCTGACGTTTGCGGCGAACGAAACAAGCAAGACAATCACGGTGTCGGTGACGGGCGACACGATCAACGAGGCGAACGAGACCGTGATCGTCACGCTGAGCAGCGCCTCGGGTGCGGACATTGTGACAGCCAGCGGCACCGGCACGATCACGGACGACGACACACCCAGCTTTTCGATCAACTCGCCGAGCGTGGTGGAGGGCGACAGCAGCACGACGAATCTGGAGTTCACAGTGACACTGAGTCCGGCCAGCTACCAGGCTACGACAGTGGACTATGCGACTGCAACTGCGGGCACGGCGACTGCGGGGACCGACTTCACGGCGATCTCGGCTACCACATTGACGTTTGCGGCCGGGGATACGAGCAAGACGTTCATGGTGTCGGTGACAGGGGACACGACCGACGAGGGCGCGGGCGAGACGGTGGTGGTTGCACTGAGCGATGCGACCGGCAATGCAGAGATCGGGACATCAAGCGGCACTGGTACAATCACGGACGACGACCCGAAATTTTCGATCGGCAATGCGAGCGCGACGGAGGGCGACAGCAGCTCGGTGAACATGACGTTCACAGTGACGCTGAGCGGTGCGGGCAATTCGCAGTACACGGTCGACTACGCCAGCACGGACGGCACGGCGACGGCGGGAAGCGACTACACGGCGGTCTCGGGGACGCTGACGTTTGCGGCGGGTGTGACGAGCCAGACGATTAGCGTTTCGGTGTTGGGGGACACGATGCACGAGGCGAACGAGACATTGACGGTCACGCTGAGCAATGCGTCGGCGGGCACGGCGGTCGCGACGGCGAGCGGCACGGGTACGATCACGGACAACGACACGCCGAGCTTTTCGATCGACTCGCCGAGCGTGGCGGAGGGCGACAGCAGCACCACGAACCTGACGTTCACGGTGACGCTGAGTCCGGCATCGGCGATCCAGGAGACGGTGAACTACGCTGATGCGGGTACCGGCACGGCGACGTCGGGGACCGACTACACGGCGCTTGCCTCCAGCACCACGCTGACGTTTGCGGCGGGGACCACGACCCAGACGTTTACGGTGACGGTGTCGGGGGACGCGACGTACGAGTCGGACGAGACCGTGGTGATTACGCTGAGCGGTGCGTCGTCGGGCACGAACATCTCGACGGCGACCGGCACCGGCACGATCACCAACGACGATCCGGGTCTTTCGATTGCCGATGCGAGCGTGACGGAAGGCGACAGCAGCTCGGTGAACCTGGTGTTCACGGTGACGATGAGTCCGGCGTCGTCGTCTCAGGTGACGGTGAACTACGCCCGTACGGGCGGCACGGCGACTTCGGGCACCGACTTCACGGCGCTGGCCGCCAGCACCACGCTGACGTTTGCTATGGGGGAGACGAGCAAGACGATTACGGTGTCGGTGACGGGCGACACGGTGAACGAGCCGGACGAGACGTTGGTCGTCACGCTGAGCAGTCCGTCGGGTGCGGACATCGTGACGGCGAGCGCCACCGGTACGATCAGGGACAACGACACGCCGGGCTTTTCGATCGACTCGCCGAGCATGGCAGAAGGCGATGACGGCGATTCGAATGACCTGGTTTTCACGGTTTCGCTGAGTCCGGCCAGCTACCAGGATGTGACAGTGAACTACGCCGTTACGGGCGGTACGGCGACATCGGGGCCCGACTACACGGCGGTCGCAGCCAGCTCGCTGTCGTTTAATGCGGGGGATACGAGCAAGACGATTACGGTGTCGGTGACCGGCGACCTGGCGTTCGAGCCGAACGAGACCGTTGTGGTCACGCTGAGCGGCGCGTCTGCGGGCACGGCGATTGCGACATCAAGCGGCACCGGTACGATTACCAACGACGACCCGGGCATTTCGATTGATTCGCCGACTGTTGAAGAGGTCGACGAGGACGAGACGGTCACGCTGACGTTCACGGTTACGCTGGCGCCGGCGCCGACGGCTCCGGTGACGGTGGACTATGCGGATGCAGGCACGGGCACGGCGGAGTCGGGAGTCGACTACGCGGCGATTGCCGGCGGCACGCTGACGTTTGCGGCGAATGTGACAACCCAGACGATTGAGGTTTCAGTGATCGGGGATATCCTGTCGGAGCCGGACGAGACGGTGGTCGTCACCCTGAGCAACCCGAACCCGTCGTACACGCTGGTGGCCGCCAGCGGCACGGGCACCATAACGGACAACGACGAACTGGTGCAGGACGAGCTGGACATGGAGATTGTGGCGGAGGTTGCGCGCGAGGTTACCACGAGCGTGGTGGCGGCGGTCAGCAGCCGGGTGGCTTCGGTGGTCGGCGGCGCGGCGATTTCCCCGCCGGTCAATGCGCCGCCGGTTGATGTGCCGGCGACTGGCGGGTTTGCGAACAGCGGCCTGCTTTCGATTCTGGCGCGTGCCGTGAAGCACGATCGCGAACGCGACCGCGGCCTGGAGCGTTCGGAGATGTCGCTGTACCGTTCACTGGACGGTGCGAGCTTCGTCTACTCGCCGAGTGCTCTGGGTGCGGCTGGCTCGGCCGGTGCGTCCGGCGGGGGCCATTCCGGCATCCTGACAGTGTGGGGCTCGGTTGACTATCGCAAGATGTCGGGCAGCGGCGAGGGTGCGCTGACATGGGACGGCGAGCTGGCGTCACTGAATATTGGCACCGACACGCTGAGCGAGTCCGGCATTCTGGTCGGCGTGGCGGTTGGCGCGTCGAAGGGAAGCTTCGGCTATCGGGGCAGTATCGGCGGCACCGGCGGCGTGCTGAAGATGCGGGTGAAGACGCTGAATCCCTATGTTGGCTGGTCGGTGTCGGAGTCGGCGAGCCTGTGGGCGGCGGTCGGCTACGGCAGGGGCAAGATCAGCTACAACGACGAAGATACTGAATCATCCTCCAGCAAGATGAAGCTGGCCAGTGCGGCTTTCGGCGGTCGCTATCGCCTGTTTTCAGCTAGTGGTTCGGCAGACGGCCGTTTGGTTCAGGTGGATCTGAAGGGCGAGGCCTGGGGTCTGCAGAACGAGGTCGAGGGGGATGCGCAGCGTCCGATGGGATCGAAGTCGCGGGCGCAAGGGATGCGCATTGCGATTGAGAGGCACCGCAGCGGCGTGCTTGAATCCGGCGCTTCGCTGGTGCTTTCGGGCGAGGCCGGCGTGCGCTGGGACGGCGGCGACGGCGACACCGGAACCGGCTTTGAAATGGGCGGCGCTGCCAGCTACGGCAATTCTGCGACCGGAATGAAGGTGGTTGCGACGGCACGCGTCCTGGTGGACCATGAAAGCGACCGGAAGGAGTGGGGCGCCGGCTTGACTGTGGGATGCCGGGTGGATGGACGAGAGACCGGCATGACCTACAGGTCTTCGCTGTCGCACGGTCAGGCGGAAAGCGGTGTCGACTCTCTGTGGGACAGCAGCGCCGCCAGTCGCACATCGTCCGAAGAGAACAGCTTGGCGACGCGTCTGGACGCGGAGGTTGGCTATCGATTCTACGGAAGCAGCGGGCTGCACACGCCGTATGTTGGATTCGGAGCGGAAGACGGCAGCAGGCGCGACTACCGCATCGGCATGCGCTATGCGGGCGGTTCAGCAATCTCTTCAGGCCTGGAGTTCGAGCGTCGCGAAGCAAGCAGCAAGCGGCCGGACCACAGGGTCATGCTGACGGGGCGGATGAACTGGTAGGCGGGAAAGAATCAGCGTAGTAATATCCGATACATTACCGGCAATTTTCGAGCATCGCTCACAACAGTGTAGTTCACATGTCCATACATCTGCGACAAATAGCCGTGTGCTTGCGTATCAATCGTGATGCAGAACGATTGAATGCCCTGAATGCTTTAATTTAGATGCACGTCAAGTAAATCTTTCTACGTAATATTTAATGGTATAGTAGTATCGGCTTTGGCCAGTGCCGAAATTCTTACTGCGCCTGTTTTGAACTTAAAGCGCATTTTTTATTCTGTCAAAATTAGTTATTATGAGTAGTTGTCATCAATCTCACTGCTCTCCTCAAGCAGTGCAGTACACTTGCCCGATGCATCCGGAAATTATTGAAAGCAAGTCGGGTGACTGCCCGTCTTGCGGAATGTCTCTTGAGTCCATGGTAGCATTTGATGCGCCCGAAGGTCCAAATGAAGAGTTGATTGACTTTAAGCGCAGATTTTGGGTCGGTTTGCTTCTTGGTATTCCAGTGATAGCGCTAGAGATGGCACCCCACATAGGGATTTCTCTTGACTGGCTGGTTTCAAAAGAAGCCTCTGTCTGGATACAACTGGCATTGACTACGCCGATTTACTTCTGGTGCGGCCTGCCTTTTCTCGTGCGTGGCTGGGCATCCGTGAAAAACCGTAGTCTGAACATGTATACGCTTATTGCAACCGGGGTAACCGCGGCATATTTCTTCAGTTTGTTTGCAGTTGTTTGGCCAGAACTTTTTATTTCGGATTTTCGCAATGCAGACGGTGTTGCCACTGTTTATTTTGAGGCGGCGGTAGGAATCATTGTATTGATACTGCTAGGGCAAATTCTTGAGGCAAGAGCCATTGAGCGGACAGGTGGAGCGGTTCGGTCGCTGCTTGACCTGATGCCGAAGACTGCATTGAAGTTAAATCAGGACGACAGTCTCGTAGAAGTTCCGGTTGAAGAGTTGAATATAGGCGATCTCATTCAGGTACGACCGGGAGAAAGCATTCCGCTTGATGGAACTGTGCAGACCGGGTCTTCAAGTATTGACGAATCCTGGTTGACAGGAGAGTCTTTCCCTGTTGAAAAATCAGTTGGCGACCGGGTCACAAGCGGTACTATTAACGGTTCTGGAGCACTTGTTGTAAAAGTTGCGCAGAAACATGATCAGTCTACGCTGGCGCAGGTTGTTCGAATGGTTGCCGAAGCTCAGCGCAGTCGCGCACCAGTCCAGCGCTTTGCAGATATCGTGTCCGCCTGGTTTGTTCCAATCGTGGTTTGCATAGCAATAGCTACATTTATTGTCTGGCTTGTCTGGGGACCGCCTCCGGCGCTTGCTTTTGCAGTGCTGGTTTCTGTTTCGGTTCTGATCATCGCCTGTCCTTGCGCACTTGGACTCGCTACGCCTATGTCCATAACTGTAGCTGTTGGTCGCGGAGCGCGGGCCGGCGTATTGGTTAAAGAGGCGGAATCCCTGGAAGTTCTGTCCAAAGTGGATACGCTGGTCGTTGACAAAACGGGAACGCTTACTGTTGGAAAACCAGCTGTGACAGAAATTTTGCCTGTCGGCGAACACTCGGAAACCACCCTTCTGGAAGCAGCGGCGGCAGTAGAAGTTGTTAGCGAACATCCTTTGGCTTCTGCAATTGTCAATGCTGCGAAAGAAAAGAATATTGCAATACGTCCGGCAAGCCAGTTCAAGGCTTTTTCTGGTCAGGGTGCGACTGGCGAGAGCAGCGGTCGCAAAATTGTTCTGGGCAATTCCGAATTTTTGAAATCCCAAGGTTGCGACCCGGATTATTCAGAGCAAAAAGTGGAGCAGCTTCAGGACCAAGGGAAAACAGTCGTATTTGTCGCAGCGGATCAAAAATTTCTGGGTCTCATGGCTATTGAAGACCCTGTTAAAGAATCAACCCGGGGCATGTTGGCAAACCTGCAACGTAGAGGAATCCGCATTGTAATGGCGACAGGTGACAATGAACGAGCTGCGAAGACAGTCGCAACCCAGCTGGGGATTGAAGAGGTGCACGCGGGTTTGCTGCCTGAAGAAAAAGCAGCTGTGGTAACACAACTGCAAGCAAAAGGATACTGCGTTGCTGTTGCTGGCGACGGAATCAATGATGCACTGGCGCTGACCACTGCAAATGTCGGTATCGCGATGAGCACCGGTGCTGACATTGCTGTGGAGAGTGCTGGCATAACTATTTTGAATGGAGACTTGCGCGGAATAATTCACGCAAGAAACCTTTCCGAAGCGACAATCAAAAATATTCGTCAAAACCTGTTTTTTGCATTTTTCTACAACAGCCTGGGTATTCCGATTGCCGCTGGATTGTTCTATCCTGTACTTGGCATACTGCTTTCACCCGTTATCGCAGCAATCGCCATGTGCCTGTCAGATTTATGCGTTGTCGGGAATGCACTGCGACTGAGGAAGGTGCGTATTGAACAAGGTGCATAGGTGTAACAGCAAATGTTTGCTTCAAAAAATGCTGGTATGATTTGATGCAATTTTGAAATCTCTCAGGATACAGCAAATTCGTAGGACCAGCCTGCGAGCAGAGAGCCTGCTACTGCCAGAATCAGGAAAAAAACAAACGGCTTGGTTTTGAGGACAGGGAAAATTGCCATGGCACCCCAGATGCTCACAATTCCGCCAGATATCAGAAAACCCATTGCTGCTCCTGAGGACATGCCAAAATCAATCATTGCGCGGACTAGGGGAAGGGCGGCATAGCTGTCCAAATACATGGGTGCTCCGACGAAGACGGCGAGCGGAATTGCCCACCAGGCACCGCTGCCAACATACATTGACAATGCTTCTGGCTGCAACCATCCTTGCAGCAGTCGCTCGGCAGTAAACGCCAAGCTCAAGCAGACGAAAACAAGCTTGGCCATTGCCCAAATTTCACGAAGCATTTGTTGTTTTCGGTCGTTATACTTCCATACAGCAACGATGAATTGAACTTTATCGCCACAGGTTTTTGTTGCCAGTGCTCCGACCAGACCACCTTGTTTGAGGGGGGTCGCAATCCACACAGTACTACTTAAAGCAACTGTCGCGTACCCGCCAAAAACTCCGATAGCAAATGCAGCAATTGTTTTTCCAATGGCAAAATTCAGCCCCAGAACCGCAGTAGTTGCCGCAAGCATGGCGGGATCTGTAATTGGCGAGGAAAGCCAGAAAGCCATGACAGGTGCAAATGGAACTCCGGAAACCAGCAGTCCGACCATTAGCGGCAATACGCATAGGCCGCATACGGGTGTTAAAGCTCCGACCGCAGATGCCATCAGAATGGAAGCATGAAGATTGGCTTCAAAAATTCGCTTTATATTTTCGCCGGCACCACTTGCATTCACCCAGGCTGAAATAAGAATGCCCGGAACCACAAGGGGTGCAACTTGCAAATTGTTCTCAAGTATGAAAACCACAGTTTCATACAGCCATTTTGGCCAAAAAACGGACACTGCAATAATGCCGAAGGACGCAAGAATTAACCAAATATGCTTGCGCTGAAAAAAACGATTTGCAGATTTTGCAAGTTCAGCCAAGACTTGATTGCTCCGTTTTACTGTGTGTAGTCATAGTATGGAAGAATAATATACATTTGAGTGTGTTCCTGTTGGAAGAAATTGAAGTCGAATTTACTGATTTGCCGGGTTTGACCGCGGCATGAAAACGACCTGAGCAGCGATTCTGGGCTTTGTCCGAGGTTTTCTGCGTAGCCGAGCGGCGATTTTTCGGCGAATTGCGAGTTTCGGACGCGTTGATACCTGCCGCTTGCGGCGGCTGGGTCAAGACGGGGATGTCAAGCTTTGCTTTATACTTGATTGCATTCAACGAGATGTATAATACAAATGCTCATATTAGCCATTCAGAAAACATTTGTGGTGCGATGTTTGAAGCGGAAGAATGGTTGATGGAAAAATATCCTTTTATAAGGAATGGTATTGTTCAGAGAAATCTAACATTACGTAAAATGAAAGAAATTTTGTACAGTCAATAAATACGGTAAGTTTTTTAATATATTTAGTTATAATTAAATTTACTCGTTTATTTTGTGATGGGTGATGCTTTATGAATAACAAATTCAGATTTTACGTCAGACCGGTATGGGACGAAGAGGCCAAAGTTTACTATTCAGAAAGCAACATATTCGGTTTGCATATTGAAGGTGAAACCGAAGAGGAATTTATGGATGCTTTTTACGAAATAGCTCCAGAAGTTATTATTCGCAACTATTACCAAGGTGAAATTTCTACCAGAGATCTGGTCGAAAAACCTCTAAAAGAAACTTTGAAGGGATTATTTCTCCCGGTATTGTTTGAGCGCCCTGTGGAAACAATGGCGACTCAATGATGCCGATAGGTTATTATTCGGATGTTGTGAAAATTTTGAAGAAGCATGGTTTTGTATTGGACCGGCAGTCCAAGCATGAAGTATGGGAGAATCCAGAAACCGGAAAGAAAGGTATTTTTGTACCCAGAAAAATTAAAAGTCGCCATACTGCCAATAGTATTCTCAATGAAGCAGGTATTGATGATAAGTTATAGCTAATTCGTCAATTTTTATTATTTTTAACAAGAGGTTGACCCCGGTCTCGGGCATGCCGCCGAGCAGCCTTTGAGCGGTGGGGTGGAGAATTAACAAAACCGGCGAAATCTGCGTTTCAAGCCCGAAAAATGTAGTTTCTTGGGCAGCAATTCTCATTTTAAAAATAAATAAGCAAATACAAAAAGATACGAGGCGAAGCAACGTCAAGCAACTGGTCGAGTGTGCACGAAGCCGATGGAAAATCGAAAACGAATCCTTCAGCGAACTCAAGAACAACGGATACCACCTTGAACACAACTTCGGACACGGCCAGAAAGGCTTGGCCAACGTGCTGCTGGTGCTCAACTTCATCGCCTTCGCCATCCACACTGTCTGCGACGAGATGTGCCGGCTCTGGCAGAAAGCCCGGGAAAAACTCGCTGCCCGACGCGACTTCTTCACCCACTTGGCCTTGGTACCCGAGTACCTGTACTTCGATAACTGGGAGTCACTGCTGAAGAAGCTGGTGCAAGGCCGATCGCCTTAGCCACCCTCGATTCTTCCAAATCCTTGTATATAATCGTTTTCTTCACTTCATTCAGGAGGTGACAATTTCACAAGCCATTTAAAATGAGAATTGCTGAGAGCTCGCGGCGATAGTTGACATTAAAATACCAGTCGCGTTATAATAGTTGCAATTATGCCTCCTCATTGGGATCCAGTTAAAAGAGACAAGGTTTGGATAAAGCACAAGGTAAAGTTTGAGGATGTCCAGCATGTCTTTATTGATGGGTACTATGTATATACTGAAAAGCAGTACAGGAATGGGGAGGAAAGGAATTTATTCATTGGCAGAACAAAATCCGGCCGGTTTTATGAAGGCTCCATGATAGTAGTTAACGGAGATGAGAGATTGATCACTGCATGGAAAGCAGGAAGCGATCGAATAGATTTCTATGAAGAAAACAGATTAAAGACGGAGAATGAATAATGGATGATAAAAGCATGCATGAACTTGTAAAGACATCAAAAGAACTAATGGAGCACTCGGCGGCCATGGCGGAACTTGAAGCCGAGGACGAGTTCCTGAGGTCGTGGAAGCCAGATGCGAGCAGGGGCATCATGGTAAAAGGCAGAGACATGAAAAGAATGTACAGGGAAGTAGACCGGAGAGGCTGGAACGGGGTGCTGAAGAGGCTGGAGAAGGACGGCCACGGAGACAGCAGGAACGGATATCGGTACGCGTAGCAGTCGGGCAGAATTGACAGAAAGGGGGAGCACAGGCTCCTCTTTTTCTTTGCTCGGAGCGCGCGCCTGAGGATCTCCCCGCAAATGCAGTTTTTTCAGATCTGCCAATTTATAAATAGCATTCAGAAGTCAACCGGCCGCGTGGCGGCATAGCAACATGGATCCTTATCTGTTGCAGACTACATCACAGTCGGTTTTAGAGGTAATTCACCTTACGATGCTGGTATGTTCTACTACCCATACGTTCCATTGACGATGGTGCGAGCAGTCGGGGAGAATACCTTCCAGCCCAAGATCGGATTCAAAACTCGGTACGGCTTGATTAGCCAACCCGTTTGCTGACCCAGCTAAGGTTACCAACATGGGTGCAGGTGATGATGGTGGTGGCGCTGATAGAAGCAACACCTACTTCCGAACCTTCCGAGTACGAAATGTTCTCGGCTAATCGATAGGCAGGTCGGGGAGACTGCCAGGCAGTCTTCCGAAAGGTTCAGGGGGGGGGGGGTAGTCAGGTGATGGTTGCTTCTTTAGGTATTCAATTAATCTTTTAGCATCTCTTTTTTCAGAAAAATTATATCCAGATCTTATATAAAAACATATTTCCATATCCTGCTTAAACAATTCTGTTCCTATATTTTCAAGCCATTCTTCAAATCCTTCATCATTGGCATTTTTACCGAGTCTCTTTAATTCCTTGCATATTTCTATTATGTCATCGTAACTCGGAGGATCAAAAGAACTTTCCCTCTCACTTCTAATCTTATCATCATGATCGAAATCTATCTTTCTTCGGAAGTATTGAAAATTACCCGAATGGCGATACTTTATTTGAATTGATATCCAAATTTGAAAATTATTCCAATAATCTTTTACATGCCGATATTTGTTAGGTTTGTAATTACCACCATTAGCCATCTTCCTTAATATAGTGCTTAATACCGATTCTAAAATTCCCATAATTAGTTCCTTTTAACTTTTTTGATTATTTCGGTATCAGTGCATCCTGTACCATTTATATTCATAAACCAGCAGCCAATACCAGCTAGCTGGTATTGGCTGCTGCAAAGGTCGGCCCGCCGGGAGCAGCCATATAATTCCTGCGTCTCGAACGCCTATTTGGGACTAGCGCCCCGGTGGCTGGCCGCAATGCAGAAGCCCTGTAGTAAGATTGTGCTTCGAGCACCGAGTACAGGAAACGGCTGCGGCATTGCGGCAACCTTGATTTACTGTAACTATTGAATTGTATATGAAGGAGGGAATGATGAGCAAAGAAAATCGATGGACTGTGGGGATTGACTGGGCGACCCGTTCACATCAGGCTTGCGTGACGAGCGCGGACGGCGAGGTGCTGGGGCTAGGATTCAACGTGTGTGCTCTTAATCCGAAGTAGCTGGACCGCTTCCGCGACCGCTTCTGGATGTCCGGTGCCAAGGACGATCGTCGCGATGCCGAAGTGCTGGCTTCGGCTTTGCGAACGGATCCGCAAGCGTTTCGGCGGCTGAAGCAGCCGGACGCGGACACCGAAATGCTGCGGGCACGGTCGCGCAACCTATCCGACCTGGTTCGCGAACGCACTCGCCCTGGCCATCGCATGCGAAACTGTCTGTGGAACTATTATCCGCAGTTCTCGGAGATGGCCGGCAGTCATCTGGCCGATGCCTGGCTTCTCGAACTGTGGAATCTGGTGCCGACGCCGGAAGATGCACAGCGGCTTGACGAAGAGTCCTTGACAACCCTGCTGAAGCGTTATCGCATTCGCCGCTTCAATGCTGCACAACTGCTTCGGCAACTCCGACAGCCGACGATGCCGGTCGCCCCCGGCACCGTGGCCGCGGCCGTTGCACAAATCGGCATCGCTGTCGAACAGCTGACCTTGATCAACTAGCAGCTGGCCGACACTCGCAGAGAAATCGAACGCCGGCTGAAAGCCTTCGACCATTCAGAAGAATCAACCGACCCGGATACCGTGTCGCAACGCGACGCCGCGATTCTGCGCTCCTTGCCGGGCGTGGGGCCGAGCGTGCTGGCAACGTTGCTGAGCGAAGCCGCCGAAGCCATCCAGAATCGAGACCTCGGTGCCCTGCGATGCCTTTGCGGTGTCGCACCTGTCACTCTCCGCTCCGGCGGCAGCTGCCGGGTTGCCAAGCGCCGCGCACCTCACCAGCGACTTCAGGAAGCCTTGTACCATTGGGCACGGGTCGCCGTGCAGAGAGACCCGGTCTGTAAGAATAAATACCAGGAACTTCGACAACGCGGACATGGGCATTCCCGGGCCTTGCGCTCCGTCGCCGACCGCCTGCTGTCAGTTGCCTGCGCTATGCTGACCGCTCAAGCCAAGTTCAACCCCCAGCATCCTGCCAAGTCCGGTCAATGCCATGAACATCGCGGGGGTACGAGCCCCGCAAAATGAATTTGCAAAATGGTAGTAAGTCCCAAAATTTGATAAATTCATCATTTTGGACAGCATTTCATCGTAGTGAAGCTCGATAATTTGTCGGGTTCAAATAAAATGTTTCTTCAAGCGGTGGCTTGACCTTGAAGGCAGCAGGATTTCGCAGAAAATCGTAGAGTCTGTAAATTCTGGATTTTCCGGGGTTTTCCTCTGAAAAATTTCGTTCATTCTCAGAAATAAAAAACGGGGTCTTGTCTCCTCCCACAGTTGTCTTGACCTCCAAATACCTTTCTTCACCTTCCTGGTTGAACGAGCGTATGTCAAATCCGGCACTGTCTCCGTCCAGCTTTGCCACCCACCGCACTTTTTTGGCAAGATCGTTTCTGCCCAATACTCTCAAGCGTTTGATTTCCGAGTTGAGGACCATTGCTTCACCAAGGTCTCCAAGTTCACGAAGTTGAATATCGCGAGCTACGCGGTCGTGCTTTTTCAACAAATGACTGAGCATGGAATGGTACTTGGGGGAATGTCCCACCACGTCGGGCACAGGTTGAATTGGGATAATTTCCGGTGCATTCGGCCAAGTAACTACGCCGGGTATATTGCGCTCGGGCTGATTTGCTCTGGACTGAACAAGATTGTCAATCAGGGGATCCAGAGGTTCCAGTTCCATATATCGTTCAACTCCGCCAACAAGTGCGCCTTGTATGTTAAAGGCTGGCAGGTAGCCATTTATTCTGGGATAGCCAAGGATTGAAAGCACAGCACTGATATTTCGAAATTTATACTCTATGGCACCTTTGCTTCTGTTTGCCAATTGTTCCTGCAATCAACGATTGTAGTCAATTTTTCTGTACTGTTGACCCGACAATTCGTTGTTGAGCATTTCAAAATAGCATGCAACAGTCAAGTTAATTTCCCTTTCTGTCCAGGGGGTTCCGGAATTGCCTGCTATGCCCACAGTATTCTAGCCCATGAATAAAAGAACAAGATTTTTACATTGAACTGATGCAGGAATAATTCACTCTGTCCAACTAATCGAACAATTCTTGATTGGACCGTGAGTGCTAGTCATGGACATCCCCGCGTGGCCAAGCAGCGGCCAAAAATCCAATAGCAGCCAGAGTTGTAATCAAAACCCAAAATCCGAATCCATTGCTGGACCAGTTCAAAACCGTAATAATTGATGCCCCTATTCCCATCAGTGCAAAAAAAGAACTACGATAAGTGGCCATTATCCTTTGGGACAATCCTCTGCCACCACTGCCCTTAGCCTGGTTGTCACGAATATTGGATAGTACTTCATGAGCAAGCTGCGGCAACTCTGGCACCGCGGACATCCAGTAGGGCGCTTCATCGCGAATTTTGTTCAGTGTGCTTTGTACGCTGTATCTCTCTTGAACCCACTTCTCCACATAAGGCCTGCCTGCAGTCCACAAGTCGAGGTCTGGATACAGAGTACGGGCCAAGCCTTCAAGATTGAGAAATGTTTTTTGAAAAAGAAGCAATTGAGGCTGCATTGGAATGCCAAACTGGCGCGCTGTTCTGAAGAGGCGACCCAAAAGTTTTCCAAATGAAATCATGCCGACCGACTTGTTGAATATCGGTTCCATTACTGTCCGTATTCCGATTTCAAATTGATCCAGGGATACATTTCGCGGAGCCCATCCTGCCCGCAAATGTGCTTCGGCAACCGCACGGTAGTCTCGTTCAAGAATCGCCATCAGATTCTCTGCGAGATAGTACCGGTCCGCATCGGTAAGTGTTCCCATAATTCCGAAGTCAACAATTCGAAACTGGCCTTCTTGAGATACGAATATATTTCCAGGATGGAGGTCGCCGTGGAAAAATCCATTGTGAAACGCTTGTTCAAAAAACAGGCCAATGCCGTTTTCAGCCAAGGTGCCCAAGTCGATTCCTGCCTTGACAATTTCGGGAACATCGCGAATCGGAATGCCTTCGACTTTTTCCATAACCATTATTCTGGATGTGGTGTATTCCCAGTACACCTTGGGAATGTACATCCGTTCCTCGTTCTCGAAACAGGTTCGAAAGCGACTTGCATTCGCCGCTTCAACCATCATGTCGAGCCCGTTGCGCAATGTATTTTCGTAGGATTGAACAAGCTCCACAGCGCGGTACATTCTTGCGTTTGGCCAAATTCTCATAAACTGCCTGGCTAGCATGTACATCAGACCAATGTCCCGGGCCACTTCTTCCTCAATGCCTGGCCGTAACACCTTTACTACAACATCGTCTCCGTTCAGCAATTCAGCCGCATGAACCTGGGCCACCGAAGCCGAGGCAAGTGGCGTATTGTCGAAACTGCGAAATACCAGATCAATGCTTTCACCCAGCGACTCTTCTATGATTTGTTGCGCTTCATCTCCGGAAAACGGCGGCACCTGGTCTTGAAGAAGATTCAGTTCCTGAATAATGTCATCCGGGAAAATGTCTGGACGCGTAGACATGATTTGCCCAAACTTGATGAAGATTGGGCCAAGTTCCTGTAGCGCCTCTCTTAGCCTAGCTCCTCTGCTGTCTTCGTCCAGCTCGCCGCGCGGCCCGCTAAGAATCCGAAGAATTGTCTGAATAATCTGAAAGCCTGAATAGGATTCAATGTACTCGTCAAGACCGTAGCGATAAAATATTTTGGCTACTTGAATCAAACGCGCAATTTGCGAGAACAGCTTCATTGGCGTTGCAACCTTGACAGCCTGTCCACGCGCTGGTTCAGACGAGCAACATCAGCATTTAGAGCATCCACCTCGTCAACAAATAAATCGACCCTTTCATGATTTGGTACCAAATGGTATTTTTCAACCAGCAGATTGCGGATGAAGCTTGCAACCTGAGTATTTTCACCCATGATATTTGATCTTCCCCAGCGAACAGTGTTTCCCAGCCATCTTGCCGGAACATCGCCAAAGCGAAGTGCTAACTCTTCTTCCCAGTCAATTTCAGCGGCTTTAATCACCTGGTACAACTTTTGCGCCAAATCCACGTCTCCGACCAATTCGACTCCCTCAATCTGTGCCGAATTGCTCATTGCGGAACGAAACAAACACAAGAAATCCGCTAGCCTGCCCTTGATCAGCAAGTCGCAATTTCGATCCAGGTCAAGCATTACATGTACGCACTCTTTTTGAATTTCTATTTCCAACTCAAAAAAAGTATCCACAATCTCTACATGTACAATTTTTCCTGCAATTAAAGCCAATTTTGATTGCAACTCCTTGTCCAAGCCGATCATGCGATTCATCGAGTTTTCAAACAACCTGGCAAATTCAAAAGCTATGGTTCTGGACAGTGGACTCGTCATTTGAATCATCCCTGATTAAATTTTTCTTCCAACATGAAGTGCGACAATGCCCCCGGTCAAGTTGAAGTACTCAACCCGCTCAAATCCTGCGTTTGCCATCATATCCGCCAAGGTGTCCTGATCGGGATGCTTGCGAATGGATTCAACCAGGTACTGATAGCTTTTGCGATCCTTGGTAACCCATTCGCCCATTCGGGGAATTACATTGAATGAGTATGCATCGTAGAGTTTTTCCAGCAGGGGTAGCACAGGTTTGGAAAATTCAAGTATCAGCAACCGGCCCCCTGTTCGTGTTACTTCGTACATTGATGCCAGTGCTGCATCGATTCTTGTTGTATTTCGCAAGCCAAAAGAAATAACAACAGTGTCAAAAGTGTCGGGAGCAAACGCCAAGTCTTGCGCATTTGTTTGAACAAAGTGAACTTGCTCGAGGAATCCGTTGTCAATCAAGCGGTCTTGTCCAATCCGCAGCATTGAACTATTCACATCTGTCAAAACAATCTTTCCTTTTGGCCCGAGTTTCTTTGCCAGGGCGATTGACATGTCACCGGTTCCGCCTGCAACATCAAGCACACAGCTGTCTGCTCGTATTCCGCTGTATGCAACTGTGAATTGCTTCCAGATTCGATGGACACCGAAGGACATCAAGTCATTCATTAGATCGTATCGGTTGGAAACAGAATGAAACACCTGCTCGACAAGACGCGTCTTGTCCGCTTCGCTTACTTTTCGGTAGCCGAACGATGCAGTTGAATTTTTTTCGCTGTCCACTATGCCAAGACTCAATTTTGAACTTCTTTACGCTGATAGCCAGCTTCTTTCAGGCGATTCAAGTATGCTTCCCAGTACTGTTCCTGATTTGCTCCCAATTCGTAAAGTAAATCCCAGGAATAAATTCCAGTGTCGTGCCCGTCGTCAAAGCGAAAGACCACAGCATAGTTTCCAACCGGTTCAATGGACATGATATTTACCGCTTCTTTTCCATACTGTAGAACTTGCTGGCCGGGTCCATGCCCCTGAACCTCTGCGGATGGCGAGTATACTCGCAAGTATTCGCATCCCATGCGATAAACATTTCCGTCATCAAACGCAATCTCGAGTACTCGGGACTTTTGATGAAGCTTGATATCTGTCGGCCTGACTTTTTTCTCTGGCATAGCTACTGCCCGAGCATTTCAGCTGCCTGCTTCGAAAAGTAACTTAGGACACCGTCTGCACCCGCTCTTTTGAAGGCGCCCAAAGACTCCAATATTGCTGACTGTTCATCAAGATAGCCATTCTGGATAGCAGACTTTAGCATTGCATATTCTCCACTGACTTGATAAACAAAGGTAGGGACTGCCAACTCGAATTTCACCCGGCGCACAATATCAAGATACGGCATTCCCGGCTTGACCATGATCATGTCTGCTCCTTCTTCAATGTCCAATGCCGCTTCTCGAACTGCTTCGTTGGAGTTCGCCGGATCCATCTGGTAGGTTCTCTTGTCTTTCTTCCCGAAAGCGGACGATGATCCAACGGCATCGCGAAACGGTCCGTAAAACACAGAGGCATATTTTGCCGAATAGGCCATAATTCGAACATTGTGATAGCCGTTTGCTTCCAATGCCTGTCGAATCGCGCCGACTCGCCCGTCCATCATGTCCGAAGGCGCAACAATTGAAACTCCTGCCTCAGATTGAACCAGCGCTTGCTCTACCAATGCTTCCAGTGTTGCGTCGTTCTCAACATCGCCCTGATCATTTGTCAAGCCATCGTGCCCGTCAAGGGTGTAGGGATCCAACGCAACATCTGCCATGACCCCAAGTTCCGGAACCTTCGATCTTAATTCGGAAATCGCACGTTGAAGGAGTCCGTCAGGATTGCTGGCTTCCTCTGCGAAGGCACTTTTCTTCTCTGCTGGCACTACCGGAAATATCGCAACTGCCGGTATTCCCAAGTTATGCACCTGCTTCGCCGATTCAACGAGCAAGTCCAAGCTGAGCCGCTCAACGCCGGGCATTGATTCTACCGGGCTTCGCTGATTATGGCCCTCGCATACAAAAAGAGGTTGAATTAAATCCGCCGGGGTCAGGCTTGATTCGCGCATCATCGCGCGACTAAACTCGTCGGCTCGCATTCGACGCATTCTTGTTGCGGGGAACTTACCTGTGGGCATCTTGTTCTGCATTAAAATTCTGGATTGGCATAACATTAACTTGGCTTTACTTCAGCTCTGCCTGAATAATTTCTTCAATTCGCTCGGCGATTTCGGAAACTGTCCCGGAAGCATCAACCGTATGCAGCACCCCCAGGTTTTCGTAATAGGATAGCAGCGGTGCTGTCTGCTCATTGAAGACTTTCAACCGGTGTCTTATTGACTTCTCATTGTCGTCTTCGCGTTGCATGAGACTTTCCTTCTGGCAGCTGTCGCATACTCCTTCACTTTGCGGCGGTCCAAAATAGATATTGTATATTCTGCCGCAAATTGAACAGGTTCTGCGTCCTGAAAGCCTCTTTACAACGGCTTCTTGATCCACTTGCAGATTCAATACAAAATTCAAAGGGGAACTTCGCGCGGCCAGTAAATCTTTCAATCCTTCTGCTTGTGCAATGCTTCTTGGAAAGCCATCCAGCAAAAATCCGTGCGAACAATCGTGTGTGTCCAAGAACTCCTGGATCAGTTCAAGCACAATTTCATCAGATACCAAGCTGCCTTCTTGCACGACCTTTGAAATTTTCTGACCCAACTGGGTACCTGCATCAATTGCCTCTCGAAGCAATTCACCAGTTGAGATATGTGCAAGCCCATGATTTTCTTCTACGAATTTTGCTTGGCTACCCTTTCCTGATCCTGGTGCGCCAAGAAAAACAACCCTCAACATATTTCACCTCCTGACATCCATTTTCAAATGAACTTGTTCTGATTTATTTTGATATTAAGCTTGTATTAGTATTGGACCGAACGAACAGAGCAGGCTTTAAAAGCTGCATCGGGTCCAGTTGTTATAAAGTGTCCGAGCGATTTTTCGCAATTCATTATCGTACTTTTCAGCTTCTGCTCGCAAATGGTCTGCGCCACCGGCGCCGAACGTGTTTTTTAAAGCTTCGTTGTACTCGGGTACAGCATTCCACTCATCAACTGTATCCGGGCCGGTTTCAATATGAAACTGAATTCCAAACGCGGTCTCGCCCACTGCAAAAGCTTGAACTGCACACTTGGATGACTGGACCAGCACGGTCGAATTCTCCGGCACCGTCTTTACTTCAGCTCCATGCCATTGCAATGTTTTGAATTTTGCGGGAATGTCATGCATCAGAGGATGACTTGCACCATCTTCGGTCATCTCTACGCTGAGCATCCCGACTTCTCCCTCCTTTGCAAGGTCGACTTTCCCTCCCAGTGCTTCGGCAAGCATCTGGTGTCCAAGGCACACGCCCATGAAAGGTATTTTACGGATGCTTACTGCTTCATGGATGGCTTCTTTCTCTTTTGCAATCCATGGAAATTCTTCTTCTTGCCATACGTCCATCGGACCTCCCATTGAGATCACCGCATCGTACTTGGCCAAACTGGGAATAGGCTCGCCTTCGTCCAGCTCTACCGCATCCCATTCAATTCCGTCTTCCGCCATAAAGGAGCGGAAGATCCCCGGATGTTCACATGCTATGTGTTGAAAAACAATGATTCGAGGTGCTGATGTAACCATGGCAAAATTTTAATCGTCTATTTTGTTATTGATAAATAGTAATAAGAGTATAATTCTAGCGAGCTTAGTTCGGGTAACCTACACTATGCTGTAGTTCCAAATAGTTCCGGGAAAAAGGCGGGAAGCCTTTGCAATTTCCCAAATTGAAAATAAATTCCGTTTGTAGCACAGTTCTGATTTGCCCATCGTTCAGGTTTATTTTATTGCTAATTGATTTGTCTTTTGTTCCGTTTTAATCGTCACATTTAAATTTACACCAATTTGCAGTACATCAGCACTCGGGCCCAGGCTCGGAAAATCAACTTTGAAGAAGCTGTTACTTGCGGACTTGCAAGTGACGGGGGCCTCTATGTACCTTCTGAGTGGCCATCCATAACGCTCAAAGAATTCCATGACTTTAAAAGTCTATCGTATTCTGAACTGGCAACCAGAGTGCTGGCAAAGTTCGCCGGTGCAAGCGTACCGCTGGAGCATCTTCGGGAAACAGTGTTCAAAGCCTATTCCGATTTTGACGACCCGCAGGTTGCACCGCTTGTAGAAATCAGGGACAATCTATACACACTGGAACTGTTCCATGGACCTACGTTGTCTTTCAAGGACTACGCGTTGCAGTTTCTTGGTCGCTTCATGGACTGGTCGCTGCAGAGAAAGGGTGAACGACTGGTAATTGTCGGGGCAACCTCAGGCGATACAGGTTCTGCTGCAATTCACGCAGTTGGCGGGAATTCCACAATTGACCTGTTTATGCTCCACCCCTATGGGCGAGTAACAGACATGCAGCGCCGTCAAATGACCACCAGTACCTACGAAAATATCTACAACTATGCAGTTGACGGTACCTTTGACGACTGCCAGGCGATGGCAAAGACAATTTTGAATGACCCCGAGATTCTGGACAAGTTGTCGCTGGGAGCTGTGAATTCAATCAATTGGGGGCGCGTTGCATCACAGGTGGTGTACTATATTTTTGCAGCACTTCAGCTTGGAGCTCCCGAAAAAAATGTTTCTTTCGCAGTTCCAACCGGAAATTTCGGCAATGTATTTGCAGCCTATGTTGCACGGGAAGTGGGTTTGCCGATCGGAAAAATTGTCATTTGCACAAACGAAAACGACATTCTGGCCCGATTTTTCGCGAGTGGAATCATGCAGAAAAAAGGTGTAAAAGCCACCTTGTCTCCTAGCATGGATATTCAGGTGTCCAGCAACTTTGAACGATTTCTGTTTGACTTGCATAACAGGGACGGAAACTCGGTAGAGCAGTTAATGAACAAATTTGCCAGGGACGGAGAGTATGCTGTCGATGCACAGATGCTGGAAAGAGCGCGTGGCTTCTTTTGCGCTCATAGCGTGGACGATACCGAAACCTGCGAGGCAATTGGAATTCAATATCGCAACCATGGAAAGATAGTTGACCCGCATACAGCAGTTGCCCTAGCCTCTGCGAACAAGTATCGGAAATGTCTTGACGAGCCGATGGTTGTTGTTTCTACCGCACATCCAGCAAAATTTTCAGAGGCAATCATTCGTGCAACGGGAGTAGACATTGAACTCCCGCCCCGATTGGAAAAGATATTGCACAGGCCCGAAAAGTTCCGGCGAATTTCCAACAGTGTTGATGAGTTGAAGCAACTGATTTTGGACAGGTGTGCGATATGAAAAACAGAGGTATCTGCCGTTTTGGGCTTGTTTCAATCTTGTTGCTGTTTCTTTTCGCAAATTCTCATGCCGAACATGTTTCTGCGGAGTCCAAATATGGTGCAAAGCTGGAAGGGAGCTTTATTCAAGGCGGCTTGGTAGTTGGGCAAACAAAGCCCGGCTCTTCTGTGAAATTCAACAATAACTCTGTCCGCGTATCGGATGACGGAGTGTTTTTGGTTGGATTCGGTCGCGATGCCAGGCTGGAATGGCCGCTTTCAATTATTCATCCGGACGGTAAAAAGTTCGACAGTAAAATTGTTATCGCAAAACGAGAGTATCAATTGCAGCGAATCGATGGTGTTCCAGATCGTACTGTGAATCCGTTGCCGGAAGATCTGGACCGGATCAGAGCGGATGTACGACAAGTTCAGAAAGCGCGAAGGACGAATCATTCCCGGACTGATTTTCTGGAAGGATTTGCATGGCCAGCAACTGGAATTATCACCGGAGTTTATGGAAGCCAAAGAATTATCAATGGCGAGCCGCGCCGACCGCACTACGGCATTGATATTGCTGCACCTGCTGGAACACCTGTAGCTGCCCCTGTTTCCGGAGTTGTCACAATGGCGCATCCCGATATGTTCTTTTCGGGGGGAACACTGATTATTGACCACGGTCACGGCTTGTCATCGACATTTTTGCACCTTGACAATATTCTGGTTAGCGAGGGTGAATATGTAAAAAAGGGGCAGATCGTTGCACTAGTCGGTTCCACCGGACGTTCTACAGGTGCGCATTTGGATTGGAGAATCAATCTGTTCAAGACTCGCCTTGATCCTGAATTAATTGCCGGTGCCATGCCTGGCCAGCAGTGAGCATTCAATCCTTGAACAACCTTCCTGCAGTTTCCTATCGAGGCCTGATTGCCGGAATTGCTGCCATGGCAGTAATTGTTACGGCCTCCAATATCCTTGTTGGCTTCCCAATCAATGACTGGCTTACTTGGGGAGCATTCAGTTTTCCTGCTGCATTTCTCATTGCAGATTTGATCAATAGAAGCTTGGGGCCGCAGCATGCCAGAATCGTTGCATGTGCAGGATTTATTATTGCGGTGGCGATGTCATTTTGGTTGGCCACCCCCCGTATTGCCCTGGGTTCAGGCATTGCATTTATTGTTGGCCAAATGACGGATATATCAATCTTTCACCATCTCAGAAACAAGACGTGGTGGCAAGCACCGCTCATTTCCTCCAGTATCGCGTCTGCTGTTGACACTGCAATATTCTTTAGCATCGCATTTGCTGGCACGGGACTGCCTTGGGTCACGCTTGCTATCGGTGACTATGGCGTAAAGCTTGCTGTTACTGTTCTTCTTCTGATTCCGTTTTATGCGCTAATGGGCATTATTCCTGTTGAATTCAGAAGGACTCAGCAAGAATAAATGGTATTGAATATTTTTAGCCAAAGTACTTTGAGCAGGAACTGATTCCCTTGCAAACTTGCCCGGTGTAGTTGTCTGGAAGTTCGGCGAGGATGTCTTCGCCGCACGGTTGATTTTCAACTTCCAGAAAGACAGCTCCCCCAGAGCCTGACATCCGTGCGGGTCCGAATTGCCGGAGCCACTGCAAGGCATCGCCAACCTGCGGATACAATTTGCAGGCAGTTTCTTCCAGGTCATTGGCAAGTTTATCTGGCAATCGGTCTCTATTTTTAATCCGATTGCGAAATCTTGTGAAGTTGGCGTTTTCATATACTCTGCGGGTTGAAACCTGAATTGGCGGGACTACAATCACATAGTAGCATTCGGGAATTTCGATTGGGGTCAACTCGTCTCCAATACCCTCTCCCCAGGCGGTGGCACCGTTTACAAATACTGCAACATCCGCTCCAATGGAGCTACTGATTTGAGAGAGTTTTTCAGTGGAAAGATCAAGCTGCCAGTATTTGTTCAACGCAATCAGAGTTGTTGCAGCATCAGAGCTGCCGCCGCCAAGCCCGCTGCCAATTGGAATTTTTTTTTCAAGATAAATGCGAACTCCGAGCTTGGTATTCGATATTTGCTGCAACTTTTTTGCAGCCTTTACTGCGAGGTCATTGGAATTTGATAAGCATGGAATTTCTGGAATTCTCTCAATCAAGCCGTCTGTGCGTTGCTCGAAACTCAAATGATCTGACCAGTCAACCAGTTGAAACACGGTTTGTACTTCATGATATCCGTTGGAGCGTCTGCCTGCAACGTGCAGAAAAAGATTTAATTTAGCGGGAGCGTGCCAGACTTTCATTCGTGCACTTTCATCAGCAATCGTTTTACCGAGGTTCTATTGAATTCCCCATTGTCGAATGGCCAACTTGATTTCAACACTTTCTTCATTGTCGGTCTTGTTGTTGGAATTAAAAAATTTCACCTTGAAATCTGAGCGAATTCGAAGTCGGGAGGGCAAGGAAAGGGTTCCGACTTTCTTGTAGCGCGAGTATTTTATTGTCCAGCCGGACTCCTGTAGATTCACAGGATTACCGTTTGAGTTGACGCGGATAGAATTTACCTCAGGGGAGTTTGATTTACCGACTACCCAGTCGATCATTTCTTGAAACGGCATGTACCATCCAGTGCGTTCACTTAGCAGATCTGTAGCGGATTTTCCGTAGAACAGATTGCCCCTGGAATCAATCAACTCAGCACCGTCAGAGTCCTGACGAACAATAAATTGCGTTTTTCCAAGACCGGCAAGCAACTGAATATCATGCTTATCCTTGCTTCTCTTCCAGATCAGGGTGCCCGTTCCACCTTCATTTCCAGCGCGGTAGCCAATCCGTCCCTGAATAATCCAGCTGTCTATGGAAGCGATTTTTTCAACCCGTTTTTCGTATGCGTGGAAATTCGCGTCTGAGGGGTGTTGGCTTAGTGTTGTACAACCTGAAACAACCGCCAAAATTGCAATGGCAGCGAAACGGTGTATCAATTGATAAACTTCCGAATTGTTTCTAGCAAAATCTTGTTGTCAGGTGCGAAATTACGCGCTTCTCTCCAGATTTTTCGGGCTTTTCGACGTTCTCCGTTCATCCAGTAGATCTCGCCCAGGTGGGCTGCCATGACTGGATCTTCCAACTGGTCGTACGCTAACTCGATCCATTTTATTGCTTCATCAAAATTTCCCAGTTTGTACTGAACCCAGCCCATGCTGTCAAGAATATAAGGATCTTTGGGGCGAAGCTCCAATGCAGCTTCAATCAGCTTCAAAGCTTCGTCGTGGCGGTCTGTTTGATCTGCCAGTGTATAGCCTAGCGAATTCAATGCCTGCGGATTGTTTGGCTGGCGACTAAGGATAATTCGAACGTCCTTTTCAACAACATCAACCAAATTCAACTCAGCGGCAACATAGCTGTGTGCTAGCAGTAGCGTGTTGTTGTTTGGAAATTTCTGCAGGGCTTCGTCCAGTGCCTTCAATGAATCTTCAAGTCGGTCAGCATCGCGGTACAATTCGTCCACTGTCAGGTATACCTGAATACGCTGTCCAACGGACTGAACCGGCAAGGTTCTCAGAAAGTTTAGCCCTCGCTGCAGCGACTGGCTTCTGGCCTCTAATCTTGCCCGGAGCAAGTTTTTTCTGAAATTCAGATTACCCGTAGTCACTCGATTTAACCACAAAGCCGACTCATCATATTTTTCCAGTTCCAAAGATGCCTGGGCAATACCGAGATAGGCAGCCTGGTCGGTTGGAACCTGCTGTACGTAAGCATTGAAGTTTTCGTACGCAGCCGCGTACCGGTCCGAGCGAAGATACAAATTGGCAGTATTGAACAGCGCATCAGGCCCAGGAAGAATTTGGTATTGCTCAATTGCCATGCGAATCATTCCGGCGCGGGACAGATAGTCAGCATAGATTTCCCGAAGACGATGGGAGTCAGGAAATTGCATCAGGTAGTTTTCCGCATATGCTTCACCTTCTTCTGTTTTTCCCTGGTCCAGGAAAAAGGCAAAATTTGTAGTTGCGGCAGTGTCTGAACCTGGATCAATTGCAAGCGCATTGTCAATATGCACCCTCAACTGGTCTACTTCAAGTCCGGCGGATAATGATATGTTGAAAAGCTCAAGGTGTCCCGTGACATGGTCGGGATAGGCAGCAACAATTTCCTGATACATCTCAAGTGCAGAAATTGAATCCATGGAACTGCTCAGAATTTGCGAAATATCCTTCAGTATCTTGTCGGGGTTGTTAGCGGAAACAGACATGGCGTTAATAAAGCTTTCTGTTGCTTCTGCATCTTGCATCAAGGCAAGTTGCGTGATTCCCCGTGATTTCCATGCGTCTGCCGAATTCGGAACCAGTTCAACCCACAATTGGGTTGTCTCATCCGCGATGTCATGGCGCTCGGCCGCAATTGCACGCCTTGCAAGAGTTTCAACCAGTCGAGGGTCTTTTGTCTCCATCGCAACACTATTCAGTAAATTGATGGACGAGTTTTGGTCGTTTCGCAAGTAGGCCAGTTCTGAGGTAACCAGCTTTTGCAGCAAGTCAGAGGTTAGTTCGACTTCGGGAAGCTCGGGTTCCGTAACAGGCTCGGTTACTGCTGGAACAGGTATTGGTTCCACTTTTGATACATTGGTTACTGGAGTGGTGCAGGAAGCAACGGCAAGCAAGATTGCCAGACACGCGGCCCGGCGCAAAATTGAATTTACCGTCAACAACCTGCGGACGGAAACAAATGCTTCGATCATTATGAATTTCAAGTCCTCACTCCTAGAAAGAATAACTTGCAGGCAATTTCTCCCCTGTCTAATCTAATGTCAGACACCATGCAACATACGCCTAAATGTCAATTATAATAGTTCAATAATAGCAAAAAGTTATATCATCATCAGTTGAATCTTGATCTTTGGAATCGCAGATTCTCAACGCAAGCATGATTTCCTGGTCAATAGTTACATGATCGTATTGAAGGCGTAATAGTTGCGCATTGTGCTTATTCTAAATTGAATTACAGTCTCAAGAGTTAAACTTGTGAAAGAATCAATCAGAAATAAGCTTGATATTCTTGTTCTCAGGCAAGACGAAATCAACGCGGAATTATCCAGTTCCGAAGTCGTGCAAGATATGAACAGGTTTCGCAGCTTGTCAATCGAGTTGTCGGAAATAGCCGAAATCGTTGAAAAATATCGCCAATATTCAACTTTGGAACAGGAGTTGTCCGACGTTCAGGTCATGCTAGATGACCCGGATGCTCAAATCAAGGATCTTGCGCAGGTTGAATTTGAAGAATTGGAAGAGAAGCTGGAAAGGACTCAGGAAGAATTGCACAAGCTGCTTCTTCCAAAAGACCCCAACGACACTCGCAACTTGTTTCTTGAAATTCGAGCAGGTACGGGCGGCGATGAAGCCGCTATATTTGCCGGAGACTTGTGTCGCATGTACAAGCTTTATGTCCAGGCAAGCAGTTGGAAATGTGAAACTGTGAGCGAAAGCGAAGGTGAGCACGGCGGCTACAAGGAAGTTATTCTACGAATTGAAGGCAAGGGTGCCTACTCGAGACTCAAGTTTGAATCGGGTACTCACAGAGTGCAGCGAGTCCCGAAAACCGAAGCCCAGGGACGAATTCACACTTCTGCCTGTACTGTGGCCATTCTGCCTGAAGCTGACAAAATAGACGATGTGGAGATCAATTCCCAGGATCTTCGCGTGGATACATTCAGGGCATCCGGCGCCGGTGGTCAGCATGTTAATCGAACAGATTCAGCAGTTCGGTTAACACATTTTCCGTCGGGTATCGTAGTCGAGTGCCAAGATGAAAGATCTCAGCACCAGAACAAGGCAAGAGCAATGGCAATGCTCCGTGCGCGTCTGCTGGACATGAAGATCAGAAAGCAGCAGGAACAGCAAAGTGCCACACGCAAATTGATGGTTGGCAGCGGCGACCGCTCAGAGAGAATTCGAACCTACAACTTCCCGCAAGGCCGGGTAACCGACCATCGAATCAACCTTACTCTGTACAGGCTTGAAGAAGTAATGACTGGCGACATTGGTCTTGTAATCGAACCTTTGATTACAGAGCATCAAGCTGAGATCATGGCGGAAGCAAGCAGAGAAAACTGATACTTCAACACTTCCAGCTATAGCCGAAACTGGGTGAAATTGTTGCTGTCAGCGTCTAGAGCACAGAAATAATGCTGTCGATTTCTCCTGTAATTCCAAAGTGACTTACATCAACCATTGACATCAGCCCCGCAATTCCACCGAAAATAAAGATCGATACAATGACGAAGGCAATACCGACGAGGTTGACTACGCCAACGATTATTATTGCAGTCGCAATCTTGGAGAGCGAGCGCATCATGGATTCTTCGCTATCCGAATGATTGGCATTTTCAATTGCGCCTGCACTTTGAAAACATAAAACTCCAAGCCATATCGGGATCCAGCAAACAACAATTCCAACTAAGGTAAAAACAAGAAGGACACCATCAATAATTAACATGACTCCAACGAATTTGAGCCATCCCTTGACGCGATACAAAGGCGCACTTAGTGTTCGTATATCCATACCAATTCCCCTTTTTAAATCATAAGAATAAAAATAAAAATAATAATACTGACAAGGCTAAGTATGCCAACGATTATTATTCCAGTTGCAATTTTGGAGAGCGAGCGCATCATGGATTCCTCGCTATCCGAATGATTGGCTTTTTCAATTGCGCCTGCACTTTGAAAACATAAAATTCCAAGCCATATCGGGATCCAGGCAACAAACAAAAATACACTTGCGGCAAAAGCAAGAAGGACAAGAAAGACGCCGTCAATAATTAGCATGACTCCAACGAACTTGAGCCATCCCTTGACGCGATACAAAGGCGCACTCAGTGTTCGTATATCCATATCAACTCCTCTTTTCAGATAGAACTACAGGTGTAATAATAACTGCATTGTACTACGCACTACCTATAGCAACCCAAACAATGAAAGTTGAATGTCCTGTGAAGCACTAAGCTTGCCTGTAAAACTTGGAGAGATGCGCACCTGTGCGAAGAGATTACTGTCTGGCATTTCGAATTCATCTGTTTTGGACGTGAATATCCTTCTTTCAGCAGCACTTCAGGTTAACAGGGATGAATTGGAAATTCATAGTGAGAGAATTTTGACCAAAAGCGAACGCAGCCTGATTGGTGAATTTGTTTCAAGACGGCTGAATGGCGAACCCGTCGCCTATATCACCGGCTCCAAAGAATTCTGGTCGTTGTCTCTTTTCGTTTCAAAGGCTGTTTTGGTGCCTCGTTCGGAAACAGAACTGGTTGTCGAGCAAGGATTGAAGGCAACTCGATTTGTTGAAAATCCATGGATTGCAGATTTGGGTACAGGGTCGGGAGCAATTTCGCTTGCTTTAGCATCCGAACTGCCCAAAGCGTTCATTTTTGGAAGTGATATTTCGTATGATGCACTTCTTGTGGCAAAAGAAAATCGGAAGCTTCATGGATTTAACAATGTTTTCTTTCTGGGTTGCGACTGGCTAAGTGCCTTTCCCCAAAACTGCTTTCATGTAATTTGTTCCAACCCTCCCTATATTGAAAGCACAGATCCGTGTCTGAATGATCCAGCAATACGACACGAACCCAGTCAGGCGCTTGTCGGCGGTCCTGATGGATTGCATTCAATTCGGCGAATTGTTGATTCTGCTGTGGCGCATTTAGTGAATGGCGGATGGCTTATTTTGGAGCATGGATGGAACCAGGGGGGCGCGACAAGAAAACTGCTGGAAACTGCAGGGTTCGAAAATGTTCATACAGCTAGAGACTTAAGCGGAAACGAACGCGTTACAGAGGGGCAGCTGCATCTATAAGCTACTTGATTGTTTTACATGTCATACGTTGCCATGACGGGTGTGTGGTCGGATGGGCGTTCCCATGTTCTTGGCTCCTTGTCAATATCACAAGCAATACATTTGTCGTTCATTGCGTCGCTTGCCAGAATATGATCGATTCTCATGCCCATGTCTCGCCGAAAAGCGGCTTGGCGATAGTCCCACCACGAATAACTTTTTTCAGGCTGGTCGAACTTTCTGAACGAGTCATGAAGCCCGGTATCAACCAAAGAGCGAAACATGCTTCGTTCTGGCTCGCTGCAAAGAATCTTCCCTTCCCACTCCTCGGGGGCGTAGACATCATCATCTGTTGGAGCAATGTTGTAGTCACCCGTTAAAACCACGTGCTCATGCTGCTGTATTTCCCCCTTGATGAAATTAAGCAAGTGACCTAGCCACTCCAGTTTGTATTGATATTTGTCAGAACCAACTTCCTTGCCGTTCGGAATATAGACATTGACTACCCGAATGTTATCTATATTTGCTGCGAGCAGCCTGCGTTGCGGGTCTTGATAGGCTGGAAAATCGGTGACGACAGGTTTCAATATTTCGCTGCGAGCAACTATAGCAACTCCGTTGTAGGTTTTTTGGCCGGCATAGCGTGAAAAATATCCCAGTTCACGAAACCGCTCCTGAGGAAATTTCTCATCCACCGTCTTGGTTTCCTGAAGGCACAAGACATCCGGTTGCTTGTCTGAAATCCATGAACACACATGTTCAATGCGTACATTCAGCGAATTTACATTCCAGGTGGAAATTTTCATTGCCAATGCTCAAATTATTCAAATGAGAGTAGTGCAGGAAGCAGTTTCAAATCCGCACTCCTTGCAACATATCGGATGTATAATAAATTATAAGGCTAGGAAAATTATAAGGCTAGGATTCTTTTGTAAAATTTTTACTTGTGGCTATGTAGCTCAGTTGGTTAGAGCACGGCACTCATAATGCCGGGGTCGGTGGTTCAAGTCCACCCATAGCTACCAATATTAACTTTTTACTCTTTCCCCACTTCCATCATGCAGCCACTTAGGGAATGCAGCATTTCGCGCATCAACTTAAGGTAGGCATCGGGTCCCGGATGAACAGCAGCCCCCAGTGGGTCCAGTGATGCGAGCCGGGTATTTTTTCTTTTCGATATTGCATCCAGCAAGCTGTGTGAAAGTGGAAACTGCGGTTCGTGAAAAATACAAACTCTATTGTGGGTAGCTACGTATTCTTCCAACTCCCGAATCGTTTTTGCACTTGGAGATTGCTCGGGACTCGGAGTTATGCTCCCGGCAAAATTTAGATTGTATCGATTCTCCAAATATTGATAGGCATCATGAAAAGTTATGTAGGGCACTTCCTGAATTTGTTGGGCAACTTCTTTAAACTCCTGGTCAAGTTCACTGAGACGCTGAACAAGATCGCTTGCATTTGCCTGGTAAGTGCGCTGGTTTTCCGGATCCATTTCAGATAGGTTGTGCGCTATTTCAAATGTGAATGTCTTCGCATTGTCGATATCAAGCCACATGTGCATGTCAAATTGACCATGATGATGGTCATCGTGACCATGTTCATCTTGATGGGGTTCATCATGACCATGTTCATCCTGATGGGATTCACCATGGTCGTCTTCGTCCTGATGATGCTCATCGTCGTCAACATGAATGTCAGAAGAACGGTTTTCCAGCTTCACCAGTCCATCAATCTCCGAAAGTTCAACAATCCGAGCGTCGTTGGCAAGCTGGTCTATAAACGAAGTCATTCCGGTTTCTATCTGAGGCCCAAGCCAGAGTACAAAATCTGCGTTGTTGAAAGCATTGGCATCCGAGGGAAGTATTTGATAGGTGTGAGGTGACTGGAAATTCTTGACAACCAAATAAGGTTCCCCGACCCCTTTCATTACAGCGGCAGCAAGGCCATGTACCGGTTTAATCGTTGCAACCACTTTTGGTACGTCTGAATAAGCAACATTTATACAAGCACAAAGCAAAAATACGACACATCCAAGCAGTTTTTTCATTTTTATCCCTCTCAATTATTCATAATGCTGTTTTACAATGTAAAAATAATTTGATTGAACAGTACAATCAAAATATTGTTATATAATAACATATCAAATTAGTCAACAGTTGGATTGGTATGAATTCAGAAGTGAAGAGCAAGGAAATTCCGCTCGCCGAAGCAAGAGGCGTTGGCGTTTTCAGACATGGGCGCTGGTTAATTCAGGATGTTGACCTGAGGGTTGACCGAGGTAATATTGTTTCATTAATCGGGCCAAACGGCGGCGGAAAAACAACTGCGGCAAAAGTGCTAACCGGAATTATCCGTCCGGACAAGGGCACTGTTACTCATGCTGAAAATTTGCGCATTGGATATGTTCCGCAAAAGCTTCAAGTGAATTCAACACTGCCTATTTCCGTGCGCCGTATTATGCAACTAACCCAAAAATGCTCCAATCAGGAAATCTCTGATGCACTTGAAGAAATGGACGTACTGAATCTGATTGATTTACCGTTTCAGCATCTGTCTGGCGGTGAAGTTCAAAGGGTGCTATTTGCCCGGGCAATTGTTAAAAAACCCAACCTGCTGATTTTGGATGAACCTGCCCAAGCTCTTGATAATTCGGGCGAAGCAAATATGTACGATCATATTGCGGCGGTGCGGGACAACTACGGATGCGGTATCTTGCTCATTTCTCACGACCTGCGTGTAGTTATGGCAAAAACAGACAACTTCATTTGCCTGAATCATCACATATGCTGTACGGGAACCCCCGACCATATAAGCAATCCTGAGGAGTACGAAAGACTGTTTGGCGAAGTCGCACAGAATGCTCTGGCACTGTATCACCACGCTCACGATCGTCGTCGAAACAATAGCAAGGATTCAGTTCGTCAGGCGAGCTAGCCAGGAAGCGTATCTGTGTTCGATGATTTTTTTATCCGGGCTCTTGCCGCAGGCATCGGGGTTGTTCTGATAACAGGCCCCCTCGGGTGCTTTGTCGTTTGGCAGCGCCTCGCTTACTTTGGGGACACTATGGCCCATTCTGCATTGCTGGGAATTGCTATCGCTCTTGCACTTCAAATTCATCTGTTTGCCGGCGTATTTTCGGTATGTTTAGCTGCCGCACTGCTATTGGGGAAGGTTTCAAACCGTTCGGAACTGCCGATTGACTCTGTACTGGGGATTCTTGCACACTCAACTTTGGCAGTTGGACTCATTCTTGTATCGTTGATGTACTGGGTGCGCGTCGATATATTGCAGTACCTGTTTGGAAGTATACTTTCCGTAAGTACTGCGGATATTGCCGAGATCTACCTTGGCGGTGCACTGGTCGGCGGACTGATCATCTGGAAATGGAGGCAACTCGTCGGCGCTACAGTAAGCGAAGAAATAGCGGCTGCCGAAAACTTGCACCCGGTTCAAGCTCAATATCTGCTGATGATACTATTGGCAGCAGTAGTGGCATTCGCCATGAAAATTGTAGGAATTATCCTGACTGCGTCTCTACTGATAATTCCAGCGGCAACGGTGCGGCAAATTTCCAAATCACCTGAGCAAATGGCAATATTTTCAGCTTTGGCCGGGGTGGTTGCGGTTGTCAGCGGACTCTGGTTTTCGCTATTTGCTGACACACCATCCGGACCAAGTATTGTTTTTGCAGCGTTAATTCTGTTTATAATTACTACACTTTTGTTCAGACTGGTCCATTACCTCAGAAACAGGAATACGCATCATGTCCGGCTTGGCCCGTAATCAAAAGAAAGTCTACGATCACCTGCGAAAGGCGAGCCAACCGCTTGGCGCATACGACTTGCTGAATGATCTTCGGCATGAAGGCTTTCGGGCACCGCCGCAAATTTACCGGGCATTGAAAGCTTTAACGAGCATGGGGCTGGTTCACCGGGTAGAAAGCCTGAACGCTTTTATCGCATGCGGCCAAGACCACAGCGCAGAACAAATTGTGTTTACAATCTGCGACGAATGCGGAACTGTCGACGAATTAACCCCTGTTGAAATTCCGAAAAAAATCAGGCAGCTGAGCCTGCAATCGGGATTCAATGCAAAGAAAATGGTGGTTGAACTGGCGGGAACCTGCTCGAATTGCACGCTCACCTAGGTCGTTGTTTCACCAGTATTAACATGAACCGGTTTCGGGTCGTTTTTTAAAATCTTCTTTTTCCAGCAAGCCTGAAACAGCAAACCCGAAGACAAGACCCCAGAACGGGGCGCCGATATTGAATATGGAAATGTCGGAGACTGTAACCAGCAATGTGACCAGTGCCCCAAGTTGAAAGCGGGAACTGAATGCGGCAACAAAGGCACGCTTTAGAACCGGTAGCAATGCCAGCCCGCCGAGAACAGCAATAAATGCCGGGGGCAGTTTCAGTATTAGCCAAGTGGCTCCAAAAGCAAATACACCAAACATTATCGAGAGCAGCCCGTACACGACTCCGGCAGTATACTGGCGATGACGTTTGCCACTACTGGACAAGACAGCATTGGCTGGACCTGTTACACAGGTGCACACCGACCCAAACACCGCAAAGAGCATGGAGCCCCATCCGCATGCCGCAGTCATGGAGTTAACGGGGGGATTGTGTCCCGCACTTTTCAGCACCGCGAATCCTTGTCCGTTTTGTATGAACAAGACAGTTACGGCAAGCGGAATTACCAGTTCAATCATTGCCTGAAGTGTAAACTTTGGCATATATACTTCGGGTATGCCAATCCATTGAATAACATCGTCTGTTGACTCCAGGGCTCCGGTCAACCAAACCACCGCAACCCCGGCAACCAAAGCAGCTACCACAGGAGGAACAGCACGCTGCATGCCGGGCAGTGTAGAAGCCGCAAGGTATGCACCGACCATTGCAATGGCCAACCAGAGTTCCTGTTTGAATGCCAGCACCACGTCCAGTCCGAACTGCAGAAACACTCCTGCAACCATACTCATTACTATGGGCATGGGGGTCACTTCCAGTGCTCGTCGGACACCACCGGAATATCCAATGACGAGCATCAAAATGCCTGTTACCCAGTAAGTGCCAATGACCTCTGCAAAACTAAGATGGTCCAGCGAAGTCCCCAATAGCACGCTGCCCGGTATGGTCCATGCAAAACTCAAGGGTTGCCGATAGGCTATTGAATAGTAGACTGTTATGATGCCGCCAAATATGAACCCTCCAAAAATCCAGGAGGCGATATCGGATTCGGAAAGTCCGCCCGCGATACCAACAGCAACAATAATGGCGACAGGCCCTGTGCAGGAAAATACAAATGCCACAACAGCGTTGGCCAAATATGGACCACCAAGATCCTGGCATATTTCCCGTACCCCCGGAATCGGGCCAGTTCTTTTTTCCATAGATTTCATAGGCAGGAATTAAAACCGATTTATTGAGCAAATATGGACATTTCTCAATAAACAAAGTTGCCTGAACATGTAAAATTGCTGTTTCTTTTAATCATTGTCAATGTACTTTTAATTTATAAACCATGAGGAAGTTTGCCAAATTAAACACCAGAACAGGGGGCAAAGGCTCCGAGGCTTGGGACATTCATTTTCGGGCGACCGAACTGCAGCAGCAGGGTCAAGAGACCATTATTCTTACAGTTGGGCAGGAACTTGATGGCGTTGCTCCCTGCCAAGCAATAGACGCTGCTGTAACCGGACTGCACTCAAGAAGGTACATGTACTCAGACATTAGCGGCGAAGTTGGTCTCAGGCAGGCCATAGCGGAAAATTTCACACGCGCCTCCGGCGTTGCTGTCGATGAAACAAACTGTGCAATTTTTTCTGGTGCACAGAACTCTTTGTTCACAACTTCTCTTTGTATTCTGGAAACCGGAGATGAAGTCATTCTGATTGAACCTTTTTATGTAACCTATCCGGCAACTTTCACGGTTGGCGGAGCGAAACTTGTGCAAATTCCAACCGGGCCGCAGAACAACTTTCAATTCGACCCGGACATGATTCGCAGTCGCATCACTCGGAAAACCAAAGCAATTGTAATGAATTCGCCGAACAACCCGTCAGGAATTGTGTACGATTGGGAAAGCGTGACAGAAGTTGTAAAAATATGCGAGCAAAACGGTATCTGGCTAATCAGCGATGAAGTCTATTCAACGCTGGCTGAGCCCGGAACCCATCAAAGTCCGGCATCTGTACCCGGCGGCATGGACTTCTGTATCACAATTTCAAGTATTTCCAAGTCTCATCGTATGCCTGGATGGAGAGTTGGATGGGTCATTGCCAACGATACCCTGATTCATCATTTGAACAAGCTGTCCTTGTGCATGGCCTACGGTTTTCCACAGTTTATTCAAGATGCTGCCGAAGCGGCTATACGGCATACCGATAAAATTTCACCGGTTGTGCGCCGCGAATTAAACAGAAAGCGAAAACTTGTTATTTCAAGGATGGAGAATATTGAAGGAGTCGCAGTCCGAGGCTCCAATGTCGGGATGTTCGTGATTCTGGATGTTGAAGGAATTGGTTTGCCTGCCATTCAGTTTGCAGAACAACTGTTTAATGAACATCTGGTAGCATTGCTACCATGCGACCCGTTCGGGGATAGTTGCGGACAATATCTTCTGAGAATCAGCGTAGGGGAGGCAGAATCAAAGTTGATAGCAGCTTGCGAAAGAATTGAGCGATTCGTATCCGAATGTCGCAATAGAATATGGAAAAAGGCTTAGAATTATCGGACGATAGCCATGAACTCAGCACAGAAGATTATTAAGAAATCGCCATGACTTTGTCAATGCCTAGCTTTGCACCGCAGCTGGAGAATTTCAGGCATTCGGTGCAAAGTTTTATCAGAGAGAATTTGCCGGAAGATATTCGGGCCATGGTGGCACGCGAGCAAATGGACCTGCCTCGCGAGGCTCAAGTTCGCTGGCACAGGATTTTGAGAGACCAAGGTGGATGGTGCTGCCCCGGCTGGCCGAAAGAGCACGGCGGTCCCGGCTGGAGCGAAAAGCAGCAGTATATCTTTGAGCAGGAGTTGTCACTCAATGATGCACCGCGCCTCATGATTTACGGTGTTGGCATGCTGGGACCTACATTGTTCGAATACGGAACAAAGTGGCAAAAAGAGCGGTTTCTTCCCGAAATTCTTGACGGCGACACCCTTTGGTGCCAAGGCTATTCTGAACCCAATGCCGGCTCCGACCTGGCATCATTAAAGTGTCGGGCCGAACGTAGCGGAGACGAATATGTCCTGAATGGTTCGAAAATCTGGACCAGCGAAGCGCATATTGCGGACTGGATATTCGGATTGTTCCGTACAAGTTCGGCCGGAAAAAAGCAGCATGGAATCACTTTCCTGATGGCTGACCTGCAGTCTCCGGGAATATCAGTAGAACCATTGCTTATGTTTGAAGGCACGCACGAAGTCAATCAGGTGTTTTTTGATAATGTTCGCGTTCCGGTTGAACATCGCGTGGGGGAGGAAAACGAAGGTTGGGCAATTGGTAAATACTTGCTGGGTCTGGAGCGGTTCGGAACTGCGGAAGTTTCCCGAACCAAGGCCAGTTTACGTCGATTAAAACGAGTGGCAGAATGCGAGGTTGCAGGGGGTGCGAGGCTGATTGACGATCCAGTCATTGCAGACCGAATTAACCAAATTGAAATTGAACTGCACGCGCTTGAGTTGACCGAGCGCAGGTTCTTGTTTGGTGGAGAAAGCGGTGCAGACCTGGGGCCAGAATCTTCCATGCTAAAGATTCGCGGTACTGAAATACAATCCGATGTGTTTCGACTGGCTGCAGAAGCCGGTGCCTGTTTCTCGCAAATAGATGTATCCAGAAGCGACGCAATCGCCGAGGCGACTTGTCCGTATGACTTGTCGGACGGCATGAGAAACTATTTCAATTACCGAAAAACACCAATCTACTCCGGCACGAATGAAATTCAGAGAAATATCATCTCCAAGTCAGTGCTTGGACTGTAGGCTACAGGCATGATTGACACTGAAATTCAGTCAATGCTTAAAGAGTCCTTGTCGGGCTACTTGCGCAATGACTACACCTTCGAAAACAGACGCAGGTTCATTGACTCGGAAGTCGGGTATTCCAGAGACCATTGGACGCTATATGCTGAACTCGGCTGGTTGCAAGTTGCAATTCCGCCGGAATGCGGTGGATTGGGCTGCGGCGCATCGGAAGTGCTGACTGTGATGCAGCAGTTTGGTCGAGGCAATGTAGCAAGTCCGTTCCTGGCAAGCAGTATTGTTGGCTCCAAGCTAATTGGAGCGGGCGCTGGCGAGCCGCTGCGAACTGAATTGCTTGAGCAATTGGGAGAAGGCAAGCAACTAGTCTGCCTGGCGAACTATGAAGTGCAATCGCGTTATGATGTGTCTAATGTGCAAGCAACGGCAGGGCGTGAAAAAAATCAGTTTGTACTGAACGGAAGAAAAATTGCTGTCCCTTACGGCAATGTTGCTGACAAATTTGTCGTTTTGATGCGCACCCGAGGTGAATCGACAGCCAAGGATGGACTATCCCTGTTTCTTGTGCCGCGGGATGTCCGGGGGTTGAATATCCAGGACTTTAGAACACATGACGGCGGAAGAGTTTCCACGCTTGAATTTTGCAATGCTGCAGTTCCGGAAAAAGCACTCATTGGGCCGGAAAACAAGGCGCTTGATATTCTCGAGCCAGTTCTGAATCTGGCCGTTGCTTCTGTATGCTCTGAAATGACAGGGGCAATGTGGACGCTGTTTGAAACCACGCTTGAATACTTGAAAACCCGTAGCCAGTTTGATTCAGCAATTGGCAATTTTCAGGCAGTTCAGCATAGAATGGTTGACATGTATATGCGTTGCGAACTTGCACAAAGCCTGGTAATGGACACTGCTCGTGCAATAGACGAAATGAACTGCGCGAAACAAGGTAAAATGACTTCGGCAGCAAAGTGGCGCGTAGGAAAATCCGCTGTGCATGTTGCAGAAGAAGCCGTGCATCTTCATGGCGCCATGGGCATGATGGATGAGTTGCCGGTTGGTCACTATCTAAAGCGGATTTCAACTTTGAATTTGCAATTCGGCGATCCTGCGTATCATCAGAACCGATATCGTTCTCTTTGCCGTAATTGATTTTGAATTTCAATCCTTGCATTGAAATTCATGCTTTCAGCCTCAATATAATTCTATGTTTACCATTCGCTGTTGAAAGAGCATAAAACGCATGAAATATGACAATATTCTGCAAACCATAGGCAATACTCCGGTAGTGCGATTGAATAAAGCACCGGTGGCGGATGATATTGACCTCTGGGTAAAAGTAGAGAGCTTCAATCCTGCCGGTTCTGTAAAAGACCGGCCGGCACTAAATATGATTGAAGATGCTGAAAGACGCGGGCGAATCAAGCCTGGCGATACGATCATTGAGCCGACCTCGGGCAATACCGGAATAGGACTGGCAATGGTTGCTGCCTACAAGGGCTATCAGGCAATTTTTACAATGGCTGAGGACATGAGTGAAGAACGCAAGAAAATTCTTCTCTCCTACGGTGCCGAAATTATATTGACACCCGCGGAAAAGGGCACCATTGGCGCAATTAAGCTTGCCCGCAAACTTGCAAAGAATAAAGGTTACTTTTTTGTTGGTCAGCATTACAATCAGGCGAACACAGAGTCGCACAAAATTACTTCCAAAGAAATTTGGGACGATTTTGGTGCTGACTTGGACTATGTTGTTACCACAACGGGAACCGGTGGAACAGTATCAGGACTGGGAATTTATTTGAAAGAATTGCATCCTGCCGTAAAAGTGGTGGCAACCGAACCGGCAGATTCCCCAATTCTGTCCAAGGGGGTTGCTTGCAAGCACAAAATCATGGGCACAGCTCCGGGGTTCATACCCGACATCTTGGATCAGAACGCATACGACGAAGTCTTGCAAATCACAACGGGACAGGCATACAGGGCGACGCGATATTTGGCGCAGAGCGAAGGCATATTCGCGGGCATTTCTTCAGGTGCAGCTACTAGCGGGATGATTCAGCTGGCGCAGCGAGAAGGGATGAAAGGCAAAACACTGCTGGCATTGCTTCCGGATACTGGCGAACGTTATCTGAGCACAGACGTTTGGGACGGAGACAAATTATTGGAATGATTGAACTGCTTCAAGCACCTTGGCGGGATGGTCGGCAGCTTTTGCAACACGCTTCCAATGTTTTAACACTTTTCCGTTTGGTCCGACCAGTACCGTAGAGCGAATAACTCCGACTGTCTTTTTTCCGTACATCATCTTTTCTCCGAATGCACCGTACTCTGTCATCACACTTCGGTCAGTGTCGCACAGCAAGGTAAATGGCAAGTTGTATTTGGAAACAAACTTCTGGTGCGACTCCGGCTTGTCCGGCGATATTCCGATGACTTCTGTTTCGGTGTCCTGTATATTTTTCCAGAGATCGCGAAATCCACATGCCTCCTTTGTGCATCCAGGCGTATCATCACGCGGGTAGAAATAAACTACAACATTTTTGCCGCGATAGTCTGCCAGTGATACCAGGTCGCCGTTTGAATCCGGCAAAGTAAAATCAGGTGCCAGATCCCCTTCTGTAATTGCCATGGTAACTCCTTGATTATTGAATTAAATTAGTTCCGAGTATAAATGATAATTCAATCAGCAATTGATATTGTCGTGTAAATGCTATAGCGTGGAATCACTAGCTCATTTGAAAGTTTGTGTACAAAATTTCTTTGAATGCTGCAATGATTGAATACAATAATAAATATTCTTAAATTTAACCTGCATGACAAATCGAAAGTTATTTATCAAGACCTTCGGTTGCCAAATGAACGAGTACGATTCTTCAAGGCTTGCCGAGTCGCTGGAACAATCTCACGGCTACCTGCCGGTAGAGAGTCCTGAAGGCGCGGACTTGCTGCTTCTGAATACTTGTTCGGTGCGCGAGAAAGCGCAGGAAAAAGTGTTTTCCCTGCTGGGCAGGTGGCGGCCATGGAAGCAAAACAGCCCCGACTTGATAATCGGTGTCGGAGGGTGTGTTGCCAGTCAGGAAGGCGATGCGATTCTCAAGAAAGCTCCATACGTGGATTTTGTGTTCGGACCTCAGACATATCACCGCGTAAGCAATATGATTGACGAAGCAATCCTTGCGCGCAAGCCGAAAGTCGACATCTCTTTTCCCGAGATTGAAAAGTTCGACTGCCTGCCACCCCGGCGTGTAGACGGTCCGAAAGCGTATGTGTCTATCATGGAGGGATGTAGCAAATACTGCACGTTCTGTGTTGTTCCATATACGCGTGGCGAGGAGTATAGCCGGCCGTTTGACGATGTGATTACCGAAGTGTTTGAGTTGGCAGGGCAAGGCGTACGCGAAGTTACTCTTCTGGGTCAGAATGTGAATGCCTATCGCGGCGAAACACACAACGGGAAGCAAGTGGACTTTGCAAACCTGTTGCGCTATGTATCCGATATTGATGGTATTGGACGAATTCGGTATACAACTTCACATCCGCTTGAATTTACAGAAGATCTTGCCCGCGTCCATGGAGAATTGCCGACGCTGGCGCGTCAGGTGCATTTGCCGGTGCAAAGCGGGTCAAATCGAATTCTCGCACGAATGAAGCGCAGGTATACAAGAGAGAGGTACAAGGAAATTATCAACGGAATTCGTACGCATTGTCCGGAAATCAGCATAACTTCCGACTTTATTGTTGGTTTTCCAGACGAGTCCGACCAAGACTTTGAACAGACAATGGACTTGATTGACGATGTTGGTTTCGATAACTCCTTTAGTTTCCTGTATAGTAGTAGACCCGGTACTCCTGCAGCCGAGTTGGCAGACGGAATACCGGAGGATACAAAAAAGGAGAGATTGCAGATTTTGCAAAAAAGAATAAGTGAATTGGCAACTGAGGTGAGTGAATCAATGGTCGGCAGTGTTCAAAAAGTGCTGGTTGAAGGCGTATCCAAACGTCGAACAAGCCAGATTACCGGTCGTACTGAAAACAACAGAATTGTCAATTTCAATGGTTCCGACAGATATGTCGGCCAGATTGTGGATGTGCGTATCACGCAAGCAATGCCGAACTCTCTTCAGGGATTGCTGGAAACCTCCAACGAAATTTAAACCCACTGCTATTGCCTGAATTGGATATTACGCAAACCGCGAATGTTTTCGCATTGACACCTGCAGATAGCAGGCGTTTGGCGATACTGTGCGGGCAATTCAACTCCAACATCAAATCCATCGAAGGACATTTCGGCGTGACGGTATCCAATCGGGGAAACCTGTTTCAGGTTGACGGCGACGAGAGAATTACACGCGATGTGGAGGTGCTGATCAAAAATCTGTACGCTGAAACCGAAAATGCAAAGGCGATTGAATCCGATGCAGTGCAATCTGCAATCGCGCGGCTGGAAGACGGTGTGTCTTTCGAAGAATCCCCTGTACTGAAAATTCGCAAAACTACGATTCGCGCACGCAACCGTCGACAGGCAGACTATTTGACTTGTATTGAAAAAAAAGACATCAGCATTGGTGTAGGTCCCGCAGGTACAGGCAAAACCTACCTTGCAGTTGCCAGCGCTGCCCACGCACTGGCCAACGACCTGGTAAGCCGCATTGTGCTGGTGCGACCGGTTGTTGAGGCCGGAGAGCGTTTGGGATTTCTGCCCGGAGACATAGGCCAAAAGATCAATCCCTACTTGCGACCGCTTTATGATGCGCTCTATGAGATGTTCGGCTATGAACGGGTTGGTCGGTTAATGGAGCGGGGGATCATTGAGTTGGCTCCATTGGCATTCATGCGCGGTCGCACGCTCAATGATTCGTTTGTTATTCTGGACGAAGCCCAGAACACAACAGTTGAGCAAATGAAAATGTTTCTTACTCGTATTGGCTTCAACTCTCGTACAGTAATTACTGGGGACATTACCCAAATTGATTTGCCGCGAGGCATGCAGTCAGGACTGCGGCATGCCATCAGCATACTGCATTCAATTGACAGAATTGGAATCATCCATTTCCGTACACGCGATGTTGCCCGTCATCAACTGGTTCAGGAAATCATTGAAGCATACGAAGATTTCGAGCAATCGACTAGCAAGAAGTCATGACTGTAGCGGCTGAAATTCAGATTGCCTGCTCATCGCAGGATATTCCGGACCGGTCTGACATTGACGACTGGATAAAAACTGCGCTTCAGCAAATCCGTCGTGGCAACGTAGAACTTGTAGTACGTATAGTCGGCGAGGATGAAATCACAGAATTAAACAAAGAGTATCGAAGCAAAGATAGCGTGACCGACGTTCTGTCGTTCCCTGCAAATTTACCGCACATTAAAAATCCTGCCGTACTTGGCGATGTTGTTATTTGCGCCGATGCTGTACAGCATCAGGCAAGGGAACTTGGAGCCGTTGGATTGGCGCATTGGGCACTTGTTGTCATACATGGTATTTTGCACTTGTGCGGCTATGATCACCAGCTGCCAGACGAAGCGCAGGAAATGGAATCGTTGGAAAATTCAATACTGCTTGCGCTGGGATTTGCCCGGTCTGAAGCTTTTTCCTAACTAAGGGTCTACAAGAAATGAAATTATCATCCAATCCTTCAGAGTTTTTCCAGCGTCTCAAGTTAATCGCTGGACAGATGCGCTCGCGCCCGCCCGAGAACACGGACGAGTTTGTCGAAATGCTGCACAATGCGAACGACAGCGGCCTGCTGGCTCAAGATGTAATGGACATTCTGGAGCGGGTTGTAAAGGTTTCTGCACTTCGGGTCCGCGATGTAATGCTTCCCCCTCGCTTGATGGTTACCGTACCTCAAGATTCTGATCTGAAAACCATTCTGAATATCGTTGTTCCATCCGGTCATTCCAGATTTCCGGTGGTAGACGACCGAAAAAACAAAGTCTCGGGAATACTGCTTGCCAAGGATATTCTGCACTATTGCGGAAACAATGCAGACGAAGAATTTGATATTCATGAACACATTCGCAGTCCGGTTTTTGTTCCTGAAAGCAAGCGACTGAATGCATTGCTGAAAGAGTTCAGGGAAGAGCGAAATCACATGGCAATTGTAGTGGATGAGTATGGGGGGATCGGCGGGCTTGTCACTATTGAAGATGTGCTTGAAGAAATTGTCGGGGATATTGAGGATGAGTGGGATCAAGCCAAGGCAAGTATTGAAAAAAGTGCGACAAACGAAAACGAATACATTGTTGATGCATTGGTTGAGCTGGAAGACTTCAACGAGAAACTAGGCGTGAACTTTGATGCAGATGTAGATACCGTCGGCGGACTCGTAATTAAACTTGCCGGCCACCTGCCGAGGGAAACTGAAAGTGTTATGGCTGACGGATTGAATTTCGAAGTTGTCAAGTCCAATCCGAGAAGAATCGACAAGTTGCGCGTAACTCGAGTGCCAGTGGAGTAGTGTTTTGCATGTGCCAACTCCGATGTTCTGCGAATCGCCGAAGGGCTGACAGAATCTCAGGTTCGTAAATTTTCGATTTCGGAAAGCAATAAGAAAATTGCTGAAGAGAATACTTTCCTCTCCGACTGTTCGTTTTTTCGCCGCCGTGCTGGCCGGGATGATTGCGAATGCGGCATTTGCCCCGATTGGACTGTTTCCAATTGCGTTCATCGCGCTCGCGGCACTGTTTTTGCTATGGGAAAAATCAACACCCGCTTTCAACGCGTTGCTAGGGTTGGGTTTTGGGATTGGATTATTTTGCGTGGGCATCAGCTGGGTCTATACAAGTGTGCATGATTTTGGCTATGCGTCCGTTGCATTTTCTGTTGCGGCAGTCGTAGCATTGGCTACTTCCCAGGCGGCATTCATCTCAATCTGTGGATATCTCCAGTCGCGGCTACGTGTTTCTCGACCTGTACGCTATCTCGCTTGGCTGCCTGCAGTCTGGGTATTGACCGAGTGGATACGCGGCTGGTTTCTCACTGGATTCCCTTGGCTATATCTCGGCTATACCCAAACGGACACCTTGCTGAGTGGCATAGCAACTTATACAGGTGTATTGGGTGTAAGCCTGGCAGTGTGCATTTGTACTGGTGCAGTTATCTTGTTGTTTTCCAGAGAAAGGAAGCAGATGGTCATTGGCGGCAGTGTACTTGCAGTTGTCTGGTTGATTGGTGGAGTTGGGGGCATTGTTCAGTGGACCGAACCGGTTCGGCATAAAATTGACATCGGCTTGATACAGGGAAATGTATCCATTGACGAGAAGTGGGACAATGCCAAAGCAAGAGTCCACTTTCAGAACTATCTGGACCTTAGTGATCAACTCAATGACCGGGATTTGATTGTCTGGCCCGAAAGTGCACTCGCATACACAAGCAGGCAGTTGGAAGGTTCGGCTTTGTGGGAGCGCCTTCGGAAACATCCGGCAGACTTTCTGATCGGTCTTATTGAAGGCAGGCAAATCGGGAAAGAGTGGGCCTACTATAACAGCGTTTACAGCGTTTCTGACGAAAATCGAATATACCGCAAACGTCACCTCGTACCGTTTGGCGAGTACACTCCGTTTCGTTCAGTGTTGAATTTTCTTGCCGATTTTGTCGAAATACCCATGTCGGACATGTTGCCGTACGAAGAGCAGCAATTGCCGCTTAAAGTTGCCGGGCAACTGGCAGGGGTATCAATTTGCTATGAAGATGCCTTTACACAAGAAGTACTGTCCATGCTGCCCGCGGCGACATTTCTTGTGAATGTAAGCGAAGATGCGTGGTTTGGATCGAAATTGGCACCCTATCAGCGAGTTCAAATGAGTCGAATGCGTGCGATTGAAACCGGTAGGCCAGTAGTCCGGGTAGCCAACCGAGGCATATCGGCTTCAATCGATCATCAGGGAAACATTATCGACCAGTTGTCTCAGCACGAAGGCAATGTACTGATGACAGCAATCCAGCCGATGAAAGGCGTCACACCGTTTGTCTATGCTGGAAACTACCCTGTTTTGGCAATTTGCGGTGCCCTGATCATTTTTTCAATTGTTTCGGCCGCCAGGTTCTTCAAAGAAGAATAAGCGAGGCCAGTCCCAATATTGCGAGAAACCCGACCACGTCAGTAACAGTGGTTAGTGCAACTCCCCCGGCAATCGCCGGATCAATGCCCATTCGCTTGAACATGACCGGTAGCATCACACCGGAAATTGTTGACACGGCAATGTTGACGATCATGGCCAGCGCAACGATTATCGCCAATCCCAAATTGCCATACCAGACAAGAGCTACCAAAGCGATTGTGAGTGCCCAAATCAAGCCGTTCAAGCCTCCTGCCAGAGCTTCTTTTACAAGAACATCTTTTGCATTTGCAGGTGAAATTTTCCCGATACCGATTCCCCGAATTACACTGGTCAATGTTTGTGTTCCGGCGTTTCCCCCCATGCTGGCGATTATTGGCATAAGCACTGCCAACGCCACAAGCTGCTCAATGGCATCTTCAAACTGCGCAATGACTAGCGAAGCCACGATAGCGGTAATTAAATTGACCCCAAGCCAAATTGCCCGTTTTCTTGCCTTCTTCAGCGCAGGCTCAAAAATATCTTCTTCCTGGTCAAGCCCGGCTCGTACCATGTATTTACGATCTGCCAGTTCGTGAATCACGTCCACCACGTCGTCAATAGTAACTCTTCCAAGCAGTACATGATTGTCGTTTACAATCGGAGCCGAGGCAATGTTGTAGCGCGAAAACGAATTTGCCAAATTTTCCACCAGTTCTTCCGGCTTGAATGTTACCGGTTGTTCCATATGTGCGGAAACTATTTCATCGCTTTTCAATGTGACAAGTTTCCGAAGCATCAAGACTCCTTGCAACACACCTTCGCGGTCAATAACATAAAGCTTGTCGGTGTACTCGGGCAATTCTCCAAGCTGGCGCAGATAGCGCAGAACTACGCCAATTGAAAGACTCTCTCGCACAGTTACGGTGTCGACGTTCATCAACCGGCCAGCAGTGCCTTCTTCATACGAAAGTATTACATCCAGTCCTTTTCGACGCTCCTGGTCAACTGCTATCAGTACATCGGCTATGATTTTTGAAGGAAGAAATGGACTGAGTTCAGCAATATCGTCAATGTCCAGGTCCTGAATGGCGCGAACGAGAGTGGAAGAATCGGTTTTGTTAATCAGACTTTCGCGAACACCGTTCGATACTTCTTTGAGTATTTCCCCCATGATTCGCTCCTGCACATTGAACCAAATGAGGTGGCGAGTCTCTTCGGTATAGCTTTCAAGCAGTGCAGCGATGTCGTTCGGATGCAACTCTGCGAGCAGCTCGCGCAAGTCACTCGCGATGCCTGTTTCCAGCCGTTCGATTACCAGTTCACGAATGTCAGTTGTTTCGGTCATTGCAAGTTTGAGCAAAGAATGTTGCCTACCTCGCGATGAAAAATCGCGAGAAGTCCGTGGGAAGGTGTAAAAATTATATCATGATGCAATTGGGGTTCTGTGGAAGACAGCGCACGAGAATTTTTTGTTGAGTTCAAAAGTTACACAAGAATTGCCAATATTAATTCTGTGACAAGCAACACTCAGCCAATATTACGAAATCAATGCTCCAAGGACATCGCAGTCGTCAATGAAATCGAAGTGTGGGGAAATTGCTGTAATCTGTACTTCTATTCAAAAAAGCACAAAATCCTCATTGTGATTGAATCAATAATCTACTGAGTTTTTTCAATTTCACGCAATCGATTATGCGCCGCAGTAAATCCTTTCAGGGAAACAGACAATTGAAAGGGCTGTCCTTGCGAGGCTTCAACCATGGTTACAAAAAGCTTTTGCCCCCGTTTCATTTCGCGCACAATGTTTTCGCTGTATTCAGCTACCGATACGCACCCGGTTTCAAGGCAGGTTCTAAAATTCATGCGAAACGGCGGGCCTTCGTCAACTCGCAATTGCATTCCCTGGTTCAGCAGCAAACCAAACGGCGTAATTATAATTGCTTCCAAATTGTCCTCTTGGCGCGGTGCAAGCGTCATGGTTAAAACTCTCTGTGCAGTTGACTCGTCTTCAGATACCCAGTCAAGACGCTGCTCCATTACGCATCTTGTAGTGTCTTTGTTTTCATCTACTGGAACTTCCACGCAATACACTGTCCAGTCGTCATGTGTTTCAGATACAGTAATCGGAGTATCTGTCTGCGAGGATTCTTGAGCACCGGCAACCGGTACCAAGTTCTGGAAATGTTCCAGGGAGAAAGGAGAATACTCTGCGTGCGGTACGGCAATGGTAAAAAACAATGGAATAGACACGAGCGCAAAGCAATATCGGCGCAAATGTGAATTTACAACTAATCTTCGGTTCATTTTCACTTCAAGATTTTTGGGTGTGGATTGTTCAATCATAAGTATTAACTAGAAGACGGTGTCTTCGTAAAATTAGCAACAAGTATATGGAATAATTACCGGAATCCTTAATTCCTCTAAAAATTTTGACCACAACCGACGAATTTCTCGTCAGCATAGCTGGACAAATAAAGAAGTCATTCAAAATCAGATTTAATTGCACAGGCGAAGACTGGCTATACTACCTGTATAACTATTTGTTTTGAGTATCGTTATTTTACATCACTTTTTTATGGTATTAATCGTTTTTTCCGGGTTCAGGGCAATCCCGGTCAAATGATGTAATTTTGGTAAATTCAGGTATAGACGAATTTTTCACAGTCAATGCTCAGTAGAAATAAAGATTCCACAGGCATTTGCACTGGAATAACTATTCAAACCTTGGATTTGTCCCGTTAGCAAAGGAATAGAAAGATTGTCAACAGAATTGGAAAAAGCCATTTGTTCATATCCGTCAGCGAAAGATCGATTTGTATCCGAATTGAACAAACTGGATGCTCGCAATCTAAAACGTGAGCTAGCTTCAAATTCGGGAATCGATTTCACTTCTAACGATTTCTTGGCACTAGGTTCTGAACCGGGAATTGTCGAGGCTGTCAGAAAGCACCTGGAAAGCGAGTTGACCATAGGAGCAGGTGCATCGAGACTGTTGCGAGGCAATCACCCTGCACACGAAATTCTGGAATTGGCAGCATCGAAATTTTTCAGATGTGAAAAGTCGCTGTTTATGGCAAATGGATATATCGCAAATTATGGATTATTCACTACTTTGCCAAAGCGGGGCGACATCATCGTTTTCGATTCGCTGATGCATGCCAGTGCAAGAGAGGGAATATTCGCATCACTTGCCAAAGGGGTGAAATTCCCGCATAACGATGCTGATGCGGTTGATAGTATTTTATGTCGGTGGCGACAGAAGAATGTGAAATCACTACCATGGATTGCGGTAGAAAGCCTGTACAGCATGGACGGCGACCGGGCACCGCTTGATGATTTGTTCGAAATTGCCGACCGGCATGGTGCAATGCTCGTAGTCGACGAAGCCCATGCTACCGGTGTTTGGGGAGAAAGCGGTCGAGGATTTACCGAGCCTTATGAAGGTCGCGCAAACCTGGTTTCACTTCACACTTGCGGGAAAGCACTGGGAGTTGCCGGGGCTCTTGTCTGCGCTTCAAGCGAGTTGATTGACTACATGATCACTCGTTGCCGTCCATTCATTTACTCGACTGCTCCACCGCCCCTGATTGCTGTGGCAATTAGTAAATCGCTGGAAATTCTTGAATCAGAACCAGAGCGAAGGCGTTGCCTTCACAATTTGATTCAATTAGCCAACGACGAAGTAACAGACAAGTTGAAAATGCAGGGAAGCGGTTCTCAGATAATTCCGGTCATCATCGGGGATGATCGTTTAGCATTGAATGTAGCGTGCAAGATGCAACAGGCAGGGTATGATTTGCGAGCGATTCGTCCGCCTACTGTCCCTCAAGGTACAGCCAGGCTACGCGTATCAATCACACTGAATGTTTCCGAATCCGAAGTTGTCGCAATGTTTGACAAATTGCAACATTGCCTAAAATAAAAAAATGGGGTCTGCCACAAGGCGTGGCAGACCCAATCAAAAAGGAGGAGTTAGTGATATGAATAAGTTCTATCAAATAGTTTGTTGTGAATTAGGCAGCTTTTGCAACCGGAGCGTTGGATTTCTTCTGAACCGGTGCGGTAGCATAGTCCTGCCAAAGCGCGGTATAGGCATCCCGAGCTTCAAAGCCTAATTCAACATAGATTCTTGAAAGACTGGAGGCTTGATCAATCGCGGATTGAACAAGTTTTCCCTGAAGTGCAGTGTAGTCTTCAAAAGTCTTGGCCTTTAGCAGTTCGCCTGCTTGTACAGATGCATTCTTCACTGCGTCTTTTGCAGCTTTCACATTGTAATCTACAGATTTGTTTATCAGTTTTGCATTAACAGCAACTGCATCGTTTGCCATTTCTACGAGTTTGGTTTGCATGGTCTATCTCCGGCAAGTGTAAAAATTTTGTTTTGTTGCAATGCAATATAATATCGAATTAATGAAATGTCAACCCCTTTTTTCAAAAAATTTTTAAATTTTTGAAATATTCCAATAATCTCCTATCATTCAACGAATACAGGGCAAAGAATTGTATACAAAATACAATGAAATATTATATCACGAGTAATATGTTGCATAACAACATTTACGTTATCATCTGAATCAATGTATTCATTTCGAAATAGAATTTGGTGCAACAGCGAACCGAAGAAAATCCGCTAATCTGATTTGGCAAATTTGAACCGGCAACTCATACTACCCAAAATGCATGTGCAAAAGTGTAAATTAGCACAATAAGAATCAATCGCCAGGTGAAAACATGACTCGTAAATTCATAGTTTCCGGAACCGATACAGGAATTGGCAAGACTGTTGTCAGTGCAATGCTAGTACAGGCTCTTCGGGCAAATTATTTTAAGCCCGTGCAAGCAGGCCTGGATGAAGAGACCGATACAGAATTCGTAAAGAGACTGTCTCAATTACCGGAAGATCACTATTTTGCAGAATTCTATCGGCTTGAAACTCCGGCATCACCCCATTTAGCCGCGCGGCTGGACGATGTCGAGATAGACACTAGCAAATTAATCCTGCCCGAATCCAACCGAACGCTGATTGTAGAAGGGGCAGGCGGTTTAATGGTACCGCTGACGGAATCAACACTGTTAATCGACATCATTCAGAACTGGCAGGTGCCTGTTATTCTTTGCGCCCGAACCGAGTTGGGCACAATTAATCATTCCTTGCTGTCAATTAACGCTTTGAAGCAATGGAACATCCCTGTGCATGGTGTTGTATTTATTGGTGATTCGAATCTTCCCAGTGAGTCGATCATCTCAAAACTGGGAAATGTCAAGCATTTGGGACGACTTCCGTTTCTGAATCCTTTGAATTCTGACACTCTGTCGACTGCGTTCGCTGAAAATTTTCACCTGAGTGACTTTGAGTAAAATACGACCGCTATAATTCTTAATTCTTGAAATGGTTACATTGATTTGAAAAAAGTAAGCAATCCTGTTTGGCATCCCTTTACGCAACATGCAGTATTTCCAGAGTTTCTGCATGTTGAGCGTGCGCGGGGAGCTTACTTGTATACCGATACCGGTCAACGGATCATTGATGCAATTTCTTCTTGGTGGGTAATTACGCATGGTCACTGTCACCCTCGAATAAAAGATGCCGTCATTCAACAATGCGAACGGTTAGACCAGGTGATTTTCGCAGGTTACACGCATGAACCAGCGGAGCGCGCAGCAAGAATGCTTACTGATTTAACTCCGGACGGACTTGACTATGTGTTTTTTTCCGATAGCGGTTCAACTGCGGTTGAAGTGGCTTTGAAAATGGCTCTCGGATACTGGTATCACAACGATATATCCAGGCACAGGGTCGTTGTACTTGAGAACAGTTATCACGGAGATACAATTGGAACAATGTCCGTAGGGGAAAGAGGTGTTTTCAATCAACCCTACAATCCGCTTCTTTTTTCGGTCGAGCAAGTTCCGTTTCCTTCACTGGGGAATGAGCAGGCAACGCTTGATGCGCTGGAAGCGAAATGCAGCTCAGGCGACGATGTAGCGGCATTTATTGTTGAACCGCTGGTACTAGGGGCTGGTGGAATGCTGATGTACGGAGCTGATACTCTTGCGGAAATGAAGCGTATTTGCGAGAAATATGATGTACTGTTTATAGCAGATGAAGTGATGACAGGCTGGGGACGTACCGGCACCTTGTTCGCCTGTGAGCAAGCTGGGATCGTACCCGACATTGCCTGTTACTCAAAGGGAATTACGGGAGGTTTTCTCCCTCTTGCAGTTACGATGTGCCACGAAAAGGTATTTGACGCACACTACTCGAAAGACCGGAGCAAGACTTTTTTTCATTCCAGTTCATATACTGCAAATCCAATAGCATGCGCTGCAGCGGTTGCGAATCTTGAGTTGTGGGGAGAGCGGTCTGCCACTGAAAAAGTAAATGATGTATGCGAATTGCAAAACTGCAAACTGGAAACGCTGGCAGATAAACCTGGTCTTACAAATTTACGACGGACCGGTACCATCGTTGCTATGGATGTTGAGGTGCGAGATAGTGGCTACTTATCGGAAATAGGCACACAGCTTTACTTGGAATTTCAGAAAAGTGGAATACTGCTAAGGCCTTTAGGGAATACGATTTATGTTCTGCCTCCTTACTGCGTGACCAGCGATGACTTGGATTTGGTTTACGATACGATCATTCAAAAAGTGGAAACTTATGCAAGAAAATAACAAAAATGCAGGTAAATCACGTCCTAACGATTCCAGTTGAAAATCCTGATAGAATTGTTTTGCTTGTCAAAGTTGCAACACAAGTTCAATATAACTTCAATTAATATGTGAAACCAGTATTAAAATATCTGGAGAAGACTTTAATCCCGTTTGGGATACAGAAGCTCAAATTACGTGTGTGACACCGCATGTGATTAATGCTGTTCAGTTAAGTTGGAGGCTATCAGACAATTCGGGGCGTTGATGGGGCTCATAGAGAAAGAAAAATCCACCTTACAAACTTATGATTTTCAGGTATTGAACTAATTTTTTCCATCATTTTCAAAATCACTTTTGATTCATGTAGTTTTGGCGTTTGTAAGGTAATACCGGAAAAAATCTTGTTGACCCTTCTAGCAAAACCTACTCTGCTGCAATAAATGTTACTGAGCAAATAGCACTTCTTTAAACAAAACAAAGCAAACATTCTGAGTAAGTCAATAATATAATTACCACCATTAATAGTTTCTCAACAGACGAGCATGGCTAATTTATCTGTTGATTAGTAGTGTCGTTTTTAATGGACTAATAAATGAAAATTTGTCTCCCAATAATTCATCATGATTTTGGTGGTTTCCGATATTTGGCAGAGTTCCATACCCAAACTGAAGATCTGTTTTTCGAGAACATAGTAATAGATATGGCCGCAACTACTCGGTTTGATGGTGATATGAGTGCAGTATTAGGAGCACTGCTCTACAAATTAGGTGTTGAATTAAATACCGTGGAATTGGTAAATATTCGCCCCAAAATAGAAGAAATACTCTCAAGAAACGGTTTTTTGACACACTATGGACAGGAAAAATTACCAGACGCTTGGGAAACAACAATTCCATACAAGAGATTTGATGTTCAAAATGGTCGTTACTTTGCCATGTATGTCGAAGATGAATTTATAAAACGAACTGAATTGCCACAGATGTCTGAGGCATTATTGAAGAAATTTTCTGAAAGTATTTTTGAAATTTTCAACAATGCTGTTACTCATTCTAAGAGTGAACTAGGTATTTTTAGTTGCGGTCAGTTCTATCCCCGAAGGGATCGCATAAACTTTACAATTGTAGATTTAGGTGTGGGGATACCGCGTAATGTGAGCAAAATTGAAAACGAGCCTTTGACACACGAGGAAGCGATTGAGTGGGCTACAATGAAATACAACACAACTAAGTTTGGTGTTCCCGGTGGTTTGGGGTTAAAATTATTAGTTGATTTTATTGATATTAATGAAGGGGCATTAAAAATAGTTTCTGATAGTGGATTTTGGCAAAGGTTGAACGGGAAGACAATTAAGAAAAACTTAGGTTTTTCGTTCCCTGGTACAGTTGTAAATATTGAAATTGACACGAAAGATACTAACGCATATTATTTTATAATAGAAACAGTTGATTAAAGAGGATTAAGGCAAAGTAAATGGCGACGAAAATATTGTCAATCAATGTATTTGAAGTTGTAGGTGGCCCCTATGCTGTTGCTTCTTCCGATGGCGAGTTAATTCATGAGCGAATAAATACAACGCTAAAAAACGATGGGAATGTGAATCTATCGTTTAGAAATATTAAAGTGGTGACTTCAGCATTTCTAAACACAGCCATAGGGCAACTATACGGACAATTCGATGAACAAGATATCGACTCAAGGTTGGAAATTGTTGACCTTGGGGAAGATGACCAAAAACTTTTAGAGTTAGTCATAGAGACTGCCAAACAATATTTCCAAGATCCAGATAGATTCAACCAGGTCGTATCAAGCATTCCAGATTGACTGGGCTATGAGTATTAATGTCTATAAAATTCAAGATTATGGATTTAAACAAGGTGAAAAAATTTTCTTTGATACAAATATTTGGTTCTATATTTTGTTTCCAAATGAAAATAAAGCAAAAAGTACTACATATTCAGATGAATTTAAGCGAATACTTGAAACAAAATGCAATATTTATGTTGATGTCTTAGTTGTTTCAGAATTTATCAATGCTTATGCTAGGCGAAAATGGCAGATTGTTGCTCCTGAATGTGATAACTTTAAAAAATTTCGCAATAGTCCAAAATTCCAACCAATTGCAAAGGAAATAGTTGAATGTGCCAAGGTTATTATGAAAAAGAGTAAACGAGTAACCAGCCAATTTGAACTTTTAAATGAAAATTCTCTAAACAGCCTATTAGATGAGTACTCATTGGGAAAGACTGATTTTAATGACCAAGTCATCTCCGAAATTTGTAAACGAGAAGGAATGAAATTAGTTACTGATGATTCTGATTTTCGTAATGCTGCGAACTTAACTATCATTACTGCAAATACCAGTATGTTAAAGTGATAAGATACGCAAGTAATCCTGAATTAAACAATTTGGATCAGCTTTAGTTTTGGATGTGCTTCGCGAATGCCTAGAATATTACCTTGTTTCTTTTGTTGAGTTATACGATTTACGTAAGCTAAATATTGCAAATCGCTACAGGAGGGTCTTGTTGGAAGACCATACAGACTTATTGAAAATCAAATCAAAAGTCTTGCAAAGTGCTAATAATCATCGTTTGAAATGTCATTAAATTCTAATTAGAATTTAGGCTACTTTCGGGTATTTGCTTTCGTACAAAACTGCCACTGAATTCAACAGTCTTCCAAACAGCATCTTCTCGTCTTTCCATAGTTTCTGGATTGTTTCGACGCTGTAGAACCCGTCGTCTGAAAGACGACGAACCATACTGACAAGGTGTCCCTCTTCTTCCGCAAGCAACTTTGATAACTTGATATCCAGTTGGTTTGCTTCAATTGCTTTCTGCAAGATTTTGTATGCCCACACTGCACGGAATTCAATGATTAGCGACATGTAGAGATACACGACTCTGGAATTTCCCGAGTCTCCGAAAATTCGAATTATGATAGCTTCCAGCTTGGAAAAATACATTCGTGCAGAGGCGGGGGCCAGCATTGCTTTAGCCGAGTAGTCCAGTCGTCTTTGGGTGGACCGCTCTGCATGTCTTTTGAACAAAACTGCGTGGCCAGTTTCTTCGTTTAAATGCTTCAATGTTTGATAGTCCATGCCATCCCCGCGCTGGGTTGACATGATTTTGTAGCTGCCGATATGTTCCATGTACGACAGCATATTCAGGAAAGCCCAAGTGAACTCGGAATCGCCGCACAACTGATTAAACAGTGTTTGTGCCGGTTCAACGAGGTTGGTGTTGTACTTCTCAAACTCCAAGTGTAAATCTGGAACTACTATTGTCATCCGGTAGCTGCCTGTTCGGTAGTAATGTTGGACTCCCTTTGATCATTATCGGAAAAATGAGCCGGCATGCCATCAAGACCCAGTTTTTCAAACAATGCATCGTCTTCGTTTAATTCTATGTTGTCAGTGGTCAGCAACCTGTCACCTACGAAGATAGAGTTTGCCCCTGCCAAAAAGCATAGTGCCTGCATTTCTTCGGTCATTGAACGACGCCCGGCAGACAGTCGCAGCATTGTCTTTGGCATCATGACCCTTGCTACCGCAATTGTTCTCACAAAGTCCAGAGGTTCCACTGATTCTGCGTTTCCAAGCGGTGTGCCGGGAATCGGTACAAGCATGTTGATTGGAACACTCTCTGGATATTCAGGAAGGTTCGCCAATGTCATTAGCATTTTCCCCCGGTCCGACCGAGTCTCGCCCATTCCGAGAATCCCCCCGCAGCAAACTTTCATCCCGGCTTCGCGAACATACTCAAGCGTCTGCAAGCGGTCGTCAAACGTTCGAGTTGTAATTATTTCCTTGTAGTATTCGGGCGAGGTGTCGATATTGTGATTGTAGTAGTCCAGCCCCGCCTCTTTCAGTTGAACAGCATTTTCGCGAGTAAGCAGCCCTAAAGTCATGCAGGTTTCCATTCCCAGGGACTTGACCCCCTTGATCATGCTGAACAGGTTTTTCATGTGGCTTGGCTTTGGACCGCGCCAAGCTGCCCCCATGCAGTAGCGTGTAGCACCATCAGCCTTTGCTTCGCGCGCATCAGCAAGGACTTCTTCAACAGTCATTAACTTGCCTGGTTCGACTTCGGTTTGATATCGAATCGACTGGCTACAGTACTTGCAATCTTCCGGACACCCGCCGGTCTTGATGTTTATCAAACGACTTTTTTGAACCTGGTTTGGGTCAAAGTGTTCTCGATGAATCGTTTGCGCCTTGTACAGCAAGTCGTTAAATGGCAAAGCAAACAATCTGTCAACTTGCTCTTCAGTCCACATTGAATCAGTATTTATTCGGTTCATTGACAAAATTTTTCCTAAACTCAATCTATTTTCCACCAGTTCACTGGCGGGTCAACACAATACCTTAATTCGCAAAAATTTACCAATCGCATTGAATGGTAAACGGTCAAGCAATTGAATTTTATCAAGTTGCTGTACGATTTGTCGTCAGGAATATAGAAAGGTGCAATTACAAAAACAGAAACCACTTGCGATTGAGTATTTCGCGAATGGCTAAAATCCCAGTGTATTTTCATGAAACCAGTTCGGGTCGTCAATTTTCAGGTCGCCAATCGGTGCTGAAAACGCATCGCTAACCAGCATAGAGTAGTTGCTGCCCGTCAATGAAAGCAAAAACGCTTCCAGGTCCTGTTTTTCCTGCTCAGTCAAATTCAGCGGCCGTATTAGAGGAGAGAGCAACGGGTTGGAAACACCGCCTTGGTCGTAGAAGTCAATGATTTCCCGCAAAGTATCAAACTGTCCGTTGTGCATATAAGGTGCAGTCAATTCAATATTTCGCAAAGTTTGAGTTCGAAACTTCCATCGGTCGTTCGGGTTCTGTGTAACACGATAAAGGCCAAGGTCGTTGGGAAGAATTTGCCGGGAAACAGAATCAATTACACTCTGGGAAACTTCCGTGAAAACTCCGGGTGCCAGTTGCACCTTGGTAGTTCTTTTCGATTTTTCAGTGCCCTTTTGAAATGAAGCTGCATAACCTAGCCCTGTATTGTGAAATTTGTGGTCCGAGAATATCGCACTGTCCTTATCCATTTGGTGGCAAACAATACACCTGCCTTTTCCGGAAAATATTCTGAACCCGTGTTTTACTGATTCATCTACTGCATCTGACTCTCCCCCAAAATACCATCGGTCAAATGGAGAATCTGCAGACAGCAATGTTCGTTGATAGCTGGCTATAGCCTGACCAATCGTCAATATATTCGGCCCTTGGCCATTGAACGCGGACTCAAACAGTCCGTCATAGTCGTCCATTCTCCGAATCTTGTTCACTACATAGCCAATGGAAGGTGCAGCCATTTCGTTTTCGGCAGTCATCGGTTGCCAAACCTGATTCTCCAGACTGACTTCGCGACCGTCCAGAAAAATACGCTGCTGATAAGCAATGTTGTATATCGTTGGAGAGTTTCTCAGGACTGAACGGCCTTCCACACCAACCGCTGTACGTATCTCGTTGTTGGTAAATCCCTGTTCTGGAATATGACAGGTGCCGCATGCAAATGTATCGTTGATTGAAAGCCGACGGTCGTAAAACAATTTTCGCCCCAGGTCTATCTTGGCGCGAGTCAGCTGGTTGTTTGCAGGTACAGGTACTGCCGGCAGTCCGAGCGGAGGATTCTCGGCAATCTGAACCAAGTCCTGCCGAGCGCCGCGGCGATCCAGCAGACTACGCGAGTCAGATGTGTAATCCGAACTTTCGTATCCTTCCTTTACATCTCCAGGCCCTTCAACCAATGAAGAGTCAAGAATTTTCCCTGAGCCAATTTCTCCGCTGGTCTGTCCTGGCACATTGTCAACTCCAACGCATGCAATTAAAACAACCAGACATGAAGTTGCTGTAAATCCAGGTCGATATACCCATTTCATGGGAAATCAATTCATGGAAGATTCAAGAAGCAGAGTTTCCAGATCATTGTAGAGAATATCCGGGTGCAGAAAAGAAGCACTGTAAATATTGCGTATTCGAAGATTTTCGTCAATTAAAAACACGCGAAGCAGATGCGCGAATTCTCCGGTATAGTTGCCAGTCTCGTCGTACTCCCGGATTGTGAACTGCCCATAGTCGTCCAGAATTGGCTGCAAATCTTTTTGGCCCGAAGTGGTCAAGAACTCCCATTCAACATTTTTCTCGCTGATTCGCAAATCCTCGCCTAGATGCTTTGTAACTTCCGGCGTGTCATATTCAGGGTCGAAAGACATTGAAATCATGCGAACCTTGTTGGCCAAGGTTTTACTGTCAGAAATACGATTTTGCAGCTTGTAGAATACTGCGTTAACCAGGGGGCAACCATTGGCATCCTTGCAGCGAGTGTAGATGAAACTCAGCAAGACAAGCCGGTCGCCCATAAAGTCAAACAGGCGCGCTGCCGAGTAGTCATCGCGTAATACGACACCGTCAGCTGCCACTTTAATTGGCGGCAGCTGATAGGTGCCTGCTTCAGGAGCATCGAAATTCAGAATTCCCCATCCGGGCGCCAGTACTTCATGTCGCGCACTGTGACCGTACGCAGATGAAAATACGACCATGGTAAAAAGCAAGGCGATAGCTTGAATAACACCGTTTTTCATAGTCTATGTTCAACAACTTGAAATAACAGCCACACGTGATTTACTCTGCTTCGTTTCACCGTAACAAGTTATGCACTATTGCTGTTGTTCAACAGTGCCTTGCGCGACTTTCAGAGTGTCAACTGGACGCTTCATTCCATACATGGCATAAGCGCCAAATCGCATTTGATGTGCGCGACCGAGCTGCTCTTCATAGAAATCCACGGTCCACTTGTGCTCCAGCTTTTCGCCGTCCCAATGGTACAACTTTACATACTGCTCGTCTGCATCCCCGGTCTTGTCCCAATTGCCGAGGAGGGAGCTTGAGAAGTAAACACGCTTGCCGTCCCAGCTTTGAGAAACCATGTTGATTTGACTTCCAATTACGGTTTCGTACACCTGCTTGGGCGCAAATGGATCGGATATGTCAAAATAACGCGTCTTTCCATCCAGGAAAGTGTCAACCCACAACCCTGTGTCGTCTGCAGTAATTGAAATGTCGACAGGTAGAGGAATATCGGCTGGAACACCAATGTCAGCAACTGCCTTAGCTTGCCATTCGCCTGCATCGTCTTCGTAAATCAGCCACAGCTGAGACGTAAGTGCGGCACTGGTGAAGCAGTAGCGATGATCAGGGTCCCATGCGCAGCGAATTTCAAGCGGTGCGCCGGGAACATCAATGACTTTCAACGGCTTGCGAGCGTGCATGTCCCACACTACCATTGTGTTGCCGAATCGTTGCATCGCAGCACTGTCCTGCAGCATTTGACCGAAGTCCATCATATAGTTGGACCATCCGGTAAACGAGGAAGTAAGCATGATGTTTCTGTCAGCCTTGACGCGTACATCGTAGCCGTATCCGTCTGCTATCTTGCCTGATTTTTCAGCTCCTCTCAAATCAGCATCGGTGGGAATCCAATGTGTGGCAATGTAGCTGCCGTCATTGCTGTATTCAGCCATACCGGTACGTCCGCCATGGTCGGCATTGTTTGAAAGTGCCGTAATCATCATACGGCCCTCAAGCGCATAAAACGTATGAGGTCCAACAAGTCCGCCAGTTGCATCTACAAAGTCAGTAATTACTTTGTGCAGTTTTGGTTCTCGGGGGTCTGTGGCAAGGTCAAATACGAAAATCTTGCTTGTGTCAAGCCCGCCGGCCCAGAGAAACCTGCGGTCATCGGACAGACCTGAATGATGGGCCTCGTTCCTTCCGCCAACAGACAAAGTGTTGACGACTTTTCCATAAGTATCAGATGATGGACTCGCATCAATCGTTACCAGCTTGTCCTGTTCATCGCCTACGCCCTCAACGCCCAAAGTCCACACGTACACGTAATCTTCCTGTCCTACAATTTTTGCTATGTAGGGAGACATGCAGGTTTCGTCAGCGTATGACGGAAGGGTGAATCCAAGCATTGCCATGGCAATAAGCACAGTTTGCGCCAATCTAGATAATTTCATAAAAAGAACTCCTAAATCCGTTTGTCTTCCATTTTCAACAGCCTGACCAGGCTGTTCATATATGGTTAAATTTTTTGGTTAATTACTGATTATGGCAAACATTGCTAAACTATTCAATTATTCAATTAAAAATTCGCCTGAATGATTAAAATAAAAATTCATCAAGAGAGAATTTTTCGATTAAATGCGTAAAAAAATCTTCAATATTTTCTGATTCAGAACCATTCGGCGGCTTCTGGATTGGAACTTTGCCAACTACGACCAATGCACTACTATCGATTCGAATATATTCCGGTTCAACAAGGCAACAACCATCACATGGTTGTACTTGACACCACTGGATTTTCAACATGAACGACAGTTCAAAGTTTTCAAGAATTGAAGATGGTCGCTTGCTGCGGGGGCAAGGCAGGTTTGTAGCCGACCGAAAGCTGGCGCACCAGTGTTTCGGAGTGGTTGTTCGCTCTCCTTATCCGCATGCTGAAATCAAGAAAATTGATACATCACAAGCCCTTGATTGCCCAGGTGTTCTCACAATATTGACTGGCGCAGACTTGGAAGATGAAGGAATTGGCGGACTTCCTTGCGTTTCAAGTTTTAACAATCAAGATGGCTCCCCCATTTCGATACCAGATCGTCCCTTGCTCGCTGTGGAGCGTGCAAGATACGTTGGAGAACCTGTCGCCTTTGTAGTTGCAGCAACAATGAATGAGGCAATGGATGCCGCCGAAGCGGTTGACATTGCATATTTCGAACTCCCTTCCACTAGTAGCACTCAATCTGCATTGACGGCAACTCCGATGATTTGGGAGCAAAACAATAATCTTTGCTACGACTGGAGTATGGGGGACGAGCAGGAAGTTCAGGAAATTATGGACCAGTCTGCTCGTGTTGCATCAATTCAGGTGCAGCATCAGCGTATTGCAGTAACCCCGATCGAACCGAGGGCAGCTGTTGGTGAATTCAACCCTGAAGAAAAATCCTATACACTGACTGTTCAAACACAGGGGGTTCATAGTGTGCGCAGGGTCATTGCAGAAAATGTCCTCAAAATTCCCAAAGAAAATCTGCGGGTCATCACCCAGGATGTAGGCGGTAGTTTCGGGATGAAAATATTCACATACCCCGAATATGCTCTGGTACTGATTGCTGCGAAAAAGACAGGCAGACCAGTAAGTTGGACTGCAACACGATCTGAGTCCTTTGTGTCTGATACGCAGGCAAGGGCGCGTACTGATTTTGCGGAAATCTCGTACGACAGTGACGGAAACATGACAGCACTTCGTATGGACATTGTTGCAGACTTGGGTGCATATGCGTCCTATGTCGGCCCGAACAGCCCGTCAATCTACGCTGCGACCGTCATTGGACACACTTACAGAATTCCCAAAATTTTTCTTCGCTCCCGCGGCGTATTCACCAATGCGCCGCCTACAGATGCTTATCGAGGTGCCGGAAAACCGGAAACCGTCTGTACGCTTGAGCAGCTGATTGACAAATCCGCATTTGAAATGAAAGTCGATCGTATAGATCTACGTCGTCGAAATCTCGTTCGACAGGATGAGCTTCCCTATTCAATGCCGAATGGAGAAATCATAGACAGTGGAAATTTTCCAGCTCTCCTGGACCAGGCAATGCAAATGGCGGACTGGAGCGAGTTTCCCGCCCGACGTGAAGATTCACTTGCAGAAGGCAAGCTTCGGGGGATAGGCTTCGGAATGTACCTGCACTCGACAAGTGGTTCACCCGGGGAAGTTTGCGAAGTGAAGTTGTGTGAAGACGGTACCGTTTTGGTTCTGAGCGGGACTCAATCAGCAGGGCAGGGACACGAAACAGCCTTGGCCGAAATCGTTTCCCGCACATTGGAAGTCGATATTCAACGCGTTCATGTTCGGCAAGGCGACACTGACGATCTTGATTCGGGCGGCGGGACAGGCGGGTCTTCATTTCTTGCAATTGCCGGGAATACAGTTGTGCGGGCCGCACATCGGATGCTTGAGCATGCAATCGACATCGCATCGGAACTGCTTGAAGCTTCGCGGGGGGATATTGAATACACGCAAGGTGAATTTCGCGTAGCAGGTACAGATCTTCTTGTAACAATCGATCAGGTGGCCTTGTATTCGAACCTTCCCAAACATACCGGACCAACGGATTGTGTTGGTCGCACCGAATTTGAAGGAACAAAAACGACCCACCCGTCTGGCGCATACGTGGCGGAAATCGAGTGCGACCCTGCGACCGGCGAGTTGCGAATTTGCCAACTTGCGGGCGTGGATGACATTGGGCGCATAATTGCACCTGTTCTGGCAGATGGACAATTGCATGGTGCCTGGGCGCAAGCAGTTGGGTCCTCGTTTATGGAGGGTGTCTGCTACGATGAGGATGAAACTGGTCAATCGCTAAACGGAACTCTGATGGACTACCAGTTGCCCCGCGCCGGAGATTTGCCGTATTTTCAGTTAAAGAAACTGACAACCGAGTCGCTAACAAATCCAACAGGTGTGAAAGGAGCTGGCGAAGCTGCAAATTTGGGAGCCCCCGGAGCATTGATGAATGCATTGTCCAATATGATTAGCACGGATAAGTTCGTAATTGTTAAACCTCCTGCAACTCCTTTTCAATTATGGCAAGCAATAAGTTCAGAAAACTCGTAGCGACTCTTGAATATTGCCTGCGGTATGAAAGGAAATTGTCTTCACGCCAATCCATTAAGGTTGTAAAAGCGACCATCGCCCAAATCAACTGTGGTGTAATAAGACCGGCAGGGAAATACAGGGAAAGACAGTGTAATTCGGTCTATGGAATTGCGAAAAATCAAAGAAAGATCAGATTGTTCGTCAATTCCCCTGTTATCATTTACACAATCAACAGATTTGTTCAATTTTTAAAACATGGATCATTCATTAATGCAAAATTCTTCGGAAGTGATACCTGAAATCCTGGTCTTTGCCGGCAGTACTCGTCAAGCTTCATTGAATAAGTATCTTTTGAAAAATGCAGTGCCCTTTGTTGAAGAAGCTGGCGGCAGAGTTACGCTGATTGATCTTCGCGATTATTCAATGCCCCTGTATGATGAAGACCTGGAGTCTGATTCGGGAATTCCGAGCAACGCAATGAAAATCCGTAATTTAATGGAAGCCCACCATGGCGTACTGATCGCCTGTCCTGAATACAACAACAGTATACCGGGTGTGCTAAAGAACATGATAGATTGGGTTTCCAGGCCATTGCCGGGCGAACCACCTCTTGTAGCATTTCGAAACAAGACTGCCGCTCTGCTTGCTGCTACGCCCGGAAAAATGGGCGGGCTTCTCGTACTGTCCAGCATTCGTGCAATACTAGGCAGTCTTGGTATGATTGTGATACCCAAGCAATATGGACTAGGAAACGCAAAAAGTTCGTTTGATGAGTATGGAAGATTGACTAACGAGGTTGCTCAAAAGAATGTCACCGATGTTGCGCAGCAGCTGGTTGAAGTAACGAAAAGATTGATACAGACAGATTTATAATTTATGGATGCGGCCTACTCTCAGCAGTCCTATATAGATCGCAAAGAGCACCTTTCGCAGCAGATGCAAAATGTTGCTGCGGGAAAAGTCAGGCTGGACAAGGAGACATCCAATCTGTTTCGAGATCGAACTGAAACAGCCGGGCACAAGCTTACTGTCCGTGATTTTAATCATGTTATTAACATAGGCGATAAAAAACAGACTGTTGTAACGGAAGGAATGATCACCTATGGTGACTTGGTTGATGCAACACTTCAGCATCATTGCATGCCTGCAGTAGTGCCGCAACTCAAGTCCATTACAATCGGCGGTGCAGTTGCAGGTATCGGAATTGAGTCCACATCGTTTCGCTATGGCTTGCCGCATGAAACAGTAGTGGAAATAGATGTGATGCTTGCAGACGGTGCAGTTGTAACTTGCACTCCGAATAACGAGCACTCGGATTTGTACTACGGCTTGCCGAATTCGTACGGTACTTTCGGGTACATCCTTGCTTTGACAGCAAAAACAATTCCAGTGAAGCCGTATGTTCATCTTGAACACCGGCTTTTCAAAGATACTTCTGAATTTTTTCGTGCTGTCAGCGAAGCTGCCAATTCAGGAATAGATTTTCTGGACGGGGCCGTATTCAAGCGCGGCGAATACTACATCACTACAGGCAGGTTCGCAGATTCTGCTCCTTATGTCAGCGACTATACCTATCTGGATATTTACTACAAGTCGATTCGGTCGAAGCAATCGGACTATCTCACTGTAAAAGACTACATTTGGAGGTGGGATACAGATTGGTTTTGGTGCTCCAAGAATCTGTATGTCCAAAACAGTTTGATGCGGAGAATCGTTGGCAAGAAACGATTGAACTCTACATCCTATACCAAGGTAATGCGCTGGAACTCTCGATGGGGAGTCACTGGCCGCCTGAATAAAGTGGCAGGCTATCATTCCGAGTCGGTTATTCAGGATATTGACATCCCCATAGACAGAGCACCTGAATTTCTTGAGTTTTTGCTTGAAGAAATCGGTGTCCTGCCAATTTGGATTTGTCCAATTGGAACAAATGAGGTTTCTGGAAAATTTCCCTTGTTTTCTCTGCGGCCGGATACCATGTATGTGAACTTTGGTTTTTGGGACAGCGTCAAATCCCGGGTAAAACGCCCCGAAGGTTATCTGAACCGCAAGGTTGAACAAAAAACAATGGAGCTTGGGGGAATGAAATCGCTGTATTCAGATTCCTTCTTCGAAGAAGACGAATTCTGGGGTCAGTACAATAAGGAAATGTATGATAAACTGAAACAGAAATACGACCCGACGGGTGTGTTCTTGAATTTGTATGATAAATGCGTTCTTCGAAAGTAATTTGATTTGTGGACGGGTTCGGTCTGCAGTACTGGGATTAATAGTACTTGTTTATCCAATTTTGTCTGGCGCCGAAGTTATACAGGCTGGCAATGAAGACCTTGAAGCTTTGATTCAAGAAAATATTTCGGTAATTGATGTTCGTACACCGTTGGAATGGAGAACAACCGGTATTGTTCCAGGCAGTGTGCCTCTCATGTTTTTTGACCGAACAGGCAACTACGATGTAGATTCCTGGCTTGAAGAACTTTCCAAAATTGCAGGAAAAGGAGATAGAGTCGCGCTGATCTGCCATGTAGGCAATCGTTCATTGGTGATTAGCAACTATCTATCCAGCCGGGCAGGATATCAAAAGGTCTACAATGTAACAAACGGCATCAGTGCATGGATCAGGTCCGGTCGGGAAGTTGAACAGTGGACCGAATAGCCCTGGTGCTATCTTGCTGACGTAGAATTGGCGCGATAATTCATTGTCCGACGGGTTGAAAGGAGATAATTTTCCCGGCAATCACCCCGCTTTTGCATCATGCAGGCTTAGACTATTGTCGGCGAGAATTAGTCGTTGTCCAACTCGTCAATTTTCAGAATCTCCTCGTTCGACAGTTGAACATTCACTGCTTCTGCACTGCTTTCAATGCTGGAAATTTTGCTGGCTCCTGGAATCGGAATTACGTTTTCACTCTTTTGAACAAGCCATGCGAGAGCAACTTGGTAAACAGATGCTCCGTGGTTTCTGGCAATTGAATTCAGTGTCAAGTCATCGCGAAGCCTGAGATGTCCGTGTCCACCTCCAACCGGGCTATACGGAATGTAAGTTACAGAATGGTGCTTGCAGTAATCGACCAGCCCATTGCGAAAATCGCTCTGGCAGTACACATGACAGCGATTCTGAATTGAGGTGATTGGAACGATTTCCATTGCTTCGGCAAGTTGGCTCTGGTCTACATTTGATAACCCTACATGCAAAATCTTCCCTTCTGAACGTAGCCGGGAAAGTTCTCCAACAGAATCTGCAAATGGAACGGAAGGATCCGGGGCGTGATACTGATATAAGAATATCGCATCAACATCCAGGTCTCGAAGACTTTTTTCGCATGCTTTTCTCAGATTCAAGGGAGAGCCGCTTCTTTCCCAATGTCCCTGAGGTCGGATCAGTCCACCTTTTGTGGCAACGATTACATTTGATTTGTCATGTGAGCGCAGAGCCAGTGCAATAGTCTGCTCGTTATAGCCCATGTCGTCGTTATCTATGCAGTAAGCATTCGCAGTGTCGATAAAATCAATGCCAGCATTAATCGCAGCATGAATGACTTCGACAGCCTTCTTTTTGGACGGGCGCCCGCTGATTGCCAATGGCATCGCGCCGAGTCCGATTGCAAATACACTGGTTCCTGTACTTCCTAGATTTCTTCTCATAGATTTCTCCTGAATTGGCAAATCAAATAATAGTGATTGTATTGTAGTTGTTATTGCAATTGGATGTATATAATGCCGTTGCACTCAGACGTGTTTTTGAGTATTCAAAGAATTGGGCAAATTTGAAATTTTCTGACAACTACACGGATATTCCCTACTGGTGGGATGCTGCGCCTCGGCCAAACTTGACCGAGGTTGATTTGGTTCGCGAAGTGGATGTAGCTATCGTGGGTTCTGGATACACTGGACTTCATGCAGCGCTTCAGACTGCACGAGCAGGAAGATCCACTCTTGTCCTGGAAGCAAAAAAAGCGGGTTACGGCTGTAGCAGTCGAAATGGCGGCCAAGTCGGAACCAGTTTCAAGCCGTCGTTCAAAAGTCTTGCGCGACGTTTCGGCAGCAGCAAGGCCATTGCCATGCTCCAAGAAGGCAAGAATGCCTTGCAATACATCAAAGAATTTATTCGCGACGAACAACTGGATTGCGACTGGACGGAATCAGGGAGATTTTTGGGGATTCATAGCCCAAGGGCATTCAGGCAACAGGAAAAAACTCATTCCGAACTTCCCAAGGAAATTGCTGTTGAATACTATATGGTTCCGAATTCAGAACTGCATTCGGAAATTGGTTCCAACATTTTTTATGGCGGTTGCGTATTGCCAGAACAAGGTGCGCTGCATCCGGGCAAGTATCACTTGGAAATGATGAAACGAGTATTGCAATCAGGAGCAATGATTGCAGACCAATGCCCGGTACAGTCTATCCAGAGAACTTCCCGCGGTTTTCGAATATTCACTGCGCGTGGAAATGTAGATGCAAGGGATGTTGTCTTGGCGACCAACGGCTACACTGAAAATAATTTCTCCTGGTTTGCCAAGCGTGTATTTCCGATCGGCAGCTTTCAAATCGCCACTGAGCCATTGCCTCCGGACACCATTTCACAATTGATTCCCAACAACAGGGTTGTTTCCGACACGCGACTGATTGGAAATTACTTTCGACTGTCTCCGGATAAAACTCGACTAATTTTCGGTGGGCGTGTTACATTTACCGAAGCAACTTCCAAATCCGGCGTGGAAGAATTGTATCGGCAGATGGTCCGGGTTTATCCGCAACTTGAAAATGTTCAAGTGGCGTTTTCCTGGGTGGGCTATGTTGCTTATACAATGAAAATTGTGCCGAATATTGGCCAGCATGACGGAATCTATTATTCAATGGGATATTGCGGGTCCGGAATCAGTCTGTCAAGTTATTTTGGCATGAAAATGGGGCAAAAAGTACTGGGCAAGCCCGAGGGTCAAACCGGACTGGACGGAATGAAGTTTCAGTCGTGGCCGGGAATCGTGCGAAATCGCGCTGTATTGAGTGTAACGACGAATACGCTCAGGGTGCTTGAGCGATTTCTTTAAGTTGAAGGTTCAAGTTTTTTTGCCAGGTCGTCAATCACCTCGTCAAGTCCCGACTTTCGAATCGCACTTTTCAGAATCGCGCGGTAGTTGATTGCAAAACTGACTCCTTCAAACACTACATCGTAGACTTTCCATTCACCAGTTTCTTTTCTTCCCATGCGAAACTCAACTGACCGGGTACTTTGGTCATCCAGTACAATCAGCATTTTGACGGAAACATTGTTTTCATTGCGCCCTTTCTTGGAATCCAGAATTTGAATTTGTGTTGTATAGTCGAATGAACTTTCAGCAACCCCAGTCAATGCTTCGGCAAATGAATTAAGCAGAAACTCTTGTAGAACAAAAATGAATCTGTCGCGTTGCTCGGGTGTTGCTTTTTTCCAGTTTGCCGCAAGAATGATCCTTCCAAACCGTTCAACGTCAAGTACCGGCAATAGCTCTGTTTCAATAAACTGCTTGGCAAATTCATCGGATGCAAGAATTTGTTCAGAATTTTCGGAGAATCGAGTAAATATTCGTTCTGTTACGCTGACAACCAGATCTCGCGCAGGGTCATCGTTTGAATTATCGGACTGCGCAAGCACGAAACCTGTTACCATGATGAATGCAACTGATGCAGATGCGAAATAGAATCTTGTTTTTGTAATGCTGCTACGAATCATGTTTGAATACAGTAAAATCCAGATTTGCCATTTTAAATGATGCTTAAGGGAATTATATAGAATAGTAACCAGAATATTGCTGACTCCTCATGATAAGGACTTATACATACACGGCTAAAATTTCCAAAGGCTGCCACAGGAACTTGAATGAGTTTCTAAGTCAGGAAACACTCTTGTGGAACTGTGCCTTGCAGGAAAGAATAGAAGCTTACGAAAAGCAGGGCATAGGAATTTCTTATCTTGACCAGCAGAAGTCTTTGACAACTATAAGGAAAGAAGATGACTGGTTCAGCAAGTTTCACTGCTCATCCCAGAGAACCTGCCTGAGAAGACTGGACAAGGCGTTCAAAAGATTCTTTGACAGAGTAAAGAAAGGAGAGAAGCCGGGGTTTCCAAGGTTCAAGCCAAGGAGCAGGGGGGTCAAGTCTTTTGAAACTGATGTTTTTAGTATTCACAAGGCTTTATCGTGGAACTCTGTGCGAATAAAAGGAATAGGCAAGTTCAGGTTCAAGGGAAAACTGAAAGGAGAAGCTAAGTTTTTAAGAATAGTAAAGACTCCGATAAGAATTAAGATTCAGCTGGTTTGTGAGCTGCCAGATGTGGAAGTAGAGGATGCAAGGGCTCCTGTCGGAGTAGATGCAGGGGTCTTGAATAGAGTCAGTTTGTCTAACGGAGTAAAGATTCCTAAAAGAAAAGTTGACAGGACTAAGTTAAAAACCTTGCAGAAAAGAGTTTCCAAGTCTGTAAAGGGTTCCAACAGCAGGAAAAAGAAAGTTCTTGCTTTAAGCAAGGAATGGCAGAGAGTCGGGGAGAAGAATAAAGGATATCTGCATGAACTGACTACAAGTTTAGTTAAAAACTACACTTCCAGGTTTTATGTAGAAGACTTAAGAATTGAAAATCTAACCAAGAAAGGAAAAATATATAAAACCGGAATAAATCGTTCTATTTTAGATCAAACATGGGGAGACTTTAATTCCATGCTAAGCTACAAGGCTGAAAGTGCCGGTGGCTTTGTATGTAAAGTCTCCCCCAAGTTTACATCCCAGACTTGTTCAAACTGCGGCCGCAAGCCCAAGGAGAGGATAGAGCTATCCGTGCGTATGTACGAGTGTCTTGCTTGTGGCTACAAGGAGGACAGGGATGTAAACGCAGCTATAAATGTTCTTCGTGTCGGGATTGCCGGCACTTTGGCCGGGCGGGTCGAAGCACAGGAAGAAGGAAGACTTAAAGCAGCCGTTAGGATGCCTACTGTGCAGAACTGTATAGATGGTTACTATTCTATATAATTCCCATACTTAAATCATGTACAACCGTTTGTTACAAATTCTTAACGTAATTCACGACTTGCAGTCAAGTTCGGAGGGGATAACATACGCCGAGATTCAAAAACGGCTCAATGTGTCCCGCCGCACTGCCGAGCGGATAATCAAGGCGATTAACGAGTCGTTTCTGGAAATTGAGCAAGCTACAAAGCGCCCCAAGCGCTGGCGCATGAAGTCCTCGTTTTACGTGCCCAGTTTTAAATCGGAGCATCTGGCAGTATTGGAAACTGCATCGCAGATGTATCATGACAAAGGTATGAGCTCATACGCTCAAACCATGGACGATGTGAGTATCTTGCTAAGAGCAGGACTAGGCACTCGAGCACTCACACAGCTAGACTCGGATGTTGAATTGCTGACAGAGTCCGAGGGATTTGTCTTTCGTCCTGGTCCAAAGGAAACAATTACCCCCGAAACACTCAAAAAACTTCGCTATGCAGTGCTCGCATGCAAAGCAGTTAAATTCAGCTACTTGTATCGTTATGGAAATCGAAAACGTCCGGTAACGGTCTATCCGTACGGCTTTCTTCACGGAACCAGAGAATATTTGGTGGCTTTCAATCCGTCGCGTTCAAGGAATGATTTTCGAACCTACATTGTTTCAAGAATCAGTAATTTGCGAGTGCTTGAAGACGATTATTTTGTACGAGACGAGAGTTTTACATTCAACTCGTTTCTTTCCGATTGCTTTGGCGCATATCACGACAAGCCTTACAAGGTGGTATGGAGATTTGATGCGACTGTTGCAAAAGAGGCGAGCGAGTGGCAATTTCACCATACGCAAGAAACCAAGAAGCTTGAAGACGGACGGCTTGAAGTTTCTTTTCGGGCTTGTGGACTAGAAGAAATGGCCCATCATCTCGTGACTTGGGGGAAACTGGTAGAAGTTGTCAAACCCAAAATACTGAGAAAAAAACTTCTTCAACTAGTGAAAGACATTCAGGAAGTGTATTGATAGCCGGCTCTTAAAAACCTGTTTTTTATTACACAAGAATTTGTTTTGGAGCTTTAAAGCAATATGCAAGCAAAGAAAATCTTACTCAAGATGAAGTTGCGTTAGATTTACTTGAATCTGGACTTATTGAGTACGGTTTTTAAATGAGAATCAATAATGTTTGCTGGAATGAGTGCTTTAGATCTCGGACGTCTTCGGATGTCTGTTGGTTATAGTGGGAACAAACTGCATCGTCCTTTGTCACCAATTGAAGTTGGGCAGCTGATTTGCGCAGCTCAAAAAAAAGGTATTACTTTGGAAGACTGTGCAAGGGAAATTCAGCTCGATAGAACTAACATAAAACGATTTATAAAGATACTTGAATTACCTGACGACATTAAACATTTGATAAATTGGGGTTCAAGTAAAGAAACTATTTCTTTTTCTTCCGCTGTTGAAATTTTAAGACTCTCTAGTCTGGATGAACAACGAAAAGTAACCAACAAAATTCTTGAAGATGGGCTCACAAGAAACGAGGTTCGCCAAATAGTGCAACTTAGAAATCGTTCGAATCGTTCAATTGAAGATTGTATAGCAGAAGTAATTGGGATGCGTCCAATTATAGAAAAACGCTATGTTTTTTTAGGTTGCATTAATGATTCCAAAGTAATTAGTACACTTAGTAATCTAACACAAAAGGAAAGAGATGGAATTCTCAATTCAGGAATTGAGAAGTATGAATTGAGCAATGCAACAGGAAGGCTTGGACATCAGTTTTTTACTTTAGTTGGTGACCAACAATTAGATTCAAAAATCAATTTACTGGGAAAAAGTTCTTTTGAAGGTTTGATCAGACAACATATTTCAGAGGCTGTTCACAGTTGAAGGTCGCAGGCTTGTTAGTTGATGTATTTCTCAACGGTGCTGTTCGCCTTGGGGCACAAGTAGTATGTGACGGATTTGTAGATTCATGCGATTTTCGTGTACAAACACATATTCATGATGACCAGATGTCGAAATTTGATAAAAATAAGGGATTTCAACAGATAGTAATGAGCCCTGAGACCTTTGATCTTCTTGTTGCGTAACAAAATGCTGGTCTTCCTTATCGCAGCAATTTTCATAAAGTAAACATTTGAATGTGGTGACGGTTTCATCAATGCATTCAAAGAAAAATTCAATCTGCACGGCAACGCCAAAATAACGATATAAATCAATGGTCCTATTGAAACTTCGACATTATTGATTGTTGTTGCAATCCAGTTGATCAATTCCAACCTGGGTTTTGAATAGTGTTCAAGAGCTTTTCTATATTCTTTGACTTGATCCAATATTACAACAGAAACAGGAAGCAACAACTGCTTGGTCACAAATTAGTTTTCTGACAGAACATGATGAATACGCAAGAAACCAAGAAACTTGAAGATGGTCGTCTTGAAGTTTCTTTTCGGACCTGTGGACTAGAATAAATGGCTCATCATCTCGTTACTTTGGGAAAATTGGTAGAAGTTGTCAAACCCAAAATACTGAGAAAAAACTTCTTCAACTAGTGAAAGATATTCAGCAAGTGCATTGATGTAATTCAACTGCATTTATACAAGTTACTTTTAGCTTTGCCTGCAATGCCGTTTTAAAATCATGCAACCACTTCTCTAAAATGATTTTGAATTTACTTGATTATTCCAAGATTTCACGTAAGTCTACGACAATTGTTCAAACGCGGTTTTCATTGCAGCATGCTTTGTTTCAAACAATTCAACATATTCGTGATAAATGTATTTGCGGTTACGTGTTCGATTTGTGTATTCCTGCAATATTCCACAATCAACCATCCGGCCAACCAGGTTGTTTGCGGCTGGCGTGCTCGTGTCAAGTAACTTTTTTACGTCATTAACGGAAATGATAGGATGCGCGTAAAGATGATTCAAAACAATGTGTCCGTTACCAACAATACGGCCGAAGTTCTTTGCGAGCAGTGCTTGATGTTCAGTGCGTAATGTAAGAATATCTCTTGCTGTGACAGTGGCTTGTTCACTTACCTCTGCGACCCCCCGGAGAAAGAAACATAACCATTTCTCCCAAGTACTGGCCTCTCGTATAGATTGTAGTTTCTCGTAGTATTCCTCACGATTTTGGTTTAGGAAATATGAAAGGTAAAGAACGGGGTGTAGCAAAACTCTATGCTTACATAGCAATAAAGTAATCAGCAGTCTTCCTAAACGTCCATTGCCATCAACAAATGGATGAATCGTTTCGAATTGAGCATGAATCAGTCCGATTTTAATCAAAAGCGGTAATTTGGAATCACCCTGTATAAATTGTTCCAGTTCAAGGAGCTTTTCTTCAACCAATTCAGGGGGTGGTGGAACAAAATCTGCTTCAGAAAGTTTACAATCTTTTGGTCCTATCCAGTTTTGAATTGTTCGAATCTCACCAGGATTATATTGCGAGCCTCGCACCTCCCGTAACAATCGTTTATGGATTTTCCGTATTAACTTAACTGAAATAGAAACATTTTCCAGACGGTTTATCCCATAATTCATGGCTTCTATATATCGTATAACTTCATCAACATCTTGACTGGAACTATGCGGTGAAAGAACCTGTGCCTCTGCGGCTAATACATCATGCAGTGAACTTCGAGTTCCTTCAATCCTGTTTGAAAGTACGGCTTCTTTTCGCACATACATGAATACAAAAATATTTGCGTCGGGCAAAGTATGAATTGATCCATCCAATCGTCCCAGAGCTTGGTCAGCTTTGGAGAGCCACTCCTGAAGCTCTCCGGTAGTTTCAACAGGGGGAATGGGAGGTAAGGGGGCTGGGATAAATGCCTTGTATCCTCCAGATTGGTCTGCGTAATATCCTGCGCGTTGCTGGTTGCTCATTGTCAAATTTCCAATTTTAACTACAATTCAATTAAGGCTTATCATGAGAATCTGTTCGCTACATAGCAAAGGTTAGCATTATTATGGAGGAAAAGCGATTTATAGTAAAGGTAGCCTTTATCATGGGAGTCCATTCGCTCCATAGTAAAGGCTGTCGTTATCATGGGTGGAAACCGGGTTTATAGTAAAGGCAGCCTTTATCATGGGAGTCCATTCGCTCCATAGTAAAGGCTGTCGTTATCATGGACGGAAATCGGGTTTATAGTAAAGGCAGCCTTTATCATGGGAGTCCATTCGCTCCATAGTAAAGGCTGTCGTTATCATGGACGGAAATCGGATTTATAGTAAAGGCAGCCTTTATCATGGGAGTCCATTCGCTCCATAGTAAAGGCTGTCGTTATCATGGGTGGAAACCGGGTTTATAGTAAAGGCAGCCTTTATCATGGGAGTCCATTCGCTCCATAGTAAAGGCTGTCGTTATCATGGACGGAAATCGGATTTATAGTAAAGGCAGCCTTTATCATGGGAGTCCATTCGCTCCATAGTAAAGGCTGTCGTTATCATGGGTGGAAACCGGGTTTATAGTAAAGGCTGTCGTTATCATGGGTGGAAACCGGGTTTATAGTAAAGGCAGCCTTTATCATGGGAGTCCATTCGCTCCATAGTAAAGGCTGTCGTTATCATGGACGGAAATCGAGTTTATAGTAAAGGCAGGCTTCTTTTCGGATATTTTTGTAAAAACTAAAAGCAATTATGAATTTGCTTCTTGAGACTTGTTCTTTGCTTCCCGCCTGCGAGTAGTCAGAATAGATTCTGTATAACCATTTTCTGATTCACATCCCCGAAACACCAAGTCATGCGCCGCCTGAAATGCAACACTGGAATGAAAATCAGGTGCCATGTTTTTGTAGCCGGGCTTGCCTGCGTTTTGATGGTCTACGACAACTGCCATTTCGCGAAACACTTTCTCAACATGTTCTTCAGTTGTGATGCCTTGGTGCATCCAGTTTGCAACATGCTGGCTTGAAATTCGCAAGGTTGCCCGATCTTCCATCAGATACACATTGTTTATATCGGCTATTTTGGAACAGCCAATTCCATTTTCTACCCATGGAACGACGTAGCCAAGAATTCCCTGGATGTTGTTCCTCAGCTCATTTTCAATTTCTTCATCAGTCAATTTTGAATTTCCGAGAAGAGGCGGAGTGAGTATGTCTTTCAACTTCGCTCGTGGCTTGGATTCTAGGCTTCGTTGCAAATCGTCCACATCTACTTTATGGTAGTGAAGAGCATGAATTACCGCGGAAGTAGGCGAGGGCACCCACGCAGTGTTGGCACCAGCGTTGAGGTGACCGATTTTGTTTTCGTACATCGCATTCAGCAAGTCTGGCATTGTCCACATGCCTTTGCCGATTTGGCCTGTTTCATGAACACCAGTTGCAATTCCAACATCGACATTCCAGTCTTCATAAGCAGTTAGCCATGTCGCTTTTTTAATCTCTTCCTTTCTAATCACCGGACCCGATTTCATTAAGGTGTGAATCTCATCTCCGGTTCTGTCAAGAAAGCCAGTGTTTATAAAAACTACTCTATTGCTTGCGGCTCGAATACACTCTTTCAAATTCACCGTCGTACGGCGTTCTTCGTCCATGATTCCAATCTTGAGTGTGTTGCGGTCCAGCCCCAGTGCATCTTCCACACGCCCAAACATTTCAACTGTTACCGCCACTTCTTCAGGCCCATGCAATTTTGGTTTCACCACATAGATGCTACCGGTTCTACTATTGGATAGAGCGGAATTACCGTTCAAGTCATGCATTGCACACAGGGTAATAATCATTGCATCCAGAAATCCTTCCGGAATTTGCTCTCCAGCCGCTGTCGTTACCGCATCCGTATACATATGAATTCCAGTGTGACGTACAAACATCATGCTACGACCGGCAATGGATATAGGCTTGCCATTGGTTCCAATAAACTCAATATCAGAGTTCATGGTCCTTTGCACAGGCGTATCGTTCTTCTTGAACTTGGTGGACAAAGTACCCTTCATCAAATTCAACCAGTTGCGATAGGCGCGGGTTTTGTCTTCGGCATCAACTGCGGCAACTGCATCTTCAAAGTCCTGAATCGTAGTTACCGCGGCTTCCATTGATATGTCCTCGATTCCGGCGAGATCAGACTTGCCTACCGCACCCGAACGGTCAAACTGTAAGCGAATATGTAGGCCATTGTGTCGAATCAGTATTTCTGAGGGATCGTCCATTGGTCCTTGGAATCCGGCAAAATGTTCAGAATGGGCAAGCTTGGCGGTCGAACCATCTTTCAATACAATGCTCAACTCCATTTTGCTGTCGTTCGCATGTCCAATGTAGTACTTGATTGCAGTAGTGTGACTACCGCGGTTGAGTGGAATTATGGAATCAAGAAAATTTTTTGCCCATGCGATTACTTTTGCCCCGCGTACAGGGTCGTACCCAGTGCCGGTATCAGATTCTCCACTTGAATCGAATATTCCAGAACTGTACAAGGCATCGTACAAGCTTCCCCATCGCGCATTTACAGCATTAATCGCATAGCGAGCATTGTCTACCGGCACAACTAGCTGAGGAGCATTCGTAGTGGCGATTTCAGGATCTACATTTTTAACATCAACCGTAAATGCAGGTCCCTCTGGTACAAGATAGCCAATTGAAGATAAAAATTCCTGTATCTTTTCCGGATTCAATCCGTCTTCGCGGTTCGACGAATGCCAGGAGTCGATTTTCGATTGCAACTCGTCTCTGAATTCTAGCAGGCGCCTGTTCTTTGGTGCAAAATCAAGAAGTATCTCTTCAAACGAATTCCAGAATTTTTCCGGTGAAACACCTGTCTGGGGTGCGACTTCCTCAGCAACAAAATCGTAAAGGCACTTGCGAACTTGAAGTTCACCGATAGATACATAGGGTTCATCAGTAACAGTCATAGTGATTCGTGTATTGTTATTCCTTTAATTAAGTGAAGATAATGAAATTACAATAATTTCCAATAAATTAGAAAATAATACCTAAAATAATCAAAAATAAAGAAATTTTGCAATCGATTTTCGCAGTAAATCTATTATTCTATTCCATACTATTATCACTCAAAACAAACGGAGTCTAATGTGAATTTTTGGAATCGTCATCTTGAAGAAGTGGGCGAAAGCTACTTTGAGCATGCCCGCGTTGCCATCACTTTTGCTGTCAAAATGTTTTACGGGGCCTGTGTGTGTACCATTCATGCAGTATTTCCATTTCTTTTTGAACGCTCTGGGAGCAGTATTGTAAAAGATTTGCATAATGAAATGGTGTTAAGCCGCTTGAAGTCTCAGCAAATTACAAATTCGTATTCTGACAAAATGAATGCCTGATACGCTCGTTCATCTTTGGTAGTGTACAAATGAATGCCCGGCAGTACCTACTTTCACACGGGATGACCCCGCACTATCATCGGCGCTAAGCGTTTTCACTTCTGAGTTCGAGATGGATTCAGGTGGTACCCACTTGCTATGGCCGCCGGGCAAAAAATCGTCAGATCCAGATTTATCTCAAAACTCTGAACCTGCAAACATATTGGTAGTCAATGGCGCAGCATGCGCATTGTTTTCTCATATACACTCGAACAGCTTGAGTGTTATATGGTCAAGCCTCACGGGTTATTAGTACGGGTTAGCTTAATACATTACTGCACTTCCACACCCCGCCTATCAACGTTGTAGTCTTCAACGACCCTTCAGGGACCTCGAAGGTCCAGGGAGACCTAATCTTGAGGGAGGCTTCCCGCTTAGATGCTTTCAGCGGTTATCCCGTCCGTACATAGCTACCCTGCAATGCCACTGGCGTGACAACAGGAACACCAGAGGTACGTCCACTCCGGTCCTTTCGTACTAGGAGCAGCTCCTCTCAAGTCTCCAGCGCCCACGGCAGATAGGGACCAAACTGTCTCACGACGTTCTAAACCCAGCTCGCGTACCTCTTTAAATGGCGAACAGCCATACCCTTGGGACCGACTCCAGCCCCAGGATGAGATGAGCCGACATCGAGGTGCCAAACACCCCCGTCGATATGGACTCTTGGGGGGTATCAGCCTGTTATCCCCGGAGTACCTTTTATCCGATTAGCGATGGCCTTTCCATACAGAACCACCGGATCACTAAGACCTGCTTTCGCACCTGCTCGACGTGTCTGTCTCGCAGTCAAGCACTCTTGTGCCTTTACACTATCCGCACGATTTCCGACCGTACTTAGAGTACCTTTGCGCTCCTCCGTTACTTTTTGGGAGGAAACCGCCCCAGTTAAACTACCCACCACACACTGTTCCGGATCCGGATAACGGACCTCGGTTAGAACCCCAAACACACCAGGGTGGTATTCCTCTGGACGGCTCCACCGGAACTGGCGTTCCGGTTTCAAAGCCTCCCACCTAATCAGTACAGATATGCTCAGAATCCAGTATGAAGTTGTAGTAAAGGTTCACGGGGTCTTTCCGTCTTGCCGCGGGTACGCTGCATCTTCACAGCGAGTTCAATTTCGCTGAGTCCCGGGTGGAGACAGTGTGGCCATCGTTACGCCATTCGTGCAGGTCGGAACTTACCCGACAAGGAATTTCGCTACCTTAGGACCGTTATAGTTACGGCCGCCGTTCACCGGGGCTTCGGTCAGAAGCTTCGCCCTAGAGCTAACCTCCTCACTTAACCTTCCGGCACCGGGCAGGCGTCACACCCTATACGTCCTCTTGCGAGTTTGCAGAGTGCTATGTTTTTAATAAACAGTCGCAGCCACCTCTTTGTTGCAACCCCCTTCCGCTCCAGCCGCGAGGGCCTTCACGTACAAGGGGCACACCTTCTCCCGAAGTTACGGTGTCATTTTGCCGAGTTCCTTCACCCGAGTTCTCTCAAGCGCCTTGGGCTTCTCGCCCTGCCCACCTGTGTCGGTTTGGGGTACGGTCGCACACAACCTTAAAAGTTTAGAGGCTTTTCCTGGAAGCATGGCATCAACCACTTCGCGCGCAATGCGCTCGTCGTAACGCCTCAGAATTGTGCTCCCGGGTTTACCTAAGAGCACTTCCTACACGCTTAAACCGGGATTTCCAACACCCGGCTGGCCTAGCCTTCTCCGTCCCCCCATCACATAAGTTGTACGCGGTTCAGGAATATTAACCTGATTCCCATCGACTACGCCTTTCGGCCTCGCCTTAGGGACCGACTCACCCTGCGCCGATTAGCGTGGCGCAGGAAACCTTGGGCTTCCGGCGAGGGGGTTTTTCACCCCCTTTATCGCTACTCATGTCAGCATTCTCACTTCCGATACCTCCAGCAAACCTTGCAGTTTGCCTTCGACGGCTTACGGAACGCTCCCCTACCATGCGTGCAAGCACGCATCCGCAGCTTCGGTACATTGCTTGAGCCCCGGTAAATCTTCCGCGCAGGCCGACTCGACCAGTGAGCTGTTACGCTTTCTTTAAAGGATGGCTGCTTCTAAGCCAACCTCCTGGCTGTCTCGGCCTTCCCACATCGTTTCCCACTGAGCAATGATTTAAGGACCTTAGCTGGCGGTCTGGGCTGTTTCCCTTTCGACCACGGAACTTATCTCCCGTAGTCTGTCTCCCGTGATTGCACTTCCCGGTATTCGGAGTTTGCAATGGGTTGGTACCGCTGGATGCAGCCCTAGCCATAACAGTGCTCTACCCCCGGGAGTGAGACACGAGGCGCTACCTAAATAGCTTTCGGGGAGAACCAGCTATCTCCGAACTTGATTAGCCTTTCACTCCTACCCACAGCTCATCCACTGTTTTTTCAACAACAGTTGGTTCGGTCCTCCAGCGAGTGTTACCTCGCCTTCAACCTGGCCATGGGTAGATCGTCCGGTTTCGGGTCTACTCCCAGAGACTCAATCGCCCTATTCAGACTCGGTTTCCCTCCGGCTCCCCTAAACGGTTAACCTTGCCACTGAGAAGTAAGTCGCTGACCCATTATACAAAAGGTACGCCGTCACTCTGGCAAGCCAGAGCTCCGACTGCTTGTACGCATACGGTTTCAGGTTCTATTTCACTCCCCTAACAGGGGTTCTTTTCGCCTTTCCCTCACGGTACTGGTTCACTATCGGTCGGTAGGTAGTATTTAGCCTTGGAGGATGGTCCCCCCATCTTCAAACAGGATTTCACGTGTCCCGTCCTACTTGTTGCACACCTGTTTCCACGCACGATCTTTCATGTACGGGGCTATCACCCACTATGGCCGGACTTTCCAGACCGTTCCACTAGATCTTGCGCTAAAGAGTGCTGGCTAATCCCGTTTCGCTCGCCACTACTCAGGGAATCTCGGTTGATTTCTTTTCCTCCGGCTACTTAGATGTTTCAGTTCGCCGGGTTCGCCTTCACTGCCCTATATATTCAGGCAGGAATACCGCCGAAGCGGTGGGTTTCCCCATTCGGACATCCCCGGATCGAAGCTTGTTTGCCAGCTCCCCGAGGCTTATCGCAGACTACCACGTCCTTCATCGCCTCCTACCGCCAAGGCATCCACCGTACGCGCTTACTCGCTTGACCATACAACCTCAAGATGTTCGTCAGAACTTCTTTACAGGCAATACGATCCCTTTGAATGCTGCATACCCAACGCACAATTGTGCACATTGCTGTGCACCGCGTGTGCGTTCGCGCCTTTGACTACCAAATTGTAAAAGAACAAATTAAAAATTCGTGCCTGGATTTATGCGGTTTCTGTATTCGGTCAAATCATGTGGTGGAGCTGATCGGGGTTGAACCGACGACCTCCGGCTTGCAAAGCCGGCGCTCTCCCAACTGAGCTACAGCCCCTACGGCAATGCACACTTTTGTTTTTGACGAAATGGTGGGTCTGGAGAGAATCGAACTCCCGACCTCACCCTTATCAGGGGTGCGCTCTAACCTACTGAGCTACAGACCCGCAACCATACAGCTTGTGTGGACGTTTTGCTGCACCTTCGCTCTATTATCTTTAAAGGAGGTGATCCAGCCCCAGGTTCCCCTAGGGCTACCTTGTTACGACTTCACCCTAGTCATGAATCACACCGTGGTAAGCGCCCTCCCCGAAGGGTTAGACTACCTACTTCTGGTACAACCCACTCCCATGGTGTGACGGGCGGTGTGTACAAGGCCCGGGAACGTATTCACCGCGGCGTTCTGATCCGCGATTACTAGCGATTCCGACTTCATGGAGTCGAGTTGCAGACTCCAATCCGGACTACGAACGGTTTTGTGGGATTAGCTCCGCCTCGCGGCTTGGCGACCCTCTGTACCGTCCATTGTAGCACGTGTGTAGCCCTGCCCGTAAGGGCCATGAGGACTTGACGTCATCCCCACCTTCCTCCGGTTTATCACCGGCAGTCTCCTTAGAGTTCCCGGCCGAACCGCTGGCAACTAAGGATAAGGGTTGCGCTCGTTACGGGACTTAACCCAACATCTCACGACACGAGCTGACGACAGCCATGCAGCACCTGTCATTCGGTTCCCTAAGGCACCAGTCCATCTCTGGACCGTTCCGAAGAAGTCAAGGGCAGGTAAGGTTCTTCGCGTTGCATCGAATTAAACCACATGCTCCACCGCTTGTGCGGGCCCCCGTCAATTCGTTTGAGTTTTAACCTTGCGGCCGTACTCCCCAGGCGGGGTACTTAACGCGTTAGCTACGTTACTAAGGGAAGCATCCCCTAACAACTAGTACCCATCGTTTACGGCGTGGACTACCAGGGTATCTAATCCTGTTTGCTACCCACGCTTTCGCACCTCAGCGTCAGTGTTGGTCCAGAAGGCCGCCTTCGCCACTGGTGTTCCTCCCGATATCTATGCATTTCACCGCTACACCGGGAATTCCGCCTCCCTCTACCAAACTCTAGCCAAGCAGTATCAAATGCAGTTCCCAGGTTGAGCCCGGGGCTTTCACATCTGACTAACTTGACCGCCTACGCGCGCTTTACGCCCAGTGATTCCGATTAACGCTTGCACCCTCCGTATTACCGCGGCTGCTGGCACGGAGTTAGCCGGTGCTTCTTCTGTGGGTAACGTCAATACCCGGGGGTATTCGCCCCGGGGGTTTCCTCCCCACTGAAAGTGCTTTACAACCCGAAGGCCTTCTTCACACACGCGGCATTGCTGGATCAGGCTTGCGCCCATTGTCCAATATTCCCCACTGCTGCCTCCCGCAGGAGTCTGGGCCGTGTCTCAGTCCCAGTGTGGCTGATCATCCTCTCAGACCAGCTACCGATCATTGCCTTGGTGAGCCATTACCTCACCAACAAGCTAATCGGGCGCAGGCTCGTCCGACAGCGCGAGCTTGCAAGCAGAGGCCCGCTTTCCTCCGTGGACATTATGCGGTATTAGCCCGAGTTTCCCCGGGTTGTTCCCCACTGTCGGGTTGATTCCTACGTGTTACGCACCCGTCCGCCACTCGTCGCCAGGAAGCAAGCTTCCTGCGTTACCGTTCGACTTGCATGTGTTAAGCATGCCGCCAGCGTTCAATCTGAGCCACGATCAAACTCTCCAGTTTAACTATTTGCTTCCCGAAAGAAGCAAAACCTTTGACTGGAGCATCGACACAGACAAAACGCCCACACAATCTGTATGGTATCCAATTTTTCAAAGAACAAAACCCCCTGCATTCAGGGGATGACATAATATATATTGACTAATAGTTCAAAGTCAACATCAATTTCAAGGTTTATATGAAACTATCGGGAATTATATACAGCCATGATTAGGACTTATACATATACTGCCAAGCTTTCCAAGGGCTGCCACAGGAACCTGGAAGGGTTTCTGAATCAGGAGACACTCTTGTGGAACTGCGCCTTGCAGGAAAGAATAGATGCTTACAAGAAGCAGGGCATAGGTATTTCCTATCTCAACCAGCAAAAGTCCTTAACCCAAATAAGAGAAGAAGACGAGTGGTTTGAGAAGTTTCACTGCTCATCTCAGAGAACCTGCCTGAGAAGACTGGAGAAAGCTTTCAAGCGGTTTTTTGATAGAGTAGAGAAAGGGGAGAACCCGGGGTTTCCAAGGTTCAAGTCAAGGAGCAGGGGAATCAAGTCTTTTGAAACTCATCAGTTTCGTATTCACAAGGCAGGACCTTGGCAGTGCATCCGAATAAAAGGAATTGGCAAGTTCAGGTTCAAGGGTGAACTGAAAGGGGAAGTTAAGTTTTTAAGAATCGTAAAGACTCCTATAAGGATTAAGATTCAGTTGGTTTGCGAACTACCAGATGTAGAAACTGTAGATGAAAGGGCTCCTGTAGGAGTGGATGTAGGAGTCTTGAATAGAGTTAGTCTTTCCAATGGTGTGCAGGTTTCTAAAAGAAAAGTTGACGGGACTAAACTAAAGTCCTTGCAGAAAAGAGTTTCAAAATCTGTAAAAGGTTCCAACAGCAGGAAGAAGAAGATTCTATCCTTGAACAAGGAATGGCAGAGAGTCGGAGAGAAGAACAAGGGATACCTGCATGAACTAACCAGTTCCTTAATCAAGAACTACACTTCCAAGTTTTACGTAGAAGACTTAAGAATTGAGAATATGACGGCTTCTGGCGGTAGCAGTAAAGCCGGATTAAACAGGTCGATACTTGACCAAACGTGGGGAGACTTTAATTCTATACTAAGCTACAAGGCTGAGAGTGCCGGTGGCTTTGTATCTAAAGTCAATCCCAGGTTTACATCCCAGGTCTGCTCCAACTGCGGGCATAAACCCAAGGACAAGATTGGACTATCTGTACGCATGTACGAGTGTCAATCTTGTGGCTACAAAGGAGACAGGGATGTAAATGCAGCAATCAATATTCTTCGTGTCGGTTTGACTGGCACTTTGGGCGGGAGGCCCGAAGCGCAGGAAGAAGGAAAGCTTAAGGCATTCGTTGGAATGCCCACTGCGCAGAACAGTATGCAGCGGTCTGGTTATCAATGTATATAATTCCCAAACTATCAAATATTGTCAGGAATTGCTTTACAATCACTACTAGTCTACATAATGGTTAAATTTTAGTTTGGCCTGCCTGAAAAACAAGAGGAGCTAATATTATGAAACTATCAGTATCACTTCTTGCCGCAGTGCTTGCTGCAGTGGTTTCTGCGACTGTTTTCGCAGAAAGCCATACAGAGTCGACAATGAGTGATGGCAAGAAAAAATATATTACGTTAATGTACGGCTACAAACGTCCCGTGAGTATCGACTATTTCACCCTTACAGCCAGGGGAAAGTACTCACCTATGATAGCAGTGCTTGCAGGGGGAGAAATCGCCCCCAATATACTGCTTGAAGGAGAGCTCAGTACCATTGATTTAAAATTCGATGCAATGATCGACAGTTCGTGCCATATTCACATTGACTCAACACGCCTGGGAGTCAACGTTCACCGCGTTATCCCCATCGGCGAGAAGTCCGATGTAGCATTCGGGGGTGGAACCGGACTTACCAAGCACTCTGCGATAAATCCTTGTCTGTTCAGGTTGCTGGCAAGGAATGCACCAGTAACCGGCATACCATTGCCGAGAGCAAACACCTTGGACAAATGGGATGCTCATCTTCAGGCCCTGCTAGGCTGGCACTACAGATTTAATGACCAAAGCACGCTCAGCGTTCGATATGCTTTTACACGTGTATTCACAAGAGGGCGATTGCATGAATTTGACACGCATGGCTATTTGGTCGGTTATCGCCATAGTTTCTAGCTGAAGGCGAAGTGCTATTTCAGATTGTTCAGGCATTCCTGCATGGCGAGTATGCTACAGCAAGAGCCAGATTGTCACCATGATTGATGCCTGGAAAGTATTTGCTGCATCAACTTGAAGAGAAATCTGGCGCTCCAAGGCAGGATGCATTCGATTGAAACTGTCAACAGAGGTTCTGCTATGGAAATTTTTACATCGTTGTATTACAATTTCACCACACATCAAGCGGGAACACGCGTATCATTCTGCAAAAACTTTAACCAATTTCGAGGCTAATGAAGGCATCGTGTTGAGCAATGCCCATGAGATTGGGGTGTAGCCAAGCGGTAAGGCACCGGATTTTGATTCCGGCATACCCAGGTTCGAATCCTGGCACCCCAGCCAGTACAACGGAATAAATTCATACTTTTTCAATGCAAGTGTAGTAAACATGCCGATTGACAATATCATGATTCTGTCCGGGAATGCCAACCGGCAGTTGTCCAACAGAATAACGCAGTACTTGGGTGTTCCGCTGGGCAACGCAACCGTCGGCAGGTTCAGCGACGGTGAAATTTCTGTGGAAATCAGCGAGAATGTCCGCAACATGGATGTCTTCATTGTTCAGTCCACCAGTCAGCCGACAAACGATACGCTGATTGAATTGCTGGTAATGATTGATGCGGTCAAGCGCTCATCCGCGGGACGTATTACTTCAGTCATTCCTTATCTGGGCTATGCGCGGCAAGACCGTCGTCCGCGCAATGCGCGAGTTCCGATCACTGCCAAGCTGGTTGCCTCCCTGATCGGTGTTGCCGGTGCTGACCGGGTACTGACAATGGACTTGCATGCCGACCAGATTCAGGGCTTTTTTGATATTCCGACGGACAATGTGTATGCAAGACCCGTAATTATTGGTGATTTGTGGAAGAAACGACCGAAAAATCTGACCATCGTGTCCCCCGATGTCGGTGCTGTGGTGCGGGCGCGCCCCATCGCTGAACAACTCGAGGCGCAATTTGCAATTGTAGACAAAAGAAGGCCGCGTCCGAATGTGTCTGAGGTGATGAACATAATTGGCGAGGTGGATGGTCGTACATGCGTATTCATTGATGATATCGTTGACACCGCGAACACACTGTGTCAAGCAGCAGAAGCGCTAAAAGGCCGGGGTGCAATCGCAGTGAAAGCCTACTGCACGCATCCGGTGTTGTCCGGAAGTGCCGTTGAGAGAGTTGAAAATTCCGCACTGGACGAACTGGTAGTGTGCAATTCAATAAAACTGTCAAAAAGTGCAAAGAAATGCAATAAAATTCGTCAACTTGATATATCGCAGCTTCTGGGCGAAGCGGTCAGAAGAATAGCCATCGGCGATTCAGTCAGTTCAATTTTTGTGGATTAGTCGAAACAGGAAAACATATATGAGTACAAACTTTACAGTAGAATTGGAAACACGAGACGAGCTTGGCAGCTCAGGAACTCGCAAGTTGCGGCGCATCGGAAAGGTTCCTGTTGTTGTTTACGGAGCGGGCAAGGATGTCAGGCACTTTACCACTGACCATGAATCCTTGATGCATAGCCTTGATACCGAAGCGTTTCACTCCGCGATTATCGACTTGCAGCTGAATGGCAAAAAGGAGCAGGTCATTCTTCGGGAGGTTCAAATGCACCCTTATCGTCAGCAAGTGCTGCATGTGGACTTCTTGCGAATCAAAGCCACCGAAGCAATTAATATACGGGTTCCGCTACATTACATCGGAGATGACACGGCACCGGGCGTAAAGGAGTCCGGCGGCATTTTCTCCAGGCTGATTCTTGATGTTGAAATCCAGTGCCTTCCCAAAGACTTGCCGGAATTTCTTGAAGTCGATGTATCGCAGCTTCAGATGAATGAAACTGTCCACTTGTCAGATGTGAAACTGCCGGAGGGTGTCGACCTGGCTACTGATATTCAAGAGGGGGATGATCATGCAATCGCTTCTGTCGTTCCTCCGAGGGTGGTTACTGAAATCGAGGAAGAAGTCGGAGAGGATGAAGAAGTGGTCGAAGGAGAAGAGCAAGAATCTGAATCCGAATCTGAATAAGCAGTTTGCTCACCCATTGATATGACCGGAGCTCATTTAATAGTTGGGCTCGGGAATCCCGGCGTAAAATACAGAAATACCCGGCACAATGCTGGTTTTTGCTTCATCGAAAAATTGGCATCCCGGTATCATGCGGAACTTAATGCCAAATTGCGGTTCCGGTCAGATGTGGGAAGCGCAATGATTGCCGGTCATCCAGTCTGGCTACTGCGCCCTAAAACCCGCATGAATCTAAGCGGCAGTGCAGTGTCAGGCTTTCTCCGGTATCACCAGATCAATTCCAGCCAAGTAATAGTTGTGCACGATGACATCGATCTGCCAGCAGGGTCTGTGCGGCTGAAATTTTCCGGCGGGCACGGGGGGCAAAATGGTGTTCGCGACATTATTTCCAAGTTGGGAACAAACGCGTTTGCGCGAATCAGGCTTGGTGTTGGTCGACCGCCGCCAGGAGTTTCACCGACCAGCTATGTACTGAGCAGGCCCACCTCGCATGACCGCGAATTAATTTGCGAAGCGACGCTTGCCACAATTGAGTCTTTACCTTCGCTTCTGGACGGGGAAACTGAATCTGTAATGTTAAAACTGCATAGCCGCAGAGTAGAACGAGAGAGTGCTGCTGATTCTGTGGCAGGCAACTAAGGTTCAGAGCGAAGGCAAGTTGGGATTTCGTTGCGGAATTGTTGGGGCGCCGAATGTCGGCAAGTCGACGTTGTTCAATGCCTTGACCAAATCCTGCGTTCCGGCTGAAAATTTTCCTTTCTGCACCATAGCTCCAAATATTGGATACGCCGCTGTTCCGGATGAGAGGCTTCACAGCATTGCGAAAATTGCCGGTGTTAGCATTGAGGTACCGACAACATTGGAATTTGTTGATATAGCGGGTCTGGTTGAAGGTGCCCATCGCGGGGAAGGACTCGGTAACAAGTTTTTATCGGTAATCCGGGAAATGGATGTTATCGCGCATGTTATCAATGCGTTTGCGAGCAATGAAAGCGATTTTGAGATGAAGCGTTCAATTGACTCGGCAGCGCAAACGGTGAATCTTGAACTGTTGCTTGCCGACCTTCAAACAGTTCAAAAAGCACTTGAGAAGTCGCTAAAGCGAGCGCGAACTGGCGACAAGGGGCAGATTGCTTTTTCAGAGTTGCTGGAACGGGTAGCCAACTGGCTAGACCAAGGCATGTTTGTGCGAGAGCTTGAGCTGGAGAAAGTAGAGAAAGAGCATCTTGACAGTCTGTATCTTCTTTCGGCAAAACCCATGTTTTATGTAATCAATGTTTCGGAAGACCAGGCGGGCACTGCTGTAGATGGCGGCCAAAGCAATTCAACCACTGTTTGCGCAAAATTGGAATCCGAGCTGTCCGAACTTTCCCTGGATGAGCAAAGTACAATCCGAAGAGAGTTCAATCTGGGTGATTCTGCATTGGGAAGTATTGTGAAAATGGGGTATGAGGTGCTTGGTCTCCAGACATTCTTTACTTTCAACGAAAAGGAAGTTCGCGCGTGGACCTTTTCTGGAGGAACCACAGTGCAGCAAGGTGCAGGGTTTATTCATACGGACATGGAATATGGGTTTATTCGAGCCGAAGTAATATCATATGAAGATTTGCAGAAACTTGGTAGCGAGCAGGCTGTAAAGAACGCCGGAAGGGTGCGAAGCGAAGGAAAGTCCTATGAATTGTGCGACGGGGATATAGTTCGCATCAAATTTCAGGCTTGACAAGTCCGGCAATGAACGTAATTGGTATCAAGTTGCAGCATCAGCAAGTGTAGACCAAAAGTGTGAATCAAGCGGGTTAGGATATGTTGAAAAATGAATTCGATTTAATTGTAATTGGTGCCGGAAGCGGAGGCATTGCATGTGCACGCAGGGCATCAGAATATGGAGCAAAGTGTGCAGTCGTTGAGCACGGCAGACTTGGGGGAACGTGCGTTAATGTCGGTTGTGTTCCCAAAAAGGTCATGTGGACCACCTCCCGAATTTCCGAAATGCTGGCAGACGCGCCAGACTACGGATTTTCCATTTCGAGAAACGGATTTGACTGGGCAACAATCAAGCGTTCCAGAGATGAATACATTTCGCGTCTCAATGGAATCTATCAGGACAATCTCGACCGTTCGAATGTCACAACAATTATTGGCACGGCGAAATTTGCGAACAGGAATTCTTTGCAGGTTGGGGACAAGGTTTACACAGCCTCGCATATCGTAATCGCAACAGGGAGCAAGCCGATAGTGCCGAATATTGCAGGCGCGAAGTATGCGATAACGAGCGATGGCTTTTTTGAAATGACCAGACTGCCCGACAAGGTTGTCGTAAATGGGGCTGGGTATATTGCAACGGAATTGGCCGGAGTGCTGGTTGGTCTCGGAGCCGAAGTAATTATGGTATTGCGAAAAGACAAGCTTTTGCGCGGATTCGACTCGTCCTTGACCGAAATTGTGATGGAAGAAATGAAACACGCGGGTATCAAGTTCAAGTTGAATACTCAAATTGAGCAACTCGGCCAGGAAAATGGCAAGATATACGTTGCTTGCGACGATGGAAGTAAAATTGAGGAAGTAGACGAATTTATCTTTGCGATAGGAAGATCTCCCAATATTGAAAATATTGACTTGTCCGCTGCAAAAGTAGAATTGAACCAGCGGGGATATATTGAAACTGACAAGTTTCAGAATACTTCCACAGAGCGAATCTATGCTGTGGGCGATGTTACGGGCCGTGCTGCACTCACGCCAGTTGCAATTGCCGCCGGTCGCAAATTGTCTGACAGATTGTTCGGGGGGCAGGAGTCAGCTCGTCTGGAATATGAAAACATTCCATCCGTCGTATTCAGCCATCCTCCACTAGGCACGGTTGGACTAAGCGAAGAGAAAGCTCGTGAAATATTCAAGGACGATGTAAAGGTTTACTCTGCCAAATTCCAGAACATGTACTATGCGGTAACTAGCCGTTCTTCACCTACTGTTGCAAAGCTTGTTACCGTTGGAGAAGAGGAAAGGGTTGTGGGTTGCCACATCGTTGGCGACAGTGCCGATGAAATCATTCAAGGATTTTCAGTGGCTGTCAAAATGGGTGCAACCAAAAGCGATTTTGACAATACAGTAGCCATTCACCCGACTGTTTCCGAGGAACTGGTAACTCTTCGATAATTTTCAGAATTTGCAAGTTGATTGCACATTCATTGCATCTCCGATTCGAGAGTGCTCAGCACTGGCCGGGTATCCGGTCGTACTCTGTGCCAGATAAAAAAAGATTCGGCAGCTTGTTCAACAAGCATTCCAAGTCCATTAGCCGTCTTTTTGGCACCGTTTTCCAAGGCCCAGATCTGAAAAGATGTTGATTGTTTTTTGTAAACCATGTCATAGGCCAGTTCAGAATGCTGAAATATTAATGGACTAATGTCGGGAACCTGATCTGTCATTGCAGTCGTGGTGGCATTGATCACGACATCGAACGAATGGTTTACCTCTTCCAGTCCGCATCCTGACAAGATAATCGCGGAATTGGAAAATGCCGAAGCAAGTTCGGTGGCCTTGTCCTTGGTTCGGTTAGCAATCACAAGTTTTTCCGGTTGCTTGTCGATTAGTGAGCCGAGTACACCACGGACTGCGCCACCCGCACCAATGATCAAAATTCTGGCTCCTGTCAAACCAATTCCCAAATTTGACTCAATGTCGGTTATCAGTCCGGCCCCGTCGGTATTGTCTCCCCGAATCTTGTCCTCTAAAACAAGCGTGTTCACAGCCTCCGAACGGTTAGCCCTTTCACTTAGTTCATCAGCCAGTTTCCAGGCATTCACCTTGAACGGAACCGTAATATTCAGCCCCTTGCCACCGCTTGCTGCAAAATTGCTGACCGCCTGTTCAAATCCGCCGACTTCAACATGAATTGCATGATATTCAAGTGAAATGCCCGTTTGCCTGGCGAACAGTTCATGTACCCGAGGGGATTTACTATGGGCAATCGGATTCCCCATTACAGCGTACAGAGGTTTTTCAACCTCGAAATTGAATAGATCTTTTGTCACAAATGGAAGGTATTTTTTATTTCAAGTTCAAAGCGCAAGTTCATACACAGTTTCTGTTGCAAGGGTAGCAGGTTTTCCAAGTATTTTCTTTCACCAAAAGGATTTCAGTTTCACAGATACGCTAAAACGATGCCACCGAATATGCTGGCGCCAAACCAGCTGTTGCCCAGAAATGCATCAAAATATTTTTCACGCTCGTGGTGCCTGCATTCGTACTGATGCCACACTGAGGTTGCTGTCGCAACGGCAACACCAAGGTAGTAGAAAATATTAAGGCCTTCCATGAACCCTACTATGGCAAGTGTGATCAATGTCAATGCCTGAAATACGCCAATAACTGCCAGTGCATGCTTTCCGGCCAGTACTGCTAACGATTTGACACCGATTTTCACATCGTCGTCCCGGTCTACAAGAGCATAGAATGTGTCATAGGCACCGGCCCAAAATATGTTCGCAAGGAGAATCAACCAGCCTTCAGTTGGAACTGTATCCAGTTGTGCCGCAAACGACATCGGGATCCCCCAGCCAAATGCAATTCCCAAATACAGTTGAGGCAACATCGTAAAGCGCTTGGTAAGTGGATACGATGCCGCAAGGAACAATCCTACTACAGCAAGAAGGATCGTTGCTGCGTTCAAGGACAGAATTAACCATAGTGCGAGCAAGCACAGCAATACAAACAGCATGAGCGCAGCGGGCACTGAAATTTCAGCAGTTGCCAGCGGACGCTCTCGCGTGCGTTCAACTTGAGGGTCGAAGTTCCTGTCGGCAACGTCGTTAATTATGCACCCTGCTGACCGCATGACAAATACACCGACTACGAAGATAAGTACAATTCGGGGGTCGGGTGTTCCATCGCCGGCAATCCACAATGCCCAAAGCGTTGGCCATAGCAGCAGCAGGCTTCCAATCGGCTTGTCCAGTCGCATGAGTCTTGCATAGGGGCCGAATTTGTCAAACATCTCCGTACTCTCCTTCGGCCGGCAACCATCGTTGAATCAAAGGCTGAATATTTTCCGGGTACCTGTTTATGATCACATCGGCAGTTTTCCCGACTTCTTCGACAAATTCCATATCTCGGGGCAAGTCTGCAATACGAAACAGCTGTGCGCCGGTTTGCTTGGTGCCCAGAAGTTCGCCGGCTCCTCTTAGCTTCATGTCTGTTTCCGCGATTTCGAAGCCATCGTTTGTTCGCAACAGTGTCGACAATCGCTTTTCGGCAATTTGCGATAAAGGTTTTCGATAAAGCAGGATGCAATTCGCCTGATCTGTTCCCCGCCCTACGCGCCCTCGCAACTGATGCAGTTGCGCCAATCCCAGGCGCTCTGCGTTTTCAATAATCATCAAGTTGGCGTTTGGTACATCCACGCCTACTTCAATCACAGTTGTTGCAACCAGTATGTCAATCTGCCCGCTTCTGAACTTCTCCATGATTTGGTCCCTTTCGAGGCTTTTGATCCTGCCATGCAGTAAACCTACACGAATATCGGGCAACGCATTGCGAACTTCGACCTCCTTCTCAACTGCTGACTCAACCTCGAAATAGTCCGACTTGTCGATTAGCGGACACACCCAATAGACTTGCTGTCCCGCTGAGCAGGTTTCCTTTACCTGTTGAACTACGCGATGTCGTTCATTGTCTGCGACTGCACTTGTATGAACCGGAATTCTTCCCGGCGGCAACTCCCGAATACTGGACACATCCAGGTCGGCATAAAATGTCATTGCCAGCGAACGCGGAATAGGCGTTGCTGTCATAATCAACTGGTGCGGTACATTTTCACCAACCATCCCTTTCTCCCGAAGTGCATATCGTTGACTGACTCCGAATCGGTGTTGCTCGTCAACTACAATGAATCCCAGGTTTTTGAATTTTACGGCTTCCTGAAACAAGGCATGGGTACCGACGACAATACCGGCAGTTCCTTTTCGAATATCCGCAAGTGCATTTCGCTGATCGTTTGCAGAAAGCCTGCCTGTCAGCAAGACAACTTTTATTTCCAGTGGAGTAAACCATTCCGAAAACGTTTGCAGGTGCTGCTCTGCCAGCAACTCCGTCGGTGCCATGATTGCAACCTGGTAGCCTGAATCCACTGCCCATGCGGCGGCTGCAGCAGCCACCAAGGTTTTTCCGGAACCTACGTCCCCCTGTATCAGTCTCAGCATAGGTGTGGACTGGCGCATATTGGCAATTGTTTCACGTATGACTTGACGTTGGGCCTGCGTCGGTTCAAATGAAAGAGAGCTTGCAAGTCGTTGCGACAGATTGCCCTCCGGTTGCATGGCGGCGGCGTAGTTTTTATTCCGTTTTTGCTTCAGCCATCGACGCGCAACCTGATGGGAAAGCAGTTCTTCAAAAATCAGTCTTTGGAATCCTTCGTCTTTGTGCAACTGAAATTTATCCAGCGTTTGTCCCTTGGGCGGTCTGTGCACCCGATTCAGGGCAGCATCCAGCGGGTCCAGCTCAAGCCGACTGGACTCTTCCGGAGGTACCCACTCCTTGATTCTTCCGTTGCAGGTCTTGAGTGCAGATTGAACCAATGAACGCATGAATGCCTGTCCAATACCTTCGGTTAACGGATATACAGGTGTTAACGTACTTTCCAAGTCCGCAGGCGGTTCAGATTGCCAGACTGAATATTCCGGATGGATCATTTCCAGGCAGCGATGGCCAATGCGAACTTCTCCGAAACACCTGAGCCACACGCCATTTTTCAGCTTTTCCATCTGATGGTTATTGAAGTGAAACAACCGAATTGTCAGCAGCCCTGTATCGTCTTCTATGTTAACAACAAGGCTTCGGCGATAACCGGACCTGACTTGTACTTTTTGAATTCGCCCTGCGACTACGGCGGAGGTGCCGACCTGAAGTGAACCTAGCGGGAAAATCCTGGTTCGGTCCTGATAGCGATAGGGAAAGTGAAACAGCAGGTCGCGGACGCGAGCAATTTGAATTTTTGCAAGTTTTGCAGCGACACTAGGGCCAACCCGGTAAAGTACTGTTACCTGCTGGCTTTCTATGTCCGTAGGCTTGTCGGAGGGCACTTAGGAAGGTATCGACAATATTGCTTCTACTTCAACTTCGGCGTTTTTCGGAAGTGAAGCAACTCCAATCGCTGCCCGGGCGGGATAGGGCTCGTCAAAGTACTCGCTCATCACATCATTGACTGTAGCGAAGTTGCCCAAGTCAACAAGATAAACTGTAAGCTTGACAATATTTCCCAGGTTGCCGCCTGCGGCCTCAGCAATGGCAGAGATATTTTCAAAAACCTGGCAAACCTGTAGGCGAAAGGTACCGTCAATTACTTCCTGAGTTTCCGGGTTCAGTGGAATTTGCCCGGAAATGTAGACAGTATCGCCACACTGCACTGCCTGTGAATAAGCCCCAATAGCCTGAGGTGCGCGGTTTGTTGTAACAATTTTTTTTGCACTCATGTAATTCGCCCGCTTAAGTTCAATTGTGCAATTATAGAATCAAGTAATAGAAATGTCGCACTGTTTGCAACTAGTTGCCAGACAGATCCGGAGGGTGGGACCGAACTTTCGCGCTTCGCACGCGCAGCAAATGATAAACAGACTTGTCGCTTCGGATTTTCCGCATAATCTGCGCCAGATGAACCCGGTTTTCCACTTCAATCACAATGTCCATTGTTACATGCTCTTTTCCGTAAGTACTAAATTTGCAATCGCTGATATTTGCTTTCTGCTCGGCGATTGTTGTCGCGATTTTTGCAAGAACGCCTTTCCTGTTGATTACATCCATTCGAATAGGCACGGCGAACCTGCCGCGAGGCTCTTTTGCCCAGTGAAATTTATTCCAGCGGTTCATATTGTTTTTCGCATTTCTTGACTGTATGCAGTTGTCTGTATGTATTACAATTCCTCGTCCAGTCGTAAGATGTCCAATAATTGAATCGCCCGGAATCGGATGGCAGCATTTTGCGTAGTTGACTACAAGTCCTTCGGTACCATTGATTGCAACTGACCCGCCTTCTGCAAAACTCGTCTTTTTCTCATCGTCCGATTCCGGGAGCAATTGGCGAACAATCACCGAAGGAATTCTGCTGCCAATTCCCAGTTCGTATAGAACCTGTTCCCAAGAATCTGCCTGCAACTGCCTTACCAGTTCTTCCTTGTTGTCTTCGGTAATCGAGCTGTAACGAACTTTTTGGTCCCGGAGGGATTTCTTCAACAGTTTTACGCCCATTTCGATTGAACTTTTTCTGGTTCGCTGCTTCAAGCTGTAGCGAATCGCTGTTCTTGCTTTTCCGGAAACAGCGAAGTCAAGCCATTCTGCCTGCGGATTTCCAAATCTGGATGTCTTGATGAAAACATGGTCGCCGTTTTCCAGCATGCGATGAAGCGGAACAGGCTGGTTGTTCACAACCGCTGAAACCGCCTTGTGTCCTACGTCGGAGTGTACTGCATAAGCAAAGTCAATTGCAGTTGCCCCCTTCGGAAGCTGCTTGACTTCCCCTTGGGGAGTTCTGACGTAAACATCGTCTGGATACATGCTCAGCTTGATGTGGTCCAGAAACTCGCCCGGACTGTCCGACATGTCGGAAGTTGAAATCACATCGTTCAACCATTGCATTTCGGAACCACGGAGCGATCCATTGCCAGAAGCGCCTGCCTTGTATCGCAGATGAGAAGCAATCCCCATTTCGGCAATCATATGCATGGATTCAGTTCGAATCTGAACTTCAAGCGACCTGCTGCTTTCTCCAAAGACTTTTGTATGCAACGATTGGTAGCCGTTGAATTTTGGCATGGCAATGTAGTCGCTGAAAGCACCAGGTACAGGCTTGTAGCGCTTGTGTACAGCTCCCAAAGCGAGATAGCAGTCTCCTTCTGATTCCACGATAATGCGAAAAGCGTAGATGTCCTTAACTGAATCCAGTGCTTGGTTTGTTCGCTGCATCTTTCTGTAAATCGCATAAATGTCTTTTTGCCGACCGGACACGGTTGCACTGATGCCTTGTTCTTCGAGCAGTTTTTCTAGTCCTTTAATGTAGTCCTTTATATTTTGCGATTTTCTGGAACGCCGGCGAATGGCGGCTGACAAGATGCGATGTCGATACGGGTGCAGATGCTGAAAGCACAGATTTTCCAGTTCTCTTTGCCAAATGAATATTCCCAGACGAGTGGCAATTGGCACGTAGATATCCATGGTTTGCTGGGCAATTCTTTTTATCTTGTCGGGGGCATGTACATGGAGAGAGCGCAAATTGTGAATTCTGTCGGCAAGTTTGATCAAAATAACGCGAATATCGTCTGTCATCGCCATGAACATGCGACTAAAATTCGCTGCTTCGGCATGTTGCGGAGATTCAAACTGCACATTGCTGATTTTACTGACGCCTTCAACCAGATGAGCTACCTCGCTGCCGAATTCCCGCTGCAGTATTTCTTGCGACAAATCCGTGTCTTCCAGGGTGTCGTGCAGAATCCCGGCAATGATGCTGCACTTGTCCATGTGAATGTCAGCAAGAAGTTGCGCCACTTCAAGCGGGTGAGTGATGTACTTCCCGCCGGACTTGCGCATTTGACCTTCATGCGCGTCGCGCCCAATACTGAATGCTTTTTCGACCTCTTTTATTTCCGACGGGGACTTGAGATACTCCAGAGACTTGAGGAGTCGTTTGAACTGCTTTTCTTCTTCCGGACTCCCGAACTTGAGAATGTCTGGAATCTTACTGCTTGTCCTCGTCGGTGACTTCAGCGATGTCGGTATCGGCAAGCTTAAACTGGGTACCTGTTTTTTCATCCGGTTCTATTTGTTCGGGGTCCAACTCGAATGCGGCTACACTCGGGACTGGCACGTCGGGGTCATCAAGAATCGAACTGTCAATAAGGCCCTCAGCAATTTCCCTGAGTGCAATTACAGTATGCTTGTCATTGTCTTCCGGCACCAAAGGCTGGGCACCTTTGGCAAGTTGACGCGCACGCTTGGCCGCAATCAGTACCAATTGGAACCGATTATCAACAACTTCAAGACAATCTTCGACAGTGATTCGTGCCATAGTAACCTCAGAATTCTATTCGGTGGACAAGGAAATCAAGAATATAAATAGGCTACAATTATAACCAAAGGAATACGCGCAATTTCAACTTTCACACAAGATGCAATGCCGGATTACCGATAAACAAGATATTTCTTCATTTTCTAGTGAAATTGGGCTCACGCGAAAAATCATGTCAAACGAATCCGGAAAGCATTCGCCAATTCGAATATGGGATGTTTCAATCCGAATTTTTCACTGGCTCCTCGCACTACTCATTGTTGTTATGTATGTCTCCGCCAAGCTTGAAAAATTTGATATCCACATTCTGGCGGGAACAGCCATTACCGTATTGCTGGTGTTTCGCATTGTCTGGGGACTGGTAGGAAGTTCAAACGCCAGATTTTCCAGTTTGCTGCATCCTGTCGCCGCATACAAGGAATACCTCGGCAAACTTCGGAAGCGGTCTCCGGGATACTCTACGGGGCACAGTCCGATTGGCTCGCTTTCGGTTATAGCGATGCTAGCGGTCCTGGCTGTTCAAGTAGGCACCGGGCTAGTGGCAACAAATGTTGATGGAATAGTAGAGGGTCCATTTGCCTATTATGTGACATACGAATATTCACGATTTGCCAGCGAAATTCATTTACTCAACGAGCAATTACTGTTTGCCTTGGCAATCCTGCATATAGCAGCTATTTTGTTCTACTATTTCTACAAAAAGGAAAATCTGATTGTTCCGATGATAACCGGCGTAGCCAACTTGCCTTCTGATAAAGCCAAGTTGGCACCTCGGCTCGCTTCGCCTTGGTTTGCCTTGTCAGTGCTTCTGATTGTTGCTTTGATTATCGTAATCTTGTTTTTGCTCTATGGAGGCCTAATGTCACTCTTTCTTTAAGCGAAATTTTTTGTGACAACCTCGGCACCCCTTTCCACCCAATGCTTTTACACCCGCAGCAATTTGACCCTTATCTCCAGAATCAAACGCCTCTTGCAGATTGCCTGCCAATGGCGCCATTGCTTCGGCAGCACTAACAAAGTCGTCCCAGTTGGTCCAAATTTCGGGCTTGGCCTCACTGTCTTCAAATTCTGCCACTCCTGTACCTTCGGGGAATAATTCCGGAATCGATGGTGCGGTTTCTGCAATTTCGCCGGCCATGGAAGCAAGTTCCAACGGCTCGCCTGAACCGCGCTTCAAATAATTTGAAAATGCCTTCATCGCTTTCCCCAGGTTGTTCATATATTCATGGCGGTCCTCAAAGGTGGCGACTTGCTCAGGCGTGGCACCTTCCAGATTAATGTCATGGCCAATTGCAATTTTCTCCACAGGCAAAGCAACTGATACCAGAATGCCAGCTGCAACCAATGTCTTCAAAGTCTTGCTCATTGTTTATCTCCTCTACTTACAGCCCCAAAATTTTTGATGGAATAACAGTTCTCATGAGTGGCAAGAAGTTTAGCAGAAAACCCGGGCTGAAATTTTTAATTTGTTTGTTTTTCGGTCCTGATTTCATCCCTGTTTATTCACTAGCGAATTTTCAACTCAGGGTGTTCAACCGGAACAGCAATTCTCGCCTTGATTCGGTATTTGCTTCAAAAACTATATCTTCAACCATATTTCTGGTTTCGCTTAAATCACTGTTTCTGATCACTTGCTTGACCTCAGGCATTGTAGTTGAATCCATGCTGAAAATGGTAAGCCCGAGGCCTAGAAGCAGGCGCGTATATATGGTTTCTCCTGCCATTTCACCGCAAAGGGATACTGATTTTCCGTTTTTCACCCCTGCTTCAATCGTGGTCTGGATCAAGCGTAACACAGAAGGATGCAGGGGGTCGTAGAGGTAGTTCACCTCGTCGTCTACCCGGTCAATGGCCAGTGTGTACTGAATCAAGTCGTTCGTTCCGATGGATAAAAAGTCGAGATGCTGCGCGAACATGTCAGCCATGATCGCCGCCGCGGGCACTTCAATCATTGCGCCTACTTGCATATTCGGGTCGTAAGGGATGCCTTCCTGCCCGAGCTCCGCCTTGACTTCTTCAATTACAGTCATTACCTGATTGACTTCGTCAATTGAAGATACCATGGGAATCATGCACTGGACCGTCCCATAAGCAGAGGCCCGGAATATTGCGCGTAATTGTGGCCGAAAGAGCTCCTGATGTCGCAAGCAGAGCCGCACTGCCCGGATGCCCAGTGCAGGATTGGTAACCACTTTGCCCCGTTTGCCAAGTTGCCGGCCACCGTCAACCTGCTTGTCCGCTCCAAGATCCAAAGTGCGAATTGTGACCGACCTGAGTCGCTTCACCGCATCTATATATGCTTTGGCCTGCTCTTCTTCACCGGGAGGCTCCTCGCGATTCATAAACAGGTACTCGGTTCGATACAGGCCAACACCGTCCGCGCCGCAATTCACTGCCGCTTCAATATCCGAAGGCAGTTCGACATTGGCAAGCAGGGTAATTTCATGCCCGTCTGTAGTTCTAGCGGACAGGTGCTGCAAAGAAAGAAGCAGTCTATGCCTTAGTTGTTCGTCTTCCTGACGTTTTTCAAATTCCAGCAGAGCATCGTCTGTGGGGTTGACAATTACTTCATTGTTTTTGCTGTCAACAACAAGAGTGTCGCCGTGGCGAATGTGATGAACTGCGCCGTGCAATCCGACAATTGCCGGAATTTGCAAGCTTCGGGCAAGAATGGCGACATGAGAAATCGGGCTGCCAAGATCGGTTACGAACGCACTCATGTTGTAGTCCTTGAAAAAGACAGTATCCGAAGGCGTGAGGTCATGTGCCACCAAAACACAGCCTTCCAGATTTCCTTCTACCTCTGTGGCAAGTTGTCCGCGCGCAATCATCATTTGTCGGTAAATTTGCTGAATTACCTGGTCTACGTCATCCTGCCGGCTCCTCAGGTACGGGTCTTCCACATTTTCAAACACTTCAAGAATCTGACTTCGATAGTGCAAAAGCGCTGACTCCGCACTGCAAGAGTTCTCCCGGATGATGTTTACAACGCCTTCGCGCAGAGTTTGATCTTCCGCCATCATCATATGTGTTTCCAAAAATGCGGCAATATCGCCGGAGGTGTCTTCGGAAAGCTTGCTGCGCACCGCGGCCAATTCTTCGACCGTGTTTTTCAGGGCCTGATCAAGGTGGGTTACTTCCTTGTCAACGTTATCCGTAGCGACTTCAAGACTCGGCACATCAAATACAGACCTGTCAATTACAACTGCGCGTCCAATCGCAACTCCCGTTCCGACACCGGCTCCTTTCAGTGTAAACATCAGTCCTCTTCTCCAAAACGCTTCAGGAACAAATCGCAGATGGCCTCGTGCGCGTCTTTTTCGTCTTCGCCGCTAACTGTGAGTTGCAGCTTGGACCCATGCGTGGCCGCCAGCATCATGAGCCCCATAATGCTTTTTACGCTTGCAGATTGATTCCCGTGCGCCAGTGTTATTTCACTTTGATACTTTGATGCTGTATTTACAAGCTTTGAAGCTACGCGGGCATGCACACCGAGCCTGTTCAAAACTTCTATTTCACTTTGAATCAAAACCTTGTCCCAGTTCTCCATGCCTCTTTTGTACGCCTGTATCCCTATTCCGACACAACTCGTACAGTTTTTCGACAACATATACAGAACGGTGTCGCCCGCCAGTGCAACCAACTGCTATAGTCATATAGATTCGACCGGCGGCATGAAAACTCGGCATCCATTCATCAATAAAGCCGTCAATACGGTCAACCATTTTTTCAACAACAGCATGTCCGGTAAAGTATTCGATGATTTCAGGGTCTGTTCCGTTGTATTTTTTCAACTCGGGTACCCAGTAGGGGTTGGGCAGGCAGCGAACATCAAAAACAAAATCTGCATCAAGCGGCGTGCCTCTTTTATAGGCAAAAGACTTGAGCAGCAAAGAAGGGTAGCCCGGTTGCGTGCTTGCGGCATCTTCCTGAATCAGGAGCCGCAATTCGTGCGGAGTCATCATGGTCGTATCAAAATGCTTGGCTGCGCTTTCCGATATCGGAAAAAGAATTTGCTTCTCCAGTTGAATGCTTTCAGTTAGCGGGCTCTCATCTTCCATCAACGGATGCTTTCGACGTGTTTCGCTGAATCTTTTTACCAGTTCGGATTCATCGGCATCCAGGAAAATTACCTCGCACTTGATTCCAAGACGCTTCAGGTGCTGCAGCTGGTCAGGAAGCGAATCCAAAAACTTGAGATTGCGGGAATCAATGCTGACCGCAGCGTTTTCCACTGCCAAGTCGGAACTGGATACTACATCGTCGGCAAACTGGGAAAGCAGCACAACAGGCAAGTTGTCAACACAGTAGTAGCCCAGGTCTTCCAATGCGCGGAGCGCGATGCTTTTTCCCGAACCCGAAGTTCCACTAACAATTTTGATGTGCTTCAAATCAATTCACTCCTCAACTGCTTTGTTCCCAAATGCTGTATCTGGATACAACACAGGGTTCTGACTTGACAGTAAATCTTGCATTCCGATGCGCGTATTCGCACAGGCAATTCGCAGAAACCAGCTCCTCTTTTCCTATTATTCCACAGAGTCTGAATCGTACTTGATTAATTGCTCGTACAACTCGGTCGCACTGCCTGCGGATTTTAATTTTTGATCGAGTTTACCGATTTCAAAGTTCCGTGCCAGCCGTGCCAGTAGTTTGACATGCACATCTGCACATTCAGCGGGGACCAGCAGGCCGCAGGCAATCCATATTCGACTGCTCGCATCTCCATTGGTTTTCAGTGCAGTCTTTGGACGAATTATGGCGCCGATTGGGTACGGAAGTTCGTTGAGCCGCCCATGAGGGATCAATACACCATTTCCAAGATCAGTGCTTCCTAGCCTTTCCCGCTCCAGCAGGGTCTGGAAAATTGTGTCCTTGTCGATGACGAATGTATTTCCCTTGGTAAAAACACTTGAAAGTATTTCAAGCAGTCTCTTTGTGCTGGACACATCCACGTCCGTCTCAATCCGCTGTGGACTGAATACATTTTTGAAGTGCGCATCTTCGGAAAGAGACGCACCACCTGAAAGTGACTCGGGATTCTCGTTCATGACGGATGACGAATTGTTTTGTTTTTGTCGTTATGACGGCTGTGGTCAGTAAGCCGTTCCTTGTGCTTGAGAACTTGCCGGTCCAGCTTGTGCGACATTGAATCAATCGCTGTAAAAAAGTCATGAGCCTGCGCCTTTGCATGAATCGAAATATTTCGACCGTGTATGGTTGCTTCTGCGAAACAGGTCGATTTCTCCTTATGGAGAACTACATCCGTCGTCGTTGGCTGGTTAAAATGATTTTCTACCTTCTGCAGTCTTTTGTCTACATGGGATCGAAGTCCCTGTGTAATGTCCATATGGTGTCCACTTACCATGATTTCCATTTTTATGCCTCCAGTGTAAATTTAAAAATTCAAGCAGCGTCTCTTCTTCGCTGCTGCGTCGGAATTCTTGTGCTGATTCTGTGCTTTGCTATAGTTTCCCAGGCAATTTGCACCCCTTTCGCTCTGCATTAGCGAGCGGCGCCTGTGCTTGACTGGGATTGTACGACTCGTCACTTCTCGCAGCATTGCGAATTCGATCCGAAAAAAGTAATTTAATGAAAATTTTTGCTGTTGCCTTAATGTCCATACGTTGTCGCATCGGGTTGACATGCAATAATTCGCTTTTTGTTCTGAAATTACAGTTTCGTCAAGATTATTCTATTACAAAAATGCTATCCATATTGATCGAGTGTGCATGATGTAGTCTGCTCGCCAAGACTTATTGGAGCTCCCTAGATCCTGAATTTTTCTCCAAGATAGTATTTTCTTGCCTCTTCACTGGCCAGTATCTCCTCAGGAGTGCCTGAAACAATAATTTTTCCTTCATTCATGACATAAGCCCGGTCACAAATTCCAAGTGTTTCGCGAACATTGTGGTCTGTAACCAGTATTCCGATTTTCTGCATTTGCAGAAACTGGATTTGCTTGACGACATCTTCAACCGCCAATGGGTCAACTCCTGCAAATGGTTCGTCCAGAAGAATAAATTCTGGATTCAATGAAAACACCCGTGCGATCTCAACTCTGCGACGTTCGCCGCCGGAGAGACTTACGCCCAGGCTGTTTCGTATCGCGGCAATACCGAATATTTCAAGCAATTCTTCAAGCCGTTGCATGCGCTCCGTCCGGGCAAGATCTTTTTTACACTCAAGAACTGCCAAAATGTTCTTCTCGACACTCAGTCTGCGAAAAACGGATGCTTCCTGGGGCAGGTAGCCAATCCCCATTCTTGCTCTGGTGTAGACGGGCTTTGAAGTGATGTTTTTGTCGTTCAGTAAAACTGTTCCGCGGTCGCAACGCTCAAGGCCGACCATCATGTTAAAGCTGGTTGTTTTTCCAGCGCCGTTGGGTCCAAGAAGTCCGACAATTTCTCCAGACAGTACGTGCATGGTGACCTGGTCAACAACGGTTCGCGACTTGAACGCCTTGCTTGCGTCCTGAATTTCCAGTTTGCTGTTCATGGATGTATCAGTCGACATGCTACCAACGATGAGAAAAGCTTTTTTCGTTGACAGACCGGATTACTGATTTTCGTCAATGACAACCCGGGTTCTTTCGCCGGATTCTGCACTGGAAGACTGTGTAACCATGGTGCCCGATTCCATGTCGTACAGCACTACCGGCGCGTCAATCTGCGCTCTGCCGCGAGTCAGTCGTACGGCACCTGTCAATCGTGCCTTGCTGGTATCGTAGTCTACAACAACCTTGTCTGCCTTCGCCTCTATGTTTTCGGCAGTTTCATTTGCTTGCGCCCAAAACTCCACCGGAGAGCCTTCGGCAGTCAAGAGTTTGATTTCAGAGTCTGTCTGTCGCAGTTCAACGCGGTCCGCATGCAACTTTGTCGAACCTTGTACAACCACAACATTGCCTTCAAAGATTCGGATATCTTTTTTTGCTTCGAATGCTACCCGGTCCGCATCAATTGTTATGGGCGATTGGCGGCTCTGTCCATATGCTTGCGGACATGCTGCAAGAGCAACTAGCAGCATGAAATTACAGTAATGCCGAAGATACGGTCTGGTCATTGATTCACCTCGATTTGCCTTGATTCCAACTATCCAGTTGCACCACCATGGATTCTGTCCTTGTAATCGTTGGCAGTGCTTCTGCGGAGTTCATTTCAGTGACACGAACGTTTCCCTCCAAATGAACTTCTTTGGTTTGTGTAAATAATACGGCTTTGTCGCCGACAATTTCCCGCGAATATCCAGTTTGCCGCACAAGTTTGATGACAGGGTCGGTCAATACGCTTTCCTCCCGTTCACGATAGTGTCGCAACTTGCTTGCTGCAAGCGTATAATTCCCTGTGCCATCGGTAGTGATTCCCGAAATATTCACACCTGTGAGCGTATAGTCGGGACCGGTAGAATTTGAAACAGCTACAGTATTGCTGCCGGAGGGAAGTCTTGTTCCGTACACGAATACCAGAGAGCAAGCCGCGAAAAATACGAATGCGATTGCTACTGCGGCGGTCTTGTTCATTTGGTTTAATCGGCTTGTATCCTGATAGAATGAGTATTCAACACTTGTTAGCTGTAATTTTATAGAAATTTTGCGATTCAGTTCATAATGTCGGAAGTTCAAACTCCTATTGTCGATGTCAAAGGCGTTGACTTGTACTTTGGAAGCAAGCAAGTCTTTGACAACCTGAGTCTGGAAATCATGCCAGGCAATTTGAGCGTGGTGATGGGGCCCAGCGGTTGCGGCAAATCCACTTTGCTGAGTCTTTTGGGAGGCCGGCTGATACCGGACAAGGGAATTGTGCGGGTTTTTGGGGAGGAAGTTGACACGCGCCAGGCAAGGAAACTCTACGCAATGCGTCGTCGAATGGGAATGATGTTTCAATCGAATGCGCTACTGACCGATATGAATGTTTTTGACAATGTAGCTTTTCCGATTCGGGAAAATACTGATCTGCCCGAGGTGCTGGTTCGCAAACTGGTTCTGTTGAAACTTGAGCAAGTGGGTTTACGCGGAACGCAGGATTTAATGCCATCCAACCTCTCAGGGGGCATGAGTCGAAGGGTTGCGCTGGCACGCGCTACCGCCCTGGATCCGGATCTGCTCCTGTACGACGAACCTTTTACAGGGCTTGACCCCATATCCATGGGGTCCGTTGTAAAGCTGGTTCGCGAGCTGAACGACGCTCTCGCAACGACTTCAATTGTCGTAACGCACGATGTCGAGGAAGGGCTTGATGTTGCCGACTATGTTTATATTCTTGGCAATCGGTCGGTACTTGCAAGCGGTACGCCTCAGGAACTTAAGGACAGCCAGCAGCCCGACGTGCGCCAGTTTCTGCACGGATTGCCGGACGGCCCTGTACCTTTTCACTACCCTGCCAATCCGTACACGGAAGATATTCTTGGCTAAAAATCCTATTTTTCAGTTTCTCCAATACATAGGTGCCGCAACAATCAGCGGGCTGTCGCGACTCGGGCAGGCCTCTTTGTTCCTGATTGCGGTTGTCAGGGCATTTCCACGAACCGTCGTGCGAATAAATCTTGTCGTCCAGCAAATCTATTCTCTTGGTGTACTCACTGTACTGATTACTGTGGTTGCCGGGGGGTTCGTGGGAATGGTGCTGGGTTTTCAAGGCTACTACACGCTGGTAGACTTTAGCGCAGAGTCTTCTCTAGGGCTTTTGGTTGCACTGAGTTTAACCCGAGAGCTGGGCCCCGTGCTGGCGGCGTTGCTGTACACGGGTAGAGCAGGATCCTCCTTGACTGCTGAAATCGGCTTGATGAAAGTTACGGAGCAACTGGCGGCCCTGGAGATGATGTCTGTTGACCCTGTTCAACGTATTATTTCACCGCGATTGCTTGCCGGAATACTCTCTGTTCCACTACTATGCGTGCTGTTTACCTTGGTCGGTATTCTCGGGGGGTACTTTGCAGGAGTGGTTCAACTTGGCGTTGATTCCGCAGTTTACTGGACATCCATTCAAGATGGCGTGGACTTTTTTGAAGATGTTGTCAACGGAATTATCAAAAGTGTTGTATTTGGAATTGTTGTAACCTGGATTGCGGTATTTCAGGGATATGACTCCCACCCGTCTGCCGAAGGAGTGAGCAGGGCAACTACAAAAACAGTGGTTATCGGTTCGCTGTCTGTACTGGGCCTTGACTATGTACTGACAGCGTTGATGTTCAACACATAAATCATTAAAAAGTCACTTCGGGATACGCAATAGTGAAACTGGATATTGAATTTGTTCGCAATCAATTTCCGAACGTTTCTTCCGACTGGGCATTTTTTGAGAACGCGGGAGGAACATTCGTACCGGCAACAGTAAGTGCACGAGTCTACGACTACATGCGGCGCAATCAAGTGCAGCCGGCGGCTCCATATGCTGCATCGCAAGAAAGCTTCAAGCGAATTGACAGAAGCCAAAAGCGGCTTGCTGAAATGCTCAATGCAAGTCCCAAAGAAATCGTGATCGGGCATTCAACAACGATGAATGCGCTGATTCTCTCACATGCATTGAGGGGCTATATTCAAGCCGGTGACGAAGTTGTTGTTACGGAACTGGACCACGAAGCAAATAACGGTGCATGGCGAAGGATGGCAGAGTTTGGAGTTGTCGTAAAAGAATGGAAAATCGATCCTGAAACGGGTGAACTGGAAAGTGTCGAGCGGTTGCAGGAGATAATCACTGAAAAAACCAGGCTGGTGTGCTGCACTTTATGCTCGAACATTACCGGTTCAATTAACAACATCAACGAAATCGCCGCAATGGTTCATGATGCCGGAGCAATGATTTGCGTTGATGCTGTAGCATACGCACCGCATCGCGCGTTGGACATGAAGTCGCTTGATGTAGATTTTTGCCTGTTCAGCTTGTACAAGCTCTACGGACCGCATTTGGGCGTAGTCTTTGGAAAAATGGACAATCTGGACCGGATTTCATCGCAAACCCACTATTTCATGTCCCCAAAGTCATTTCCAAGCAAACTGCTGGTTGGCGGCTATCAGCATGAAATTGTCGCAGCACTGGAAGGAGTCCCGGAGTATTTCGATCTTTTGTATTCACACCACTTCAAGGATGGTGACCACTCGCAATCCAATCGTTACCAAAGAGTCTTTGAATTGATTGAGTCACATGAAGAGTCCCTTTCCCGGATATTGGTTGAGTACCTGATTGGCAAACCGAATGTTCGAATCATCGGAAAGGAGTCTTTCAGCATGAAAGACAGGGCACCAACTTTTTCCTTCGTAGTTGATGGCCAGCACTCCCAAAAACTTCCGCGAGAACTTGGGAAGCTTGGAATTGGAATCAGTTCTGGGGACTTTTACGCAAAGCGGTGCATTGATGCGCTTGGATTGCAAAAAAATGGCGGTGTGGTTCGCATCAGCATGGCGCATTACAACAGCGAATCAGAAGTGGAGCGTCTTGTCGAGGCACTAGACCAAGTGATTTGAGTTCGCTGAATCCGGTACAAAAAGAAGCCCCGAAATTCGGGGCTTCTCAATATTATGTAAAACAGGATTACATCATGCCGCCCATGTCTGGAGGACCTGCCGGCATCGCTGGCTTCTCTTCCGGAATTTCGGCAACCATTGCTTCGGTAGTAATCATAAGACCTGCGATGGAAGCTGCATTCTGAAGAGCAGTTCGTGCAACCTTGGTCGGATCCAGAATTCCGAGCTTGATCATGTCGCCATACTTTCCAGTGGCGGCATCATAGCCTTCATTTCCTTTTCCTTCCGCTACCTTGTTCAATACAACTGAACTGTCTTCGCCAGCATTGGCAACAATCTGGCGTAGCGGCTCTTCCAATGCCCTTTTTACGATATTAATGCCTACATTTTGATCATCGTTGGCACCTTTGAGTTTTGCAACTGTTGGAATCGTGCGAACCAAGGCAACACCGCCGCCTGGAACAACACCTTCCTCAACTGCTGCACGAGTAGCGTGCAAGGCATCTTCAACTCGAGCTTTTTTCTCTTTCATTTCGACTTCAGTCGCCGCACCAACTTTAATCACTGCAACACCGCCAGCAAGCTTTGCTACGCGTTCTTGCATTTTCTCTCGATCGTAGTCGGATGTCGCTTCCTCAATCTGGGCTCGAATCTGGTTGACGCGAGCAGTGATATCGGTCTTCTTGCCGGCACCGTCGATGACTGTGGTGTTTTCCTTGGTAACCTGGATGCGCTTGGCAGAACCCAGATCATCAAGTTTTGCATTTTCCAGGCTCATTCCGACTTCCTCGGAAATTACCTGACCGGATGTCAGAATTGCGATATCCTGAAGCATTGCTTTGCGACGGTCGCCGAATCCGGGTGCCTTTACACCGCAGACCTTGACGATTCCGCGAATGTTGTTGACCACAAGCGTAGCCAGTGCTTCGCCTTCAATGTCTTCGGCAATCACCATCAACGGCCGGCCGGATTTTGCTACTGCTTCAAGCAAAGGCAGCAGTTCACGAATGTTGGAGACTTTTTTGTCGTGAATCAGAATGTATGGATTTTCCAAATCTACGGACATGCTCTCCTGATTGTTGATGAAGTAAGGAGAGAGGTAGCCTCTGTCAAACTGCATGCCTTCAACAATATCGAGTTCGTTCTCCAGAGTTGAACCTTCTTCGACAGTGATGACTCCTTCTTTGCCGACGGTCTCCATTGACTGGGCAATGATGCTGCCAACTGCTTCGTCAGCATTGGCAGATACGGTGCCGACCTGGGCAATTTCCTTGTGGTCCGAGCACGGTTTTGAAATGTTTTGCATTTTCTTGACCGAGGCAGTAACCGCCTTGTCAACTCCGCGTTTCAGGTCCATTGGATTCATGCCAGCCGCAACTGCTTTCAGGCCTTCCTTCAGCATGGACTGAGCGAGGACGGTTGCAGTTGTGGTGCCGTCGCCTGCGACATCGGAAGTTTTGGAAGCAACTTCCTTGAGCATCTGGGCACCCATGTTTTCAAACTTGTCTTTCAGTTCGACTTCCTTGGCAACCGACACGCCGTCTTTGGTAACAGTCGGCGAGCCGAAGGACTTTTCCAGTACCACGTTGCGGCCTTTGGGACCCAAGGTAACCTTTACGGCATCAGCGAGTACGTTGACACCTTTCATTTTCTTGTTTCGTGCGACTTCGCCGAACTTAACTTCTTTAGCAGCCATTAATTTACTCCTAATAAATATAGATTAACTAATCCAAAACACCCATGACGTCGTCTTCACGCATCATGAGCACCTCTTCGCCGTCGAGTTTGAACTCGGTACCGGAATATTTTCCAAACAGCACTTTATCGCCGACTTTTACATCAAGCGGGCGTATTGAACCGTCTTCCTGAATTTTGCCGTTCCCTGTTGCGAGTACTTCACCCTGCATTGGCTTTTCAGCCGCGGTATCGGGAATTACGATTCCGCCAGGGCTTGTGCGCTCGTCTTCAACTCTGCGAACGACAATTCGATCATGCAGTGGACGAATTTTCATTCATGTCTCCTTATCTTGGTTTTCAATTGAAAAATTATTTCAAGTTTTGTTAGCACTCACCAGAAGCGAGTGCCAACAGAATTATAAGAACAAGATTTAAAATTTCAACAAAAAAATTTACCGCTGGACGAATCAGAGTAAAAAAACAAAAGGACAGATTGCTGTCCCGAACTCCGGTTAAGGGTAGCGAATGGGAAAATTCAGGTTTTGCCGGAAGCAGAGTTTGACAAGGCTAGGGCGAGTTTTGTGCGAACCTCGTCTCTCAAAAGTTCCGAGATTCGCAAGTTGCCAAAACCAAGTTTGTCCGCGGTTTCCAGCAGATTCATGATTCTGGGATTATCTAGCGTGTCCAGTCCCAGTTCTTCACTCATTTTGCTGATATAGCGATAGTCTTTCAAAGCTGACCCGACAGTAAAAGCATAGCCCATGAAGTCTCCGTCCACTGCGCTTCCAGCTATTCTTTGCAGTACACCTGAGTTGGCGGCGCCGCAGACGGCAACCTCGTACAGCTTGGACCAGTCGACATCAGAATCTTTGGCAGCGTAGAAGGCTTCAATTACACTCGTTGCAAAACCAAGTACCATGTAATTGCTCAGCAGTTTTGCATGCCCGCCTGTGCCTACCGGCCCGAAATGCTGCATGGTTGAGCAAAATGCACCCAGAATCGGGGAGATTTGTTTGAAAACTTCTTCACCTGCGCCGACAAGAGCACCGAGTTTGCCTTCTTTTGCCTGTTGCATTCCTCCCGCTACAGGGGCTTCTGCAAATGCGACGTTGATTGAGCTGAGTCTTGCATAAATATTGGCGGTAGATGAAGGCAGTGATGTTCCAGTGTCGACAACGACATGGTCGGAACGAAGCACAGGCAGCAAATCATTTATCAGCTCTTCAACCACTATGGAATTGGGCAGGCACAAAAAAATGCAGCTACTTGCTGCCGCTGCTTCGGCAGGGGATGACCACTCGGTAGCGCCTTTTGAAACCAGCAAATCTACAGGGTCCCGATTTTGATGAGCTGCTATGTGGAGAGAATGCCCGGCATTGATTAAATTTTCTGCCATGCCCGAACCCATTGCACCGAGTCCGATAAATGCGATATTTACGGGTTCGCTCGTCATTAGATTGTCCACCCCCCGTCCACCACAAAAAATTGTCCAGTCGCAACTTTTGACTCGTCAGATGCGAGGTACACCACAATCGGAGCGATATCTTCCGGTTGCGCCATCTCGCCGGTAGGCTGCCGCTTCAGCATTTCCTCAAAGGCAGCATCATAATTTCCGCGGGCGCGTAGCCTGTCTTTGAGAGACGGTGTGAGAACCGTACCCGGAAGGACCGCGTTACAGCGAATACCGTCTCGTATATAGTCTCGGGCAATGGATTTGGTCAATCCCAGAACTGCGCCTTTTGTTGCTCCGTAGATGCTTCGACTTTCTGCACCTGTAACAGCAGATACAACGCTTGCCATATTGATGATTGAACCACCTCCGTTTTCTATCATGCCAGGAAGAAACGCCCTGATAATTCTTGCGTGACTGAACACATTGATTTCAAACGAACGTTGCATGACCTCGTCATCGGATTCAAGCAAAGTTCCGTCATAAACATAGCCGGCACAGTTGAATACAACGTTTGGAACCGGAACTTTCTTGGGTAGCTGGGCAATCGAGTTGGCATCGGTTACATCCAACTGCATGCAACGGATATTGATATTTTCTTCTGACAGGCTATCCAGCGAGTCTTGATCAATGTCTGTAGCATAAACTGTTGCTCCCTCGCTTGCCATGGCAATTGTACAGGCTCGGCCGATCCCCATGCCTGCTGCAGTCATAAATACTGTTTTGTTTCTTAATCGCTGCAAGTTAGCCTCATTGAGTTCAACAAAAAATTTTCAGCAACCAAATTTTTCCGGTTTTTCATATCGGGGGAGCATTTTCGCCAACTTGATACAAACATCCATCCTGTGTCCAAGTGCCCCTTTGCCTAATAACTATTAGATTGAATATGAATATTAGTTGCAAGTGTCCACCCTTTGGCCAAGTAACCCTTTACAGCCCATTCGTTTCCCTTGAACCCTAGTACAACAGAAAGCACCAGAATCACAAGACCCATGAATGCATTTGAGCCGTCTTCCCCTGAGATGTATGAAAACTGTAGCACTATCATTACAACCCCCCATATATAGAGCTTCCGGATAAACAGAGGGATTCCAAAAAACCAGGACCACAGCAGGCAAGTCCAGCTAAAGCCGTTCTTGATACTCCTGATCTCCCCTGTCAGAGGATGAACTAAAACATACTCCTTTTTATCCACTTGTACTCATTGATTTTAAATATCATGCAGCCTTAAAATTCGCTCTGCCTTAATTTTGTGAAAACATCATTGTATCTATAATGCTATTAATTGTTGTTATTATGACACTAAAAGGTAATAAAATACAATTTCATCATTAACGGGTTCACTTTGAGCTCGTAGTGGTCAAAAGTCTACTCGTTCGGTGGTGTATAGCCTTCCGGCTGATCTACTCCATCCCCGAAAAAAAACAACTCCATTTGCTGAGTAAGATATTGCCGATGTTCTGCATTTCCCAGGCTGAGTCGTTTTTCGTTAATGAGCATGGTTTGATGAGATAGCCACTGCTGCCAAGCCTCCATGGACACGTTTTCGTAAATACGCTGTCCCAAGTCGCCCGGAACTGGCTGAAAGGAGAGTCCTTCGGACTCCTTGTTGAGTTTGATGCAATAAACTTTTCTAGACATGGTTTGAATCTGTTTTTATTTGAGGACTATAAGGATAACTTGACAAGAATTTCCAAAAGCGAGTTCTCACAGCAGTTGCTTTCTGGTTTTCGCCGCCTGCGCTTCGGCAATTCTTTTTCTGTTCACTCGTCCGAATGTCTGAACCTGTTCGGCTGGATCGTCTAGCATTTCCTGTTGCGAAAATTCGTCGAGCTTGAAATCTTTCTTTTCCTTGCTGCTCATCGTATTCGCGAATGCTATTCTACTGGGCTTGTATTCCTCTATTTCCATGACTATGGCACCAAGTCTGCTTTTACCCATTCGCGCCTTGCGTTGAATTTCTGGTGAATATAGGCTTCGATTTTCCTGAAGTTTCAAGAAAATTGACTAAATCAAATTCTATTTTAGGGTTCCTTTTATCCATTCGACTGCTCTTTTCAGCCTGCCGATATTGTCTTTGAAGTTCCCCATTCCTGTATTGCATTCGCTTCGTCTTGCAACACTGCCGTCCTTGAGGTGCTGATTTTTTTCAAATGCTTCAATGCTCAAGATACGCTGGCACGCCTTGCAGCGTTTTTCCAAAGGTTCCATATGTCAACCGAAAGAAAGATTTTGCTGGTTTGCTCTTTCCAATCGTTCTATTGCGATCTGGAAATACTTTTCGTTTATTTCGCTTCCCAGATACTCCCGTCCATGCGACTTTGCCATTACAGCAGTTGTGCCAGAACCAGTAAAAGGGTCGTACACAAGTTCGTTCGGATTGCTCCATGACACAATGTGATCTTCTGCCAACTTTTCAGGAAAAATCGCCGGGTGGGCAAATGCGATGGTGTCAGAGGCAGAGTGCCCTTTGCCAATCTTGTATTCCCAGACATTCGTTCTTCTGCCATGATTTTCATAGCCGGTGCGCTGGATTTTGAGCAATGTTCCATCGCTCAGTCTCTTGGTGCTTCTGTCGCCCTTTCTTGCATCCTTGTTTTGGCGATCTTTGATAAGATTGATTGTTTTCGGCAGTCCTTTGCTGAAAACGAACATGTATTCGAACGACTGCCAGTATGTCTTGTTGTTGCCGACAGCTCCTCTCGGCGGCTTCAGGTAGACCATTGTGTCGAACAAGTTGAAGCCAATTTCCTTGAAATGGAGTGCCTGTCTAAACGATGTGCCAGACTCGTTGCCTTCAATTGTTTCGTCGCCGACAATCCAGACAACTACGCCGCCCTTTTTCACAACTCGCAGAAGCTCCAGACTGATTTCCCTGAATTCAATGAAAGAATTGCCTTCGTACTCTCGCATATTGTCATAGGGCGGGGAAGTCACGACCAAGTCTACGAAATTGTCTGGCATATTGGCCATAGTAGCAAGACAATTTTCGTTCAGGATTTGATTCAACTGCAGTCTCTTGCTTTTTCGACTATCTTTCATCTGTAAAATGTCGGTTGCCTTCTGTTCTCTTGAATTATACAAACTATTTTCCAGTGAATAAGAAATGCATCTGGCATCATGTTCGACTGCCTGGATGCTTGTCCAGCTGGCTATTTCGCTTGCGCCCGTCGGCGCTGTCCACCGTCGAAAACGATCAGCCTAACCTTGTTGGTGCGGACTGGGGATGAGTGCTTTCTCTTTGACATTTCTGCTAATCTGATGCTTTATTGCATCGGATTTTTTTACTTGTTTGTCAAGTTATCCATATAAGTTCCAAATTTTTTGAACTCTGACGACAGTTGCTGATCGAAACAAATTACACGCCACTTTACCACCAGTAAACACGGAAATTTTCACTGTATTGTTGTTCCCTTGATTGTATAAGTCTTTTACAGCAAATCCAATTGCATGATTGAATGACTTGGTTAATTGGGACTGCTATGAGTAGAAGTTTCTTTCATAGCGATATCTATTTCTGCCTATAGTATCCTGAATTTAGATAGTTTGTGAATAAAGTTATTATAATACGACAGATATTGTCATATATTATATAAATTGCATCAAATTCCTCTTGCCATTTATAGTCAATTCAATTATAAAGATTGTAGATGGTGTATGTACCAGGATTGTGGAGGAATCAGTAATGAAGAGAATGATTGCAGTTGCGGCTCTGGCGAGCGCAGGTTGGCTACACGGATATTGACATCAGCCACTGCGGTGCCGAGACTGCGATATTCTTCGGTTACAATCACGAGTGTGGCAAGGCAAGATGAACGAGCAGGGGTGCATACAATGAAGAAGAAAGAACTGATGAGCACAGAGAAGCGGCTGCACTTCCTAGAAAGTGACCTGAAGCAGCTGGATCACGACGATCACCGCATTACGCAGCTGGTTGTCAGTGTGCTGGACATCAAGGAGCATCTGGGTTTCAAGTCGTCTAGGCCCCGTGAAAAGAATGGTAAGATGATCCATAAGGCGAAGAACTGGTTCAACAACGAAATTTGGTCGGCGAAGTTGATAGTGGAGATGTGGTCAGACGGTGAGGTGTTCATATCCGGTACCTCCGAGAAGCGCCCCCCAGCCGGACGACTGCAAGCCCAAGAGCATAGACGAGGTGGCGGACTTGCTGGCGAACTCCATGAAGATGTTGCGCTCATACGCGAAGCGGATGTCGTGTCTGCCGCGGGAGAAGAAGTAGTGAGCTGGCTGGAGAAGATTGACTTCTGGGTGCATCGCATTGACCCCGAGTGGGCGCACGACAACGGCTACAAGGGGTTCTGCTATACCACTACACATAGTTCTTGAGCTATGCCTTTGAAACGTTCAATTGAGCGCTGTAACCGAAATTTAGCGTTGCAAGAGCAAAAATTGTCTTCGGATACTCATGTTTTGGAGTCAATGCGAATTGAAGGAGACATCCCTGTTGATTTGCTCATCCACGATAGTCAGCGATTTTTTCATTAGTTATGACCAACGAGCACTTACGCATGGTATTCATAAGTACCCTGCAAAATTTTTCCGGAATTATCAATCACTTTATTAAAGTGCCAAGAAAAGAACGAATTACGGTGGAAATAATCATGAATAAACTAATTGCAATAATGACACTTGCGGTGGTGCTCATGCCTGCCGCAGTGCTTGGAAAGAGCCTGGAGGCAGAATTCATGTTGGAGCTCCGATCAGCGCTGGATGCCAAATACACAGATTTCCATGAGGACTTTCCGGGGGGCAGATATCATCTAGGCTCGCAGCAGTTCTTTCTTGACAGGTCGCTTATACTACCGACCGCTTCGAGAGACGACCGGGAGATACAAAACGATTATTCAATGGATGAAATAATACAGATGATGCTCATGTTCGCGCAGCTGGACATGGAGGCGAGCGCCTTCTACGATGTGCTGAACAAGTTTCGTGCCAAGGATAAGGAGGCGACCGACAGGATAATACAGTCAAATACAATGCTAAGCAACGCCTACAGAGTTTCAACCGCATACATTGCTGCAATCTTCCATCATGAGCAGGACGGTGTACGGCTCAAGAGTATTGCGTCCAAGAACATGAAGCTGAGAAGAATGGACCTTCTCTTAACGAAAAGTACAGACGAAATCGTCCGGTTAATGAACAAATGGGGACACCGTTTTCAGTAGCAACTTAGTAAATAAATCATGAAAAGGTGAATTGCAATGAACAAGAAAGCAGAAGAGCACAACACAGAAAACGAGCTCGTGGAAGAAAGGGATCTCGAATGGATCAACGGCGTTCCCTCCAACATCACCCTAGCGAGTGAAAGGTTTACCCGCATCTGCTTGAAAAACATGAGTAACGAATAGAAGATGACTATATCATCACCCTCAAAAGACCTTGAATTTCTTGAACAAGACTTGGGCAAGTTAAATGCGGCAAAAGAATTTGCAAATGAAAGTCGCTTGCTGGGTGCCCTGCTGTCAAGAGGATATAACGCTTCAAGGGTTAACTTTCCTCATTCAACCTATGACATCATAGTTGAAGTCGAACAGGACGAAATTAGCGATATCATTCGAGTGCAAGTGAAAACAGTTTCACAATCAGGAAGTATCAGTTTTGTCGGCGGAATTAGGAGCGGGATTGATCGTTCCTGTAAATCTTCTGAAAAAGAGTATGTTCAGAGTACAAATACATCCGATGTAATAGTAGGGGTCCTAGTGAGCGGAGACAATGGCGAATCTCGAATTGATTATTACTTCGTACCCACAATATATGTTGAACATATTAATCAAAAGAGTAAATCAGCAAATCTACTCGAAGATACAAAAAATAATTGGACACTATTTAAAAATTGCAAAAATCGAAGTTTTGTATCGGATTTTTTTGAGCTCGGAATATAGTTACCGATTTAAACAAATTACACGCCACTTTACCACCAGTAAACACGGAAATTTTCACTGTATTGTTGTTCCCTTGATTGTATAAGTCTTTTACAGCAAATCCAATTGCATGATTGATGACTTGATTAATTGGGTCTGCTATGAGTAGAAGGTTCAGTTAGTTTGTTCACAAATTTTGAAACCGGCGCAGGAATACCCATTTTCAATACATTGCTTAATCTGATGAATTTCACATCTTTGGATTTACCGACGAAATTGTCAATAGACAGCAATTGCGCGGGCTGAGGACAAATATCAAGTGTGAAATGGGAAAACTGATGCCGATGCAAGTCCCACGGTGGCCGAAGTTGAATTTTCATGGCATAGGTTTCTACGAACCAATGTTCCAGATGCTCTGGCTTGCCCGAATACTCGGGGAAGCTCCATAGTCCGCCCCATATACCGTTCAAAGGACGTTTCTCAAGCAATATTTCCTTGTCATCATTCACCACCATAATCATTGCAACGCTCTTGGAAGGAATTTTACTCGCGCCAGAGGAAACTGGATAGTTTGCAATGACGTTTTTACCAAAGGCACAGCAAAATTCTGATACTGGGCACAATTCACAATGTGGTTTCCTAGGCAAGCAAACTGTAGCGCCAAGATCCATAATCGCCTGGGTAAAACTGGCGGACTGAACGTCTTCAGGTGTGTGAGCTTCCGCGATTTTCCAAAGTGTTTTTTCCCGTACTGAAATTGATTCTCCGTCAACACAGTACAGTCGGGAGTATACGCGTTTGGCGTTGCCATCCAGAATTGGTTTTGGAATATCCAGCGCAAGCGAGCAAATCGCTCCTGCAGTTGATTTTCCGATCCCCGGCAAACTGACAATTTCATCAAAGGTGCGAGGAAATTGTCCATTGTGTTTTTCTCTAATTATCTGGGCCGCCGCATGAAGATTTCGAGCGCGAGTATAGAATCCAAGTCCCGCCCAGTGGGACAGCACATGGTCCAGAGATGCCTGGGAAAGTTTGGCTGCGCTTGGAAATGATTGAATGAATCGCTCAAAGTAGGGAATCACCGTCTGCACGCGAGTCTGCTGGAGCATAATTTCGGATACCCAGACAAGATACGGGTCTTTCAGGCCGAGCCATGGAAGATTTCTTGCCGGCTTCTCTTTCTGCCAGTTTGTCAGGTGAGTATTGATTTCAATTTTCGGTAAATTCAATTCAGCCATCCCAAATAAATGTGAACCGGATTTTCAAATCAATATACTTGATTCTTTATACAGAGATAGATATCCATGGAGTTTGAGATCAATGAAAGTTACTGCATTCAATGCAAATGGAATTCGTTCCGCAGCCCGTAAAGGATTTTTCGAGTGGATGGCGCATGCCAGTCCGGATGTCGTTTGTATTCAGGAGCTGAAGGCGCAGCAAGACCAGCTGACTGATTCAGTGTTTAACCCGAAAGGATTTTCCTGCTATTTTGATTTTGCACAGAAGAAAGGCTATAGCGGCGTTGCCCTTTACTCCAGGGTTGAGCCCCAAAAGGTTCAGACCGGACTGGGATGGGATGAATTTGATTCGGAAGGCAGGTTTATCAGAGCAGATTTCAAAGAAGTTTCAATCATTTCCATATACATGCCCTCTGGAACCAGTTCCGACGAACGCCAGAAGTTCAAAGAAGAGGTCATGGCAAGGTTTAAACCAATACTGATCAACTATATGCAAGAATCGCGCAGTTTTGTAATTTGCGGTGATTTTAATATTGCGCACAAACCCATTGATATTCGAAACTGGAAAAGCAATCGAAATCAATCTGGATTTTTGCCCAATGAGCGCGCATGGATGGACTGGCTGTTCGGTACGATTGGATATACCGACGCATTTCGAGTAGTCGATTCAAGGCCCAGTCAATATACCTGGTGGTCCAACAGGGGCCAGGCTTATGAAAACAATGTAGGATGGCGGCTTGACTATCAGATTGCCACGCCGGATTTGCGTGACCGAGTGCAAGGAGCAAGAATCTTTAAAGAGCAAAAATTCTCCGACCACGCACCGCTTACCATTGACTATCAACTGGAGCTTTCTTGATCTTTCGCTACTGAGTCAGTCAAACTGAGTCTGTGTACCCAGACAATCACTGCAATTACTGGCACTCCAATTAATGCCGTACAAACAAAGAACCATTCATAACCGATGTTGTTAACCATGGTTCCGGAATAGCCGGCGATAAATTTTGGAATCAGAAGCATGATTGAGGTAAAGATCGCATACTGCATGGCAGTGAAATTGATGCTGGTCAAACTGGACAGATAGGCTACAAATGCTGCCGATGCCACGCCTGCGCTCAAGCTGTCAGCAACGACAACAACAAGAAGCAACGCTTCGACAGGGTTGCTGGCTAGCCAGACAAACAGCAAATTGGATGCAGGAGCAAGCAGGGCTCCGAGTAGCAGGGTGCGCATTACACCGAACCGGAGCGCGAGAATACCGCCGAGCAAGCCGCCAATCAAGGAAGCGATTAATCCCCAGAGTTTCGAGAATTCCGCAATTTGGGATTTTGTAAATCCGATATCAAGATAGAAAACGTTGGCAATCACTCCAAGCACGATATCAGAAATTCGATAGGTTCCAACCAATAGCAGAATTACGAGTGCTGCTTGACCGTATCGGGTGAAAAAATCTGTTACGGGACTGAGGTATGTCTCTCGTACATGCTCCAGTTCCGCCACTCGCAGCATGATAAGAAAATATGCTACAGCACCACCCAAGGCAATGGAAAACACCATGCGACTGCTTTCAATAAGAAACCCCGCAGACTTGGCATTGAAGCCCCAGGAATCGGTAATATACGCTTTTGCAGAAGTTGCCAGGTCGGCAGTCATCCAGAATCCGCCTGCAAATGCAACTAGCCCCAGGATAAATACGATGAAAAATCGCATATAGTCGGATACATTCCTGAAAGTTCCTTGTTTTAAATCTGTTGTAGCCGGTTCCGGGTTCAGGAGCGTAGTGACAATACCAACCAGCATAAAGCAGGCCATTACCCTGTAAACCCATGCCCAGGCACTGTAGTTATATTCACCGCCGCCCAGAATATCCGCCATCCAGAGTGCGCCGGCACCGGCAATAACCATGCCAATTCGGTAGCCTGCTATATATGTGGCAGACAGCATGGACTGCATCTCTGGAGGAGCAGATTCAATACGATATGCGTCGATTACGATGTCCTGCGTAGCTGAGGAAAAACCGATGCAAATTGCCCCGATTACCGTCATGAGCAGCAAGTCGGACGCGGGGTCGAAGCTGGCGGTCCAAAGCAAGCTGAGTGCAAGTGCAATTTGAGAAACCAGCAGCCATGCCCGTCTTCGCCCCATGATACGTGTAAGTATCGGTACGGGCAGTCGATCAATTACAGGTGCCCAGACGAACTTGAATGAATACCCCAAGGCTGCCCAGCTGAAGAAAGTTACAGTGGCGCGGTCGATTCCAGCCTCCCGTAGCCAAACAGACAATGTTCCGAATACAAGCAGAAGCGGCAACCCTGCTGAAAATCCAAGAAAAAGCATGCATATTGCACGCGGATTCGTGAGACTACGTATTGAGTCCTTCAGGTTTTGGGGGCCGCTGGCGCTCCCCTTGAGCAGGTCAATCACAAGTTTCAGTGCCTGAGGTCAAGCTCCGAAGCACTAGTTTTGGCAGTCCGCATTTCATCAGTGGAGCAAAACCGCCCCCAGTGACTCTAAATAAGGTACAACTGTGCCATTAATTATCTGAAGCACGAAGAACACTGCAATAGGCGAGAAATCCAGGCCGCCGAAAGTGGGGATAAATTTTCGAAATGGTTTCATTACCGGCTCGCTGACGGATACGATCAGACGAGTAATTGGCAATCCTCTTGGAGAAACCCAGCTGATAATTACACGAGCGATAACAGCTCCAATAAAGACATAGATAACAATTCTGAGTACGCGAGCCAAAATCAGGCAAGTCAAGCCGGATAAATTCACTTCTATGCTGTGCTGCTGGAGAAAGAGAAAACGTTCCAGTCCGGCGCATAGCACCACAAGAACAATGGGAGACAGCATATCCGACCCTCCGATTCTGGGGAGTATGCGCCTTAGTATTATGATAGGAATTTTTGTTACCCGATCTATGATGAGTGAAAACGAGTTGTAGAAGTCCGCATTAAGGAACTGAAGCATTGCCCGAATGACTGTTGCCCAGAGATACAACTGGATTACAATCAGAATCGGCCCGATTAGAGAGTCATTGCCCACCATGGTCAGCCAGAATCCTTCAGTGCTTCAGACAATTCAACTGCCCGATGTTCAGCTGCCTTGACTGCTTCTACAATGGCATCCTTGACTTTTTTGCTGTTCAAGACTTCAAGGGCTTTTTGAGTGGTGCCGCCCGGAGAGGTAACCCGCTCTCTCAGCACAGATGCCGGTTCGTCGCTTCCGGCCGCCAGATGCGATGCACCGACCGCAGTTTGCGTGGCAAGCAAGTGCGCTTCGTTTTGTGAAAGCCCCAGTTCCAAAGCCGCCTGTTCAATTGCTTCAATCAAAAAGAAAAAGTACGCAGGGCCGCTTCCGGAGACTGCAGTTACTGCATCGATTGCGCGCTCGCTGTCAACCCATACAGTCTTGCCGACAGCGTTCAGGATCGTTGCAGTTTGCGAACGCTGCTCGTCTGAAACCAGAGGATTCGCATACATGCCAGACATGCCCTTTTGAATCAATGCGGGGGTATTTGGCATAACCCGAACGATAGAGAGACCCCCGCCGGACCAGCTGTCAATTTCATTAATTCGAATCGCAGCGGCAATAGAAATCAGCAAGGGTTTTTTCTCTTGCAACGTTTCTTGAATCGAAGTCAGTGCGCCGCGCATCACCTGAGGCTTGACTGCAAGAACAACAATAGCTGACCGAGACACAACGACCCGATTGTCCTCAGTCGTAGCAACAGAAAAGTTCCTTTCGAGGTAATCAGTCGTTTCCTTGAGCGGGTCCGAGACAGAAATCAGTTTGGATGAAAAACCATTGGCAATCATTCCGCCGATGAGGCTCTGGGCCATATTTCCGCCGCCAATAAATCCGATGGCAGGCAGAACAGGGGATTTCGGAATATCTCTCTCCATAGTCGGGACCGATTAAATTGCTATTAAAACGAAACTGTAAAATTGTAAATTCTTCTGCACCCGAATAAGCCAATACGGGCTATTGTAGAACAGTATCAACGGATTTCTGCAACAGCCGACTTTGAAGAAAACTTTCTTCTCCAAAACAATTTTGTATCCAATAATTTGACAGCCCGATTATGACAGCTGTGCTTCATAAGGTACATAGGCACTATATTGTATTCGTTCGTTCTAATTGGCAACAATAATAAAAGTTCAAGCAACTTTTTCAAGAAACAATGAGTAAAACCTGCTCAAGAGCTGTACATATTGGAGTATTGAATGTTGGCCAACCAATCTATTGGCAGTCTGTTCTGCTCATATCCATGGTAAATCCCCCTTCCTTGAGTTGGAGGTAGATTGCCGTATCCACAAGATAGTATGGGCTCCACTTTGTATAGGCGACACAGCCGTGTTGTTGATGTCTTGTTGGCACCATCCAAACTCCTGCTCCTTCTGATATCTCAATGGCACCTTCAGGCACAATTACGGTTGAATCCGGTTCCCCAGATTGTATCAATGCCGGGTCACTTGCTTCAGATTTGGCAGTGGAGGAGCCTTGGCAGGCGCAGAGTATGCCGACCAGCCCAATAATGATCGTAATTTTCGACCAGCTAGCCATTGAAGCCGGTATGCCGCACCCAGGATTGCATATTCGGTATCTGTGCATCTGATGAACTATGATTCAGTGAAAATTGTTATTGTGTAAATAAACATAAAGCAATTTACTCTAACTCAAAGCAAGAATTTAAATCTTTATGGTTTTGTAAGTGTAACGCAAATACGATAAAAATATCTTGTCCATGCTCGCTCACTTATAAATAACCGGCAACCAGAGTAATTCTTGATTATGAATATGGGTGAGACACACTTGCAGGCAGGATTTGCACCACTTTCAAGTGGGTCGCGGGCCGAACAATGCTGTCCCAATTCGTACATGCGTAGCTCCTTCAGCAATTGCAGCTTCCATATCAGCCGTCATTCCCATGGAAAGAGTGTCCAGGGAAAATCCTTGATTATTGATTTCGTCTCGAAGACCCCGTAGTTGAGCGAATACTGCTCGTTGCTTGTCGGAATTTGATTCCGGTTCTGGAATTATCATCAAGCCGCGAACCGAAATAGTTGGAAGACTGCTGATTTGCTCAATGAAAGAATATGCTTCTTCTGCTGGTATGCCCGACTTGGATTGCTCCTGCTGAAGGTTGATTTGAACGCAAAGATTCATGGGAGGAAGTGCAGGGTCTCTTTGGTCGGCAATTCTGTTTGCAATCTTCAATCGGTCAACGCTATGCACCCAGGAGAATCGGTTTGCAATATCTTTGGTTTTATTGCTTTGAATATGGCCGATGAAATGCCATTCAATGTTCAAATCCGCCAGCAGCTTTTGTTTTTCCAGGGCTTCCTGGACAAAGTTTTCTGCAAAAATATTTTGTCCTAAATTCTCAAGCGCACGAATTGAATCGGGCGAATGCAGCTTGGATACTGCCACTAGCTGAACAGAATTCGGCGGCCTGCCTGCTGCTGTTTCGGCAGCAAGAATTTGATTTGTCACCGACTCGTAGTTCTTGGCAAGGTTGCTTGTGTTCAACGTTATTTTCTCCAGACAAAACTTTGACATTTCATTTGTTCGTATTATCGTAGATTCTTTACTGAATTTGAATTTGGACATTTGAATGAGTACTGCAAACGACAGAGTAAAGGCCAAACTGGATGAACTTGGCATCAAAACCGAAATAAGAATCCTGGAGCAGGATACACGCACGGCTCCCCAGGCAGCTGAAGTGGTTGGCTGCGATGTTGGCCAAATATTGAAATCGCTTATTTTCAGGACTGGCTCAGGGCGTGCATTGCTGGCGATTACCAGTGGTTCGAATCGGGTTGATGTAAAACGGTTGAAAGAACTGGTTGGCGAGACTGTGCTTCGTGCCGATGCTGATTTTGTTCGCCAGGCAACTGGATACGCAATCGGGGGTGTGCCGCCAGTTGGACATTCAGGTCCGGTGGAAACATTCTTCGACCGCGACCTGTTTCAGCATGAAACAGTGTGGGCGGCTGCCGGAACCCCGAATTCACTATTTCCAATCAAGCGGGAAGATCTTAGTAAACTTGCAGGCGACCGAATTTTTGACTTCACCGAGTAGCAAGCTGGTCAAGCCTTGTACACAACTTTGCCATTGACAATTGTATAGGCGACTCTGCCGCGAAAACTCCAGTCTTTAAACGGACTGTTCTTGCCTCGGCTTAGCATTTGGGAAGGGTCGAATTCCCATTCAACATCGGGTGCGTAAATGCATACATCTGCTGGTTTGCCGACGGACAAGGTGCCGAGTTCTGTTCCGAGAATTTTCGCCGGATTGCAGGTTAGCAAACGAATCGCAGTACTCAGGTCAAGCACTCCCTCTTCAATGAGGCGAAGTGTTAACGGCAATAGCGTTTCCAGCCCGGATATGCCTGGTGCCGATTGACTGAATGGAGCTAGCTTGTCGTCCATATTGCAAGGCAAATGGTCTGAACAAATTACAGAAATAACTCCTTCAACACACCCTTCTCGCAATCTGTCCCGGTCGCTTTCACTTCTTAGCGGCGGCGAAACATGGCACAGGGTGTTGAAGTTGGCAGTGTCTTTTTCAGTGAGATGCAAATTGTGAATTGCAACGTCTGCTGTAACATTGCTTCCCTTGCTTTTCGCTTCGCGAATCATATCTACAGAATACCCGCAGGACAGCTGACTGAAATGCGCGCGTCCGCCGGTGGTTTCAACCAATGCAATGTCGCGTGCTACTGCAACTGTTTCAGCCGCTTCCGGTATTGCGGGCAAGCCAAGGCGAGTGCTGATTTCGCCTTCGTGGACACACCCGTTTCCGGTTAGCCATGGGTCGTGCGACCGAATGAACACTGTGATATTGAATGTCGCCGCATACTGCATGGCTCGCCGCATGACCAGTGTGTTTTGAACTGCATTTTTCGCATTGCTGACCCCGACGCAGCCGGCATCCTTCAAGGCAGCCATATTCGTGAGGTTTTCCTCCTGAAGACCAACTGTAAGCGCTCCCAAAGGAAGAATGCGCACCCCGCTAAGTTTTTCTGCGTTTTCCCGAATCAAATGAGCCATTGCCGGTGTATCGATTACAGGCAGGGTATCGGGTTGAATGCAGACAGTGGTAATTCCCCCCTTTAAAGCAGACTTGGATTCATTCGGCAGTGTTCTTGAAGGGTCGGCACCGGGCCGGCCCATTTTTGTATTGATGTCGACAATGCCAGGGAAGACAATCAGCCCATTCGCATCTATCTCGTCAAATGAAGAATTTTGGGAATTCGCTTTGGAACCGTCTGCGATTAACCCATCTGCAATATAAACATCCCGGACTTCATCAATATGATTTGCCGGGTCGATTACTCGTCCGTTTCGAATACACAGTTCCACGTTCTAGCGTTGTCCTCCCATAAGTTGCGCCATAACTGCCATTCGCACCGCAATTCCGTTTGCCACCTGAGCCAGAATCAGCGATCGGTCGCCATCCGCAACCGCCGATGCGATTTCCAATCCCCGGTTGATCGGACCGGGGTGCATGATCAAGACATCTGGCTTTGCGCCTGCAAGACGCTCTTCGGTTAGTCCATATCGCTGATAGTATTCTTCCCTGCTGGGGATCAACTGCCCCTGCATACGTTCCAATTGCAACCGAAGCATTATGACAATGTCAGCATCGCGCAATCCTTCGCCAAGGTCAGTGAAAATGCGAACCCCCAACTGTTCGGTCTCGGTCGGAATCAATGTACCCGGAGCGATGACGCGAACTTCACCCGTTCCAAGCAAATTGAGTGCCCGGATGTCGGAGCGAGCAACCCGCGAGTGCAGTATGTCACCGACAATCGCAACAACAAGATTTTCAAACGCCCCTTTGTTCTGGCGAATTGTGAGCATGTCCAGAAGAGCTTGGGTTGGGTGCGAGTACCTGCCGTCGCCTGCATTTATGATGTGTACATTCTCTGGCACATGCTGGGCGATCAAATTTGCCGCACCGCTTGCCCTGTGGCGAACCACGAACAAGTCTGTATGCATTGCTTCAAGTGTATTGACTGTATCAAGAATGGTTTCGCCCTTGCTGGTAGACATGGCATCTCCCTGCAGGTTGATGACATCTGCGGACAGCCGGGTTGCTGCAATTTCAAAAGTTGTACGAGTTCGAGTACTGGGCTCGAAAAAAAGATTGACTACGGTTTTTCCTCTGAGCAGAGGTACTTTTTTAATTTCCCGAGTGGGAAAATCGATAAACGTTTCAGCAATACTCAGAATGGTTTCAATAATGTCCCGGGACAATCCATCCAGTGAAATAAAATGCCGCAGACTTCCTTTTGAATCCAGTTGAATGTTTTGAGGGGCGGTGTTGGCCATTTATGTGCCGATAGTATTAGAAAAGGCAAGTGTTCCGTCGGGAGCTACCTTCACAATCTGATTGTCATCCATGGTTAAATTGTACCCGACTATATCTGCTCGTATTGGCAATTCTCGTCCGCCCCGGTCCAAAAGGACTGCGAGAGTCACGCAAGAAGGTCGGCCCCAGGCGAACAGTTCGTTCATTGCAGCTCGTATAGTGCGACCAGTGTACAGTACATCGTCGATAAGTACGACATGACGGTCTTTTATGGCGACTGGCAGGGAGGATGCCCTCACTTGGGGATTCAGCCCGATTCGGCTAAAGTCGTCTCTATAGAAAGAAATATCAAGTGCGCCGAGCGGCTCAACAGCCCCGACAGCTGCGTGCAGGTGTTTGCCGACCCACAATCCACCGGTTTGAATTGCAATTAGAAGAGGGTTTCGGTCCAGGTAGGTCTCCAACGACTGGTGCATATGCTCAAGCAAGTCTGAGATTGGCAGTTTCTTTACAGATTCTGTACTCATTTGCTTCCCTTTTCAAAATTTGCGTTATGAGTTTGGAAATTCAGCCATGTCTCAAGAATCACTTCAGCTGCCGCCCGGTCGCGCTTCAGTTTCCGTTTTTGCACCGATATTGAAGTTTCGGAGCTCGCCAATCGGTGCATTGCTTCCTGGGTCGACAACTCTTCGTTGATAAACTGTACAGAAAGATTGAATCTTTCATTTAATTGCTGCGCGAAGTTCCTGACTTCATCATTGATTGCAGCAGTGTTCTGTTCGGGTTGGGAGGGGACACCAACAACCAGTTCTTCCGGTTCCCAAATTTCAACGAGCCGGTCAATGCCAGGCCAATCGGGCTGAAAATTTTTTGCTGAAACCTTGCCAACGCTTTTAACCGACCCCGTCATGCTTTGCCCAACAGCAACCCCGATTCTGGACTTTCCGAAGTCAAATCCAAAGATGGTTTTACCGGTGCGCTCAGTGCTGGGTCGGCTACTGTCGGACATGGTTACATAAAAAAGAGGGAGTCAATCCCTCATTCAAATTCAAGGCAATGACAATTCTACAGATTTCTATCGGATGGTTTTTCAAAGCTTGCTTCAACTCTCGTGAATCTGTAAATCATCAGGATTTTTCCATTTGCTAGCCAGTTGCAGTTATCGCGGCAAACTTCAACAATTGAAGAATGGAATAATTTTTAAGCATGTCCTGCTTCTGTCGACATTGCAGCTACATTGACACCAACCAGTTCAGCTGCCTTTTCCCACCTTTCGGATACCGGAGTATTGAAAATGATTGAACTATCGGCTGGAACGGATAGCCAAAGATTGTTGTGCATCTCGCTTTCAAGCTGACCGCTTTCCCAACCTGCAAAACCTAGTAGCGCCATGCAATGCTTGGGTCCGCGGCTTTCTGAAATTGCTTCAAGAACATCTCTGGACATGGTCAGTCCCATAGTTTTGCCAATGGGTATGGTAGCTGCCCAGTCGTTGCCGGAATCATGCAGAATCAGTCCCCGGTCTGTTTGCACAGGTCCGCCGAAGTACACAGGCATCTGTATTTCAGGAACGTCCGTCAACGGAATTTCAAGCTGATCAAAAATATCTTTCAGATACAAGTCAGTGGCGCGGTTGACCACAATGCCAAGAGCACCTTCTTCGTTATGCTGGCATACAAGGGTTACCGTGCGCTCAAAATAGGGGTCGTCCATTGAGGGCATTGCAATCAGAAAATGATTTGTCAGCCAAGCCATAAAATTAACCAGTAATTGAAATTATTTGTTGATTGTAAGCAATTATACGAAAAATGACACTTATAATTTGAAACAACGTTGTTTTAAACGTCTGTAAGACTCAGCAACAACAGTGCTTTTGCAAACTTTGCCTAATATATGCGGGTAGTATTTCATGAAGACTAAAATTTTGGTCTACTCAGACCTTCACCTTGAATTTGCAGATTTCGACGCTTCATCGCAAGCGTACGACATCGTCGTGCTAGCCGGCGATATTGGATGCGGTACGCAAGGTGTCGAGTGGGCAATCGACAGATTCCCGGAAACCCCTGTTGTGTACATTTGCGGCAATCATGAATTCTATGGATTTGAAATGTCAAAGGTGTGGAGCGCGTTGCACCTATTGGCAAATGGGTCGAATGTTCATGTTCTTGAAAATCAAACAGTTGTGTTGAATGGAATTCGGTTTGTGTGCGCAACACTATGGACAGACGGCAATTTGAACGGCGATTCGCATGTGGCGCACATTCGCGGTCAAATGATGATGAACGACTACCGCGTGATTCGAAACGGCAGGAATACATTGACAGTAGACGACACTGTGAACCTGCATCATGAATCGTTGTCGTATTTGAAATCCGAATTGGTTGAAGAACCTGTTTTTGACTATCCTACTGTGGTAGTCACCCATCATGCGCCTTCGGCCCATTCATTAAGCGGCAGGCGTGTCGATTCGTCGCTTTCAGCGTTCTATGCTTCACACTTGGACAATTTGATAATAGACAGCCAGGCCGCTTTGTGGATTCATGGACATACGCACGAATCGGTTGACTATTTCATTGGCAATACACGGGTGCTGTCCAATCCGCGCGGATACGCCAGACAGAAGAGTGGCAACGGAAATGCTGAATTCAAAGTTGACTGTATAATTGAAATCTGACGAGTTGAATTCATTATCAGCAAATTATTATTGAAGTTTAGAATTAAATTTGCCTTGGCATCCCGGAGATTAAATTCGAGCCAAGGCGAAAGCAGAGTTAGCATTGGACATTCAAACACCTTCAAAGCGAGATAAAGCCAACGCGATTCGCGCGCTGGCTATGGACGCAGTTCAAGCAGCCAAGTCAGGTCACCCCGGAATGCCAATGGGAATGGCGGATATTGCCGAGGTTCTCTGGTGTGAATTTCTGAAACATAACCCACGCAATCCGGACTGGTTCAATCGCGATCGCTTTGTTTTATCGAACGGTCATGGCTCCATGCTTATCTACGCATTGCTGCACTTGACCGGATACGATTTGCCAATTGAAGAAATCAGGCAATTCAGGCAACTTCATTCCCGCACTCCAGGGCATCCGGAGTACGGCGTAACAGCGGGGGTTGAAACAACCACCGGTCCACTGGCTCAAGGGTTGTCAAATGCAATCGGAATGGCACTCGCGGAAAAAATGCTCGCGGCGCAATTCAATCGACCCGGACACCGGATTGTGGACCATCATACTTATGTATTTGTCGGTGACGGCTGTCTTATGGAAGGAGTCTCGCACGAAACAGCATCGTTTGCCGGAACACACAAGCTTGGCAAGTTGATCGTAGTCTATGACGACAACAATATTTCAATCGACGGAGAAGTGTCCGGCTGGTTTACAGACGATACTGCACAAAGGTTTCGATCGTACGGCTGGCATGTTGTTGAGAATGTTGACGGGCACAATGTCGACGAGGTCCGCAAAGCGATCAAGTCCGCCAAAAGCGAAACTGAGTTACCAAGCATAATCTGCTGCAAGACAATCATCGGATGGGGGTCTCCGAACAAGCAGTCAACCGCAGGTGCACACGGTGCACCGCTTGGCGAGGATGAAATCCATTTGGCGCGAGAAAAAATTGGCTGGGATTTCCCCCCGTTTCAAATTCCAGAATCTATTTATTCAGCGTATGACTGCGTTTCTAAAGGCGAAAGTGCCGAAGAAGAGTGGAATAGCCAATTCAACGCGTACAGGTCGAAGTATCCTGAGCTGGCAGCAGAACTTTCCCGACGTATTGAAGGCGGCTTTCCTGAAAATTGGAATAAACATACGGAAACTTCAATCCTGGCAATTGCAGAAGCAGCTGCCAGTGCAGCAACTCGGAAAGCATCGCAAATCGCACTGGATGCGTTCGGTCCGGAATTGCCGGAAATAGTTGGCGGTTCAGCTGACCTGACAGGTTCAAACTTGACATTCTGGAGTGGCTCTAAAGCCATTACGGGCGATGACCCGAGTGGGAACTACATTTATTTTGGCGTTCGGGAATTCGGAATGTCCTGCATAGTGAACGGCATTTCCCTGCACGGGGGGTTTATACCGTACGGTGGAACATTTCTGATGTTCTCGGAATATGCAAGAAACGCGGTTCGCATGGCTGCATTAATGGGCATTCGCTCCATTTTTGTGTACTCCCACGATTCAATCGGGCTCGGCGAAGACGGTCCCACGCATCAGGCGGTAGAGCAGACGGCGACACTGAGGCTTATGCCGAACCTGTCGGTTTGGCGACCGTGTGATACAGTGGAGACTGCAGTAGCCTGGAAGGCTGCGATTGAACGAATGGACGGTCCCACGTGCTTGCTTTTTTCCAGACAGGGTGTTCCCCATCAAATCCGAACTGCGGAGCAAATCAAGCAAATTTCCCGCGGCGGATATGTGCTGGTGGATTGTGAACAGCCGCAGGCTCTGATTATTGCCACAGGATCAGAAGTTGGCTTGGCAGTGGAAGCAGCAAGCTCGCTCGGTGAAAGCGGAATTCGTGCAAGGGTCATTTCGATGCCGTGCGTTGATATATTTGAAAGCCAAAGCGCAGAGTACCAAGGGGAGGTGATTCCGCCTTCGGTGCAAAGCAGGGTTGTTGTTGAAGCGGGCGTTACCGCGCTTTGGGCAAAGTATGCGGGTCCCGCCGGCAGGGTTCTTGGTGTAGATACATTTGGAGAATCAGCACCAGGCAATGTATTGTATGAACACTTCAATTTGACTGCGAATGCAGTGGAAGAGGCTGTGAAAGAATTGATCAAACAGGAGGGTCAAGGAAAAAAATGACAATCAAGGTAGCAATCAACGGATTTGGGCGAATCGGCCGCAACATTACGCGAGCATTGTATGAATCCTCCCGAACAAATCAGATTTCGATCGTCGCGGTTAACGATCTGGCGGACAAGGCTACAAACGCCCACTTGCTTCAGTATGACTCTGTGCATGGTCGATTCGGCGAGTCTGTGGAACTGACAGAGAACGGATTCTCGGTGAACGGAGATCCGATTCTTACGCTGTCGGAACGCGACCCTGCCGAATTGCCCTGGAAGCAGCTGGAAGTTGATGTAGTGCTTGAATGCACAGGGTTGTTCACCAGCAAGGCGAAAGCAGAGCCCCACCTTAAAGCGGGTGCCAAAAAAGTCATTCTTTCAGCGCCCGGAGGAAAAGACGTGGATGCAACCGTGGTGTACGGAGTAAACCACGACATTATCAGATCGTCTCACACAGTGATTTCCAATGCTTCGTGCACGACCAACTGCCTGGCGCCGATTTCGAAAGTGCTGAATGATTCATTCGGAATTGTTTCCGGGCTGATGACGACAGTTCATGCTTTTACCAACGATCAGGTATTGACGGATGTGTATCACCCGGATCTGCGACGTGCACGGTCTGCAACAGAATCAATGATTCCCACCAGTACGGGTGCCGCAGCTGCAATTGGACTGGTACTGCCGGAGCTGGACGGCAAGCTGGACGGATTCGCGGTTCGAGTGCCCACTGTCAATGTTTCCCTGGTTGACTTGACAATTGAAACCGAGAAGAATGTTTCTGTATCTGCAATTCACGAGGCAGTGGAGGCAGCTGTCAACGGATTTCTGAAGGGAATTCTGGAGTACAACGATGCGCCTTTGGTGTCGGTTGACTTCAACCATTCCAAGGCTTCTTCAATTTTCGAAGCGTCCACTACCAGAGTCGTCGGGGAAAGAGCGGCGAAAGTTTGCTGCTGGTATGACAATGAATGGGGATTTTCGAATCGCATGCTGGACACCACAGTTGCATTGATGAACGCGCCATGATTAGCATTCGAGATGTTGACCTGAACGGCAAGCGCGTGCTGGTGCGCGCTGACTTCAATGTTGCTGTGAGCGAAGGACGCGTAGTGTCCGACCAGCGAATTCGCGCGGCACTTGAAACGATAGAATTCGCGTTGCGGAATAATGCTGCGGTCCTGGTGATTTCACATTTTGGCCGACCTCAGGAAGGAGTTTTTGAAGACAGATTCTCATTGGCGCCGGTAGCAGAATACCTGAGCGATTGCCTGAAACGTGAAATTCGATTTGTAGGCGAATGGATTGATGGTGTTGACATATCGCCCGGAGATGTAGCATTGTGCGAAAATGTCAGATTCTTGGAGGGGGAGTATTCTTGCGATGACAGACTTGCGCGGCGTATGGCGAGTCTTTGCGATGTGCTTGTTATGGATGCTTTCGGAGCCGCGCATCGCAATCAGAGCTCAACTGCAGGGGTCGTCAAGTACGCCCCCGTCGCATGTGCGGGCCTGCTGTTTCAAAAAGAAATTGATTCGCTTGATAAGGCCTTGCAGAATCCGGAACGTCCGGTCGCAGCAATAGTCGGCGGTTCCAAGCTGGTTGACAAGCTTCCGGTGCTGAAGAAGCTGGTGAAACTGGCCGATGCAATGATTGTTGGCGGCGGAATTGCCAATACCTTGCTAGTTGCCCGCGGTCATTCCGTTGGAAGATCGCTTTATGCTCCCGAGATGCTGGACTTGGCTTCAAAGCTGCTGCGATCTGCGAAAAAGAGACATTGCTCAATCCCGCTGCCGGTTGATGTTGTCGTGGCAAAATCTCCTGAAGATTCCGAATTTGCTGCAAAAAAGAAACTTTCAAGCATAGAAGACGACGATATGATTTTCGACATCGGCGAAGAAACTGCAGAAAATTACTGCAAGTTGATTCGAAGTGCAAAGACGATAATTTGGAATGGTCCCGTTGGGATGTTCGAAAAAGCCCCGTTCAGTTCGGGGACCAAGGCCATCGCAAGAGCTATATCGGATAGTTCTGCGCATTCCATCGCCGGCGGAGGCGATACATTGGCTGCACTGCAGCAGTGGGGGATGCTGGATGGCGTTTCCTACACTTCAACCGGCGGCGGGGCATTTTTGGAATACATTCAAGGCGGAGCCTTGCCGGCAGTGCAAGCTTTGCAGCAATACAGCAGGCTGAAGCCTGCCGCTTTGTGATGTCCAATTCGATTGAATACAGGCAAACGAAGATCGTGGCGACTTTGGGTCCCTCGACAGATTCTTATGAAGTTCTGGAAGAGTCAATTCGAAAAGGAGTGGAAGTAGTCCGGCTGAATTTTTCGCATGGCAATGGTGAAGACCATGCAAAGCGAATTGAAATGGTTCGGTCGATCTCGAAGAAGTTGAACAAGTCCATTGGAATATTGGCTGACTTGCAGGGGCCGAAGATACGGATTGGCAAATTCAAAAATGGAAAAATTCAGCTCGGCGAAGGAGACAGTTTCGAGTTGAATGTCGATATGGATGAAAACGAAGGCACGAAAGAGCGCGTGGGTGTAACCTACAAGGAGCTTGCCAGGGATGTAAAACTTGGAGATATCCTGCTGCTGGACGACGGCAACATTGTGCTGAAAGTGACCGACGTGCTGGACCCGGTCATTTCCACAGTGGTCGTGGAAGGAGGGGAGCTTAGCGATTCGAAAGGGGTCAATCGCAAAGGCGGTGGACTAACCGCAGAATCGTTGACTTCAAAGGACCGGCAGGACATTCGTACAGCAGGTGCTCTGGATGTAGACTATCTTGCGGTGTCTTTTGTTCGCAATGCAGTAGATGTTCAGTTTGCACGCGAGTTGCTGCAGGCAGCGGGTTGCGAAGGTGGGATCATATCGAAGATTGAGCGAGTCGAAGCGGTAGAAAAGCAGGATGAAATTGTGGAGGCGTCGGATGGCATCATGATTGCAAGGGGCGACCTGGCTGTGGAAATTGGCGATGCGCAACTACCCGGGGTCCAGAAGCAACTTATAAAGACTGCCAGAGCCAGGAATCGTCTTGTAATTACTGCTACCCAAATGATGCTGTCAATGGTTGAGAATACCCAGCCGACACGGGCGGAAGTGCTGGATGTCGCAAACGCTGTACTCGACGGTACGGATGCAATCATGCTTTCGCAGGAGTCTGCAGTTGGCAAACATCCGCCAATTGTTGTTGAAACTGCTGACAGGATTTGCCGCGGGTCGGAAACCACCGAATGGAAAATCAATTTCCGGGAACGACGCGGCGAGCAGTACGAAAATATTGAAGAAGCGGTGGCGATGGCTACAATGTACACTGCACGCCACTTTGATCTCACGGCAATACTCGCACTGACTGAATCGGGCGCGACAGCAAAATGGCTTTCGAGAACGATTTCAGGTATCCCGATTTACGCGGTGACGCCGCATCGGCGTACACTGCGTCGAGTAACGCTTTTTCGCGGTGTACAACCAATTTACTATGATGTAAAAAAGGACTCGAACGTTCCGGCGGGCAAGCAAGTGATCAATGAACTGGTTGGCAGGGGCATTTTGTCGAAAGGCGATGCGTTGATTGTAACTTTGGGAGAATTGATCGGAGTATCAGGCGGAACAAATACAATGACTATTCTTACGGCATGAAGCCAGCAGGTGGTCGACGAAAAATCTGAATATTGTTTGTTGCTTGGTTAATGGAGGGAATATGTATTCACAGCAACTTCAGCAAACTGCATTGGAAATGGCGGCGCCGGGCCGGGGGATTTTGGCAATGGACGAAAGTACTCCGACCTGCAAGAGCCGTTTTGACAAGCTAGGAGTGGAGTGCACGGAAGCCACTCGACTAAGCTATCGGTCCATGCTGGTTACTACCCCCAACTTGTCCCGCTATATCAGCGGTGCAATTCTGTTCGACGAGACCATACGTCAGTCCGTAATGGACGGGGTGCCATTTGCCGAGTACCTGGACCGGGTGGGCATTGTCCCTGGAATCAAGGTTGATACTGGCGCCAAACCGCTCGCCAGGCACGAAGGCGAAAAGGTTACAGAAGGACTGGATGGCTTGCGTGGTCGACTGGAAGAGTATGCTTCACTCGGCGCCCAGTTTGCAAAATGGCGCGCAGTCATCACCATCGGCGAAGATATTCCTAGTACAGGTTGCATTACGGCGAATGCCCATGCACTGGCGCGGTACGCAGCTCTTTGCCAGGAGGTCGGAATTGTGCCGATTGTTGAACCCGAGGTTCTGATGGATGGCGACCACACGCTGGAGCGGTGCAAGGAAGTTACTTCAGAAGTGCTGACTGCGGTCTACAAGCAATTGGCTGAACAGCGAATCCTGCTTGAAGGGACGATTCTGAAACCGAATATGGTTCTACCGGGAATTGACTGTCCACATCAGGCCAGCGTAGAGGAAGTCGCAGAACAAACTGTTCGATGCCTGCTTGCGACTGTTCCCCCGGAAGTTCCGGGTATCGCATTCCTGTCGGGAGGGCAATCGGACGAGCTGGCTACACAGCACTTGAATGCAATGAACCAGCTGGACATGAAATTGCCTTGGCGGCTTACATTTTCCTACGGCCGCGCGTTGCAACAAGCACCGATGAAGGCATGGAGCGGCGATGACGAAAACAAGAAAGAGGTTCACAAGCAGGCTCTCCATCGTGCAGCGGTGAACGCAGCTGCCACCAAGGGTGAATATACTCTGGAAATGGACAGCGGGTTGAATTGAGCATTTTGGCAGGCACGGCAATGGTAAGCGTTCGATTTTTCGCCAGTCTGGCCGAACAGGTCGGTACCAGAATTGAAGAGGTTGTAATTGAACCGCAGTGTACAGCGCGGGATGTCTGGAATTTAAGCGTGGGGGACCAAATCGTTCCGGAAAGCATAAATGTTGCGATCAACAAGGAGTACGCTTCCTGGGATTCACCTGTTTCGGAAGGCGATGAGGTGGCGTTTTTTCCAACAGTTACAGGTGGCTAGCCATGCGTGTGGAAATTCTTGAGTCGCGGTTCGACCCTTGGAAAGAAATCACTGAGTTTGAATCTTCCATTCCGCAGGGAAAGCAAGGTGCGACTGCTGTATTCGTTGGTACAATGCGGGATTTTAACGAAGGTGATACAGTCGCTGAACTGGAACTTGAACACTACGAGGGCATGACAGACCGACACCTGAGTTTTTTGGCCGAAACCCTGTCTAGCCAACACAATCTTGCAGATGTGATGATTTTGCATCGGGTCGGCAAGATATTTCCTGGAGACCCGATTGTATTGGTGGCAGTCTGGTCGGCACATCGTGCGGCGGCTTTCCAGGCCTGTAGTGCAATAGTCGAAGACTTGAAGTCAAAAGCCCCGTTCTGGAAGAAAGAGCTTCTGAGGGACGGCCAATTTCGGTGGGTTGAGCACAATACTGAAGGTCCGGGGATGACTCTAAACCAATAAACCGGAGAATTGACAAGATGGATGAACAAACGAAACTGGAAGTAGAAGCAGCGGCATTTCGAAGACTGGTGTCCCATTTTCGAGGACACACTGAGGTGCAGAACATCGACCTGATGAATCTGGCGAATTTTTGCCGTAACTGCCTGTCAAAATGGTATCGGGCAGCAGCCGAAGAACGCGGGTTTGAGATGAGTTACGAAGATGCCCGTGAAATCGTCTACGGAATGCCATACTCAGAGTGGAAAAAACTCTATCAGCAGGAAGCGACCGAAGAACAAAAGCAGATTTACGCCGAGAAGCAGGCGATGAAGCAAGAAGGCTAGATTCTCAAGCAGTTTTTTTCGCAACAATGTAGCTGAAAGTTTGCGAATCAGGTTTGCAATCGTCGCTGATCGACAAGATTTCATAGTTCCAAAACAATTTCCCCAGTTCACCAGGGTGTAGAACATATGCGGGATTGAATTTTGGAAGTTCATTGAGAAAATTTCGATTAAAAGTCTTGAATATCACGTGTCCGCCGGGCTTCAGGCTTTCCTCAATCGCGGGGATAAAATCGCGATTGAGATATTTGAAGCAAATCACCGCATCTGCTGATTCTGCCGGAAAACGAAACTGGCTTAAATCCGCCGCAAAGGCATGCACTGCAACTTTTGCCTGTTTTGCGCGTCGTTTGCATTCAATCAATGCCAGTTGACTGCAGTCGACAGCAATTGCGTGGCACTTTTGCTGAGCAAGATAAATCGAGTTGTGGCCAGGTCCGCTGCCTATATCAAACACAATTGATTTTGGTTTCAGAAGATTGGCATACGAGACCAGCAGAGTATCGGGCAGGCTGGGAGAGTTGAATTTTTGATATTTTTGGTCCCAGCGTTCTGAATCACGAATCAATCGATTTTCTCCAGACCAGACTGGTTTCAAACGGCTCTATCCGAACTACTGTTCCTGCGGGCAAGTTTCCCCTATCGAGCGGAAGCACGATGTAGCAGTTTGCACGGCTCATCGATGTCAATACGCCAGAGCTTTGGTTGCCAGTAGACTCCACAATTGCGTTGCCTTCAGAGTCGTAGCTGAAAATCCCGCGTTGAAACTCCAGTCGTCCGGGAATCTTTTTGATTTCCCTGGTACATCGCGCATCAATTTGAATTGGCTGAGACTGGCGCTCGCCTTTCAGTTTTTTCAATGCCGGCTTCACAAATTTGTCGAAAGTAACCATCACTGACACCGGGTTGCCGGGCAAGCCGAAAAACCTTGCATTGTTGACTTTTCCAAAGGCAAGGGGGCGACCTGGCTTCATGGCTACTTTCCAGAACGTTAGCTCACCCAAACTTTCCAGCGCCTGCGCGACAAAATCTGAATCGCCAACGGATGCACCAGCGCAGCTAATGACAATATCGGCTTTTGAAGCGCCTTCTTTCAATGCTTCCACTGTGTCATCCAATTTGTCCTCCACTACGCCCAAGTCAATCAAGTCAACATGAAGTTCTGTCAGCATCCCAAACAAAGTGTAGCGATTGCTGTCGTAAATTTCACCAAGTTCAAGCGTCTTTCCCACTGAACGCAATTCATCGCCGGTGGAAAAAAATGCTACTACCGGTTTACGGTAAACCAGAATTTCGCTATAGTTGACCGAGGCGAGAAGACCCAATTCCGCCGTGCCAATAATTTGGCCTCTTCTCAACGCCAATTCACCTTCTGTAATGTCCTCGCCCGCTTCGCGAACATGCTGGCCTTGGCGATATGAAATATCTGCAAAATGAATTTGGTCTCCCACCACATTGGTATCTTCCTGAATGACGATGGTGTCCAGGTTCTCTGGAATCACTGCACCTGTCAGAATTCTGATGCAGTCGCCGTGCCCGACTTCACCTTGGAAAGGATGTCCGGCAGTTGATGCCCCTACGAGTTTCAAATACGATATCTTGCTGTTGGTCAAGTCTTCGAAGTGACAGGCGTATCCGTCCATTGCGGAGTTCCTGTGGGAAGGCACATTAAAACCTGCCGCTACATCTTCAGCGGCAACGCGGTGAAAAGCATCGCGTATCGGCAGTCTCTCTGTTTCGGCGACGGGATTTACATTCTCCAGAATCTGTCCAAGTGCATCTTCGTACAAGGTTGACGTTACTTTTGCATCTTGGCAGCTTTCTTTTGCTTGAACGTCAGGCATCGTCTCGTTTCCAGTGCCCTGAGCGCCCCCCGGATTTTTCCAGCAGGGATACCGACTGGATTTCCATACCGCGGTCCGAGGACTTGCACATGTCGTAGACTGTAAGCAACGCAATTTCCACTGCCGTCAATGCTTCCATTTCAACGCCGGTTTTGTCCATGGTCTCCACCGTTGCAACACAGCAGACGCAAGAATTGTCCTTGTCGCATGTCAAATCGACGTTTACATGTGTAAGGGCAATTGGATGACACAGCGGCACAAGCTCGGATGTGCGTTTCGCGGCCATAATGCCGGCAACCCGGGCAATTCCCAGGACATCGCCTTTTTTGCTTTGTCCCTGCATAATTGCCTCAAGGGTGGCAGGATTCATAGTGATACGGCCCTGGGCAATTGCCTGTCTGGCAGTTGCCTGCTTGTCACCCACGTTGACCATATGGGCTTCTCCCTTATCATTGAAATGTGTAAATTCTGTCATGGCAGTAGAATACAATTCAGTCGTCTGCTGATTTTATCAATTGTTCAACATGATAAACTTTTGCTTATGGATGATTCCATTTTATTGAGATACAACCGGCAAATTATGCTGCCCGCAGTCGGCATAGAAGGCCAGCAAAAAATCATGGATGCCCGAGTGTTGATTATAGGACTTGGCGGACTTGGTTCACCGGTTTCGATGTACTTGGCTGCAAGCGGAGTGGGCCACTTGCGCTTGAATGATTTTGACGACGTAGATCTTTCCAACCTGCAAAGACAAATCGTTCATACTACCAATGCAATTGACAGTCCCAAGGTTGATTCGGCAATTCAAACAATTCGGTCTTTGAACCCCGAAATTGAATGCACAGGGGCCAGTGGACGATTGCAAGGAGAAGAATTGGTCACCGAAGTTCAAAACGCTGATGTGGTTGTGGACGCGACCGACAATTTTGACATAAGATTCGCATTGAATGAGGCATGTGTGAAGACAGGAACCCCGCTTGTGTCGGGTGCAGCCATACGTTTTGAAGGACAGGTAACTGTATTTCGTCCAGATACGAACTCCGGCCCCTGTTTTCGGTGTCTGTTCAGTCCAGAAGACGAGCCGGATGAACGTTGCAGCGAAACGGGAATACTGGGTTCGGTTGCGGGTGTGATCGGATGTGTTCAAGCGACAGAGGTTCTCAAGATTATTACAGGGGTAGGCGAAACTTTAATTGGTCGACTTCTTCTTTTTGATGCAATTCGCATGGAATGGCAAGAAATCATTGCATCAAGAGATAAAAACTGCCCGGTATGCGGCAATCGGAAGCAAAATAGCCGTGATGCGGGGTAGTTAGGGAAAATTTAATTGTTGTACTTGCAAAGGAGATTTTTCAAATGGCAGCTGTGAAATCAAGCATGCTGGAGCTGGGCACGCAAGCCCCTGACTTCAGGTTACCAAATACAAATCCAATTGTGGAACTGGACGAAGTGGCGTTAAGCGATTATTCTTCGGCGAAAGGTGTTTTGGTTGCGTTTATTTGCAATCATTGTCCTTATGTCATTCTGATTAAAGAGAATTTTGCAAGATTTGCCGAAGAATACCAATCCAGGGGACTGGCTGTTCTGGCAATCAGCTCCAACGATGCGGAAACCCATCCGGCCGATAGTCCAGAGAAGATGTCGGAGGATGCGGGCAAGTACCATTATACGTTCCCGTATCTATATGACGAATCGCAAGCTGTCGCAAAAGCATACCAGGCTACTTGCACACCAGACTTTTTCTTATTCGACACCGCTCTTACGCTTGTGTATCGAGGTCAGTACGACGACAGTCGCCCCAACAATGGCAAGAATGTCACTGGAAGAGATCTACGCGCTGCGGCGAATTCTGTCATTGCCGGCGAAGCGGTTGCAATTGACCAGATACCGAGCATCGGGTGCAGTATCAAGTGGAAGATCGGCAATGAACCTGGCTGGTCCCAGTAGTTCCTTGTCAAATAGATTCCCGGTAAGGGCACCAATCTTGTAATTGAACAGTTTGCATCAGGTTTGCAGGGAATGGAGTACGAACCCGTCCAAATTCAATATGTAATGGCTGTAATTTACTTTGGCGCGGCTGTGCTCGCCACAATCGCGCTGTATACACGCCAAGCCTTGCCAGTTGTCTACATTTTGCTGGGCATAATAATCGGACCCGGCGGGCTCAAGTTGCTGGCAAACCCCGAACTCGTTGAGCTCTTTGCACACTTTGGCATTATATTTCTCCTGTTTCTGCTTGGGCTTGACCTGTATCCGCAAAAACTTGTCAATTTATTCAGGTCGGTATCCATCGTAACGTTTACTAGCTCGGTAATTTTCTTTGGGGTTGCGTTTCTGGTTTGCCTTGCATTTGGTTTTTCCACCCACGAAGCATTGATTGCGGGGATCGCAGCGATGTTTTCGAGCACAATTATAGGACTGAAGCTTTTACCAACAACAGTATTGCATCATCGGCATATTGGGGAACTGGTAATTGGTGTACTGCTGCTCCAGGACTTGCTAGCGATTCTTGCGCTGGTCGTATTGAAAGGTATGGAGATAAGCATTTCGTTTCAGATGGTGCATTTGTTTCCGATAATTATGCTTCCGCTGCTGGTGTGCGTTGCGTTCTTGCTGGAACGGTATGTAATTCGGCAGTTGATTATTCAGTTTGAAAAGATTCGAGAGTACGTTTTCGTTGTAACAATTGGATGGTGTCTGGGCATGTCGCAGCTTGCAGTCATGTGCGGCCTTAGCTATGAAATTGGCGCTTTTACCGCCGGGGTTACCTTGGCCGCATCGCCCATATCCCGCTACATAGCCGAGACGCTTCGACCCATTCGGGACTTCTTCATGATCTTGTTCTTCGTGGCTGTCGGAGCTTATATCAACCTGGGAACCGCACTTGATGTCATTGTCCCGGCAATTGTACTGGCCGCTGCCATGCTGGTGGTGAAGCCTGCAACTTTTCGATTTTTGTTCGAAAGAAACTCGGAGAAAAAGGACACATCCTGGGAAGTGGGATTTCGTCTGGGACAACTGAGTGAATTTTCCATTCTTCTGGCATTTCTCGCAGTCAAGCTGACTGACATTGGAAGCGATGCGACTAATTTGATTGTTATTGCAACGGTATTAACATTTATCGGATCGTCGTATATTGTAGTGTTTCGATATCCAACTCCAGTTGCAGTATCCGATCATTTGAGACGGGACTAACCTGCCTTGTTACTTGAATTTACGCATCGGAGATTTTGGTCGAAATTCTGAACTGTTATAATTAATAGGAACTACAAAAGTCTTTTGACAATCTACATGAAGCGTCACTGACATAATTCAGTGTTGCATACGAGGAAAAGTTATGTCCCAATCAGATAAAGAATTCGATAATGTAGACTTTGAAGTTATTATTCGAAAAAAACCGAAGATTGATATGAAGCAGGTAAAAGAGGTAAGAGTTATTCTGGAAGAAATCAGGCCGCTTGGAAAACGCGGATACAACCTAGGTATTCCCTTTACCAAACAGGTGCATGTAGATGATTCGCATCAACCATGGTAATGCGTATTTTTTCGTACTAAATTGCCCCCTTTTTTCTTGTCAATTTATTGGCAAAATTGTTGGAATTAGAAAAGCAAGTTGCCTGAATAGCTTGGTGCGGTAAAGCCAATAGCAAATTGGTAAATGCAAGTGCCAAACTGCTCACATCGGTAACATCAATCCGGCCATAGTTTGCAAATTGCGCGGACGAAGTGCAAGACCATTTGTAATCATGTTATAATTTATATGAAAACTTTAGAATAAGAGTAACTTTGCTAATGACCAATATTTTCGTTCATTCTCCACCAGAAAAAGTTGTTGAAAGTCGACTTTCAAAGAGAATCAAGGCAATAGAAAAAAGCATGGAAGCCGATGCGATTTCTATTGTTGGTGAATTGACCTATGGTGTTGACGAAATAATTCGGAACGAACTGGAAATTCTCAATAGCACCTCCTCTTCTCCAAGAAAGCTTGTAGTTATCGTCCAAACTGGCGGCGGATTTATAGAAGTGGTGCAAAGAATAGTCGAGACACTCCGACATCACTACGCTGAAGTTGAATTCATGGTGCCAAATTGTGCTATGTCTGCTGGTACTGTACTAGTCATGTCCGGCGATGCTATTCATATGGACTATTTTTCTATTCTTGGTCCAATTGACCCGCAAGTACACAATACAAACGATCAGTCGGTTCCAGCACTAGGTTATTTGGAACATTACGAGCAGTTGATAAAAAAAGCACATGATGGAGAAATGACAACCGCTGAGTTAAGTTATTTCATTGAAAATTTCGACTCTGCCGAGTTATATCAATACGAACAAGCCCGGCGATTGTCTATTAGTCTCTTGCAAGACTGGTTGGTAAGATACAAGTTCAAAAATTGGAAGAAGACAGAGTCAAGGGGGATTGTAGTTAGTAATGAGTATCGGATTGAACGTGCTACCAAGATTGCTGAAAAGTTGAGTAATTCAAACTATTGGCACTCGCACGGACGTGGAATTTCAATGGAAGTGCTGAGACGAGATTTGAATTTACGTATTGAAGATTTTGGTCAAAATCCTGGATTGAATTATAATATCAGAAATTACGAAAGTCTTTTGACAACCTACATACAACGTTGTAATCATAATTTAGTGTTGCATACGAGAGAAAATTATGTCCCAATCAGATAAAAAATTCGATGATGTAGACCTTGATGCTATTGTTCGAAAAAACCCGAAGATTGATATGAAGCAGGTAAAAGAGGTAAGAGCTATTCTGGAAGAAATCAGGCCGCTTGGAAAACGGGGATACAATCTAGTTATTCCCTTTACCAAACAGGTGCATGTGGATGATTCGCATCAACCATGGTAATGCGTATTTTTTCGTACTAAATTGCCCCCTTTTTTTCTTGTCAATTTATTGGCAAAATTGTTGGAATTAAAAAAGCGAGTTGCCTGAATAACTTGGCACAGTAAAGCCAATAGCAAATTGGTAAATGCAGGTGCCCAATTGCTCATATCGTTAGCATCAATCCAGCCATAGCTTGCAGATTGCGCGGACGAAGTGACAGGCCAAATTTTCAGTGAACACGAGCACTGCGCTTGATGTGATTGTTGCAGGTTGCGGCTATGCAGGTCGTTTGCTGACACAGAGAATTTCAGCGTCAGGCACCCGCACCGTTGGATTGTCAAGAAGAGTTCAGACTGAATTGCAGAATTTTTCTCATCTGCAGATAGATTTGGACAACTTGCGTTGTGCATCGGAAATTGATTGCGAGGGCAAGGTTGTCTACTATCTTGTTCCCCCGCCCAAGTCAGGGAACGTTGATACCCGGCTGGGAAACTTTCTGGACTCCATCGCTACTGGTGTGCCTGCCAAGTTCATTCTGATTAGTACAACCGGAGTATACGGGAACTGCAATGGCCGGTGGGTTAGCGAAGAATCGCCTTTGAATCCTCAAGCTGACAGGAGCATCAGACGTGTTGATGCAGAACAAAAAAGTATTCAGTGGTGTGCCAGCAAGAATATAGATCTCACTATATTGAGAGTTGCAGCGATTTACGGTCCGGGACGAATTCCGGTAGAACGAATCAGGAAAGGAATTACACTCCCCACGCCTGAATCCTGCGGATTTAGCAATCGCATACATGTCAATGACTTGGTTTCAGTTTGCATGGCTGCAGCGAATCCCACGCCAAGCATGATTTACAATGTCTCGGACGGTTTTCCAATGCCCATGACCAAATATTACATGCTGGTCGCTGAAATTTGGAATCTTCCGCAGCCGCAAGTATTGGATTTTCAAACTTCGTTGGCAAGTCATAGCCGCTCAATGCAGAGCTACCTGACCGAATCCAGGAAAATTGACAATCGTCGAATGATGCAAGAATTGAATATTGAACTGGCTTTTCCGGATGCAAGAAAAGGATTGGAATGCTGCTACAAGGTGGAATCTGGGTTGCACAATGCGCCCGGCGCATCGTAAGAAGCATCTCTGGCACAAGATATCAGCACTGAAATTACGGTAGCAGACAGTTGAAAAGTGATTGCCCAATATCTGAATTTTCAACTTGCTTCGTCAGGGATTTTTGGAGTTTTTAGTATCTTGTTTTTCAAGAACAATGGAGAATATGCCCGTACAGGAGTATTATTGGGCAATCGCAAATGGATTCGCCGGCAAGTGAAATGGGTGAAATATGTCAATTCTACATTCAAAAGAAACACAAGTACTGATTGAAAGGCTAATTTCGGAGGACGCACGACTTCCGGCGTCGAATCCCGAGATGTTCAAATCATTCGTACGCGAGTACTACCACAAAGTTCCTTTCGACGACTTGAAGGAGCGCGAACTGATTGACCTGCAGGGTTGTGCTCTTGCTCACTGGAATACCGGTCTGATACGCAAGTCCCGTCAAACAAAAATTCGAGTCTACAACCCCGATACAGAGCGACACGGGTGGCAGTCGACCCACACAATCATGGAAATTGTGACAGAAGACAAGCCGTTTCTGGTTGATTCGGTAACATTGCTGTTGAACCGCATGGGGTTGACGATTCATCTTACAGTGCATCCAATGTTCACAGTTCAGAGGGAAGCCGCCGGGAAACTAAAGAATATAGAACCATCAGAGTTGTCCAAAACTGGAAGCCGCACAACAGAAACCTATTTGCACGTTGAATTCGACCGCCGAACAAATGCCAAGGAACTGACTAGCATCAAGAAGGAGCTGCAAGACACTCTGGACTACATTGATGTTGCCTTTGCCGACTGGTCGACTATGCGCTCCAAGGCACTTGAAGCTGCGGACGACTTTCAAAAATACGCCAGCAAATCCGGTTCTGAATTCAATGAAGACCAAATTCTGTTTTGCAAGTGGCTTGAAGAAGGAAATTTTGCGTTTCTTGGCTATTGCGAATTGTTGCCGAAGAACAAGAGCACTTTTCAACTTGATACAAGTTCCCTGATGGGAGTGCTTCGTAAAGTGGAGGATGTAAGCACAGTTTTTCCGGCTTCGGAACTTGGCAGTGAAACGCACTTGCAATCACTGTTGATTACCAAGGCGAATACTCGCTCCCCCGTTCACAGGCCCTCTTACATGGATTTGATTACGACGACAAAATATCCGTCGGGCAAAGGAGTGCGGGTATTTGTAGGACTGTTCGCGTCCACGGCATACAACAGAAGCGCAAAATATATTCCGGTACTTCGTACAAAACTCGAACAGGTGATTAAAAAGAGCGGCCTGTCGTCGGACAGCTACGATGGCAGGAACATTACGAACATTATGGACACCTATCCCCGGGATATCTTGTTTCGGATTTCCGTAGATGAACTGTTCTCCGATGTTGCCACAATCATGGAGTTGCAAGAACGGCAAAAAGTTCGCGTCTTGTCACGGCGAGACCGCTATGGTCGCTTTTATTCGGTACTGGTGTATTTGCCCCGCGAACGCTATAGTCGCGAACTGCGCGTTCGAATCCAGAATATTCTGATTGAATCCCTGCAAGGCATCTCAGCTGAATTTGATGCCACTTTTACAGAATCTGTGCTGGTTCGCATAAATTACACGATTCACACGAATCCAGAGGACCAACCGATTCACTCCGAGGAAGAAATTCATCAGCGAGTTGAGGATGCGAGCCAAACATGGGAAGACTTGCTGAAAGATGCGATGGTGGAGCGCTATGGGGAAGAAAAAGGGATTTACTATATGGACAAGTATTCAAACTCCTTCAGTGCCGGCTATCAAGAAGACTTTTCGCCAAGAACTGCGGCCGCCGATGTGCACAGGCTTGAGCAACTGAGCGAAGACCAAGCCATTGGAATCGTACTGTATCGGCCTTGGACCGACCCTGTAGCAGGAATTCAACTGAAACTGTTCAGCTACGGCAATCCGATTTCTCCGTCTGACGCATTGCCAGTCATCGAGAATATGGGGCTCCGGGTAATCGAGGGCAGGCCGTATGTCATTCGGGCTGCTGATAGTGTGTGTACATGCATCAACGACTATAGACTGGAGCATGCGGGTCAACTGGAGTTTGACCTTGACGAGGTGCGAGGTGATTTTGAAGATGCCTTTCTTCAGGTTTGGAACGGCAGGGCGGGCAATGACGGGTTTAACCGATTGATATTAACTTCGAATTTAACCTGGCGCGAAGTCGTCGTACTGCGAACATACTGCCTGTACTTTCGGCAAATCGGGTTTCCGTACAGCATTGATTATGTGATTCAAACACTAGTCCAGCATCCGCACATGACAGCTCGTCTCGCAAAACTTTTTGCACTGAGATTTGACCCCAAGGACAAGCAGCAAGACAAAAACTTCGAAAAGCATCTGAAGTTCGTGGAAAGCCGACTTGAACATGTGCTTAGTCTTGATGAAGATACAATACTTCGAGGCTATATGAACGCCATTCTGTCAACCATTCGAACGAACTACTTTCGTACGGACAATCAGGGCAGACCGCTAGACTATCTTTCCTTGAAGATTGATTCAGGCAGTATTTTGCGCATGCCTGAACCGCGTCCGCTGTACGAAATTTTTGTCTACTCAACCCGGACAGAAGCGATTCATCTGCGAGGCGGGAAAGTGGCCCGGGGCGGTATCCGCTGGTCCGACAGGAAAGAAGATTTCAGAATGGAAGTGCTTGGACTGGTAAAGGCGCAAATGGTCAAGAATGCGGTGATTGTGCCGGTTGGCTCCAAAGGCGGATTTATTGTCAAATCACCCCCGGCAGATCAATCCGAATTGATGCAAGAAGTTGTCGAGTGCTACAAGACGTTGATTCGCGGCATGCTGGATATTACAGACAATCTCGTAGCTGGCAAAATCGTGCCGCCCCCGGATGTCAAAAGATACGACGACGATGACCCGTACCTGGTTGTTGCGGCCGACAAGGGAACTGCAACGTTTTCCGATATCGCAAACGAAGTGGCAGAAGAGTACAACTTCTGGCTTGGAGATGCCTTTGCATCGGGTGGCTCAACCGGCTACGACCACAAGGGCATGGGCATTACGGCAAGAGGCGGATGGGAATCCGTCAAGCGACATTTTCGGGAACTGGGCCATGATATCCAAAAAGAGGACTTCACCGTTGTTGGAGTTGGAGACATGGGCGGCGATGTGTTTGGAAACGGCATGCTATTGTCGAAGCACATCAAGCTTGTTGGCGCATTCAATCATGCGGAAATATTTTTGGACCCAAATCCTGATATCAAAAAGAGCTATGCGGAGCGACAGCGATTGTTCAGCAATCCAGGTGGTTCGGGCTGGAAAAACTATCGCAAAGAACTGATATCCAAAGGCGGCGGAGTGTATGACAGAACCGCGAAAGCCATTGAATTGTCATCCGAAATTCAAAAGTTGTTTGGTATCAGGTCAGGCAAGTTAACGCCGAATGAGTTAATCAACACCATGCTTAAAGCCCCTGTAGACTTGCTATGGAACGGAGGGATCGGAACTTATGTCAAGGCATTGACTGAAACTCATGAAAATACTGCCGACCGGGCGAACGACCCTGTACGAGTTAACGGAGAGGAATTAAGATGCCGTGTCGCAGGAGAGGGCGGCAATCTTGGTATGACGCAACTCGGCAGAGTTGAATACTGCCGAAATGGCGGGAGATGCTATACAGACTTTATTGACAATTCAGGGGGTGTGGACTGCTCGGACCACGAAGTCAATATCAAGATACTGCTGAACCATGTTGTGGACGAAGGCGAGATGACAGTCAAGCAAAGAAACAGACTGCTCGTAGAAATGACAGACGATGTTGCCAGCAATGTCATTGAAGACAACTACGAACAGAGCCAGGCAATCAGCATGATACATGTGCAAGCATCTTCCAAGCTTCAAGATCATGCCCGGTTCATTCGCGAACTGGAGCGAGAAGGAAAATTGAATCGCGAGCTGGAGTATTTGCCGGACAATGAAGCGATTCATGAAAGGGAACTTGAAGATTCGGGGCTGACCTACCCCGAGATTTCCGTACTGCTGGCCTATGCAAAGACTACGCTGTATCAGCAGTTGCTCGATTCGGATGTTCCAGAAGATGTATTTCTTGGAAATGATCTGAAGAGGTATTTTCCAGAGCGACTGTCGGAGCAGTACGAATATGCCATGCGCAACCATCCGTTGAAACGCGAGCTTGTAGCGACGCACATAACGAATAACATGCTAAACCGTGTCGGCCCCACTTTTGCGTTTATCATGAATGAGCTGACGCAAGCCGACTATCCGGAAATTACCCGCGCTTATACTGCCGCCAGAGAAATTTTCAGCATACGGGAAGTATGGCAAGAAATCGAGGCGCTAGACAATGCAATTGAAGCGCAAGTTCAGATGAAAATGCTCTACTATGCGGGAGGCTTGATTGAACGAGCGACAATCTGGCTACTCAGGCATCGCAAGCTGCCAATTGATGTACAGGCTACAATGGACTACTATCAGGCAGATATTCAAGCGTTGTCAGCAAGCCTGCCTGCTCCTTTATCGGCAAAGGACCTGCCCGTTTTTGAAAAATCCTTGCAAGAACTGGCCGACCAGAATGTTCCCAAGGAGCTGGCCCGAAAAGTAGCAGGCTTCATATTTTTGTCTACTGCGCTGGATATTGTGGAAATCTCAAAGCATACTGGAAAGCCGGTGCCATACGTGGCGGTCGTGTACTTTGAAGTTGGTGCGCGTTTGGACTTGATGTGGATTCGAGACCAGGTGGCGTTGCTTGAAGAGGAGGACCGCTGGCATAGTCGAGCCAAGTCGAGACTGCGCGACGACATTCATACACAGCAGTATGAGATAGCGAGCGAGGTGGTGGAGAGTTCAAAAAGCAAAATGCCCAAGCATGCGGTTGCCGGGTGGATTGAAGCCAATGATCTTGGCTATCGCAGATTGATGAATTTGCTGCTGGAACTGAGGACTACCAGCAAAATAGATTTTGCCACCTTGTCCGTAGCGATCAGCGAGGTGCATTCGCTGAGCAGACGTGTTGGAAGTGCCAAGGAAGATTCAAGAGATTCTTGACAGTATCCATGTTGCAGTATAGATCTTGACTGCTTCCAGACATCGCTCTACACCCCGGTTGAAGCCAATAGCTACCAAACCCCGGTTCACGAAGCTTCGGCATTGATGGAGTTGCAATTATCCTTTTCCACCAAACTTATGAAATACCGTACATTCGCTTCCGGTTTTCTGCCCACTCTACCAAAAGCCGATCTGCAGTCAATCCGATAAATGCCACGCATAGTCCGATCACCAAGCCCTTGCCGCCGTCATTGAACGTTAGTGCGCGAAAGATTTCCTGCGACAGATCCACGGTTCCAATAAAGCCGGCAATCATCACCATGAACAACCCGAACATCAGCGTCTGATTGAGTCCCAGCACAATCTCGGGAAATGCAATCGGCATTCGCACTTTCCACATAATTTGCCGCGGAGTGCAACCGGATGTAATGGCAGCTTCGATAATGTGCTGCGGTACATTCCTCAGGCCGAACAATGTATATCGGGTAACCGGTATGCCCGCATAAATGATGATGGCAAATACTGCAGAGACATCATTGATCTGGAACAGCATCACTACTGGTAGCAGATAGATGAACGACGGAAATGTCTGCAACGTATCGCACAGGTTTTGCACCAACCGTGTCGCCCAATCCCGCGTTGAGGCCCAGATTCCGATAGGTATGCCGATCAATGCGCAGATTACCAGTGAAACCGTAACCATGTAGACGGTGATCATTGCTCGCACCCAGTACCCTGAGGTCGCAATGAACGCCACATACAACGCAACGGTCAGCGCCAGGCGCCAGCCGCCCATTCTCCATCCAAGGCATCCAACCAAGGCAATGACAGCAAGCCAGGGAATCGCGGTAATGGCATCGCGAACCGGAATCAGAAAATGTACCAGAAAAATATCGCGAAACGCTCCCAGCGTGTCGTAAAAATTAAGGGTGACATAATCAACGATGGCATCCCAGAAAGTTGATGTGGAAATCGTCAATTCCTGGGGAAACCTGACAACGCCGGAAGTGACAAAAGAGAGTAGAAATACACCAGCAACCAGTACTATAGACGAGGCGAGCAGAGGATATCGAACCCAAAAAGAACCTTCCTTTTTGTGAACGGGTTCTTTTTCCGCAACTGCCTGACTGAAGCGGTCCAGGGCAATCGCGATCAATACGACGGCAATTCCGACTTCAAATGCCTGCCCGATAGCAAGACGCTGAAGTCGGGTAAGCAAGTCGTGTCCCAATCCCGATTGACCGATGAACGATGCGATGACAACCATTGCAAGGCATTGCATAATTACCTGATTGACACCCAGCATGATTTCAGACCGGGCTGACGGCAGCTCCACCTTGAACAACATTTGACGAGCGGTGCATCCTGCCATAGTGCCCGCTTCCAGTACTTCCCGAGAAATATTTTTAATGCCAAGGAGAGTCAACCGCGTCATTGGCGGAAATGCGAATATGATTGTTGCAATCACACCCGCCTTGGAACCAACCCCGAAGAAAATTGCAACAAGAATCAGATAGGAAAAATGCGGGAGTGACTGTAAAACATTCAGCAACGGCCAGAGTACCGTTTCAAACGATTTCTTCTTGGCTGCAAGAATTCCCAGCGATAAACCAATAATGCCGGCCAGCGGTGCGGAAACTGATACCGCCGACAGTGTCTGCATGGACAGCTCCCAAATTCCTCGCTGGCTAAACAATGCAAGATAGAAAAAACACCCGCCCCCAAGCAATGCCAATCTCCAGCCTTTCAGGTAGTACCCATAAATTGCCGCCAGTCCTACCAGAATCACCCAAGGAATCGGGGACACGCCAATGTCCTTGAAGCCCTCATGCAACAAGGCCTCCGTAAACTCCAGAGGAATTTCAATTGTGCTGGATATCGAACGCGTGAAGTCGCGGAACGTAAACAGTCCGAACCATTCGTATTTTTTCAGGAAACTGACTGCCGCGTTAACCCAGTCGACAAAAGGCACCATGCCCTCAATCGTGGCGCAACCTGCAAGGCAGCTTTTGGGAGGCGTGATGGCCCAGTCCGGCAAAATCGGACGCAATGCAATCAAAACGCCGAATGGCAATAGTACAAGGAGCGTGCGAATATACTTCGCGTTCATGTCACTTCTGAAACAGTGTGCTTAGCAATTTCTCCCGCTTCAGCAGACCTACAACTTGATTGCTGGCATCGACAACATTTACATCCTTATTCTGTCTTAATACTTTGGCGGCGATTTGAATGATCTTGTCATCCTTGGCGATTGAAAACTCGGTATTTGCGTCTTCACCCGGCGGGTCCATAATTGTATATACGGACAGCAACTTGGCACGCGGAACATTTTTTGTGAATTCTGCAACATAATCGGTAGCGGGATTTGTAATCAATTCTTCCGCGGTGCCGATCTGCACAATCAAGCCATCGTTCATAATGACAATCCGGTCAGCCAGCTTGATCGCTTCGTCAAAATCATGCGTGATGAATACGATTGTCTTGTTCAACATGGATTGCAGGCGAACAAACTCATCCTGCATCTCCTGACGTATCAATGGGTCCAATGCTGAAAACGGTTCATCCAAAAACCAGATATCAGGTTCCACTGCAAGCGAGCGACCAATCCCCACCCGTTGCTGCTGACCGCCTGAAAGCTCTCGCGGGTAGTAGTCGCCCCGGCCATGCAAACCAACAATTTCCAGAATTTCGTTTGCTCTTGCTTCCCGTGTTTCGCGATCAATCCCCTGCACTTCCAGAGGAAATGCAATATTTTTCAAAACAGTTCGGTGCGGCAACAGGGCAAAATGCTGAAACACCATGCCCATCTTGTGACGACGAATATGAATCAGTTCTTTTTGACTGGCCTGCAACAGGTCCACGCCATCAAAAATCACCTTCCCGGCCGTGGGTTCGATCAGTCTCGCCAGACAGCGAATTAGCGTGGACTTGCCTGAGCCGCTAAGGCCCATTACAACCAGGATTTCGCCTTCATAAACTTCAAAGCTTGCACCCCGGACAGCGCCGATATACCCCTCAGACCGAATACTCTCCTCATCAGGCGTACCATTGTGCCGACGCAGAAATTCTTCGGGATGGTGTCCGTAGAACTTGCTTACGTTCTCACAAGAAATCTTGATTGCGCGGTTGTTCATTCAAGACCTATTTCAAAACAACTGAAATTGCCCGAAGTTCAATAAATTCAATGCAGTTCAGCATAGCATAAAAGTGTCCAAGCTGGTTGCCACCTTAAGGACAACCAGCTTGGACCAGATTTGACAATCGTCAACTGTGTGAAGTTGACTCAATTGGTCAAGCTAGTTGACCCAGGCTTGCCATTTGTCCTTGTGTTCTTCAAGCCAACGATTCGCCGCAGCTTCAACTTCCATTCCTTCGGTGTCCACGTAATTGGACTGCTTCGCAATATCCAGATTGGTGAAATTTATCTTTTGCGCCACTGCATAGGCTTTCGGATGATTTTCCTTCAGGTTGTGGGAAATGCCGATTTTCAGATAACCGCCTTTGGGGTTGCCGCAATCGTACAGCATCTCCTTGTTCATGCCCCAGGCTGGGTCCTTGGTGCATTGTGCATCGTAGGTCGGAAATTCCACAAATTCACCTTCGTACAGTGCTTCAATGAAGTTCGGTGTCCAATTGAATATAACAACTGGCTTGTTCTGCTTGATGCCGGCTTCCAATTCAGCCCAGATAGCCGCCGCGGAGCCTGCATTTTTCACAACAAAATTCATGCCGAGCGCTTCCACTTTTTCAGCATCGTGCTTGAGCCAGTCCACTGGCCCGCCGATGAATACACCCTTGCCGTCCGAATCTGCACGCGCAAACTGATCTGCACAGGCATCCAGCGCTTTCCAGTCAGGCAAGCCCGGACAGGTTTCTTTCACATGCTTTGGATACCACCACTCTTCGCGAGTCTTGGCATCGTGTGTCACCAAATCAATTACGCATCCTTCGTTGACAACCTTCTCGAATGACGCACCAAAAGCGCCCTGCCAAACTTCGTGCACGATATCAATATCGTTCTCGCACATTGACTGATAAACTGTCTGACTGTCTATCGGGATGTATTCGACCTCCTCGCCGACCATCTCGAACAACTTGCCGACAATTTGCGCTCCGACCAACTGGCTGGACCAGTTGTGTGTCGGAATCTTAACAGATTGCGCAACTGCGGTGCTGCTCGCAAAAATCAAGGCGATTGCAGCAAAAAGAAAAGAATGCTTCTTGAAAAATTTATTTTTCATATTGAAAGTCCTCAAGTTTAGGTTAGTTGTGAGTAGATTACTACTCTAAAATATATGAAGCGAGAGCAATTTTACTTGATGTTGGTTGGCTTTGTGATTTCTTATTGGTTTTAACAGATTTTCGACTTATAAAACAGAGATTTATTATGGCAAAAAAATCTTATCACGTAGTATCAGATTCCGAAGGTGATTGGAACGTCAAACTTGGCGGTGCTCAACGAAGTATTCGTCATTTCAAAACCAAGAAAGAAGCAATTGACGCCGGTAGAAAAATCAGCAGAAACCAAGGGGCCGAACTTTTCATTCACAACAAAAATGGCCGAATTTCCAGGCGAGATAGCCATGGTAATGACCCATTTCCACCACGAGGATAGAGTTGATTCAATTTAACCAAGCCAAATGAGTGAGCCAAAAATTTGTGATGTGTAAATCAAATAACAATAAATTCAATATTCTGTCGCTAGATGGCGGCGGAGTAAGGGGAGTCTTTTCAGCTCAGTTGTTGGATTCAATCGATTCGCAACTTGGAATTGATATTTACAAGACGTTTGACCTTATTGTCGGAACAAGTACAGGCAGTATTGTTGCTGCCTATGTTGCAACTAGGGGAGATATGTCAGAACTGGTAAAGGAATTTGAACAAAATGCTTCAAAAATATTTGCACCCCAATTTCTCTCGCATGGTTACTTTAAAAGCAGGTATCGCAGTAGCAATTTAGAAAGTTTTCTTAAGGACAAATTTGGAAGTTTAAAACTTGGTCAAATCGACAAACCTTTGATAATTAATGCTTCAAATGCTAGCACAGGGGAAGTTCATTTGTTCAAGTCCGCATACCAAGAAAAACTACGCAACGGAGACTATTTTCGAGATGGGGAAGTTTACCTCTATAAAGCAATTCAGGCATCTTGTTCAGCACCGACGTACTTCGACCCTGTGGAGATGTCGGGCGACCTGTTATGCGACGGCGGAATTTGGGCAAACAATCCGTCAGTTGTCGGGTATGTTGACGCGATCCGAAACTTCAACAGACCTCATGAAAGCATAAGAGTCTTTTCAGTGGGAACAGGGAAAATTGATAAATTCTATCTGCCGTCGAAACGCTGGGGACTACTTACAGGTTGGCAACAATCGAAAATTGTGGATTTTGCAATGCTTTGCCAAACTCAGTATGCAGAAAACTGCATGAAATTGATATTGAGAGAAAACTTTTTTCGTATAAATCCTTCAATTAAAGATTGGGGTCTTGATAATTTCAAACCTATCCCCACATTAAAGAGTATAGCAAACAACAAGGCGATGAATTTAGCCGAAGAAATCAGAAGATTTTTGACCCCTGAGATAAAGATGGAGGATGAGTTGTGAAACATCATGATTACATGAAAAAATTTTTGGACGACCATGTCAATCTAAATCAATCCAGAATTGATACTCTGAATGGACGAGTTAAATCTATAACGGATTATCTGAGATCAAATTTTGAAGGTTATCGAAAAGTCAGTACGCAAGGTTCGTACGCCCACGGAACCATCATTAAACCTGTGCAGGAAAATGATGAATTTGATGCAGACATTTTGGTTTTTATCGAAGATAGCCGATTTAACCCAGATTATTTTTATGAAGATTACGTCAAATTGATATGCGATGTACTTAGGAAGAATGGCGATTACAAAAACCTAGTAAAACTGAAGACTAGATGTTGCACAATTGATTATGCAAAAGATAGTCACATTGATGTTGTTCCTTGTATTAAGTACAGGGAGCAAATGTTTATCTGCAATAGAGATGAAAAAAAATACGAAAAAACTGACGGCGATGGATATAAAGAATGGATAAATGAATGCAATCGAACTGTAGGGGGCGGTAATTTCAAAAAGGCTACAAGATTGTTTAAATTTTTGCGTGACCACAAGGACAATTTCACAGTCAAGTCAATCTTGTTTACGACCATACTTGGAGAGCAAATATATCGAAATTATCTTGGAAGTAGTGGATTCGGAGATTTGACAGAAACATTATTTACTCTGTCAAACAGGGTAAGTACTTGGTTATGGCAAAATCCTGTTGTACCAATTATAAGAAATCCAGTGTTGCAAGAAGAGGAATTCAGCAGAGACTGGACACAAGAGGAGTACAGAAACTTTTGTGAAAAGTTTAGTAGTTACAATAATATGATTACCCATGCATTCCATGAGCCATATCATAATGATAGTGTAAGGAAATGGCAAAATATATTTGGAAATGAATTCGGTAAATTGCGCTAGACCCGAATACACCCAAAGTTATTGCAGGAGCAATCATGTCGCTTGGAGCATTTGTGTATAAACTTTACTCAATTAAAATAGTTAGATTCGCTTCTCGCGAAATAGGGAGGAAAATTCCATCAACTGTGGCATCTACTATTCCTTGAGGATACTGTTCCATCAAGTAACGTAAGTGTTTATACGAATTATTCACATTAATATTCACCAAGCTGTCCAGATGAATTGTATGTACAGACCTTGCAGAGGCAAATTTGAACACCAAGTCTGGTGAATAGCATTTTCAGCGATTTCAATCTGTTCAACAGTCAGTTTGCCGATTGTTGTTGAAACTGGTTATCAATCCAAGTTTGCATACTGCAAAGGCAGTGCGGTGGTGTATTTAATCCGTTCCATTGCAAAACTTGAGCTTACATCAGTGATGTCAACGGCCGCAACGAGACGCTTGTAGAACTTGTCGAACTCCTCAATGTTGGGAACGACAACACGCATCAAGTAGTCGATTTGTCCGCTCAGCCTGTAGAATTCCACGACTTCGGGGAAACTCACGACTGCTTTTGAGAACCTCTCTGTCCATTCCGCATTGTGCTGGTTGGTTCGAATTGCAACGAAGACATCAACCCCAAGATTCAACTTGTCCCGATTGAGCAGGCTAACCTTGGCTTGAATCACGCCATCGCTTTCAAGTTTTCGAATACGCCTCCAGCACGGCGAGGTGCTCAGGTTTGCCTTTTCGGCAATGTCCCGGATGGGCATTTCGCCATCCTGTTGCAAGCAGTCCAGAATTTTGAGATCTATTGAATCCATGAATTTTTCCTCCTCCCAATAGATGTATGATTGGAACAAAGATATCAAAATTGTTGAGCTTTATGCAAGTATTTTCTTGTTTTTATCAGGTTAATCGACTTAGTGTTCCAAATTACAAGGTAAATATTGGAAAAACATGCTGAGATGTACGCCGGGCATTGCCGCCGCAATGCCCGCTCCCTGATTTTTGAGAGGGTGCTTTCCGATCTTGAGAATTTCCTGAATAGGGGAGTTTCAAGATTAGCGAATTGAATCAACTTATGCAGTCGGAGATAGAAGTGGCAGTAAATTATTGAACAATCATTCTGTTGGCGATGCTGGATAAATTGTCAAGCACAATTCATCACCTTTCAATTCATACTTAGGTTCCACTCCACTCAATTCCTTGCTTTCTCGAATAATTATTCCCACACCTTCACCCCTTCTGTCCATAAAACCGCTTCTAGCTATCTGATTACTTACCGTGTTGTTCAACTTTACCTCTGACAATAAGCGTGTCAATAGTTCATTGCGAGCACATTGGTTATAAATCAATCCATCAATTGTCAAAGAATCGACTAATCCTCCAGGAGAATAGATTTCCAGCCTGTCTGAGAACATGAACAAGCGAATTTTGGCTCCATGCTTGGAATAGTCCCGATGCACAACCGCATTAACGATCGCTTCAAAAATTGCTCGCATACTGTATTGAGGCAAGTCCTCCCTCAACGTTGATTTTTTCGCAGAAACGAGGCTGTTGGTCATAACGAACGAAAGAGCATCCAAAACCTGCTTGTCCAATGGGCCATAAATGTCTTTGGCATCAACTTGATAGTTTGCATCTTTGTAGATGCCGCCGTAATGAACAGCACAAATATAGCCGTTGGGTATGAACTCCTCTGGTGATTCGCAACACATTAACACTCCTGCTACTGTTGCTCTTATATCTCCCCTTTCTTTAACTAGCAGATGTCGTTTCATCAGCACCGATTCGATAGGTTCTTGTTCCGAAAAGTATATAAACCGCCTGTATAGTTGTTCGTTTAAGTTGTAAAATTGCGTAAGTGGTACTGCTTGGCGGTCAAATGGAATATTACGCCCTTGGGAGCGTTCTTGCGAAAGGCGGATTAACAGGTCGGGGGGAAATTCCATCCTGCTACTTCCCTGGCGCATGAGGTATCCGCTAGGACTTTTGTGAATGAATAAACTACGAGGCACTTCAACTTTCAGTATCAACTTATCATCTATCCTAATAATTTCGGTTATGGTTCTAACCGATGGACTAATGCTGTCTTTGCCGACCTCGACGGCAATATTCTCCACTTTATCGGCTTTACCCGAAGGAATGCCAACAATGTTTCTGTTATCAGAAACACCGACAACAATTACTCCGCCAAATGAGTTTGCAAACGCCGCTATTTCATCTGCAAAACTATTTCGGTTCCAATTTGTTAATTCCTGCTTGAATCCGATTGTAGAATCCTCTCCGAGAGAAATCTTATCAAGCAGTTCGGATACGCTGTTAATCATTGTTTAGACCTGTCAGGATGAATTCGCTTGTACCTTTGTTCAAATGCCTATTGCTCGCCTTATTTTTTTTTGCAGATGATTTATTAGTTGTTAGTTCAGTATTTTCCAATTGACCAGTTGAAGTATCGTCATTTGCACGAGTGCGCCAAGTGCGGTCGTCAAGTTTCGCCGAAGGCCGGTACAGAGGCATGAAAAAGTTTGATATAAGTTCCTTGGCAGCGAAGCCTACCGCGATACCGCCAAACGCCAAAATGCCGGTAATGCTGAATCCGAGGGTCTGCATTGCAACTAAAGTGGCAGTTATCACAATGACAAGGCGTAGCACTTTCGCGAGGGCATCAAGATTCGCCTAGTTGTAGGGTTCGCCGCGGGCTGTCTTTTTTGGATATAAGTTTTCTCCAGATTTTTAACGAGCCGGATAAAGAACCAGCCCATCGCTGCAATAATCGCTACAGACCGGATTGGCGGGACTGCGACAAAAATCTCTGCGTTGGTTTCGAAATGAATAATGTCAATGGCAAGCGAAACTCCCGCAATCCAGATAATCAAGCCTGCAGGTTTTTGAAGTGCCGTAACAAGCGCATCGTCCCACATGGATTTTGTTTTTTGCGATTTTCCTGCAATATACTTGAACATGTATCTTCGAATCTCACTTGCAACAGCAGTTAGTGCCAGAGTGATAAATATCTGGAATACCCAAGGGTTTACTGTGAAAACTTCAATTATTCGATCAATCATCTTTATCCTTCTTACTGAACTTTGAACTAATAGCCATTAAGATGGCATCTTTATCCAAATTTTTACTGAGCTGGATAAAGAACCAGACCAGTGCTGCAACGATCGCTATAACCTCAATTATCAGCACTGCGGCTGAAATCTCTTCGTTGGTTTTGAAGTGGATGAACTGAAGGACGAAAGAGATTCCCACAATCCAGATAATCAAACCCGCAGGTTTTTGAAGTGCGGTAACAAGGGCGGCTTTCCACAGGGATTCTTTCCTTTGCGATTTTTCTTCAAGATACTTGAACAAGTGTCTCCATGCCTTACTTGCAAAAACAGTCAGTGCCAGAATGGCAAGTACTGGAAATACTTTGATGAATATTTTGATAAATGCCCCTAATGATTCGGCAAATCCTTTGATAAATAACACTAATGCTGGGACAAATCCTTTGATAAATATAAATAATCCCTGTAACATCAAACCAATTCCTGAAAAAAATTCCCCAAAAAGTTCCATTACTTCATTCATCATCTTTATCCTTCTTATTGAACTTCGAACTAATAGCTGTTGAGATGGCTTTGAACCTCGAACTAATAGCCGTCAAGATGGCTTTTTTATTCAAATTTTTATTGAACCGGATAAAGAACCAAGCCAGTGCTGCAATGATCGCTATAGACCGGATTGCCGCAACTTCGGCCAAAAACCATGCGTTGGTTTTGGAGTGAATGAATTCAAGGGCGAACGAGACCCCCACAATCCAGATAATCAAACCTGCTGGTTTTTGAAGTGAGGTAACAAAGGCGTTCCAGAGGGATTCTTTATTTTGCGATTCTTGTTCAAGAAATTCGAACAAGAATCTTCGGATATTACTTACAACAGCAGTTAGCGCCAGAATGATTAATACTAGGATTATCAAGATTAATACCATGATAAAATCTTGGAGTTCCTCGATACATACCTGTAATTCCTGTAATTTCGAAATAACTCCCATAAGAAAATCAATAACTCCCATAAGGAAATCAATAACCCCTCTAAGAAAATCATTTATTCCATCAATCATTTTTACTTTCTTATTGAACTATGCGTACAGTGAGTCAAGGAGTACATCCGGTTTTTCCGACATGATTGTATGGCCGACTCGAGGAATGACTACAACTTCAGAAAATTTTAGCGAATCTACCGAGTCTCGGGTTGCGCACACTGGGGTTAGCATATCTCTTTCACCGAGAATCAGCATAGTTTGGTATTGAATTTTCCGTGCAGACTTGATTCCGTTTCTGTAGTCGTTGCTGGCATTGCGATCATTGTACAAAACCCCAGGTGAACCTCTTTCAAACAGGCGTGTCAATCCGCCGATCATCCACATTCCCGGTGTATCGCAACCACCAAAATGGGCAGATGGGCTATGCCCCCAGGCAGTAAGCATGTCAATAGCTTCATGATCATTCGATTTGGCAAGATTCAGCAGTTCATCCGTAACAGTCACGGGAGTTGCAGTTCCGACGAGTACAAGTTTTTCTGCTCGTTCAGGATACTTTGCGGCGGCTTCCAGTACGACTAAAGAACCCATGCTATGTCCTATAAAAACAGCGCTGGACAGATTCAATTCGTCCAGAAGCTCCTTTAGCCAATCCGCATAAGCGCCAATCGTAGGCAGCGGTTCTCCCGTGGAACGACCATGTCCAGGCAGGTCGACAGCAACAACATTCAATCCGTGCCGGGCAAAATATCGCGCCTGCAAAGTCCAGACAGTGTGGTCCAGCGATGCACCGTGTACAAACAGCACAGAAGGAAGATCAGGATTGATTTTCTTTCCGGCAGTAAATGCGTACGCGGTCTCGCCTTGAACTCCAATTCTCATACTACAAGATTCTTGCTCACTTTTTGATGCGCTGGGAAGCTCGCAAACCGGTTTCCAAGTCTTCCACCAAGTTATCTGGATCTTCCAGCCCGACCGAGAGCCGGACCAAACCTTCGGAAATTCCGGCAGATTCGAGGGCTTCGGCATCAAGCCGGTGATGGGTAGTGGAAGCAGGGCGAATTACCAGCGATTTAGCACCCCCCGTTGGCATGCTCAATCAGATCATTACGTGGTATTATAAGACAATCCTTATTTTAATTTGGATGCATGTTTTATTAATTAAAAATGGAGAAATTATTATGGCTAAATCTAGTAGTGGCTCTAAATCAGGTCCGTCTAACGCACCTAGTAGGACGGGCAATCCTTCTGGCGGAGGTCGTGGAAATAACCCCCCAAAAAGATAAGGTTAAGTTGCACATTTCCTATGAATAGAGTAGCCCGAAGTTTTTTCGGGCTACTCTTTTTAGCAGTAGATGTTTTTCAACATCCCAAAAAAATGTCTATCTTCTAATTAGTTTGTCATGGCATGCAATGGAACAGCATCAACGAATATCTTAAGTAGATACTCGCAAAAAAACTACGACTTAAAAACTGAACGATTCGATAAGTATTTTTGCAGATGAAATTGAAAATTAATTCTTGTAGAGTAAAAAAAACTTTCTTGCGTACTCGTATAATCTATTTCTTATGTGTTTTTTTACATTTTTATGGGAGGATGTATATGCCTACATCAAAAACTGGTTCCAAACCAAAACCGCCGCCTAACGCACCTGCTAAGAAGCAGTACAGGCCTTCTGGTAAATATCGTGGAAATAATCCGCCAAAAAAATAAGGTTAAGCCGTACATCTACTATGAAAGGGCGGCCCGAAATTTTTCGGACCGCCTTTTTGATAGTAAATACTTGCCAACTTCCCGAAAAATGCCTATCTTCTAATTTAGTTCGTTATGGCCTACAGCGGAACGACATCAACGGACATCTTAAGTGGATGCCAGTGGAAAACTACAACTTAAAATTCTTGCAGGTGCAATTGAAAATTAATTCTCGTACAGTCAAAAATTCATGCAGAATTAAATAGTGTTGCAAAAAAGCAACACAAATGTATTGACCTATTGCAATATTGAATCATATTTATAGCAATAGAAAAGAAGTTCTATTATCATTCCCCCAAGAGTAATCAAGGAACATCATCAGTTCCAAGATTACTTTCAATTGTTAACTTAAATTAATTAATTAATTTTAGAGGATTTTTCAAATGAAGAAAAAATTACTTGTTATTGCTCTCGCAAGCCTATTGAGTGCGCCCTCAATTGTCTTTGCGCAGGCAACCTGGTACGGCTCGTTCCGCGCCGGCGTGGAAAGTGCGTCCGGCGAGACCACCCTGAACTCGAAGGGGAGTCGCTGGGGCGTGAAGGGCTCGAACGAGATTTCCGACGGCCTGACGGCGGTGTACCGCTATGAAGAGGCGCTGGACCTGAGGACCGCCACGCTGGGCGCCGGCAACCGGCTGTCCTATGTGGGCCTGTCCGGCGGGTTCGGAACATTGACCATGGGCCGCGTCTGGGGCGCCGAGTACAACTCGACCGGCGCAATTACAGACAACTCCTACTTCTACGGCGACAGCCTCGGCAGCTACAGAATCGGGCCTGCGCTTTCGTACGCAGTGTCGGCCGGCCCTGTGAGCATGCAGCTTGACGCCGTCATGGCGGGCGGAAATACCCCGATGGACACTGACAACGATGCGGATACTCCCGATGTCAACACTCGAGACACCAAGACGGTTGACCAGGTTCTGTTCGGTCTTTCGGCGGACTTCGGCAGCGGCAAGGTGGCGGTTTCGTACCGTGCGAACAGCACCGTTCCTGCGGTGAAGGACACCAACATCACGGCTGCCGGGCAGTTCACCTTCGGCGCCACCCGGGTCTATCTGGGCTATTCGCAGTTCAAAGAGCCTGACGACAACGATAGTGGTACAGAAGGCGTGCAGACTCGAAAGACGACTGGCACATTTGCTGGAATCGGCGGTTCTTTCGGCGACACTGGCCTGTCGTATCTGATGCAGGTGACGCAGAGGAAGCAGGAGACTGGCGGGACTGCTGCGGCGGCCAAGCCGACTCCTATTCTGCTGAGCATTGCGAAGTCGCTTGGAGGTTCATCCACGATTATTCTGGAAGGCGTGACCAACAACAAGACCTTCGCTGGTGCGAAGCAAAAAGCAACAGTAGGGCTTATACTGAAAGTCGATTTCTAGTTGGAAATCTTAGCAACAAGAAAAGCGGGGTGCATGCACCCCGCTTTTTTTTGTCGAAAATCATGGTAAATGATGATATTCGCCTTGCATGGATTGCAAGAGGGCAATGTCGGTGAAAAATCGCCGCGAAAAATTAATAAACAAAGCCAATTGCTTGCAAGTCTGGCCCAAGCTGGCGATTCAAGGCAAATGCCAAGTATCTTGTTTTGAGTCAAGCAAGATTGAATGGTCCCGTCCGGTACAGAAAATATTTAGCTGCTTCACCGCACTTTGCAGCGTGTACCGCCTTGAAAGAAGAGTCATATTCAGTTTTATATTGATGCAGGACTGTTTTCATCAACGGTCGTTAGTAGAGTCGAGTTATGCGCTAGCCCCAGTGATTTACGAAGCCGAAGTAGTAGAGAGACCAGCATTCTTCATTAACATGTTCGCGCAGTCAGATGCTAGAAATGGCAACCAGACTCCAAGGAAGGAGTACTAGGTACTGCTAGAATTTTCTATTGCTTCAATCAATACCGGCAATAGATGAAAACCAAACTCTGCCCTCTGCGGCAAGATGGGACAATTCAATGTTGCTTGACTTGAACAGCCAGTTTCGGACCAGACTTGCAAGCAGCTTGCCTGCCTGTTAAATTTTTTCGCGGCGATGGTTTACCGGCATTGTTGTCTTGCAGTCCATGCCAGGCGAATATCATCATTTGCCATGATTTTCGGCAAAAAAAAGCGGGGTGCATGCACCCCGCTTTTCTTGTTGCTAAGATTTCCAACTAGAAATCGACTTTCAGTATAAGCCCTACTGTTGCTTTTTGTTTCGCACCAGCGAAGGTCTTGTTGTTGGTCACGCCTTCCAGAATAATCGTGGATGAACCTCCAAGCGACTTCGCAATGCTCAGCAGAATAGGAGTCGGCTTGGCTGTCCCACCAAACTCCTGCTTCCTCTGCACCACCTGCATCAGATACGACAAGCCAGTGTCGCCAAAGGAACCGCCAATTCCAGCGAATGTGCTGGTCGTCTTTTGAACCTGCGTGCCGTCTGCGTCATCATCTTGGTCGCCTCCGCTAGGCGTTTTCTTCTGCGAATAGCCGAGATAGACTCGAGTGGCGCCGAAGGTGAACTCACCCGCAGCCGTGATGTTGGTGTCCTTAAACGCAGGAGTAGTGCTGTCCGAATCGTACGAAACCGCCACCTTGCCACTGCCGAAGCCCGCCGAAAGACCAAACAGAATGCGGTCAATCGACTTGGTGTTTACGGTATTATCGTCGTCGGGATAATTGATACATCTGGTTTCAGCTGTGACACTAGCTCCGGTACCACAATTATCTGGGCCTTCGCCGTTACCTTGACCATGAACGTGGTCTCCTCTATCTCTCGCTCCATTGCCCGCCATGATGGCATCAAGCTGCATGCTCACAGGGCCAGCGGACACTGCATACGAAAGTGCAGGACCGACTCTGTAGCTGCCGTGGCTGTTGCCGTAGAAGTAGGAGCCGTCTGTAATCGCACCGGTCGAGTTGTACTCGGCGCCCCAGACGCGGCCCATGGTCAGCGTTCCGAACCCGCCGGACAGGCCCACATAGGACAGCCGGTTGCCGGCAGACAGCGTGGCGGTCCGCAGGTCCAACGCCTCTTCATAGCGGTACACCGCCGTCAGGCCGTCGGAAATCTCGTTCGAGCCCTTCACGCCCCAGCGACTCCCCTTCGAGTTCAGGGTGGTCTCGCCGGACGCACTTTCCACACCGGCGCGGAACGAGCCGTACCAGGTTGCCTGCGCAAAGACAATTGAGGGCGCACTCAATTGGGGAAATTGGCTTCTGTAGAATGCACTCCCAAATTGTTTAAATGGCACAGGATTCATGAGTTTCTTGAAAATTATTTGACTTAATAGGGAATTGTTTATAATAATGAGAATTATTATCATTTTCATATAAGATTTTAACTGTTTCGCAAGCAGAGTAAAACAGAATTAGTCAGAAAAAGGTGCCTATAGTTTGAGTCTTGTTGTCAATATACTATTGATGAGGACTATACATAATGAAAAAGCAATTTCTGGCTTTTGCTGTAGTTTTGCTATTCAGCACGCCTTCAATAACTTTTGCCGAGGTAGTTTGGTACGGATCTTTTGCTGGCGGCATTAAATCTGAAGATGGAGAAACTACATTCAGTGACTACAGTTCCGTCTGGGGTGTTGAAGGGGCCACTGAAATATCACCTGGTTTGTCGGCCATTTTTCAATTCGAAGCATTCCTGGATTTGGCGAATGCCACTATCAATCCTGAAGATGACGAAGGAGTCCCCGGTGCGGGATTGGCCTATGTAGGTCTTTCCGGAGGATTCGGAACTCTTGCAATGGGTCGCTTGATTGCGGCACCCGATCTGGTTACCGGAATCATTGATAATTCGCTGGAATGGGGCGAGGGGCCTGACGCAGCCGAATTGGATTCGGTGCTATCCTATGCAGTAGATGCGGGACCAGCCAGTATTCAGTTGGATTTGGTAATGGATTCAGGTGAGGAAACCTTGGACAGAACACTTTTTGGTTCCAGTTTTGAATTTGGTAGCGGCGGCGTTGCTTTATTCTACGACAAAAACAAATCAGAATTTACTGAAACAGGATTAGCCGCTGAGCAGGCTGTTGGTCCGGTTCGATTGTATCTGGGTGGAATTCAGAACAAACCAGAAGAAGGCACTAAAACGACGAACTACTTCTTTGGCTTTGATGGCTCTATTGGCGATTCAGGATTGACATATCTTGTACAGGCCACCCGAAAGAAAGACGTAACCGGCAAACCAACACCTATAGTTTTAAATTTGACAAAAGAACTCGGCGGCAGTAGTGCAATCACTTTCGAGGCAAAAACTAATGACAAGGATGATGAGGGCGCAAAAATAAAGACAGCGGCTGGAATTGCCTTGATAGTAGACTTCTAATACGTTGATCGAAAATTAAAAAAGGGACGGAGTGCCGTCCCTTTTTTATTTATGAGCAATTTATTCTCATTGCTTTCAATGATTTCTGGTTTGATATTTTCCTTTTTCATCTTCACGAAAAGTCACAAGGCTGTGCAGAGGAATGGGTGCCAATTTTTCTCGCCCGCCTAAATCAATCAATTCGATAATTGCAACGCACTCGTGTACTTGACCCCCAAGATTGGCCACCAATTCAACAGATGCACTCAAAGTTCCTCCGGTCGCGACCACATCGTCGACAACAAGTATTTTTTGTTCACTTGCAATTGCATCCACATGAATTTCCAATCCGCTTTTTCCGTATTCAAGAGCGTATTGGGTTGAGACAGTTTTACCCGGTAGTTTGCCTTGTTTGCGTATGGGAATCAGTGGAAGATTCAGAAGATACGCCAGCACTGAACCAAAAACAAATCCTCTGGCCTCGACCACTGCAACTCCTTCTACATTAGTACCCTCATAGCGTTGATGCAGCTGGTTGATGCAATACCTTGCTGCTTGGGGATTTTGTAGCAATGTTGTAATGTCGCGAAATCGAACGCCTTCAACAGGATAGTTCAATACAGTGCGAATCGTGGACTTTACATCCATTAGGAAGCACAAAACTACATTTGATTAAAGTTCAGTTCTTTTCAGTAGAAACTCAGCAATTGCTTTATGTTTTGAGCTTAACCAGTACTATGTTCCCAAGACATCAATAGTAGCCGCGCGAAGAATTGCGCACAACCGGTCTATTTCATCATTTGTAATAACAATTGGCGGTGCAATGCAAAAAACATCTCCGCGAACTCGGCTAAATAATCCTCTTTCAATAGCAGCACTCAGAACTTTGTCTCCGATTTTGTCTTCGGCGGGGAATGGTTCCTTGGTTGACCGATCCTTTACATACTCAACACCTGCAATCAAACCCAGTCCTCGAATATCTCCAACATGAGGATGGTCCCCAAGTGCAGTATTCAGATTTTCCATTAGTCTGTTGCCTTTATCTGCAGCTTGGGCAGGAAAGTCTTCGCGTTGCACCAAGTCCAGCATGGCCAGCGCAACCGCACTTCCAATCGGATGTGCACTGTATGTATAGGCATGCATGAAAGGTTCTGATTTTTCATCGAAAACCGACGCAATTTTGTCATTCACTCCGGTTCCGCCGAATGGAAAGTATCCGGAAGTGATTGCTTTGGCGAAATTGATCATATCCGGTTCAACCCCCCAATGATTCAACGCAAACATTTCACCGGTTCGGCCAAAACCCGTAATCACCTCGTCTGCCACAAAAAGCACTTCATACTTGTCGCAAATCTCACGAATCCGGGGGAAATAGTCGTCTTGAGGTGCGATAACACCACCCGACCCCTGTACTGGCTCTGCGATAAACATTGCCACAGTCTCCGGTCCTTCTGCCAATATTGCTTTTTCAAGTTCGTTTGCCGCCGCAACACCTTGGGAAACGCTCGTATCAGTTTGCTCGTACCGATAGGGGTAAGGGGAAGGAATAAACGCAAAGCCTGGAATACGCGGTTCAAACAAGGGCCAATATGCGGGAATTCCCGTAGCACACATTGCAGCAAACGTCACTCCGTGATACCCGAACATTCGGGAAATGACTTTCGTCTTATCCGGCTTGCCGCATAATTTCCAATAGTATCTTGATATTTTTAACGAGGTATCCGTTGCTTCACCGCCGCCAGAAGTCAGGAAAAAACGATTGATTGACGGGTACATCAACTCTGCGAGTTGAGTTCCCAGTTGTATCGCCTTGTCATTTGAGCTTCCTATGTATCCTGAAGCATACGGTAGTCTTGCATACTGCCCTGTTGCAGCATCCTTGAGCTCCTGTGCACTGTGTCCAGCGGTATTGTTCCACAATCCCGCAAGTCCGTCGATGTACTCTTTTCCATCAGAGTCAATGAGAGTTGAACCCCGCCCTTCAACCCAAATTCTTGCGTTTTTGTGGGCAGAGTTTATATGCAGCGGATGAATCAAGTGTCCGCTGTCTTGTGCTAGCAATGCTGAACTGGTACTGGCCATAATGAACTATCTCGTATTAAATTGTTGAATTTGAATGTTTATGTGAACTTTTCTGCAATTTAACAAATCGCAGACTATCTTGTTATTTCGACTGTTGCAACAGGGCCTTGCCATCTATGCTTATCCGGGTCAAGCGCTGAGCCCTCTCCGCCCATAATTCCTGGATGCCGCTCAATACTCCCTTCTATTGAAACACCTGTTATGCCTGATGCGGATAGATTCGCCTGACCGCTTGGATCTGCTGGTATGCCGGGAGTATTTGGAACACCTCCGCCAGTAATTTGCTCGTCATTGGCTTCTGTGCCTGCATCTATTGCATATAGTTCTTGAATCCCATCGCGGATTAATATGTTATCCAAAGCGACAAAACCATCGTTTGTTGGCAAAATCATGGCAATCATCGACATTCTTGTATTCGAACTGTCAAGTTCAACTGATACAGATTCACCTGGACCGAGCAATCCATTCGCCGGATTTTCAATGACCTGTGCATTTTCGAATGACATTGCGATTGGAGCGATATTGCCTCCCTCGGCAACTGCCTGCAATTGCTCCGATGCTACCTTTCCGAATGTGAACATACCAGTCTCAAGCATACCGTGCCCTGCAATCAAAATTGGAGTCAGATAAGCATTTGGAGTTACATTGGTTATGCTAACTTTAACGCTTCGCATCATCATATCTTCTTTGCTTCCGTACATGGCGGTGCATGCACTAAGCATAGCGCTAGCCAGCAAAAAGAAAGCAATGATATATTTTTTCATAAACAACTCCCGGAGAATGAAAAAAATTAAAGATTGGGATCCTACAATCAAGGCAATATCATAACATGCAAGGCAAAATTAATTAGATTAAACAACAACTTCTAGCCAATTTGGAGAAGATAAGCCAAGTTGTTCTCAAAATGATCTTCAATTTAGAAGATATCAAGGGGAATAACCTGCAGAGCGTAAATCCTTATTGGTACCGTTTTATGGTAATAGTTTAGGAACCCCGCATCCCTTCCAATTCAATTTCTCACATTCACGGGCCGCTTGCTTGACTATTTTTAGTTGACTCTTGGTCAGTTTACTTTCAATTTTCTGAATTAATTCAAATGATGCCAATATCCCCCCGGAATGCGCTGCAATTGATGACCAAAGATATGCTCGGCGAAGTAATTCAAATGAATCATAATTTGTGAAATAAAGCAATCCCAGATTGTATTGTGCCTCAGCAAGTCCCTGCTTTGCCGCAAGCCTGTACCATTTCACCGCTTTTTGCTGGCTTCGGGCAACTCCTACTCCTTTGTCGTACATCAATCCGAGATTGTATTGTGCCTCAGCAAGTCCCTGATCCGCCGCAAGTTTGTACCATCTCGCCGCTTCTAGCTTGTCCCGGATAATTCCTTCTCCTTTGTCGTACTTTAATCCCAGATTGTATTGTGCCTCAGCAAGTCCCTGCGCCGCTGCACGCTTGAACCATTTCACCGCTTCTCGCCGGTTCCGGTCAACTCCTACTCCTCTGCCGTACATCACTCCCAGATGGAATTGTGCCTCAGCAATTCCCTGCACCGCTGCCCGCCTGAACCACCTAGCTGCTTCTCGCTTGTCCCGGACAACTCCTTCTCCGTCGTAGTATATCAATCCGAGATGGTATTGTGCCACAGCATCTCCTTGCTCAGCACTTTCAAATAATTGAGTCAATACTTCGCTGTATTCTATATTTTCATGGGAATTGGCTACTCTAGACCCAATACCGTAATGCAAAATAATTAAGCTCGCAAAAATAACGATAACCAATCTATTCATAGTCAAGCAACTCCAAGATTAACTGCGTTGTATTTCAGGCCCATTACCCAATTTCCTTTGTGCCTATACACTTACATCAGCCTAACTGTAATAGGAGCATGATTCACAGTGGTTTTCAAAAGCCTATCGGGCAATTGGCTATTCCAGTGCCAGCGGTTGAACCAGTATAGAAACTCGTTGACATGCTCCTGATTATACATTTTTGGGGTCTTCAGGGTTTTGTGTGGCTGAATTCGATTAGTGCATAGTATATAGTGAAAAGGAGAAGAATGGTACACAACAAGGGAGGCAGTGGATATGGTGAATGCGGATTCGCCGGTGGAGCGGATTCAGCGGTACCGGTTCACTGACAAGAAATTGTGGGGTGACGCTCCTGATGCATTGCAAAAATCCGTAGCACTGCCAAGGCATTGGTTCGAAACTCGTATCCCGGCACCAAGCGCAGAAATTGCAAAGCAACTGGATTTGAACAAAACACAAGTTCATACTTGGTTAAAATGCAGCAAACTTGAAGGTAGAGTAATCAGGAAGACTAGTCCTGTGCGTTATTCTGTTCCTGAAGATGGCAAGAAGCAGAAGTCTCTTCAGGGTCTTTGATATGCACACTCAACTTCGGTGCTCTGCATTCAAGAATGCTGATTTACTTGATTCGTCTGGCTGACCATCCTCTGAATTTAGCCTAGTTGGAAATTAACATCGAAACCGATCTTAACATTCAACTGGCGGCATTTTTGATTGGGTGAATTGGATGGTAGATTACAGACGATGGAAGCGTAAGCGGTGGTTCTCCAACTTGCCGGATCAAATATGGACCTCAACCGTAATTCACTACCGCAAATTCCGCCACTTTTTGAAATGATTCGTCAACTTTAACGAGTTCTCTGTCATAGAATACGACCCATTTACCCCGATGCTCTGTCTCGAGTACTCCAAGCATCCGTCATATGTTTCAATATTCTCCAATAATGTGGCAATCATTGCCCAGCCTCCTAATACTACTTTCACTCTATCACATTTGTGGAATGTTGACAAAGTTATATACGGGTTCAAACAATATGCGACTTAGTCAACTGTTGTCAGTCGCCTCAACACTATGGAGAAAATCGTACGGGAACGAGGTGGTGGTAGATGTCTCCGACTTCAGCGGGGGAAAGGGTCAGCCGGAAACACTATTCTGAAACGCGTTCCTCCGAAAGTGGTTCCGGGGGAACTTCGGACTCATCTGGAGCATTTTGCTCCAAAATCAAGGGCACCAAGTAAAGTAGGATTCCTGCGGAAGTCAGTAGTGCAGTAGCAGCTGCCCAAATGGTTTGCCGCGATCTACTTGATGGGAGCTGACAAGGGCGGGATTTTGGCTCAACGGCTTTCCAAGATGATAGGCATGCCTTGGTCAACCGCCGATCGAATGTTGAGGAATATATCGCCGATTCTAGGAACCTCAGTTGCCGGACCGATTGCTACAGGCCGCCGTTGCCCATGTGCCGATTCAGGCTTTCCTTACTATAAGATCAAAAGAATTAAATTTGCAACTGTGAACAAGTTCCTTAGTGCAGTTTCTTTCGAATATTTACAATTTTCTTGCTACATTGTATTTGCATTCCCGGTTGCAATTACTTGTGCTCTGACAGCCTCAGAGTTCGCATTGGTTATGGAATTATTAATGTCTGACACCGCAGATTTTGCAGTGCAATCCTCTGTCAATCCCATTGAATCCGGGCAGTTATGCGTGCAGGCACTAATAAAAAAGCACATGGATATTGATAAAACACCAAATAAAGATTTCACTTCCTTCTCCTATACTTGTAGAGTTACAATTTGCACTACTTCCAATAATATCATGTTGCAACATCTTTCAACAAAACAATTTTCACAATATGCCGGAAATCTCTGTCCCTTGTTGCAAGTAAATCCTGAACTGATACCAAAGAATCTTGTTCAATTGGTCTGTGATGAACTTGGGAATTATATACAATGATAACCAATTGCCATGATTAGAACTTATACATATACTGCCAAGCTTTCCAGGGACTGCCACAGAAATTTGGAGGAGTTTCTGAATCAGGAGACACTCTTGTGGAACTGTGCCTTGCAGGAAAGAATAGATGCTTACAAGAAGCAGGGCATAGGTATTTCTTATCTTGACCAGCAAAAGTCCTTAACCCAAATAAGGGGAGAAGACGAGTGGTTCGGCAAGTTTCATTGTTCATCCCAAAGAACTTGCTTAAGAAGACTGGAGAAAGCTTTCAAGCGGTTTTTTGATAGAGTCAAGAAAGGGGAGAACCCGGGGTTTCCAAGGTTCAAGTCAAGGAACAGGGGAATCAAGTCTTTTGAAACAGACTCTTTTCGTATTCACAAGGCAGGACCTTGGCACTGTATCCGAATAAAAGGAATTGGAAAATTCAAATTCAAGGGTGAGTTAAAAGGGGAAGCCAAGGTACTTAGGATAGTAAAGACTCCTATAAGGATTAAGATTCAGTTGGTTTGCGAGCTTGCGGATGTACAAGTAGAGGATGAAAGAAGTCCTATAGGCATAGATGCCGGAGTCTTGAATAGAATTACCTTGTCCAATGGAGTGCAATTTCCTAAAAGGAGTGTAAATAGAACCAAATTAAAGTCCTTGCAGAAAAGAGTTTCAAAGTCTGTAAAAGGTTCCAACAGCAGGAAGAAGAAAGTACTGGCCTTGCAAAAAGAATGGCAGAGAGTCGGAGAGAAGAACAAAGGATACCTACATGAACTAACCAGTTCCTTAATCAAGAACTACACTTCCAAGTTTTATGTAGAAGACTTAAGAATTGAAAACCTAACCAAGAAAGGAAAAGTTTATAAAACAGGAATGAATCGTTCCATTCTGGAACAAACGTGGGGAGACTTTAATTTTATGCTAAGCTACAAGGCTGAAAGTGCCGGTGGCTTCGTATCTAAAGTTTCTCCTAAGTTTACATCCCAAACTTGCTCCAACTGCGGGCATAAGCCTGATGAGAAGACAGGCTTGTCTGTACGCATGTACGAGTGTCAATCTTGTGGCTACAAGAAAGACAGGGATGTAAACGCAGCAATAAATGTTCTTCGTGTCGGGTTGACTGGCACTTTGGGCGGGATGCCCGAAGCACAGGAAGAAGGAAGACTTAACGCATTCGCTGGAATGCCCACTGCGCAGAACAGTATACAGTGGTCTGGTTATCAATGTATATAAGTCCCATAAACTTTAATCCTGTTAAATCAACCAACTCATAATACACAGTATTCCATGTCATTGAATTCAGCCTCGGTCGAATCTGCAAACGACAACTCAATTGGCTTGTCAGAAACTGACATTGCCAAATTTGCCCGCGACGGCTATCTTGTCGTTGAAAATCTCTGTCCGTTTGATACTTGCGACAAAATGACAGCTATTGTTGAACGGTCCTTGGAACCCGCAATTGCCCCCGTAGAGTACGAAGCCGATCTTCGCTACCCGGGTTCACCATCTACGCGAAGTGCACCGGGTGGAAACACATCGCGCAGATTACTACATGCGTTCGCGAGGGACGAAGTGTTTCGAAAATGGGCAACAAGTCCTGTTGTTGTGGACAGGGTCCGAAGTTTGATGAAATGCCGCGATGTTCAGTTCAGTCAAAACCACCACAATTGCATTATGACCAAGCATCCTGGCTATGGAAGCTCAACTGGTTGGCATCAGGATATTCGATACTGGTCATTCGACCGACCCGAACTCGTGACAGTTTGGCTTGCTCTTGGAGACGAATACAAGGAAAACGGTTGCCTCACTATAATTCCCGGGTCTCATCGAATGGACTTTGACAGAGGGCAATTTGATGCGGCACTATTTGTTCGAGATGACTTGGAAGATAATCGTCTACTTTTCAAAACTGCTGAAAACATGACATTGAAAAAGGGAGATGCATTATTCTTTCATTGCCGATTGATTCACTCGGCCGGACGAAACTATACAGATTCCATAAAGTATTCTGTAGTATTTACTTATCATGCGAAGGAAAATCGCCCCATCGCTAGTACAAGGTCGGCGAAACATCCTGAAATCGACTTGTAGAATTCTCATCATGAAATATTTCGCAATACTGCTCTATCCTGCGGCCGGGATTATTCTTTTGTGGATGTGGGCAAAAGTTAGAAAAAAGAAACTTGACCAGATTGTGGATGAAGCATCCGACGAACACCATACCCTTCTCAAAATTGCTGAATACCATCCTTACGGGGGGAGTCAAGCAGAATACCGCCAGTGGATGAAGGACTATTCAGACAAGCACTAAAGAGACTATTGTGTCAGCCACAGTTCATACATTTTTGGAACACAAGAGAAAGGGTACAAAGTTCGCCTGCCTGACTGCCTACAGCTACTGTGAGGCAGTAGCGGCAAGTGAAGCAGGTGTTGAACTCTTGCTGGTTGGAGATTCCTTGGGAATGGTTATACAAGGTCACGATAGCAGTTTACCGGTTACGACTGAAGATGTGGCCTACCATGTAAAGTGTGTCCGGCGAGGAAATCGGGGTGCGTTACTTATGGCAGACTTGCCTTTCATGACCTATTACTCGGAAAACGCCACTTTGGAAAATGCAGCAGTACTGATGCGAGAAGGAGCGCAGATTGTAAAACTTGAAGGGGGTGCATGGCTTGCTGAATCTACCCGACTTCTAGTACAGCGCGGTGTTCCTGTATGTGCTCACATGGGACTAACGCCGCAATCTGTCAATCACCTTGGTGGTTACCGAGTTCAGGGGCGCGATCCGGAGAAAGCAAAGAGGATGATTAATGAAGCCCTGTTTTTGCAAGAAGCGGGGGCCAGTTTTATTTTGCTTGAATGCGTGCCAATGTCACTCGGACAGCAAATTACGCAAGAATTGGATATCCCAGTTATCGGGATTGGTGCAGGGCCTCACACAGATGGTCAAATTATGGTTATGCACGATTTGCTAGGCCTTTATCCCGGAAAATCTGCAAAGTTTGTCAAGAATTTTCTTTCTGGCAACAATAGCATCCAATCAGCAATTAAGCAATTTGCAACAGATGTTCGCAACGGCGATTTCCCGCTGGAAGAACATTGCTACCTATGAATCAAGTGCAAACCAATCCCGAAAACAAAAAAGTTCTTTGGACCGTCGGGCATGGTAATCTTGGTTTTGCAGAATTTGTTGAATTGCTGGAGCACTATCCTATAGACACATTGGTAGATATTCGAGCCTATCCCAAATCAACTCGCAACCCGCACTTTAATCAAGAACATTTACACTCTGAACTGAACGACAAGGGAATTAAGTATCACTGGGCGGGCAGACAACTTGGTGGAATGCGCAAACCCCAAAATAATTCTCCGCACATTGGATTGTCGGGGTCATTGCAAGCATATGCAGACCATATGGGAACACAGGGTTTCAAGAATTCTGCAAATCAACTAGTCCGCTTGGCAGAGAATAAAAAAATCGTTTTGCTATGCGCAGAGTTGCTATACACAGATTGCCACAGGTCATTATTATCTGATTACCTCACTGAAAAACACTGTCGCGTATTTCATATTCTCAACAAAGACAGTATTACCGAGCATAAGCGTACTCAATCAATGCGCTTGGTATCGGGCGAAATCGTATATAACAGAGGAGTGCTTGAAGTCTTTGTATAAGGTTTAGAGCAGGACTAAAGATTTAAACAAGTACTTTGCCAGAAGTATTTTTTGGTCAAATACTTGAATTTCTCTCTCGTATCCTTTTTTGGTGAAGTTTCTAGCGAAAACGAGGGACAAGTAGAGGTAACACTGAACCTGATGAATTTTATAAATCTAGCTTAGAAAAATTGGAGTATGTTAAAACATGTTCAAAAAGGTACGCGTCACATTCAATGAATTAGGAGTATTTTGTGATGGCAACCCAGCAAATTAGAAATGCAGTATGGCAGGAATATTTGGACGCTGCTCGTCTTTCACGATATTGCGATGCTTTAGCAAATCGTTATGCCAGGCTTCATAACTTCTTCAGACTACTTATGTGCCTTCCCCTTTTAGTGGGTATTTCGTTCTTGCTGGATTTGTTGCCTAACATAGTGGAGATAGCGATAGGAGCGGTAGTTGTAATAGCGGTTGTAATAGACGCGATATTTAATATTGGAGAAAAAGCGTATGTGCTATCGCGGGCAAGTCGTGAATGCAACAAATTGGAAGATGATTACAAAATCCTATGGCTATCAATGGAAACTGACAAATTAGTTGACAAAGAAATTCTGGAGGAAATCAGCCAATTAACGAAGAAATTAGAGGAAATAGCTGTGGAAACTGATGCAGTTGGAATTACAACTGATAAAAATTTGAATATTAAATGTGCAGCCGAAGCTTACAGGAATTTGGAAAAAAGGTATGAATACTCTCATCGAACCTAAAAGAATTGAGTTCACATAAAAACACTCGAACAGAGGATAAAGTTAAATCATCTTATTCTGTATGACCATGAGCGAGATATTTGAAGAACATACAGCGTTTAAGTTTTCAAACTAAAAAAGAGAGAATCACGAAGAAAAAGGCGGCAAGATTGAATGAGAAACATAAAGACGAATTAGCACATGATCAACGGCGGCTTGCAACAATCGACCCGGCAACTGAGGTTCCCGGAATCGGCGATTGAAGCGCCGATCATCTCGGAAAGAATGCGCAAACCATTTGGGTTGTAGCAAACGCGTATGCTCGAAAACCGTACCGGCTGTCGGCGAAACTTGATGACCGCACTCGGCACACTCATGCAAATAACGATGTTTCAGCTAGTAGGACTTGTTGTGACTGCATTTCGGGCAGATGAATCCGTTTTTCCAGCGGAGCCGGCTCAACTCTTCCAGCCAAGCCACCTGAATCAGGTACTTCTGTGTCTATTCAGAAAATTGACAGGGCTCTGCTGCATTTGAAATTTCCTCGCTAGCATGCTCAATCAGACCGTTAAGTGGTATTGCAAGACAATCCTTAATTGGATTTAGATGCATGTTTAACATTATTCCGTTATCCCATTGATTCGGGTCATGACACAAAGACAGTCTTTATTCGTTAACTGCAATCAGAATTGCGGCAATTCGACGTGCTGTATCAGTAAAGTACTGTACTTCATCTATACTGAGTTTGCGGTTTAGGATTTGAAACTCTCTGTAAGATAACCATTTTTTCAAAACTTGGTAACCACCAATATTGTAGTTCCATACAGCGGCGGGTACATTTTTCCAGAACGCATGGTCATTGAGATAAATATCAAAAGTTGATTCTCCTAGAACATGCAAAATTTTTTCAGGAATGACCTTCAACTCATTTGCTGTGTAGTCTCGTTCTATTGCATCCCCTTTCCCCGGTACAACACCCTTGGGGCCCTGTCGCCCCCATCCGATGTTTACAGTAAAATCTTGGCTCTGCATATTCTTTCCCGATTTTGTTGATGCCACCGCGATTGACTTGACTTCAGGTCGCAATACCCTTTTTGTAACTCCTGAAACTCCCGTTTCTGAATCAAGAAGATTTGCTAATTCTCGCCCTTTTGAAACTGATTTTTGAAATATTTCTACGGCACCTTTTAGTTTGCCGTTTGGCCAACCCGGAAGTGGAAGTCTTGGCCAATCCAGACCTAACGCATCTTTGTTTGATTCAAGATATTCAGGACTGTGTAGAGTGAAAATTGCAAAATAAAATAAATCCTCTACTCTAGCATGAATATTTTTCAAATAGATTTGCGCTTGTGCCGAAAGATTTGGTCGAACATTAAATTCACCATCATTATTACAAATTCCATTGTCATCTAACCATAGAGGAAACATTGCTGTGCCAAACTCAATTAAATGAATCGATGCCATGTACTGCGTAACACTTGCTTGTGGTTGTGCCGCATCCTTTCTCAGATGTGATGAAGAAGATAACCAAAGGTTCCCTTCAAATATATGCGGTTTGTACTTAGGGCGACTTCTATTCAACAATTTAGAATCCCCTTCCCAATAAAGCCAACGAATATCGAATGGATGGTAAGTGTACCGAATAAATCCTTTATTGTCTGGGCCGCCGCGTGTAATAAGGTCACGTCGCACAGCGAAAAAGCCTTCTTGGTTGGCTACATATTTCATCGCCGATGAATATTTATTTTTGAGTTCTTCATTACTTATTCCATCATCAAAATAATCAGTTATACGAGTTTTCAACTTATTTTCATCGACATCCATCAAAAACGAGTCTCGACCCGTTTGAACTCCAGAAAAGTAAACTGGAAAAATGTCGGGAAGTGATGGCCAATCAAACCACTTCTTGCTTAATGATGTTGAAACAAATGGCAAGCCAAGCGACAGATCAGGTTTGAAACTTTTATACATTGACCCAGGTTTCATTTCTGCTGTTCGCATTAGTTGAGCGCCTTTTCCCTGTCACCAAAGATTTCGGAACTCAACTGTATTAGTTGGCGAATAATCCGGGGACCGAATTAGAGTTGTAATTGCTGTGCCCACCGTGATTCCGGGTGAGGTATCTGTGGCAAATATACTTTCATCTGGTTCGCCGTCAGGGGTTTTCCCACCCGTTCGGGTGCCCCCGTTGAGGCAGTCTATTCGAATTACATTGAATGAATCAAGAAACCTCTCTCTCATGACAGCAAATGATTTATGGTCCAACCATGAGTAGTTAGAAATGAAGCAAACAATTCCCTGCCCAGTTTTTTCAGTGATGCGGCGTTCTGCCATGCGAAAGAAACGAATGTACAAATCTTGCAAGCCTCGGATTTTCGATGTCTTTACTCGATTACCTTTTCGATAGACCTCCAATAATTGTTGCTCTTCTTCAACAGCTACACCAGCAAATCCATCATAAGGAGGATTGCCTAAAATTACGAGAATTGGCACCTCCAGCTTTATATGTTCCGCCTTGTCTCGCTCCTCTTCCAATTCTGGAATAGCCAATGATTTTATCTTTGTCTTTTCCCATCCTGTTAATGCATTTGTCAAAAACACCTGTACTCGGCTAGTTTCATCATCGCCAAGCGGTGCATCAAGAGCTTGCATCGTCAATCCGATTTGCAAATGTGCAACAACAAATGGTGCAGGCATAATTTCAAATCCGAATACACGCTCAGTTGCCGCTTGCTTGACTTTGGCAGCGACCAATGCAGATGGGTCGCGTTCGCGAAGATTTTCTTCAATACGACGCAACACCTCTGAAATATAGGCTCCGGTTCCACAACAAGGGTCGAGTATATAGACGTTTTCCCCCGCAAGACCATCTTCCACATTCAAATCTTCCTTAAGCGCCTTATCCACTCGGGCAACCATGTATTTTACGACTTCAGGCGGGGTATACCAAACACCGAATTCCTTTCGGAGTTTTGGGTCAAATGCCGCAAGAAACGGCTCATAAAAATATTGCACTGCATCTCCTTCGCTGAACTTTGAAAAAAATGAAACTTTGTCAACTCTATCCAAAGCATTAGCGGTCCAATCCATTACTTCTGCAAGTCCGTATGGCTGTAAACGACCTGGGTCTGACAATTGTTGGAATAGTGCGCTAAGCACCGGGGTGCGCAAATACCATGCAGACTCTCGCCAACTAAAATTGTCTGTTCTGTATCCCCCGGAAAATAGCGGCTCTTGGTCTTTTTTTACACCCACTCGCGCCCATAAAACCCATGCTGAGAACAACCCGTAGAACAAAGTCTGTATAAATGTAGAGTGAAAAAATCGTTTGCCCTTCTTTTCATCGAATCGCAATCCTAGTGATTCTTCTAATGCGTTGCGCACAGTTTCAAGCATAGGTGAATCATCTGCCATTTCAACGCGTGCTAGTCCATCGCGTGCATACGAAGCGAGCAACCAAGCAACATCTTTTGGATCAGTCAGAACTGATTGCTGACAAATCACACGAGTAATGTATTCAAATAATGGTAACCCTACCTTTCGGGCAAACTTACGCGGTTGCTTCAACAGAGTATCAAATTCTTCTTCATTATCAGCCAGCAGAAAAGTTTCAGAATCTACTCTTTCCGATGAATTGTTTGAATATGAGGTAATTAACCTAAACTCGCGAAAATTTGTAATCAAAACAAGCTTGTAGTGGCTCCAGTAAAGATTTATTTGATCGCTGGCCGATATTGTTTCAATGTTCTCCCTTGCAGATTTGATTTCGACGATTCCACGCTCTGGTATCTGACCGTCACGGGGTTTCCCTTGTTGAATCTGACTTGTTGTATACAAACCAATATCCGGATGCCCTGCACCTTGGTCAGCAAGTTCGCCAACACAAAACACCTTGGGGCGCACCGTTGAACCGATGGCATTGATAAATTTTATGAGCGGCTCATAGTTTGAACGCTCATCGGTAGAACCACCGGACAGGCGAATTTTTCGTAATCCATCAAAATATTCTTCGACTATTTTCACCGCTTTTGAACTATTCATAGTAGGATTTCCCGTTGTTCAACCGAGTAAATTAGGTTTCAAATACAGATAGGTAAGCAAATAGTGAAGGATACAACCCTTATCCTGGTGACCATGCTCTGACAGCAAGTTTGATTATATATGAATGTACGGTCAAAGCGAGTCCGAACCTCTTTCGCATTTTCAATATCAACGGTGTGATGCGCGTGTGTCTCCGAAAACTGGCGAATCAAAACAACTCTAGGTAAGACAACCTGATTTTGATTATGCTGAAATTGTTAGCCGGCTACTGTTCATGCGTCAGCACTTCAATAGCGACCTTAACCTTCTTCCGCTACTAATAATTTTTTGGCAAAACACTAACCAAAGTATCGTCTTTACTTGCAGAATGTATTGAGTCAATGAAATCATCTTCGGCCAATTGAAAACAATTCAACCCCCTGTTCAAACTCAGCAACTCGCGCTGTTGTTTATTGGAAACCAAATCCAATTAAAGGCTGTCTTGTAATACCCCTTAACGATCTGATTGAGCATGCTAGCGAGGACTTACTATCATTTTGCAAATTAATTTTGCGGTGCTTGTGCGGTCAAGTCTCAAATTTCCCGCGGCTTTCGCCACACTCCTGCGAGTTCTCGTTCTTGGCACGGTTTTTTTTCGCCTCCTGACCCGGACAAAGTGGATGAATGGCTTCCGAAGGTTCATATTGTCACCAGCAATTTCAAGAGTTTTCTGGCGGGCACCTTCCACGGGGTATCGCATCGATACCTTCGGGAATATGTTGACGAATTTGTGCTCCGCTTCAATCGCCGATTCCGGGCACCTCAGTTGCTGGGTCGATTGTTGCAAGCCGCAGTTGATCATGTGCCGATTCGGGCTTCCCTTAATTTAGCTTGGATGCATGAAATTCTAAATAAGAGGAGTTGAAAATTTTTTCTGTGGTTTCGTTAAATAATATAATCCCTTAACATCAAAAGCCGTTTTGGCATTACATTTGTTTAAATTAACTATCTCAATATGAAGAAAAATGATTTTTGGAATTGGACGAAAAACCGACATGCCGGCTCCTGAAGATTCTCTTCCGGGTAGAGAATCGCCGATTGCAACTTCTGTTCATCACTATGTGAATGGTAATCAATTGGCTCCGCCGTACCCAGAACAAACAGAACTTGCAATGTTTGCAGGTGGCTGCTTTTGGGGAGTAGAAAGAAAATTTTGGAAATTGGACGGGGTTCATGTAACCGCAGCGGGCTACTCTGCCGGCCACACGCCAAATCCGACCTATTCGGAACTTTGTACTGGCATGACTGGCCACAACGAAGTCGTCAGAGTCGTATTCTTTCCTGGGAAAATCTCATATGAAGAACTGTTAACCATGTTCTGGGAATGTCACGACCCTACCCAAGGAATGCGACAGGGAAACGATGTGGGAACTCAATACAGGTCTGGAATCTATACCTACGGGGATGCTCAGCATCAACTGGCATCAAAGTCAAAGCAAAACTATCAGTCGTCCTTGCGTGTAAGCGGGTTTGGCCCGGTCACAACTGAAATTCAACCGGCTTCTGAATTCTATTTTGCCGAACCTGAGCATCAGCAGTATCTTGCCAAGAACCCGAACGGCTACTGTGGACTGGGCGGCACGGGAGTTTGCTATGTCGATGGCGTAGGGTCAGCCGTCGCCTGAATCTTTTATCACAGCGGACACACAATTTCTCCCAGTCTTTTTGTCAAGCGAATATTTTCATCATAGTCGACTGGCACAACTACAAGACTGGGGCCGCTTTCTGCAAACGCAGATTCCAGCACTGGAACAAGATCGGTAGACCGTTCCACTTCGTGTCCATGCCAACCGAAAGCTTGCGCCAGCATTTTCCATTTCGGATTCCCGAAACTTAAGTCTGTATGCCTGCCAAACTGATTCGCTTGCTTCCACGCGATCAGTCCGTACGCATTGTCTTCCCAAACCATGACAACGATATTGGAGTTCAATCTGCGAGCGGTTTCCATTTCCTGTACATTCATCATAAAACCTGCATCTCCGCAAATCGCCAGGATCTTCTGGTCCGGAAACACCAAATCGGCCGCGATTGCACCCGGCAACGCAAATCCCATGGAGCAGAACCCATTCGGAATCAGGCAAGTATTCGGTTCGTGGCAATGGTAGTGACGCGCAATCCACATCTTGTGCGCACCCACATCTGATAACAGAATGTCTTTCGGCCCCATTACTTTCCGCGTATCCCACAGAATTTTCTGCGGCTTGACAATTCCTTCTGTTTGATCGTTCTTGAATTCTTCAAAATCCGCTTTCATTTCACGACGGGTTGCTGCTTGCTGCTTCAGATCAAAATTCAGTTTCCCTGTTTTTTCAACACGAGAATTCAACATCCATAGCGTATGCGCCAAATCCCCGACAACTTCCAACTGGGGTCGATAGTGACTGTCAATTTCGGCAGGCAAAAAGTCAATGTGCAAGATATTCTTGTCTTGACCGGGGTTCCACAAGTGGGGATGATATTCAACCATGTCATATCCAAGGGTGATAATCAAATCGGAAGCATCCAGGGCACAGGCAACCAAATCTTTCGCACCTAGCCCAATTGTGTAGAGGCAGTAATCTGCTTCCATGTCAACGCAGCCCTTTGCCATGAATGTGCTGACCACTCCAACTCCGGTTTTTTCGCAGAATTTACGAAGCTGAATCGAAGCTCGCCTTCGGATGCAACCATTGCCGGCAAGAATGATTGGCCGTTTTGACCGTTGAATGTGTTTAAATGCCTGATCAATGATCTTGTCGTCGGGTACTGCGCGTCTGAATCGCTTTACCCGAAGGGGTGGCGTGCTGGTTTTCATTTTTGCGATGTCTTCGGGCAATTCGACAAGTGTTGCCCCAGGTTTTTCAATCTTTGCGAGACGTACCGCCTTGCGTACAATTTCAGGAATACTGTCAGGATGCTGAATTTGCTGCGCCCACTTTGTAACAGGTCGGTACATGGCAACAACATCCATGATTTGATGCGATTCCTTGTGAAGCCGAGTGGCGGCTCCTTGACCCGTCAGCACTAGCATGGGCGCACGGTCCATGTTTCCGTCTGCAACGCCGGTTATCAGATTTGTCGCACCCGGTCCCAATGTTCCCAAGCAACCCGCCACATGCCCTGTAAGTCGTCCATATGCCTCTGCCATAAATGCTGCACCTTGCTCGTGTCGACAAAGAATGAACCTGATTTTCTCGGAATCTTCCAGGGAAAGCATGAAGTGGGCGTTTTCCTCGCCCGGAACTCCGAAGATATACTCCACACCTTCTTCTTCCAGACACTTGACGAACAGGTCGGATGCTTTCACTGTCAATATCCCTGAATTTCAGCCCATCCCAAGAGATCAGTGGATTGATTCCGATCTTGCTCGAGCAGGCAATGTGGCAAAAGTTGGTGGTTCGCACCCAGTATCACAGCATTGCCCCGGTTGGGATGCCGTCGCTTCAGATTCTTGATGAACACCGCGGTCAATCAGACGCTGTACAAGTTCTGACTTTTCTTCTACTGGATACTGTCGATAGATTTCACGCTTCATGGCTTCCGGCGAGCCACCGCCATGAACGCTAATTACCGAGTACCATGCACCGGAGTGAGAAGCTGTTAAATCCTCCAGCAGTCTGGCAACTGATGCCCTTCTGCTCGGTGGTATGTCCGGACTCGCCGAAATCAACGAGTCCAGCTTGCCCATTGTAGCGGGATTGTGGTCCTCCTCGGGGTGTGGGAGGGTAACAATTAATCCTCCGGATACTGTATTTGCAATTCTATGCATGTCGAATATTGAATGAGCAAGCATCAGCTTGCCGATATTGGAGTAAACAGCGTCTGGCTCACAATTTCCGGCTTCGGTATACCTGCTGTAGACCGATGCAGAGACTCCGCACGAATAGAAGCCTTCAACTGTTTTAATCAACTCCACCATTGACTCCCGCAAGTGTGGTTCCGCTTCAATATTCAGGCCATTGGTTTCAATCATCATGGCCGATGCTCCAATGAGCAGGTCGCCGAATCCGGCCCTTGCACCGATACAGGTATGGCGATGGTGATTGGCGTAAGTTTTTGTGAGATGCCCGGAATGTTCCCATTCTCCACACATAAACACCCGGTCGTACGGCACAAATACATTTTCAAACACGCAAACTCCTGTGGACTGTCCGAAGCGGCTGCTGAATTGCGCGCCAGGTTCACCGGGGCGCCCGGCAGGTCGGGCGATTATTGTGAGTCCTGCCGCATCAATTGGCACGAGACATGCTACAGCGAAATCCTTGTCTTCCCGTGTCATGGTGCGACCGGGCAGTACAAACAGTTCGTGGACATAGGGTGCTGCGGTTACGATGGCCTTCACGCCTGATATTTCGATTCCGTCAGGTCGTCGATTTACAATTTTTACATAACTGTCTTGCCGGGGCTGGGCACTCGGGCGTAAAGAACGGTCCCCTTTTGCATCAGTCATTGCAATTCCGACTGTCAAATCCTCGTCCTGGATCCTGTGCATCTGCTCAATGAGTCGTTGCTGGTACTCTGTCCCGAATTCGGAATCCAGGAGATGCGTTGACTGATACAGTGCATTGAGACCGTCCATTGTAAGATAGCGCATTGCACATCCGGTAATTTGGCAAACTGCACGAACATATTCAAGTTTTGCCAACAAGTCGTCGCTATTCTGATTTATGTGTGCAAATCGGTTTACTGTTCTTCCGGAAGTGTGCTGTTTGGCCAGTGCGTAATTCCGATGATTTTGTTCCATTGCAAAGTCATATGTCATCGCGATTGCATTGATACCGGGCTTCAATAACGGATGTTCGACTACACTGTCCACCCTCGCCCCTTGAACATAAATATTCGGGCTGTATTCACGCAACGACTCGCAATAGTCCCCGGATGTCATCAAATTCATACAAGATTCTCCTTCATTTCCACCGCAATTCTCTGCAAGCAATCAAGAACAAAAAAACAAATGATAAACGCATCGCAGTTTCAAGATTGGTTGCTTATGCCAATACTATTCGCGCGGGTATTGAATTCTTTCGAACTCTTTTTAAAAATCATGCGCACTCTGAGTCCAGGGTGATTGTCTTCCAATTTCAATTCTGCATCATGAACGCCCGCAACCGCAGAAACAAGACTCAGGCCAAGCCCGTTGCCCGGTGTCGACCGGCTATTCTCCATCCGGTATAGCCTTTGGAATACTTTTTCGTGTAATTCACACGGTATCCCCGGGCCGCTGTCCGTCACTGCAATTTCAATTCTGTCCTTCGATTCGGAAGTGGATAGACAAATCTTTCCCTGATCGGGTGTGTACTTGATCGAATTGTCGATCAAGTTTACCAGTGCCTGAAATACAAGATCTCGGTCAGCTAACAGATTTATGTTTGAGTCAATTGATTCAGTCTTGATCGAGATGGATTTTTCTTCAGCAACCGGCCCGTAGAGCTCGACCACATCGTCAATAAGCCTTCCGAGTTCAAAGTTGGAAAATAAATGAGCGGCGCTCTTTGTTTCAATACTTGCAATTCTCAAAAGCGCAGAACAAGTCGAAAGAAGCGAATCGGCTTCGTAAATAGATTGCTCAATCATATTCTGATAATCTGTTCCTCGCTTGTTTGGATTTCGGCTGTATTCAAGCGCCAGTTCCAATTGATGCTTCAACCGCGTCAAGGGTGTTCTTAAGTCATGTGCGATATTGTCCGAAACCTGTTTTATGTCGTACATTAACGATTCTACTCGCTCAAGCATTGCATTGAAATTCAGGCACAGCTTGTCAAATCCGTCGCCGCTTTGGTCAGAATGAATACGCTGTGTCAAGTCCCCCGCCATTACTATTCTGCAAGTAGAGTTGATTGTCTCAAGTCGTCGGGCAACAATCTTGCTACACAGGAGAGCTCCGATAATTGCGAGTATGATTGTTATTCCAGCACTCCACAAGAGAATTGCAAAATACTTGTCTTTCAGATTTTCAAGAAACTGGATATCACGCCCCACCAGAAGCAGAAATCTGTCTCCAATAGGTACAATAAAAGCGCGAATTAGGTGAGTTTCATCTTTGTTTGGTCCGAATCCCCTGAGTAGAAATTCATCCCGCCCTCTTGAACCGATTATTTTGAGCGGCATTCTTTCTATATTGCCGGCAATTCGTTCCCCGTCTAATTTGGCGAACAGATAAATGGACGGGTCACTCGGCATTCTATAGTTGGTGCGATCTATAACAGCTTGGCCCAAGTTTGCAAAAGGCATAATTTGCCAAGGATTCGAGCTGAATTTCAGCAAGCCGGACAGATCCTCTTTAATTACATCGTCAACTTGCTTATTCATGGACTGAAATGACAGCCAGTAGATAAAAACCATGAGTCCAATTGTAGAAATTCCGAATAGCGTAGCGTAAACTGTCGCTAGTAGAAATGTTGAACTTTTCAGGCGTCTGTTTAAGGACTTCAGCATTGACAGTACAGATGTAGAAGGATGCGTGTTCCTAGTCTTTTTGCTAGGCCTCCCTGCACTTGTCGGACTTCATTGTCATCATGTACCCTGAACCGCGTACGGTGTGAATCAGCGAGCAGTCAAATTCTTTGTCAACCTTTGCCCTGAGGCGCGAAATGTGTACATCAATAATACTGGTTTGCGGGTCAAAGTTGTAATCCCAGACTTTTTCCAACAGCATGGTTCGAGTAACAATTTGACCACTGGACCTCATTAGCACTTCGAGAATACGAAATTCTGTTGGCAGAACGTCTATGTTTTGCCCCGCGCGCTTGACCTCTCGCGTCAGCAGATTCAGTGTCAAATCGTGAACAGTGAGTTGCGTAACTGTTGCTGGAGCATCGACACGCCGCACAATTGCTTCAAGTCGAGCAAGCAACTCGGAAAAAGCAAAGGGCTTGGCAAGGTAGTCGTCGCCCCCAACTTTCAGTCCCTCGACCCGGTTTTCAAGATTGCCCAAGGCACTTAGAACCAGAACCGGTGTATTGATTTTTTTTGAACGCAGTTTTTGTACAATCTCCAGCCCTTCCACTTCGGGAAGCATCCGGTCGACTATAAGTGCATCGAATTCTTCCGTACTGGCCCGATGAAGTCCGTCAAGTCCTTTATCAGCCACTTCTGCTCTATGGCCAGACTCCGCCAATCCTTTTGCAATGTATGACGATACGCTACTATCGTCTTCAATTACTAAAATTCTCATATGGCAATCTTCAATTTGGGTTTCAACCTTGACACAAAAAACTTGATCCTGTGCAATTATTGCTAACTGTACCAAACCTGCAATTATTCTCATTCATGTTCAATCATAAAACATTGTAAAGCAAAATTCAGTGGTTTGAATGTGAAATTACCTGTATACCTCCAAAAAAACCGCCGGAAAACACTGTTGAATATATTTCCCGGCGGAAACTCTGTACCAGAAAAAGAGAGGATAATAACTATTAATGGGAATTATATACATTGATAACCAGACCACTGTATACTGTTCTGCGCAGTGGGCATTCTAATGAATGCTTTAAGTCTTCCTTCTTCCTGCGCTTCGGGCCTCCCGCCCAAAGTGCCGTTCAACCCGACACGAAGAACATTTATAGCAGCGTTTACATCCCTGTCTTCAGCATAGCCACAAGCTTTGCAAAGATAAGTCCTATCGCTTAGTTTTATCTTTGTATCCGGCTTGTTTCCACAGTTGGAGCAGACCTGGGATGTAAACCTGGGATTGACTTTAGATACGAAGCCACCGGCACTCTCAGCCTTGTAGCTTAGCATCTCATTAAAGTCTCCCCAGGTCTGGTCAAGTATTGACCTGTTTAATCCTGTTTTACAGCTACCGCCAGTAGCTGTCATATTCTTAACTTTCAAGTCTTCCACGTAAAACTTGGAAGTGCAGTCTTTCACTAAACTTGCAGTCAGCTCGTGCAAGTAGCCTTTGTTTCTTTCCCTTGCCCTCTGCCACTCTTTATTCAAAGACAGAATCTTCTTTTTTCTGCTGTTTGAACCCTTTACAGACTTGGAAACTTTATTCTGTAAAGTTCTTAGTTTGGTTCTGTCTACATTCCTTTTAGGAATTTGCACTCCATTGGACAAGGAAATCCTGTTTAAGACTCCAGCATCCACTCCTACAGGAGCTCTTGCATCCTCTACTTGTACATCCGGAAGCTGACAAACCAGTTGTAGCTTAACTCTAATTGGAGTCTTTACTATCCTAAGTATCTTGGCTTCTCCCTTTAGTTTTCCTTTATACCTGAACTTTCCAATTCCTTTTACCCGAATACAGTTCCAGGAAACTGCCTTTTTTATCTTAAAGTCGCTTGTCTCAAAAGACTTGACTCCCCTGTTCCTCGACTTGAACCTTGGAAATCCTGGCTTCTCCCCTTTCTTTACTCTATCAAAAAACCGCTTGAACGCCTTGTCCAGCCTTCTTAAGCAGGTTCTTTGGGACGAACAATGAAACTTCTCAAACCACTCGTCTTCTTGCCTTATTGTTGTTAAGGACTTTTGCTGGTCAAGATAGGAAATTCCTATATTCTGCTTCTTGTAGGCATCTATTCTTTCCTGCAAGGCACAGTTCCACAATAGTGTTTCCTGATTCAGAAACTCTTCCAAGTTTCTATGACACCCTTTGGAAATCTTTGCAGTGTATGTATAAGTTCTAATCATGGCAATTGGTTATCATTGTATATAATGTCCCCTATTAATCAGGAAACCGCAACAGTCATAAATCGACTGCCGCCTTCCCGCTCAATCAGCATCAGAATATTTTTCTTGCCGCTGTTCGCAGCACTGCTGATTCTGTCTTGAGCATCTTTCACGGAGTCCACAGCATTGCGATTGACACTTTTGATAATATCGCCAGGTCTGATTCCGGATTCCGCTGCAGGACTGCCGGGCTCGACTTCCAATACAATTACACCTTCTGTATCTTGGTCGATGCCGTACCTTTCGCGATTCGCATCATTCAGCTCGGCAAGCTTGAAACCCATGGTGTCCGCTTCATCAGGCTTCTTGTTCATACTGGACATTTGAGTTTCATCTCCGTTTGTTTCCATCGAACTGACTTTTACTGTAACAGGAATCACTTTGCCATCGCGCCAGACTTCAACCTTTACTTCCGTTCCGGGCTTCGTGGCTCTGACGACTTGAGGAAGCTCCGGCACCCGTTCTATCTTCTGATTGTCGTACGAAACGATAATATCGCCCACCTGCAATCCGGAACTGGAGGCAGGACTGTTTTCGATAACCTGGGCAATCAGGGCGCCTTTTGGATCTTCAATCTGCATGACTTCAGCAATTTCAGGCGTTATCGGCTGAATTGCAACTCCAAGCCAGCCTCGTTTTACTTGGCCATCTTCAATCAAGGTGTCCGATATTTCCCGAGTCAGCGCCGACGGGATTGCAAACGCAACGCCGGCATTCAACCCGGTTCGGGAGAATATCATTGTATTGACACCGATGACTTCGCCTTGAAGATTGAATAGCGGACCTCCTGAATTGCCTTTGTTTACAGCCGCATCGATTTGTATCAATTCAATGCCGGACTCTCTGGATACAACGCGTTCCTTGCCTGAAATGACGCCCACTGAAACCGAATGTGTCAAACCAAACGGGGTGCCAACTGCAATAACCCAGTCGCCAACTCTTGAATTCTTTGAATCTCCGAATTTGGCGTAATGCAGCGGTTCGTCTGCATCGATCTTCAAAACTGCCAAATCAGTCAACCGGTCAATACCGACTACTTCGGCAATATATTCTTCACCGTCATCCAGAGTTACTTCAATTTGCTCGGCTTCATCAACTACATGAGCATTTGTTACAATGTATCCATCTGGATGAATAACAAAGCCTGACCCAGCACCCATCATGGGCGGGGAAAATTCTCTGGGCTGTTCGCCTTGGCCGCGATTCCAATCGAAAAACTTTTCCATGTCGGGAAATGGTTCAAAGAATTTCTTGAATCTTTCATCGAAACCACCGTAATAGTCGACTTCCTGCTGAACCTTGGAGACGGTAATCATTACGACGGTCGGTGTGATTTCTTCCACTACGTCGGCGAAACCGTTCTGCACTCCAGCAATGCCGCTACTATTCGCATTGGAATCTGCCATTACAAATTCACCAGGTCGCAGTGCAATGACTGCCAAGGCCACCGCAAATACAACCAGGAGCGAAGTTGCGATCGATATGTTTTTGAATTTGTTGGTCTGTAAAATCATTTTATTTGCCCTCTAAATCTCACTTGGATTTAAATTAAAACTCAATTCAATTATGGATATTATGGTGTAACCATATTAAATAGAGTTTGCCACAAGATTAAATTTTTTCAATGTTTCATGCATTTGATATTCCGTGAAAAATGTCAGGCAATAGAAAAAACAGGGACTCAGACAGGTTTGATGTAGTAATCACCGGCGGCGGAATACTGGGAAGCGCAATAGCGTATTTTCTTGCATGCAGTCCAGACTTTAAAGGCAGTATTGCAGTTTTCGAAAAAGATTCGTCTTATCGAAACTGTTCAACTACCCGATCAGTAGGCTCCATTCGTCAGCAATTTTCTACGCCGTTGAATGTGCAAATTTCCCAATTCGGCTGGAAATTCATTGCGAATGTCGACCAATATTTGCGAACAAGCGATCATGAGCCTGACATCTCACTGGTTCCCGCCAGCTATTTGATTCTTTCCGACCCCGTTGGCCTGTTCCAGTTAACAGCAAACCACAAAGTTCAATTGGAAGCTGGCGCACAGGTTGAGTTGTTGAAAAAAGATGCGCTGTCCCGGAATTTTCCATGGTTGAATGCTGTTGACCTTGCAGCTGGAACAAGAGGCTTGGAAAAAGAAGGCTGGTTTGACCCCTATAGTCTGCTGATTGCTTTGCAAAAGAAAGCAGTTTCTTTGGGAGCGGTGTATTTCAATGAAAAAGTTGAATTGGTGGAATTGTCTGCATCCCGGGTTACAGGCGTTACCACCAAATCCGGAAAGAAATTTTTCTGCGGAGCTTTTGTAAATGCTGGCGGGCCGTACGCCGGAGAACTTGCCGAACTTGCCGGAATCCATCTTCCAGTGGTTCCTCGCGCAAGATTTGTGTTTGTTTTCAATTGCCGCGAAACGGTCCGGAACATGCCTATGGTTGTCGACCCGACGGGAATGTATGTCCGACCGGAAGGCAACAACTACATTTGCGGAATTTCACCATCAACGGAAAACGACCCGGACTCCTATTCGCTTGAAGTGGACCACTCTTTCTTTGACAATGTTATCTGGCCCATTCTGGCACACCGAATACCAGTTTTTGAGTCTGTTCGCGTTGTAAACTCATGGGCGGGACACTATGACTTCAACAAGTTTGACCAAAACGGTATTGTTGGTGCCCATCCGACCATCTCAAACTACTACTTCGCAAACGGTTTTAGCGGACATGGCCTGCAGCAGGCACCTGCAATCGGGAGGGGAGTATCCGAACTAATTGCATACAATGAATATAGAACACTCAATCTTGATTCATTCAGCTACGAAAGAATTATTGGCGAGCAAACCAATCGGGAACAAATTATCATTTGACTATGGACGCAATCAAGATATTGGTTCTCTACTATAGCCGCGACGGCAGTGTGGAACGACTTGCCAATTTGCTTGCCCGAGGTGTAAATTCCGAAGAGGGCTGCGAAGCAGTTGTGCGTCGTGTTCCTGCCGTTTCTACAGTAACTGAAGCAGTTGAGGATGAAATTCCCTCTGAGGGCTATCCCTATGCGTCTCTGAGCGATCTGGAAGAGTGTGACGGACTTGCTTTGGGCAGTCCAACCCGGTTCGGCAACATGGCGGCACCGTTAAAGTACTTTCTTGATTCGACGAGTGGCTTATGGCTAACCGGCAAGTTGGTCGGCAAGCCGGCCGCAGTATTCACATCCACTTCTTCAATGCACGGCGGGCAGGAAACAACCTTGATTTCAATGTTGTTGCCGCTACTGCATCATGGCATGATTATCGTCGGAATCCCGTATACCGAACCCGCACTGGTCAGTACTGCTAGTGGGGGAACGCCGTACGGTGCATCGCATGTAGCAGGAGTAGTAAACGAAAACCCATTCAGCAAAGATGAGGAAAATCTGTGTCTGGCCCTAGGACGAAGACTTGCAAAAACTGCAAAGGCCCTAAAGCCTGATATGTGATCGCTCGACTTTCCCTGTTTAGCCAGAATTTTCAATTTGCTTTAGAAACGGAATGGTTACGCGGCGGTGCTGCTCCAAAGTAGTGCTGTCAATCCGGTCCAGCAAGTTTAGCAATGTGTGCATATCTCTTGCATATCTCTTCAAGGCGAAACGCGCCACCGGTTCGTCGATTTGAATACCGCGCCGCGAAGCGCGCTTCATTAGTATTTTGATCTTGTCATCATCGGAAACGCTACTGAGTTTGAAAATTTCCCTTGAATACAGTCTGCTCATCAGGTCTGGCAAATGAAATTCAATGGATTGGGGCGGCGCATTGGCAGTGAGTATTAATCTGGTATTTTGGACTTGGGTGATTTCAAACAATGCCATAATTTGCTTTTCCCAGGCCATGCTACCAGCTACGCGATGCACATCGTCAATACAGATTAAGGTAGTAGCATCCAGTTCGTCCAGGAACTGGGGTTCCAAGTCTGGACTACCCAAAGGGATGTAGTAACTATTTTCGACGTGCTTGCATGCAGAATAGAGCAAATGCGTTTTCCCAACTCCTCTGGGCCCCCATATATAGGCTACTTTGCCGATTGACTCGCCATCCAGCATCCGGCGAATGAACTTTACAACATGATGGTTGTTCGACGAAAGGTAATTGTCGAATGTTGCATTATCAGTAATAACGACGGGCAGGATTCCTTGCCTGTTCATCGCTTTTCCCATTCTTCGTTTAAGCAGATTTTTCTGGAGACTCTTTCGAGCTTGGCTTAATTGCCCAAACCCAGACATACTGTGCACCGCTTGCAATGGTTGTGATCACGACTGCATACAGAAGCACAACACTGGATCCGGGAATAAAGTTCCAGACCGAATTTTCCAATAACACAGATATCACAAGCGAAATCTGAAAAACAGTATTCAACTTGCTCATAATTGTGGGAAGCATTGGAATGTCTCCATCCAGATACATCAGCACCATGTAGCCTCCTACGATGATGATATCCCTGAATATGACAAGAGTAACTAGCCAAAATGGGATTAATCCCAGCCAAACAAGCATGCAGTATGCTGAAATTATGATAATTTTGTCTGCCAGCGGATCCAGGTGAGCCCCTAGCTCGGATACAAAGTTGAACCGTTTTGCGATATACCCGTCAAGGCCATCTGTAATTCCTGCAAGTATGAATACAATCAATGCCAGTTCATAATTGTTGTCGCGTAACAGCAATATCAGTACTGGTGCCGCCAAGATTCGCAACAGGGTGAGCAGGTTTGGAATTTGGGATGCTATCGCGTACATTGCATAGATATCAAGTCAAGAATTTCACAGTATAAAAGTATATGTTAGATTCAAGTTGCTGTTCGTGTACCTTGAATCAATTCAAAGCAATCTATTATAAAAAGTGTCTTCGTACACAAGTAGTTGACCTTGAAAAACTGTAATTTTTTTGAACGATGGTTTAATTCTCTTGAAGAAAGTGGAGGTCCAAGCAGTCAATCAAATGTGATGTACAATAGCATGAAAAAAAATTGTACGAAACTCGAAAAGAACTTCATGGGTTGAATCCATTCATATGAAAGAAAAACTTTGTAAATTTGTGTTATCTGATATTCGTTGTTTTGAAGGAAAACAGGAATTTAATTTGCGGCCTTTGACATTTCTTGTTGGCGAGAATAGCACCGGCAAGTCTACTTTATTGGGTTGTATTCAGATACTTGGTGATTTCTTAGGTTTTAATAAAATCTTAAGTACATACCATATGGAGAATCTTAACTTCAATCGTGCTCCATATGAAATGGGGGCGTTTGCTGACATTGTGAGAAAAGGAAACAGTAACTCCACACAATCAAATAGTTTTCAACTTGGCTTTGAATTTCCGAACGGGAACGAGGAAAATTTGAAAATACTACTTCATATGCGCGAGCGAAAGAATGGTTCTGAACCTTTTATTAGTACTTTCAGAATAATTTTTCAGGATGTCGAGATTTACTGGAGAGCAGCGGCAAATCGAAAAATTACTCGCCCCAAAGTTGCTAGTATGCAACCAAAGGGTAATCGTAAGGTTTTCAAAATTGAAGCATCGAATTGTGGTAGTTTTTTAAGATACTTAGAACTAGGAATATATATAGAAGATTTATCTCAAAGTGATTCTGACGATAAAAATGAAGACCGTACTGCACTAATAGATGTTCTTAAAAAGAAAGTTTTTAAGAATGAATCTAAAGGAAATTTGGAGCACAAAGATGGAGTTAGTCATGGAATAATTACCCCGCCACACCACAACTATGAATTCAAGAGTTTTGCACCAATTCGGTCTAAACCCCAGCGAACCTATGACCCTGTTGCGGAATTTCAAGACCACGAAGGAAATGAAATGGCCAACTTTTTGGTAAATTTGTACCGTTCATATCCTAAGAGGTGGAAAAAACTCAAATCTAGTTTGGAAGAATTCGGTAAATCTTCTGGATTGTTCAAAGAAATAAATGTGAGAACTTTAAGTGGGTTTGTTAGTGACCCGTTTCAAATACAGTTCAAAGTTCACGATGAATCTATAGTCAATCTAATTGATATCGGCTATGGAGTAAGCCAAATTCTTCCGATACTAGTTCGAATTTTTGACAGAGAGACAAATCGCACATTCCTAATGCAGCAACCTGAGTTGCATCTCCATCCGAGAGCCCAAGCAGAATTTGTCTCTTTGCTTATAACATTGTACAAAGACGTATCTCTCTCATATATCATTGAAACTCATAGTGACGCAATGATAAATAGAGCCAGAATTGAAATAATGAAGGGCAATTTATCTCCACAGGATGTTTCACTAATTTATTGTGAACCTAGTGAAAATGGTGTCAAGGTTCATAATATTGAATTTGACGACCAAGCCAACATGCTATCCGTGCCACAAGGTTTTCGTAACTTTTTTCTAAAAGAGTCAAACCGACTTCTTGGAATGGAGGATTAATCCATGTGTGTCATCATTGATGTAAACATGTATGATGACTATCTCAGGAATAAACACCTAAAACCATTGAAAGATTGGATAGAAAGTGGTTCGAGCAAGATAGCATATTCGTCATATGAAAAATTCGATAGAGAGCTAAGAAATCATTCCGAAATGCATACGCAAATTAATACTTATCGTGAGATTGGATTACTAAAAGTTGTCAATAAAAAGGATGTTGCCAGTAAAGTAAGGGAATTGGAGAGTGTACAACTGAAATCAGATGACGCTCATATATTAGCACTAGCACTAGCAGGTAATATTCGATTGTTAACTACAAAAGATGGACGTTTACAACAGGATTTTAAAGAGTTGATAGGTAAGGGAAAACTTAAAGGCAAGGTATACCAATACAGTAATCATACTCACCTATTAACGCAAAACAGGTGTCCTTAATAACAAATGCAAACATAGTTGAAATTTTCATATATGTCTTGACACCTTATTTGAGAACTTTAGAAAGAATCTGCTTCCCATCGTAATTTAATATACATCACGAATACGGCATGCCTCATTGTTGCCTGCTGAATATAGTGAGCAATTGAAGGAAAAAAACAAGCTTGAAGATGAATAAGGCACAATCATTGTCTGAACACTTCAGGAATGAGGCTTCCTCCGGCACAACTGCTTCAAGCTACAAAGATTCAGGGGTGGATATAGAAGCGGCAGACAGGTTCGTTGAGTCAATTGCCCCGCTTGCCAAACGCACTTTCAGAGCCGAGTGCATGGGTACAATTGGCGGTTTTGGCGCTTTGTTTGAAGTTCCCGGGGGCTACAAAAATCCTGTGCTGGTTAGCAGCACAGACGGTGTGGGGACAAAACTCAAGATTGCATTTGAACTGCAACAGCACAATACCATTGGAATTGATCTGGTAGCAATGTGCGTAAATGATATTGTTGTTCATGGGGCAGAACCATTGTATTTTCTGGACTATTTCGCTACAGGCCGACTGGATGCAGGTGTTGCCCGCGATGTTGTCGAAGGGATTGGCAAGGGTTGTGAAATTTCCGGATGTGCATTAATCGGGGGTGAGACTGCAGAAATGCCCGGAATTTACGCTTCGGACGAATATGACTTGGCGGGTTTCGCAGTCGGTATTGTTGAGAAAAAAGGAATTATTGACGGAGCAGACATTCAATCAGGTGATGTCATAATCGGAATTTCGTCTTCGGGGTTTCATTCCAACGGCTATTCTCTGATTCGGAAAATCCTGCATGACCAGGAAACATCTCTGACGCAAAAAGTTGGAAAAAACAGCATTGGAGACTTCTTGATGCAACCAACTACAATTTATGTTCCTGCGTTGCTTGAAATTTTTAAGGAAGTACCAGTTCATGGCATGGCTCATATCACTGGCGGTGGCATCCCCGGAAATATCAAACGCGTAGTTCGAGACGGTCTGACTGCACGAATTTTTACTGATTCATGGACTCGGGAACCGATGTTTACGTGGCTGCAATCTGTTGGAAAAATTCCGGATGACGAAATGCTGGCTACCTTTAATTGCGGGATTGGATTCGTGGTTGTAGTTCCGCAAGATAGCGAGCAAGCAGTTAAAGCCAAGCTTGAAGCGCACGAGTTGAACGCTTTCACCATTGGTGAAATAATTAAAGCAGAAACAACGAACAGAGTTGAATTGATCCATGAGTAACCAGCGCACCAGAATCGTAGTTCTCGCATCCGGAAAGGGTTCGAATCTGCAAGCTATTATTGACCAGATTAAAACAGGCAGTTTGAATGTCGAAATAGTGGCAGTTGTAAGTGATGTTGAAGATGCTTTTGCGCTGTCCAGAGCAGAAAAGGAAAAAATCCCCCGGGAATTTGTCAACCCAAAAAGATTTCCAGACAAGCAAGCCTACGACGACGAGCTAGTCAGAATTGTCAGGCACTATCGGCCTCACTTGGTTGTACTGGCAGGGTTTATGCGTATTTTGACTAAAAGTTTTGTTGACCAGTTCGAATCAAGAATCATGAACATTCATCCGTCCTTGCTTCCAAAATACAAGGGGCTGAATACGCATCAACGCGTACTGAATGCCAATGAAAAGTTCCACGGGGCAACTGTTCACTTCGTTGTGCCAGAACTTGATGCCGGCCCTGTAATTGTACAGGCCGAAGTGGAAGTCAAGTCCGGCGACACCAGCCTGAGTTTGCAAAATCGAGTGCATTCTTGCGAGCATGTAATCTATCCGCTGGCAATTCAGTGGTATTCTGAAAACAGACTGAAAATCTTTGATGGAAAAGTTTTATTGGATGGCGAAGAGTCGCCAGGTCAATTTATCCGATGTCATTCAAACGGAAATTCCTGTGGAAATTGCTGTCAGATGTCTTAGTCTTCGCACAGTGCCCTTGCTGGCTATCTGTGCATTTCTGGCCACGCTAACCATTTTTACTGTTCGCGCTAGTGAAGCGCAATCAGAGCTAGAGCTTCGTGTTGCCTACGAAGTCTTCTATAAAGGCATGTCAGCAGGAAGAAGCTACAGGACGATTGTCCAAAACGGTGACGAGTATAGAGTGGAGAATAAAATTGAACCGAATTCGCTTGCAGCATTTTTCGGGTCGCAGTCCTACAAGCAAATTTCGGTCTTTGAGTTTAAACAGAAAGAAATTATTCCGAAACGATTTTCAATCGAAAGTGCCAAGGTGTCAGAATCAATGAGCGGAGAGTTCGATCGGAACAGTGGAATTTTAGCACTTGCTGGCGGTGATATCCTTTCCCTGCCAACGGTCCCATCCTACGACATTGAATCCTGGTATGCCTCTCTGATTTTGACTCCGTTGAACGAATTGCAGGGTGACTATATTAGTATTATCGAAGACAAGAATTTTCGGAATTATGTCTATACCGATCTTCAGCCGGAACAAATTGATACTAGCTTGGGAACAGTGCAAAGTTTGCGAATCACCATGAAGAATGTCAATGACAGTGGTCGTTGGTTCACCATCTGGGTAGCTCCCGAATTCAACAACATTCCGATACGGATAGTGAAATTCAAAAATAAAAAACCCAATTTGACATTCGAGATCCTTGACTTTGCTGTTTAAACCAGTTTTCGCAATAAAAAAACTGGTCTAAATTTTGCAATTCGGCATTTCACTAACCGAATTCCTGTCAACTTTCCAGTTTCTCCTCAGCCGAGTCGAATTTCAAGTCAAGTGAATCGCCTTTAACTACAACGTGAAGCTTGCCGCCATTCACCAATTTTCCGAAAAGAACTTCATCCGCAAGCTTTTTCTTGATATTTTCTTGAATCACCCGCTCCATGGGACGCGCCCCCATCGTGCTGTCAAATCCTTTTTCTGCAAGCCACTCCCGTGCTTTCTTGCTTACCGTGAACTCTACTCCCTTATCTGCCAACTGTTGTTCCAGTTCCATTAAAAATTTGTCAACAACAAGCAGTATGGTATCCATCTCCAACGCCTTGAAGCGTATAATCGCGTCAATTCGATTCCGAAATTCAGGGCTAAACCTGCGTTGAATCGCCGGCATGTCATCAATTGAATGGTCCTGCTCCATGAACCCGATGGAGGATCGTGAAATTTCAGTTGCTCCTGTATTCGTTGTCATGATGATTACAACATTGCGAAAATCGGTCTTTCGGCCGTTGTTGTCCGTTAATGTACCGTAGTCCATTACTTGCAAGAGAATATTGAATACATCGTTATGCGCTTTTTCAATTTCATCAAGTAGCAGCACTGCATGCGGAGACTTGTTCACTGTTTCTGTAAGTAGTCCCCCCTGGTCAAACCCAACATAGCCCGGCGGCGCACCGATCAAACGCGATACAGTATGCGGTTCCATATACTCGGACATGTCGAATCGAATCAGCTCAATACCAAGTGTCATGGCAAGTTGCCGGGCAACCTCTGTTTTACCAACGCCTGTGGGACCAGAAAAAAGGAAGCTGGAGATGGGCTTGTCCGGGTTTGCGAGCCCTGAGCGAGAAAGCTTTATCGCGCTTCCCAACGTTTCAATTGCTTCATCCTGCCCAAATACAACAAGCTTCAGATCTCGCTCAATATTTCGCAATGTCTTGATGTCGCTGGTAGAAACGGTTCGCGGCGGTACCCGAGCAATTCGGGAGACAATTCTCTCGATATCTTTCACTCCGACTGTCTTTTTTCTGTTTTTACCAGTTTGTAGTCGACTGTATGCTCCCGCTTCGTCAATGACATCAATCGCCTTGTCGGGGAGCTTGCGGTCCGTGATGTAGCGATTTGCCAACTCGACTGCGGCCCGCAAGGCGGGAATTGTATATCGAACACTATGATACAACTCAAAACTTGACTTCAACCCGCGAAGAATATCAACAGTTTCGTCAATTGACGGTTCCAGGACGTCAATTTTCTGAAAACGGCGCGCAAGTGCGCGGTCCTTCTCAAATATCCCTCTATACTCTTGGTACGTAGTCGACCCCATGCACCGCAATTCATCTGATACTAGCAGGGGCTTTAGAATATTTGATGCATCCATGGTGCCTCCAGACGCGGCACCCGCTCCAATAACAGTGTGTATCTCGTCAATAAACAAGATTGCACCCCGGTCTTTTTTCAGTTCTTTTACCACCGATTTAAGTCGCTGCTCGAAATCACCGCGGTATTTTGTACCGGCGAGCAAAGAACCCATGTCCAGCGCATAAATCTTGCAATCTGAAAGCAGTTTGGGGACTTGTTCGTCATGAATTCTTTTTGCCAGACCTTCTGCAATTGCAGTTTTTCCTACACCTGCATCGCCCACGAACAATGGATTGTTTTTTCGTCTGCGACAGAGTATCTGAATAGTTCGGTCGATTTCCGGTTCTCTCCCGATAAGCGGGTCGATTTTCCCCAGCTTTGCTCTTTCGTTCAGGTTTTGCAAATAATTCTTGATCGGGTTGTTTTCAGACTCTTCGGCATCAACTTCCCCCTCAATCAAAGATTCATCTTCACTTTCGACTCTCAATTTTCCAATGCCGTGAGCAACATAACGAACGACATCGTACCGCTGAATATTCTGTGCATGAAGAAAATAGACAGCGTGTGACTCGTTTTCACCGAAGATGGCGATGAGTACGTTTTTGCAATGAACTTTGCCTTGCCCGGAGTTTTGCACGTGTAGCAACGCCCGTTGCAGAACACGTCGAAAACCATGAGTGGATCTCGGTGCAACCTGGTCGCCCCAGTCGGCGTGAGGGATATTGTTGTCGGAAAGAAAAAACTCCAAATCAGATTTTAATTGCTGAATGTCTGCGCCGCATTCGTCCAGAATTTCACGCACTGTTGAATCGTCCAGCATCGACAACAGCAAATGCTCAACGGTTACGAACTCGTGCTCGTGGTTGCGCGCAAGTTCTACAGCAGTACTCAGGGAATGTTCAAGCTCTTCCGAAAACACCTTATTCGGGTTCCATGGTGCACTGTAATGGATGATTATGCCGTCGTGCGCAATCAAGCACGTCCCGAACTTTCATCTCAGCAATTTCTCGCGCGTAAATTCCGCAAATACCTCGCCCTTTCTGGTGAACATTCAACATGACGTTCACTGCATTTTCTTCCGCCAGCAAAAAATACTTCTGAAGCACATAAACCACAAAGTGCATAGGAGTATAATCGTCATTTACAAGTATAACCTTGTAAAGGCGAGGCTTTTTCAGCTTCGGCTTCGCATTTTGCGTTTGTAAATCAGTTGTCTCCGAATAGATTTCTCCCACGATTTTCTCCTGATTGTCAGAATTTCTCCTTTTATTGATCCTTACCTAATATGCTTGTGCATTGATTATAATTTTAAAAAACAATTGCACACCACAAGTGTTTTTCAATTTCCAAGTATACATATACAGAAATATACTGAATTCTGCATGGATTTTAGCCCAAATTTACAAAAAATTGAATATGTCCCGTGAACCTCATGTTGTCGTAGGAATGTCTGGAGGCGTCGATTCGTCGGTGGCGGCTGGATTGCTACTGGAAAGAGGGTATCGGGTAACCGGCCTGTTCATGAAAAACTGGGAAGAAGATGATTCAGAGGAATGCAGTGCGGCCCAAGATTTGGCCGATGCGGAAAACGTTTGCGAAACTCTCGGAATTCCATTGCATACAGTAAATTTTTCGTACGAATACTGGCAAAGAGTATTCTTGGGATTTCTGGATGAACTGAAAGCTGGAAGAACTCCCAATCCGGATATTGCCTGCAATGTTGAAATCAAATTTCGCGAATTTCCAGAATGGGCAAAGCGACTCAAAGCCGACTATGTTGCTACTGGACACTACGCACGCGTGAGCCGCAACAACGGCTGTACAAGACTTCTTAAAGCTGTAGACAAGCAGAAAGATCAAACCTACTTCTTGCATGGCGTGCATCAAGAGTCGTTGCAAAACGTAATATTCCCGGTTGGCGAATTAACAAAATCGGAAGTCCGGGCAACTGCAAAGAACATGGGGTTGCGTACACACAACAAAAGAGGAAGCACCGGAATTTGCTTTATTGGCAGGCGAAATTTCAGAACCTTCGTGCTGCAGTATCTGGACTCAAACAAAGGTCCCATCGTGTCTCCCGAGGGAAAGAAGCTCGGCGAGCACAACGGTGCGTTTCTGTACACCATTGGACAGCGAACTGGCTTGGGCATTGGCGGCGAAGGAGACGCATGGTATGTTGCGGGGAAAGATATTCGAAATAACACTGTTGTTGCAGTGCAGGGTAGCGACAACCCATTGTTGTATAGCCAGGTAACCAAGACTTCGGAAGTAAACTGGATATCCGGAAAATCAGAATATTCAAGAGTAAAGAAAGCCAAAGTGCGCTACCTCAGCATGGAGCAGTCTTGCGTAGTCAGGCAAGTAAATGGCAACAAGGCTAAAGTGGAATTTTCCAATGTTCAAAAAGCCGTTACTCCTGGACAGGCAATAGTATTTTACGATCAAGATGTTTGTCTGGGGGGAGCCACTATTGACAGCGTTGAGAATGCATAGAACACCATTCAGGAATTGATGCTAGTCGTTGGAATCACAGGCGGAATTGGAAGCGGCAAAACTGCCGCGAGCAATCATTTTGAGAGTCTCGGAGTTCCTGTGATTGATACGGATGCAATATCGAAAGAGCTGGTAGAACCCGGATTGCCTGCATACAACGAAATTCTTGAAGCATTTGGCGAAGAAATTGTTTGTAAAAACGGACAGTTGGATCGCACCCTTCTCAGGAAAATGGTTTTTGAAGATAAATCGAGAAAAACTCGCTTGGAACAGATTCTTCATGGAAGAATTTGGGAAGAAGTGATGAATCGTCTTGATTGTCTAAAGTGTGAATACTGTGTAGTTGTAATTCCGTTGCTTGCTGAATCAAACAGGAAATACCCCCTTGATCGAGTGCTTGTTATTGATGTCCCCAAAGAGTTGCAAATTTCCAGAACCATGCAGAGAGATCGGCAATCAAGACTGGATGTTGAGAAAATTGTTGAAGCTCAGGCATCACGCGCCAAACGATTGCAACATGCAGATGATGTAATTCAAAATTCGGGTTCTATGGATGAGTTTATTGAATTGGTAAATGCCATTCACAAGAAGTATGTCGAACTGGCAAAGTCATACGAATAAATATTTCGACAGAGTTTGTTCAAATCCCTAAACTAAAGCTGTGCAACATAATCAAGTTGAAGAAGACTTTTTCAATTGGATTGAAGATTTTCCAAATGTGCTCAAATGCGTGGCAGAAGAATTAACTGACAGATTGCACTTTTTCAAGATTCAGCCGACTGGAATACTGAGCATTAGTTGCGGAATCGAATATTTGTCGAAGGCGCTTAATTCCCTCTACTCTGATGCAACTGTAGTCTGTAAAGACAATTGGGAAAAAATTTGTCTTCAAGAAAGCAATTCTTTCGACCTCATTGTGTCGAATTTAGCCGCGTCAATTTGCGACCCTTCAGAGTTTTTTTCAGAGTGTCAGAGAGTACTAACTCCCGATGGTCTGCTATTGTTTTCATTACTTGCAACCGACTCCAGTATTGAGAACAGTGCAACAAAAGAAGAAGCTGGCTTTGGAAAATTACAACGCTATGAAAAATTTGAAATGTCGAATTTAGGGGATTTGCTACTGGGTATTGGTTTTAAGAATCCGGTAATTGATCTCGACCACAGAGCTTATCCTTGTAGTAGCCTTGAACAAATTTCCGAGAAACTGCCTTATTCTGTGTGGAGTCCTCCAAACTTGAAAAGTTTCCAGATTGAAAGAGGCGAAAGCTCAAGCCAAATTAATAGTACTGATGACGCACTTGCGTTAAAAGTCATCTATGGAGTAGCTTGGAAATCTAAGTAACTATCTAAGCAAATTGGAAGGGTATTCTACAGAAGCCAATTTCCCCAATTGAGTGCGCCCTCAATTGTCTTTGCGCAGGCAACCTGGTACGGCTCGTTCCGCGCCGGCGTGGAAAGTGCGTCCGGCGAAACCACTCTGTTCACACCCGGTTCCCGCTGGGGCGTGAAGGGCTCGAACGAGATTTCCGACGGCTTGATGGCGACGTATAAATATGAAACGGCTCTGGACCTGAGTACCGCCACGCTGGGGGACAATAACCGGCTGTCCTATGTGGGCCTGTCCGGCGGGTTTGGAACGTTGACCATGGGGCGCGTCTGGGGCGCCGAGTACAACTCGACCGGTGCGATAATAGACAACTCCTACTGGTACGGGCCCAGTTCAGGAAGCACCAGAGTCAGCAATGCGCTTTCGTACGCAGTGTCCGCTGGTCCTGTAAGCATGCAGCTTGATGCCGTCATGAAGGGCGGAAATACCCCGATGGACACTGACGAAGATGAAGATACTCCCAATGTCAACACTCGAGACACCAAGACGGTAGACCGCATTCTGTTCGGTCTTTCGGCGGACTTTGGCAGTGGCAAGGTGGCGGTTTCGTACGATGCGAACAGCACGGTTCCTGCGGTGAAGGACACCCAAATCACGGCTGCTGGGCAGTTCACCTTCGGCTCCACCTGGGTTTACCTCGGCTATCAGCAGTTCAAAGAGCCCAACGACCACGTCGCTGCTACAGACGGTGTCCAAGCTCGAAAGACGACTAGCACATTTGCTGGAATTGGCGGTTCGTTCGGCGACACTGGCCTGTCGTATCTAGTGCAGGTGGCGCAGAGGAAGCAAGAGACTGGCGGGACTGCTGCTGCGGCCAAGCCGACACCTGTTGTGCTGAGCGTAGCGAAGTCGCTTGGGGGTTCCTCCACGATCGTTCTGGAAGGCATGACCAACAACAAGAGCTTCACCGGTGCGAAAGAGAAGGCACAGGTAGGGCTTTTCCTGAAAGTCGACTTCTAGTTGGAAATCTTAGCAACAAGAAAAGCGGGGTGCATGCACCCCGCTTTTTTTTGCCGAAAATCATGGTAAATGATGATTTTCCCCTTGCATGAATTACAAGGCGACAGTGCCGGCAAACAATTGCCGCGAAAAATTTAGCGAACAGACAAATTGCTTGTAAGTCTGACCCAAGCTGGCGATTCAAGGCACATGCCAAGTATCTTGTTTTGAGTCAAGCAAGATTGAATGACCCCGTCCGGTACAGAAAACATTTAGGTGTTGGCTATTCTGCTTCACCGCACTTTGCAGCGTGTACCGCCTTGAAAGAAGAGTCATATTCAGTTTTATATTGATGCAGGACTGTTTTAATCAACGGTCGTTAGTAGAGTCGAGTTATGCCTAGCCCCGGTGATTTACGAAGCCGAAGTAGTAGAGAGACCAGCATTCTTCATTAACATGTTCGCGCAGTCAGATGCTAGAAATGGCAACCAGACTTCAAGGAAAGAGTACTCGGTACTGCTGGAATTTTCTATTGCTTCAATCAATACCGGCAATAGATGAAAACCAAACTCTGCCCTCTGCGTCAAGGTGGGACAATTCAATGTTGCTTGACTTGAACAGCTAGCTTCGAACCAGACTTGCAAGCAGCTTGCCTGCTTGTTAAATTTTTTCGCGGCGATGGTTTACCGGCATTGTTGTCTTGCAATCCATGCAAGGCGAATATCATCATTTGCCATGATTTTCGGCAAAGAAAAGCGGGGTGCATGCACCCCGCTTTTCTTGTTGCTAAGATTTCCAACTAGAAATCGACTTTCAGTATAAGCCCTACTGTTGCTTTTTGTTTCGCACCAGCGAAGGTCTTGTTGTTGGTCACGCCTTCCAGAATAATCGTGGATGAACCTCCAAGCGACTTCGCAATGCTCAGCAGAATAGGAGTCGGCTTGGCCGCCGCAGTCCCGCCAGTCTCCTGCTTCCTCTGCGTCACCTGCATCAGATACGACAGGCCAGTGTCGCCGAAAGAACCGCCGATTCCAGCAAATGTGCTGGTTGTCTTTCGAGCATCCACGACATTTGCTGTGCTCGTATCGTTGTCGTCAGGCTCTTTGAACTGCGAATAGCCCAGATAGACCCGGGTAGCGCCGAAGGTGAACTGCCCAGCAGCCGTGATGTTGGTGTCCTTCACCGCAGGAACGGTGCTGTTCGCACGGTACGAAACCGCCACCTTGCCGCTGCCGAAGTCCGCCGAAAGACCGAACAGAACCTGGTCAACCGTCTTGGTGTCTCGAGTGTTGACATCGGGAGTATCCGCATCGTTGTCAGTGTCCATCGGGGTATTTCCGCCCGCCATGACGGCGTCAAGCTGCATGCTCACAGGGCCGGCCGACACTGCGTACGAAAGCGCAGGCCCGATTCTGTAGCTGCCGTGGCTGTCGCCGTAGAAGTAGGAGTTGTCTGTAATCGCGCCGGTCGAGTTGTACTCGGCGCCCCAGACGCGGCCCATGGTCAATGTTCCGAACCCGCCGGACAGGCCCACATAGGACAGCCGGTTGCCGGCGCCCAGCGTGGCGGTCCTCAGGTCCAGCGCCTCTTCATAGCGGTACACCGCCGTCAGGCCGTCGGAAATCTCGTTCGAGCCCTTCACGCCCCAGCGACTCCCCTTCGAGTTCAGGGTGGTCTCGCCGGACGCACTTTCCACACCGGCGCGGAACGAGCCGTACCAGGTTGCCTGCGCAAAGACAATTGAGGGCGCACTCAATTGTCTTGTTTGCAACATTTACAAACAAAATAGCAAAAATTGTCAAATTATGCTATACATAGACTAAATGTATTTATATTAAAAGGATGAATTTTGATGAATGTTTCTCTTACACCCACCCTTGAAGAGTATGTACGTAGAAAGGTTGAATCTGGCCTGTACAACACAGCAAGCGAAGTTGTTCGCGAAGCACTCAGAAACCTTATGAGTCAGGAACTACGTAGAAAAGAAATTGCTCGAACGGAAATACCCATCAAAAAGGAGATAGTCGCAAAATTGAAGAGTATGCAAAAGCTTCTTCGCAAACACGGAGTTATTTCGCTTTCTCTGTTTGGTTCAATAGTGAGAGGCCATGGACAGCCTGACAGTGACATTGACGTATTGGTAGACATTGACCCGGAATTCGGCTTCGGCCTGCTTGAGCTCGTTTCAGTTTCAGACGTATTGGAGGAGCACTTGGGCAGAAGTGTTGATGTGTTAACGAGGGACAGTATTGCACCTGCATGTAAAAGCAACATTCTAAGTGAAGCCGAGAAAGTATTTTGAACACAAAATCTCATATTGTCTATCTTGACAACATTATTGAGGCGATTGAATATATTCAATTGGATACAGAGGGTCACGACTTCAAAAGCTTTGAAGAAGACAGGCAAGCACAACAACTCGTTGAGCGCAATTTGGAAATCATCTCTGAAGCCAGTCGTCATCTGCCAGATGAACTGAAGGCGCGCTGGGAGAAAATTCCTTGGGGCAGTATTGCAGGCATTGGAAACAAGCTGCGGCACGACTATCAGTCAATAGACGTAAGTATTCTATGGAACACTAAGGAGAATGACTTGGAGCCGTTAAAATCCGTTGCCAAACAAATGAGGAAGTACTTGGAAGATTCCTCCCAAAGTTGAAAAACTTCCTGTTGCAAATCAACTGTTTTATAATTTTATTTGACCTTGGCTGTTCTTGAAACTATCCTATTGACTTGCTTAAATCCAACAATCTTAATGTTAGTGTGCCGAAAGAAGACCAAATAGAAATGAAAGGTGTCGTTGAGGACTCGCTTCCCAACACGACCTTTCGGGTAAGACTGGAAAACGATCATGTAATCATTGCACATGTCTCTGGAAAAGTTCGTAAGAATTACATACGTATCAGCAAGGGCGATGTGGTTCACGTTCAGTTAACCCCGTACGATTTAACCAAGGGACGCATTTTTTATCGCGAACGTTAAGTCTATCAAGGATCAATTAACCAGTGAATCTCGCAATTTTTGACTTGCCCTGGTGGGGGTATGTGCTAGTGGCACTGTCACTGACTCATATCACCATTGTGTCAGTGACAATCTACCTGCACCGGCATCAGGCGCATTCTGCACTGGAACTTCATCCGATACTTTCCCACTTTTTCCGATTTTGGCTCTGGTTGACAACTGGAATTGTTACAAAGCAATGGGTGGCAGTTCACAGAAAGCATCATGCTACAGTTGAAACAACAGATGACCCGCATAGTCCCCAAGTTCAAGGAATCAATGCAGTACTGTGGGGTGGAATAATTCTGTATCGCAAAGCGGCACGACTGGATGGAATTCTTGAAAAATACGGAAAAGGAACCCCGGACGACTGGCTTGAGAGAAACATATATGAAGCTCATCCTAACTATGGATTGGCCATTTTGCTGATTCTGGATTTACTGTTGTTCGGCCCTGTTGCAGGAAGCCTGATCTGGGTTGTGCAAATGCTTTGGATTCCGTTTTGGGCCGCCGGGGTAATTAATGGAATTGGCCATTATTTGGGTTATCGTAATTTTGAACTGCCGGACGCAAGCAGAAATATTGTACCTTGGGGAATTATCATCGGCGGTGAAGAACTCCATAACAACCATCACGCTTATTCCAGTTCCGCGCAATTTTCAACCAGACCATGGGAAATTGATCTTGGTTGGCAGTACGTTCGTTTACTCAACTTGCTGGGGTTGTTGAAAATCCGTCGCAAGATTCCAATTATCAAGCACAGCAAGGAAAAGAAAAACTGTGATTTGGAAACAGCAAAAGTATTTGTATCCAATCGATTTGAGGTGATTTCACACTATGTGAATGATGTATTGATCAAAGTTTGCCGGGAAGAAATTCAGGCAGCGTCGGGTGAATACAGAAAGAGAATCAAGCAGGCTAGCAGGCTAGTCAAATATGAAGATTCAAGGCTTAGTAAGGCCAAGCAGGAATTTTTGCGAAATTTTCTGAAAACCAATAAACGACTACGAAAAGCGTACGCAATGAAAGAATCGCTTCAGAAAATTGCATTGAAATCATCCGCCTCATACGAAAATCTTCAGCAGGCTCTGGAAGAATGGTGCAGAACGGCTGAGGAATCGGGTATTGATGCATTAAGTCAATTTTCAACGAGATTGCGCGGCTACACTTCTGCCTGACGGCCGCATGCGCAGTATTGGCATGCACTTCAGAGGTGCTTTCATATATGACCTGCTCAGGATGCTGAGAGCATAGAAAGGAGTTCGGGGAGTTGACTATGAATGCACCTTCTACAGAAGGGATTAAATATGCCGGTTCCAAATTAACTATCATTCCGTACATACTGCAACTAGCAAGGAAAGTTGGTGCCAGCACTGTTCTTGATGGATTCTCCGGCACTACAAGAGTCTCTCAGGCATTGGCAAAGCAGGGCTTTAAGATAATATGCAACGACATTGCTGTTTGGTCAGAAGTTTTCGGCAAATGCTATCTTTTAAACCAGAATAAACGAGACTACTACCAGCCCCTTGTTGATCACCTGAATACCCTGAAACCGACAGATGGCTGGTTCACCCAGTACTATGGCGGGAAACCAAACAACGGAAGTTCCATTCAGTCGGATGGCAGAAAAAGGCCTTGGCAAATACATAACACACGAAAACTGGACGCAATTCGTCAAGAAATCGAAAAACTCAAGCTTTCGCCAATAGACAAGGCGGTTGCTTTAACCAGTTTGATACTTGCTTTGGACCGTGTGGACAGCAGTCTGGGTCATCAGGTCTCCTATTTGAAAAACTGGGCACCAAGATCTTATCAAGAACTCGTGCTCAAAGTGCCAGATGTGTTTCTGTCAGAATCTGAGCACCAAGTGTTTAGAAGCAATATATTTGACCTTTCAAAGAAAGTATCAGCAGACATTGCGTACTACGATCCGCCGTACGGGTCAAATAACGAAAAAATGCCTCCGTCAAGAGTACGTTACGCCTCGTACTATCACATATGGAAAAGCATAATTTTATTTGACAAGCCAGTTTTATTTGGCAAGGCCAACAGGCGTGCAGATACTTCAGATAAATTGTCTGTATCAGAATTTGAGGAGTTTAGACGTAGTTCGAACAATCGCTATTTTGCAGTTGAGGCGATTGAAAGACTAATTCGAAATACCAAGGCAAGCCATATTATATTGTCGTACGGCTCAGGGGGAAGAGCGACTGCGGATGAGTTGAGCGATGTAATCCATAGCCATGGCAAACTTCTGGATGTAATTGAACTGGATTACAAGAAGAATGTTATGGCCAATATGAAGTGGACGAACGAATGGTTGGGAGACACTGACCAGCCAAACAAGGAATTTTTGTTCTTGCTTGAAAAATAATTTGCCTGCCCTGGAAAATCCTGTTTGAGGAAAATTTCAAGAACGTGAGCTACCCCGTCAAAAGGCGGGCAGAAACCTCCAGAAATCGACGCAAAAAGTTCTGACCTTCCTCAGAATGGTTCGCAAAGTGACCGGTTTAGCTCAGCATTACATTCATCTGGTCGCCGCCTTTCAGGTGTTCCGCATCGGCAGACCATCCTTCTTCATTTGTCAATCGCTTGATGTCTTTGGCAACTGGTTCAGCCGCACCTTCACCCACCCTGTTTTTAATCCGAAAAATAGTCAACTCATCGTTACTGAGCAACATGCGAGTTATCTTTGTGACAATGCTGGCCCAAGTCTCATATGCTAGTAAGCTAGCACGCTCATTTGACAGGGGGGGGGGGGTAGTTTATATTTGCGCCATTAACTTGATGTAATCACTGGATGGTTAATAATCTACTATCCGCCGTTTGTTTTAATAATTCTTTTAGGGGGAGTTATGAAAGTTAATCAGAGTGCGGTACGAATGTATTCGTGTGCTGAAAAGCATCGCAGGATACTGCTGTTATTGCCTGCGCTTGTAATGCTATTAGCATTCTCGTCGATGTTCTACCCCAACGAAGATGCGTGGTCTACGGAATTGTATTGGGATTGTGTGCAGGAAGCACCTTTGACACCTGGCGCTACTAACCATAAGCGCAGCATTGGAGTCGACACATTCAAGAGGGGGCGTAGCGAGGGAAAACTAAAAATTCGGTGCATTGACACTGCCGATGAAGTTACATACAGAAACTTCTATACTAACCCAGGTCCTTGGTATAGTGCATATCCTAATGCAAATAACGGTGGCACCATAGAATCCGACGGCGTGATAACTTATACTTTAAGAAAAGACGGTGCCAGTTATTTTGATGCAGAACGGGTTCGCTGGGCCGTTGAGCGAGGCAGCGTTGCTGTCAGCGGCAGTGGATTTCATGGAACCACAGCCAAGGCCGATATGCCCAAGGAGTATGTAGTCGATGATTGCACGAATGCCGCCAACAGCGGTAGGTGCTACAGGCTGGCTACGGAAGCCGACTTGGCTGGGCTAACCACGGAAGAATTGAGTGAAAAAGTTTTCTGGCGGCTGATGGACGTTGAAGAGGAAACAGGCGGCAATCGGAAATCAGGCTTAGCAACGGCACCGGCGGGAAAACTGACCAACACAGAGTATCTGGTGGAGGAGAATGGCGACAACTTCATTCAGAGCAAGTACATTTACAGGGATTTGATTAGCGAAAATCCAAATCGGTACAGATTCGTTACTGAGGCAGACGGTCACCTGTTCGTTGGAGACTCTATGCAGCTCAATCCGAACGGCCTGGTTAAGTTCGAGCTTGTAATTGAAGATATTAAGGAAGACGGCAGCTCCAGTCAGAATCCTAAGTTAGTGCATAGAGCTCCAGGGAATTTTCCAGAATCGGGCGACGCTATCGTCGCTGTCAACCCTGGCGGTTATTTTGAATCGGTTACTGTGAAAATGGTCAACTCCAGAATAAAAGCCGGATTCCAAGGCCGGGACGATAGAGGGCGAGTTGGAATCAGCGTGAGCCATGCCGAGGATGGCTGGAAAGGCCCTGTTACTATCGAACTGTCAAGAGGATCTCATATTGAAGGCTGGATATCGAGAAGAGGGGGGCAGTATGCCCGGGGTATCTATCTTGACCTGGTGACCGGGAACAACAACGTAGGCACAGTTCGGCTCAGTGACGCGTCAGAGATCGAAATGATAAATACATCTGTTCATTGCAGTACTTGCGGCGCAACGCGTATTAGTGATCGGACTGCTACGCGGTTGCATACTGCCGGCGCCCAAAGCCCCGGTATTGTTATCGGGTATGCGAGAGGCAGCGGTAGCGTGAGAGTCGATACACCGTTGGAAATTCGCACAAACGGTGTGAGCAGTCCTGGCATACGGGCGGTGTTCGCCGAGATCGTGGACCCGCTTAAGGACCGTACAATAACCGATAGCTGGAGCGGCATAAATCTGGGGTCTGCCGTCTGGTGGACGTATGCGGGCGGCAATACAAACCAGGACCGGCTATGGGGCGGCCCCAGTTACAGCCCTTCAACGGGTCTGAAGCTAGAGCAAATGGAACTGTTTTTCCGCTGGGGCATGACAAAAGGAGGTTGCCTGGATGATGGAACGACTGTTGCTGATTCTGGTTGTTCGACAGGTGATACTGACTACGTAGCCCCATTACCATCGTATTTGACCCAAGTCAACTATGGTGACTACAGGACAAGATTGTTAAATGCCGGAGTGGCAGCGGATGATATTTTCGACAGCCCCGATGCTGGGGTTGATGCAGGTGCAGGCCCCATGGCGAGGCTTCAGCTCCAGGTTCCTGACATATATGCTAATCGACGTGCGATTGCCGAGGCACTCAAGAAAATAAGAGAATTGCCTGGGCAGGACGGGGTCAATGCATGGAATACATTCCGAGCGAATTTTGTGTTCTCGGACAACTATGCAGTTTTTGTCAGGCATAGAGACCATCAGGCGGGTGCGGGCATTGTCTACGAAGTTAATTCGGGAACGAAGCTCTACACTAGCGGAGACCGGTCGCTTGGAATCGGCGCCCATGTTGATGTTAGTGCGGAGGCCGCCACGGAGGACATTAAAACCTTTGTTCGAATCGGCGACGGCAGCAACTTCAGAGGCAGCGGCACGCAAGGAGAGACCCGCTTCATCATTGACGAGCCGATTACTACAAGTGCCACAACGGGTTCGGGCAGTCACGGCATTGTTGTAATTGCGACAGATGTAGTTACAGCGGCGGAGGCGGCGGCTGACTCCAGTTTGACAGCAGACGTTATCCCTGGCGCGAACCATCCGCTGTACGGCAGGGACTGGGATATTGAGTCCAAAAGAAATATCGTGATTGATGTTAGTAGTGATGTCACGGTTGACGCTCCAAACAACTACGGAATCGCATTGATGGGTGCCGAAGGCACGACCAGCATGGTTACAGTTGCTCCCGGAGTCACAGTTGGACAACAGAATGCTGCTGGCGGTGGCATGTTGTTCTGGAAAGCCGCTGACACGGTGACGAACTTCGGCACGATCAAGGGTAAAACCGATTTTCATGCCGGCGATGACCGGCTGGTGCTTCGCGGCGGCGGGACGGTTACCGGCGTGACTGCCGGTGCGACACCGGACACGCTTGATTTCGGGGCTGGTGAAGACAGACTGGAGATCAAGAGCGGAACGGTAGAGATAGGCATACTGAACCTTGAAACCCTGGTGAAGAGCGGTACAGGAGATGCGACGATTGGTGCGGCTACGTTCACCAATGCGGCGAGCAGTACGCTGACGGTGTCGGATGACGGCCGCCTGATAGTGACCGGCCATGTGAATCTGGGTGCGGGTACCGTAACGGTGGCGAAGGATGCCAAGCTGGTGATGCGGGCGACGGGCGTGAGTGACAGCACCACCCCCGCTCCACTGGCCAAGATTACGGCTGCGAGCATCAACTTTCAAGGCAAGAGTGCCGGCGATGTCCTGGTTTCATTTCTTGCGGCAACCGATACTAGCCGCACTGCTGATGTTACCGCGGCCAGGGGCGGCTGGCTGGGTACCAGTACCAAGGTGATGGCGAGCGGCAGAGATATTACTGCAGATATTGGTAACAGCAACTTCGAGACTCTGAATTCATTGCCTGCAACAACTGTGCCTATTGTTACCATAGAAAGGGGCGAGCGCATAGATGTACCCATAAACTATGATGCCGGAGATCAGACGGTGATTGTGCGGGGCGTGGCAGGCGCTGGCGTTAGCTTGGGTGCAGACGATGACACAGTGGACTTGGACGGCGACATTTTCGGCAATGTTGACATGGGTAGTAGCAGCGGTGACGGCGACACGATAACGTTGCGAAGCGGGTGGATCCGCGGTTCGGTGACCAATGTGGATACAATGGTGAAAGTCGGTACCGGGATGGCGACCGTGAGAGATGTTTCCTTCTCGTCCAGCACGCTGAGGATTGAAAATGGCATGCTGTTTATCGAGGGTCATGTGAATCTCGGCACCGACAGCAACGATGTTGTTACGGTTCAGTCGGGTGCTCAGATTTGGATTGTGGCAAACGGTGCATCTGCGAACCAGAACTACGGGCGCATCACTGCGAACACGATCAAGTTCGAGGGTGCCAGTCCGGTAATTCGGATACTGGCATCGATTGCGTCCACGCGTGAAGATGATGTGGCTACAGTCAGGGCCAACTGGCTCCGTGCGGGTACTCAGACTCAGGATGGGGATGGCACAGCGATTACACTTGGCGATTCAAACTATCGGACAGAGTCCATTGACCCCCGGGTCGCTGGTAGCGGTGGGGGTTCTTCAGACTCAGACTCGAACGCATTTTATGCAGCTGGGGCGCTGGCAGTGCTGTGGCTGGTGCTACGCGATGACTTCTGCTGTGAACTGGTTGACTACGAGTCGGGTTCCGCGGGAGCAACGTTCGCTGGAGTGAAGGGTGCTAGTCAGTATCGAAGCGGCGGCGTGCAAACCTGGGCAAAGATGTATTCGGACAGCGAAGTTTCCGCCATGCAGGGCCTGGCGGTTGGAATGGATGCCCGCATCGGCGAGTACGGCTACTTTGGAGTATCGGCGATGCCGAGTTCCACGGGTTCAGCGGATACGACAGGCTTGTCGCTGAATCGCCGGACAAGTTTCGAGGGCGGACGCTACGAGGGCCGAGGCGGCTGGCAGAAGGATTCGCTGTTTGCGGGGGTTCGGCTGTCGTACGGCGACTACCGCGCTTCTACCTCGTTCAAGAACGTATTTGAAGCGGGCGGTCAGATGAGCGGCTCCTTCGACCTGGTTCATACGCATTTGGAGCTGGGAGCTGGCATGCATCTGGATGCAGGCGGGCAGGCTATGGTGACACCTTCGCTGGGCGTTTACGGCGGTTCGCTGAGTCAAGGCGGCAGTTCAGCTAGCAATGCAGTACTGGTTGCCGATGTTCCGGGCTACAGGCAGACCTATCAGGGCTGGCGTGCCGGGGTTCAGCTGAAGGCTTCGGACTGGCTAAGCTGGTCGTCGGACGAGATCAAGGCGCGTCCGCAGGTTGGATTGAGCATATATCGCACAAGAACCAGCGGACCGGGGAAACTGGCGATGAACCAGCGAGACCGGCTGGGAGTGCTGAACTTTCAAAATGCTCTGCCGGTACGCGGGTTGCCGCAGAATATCAATGCATTCAAGGCGGGAGTCGCGCTGAAGAAGCAGGGCGGTCTGAACATGAATCTGAACTATGTCGGCTATGAAGCAGACGGCAAGTTTTATCACGGTGCAGTTGCACGGGTAAGCATCGGATTCTGAATGAACAATAAATACAGCAAGCCGCGGAAGGTTTGCTGACATCCTTGAACCCCCCGTGTTGTTTAATGATGCGGGGGCTTTTTTTGTGCTCAAGTTGCTCGCATAGTACTGCTTGTGAAAGTTGTACTTGCCTTTGTCACTTTTCGCTCATTTTAACGGATTTTCGAGTCCGAACCCGCATAGATCCAAGATTTTCTCTCTGGCGACCTTGAAGTAGTGCCTAATTTCAAAAGGCGAATACTCCATAATTGGATACTTTCGGACGGGCACTACGCGACAAAGTCAAGAAAGTGAATTGTCGACTTGAGTAATGCTCCAGGCAGACTAGTTTAAAGCTTTCTGAATCCGTTGCCTTAGTGGGCTTGTTCGCGGAAAATGCGCAGCGAGAAACTCCATTTGGTCTGCCAGTACTCGCCTGCCTTTCAAAAATACATATTCCGCGTAATTGGGTACAAATGGTACAGCGAGCAGAGCCATTCCTGCTTCATCAGGCGTACGGCCGGCTTTATGGTTGTTACACCTTTTACACGCGGTAACCACATTGTTCCAGGAATCCGTGCCTCCCCGGCTTATCGGGGTAACATGGTCCCGGGAAAGTTGTACGCGTCTAGGGGTGATTCCGCAGTACATGCACATCCCGCCGTCGCGCGCGAACAACGCTTCATTGTTTAACGGCGGCGAATAATCTTTTTGCTGATAGTTGGCATACTTATAGTCCCCGTTGCCTGTGGCGATAATAGAATTGATTTTAATAAAGGATCGTTTGCCGGTTGCAGCATTGATTCCGCCATGAATTGTGTACATTATCTCTCCAAGCGAGTACACAACACTACCCTGGTAGTGCAAACGCACAGCATCTTTATAATCAATCCACTCAAGGGGCATACCCGAGGCAGTGGTACGAAGACCTAATTGGCTCAAACTATACATTGTGGTGTTTGTAATTTACATATAGGGCTAATGATGTATTTCGAATTGTTCATTCGAAACATACTTCTTCTGCGAATAGCAATGCATTGGGAATTGTCCGCCGTATCTGGTTCAGACAACCCCCGCTTTACTTCAGCTTGACTTCCTTGTAAAGGACATGCTTCCCTGCAACTGGGTCAAACTTCTTCAGTTCAAGTTTTTCAGCTGTATTATTCTTGTTCTTGGAAGTTGTGTAAAAATGCCCTGTACCTGCAGAGGATTCAAGTTTTATTTTGTCGCGTTTTTTTTCGCTCATGAAAACAAGTTATAAGTGATTCAAACCTTTACACCGCTATTACGCACTTCTGCGAGAACAGTGTCGATTCCTTTTTTGTCAATTGTTCGAAGACCCTTGTGCGAAATGCGCAGTTTCACCCAGCGATTTTCGCTGGCCACCCAGAACTTGCGGACATGCAAATTTGGACGAAACTTACGTTTGGTCTTGTTGTTTGCTTTGGAAACATTATTTCCGCTGGCAGTCTTCTTTCCTGTAATTTGGCAAACTCTAGGCATCAGAAATTGATTTGTATATTGATTAAAATTTAATTATCAAGTCGCAAATTCTATATCAAAATTCTTGGAATTTCAAATTGGCTTGTTGAAAATTGTCGTTGAACCTGTGAATTTTATCTGCGGGGCAGCTACAATCCAAATTTGATAGAGAGGAATCTTTGACTGTCCATTGCCATTGTAATTCGGTTTAACTTGTAAAGAAGGGGGAGCGAGCAATCATCCGTATTGAGCGCATTTTGTTGTAAAATTCATATGGGGATTGAATCATGTTGCAAAGCCTGCTAGATCAAAAACGAATTTTACTCGGGGTTACAGGAAGTATTGCTGCCTATCGCAGTGCAGAGGTTGCACGGCGACTAAAAGAGCAGGGCGCGGAAGTTCGCGTTGTAATGACTTCCAACGCCGAGCGGTTTATATCTGCTCTGACGTTGCAGGCGGTTAGTGGTAACGCAGTTCGCAGTGATTTGTTCGACGAACAAGCAGAGGCGGGAATGGGGCACATAGAACTCGCTCGCTGGGCGGACGCAATTTTGATAGCTCCGGCGAGTGCGAGTGCGCTTGCCCGACTGGCGAACGGATACGCCGATGATTTGCTGACAACGCTTTGTTTGGCGACTGAGGCACCAGTTGCTGTTGCACCTGCCATGAATCGGCTGATGTGGAGCAATGCGGCCACTCGGGCAAATATGAAAGTGCTGGGAGAGCGTGGGATACTGTGCTTTGGTCCAGGAGTCGGGGACCAAGCCTGCGGTGAAACCGGACCGGGTCGGATGCTGATGCCGGAGGAAATAGTGGACCAATTAGTGAACACGTTCTTCAATGGTAGATTAAGCGAGGTTCGAGTCATGGTTACTTCGGGTTCCACTTGGGAGGCCATTGACCCTGTTCGCGGCATCACCAACCGAAGCTCGGGCAAGATGGGGCATGCAGTGGTCAGAGCTGCAAAGAATGCAGGAGCGGAAGTCACACTGATTTCAGGTCCGGTAAGCGGCGGCGAAGTCAGTTCGGTTGCAGATGCCACAATTGAAGTAACTTCAGCGAACGAGATGCTGGATGCAGTTCTCTCCACCATCAAGCAGCAAGACATATTTATTTCAGTTGCTGCTGTAGCCGACTACAGACCTGAATTTCAGAATGGCGAAAAGATTAAAAAAGTTGATGATTCGATGCTGGTTCGCCTGATCAAGAATCCTGACATTCTGTCTGAAGTTAAAAAAAGATGTCCGGACATCTTTGCTGTTGGGTTTGCCGCCGAATCTTCCGATGTTGTGAACCAGGGTAGGCGCAAGCTTCTCTCGAAGGGAGTTGATTTGATTGCGGCCAACAAGGTCGGGGGTGAAACTGGCGCAATCGAGTCAGATTACAATACGATTCAATTGATTGACCGTAGCGGTGTAACCACGATTGGACCTGCCACCAAGCTGCAAGTGGCAGAGAAGTTGATAGAAGAAATTTGCGTGCATTATTTTGCAGAAAATCGCCTTCAAAATACTCAATGAGAAGCTGGGTAAGGAAATTCCCTTGCCAGCCCGGTCTACTGACGGTTCGGCAGGAGTTGATTTACGCGCATGCATTGAATCTTCGGTGACAATTCATCCCGGCGGCTGCGAACTATTGCCTACAGGTTTTGCACTGGATATACGCGACCCGAACTGTGCTGCCGTATTGTTGCCCAGGTCCGGGTTGGGCCACAAGTCGGGGATTGTTCTTGGTAATTTGGTGGGGCTTATTGATTCAGACTATCAAGGACAGGTATACATTTCGTGCTGGAACCGGAGCGAGTCAAAATTTACTGTGCATCCTGGTGACAGGATAGCCCAAATGGTATTTGTACCTGTAATTCAAGCTGAACTTGTTCAAGTTGACGAATTCAAGCCTACCGAACGAGCAGAGGGCGGGCTCGGTCATACAGGCATTGCGTAAGCCGCTCAAATCAGTGGATACAATGGCAAAAGTTGAAATCTATGCAAGCCCGCATTGCATATACTGCCGTGCGACAAGACGGTTGCTGAAAAAAAAGCGCGTGAAGTTTGAAGAGTATGATGTGTTCGCTCACCCAGAATTTCTCGGCGAAATGATTGAGCGGTCGGATGGGGTGCACACAGTTCCGCAAATATTTATCGACTCGGTCTGCATTGGCGGATATGATGACTTCGCAGCACTTGATGAAGACGAAACGCTGGACAAGTTGTTGATGCAGCAAACATGAAAATATCAAGCGACGGATTCAGAGGGCTTGAATACAAGTCTGTAACGTTAATCGGCATGTCGGGTATAGGCAAGACTACGCTTGCTCGTAGATTGCCAAGGTCATCATGGTTTCATTTTTCAGCCGATTACAGAATTGGCACTCGCTACTTGTCCGAACCCATAATTGACAATATCAAGGAGCAGGCAATGAACATAGGTTTCCTGCGCGACCTGCTTCGAAGCGATTCAATCTATATTGGAAGTGCGATGACTTTTGACAACCTTGAGCTAATGTCGAAATTTGTTGGAATGATTGGCAACCCGGATTTGGGCGGCCTGAATAGCGACGAGTTTCATCGAAGGCAGGAATTGCATCGTGAAGCGGAGGTTAGAGCAATGCTTGATGTAGGGGAGTTTGTTCGAAAGGCTCATTCTATCTATGGATACAAGCACTTTGTCAATGATGCAAGCGGAAGTATATGCGAGTTGGGTGATGTAGATGTTCTTGCTCATCTGGCAGAACACACGGTTATCATTTACATAAAACCCAATGAAAAAATTGAAAATGACGTGATTGAAAGGCAAGTTCAGCACCCAAAGCCGCTTTACTACGAACCCGCGTTTCTTGATTTGAAATTACACGAATTCATGAAACAGGAAAATTTGAATTCAACAAGTGAAATCAACCCGAACAAGTTTGTCAGCTGGGTATTTCCGTTGCTCGCACAGCATAGACGGCCAAAATATGAAAAACTCGCTTCTGAATACGGCTACACGGTTCAGGCTCAAGATGCCGAAAAAGTTTGCAACGAATATGATTTTATAGAATTGATTTGCTCTGCATTGGACAACCCGGAGCAGACACCAGCGTAAATATCACTCCATGCCGCTAATCAACTATCGTTCATTGCCGTCTTATGACCGTCTAATTGAAGAGGGGGTTCAAGTCCAGGCGCTGGATTTGAGTGCCGACCTTGATTTGCCGGAGATTCATATTGGATTCCTCAACATGATGCCTGACAAGGCGTTTCATGCGACAGAGCGTCAATTCCTGAGATTGATTGCCGCCGGCGGAGTGCATGGAAGACTGGTTGTTCACCCTTTTACTGTTGGCGGGTTCGAGCGCGACATAAAAATCAAGGATTACATCGCAAACTACTATGAAAGCTTTTCACAAGTACGGGCAAAGGGAGTGAATGCGCTGGTACTTACCGGTGCCAATCCTGCATTGGAAAATATGGAAGAGGAAGAATACTGGCATGAGTTTGTGGATGTTGTCCTGTGGGCTGACGCTCATGTGCACACTTGCCTGTGCTCCTGTCTTGCTACACATGCAGTTGTGAAATTGTTTCACGGAATTGAGCGGACACTGGTTCAACCAGGCAAGCGCTGGGGTGTTTACTCCCACCATCTTACCGATGAAATACACAGTCTGGTTGCGGGCATTGAGCAGAAATTCTATGCTCCCCATTCCCATGTTTACGAGGTTGCAAGTAGCCAGCTTCAGGAATGCGGTATTCGCATACTGTCGAAAAGCCCGGAAGCCGATGTTCATCTCGCCGTTAGTGAAGATGGATTCAAATGGGTTTACTTGCAAGGTCATCCCGAATACGACGCAGTAAGTCTTCTGAAAGAGTATAAAAGAGAAGTGGCCAGATTCATCTCAGGCGATAGAACAGACTATCCTCCTTTGCCCGAATATTACTTTGGCGAGAAGTCTGTTGCTCACTTGACTTCGTACAGGGAGGAATTGCTTGGTGCGCTGGAAAGCAATAGTCAATTACCCGAATTTCCTGAGGAAGTGCTTGCTTCACAAGTCAGCAATTGCTGGCGACCGCACGGAGAAGCATTGTTCAACAACTGGATTGCACGAATCGCAGAATTTGTGCGGTTCGGCAGCAGGCACCAGTCTGTTTTGATGTCTGCCTGATTCTGAATCAGTTTTCAAGTTCTGAGAATTGCGTCTGCTTGGCCGCTTTCTATTTCTTTTTTTCGCCGCCTGACATAAGCCTCCAATTCTTCAACTACACCACTGTCAATAGGGGGTTGCTGATACTCGCCGAGCAGATTCTTCCAAATCTGATTGGCTCGTTGCGAAGCGGAAACTGAGCCGTCTTCTTGCCAGGTTTCAAAGTTTCTCCAGTCCGACAGCAACGGCGAATAGAATACATCTTCGTAGCGTTCCAGCGTATGTTCAGAGCCGAAGAAATGGCCGCCAGGTTCAATGTTGGCAATTGCATCAACTGCAAGGGTGTCCTTGTTGACGGGGATTGGCTGAAGTATTTCAGCGAGTATCTGAAGAACTTCTGCGTCGATGACCAGTTTTTCAAACGAGGCAACCAATCCTCCTTCAAGCCAGCCGCCCGCATGCATAACCAAATGGGTATGCGACAATATGGCTGCCCAGTGCGACATGGTGGATTCGTAAGTGGATTGCTCATCCGCTTGGTTGGATGCGTTAGAGCCACTGGAGCGTAGCGGCAATCCATAACGTCGAGCAAGTTGACCGCTGGCAAGTGTAGTGCGAACATACTCCGGGGTACCGAATGCCGGGGACCCCGTACGCATGTCTACATTGCTTGCAAACGTACCGTATACAACAGGTGTTCCCGGGTTCACAATCTGGGTGAGAACGATGCAGGACAATGCTTCGGCATTTTGCTGTACCAGCGAGCCTGCCATTGTTGTCGGGGCCATTGCGCCTAGCAGTGTAAAGGGAGTAACAATGACAGGTTGCCGGACAGTTGCAAGTTCAATCAGGGCATCCGACATGGACTGGTCAATCTGGCGAGGAGAATTGATATTGATGTTTCCCATGGTTACAGGTTGCCGGGACAGGTCGTCTCTGGAAATTCCGTGCACAATCATTTGCATTTCAAGAGAGTCCCTTGCCCGATAGCCTTCAAGCATGTTCGTCATCCAGATTTTGTCGTGAAGTGTAATTACAGCGAGATACTTGTCAAGATGGCGGGTTTCAGCGGGTATTTCCATGGTTTCCAAAACATTCGACCCGCAAATGTGAAAAATTTCGAGCTGATGCGCCAACTTTACAAAGTCGCGAAAGTCTTCCAGGCTTCCGCTACGCCGGCCGCCGTCAAAGTCCGATACAAACGAGGGGCCGCCCACAGTGGCAAAATTGATATGCCCGTCGCCAACCTTGATGGAGCGGCGAGGATTTCGTGCCCGGACAGTGAATGAGCTTGGAGCAGTGCATATCAACTCATCCACCATGTCCTTGTCGAAACGAACAAGGCAGTTTGTTTCGTCAACACTGGCACCGGCAGATTTGAGCAGTTTCCGAGCGTGCGCACTCAGGAATTTCATGCCCGAATCGCGCAGAACTCGCAGTGAAGCCTGATGAATTTCTTCAAGTTGATCGACTGAAAGTACTGCAGTGGGCGGATAAGGATTTACGATATCCCGCCACTCAAGGCGATTAATTTTTTTGGGATTGCGTTGCTGACGTTGTCTTGATAGCCGGTTTCGGGTCATTCTGGTCTTGGATATCCAACAATTGGAGTACGATATTTGGTATCCAGCTCAAACAGTCTGGTCAAGTATGCTGGAATACAGCCCGGTGTCTATGTTTCCGCCGGATGCAACGACCGCGACTCTTTTGCCGGCTACGCGGTTGCCTTCCTGAATAGCGGCAGCCAATGTTGATGCGCCGGCCCCTTCGACTACATTATGAGTAGCTGTATAGTAGAGTCGAATGGCGTTGGCAATCTCGTTTTCACTGACCTGAATTACTCTCGCAGCATGCTTTAAAATGATTTCAAGTGCGTCAGCATTTGGAACTCGAACCGCCATTCCGTCCGCGAAGGTATTGGCAGAATCTGTTTCTTTCATTGTTTTGCTGTCAAAAGAGTGGGCATAGGCGGCAGCATTTTCAGCAACAACTCCGACAACTTCTGTATTCAGCCCAAGTGCTTCGCGTGCTGCAATTACACCGCAAATACCAGAACCCAGCCCGATTGGCACGTAAACGGCATCCAGTTTCGGCACGGCTTGAAATAGCTCGAGCCCATATGTAGATGCCCCCAAATACAAATTGCGGGCAAAGGATGGAAAAAAATGAAGTCCCTGCTTTTGTGCCAAGTCGTTTGCGTAGTCCAAGGATTCGTTGAAATCCCTGCCGTGTTCAATCAACTTCGCACCCAATCCTATCATGGCGGCATTTTTTTCGCGGCTGTTGCCGTGAGGAACAACAATCGTTGCAATTGCATCGTTAGTTTTCGTAGCATATGCAACCGCCTGTCCGTGATTGCCGCGGGTAGCGGCAATGATGGCTTTGCTCTTTTGATGCTCCATGTAAACCAGTCCTCCGCGGAGCTTGAACGACCCGATTGGGGTATGATTTTCATGCTTTACCCAAATATCGCAATTGCAATGCTCGCGCAGTAGCGGCCATGCATACTGAGGCGTAGGGGTGAAGTGCCGGTATACAACAGATGCAGCTGCGTTGATTTCTTCAATTGTCGGCAGTTGAGCTACCATGTTGGAATACTGTTGCATTCATAAAATATTTGGGGTGGACGATGGGGATCGAACCCACGACCACTGGAACCACAATCCAGTGCTCTGCCAACTGAGCTACGCCCACCATTACACTAATGCAAATAGTTTAGCAATGAATTTGCGCGAATCAACCCGCAAAATAGATCAAATTGCAAATTTGGCACGCCCGACAGGACTCGAACCTGTAACCTACGGCTTAGCATACCACTACAGTTTTCACTGCCTCGCCGGATGTTTTTTCTTCACCCGGTTGTGAGAGTTTGTGGTCTGGACTATATCTTCACCCTCTCAGGCGGGACACGTATAGTCTCTACGGATCCCGAAAATCAAATTAAAGTATCGGTTTCCTCGGTATTGCCATCGCCGTTACGCGCTAAGGTTTTACCGATACAGTGTCCTGCACTTCGCAAGTTCATAATTCCCTGCGAAGGCTCCTATCCGAAGGCCGTTGCTCTATCCGGTTGAGCTACGGGCGCACAAATGCACTGGCCGGATTGATAATATTTTCTGTAATCAAGTTACTACAGGCTAGTGCAACTACTTTAAATTGGGAATTATATAGAATAATTAGATTCAATACTGTTCTATGCATTCAGGCTTCTACTCAAGCCCTGTACTTGTCCCAAACATGATGGCGGAATTTACAACTGGAATGGTCGTTTCCTAATAGCATTGATGCAGACTTGGAAGTGGATTTGATTTCTCATACCGGTTCATGGACAAACTACGATGTGTCAAGCAATTGCAACCCCGCTACGCAAAAACTTGCATTGGACGAAAACAATGACTGGACATGGTTGATAGAAAAAATCAAGTCACTGAGTGAGGTTCGCGTTTGAATAACCAAACCTTGCTTCTCAGGCAAGCGCATCCCTTGACTTTGTCACGTAGCGCCTGTCAATCTTGATGATTGTATATTGCTAGTCCGCATCACCGAATAGCTTCAAATATTTTGCAACGAACCTGTTCGTATGAATTTTATGTACAAGGCTTGCGCCTTATTTTTGCGGCTGGCCTTTATCAAAGGTGCATGAAGCAACTACGCGGTCAAATAACGAGGCAAGCTGCTTGAGTGCAATCTATCCCGTGGCTGAGTCCTTGAAATATTCTTCGATCACCTTTCGAACTACGTATGACGGCTTGACGCGCCATTTCTTCTTGTTGACAATGACAGTGGCGATGGCAATCTTGTCTTTGCCCGAATCTCCATATCCAATAAACCATTCCGTTCTGCCTTTTGGATTCAATCCTGTAAGAGAGCCTGTTTTACCGCCTACGTCCAGATTTTTATAATCGCCATTGAAAAAGCCGCGAAATGCTTTTCTGGCCGAGCCTTTTTTAACAGTAGCTCGCATCAGTTCCCGCATTTCACGCGCCACGCCAGGACTGATAACCTGATGCGAATTGGACTTTTGCAAGTAGAGCAATGGTCCGTTCGGCATTACCGCATAATCGACAATGCGCGGTTCGGGCATTGCTCCGTCATTGACAATTGTCGATGCCACCATGGCAGCATGTAGCGGACTGATTGTTGTGGATTTTGTGTACCCTGAAGCTGTCTCGGCAATTGACCAAGCATCATCATTGACGATATTGGTTTTACTGGAACCAACTGCCAGGTCAGCGCCTAGCGGCCTGTTGAATCCGAATCTCAACGCATAATCGTTCAATGTCGCTCCACCCAGCTGAAACACCCCCATCTTGCCGAATACAGTATTGTTGGAAACTGCAAACGCCTGTCTTAGTTCAACAGTCCTCGTATACTTGTTGTCTTTGTGTCTCAATACATTTTTTTTGTATAGCGAAGTACTTTTGCCGTTGTACTTGTACTTCGTTTTGGGGGTTGCGACACCTTGGTCCAGTACTGCGACGGCAGTAATGACTTTAAATAATGATGCTGCCGGAAATTCGGAGTGGAGTGCCAGGTTTTCGTGACTGTTGCCGTTGCGGATAAAACTGGACATCGCTAAAATTTTTCCTGTTTCGGGTTTAATCGCAACAACTGCCGCATAGTCGGGCTTGTATTTTGTCAGCAGGTTGTCAACAAATTTATTCAGTTGCGGCTGAATAGTGTAGTTGACGAGCGCATCGTATTCTACGTTGCCAACATGCAGTTCAATTTGCTCAGGGAACTGATTGACTTTCACGCTGCTGGTGATGGACTCGGCGAGATGTTCCGCTGTGACACCCCAAATATCTTTGGGGTACCGGTCAGTCTCTACTGTCGTGTAGGGAACAAATGCAAGCAGGGCCAAAACGCATGTGCAAACAAAATACTTTAAAAGTAAAAATGCACCGGACTGGTCCGAAGAATGAGCTCGCTTCACCGGAGGATATGGCTTTGGAACCATAATCTTGCGACTGCGGTCGTGCGAATGTGTGGTTAGTGGATTAACCCTGTGTGCATGACTGCCAGACCTTCGTGAATTTGTTTTGAACATGTGAATTGCAACCCTTTTTTGAAAAACTTAAGCAAAGCCTATATTTTACCAAAATTTTTATACTGAAATCATATAGATACAAAAACAATCGTATCTGATACAAGAAGTTTGGAATGATTAAGCCATCATTCGGCTTGCTTTCGGACACCAGGCATTCCAGTTTTGGAACACCAAATGACAGTAATTTATGGACTTGACTTGTCGGATTCCAGCAAGAAGCTGACACTCCCGTCAGAAAATTGAACTGTCGCTGAATTGTCAGCATTATGAATAACATAGCCACTGATTGATTGTTTGGAATACCCCAAAGCGTCCCTTACATCCAGACAGAAATCGCTGCCTTTTATGGTTAGCGTTGCATTTGACATCGCGTATGCACGCACAAAATTAAACACGGTATATGCGTTTGAATCCGTTGTGAAGGAGTAGTCGTTGTCGCAGGGACTTTGAAACCAGGTTGCCAACTGCTCATTCTGCTTTGTTGTTGAGCCGAGGTCGGCGGACAATTCGACAAGCCGGCTCAATTCATCAATTGCAATTTTGAGCAAATCCTCCAGAATATTCTGAAAGCGCGCGCCGCTTTTGTAAGGCAGACTTAGTACGGAATAAACATCGCCGGAGTCCAGCTGGTTCGATACTTGATGCAAAGAGATGCCCGTATCTGTTTCGCCTTGTTTCAGTTGCCAGAAAATCGGGTCAGGTCCGCGATAGGCCGGCAGCTTGGAAGGATGAATGTTGATACAGGCAAGGCGAGCAAGTGCTACGACTTCTTCCGACAATAGCCTTGGATAGCATGCCAGTACGAAATAATCCGCTTTCTGCGCTGAAAGAAACTCCAGCAGTTTGCTTTTCGGACCCGTTGCATAAAAAATCGGAATGCGACTTCGCTTGCATAGCCCAACTACCGGCATTCTGTCAACTTGAACCGAAAGTCTGCCGGAAGGTTCTGTGCCGGGTCCATAAGCATGGATAATCACACTGTCAACTGGCATGCCATGCGCCAGCATTTTTTTCAGTACAAAATAGGTAAAGTGACTGAAGCTGCCGAAAAGTACGAATGAACGAGTGGAAACTGCCAAATGAATTTCGTCATCAATCAAGAGTGATACAGTCAATTCAGAAAAGGAACCTTCATTCCCGTCTTGACTGCCGGTCTTTCAGACAAGGTATCAAACCATCGCTTGACATTCGGATAGGTCGACAAATCAATATTCTGCCATTCGAATCGCGCGGCCCAAGGATAGATTGCCATATCTGCAATGGAATAGTCTCCTGCAACGAACTCCAGTTTTTGCAGATTTTCATCCAGAGTCTGATAGGCGCGGTCAGCCGCTTCGTCAAAACGCTTGATTGCGTAGGGGACTTGTGTATTTGCAAATTTGCGAAAATGATGCAATTGCCCCAGTACGGGTCCAAATCCTCCCATTTGCCACATCAGCCACTGCAAAGTCAGCGATCGATTCCCGGGATGGGCATCCAGAAACATACCGGTCTTTTCCGCAAGATAAATGAGAATGGCTCCGGATTCAAAGATTGAAATCGGCTCTTTGTCGAATCCATTCGGGTCCACCAGTGCCGGAATCTTGCTGTTGGGGCTTATCGTGCGGAATGATTCTGAAAACTGCTCGTCCTTGCCGATGTTGACGGGGTGAACCTCGTAGTCCAGGCCCATTTCTTCAAGTGCGATCGAAATTTTTCGACCGTTGGGGGTGCCCCAAGTGTATAGCTGTATTTTTTCTTTGTTTTGATTCATGAAAAGACTCTACTAGTTCTTGACAAACAATTTGCGCGGGTAGTTCGCCAGCAATTCCGGCCCGTGTTCTTTGATTATGATGCTTTCGGTAATCTCGAATCCCCAATTATCCGCCCACAGTGCAGTCATAAAATGAAATGTCATGTTCTCCTGTAAAACCGAGCGGTCGCCGGAACGCAAACTGATTGTCCGTTCACCCCAGTCTGGCGGATAGCTGACTCCGATTGGGTAGCCGCACCTTTCGTTTTTCTCAATACCATGTTTTCTGAGCACTCCCTTGAATGCATTAGCGATGTCCTCGGCAACATTTCCAGCCTTGGCTTGCTCCAGTCCGGCATTCATGCCCTCCTGAACCGCACTTTCAGCATTCAGAAATTCTTTGGGAGGATCGCCCAGAAATACAGTCCTGCAAAGGGGGCAGTGATAGCGTCTATGGCAGCCGGCAATTTCAAAGAATGTACCTTCTCCCGACTTCAATGGTTCGTCATTCCAGGTTAAATGCGCTGCAGCAGCATCTGGGCCTGAAGGCAGCATTGGAACAATTGCAGCATAGTCGCCCCCATGACCATCTGCACCGAGCATCAAGGAATGATAGATTTCCGCCACCAATTCATTTTTCCTTAATCCCGGTTCCATGACCTTGAAAATTTTCTTGTGTGCCTCTTCGACAATTCTGCCGGCACGCTTCATGTATTCCAGCTCTTGTTCAGACTTGACAGTCCGTTGCCAGTTGACCAGCCCGGTAGCATCCTTGAAGCTGGCGTTGGGCAGTCCTTTTTGGAGAGACGCAAACGCCGCCGCTGAAAAATAATAGTTGTCCATTTCTACGCCAATTGACAGATTTCCCATATTTCGGTCAACGATGATTTGGGACAGCATATCCATTGGATGGTGCTCTGTGGACTGCACATAGTGGTCCGGATAGGGGAGAGCGCAAGAGTCCGGCATGTAAATGGTTTTTAAAGCGCCATTCAGGTCCATGCCGCGACCAAACCAGATTGGCGGGTCCGACAACGTAATCAGTACGCACTGGTGTGTATAAAAAGACCAGCCGTCGTATCCGGTTAGCCAGTTCATGTTGGACGGGTCAACAACCAGCAGCAATTCAATGCCTGAGCTGCTCATTGCCTCCCGGGTTTTGCGAAGTCTTTCTTTGTACTCTTCAACCGTAAAATTCAATTTTTCTGCTGGCATTGCTTTCACCTCGTTCAACAGGAGTTTACTTTGTTTTTTTCAGTCGCATCAGACCTTCCACCATACCGTCGTCACTCGTGAAGTACAGTGCAGAATCCGGCCCTATTGCAATCCCTGCCGGCCGGGCCCATCTTCGACCGTCTTCAAGCTGGAATCCGGTAACAATCGGTTCTACATTGACCGGCTCTCCGTTTGAAAATCGTACCATAACGATTGCTGGCGGACGACGAGTTGCCTGCGGGCCGGTGAACAAACCGTCCGGCAAGGTTGCCCATGAACCATGAATAGCCACAACCGCATTCAGTTCAAAATTCTTGTCCATGGCATTCTTTGGTACGAAAGCCATTCCAAGCGGCGCACTGCGCGACAGGAAAAAGACAGAGGGAATTGTAATATCTGCCTTGGGACGCGGTGGATTTGATGTGACGCATTTATCGCGATGAAGCTTGCCGCCGTAGTACTGATACCATGGCATTCCGTGAAACGATCCCGGAAGAATTTTTGCAAAGTATTCCGGAGGGAATTCAAACCCCAAGTGGTCAGGTCCATTGTTTGTGGCAAACATGACTCCGGTTTCAGGATGCCAGTCGAATCCTACCGGGTTTCTCAGCCCGCTTGCAAAGGTCATCCAGCGAGGATTTGCGGATGTTTCATCCAGCAGCAAAATTCCGCCGCGGCGATTGCCAAAACGATAGTCGTCGGATAAATACTCGTCGCTGCAGTTGCCGCTAATTCCGATACTGACGTAAATCTTGCCGTCCGGGCCGATTCCAAGAGTGCGGGAGCTGTGTCCGAAGCCTCCCGGCAAGCGGGCAACAAGCTGGAGTTCGCCAACAGCAAATCGCCTTGCATCGGGGTTGTAGCCGGTTTTATACAACCCGCCAGTCTGGGCAATCAACAGCTCATCCCCACGAACAGCAACACTGTGCGGATAACCCTGAACCTGAAAGTAGCTGTCAATTTTTTCGAATGGGGGCTTGAGCCGGTATACGTAAGACCGGGACCCGACCAGCATATCTCCATCGGGTGTAAATGTAATCATGCGCGGTTGCTGAAGATTGGTGCTTACTACCTCCAGTTCATAGCCGACTGGAACCTTCAGAGTGACTTCGCCAATGGCCGGGTCAACAATAGTTTGTTCGAGCAGCTCTGTTTCTGCTGAAACAAAACTGCCAAGAATTGCAAAGACAATGGCACTGCAAAGATGTATGAATTTTGATCGTATAGTCATCAGGATAACAGTATTTTTTTTGCTTGATTGATTCTGGCTGCAACCCAGGTTGACCCCCCGCGGTCGGGATGGTTTCGCTGCATCATTGTTCGGTGCGCCTCGATGATTTCATCTTTTGTAGCACCTTCTTCTAGTCCAAGCACTTCCAGTGCTTCCGACCGGGACATGTTACTGGTCTGGCGGTCTTGCAGGTCTTCGTCTGCATGAGCTTCAACATACTCGTCCCACTTGTCGGCTCGCATTCGATTCAGATAGGTTTCGAGTATGGACGCTGATTGTTCATCGCGCTTTCTGCATTCCTTCAAAAGCTCTGCAAGTTCTTCTATTTCCAGGCTGTCAAGGGTTCTGTCTTGAAATGAGCCGGTCAGTACAGTGCCGTTGATATCCCCGGTATCGTGATCCAGTGTCATTTCAAAGTACTTCGTTCTTACATCGGAAGTTTGGCCGGTTTTTGCACCTTGAGCGGGGCCTTGCCATGACTTGAAGGCCTGATAGGCACTGCGCATCATAATGACTCTTTGAATCCATGGAATCAATGCCCCCAGCAAGGCAAAAAGCGCAGGAAGCTTGCCGGTCAAGACCAGAAACAGAAGAATTCCCCCGCCAGCATAGAGGCCCGCGAGCTTCAGATACTTTGACCGGCTATGAGCGGGAACTTTGCCGAGCCGCGCCACAAACCACATGATTCCCACCAAGACCAGAAATGCAATAACAATTCGAACCACGACTAGCTTTTCACCTGATGAGTGAGTTGCAGGACGACTCCCTTGCGTTTTTTGCCAAAGTCTTCCAGTGCTTTCCGTCCGCCGGAGGCGAATACAGCAACGGCAGTGAGCAAGTCTCTCAGTTGCTGTGCGCTGGATGCATCGAAACGGCAGTATGCCCCCCCGCTGAGAGAGGCAATTTGCCTGAAGGCAAGCTCCGCTTCTGGATTGTATCCCTCGTGGAACATGAATGCTGGAACTCCGCTTATACCCATGCGTCCTGCCTTGTCGGAGAGATGGTCAACATTTTCTTCTACTGCATCGCCGACAAACACAAGGGCATTGACTTTGAATTTGCTGTTTTCTGCAAGCGTATGGTCCAGAAGCCTTGATATTTGGGTTAAGCCGCCGACGCAACGCGTGCTGTTCATAATTGGCAGCAACTGCGATGAAGCACTGGTCCATGCGCTTGCATAAAATTCGCGGAATCCACGGTAATAGCATAGCTGGATATCGATACCGCCGTGCGATGCTGATTCGGAAAACATTTCGGATTGAATATTGCAGGCCGTGTCCCACATTGGCTCTCTGCTTGCAGTGGCATCCATTCCGAATATCAGCCTTCCCCGGTTTGCGCTCGGTACCGGCCGGGGGGCAATCGCAACTTTGCGAAGAAACTCGTCCACTTCAGAGCGTGAAGACTGCTTTTTCTGTAGATCTCTGGATTTCACCACTAAAGCCTGAGTTCTGCTGACGGACTGACTATATATGCGTGTCCACTGCCGAAAGAATCTTTTCGACAATTTCGGTCAAGTCAATTGACAAATGCCTTGTATCTGAAATTGATTGAATCTGCTCAAGCATCAATTTCTGCAATTCGGGCTTGAATTTCAAAATATCTGAAAACATTGTCGCTAGCCGCGCTGCCAGTTGCGGATTGATTCGGTCAAGCTCCGAAATGCAATCGGTCAAAAAAGCATATCCTGATCCGTCGGGAGCATGAAAGCAGTAGGGGTTGGCCCCGCAAAAGCTGCCAACCAATGAGTAAACCCTGTTTGGAACTTTAATTGAAAACGAACTGTGCCGCATCAGCTGTTTGACATTCTGGAGTGTATCGCCTCGAGACGAAGTTGCCTGAATACGGAACCATTTGTCAATTACCAGGGTATCGTCGCGCCATTGCCGGTAGAACTGATCGAGTACTTCATTTCTCTTTGGACTGTATGAACTTGCCAAGGCCTCCAGTGCTGCAATTTGATCGGTCATGTTCTTGCTGGAATAAAACTGCTCGTATGCAAGTTCCTCGCCTTCCTCATTTTCAGTTTCAGTCAGATAGAGCAGGCACAAGTTTTTCAGACTGCGGTAACCTGCTACTGCAGCATCGTAAGCTTTGGTGCCTGATGGAATGGGAATACGATACTGGTCCAGAAAATTCTCGGCATAAGTTCTGCCGAGGCTGTGCAGTAGTTCCTTTCTGGCCTTGTGAATTGCATCCGGGTCCACAACGCCGACTGATTGTGCAATTTGCAGTTCGGTAGGCATCCTTAATAATCGCGCCTTGAATTCGGCATCTTCAATGTCAAATGACAAGATTGCCCCGAATGTTCGGATAAATTGCCCGCCCACCGTATATGTTGAACCCTTCTGGTACAATTCAATCAACCCGTGAATCTCTTTCATGGCCAGACGTTGAACAGCATCCCATTGGGTGCATGCATCGTCATCGTTGACTGCGATAAACTTCAGCTCGTCTTCTGTCAAATCGATATCCATTTTCACAGGGGCCGAGAATCCTCGCAATAACGACGGAACGGGCTTGTCCTTGATTCCCAGAAAGGTGAATGATTCCTTTCTTTGCCTGAGATGAAGGACCATTTCATCTTTCACCGCAGGAGTGTCGGGGTCAAGCTGAAGAACATGCTTGCCGCCTTTCCTGTCAAGTAGTGCCAGTTTGGCCGGAATGTGCAACGGGGACGAATTGTTGCCTTCGGCACCATTCGCTGCAGGGCATTGCTCTATGGAAAGAGTGAATGTTTCTTTCTTGGGGTCGTGACTTTGATTGATTCGAAGAGTGGGGGTGCCCGAACGGCTGTACCAAAGTCGAAATTGCTTCAGGTCAAGATTGCTTTCATTTTCCAAAGCAGATATCAACTCTTCAATTGTGACTGCCTTGCCGTCGTTTTGCTTGAAGTACAAATCCGTACCGCGCCTGAATGCATCGGCACCGATCATGGTGTGCAGCATTCGAATCAGCTCGGCACCCTTGTTGTAGACAGTCAGCGTATAAAAATTATTGATTGTCAGGTAGGAATCAGGTTGAACCGGATGTGCGTTCGGGCTCGCGTCTTCGCGAAACTGGTGAATCTTGATCATGTTTGCATCATTGATTCTCTTGACATCTGCCGAACCCATATCCGCACTGAACTGCTGGTCTCGAAAAATCGTAAATCCCTCTTTCAGGCTTAGCTGAAACCAGTCTCTTAGCGTAACTCTGTTGCCCGACCAGTTATGAAAATACTCGTGAGCAATAACGCTTTCTATAGCTTCATAGTCTTGGTCAGTTGCGCTTTCGGGCTTTGCGTACACATACTTCGAGTTGAATATATTCAATCCCTTGTTTTCCATGGCACCCATGTTGAATTCGTCAACCGCGACAAGCATATAGCGATTCAGGTCATATTCCCGTCCATATACTTCCTCGTCCCATTGCATTGCGCGCTTGAGACAGTCCATTCCATAGTGGCATTTGTGCAAGTCTTGCTCAGGCGCATAGAACTCCAACTGGACTTTTCGTCCGCTTTGTGTCACGAATTCGTCTTGAAGCACGGACAGATTTCCTGCAACCATTGCAAACAGGTAGCAAGGCTTTGGATATGGATCCTTCCAGACAGCAAAGTGGCTGTTGTTGTCCGAAAGCCCACTTTCTGTCAAGTCTCCGTTGGACAGCAGTACCGGATATTTTTTGCGGTCGCCGCTGATTCTTACAGTGTAGCAACTCAAAATATCCGGGCGGTCGGGGAAGTACGTAATTCGTCGAAATCCCTCTGCTTCGCACTGGGTGCACAAAATTTCCCCGGAAGTGTACAAGCCGGTAAAAGACGTATTGTCCTTGGGGCGAATCTTGTTTTCAATTTGCAATATGAAGTCGTCCGGAACATTTTCGATGCGTAGCTGGTTATCTCCAAACTGGTAGTCGTCTTTGCCAAGTTTGCTGCCGTCAATAAAAATTGCTTCCAGCTCAAGATGTTCGCCATCAAGTTTCAATGGAGCGCGTGTGTTCTGGTTGCTCCGTTTCACTGTCATGGTGGAGCGAACTGTGGTGGATGCCGGGTCAAGTACGACATCCAGTTCAACCGTGGGCACCTGAAAATCAGGCGGTGTGTAGTCGGATAGATAGGTGTGCTTCATTGCAAATATGGGCCTGATATTCAATCACATGGAGCAGGCTGTCAGACCGGTGCTACCAGAGATTTACCCAGTTCGCCATAAAGTTGCTGCACCATGTACCCATGGCTTTACCGTAACGCGCTTCGTCTTCCAATTGCCGTGAAGCTGAACAAGCCCCCGGAAGATTTAGCTCGGATGCACCTGCCTTGACCCATTGCGAAAGCATGGTTCTGGTTACTTCAGGGTGGAACTGGATGCCATAGACATTTGAGTTGTATCGAAATGCCTGATTATGAAAAGTTTCACCGGTTGCCAATAGTGTGCAATCAGGGGGAAGACTAAAGTTTTCACTGTGCCATTGATAAAAATATGCGGTTTCTTCCAGAAATTTGCCGGATTCGCCGGTTGGCTGAATCTTGTAGAATCCACTTTCAATCCTGCCTTCCGGGTGTCGAAACACAGAGCCGCCAAGGCATTTCGCCAGCAATTGCGAGCCGAGACAGATGCCCAGAATCGGCTTGCCTGCATGAATCCACCTGGAAATCCACTCAAGTTCTTCTGGAATGTACGGACTCTGCTCTTTGTCGTTCGCACTCTGTATGCCGCCATAGATCACCAAGGCATCAAATCCTTCATGCCCTGCGGGTAGCGGAACGCCGCAGGCTGGATTGACATGCGCCATATCAATATTGTTTTCGGACAGCCAGCGCATGACATGGTCGTCGCGCTCTCCTTTCATGTGCCGTAGCAGGACTGCTTTTTTCTTTGCCATAGACTTCTGCTTGATTGGTTAACTGTTTTGAGATGTTTTTGGTTTCTACGATCAGGGTGGTCAAGCCGACTAAGTAATCATGATCAGGAGAATGACAAACAGCACAACTGCTCCAACCGGAATGAGAAAGCCTGGCCAGTCTTTCTCTGCTTCCCGGCTTTTTTCAGTTAATCTTCGAAGGCCGGGATAGAACAGCAGAAGCGCAATGATTGCGATTGCGCCCAGCACAATCATTTCCCAAGTTGCCAATTGTTCGCCCATACATCAAATATTTCAGGAAAAAGTTGAACCCATGATGATTAATTGTACACTTTCAAAGCCGTGTGTATGATGTGTTGCAAAGTTTTGCCGAAAATTAGTCTAACACGGCTTTTTTACAACTATATTTTGACTTGGGAATTTTACTGCACTAAACCTGCGACATCTGCGTTTCTGTAGCCGGTTTTCTCGAAAAGTGCAGTTGCCTGCCCTTTCAACACTGCATAATGTTCCAGAGTTCAATTGCAACGGCATTTTCACTACCGTAGCCAGGATAGAATGCTATACTTTGCTACAAGTTGTTTGAATATCTGGACTTGGCCAATTGCGGCAACTATTTGAAATCGAGAGCTTGTCGAAAACAGGTTGCATCACAGTCATCGTAATTCTACAATTCATCAAAACAGATCAACAACTTGCAAGTTTTTGAATACAAACTCACATAAAGAGCAGCAAGAAGTTTCTCTATTCTGTTAGTACAGGCGACAGCTATGGCGAGCACGGCAAATACAAAGGCGGTAGAAAAATTTTTTACGGAGCTGCGAAGGATTCAGGCGACCGGTGCCCCCACCGCAGAATTGTCGTACTACTCCCCGTTGTCAAATCTTTTGGACTCTGTGGGTGCCGGGTTCAATCCCAGGGTGTTCTGCATTACAGAGCCTGCCGGCCGAGGTGCCGGACGGCCCGATATGGGTCTCTACACGTCAAGGCAGGCGCAGAAGAAAAAGCCTGTCGACGGTCAAAAGCCTGAATTGGGCGTGGTGGAAGTCAAGGCGGCCACTGAAGATGTCAATCGAATCGCAGAAAGCGAGCAAGTCGACTTGTACTGGCAGCACCACCGTCTTGTTCTGGTGACCAACATTCGGCAGTTCATTCTGGTCGGCGCTGATTCGAGGGGCAACAAGGTATTGCTTGAGAAGTTCAGCATGGCTGAAAGCGCTCAGGAATTTGACCTTCTGCTGGAAACCCCTCAAGCATCGGCCCGCAAAGTTGGAATTTCGCTGATTGAGTATATCGTTCGCATGTTTTCTCAAACATCCGCATTGGCGGACCCAAAAGATGTTGCCCGATTGCTTGCATCATATGCGCGCGATGGTTTGGCCCGGGTGGAATCCGCCGGCGAGACAACGCCGCTTCGGGAGTTGCGTTCGGCATTGGAAATTGCACTGGGAGTGCGCTTCGATGGTACGCAGGGAACGCATTTCTTTCACTCTACACTGATTCAGACACTGTTCTACGGTATCTGCTCGGCTTGGATGCTGTGGGCTCACAAGTCCCGAAAATCGAAAGATCTTCTGGCGCAGTCCAGTCAATTCAATTCCGGGCCATTCCGCTGGCGAGAGTCCGAATGGCATTTGCGAACGCCGGTGCTTCGGGCGCTGTTCCATCAGATATCGGATCCCGACCGCCTGCAGAATCTCGGTCTTGTCGAGGTGCTGGACTGGACCGCGGCCGCACTGGACCGGGTTGAGAAATCTTTGTTCTTCTCGAAATTCAAGGAAGGCGATGCAGTGCCTTACTTCTATGAGCCGTTCCTGGAGGCTTTCGACCCCAAGCTGCGCAGGCAGATGGGGGTTTGGTACACCCCGAAGGAAGTGGTGCAGTACATGGTTGCCCGTGTCGACAATGCGTTGAAAGACGATTTGAATATTCCTCTGGGGCTGGCGGCAGACAATGTGTATGTGCTAGATCCTTGCTGCGGCACCGGGGCGTTTTTGGCCGAAGTATTGCGTCGAATTGAAGCAAATCTAACCAGGAAGGCGCAAGGCGCTATCGCGGGAGAGAAAATCAAGCAGGCCGCTGTGAGCCGTCTGTTCGGATTTGAAATTATTCCAGCTCCGTTTGTTGTCGCCCATATGCAAATTGAATTGACTCTTCAAGAACTTGATGCCAGTTTCGATGATGGCGATTCAGAAGGTGCACAGATCTACCTTACCAACGCACTCACAGGGTGGGGAGCAGAAAACGGCGAGAAAATCTGGTTTCCCGAATTGGCGGCCGAGCGAAACCGGGCAAGGAAGGTCAAGCAGGATGTGCCGATCATAGTCGTGCTTGGAAACCCGCCATACAACGCTTACGCAGAATTGGCCGTAGAGGAGGAGAGAGAGCTGTCGAATGCGTATCGCACCGTCAAGCGCGTAAGACGACCGGAAGGAAAAGGACTGAATGATCTTTATGTTCGTTTTTTTCGCATGGCTGAGCGTCGTATCACTGAAAACACGGGACACGGGGTAGTCTGCTTCATTTCAAACTACTCCTGGCTGGACGGCATGTCGTTTACGGGCATGCGGGAACATTTTCTCGAGGAGTTCGATTCAATTCGAATCGACTGCCTCAACGGCGATACGCGCAAGGGCGGCAGAACACCGGAAGGAGAACCGGATCCAAGCATATTTGCAACAGAATCTTCGGCGGGAATACAAACGGGAACAGCGATCTCGACATTGATTCGAACAGCAGAGCATTCTCCGGTCAAGTCAATTGATTTTCGACATCTTTGGGGAGATGCAAAACGTCGCGAGTTGCAAAAGACGGCAGAATTGAAACCTCGCACGATATACAAGAAGGTGAGGCCGGATCCAAATTTTGGCTTGCCCTTTATGGATTTGAAATTCAACAAGAGCTGGTTTCAATGGCCAAAGCTGCACGACCTGTTTCCGCAGTCATATCCGGGTGTAAAGACTAGCCGCGACAGTTTTCTCGTCGACATTGATCTGGATCGACTGAAAGCACGGATTGATGAATACTTTGATCCGTCGGTAAGTTATGAAGAAGTCAGCAAGCGCTACCCTGGCGTAGCAAAGAAACTTGAAAAATTCAGCGGCCAAAGTGTTCGTGAAACGCTGATTCGGCGCGGCGGTCCGAATTCGGACGGATTCATTCGATACGCGTTTCGACCATTCGATTGCAGGTGGCTATACTGGGAAGGAGATGAGAATCTGTTGGACCGACCCGGTAAGAGGTATAAATCACAGGTATTTCAAGGCAACTTGTCGCTAGTTGCTCAGCAACAGCCTCGTCGTGAATGGTCGCCACCCCAGGTAATTTACCAAATGGGTTGCATTGATTTGATGGATCGGAGTGCAACCTGTTTTCCGCAAATGGTCCTCAACGGCGATATCGGAAACAACGGAGAGCCTAAAGCACCCGAGTACAACCTGTCGCAGCAGGCAGAACGATACTTGGGCAATCTCGGCGTGGATGCGGGAGAATTGTTTTTCTATGTTCTGGCGGTGATGTATGACCCTGTCTATCAAAAGGAAAACTCTGATGCACTCAGGATGGACTGGCCCCGAATTCCGCTTCCGGACTGGCCGAACGGGAAAGGAAAGAACCCGGCAAAGAAATTCACCAGAATTGCGGCCCGCGGCCGGGAATTGGCGGACCTGCTCGATACTGACGCGTCCGTGCCGGATGTGACCGATGAACCCAATGCCGAGCTTGCCTGCATGGCATTGCCTTCGACAGTGGATGGTTCAAGCATGCATGGCGACGATTTTCTTGTCTCGGCCGGATGGGGAAGATTCGGAGCGAATCAAACCATTGTTCCGGGCAAGGGCAGGGTTGTATCTCGCCAATACACGCTGGATGAACGCGATGTGCTGGGCAAGTCGGTTGACGTGCTCGGCAACACTACATTCGACATCTACCTGAATACTCGTGCATACCTCAGGAACATTCCGCATGCTGTCTGGAATTTCAAGTTGGGCGGTTATCAGGTACTGAAGAAGTGGCTTTCCTATCGGGATCAAGAAGTACTTGGGCGAGCGGTCTCAGCAGATGAAATTCAGCATCTGTATGAGATTGCCCGAAGAATTGCGGCGATTTTATTGCTGACCCGTAAAGAATTGAATGTCTTGCAGGACTGATAGCCCGAAACAGAACCGTTTTCATACCATTCTTGAGTATGAATATACGGGAACAATAGCAGCAAGGATGCAAGGTGTCCAGTTGCCGATGGGGAAATCATCCAATCCGGTTTGTACAGTTTCGCCAACGGGTACACTCTGCAAACATGCTTTCTGGCAACTGCCTGTATTGGTTTCAAATCAATTCATAAGTGGATTTGCAGTTGATTCACGCATTCCTTTTCTGAACAAAAAATAAGATTTGAAGAACAAAAAACGAATAAAATTGATGTAAACCAAACAGGTTTATATAATGTTATGTGCTAACACCTAACTAGACAAGAAGAGCAAAATAGAATGCACGCAGATACGTCCAGCAGAGCAATGGAATATATCAGGCCAGTCAAGGACTGGGCCCAGAAAAATATTTACCTGTTGCTGGTATTGGCATTCAGTAATCTTTTGTTCTGGATCCTATTGCCAGAGCTGTTCGTTTCGGTTTGGATTTTCACTTTTGTCCATATGGCATTTATGATGCCATTGGTTTCGGTGGGACTGCTTTTTTCGGGATGGGTAAATGCAAGCGGTGCCGCCGCGCATATTCAAAAGGTATGCAACGAGAACACATACAAATCAATTATGTTGAGTTCCGCGTTAGGAGCTGTATCGCCAATTTGCGGCTTTTGCGTGATTCCGCTTATGGCAAGTTTGCTGATTGCAAGAGTACCGTTGGCACCGGTTCTTGCGTATTGGCTTTCATCCCCGCTAATTGACCCAACGATGTTTGCTGCAACAACAGCTGTACTTGGTTTTGAATTTGCTGCCGGGAAAGCTGTAAGCTCTTTTGCTATGGGAATGATAGGCGGGACTGCAGTACTAATGCTGGGTAAACATTCCTGGATTGACAATCCGTTGAGAGAGGGTGTAACTACAAAATTTTTGAAGTTGGATACAACCAAAACGGAATTCACGTTCAAGGGCATGTTCTGGAAGGAAAAAGAGCGACTGGACAGGTTCAAACTGGACATATGGGTAATGGCGAGACTCGTTTTTATCTGTATGCTGCTGGCATATTTTGCAGAAGGGATTTTGGACCAAGTCATTTCAGAGCAATTCTTGGCTGGGATTTTGGGCGATGATGCCTGGTGGTCAATTCCCCTGGCGGCGTTGATTGGCTCGCCGCTTGCTTTGGATGGCTATATCGTCCTGCCATTGACGCGCGGCTTTATTGATTTTGGTATGAGTATGAGTGCGGCAATGGCTTTTGTAGTTTCAAGCGGTGTTGTCAGTGTACTGGGTATCTTGGCTGTTTTTCCAGTACTAAAGAACAAGCCTTTATTTCTATACACAATGGTTGCAGTCGGAGGTTCTGTACTTGCAGGGTGGGGGTATAGCATTTTTACTGCAATATAGTGTGTTGCAGGTCTCAATAGAGAAATTACGAATTCCGATTCTCTGTTTCTGCCAGCAAGAGAATCTCAATTGAACAGTCATTTGAATTTGGTAGAATTTCTGCTTGACTGCAGTCGCAGCAAGTCTCGCGTTTTGGCTATAGAACCCGTAGCATTGAACAACCTCCAGAAGCTTTGAATGAATGAATCATGGATCATGTAAAGAACATTGAATGGGGGTACGAAGGTGACATTGGCCCGGACAACTGGAGTTCTCTGGATACTTCGTACTATATATGCGGTTATGGAACCCGGCAGTCTCCGATTGACTTGACCGGAGCAGAAAAACGCGAATTGCCGGACATTATTTTCGACTACAAGTCCAGTGCTATCAACATCCTCAACAACGGGCATGCGATTCAGGTGAATGTCGACCCAGGCAGCAGTATTACCATTGATAACGAGCAATACGAACTGATTCAGTTTCATTTCCATCACGGTAGCGAGCACACAGTGGAAGGTATTCGATTATCCATGGAATTGCATTTTGTTCACGGTAGCGATGAAGGGAAAACTGCTGTGGTTGCTGTACTGTTGGACAAAGGAGAAGTCAACGAAGCTTATGAACCAGTTTGGAGGCATTTACCGAAAGTGCCAACCCCGGAAACGGTGGTTCCAGGCTTAGTTGACTTGGAAGCGTTGCTTCCATTAAATCGTACAACCTGGCGTTATACCGGTTCCTTGACAACGCCGCCTTGTACGGAAGGTGTTCAATGGTTTGTTATGACGGACCCGGTAATGCTTTCAGCAGAGCAAATTGACTCTTACGGAGCAATAATTTCAAACAGTTTCAGGCCTGTCCAACCACTGAACGGCCGAAGTCTGGTGTGGGATAAAGATAATTGAGCAGTCCGGCTTAATCGGTTACCCGGACACCAACAAGTTTGAATTCCCAATGCACAAATCCCTTTGGCACGGCATCCTTGAATGCGATGTTGTCTTTGAAGTCCCTGGCTTGGCGAGGCGGCACTTTTACTGAAACATAGTCGACCAGTTGGCCGATGAGCAGACACTCGTCAATATTGACTTGCGCCTCTTCTTCGCAGTCGTGCATACTGATTTCAACTTGAATGTCATAGAGCGGCTGGTCAGAGTCGTTCGTGATTCTGCCCTTGTAATCCCAGCTGTCGCCGTATGACTGGCTGGCAGTAGTATTTTCAAGTTTGACCAACTCGGGGGGCACTGCAAAACCCGGATTGCTGGCATCGTCGGTGTTCACGTAGTAGAGCACCACAACCAGGACAGCTAGCCCGCCCAAGAGTCCGAACCCGATTTTCGGAGAGTAGTAGGTAACTACAATCAATGCTGCGCAAAGCAGCACCAGTCCCAGAATTTGAATCATTTCAAGTTTACCGAATCTATTGTTTCAATTTGCTGTAAAACAAGCATGTGCTTGAGTATTTAATCAATTCTACCAAATGCCGTCTATACTTATACCCGTATACTACGACTTGCTCAACGACACAAATTTACTACGAGAATGAATACACTGCAATTTGAAGCAGCAAAGCGAAAGCAAACTGCTGATACAAGAAAGGTTCGCTACAAGTTCAACAAGGTTCGCAAACGGCTTCTTAGGGAGATTGGTCGTGCGATAAAAGATTTCAACATGATTGAAGAGGGAGACCGCGTGATGGTTTGCATGTCGGGCGGGAAAGATTCCTACACTTTGCTGGACTTGCTGCTGGATCTGAAGCCCAGAGCTCCAGTCAAGTTCGACCTTGTAGCCGTTAACTTGGACCAGAAGCAGCCTGGTTTTCCGGGGCATGTTCTTCCCAGGTATCTGAAGAAAGCCGGTGTCGAGTATCACATCATTCAGGAAGACACATACAGTATCGTACGCGAGGTGATTCCTGACGGCGCAACCATGTGTGGCCTCTGTTCCCGACTCAGGAGGGGAATACTCTACCGCTTTGCAAAGGAAAACAGCATTAGCAAAATTGCACTGGGGCATCATCGGGACGATATCGTGGAGACGTTGTTTTTGAATATGTTTCATGGCGGCACCATGAAGGCGATGCCTCCCAAGCTGAGAAGCGATGACGGAAAGAACATTGTTATTCGACCCATGTCGTACTGCCGGGAGTCCGATATCAAGCGATACGCAAAATACCGGGCATTTCCGATTATTCCGTGCAATTTGTGCGGTTCGCAGGCCAATCTGGAGCGCGTAAAAATCAAGAAGATGCTTCACAACTGGGATCGAGAACATCCCGGACGAACCGAGAAAATCTTCCGAAGTGTGCAAAATATAGCCCCTTCTCAACTTGCGGACCCTGCATTGTTTGACTTCAAATCACTAAAAATTCAAAGGTGAACATAGTAAAAGGTTTGATTTTGTTGTGACATGTACCAGCAATAAATTTGCGTTCCGGCGAATTTCGATGTATTTGAGTGACAGATGACACATCAGAAAAACAGTTGCCTTGATATTCCATCTACAGTCAGATGGTACAAAGCGAATGAAGTAGCAACAGTAGCGGGTAGAAAAATTGGTGGAAATGTCTATATCGGTTCAATTGCTGACAAAGAGTATTGGAAGGCCGAGTACAGCGGCATTGTTGATCCAGATCTGCCGGTAGCAACTACCGGAGCCGACAAGCCCGGTCAAAGTGTGAATCATTGGCCGAACTATTGTGAAATTTCTTCAGAAGCGCGCGCCGCTTACCTTGACTGGCTTGCCAGTAGCAGAAACGACCGGCGAATAGGGATTGGCTATGTATTCATGTATTTCTATGGACTGGAGAGGCGCTTTTTTCTTGACCATCCTGACGATGAAGAAAAGGAGCAGCTGATCAATGAAGTTTACCGGTTGATTAGCATGTACGGTGGCAACTACTCTGTTCAGCAATACTTGGGTGCCTTTCTGGATGTTGCGAAAATACTGACCGACCCCGACAATACGAATCGATTTCGATTCGAGCAACATGTTTACGAGTTGCCGTTTGGACTGCGGTATGCAATGGGCAAAATGATCAAAGAGCGGACTCGTCTCAATGCATATTGGGTTTTTCAATGGTACGTATCACACCCCGAAACGCGCCTTGATGACATTGCAAAACGGGAATTCAGAGAGTTCAGGGTGCTGTTTACCGAGTTGTTCAATGAACGCCACCCGAACGGCATACAGGTCAAGGTTCCAAAGGGATATTTGCAACTGAAATACCGCGCAGCATCAACCGCGTTTGACATTGATCTGACAGAGTTGATTGGTGACATACCGGATGTTTCTGGCATGTTGAGACCGCTGACCATAGCAAGTGAAATTGCAGAAAGAGCGATGAAGGCGTTGCAAAGATACAGTCAATTTCTGACTCGTTATCCCGACAAGCGAAATTCAATCGAATCCTATACCTATCTGCCGAGAATTCTTTGGAAAATACTACCAAGGCCCGAGCTCGAGAATTTGCGACATTGGGCGAACAATATCATCAAGGCCAAGGGGTTTGTACCGGTTGTACAGGTCATTGAGCGAGTTGAAGGATTTCGGCCGCATGGCTTGACAAGTGAAATTCTGATTAAAGTAACGGATACATTGGCCCGACTTTCGATTGGAATGGCACCGGATCCCAGATTTGCCTTGCGTAGCCCGAAAATTGATGAACCGGTCGTCCTGTTCCAATTGTCGGATGGCACTACTTTGGTGAACAAGGTCAGTGATTTGTATTTGCAAACACTCATTACAATTGCCATGGGCAGTTTCGTAGCCAACTCTGAAGGGGAGGCCTCGGCATCAGAACGCGATTGGCTTCAATCTGAAATTCAAAAAGCAGACTTGTCTGGTGTTGAAAAAGACCGCTTGTATGCAAATCTGAAATGGTTATTGGCAGTTAAGCCCGATTTGGGATTACTCAGTCGAAAAATGTCCGAGGTGCCCAAGAAGACGCATCAAAGTTTGGCTTATATTGCACTGTCTGTCGCGACCGTTGATGGTACGATAGGTCCGGGGAAAATCAAAGCGGTTGAGAAACTCTACAAAGCGATGAAATTACCGGTTGAAAACATATTTTCGGACTTGCATCAATTGACGGCCAGATCGGAACCTGCACTTGTTCGGTTTGCCAGCGAAGAAGTATCAGATTCAATGATTCCATCGCAACCGGCCCTGGAAGACGGGACTTTTCTGAATCGCCGTCGGATTGCGACAATTGAAGCTGAAACCCTGTATACTTCATCAATTTTGAGGGAGATTTTCTACGACGATTCAATCGAGAGTGAATTTTTTGATGAGTCAGATGAAGATACGGACGAATTTGAAGGACTGGACCCAAAGCACGGCGCATTTGTGCGAGAATTGCTGAAGCGTTCTCACTGGATTGACAGCGACTTTGCCCAACTGGTGCAACAGTTCCAGCTGATGCGAGACGGTGCGATGGAGACCGTGAATGAATGGTCCTATGGGCATTTCGACGATGCGCTCATCGAAGAATATGACGGATTTGTTATCAATCAGGATGTCGTAGCAATGTTAAAGGAGTAAATTAATGACTCAAAGGCGTGTCAAACCTCGCGAGCGAGATGCAATTATTCAGGCACTGAAAGCTGGTGTGGTGCCCAAGCTGGGGTTGCCGCATATTCAGGTTGGCCGCGGACGTGAGATTGAAGAACTGCTGCGAGACATAGAGCGCATCAGTGACGGCGGTGCTGCAATCCGGTTTATTGTAGGTGAATATGGTTCCGGCAAGACATTTTTTCTGAATTTGATTCGACTCATTGCCCTGGAAAAGGGCTTGTTGGTACTGTCGGCTGATTTGGCACCGGCACGACGTTTGCATGCTACCAGCGGTCAGGCACGGTCGTTGTATGCAGAACTGACACACAATACAGCTACTCGCTCCAAGCCAGAAGGCGGAGCAATGGCTTCTGTTGTTGAGCGATTTGCGAACACAGCGGTTCACGAAGCGGAGGCCAAAGGCGCAAGTCCTGATGATGTAATCCGTTCAAAGTTGTCGTCGCTGGAAGATTTGACTGGCGGGTACGATTTTGCCCACGTCATCTCAAAATACTGGCAGGGGTACGACCAAGGGAACGACGACTTGAAATTCGCTGCGCTTCAATGGCTAAGAGGGGAATATTCAACCCGAACCGACGCGCGAAAAGCCCTGGGGGTTCGAACGATCGTTGATGATGCGAATGTATATGACCAGCTGAAACTTCTGGCTGTATTTGTAGGCAAGGCGGGCTATAAGGGCCTCTTGGTGGTGCTGGATGAATTGGTCAATCTCTACAAGCTTGCTTCCAAGCAGGCCAGAGATGCAAACTACGAACAAATTCTACGGATTCTGAATGACGTGCTTCAAGGTAGCGCAAGCCATATTGGATTTCTGATGGGCGGCACACCGGAACTGTTGATGGATACGCGTCGCGGTCTGTACAGTTATGAAGCATTGCAAACCAGACTGGCTGAAAATACGTTTGCCCGCGAAGGGTTTGTTGATTACTCAGGTCCAGTCATAAGGCTTCCCAATCTCTCGCCGGAAGAAATTCTTGTCTTGCTGCGCAATATCCGTCATGTCGTGCAAGGAGACAATCCCGTATTGCCTGATGACGCACTTACTGAATTCATGAAGCATTGCTCGCAAAAAATTGGAGATGCTTATTTCCGGACTCCGCGTAACACAGTCAAGGCTTTTGTGGACATGCTGTCCATACTGGAACAGAATCCAAGTGCAAGATGGCAAGATTTACTTGGATTGGTAAAAGTTGAAAAAGATTTGGGAGATGTGCCAGACGAAGCATCTGTGGACGAAGATGACGACGAGTTGGCTACATTTCGACTCTGAGTGAAAAACTGGGACTTGGTCGGCCAAATCCAGATGGGCTGAATTTTCCGGTGAATAGCATTGCTTATCATTCATTAAATCCTGCGGGGTACTTGTCACAGTATTCCAAATTCCTGGATTATTGTCACATTGCCAGCTTGAAAGTTATGCTTGCCGTAGCACTGTTCTTGGCAATCTCGTTCGGGTCCGTTTGCACACAAGCCTTTGCCTCAACAGATTTACAACAGCTTCCAAGTCACAGCAATGAGATTTCCCGTATAGCAGATCGCCTTGAAAGAGTGCACTTGATCAAGCATTGTGCATCGAGCCAGTCCACATTGTCAGTTTTGTCGGGTAAAATTCAAAAGTTCTGGAAATACAATGTCAGATCGCCAAATACGGTTGTTGAATCCCGCTCAAATAAGCCGTATTTGTCCTTGAAGTCATGTAATCACAATGTTTTTTACACAGCTGCCAATGGCGAGTTCTGGCTGGTGATACTGGTCATCATCATTTTCTTGGCAATCATCCGGAAAAAAGGGAAAAATCACAACCCATCCATATTGGTTGATCCAAGCATTTCAACGAGAAAGAGTCAACCTTCAGGGAAGATTGCCGACGATTTATTGCCTGCCAAATGGCATTCTGAAAATGAAACAGCTATTGTAGCCGGACGAGAGATTGGTGGAAACATCTACATTGGTTCAATAGATAGTGCAAATCATTGGGAAGCAAAATACAGCGGTGTCATTGACCCGGAAATGAGTGTAACGAGGAGCAAAGACAAGGCGGGTGAAGGAGTTCCTTATTGGCCGAACTATTCCTTGATTTCGCCTGATGAAAGGGCAACCTACCTTGATTGGCTGGCAAGTGGAAGAGATGATGAGGATATAGGAGTCAGTTTCGTTTTCTTGTACTTCTATGGAATTGAAAGGCGTTTCTTTTTGGATCAACCCAAAAGAAACGAACGGAATCTGCTTGTTGCAGAAGTGAAACGCCTTGTCGGTATTTATGGCCAGGACTATTCAATACAAAGCTATTTGGGAACATTTCTGGACCTCGCCCGAATTATGGATTCCGACAGCATTGAACAGATTGAATATGAGAGGTGCGGATATGAACTTCCGCTTGGATTGCGCTATGCAATTGGTCGGTTGATCAAGGAAGGAACATGGCTGGATGCGTTCTGGATGTTTCAGTGGTATGTTTTGCATCCTGAAACTCGATTGCGAACGTCGGCGAGGCGTGCCCATTCAGAATTCAAAACCTTGTTTACTCAACTGTTCAAAGAAAAGTACCCAAATGGACTTCAGGTCAATGTGCCCAAGAGAACACTCAAAATTGAATACAAGGCCGCATCCCATGCATTTGATGTTGATTTAACGGAGAAAGTTGGAGTTGTTCCTGACATTGCTGCGCTGACCCGACCGCTGAAGTTGGCAGGCGATATTGCCAACCAGGCTGAGACGGCACTTGACCGATACAGTCGATTTATCGGCCGCTACCCCGACAAGAAAGAGACGATGGAAGCGTGCGCATATTTGCCGCAACAACTTTGGAACACCTTGCACAGTACAGAGTTGGAAAATTTGCGAAATTGGACGACCGAAATCGTTGAAAATGGGGGACTTGTCCCTCTTGTGCAGGTATTAGAACGGATTGAGGGTGAGAAACCTGAAAAGTTGACCAAAGCGCGTTTGGTCAAAGTGGCGGACACCTTGGCTCGCCTGTCTGTGGGCATGGCTCCGGACCCCAGGTTTTCATTGCGCAGTCCCAAATTGGGAGAACCGGTGGTACTGTTCCGATTGCCGGACGGAACGACAACCTTGAGCGATGTAAGTGACCAGTTCTTGATTACGCTGATTTCGCTTGCGATGGGTAGTTTCATAGCCAATGCAGATGGAAAGGTTTCATCCAGAGAACGCGGCTACCTGGAAGCTGATGTAGAGAATTCGGTTGTGTCCGTTGCAGAAAAAGCCCGCCTGAAAGCGAACCTGAAATGGTTTCTGACTGTTGAACCTGACTTGAGAATGTTGCAAAAACGACTCAGTGAGGTTTCTGAGAATGTATTGCACAGTCTGGGGCGGCTTGCGCTGTTCATGGCGGCCGCCGACGGTGGAATTGATCCGGGTGAAATTCAGGCAATAGAAAGACTATACAAAGCAATGGGATTATCAACAGACAGTATTCTCTCCGATTTGCACAAGTTGACTTCCAGGTCCGAACCCATACTTGTGAGAACCGCCAAGGATAACTTCGGCGAATATGAGATTCCATTGCCGCCGAAACATGACGAGACATTGATTGACACGAAACTTGTAGCATCGGTTGAAGCAGACACATTGCATGCATCGTCTATTCTCAAGGAAATTTTTAGCGACGAAGAAGTGGATGATGAACCATTGGATGATCCCGATGAAAATGGAGACAGTTTCTCCAGACTTGACTCCAGACATGAAGCTTTTGTGCGAGAATTGACTACGCGCACTCGCTGGAGTGAACCAGAATTTCAAGCATTGACAAAACAGTTTCAGTTGATGGAGGATGGTGTGCTCGAGACAGTAAACGAGTGGTCTTACGAGAACTTCAATGATGCGCTCATTGAATCGTACGACGGTATTGACATAAATCAGGATGTCGTAGCCATGATGCGGGACTGAATTCTGGTGCAATAAGCATGGCAAGTTGGCATTGGATTGGCGAAATTTCTACTATAAAACTTTGAACTATTTCAGTGAACGAACAATCATCGGCATTTGAACTACTGGCAGAACCTGTTCAGAAGTGGATTTGGGCACAGCGCTGGACCGGACTGAGAGATATTCAGGAAAATGCAGCACCGGTTCTGCTGCAACAAAGTGATGACCTGATAATTGCCGCTTCAACGGCCGGGGGGAAGACAGAATCCGCTTTTCTGCCCTTGATTTCGTCTGTCCTGGACAACCCTTCGAATCAGTTCGGTTTTGACTTGGTTTACGTCGGCCCATTGCGAGCGTTGATTAACGACCAGTTCAAGCGACTTGATGACCTATGCGAGAAAACAGAAATTCCGGTTCATCCCTGGCACGGAGATATTTCTGCAAGTATAAAAAAACGGGCGCGCACCAACCCTCGTGGCATATTGCTCATCACGCCTGAATCTCTGGAAGCATTGTTTGTATTGAGTGGTCTTGAAATTCCCGGATTGTTTCACAATACCCGCGCAATAGTCATTGACGAGTTGCATGCGTTTCTCGACAACGAGCGCGGCATTCACATGCGTTCGTTGCTGAATCGGATAGAAATTGCGGTCAAGCGGCGCATAAGGAGAGTGGGTCTGTCGGCAACAATTGGCGAGATGAGTCTAGCGCGTGAGTTCTTGCGGCCGCTTTCTCCTGAGCAAGTGCAAGTTATTGAAGGGAGGAAGGGAGTGCAAAGTCTTTCGGTACAGATTCGGGGTTACTGCAATCGTCGAGATACAGATAGTGACGAGGAAGATTCAAGCACGAGTTCCATTGTAGAGCATTTGTTCGATAACCTTCGCGGCGGGTCAAATTTAATCTTTGCAGAATCTCGTCAAAATGTAGAATTGTATTCAGACGCTTTGCGAGAACTTTCACTCAAGCGTCGACTGCCTGAGGAATTTTTTCCTCATCATTCAAATTTGGTTCGCGGACATCGTACAGAGCTTGAACAACGCTTGAAATCGAAACAACCTGTGACTGCAGTCTGCACCTCCACACTGGAGCTGGGGATTGACATTGGAAATATTGATAGTGTAGTGCAAATCGATCCGCCGTTTTCTGTAGCTTCTCTTCGTCAGCGCCTGGGGCGTTCGGGGCGTCGCGAGGGAAAAGATGCTGTTCTTCGAATGTACATTGTTGAGCGTAAACCTGATAGCAACAGCCATCCGTTGGACCGATTGCATCTGCGCCTGATACGTTCCATTGCAATGCTTGAATTGCTGATCAACCACTGGTGTGAACCACCTTCTACAGATGCCTTGCATCTTTCAACACTTACGCATCAAATTCTATCAGTAATCGCCGAGCACAATGGAGCGCATCCTGTAAATCTATACCGAACTCTTTGTGAAAGCGGACCGTTTCACAAAGTAAGCAGGAAATTGTTTGCCGAGGTTCTCAGGCACTTGGGCAAACCCGCAGTTGCACTGATTGAGCAGTCCCCGGACGGAATCCTGCTTCTTGGAGAAAAGGGCGAGAAGCTTGTTGCACACTATAGTTTCTATGCGGTCTTTCAAACACCTGTGGAATACAGGATTGTTGCCAATGGAAAGGAACTTGGAACTTTGCCGATTGCACATTTGATTGTTGCGGAAATGACGATTATTTTTTCAGGAAGAAGGTGGAAGGTAATTCAGGTTGATGATGAGCATTCAGTGATTGAAGTTACTGAAGATCGTACGGGTAAGCCCCCGAAATTCAGAGGTAGTGGAGGCCTGATCCATGATCAAGTGGTGGGAAAAATGAAAGAAGTGCTCACTCGTGGCGATTTGCCGTTGTATTTGAACAAAGGTGCTGTCGACCTTTTGAAGAAAGCACGCATTGAGTTCAAAAGACTGGGTTTTTCAGAAAAACGAATTTACCAGAAAAGTAAAAAATCCGCTTTGATCGCAACTTGGAAAGGAACTGTGAAGTCCAGTACGCTTGCTCTTGCATTGCAATCACGGGGATACAGAACTACTGTCTTTGACGGGTTTGTTGAAGTTCGGGATATTGGGGACATTCATGGTGAATTGGAAAAATTGGCCGCATTGACAGAAGTTCGTGTGGAGCAGTTGATCAGGGTAGACAATAATCTTCAATCTGAGAAGTACCATAAATACTTGAGCCATAAATTGCTGATTCAGGATGTTGAAAGTTCCCGGCTTGATTTGGAATCGCTACCAGGGTTGGCGCGAGAAATTCTGGATGCTGACGGGAGCGTAAAGATTTGATTTGTAATTAAGCGAATTCATTAGAAAGCTGCACCGTATGCCAAATCATTAAAAATTCAAAGGTGAACATAGTAAAAGGTTTGATTTTACAAGTGAATATTATCTCGCATTGACAATGCGACAATTTTTGTCATAAAAAAATGAAGTGCAGGATTTTCGTGTTATCATTTGTAGTGATATAACTGAACAATTTGTATTCGCTCATGGCATTTCGATTTATTCATACGTCAGACTGGCAGATCGGGAAGGTGTTCCGATTTGTTGACGAGAAAACAATGGGGCTTCTCCAGGAAGCGAGATTGCAGTCAATTACGCGAATTGGAGAAATTGCCAAGGAACATGGAATTGGTCATGTACTGGTTGCGGGAGATGTCTATGACGCATCCTCTCTGACGCCGCGGTCAATTGCCCAGCCTTTGGAGCGAATGCGAAATTTCCCCGACGTTGTTTGGCACTTGCTGCCCGGAAACCACGACCCTCATCGTCCCAACGGGTTGTGGGACAGAATTCTGAGCAAAGGATTGCCGGACAACGTAAAAGTTTACACTGAACCGAAACCGGTATCCATTGACGACAACGTCATCCTTCTTCCAGCTCCGTTGCAACACCGAAGTTCTCTTCAGGATCCTACCGCATATATGGACGAAGTGCCTTGCGACCCAAATACTGTGCGCATCGGTGTTGCACACGGAACCGTAACCGGTTTCGGCTCAGATCCCAAAAATACTCCGAACTATGTTGCACCAAGCCGCCCGGAAACGGCAAATCTGGACTATCTGGCACTCGGGGACTGGCATGGACAAAAAAAGATAAACGACCGATGCTGGTACAGCGGGACGCATGAAACAGATGCCTTTGATGTTGACGGGGGCGGTGAAATACTGATTGTAGAAGTCTTTGGCGACCGCAACTTGCCCTCGGTTACTTCTGTGCGTTCCGGCGTTTATCAATGGAAGAAGTTGTCGGGGCGAGTCAGCAGTCAAGGAGACGTAGACCGTCTTGAAGAGGAGATTAGAGAGCTTGGTCCTGATCTGAGCAAGCTGCTAGTTCAATTGAGTTTGGAAGGAGCGCTTTCCCTGGAAGACCGTCAGTATTTTGACGATCAAATTGCTGGCGATGTATCGGCTGCCCTGTGCCATCTTCGCGCAAACACAGAGCAGTTGTTTCCCAAGCCAACACCGGAAGATATGGATAGAATTGACCGGGCAGGATTTGTCAGAGTGGCGGCAGAGGAATTGAAACAATTAGCCGAGCAGGGCAATGAAATTGCCGCTGAATCTCTCCAGCGACTCTATCTCGAGCACATGAAACTGCAGGAAGAAGAGGGATGAAACTACGCTCGCTGGCAATTAACGAATTCAAGAAGTTTACAACGCCGATGCGGTTGGATAGTATTGGCGACGGGCTCAATGTGGTTGTCGGTCCGAACGAAATGGGAAAAACCACGTTGCTGGCAGCCTTGCGAGCAGCTTTATTTGAAAAATACAATTCAAGAGCGAAATCAATTGTCGCGTTGCAAAATGACCGCAACAAGGCCGGACCGGTTGTTCAACTTGAGTTTGAGCTGGAAGACGGCATCTACGAAATTTCCAAGCGCTTCATCAAGAAGCCGTACGCTCAACTATCATGTCCTGACGGGCGTACAATTCAGGGAGATGCTGCCGAAGACAAGCTTCGCGAACTACTGGATTTCGGAGAACCTGGAAGTTCTGGGGCGAAAAGTGAAACACTTGGCATGTGGAGTGTACTATGGGTACAGCAGGGGCGGTCTTTCGAAGCTCTGGCTCTCTCTGAACGAGCACAATCGAACCTCCATAGTTCGCTAGAAAGTCAAGTCGGCGATGTGCTTGGCGGGAGGAAAGGTCAAGCATTGCCCCAGGCAATCAGCAATCAACTTTATCGTTTGGTAACCCGTGCCACCCATCAGCCTCGCGGGTACTACAAAGACGCGATAACACGCGTTAAAAGTCTTGAAAGTGAATACGACACTCTGGTAGAACGGCGTGCTGGACTCATGAAAATTTTCGAGGATTTGGAAAATTCGCAAAGCAGTCTTAAAAAGTTGTTGTCCCCTAAAAGTGACAGGAAAGAAAAAGAAAAACTTGAGTTGACCAAGGCAAGGCGCGCCGAACTGGCTCAGCTTGAGTTGCAAATTGCTGCCGCTACAAGCGAACTGGAACTAACAGAGAATCAACTCGAACAACTTCAGCAGACAAAAAGTGACCGAATTGAATTGAAGGAAACGATTGTTGCTGAAAATGATGCTGTTGATAAGTACAAACAGCGTCTGGAATTGATTCAGCAAAAAGAAAGCGAAGCCAAGTCTAAAATTGAAAAACTGCACTCTGAGACTAGTGATGCAGACAAGGCTTTTATGAATGCTAATCACGAAGTGGAAAGAAAACGTCAGTTATTAAAAGCGGTAGAGCGTAGCGCTCATATACAGGAACTTCAGCGCAAATACAACTTGGCGATGGATGCCGAGAAGAAAAGACAAGAATCGCAACGTCAAGCGGATTCAATCCTTGTAGATGAACAAGCGGTCCAGGAAATAGGCAACCTTGCGAAAGACCTGAATTCTGTGGAGATTCAGTTGAACACTGCAGCAACAAGAATTGAATTGGATATTCAACCAGAGCAGTTGGCAAATGTTCTGGTAGATGGAAGTGCCTTGCAGGAAGAAAAATCTGTTGTACAGGCGGTTGAACCTACCAGGATTGCTATTGCCAGAATCGGCAATTTGACAATAGAGCCTGGAACCGAAGGTCGCAACGAACTGTTTCACCGGAAAAACTCCTTAAGTGAAAAGCTTGAAGCGACACTGGAAATGTATGGTGTCAAAAGTGTAGATGAAGCGAATGAACAATATGAAAGGCGCCAGAAACTTTTGCAAGATGCAAAAGTCGCGCGAGGAACAGTAGAGGCTTATGTCGCAGCTACCGACGAGTACGAATCCGGTCTCCAATCTATGGGCGGGTACATCAAGGGGCAGGTTCAAATTCTGGCGCGGGAAAAAGAAAAGTTTAGATTGCGGGAATTGGAACCGCCGTCAAGGGTCGAAGAAATGCTTCGAACCTTGCAATCGAAAGCTGACCAAGCTCGGGAGACGTTCAATATTGCATTGGCAAACTTGAGCGGTCCGGAAGAAACTCTAAAAAACTCCCAAATCGAACTTGCGATATTGAATGAGAACTATAAGAATGCCAGAAAAAAAATTAAAGCATTGCGTAGTCGTCTGAAAGCTGCTGAAAATGAATTAACAGAAAACGAGCTCCGCAAGTCTATCAAACAGGCTCGGAAGAATTTGGCAGAGCAAGAGGCAAGCATAGAAGAGTTGCAGGCGCAACGCACAGATGAAACTTTAGAGCAGCTTGATGTGCGGGTGAATCGTCTGGAGCAAGCGATACAGGAAAAACAAGAACAGCGAAGCCGTCTTCGCGAAAAAATAGCCGGTTATACTTCGATAATCGAGGAACTTGAAGGTGCTGGACTTGACGAAGAAATTGAAAAGAAAAAGCGTGAACTTGAACTAAGTAGTCAAGAAGCTAGCCGATGCGAGCGCGAAGTCAAAGTATTAAAGTTGCTTTTAGACACCTTGCACACAGCAGAAAACGAGGCAAAAGAGCGATATTTGTCTCCGATTATCGATCGAATTACTCCATATTTGCGAACTCTTTTGCCAGGAACAAATATTGACATCAATAAAGATTTGAAAATTGTCGGAGTGGTCAGGAACGAAGGACATGAGGAAGACTTTAACCGGCTGAGCATGGGGACACAGGAGCAAATTGCTGTTCTTGTTCGGCTTGCATTTGCAGAGATGCTAGTTGAGCAGAATCATCCGGCTACTGTTGTTCTGGATGATGCGCTTGTGTTTTCCGATGATCAACGAATAGACAGGATGTTTGACATACTGAATATGGTTTCTAAAAATGTCCAGATTATTGTGTTGACTTGCCGGGAACAATTGTTCGGTTCATTGGGTGGGAAACAGTTGTCACTGAGCATTACAGACCCGGAAGAACTTAGGTCGGCGTAGAGCAAAAAATTTTAATCTAAAATTTATTTGAATAGTGAAGGTTGTACACATAATGAATGGAGACTGTTCTTTGGGTAATATATCTACTCGATATCGAAAGATTTATCATGTTGTACGAAATGTTGGAAGTTCAATATGTACTTGGAAGATTCCTTCCTTGATTTTGTAAGTAGAGGGTAAGGATATGTATTTTCAACTACCAAGAAAAGAGGCATGATTAAACGATTTACAAACCAAATTCATTGTGGAGATGCTGCTTCCGGATTAAAGCAACTGCCCGACAATTGTATTGATTTGGTAGTAACTTCACCACCGTACTACAAGCAAAGAGCCTATAACGGCAACACTAGCGGGCTAGGGCAAGAGTCTACTCCAGAGAAATATGTAGACGTATTACTAGATACATTTGAAGAAGTTTTACGAGTTGTAAAACCAACCGGAAGCGTTGTTTACAATATGGGCGACAAGTACCAAAACAGCTCATTGCAACTTCTTCCATATCGATTTGCAATCTCTGCTTGTGAAAGGTTTTCTGTCCGATTAGTAAATAACATCACATGGGTTAAACAGAATCCAACACCTCGTCAATTTGACCGACGACTAGTATCCAGTACAGAACCGTTTTTCCATTTTGCATTGGGACCAGACTACTACTACGACCGGGACAGTTTTCTCCGAGACTCGACAAATGGTACCAAGAGGAGCCGACCTTCACCAAAATTAGGAAACAAATATCGACAACTGATTGAAGAATCCGACCTGGATGAAACTTCCAAAAAAAAGGCGCAAGTTGCGTTAGATAATGTAATTCGGGAGGTGCATGACGGAGAAATTTGTAGTTTTCGAATGAAGATTCGAGGTATTCATGCAGAGGCGTTTGGAGGACAAGAAGGCGGCCGCAAGACACAAATGATAAAAAATGGCTTTACAATTATCAGGATTCATGGAAAGGGTATAAAACGAGATGTGATTGAATCGCCAGTGGAGTCATTGCCAGGAAACAATCATACGGCAATTTTTCCTTTGAAACTTATTCGGGAATTAATCAGAATGCTGTCCCCTCCCGATTCCCTTGTTTTAGATCCCTATATTGGTAGCGGTACTACTGCTATAGCTGCACTTTCTGAACACCGTAACTATTTTGGTATTGATATCGATCCAATTTATTGTTCAAGTGCAAAATCTCGAATATCTTCGTGGAGGAAAATTGATCTATGAAAGAAGCATCAAAACAATTAAACGATGCACTAATAGAAGCCGAAGAGTATGCTGAAGATTATTTTGATTCCAAATTTGACCCTGAAAGTAGAGGGAACATAAAACTTATCGTTGATAATGCATGTGCGGGAAATAATATAGGTGTATATACAGTCTTAATCACATTGGTAGTCAAAAAGGTTATATCGCCCGGTCAGGACATACGTTTGCATCAATCCGGCATGGATGGAGGTTTTTCGGGAAGAAGCCTTGACACGAATGAAGTTACCCCGTTTCTTCGGGACAACCACTTTCCATATATGAAGGCTGGGTCGGGTTGGTTAACTCGAAGTTTAGAACAGGCTATTCCGTATGACTTCTCCTACACTGGAAAGATTAAGCCTAAACATATTAGAGAGGCGTTTTTGTTTTCAGTGGATATGGTTCAGTCAAAGAGAATCAATTCACACGATTGTCTGGTGTACATTTTTTATCTGCTGGTTGCTTGGCGTGAGAGAAGCACTAAACTGGTACTGGCCAGACCTCACTTGAAGCAGTTCACAAACATTGTAGATCTCGTTTCGAATCATTGGAATTCTTCGCCAACTGGCAATTCCAGACTGCCCGTATTAGCTGTTTATGCTATCTATCAATGTCTTGTTCTTGATGTAGGACAATATAAAGATCTGGAACTTCTGGAATTATTGCCCCATACGAGCTCGGATGCCAAGACAAATCGGCTAGGAGACGTTGATCTGGTATTGAAAGGCACTGAGGTTCCCTATGAATCAGTAGAAGTCAAGCACGATTTATCTATTACAACGGACATAGTTAAATCAGTATTGGAAAAGGTTAAGACAAGTACAGTTCAAAGATTCTATATTCTAAGCACTAGAAAGAAGCTAGCATTTGAAACGAATCAAGAGATCTTGGAAATTGTGGACCGTGCTGCCACAGGATTTGGTTGTTTGATTATCATCAACGGGGTTGAACGTACCTTGGAATATTATCTTCGTCTGATTTCAAAACCTGAAGAGTTTGTAAACAACTATGTTAGCTTGCTGGAGCAGGACAGTGATGTTGCCTATGAGGCTAAACAACACTGGAATCTGCTTGTAGAGAAATATGTCTGAATCCAAATTTTGAAAATTCACCTCATACAATTCTTCAACCGAGGTACGAAAGGGCTAGCGATGCTTGAATAATCATTGAGATGGCGAATAATTCAAATATCGAGTGGACAGAAACCACATGGAATCCAGTCACGGGTTGTACGAAAATTAGCCCTGGCTGCAAGAATTGTTATGCACTTGGCATGACTAAACGACTCCATTCCATGGGATCTCCAAACTATGCAAATGGATTTATTCCTACAGTACATCCGCATATGCTGGAAAGACCTCTCCATTGGAAGAAGTCGCAAACTGTTTTTGTAAATTCAATGAGCGATTTGTTTCATGATGATATCCCACTCGAGTTCATTCAAAGGGTGTTTGATATTATGGTTCGTGCCCATTGGCATTGTTTTCAAGTGCTTACAAAACGAGCCGACCGTCTTGCCGAGTTAAGTAGGGAATTAATGTGGGCGCCCAATATTTGGATGGGGGTAAGCGTTGAGAATGAAAGATATCAAAGTCGAATAGATCGCTTAAGGTCAACTCAAGCCAAATTGAAGTTTCTTTCTCTGGAACCATTGCTCAGTCCTTTGCCAAATCTGGATCTAAGCGAAATGGATTGGGTTATCGTGGGTGGGGAATCAGGACCTAAGTCACGCCCGGTTGACCCAGCTTGGATAACTAATATACGAGACCAGTGCATAGATTCAAATGTGCCCTTTTTCTTTAAACAATGGGGTGGCAAGAACAAAAAGAAAGCCGGTAGATTGCTTGAGGGTCGAACTTGGGACCAAATGCCTGATGTGGTTGCATAGATTGCTCAAGTTAATTTATGGGCAAGGAAATATTGTCGAGATGGTGTGTGGTTTTCAATTTGAAAAATTCAATTTTGCAAGATTTCAATTGGATTCATTTATCCGGGTTGGTATTCCAGAAATAGGCAAAATTTTTCTTCCAGTAGTAGTCATATGTATAAAATTGGAAGCATGGATGCTAAACAACAGTTATTAGATGGGTTGTTCTTTCAAAACGAAGACAGGCTGGCTACTATTGAGGAAGCGAGCAAGTGGGCGACAAATCAACTCAAACGCAGTGTCAGCAAATCGAATATCTCATATCTGGTTCAATACGGGCAAGTTCGCACCTTGCAAAAAGGTGGAATTACACTGATAGATCTTGATGACCTTCAGGATTATTATCACGACCGCTATAACGGCAGGGAAAGTCATTGGAAAGAGAAACTTGGCGATGATTTGAACTGGGCATTGTCATTTGAACATCTTAGAGAAGTTGATACAACCAAGCATGTTCACCGTCTTCACCCTTACAAAGGCAAGTTTATTCCGCAACTTGTCCAGTATTTCCTGGATGACCATACGGATTCATTTAAATTAGAAACATACTTCAAACCTGGGGACATTGTTCTTGACCCGTTCGCAGGTTCTGGAACCACTTTGGTTCAAGCTGGTGAAATGGGAATCCATTCTATTGGAATCGATATTTCAAGATTTAATTGCATGATGATAAATGTGAAGCTTGGAAGATATGAACTCATTACCTTGTGCAAAGAAATTGGCCATATTAACTCGGCACTGGGAAATTTTTGTGCAGACAGTAATATCATTGAATTTGAATCTGAGCTGACAGAAAAGCTGCTTGAATTCAATCGACTTCATTTTCCAAGCCGGACTCACAAGAGAAGTGTGCAAAACCGCGAAATAGATGATGATGAATTTGGAGTAGAAAAAGAAAAAGAATTTTTGCAGATCCATGAATCTATCAAGGAACGCTACAGAATTGAGATTGAGCACCCCAGCCCTCAATCATTTTTAGATAAGTGGTACTGTATCAACTCGCGGAAGGAAATAGAATTTACATATAACATCATTCAATCGATTGATGATGAAAATATTCGGCGTGTCTTGTTGTTAATTTTAAGTCGAACCATTCGTTCATGCCGTGCTACTACACATTTTGACCTTGCCACACTTAAAGAGCCAAAATTCTCCCCGTACTATTGTTGGAAGCACAAGAAAATTTGCAAGCCAATCTTCTCGATCAAATCGTGGTTCAATCGATACTCGAAAGATACAATTTCCCGTCTTCAAGAATTTAACAATTTGAGGAGTTCTTCGCATTTCGCGGTTTTGGCGGGAGATGCGAGAACGGTTGACGTTTTTTCAGAAACTGCTCGACAAAATAGTGAATTTTCAAAAATTCTTGAGAAGAAAAAAATACGGGGAATTTTCACTTCGCCCCCTTACGTTGGACAAATCGACTACCACGAACAACATGCCTATGCTTATGACCTGTTTGACATTGAAAGAAATGACAGTTCGGAAATTGGACCAATGTTTAAAGGGCAAGGGATAGCAGCAAGAAAAGCGTATGTCGATGGCGTAGCTTGTGTGTTCAAAAACTGCAGAAAATACCTGGCAAAGGATGCCCATATTTTCGTGGTTGCGAATGACAAGCACAATTTGTATCCAGAAATTGCCAAGTTTTCCAATTTGGAGATTGTGAATTCATTCAAGAGGCCGGTATTAAATCGAACCGAACGCGACAAAGCACCATACTCTGAAATAATTTTTCACATGAAAATTGGTGACTAAGATGGCTATCTCGCATCAACTTTGTTGTGAGGTTGAGGAATACCTAATTAGTACAGTTCAACAAAAGCTGGACAAATACAGTCCTGAGACCGATTCAATGCCATTTCACTATCGGCTATTGGGAAAGGGACATATGTCAATGTATTCGTTCATACATTCAATGAATACTACGCTGGGCACGTCAATATTCGAACAAGTTGGAGCAAAAATCGCTAAAGAAAACCCCAGTGTCAATACTGCTATTGGACAGTATAAACTTGAAGGGTTCAAAATCTACGAATCAGTGACAGCCATCGAGAGGATAGTGGATGACTTGCAAGCCAAAATAAAAGAACCCGACAAAATTTCGGAGATTAAAGAAGTCCTTGCGGCATGTAAGGCTGGTATATTAAGCCAAAAAAGTAAAAAGACAGTAGATTTGTTTATATCAATGAATGATGGTAGAGAATTTTACTTCGATTTGAAGACTGCCAAGCCAAACAAAGAGGGATTTGTAAGTTTGAAGAAAAAAATGCTTGAATGGGTTGCAGTGCGTGCAAGTTTAATTGATGAAGATAGATATACAGAACTAGCTTTAAAAATTCACACAATGATAGCAATCCCATACAATCCATACGCGCCAAGTCCATACGACCGCTGGACTTTAGGAGGACTGTTTAGTGCAGATGATTTACTAGTTGGCGAAGAGTTTTGGAATTTTCTGGGTGGTGAGAACACGTTTGAAGATTTATTGGATGTATTTGAAATAGTGGGTTTGAATATTCAGAAAGAAATTTCCCAAAAATTTCAAAATGTCGGTTTGAAATAAGTCGAGCTTTCTTTTATGTGACGAGTTTATTCATTCTGCCAGGCTGGATTGCGGTAAACAACATCGGGTTGATATTTTTCATAGTGCACCCCGCGCCATGAAGTTGCCACTGCATCCAGATTGATTTCTCGAACTTCGTCATCACTTAAAGGCGTGCTTTTTACATCGCGTTCGCCAATCGGATTGATCAGTCCCGCGGCACATTCCAGTCCGTTTACCCAAGACAGCCGAATTAAATCGAAAATTGGTGCGTGAACACAATATTTGGATGGGTGTAAGCGTTGAGAATGGAAGATATCAAAGTCGAATAGATCACCTAAGGTCAACTCAGGCCAAATTGAAATTTCTTTCTTTAGAACCATTGCTTGGCCCTTTGCCAAATCTGGTTCTAGGCGGAATTGATTAGGTTATCGTGGGTGGAGAATCTGGACCCAAATCACGTCCGGTTGCCCCAGACTGGATAACCAATATACGAGACCAGTGCATAGATTCAAATGTGCCCTTTTTCTTTAAACAATGGGGAGGAAAGAACAAAAAGAAAGCCGGTAGATTGCTTGAGGGTCGAACTTGGGACCAAATGCCTGATAATGAAGGGTCGGATTTGTTTCCGCCAGCAGAGAAAACACGCTATCCGAGTACCCCCGATTATCGGGAGTATGCGGTTATTCTGGACAGAAGCCGGCAGCATAACTGAATTTGATTGCTTTGAACAAAAAAGTAAATTGTAACTATGGAAATTCAACTAAATCTTGACGCGCGCCAAGCGATAAAAAAACTGACACAGGCTGGCATTGACGAAGAACAGGCGGTACTGTGCTCGGCTCCGAGTAGTACCGGCGACTGAATACAAAATGTGAGTGTTCTATGGCTCAATACCTGCGAGTTCTGCTTGTCAAATTCAAGACAACATTCCAAGCGTAGTTATTCCTCGTCGTTCGGACTGTCCAAGCTCCCGTGCACTTCCCTTGCAATCATGAACAGACGCAACCTACTCGAAAAAAGCTTCTCTTGATCTTGATTTGGAGAACGATGCGATGCACTCGAAATGTGCAAATTCACAGGTTTTTTTTGGGGTGTATACACTGCATACACCCCTTTTTTGCACATTTAGGAGTGCATTCCGTAAATTTAAAGTCAATAAAAAATACATTTAAAGCAATATTGAGTTTTTTGTTTCAATTCTCACCGCAATAGGGAATCATGACGCTTGCTGATGAATTCGGCAAAGCCCGGGAGGCTGCAGGGAAATTCGTTTCCGCCGGCAGAGAAAACACGCTATCCGAGTACACCCCGATTATCGGGAATATGCGGTTATTCCGGACAGAAGCCGCCAGCATAACTGAATTTGATTACTTCAAGCAAAAAAGGTAAATTGTAACTATGGAAATTCAACTAAATTTGGACGCACACCAAGCGATAAAAAACCTGACGCAGGCGGGCATTGACGAAGAACAGGCAGCTGCATTGGTTTCTACATTCGGCAGTTTCAGCAGCAACATTGCGACTAAAGACGACCTTATGGTCGTCAAGCAGGGGTTGACACAGGAGATGAACGCGATGGAAGCCAGACAGTCCCAGAAGAGTGATTATTTGGAGAAAACCCTGACACAGGAAATGGGTGCCATGGAAGCCAGGCTGGTGCAGGAAATGAGCGCCATGAAAACCAGTCAGTCCCAGAAGGATGATTATTTGGAGAAAACCCTGACACAGGAAATGGGTGCCATGGAAGCCAGGCTGGTGCAGGAAATGAGCGCCATGAAAACCGGCCAGTCCCAGAAGGATAGTTATTTGGAGAAAAGCCTGACTAAAGAAATTGCCAAGTCCAGATACATGATGTTTGTTGCAGTAGCGGCGGCAGCAGCTGTTGTGCTGACTTTGCACGAGGCTTTGGGAAGGTTTCTGAACTAGCGGCAGAAAAGCGGGGTGCGTTCCGTGGCATGAATGGATAGCGATTCGCAGTCAGGCATGCCAAGGTTGGCCAAGTTGCAGAAGAACAGGCGGTACTGTGCCTGGCTCTGAATAGTGCCGGCGACTGAATACAAAATGTGAGTGTTCTATGGCTGAATACCTGCGGGTTCTGCTTGTCAAATTCAAGACAACATTCCAAGCGTAGTTATTCCTCGTCGTTCGGACTGTCCAAGCTCCCGTGCACTTCCCTTGCAATCATGAACAGACGCAACCTACTCGAAAAAAGCTTCTCTTGATCTTGATTTGGAGAACGATGCGATGCACTCGAAATGTGCAAATTCACAGGTTTTTTTGGGGTGTATACACTGTATACACCCCTTTTTTGCACATTTAGGAGTGCATTCCGCAATATTTAAAGTCAATAAAAAATACATTTAAAGCAATATTGAATTTTTTGTTTCAACTCTCGTCGCAATAGGGAATCATGACGCTTGCTGATGAATTCGGCAAAGCCCGGGCGGCTGCAGGGAAATTCGTTTCCGCCGGCAGAGAAAACACGCTATCCGAGTACACCCGATTATCGGGAATATGCGGTTATTCCGGACAGAAGCCGCCAGCATAACTGAATTTGATTACTTCAAGCAAAAAAGGTAAATTGTAACTATGGAAATTCAACTAAATTTGGACGCACACCAAGCAATAAAAAACCTGACGCAGGCGGGCATTGACGAAGAACAGGCAGCTGCATTGGTTTCTACATTCGGCAGTTTCAGCAGCAACATTGCGACTAAAGACGACCTTATGGTCGTCAAGCAGGGGTTGACACAGGAGATGAACGCGATGGAAGCCAGACAGTCCCAGAAGAGTGATTATTTGGAGAAAACTCTGACGCAGAAAGACGACGCTCTGGAGAAAACCCTGACACAGGAAATGGGTGCCATGGAAGCCAGGCTGGTACAGGAAATGAGCGCCATAGAAGCCAGGCTGGTGCAGGAAATGAGCGCCGTAAAAACCAGTCAGTCCCAGAAGGATGATTATTTGGAGAAAACCCTGACACAGGAAATGGGTGCCATGGAAGCCAGGCTGGTGCAGGAAATGAGCGCCATGAAAACCAGTCAGTCCCAGAAGGATGATTATTTGGAGAAAACCCTGACGCAGGAAATGGGTGCCATGGAAGCCAGGCTGGTGCAGGAAATGAGCGCCATGAAAACCGGCCAGTCCCAGAAGGATAGTTATTTGGAGAAAAGCCTGACTAAAGAAATTGCCAAGTCCAGATACATGATGTTTGTTGCAGTAGCGGCGGCAGCAGCTGTTGTGCTGACTTTGCACGAGGCTTTGGGAAGGTTTCTGAACTAGCGGCAGAAAAGCGGGGTGCGTTCCGTGGCATGAATGGATAGCGATTCGCAGCCATGCGTGCCGGTTTCGGCCGGGGGTGCAGGAGAATAGTCAATACTTGTCCCGAATGTGCCTGACTCCGAATAGTGCCTCATTTCAAAATGTGAATGTTTTATAATCAAATAGTTGATTTGGAACATTTCTGGTTTGAATTATTTTTCCTCTTTTCGAACCGCCATTATTGTTTTGAAATTTTTGGTTGAGTCGTTGAAACTTCCCGCCAGTACTTAATGTCAATTTGCAGGATGGTAGTTTTAATTGATACGAAAGGAAGGGAATTGCAATTGATTTGCACTGGCATGTTATAGAAACCTGGAGTGTATATCCTGCAACTTGGGTGTTGGACTGGAAGTTTATTCCAGAGTACCTGCTTGCCAACCCGGTCTTGAGATTTTGACAACCTGAACAAGACTGTATGACAAAATGTGAATAACTCTCAAGTTGTAGTTTTTTATGTAATTTGTTCCCCTTTTTTACCCCCTAAGCAAAGAGGGGAATCTGGAATGCTCTTTTCTGTATTGCTCCACTCTTCAGGGGTCAAAGTATGCATTGATAGCGCGTGGACTTGACCGGCAAGTTGCTCGGTTAGCAATTGATTAATCATTCGGTGACGTGCAACAAGATTTTTCCCTGTGAACTCTTCTGAAACAGCAATCACTTTGAAGTGTGTTTCGGACCCTGGTGGCACATTGTGCATTCCGCTCTCATTGATTACTTCAAGATGTAGCGGATTTAATGCTTTTTGCAGATTATCTTCTATTTGAGATTGAACTATCACGATTCGGTCAATGTTTGAATAGCAAGTATAGTGATACAGAATTATATGCAGAATTTGCAGATTTTGAAAATAAATAGATTTTGAACTGATAGTATTTTCCATATTGTTGAATACGGCGATAACCTTAATCAAGTTGAGGTTTCTGCTTGGATGATAGTGCAATCGATATTGTCTGATTGGTCAAGTTGGTTTGTAAGCGCGAGATGCCCAGGATGGTTTTTTCTCGTTCTGGCAGGCTTGGGCGAGATGTAGGCTTCACAGCGGATTTCGACGCGCAAAAATGTGTCCATAATCTCTCACGGAAAATTGATGTAGAATGGATGGTTTGAACTATGTAAAAAAACTTCCGAATTATGTTGCTAGCAATCATGAGAAAGACAATTACACTTACAGACAGAGATCTGAAAGAAGCGAAAAAGATCGCAATTGATGATGAAACTAGTCTGACTCGGCTAGTAGAGCGTGCGATTCTGTATCGGTTGCACAATGTCTATGACAACATCGCACCGGAGAAATTGAAAAAGTGGAAATCTAGACCTCGCTTCAATTCGGAAGAATACGAGAAGAATTTAGAGCCATGCCTATTGGGGCGCGGTGATATGCAAGTAGCAAGGTTTTTACCGCTAAACGATAATGATGAGACATCATGATTGCAGTGACAGCTTGAAGCATTTGAACGAGGTTCGTCAAAATGGGGTATCCCACAAGTTGCCAGCTTGAAACGGGAACGATTGCCAACCACTTACAAAAGAGGTTTACCAGCGCCACAATGGATTTGTAAACGTCAGGCATATATTCACAATCGAAATTCCAGTAATCTACAAGTACTAGCTGAAAAGGCTAGTTCCGAGAACAGCTTTCATACAAATATTTCATAGAAGAATGAATAAGCCAGACCAACTGAAGAAAACAACTCTGAACCTTGACGACAAGTTGCTTCAGGCAGCCAAGGAACGCGCTGAAATTGAGGGTGCAACACTGTCTGAGTGGCTTGCACAAGCCGTGGATCTCTATTTGACCAATCACTGGAAAATTGATGCCGGTATATATCTCGTGCCTGACAGTGCCCAAAAAATTGCTGAGGTCATGTGGGGTAAAACTCGGCACAAATCCCCGGCAGTATCAAAGCAAGCTCGTACATAGGCAGACAAGCAAGCGTCTTGTCGCTTGCATCTGTTCCCAAGTATTACCATGAATCTAGTTCTTAGTGTGCTGAAACTAATTCTTCATAGATATGTAGTTACTGCTCATAAACTACCTAGCAAGCTTTTTCTATCAGCATCACTACCTTTATCTCCGCTTTGTTGCACTGATGGTTTACTCAACTTTAATTTCTTTCTTACGAGATTACTATACAAGTGGAGCCAGCAATTTTCTAAATCCTTGTATTGCGGATTCAACAAATTCTGGTTTCATTTCTTTGAAATACTCCAGTTCGTGTATTGGTTTAGTTACAAGCCGTTTTCCTTCAAGTAGAGTCATAATCTGTAAATCAACATCGGGAAAATATGACATCAACGTATAAGTTGAGCGATTGGCTATTTGACTATCAATTGAAGGAAATATATTTTCTCCTCCCAGTTGTGTTTCTAATTGAAGCAGACAGCAGGTTAAATTTGGAAATAGCTTCTTGAGTAAATAAAAATCTACAAGTATCCGCTTAAGCATGGCATTTTCCGTATAAGCCTTGCATTCTACAGCCATAACAAACTTACCGTCGATATGAACATGTTTATCCACACCTGCTTCATAGTAGATATTAGACTGATTAGTGTTTATTTCATTTTGTATTTCTTGGGGAAATGTTTCTGTATGCTCTTTTTGAACATAAATTTTATGTTTCTTGTTTACGAACTTTAATCGGTCCAAATTGCCACCTGTATTATTCCAGGCTTGTTGAATAATTAATTCTGAAATTTGTTCAACCAGTTTCCCTTTGCTGGAGCGCATTATCCCGCCAGGTGCTCGACCTGCATCTTCCTCTGACTCTCTTAGAATATTTTGGACATTTAATGTATAAAGTTCAATAATTTGGTCAATCATAAGTTTTTGAACCTAGTGAGGGACTGACAAAGCTACTTTATATGAGAAACTTGGATAGTCTGGCTTCAGCTGTCTCGCAATATTCTTTGGATGTGTCAATGCCAAGAAATTTTCGCTGATTTTTCTTCGCAGAAACACAAGTAGTTCCTGCACCTGCAAATGGATCCAATATTGTGTCGCCTTTGAAACTGAATAGTAGCAGGACTCGATTTGCCAATTCTTCGGGAAACATTGCCGGGTGATTGAACTGCTTCATATTTCGTTCCGGCGCAATTGACCATTTTCCGATCACCCACTTTTTGAAAGATTCAACAGTTATGTCCGCATTTTCTGCACTGCCTGGTTTCTTGAGATCTCCCTTGCAAAAAATTTCCAGAAACTCCCATGTATATTTCAGATATGGACTTGACGGACTCTTCCAGCTTCCCCATGCCGTGTACTTGCAATTGTAGTTGTTCTTTTCCCACAGAATTTCACCTTTCCATATCATTCTTCGGTTCATAAGGTGATTTGAAATAATGTGATGACTTGGTATGTAGTCAGAAAACAACGGTTGAACATTGATTACAAGCCGCCCTCCAAATTTCAGGACTCGAATGCATTCATCAAAAACACTGAACAATTTAGCAAAATACGCTTCCCAGTCTGTTGTGTCATTTGACTGGTCGTAATTCAATCCAAAGTTATACGGAGGAGATGTAAATACAAGGTCAACACAGTTGTCGGGCAGTTGCTTTAAAACAAGCTCACTATCCCCCTGGATAATTTTATTTTCAAACTCCATTGGCATTTTTTTGGTCTTTTCTGCAAAATTATGATCGTTTGCATAAAAGTGCTTCCCTCGGCGAGTTTCTTTTCTCTTTCTTCCCGCAACCTTTCTTTCTTTGTTGAATCCCACATAAAGACGTTTTTTGCCCCTGAGCCCGTAACTTCCAATTCCATAGACGGTTTTTTGTAATTGAGCAAGAAAATCTTGTTGAATTTTGTTGACTTCTTCTATTTTTCCTTTCGGATTCTTTGTCAAGTTTTCAATGATTTCTTCCAATTTATTGATTTCAAGTTCGCGAAGCCATAATTCAAAGTTATTTCCATTGCGAAAAACACGTAGTTCATCAGGCTTGAAACTCTTGTTCACTGAGTCCAATAGGGTATCAATGGATTCATCAAGTAATTGAACAGACTCGTCATTGTCTTTCAACAATGTATTGTTCAGTTGAAAATCAACCCTTTTGAAGTGTTCAATATCTGGCATGTTGTTTTGTCCGATTTGAAATACTGGTGCTATTTTGCTTTGGTATTTAACAGGTCGTCGTGAAATTTAAACGGGTATACACAAGCTGTCAGAAAGATAACCAGTCCGCCAACATTAATCAGCATTAATGCCGCGAATAGAAATTTGGAGGCTAAAGGCCCCAAGGCTCCGGTTGACAGGATATGAATGCTGCACAAGTAAACTGCAACAACGTGCAAGGCATACATTCCAAGAGACAGAGACAAAAGCACAATGGCAAGAATGACTGCTGCTACAGCGTGAATTGCCCCTGATTGAAGCCCTTGCATTTTTGGAGCCAAAACTTCCCAGACGTAGTCGATTGATATCAAGCTGCCCATGTAGAATTCCGGGATGCTTTTTTCATTTCTTTTCCTGAGTGCAGCCTTGATGATTGCCTTGTAGGCTTGATAGTTGATGAATTGGTAAACACTGTAAAGAAAAGCTAGGGAAGCGAGCGATACTCCGATTTCAACGATGCCCACAAATGAAGCGATTTCATTCCCCATCAATTTCACCTTCACTTCAACGCCGGAAAGGATTAGAAGCAGAAGAACATCAAAGAGAATCATTACAACTATCGCTCTGTTGACGAGTCGCTGAGGGATCTCGGACTTTTCTCCCATGCGGTGCAAGAATCTGTCGTTGTACAAATTCTTCCATTCAATTTGACCCAGCTCGTTTTCGAATGAAAACGCATATCTGGTAATCAGCCTTTGCCGGATTTTATTCATGTTTTTACATATTGAGGTGTAATCAAAAGAAATTATAAGGATAAGTTGACAAAATCAAGGTACTGCTTTCAAAAACCAATGCTTTTAGAAAATCAACAAGTCTTTTTTGAATACTACAGCGGCATACGGATGTATAATCAAGAGTGATTGACAAAGACATGCTTATAGAGTCAGGTGGCCGGCGGGAAATTGAAACCAGCACTCTTGGCAAATCTGTTCCTTCCAGCGCACGCTACTTGCAAAGACAAGAGGTGAAATTCATGACAAAAATAACCGTCGCACAGGCCCGAAGAAAAATATTTCGCTTGGTTGACCAAGTCACATCCACTCGCGAGCCGGTTGTAATAACAGGCAAGAAAAGCAATGCGTTGTTGATTTCTGAAGAGGAGTGGGACTCTATGCAGGAAACACTTTATCTTCCTTCAATTCCGGGAATGGGAGATTCAATTCGGCAAGGACTGAATGAAGACTTGAATGATTGCAGTCAAGAACTTGACTGGTAATGTGGAAAATCTACTATACAAAACAAGCGCAAAAGGATGCGAAAAATCTTGACGCTGGAAATTTGAAACCGAAAGGCAAGCAACTGCCCATGCTCAATAGCATGCAAAATGTTGCCTGTTAACCCAATAGTATCTAAAATAAAATCAACTTTCTTTTCACTTTACTGCTTTTTCGCAATCATCGCATATGATTGTTACGCTCAAGTTTTTGTGTTATATAGGAAGGTATATAGATTGAGTTATCTTGTATAAAGCAATTTTCATCAGCAACTTTTACGAAAAGGAGAAACGATATGAAAATTAGAAACTGTTTATTGGCAGGGGTTGCATTTGCACTATTTGCCGGACCCGTATCAGCAGACAAGCTGGACGATGTGATTGATGCCGGCAAGCTAAGATGCGGTGTTGTTCTTGACTTTCCGCCGATTGGTTATTATGACGAGAATAACGAACCTGCGGGTTTCGATGTTGAGTACTGCAATGACCTTGCGAATGTTCTTGGCGTTGAACTTGAGTTGCTTGCGCTGACCTGGTCAGAGCGCTTGCCAGTCATTGTAACCAATCGTGCCGATGTCGTATTCGGTGCAACTTCTGATACGCTGGAACGCGCCAAAACCGTAGGTTTCACGATTCCATACGCGATCTACTATGCCCAGGCTGTAGTGGGCAAGGATAGCGGAGTAAAAACTTTTGAGGATTTGAGGAATGTTCGCGTTGCGGCGGCAGTGGGAACAGTTCCCGAACAGGAATTCCTGAAATATGCCGAGGAATGGGGTACTGAAGACCAGTACCAAGGCTACCAGTCCGAAAACGAAGTTTTTCTCGCGGTGGCACAGGGCAAGGCGGATGTTGGAATTACCACCAACACTGCTGTAAAGCCCATTGTTGAGCAGTACGACAATATCATTGCAGGTCCGAGAATGCCTTGGACAACAGACTACACTTCAGTCGTGGCTCCGCGCAAGGATGTTACATGGCTTAACTACCTGAACCTGTTCATCACCCAGCAAGTTCGTTCAGGAAGATACCAGGAACTGTGGGGAAGATTTGTGGGCGGCGAAGCTCCCGAACTCCGAATTCCCGGTGTAATGTACTAATCCGATTCTTTTAGCACCCCCGTCTACGATACGGGGGTGCCAACTTCACAAACTGCCTCTCCGTGGACTACAACTTCCATTGGCGACCGGTTTTTCGAAGCTTGCCAGATCTGCTTCAGGCGGGGCTATTAACTCTGGAAGTGGCCTCGCTGTCCATGATAATCGGGGTCGTATTTGGTCTTGCCCTTGCATTCATGCGCATGTACGGAAATCGGCCAATTCGCTGGTTTTCTGTATCCTGGATTGAACTGGCCAGAAACACTCCGGTTCTGTTTCAGTTGTTCTTTTTTGGATTCGGGCTCGGTGCGTTCGGATGGCATCTTTCTCCCTACTGGATCGTACTGTCCGGTCTGACATTCAACAATGCCGGCTATTTGGCCGAAAACTTTCGCGGGGGGATTCAGTCCATACCGGAAACCCAGTTGCGCGCTGCCAGAAGCCTCGGTATGACCCGGTTGCAGGCAAACATCAGGGTAATTATTCCGCAAGTGCTGCGGGTGGTTTACTATCCGATGACAAACCAGATGGTTTGGGCGGTGCTGATGTCTTCGCTCGGAATGCTGGTCGGCTTCCGGGAGCTGTCCGGGGAAACACAGTTTTTTGCCTCGAAAACCTTTCGAATTTTTGAGTACTTTGCGATCACCGCAGTAATCTACTATGTGATTGTCAAAATCGTACTCGGATCTTCCCGTCTCATTGCCCTTCGGTTGTTTCGATACTGAGTACCTGGCGAAATGGAATCCAGTATCGTATTTTTCAGCGGCTTTAAGACCAGCGATCTGCTGTTTCTTGCTGAAGCCGCCTTTCGCACCCTGCTTATTTCAAGCATTTCAATTTCCTTGGGAACATTGCTTGGCATGGTGTTTGGATGGTTGCTGTACGAAGGACGCATTTGGGGGACGTTTTCGCTGGGACCGATTTTGGATGCTTTTCGTTCAGTTCCATTGATCATTCAACTGGTTCTGTTCTACAATTTCGCCCCAATCATGGGTTGGCCTTTGGATCCGTTTCAAGCGGGAACTGTGGTACTGACGGTCTACACCGCTGCACTGGTAGCCAACGTTTGGCGAGGTGGAATCGACTCGGTTGGCGTGCCGCTGCGAAGAGCTTCCCGCAGTTTGGGCCTCAGTTACTGGCAAGACTTGACCTACGTTGTAACGCCTATCGGTTTGCGTGCCATATTTCCCTCTTGGGTGGGGGTTGCGCTGGGTGTCATGAAAGACAGTGCACTGGTGTCGGTACTCGGATATGTCGAGTTGCTAAGGGCTTCTCAAATTCTGATTACCCGAACCCAGCAGCCGTTTCTGATTCTTGCGCTTGCCGGTGCGTTTTACTTCATACTTTCTTATACTGTTGCACGGTCGGCAGACCGGCTGGAGCGCAATTGGGAGCAATGATTAAAATTAGCAATGTACACAAATATTTCGACAACTTGCATGTTTTGCGAGGGGTTGACCTGTCTGTTGAAAAAGGGGAAGTTCTAAGCATCGTTGGGGCATCCGGATCGGGAAAATCAACCTTGCTCTACTGCATCAATGGACTGGAAAGCATTGACGAGGGGCAAATCACAGTTGACGAAGTCGATGTTCATGCCAAAAAAACAAATATTAATCAGCTCAGGCAGAAACTTGGAATGGTATTTCAGCAGTGGAACAGCTTTCCTCATTTGACTGCTTTGGAAAATGTTGCCCTCGCACCGCGAATTGTTCGTAAAATGTCCCGCTCGGAATCCCGTGAAGTCGCAGTAAAGCAACTGGAGCATGTGGGCTTGGGAGACAAGTTGAACAATTATCCAAATGCTCTTTCAGGCGGGCAGCAGCAGCGTCTTGCAATTGCGCGGGCCTTGGCAATGGAGCCGAACTACATGCTTTTCGATGAAGCAACTTCAGCTCTTGATCCTGAACTGGTTGGAGAAGTTCTTGATGCCATGCGGCTTCTTGCAGAGGAGGGCATGACCATGATTTGTGTTACGCATGAAATGGGATTCGCCCGGGATGTATCTGACCGAATCGCTTATGTTCATGAGGGCATGATCGAGGAGATTGGTCCGCCTCGGCAAATTTTCGGGGAGCCGAAATCCGAGCAAACGCGGAAATTTCTGGCGAAGGTACGTTAATGACATGAAGATCACAGGAATTACTGCCTGGCAAGTCGACTTGCCATTGAAAGAAGGCAAGTACGCATGGTCGGATGGCAACTTTGTTGAAGTGTTCGACAGCACAGTTGTCGAAGTGAGAACAGATGCCGGAATTTCCGGGTTCGGAGAATGCTGTCCTCTGGGTTCGAATTATCTTCCTTCGTACGCTGCAGGGGTTCGTGCAGGCATCGCTGAAATTGCCCCGCATTTGATTGGACAGGATCCAAGAAATATCAGTGCCATAAACCATTTGATGAATCGTGCATTGCTCGGGCATCCTTACGCCAAAGCTCCACTGGATGTTGCTTGCTGGGATATTTTGGGGAAAGCCGCGAATTTGCCGGTGCATGCGCTGCTCGGCGGAGCAATGCAGGAAAGTGTTGCCCTTTATCGTGCAATATCGCAAGAGCCCGCGGAGGTAATGGCCTCGAAGATCAAGACCTATCATGAAGAAGGCTACAGGAAGTTTCAGTTGAAAGTGGGCGGCAATGCCAATGAAGACATAGAAAGAATCCATGCGGCAAGAAGCGTACTGAATCCGGAAGACATACTTGTAGCGGATGCGAATACTGGATGGACGCAGCATGAGGCAGCCCGCGTCGTTGATGCAATTGCCGAACTTGATGTGTATGTGGAGCAGCCTTGTCCCACTTACGATGAATGCTTGTCGATACGAAGGCGCACAACAAAGCCGTTTGTTCTGGACGAGGTCATAGGTGGCGTAGGAGACCTGATACGAGGGCTTGCCGATGACGCAATGGACTTGATTAATTTGAAGATTTCCAAAGTTGGTGGCTTGACCATGGCGCGTCTCATGCGAGACATTTGCGTTCAATCAGGAATTCCGATGACAATCGAAGACACTTGGGGCGGCGATATTGTAACTGCTGCAATCGCTCATTTGGCAAGGTCCACTCCGGGAGAATTTTGCTTCTCGGTAACGGATTTCAATTCCTACGGGACCGTTTCAATCGCGGAAGGAGCACCTCAACGGAGCAACGGCAGGATTACTGCATCCGACCGCCCAGGCTTGGGCATTGAGCCAATTTTCGAAGCCCTTGGTACTCCTGTGCTAAGTATTTGAAATTGAATTTTTCTTTCATACAGGAAATTGTCTGACAGTTCATACGATTCCTGAACGCAGATAAGGGATAATTGTTTGAGTGCAAAATATCTCCTGGCAAACAGACCTTGATTTGAACATTCTCATTTTCAATTGGCAATCATGGAAATGCTATGAAGATTGCACAGATTCTTGCCTGGCAAGTTGATTTGCCCTTGATAGAAGGATATGCGTTGTCGAATGACAGGCATATTGATGTACTGGATGTCACTGTTGTTGAAATAAAGACAGATTCAGGAATATCAGGCTTTGGAGAATGCTGCCCGCTCGGCTCAGCCTATCTTCCTTCTTATGCCGCCGGAGTCCGTGCGGGCATTGCTGAAATTGCCCCGCACTTAATTGGCAAAGACCCAAGAAACCTGAATGACATCAATCAAACTATGAATCGGGCATTGCTTGGTCACTCTTATGTCAAGTCGCCGCTTGATGTCGCCTGCTGGGACATACTGGGCAAGGCGAATGACTCGCCGGTATATGAAATGCTGGGCGGTTCAATGCAAGAGAGCTATGCACTTTACAGGTCGATTTCAAAAGGTTCTCCAGACGAAATGGCATCTGGAATCAAGATTTACCTGGAAGAAGGCTATCGACAAATTCAATTGAAAGTGGGAGAAAACGTCAATGAAGATATTGAAAGAATACGTGCAGCAAGAAGCGTAATGAACCCCGCGGACATACTTGTCGCAGATGGCAACAGGGGCTGGACTCAGCATGAGGCCGCCCGTGTTGTAGACGCAATTGCGGATATTGATGTCTATATCGAGCAGCCTTGCAGCACATACAAAGAGTGCATGTCCATAAGAAATCGTACTGGCAAGCCGTTTATTCTGGACGAGAGCGTGCAAAGTATCGAAGATCTTGTTAAAGGAATTTCGGATGATGCGCTGGATGTTCTAGTACTGAAGATTTCCAAAGTTGGAGGGCTCTCTGTAGCCCGGGTAATTCGCGACATTTGCATCAGTTCCGGAATTCCAATGAGAATCGAAGACACTTGGGGCAGCGATATAATTACTGCCGCCTATTCACATTTGGCGCGCTCTACCCCGGAGGAGTTCTGCTTTGCAGTACCTGATCTCAATACCTACAATACAGTTTCCATTGCAAGCGGAGTTGTAGAACGGTCAAATGGCAGAAACACTGCATCCGACTGTCCGGGATTGGGAATTGAACCGATCTTCGAAGCTTTCGGTGCCCCAATATTGAAAATTGGACTTTAGGAGTTTATACCAATGCAAAGTAGTCGAGCAATCCATGTAATTTCTGCACATGCCGAGGGGGAAGTGGGGGATGTTATTGTCGGCGGTGTTGAACCTCCACCGGGTGATACACTTTGGGAACAAAGAAATTTCATCGCCAAAGATGAAAAATTGAGAAATTTCGTCTTGAATGAACCTCGCGGCGGTGTGTTCCGACATGTGAATCTACTTGTACCGGCTAAAAATCCAAAAGCGCGCATGGGCTTCATAATCATGGAGCCAGAGGACACGCCGCCGATGTCAGGGTCGAATTCAATATGTGTTTCCACTGTACTTCTTGACAGCGGAATTGTGCCGATGCAAGAACCGGTTACAGAAATGGTGCTTGAAGCACCGGGTGGACTTGTTCATGTGAAAGCGGAGTGCTGCAATGGCAAAGCGGAGCGAATTACAGTTCAAAATCTCCCGTCTTTCGTGCAAGAAATGAATCGTCCATTGGAAATTGAGGGGCTGGGGACACTCATAGTAGACACAGCTTATGGAGGGGATAGTTTCGTAATTGTTGATGCGGAAGAACTTGGGTTCAAGATCTGTGAAGACGAGGCGCGGCAGATTGCTGAAACCGGCATGAAAATTACGACTGCTGCCAACGAGCAAATCGGATTCACCCATCCGGAAATACCGGACTGGAAACATATTTCATTCTGCCTGTTTGCCGGCAAGACTCACACCACGGATACTGGTGTTGGCGCAAAGTCTGCTGTGGCGGTAAGGCCGGGCAAAGTCGACAGGTCGCCTACCGGTACAGCGGTGTCAGCCCGCATGGCCTTGTTTCATGCAAAGGGCGAGTTGAAGGTGGGGGAAACCTTTACGGCAACATCCATTATTGGTTCCACTTTTACGGGACGTATTGCGGGATTATCCAAAATCGGCAACGGAGTACAAGCAATTGTTCCTGAAATTACTGGACGGGCGTGGATTACGGGAATCCATCAGCATATGCTGGACTCTGGCGACCCGTGGCCGGAAGGCTATCGTCTAAGCGATACTTGGGGTTTTGGGCGCTTATCTGCCAGTTGACTGACAGTGTTCAAAAGAATTTTTCAGTTTGCGGGTTTTGACTGCAATGAAATCTTGCTTGTCAAGAAATTTCAATTTAGACTGTAAAAGTAGTAAAATTTGTAAAAATGATAGGAAGTAAATTTGAGTATCAACGTACATTATTTCAGACGATGTATTGAGGCATTGGATAACGCGTACGAGCATTTGCAGAGGCAGGATTCGGGTGACATTTCTTATGACATTTTTCGGGCGGCTTGTGTAAAGGAATTTGAATTGGTTCTGGAACAAAGTGGTAAACTGTTGAAAATGTTTTTGCGCTCATGGTTTGTCAATCATCAGCAAGTTGAAAAACTTGTTTTCAAGGATGTATTTCGTAGCGCAGTTAAACACAGTCTGATTACAGCGGATGCTTGCGAACGCTGGTTTAATTATCGAGATTGCCGCAACGATACTGCACATGAATACGGTTTAAAGTTTGCCGAGGCGGTTATAGAACTATTGCCTGATTTCATTGCCGATGCCAAGGAACTAGCGAGCGTCATTGAAGGAGTCAAAAATGAATGAGAAAATTCACCTTTTACCCAGGCATAAAGAGCAGCTTGATCGCATATTGAGTCTCTTTCTTCCGAATGTGGAAGTGTGGGCGTACGGAAGTCGTGTAAATGGAAAAAGCTACGATGGGAGCGACTTGGATTTGGTGCTAAGGGCTCCAGGGTTGCAAGAGATTCCGCTAAAAGATCTCGCAGGATTCAGAATGGCATTGCGTGAAAGCAGGATACCCTTTTTTGTAGAGGCGCAAGATTGGGCACGTATTCCCGAAGAGTTTCACCGTGAAATTGAGCGCAACTATGTTGTATTGCGCCAACCGGGTTCTGTGGTTTTATAGACATTAGTCAAATTTTATCAAGCAAAATTGATGCTGAAAGAAACGACTAAAGATGCTATGCAATTCATTTGAAAAATCCCTAAAATTGGATTCCCCAAAAGGTTTTTACATTCAGAATAACTCCAAGGGCGCTAACTTGAGCTTATAATCCTCATACATAGTTCTAGTGTTGTAAATGGAATTGATCGATCCCAAAGGAAAATTCACAATTAATTGATTTCAATTGAATTTTTTATGAAAAGGGGGGGGGGTGAAGTGCATTGAATTGCGAATGAAATTTCCATGCTTGGATGGTTTATAATAATCGGATGTTTCTCTGCTTATCGGAGCTGGGACAAGTTCACTATCTTGTTGTTAAAAGAATTTCAGGCAGGAACTTATGAAATTGATATTGATGCTGATTGAGCCGATTGGTTGGCTTTGCTGTAGAAAGAGTTTTGCTACATTGGCGCATAAAATAGGGGGGGGGGGGGCAGTCCAGTGAATGCACAGATGCCAGTGCGCCGAACAAGGCTTGCCGCTTCTCTGCTTGGCTTTGCTGCACTGCTGTGCCTGCTGCCTGAAGCCGAGGCAATTTCACCGACCTGGATGTATGCGGACGAGGCAAATGGAACTCGAATGACCACTGATAATGTGCTACCCGGCCGGACTATTGATTCGACCGTAGCTGTCAGTAACATGCGTATATGGGATGCCCCTTACGGTAGTACGAATCATATTGGTTCCAGATTTACTATCACCAATCTTACCCGGGGTTGTTCGAATAGGTGTTTGGTCTTCAATTTGGGGTACACGGGAGGAAATCCTGCTTCAACTGCAAGATATAGAATTGGCCTACAGGCGAGCGCACAGGGACAGACTGGCGATTCTGCAATAAATGTTATCGGCAATTTTGAAATTCGAACGAATCCGACAGGCAAGGTGGTGGTAATCACTTCAACCACCGGCCAGCCAACAGAGGCTGGCGGCACCTCGACCATCAGATTGAGGCTGTCAACAGCGCCTAGTGGCAATGTAACGGTTGCTGTTTCAGTTTCAGACACCACCGAGGCGAGCTTATCAACCAGTTCGTTGACCTTTACAAGCACTAACTTCCGCACCCACCAGACGGTGACGGTAACCGGGAAGGACGATTCGCTTTACGATGGAACGAAAAGCTACAATGTAGTCTTCGATCCGGCGAGTACCGCTGATGTCACCTACGGCACAGCCCCCAATGTAAATGTAGCAAGGACAACCACCGACGACGAGACGGCGCCGACGGTTACGTTGGCGCTGGGGTCTACGTCAATCTCGGAAAACGGCGGCTCAACCGGGGTTACTGCGAGCATCGGCGCAACGGACGACTTGACGGAGGCGAACATAGTGATCACGGTGGGTGCGGCATCATCGTCGCACTACAACTTGACGACGAACAAGACGCTTACCATAGCGGCGGGGCAGAGGAGCAGCACCGGGACAGTTTCAATTACAGCAGTTAACAACAGTACTTGGTCAGGGAACAAATCGGTGGCGGTAACGGGGACTGTTACTGCGCCTGCGGGTGTTAGCAACCCGTCGTCGCAGACGCTCACGATCACCGACAACGATACGGCGCCGACGGTGACGCTGGCGCTGGGTTCTACGTCGATTTCGGAGAACGGCGGCTCGACCGGGGTTACTGCGAGCATCGGCGCAACGGATGCCTTGGCGGAGGCGAATATAGTGATCACGGTGGGTGCAGCGTCTTCTTCGAACTACAACTTGACGACGAACAAGACGCTTACCATAGCGGCGGGCCAGAGGAGCAGCACCGGGACAGTTACAATTACAGCAGTTGACAACAGTGCGTTTGGGGCAAGCCTGGCGGTGACAGTAACGGGGGATGTTACTGCGCCTACAGGTGTCAGCGACCCGTCGTCGCTGACGCTGACGATTACGAACGACGATTTTCCGACCCTGACGATCAGTTCGCCTTCTGTGTCAGAGGGCGATAGCGGGCAAACCAGCATGACCTTCACAGTAACCCGGAGCTACGCCATTGCCGCAAGCTCCACAGTGGCCTATGCGGAGATTACCGCGATGAGCGACCGCGGCACTGCCACTTCGGGAACGGACTTCGCAGCTCTTACTGGCGGGACGCTGACATTTGCCTCGGGCTCATCCGCAACCCAGTCGTTCACGGTCATGGTTAACGGCGACACGGCGGCTGAGGCGTACGAAACTGTCAAGGTGAGGCTCAGCAGTGCGACGAATGCGGTGCTCAGCGGCGGGGGGACGACCCTGGACGGTACGGGAACCATTGAAAACGACGATGCACCGACTGTTTCGATCGACGCGCCGACAGCGACGGAGGGCGACAGCGGCTCTGTCAACATGACGTTCACGGTTTCGCTGAGCTACCGGTTTGCTCAGCAGGTAACGGTAGGCTATGCGGATGCCGGCAACGGCACCGCGGCTTCGGGAACGGACTACACAGCGATTACGGCTGGTACGCTGACCTTCGCGGCCGGCACCAGCACTACCAGCCAGACGATTACGGTATCGGTGCGGGGCGATACCGTCGACGAGCCGGACGAGACGATTGTGGTGACCCTGAGCAGCTTGACAGGCGGGGTGTTCAGCGGCGGCGCTGCGTCGATTACCGGCACCGGCACGATCACGGACGATGAAACGCCGGCGTTTTCAATCGACTCGCCGATGGTTACGGAAGGCGACAGCGGCTCGGTTACCATGACGTTCACAGTAACCCTGGACTTGGCCGGCCACGAGCAGACGACAGTGAACTATATGGATGCCGGCAGCGGCACGGCGACTTCGGGAACGGACTACGCGGCGATTACGGCTGGCACGCTGACCTTCGATGCCGGCGATACCAGCGAGACATTCACTGTTTCCATTACAGGCGACGCAATCGACGAGCCTAGCGAGACGGTTGTGGTGACCTTGGGCAGCGCCTCGACGGGCACTGCAATTTCCACGGGAACCGGCACCGGCACGATCACGGACAACGACACGCCGATATTTTCAATCGACTCGCCGACCGCGACGGAAGGCGACAGCGGCTCGGTGAACATGACGTTCACGGTAACTTTGAGCCCGGTCAGCTACCAGGCGACGACAGTGAGCTACGCCGATGCTGGAACCGGCACCGCGACATCGGGGACTGACTATACGGCGATCACGACCACCACGCTGAACTTCGCCGCCGGCGCCGCCAGCCAGACATTTACGGTTGCCATGACAGGCGACACAGCAAGCGAAGGCGCTGAAACAGTTCTGGTTTCATTGAGCAGTCCCTCGTCGGGAACGCAGGTTTCTTCCGCCAGCGGCACGGGTACCGGCATAATTATCGACAACGAGAAGCCGTCCTTTGTAATCAGCGCACCTTCTTCAGTTTCGGAGGGTGACAGCGGTTCGACTTCGCTGGCTTTCACAGTTTCGCTGCTTCCCTCGCATACTCAGAGTGTGACAGTCAGCTACAGCATAGCCGGAACTGCAAGTTCGGGTTCCGACTATACGGCGAGCACCAGCGGCACGCTCACCTTCGCCGCCAGTGACACTATCAAGACCATCGCTGTATCGGTGCAGGGCGATACAATCGACGAGCCGGACGAGACAGTCGTGGTTACGCTCAGCAATGCGAGTACTTCAAGCATTTCAATAGCTATCAGCAGTGCAACGTCAACGATCGTTGACGACGATGTGCCGGCATTTTCGATCGATTCGCCAAGCGTGGCGGAAGGCACCAGCGGCTCTGCTGACCTGACGTTCACAGTAACCCTGAGTCCGGCCAGCTACCAGCAGGTGACAGTTGACTACGCCGATGCCGGCAGCGGCACGGCGACCTCGGGAACGGACTACACGGCGGTTACGGCCGGCATGCTGACCTTCGCCGCCGGCGAAAGCAGCAAGACCATCGCTGTATCAGTGCAGGGCGATGCGAATGACGAGCCGGACGAGACAATCGTTATTCTGCTGAGCAGCGCTCCGGCGGGTACTACAATTTCCACGCCGACCGGCACCGGCACGATCACCGACGATGACACGCCGACATTTTCAATCGACTCGCCAAGCGTGACAGAAGGCGACAGCGGCACTGTCGACATGACGTTCACAGTAACCCTGAGTCCGGCCAGCTACCGGGATGTGACAGTTGACTACGCCGATGCCGGCAGCGGCACGGCGACCTCGGGAACCGACTACACAGCGATTGCAGCGGGCATGCTGACCTTCGATGTCGGCGATACCAGCAAGACTATCACTGTTGTGGTGGCAGGCGATATAGAAGAGGAGTCGGACGAGACAATTGTTGTGCAGCTGAGCAATGCGCCGGACGGCACAAGAATTTCGGCAACTGGCGGGACTGGCACGATTACCAACGACGACTCGTCGAACAACAATCTGGCCAGCCTGGTGCTGTCGGCGGGCAGCCTGAGTCCTGGATTTTCCCGCTCCCGCGTGAACTATGGGGCGGTTGTGCCCTATGATACTGAAAACCTGACAGTGACGCCGACTGTAGAAGACCGGCTTGCAAGCGTTCAGGTAAACGGAGCTGCGGTGGAGAGCGGTTCCCCCAGTGCACCAATCAGCCTCACCGAAGGTGAAAACACGATTGCCGTGCTAGTAACGGCGGAAACCGGCGTGCAGAAGACCTATACAGTAGTTGTTACCCGTGTTTCACAACTGGCGGAGGCGGTGCTTCAAGAGCTGGACGAGATTATTATTCCGGAAGTGACGCGCGAAATCACGGCGAGCACTCAGGCAGCTGTTGCAGACCGGATTGCTACCGCGATCGGCAATCTGCCCGACTTCAGTTCGGGAATGCCGGGCGGCTCGCCCGCCGGGGGGCTGATGCCGGTTCTGCAGAAGGTTGCCGACTACAACCGCGCCCGGGACCGGGATCCGGAGGTGACCGAGTCTTCGCTTTACCAGTCGCTGGACGGGACAAGATTTGTCTATGCGACCGATAGCGGCGAAGGCGGTTCAGCCTGCTTTGGCTGTGCAGGCGTGTCTGTATGGGGTGCAGTTGACTTTCGCAGGATGAAGGGCGGCGACAAGAGCCCGGTTGACTGGGAGGGCGAGCTGACAGTGCTCAATGTGGGCACGGATACAATGGTTGACAGCGGGATGGTGGCTGGCTTGTCGCTGGGTATTTCGAGAGGCAAATTCGGCTATTCCGGGGGTGCACAGGATACTCAGGGGACGCTGAAAACTCATATGAATACGCTCACCCCGTATTTTGGCTGGACGGTGTCGGAGCGGGCAAGCGTATGGGCATCGGCAGGCTACGGGGAAGGCAAGATTGCCTACGATGACGAAGTGGCTGGCGCTCTCATTTCAAATGATACCTCTATGATCACGGTGTCAATGGGCGGTCGCCATCAGTTGAGTTCGGACGACGCTGCCGTTGACAACTCGGATGTAACGGACTTGAAGGCGGAAGTCTGGGGTACAAGGACCAAAATCAAGGCCAACGAATTCAGAACCAGCAACACCTCGATTCAAACCCAGGGCTTGCGAATTGCTTTTGAGAACTACCGCGACAACTTGCTGGAGTCTGGAGCAACGCTTGCGTATTCCCGCGAGGCTGGCGTTCGCTGGGACGGCGGCAGCGGCGACACCGGTGCCGGCTTCGAAGGCGGTGCCAGCGTGAAGTACTACAACCCGTTGACGTGTCTGAACATGACTGCCACCGCTCGCCTGCTTGCTGCCCATGAAAGCGGACGCGAAGAGTGGGGCGGCGGTTTGAGCATGAGAAGAGATCCGTGTGCCAGGGAAACCGGAATGTCCTACGGGGTTTCATTGTCGCACGGCGACACTGCCAGCGGCTTGGACTCGCTGTGGGAGAAGAGTGCGCAGTGGCGACGGTCGTCTTCAGATGAGAAAGCTCCGAAAGCGAGCATTGATTCGGAAATCGGCTATACATTGTATGGAAGCAAGGGGTTCCATACGCCCTATGCCGGATTCGGACATCAGAGCGGCGGTGTTCGAAACTATCGCACCGGCTTGCGCTATACACAAACTTCAGGCGCATCGCTCGGGTTTGAACTGGAGCGCAGGGAAGCGGCCAGCAAGCAGCCGGACAATAGAGCCATGCTCACCGGGCAAGTCAACTGGTAGGAAATTTCAACTTGCTTTGAACTTTGCCTAAGGCATGGTGTTTACAAGTTTCTGGTTTTCAGCTGCTGTAGAAAAACAGATTTTCTCGGATTGGTATCGTGGAGCATTCAAGCGTTCTTGCATCTTTCGTGAAGAATGCTCCCTTCATATAAAGCCCATGCAAGAACATGATTGATTGAGCCTCGCCAATATTCGATTTTGTCATGGCTTGTGCACAAGTACAAGCCGCCATTGATATCATAGTCGGCATGTGCATTCCAGATTTTTACTGACTCTGCATGCTGGTTTCCGTTTTCTGTAAAAAGTTCTGACTCTATGGCAATGAGATCAATATCTGATATTCCACTGGGGTTCCAAGTACATGCGAGACGAAAAGAATTGTCATGTCCGGATTCACTTCATTCACGATTGCCGTCACCATTTTTTGCAGATGACTATATGTATTTCCATGGGAATTGTGTCAATGTTCACAATTTCTATATAAAATGGTTGCAATCACCCATAAAATTTCCAGTTAAATTGAAAATCGTCAAATTCTTTTCACAAGAAGTTGGATGGCTAGTAGAGTAAAATTCCATCAGATTTCTGGTAGTTTACTAAACAGACGATTGAAGATTCATTGCTGAATAAAATTGATTAAGGAGTCGCGAAATGTTTACAAAGGCGGATAGGATTGAAGGCTACGACGAACAATTATGGGAAGCTATAAGGAACGAGCAAGTTCGACAGGAAGAGCATGTTGAGTTGATTGCTTCTGAGAACTATACGAGCCCGCGCGTACTGGAAGCACAAGGTTCCGTTCTCACCAACAAGTACGCCGAAGGATATCCGGGAAAACGTTACTACGGTGGATGTGAATTTGTAGATGTAGCCGAAGACCTGGCTATTGAACGAGCAAAAAAACTGTTTGATGCCGCTTTCGTCAATGTACAACCGCATTCCGGTTCCCAAGCGAATTCCGCAGTCTACATGGCGCTTCTGGAGCCCCACGATACAATTTTGGGGATGAGTCTTGATCACGGCGGACACTTGACGCATGGTTCAAAAGTCAACTTTTCCGGAAAGATCTACAACTCGGTGCAGTACGGAGTAGATGATGAGGGCATTGTCAACTACGAACAACTCGAGGAACTTGCTGCGGAACACAAGCCGAAAATGATTGTTGCAGGCTTTTCTGCATATTCAAGAGTTATGGACTGGGGCAGGTTCCGCGAAATTTCCGACCGGCACGGAGCATACCTTTTCGTTGATATGGCGCATGTCGCCGGATTGGTTGCTGCAGATCTGTATCCCAATCCGGTACCAATTGCAGACGTTACGACTACAACCACTCATAAAACCCTGCGGGGGCCAAGAGGCGGCTTGATACTGGCGCGTGCCAACGAAGAGATTGAGAAAAAGCTTAATTCATCTGTTTTTCCAGGCGGCCAAGGGGGGCCGTTAATGCATGTTATTGCAGCCAAAGCCGTTGCTTTCAAGGAAGCACTGGAGCCGGATTTTGCTGCCTACCAGCAGCAAGTGCTTGATAATGCGCGAGCGATGGCAGCCACGTTTATGGAGCGAGGATACAATGTCGTATCCGGGGGAACAGATGATCATCTGTTTTTGCTGAATCTGATTGACAAGGACATTACCGGCAAGGATGCTGCTGCCGCACTGGGGAGAGCGAACATTACTGTCAATAAAAACACCGTTCCAAATGATCCAAGGTCGCCGTTTGTTACCAGCGGATTGCGGATTGGTTCGCCTGCTTCGACTACCCGTGGTTTTAAAGAGGCAGAAATGCGCGAACTGGTGAATTGGATGTGCGACATACTTGACAACATTGAAGACGAAGAAACAAATGCGCAAGTGAAAGACAAAGTGAAGGAGCTATGCTCCCGCTTCCCCGTTTATCGCTAAGTGAGTAGCCACTCCTGCATTGGCCGACGATTCAGGCGGTGAAAAAATATTCAATTTTTAGTTTGGCCCGGCATGCACTCAGTGGCCACGCAAACTGGCCGAAGGCCTGGCGCGAACCCGACCCGAAAAAATCCTACGATGTAATTATCATAGGTGGCGGCGGGCATGGTCTTGCAACAGCGTATTATCTGGCAAAAGAACACGGAATTACGAATGTAGCCGTAATAGAAAAAGGCTGGATAGGCGGCGGCAACACAGGAAGGAATACCACTATCGTGCGCTCCAACTATCTTTGGGATGAGGCAGCCCATCTTTACGAAAAATCCATGAAACTGTGGGAAGGTCTGTCGCAGGAGTTGAACTTCAATGTCATGTTTAGCCAACGCGGGGTCATGAACCTTGGCCACACTCTCCAGGATATGCGAGATATTTATCGAAGATCCAATGCGAATAAACTGAATGGAATTGATAGTGAAGTCTTGAATCCAGAGCAGATTCGTCAACTGGTTCCAATTATGAATACTTCTTCCCAGGCACGCTACCCGGTACTGGGAGCGTCGTTCCAGCCCCGGGGAGGAGTTGCAAGGCATGATGCTGTAGCCTGGGGTTTTGCAAGAGCCGCTGATTCAAGAGGTGTGGATATCATTCAAAACTGCGAAGTTACGGGTATTCGCAGAAACAGCGACGGCATTGTCGGCGTTGAGACAACGAAAGGATACATAGAGTCGCGAAAAGTCGGTGTAGTTGCTGCAGGTCACTCAAGCGTGATTGCTGAAATGGCGGGGATTCGAATGCCCATTGAAAGCCACCCTCTTCAGGCACTGGTGTCTGAGCCGATCAAGCCGGTCCTGCATACAGTTGTCATGTCCAATGCAGTGCATGGCTACATTAGCCAGTCCGACAAGGGTGAACTGGTCATTGGTGCAGGAATTGATTCATACACAGGCTATGGACAGAGAGGGAGTTTTTCAACTATCGAGGGAAATATCGCTGCAATCGTTGAACTGTTTCCGATCTTCAGTCGAGTTCGAATGCTGCGACAATGGGGTGGAATTGTGGATGTATGTCCAGATGCCTGCCCCATTATCAGCAAAATGCCGATTGAAGGTTTGTATTTCAATTGCGGTTGGGGTACAGGCGGGTTCAAGGCTACACCCGGGTCGGGCTGGGTGTTTGCACATACGATTGCCAAGAACGAGCCCCATGAATTGAACGCTCCTTTCAGTTTGGAACGGTTTACCACTGGCGCTTTGGTTGATGAGCACGGTGCCGCCGGGGTTGCACACTAAGCAAGGCGGGTTGAACTGATGTTGCTGATTAAATGTCCCTGGTGCGGGGAGCGAGATCAAACCGAGTTTTCCTGCGGCGGAGAAGCGCATATTGTTAGGCCCCTTGATCCAGAAAGCTTGTCGGATGCACAATGGGCGGATTATCTTTTTATGCGCAAAAACACGAAAGGCAAGCACCGGGAGCAGTGGTGCCATACTGCGGGCTGTCGCCGATGGTTCAACGCAGAACGGGATACAGTTTCCTACAAGTTTGGCGAGACTTACAAGCCGACTGAACCCAAGCCGGGAGAATCCAGGTGACGTTACCAAACCGACTTCCGGAAGGCGGACGAATTGACAGGTCAAAGCAAGTTGCATTTCGATTTGACGGAAAGGAGTACCTGGGCTACAAGGGCGATACCGTAGCCTCCGCTTTGCTGGCAAACAATGTTAAGCAAGTAGCGAGAAGCTTCAAGTACCATCGTCCTCGGGGAATAATTGGTTCAGGTGCGGAAGAACCGAATGCTTTGCTGCAGGTCGGTACAGGTGCCTATACAACTCCGAATCTCCGGGCAACGCAAACTGAAGTCTATGAAGGACTGGAAGTATTCAGCGTGAATTGCTGGCCAGGGCCAAAGCGTGATGCCTTTTCTGTTCTTGGCTGGTTTGCAGCATTGCTGCCGGCAGGCTTTTACTACAAGACTTTCATGTATCCAAAAAAGTTTTGGTCTTTGTATGAGCGGTTTATCAGAAAAGCAGCAGGTTTTGGTACTGCCGGGGACCTGCCCGATCCGGACCGCTATGAAAAAGTCAATGCGTGGTGCGATGTTTTGGTGGTTGGAGGCGGTCCGGCAGGATTGGCTGCCGCACTCGCTGCTGCAAAGTCCGGCGCGAGAGTAATACTTGCCGATGAGCAGTCCGAGTTTGGCGGCGGCTTGCTTCGTACAAAGTCCGAAGCTCAAAATTCATGGCTTTCCAACGCGCTTGAAGAACTAAAGAAATTTTCGGATGTACGAATGTTGCCGCGATGCACAGTAACCGGATACTACGATTACAACTTTCTTGTAATGAATGAGCGCCTGACAGACCATTTGGCTGAAAAACCGGACAATCAGGCACGCGAGAGAGTTTGGAGAGTGCGTGCGTGCGAAGTTGTTTTGGCAACGGGTGCAATTGAACGGCCGCTTGTATTCGGTAGCAATGATCTGCCGGGCGTTATGCTTGCATCGGCAGTTTCTGTCTACTTGAATCGCTATGCGGTTCGGCCCGGCAAGAAGGCAGTTGTATTTACCAACAACGATTCAGTGTATCAGGTTGCGGTTGATATGGTTGATGCAGGCATTGAAATCGTTGCGATAGTGGATGTGCGTAGCGAAATAAGCAGATCGCAGGCAGAAAGCTTGCGTCAAAGAGGAGTTCCAGTCATTCTCGGCAGTGCCGTCGCGGAAGCAACGGGCACCAAGCAAGTGAAGGGAGTTCGTGTGCGCCAGCTAGCAAGTGACAGAGGAGGGCAGCAAAAACTGCGGTGCGATCTTCTGGTGATGTCCGGGGGATGGAGTCCGACCATTCATTTGCACTCTCAGTCGGGTGGCAAGAATAAGTTTAATGCAGAACTGGCATGCATGGTTCCAGTAGAGTCAGTGCAAAATGAACGTTCTGCCGGTGCGGCGAATGCTCGATTTGAACTGGATGAAGCGATACGGGAAGGATACAAGGCGGGTGCAGATGCGGCTGGAAAATCCGGTAAAATTCAATGCGACATTTCTGAATTTGAAACTGTCTCGGCGGAAACTGTTAGCGAGACACCTGTAAGTCCTCTCTGGGCTGTCCAGTTCTCAAAACCCGGGGTCAAATGCTTTGTTGACTATCAAAATGACACTACAGCAGCGGATATTCTTCTTGCTGTACGCGAAGGATATCGTTCGGTAGAACATCTGAAGCGATATACCGCACTGGGATTTGGTACCGACCAGGGCAAGCTTGGCAATATCAACGGAATGGGAATATTGTCGCAGGCATTGCATCAAGACCCGAATATTGTCGGTACGACAACGTTTCGACCTATGTACACACCGGTAACTTTCGGTGCTTTGGCAGGCATGGAAATTGGCGAGGAGCTGTACGATCCGGTTCGCAAGACATCCATGCATGAATGGCATGTAAAAAATGGTGCCGAATTTGAAAACGTAGGACAGTGGAAGCGTCCCTGGTTCTATCCCGGAAGCAACGAAAGCATGCAGCAGACTGTCAATCGGGAATGTATTGCTGTGCGAAGTGCAGTTGGAGTTCTGGATGCGTCGACCTTGGGCAAAATTGAAGTTTACGGCCCGGATGCAACAGAGTTTTTGAATCGAATCTATACGAATTCTTGGGATAGTCTGCAAATTGGCTCATGCAGATATGGATTGATGCTCGGCGAAGACGGGATGGTCATGGACGACGGCGTATCCGCCAAGCTTGCCGATGATCACTATTACATGACGACAACAACAGGAGGTGCGGCCCATGTTTTATCCTGGATGGAGCAATGGCAGCAAACAGAGTGGCCAGAGCTCAAGGTTTATTTCACCTCGGTTACCGATCATTGGGCGGTCGTTTCAATTGCCGGCCCTTCGTCTCGAGAGCTGTTGAATCAGGTTGTGGATAACCTTGATACGAACAATGAAGCGTTTTCGTTCATGACTTTTCGGGAAGCGACTTGTGCAGGAGTGCCTGCACGGATTTTTCGCGTAAGCTTTAGCGGAGAACTGTCGTATGAAATCAACGTTCCTGCAAACTACGGTGCATATGTTTGGGAAGAGGTGTTTCGCGCGGGCCAAGAATTTGGTATTACTCCGTATGGAACAGAAGCGATGCATGTTTTAAGAGCAGAAAAGGGCTACATTATTGTTGGACAGGATACAGATGGGTCGATGACACCAGTCGACCTGGGAATGAACTGGATTGTTTCCAAGAAAAAAGATTTTATCGGAAAGCGTTCCTTGTATCGTTCGGATTGTGTTCGGGAAGACCGTAAGCAACTTGTCGGACTGGAAACTGAAAATCCGAATACAGTACTGCCGGAAGGGGCGCAGCTGGTCGAAACTTCGAATAGCCGGCAATATCCAATTCCAATGATTGGACATGTTACATCCAGTTATTGGAGTGAAGCCCTGGGGCGCTCAATCGCGCTTGCAGTGGTAAAAGGAGGCTTGTCCAGAATGGGTACCAGAATATTTTCAAGGACCATGTCCGATGAAGTGATTCCGGCAGTGGTTCGAAGTCCGGTTTTTTATGACCCTGAGGGGAGAAGACAAAATGTATGAGGCAACTCGCCGAAACTCACCTTTGGTCGGAATTGAAGCCGAAGAAGCGCCAACGTTGAAGTTGCACGATGTCTTGTTGCAAGAGCAACCGTTCATGGGCTATTTGAATTTGCGATTTCAGCCCGAAAATGCAGAATTGGCAACCCGACTTGGCGAACTGCTGGATATTCAAATTCCATTCGGCGCGAATACATTTTCTGCCAATGAAACCAGAGCTTGTGTCTGGCTTGGACCGGACGAGTGGCTAATAGTTGTATCTGAAACTGAACTTGAAAAGATTGACAATTCCATCAATGAATTGATTGCGAGTGAATTTGCAACTTTGACAGACCAGTCCAGTGCAATGACAATGTTCAAAATTACAGGGAGTGGAGCAGTCGAATTGCTTGGCAGGGGAATTGTGTTCGATCTTCACCCGAGTGAATTTCCCCCTGGACACAGTACACAAACTGTTATAGCCAAGTCTCCTGCAACAATACTCAACCGCAGCAACGAAAGCACATGCTTTGAACTTTTGGTGAGAAGGAGCTTTGCAGACTATCTCTGGAAATGGTTTGCCAAAGCAAGCAGCGAAGCTACTTTCATTTGAATGTCAGTGCGCCCGGTCAAGAATGGCCGGAATCTTGTCTTCCCAGCCAATGGCCATCAAGTGCAAGCCACTTGCCGCATCACCCAATCCGCGAATGATGTCTGCAGAGATAGTAATGCTGGCATCTGCAATGCGGTCGGTGTCGCCGTTGCATTCCGCGATTTGACGAATAAAGTGATCCGGCACTGAAACACCGGGAACTCTGTCATTCATGTAATTCGCCATTTTGACAGATTTTATCGGGATAATTCCGGCAAGTATTGGAGTGCCAATTTCGCCAATTTTGGTTTTGAATTCGCAAAAGGCTTCTACATCAAAAACCGCCTGGGTCTGTAAAAATGAAGCACCGGCTTCAATTTTTCTGTGCATATTTTCAATCTCGGCATCAATTTGTGTCGCACCGGGGTTGACCACCGCGCCAATACAGAAACTTGGAGTACCGTTTAGCTCATTTCCATTGTAGTCTGTTCCTGACCGCAACGCATTCGCAGCATCGAGCAGTTGCGAGGCAAACAAGTCAAATACAGGCTTGGCATCTGGATGGTCGCCGTTCTTGGGAGGGTCGCCGCCCATGAATACCAGATTTGGCACTCCAAGCGCAGCGGCTCCGAGCATACCTGACTGAAGTGCGATGCGATTCTTGTCGCGGGATGTCATTTGAACGATTGGTTCAATTCCGCGGTCAAGCAGCAAATGCGCGACGGCAACAGGGTCCATGGCCATTCTTGCGGCGTGAGAATCTGTCAAGTTGAAAGCATGAACACGGTTCTTTAGAGATTCTGCAGTATCAAACAGTTTGGAGAGATTTGTACCCTTTGGAGGGGTCAATTCGCAAGTTACAATAAATTCGCCTGCATCAATGAATTGCTTTAGTTTTGACATGGTAAAGCTCGTGTTTAACTATTCCAATTATGTAAAAGGAATAATTTAAGCGGAATCAAGGAGCTTTGCAATATGTATAGCTACTTTTTCCGCGGCCTTCGCTTGACTTCAACATTCAGCATTGGCGGTTCGGCCAGTGCGGGAATTTCCACCACCTTGATCAGTTTATAAAGCAAGCTGGCTTCATCTTTCAGCATACCCCTCAGCCGATACAGCAAATGCCATGTAGTTTTGTAGGGTAGCCCGAGAAGCTTGCTGAAGTCATTGATGATGATTTGCTCAGGCAAGGTCATAATCAGATAAGTAGCAAGAAACCAGGTTTTTAGCGGTATATGGCTTCTCTCTAGTTGTGTCCCCAATGTCACAGTAAACTGACCGTAACACTCCAGGCAATTCAAGACCCGCGGACGGGTTCTAATACGGCCAGCCCGGTCAAATGCACCACAGCGTGTACATATAGGCCCTTCTGGCCAGCGGATTTGTTCAAGTACTTTGATACAGGCTTGCTCGCTATTGTAGCGACGTTTAAATTGCTTTAAATTCATAATGCGATATCCACTGGAAAATTAACAAAACCAACTTGTGTCAACATGCAAAGCTGGGACCAATTGTATTCAAATAAAATCTTATTTTAAAGATTAGTGAGTGAAATATCAAAATCAATAAGTGAGTATAAAATTTCTTGGAATAAATATTACCTTGGGTATTGTAGTGTATTTGGTGATTTCCAAACATAGCTTTGTTTGAATTTAGATGGGATTCCTATTTACAATGCTGAAATAATCCGATAAGGTGCAAATAACTTGCTGTGTAAACAAAGCTGACTTGAAGGATGGCCTATAGCAAACATTTGGTAGCCGGACTTGAATGGATGTGGGGAGAAGGATTTCTGTCCCCCGGCGGTATAAATGAAGTTGAATTAATCGTCCAGAATGTGGACTTGTCAAACAAGCGCGTATTGGATATTGGTTGTGGCATTGGGGGAATTGACCGGCTTTTGATTACTCATTTCAATGCTGCGCATGTGACGGGAATAGATGTTGAACCCGAGTTGGTTGAAAGGGCAAGAGCAGATGCTCAGGCAGCTGGTCTCAAGGAAAGAATTGAAATAATGCTGTCTACCGAAGGAGTGCTGGAGTTCGGCAACGAGTCTTTTGACATTGTGTTTTCGAAAGACTCGATTATCCATATAAAGAACAAGCAGCTGATATTTGATGAAATACTTCGCGTGTTGAGATGCGGGGGCGTTCTGGCTGGCAGCGACTGGCTGGGGAGCAATACCACGGACACTTCCCCTCTGGTTCGTGAATGGCTTGAAATATCCGGTCTGGATTTTCAGTTTATAACCGCGTCAAAGCTCAGGACCTGTATGGAGTCGGCAGGTTTCAAATCTATACGATTGCGCGACCGGAACGAGTGGTACAAACAGGCTGTTCGGGATGAAATTGAAAAAGTTTCCGGTGAAAACAGGCGTGCGTTTGTTAAAATTGTTGGAGAAGAGCGGGCTGCAGATCGACTGAGGAGTTCTTCCGCCAAATTGAAAGTGGTAGATGCGGGCGAACTAAGGCCAACCCATTTTTTCGCAAAAAAATGAGAAAGTTTAACTTGCTACTTGCTAAAAATTAATTTTTGGTTTAGTCTTTTAGGGTTGACAGTCGTTTCTGTGCATCTAGGGGAGTTGATTCGATGGCTCTCCATTTTATTGTACCCAAGTTTTTGCCGGTGTTGATATTCTTGCCATGCGTATTTTGTTTGCGGATAAATTTCCATCTGACCAATTGGAAAGACTCAGTTCACTTGGATATGAACCTGAATACAGGCCTGACTTGGCCAGTGAATCATTGCCCTCTGAAATAGGTGCGTTTGATGTACTTGTAGTACGTAGCACTAAAGTAAGCAAAGACACGATTAGAGCAGGAGGGCAGCTAAAGCTTATTGTTCGCGCCGGTGCGGGGACCAATACCATTGACAAGGAGTATGCAGTGGAAAGAAAAATTCCTGTATGCAACATACCGGGAAAGAATGCAATTTCTGTTGCAGAACTTGTATTTGGGCTTCTGCTTGCGGTCGACCGTAAAATTCCGGACAACGTAAGGGAACTTAGAGAAGGAACTTGGAACAAGGCCACTTATTCGCAAGCTGAAGGAGTCTATGGAAAATCAATCGGCATAGTCGGCGTCGGTGCCATTGGAATAGAAGTGGCGGTGCGCGCTTGTGCGTTTGGACTGCAAATCCATATGATTGAAAAAAGCGGACGACCACCTGAGGTTGAGCAAAGAATAGCGTCACTGGATGTGGTGCAAGTCAAGGACTTGGACGAGATGGCATCCCGGTGCGATGTAATTACATTTCATGTCCCGGCGGTGCCTGGTACCCGGCATTTGGTCAATGCAAGGTTGCTAAGTCTGATGAAAGACGGGGCGATTGTCATAAACACCTCCCGCGGCGATGTAGTGGACGAATCTGCACTGGTGCAAGCCATGGACTCAAAAGGAATTCGCGCAGGGCTGGACGTTTATGAAAATGAACCTGGAAATTTGCAAGGGAAATTTGATTCAGTTCTTGCAAAGCATCCCAATGTCTATGGGACCCATCATATCGGTGCATCTACGTCTCAGGCGCAAGATGCAGTTGCGGATGGGGTCACACATGTTATCGAGGCATTCAAGAACGGAAAGTTATTGAATTGTGTAAATCTGTAAGTTAATTTTGAGGTAAGTCTATGTCAAACCGAAAGTATAATTTTTGTCCCGGCCCTTGCACTTTGCCACTTGAGGTGCTTGAAGAAACCAAGTCCGAACTGGTTGACTACCATGGGTCAGGAATGTCCTTGATTGAAACTAGCCACCGTAGCGATACATTTGCAGATGTGCACACCCAGGCAATATCTCTCGCCCGGGAACTCATTTCCATTCCCGACGACTTTGCAGTATGCTTTATTCAGGGAGGAGCAACGCTGCAGTTTGCAATGACAGCAATGAACTTGCTGAATTCTTCAAACAAAGGTGGTTATATCAACTCTGGGCATTGGGCCAAATTGGCCATAGATGACGCGTCTGTATACGGGGAGGTCTACAAGGCTTGGGACGGAACATCTGCAAATTATTCAAAACTTCCGGGTAATGACGATATTGAAATTCAGCCTGGTACGCGCTACCTTCATATTACTACCAATGAAACCATCGGCGGCGTGCAATTTCCGGAGTTTCCCAATGTAGATGCTCCCTTGATTGCAGACATGTCGTCCGATTATTTTTCTCGTATGGTTCCATGGGACCGGGTTGACATTGTTTACGGCGGGGTGCAGAAAAATCTTGGGCCGTCCGGAATGGCCATGGTAATCATTCGAAAATCAATCGCTGACGAAATATCAAAAAAACTTCCAACATACCTTGATTACCGTGTACACATCTCTGGCAATTCTCTCTACAATACCCCTCCTGTGTTTTCAATTTATGTAACTGGAAAGGTGCTGAAGTGGCTCAAAGCCAACGGCGGTGTTGAAAAAATGGCGGAAGTTGCAACGGAGAAATCCCAAGTACTATACAGGGCACTGGATAGCAGCGACGGATTCTACAGCAGTCCGGTTGATGTTTCGTATCGTTCCAAAATGAATGTTGTATTTCTGCTGCCCAACCAGGAATTGGAGTCCAAATTTCTTGTTGAAGCACAACAGGAAGGATTGGAAAATTTGGCTGGGCATCGAAGCGTAGGTGGTATACGAGCCAGCATTTATAATGCAATGCCGTTTGAGGGGGTTGAAACCCTTGTCAGTTTTATGGACGAATTCAGGGCGGCAAACACTTGATTCGTGGATTAAAGTAGCCCAAGCCAGGGGAGAATCCAGTTGCCGAGATTGATCAAATTCAACGGCTATCTGGTTGAACCGCGTCACGCGTCGTCTGTTGTTACCCCGGCCTATGATGCAATGCTCCCTGCTGAGCGACGAGGTTTCGCAGAAGAAAATCCCGACAACTATGTTAACGTCATGCGAACTTTGGAAGAGTTTGCCGAGCATGAGAAACCTTCGCTTGACGATATTCTTCACCACAACCAGTCTTGTTTGAACAAGCTTTTCGAGAAGGGGGTTTTTAATGAAACTCGTTCTCCCGGCTACTTCATTTATCGTCTTCGGGTTGACAGCCACGAGCAGGTTGGCCTGGTAGCAAATATTCCGCTTGAAGACTATACGACGGGCCGGTTGAAAAAGCATGAGCACACCCAAGTGGAAAAGGAGAGCATGCTGACTCACTACAATGAGGTTGTGGGAGTAACTTCAAGTCCGGTCTGCGTCGCATATCCTCCAAGCGATAGTATTAATGCCATGCTGCAAGAAGCGATGTCGCACCCGCCATACCTTCACTTTTCGATTTGGGACGATGTTGAACAAACGGTGTGGCAAATATTTGACGATTCGACCGAAATGCAGCTTGAAGAAGAGTTTGCACAAATTGAATCGACCTATCTCACCGACGGGCATCATCGTTGCGCATCCAGTGCCGCCTATTCCGAATTGAAAATACAACAAGCAGGTCACTCAGACCCGAATGCGAGCCACAACCAGTTGTTTGTTGCGCTGTTTCCCGAAAACCAGCTTCGAATTCTTCCTTACTATCGCAATATACGTGATTTGAACGGAATGGCTGTGGCAGAATTAATTCGTGCGATAGAAGCCCTCGGAATAACGGTACTCAAGAAGGAAGGGGACTGCTCTTCTGATTGGCTTCCCAGTCAGCCAAGAGAAATTCTGATGATGACAGGCGACGCGGGATACGCATTAAAAATTCCGGAATCCATGATTCCAGACGACCCTTCGGGTTCGCTGGATATTTCAGTTTTGCACGAAAAACTTATCGGGCCAGTACTGGGAGTTCATGACCCCCGAACTGACGAGCGGATCAAATTTACGCCTGGTGTTGCAGGTATAGACGGATTGGTTGAATCTTTCAGGCAGGGTTGGGGGCTTGGCTTCGCGTGCTTCCACACAACTATGGAAGAGTTGATGCGCGTTGCGGATGCGGGACAGGTTATGCCTCCCAAATCAACCTGGTTCGACCCCAAACTTCGTGCCGGAATATTTTTACGCAAAGTATAAGGATTGCGTGCACTTGTTGTTGAATTCAGTGTGCTTGGTTTTATCGTATTCTGAAACTCAAAAAGTTACTCTTTTCTTGACTTTGTCGGTTATTGTCTGATTTGTCTCCTGAAACCTGCCGGACTCAAGACTGAAACATAATTGAAAACCTTGCCTGCACTGGGCTTGGTCTATTTTTTTGCAGTTTACATGCGGCCAGAAATAATACTTGCTGTTTTTTACCATGAAAAATAGCGATAAATGTTCCATCTTTCCTGGTTGTTTTTTAACTAATTGATAATAAATCAAAATACTCTGAGTATTTTGGTGACATGATTATTGATTCAGTTTGATAATTTCTTTCTCTACGAAATCTGCAAGGGGCTGGTATTAACTTTTCAAGAAGCATATAACCAGTTGTAAATTTCAAGTTCGCTTGATTGACCAGGCTGAAGTCAAAAAGTTTAATGCCGAAATTTACCATGAAAAATAGACTTAATAACTCTAAATTTCATGGTAAAATCGTCTTATGATTGAAAGAAACGGGCATTTGGGCATGCTGAGGGAGTTGATCTCCTATAACCCTGTCGTGGCAGTATTGGGGGCTAGGCAAGTGGGGAAAACAACCCTTGCCCGAATAATCAGAGACGGTTGGGAAGGCGAAAGTCATTATTTCGACTTGGAGTCGATTGATGATGTAGTCAGGCTTGACGACCCCCAATTCGCACTGTCTTCACTGAAGGGACTGGTCGTACTGGACGAAATTCACAATCGACCAGATTTGTTTCCAACGCTGAGAGTGCTGGCGGACAGGCCAAATTTGCCAGCCCGATTCTTGATTCTCGGCAGTGCTTCCCCCGATTTGCTGCAACAAAGTTCAGAAACATTGGCCGGCCGAATTGCTTTTCACCAATTAACAGGATTTTCGCTGGATGAAGTTATGCTGTCCGATTTCAATAAGTTGTGGCTAAGAGGTGGATTTCCTCGCGCATTTACCGCCGCCAATGACAAGCGTAGCTTCAGATGGCTCAGTGATTTTATTCGAACATTTCTTGAAAAGGACCTGCCTCGATTTGGGAATAGTGCCCCCAACTTGTTACTTCACCGATTTTGGCCGATGCTTGCTCATTACCACGGACAAGTGTTGAACAGTTCTGAATTGGCCAGAGCATTTGGTATTTCCTATCGCACCGTACAAAAGTATCTGGATCTTTTCGAAGCTACGTTTATGGTTCGGAGTTTGCGACCTTGGTATGCAAATATTGGAAAACGGTTAGTAAAGTCTCCCAAAATTTACATTCGAGACTCTGGCTTGGTGCATTCCCTGCTTCGTATATCTAGCCGCGAAGAACTTGAAACTCACCCAAAAGTTGGAGCATCCTGGGAAGGATTCATGCTTGAAAATATCATTCAAATCATGGGGCTTGAGGAACAGCAGTGCTTCTTCTGGGCGACGCATACGGGTGCTGAAATTGATCTGGTAGTGGAAGAAGCGTCCGGCTTGCGAGGATTTGAGTTCAAGCGAACTTCTGCTCCCGGACTCACACGTTCCATGCATAACGCACTTGAAGACTTGAAACTGAAGAGTATTGATGTGATTCACGCAGGGGACAATACTTACCCATTGCATGAGAAGGTTCGTGCTGTTTCATCAAAAGAAATACTAAGCACTTTTTAGTGGGTCAGGCAAGCGTGAATTTCACTTCGTCTTGCAATTCGAGTATGCTGAGGAAAGTCAGGATTTTTTGTGCCGAAGTTTGCGGCAACTATTCTGCGCTGCCTGGCGGTGCAGAGTCATGCCCTCCCTCGCCTTTTGAGGAGTGCCTCACGACCTTGACAATTTTCTGTGTGGAGAATTTCAGGGTTGGCTAACGCGCGTTGCGGGTGCGGGGCAGGTTATACCTCCCAAATCAACCGGGTTCGACCCCAACCTTCGTGCCGGAATATTTTTACGCAAAGTATAAGGATTGTGTGCACTTGTTGTTGAATTCGGTGAACGTAGTTTTATCGAATTCTGAGACTCAAAATTTACTCGCATAAAAAATAGACTTGCTTGCTCTGAATTTTATGGTAGAATTTTCAACTTCATCGATTTCGAATCTGCAGGTATTTGGTTTTCTGAACCTTGATGGATTTCGACGGAATCGCATAACGACTGCGATTCTTGATGCGGGTCAGGATGCTGACCCGCCGATGGTACAACTCCTGTCGAATCACCTCGGCCGAGACGGATAGCCGGCTGTGCATGAGAATTCTGCTTTCCAGTTGGCGCACGTAGCGAAGTGTACCCGAATGCGTGGCAATGACCAGTGGAACACGAGTCGCACACCTTTGAGTCGTGCTTGGTGACGCAGAAGATGTTTCCGATTTGCCATCGCTGGCGATAATGTAGCAGCAACGCTGGGGGGAGACGTTCGGTGTCGTTGGTCACAATGCCGGTGATGCTGTCCCGCTGGGCGGTCGTAGCGACCTCCTGGTCAAGGCAGAAATCGGGTTGTAAATTTATAGTAATAGGAAAAGAACCCTATTGAAAAACTTTAGTCATATTTGTGAAAAGAGAGTAATAGAGAAGTCTTATGAAATTGGTAACCGCAATCATTAAACCATTCAAACTTGACGACGTTCGGGAAGCGTTGTCCAAAATTGGGGTGCAGGGAATGACGGTCACGGAAGTGAAAGGATTTGGACGCCAGAAAGGACATACTGAACTTTATCGCGGGTCGGAGTACGTAGTCGAATTTGTACCGAAAATTAAAGTGGAAGTCGCAGTTTCTGTTAATCAGCTGGACGAAGTACTTCAAGCACTACAAAAGGCTGCACAATCTGAGCAGATCGGCGATGGAAAAATTTTCGTCACTGGATTGGAACAAGTTATTCGAATTAGAACTGGAGAAGTCGATGCTACGTAATCAATCAAAAATCAAAACGAACTCTGCAATGGTCTGCGCCAAGAATTTGCTGCTCGTATCGCTGTTGGTACTGGCGGCACCCGAGGCATTCGCACAGGATGCCCTGAATCCCGGCAACACCTCGTGGTTGCTGACATCTACTGCACTGGTGCTGTTCATGACAATTCCGGGTGTTTCTTTGTTTTACGCCGGTCTGGTTCGCAGCAAAAATGTGCTTTCGGTCCTGATGCAGTGCTTTTCCATCGCCTGTATCGTTACGATTGTCTGGCTCGTTGCGGGCTATTCGCTGGCATTCGACGACTTGGGACAGGGTGTAGTCGGCGGTCTCGGAAAGTTGTTTTTTGCCGGCGTATTCAATGACTCCATGGCTGGAGATGTTCCAGAATCTGCTTTCGCACTGTTTCAATTGACATTCGCAATCATTTCAGTAGCCTTGATCGTTGGCGGTTTGGCCGAACGTATTCAGTACGGCGCAGTCGTGCTCTTCGCAATTCTGTGGGTTGTGCTTGTCTATTGTCCGGTTGCCCATTGGGTTTGGGGCGGCGGATGGCTCGGCGCAATGGGTGTTCTGGATTTTGCCGGCGGCAATGTTGTTCACATCACCGCGGGCGTATCAGCTCTGGTCGGTGCGGTAATGCTGGGGAAAAGAAAAGGATTTCCCAAAACTCATTTCACACCGCACAACATGACTCTTGTCATGATCGGCGCATCAATTCTGTGGGTTGGCTGGTTCGGCTTCAACGGCGGCAGTGCAGTTGCAGCAAACACAGATGCGGCCATGGCGATGCTGGTCACACAGATTTGCGCCGCCACAACTGCATTGTCATTCGGTATGGCCGAATACATGTCCAAGCGTAGTGCATCTGCACTCGGCGTCGCTACAGGTGCAGTAGCCGGACTAGTTGCAATTACACCTGCTTCCGGATTCGTGGGACCTGCTGGCGCACTGGCCATCGGTATCATCACCGGACCAGTTTCGTATTTCGGTATCGTGCTGATCAAACACCGCCTCAGAATAGACGATACTTTGGATGTGTTTCCGATTCATGCCATTGCTGGACTCGTCGGAACTGTCTTGACCGGAGTTTTCGCCTCGTCACAATTAGGAATTTTCAGTGGACAAGGGATAGATTTTTCAATCGGATATCAAGTATGGATCCAAATCGTCGGTGCAGTAGCCACTATTTTATATACAGCAGTGGTCACTTTTATTATTTTCAAAATTATTGGCTTGATGGTAAAACTCAGAGTTGACGACGAATCCGAAGTGATGGGGCTAGATCTTGCAACGCACGAAGAAAGAGGCTACGACTTGTGAGCAAGAAGTGATTTTTCGCTTACCTGGATTCACTACTTCAAATCAAATGGAAAATAGCTTGGTGTTCATCGCCAAGCTATTTTTTTGTGTTACATTTTAAATTCTATTGATTTCACATAACGAGCAAGGGCACTGCAAATCGGTCTTTCAGCCGATTTGCAAAGATTCCGGGCAGATGGTTTTCTGCACCGGTGGATTTCGATGGAATCGCATAACGGCGGCGGTTCTTGATATTGGTCAGGATGCTGACTTGCCGATGGCACAGCTCTTGGCGAACGACCTCGGCCAAGATGGAATTGAAGAGTATTGATGTGATTCACGCAGGGGACAATACTTGCCCGTTGCATGAGAAGGCTCGTGCTGTTTCATCGAAAGAAATACTAAATACTCTTTAGTGGGTCAGACAAGCACGAATTTCACCTCGTCTTGCAATTCAGATTTTACACTTGCATGCTTGGCAGTGCAGAGCCGTACCTGCCCTCGCCTTTTGAGGGGTGACCAGAAAAAATCCAGTCACTCTTCGTTCATTTTATCCTTGTTTCGGAATTTCTCGGCGATAACAGACGGTCCTGACCCGCGAAACATGAACATAATCACCATGCTGATGACAATTGGAAGAATAATCAGTATCAGTAATATCGTTTGACTCATAATAATTTCCTTTTTTAGTACTTTATATATTCAAATTCAACCTGCTTTTCGATGAAGCTCTGTAATATCAACTGGCGGCGCAAAATCTCTGTCATGCTCAAGTGCCGGAACCATGTGCCTTGCTTTTGCTACTGATTCCAGGTCGATTTCTGCGGTGACGTATCCGCGGTCTTCACCGCCGTCTGCAAGTACATTGCCCCAAGGGTCAACTATCAGTGAATGACCGTAGGTTTTCGCTTTGCCGTGCTCGCCGAATTGGCAGGGTGCAACTATATAGCATCCGGTTTCTATTGCACGGCTTCGAAGAAGTACATGCCAGTGCGCCTGACCGGTAGTTTTCGCAAATGCAGCCGGAACTGAAATGACGCTTGCACCAGCATGTGCAAGCACCCGATACAAGTACGCGAATCTCAAGTCATAGCAAACGGTAAGTCCCAGTCTGCACCAAGGCAAATCTGCCACTGCTGCTTCTGTTCCCGGTGTAAACAGGGCCGATTCTCTGTAAATTTCTCCATTGGGCAGATTCACGTCGAACATATGAATTTTGTCATAATGGTTTACGATGCCGCCATTGGAATCCAGCAGAATGGAGCGATTTCGCTTGTTTCCCTGCGGGTCAACATGAGCAATTGAACCCAGCAGTATCCAGATTTTCAGTTCGCGGGCAAGAGATTTGAACTTGGCTACGGCAGGATGGCGATTTTCGGGTATCGGGGAAACTTCCAGCCCATTATTCCCGATATGCAAATAGGAGAAGAATTCTGGAAGGCAGATTAAATCCGCTCCTGATGAATGCGCTGCACGCGACAGGCTTTCAGCATCCAGAATACTTTCTTCCAAATCTGCTGTTGCACAGTTTTGAATACACGCCACGTTAAATTTCATATCGCCAAATGTATGATCGAATTAATTAGTCTGCTTCTCAAGTTCTGCTAAAAATTCAAGTCATTACGAACTTGTATATATTAGGTTTCCCTGTTTTTTATAACATCAGTTTAACAAATTTCTTTGCAGGATTTGAATATTTGTTGGAGTCGATAATGCAAAATTCTTTTCCGATTGATTGATTTTTAGTTTGTGATATTCGAACAAATTACTGAATTTAAGGGAGTTCAATGAAAATTTTCAGTGTGAAAGCAAGCGCAAATTGGTTATAATTGCAGTCTCTGTATTAAACTGTTTTGAGTGGCTTCGAACAAATTTTTAGGCAAATTCAAACGATAGGAACAAATTGAAAGTTCAATATTCTGTCACTCGAAATCGCATCAAGTTTGATAAGTTCGGCAGGAATTTTGTTGCCGCAGGTTCCAGGAACAAGGAGAGTTTGATCAATATTCAAATGTGCGGGCATCGTTAATCGTGGGAGAGATACAGCTAGATGGCCAGATGATCGCAGTAATTGTGATTTTGGTCGCTACTATCACTCTCTTTATCGTTGAAGTTTTTCGTGTAGATGTTATCGCCATTTTGGTAATGGTGGTTTTGGGACTCAGTAGTGTCTTTCCCGGATATGATGGCTTGTTGCCTGCGGACCGATTATTCGATGGTTTCAAAAGCAATGCAGTATTGTCGATCATCGCTGTAATGATTCTGGGGGCTGGTGTAGATAAGACCGGTGCGCTGAACAAGCTTTCAACTATTGTACTGAAATGGGCGGGCAATACAGAGCATCGCATAATGACTTTTGTTTCAGGTACTGTGGGAGCCATTTCCGGATTCATGCAAAATATCGGCGCTGCGGCTTTGTTTCTTCCGGTGGTTGACCGAATTTCAAAACGGACTGACATCCCCTTGTCCCGATTATTAATGCCAATGGGTTTTTGCGCGATACTTGGAGGAACGATGACCATGGTCGGTTCCAGTCCCCTCATAATGCTGAATGATCTGGTTCTGCTTGCGGTCGAAGACCCCTCCACAGTTCAGCAGTTTTCGTTATTCTCTGTTACACCGATCGGAATTATTCTGTTGATCGTGGGACTGTGCTATTTCAATTTCTTTGGAAAATTTGTATTTCCCCGTGCAATGGCAAAGTCCCTCGAAACCGGGGCACTGACATCATATGTTCGGGATGTCTACGGCATCAGCGGGCAAGTGTTTGAACTTTATGTTCCCGATTCAAGCAAGATCGTTGGAAAAAGTATTGGTAACATTGAAGATGAGTGGGGCTATGAAGAACGAATAATCGCAGTCAGAATTGATGGGAAGATAGCAGTCGAGCCGATGAGAAGTACTAATGTTGTCGGCGGTTGTGAATTGGCAATGATGGGAAATCCGGAAAGTGTGAACAATTTTGCACATGAATACGGCTTGAAATTAAGGAAAGAAATAACAATATTTCAGGAAGCTTTCAATCCGATTGCTTCAGGCATCGCAGAAGTGGTTGTGCCTCCCCAATCCCATCTGGTGGGGAAAACCATGGCAGACTTGGGGTTCAGAAGAGAGTTTGGCGTTACTTTGCTGGCTGTAAACAGGCACGACCATCCAATTCGCCATGACTTGATTGACCTGAAGTTCGAAACAGGCGATTCTCTGATTCTTCATTGTCTTTGGGCCAATCTGGAGCGTTTCAAGAGAGAAAACAATGTTGTAATTGTCACCGATTACCCGCGTGAAGACTTCCGACCTGAAAAGTTCAGGCTGGGAATATTGTTCTTTACCTTGACGATGGGACTGGTTGTGTTCACCGATCTGAGCCTGTCTGTCGCTTTGCTGAGTGGCGCACTTGGAATGATCATGACCGGCGTAATAAAAATCGAGGAAGCATACCGTGCTGTTAACTGGCAGAGCGTGTTTTTGCTGGCATGTCTGTTTCCACTGGGCATCGCCGCGAAAGAAACCGGAACTGCAGCTTGGATCGCACAAGAATTTGTTACCGGAATGCATGGTGCACCGCACTGGGTATTGCTATCGGCACTTGCTTTGCTTGGAACTGCATTTTCACTGCTGATGTCGAATGTTGGCGCCACGGTGCTATTGGTACCAATTGCTGTCAGTATCGCTTTGAATATTGGAGCTGACCCGGCGGTGTTCGGATTGACAGTCGCACTTGCAACCTCCAATTCGTTTTTGATTCCGACACACCAGGTAAATGCGCTGATTCAGGCACCCGGCGGCTACCGTGTGATAGATTTTATTCGGGCCGGCGGGCTGATGACGATTCTGTTCCTGTTCGTTGTAATCGTGATGGTTCAATTGTTGTTTTAGTATTTATCTGCGCAGCTCGAAATTGGCCTGTCGCTTTTACTCAACTGCCTGAGAATCGAGTACCAATACAGCAGCAAAATATTTCAATTACAATATAGGCGATGTGCCAAGCAGGCAGCTAGCAAAAGGCAGGAACAGGTATTTTAATTAAGAATCATTGGCATCACGTCCAGCAATGACCCCCAGGCGAACAAGAAGAATGATCATGGTGGCGACAATCGCTACCGGAGTTGCTATTGCTGTTTTACTAGTGCTGGTTGCTTTCCAAAGCAATATTTTGTACTTCATTAGTCCAAGCGAAGTTTCGGCGGGCGAAGCGGCAGAGGGCCAGGTGTTTCGTATAGGCGGTCTTGTTGTAGAAGGAAGCGTGGTGCGCCCGGGGGACGGCCTGACAGTTCAATTTGCCATCACAGATACCGCAGAATCCGTTCCGGTTGAATACACCGGAATATTGCCGGACTTGTTTCGGGAAGGACAGGGAATTGTGGCAAAAGGCAAATTGAATTCGGAGGGCGTTTTTGTTGCTTCGGAAGTTTTAGCCAAGCACGATGAGAATTACATGCCTCCGGAAGCTGCCGAAGCAATCAAGGCAGCGCAAACTTTGATTACGGATTGAGGACCATCAAGCAATGATTCCGGAAATTGGCCAGTTTTGTCTGATTCTTGCGTTATGCATGGCGTTTGTTCAGGTTGCGCTTCCGGTCTCGGGCACTTTGCTGAAAGTTCCAGTCTGGCTTGCAACGGCAAGGTATTCAGCACTGGCACAGCTATTGTTTCTCATGATATCTTTTCTGTGCCTTGCCTATGCTTTTGCAACAAATGATTTTTCGGTTGAGTACGTTGTTGAAAACTCGAACACTGAACTGCCGTTTATGTACCGTATTGCAGCGGTTTGGGGAGCGCATGAAGGCTCGCTGTTGCTTTGGGTCCTGATTCTGGGACTCTGGACTTCTGGAGTTGCCCTGTTCAGCCGCGACGTGTCCGAAAGTTTTTTGGCGTGTGTGCTGGCTGTACTCGGAGTTGTAAGTATTGGATTCTTGCTGTTTCTGATACTGACATCCAATCCATTCGATCGCCTTTTTCCTGCTGCTGTTGAAGGCAGGGATCTAAATCCGTTGCTGCAGGACCCGGGCCTTGTTGTACACCCCCCTATGCTGTATATGGGATATGTTGGATTTTCCGTAGCGTTCTCCTTTGCGATCGCTGCGTTAATAAGCGGGCGGCTGGATGCAGCATGGGCGCGCTGGTCAAAGCCATGGACAAATCTTGCATGGATCTTTCTTACGCTTGGAATTGCATTGGGCAGTTGGTGGGCGTACTACGAACTTGGCTGGGGTGGATGGTGGTTCTGGGACCCGGTTGAAAATGCTTCATTCATGCCTTGGCTAGTGGGTACGGCACTGATTCATTCATTGTCAACAACCGAAAAGCGAGGGTTGTTCAAGTCGTGGACGGTGATGCTTGCCGTGATGGCTTTTTCATTGAGCCTGGTTGGCGCTTTTCTGGTTCGTTCCGGCGTGCTGACTTCTGTCCATGCATTTGCTACCGACCCGACCCGAGGTGTGTTTTTGCTAGTGTTGATCGCACTGGTGATTGGCGGGGCACTTTCAATCTATGCCTGGCGGGCACCAACCATTCGCTCCACAGGAAGCTATTCGCTGGTTTCAAGAGAAACCGGAATTTTAATCAACAATATCTTTCTTGTTACAGCGGCGGCAACGATCCTGCTTGGCACTCTGTATCCGCTAATCCTGGATTCATTGAATTTTGGGAAGGTGTCTGTGGGCCCCCCGTACTTTAACTCTGTGTTTATTCCGCTCACTATGCCTTTGGCGATTCTGGCAGGGGTCGGTGCCATGTCGCGATGGAAGCGCGATAATTTCAAACGACTGATGACGGGCCTGTGGTACTCTGTAGTTGCCAGTATCGTAATTGGACTCGGATTGCCGCTTCTGATTTCGGGGCCCTATGAATGGCTGGCCGCAGTCGGTTTGACTGTTGCCGTATGGACGGCCGCATCTACATTGACCGGATTGCTTGACCGCGTGAAACATCGTTCAAACCGCCTTCGCGCGCTTCTGAGACAGCCTCGCGGAATTTATGGAATGACTCTCGCTCATTTGGGGATTGCAGTGTTTGTTGTGGGAGTCACAATGGTGAGTATTTACGAGCAGGAAAAGGACTTGCGCATGTCGCCCGGGGACACCTATGCATTAGGGGGATTTACCTATCGATTTGGCGGCGTGGAACAACTTGAAGTAGCTAACTACATTACATTCATGGGGACTGTCGACATCCTGAGAAATGAACGAAAAATCACAACTGTATATCCTGAAAAAAGATTGTATCCAATCCAGTCCGAACCGATGACAGAAGCAGGCATCAGCCCGGGAATCGTACGCGACTTCTATGTCTCCTTGGGCGAGCCACTGGATGATAGCGGTGCATGGAGCGTACGCATACATATCAAACCGTTTGTTCGCTGGATTTGGCTAGGAGCAATATTCATGGCACTCGGGGCATTGATAGCTGCCACAGACCAAAGGCTCAGGTCGACTGTCAAATCCAGGGTAGCACTCAATCCCGATTCGGCAACTTCGCAGGCTTAGAATGGTATCAATTGTCCGGCAGGCCCGGTTTGTAATTCCGCTGCTTGTGTTTCTGATTGTTGCAGGATTTCTCGCGCGCGGACTAAAACTGGATTCCACTCTTGTTCCTACACCCTTTCTGGGCAAGCAGGCGCCTGATTTCGTATTGCCGCAGCTGCATGGCGAATCCCGGTTTTTCAGTCCGGCGCAGATGACCGGACAAGTTTGGATACTGAATGTCTGGGCTAGCTGGTGCGTTGCCTGTCGTCATGAGCACGATGACTTGATGCGACTGGCCGGCGAAGGCTACACGATCGTTGGATTGAACTACAAAGATGAAAACAAAGATGCTCTCAAGTGGCTTCGCGAATGGGGAGATCCCTATATACTGACCGCGGTTGACCAAGCCGGAACTGCGGCTATAGACTGGGGGGTTTACGGCGTGCCGGAAACATTTGTTATCGACAAGTCAGGCAAGATTCGCTACAAGCATGTCGGTCCAATATCTTCCGATACCATTGATGAACGTATTGCACCCTTGGTTCGCAATCTGGAGGAGCAATCATGAAGTTTGCCATGGTTCTGGTGTGTGCGCTGTACTCCGCGACATTGAATGCTGCTGTTCCGACATTGAGCTTTAAATCGCCCGAACATGAGGCGCGATATTACTCTTTGCTGGATGAGTTGAGATGCCTGGTGTGCCAGAACCAGAATTTGGCCGATTCGAATGCTGAATTGGCGCAAGACCTGAGAGGTCAGACCTACAAGATGATTCAGGATGATCGACTTGACAGCGAAATTGTTGAATACATGGTTGAACGCTACGGAGATTTCGTTCTGTATCGTCCGCCACTGAAAACATCGACTATTTTTCTATGGTACGGCCCTCTTGTTCTCCTCATTATTGCGATCGCAGTTTACTGGTCGTATATCACACGATTTCGAAAGCAGGCGAAAGTTGATATTTCGGATGAAGACCGCGACCGGGTAAAAAAGCTGCTCGGAGAATAGTAGCCTGCAGTATGGCGCTTTCATTTTTTTTCATCGTAGTAGCCCTTGTCTGTATTGCAGTACTCGCGATTGTCCCGGTGCTGTTGCAAAAACAGGTTCCAGGCAATCGTGCAAACCGCCAGCAGAAAAATGTATTAGTAGCCCGGCAACGGCTTGATGATCTTAGGCAGCGCGAATCTCTGGGGGAGGTACACGAAGAAGATGCCAGGCAGATACACGAGGAGATTGAAAGAAGCCTGCTGGAAGATTTGGATTCGGACCATGAAAAATCCGTGGGGGATTCAATAGTCGACACAACTAGGCGTAGTCGGTGGGCGGCTGTCATAGTTTCATTTGCCATACCTTTTTTTGCTGGAGGAATGTATTTGCTGCTTGGCGAGCCATCTGTCATTGTTGCTCCTGACGGTCCTGTTGCTTCATTTGGTCAGCAGCAGGGTGCTGGTTCAGGCGAGGAACCACTTTCGGTGGATGAAACGATTCGGCAAGTCCGGGATCAATTGTTGAAAGAACCGGACAATGTCGGAGGCTGGGTTACGCTGGGTCAGGCACTTGCTTCACAAAGTCGATTTGAAGATGCAGCAATAGCGTTTGCCCGCGCCAATGAGTTGGTCGGGGACAACGCGGATCTTCTGGTGAGCCATGCAGATGCTTTGGCGATGTCCCGCGGAGGCAATCTGGAAGGAGAACCTGCCGAATTGGTTCGACGTGCGTTGGCGGTGGACCCCGAACATCCAGCGGCTTTATGGCTGGCAGGACTTGCAGAAAATACAGAGGGCAATTACCGCGAAGCAGTTGAGTTGTGGAAAAGAGCAGTGCTCGTGGTACCCAACCCCGAGTTGAAAGAAGAATTGGAGAATTTGATTGAAATAGCGGAGAGTCGAATTGGTACTACTGGACGCGAGACGGGACCAATAGATGAAGGAGATGAAGTTGCATTGGAAGTGACAGTTTCAATAGATCCTTCGCTGGCTTCGAATCTGAACCCTGACGACACGCTGTACATATTTGCGAGAGCCGTGGATGGGCCGCCGATGCCGCTTGCAGTGGTGAAGAAGACTGTCAAGGATTTGCCAATTACTGTCAAACTGGATGACAGTTCGGCGATGATGCCGGAGATGAAATTGTCGAATTTCGACGAAGTCAATGTAATTGCCCGGGTGTCCCGTTCAGGGCAGCCCCAGGAGCAAAGTGGCGATCTGTTTGGAAGAGTCGATTCTGTTCGTACCAGAGAGGAGCGAGATTTGACGATCAAAATTTCAGAGACCGTGCGGTAGACAAAATCACATAAAGCAATTCGGCTCCGTTCAGGTGTGTTGCTTGCAATTTTTGATTTGGGCAGGCAAATATTGAAAATGTTAAGTGAAATATGAGTCAGTTTTGTAGTTTCTAAGTTTCTGATTTTAAGCTCAATTTTGATTTTTCCAACGTGAAATACTCAATCACTGTAAATAAATGTTATACAATTGCCCATCGTTGGGATTTAGGACATTTTATTGTTCGATGATTCCAGAATAGAAATTGAAGAGGATATTAACACTATTCATTGAAAGTATTTTGGGCAGGCTATATTCAGGGAAAATCAGAAATTTGTCCACCGATGTTTGGACTATGCATCAAGAAATGTTGCAAAGTTTGAATTTATTTGATGGCATTTAGTCAGAGGAAAGTAGCTCAGTCTCTCAAACAGAAAGGATTTGTGGAAGAATCACCAAAAGACCGTAAATATTATAAATTATCGGAAGGAAGACAAACAAGTATACGAACTAAAAACTCGCTCGCATTGAAGTAAGCAAAAAGACATCAACAAAAAACTTGAAGTCGTTAGTTTATACATTAATTAATAGGTGGAGTTAAAGTGAATCAGTTGAAAAATAAAACAAAAGTTGACGAAGTGAGGGAAAAGACAAAGCCTGTAAGAGGAAAAAATCTAAAAATCGTCCGGAAAGATGATAACTGCAATTTATTTGACAACATTAAACCAGATTTCACGAGAAAGGAAGCGAAAGTCAAGAAACATGATGCAGGTTGGTTACCTGACGCCTTGAAACAGTTGAAAAATATCAACCAAGAAGCTATTGAAGAAAATTACCCTGAAATATGCAGTAAATCTATCGCACTAGCTGAAAATCTACTTTATAAATTGCGCAACTTTCCAATAGATCCAGAAGTTTATCCTTCAATGTATGGTGATGTATCAATTTATTTCAAATCGAATTCCAAGCCAGCAGCTGTTTTATTACGTGTAGTTAGTGATCAACGTGTGGTGTTTCATTCATCAATAGATGATGAAAATAGGGAAAGAGTTTACAATGGAACTGCGGAGATACCGGATAAATTTTTAGAACATCAGCTTCAAGCATTATTGTAACGGTCTATATCTGTGCCAGGTAGTATTTCGTTTTCATCATTAGGTGAGTCTGAGTTAATTGGACGAGGTGTTTTTTCAGGCAAACAAGCAAGTAAGGCTAGAAGAGGGAGAGTAATTCCTGAGGTATTTTTAGAGCGCGATGGGGTCGATAGAATTTCTGTTAATCGCCTAAGTTATGCACCTTTGTCTGTTTTGACTCAAATTGGAAACGAAGTAGCAAAGAATAGAACCAATGGAACAAGAAGTTTTTATGGTTGGGCAGTACTAATAGTTGAAGATGCAGAAGATAGTGATAGAAAGGTTGAACCTACTCCAATAGAAGATAATCCTTATCATGCTGATATTTGCTTGATGAATTTACCGAGTGATGATACGCTTCATACTGTTCAATATCGGCATGCACTTGACTTGGCTACCAAGTCAACATGGCGGGAGAAAGAAGTGGAGCCAAATTCTTGACTCGTTTGTAATTCGCCTTGAAAAAAACTGTTCTAGGTGATTTTCAGGCATATGGGCGGTATCTCCGAAATGCGAAGAATGTCATTGGTTTTTCCAGACCCTGTACCAGCAATCACTAGTAATAGATCGTCTGTACTACCTTCTATCGATCTTTTGCCTTGATTAGTATTTGGGTAATTAAAGTTTGTAGTCAAGATTATTTCTTTGATTTAATTCTTCAGAAATTTTGAATGTGCATTCGAAAGATTGCTCGGGCAAGTTCCTCTGGAGTAGCGAGCATGTCAGGTTATAATGATAAAATTGAGGTAACAAGTAGGGACCAGATATAAAACATTGGTGAAGTCTATGTTTAATCGTATATGTTCGATATTGACCGCAGGCATTGTTTTGGCACTAGCGGGCAACGTAGCGACAGGAGCGCAGGGGTTTGAAACAGAAGTTACTGTTCTTGATTCCAGTCCACGGTATGTATGGGTGCGTGAATACCGTCCGGAAAGAGTATGCAAAGAAGTTCAAGTAAGCCGTTCTGCAGGACACAATTCCCACACCCCGGAAATTGTTGGTGCAATAGTCGGCGGTGCGCTTGGAAAAGAAATCAGCGATTCAAGAACCAGCAAAGTGGCTGGTGCTTTGCTCGGAGCATCCATTGCCCGGGATATTGAAAAGAGCAACCAAAGAAAAGCAGGAACCACAACCGAAGTGGTGTGCGAAACTATCAATAAGGAAGTTGAAGTACGGCAACTTGAAGGATACGATGTGACGTACGAGTTTGGTGGCAAAGTTTTTAACGGTGTAGTGAACTCAAATCCTGGAAGCAGAATTCGAGTGTGGGTATCAGCAACACCGGTTAACTGAGTTAAGTTGAAAAATTAGCTTACAGGTTCATTGAGGTCTTGCGACCTTCGTAAATCGCGGCAGGTGCTTGCCGGGGAGAAAGACAATCCCCGATTGCATGGATTTCAAAATGCTTCGTGTCGAGCAGATTTAATTCGTGCTCAAGTTCATTCATCGGAGTATTCACAGTTGATAGCACAAGGCTGTCAAAATCCTTCTCGAACTCTTCCTTGTTCAGTATGTCAATCAGGGTTGCACGATTTCCGTGCCACTCCTGCAATGAAGTCTCACAGTAGAATCGAGTGTTGAGTTTGCGAAGTCTTTCGCGCAGGGAAATGTCTGTTCCGGTGCGCGTGATTTCTTTGCCCACCACAGCGAAAGATGTGGCAATAGTGACTTGATGACCACTCTCGGCCATATAGAGAGCTGTTCCGATGCTTTTCCATGTACCCAGGTTATCAATCAGAAGTGTTTTTTCTCCTAGCCTCGCAGACCGGTTCATAACATCTTCTGCATGCCAAACATTTGGCAGTTCTATGCCGGGTAGCTTGTCCCGGGTTGGAAGACCGCGTTGATAGCCACTCTCAGACGGAATTGAACCTGTCGCGAGTATGACTACATCCGGCGAAAATTCATCGATCATTTCACTGTCGCAGAATGTATTGAATTGAACATTCACTGTTAAGCGATTCAGTTGTCGTTCGAACCAGTCGATATAGTCCAGAATTTGTGCGCGTCTCGGTTGCAAGCCTGCCAGTCGAAACTGACCGCCCAGAAAACCTGATGCTTCAACCAGGGTTACCCGGTGGCCGCGTTCAGCAGCTACTCGCGCTGCTTCGCATCCCGCTGGTCCGCCGCCGACAACAAGCACTGTACGCGGATTCTTGGAAGCAACAAACCTGTCCCCTCCCCATTCGAACTCTCGCCCGGCTGAAGGATTGATCAGGCAGCTGATCCAATAGTCTTTATAACGTCGTCCCCAGCACATCTGATTGCAGGACAAGCAGGGACGAATGTCTCCAAGTCTTCCTTCCTTGGCCTTGTTCGCCATGTGAGGGTCGGCAATTTGTCCGCGAACAATGCTTACCATGTCCGCTACGCCAGAGCCGATAACCTGATCGGCTACTTCCGGAGTGCGAATATGGCTTTCTGCTTGTATTCTTGCATTTTTTACCACTTCGCGAATTTTTTCTACACAAGGAATACTCAGCTTGTCTCCGCACAATGCACTTGGAATGATTTTCTCGTAGTCGAAGTAGCTGCCGGTACCCACAGTGATGTAGTCAAGCAGTCCGCGTTCATCGTGATGTGCCAGTATTTCCTGCAGATCTTCCACTGATAGCACTTCCGGGAAGGCGATGTCATAGCTGACACAAACACCGATTATAAAATCGTTTCCAACGGACTCTCGAATTGCCTTGAGGAGCTCGACGGAAAAATTCATTCGATTTGCAAAGGAACCACCGTAGTGGTCAGCGCGGCGATTGGTGAAAGACGACCAAAACTGCTCAATGAGCGCATTGTAGGCAGCCATCAGTTCGCATCCGTCAAATCCCGCCATTTGCGCTCGCTTTGCAGCTCGTGCAAAACTTTGAATCACTTCCTGAATCTGATGCTCGGTCATTGCGCGGCTGCCATCGTGGTCATGCAAGGAGGGCAAGCCCGAAGGCGACCAGTTTGCCTGAAAGGAATTGTCCCATTCCCCGTGTGCGCCTACATGGTACAGCTGTTGAATCATCACTGCGCCATGCTCATGGCAACTGTCCGTGATTTTGCGAAAGTGAGGAATAATGCTGTCGTCGTCTGACCGAAAGTTGCCTCGTGTGAGGACTCCGGTTTGATGAACAGGTACCGGCTCGACAACAATCATGGCAGCTCCGCCCATTGCACGCTCAAGGTAGTAGCCATGATGCCTTTCTACAGGCAGGCCGTCAACCGACATGTTGGCGGTATGCGCACCGAAATTCAGCCGGTGCTTTAAAGTTTTATGTCCAAGCCTGAGTGGCTGAAACAGGTGCTTGAGACTGTTTTTGGAAGTTTCTGCTGTCACTTGCAATCCCGCTGGCATTTTGAGTCGCCTGAAACAGTTCAGGCAGAACTGTGCTTATTCAGTTTTTGTACTTTGAATAGGCAAATTTCAGCAACGGAAGTACAAGGAGTATGATTGCAACAGCCATGATCATTCCGGCAATTGGACGATTAAAGAAAATCATCGGAGAGCCATGTGCAATCAAAAGCGATTGCCTCATTGAAGTTTCCGCCAGAGGACCCAATACAATTGCCAGGACCGCCGGTGCCATCGGATAGTCCAGTTTTCGCATCAGGTAGCCGACAACTCCGAACAGCAGCATTAGCCATACATCATGCATGTCCTGGGTAGGAGCATAGCCGCCCACGACGCAAAGAATAAAAATTGTCGGTGCGAGGATGGTGAAAGGAACTCGCAGAATCCAGACAAATGCCGGGATAAACGCCAAATTGATGATTAGTGAAAATGCGTTCGCCGCATACAGGCTTGCGATCAGCCCCCAAACAAATTCAGTTTGATCGGTAAACAGCCGAGGTCCGGGTTCAAGCCCCCAGATTACCATTCCGCCGAGTAGAATCGCGGTAGTCGGCGAGCCGGGAATTCCCAGTGTCAGCATGGGAAGCATTGCACCGGTGCTTGCCGAATTGTTCGCGGATTCAGGAGCCGCTACGCCTTTGACGTTTCCCTTTCCGAAGCTGCCTGGATCCTTGTCCATGGTTTTCGCAACACCGTAGGCCATAAGCGAGCCAGGTGTTGCTCCGGCTGCTGGAAGTATTCCTACAAAAAAGCCCAGGAATGATCCCATCAGCATTGTGTTTACAGAAGATTTCAAACGGGTAATTCCCGAAATAAACTTCTTGACCGTCAAGTCCAGCACGGAAATGTCGACTTTGCCTTTTTGCGTTTCCAGTGTCCACAGAATTTCTCCAATTCCATAGATTCCGATCGCCAGTACCAGAAAGTTTACGCCGTGAAAAAATCCGGGTATATCGAAAAATATCAGGCGTGGCTCGCCGCTGACAATGTCCAGGCCGACTGCACTCAGTACCAGCCCGATAAAAATGGAGAATAATGTTTTCGGAATATCGTCGCCGCCCAGTCCAATGAATGTTGCAAACGCCAGCAGCATAAGGGCGAATTCTTCAGGCGCACCAAAAGCCAGCGCGACTTGTGCAAGCGGCGGTGCAAACATGGTAAACAGGATGACAGAGATTGTGCCTCCTACGAACGAAGCAGTGGCAGCAGCAATCAGAGCCTGATCTGCCAGACCCTTTCGGGCCATGGGACGCCCGTCGAAGGTCGTTGCAACAGCGGTGGATGCACCGGGGATTCCCAGCATGATTGAACTGATTGCACCTCCGTACATCGCGCCGTAGTAAATTGCTCCGAGAAAGATCACCGCGGAGGTCGGCGGCACCAGAAAAGTCATGGGAAGCAGAATCGCAACTCCGTTGACTGATCCCAGCCCGGGCATTGCGCCAATAAACAATCCGAGTATAACTCCGATTATTACCAGAGCCAGATTCAGCGGCTCAAACGCTATGAAGAAACCATCAATCAGATGGGAGAGAATTTCCACCTGTCAACTCGCCTATGTCAAGAGTCAAAGAAACATGTCGTATAAAGGATAGAACAAAGGCTCAGTCAGTCCTTTGGGCAGCGTTATCCTGAGTGCAATTTCAAAAAAGAAGAAAGTTACTACTGGAAACACGACTGCAAGAGTAGCTGTAATGGACCAAGTGTGCTTTCCGATAACTCGCATGTAGAATAGAAGAAGCAAGGGAACGGCTCCGTAAACACCGATGAAATAGATTGAACCGATCATGACGGTTAGCGAGCCGGAACCAATCAAGAAGATTTTCACCGTTTCCCTGTCCATGTACGGTTCGTCGGTTTGCGTGGACGGAAGTTGTTTTCGCAGCCAGCGAAAAATTGTCCAGATACAGCAAGCAAGCATACCCGCCGACAGCCAGAAAGGAAAAGCCCCGCCGCCTGGACCTTCGTTCGGGATCCAGCCGACGGGGAGTTCAGCACTTTTCCACATCAGTCCTATTGATACGATGGCCATCACGACAGCCATCGCCAATTCTGCCATTCGCATAATTAGAACAGGACTGAAAACAGAAATCTAAATCAATAGCAACTTAAATTTCACCAATGTTTTTCAACATTTGCTCGTGGATTGAACGCTCATTGGACCAGTAGTCCACAAGTGCCTGACCTGTCAGGAAGTCTCCATACAAGCTTTTGTCAGATCTGTATTTCTGCCATTCCTCGGATTCAAACACCTGTTTGAATACGTTCTGATAGTAAGCGGCTGCTTCATCAGACATTCCGGGCGGTCCTACGACACTTCTTTGCATGTAGTACACGAAGTCCTTGCCGAGTTCACTGAAAGTGGGCGCATCTGGAAACTTGTCAAGTCGCTCTTTGGTGAAAGCAGCCAGTGGCACAGTTTCGCCGGCCTGATAAAAGCCAAGTTGCTCTGAAGGATTGTTTACTGTTGAGTTGGCATGTTGGCCAGCGAGTTCTTTCGCAACGCGGCCGCCGCCTTTGAACGGTATATAGTTCATGCTCAATCCGTAGGCGCTATTGAGGAAGTTGGTCAGAAGTTGATCTTCTTGCCCCTTGCCGGTACCAGCCATTACCCAGTTTTCACCTCCTTTTTTGGCAGCAGCTACAAATTCGTCAACATTTGTAATTCCGCTGTCCTTGTGAACCCAAAGAAGAAAAGTGTCTTCCGCCATTCTGGCCACTGGCGTGAATGTCATGATGTCAACATTCAGGTTCGGTTGCCGTAGCGGAGTGGTGTAAAAGCTGTTCAGCGTAACCATGACAGTATGGTTCTTGTTGTCGCCCTTGGTGTTCATCATGTGAATCAGGGCTTCTGCACCCGAACCGCCGGGCTTGTTAATCGGCACGAACGGCTTGCCGGCCAGATTGCGCTTTTCAATTATCGACTGCATCAGGCGCGCCATTTTGTCAGCACCGCCGCCTTTTCCGGCCATAATGACAAAATCAACTGGCTTTTTCGGTTCGAATTGTGCATGAACACTCTGCAAGCCGAATACCGTCAACATCCCCAGCACTGCCAGAAAGGCTGTAGTCATTCGAATGAGTTTTCCGAATTTCATTGTCTATCTCCTTATTTCGTGAAGAATTAGAATTAGTGGTTAAGGTATAAGTATATACATGTACGAAAATGAATTTTCAATGATCATTTCTTTCTGAAGGTTTTTCATCAACATTTCCATGTCAATTGTATACAATATACCAAGTGCAAATTTACCTGCAACAGATTTATATCATTCGTCAGTGAATTTTTCCATTAACATTCATGCCGAAAATCTTGTGTCCATGTTATACAATGCTACCAAGAGCAACAGGCAAAGCAAATATACTATTTACTTGGACGATAAATGTTTATTCACGAGTACCAGGCGAAAAACCTCCTGAAGCACTACGAGCTACCTTTCCCGCCCGGAAAAGCGGCTTCAAACCCCGAGGAAGCTGAACATGCCACGAGAGTGGTAGGGGGTGATTTTTGGGTTGTCAAGGCGCAGATACTTGCCGGCAACCGCGGCCGCTACGGCGGCGTGAAAATTGCCCGAAACGAATCAGAGGTTGGGAAGTTCGCTACTGAGATGATAGGGAGTCAGCTTGTTACATCGCAAACCGACCAGAAAGGTTTTCTTGTTGAGCAGGTGTACGTTGAACAGGGAATTTCTGTAGGCAGGGAGATGTACTTGGCCATACTGATTGACAGGAGCATGGGTGAAATAGTGCTGCTTGCCTCCTCTTCGGGCGGCGCCAACATTGAAGAGCGATTAAAACAGTCCGCTGACCAGGTAATTCGTGTGCCGCTAAGGACTGCAACGCCACCTTTGGAAGAAGATTTGAAACCCGTGAGCGAAGTGCTTGGCTTGGCCGGAAAGCAGGCAAGTGACCTGATTGGATTTTGCCAGAACCTGCACAAGGCGTTTATGGAACTTGACGCATTGCTTATAGAAGTGAACCCGCTGATTCTTACGGAAGCGGGCGAGTTGTGCGGGCTTGATGTGAAAATGGAACTGGATGACAATGCAACTTTCCGACATGAAGAGTACAAGCCCTTGGCCAACTATATCAATGACCCGGACCGAAAGTTTCGCGCACAGTCCGGCTACAACTTTGTACGACTGAGTGGTGACATCGGGCTTGTAGTGGGAGGAGCGGGACTTGCATTGGCCACCATGGACATTATCAAGCTGTACGGCGGCGAGCCTGCGAATTTTCTTGACTTGCCACCTGTGGCATCTCGGTCCAATGTCGTGGATGCGTGCAAGATATTAATCGAGAAGTCAAAACTGTCGTGTCTGCTTGTCAATATGGTCGGCGGCGGACTGACACGCTGTGATACCGTGGCAGAAGGCTTGATCACGCTTCATCGGGAATCTCCGGTTCCCTGCCCGGTAGTGGTCCGATTTGAAGGCACTGCCAAAGACCATGCAGTGGTTCTGTTGCGTAATGCAAAGTTCCCTTTCATTCTTGCAAAAAATATGCGAGACGCGGTCGAGAGAGTGATTCATCTTTCAAAGGGAGGGTAGCGTGAGCATTCTGGTCAATTCTCGTAGCCGAATCATTTGTCAGGGACTGACTGGCTATCGCGGAAGTTTCTTTACCCATCAGGCAATCGAGTATGGCACTCGATTTGTTGCCGGTGTTGTTCCCGGCCGAGGCGGGCAAACACATCTGAACTTGCCAGTGTTCGACTCAGTCAAGGACGCAAAGCAAGCAACCCATGCAGATGTCTCGGTTCTGTTTGTTCCGCCGGAATCTGCAAAAGACGCAGCAATTGAGGCGATAGATGCAGGCATACGATTGATTGTGTGCATATCCGAAGGAATTCCTATCCTGGATGTGGTCCGGATCAAGGAGCGATTGAACGAGTCGAATTCAATGATGATCGGACCGAATTGTCCCGGAATCATTGTGCCTGGCGAATGCAAAATTGGCATCATGCCCGCTTCAATTTACCAGAAGGGCAGGATCGGTGTTGTCTCGCGGTCGGGCACTTTGTTCTACGAAGCTGTGTCGCAGCTTTGCAGTGAGGGGCTGGGTCAATCTACCTGTGTCGGAATCGGCGCCGACCCTGTTCAAGGCATGACGTTTGAGCATTGCCTTGAATTGTTTGCAGACGACCCCGATACCGATGCAGTACTGATGATTGGAGAGATTGGCGGAACAGCCGAAGAGAGAGCAGCACGGTACCTCAAGGAAAACAGCTACCCCAAGCCGGTAATTGCATATGTTGCTGGCAGGCACGCTCCTGCCGACCGTCGAATGGGGCATGCCGGTGCGATAATTTCAGCGGGTACAGGCGGCACAGAGAAAAAGATCGAAGCATTGAAGGATGCTGGTGTACTGCTTCCGGATTCGCTTGTTGAAATTGGTATTACGGTTCGCCGCTCGCTTCGCTGAATGGTGTACTACGTAGAAAAACGGCGTTATTGACAAGCAGCTATTCAGAGTTTTATGAAAGTTCACGAGTACCAGGCCAAGGAAATTTTGAGAAAGTTCGGGGTTCCAACCCCGCAGGGAATTGCCTGTCGGAGCCAATCGGAAGTGAATGCCGCACTTGACACGCTTGAAGGAAGCATATGGGTGATTAAAGCGCAAATCCATGCCGGTGGACGAGGCAAAGGAGGCGGTGTCCGGGTTGTAAAGTCGAAGAGCGAAGCGCTTGCTGCAGCTTCCGATATATTGGGCAAGCCTTTGGTAACACCGCAAACCGGTCCCGAAGGTCAAATTGTCAAGCGACTGCTTGTTGAGGAGGGAATCAGTATTCAGTCCGAGATTTATGCTGGAATGGTTGTTGACCGAAGCAAGCAGAATGTTGCGTTGATGGTGAGTCCGGAAGGAGGTATGGAGATTGAAGAAGTTGCAGCCGCCAACCCGGAGAAAATACTTACGCTGAATATCGAGCCTGAGTCCGGGCTGACAGACTCTCAAGCAGACCAAGCCGCACAATTTGCGGGTGTGCCTGATAATGCTTCTGCTCAGGCAGGGTCGCTTCTTAAAGCCCTGTATCAAGCTTTTTGGGATACGGATGCATCACTTGCTGAAATTAATCCCCTGGTAGTAACTGAAGACGATCAAGTAATCGCCCTTGATGCAAAAATGAATTTCGACGACAACGCCTTGTACAGAAATCCGGAAATTTCGGCGTACCGGGATATTGACGAAGAGTCAGCAGAGGAAATCGAGGCGGCCGATGCCGGGTTGTCGTACATTTCGCTGGACGGCAATATTGGATGTCTTGTCAACGGCGCCGGGTTGGCAATGGCTACAATGGACATAATCAAGCTGTATGGCGGTGAACCGGCAAATTTTCTGGATGTAGGCGGCGGTGCAACAACCGAGCAAGTTATTGCAGCATTCAACATCATGTTGAAAAATTCAAATGTAAAAGCAGTGCTGGTTAACATTTTTGGTGGAATCATGCGTTGCGATGTAATCGCCGAAGGACTGGTTGAGGCCGTAAAGCAAATTGATGTTCAAGTTCCGATTGTAGTCAGACTGGAAGGAACCAATGTTGAATTGGGCAGAAAAATATTGCAGGATTCTGGATTCAGAATCATTAGTGCAGGAACCATGGATGATGCAGCCGAGAAAGTGGTGAGCGAGGTAGCGTAATGTCAATTTTGATAGATAGCCAAACTCGTGTAATAACGCAGGGAATCACAGGGAAGACCGGAAGATTCCACACGCTGAACTGTCTGAATTATGCAAATGGAAGAGATGCGTTTGTCGCCGGAGTAACTCCGGGCAAGGAAGGCGAGACGGTTGAAGGCGTTCCTGTATTCGATTCAGTTGAAAAAGCCAGGCAGGAAACCGGTGCAACTGTATCGGTAATCTACGTACCTGCCCCGTTTGCTGCCGCGGCAATCAATGAAGCCGTTGATGCAGAACTGGATCTTGTAATTTGCATCACGGAAGGAATTCCGGTAAAGGACATGATTCAAACTCGGGCAAAAATGGCGGGCAAGAAAACCATTCTGATTGGACCGAATTGCCCGGGTGTTATCACTCCGGATGAAATCAAAATCGGCATTATGCCGGGCTATATTCACAAGAAGGGTTCAATTGGTGTTGTATCCCGCTCTGGCACATTGACTTATGAAGTTGTTGACCAGTTGACAAAAATCGGATTGGGGCAGTCGACTTGCATTGGAATTGGAGGTGACCCGGTTAACGGTACCAAGCATTTGGATGCTGTGAAATGGTTCAATGAGGATCCGGAAGTTGAGGCGATTGTCATGTGCGGTGAAATTGGTGGAACCGACGAGGAAGATTGCGGGCGATGGATTCGGGACCACGCAAGCAAGCCTGTCGTTGCATTTATCGCGGGAGTAACAGCTCCGCCCGGAAAGCGTATGGGTCATGCCGGGGCGATTATTTCTGGAGGCAAAGGAGCCGCTTCCGACAAGATCAGGGTTCTAAGAGAATGCGGTGTTAGCGTTACCGAAGATCCTTCCAGAATCGGGCATTTGGTCAAGGAAGCGCTAGCGTAGCAATAGTGCAGTCGTTCTTGGTCAAGCGGGGTAGGTTTTCAATGCCAGAAATCAGGCATTTCGTTTTTTCTCTTTGTTATGAATTCGTTGAGATGCTCGTCAACTCCTTCATCAATTGGCGGCATCTGGTAGTCGGCCAGCATTTGCTTCCACTTCAGGTTGGCGCGCTTGACAATGTCCGGGCTTCCTTCTTCTAGCCACTGTTCGTAGGATTGACTGTTAAACAGTTCAGATTCGTAGAATGCTGATTCATAGTGTTCCATAGTATGCGTAGCACCAAAAAAGTGATTGCCTGGTCCGACCTCTTCGAACGCTTCAGTAGCAAATTGGTCGTCGGCAATCGATATGCCTTTTACAAACTTGTGAAGCGCACCGAGATAGTCCGCATCGATCACGAATTTTTCGTAGCTCGCAGTCAGGGCGCTTTCCATCCAGCCTGCAGCATGCATGATAAAATGAGCCCCGCACATGACCGCAGCGTTTAACGAATTCACGCTTTCATTCGTTGATTGTGCATCAACGCTCAAAGAGCTTGTAAATCCACCGCTGCATCGCAAAGGTACTTTGAATCGTCGTGCGAGTTGTCCGACAACATACGAGCCGGCAGCAGATTCAGCTGTGCCGAATGTTGGTGCGCCGGTGCGAAGATTGACGGTCGTGATGAAGTTTCCGAATACAGCCGGAGATCCGGGACGCACAAGTTGCCCCAGTGCAACGCCGACCATGACTTCAGCAAGCGATTGTGCAATCGCTGCGGCCAGAGTTGTTGGACCGGTAGCGCCGCTGAGTACGAAAGGTACAACAATTGGGCACTGGTTGGCTTCAGAGTATGCACGCAACGCGCCGGACATTGCGCCATCGTAGACCAGAGGCGAGTTCATGTTGATATTTCCCATAATGACGCAATTTTTTTCAATGTATTCTTTCCCGAAAAGAATACGCGCCATTTCAACGGAATCCAGAGCCCGCTCTCTTGTGGTAACAGAGCCCATGAAAGGCATGTCGGAATAACGCATATGCGCATATACCATGTCAAGATGACGCTTGTTCACGGGAATATCGACCGGTTCGCAAACTGTGCCGCCGGAATGATGAATCCAGGGCGACATATAGGCAAGTTTTATGAAATTCTTAAAATCTTCAAGCGTGCCGTATCTTCTCCCTTGGTCCATGTCTGATACAAAAGGGGACCCGTAAGCCGGAACAAATATGATGTTGTCGCCGCCAAGAACAATATTGCGCTTCGGATTTCTTCCGTGCATTGTGAATTCCGACGGGGTGCTTCGGCTAATGATCTCTTTTACATGCCCGCGGTCGAAACGAACGCGTACTCCGTTAACATCCGCTCCTGCTTCTTTCCATAATTGCAGTGCTGTATCGTCGCCGCGAAATTCAACACCAACTTCTTGCAGCAGTTCTTCCGTCTTGTCGCCGATTACATCAAGGCCTTCCTCGGACATAATTTCGTACGGCGGAATTTCACGCTTCAGACCTGCAATAATAATTGGCGAAGCAGATTTGCTGGTGGAGTGGCGTTCGGCTCGAAGCCCCCGGGATCTTCTGCCAGTTGCAACTGTATTATCGTTCATTATGCTTGTCGGTTTGTGTAATAGGTTGTTGTGGATGATTACTGATTATTGCAATATATCACAAAGATTTGAAAACGATTTCCAACTTCTACTATCGTGTAATCAATGAATAGTTCAAACCGCAAAACGTTTAGCGCGGAAAATTTCCATGAGCAGTAAAAATGCAGAAGTTGTAAGGTTTCAGCATCCCGGACGCGGGACTCGCCGAACCTCCATTACACCCAAGGGTCGTCAGGTAGATCCGAAAAGCGTAGAGGAAATTTCTGCTATTTTGAGCAGTGCAGTGGAAAAACGGGATCTGCTGATTGAAAACCTGCATGTCATTCAGGACACATTTGGTTGCTTGCACGCCGACCATCTCGCGGCGCTTGCCCATCTGATGAAGCTTCCTCTTTCAGAAGTATATGAGACCGCCACATTCTACGCACATTTCACGATTGTGCTGGAAGATGAAAATCCACCCCCGCCAATTACAGTTCGCGTTTGCGACAGCCTCACATGCGAACTATTTGGTGGAATTACCCTGCTGGAGGAATTGATTGAAAAGATTGAACCGGATGTTCGTGTGGTCAGGGCGCCTTGTATGGGTAGATGCGATACAGCTCCGGTAGCGGAAGTCGGGCATTGTCATGTTGACCGAGCCACAGTTCGGGGTGTATTGGAGGCGGTTGAGACAAAGTGCTTGCATCCCGGCAAGTTGAAATATGAAAATTTCGACAGCTATTGCAAGAATGGTGGATATGCGACGTTGCGCAGTTGCTTGCAAGGCCGTCGCAAAGCGGAAGACCTGGTTGAACTCTTCAAGGAGTCACCGCTTCGGGGACTGGGAGGAGCCGGATTCCCGACGGGATTGAAGTGGCAGATTGTGCGAGGGTATGCAAAGCCGAGACTAATGGCGGTGAATGCAGACGAAGGGGAGCCCGGCACGTTCAAGGACCGATATTATCTGGAACGCGAACCGCATAAATTTCTGGAAGGAGCTTTAATCGCCGCCTGGATAGTCGAAGCAGAGGAGATGTACATATACCTCAGAGACGAGTATCCGCAAATTCGTGAAATACTTCTTGAAGAAATCAAAATGGTGGAAAATGCCGGATTCAGCAAGCATGCAAAAATTGTACTTCGACGCGGTGCGGGTGCTTATATCTGTGGCGAGGAATCCTCCATGATTGAGTCAATCGAGGGGAAGCGGGGATTGCCTCGGCATAGGCCGCCATACGTGGCGGAATGCGGAATCTTTGGCAGGCCAACACTTGTGCAGAATGTTGAAACCATGTACTGGGTACGCGATATTATTGAGAAGGACGTGTCATGGTTTGCAAGTCATGGGAGAAACGGCGGCAAAGGCCTGAGAAGCTATTCCGTTTCGGGCAGAGTAGCCGAACCGGGCGTGAAACTGGCTCCGGCGGGTGTAACCGTGCGCGAGCTGATTGAAGAATTTAGCGGCGGAATGGCAGAAGGGCATACTTTCAAGGCCTATCTCCCTGGAGGTGCATCAGGGGGAGTATTGCCCGCTTCGCTTGGCGACCTTCCGCTGGATTTTGGCACACTGGATGAATATGGGTGTTTTGTGGGTTCGCATGCGGTCGTCGTACTGAGCGAGCAGGACAATATGAAAAGTGTTGCACTGAATTTAATGAAATTTTTTGAAGACGAAAGTTGCGGACAATGTACGCCTTGCAGGGTGGGCACGGAAAAAGCAGTAAAATTAATGGAAAGAAGCCAATGGGACACGGATTTGCTGATGGAGTTGAGTCAGGCCATGTCTGATGCTTCAATTTGCGGGCTGGGTCAGGCTGCCGCAAATCCCTTGCTGTCTGTGATAAAGTATTTTCCGGAGGATGTTGAATGCAAAAGCCTGTGACAATTCCTTTCGAGCTTGACGGTAGACTTGTTGAAGCGCAAGCAGATGAAACCATCTGGCAGGTGTCCCGGCGCGTCGGAAATGAGCTACCCCATCTTTGCTATTTGCCTGAGCCTGGCTACCGGGCGGACGGCAATTGCCGCGCCTGCATGGTGGAAATTGAAGGCGAGCGAGTTCTGGCCGCATCCTGCATACGAAAGCCCGAGCCGGATATGAAGGTGAAATCGAACAGTACCCGTGCGGTTTCTGCGAGAAAGACAGTTTTCGATATGCTGGCTTCAGACCAGCCTGAACGGAATGTTGCTCATGACAAGAATTCTCGTTTTTGGCAATGGGCAGAAATGCTGGATGTAACAGAAGGCAAATTTCCGCGCCGAAATTCCCCGGTGCCCGATCAAAGCCATGTTGCCATGCGAGTGTATCTGGATGCTTGCATTCACTGTAATCTGTGTGTACGTGCCTGTCGAGAGGTACAGGTGAACGATGTAATTGGCATGGCTTACCGGGGAGTTGAATCGAAGATTGTTTTCGATTTTGATGATCCGATGGGCAGCAGCACCTGCGTGGCATGCGGAGAGTGTGTTCAGGCTTGTCCAACGGGCGCTCTAATAGAAGAAGCCTTTGTTGACAAAGATGGCATTGCCTTGGACTCGAAGCTGGAAAATATTGACAGTGTTTGTCCCTACTGCGGAGTGGGGTGCCAAATTACCTATCAGGTTCAGAATAACGAAATTGTTGCTGTTCAGGGTCGCGACGGACCCGCCAACCATAATCGACTGTGTGTTAAAGGCAGATTCGGCTTCGACTATGTGAAGCATCCGCATCGGTTGACCAAGCCGTTAATTCGCCTGGAGAATGTACCAAAATCGGCCAGCGATGAAGTGGACCCTGGCAATCCGTATTCGCATTTTCGCGAAGCAACCTGGGAAGAGGCCCTTGACCGGGCGGCTTCCGGATTCCTTAAAGTAAAACAGACGCACGGTCCTTCCGGATTATCTGGATTCGGTTCTGCGAAAGGCTCGAACGAAGAGGCGTATCTGGTGCAGAAAATGATTCGAACCGGATTTGGCACGAACAATGTTGACCACTGTACTCGTCTTTGCCATGCTTCTTCCGTGGCTGCCTTGCTGGAAGGGATAGGTTCCGGAGCCGTCACTGCTCCATTTACTGCCTGCGAGGATGCTGAAGTTATTGTAGTAATCGGTGCAAACCCCACAGAAAATCATCCGGTTGCTGCAACATTTTTCAAGCAAGCTGTCAGAAGCGGCAAGACTCTGGTTGTAATGGACCCGCGCGGCACATCTCTGGCGAAGTATGCGACGCATATGCTTCAGTTCAAACCGGGTTCTGATGTTGCATTGCTGAATGCCATGATTCATGTCATTATCAAGGAAGAACTCTATAACAAAGAGTATGTGGAAAAATTTACAGAGGGATTCGACAGTCTGTGCAAGCATATCGACAGTTTCACGCCGGAGTCAATGTCCGAAATCTGTGGAATTGACGCTGAATTGATTCGTACCGTTGCTCGCAAATTTGCAACAGCGAGCAACAGCATAATTTTCTGGGGCATGGGTATTTCGCAGCATACGCATGGCACGGACAACGCACGGTGCCTGATTGCACTTGCTGCAATTACAGGCCAGGTTGGAAGACCGGGCACCGGACTTCACCCGCTTCGAGGCCAGAACAATGTACAAGGTGCTTCTGATGCTGGATTGATACCAATGGTTTATCCCGATTATCAGGCGGTTGATGCAGAAAATATTCGCTCGCAATTTGAGAATGCATGGGGTTCCTCATTGGATCCGGAAAAAGGATTGACAGTTGTTGAAATTATGGATGCGGTGCACGCCGGTCAAATCCATGGTATGTATGTAATGGGAGAAAATCCTGCCATGTCAGACCCGGATGTGCAGCATGCCAGAGAAGCATTGGCAACACTGGATCATCTTGTTGTTCAGGACCTGTTTCTTACTGAAACTGCGTATCACGCAGATGTTGTTCTGCCTGCGTCGGCATGGCCGGAAAAAAGCGGGACTGTTACCAATACCAACCGGCAGGTTCAAATGGGCAGAGTCGCTCTGGATTTGCCGGGCGATGCCAAGCAAGACTGGTGGATTATTCAGGAAATTGCCCGTCGAATCGGGCTTGACTGGAATTACAGTGCACCGGCGGATGTCTACGCAGAAATGGCGAGTTTGATGCCTTCATTAGACAATATTTCCTGGGAGCGCCTGGAGAGGGAGAATGCAGTTACCTATCCATGCGATGCACCAGACAAGCCGGGTAACAATATTGTTTTCGGAGATGGCTTTCCTACTGCAACCGGTCGGGCAAAACTGGTACCGGCAGGCCTGGTTCAACCCGATGAACAGCCGGATGAATCCTATCCCATGATCTTGACTACAGGGCGCCAGCTGGAGCATTGGCACACGGGTGCAATGACACGTCGGGCAAAAGTGCTGGACGAAATTGAGCCAGGAGCAGTTGCCAGCATGTCATCCGGCCAACTACGGGATTTGGGAGTTCAGCCGGGCGAGATGATTCGAATTGTCACTCGCCGAGGCGCAATTGAATTAACTGCCCGAAGCGACAGTGCAATTCCTGAAGGCGTGGTGTTTGTTCCGTTTTGCTATGCTGAGGCGGCCGCCAATGTACTGACGAACCCAGCGTTGGACCCAATGGGAAAGATTCCGGAATTCAAGTACTGTGCGGCAAGAATCGAAAGAACACCAAGCAACTAGGTTCCCAACTGGTCACCGACACCAAGTCCGTGTGCCTGGGCAAATTCAATTGCACTGACTTTTCCGGATTCAGCTCGCACTCGCTTGACAGCTATTTCACCATCTTTTGCTGCAACATGGATAGCTGAATCGGAAACAGTAGTTATTTGCCCAAAGTTTCCATTTTTTGACTGAATTTTCTGGCAGTCAAATATTTGAACCATTGCTCCATCCTTGGTAGTCCAGGCTCCCGGTTGTGGATTGGCGCCGCGAATCAGATTGTAAACAGTATTGACTGATTGCGACCAATCGATCTGGACTTGTTCTTTCCCGCACCAGCTTTCATAACTGCCGGCATTCGGATCTTGCGGGATTTTCGGCGCCCTGTCTTCTTTCACTAATTCATACGCCTCGATGATTGCGTCAACTCCCATGGGAAACAGTTTATCGAAGTAAAGACTGCCAAGCGTATCGTCCGGAAGTATATCGACTTCTTTTTGCAAGAGAATCGGCCCCGTATCCAAACCGTCGTCTGGCCAGAATATGGTCAGGCCGGTTTTCTTTTTCCCCTGAATTATCGGCCAATTGATAGAGCTTGGTCCCTTATGGTCTGGTAGCAACGACGGATGATACTGAATTGAACCCAGGCGCGGAATATTCAAAACCGACGAAGGCACCATTAAAATGACATATGCCATGATGCAAAGGTCGGCTTTGAATTCAAGCATCTCATCTGCCACTTCGGAAGCTTTGAAAGAAGCGGGCTGCAGCACTGGCAATCCGGCATCTGTAGCGGCTTGCTTTAATGGGTCAATGCGTTCGCCTTTATCAGGTGCACAATATACCGCGACTACATCTTCGCCGCGTTCAAGCAACCTTTCCAGTACTGCTTTGCCGAAAGCCTGCTGCCCGTGTACGATTAAACGCAAGATTTTCTCCTACACCGCTTCGCACTCATGAGCTTCTTTGACTTCGCTCTCGCTTAGCCCAAGCACTTCCTTTAATATTTCGTCAGTATGTTCGCCCAGCAAGGGTGCACGACGCACTTTTGCCGGTGAATCGGAAAGTTTGATTGGATTGCCGACCGTTTTATACTTTCCGCGTTCAGGATGGTCCACTTCTACAATAGTCCCTGTCTTCATCAAGGACTCCTCATTAAGCAGCTCCTCGAAAGTAAGTATCGGGCCGCATGGAATATTCAGTGGATTCAAGATGTTCATGGCTTCAAACTTCGTTTTGGTCAAAGTCCACTCTTCAATCAATCCAAAGCACTTTTCGAGCTTGGCTAGCCGAGCTTCGGGTGTTGCCCATTCGGGATCTTCAATCAGGTCTTCCCGACCAATTGTTTTCATTAATGGCACCCATCCCTGAGGCTGGATAATGATGTAGATGTAGTCGTTTGCACCGCCTGGGGCACATCGAACTGCCCAGCCTGGCTGGCCACCTCCCGAGGCGTTGCCCGCGCGCGGAACCATGGTGTCGAATTCCCTGTGGGGATACTGGGGATATTCGGTAAGCGGTCCTCGATTCAGCCGTTGCTGGTCGCGAAGCTTGACGCGGCACAGATTCAGGACAGTGTCCTGCATCGCACAAGTGATACGTTGCCCACGCCCGGTTTTCTCCCGCTGGAACAATGCTGTAACAATTCCAAGTGCCATGTTGAGCCCTGTGCCGGAATCTCCGATTTGAGCTCCGGACACTGTAGGCGGCCCGTCTTCAAATCCCGTGGTGCTCGCCGCACCGCCGGTACACTGAGCTATATTCTCATAGACTTTGCATGCTTCATAAGGCCCGGGTCCGAACCCTTTCACTGATGCGTAGATGATCCGCGGGTTGATTTCCTGAATTCTTTCCCAGGAAAACCCCATGCGATCAAGTGCTCCTGGAGCAAAGTTCTCTGCAATGACATCGCACTCCTTGATGAGTTGCTCCAGAAGTTGCCTGCCTTTCTCGCTCTTGGTGTTCAGTGTCAATGAGCGTTTATTGTGGTTCAACATTGTAAAATACAAACTGTCTGCATTTGGAACGTCGCGTAGTTGGCCACGTGTTGCATCCCCGACACCGGGGCGCTCAACTTTGATTACATCTGCACCGAACCAAGCAAGCAGTTGCGTACTCGTGGGACCTGACTGCACATGTGTCATGTCAAGGACGCGCACGCCATTCAATGCTCTACTCATAATTTTTCTCCTCTTGGTATAGGAACAAAATAAAAATGTTTAATGATTTTGAAAAATAGACTCTATTTATACATTGTTTGAGCTTTTGTGCCAGGAGCGTATTCACTTGGGTCTACCCAAATGTTGATTACGGCTGACACGCCGGTTCCAGCAACCTGCTCTCTTGCGCGTTGCAAGGCAGGAGCAATTTCAGCCGGGTCTCGAACCTCTTCGCCGTAGCCGCCAAGCATTTCGGCGAACTTTGAAAACGGCACATCGCCGAGAAGATTGCCGACATCACCGCGTTCTGGTCCGTATTTTGCAATTTGACCGTACCGAATCTGGTTCATGGCGCTATTGTTGCCAATTACTGCAATGTACGGGGCATTGAACCTGTTGGCAGTTTCCATGTCGAATGCTGTCATGCCAAAGGAGCCGTCGCCATAGTAGCACAGGACTTCTTTTTGCGGATGGGCGAGTTTTGATGACATGGCAAATGCCGTACCCACCCCGAGAGTGCCCAGCGGTCCCGGGTCCATCCAATGGCCGGGCGTGCGCGGTTGCACCGCCTGAGCGCTGATTGTAACAACATCGCCTCCGTCACCGATGTAAATCGTGTCTTCATTCAGAAATTCATTGATTTCCCAGGCGACCCGATATGGATGAATCGGGTTTTTGTCCGACCGGAACAATGGCATCAGTTTTTCGGTTCTGTTTGCCTCTTCAGTTCGCAAGCCAGACAACCATTCGTTGCGGGCAATGGTTCTGGCCCCGGTTTTTTCTCCGGCGGCTTCCATTACGCCTCTCAGGATTGTTCCCGGATCGCCGACCAGTCCCAGTGAAATATCCCGGTTCTTGCCAACCGTCCTGTAGTCCATGTCAATCTGAACAACTGTCGCTTCGGCACCAAGCCTTCGACCGTATCCCATTCGAAAGTCAAATGGAGCCCCGACAATTATGATTAAATCCGACTTGTCGAATGCAACGCGTCGAGTTCTGTGGAAATGGTTGGGGTCGCCGGGCGGCAGCGTGCCTCGCGCCGAGCCATTGAAGTACGCGGGCAAGTCGAATTTGCGAACAAAGTCGATCGCATCGTCGGTGGCTTTTGCAGTCCAAACTTGTGTTCCCAACAATATGCAGGGTCGTTTTGAATTGGCCAGCAAGCTCGCCAGTTTTTCCACGTCGCGCGGGTCGCCCATGGATTTTGGTGATGCCCGGTAAGAACCGGCTTGAGGAATCCGGGCTTTTTCGAGTTCCACCTCTGCATCCAGAATATCTCGTGGAATTTCAAGATAGCTGGGGCCGGGCGCACCGTTGTAGCATTCGCGGAATGCCATGGAAATCATGTCGGCAATTCGCTCGGTACTGCGTACGCCGGCTGAGAACTTGGTGATTGGTGCCATCATGTCGACATGGGGGAGATCTTGCAATGACCCCATCTTGTGCTGTGTCAGTGCACCTTGTCCACCAATGTGAAGTATCGGGCTTTCTGCCCGGAAAGCATTTGCAATTCCGGTTACAGCATTTGTACAGCCAGGTCCAGCAGTTGTAACAACGCAGCCAGTCTTTTGAGTTTGCCTTGCGTACCCGTCAGCTGCGTGAGCTGCTACCTGTTCATGTCGAACATCGATGATTCGAATTCCTTCATCGACGCACCCGTCGTATATATCAATGATATGCCCGCCGCAAAGAGTAAAAATCGTGTCAATACCTTCGTTGCGAAGGGCCTTGGCGACCAGATGGCCACCTGAAATCTCGCTTTTGCTAGCGGAGGATTGATGTTCAGAGCTAGCGGTTGAAACATCCTGCGGTTTTAGCGCTGCTACATTTGACATTTTTGAATTCCCCTTTTAGTTTCTGTGTAGTAAGTTTTCGTGAATTTGGTCAAAAATTCAAAAAATATTTATGATTGTATATTGTATACAATATATTCAAATGTCAACAAAAAAGTACATGCAGAAATGTTTTGCGAAAGCCATTGGGAGTAATTTAGCATGGTTGTCAGTGGCCTATTGCAGGCAGGACAGTCAAATTTACTTTTCCGGTTATGCATCAAGCGTGAATTCGCTGGTTCGTGCTGCCGATAAAACGGGCTCGCGATAAAATTCGCTTTGGAATTTTCGGACAAGTTTTCCTGAAAGGTTTTTCCGTGGTTTCCAAATCAGATGAGATATTTTTTGACAAATGCCTGTCAATTTTATTATTCTTGGTAACATATTAAATCTAAAACCAAGTACTGGAGATTAGTGTATGGACAAAAGATATTTGACTTACAAGAAAGACGATTTCGTCGAGTTGCTGGCAACTGGCGAAATGTCCAGGCGTAAATTCAATTCAATTCTTGCTGGATTGGGTGTTGGTGTAATGACCATGCCGTTTGGCTGGCGAAATGCCCGTGCGGCAGCAGAAGACCATCCAACAATATTCACCTGGGAAGGATGGGATGCTCAGGGACACCATTTGGAATATGAGAACAAGTATGGCGAGTTTCCGAACTTTGCCATTTTCGGGGACGAGGAAGAAGCTTTTGCCAAGATGCAGGCAGGAGCCAAGTATGATGTAACTCATCCCTGTTCTTACAAAGTTGAAATTTGGCGAGATGCCGGGATTCTTCAGCCAATTGATGTAAGCCGGCTGAGTCACTGGGACGAAATTATTCCCAGCCTCAAGGAAATTCCCGGAATGTCGGTTGGCGACGATATTTATTTTGTTGCTGCAGACTGGGGTCAGACGTCAGTTCTGTATCGTCCTGACCTTGTCGACGAAAAGTATCAGGAAGAAGAAACCTGGGGAATTCTCTGGGATGAGCGCTATTCTGGCAGGCTTTCAATGTCTGACAGCCTGATTGACGGAGTGATGGTCGCAGCAATTCTGGGCGGAGCCGAAAACCCGTTCAACATGAACGATGACGAAGTTCAGGTGACGCGCGAATTACTTTGCAAGCAATTGCCGTTGCTGCGCTATTACTGGACGAGCCCGACGGATATAGAAAATTCAATGGCGAGCGACGAATTGGTCGCAACTAGTTCCTGGAACGACGCTTTTACTGCATTGAAAGCGGCGGGCGTGAATGTCAAGTATATGAAGCCTAAAGAAGGTGCCATGACATGGGTATGCGGTTTCTGTCTCATGACTGATGCTGACCCGGCAAAACTTGACAAGAGCTACGATGCGATTGATGCTTTCCTTAGCCCGGATTCAGGCGTGTTGTCGATTCTTGACGAAGGTTACGGGCATGCCAATGTCAACTCTTTCGAGCTTGTTCCCGAGAAATTGCTACTGGAACGTGGCTTGTCCACTGATCCGGAAGAAATCCTCAGTGCTGGAATTTTTCAAGTGCCGATTCAAAACGAACCTGTTTTGCAGTCGATGTTTGAAGAAGTCAAGGCAGGTTTATGCTGAGAGTTGTCAACGAATCATAGAATTAAATTGCACGAAAATTCGGGGTGTCGTACTGATTCGGCACCCCATTTTTTTTGTGAGCTTGGTTCAAAATTGAAGCTGTTTCGTTTCAATGCAATTTCTTCAGTTTGAGACCATGGAATTTTTTTCGTCATTTCCCATTATCATTGGTTGACTCGGCACCACCGGATGAAATAATTTCAAGTCATGAACACTGTAGCTCTTACAAGTAGCAGTATTTACCAGAAAATTCGGGTTAAATTTGCTCGCAATGAATCTTCAAGAGGGTACGGCTTGTTGTCGCCTGCCCTGCTGGTGGTTCTATTCGGCTTGCTCTTCCCGCTGCTAATCTTGCTGACACTCAGTTTTTGGAAGCAGGACTATGTTGATATTATCAGGACCTTTTCATTCGACAATTACAAGGCTTTCTTTGAAAAGAAAATTTACTATCTTATTCTTTATCGCTCCATAAAGATTTCTGCCCTCGTGACACTGGTCACAGTATTGCTGGCTTACCCACTGGCTTATTTCATTGCATTTCGGGTTCAAAAAAACAAGATCATCTGGATAATTCTGGTAACAATTCCATTCTGGACAAGTTATCTGCTGCGTGTTTTTTCCTGGAAAGTGATTCTTGGCTATAGCGGTGTTATTAATTCAGGGCTGATGTCCTTGGGGATCATTAGCGAACCGCTGGAGTTCTTGCTTTACAATCCCAATGCTGTAGTGATCACTCTTGCTCATGCCTGGGCTGCGGTTGCCATTTTGCCTATTTATGTATCGCTGGAAAAGATTGACCGCTCATTGATAGAGGCGTCCAAAGATCTGGGTGAAAATTCTTTTATGACATTTATCAGGGTTACACTCCCGCTTTCCTTGCCAGGTGTAATAGCCTCCAGTTTGCTTGTTTTTATTCCTACTGTGGGTGATTACGTTACCCCCGCACTGGTGGGTGGAACCAGAGGGCTCATGATAGGAAACATTATTCAATCCATGTTCGGAAAAGCTCTGAATTGGCCTATGGGCGCTACATTGTCAATTATTTCCATGATTACAGTTACTGCGGTGGTCTGTACGCTGCTTGGCATTGTATATCTGCTTCGAAAGGGAGCTCGATAGCATGAAAAACAGCAGGAAATTCTGGCTGAACTGGTTGTTTGCCTACACCGTCATTTATCTGATATTTCTATACCTTCCGGTTGCTGTACTGCCTTTGTTTTCATTCAACGATTCGGAATACATTACTTTTCCTCTGAAGGGCTTTACAACCCAATGGTATGAACAGCTGGCTGATAATCCGGGCATTCTCAACGCTTTCTGGAACAGCATTAAAGTCGGAGTGACGGTCGCTTTGCTCAGTACATCGCTGGGGATATTTGCAGCCAAGGCCGTTACCCGTTATAAATTCCGCGCCCGGGGAGGCTTGGTTGGATTCATAATGGTACCGCTGGTGATTCCAGAGATAATCCTGGGTATTGCGCTTTTAATTACCTTGTCCCTGAACGATATTGATTTGTCTTTGGTAACTGTGGGAATCGGCCACATGTTGCTGTGCGTGCCCTTTTCAATGCTGGTTCTGATATCGAGAATGGAGGGATTCGACAAGAGCATGGAAGAAGCGGCGCTTGACCTTGGAGAAAACGCCTGGGGGACATTTTGGAGAGTAACTTTTCCTATTATTTTTCCGGGCGTTGTAGCAAGCCTGCTTCTTACATTCACTATTTCATTCGACGAGTTTGTGCTGGCGTTCTTTCTGTCGGGACTGGAGCCTACGCTGCCTGTGTTTATCTGGAGCGCATTGAGATTTCCTGAAAAATTGCCTATGGTATTGTCACTGGGTGCGATTATTATTGTTGCATCCACATTTGTCATACTACTGGCTGAAATCGTCCGCCGAAGCGGAGTGCAATTGTCGAAAAACCAAGTTTGATGCCAATGCCAAACAATATCATTTCACTAAAGAATATAGTAAAGAACTTCGGAGCTGTTCGGGCAGTCAACAACGCCAACTTCGATATTGAAGCAGGAGAGTTCTTTTCGCTTCTGGGACCGTCGGGATGCGGAAAAACCACCTTGCTGAGAATGCTTGCAGGTTTCGAGTTGCCCACCGAGGGAACAATTGAAATCGACGGACAGGATGTAACCCTGGATCCACCCAACCACCGCCCGGTGAATATGGTGTTTCAGAACTACGCAATTTTCCCGCATTTGAATGTTGCGGAGAATATCGGTTTTGGCATGCGCAAATCCGGTCTGTCCAAGCAGCAGTTGGCACAGCGCATCGAGGAAATGCTGGATTTGATCAAACTGCCGGGATATGGAACCCGGGGTGCTCACGAGTTGTCCGGCGGGCAACGGCAGAGAGTGGCTCTGGCGCGCGCACTCATCAAGCAGCCGCGGGTGCTGTTGCTGGACGAGCCGCTTGGCGCATTGGACAAAAAACTCAGGGAGCAAATGCAGATAGAATTGCGTCAACTGCAGCAGCAGGTTGGCATTACTTTTGTATTTGTTACGCACGACCAGGAAGAAGCCTTGACGCTCTCGGACCGAATCGCAGTCATGTCGCAGGGGGATGTTCTTGAAATTTCTACCCCGGCACAGCTTTACGAAGCTCCAAAGTCCAGATTTGTTGCCGATTTTATCGGCACCATGAACTTTTTTGACTGCGAAGTTGAAGAATTTGCTGATGGTATACTTACTGCAACATCTCCTGTTCTTGGTACGATTCGAACTGAATGCAAGGACGCACCAGCAGCAGAGGGCAAAAAAATCATGCTTGCCATCCGTCCGGAAAAATTTGAGCTTGAATTCGAAAAAAAGGACACGTCGTACAACTGTGTACAAGGTCGTATGGGGCCGTCAGCTTATTTGGGAGATCGTAGCCACTTTTATATTTACCTGAAAGGGCGGAAAGAACCAGTTTCCATTGCTTTGCAAAATTTGAGCAAGTCAATTGAACAGGTAGTCAAGGCGAACCAGCAGGTTTGGCTTACATGGTCGGAGTCTGCCTCGGTTGTACTGGAGGACGAATAATGTCTGAAGCATCAATTTCAAAAGTCTATATCGACGGTCAGGCGGGTACCACCGCTCTTCGAATCAACGAATTGCTGAGTAGCCATAGCAGCATTCGGGTTATGCAGTTGCCGGATGCCGTACGCAAAGACGACGACGCGAGAAAAGAAATTATTGAAGAATCGGATCTGACCATTCTGTGCTTGCCCGACGAGGCGGCTGTTAATGCGGCAAGGTGGGCATCTGAAGCCGGAACCCGGGTCATTGATGCAAGCACTGCTCATCGGGTTGCAGAAGATTGGGCGTATGGAATTCCCGAGCTTACGCCAGAGTCGCGCGAACTGATTCGAGACTCTGACCGGGTCTCCAATCCGGGATGCTATCCAACCGCTTTTTCACTGATGGTACGGCCATTGGTTGAAGAGGAGATTCTTTCGTCGCTCGCACCGCTTTCCATTCATGCGTTGTCGGGATATTCAGGCGGCGGCAGGCAGCTCATTGAAAAGTGGAACGCCCCGGATACCGGTTTGCCGGGGCTTCCTCACTCAGCCTTGTATGCACTTGAGCGGGTTCACAAGCATATTCCCGAGATGATGAAGCAAACAGGTTTGAAGCTTGAGCCGCTGTTTGCGCCCAGAGTGGGACCGTTTAATTCAGGGATGCGTGTTGAGGTTCCTCTGCATGAATCGCTTGGATTTTCCGTCAAAGATGTGTGGTTCACCTTGCATGAGCGCTATCAGAGTGAACAGTTTGTAAAGGTGAATCCATTGATTGCTGAAGCTGCAAGCGAATCCAGATTTGACCCGCGTTCTTGCAATGGCACGAACCGGGTTGAAATCAATGTATGTGCGAATCCTTCCGGCCATGCGTTGCTGATCGGAATTCTGGATAATCTGGGCAAGGGTGCCAGCGGAGCAGCAGTTCAAAACCTGAACATTATGCTAGGCTTTGACGAAAGTGCAGGATTGGTCGCGTGAAGTATTGAGAAAGTGTCGCCGCATGTGCGTGATAGACAATTCTTATAAAAGGTAGCAACACGAGCATGGCCCCTATTCAAATTTTTATTAGTAGCGTGCAAACTGAATTTGCGCCGGAACGAGAAGCCCTCCGCAACTACTTGAATAGTGACGAGTTAATGCGTCGATTTTTCCGCGTGTTTCTTTTTGAAAAGTCACCTGCTTCGGATCGAACTCCCGAAAAGCTGTACCTGGATGAAGTTGAACGTAGCGATATCTATCTTGGATTGTTTGGTTTTCAGTATGGATCAGAAGATGAATCAGGAGTATCGCCTACAGAGCGAGAGTTTGATTATGCGACTAACCTCGGCTTGCACCGGTTGATATTCATTAAATCGAAAAGTTCAAGCGCAACTCGACATGGCAAGATGGACGCATTAATCAAGAAAGCACAGACTGGTTTGATTCGAAAACTCAAGAAGAATTGTTGAGTGAGTTAAAAGTTGCGTTGATTGAATATCTGGACTTAAAGGGGTTGATGCGTCTGGAGGCATTTGACAAGATGCCTTGCCTGAATGGGGGCATGGAAGATCTTGATGTTGACTGGATGAATCGTTTTGTACGAATAGCTCGAAGGGCTAGAAATTTTCCTCTAGACGAAGATGTCTCGCCAACAAATTTATTGAAGCACTTGGAATTATTCAATGAGGATAAGCTTACGAATGCTGCAATACTTCTTTTTGGAAAATCGCCTCAAAAGTTTTTCATATCGTCCCAGATTAAATGTGCGAATTTTCATGGTGTTAGAGTGGAAAAGCCGATTTTGTCGAACCAAATGTATAACGGTACAGTTTTTCAGTTGGTTGACCAGGCAGTGGAATATGTGCTGAACCGGATTGACATGAGGATTGGCACGCGCAGTGAGAGTGCCATGGCACCAAGAACTCTTGAAATACCAATTGAAGTCGTGACAGAGGCAATAGTCAACGCGGTAGTGCATCGTGATTATGCCAGCACCGCCAGTGTGCAAGTTATGCTGTTTGCGGACAGATTGGAGGTTTGGAATCCCGGCAGGCTGTCACCAAAACTAACCCTTGCAGAATTGCGTGTTTCCCATGAATCCCATCCTGGCAATCCATTGCTTGCGCAATCCATGTATCTTGCACAATTCATTGAGCAGTTGGGAACAGGCACATTGGATATGATACACCGTTGTATTGAAGCAGGGCTACCGGAACCGGAGTTTGAAATTGCAGATGGGTTTGTTACGAGGATTTGGCGAGCTGAGCGTCCTACTGGTTTAAAGGTTGTAGCAGGAGATGGGTCAAGCTTGGGTCAAGCCTGGGCCAAGTAAGGCTACAGGCGAATATGACTCATTGAAAAATAAGGGAAAACATAAAACACAGGCAAAGGGTCAAGCCTGGGTCAAGCCTGGGTCAAGCTGAGTTAACAAATAATATGATTGCCATACTTGAAGAATGTGTAGCAACAGGAGTCGTTACACAAGGAGAACTACTGAAAGTAACAGGATTTTCAAAACGAACTGGGGGTTTTCAACGACAACTTGAGGGCCTCCTGAAAATGGAATTACTTGAAATGACAATTCCTGATAAACCAACAAGCCCATCGCAAAAATACCGAATAACTGAAAAAGGCAAAGCGGTACTGGATGAACTGGGCAAACTTGAAGAGCAAAGTGAATAGTTTGTGAAACAATGTTCTTATTGATTTATGCAGGGGCATAAGCCGGGATGAAGCAATAGAGTTGTGGTATTCCAGAGATTTGGGAATACAGTGTGAACTCAAGTTTTCTGACTATTCGGGCGAATATGCCATCCCAATATTTCCTGTCAATTCCGCACTAAATCCCGATGGTTCACTATTTTCAAAATTCTCTTTTCATTTATCCAAATCATCTTTCTGGGCACACTACTGCTACTGCTCGAAATCCACTCGTTGAGTTACATCATGACTGAGCTCAACAGGGTGTTTTTCTATAGTATTTTGCAAATAATATATTGCACTGCAATATAGAAAATTCCTCAATATAATTTATCGCAATAATTCCTCCTTTATTGAATAAATCACTTTATTAATAAGAATATAATTCATATTCAAATAAAAAATGAATTAAGAGTTGACATTTCTAAATTCAGATGTTATATTGCATTGCAACAATTTATTAATTTTTTATTTTTGGAGAAACAAGAAATGCAAGCCAAATTAGTTGAACTGGCAAATGACACAGTTGCTGTTAATGCAAAATTAATCAACAAGTCTGTTGACTACAACGTGAAAACAGCAAAAGAAGTGTTGAAGAATGCAACAGCTCACGCGGGTGAAGTGCTGAAAGTCAAAAATCTGAATGATTACGCTGCTATTCAAGGAAAGATGGTGCAATATACGATCGAGCAGACGAATGACTTCGCAAGAACCTGCATTGAGCTGGGGTTAGAAGCTAAAGATGCGTATACGGCTTTATGGCAGGATTATGCCGTAGTGCAAAATCCGCTGAATGTCGCACCATCGAAAAACTAAACTGCTTAAAAGTTGATACGAGTTTTTTGCAGTAAATTTCATAACCCACCTTTAGAAGTAAGTCTGCTATTCAATAGCAGACTTACTTTTTATCAATCAGTTTTGCTTCTTACAATCAATAAGTGGTTTGTCGAACAAATTGCCTAATTCTGATAGTGAAACTCTTTCAGACTTTTCAGGCAACATGGCTTTACTTTACTCCTTTTATTTTTGGAAGAACAGCAGGGCCGCGTTCCACTGCAGCAATGGAACAAATACTTACGAAGCGAAAAACGGCAAGCCTTTGCCGCATAATGCAGAGATTGTTGAAAGAGTGATAAAGACCAGTTATCTTCCATATGGACTTTTACAGGGTCCTTTCGCTGGCTCAGGAACGACGATAGGTGCTTGTATTACTAACAATTGAAGATGCATAAACTACGGACCAAATTCGGACTATTACAATCTGATAGAGAAACAAGTGCATTGAACAACTGGCGATCGCCTTCAGACTACTGCTTCGCATCAAGTGTAATTACTATATAAAATTTCCTTGAGGCGATGGCTGACATCGGGAATGTTAATTTTTTTGTAAAATTCGAGATCCTCCTTGAAAAGACTATGTTTGGACTCGTCGTACAATTTACCGAAGGCATGCCATTTATTGGTTTCCGTGTTATCCCCCTTGTGCGTTGCCCTATATTCCTCGTTTGCTTGAATTCGTCTATAGAATCTCTCAATCTTAGGCTTGTCATCTTCAGTAAAATCGGTTCCAAATTTATCGTTAAGCGTTTTGATAATTTCTGAGAAGAGTTCCTTCATCTCTTCCGGTAAAGAACCAATTGTGCTTTGTTCCACTGGAGCTATTGAGCCATCATGTTCTTCTATATCAATTGAAGACTCCTGTTTCTTCTCAATTCGAAAGTATTCGAGATCAATGGATGATGTTATATCGTAAATATCACCCCGCCGCCGTCGAGGAAGTTTTTTCACCAAATGAGTGAGGAAAGTGTAAAGTTTCTCAAGTTCAAGATCTTTGAAACTGATGATCTGAACGATATATCCATAAAAACGAATGAAACCCTGTACATTTTTTCGAAAATCTTCTTGATGGTCATTTTCTAGTTTTCCCCAAGACTCAACAACAGTGTCCAATATCCCCTGAAGCTTCTCATCAGGGATACTATCATCGTAGAATGTGATTATGAATTCTTCAATAATATGATCATTGTACAGATTGTGCTCCTCAATATTCTGCTGGAGTGTGTATATGTGGTTTGGCTCTGTACCTTCGGTTAGAATGGTTCCCTGATAGTAAGGTTGGAAAGATTCTTGAATATCATTCGGGTCGTTTACAAAATCCAAGACAAATGGGTTTGTCTTTCCGCGCATTGTACGATTCAAGCGACTAAGAGTCTGGACTGCCTGTAGCCCACCAAGTCTTTTGTCAATGTACATCGTATGCAACATTGGTTCGTCGAAGCCAGTCTGAAACTTGTTGTTCACGATGAGGATCCGATTCTCGGGATATTTGAAGCGTTGTTCCGTTTCAGAATCAGGAAATGCATTCATTGAAGCCTCGGTGTAGCGAAGACCGGTGTCCCTATCAATCACTTCTCCACTAAACCCAACAATGGCCCCGTAGGGAAGACTAAGCTTCTTTATCTGTCTATCGAACTCCTGTTTGAACTTCACGCAGTGAAGGCGCGAGCGCGTGACAACCATTGCCCTTGCCCTCCCATTAACCTTATTTACAGTATGAGAGTTAAAATGCTCAAGGATTATTTGGGTTTTCTCTGCAATCGTGTGGGGGTGGATATCCACCCAATTCACTAACATCCGTTTGACACGACTATTGTCAACTTCGTCATCCTTTAGTTCTATCTGATTTAGATGGAAATATCGTTTATAGGTTGTATAGTTACTAAGGACATCAAGTGTGAAGCCTTCTGCGATGCTCTGTTTCATGGAGTAGACATCGAAAGATTCGAACTGACCGTCTTGGTTCTTTCGGCCAAATATCTCCAAGGTTTTATTTTTTGGTGTTCCGCTGAACCCAAAATAGGAGATATGGGGCTGCTTTCCACAAGTCTCCATCTCCTTAAAGATCAGCTTGTCGATGTCTGTTAAATCGCCAGTATCTTCCCCTTCTTGGTATTTTTCTAGAACGGATTTTGACAAAGACATTTGTAAGTGAGCGGCAGATTGGCCACTCTGTGAGGAATGAACCTCGTCAACGATTACTGCAAACTTACGCCCGGCAAGTTTTGAAATCGTACTCGAAATTATTGGAAATTTTTGAATTGTAGTGATAATGATATGCTTTCCAGCCTCAATGAACTCTTTGAGTTGTTGAGAATTCACATCAACCGAGTGCACAACGCCCTTAGTCTGTTCAAGCTGCTTGATCGTATTCTGAATCTGTTTATCCAGTATTTTCCGGTCCGTAACTACTATTACAGAATTAAACATTGGGTCGGTATCCGTCGGGTTTTGGTGGAGGGATGTCAACAGGTGTGACAGCCAACCGATGGATAGAGACTTGCCACTTCCTGTGGTATGTTGGATCAAGTACGATTCACCCGTGCCTTCCTCTATGACCTTTGTCTTAAGTTTTCTCACAACACGAAGTTGGTGATAGCGAGGAAAGATGAGTACTTGGTATTTTTTATCAACAATTTTTTGAAACCTGGGGTTGTAAACCTTTTCGACCTCTTCACGGACATGGACATAATTCTCTAAAAGATCAAGAACACTGTTCGGTTGGAGAATCTCCTCCCAAAGGTAGGAACTCTTGTGGCCCGCGAGGTTAACTGGATTCTCAATGTCCTTATTATAGGGAAGAAACTTAGTTTTTTGACCCGACAACCGAGTCGTCATTGATACCTTTTCGTTTCCCACTGCAAAGAAGACAAGGCATCTCTTGAATCGAAAAAGTGGCTCCTTCGGATCTCGGTCTTCTTTGAACTGTTTCTCGGCATCTGAATGAAATTGACCAGTTGACGAGTTCTTTAGCTCCAAAACCGAAAACGGGATACCATTCAAGAATAATGCCATATCCACTGAATTTTCGTTTATCATGGAGTACTTCAACTGACGTACAATAGTGAACCGGTTTTTCTTGTAGAGTTCCTGATGTTCTGGGTTAAGCCCGCTCTTCGGTTCGAAAAAAGCTAACCGAAAGTTTGAACCACGGTCCTTGACTCCTTTGCGAATGACTTCGACCAGTCCGCGTTTTTCGATTTCATCTGATATTCGTTTAAGAAGTTTCCCCTCAGTTTGAATACCATATTGATTACTAAGTTTCTTGAACTCCTTCGGTTGTGTGTCTTTGATGAAACCAATGAGGTCATCCGAGATTAAACAAAGATCTTTCCTGAAGGAATCTATTTTATGGGTCTTGTACCCGCTTTCGACGAGTTTTAATTCTATATGATCTTCAAAATCTTTCTCTGTATAAATCACTGGCCTGCCTCATCACGTACATCAATCTTTCCGGTTACCACGCGTGCAATCAAACACCGACGGTACTCTTTAAGAAGTTCGACACGTTTAGTTTCAATGTCAACCATTAGGTCAATCTTCAAAGTTTCATAGTCAAGGTAGTCTGATATCTGTTTTTGTTCAGGAAATGGGGGTACAGGACAATATGAATTTAACATCTCGTATATAGGGGGTCTCGGCATTTTTACACCCTGAGAGAGGGAGTTAAAATAGTCTATAATTTTTGGATTTGCCAGAAGGTAGTATTGATATTTCGGCAGATATTTTCGAGGGCGTAAAACAATCATTTCCCCCATTGAGAAACCATCCAGTTCACAAAACACAAACTTTGAAAGATAGACCCGCAATTTGTTAAGTAGTGTGTCACCTTTTTGGAATTTCATTCCCATAATCCCATAATCGGAATGATAATTCATCACTTTACCCGTATAGGACTCAACATATTCAGGTGATATTTTCACATCATCGTTGGATGGTAGGCCTTTTTCTACTATGAGTTCTAATAAAAAATTTAGTCGGCCGACTTTCCAACTACTCGGAATATCCCCAATCCACTCAACACCACTGTCTTTCACTTCAACATTGGCATCTAAGCCTTTGGTGACGCAATGATAGATTAGGGAAGATCTTTGTTCTTTTAGTAGTTCGATCTTTCGTTCTGTCTTTTCAATTAGAACATCAATCTGTTGAGTTTTTGAATCAAGGTAAGCAGAAATTTGTTTTTGTTCGAGGGGGGGGGGTACAGGACAGTATGTGTTTAACACTTCGTATACAGGAGTTCGCGGCATTTTTACACCCTGAGAGAGGGAGTTAAAATAGTCTATAATTTTTGGATTTGCCAGAAGGTAGTATTGATATTTCGGCAGGTATTTTCGAGGGCGTAAAACAATCATTTCCCCCATTGAGAAACCATCCAGTTCACAAAACACAAACTTTGAAAGATAAACCCCTAATTTGTTAAGTAGTGTGTCACCTTTTTGGAATTTCACTCCCACAGTTCCATAATTTGAATGATAATTCATTACTTTACCTGTATAGGATTCAACATATTCAGGTGAAATTTTCACATCATTATCGGATGGTATATCCTTTTCTACAATGAGTTCTAAGAAAAAATTTAGTCGACTGATATTCCAACTACTCGGAATATCCCCAATCCACCCAACACCACTATCCTTGTAATCCGAATAGGATTTCATTCCTGAAGAACCTCTTTCATTAGGCCCTCAATTTCCTCATCAAGTTTAAGAAGATCTTGGGTAATATCCTCTAAGGACCGTAGTGATTTGAACTTATAGAAGTACTTGGTAAAATTGATTTCATATCCTATCTTATCCTTTGTTCGATCCATCCATGAATTTGGAAGTTGCAGTTTTACTTCTCTCTCATAGTACTTATCGATATCGTCTTGCAGTGAAACTCGCTCATGATTGCGTTTGGAAGTATCAGGTATTGGATTACCTTTTTTGTCGATTGCGACTATTCCATTCTCAATTACTGGTTGCTCAACCTGAACTTTAGTATATCCAAAGAACTTGTTAGGATAAATTTTGCATTTTTCTCCCTCTTCAAAATTCAAATAGAGGTGGACGAGTTGATTAAGTTGGGGAGTGGATACTTTTTTTCGTTTATTTCCAAGCGATTTTTTCATATCAACGAACAGGGATGATCCGTCTATCAATTGAATCTTTCCACACCGTTTGTCAGACTTCTTATTCGTTAGGATCCAGAGGTAAGTTGATATGCCAGTATTAAAGAATAGTTGATCAGGCAAGGAAATGATACATTCCAACCAATCGTTCTCAATAATCCATTTCCGAATCTCTGACTCACCACTTCCTGCATCACCCGTGAACAATGGAGAACTGTTGAAAACTACGCCAATTCGACTCCCACCATCTTCCATTTTCGATATCATGTGTTGTAGGAACAGTAGTTGTCCATCTGAGATTCGCGGTGTTCCGACAGAAAACCGACCACTTGGGTTCTGACACTCGTTCTTGATGATATCCTCGTCTGGCTTCCAACTCACTCCATAGGGAGGATTGGTAATCATATAATCAAATCGATCCCCCCGAAATTGGTCCCCGGATAACGAGTTTCCAAGACGAATGTTTTCTGGTTCCTCTCCTGTGATCATAATATCGGACTTACAGAGGGCAAATGTTTGGGGATTAATTTCTTGCCCTACAAGGCGAAGCTGGATTTGGTCACTGATATTGTCATTAACCCAATCCTTGGCGAGCATTAGCATACCCCCGCTACCACAGCAAGGGTCAAAAATACTCCGAATGATGCCCTTGCCCTTGAGGTTGTCAATATCTTCAGAAAACACAAGTGATACTAGAAGGCGGACGACATCACGAGGAGTGTAATGTTCTCCGCTAGTCTCGTTGGACATTTCCGAAAATCTACGAAGTAGTTCCTCAAAGATCTGCCCCATCATGTGGTTGGAAACTCTGTCGGGGTGCAGGTCGACCTCCGAAAACTTATCAATGAATTTGAATAGACGATTTTCTCTGTTAAGTTTCTCGACCGGCTTTTCAAGTTGGAAATTATCAATGATCTCAAAGACATTTTCAGAGAACCCTCCAAGGTAGTTCTGAAAATTGATGTAAACGTTGCTCGGGTCATGTCTTAGACGGGACAGGTCATAATGGGAGTGATTAAAGAATGATATTTTAATCTCCCCTTTAATGTACCCAGATGTATCACCCAACTGATTTTTGTAAGTCTCATGTAGCTGAATAATCTCGTCTTTTTTGTGCTCTATCACACAGTCAAGACGTCTCAGAACTGTGAAGGGGAGAATGATGTCACCATATTCATGAGGTTTGAACAAACCTCTCAGGATATCATCACAGACACTCCAAATGAAGGAAGATATTTCATTTTTTGACATCAACAATCCTTTGAAACTTCGTAGTTTCGATTAATTTCTTCGGCACACATCTAACCGAATCAATTTTTCGTTAAACTATGGAGACCGTAGGTCCCCGCTTAAGAGTGTAATATCTGTATTATGGCGGTGAAGACAAGGGCATGCAACCATTAGCGTTGAATTCTTCCGAGTTTGCACTGTGCAATTTGGTGCCGGTACTGTGGAAATCGGCTTTGGGCAAGGTTTAGGGTCTGAGTTTTCGGCAGTTGTCAAGTATTACTTGACAACTGAATCTTCAAACAGTTCTTTGCTAGACGAGGTGTTTTTAATGTGCAAACTTGTACTTTGTTGTGTCAAATAATTCCGCAATTTCAGCCTGTGCGACCAAAACAGTGTTAGTTTGGTGATTCAAGATTTGCTGGCGTGTTAAAATTACCTGCTTGAATTAGAGAATGCAATGGTAACCAATGCAGAAGAAGCATGGGAGAAATTTATTGAAATGGACAAATCAAATATATGTGACTCAAGCAACGAACGTCCGATTGTTATCAAAGAGACAATAATTAACAACAAAGTTTATCGCGCCGACCCGCCACTCCACTTTGATGTTTCGTATAACAAAAAAGCATCTCTCTATGACTTGAGGGGGGACTTTGGCATAATTTTATGTGACAGTTCTCGCATGGACCTTGAAGAAACTCTTAAAGAGCATCTAAAGTTTTTATGGAAAGAATACGCTGAGGAAAGTTCAAATCGCCTGACATCCGAAGCTAACAACTTAAGGGATGAACTGCTGAAAAGGTTAAGAGAGATTTAGTATGCTCAAACGAAGAAGGATGGAGCAAGAATATAGACATTATGGCAATCTGGTAAACGAAATGACCGAGCGATGTTACATCAGATTGAAAGAGTGTAAAAGAACTTATTGATTGGTTTAGCCGAATGCCGAAGATTCCTCAGCCAATACCTTATCAAGGCAGTAAGCGACAGATTGCTGCTGAAATTCTGAAACACTTTCCATCTTCAATAATCCGTCTGGTTGAGCCTTTTTGTGGTTCAGCAGCTCTTTCTATTGCTGTGGCATCTCGGGACTCTGAGCCGCAATTCTGGATAAATGATGCTCATGCTCCTCTCATTAGTTTATGGAAAGAAATAATTTTTGATCCTGAAAAAATTTCAGCTAAATATACATTTCTATGGAATGACCAACTGGGACGTGAACGTCCGTATTTTAATGATGTAAGGGACCGGTTCAACAAAGAACAAGACCCGGCTGATTTTCTCTATCTACTAGCTCGTTGCGTGAAAGCGGCGGTTCGGTACAACAAAAACGGCTATTTCAATAATTCTCCTGATAATCGAAGGCTAGGAGCTCGTCCAGAAGAAATGCGTAAGAGAATTTTTCAAGCTTCCTTGCTACTTCAGAACAGGGTTGAGCTTACATCCCGTGACTACAAATTAATTCTGAATGATTGCACAGAAGAAGATGTAGTTTATATGGACCCACCTTATCAAGGTGTTTCTGATAAGCACGACCATAGATATCTCCCCAAGGTGGACCATGAGGAATTTTGGCAAGAACTAGCGAACCTAAACGGGAGGGGCATAAAATACGCAATATCATATGACGGAAGTAGCGGGAGCAAGCATTATGGAAGAACACCTCCTGATTTCTTGAATCTGACTCATTTAATTATAAATGCAGGTCGTTCTACGCAAGCAACGCTATTAGGACGTTCCGATGTGACCTATGAATCTCTGTACTTATCTCCAACTCTTGCTAATTCGGTTGATCAAATTTCTATGTCAGTGAGTCAACAACAAGAACTTTGGTAAGCTAATTCTTTTAACAATGGCAAAAAAAGACAAATCAGTTGAATCGGATTTACCAGATGAATTCTTAATCTACTTGAAAGCAGTCAAAGCGAAACGACCTAAAACGGTAATAAGCCATATTTTGAGATATGGTTGTATTACCACAGAAGAACTAAGGCGTGTTTATGGATACAATCATCCACCAAGAGCGGCACGAGATGTACGAGAACTAGGGATTCCCTTGGAAACTTTTTCCGTTACTGGACCAGATGGACGCAAAATTGGAGCATATAGGTTTGGGGATGTCTCGAAAACTGAGTACGACAAGTTAGGTGGCCGAAGAACATGGCCTTCAAAATTCAAGAAACAATTAGCTGAGATATACGGAAAGCGTTGCGAAGTATGTTTAACATATTATGATCTTCGCTATCTTCAAATAGATCACTGTGTGCCGTATGAAGTTGGCGGAGAGTTGAGAGAGGCTAAAGAACCTGAGCATTTTATGTTGTTATGTGCCTCATGTAATCGAGCAAAATCTTGGTCATGTGAGCATTGCGAAAATTGGAAAATTCGCAAACTACCTGAAATTTGCGAAAAGTGCTACTGGGGAAATCCTGAAAACTATACTCACATTGCACAAAGCCAAATTCGGAGACTGGAATTGACTTGGACTGGAAGTGAAGTTGTTGATTTTGATAAATTGGTTGAAATAGCAAGGGAGGTGCCAAAAGATCTTCCAAATTTTGTTAAAGACTTATTACATAGCATATTGAAGAAGGGATCTAATTAATATCAAGTTAAGGAGATATTCCATAATTTATGAATAAACAACGATAATTTATTTTCAGAATTGGGAAATTAATACATTTATTCACGCAAGTCCCTCAAATTTCAAGGCTCTTAATTTTCTATGTATCAAAAAAACAAGGTTCTATATCTGTTCCCGGGGCAAGGCTCCCAGTATTCAGGAATTGGTTCCGATCTGGCAGGTGAATTTTCTGTGGCCAAAGATATCTACGATGAAGCAAGTAGCGTACTTGGTTACGACATGGCTGAACTGTCTTTCAACGATGTTGAAAATAAAATCAACCTGACTCGGTATACACAACCAGTACTGCTGACCCATTCGTTTGCATGCCTGAAAATTTTTCTGAGTCAAATGAGCGAAGCCATAGCACCTGCATTTGCGTGCGGACACAGTCTTGGTGAATACACTGCATTGGTATCCGCTGACTCGATTGATTTTGCTTCTGCACTTCGGCTCGTTGCAAAACGAGGAGAACTGATGGGCGACTACGGAGAGGGAGAAATGCTTGCACTTCCTCTATCAAGAAGCGATCTTGAGCCTTGGGCAAAGAAGCATGATTGCGCGATTGCCGCATGCAATTTACCTGAGCAAACAGTGGCAGGGGGCAAAGCCGAGCATTTGGATGCACTCGCAGCAGACATTGAAGCCGAGTTCTCTGGAAAGTCAGGTGTCCGATTGAAAACTGAAGGTGCGTTTCATACATGCTATATGAATGAAGCAGCAAGCCGCTTTAAAGAAGTTCTCGAAGGTGAAGAGTTTGCTCCACCCAGGTTTCCAGTCGCTTCCAACTATACTGGCAGTTTTCACGATGGAAATTCCAATTGCATTCGGCAAAATTTATACTGCCAATTGTTTCATCCGGTCCTTTACTATGAAAACCTGATGATAGTCGCAGAATCTGGTGTGGATACTGTGATCGAATTTGGAGGAGGTTTGGGGCAAGGCAACGACCCAAGTTCAAAGCGTCCAAATCTTGCAGGAACAATAATGCGAGCCTATCGGCGAATAAGCCCCAGACCCAAGTACTATTCTGTAATCAATCAGAAGTCGCTAGAAGAAACTTTAAAAGCCCTGAATAGTTGAATCGTCAGATTCAAACTTGCTCGATTTCGATCAGAGTCCCGGCAAAGTCCTTGGGATGTAAAAACAAGACAGGCTTCCCATGCGCACCGATTTTCGGCTTCCCGTCGCCCAGGATTCTCATCCCCTTGGAAACAAGCTTATCCCTCGCACTCTCAATATCGTCCACTTCGAAACACAGATGATGAATTCCGCCAGAAGAATTCCGTTCAAGAAAGCCGGCAATCGGTGAATTTTCTCCGAGCGGATGCAATAGTTCGATCTTGCTGTTGGGCAGATTGACGAATACAGTGGTTACACCGTGTTCCGGCATTGGTACTGGTTCAGACACATCCGCTCCCATTACAGATCTGTACAACTCGCTAGCAGCTTCCAAGTCTGGCACAGCTATGGCGACGTGATTCAATTTTCCGATCATATCTAAGCCTGTTCAAATTCAATGATAGGCTGGTCAGCTGCGAGACTGTCCCCTACTTCAGAAAGAACCTCCACAACTATGCTGTCTCGTTCAGCGCGTAAAACATTTTCCATTTTCATCGCTTCTACAATTGCCACAGCTTCGCCCGCTTTAACTTTTTGGCCTTTGCCAACACTGATGCTAACGAGCAGTCCAGGCATTGGGGATTTCAAGTAAGGAGATTCTGCGTCTGATTCAACTACAAGCATGTGCTCGTTGTAATGCGCAACCTTTTCAGATAGTACTTTAACGAACAACCGTTGCCCCTGATAATCGATTTGGTAGGTAATACCTTTACGGGTCACTTGCAGAACAAAATTTTCACCGTCCAGTTTTCCGTCAAACAATGTGCTTCCCGGTTTCCAATTGTGTTCAATTAATTTTGTACTTTCCTGATATTGCAGACTATGTCCATTTTCTGCTTCTTCAATATGAACGGGATATTGTTCATTGTTGATAATTGCAATCCAGCTTTTCCCGGGAGACCATGTGCGCGAATCAAAATGCCCGTCGAATTGCGCCGACTGAAGAAGCGCCATATAGTTCACAATTGTGGAAACCATTGCAATCAAATCAATATTCGCACACTCGGCTGTTTCGCAGTTGTATCCGTCGGGGAATTTTTGTTCTATGTAGTTCGTACTCATGTCTCCTTGTACAACCGCCGGGTCCCGGATTAGTGCCTGCAGAAAAGGAATGTTGTTGATCACTCCTGAAATATGATACCGGTCCAGCGAAATCGCCATCAGAGCTAGAGCCTCTTCCCTTGTGTTCCCATAAACGATCAGCTTGGCAATAATAGGATCGTAGTAAACCGGGACTTCGCCCCCCTCATACACGCCTGTGTCTACCCGTACATGACTACTTTCCTCTGGAGGACGATAGCGAATCAGGCGACCTATGGAAGGCAGAAAATTTCGAGCCGGGTCCTCAGCGTAAATTCGGGATTCAATGGACCATCCGGAAATCTGGACGCTTGATTGTTCTAGCGCGAGTGCCTCGCCTGACGCGATTCGAATCATCCATTCAACTAGATCCAGTCCGGTTGTATATTCAGTAACCGGGTGCTCTACCTGCAGTCTTGTATTCATTTCCAGAAAATAGAATTTCCGGTCCTTGTCAACTACAAATTCCACTGTCCCCGCAGATACGTAGTTTACTGCCTTTGCAAGTGCAACCGCCTGCTCCCCAATTGCACTTCTTGTTGCATCGTCCAAAAACGGAGATGGCGCCTCTTCAATCACTTTTTGATGCCGCCGTTGCAGCGAGCATTCTCGTTCTCCCAGATAGACAGTGTTTCCAAACAGGTCGGCCAGAATCTGTATTTCAATGTGCCGCGGGTCTTCAATGTATTTCTCGACAAACACCCGGTCATCACCAAACTGTGTCTTGGCTTCGCTGGTAGATCGTTCAAACCCTTCAGCGCATTCCTCGTCGCTATAAGCAAGTCGCATACCCTTGCCACCGCCGGCTCCGGCCGGCTTGAGCATGACGGGATAGCCAATCTTTTGCGCCAGCTCCACAGCATGGCCGGGATTTTGTATTACATCGTCAAAGCCGGGAATCACGTTCACATTTGCATCCCGGGCTATTTTTTTGGAAGTGATTTTGTCTCCCATCGCAGTAATGGCTTCTGGTCCTGGCCCGATAAACTGAATGCCTTCATCTGACAGTTGTTGGCAAAAATCAGTATTTTCAGACAAGAATCCATAGCCGGGGTGTACGGCTTCTGCACCCGTTTTCTTGCAGGCATCAATGATTGAATCGATTTTCAGATAGCTTTCAACTGCTGGCGGCGGTCCGATATTGACTGCTTCGTCAGCACTGCGAGTATGAAGGGCAGCTGAATCTGCGTCGGAGTAGATCGCTACGGTTTGAATCCCCATCCGCTTTGCCGTTCGAATTACACGGCAGGCGATTTCCCCGCGATTCGCAATCAGGATTTTACGAAACATTTTTCCGGCAACTCATTCTACAAGGGGATATTTCCATGCTTGCGCCAAGGATTATCAAGTTTCTTGCCGCGTAGCATCGCAAGAGAACGGCAAACTCTTTGCCGGGTGTCACTGGGCATAATTACGTCGTCGATAAATCCGCGGCTGGCGGCAACAAACGGATTTGCGAATTTTTCTCTGTACTCCTCGGTTCGCAATGCAATCTTTTCCTCATCTCCCAAGTCCGAACGAAAAATAATTTCAACTGCCCCCTTGGGGCCCATCACTGCAATCTCGGAGCTTGGCCAAGCAAAATTGACATCGCCTCGAAGATGCTTTGAACTCATCACATCATAAGCGCCGCCGTATGCTTTGCGAGTGATCACGGTAACTTTCGGAATGGTGGCTTCAGCATACGCATAGAGAAGCTTGGCTCCATGCTTGATAATGCCGCCATGCTCCTGGGCTGTGCCCGGCATAAATCCGGGAACATCAACAAAAGTCAAAACCGGAATCTGAAACGCATCGCAAAATCGAACAAACCGCGCCGCCTTCAAAGAAGAATGAATATCCAGGCAGCCCGCAAGTACAAGCGGCTGGTTCGCAACAACGCCTACGGTCTCGCCCTCCATGCGTACAAATCCGATAACAATATTCTTTGCATGGTCCGGCTTGAGCTCGAAAAACTCTTCGTTGTCGGCGATTTTGGTGATGAGTTCCTTCATGTCGTACGGCTGATTGGGGTCGCTTGGCACCAGCGTATCCAATGACGGTTCAATGCGGTCCGCCGAATCTCCAGTTTGATGAATTGGAGCAGGGTGCTTGTTGCTGGCCGGCAGGTAGTCGAAAAAACGTCGCATCATCAAACATGCTTCAATATCGTTCTCAAACGCGCCGTCTGCAACACCGGACTTTACGGTATGGGCCGAAGCACCGCCAAGTTGCTCTGCACTCACCTCTTCGTGGGTGACGGTTTTGGTTACATCCGGTCCGGTTACAAACATGTAGGAGCTGTTACGTACCATGAAGATAAAATCTGTTATTGCCGGAGAGTAAACTGCGCCGCCTGCGCAAGGCCCCATAATCAGTGAAATCTGGGGAATAACGCCCGAAGCAAGAACATTTCTTTGAAATATATCGGCATATCCGCCAAGAGATGCAACACCTTCCTGTATGCGCGCACCCCCTGAATCATTGATCCCGATTACAGGAGCCCCGACCTTGATTGCCTGGTCCATGATTTTGCCGATTTTCTCGGCATGCGCTTCAGAAAGCGAGCCCCCGTAAACTGTGAAATCCTGACTGAATACAAATACAAGACGACCATGAATAGTTCCATAACCGGTTACAACTCCGTCTCCGGGGATTTTGTTGTCCGCCATGCCGAAGTCCGTGCAACGGTGCTCGACGAACATGTCCCACTCCTCGAAACTGTTTTCATCCAGAAGCAGGTCAATTCGCTCACGCGCCGTAAGTCTTCCCTTTTTGTGCTGGGCTTCTATTCTCTTTTCGCCGCCGCCCTCGCGGGCCGCTGACCGTTTTGCTTCCAGTTTGTCAAGGATACTTTGCATAAACTACGCCTGTATGGTTCAAGCTATCGTCTGGCAATTTTTGATGTATTGCCTGAAATCATTTCAAGCACTTCCGGCACGGTATCCAGAATTCGTGTTCCGGGGCCGTACACTGCAGCAACGCCCTCCGCTTTCAACTTTTCGACATCCGCAGGTGGAACAACGCCGCCGCAAATCACAACAATATGACCGAACCCCTCTTTCCTCAGGCATTCTATAACTTGAGGTACAAGTGTTCTGTGCCCGCCCGCCTGCGTTGAAATTCCAATCAAATGAACATCATTGTCCATCGCCTGCCTTGCAACTTCCAAAGGTGTTTGAAACAATGCGCCGATATCCACTTCAAAGCCAAAGTCGGCATATGCAGTTGCAATGACTTTAGCTCCGCGGTCATGGCCATCCTGACCAATCTTTGCAACGAGTGCGCGAGGTCGGCGCTGGTATTTTTGAGTAAATTGCTCAACCTTGCCACGGACGGCTTCAAGCTCGTCCGAATTTGCCACTGCTGCTCCGTAAACTCCACTGATTGCCTTGGTTTCAGCGCGGTGCTGACCAAATACTTTACTCATTGCACCAGTGATTTCTCCCACGCTTGCTCGCTGACGCGCCGCTTCAATAGACAGCTCAAGAAGTCCCCAATCTCCGGATTCTGCACAGGCAGTCAATTGACTCAGCGCCTTCTGGCATTCTGCTTCATTACGGTTCTCGCGAACTTGCCGCAGCCGTTCGACTTGAGCCTCTCGAACCGCTTTGTTGTCAACATACAGCAAGTCGACTTCTTCATCCAGTTCACTTGCATACTTGTTGACTCCTACGATCACATCGTCTCCTGAATCCAGTCGCGCCTGTCTTCGCGCCGCTGATTCTTCAATCCTCAACTTGGGCAGGCCCGCTTCAACCGCCTTGGTCATGCCGCCCATTTTCTCTACTTCGTCGATCAACTTTCGGGCTTCAGTCGCCAGCGATGCTGTCAGGGATTCAACGTAGTATGAACCCGCCAGCGGGTCGACTACTTTGTCAAGACCGGATTCCTCTCTCAGAATCAACTGGGTGTTGCGAGCGATTTCAGCTGAAAATTCTGTTGGCAGTGCAAGCGCCTCGTCAAACGAGTTCGTATGCAAGGACTGCGTCCCGCCCAAAACGGCTGCCAAAGCTTCGACTGTGGTTCGAATGATATTGTTATAGGGTGATTGGCTGGTCAGGCTTACCCCCGAAGTTTGACAATGTGTCCTGAGTATCATCGACTTTATGTTCTTGGGTGCAAAGAACTGCTTCATCAATTCCGCCCAGAGCATTCTGGCCGCCCGCAGTTTCGCGGCCTCCATGAAAAGGTTCATGCCAATACAAAAGAAAAATGATAGCCGGGGAGCGAAATCGTCAACTTCCATGCCCGTGGAAAGCGCAGCTCGTACGTATTCAATTCCGTCTGCAATGGTGTACGCCAACTCTTGTACGCAAGTTGCACCTGCCTCCTGCATGTGATAGCCGGAAATAGAAATCGGATTGAACTTCGGCATATGCTTTGACGTGTACTGAATAATGTCTGCAACGATTCGCATTGATGCTTCCGGCGGGTAGATATAGGTATTTCGAACCATGAATTCTTTCAGAATATCGTTTTGCAACGTACCTGCAAGGCTTGCCTTGTCCGCGCCTTGCTCTTCAGCCGCTACGATAAACATGGAAAGTACAGGCAAAACTGCGCCATTCATCGTCATTGACACCGAAGTCTTTTCAAGCGGGATTCCGTCGAACAGAATCTTCATGTCTTCAACTGTGTCGATGGCAACACCAGCCTTGCCGACATCTCCGACAACGCGCTCATGGTCAGAGTCGAACCCTCTGTGGGTCGGGAGGTCGAAGGCAACTGAAAGCCCGGTTTGGCCGGACTTCAGGTTGTTGCGATAGAAGCGATTGGATTCTTCTGCCGTTGAAAATCCCGCATACTGCCGGAGCGTCCAGGGTCTGCCAGTGTACATGGTTGCCTTGGGTCCCCTTGTAAACGGCGGAATTCCCGGAAACGAGGGCTGATGGTGAATGCGTTCCAGGTCATCAGCCGTATACAAGGGTTTGATTTCAATTCCTTCGGGTGTTTTCCACACCAGTTCCCCGGGGTCGCGGCCTTTCAGTTCCTTGTTTGCCAGATTTTCCCAGTCTTGAATTGAATTGTTCGAGAATTCCATTTGCCGCCTTCCGGACAGTGGGTCAGTTTCGCTCAAGTCAAGGCAGATGCTACTGCTTGGGGTACCCGATTCCAGCCAGAGACTCCGTAATTTCATCAAGAATTACAGGGTCGTCTATGGTTGCCGGCATTTTCCATTCCTCTGCATCTGCAATCTTTTGAATCGTTCCGCGCAGTATTTTCCCGGAACGAGTTTTGGGCAGCCGTTTCACTACGACAGCTTCCTTGAATGCGGCAACAGGACCAATTTTCTCCCGTACAAGTTTCACGCATTCTCTTGCAACATCGTCTTCACTTGTTTCGCAACCTGCGTTCAGTACCAGCAGCCCCAAAGGTATCTGTCCCTTTAGCGAGTCATTCACACCTGTAACGGCGCATTCTGCCACATCAGGATGAGATGTCAGAACTTCTTCCATTGCTCCGGTAGACAACCTGTGGCCGGCAACATTGATAATATCGTCAGTTCGGGACATGACGTAAACATAGTTTTCTTCATCCATGTAGCCTGCATCTGCTGTTTTATAGTAGCCCGGATGGTCGGCCAGATACGCATCAAAAAATCGCTGGCGGGCATTCCAGAGAGTTGGAAAACTTCCCGGCGGCAATGGCAGCTTGACTGCCAATGATCCGATTTCTCCGGCCTTTGCAATTTCGTTGTTTTCATCCAGCACCTGGAGATTCCAGCCCGGAGCCGGCTTGGACGGCGAACCTTCCTTGACTGGCAGTTGTTCAATTCCCATGCAGTTGGCGCAAATTGCCCACCCTGTTTCAGTTTGCCACCAATGGTCAATCACCGGCACTTGCAGTTTTTCTTCGGCCCAGTGCAAGGTATCGGGATCAGTGCGTTCACCTGCCAAAAACAAAGTCCTGAATTTGGAAAGGTCGTACTTGTTGAGATACTCTCCGTTCGGGTCTTCTTTTTTAATTGCGCGAAACGCTGTCGGCGCTGTAAACAGAGCTGCTACATCGTGGTCTGCCAGGACTCGCCAAAATGCACCAGGGTCTGGTGTTCCCACTGGCTTTCCTTCGTAGAGAATCGAAGTGTTGCCAGCAAAAAGCGGTGCATAGACGATATAAGAGTGCCCCACAACCCAGCCTACATCCGATGCGGCCCAGAACACCTCGCCCGGTTCTACACCATAGATATTCTTCATTGACCATTTCAGGGAGACTATGTGGCCGCCGTTGTCCCGAACCACGCCCTTGGGTTGTCCGGTGGTACCGGAAGTATAGAGTATGTATAGCGGGTCGGTTGCAGCGACTGAAACACAGTCTGCAGGTTCGGCGGACTCTGTGATGTTGTTCCAGTCATGGTCGCGTCCTTCCACCATGGTCGCTTTTGCCTGATGCCTTTGCAAAATCACGCATGCGTCTGGCTTGTGAGTTGCAAGGTTGATTGCTTCGTCAAGCAACGGCTTGTACTCGACAACACGACCCGGCTCCAGTCCGCATGATGCTGCGACAATAATCGCCGGTTCGGCATCATCGATTCTTACTGCAAGTTCATTGGCCGCGAATCCTCCAAACACTACGGAATGCACCGCTCCAAGACGCGCGCATGCCAGCATGGCGACCGCTGTTTCTGGCACCATAGGCATATAAATGACAACCCTGCTGCCTTTTTCAACTCCAAGTTTCCGAAGGGCACCGGCGAATTGCGCAGTTTCTTCAAGAAGTTTCCTGTAAGTAATATGTCGAACTTCTCCTGTCATTGCCGAATCGTAGATGATGGCATTCTGGTCGCCCCGTCCATTTTCCACATGGATATCAATGGCGTTGTAGCAGGTATTCACTTCAGCTCCGGTAAACCAGCGATAGTAAGGCTTGTCGCTGTCGTCAAGAACCTTGTCCCAGGATTTGTACCAATGTACGGATTTTGCAATTTCACCCCAGAATTCTTCAGGATGACTAATCGATTGATTGAAAGTATCTTGGTATTGGCCCATTTTTCTTCCCTGTCGGTTGGGTAACTATCTGATTTGTGTATTGTGTTGATTCATCAAGCTGAAATTGGTATTTTGTACTTTGCGGTTCAAATGAATACAATAAGTCAGTTTATAGCGAACTGTCAAACCAGAAATCTCGCAGTGCAATTACAATTTCATTGCATATTGCTTCATTTTAACAGTTTGAACTTCGTAAATCATTCAATCGCAAGCCTTAACGTTCATGCAGGAGTAAGACATAAATGAATTTTGAAAATATTATTGTTGAAACAAACGGAAATGTAGGTGTTATTACAATCAACCGTCCCCAGGTGCTGAATGCCCTTTCAAGTGCTCTGATGACGGAAATGGAAAGCGCAATCGATCAATTCGAGAACAACCCCGACATCGGGGCTCTGGTAATTACCGGTAGTGAGAAGTCGTTTGCAGCGGGTGCGGACATAGCAGAGATGAAAGACAATACGTTTGCCAAGGCCTACATGGAAAACTTTATCACCCGCAACTGGGAACGGGTAACCACATGCCGCAAGCCAGTGATTGCCGCCGTGGCCGGTTATGCACTTGGCGGGGGTTGCGAACTTGCAATGATGTGCGATTTTATCATTGCCGGCGAAAATGCCCAGTTCGGCCAGCCAGAAATCAATTTGGGGATCATTCCCGGCGCCGGCGGTACGCAGCGTCTCACACGTGCAGTTGGCAAGTCAAAAGCAATGGACTTGTGCTTGACAGGGCGCAGAATGGGAGCGGAAGAAGCGGAGCGTTCCGGCCTTGTGTCTCGCGTCGTGCCGGTGGATCAACTGGTCGATACCGCAATCAGCATTGCACAGGACATTGCGGAAAAGTCAAGGATCGCAGCTGCCATGACAAAAGAGACTGTTGACAAGGCTTTCGAGACCACTTTGGCGGAAGGCGTAATATTTGAACGCCGGGCGTTTCATTCAATGTTTGGAACTGACGACCAGAAAGAAGGGATGGCGGCGTTTGTGGAAAAACGCAAAGCCAACTGGAAGCACAGCTGAGTTTGAATTTAAGACAGTTTTCGATATTGTCATACCGAACGCCTGATACTCGAGATTTACAAACTTGAAAACCGGGGACTGAAAAAATATGAGATCATTCGCGCAAATATTTGCCAGAACTGTTCGGGAAACCATGTCTCCCCCGCCGCCGGTTGTCAAAGAAGATTCAAGCTGTCTGGATGCGGTAGCAAAGATGACGCATGGCAACGCTTCATGTGTTATTGTTCAAGACTCTTCCGGGGGCCTGAAAGGAATTCTTACAGAAGTCGATGTAGCCCGAAGAATTGCCTTTCGTATTGACCCGGATTCACCCGTATCAGATGTCATGACATCTTCGATTGTGACCATCAAGCCCGACGACATGCTCTATCGGGCTGTTGGAATCATGCGCCATAAGCATTTGCGGCACTTGCCCGTGGTGGAAAATAGTAAAGTAGTGGGGATCCTACGGTTCCGGGAAGCTTTGGCTGTTGCTTCATCTGTTGTTGTCGACCGGATTGACGACCTGGTATACGAAGACACAATCGCTGGACTCAAGAGAATGAGAAGCGTTCAGGTTGAAATCGCAATGGCCATGCTGGAGGACGGCATCGACACCGCAGGCGTGCAAGGGTTGATTTCGCATGTGAATCGAGATGTTCACCGAAGAATTATCGAACGCATAGTAAATGAGATGAAGCAGGATGGACTGGGCGAACCCCCGGTTGAATTTTGCGCCGTAATCATGGGCTCGGGCGGTCGCAATGAAAATTATCTCTATCCCGACCAGGACAACGGACTGATTCTGGCTGACTACGAAGACGAGTGGCACAATGAAATAGATTCCTATTTCATTGAACTTTCGGAGAGAATGACACAGGCGTTGTACGAAGTTGGATTTCCGCTTTGCAAAGGATTTGTCATGGCGACCAATCCGATATGGCGAAAAACGATTTCCCAATGGAGGCAGCAAACATCTTCCTGGACTGCCAAGCGTAGCTCGGCAGCAGTTCGTTTTGGAGATATTTTCTTCGACTTTGTGCCGGTGTGGGGCAATAAAGCTTTGGCGAACCAGCTTCGAAAACATATCACGGAGCTGCTGCGGAACAATGTTTCTTTTCTGGCTGAAGTCGTGAAGGACCAGCGAATGTTCAAACCCGCAATTCGTACATTCGGCAGATTCAAAACAGAGCCCGGGCTGCCAAGAGGGAGAGTCGACTTGAAGAAAGGAGGCCTTCAAATGCTGGTGAACTCAATTCGAATACTGGCACTTCAAAATGGAGTTTCAGAAACATCCACATTGGCGCGTATAGATGGATTGAAGGCAATTGAAAAACTGAGTATAAACGAGGCGGAAGAATTAACTGTCGCTTTTACCCACATTTCGACTTTGCTGCTCAAGCACCAGGTTGGCTGCTTCAATCGTCGCGAGTATGTTACGAATGCCGTTTTTCTGGGAACTTTATCTCGTCTTGAGCGTCAGAGGCTTAAAGAGGCGTTGCGTACAGTTGTGTGGATTCAGGAAAGAGTTGCAGGGGAGTTGACTGGCGACGTACTGTCGGCGTAGGCAGAATTTCAGACTATAGCAGGCATTGCAATTTACTGGCCAAAATTGCGGTGCCCAACCTCGGTTGTGCGTTCAATCAGATCGTCAAGCGTTTCAATGCCGTCTGCAATGAGCAGTGGGATCATTCTGCAAAGAATACGTGCAGTTACAAAAGCGTCCCCCAGAGCTGTATGTCGTCCGCTGATGTCAACACCGTATCGTTTTGCAACGTGATTCAGTGTGTGCTCGCTTTCGTTCGGGTGGAGACAAAACGATGCCAGCATCGTGTCGACCAGCGGATGGTCGAACTGCACCCCGACCGTTTCTTCCGCGGCCTTCAAAAATTGCATGTCAAATGCAGCGTTTTGGGCTACGAGAACACTGTCGCCCAGATAAAGATGAAATCTCTTGAGTGCTGTTGATACATCGGGTGCTTTTTTTACCATGTCGTCGGTAATTCCGTGAAAGCGGGTTGAAGAAGGAGGAATTTTTCGACCCGGGTTCACCAGCGTATCAAAATTATCAGCCTCGATAACCCGGCCATGGCTTACTTTGACAGCGCCGAGCTGAACGATTGCATCGCCTGCGTTTGGACGCATGCCTGTGGTTTCGGTATCGAAGACAACACATTCAAGTTCATCAATACGCCGCTTGCCAAGTTTTCCGGTGGTCTGGCGACGGTTCAAGATTTCAAAGTCGTATACCATGGGCCGAGACGGCAGACGTTCTTCAGTCTGTGCTTCAAAGCAAAAAACATGGCCCGCAAATGTTCCTTCTGGCAATTTGTCAACACAGACTGAACCGTAGTTCCCGAGCTTTACACAAACGGGGTGGCCGGATTCCTTCACTTCCGAGAAAACCACTTTCAATACAGATTCATCAAATATTTCGGTTATCTTTCGACCCAGCGTAAGCGCATCGCCGACAACTCGGCGAGCAGCTTCGTTCCACATCAGGATTGTGTCATCGCGGGTGCAAAGAATTACCCCGACCGCGAGATTTCCCAGCACAGCTGCGAGCTGGCTTTTTTCTTCTTCCAGATGAGTTGTAGTTGCAACGATTGCCGAGGAAACCTCCCGTTTCGTACGGTCGCTTCGTTCTACGATTTCCGAAATACTGTGAGTCAACTTTTCCAGGGCACGGGGGTCGAAATCTTTTACAGAACGATTCGGGTCGGCGTGGATAATGGTTTCAAGTTCGCGGGTCAGATGAACCAGCGGTTGCAGAAAACGACTGTCGATTCGCAACCAGAGCCAGCCAATCAGTATTACGGGAATGATGGCAGCACTGAGTACGACCAAAGTTGCTGCAGTTCCACTCGCCCGGGTTTCTACTACCCAGAATACTGCTCCTGAAACTGCGGTCAGTGCCAGTGCACCGCATACGAAAAACGAGATCGCTAGTTTGCGTCTTTCGCGAACTGCCATTGCGTTTGCCTCAATTCCTTTGTGTCAACTGTTGATATGACAAATGGTTTCGCTGTCGTAAGTTTATCTGAATTGAAGAATATATTGAAACACATGTTTCGGTACTCTATGAACATAGCGACCAATTTATCCAATCGAAAGCCATCTTTGCTGCTGTTTTGAGGGTTATATTTGAATTTAGATTGAATTTACAGCAAATTTCATTGACTTTGTCTTTCTTGATTCTCAAAACAATCCAAAATTTCGCCTATGCCAGATAGCGGGACTACATTACCATCCTTGCACACGTGGCGACGGTTGCCGCCATAGATCACAGTTTTGGAAGAAATTCCCGGCAGAATTTTTTCTGTTTTATTGAGATTTTTAAACCAGTCGGAAGCAACAGTAGTCCCGGACTTGATTTCAATTGCTCCAAAATCAAGCCCGTACTGGAATAGCAAGTCACATTCAAGCCCTTTGTTGTTTCTGAAAAATGAGAAATTCGATCGTTTCCCTCTATTGAATTGATGCTTGAATGCTTCGGCAATCACGGCATTTTCGAACAATGCGCCTCTTAGCGGATGGTATGCAACATGGCTGGCTTCATGAATTCCAAGCAAGTAGCTTGCCAGTCCAACATCGTAGAAGTAGATTTTGGGGGATTTGACAATCTGCATTCTGATATTTGTAAAGTAAGGTTCAAGTTGAAAAACGATATAGCCGGCTTCCAGGACTGTGAGCCAATGTCGTGCAGTTGTGTGTGACACTCCTGCGTCGGCCCCGAGATTTGACAGATTTATCAACTGACCAACTCGACCGGCACAGAGTCGAACAAAATTTTGAAAGCTGTTCAAATTGCGAATGTCTGCAAATTGTCGCATATCACGCTGGACATATGTTTCAAAATAATCTCCGAGCATTTGTGCTGGATCTGCTTTGTGAGCGTGAATCCTCGGATAAAACCCCGAAACTAACAATTCATTCATATTTGTGTCTGTGTCAGACTGCTGGAGTTCGACCAAAGAAAGGGGCAGCAGTCGAAGCAATGCGGTTCGACCGGCCAGCGACTGGCTTATTTTGTTGGATAAAGCAAATTGCTGGCTGCCTGTAAGCACAAACAGACTGTTCTTTCCAATTTCATCAGAATGAACTTTTAAATATGAAAGCAGTTCAGGAAATCTTTGAATCTCGTCAAGAATTGCACCTCCGCTTAATCCGGCAAGAAAACCTTTTGGATCAGATTCAGCAATATGTCTTTGCTCAGGGTCATCCAAGTCCACATACTTGAGATCGGGAAAAGTGCTTCGGCAGAGAGTTGTTTTTCCAGACTGGCGCGGACCGGTGACTGTAACAAAGGGGAATTGCTGAAATAGCTTTATCAAATGAGGGGTAATTTCTCTTTTGATCATGATTACAGTGAAGGCATAAATATAGGATAATATAAAAGTAGAACTTTCAAAATATACCATTTTCCCATAAGTATTTATCAATTCGTGCCCTTATATCTCCAAAAATCTCGTGCTAGACAGAAAGAAGATTAGCGAAGAAAAACCGGTATTGTTACTTGGGGAAGGCGTTATGTTTGAGCGGCAGGAATTCCATTCAATGTTTGGGGCCAATGACCAAAAAAGGCATGGCGGCATTTCCGGAAAAACGCAAAACCAACTGGAAAACACAGTTGAATCTGGCTTCAACGATGCAGCAGTTGTGATAATTATTCAGTAGGAGCGTATTTGGAAACATTAACGGTCATGTTTCCAATCTTCTCAATTGTGCACTCTATGACATCGCCGGGATTCACTTGGCTAACCCCTTCAGGTGTGCCGGACATTATGACATCTCCGGGGTAGAGGGTATAGAAAGACGAAGCGTAAGAGATCAACCTTCTGGTTGAATAAATCATATGCTGTGTATTCGAGTCCTGTTTTCGTCGACCGTTCACACTGAGTGAGATGTTCAGATTGTCCGGGTCTTCGATTTCGTTCGCAGTAACAAGCCATGGCCCAAGAAGTGAATAGGAGTCGACCGCCTTTCTGAGACTACGGTCTTCCAGGCCGCGAATTGTCATGTCCAAGCCGATCGTGTACCCGGCAACATAGTTCAGAGCTGACTCCTCTCCTACATCGCAGCACTCTTCCCCCATGATGATGCAGAGTTCGACTTCATGGTCGGTTCGTCGTTCTTCAAAGTGGAGTTTCACACCGTCACCGGATCCGACGGGTACAGGCGATTTCAGAAACAGTCCATACGTTTCAATGGACTGGATAGGCTTGCCATCCACGCCGATATTGGGTTCCTTGTTCATTTCATCCTGATGGGATGCATAATTCAACGGACTGCCGATGATTTTGGAGGGATTCGCCACCGGGCTGTTTAAATGCAAGTCTCGCAAGGCAAGAGACGGTGCTTCATTTCTCAACTTGTGAATTTCGCTAACAACGGAATTCAAGTTCCGAACCATAGCGTCGCCGGGTTGAACAGGCCATGTCAGAGACGGGATTGCATTGATCGCTTGCGATACATCCCTGACATTTCGCCCTTCAACCAATCCGAGTTGATTGTTGTTGAATCTGCAGATTTTCATTAATTGGTCCGGTAATTTCTCTTTGACGAATTGTTGATTTGTGTTGCTTGAAGTGGTTTATATACTCAATAGCGAAACTCCAAATGCATTATCAAGTCTTGCCCAGTGTAAGAATAGTGAACGGATTCTATTTTGGCATTATAGTAAAAAGACGATCTTCAATGTTGTCACACTTGGCAATGATTGATTAGGTTTCGCAAATTTAATGACAGGGAAAGTAAATTATAAGATTGTTTGCAAAGATACTCGCCAGAACTGTTCGGGAAACCATGTCTCCGCCACCCGTTGTTGCAGAGGGTTCAAGTTGTCTTGATGCAGCAGCAAAAATGACGCAAAGCAATGCTTCTTGCGTTTTTATTCAAGGTGCCTCAGGAACTTCAAGATCGTACATCATGGGCTGGTCGGCAAACGTTCTTGAGTTTGTGCTTCAAAGCAAAAACATGATCTGAGAATGTTCCCTGAGGCAATTTTTCAATACAGGCCGACCCGTACCCCTCAAGCGTTACACAAACAGGCCTGCCGGATTACCTCACTTCAGAAAATAACACATTCAGCACAGATTCATCGAAAATTTCGGTTATCTTTTGGCTATGCGTGAGAGCATTGCCGACCCCCGGCGAGTGACTTCGTTCCACATCAATATCGTGTCATCGTGCGTACAAAAAATTACCCCGACAGCCAGATTTCCCAATACAGCAGCGAATTGGCTTTTCTCTTCTTCCAGGTGAGTCGTTGCTGCAACGACTGCCGAAGATTTGAAACTATTTTTAATTTATAGAAAATTTTTATTCAAATCAATAGTTTTCGAAGGAAAGAAATGCCGATGGCCTGCAGTAATACTACAGCGGTCAGCTTTCTCTTTCATTAAAAAATATTAAGGAATAAAAAGGTGAAATCGCTGTATCTTTTTGTTCCGAAAATTGCATTGCTTGATTGGAAGCCGCAAGTGACCAAGAAGCAAGTTCTATTTTCTAAATCGGGCCAAGGCGCATACTTCCGGACAGGAATGCTTTGAAGAAGCGGTTCAGGTTCTGAATATGGCGAGGCTAAAGAGGTTGTTCGTACTACGATTTGTCTGCGACAACGAAGGAGAGGAAATGCTATTGAGAATAGTTGAAATGAATGAGAACTATGAAGGAGGTTTGAGAGAGGACAGGAATATGGACAGGATGTCCGACTTTGAATTTGGGTGTGATTCAAGAGGGTGCTCAACTCGTGGAAATGCTTTACCCGCAAGGCTAGAAATGTAGCAAAGTGGTGATATAGACAAGGCAGGGCAACACACAATGGGCTGAAAAACAGTGTTCTGCCTCACGATGTTTAAAGATAACGATATTTGTTAGCGGTACTGGAAATCGGGAACGACAGTTTGATTGCAAAAATTGCACAAATTAAATCATTTGATCCCGTTCAGATTAGGGGGCACTACGAGTATGAAGTTGTTCGGAGTCTGACGCAAAATCCCATGACCTTGACTGAAAAGTTGTTGCTGTCAGTTGGGGGGAGGGGTGCTTGTTCTAATTCCATTTGCAGAAGACAGCTCAGATGGTAGTGAAGATTCAAAATTTTATTCAGGTTGTTTTGCGCCAGTGGATGCTGAGCGGGTTGTTTTTGCTGGTACTGCCGCAAATTGCGCTATCGCAATCCTCGCCGGTTGGAAATACCCCCGACACTTTGCCGCGGTTTGGAAATGTTCCGACATCTTCGTATATCTTTACAGAAAATCAATCACTCTCAACTGCGATTGCTCTGCCTGCGGCCTTTGGCGGAAATAGTCCATTAACATATACATTGTCGGGACCGGGATTGACGACGGTAGCGCTGACTTTGCCGGACGGATTGAGGTACACCGCTCCTGCCGATTCACAAAGCGGCGGTATGATTTCCGGCGCTCCTACCGAAATGGCATTCAAGTCCATTTATACATTAATCGTGCGGGATGCAGACGGCGACAGGGCTGCTATCAATTTCTACCTCACGGTGAACCCGGCGTTAGCTTCAGCACCGACCGGATTTTCAGCAACACCTGGTAATGGTCAAGCAACTCTGAGTTGGACCGACCCAAAGAATACTTCGATTACACATTACGAACTTAGCTATCGACAAGGTGCCAGGGGGACTTTCACCGCTTGGACGAAGATTGAAAATAGCGAGGCAACTACAGTCGGCCATAGCCTTTCCAATCTGGATAATAGCAAAGAGCATACCTTTCGATTGCGGGCGGTAAATGTTACCGGTAGCAGTACTTTCGCGGAGGCAACTGCTACTCCATCAACAACTGCGGATTCTATGCCTCGTTTTACCCAAACAGTATCGCCGATGCGCTTTGCACGGAATCGAAGCATCAGCACAGTTACTCTTCCTTCGGCTACTGGTGGTGATGGCTCGCTCACCTATGCAATGGCTTCGCTACCGCAGGGATTGGTTTACGCAGCACCTGGTGCAACCGACGCACATGGTGGGACTATAACCGGTACTCCCACCAATAACAGAGCGGCAACAAACTATACTTTGACCGCCACTGATACTGATGGAGACAGCACTACTTTGACAGTATCCATTGAAGTGGCATCCGCTGCAACGGTTACCAGTATCAGAATTACGAACGGAAGTGGTAGCGCTCCCAGAAATGGAAACTTTGTAACGGGAGACAAAATTCATCTGTTACTTACATTCAATCAACCTCTCAGGATTAATGAAGCTGGAATTCGATTCAGAATCAGAATAGGCGACCAATGGCGTTGGATGTCAGCGAGTCCATCAAGTGAAGATGCTATGCCTAGAGAGATGCAGTTTGAATACACAGTGCAGTCGATTGACTGGGATGGTAACGGGATATCAATACCGCGGAATCCATTTCGCTTCTTTTTTGAAGATGGTGGGCTAGGAGGCATTTGGAGCTTGATAGGCGGAACAAATATACCGGCAATCACTGACCTTGATGCGCATACCGTGAATTCCTTTTCAAATAGAAATTCCCTTCGAGTTAACGACCTGGTACCATCCTTTCAGGCAGGCGCGGTGAGTACTCAGCGTTATCTGGTGGGTCAGCAAGTCAACTTGACGTTGCCTGCAGCCACTAGCGGCGAGGCTCCGGTTGGCTATGCACTGTCTCCATCGACCCTGCCCGACGGGTTGATGTACACTGCACCGACCAGTACGGCAAACGGTGGCACAATTACCGGCTCGCCCACCAGCGTAACAAGTTCTGCCAACTACAAGCTTGTTGCAACGGACCGTGATGGCGACAAGGCCGAGTTGTCGTTTGCGGTTAGTACAGAAACTGATACAGCACCCGATTTTGGCGAGACTGCAACCACCGCACTGGTTCTGGACACCGGCAATGCGGCCAACGTCACCATGCCCACAGCTACAGGAGGCAATGCGCCGCTGGAGTACTCAGTTTCACCATCGCTTCCTTCGGGATTGACTCTCAATAGTTCTACCGCAGTGATCACTGGCATGCCGGATTCAGTGTCACCGGACCCAACCAGCTACCGGCTCACTGCAACCGACTGGGACGGTGATTTCGACTCCGTCGATTTTACCGTGGCGATATACCAGCCGGTACCAGAAGTAACCGAAGTCAGCTTCACTTCTACTCCGAACTCTGATAACACGTACGGCGCTGGAGAAAGTGTCAATGTAGCCGTAAAATTCAATTCCAACCTCTCGGTAACAGGTTCGCCAAGATTGTCGCTTGACATAGGGTCAGCCACCCGTCAAGCGACTTACACCAGTCTGAGCAACGGTAATACGCTGAACTTTAGCTACACCGTAGTGAACACAGACCGCGATGACAACGGTATCAGTATTGCGAAGTCTGCCTTGACCCTGAATGGTGCCACAATTCAGGGAAGCGGCACCGGAGCTGTCGCTGCAAATCTGGACTTGCAAAGCTATGCAGTCAGCAATGATGCAAGCCACAAGGTTGCCGGAGGAATCACTATTCCGCAACTGGTAACGTTTGTTTCTGCACCGGCAAGCGGCGATACCTACGGACCAAACGAAAACGTCATAGTAAGTGTTGTCTACGACGAGGTGTTGACTATAACCGGCACGCCGCAACTGGCACTTGCAATCGGGGGGCAAACGCGGCAGGCAAGCTACACCCGTCGGTCCAATGGCAATAAAGGATTGAATTTCAGTTACAGGACAGTTTCAGCAGACTTGGACAATGATGGCATCAGTATCGCCGCTACTGCACTAACTTTGAACGGTGGTACCATACAAGATGCCGACGGAATCAATGCTCAATTGAATCTCGGCGGCCATGCCATCGTTAACAATGCGAGCCACAAAGTGAATGGCGACCTCAGTCCGTCGTTTGCAAATTCCTCTGCACCTGAACTTCGCTACGCTACAGGCAAATCATTCAGTTTCAATTTACCTGCTGCAACCGGCGGCGACGGTACACTTGGCTATTCTCTGACCGGACCGGGGGCAGTTGCGACATTAACCTTGCCGAATGGAATCAGTTATACAGCACCTGCCGCCGATGCCGCACATGGCGGTACCATCGCAGGCAATTCTCAGGTCGCAGTGCAAAAGTCCACGTATACGCTTACCGCCGCCGATGCGGATGGCGACCAGGCAACACTTGGCCTTGGTTTGGAAATCGTGGCACCGCCTGCAGTCAGCGATGCCGTCATCACCAGTACGCCGCACAGCAGTAGCACCTATGGTGTTGGAGAGTTGATTACGGTGGATATTGCATTTAATCAGGCACTGTCTGTCACAGGACTGCCTCAGCTGGCACTAGGCATCGGTACAAAAAAGCAACAGGCGAAGTTCAAGAAACTGTCAAGCGATGGACGCAAACTGACGTTTCAGTACATCGTGCAGGCAAACGACCGGGACACCGACGGCATTGCCATCGCAGCCAATGCGCTAGTGCTGAACAACTCAACCATAAGGGGCACAAACGGCATCGATGCGAATCTCGACCTTGGTAGCCATGCACTCGGTAATCAGTCGGGTCACAAGGTAGATGGAAATGTAAATCCTCCGGTGTCTGTATCGAACGTTGCGATTATCAGTACCCCGCAGAATAGCGACACCTATGGTGTGGGTGAAACCATCGCTGTGGAGGTAAAGTTCCACAAGCCGATTAAAATCGGCGGTACTGGCGGTTTGAATTTGGCTCTCGCTATTGGAAGTAAAAATCGCAATGCAACCTACCAAAATACCGCTGGCAGGCACCTGTTTCGATACACAGTAACTTCGAATGACCGGGATTCGGATGGAATCAGTATTGCAGCGAAAGCCCTTGGTAAGGACCCAAGTCTGAGCTTGGTGGCCCAAGTTGGCAATGCACCAGTAAACCTTGATCTTGGCAACCATGCTATTGCAAATGCTTCAAGTCACAAAGTGGATGGCAAAACCGACCATGCTCCCGCTGTTAAACAAGTATCTATCACTTCCATTCCGCGTAGCGGCGACACTTACAGTGCGGGTGAAAAAATCAAAGTGGAAGTCGTTTTTAGCGAGGCAGTCAGAGTGGCAGGTAGTCCGCAGTTGGGGCTTGCTATCGGAAGCAATACGAGACAAGCGTTAGCCGTTGGAGATGAAGGAAGTGTTGTTGAATTCGGATACACAGTGCAGACCAGTGATAAAGATACTGATGGTATTAGTATTTCTGCTGATGCACTGCAATTAAACGGTGGAAGTATTCAAGACCTGACCAGGGCAAACAATGCCGGCTTGGTTATACAGGCTATCGCCAATGCGGCAAACCACAAGGTGTCCGCCCCGCCGCGGGTGACTGGTGTGAGGATTACATCATCAGCCCCATCTGGTACAGCAGGCTATATTGCGGGCAATGCGATTACTGTGGATATCTTGTTCGACCAGAATGTATCAGTATCCGGAAGTCCGCAGTTGGGACTGACGGTCGGGAGCAATACGCGTCAGGCGGGCTATACCGGACTGAGCGGTAAAAAATTGAGCTTCAGTTATTCGGTGCAGACGTCCGACTTTGATGGAGACGGCATTGGCATCGCCTCAAATGCACTAAGTCTGAACGGCGGAACCATTCGGGATGCTGAAAATGAGAATGCCGTTCTGGGACTGGGCAGCCACGCAATCAGCAACTCGGCATCTCACGTGGTACGAGATAAACCGGTGAGTTTTGGAACGCCGCAAATCAATGATCAGCACTACACTGCAGACACTGCAGTGTCCGTTTTATTGCCAACGGCGACAGGCGACGGGTCGATTACCTATAGTATTTCTCCTGCGTTGACGGGGGGCTTGCGTTTTGATGTGCGAACTCGCCGGATCCTGGGCACACCCACAGCAGTCGCAACCCGGCGAAGTTATACCTACACTGCTACTGATATAGACGGTGATTCGGCTGAGTTGACTTTCGGGCTCACTGTAACAGCTACGGATGCTCCGATGATATCGTTTTTGGAGATTTGCTCCACTCCACAGCGGGGCACCAACAACTTCTATACCAAAAATTCGTATCATCCGATTGTTGCTGCAGTCAAGTTCAATCGAAGTGTAAGAATTACGGGCACGCCGCAACTGGCACTGACAATCGGCAATCGTATCGGACAGGCGAATTACAGTTATTTCAGCATTGGTTCAACACCACTCAAATGCAAGGGAGTGAGTGCCAACCATATTTTCAGATACGACGTGCAGACATCTGATCTCGACACTGACGGCCTTAGCATTCTCCCCGGTGCGCTAACACTGAACGGGGGCAGTATTGTCGATTCCAATAGAAGCAATGTTGCAGCATCACTGGACATCAGAAAATTTGCCATCATCAACGACCCAAATCACAAGGTAAACGGTAGAGCTAATATTGTTCCAGTGGTGAACATTGTAAGGATTTCCTCCAGTCCGGCTGCCGGAGACACCTACAAGGCTGGAGAAACAATAAGAGTTCTTCTTGGATTGACATCCGGTATGGATGGTTTGACACTCAGTGGGGGCACCCCTCAGCTGGCGCTTACCATTGGCAATAAATCACGTGTAGTCAATGGAGTCATTTCTACTAGCCCTGGTGCTAGAAGCAATACCCAATTTGATTTTTCCTATACAGTACAGAATTCTGATTACGACAATAACGGTATCAGTATTGCCGCAAATGCACTGTCTTTGCCTTCTGGTGTAACCCTGAGGAATGGCAATATTGATGCGGCACTGAGTTTGGGCAACTTGGCGCTTGCGAACCAGACTGGTCACAAAGTATCTGCGCCGCCGAAAGTAACGGCTGTGGGCATCTCTTCCACGCCTGTGCAGGCAAACACCTACACTCGAACCGGGTCAATTAGAGCAAAAGTTGAATTTAACCAGGCGGTTACAGTTTCTGGCACTCCCCGGCTCGCAATCACTGTTGGCGACAGCACACGCCAGGTCAATTACAACTCGCAGTCAGCGCAAATTGCTTCAAATCTTGGAGAGACAGCAGGCACAGTACTGTACTTTGATTATACAGTTCAAGCGAACGACACGGATTCAGACGGGATCAGCATTGCCGCGAATGCACTGTCGCTGAATGGAGGATCGATTCGGGATGCCGAGGGCGAGGATGCAATTCTGAATTTAGGCACCCATATCTTGACCAATTTTGGATCTGCAAAAGTAGATGGCAGTAAAACCGGGGCTTGGCCGGAATTAAGCAGTGCAACAGGACCTGATTTGAGATTTACAGTAGGTACTGCGGTATCCACCACATTGCCTGCATCCACCGATGGCGATGCACCGCTCGTATACACTGTATCGCCATCACTTCCCCAAGGGTTGATTTTCAATGGCAGTACTGCGGCGATTACAGGCACACCGACTCTTGAAACGCACGTTAAAACTCACACATTGACAGTGACAGATTACAACGGCGATACCGATACATTGACTTTTACCACGGGTGTGACGGGCAATCGCCCCTTGGTGAGTGGTGTAACACTATTGTCGTCTCCAACAAGCGGGGATACCTACGGTGTCGGAGAGGAAATTATCGCGAGGGTCAATTTTACCTCTCCGTTGACTCCAGTTATGAAAGTGATGGGTTCGCCGCAATTGGCACTGAAGGTCGGTACCCGGACCCGTCAAGCCGTTTTTTACATTACTGACAGAAGCGATGTGCAATTCCGATATACGGTGCGTTCGGAAGACCGGGACACAAACGGAATCAGTATTGAACGCGGTGCATTGACTTTAAATGGAGGTTTGATTCGCGATCAAAATGCCAACAACGCGTTGCTGGTTCTTGGTCATCATACATTGAGCAACCAGTCGGGCCACAAGGTAGATGGCAGTGTTTCACGGGCACCGTCGGTAGCCGGCATAAGTGTAGTATCTAGCCCTGCAACCGGCGACACCTATAAACGGGGTGAAGAGATCGAGTTGAAACTGACCTTTAGCCAGGCAGTGAATGTGACCGGAACCCCCAGTGTCGGGATGGTGATTGGGAGTACAACACGGCAGGCAACTTACGTTAGTGCAGGTGCAAGTCCACGAATTCATTACTTCCGCTACCGCGTACAACAATCGGATGTTGATGGAAATGGATTCTATTCCAAGCAAAATGCACTTACATTGCCTTCCGGTGCACATATCCGAAATTTCGGTGGCATGGATGCAACGTCTGGAGTCCTCGCTACATCAACTTTACTTCAATCTTACAAGATTAACGGTGGCCAAGTTACTGTACCGTTTGTCCAGGGTATAGAAATTACTTCTGTGCCGGCGCGGGGCGCTACATACGTACATGGAGAAAAGATTGAGGCGCGCGTACAGATTAGCCGACCCGTGACAGTGAGTGGAAGACCTACGCTGGCAATAGGCATTGGTAGTCTGACAAGGCATGCCGCCTACAAGAGCAGCACCCGTGCGCAGAAAACACGCGGTGTCGCAGATTCTCACAGTTACTACCTGAACTTCAGCTACACAGTACAAGACGGCGATTATGATACTGACGGAATTACCATCAATTATGCGGGAACAGTGAGTCCACTGCGGTTAAACGGTGGAAGCATTAGCGGTACAGATGACAATACTGCTGCGGATCTCGCCATCTCACATAGTCATAGCGGGGTCTCGGCGAGTCATGGCTTGACTAATCAGGCATCGCACAAAGCTAATGGTCGGATACCGAAGATTACAAACACAGTAATCAGGAGTACCCCGCGTAATCTTACGAGGTGCAACCACCCCACCTTGCCCCGGGCCACTGATCCTGCTTGCGACCAGAATGGGCGGCGAGGTCCCTATGGATATGTTGAAGGTGAATCCATAACGGTGCAAGTCACATTCAGTGAGCCCGTTACTTTTAGCCGTGTTCCAAGGCTAGCCCTTAACTTGGAAAGCGGAACAGTTTACACGGATTCTTGGAGCGGTAGCAGCGCTGTATATTCGTTTATATACACAGTTGGGTCTGATGACTACGACTCAAACGGGGTGAGTGTGGCGACAAATGCACTGACTTCTTCGGATGGGGGTTCACTAACTGGATACGTTCACAGCAGAGCAACCGGCAATGCTGCGAATCTGACACTGAATAGTGCAATAAATAACAGTTTGCTACACAAAGTGTTGAGAACTCCGAAAATCCCGGCTCGAATCCAGTCAGTATTTTTTCCAAATTTAGCAGTCACTTACCTGCCTTTTGCGAACAGTACTTATGACGCCGGAGAATACATTTATCCATTAGTTGTGTTTGACAAGCCTATAAGTGTGACAGGCAATCCTCAATTGTCACTTTCAATTGGCAATCAAACACGAAAAGCCACTTTTGTTCCCAGTAGCATAAAGACCTGGTTACGATTCCAATATCTGGTGCAACCAAGCGACCGAGACGATAATGGCGTAAGTATTCCTGCCAATGCGGTATCACTGAATGGCGGGTCGATTACAACCACTTCCAATTCACTTGCAGCCAACCTGTCTTCCTCCCGGGTCGCGGACGATAGCCGGCGCAAGGTGAACGGGGCACTAAACGGAGCACCAAAAGTAAACTATGTACAAATACTCTATTATCCTGCCGTAGGTAATACATATGGGTTAGATGAGGAAGTCTATATCAGAGTCGGCTTCCATAAGCAAATTTCTGTTTCAGGCTCACCACAGTTGCAGCTTGCGTTGACAAGTGGTTCAGTTCAAGCTTCGCACTATGCAACGAGAGAAAGCAATATAGTGTTTAAATACCGGGTTCAAACCGGAGATCGAGCACTGAACGGCCTGAGCATCAGATCGAATGCATTGAGTTTGAATGGAGGCACAATTCGTAGCAGTTCTGGTGTCAATGCCAATCTCGCCTTGGGCAGCAATGCAATGTCCAACAATGCAGACCACAGAATAGATGGGCGGGTCAAGCATGTACCAACATTTGGGAGTGCAGTAATTTCTGCCAAAAGCTATACGAAAACTGTATCCGTATCTGATACATTGCCTGCGGCCGAAGGTGGCCGGGGGACCTTAAGATATACTCTGACTGGACCCGGTTCGGCGACCGGCCTAACATTGCCCGCCGGGCTATCATTTAACAGACTCACCCGAGTTATTTCTGGCACGCCGCGAGCAGATGCACCACAACAAACTTATAAACTGACGGTTACAGACGGCCATAGAAAGACGGCCTCGCTAGAATTTCTCCTTGCAGTAGTTGACTTGACACCAACTTTCGGAGATTCCACCATAGCCAATCAGTCGTGGAAGCAACGCGAACAGATTACGTCATTCTCATTGCCAACGGCTACCGGCGGAGACGGTGCAATTACCTACACGTTGAGCCCGGCTCTGCCATCGGGAGTAGTGTACAACGAGACTACGCACGAGGTGAGTGGCACACCATCTGTCGCCATGCTATCTACTTCATATACCTGGTCAGCCACTGATGCTGATGGCGACAAGGCAGAATTAACATTCAGTATTTCAGTGGAAGGCATACCGACGTTTGGCAGCAGCACCATTGATGATCAATCTTGGGATCAGCTCAGCGAGATTACCTCGTTTACATTGCCGACGGCAACCGGCGGCAACGGTACGATCACCTATGCACTGAATCCGGCTTTGCCGACAGGGGTAATTCGCGACGAAACAACACACACTGTAAGTGGAACACCATCTGTTTCAATGGATTCGACCAGCTACACCTGGGTGGCTACTGATGCTGATGGCGACAAGGCAGAATTGAGTTTCGATATCGTAGTAGCTGAAGCTCCTTACTTGTCAATTTCTTCGCCGAGTGTTACAGAAGGGAACGACGGCAACGAGGCACTTGACTTTACCGTGACACTGAACAAGTCAAGTAGCCACATTATAACGGTTGCCTATACGGATTCGGGTACAGGTACAGCAACTTCAGGGACGGACTATTCAGGGACTGATGGAGGTACGTTGACGTTTGCGGCGGGCGAAACTAGCAAGAGTATCAGTTTGGAAGTGGCGGGAGACGTAGATGTCGAATCTCACGAAACCGTAGTTTTGAAACTTAGTGAGGCAACGAAAGCGCATATCGCGACCGGAACTGGAACCGGAACAATTTTGAATGATGATGGTACTCCAACGATATCAATTGACTCGCCAAGCGTTGCAGAAGGGGACACCGGCACCAAGTCAATGCAATTTGCAGTTTCACTTAGTGCAGTTAGCAGTAGCCAGCAGGTATCAGTATCTTATGCAGATGCGGGAACAGGAACGGCGACGTCCGGGGAAGACTATTCAGAGATATCCGGAGGTGTGCTGACTTTTGGGGCGAATGAAACGAGCAAAACATTCAGTGTACAAATAAGGGGAGATAATGTAGAAGAATCGCACGAAACTGTTGTAGTGGCGCTCAGTAATGCAAATAACGCGACGATTCAGACCGCAACTGGAACCGGAACAATTCGAAACGACGACGGTTTCCTGACACTGTCAATCAACTCTCCGAGTATTGCAGAAGGTGACAGTGGCAGCAAGACATTGTCTTTCACTGTAACAATGAAATCAACAAGTGACGAGGCAGTAACAGTTAATTATGGTGTAGTAGATGGTGGGACGGCAACCTTGGGGACAGACTACACAACATCATTGACTGGTACGTTGACAATTCCTGCAGGTGATACAACCGGTACGATAGACGTAACGGTGAGAGGCGATACACTTGACGAGGCGAATGAAACAATCAAGATACAGCTTGCTGAACCATCGAATGCTGCTGTACCATGGAATGCGATGCTTGAGACAGGCAAGAGTATTGGTACAGGCACAATTGCAGACGACGATGATGCGCCGACGATCTCAATTTCATCGCCAAGTGTAAGCGAAGGCGAATCTGATGCAACGTTAGTCTTTGAAGTCGCTCTGAGTGCTGCAAGTGGCAGGCAGGTAACAGTATCTTATGAAGACGCAGGTACCGGGACAGCAATTTCGGGAACAGACTATACAGCGGTCACTTCAGGAACGCTGACCTTTACGGCGGGTGACACAAATCAAGTACTGAATGTTTCGGTTACAGCTGATACGGTGGATGAGCCAGATGAATCAGTGGATTTGAAAATTAGTAGCCCGAGTAATGCGACATTAGGTACTTCTACCGGTACAGGAACGATCACGGACGACGATGATACGCCGACGGTGACGCTGTTGCTGGCGGACAGCTCGATTTCGGAAAACGGCGGCACGACGACGGTGTCGGCGACGCTGAGCCATGCGTCGAGTGAGGCCACTACGATTACGGTGACGACGGTTGCGGGTGCCTACACAGTGGGTGAGGATGCAACGATTACGATTGCGGCAGGTGAAACCTCGAACAGCAACGATACAGCGACGATTGTTGCGGAGGACAACACGAAGGACGAGGCGAACCGGACGGTGACGGTGACGGGTACGGCGCAGAACACTCAGGGCATCGGTGCGGTGACCGGTGCTTCGCTGACGCTGGAAGACGACGACGATGCGCCGACGGTGACGCTGACACTGGCGGACAGCTCGATTTCTGAAAACGGCGGCACGACGACGGTGTCGGCGACGTTGAGCCATGCGTCAAGCGCCGCCACGACAGTAACGGTGACCGCGGTTTCCGGGTTCTACACAGTGGGCGATGATGCGACGATTACGATAGCGGCAGGTGCCACCTCGAACAGCGAAGACACGGTAGCGATTGCAACGGTGGACAACGCGAAGGACGAGTCAGACCGGACGGCGACGGTGACAGGTACGGCACAGAACACTCAGGGTATCGGTACGGTAACCGGGGCGACATTGACACTTGAGGACGATGACGATGCGCCGACAGTAACGCTGTCGCTGGCGGACAGTTCGATTTCTGAAAACGGCGGCACGACGACGGTATCGGCGACCTTGAGCCATGCGTCGAGCGTAGCCACGACGATTACAGTGACGGCGGTTTCCGGATTCTACACAGTGGGCGATGATGCGACCATTACGATTGCGGCAGGTGACACCTCGAACAGCACGGATACGGCGGCAATTGCTGCAGTGGACAACACGAAGGACGAGTCGGACCGGACGGCGACAGTGACAGCTACGGCGCAGAACACTCAGGGCATCGGCACGTTGACCGGTGCTACTCTGACGCTGGAGGACGACGATGATGCGCCAACAGTGACGCTGACACTGGCGGACAGTTCGATATCGGAGAACGGCGGCACAACGACGGTATCGGCGACCTTGAGCCATGCGTCGAGCGTAGCCACGACGATTACAGTGACGGCGGTTTCCGGATTCTACACAGTGGGCGATGATGCGACGATTACGATTGCGGCAGGCGAAACCACGAACAGTAGCGACACAGCGACAATCAACGCGGTGGACAACACGAAGGACGCGGCGGACCGGACGGCGACGGTGACGGCGACGGCGCAGAACACTCAGGGCATCGGTGCGGTGACTGGTGCTTCGCTGACACTGGAGGACGACGATGCGGCGCCGACGGTGACGCTGACACTGGCGGACAACTCGATTTCGGAGAACGGCGGCACGACGACGGTGACAGCGACATTGAGCCATGCATCGAGTGCGGCCACGACGATTACAGTTACGGCGGTTTCGGGTGCCTACACAGTGGGCAACGATGCGACCATTACGATTGCGGCAGGTGAAACCTCGAACAGCACGAATACGGCGGCAATTAATGCAGTCGACAACACGAAGGACGAGGCAGACCGGACAGCGACGGTGACGGGCACGGCACAGAACAGTCAGGGCATCGGTACGGTGACCGGTGCGTCTCTGACGCTGGAGGACGACGACGGAGCTCCGACGGTGACGCTGACACTGGCGGACAATTCGATTTCGGAGAACGGCGGCACGACGACGGTATCGGCGACCTTGAGCCATGTGTCTAGCGAAGCCACGACTATTACAGTGACGGATGTTTCAGGTGCCTACACGGTGGGAGCAGACAAGACCATCTCGATTGCGGCAGGCGAAACCACGAACAGTAGCGATACAGCGACAATCAACGCAGAGGACAACTTGAAGGACGAGACGGACCGGACAGCGACAGTGACGGGCACGGCGCAGAACAGTCAGGGCATTGGTGCGGTGACCGGTGTTTCCTTGACGCTGGAGGACGACGATGATGCGCCGACGGTGACGCTGACGCTGGCGGACAATTCGATTTCGGAGAACGGCGGCACGACGACGGTGACGGCGACCTTGAGCCATGCGTCGAGTGCGGCCACGACGATTACAGTTACGGCGGTTGCGGGTGCCTACACAGTGGGCGACGATGCGACCATTACGATAGCGGCAGGTGAAACCTCGAACAGTAGCGATACAGCGGTAATTGCCGCAGTGGACAACTCGAAGGACGAGGCAGACCGGACAGCGACAGTGACGGCCACGGCGCAGAACAGTCAGGGCATCGGTGCTGTAACCGGTGCTTCGCTGACACTGAAGGACGACGATGATGCGCCGACTGTTTCTCTGTCCTTGATGGACAACTCGATTTCGGAGAACGGCGGCACGACGACGGTGACGGCGACCTTGAGCCATGCGTCGAGTGCGGCCACGACGATTACAGTTACGGCGGTTTCGGGTGCCTACACAGTGGGCGACGATGCGACCATTACGATTGCGGCGGGCGAAACCTCGAACAGTAGCGATACAGCGACAATCAACGCGGTGGACAACTCGAAGGACGAGTCGGACCGGGCGGCGACTGTAACGGCGACGGCGCAGAACAGCCAAGGCATCGGTTCTGTAACCGGTGCTTCGCTGACGCTGGAAGACGACGATGCGGCGCCGACTGTATCGATCAGTTCGCCGTCGGTAGCAGAGGGCGACAGCAGTACAGCAAGATTGCGGTTTGTGGTTTCGCTGAGTGCGGCGAGTGGCAGGACGGTGACAGTGAACTATGCTGAAGATGCTGGCGGCACTGCAACCTCGGGAACGGATTACACGGCGCTGTCATCAGGTTCTCTGACGTTTAATGCAGGGGACACGAGCAAGAATATTGATATTTCAGTAACCGGCGATACGCTAGACGAAGACGATGAAACCGTGAAAGTTGCACTGAGTAGTCCCAGCAATGCGACTTTGGGTACTTCTACCGGCACAGGTACGATAACAGACGACGATGCGGCGCCGACGGTGACACTGTCGTTGGCGGACAGCCCGATTTCAGAGAACGGCGGCACGACGACGGTGTCGGCGACCTTGAGCCATGCGTCGAGTGAGTCCACTACGATCACGGTGACGGCGGTTTCGGGTGCCTACACGGTGGAGGCGAACAAGACCATTACGATTGCGGCGGGTAGCACGTCGAATAGCAGCGACACAGTGACGATTACAGCGGTGGACAACGCGAAGGACGAGCCGAACCGCAGGACGATGGTGACAGCAACGGCGCAGAACACTCAGGGCATCGGTGCGGTGAACGGTGCGACCTTGACGCTAGAGGACAATGATGATGCGCCGACGGTGACGTTGACGCTGACGGACAACTCGATTTCGGAGAACGGCGGCACGACGACGGTGTCAGCGACATTGAGCCATGCATCGACTGAGTCCACTACGATCACGGTGACGGCGGTTTCAGGTGCTTACACGGTGGGAGCGGACAAGACCATCTCGATTGCGGCAGGCAGCACGACGAACAGCGGCGATACGGCGACGATCAATGCAGTGGACAATGCGAAGGACGAACCGAATCGCAGTGCGACGGTGACGGCTACGGCGCAGAACAGCCAGGGCATCGGTGCAGTGACCGGTGCTTCTCTGACGCTGGAAGACGACGATGCGGCGCCGATGGTGACGCTGACGCTGACGGACAGCTCAATTTCGGAGAACGGCGGCACGACTACGGTTTCAGCGACACTGAGCCATGCGTCGAGTGAGTCTACGACGATTACGGTGACGGCGGTTTCAGGTGCCTACACAGTGGGAGCGGACAAGACCATCTCGATTGCGGCGGGTAGCACGACGAACAGCGGCGACACTGCGACGATCAATGCAGTGGACAATGCGAAGGACGAACCGAATCGCAGTGCGACTGTGACAGCCACGGCACAGAACACTCAGGGCATTGGTACGGTGACCGGTGCTTCGCTGACGCTGGAGGACGACGATGCGGCACCGACGGTGTCGATTAGCTCGCCGTCGGTGGTGGAGGGGGACAGTAGCACTGCTAGATTGCGGTTTGTGGTTTCACTGAGTGCGGCGAGCGGCAGAACGGTAACAGTGAACTATGCTGAAGGTGCTGGTGGCACCGCGACCTCGGGAACAGACTACACAGCGCTGTCGTCGGGTACTCTGACGTTCAATGCGGGCGACACTAGCGAGAATATTGATGTTTCGGTAACCGGCGACACGCTGGACGAAGACGATGAAACGGTGAAAGTGGCACTAAGCAGTCCCAGCAATGCGACATTGGGTACTTCTACCGGTACAGGTACGATAACAGACGACGATGGAACACCGACAGTGACGCTGATGCTGGCGGACAGTTCGATCTCGGAGAGCGGCGGCACGACAACAGTTTCAGCGACGTTGAGCCATGCGTCGAGTGCGGCCACGACAATTACCTTGACGGCGGTTTCAGGTTTCTACACGGTAGGATCGGACAAGACCATTACGATTGCGGCAGGCGAAACCACGAACAATAGCGATACGGCGACGATCAATGCAGTGGACAACACCAGAGACGAGGCGAATCGCAGTGTGACGGTGACGGCGACGGCGCAGAACACTCAGGGCATCGGTGCGGTGACCGGTGCTTCGCTGACGTTGCAAGACGATGATGATGCGCCGACAGTGACGCTGACGGTGGCGGACAGCTCGATCTCGGAGAACGGCGGCACGACGACAGTTTCGGCAACGCTGAGCCATGCGTCCAGTGCCTCGACGACTATTACGGTGACGGCGGTTTCAGGTTCCTACGCGGTGGGAACGGACAAGACCATTACGATTGCGGCAGGCGAAACCTCGAACAATAGCGATACGGCGACGATCAATGCAGTGGACAACGCTAGAGACGAAGCGAATCGTCGGGCAACGGTGACGGCGACGGCGCAGAACAGCCAAGGCATCGGTGCGGTGACCGGTGCTTCGCTGACGCTGGAAGACGATGACGGAGCTCCGACGGTGACGCTGACGCTGGCGGACAGCACGATCTCGGAGAACAGCGGCACAACAACGGTTTCAGCGACGCTGAGCCATGCGTCGAGTGAGTCCACAACAATTACCTTGACGGCGGTTTCAGGTTCCTACACGGTAGGATCGGACAAGACCATTACGATTGCGGCAGGTGAAACCTCGAACAATAGCGATACGGCGACAATCAATGCGGTGGACAACACGAAGGACGAGCCGGACCGGACGGCGACGGTGACGGCGGCGGCGCAGAACACTCAGGGCATTGGTGCGGTGACCGGAGCTTCGCTGACGCTGGAAGACGACGATGCAGCGCCGACGGTGACGCTGACGCTGGCGGACAGCTCGATTTCGGAGAACGGCGGTACGACGACGGTGACGGCGACATTGAGCCATGCGTCGAGCGCGGCAACGACGATTACAGTTACGGCGGTTGCGGGTGCCTACACAGTGGGCGACGATGCGACCATTACGATTGCGGCGGGCGAAACCTCGAACAGTAGCGATACGGCGACGATCAATGCGGTGGACAACACGAAGGACGAGCCGGACCGGACGGCGACGGTGACGGCGACGGTGCAGAACACTCAGGGCATCGGTGCGGTGACCGGTGCTTCGCTGACACTGGAGGACGATGACGGTGCGCCGACGGTGACGCTGACACTGGCGGACAGTTCGATTTCGGAGAACGGCGGCACGACTACGGTGTCGGCGACATTGAGCCATGCGTCGAGCGCTTCGACGACGATTACGTTGACGGCGGTCTCAGATGCCTACACGGTGGGGTCCGACAAGATCATCACGATTGCGGCGGGCAGTACGACAAACAGCGGCGATACGGCGACGATCAATGCAGTGGACAATACGAAAGACGAGCAGAACCGCAGTGCGACGGTAACGGCGACAGCGCAGAACAGCCAAGGCATTGGTGCGGTGACCGGTGCTTCGCTGACGCTGGAAGACGACGATGCGGCGCCGACGGTGTCGATTAGCTCGCCGTCGGTGGCGGAAGGGGACAGCAGTACAGCAAGGTTGCGGTTTGTGGTTTCACTGAGTGCGGTGAGTGGCAGAACGGTGACAGTGAACTATGCTGAAGCTGCTGGCGGCACCGCAGCCTCGGGAACAGACTACACAGCGCTGTCGTCGGGTACTTTGACGTTCAATGCAGGCGACACAAGCAAGAATATTGATGTTTCGGTAACCGGCGATACGGTGGACGAAAATGATGAAATAGTGAAAGTGGTACTGAGCAGTCCCGGTAATGCGACGTTGGGTACTTCGACCGGCACCGGCACGATAACGGATGATGACGGAGCGCCGACGGTGACGCTGTCTCTGGCGGACAGTTCGATTTCGGAGAATGGCGGCACGACGACGGTGTCGGCGACCTTGAGCCATGCGTCGAGTGAGTCCACGACGATTACGTTGTCGGCGGTTTCGGGTGCCTACACGGTGGGAGCGGACAAGACCATTACGATTGCGGCGGGCGGCACGTCGAACAGCAGCGATACGGCTACGATCAACGCGGTGGACAACACCAGAGACGAGGCGAATCGCAGCGTGACGGTGACGGCGACGGCGCAGAACAGCCAGGGCATAGGTGCAGTGACTGGTGCTTCGCTGACGCTGGAGGACGACGATGCGGCGCCGACGGTGACGCTGACACTAGCGGACAGCTCAATTTCGGAGAACGGCGACACGACGACGGTGTCGGCGACATTGAGCCATGCGTCCAGCGCCTTGACGACAATTACGGTGACGGCAGTTTCAGGTTCCTACACAGCGGGGTCCGACAAGAATATTACGATTGCGGCGGGCAATACGACGAACAGCGGCGATACGGCGACGATCAACGCAGTGGACAATGCGAAGGATGAACCGAATCGCAATGCGACGGTGACGGCGACAGCGCAGAACTCTCAGGGCATCGGTGCGGTGACCGGTGCTTCGCTGACACTGGAGGACGATGACGGTGCGCCGACGGTGACGCTGACGCTGGCGGACAGTTCGATTTCGGAGAACGGCGGCACGACGACAGTATCGGCGACATTGAGCCATGCGTCGAGCGCAGCCACGACGATTACGGTGGCAGCGGTTTCGGGTGCCTACACGGTAGGAGCGGACAAGACCATCTTGATTGCGGCAGGCGAAACCTCGAACAGTAGCGACACGGCGACGATCAATGCAGTGGACAATACGAAAGACGAGCAGAACCGCACAACGACGGTGACGGCGATGGCGCAGAATAGCCAAGGCGTCGGTGCGGTGACCGGTGCTTCGCTGACGCTGGAGGACGAAGATGGTGCGCCGACGGTGTCACTGTCATTGACGGACAGTTCGATTTCAGAGAACGGCGGTTCGACGACGATTTCGGCGACGCTGAGCCATGCTTCCAGCGCTTCGACAACGATTACGGTGACAGCGGTTTCAGGTGCCTATACGGTGGGAGCGGACAAAACCATTACGATTGCGGCGGGCAGCACGTCAAACAGCTCCGACACGGCGACGATCAATGCAGTGGACAACACCAGAGATGAGGCGAACCGCAGGGCGACGGTGACGGCGACCGCACAGAACAGTCAGGGCATCGGTACGGTGACCGGTGTTTCGCTGACGCTGGAAGACGAAGATGGTGCGCCGACGGTGTCGCTGTCATTGACGGACAGTTCGATTTCGGAGAACGGCGGCACGACGACAGTATCGGCGACATTGAGCCATGCGTCGAGCGCGGCCACGACGATTACAGTGGCAGCGGTTTCGGGTGCCTACACGGTAGGAGCGGACAAGACCATCTCGATTGCGGCGGGCGAAACCACGAACAGTAGCGACACGGCGACGATCAATGCAGTGGACAACGCCAAGGACGAGCCGAACCGCACAGCGACGGTGACGGCGACTGCGCAGAACAGCCAAGGCATCGGTGCAGTGACCGGTGCCTCGCTGACGCTGGAAGACGAAGATGGTGCGCCGACGGTGTCGCTGTCATTGACGGACAGTTCGATTTCGGAGAACGGCGGCACGACGACGGTGTCGGCGACGCTGAGCCATGCTTCTAGTGCTTCAACGACGATTACGGTGACGGCGGTTTCAGGTGCCTATACGGTGGGAGCGGACAAGACCATTACGATTGCGGCGGGTGAAACCTTGAACAGTAGCGACACGGCGACGATCAATGCAGTGGACAACACCAAGGACGAGCCGAACCGCACAGCGACGGTGACGGCGACCGCACAGAACAGTCAGGGCATCGGTACGGTGACCGGTGTTTCGTTGACGCTGGAGGACGACGAAGGAACGCCGACGGTGTCGCTATCGCTGTCGGACAGTTCGATTTCGGAGAATGGTGGTTCGACAACGGTGACAGCGACTTTAAGCCATGCGTCAAGCGCAACCACGACGGTCACAGTGACGGCGAGTGCCAATGCTCCGGTGGTTAGCGGTGACTTCACGCAAAGCGGAACAACGCTGACGATCGCGGCAGGGACGACCTCAAGCACGGGCACAGTAAAGATTACGGCGATAGACAACTACATAGCTACGGCGAACAAGACATTGACAGTGTCGGGTTCGGCAACGAATTCCGTGGGGGCAACCAATCCGTCAGACGTGGTGTTGACGATTGAAGATGACGATGTTGTCGCGCGAGATGTGCTGAATCGCGAAAACGAAGGTGTGCAGACGGTGACGCTGTCACTGGCGGACAATTCGATCTCGGAGAACGGCGGTTCAACGACGGTGTCGGCGACGCTGAACCACGCGTTGAGCGTGTCGACGACGGTTACCGTAACGGCGGTTTCGGGGTTCTACACAGTGGGCGATGATGCGACGATTACGATTGCTGTGGGTGAGACAACGAGTACGGACACGGTAACAATTACAGCGGTGGACAACACGAAGGACGAGGCGAACCGGACAGCGACGGTTACGGGTACGGCGCAAAACACTGTGGGTGACGTTACGGTGAACGGGGCGACATTGACGCTGGAGGACGACGAAGGAGCACCGACTGTTTCTCTGTCAATACCGGACAGTTCGATTTCGGAGAACGGCGGCGCGACGACGGTTTCGGCGACGCTAAGCCATGCGTCAAGCGCGGACACGACAATTACGGTGACGGCGGTTGCGGGTGCCTATACAGTAGGCGATGATGCAACCATAACGATTGCGGCAGGCAACACGTCGAACAGCAGCGACACAGCGACAATCAACGCGGTGAACAACACGAAGGACGAAGCGAATCGCAGTGCGACGGTGACAGCCACGCCGCAGAACACTCAGGGCATCGGTACGGTGACTGGAGCTTCGCTGACACTGGAAGACGACGATGCGGCGCCGACGGTGACGGTGACGCTGACGGACAGCTCGATTTCGGAGAACGGCGGTGCGACGACGGTGAAGGCGACTTTGAGCCATGCATCAAGCGCTTCGACGACGATTACGGTGACGGCGGTTGCGGGTGCCTACACAGTGGGCGACGATGCGACCATTACGATTGCGGCGGGCAGCACATCGAACAACACCGACACTGCGACGATCAACGCGGTGGACAACACCAAGGACGAGCAGAACCGCAGTGCGACGGTAACGGCGACAGCGCAGAACAGCCAAGGCATTGGTGCGGTGACCGGAGCTTCGCTGACGCTGGAAGACGATGACGGTGCGCCGACGGTGACGCTGACACTGGCGGACAGTTCGATTTCGGAGAACGGCGGCACGACTACGGTGTCGGCGACATTGAGCCATGCGTCGAGCGCTTCGACGACGATTACGTTGACGGCGGTCTCAGATGCCTACACGGTGGGGTCCGACAAGATCATCACGATTGCGGCGGGCAGTACGACAAACAGCGGCGATACGGCGACGATCAATGCAGTGGACAATACGAAAGACGAGCAGAACCGCAGTGCGACGGTAACGGCGACAGCGCAGAACAGCCAAGGCATTGGTGCGGTGACCGGTGCTTCGCTGACGCTGGAGGATGATGACGGTGCGCCGACGGTGACGCTGACACTGGCGGACAATTCGATTTCGGAGAACGGCGGCACGACTACGGTGTCGGCGACCTTGAGCCATGCGTCAAGCGCGGCTACAACGATTACGGTGACGACGATTTCAGGTTCCTACACGGTGGGAGCGGACAAGACCATTACGATTGCTGCAGGTAGCACGTCGAACAGCGGCGATACGGCGACGATCAACGCGGTGGACAACACCAGAGACGAGGTGAACCGTAGGACGACGGTGACGGCTACGGCTCAGAACACTCAGGGCATCGGTGCGGTAACCGGTGCTTCGCTGACGCTGGAAGATGACGATGCGGCGCCTACCGTATCGATTAGTGCGCCGTCGGTAGCGGAAGGGGACAGCAGTACAGCAAGGCTGCGGTTTGTGGTTTCGCTGAGTGCGGCGAGCGGCAGAACGGTGACAGTGAACTATGCTGAAGGTGCTGGCGGTACCGCAGACTCGGGAACGGACTACACAGCACTGTCGTCGGGTACTTTGACGTTCAATGCAGGCGACACTAGCAAGAATATTGATGTTTCAGTAACCGGCGATACGGTGGACGAAGATGATGAAACAGTGAAAGTGACACTGAGCAGTCCCGGCAATGCGACTTTGGGCACTTCTACCGGCACAGGCACGATAACGGACGATGACGATGCGCCGACGGTGACGCTGTCGCTGGCGGATAGTTCGATTTCGGAGAATGGCGGTTCGACGACGGTATCGGCGACCTTGAGCCATGCGTCTAGCGCTTCAACGACGATTACAGTGACGGCGGTTTCAAGTTCATATACAGTGGGAGCGGACAAGACCATTACGATTGCGGCGGGCAGCACGACGAACAGCAGCGATACGGTTACGATCACCGCGGTGGACAACACCATAGACGAAGCGAACCGCAGTGCGACGGTGACGGCGGCGGCGCAGAACAACCAGGGCATCGGTGCGGTGACCGGTGCTTCGCTGACGCTGGAAGACGACGATGCAGCGCCGACAGTATCGATTAGTTCGCCGTCGGTGGCGGAGGGCGACAGCAGTACAGCAAGGCTGCGGTTTGTGGTTTCGCTGAGTGCGGCGAGCGGCAGGACGGTGACAGTGAACTATGCTGAAGGTACTGGCGGCACCGCAGACTCGGGAACGGACTACACAGCGCTGTCGTCGGGTAGTTTGACGTTCAATGCGGGCGATACGAGCAAGAATATTGATGTTTCGGTAACCGGCGACACGCTGGACGAAGACGATGAAACGGTGAAAGTGGCGTTGAGCAGTCCCGGCAATGCGACATTGGGCACTTCTACCGGCACCGGCACGATAACGGACGATGACGATGCGCCGACGGTGACGCTGTCGCTGGCGGACAGTTCGATTTCGGAGAACGGCGGTTCGACGACGGTATCGGCGACCTTGAGCCATGCGTCTAGCGCTTCAACGACGATTACAGTGACGGCGGTTTCAAGTTCATATACAGTGGGAGCGGACAAGACCATTACGATTGCGGCGGGCAGCACGACGAACAGCAGCGACACTGCGACGATCAATGCAGTGGACAATGCGAAGGACGAACCGAACCGCAGGACGACAGTAACGGCGACGGCGCAGAACAGCCAGGGCATCGGTGCGGTGACCGGTGCTTCTCTAACGCTGGAAGACGACGATACAGCACCGACAGTATCAATTAGTTCGCCGTCGGTGGCGGAGGGCGACAGCAGTACAGCAAGGCTGCGGTTTGTGGTTTCGCTGAGTGCGGCGAGCGGCAGGACGGTGACAGTGAACTATGCTGAAGGTGCTAGCGGTACCGCAGCTTCGGGAACGGACTACACAGCGCTGTCGGCGGGTACCCTGACATTCAATGCGGGCGATACGAGCAAGAACATTGATGTTTCAGTAACCGGCGATACGCTTGATGAAGACGATGAAACAGTGAAAGTGGCGTTGAGCAGTCCCGGCAATGCGACATTGGGTACTTCTACCGGCACCGGCACGATAACGGACGATGACGATGCGCCGACGGTGACGCTGTCGCTGGCGAACAGTTCGATTTCGGAGAACGGCGGTTCGACGACGGTGACAGCGACTTTGAACCATGCGTCAAGCGCAACCACGACGGTCACAGTGACGGCGAGTGCTAATGCTCCCGCCGTTGCGGGCGACTTCACGCAAAGCGGGACAACGCTGACGATCGCGGCGGGGGCGACCTCAAGCACGGGCACAGTAAAGATTACAGCGGTAGACAACTACATAGCTACGGCGAACAAGACATTGACAGTGTCGGGTTCAGCAACGAATTCCGTGGGCGCAACCAGTCCGTCGAACGTGTTGCTAACAATTGAGGATGACGATACTGTCGGGCGAGAAGTGCTGAATCGCGAGGTCACTGAAGGAACGCCGACGGTTACGCTGTCGCTGGCAGACAGTTCGATTTCGGAGAACGGCGGCACGACGACAGTGACGGCGACACTAAGCCAGGCATCAAGCGCGGATACGACAATTACGGTAACTGCGGTATCGGGTTCCTACACGGTGGGTGAGGATGCGACCATCTCGATTGCGGCGGGCAGCACAACGAATAGCTCCGACACGGCGACAATCAATGCTGTGGACAACACGAAGGACGAACCGGACCGGACGGCGACGGTGACGGCCACGGCGCAGAACACTCAGGGCATCGGTGAGGTGACCGGAGTTTCGCTGACCCTGGAAGACGACGATGATGCGCCGACGGTGACGCTGTCGCTGGCGGACAGTTCGATTTCGGAGAACGGCGGCACGACGACAGTGACGGCGACATTGAGCCATGCATCGAGTGAGTCCACGACGATTACGGTGACAGAGGTATCGGGTTCCTACACGGTGGGTGAGGATGCGACCATCTCGATTGCGGCGGGCAGCACAACGAATAGCTCCGACACGGCGACAATCAATGCTGTGGACAACACGAAGGACGAACCGGACCGGACGGCGACGGTGACGGCCACGGCGCAGAACACTCAGGGCATCGGTGAGGTGACCGGAGTTTCGCTGACCCTGGAAGACGACGATGATGCGCCGACGGTGACGCTGACACTGGCAGACAGTTCGATTTCGGAGAACGGCGGCACGACGACGGTGTCGGCGACGCTGAGCCATGCTTCCAGTGCTTCAACTACGATTACGTTGTCGGCGGTTTCGGGTGCCTACACGGTGGGAGCGGACAAGACCATTACGATTGCGGCGGGCAGCACGACGAACAGCGGCGACACAGCGACAATCACCGCGGTGGACAACGCGAGGGACGAGGCGAATCGCAGGACGACGGTGACGGCGATGGCGCAGAACAGCCAAGGCATCGGTGCGGTGACCGGAGCTCCGCTGATGCTGGAAGACGACGATGCGGCGCCGACAGTATCGATTAGTTCGCCGTCGGTGGCGGAGGGCGACAGCAGTACAGCAAGGTTGCGGTTTGTGGTTTCGCTGAGTGCGGCGAGCGGCAGGACGGTGACAGTGAACTATGCTGAAGGTGCTGGCGGCACCGCAGACTCGGGAACGGACTACACAGCGCTGTCGTCAGGGACTTTGACGTTCAGTGCAGGCGACACCAGCAAGAATATTGATATTTCAGTAGCCGGCGATACGCTGGACGAAGACGATGAAACAGTGAAAGTGGCACTGAGCAGTCCCGGCAATGCGACATTGGGCATTTCTACCGGCACAGGCACGATAACGGACGACGACGGTGCGCCGACGGTGACGCTGACATTGGCGGACAATTCGATTTCAGAGAACGGCGGCACGACGACAGTGTCGGCGACCTTGAGCCATGCGTCAAGCGAGTCCACGACGATTACGTTGACGGCGGTATCGGGTGCCTATACGGTGGGGTCGGACAAGACCATCTCGATTGCGGCGGGCAGCACGTCGAACAGCAGCGACACGGCGACGATCAACGCGGTAGACAACACCAGAGACGAGGCGAACCGCAGTGTGACGGTGACGGCGACGGCACAGAACAGCCAGGGTATCGGTGCGGTGACTGGAGCTTCGCTGACGCTGGAAGACGATGACGGTGCGCCGACGGTGACGCTGACACTGGCGGACAATTCGATTTCAGAGAACGGCGGCACGACGACGGTGACAGCGACATTGAGCCATGCATCAAGCGCTTCGACGACGATTACGTTATCGGCGGTTTCAGGTTCCTACACGGTGGGGTCCGACAAGACCATATCGATTGCAGCAGGCAATACGACGAACAGCGGCGATACGGCGACGATCAACGCAGTGGACAATGCGAAGGACGAACCGAACCGCGGGGCGACGGTGACAGCGACGGCGCAGAACAGCCAAGGCATCGGTGCGGTGACCGGTGCTTCGTTGACGCTGGAAGACGACGATGCGGTGCCGACGGTGACACTGACACTGGCGGACAATTCGATTTCGGAGAACGGCGGCACGACGACGGTGTCGGCGACATTGAGCCATGCGTCGAGCGCTTCGACGACGATTACGGTGACGGCGGTTGCGGGTGCCTACACGGTGGGTGCGAGCAAGACTATTACGATTGCGGCGGGCGAAACGTCAAACAGCGGCGATACGGCGACGATCAACGCGGTGGACAACACCAGAGACGAAGCGAACCGCGGGGCGACGGTGACAGCGACGGCGCAGAACAGTCAGGGTATCGGTGCGGTAACCGGAGCTTCGCTGACGCTGGAAGACGACGATGCGGTGCCAACGGTATCGATTAACTCGCCGTCGGTGGCAGAGGGCGACAGCAGTACAGCAAGGTTGCGGTTTGTAGTTTCGCTGAGTGCGGCGAGCGGCAGGACGGTGACAGTGAACTATGCTGAGGGTGCTGGCGGCACCGCAGACTCGGGAACGGACTACACAGCGCTGTCGTCGGGGACTTTGACGTTCAGTGCGGGCGACACTAGCAAGAATATTGATATTTCAGTAGCCGGCGATACTCTGGACGAAGATGATGAAACAGTGAAAGTGGCACTGAGCATTCCCGGCAATGCGACATTGGGTACTTCCACCGGTACTGGCACGATAACGGACGATGACGGTGCGCCGACAGTGACGCTGACACTGGCGAACAGCTCGATTTCGGAGAACGGCGGCACGACGACGGTTTCGGCGACCTTGAGCCATGCGTCGAGTGAGTCCACGACGATTACGGTGACAGCGGTATCGGGTGCCTACACGGTGGGAACGGACAAGACCATTACGATTGCGGCGGGCAGCACGACGAACAGTAGCGACACAGCGACAATCACCGCGGTGGACAACGCGAGGGACGAGGCGAACCGCAGTGTGACGGTGACAGGTACGGCGCAGAACAGCCAGGGCATCGGTACAGTGACCGGAGCTTCGCTGACGCTGGAAGACGACGATGCGGCGCCGACGGTGACGCTGTCGCTGGCGGACAGTTCGATTTCGGAGAACGGCGGCACGACGACGGTTTCGGCGACCTTGAGCCATGCGTCGAGTGAGTCCACGACGATTACGGTGACTGCGGTTTCAGGCGCCTACACGCTGGGAGCGGACAAGACCATCTTGATTGCGGCGGGCAGCACGTCGAACAGTAGCGATACGGCGACGATCAATGCGGTGAACAACGCGAAGGACGAGCCGAACCGCAGGGCAACGGTGACGGCGACGGCACAGAATAGCCAAGGCATCGGTGCTGTGACCGGTGCTTCGCTGACACTGGAGGACGACGATGCGGCGCCGACGGTGACGCTGACACTGGCGAACAATTCGATTTCGGAAAACGGCGGCACGACGACGGTTTCGGCGACATTGAGCCATGCATCGAGTGAGTCCACGACAATTACCGTAACGGCGGTATCGGGTTTCTACACAGTGGGATCGGATGCGACAATTTCGATAGCGGCAGGTAGCACATCGAGCAGTAGCAATACGGCGACGGTCAATGCGGTGAACAACGCGAAGGACGAGCCGAACCGCAGGACGACGGTGACAGGTACGGCGCAGAACACTCAGGGCGTGGGAGCAGTGACCGGTGCGACATTGACGCTGGAGGACGATGAGGGGGCACCGACAGTTACGCTGTCGCTGACGAACAGTTCGATTTCGGAAAACGGTGGCTCGACGACGGTGACGGCGACCTTGAGCCATGCGTCAAGCGCGACCACGACGGTCACAGTGACGGCGAGTGCTAATGCTCCCGCCGTTGCGGCCGACTTCACGCAAAGCGGGACAACGTTGACGTTCGCAGCGGGGACGACCACAAGCACGGGCACAGTAAAGATTACAGCGGTAGACAACTACATAGCTACGGCGAACAAGACATTGACAGTGTCGGGTTCAGCAACGAATTCCGTGGGCGCAACCAGTCCGTCGAACGTGTTGCTAACAATTGAGGATGACGATACTGTCGGGCGAGAAGTGCTGAATCGCGAGGTCACTGAAGGAACGCCGACGGTTACGCTGTCGCTGGCAGACAGTTCGATTTCGGAGAACGGCGGCACGACGACAGTGACGGCGACACTAAGCCAGGCATCAAGCGCGGATACGACAATTACGGTAACTGCGGTATCGGGTTCCTACACGGTGGGTGAGGATGCGACCATCTCAATTGCGGCGGGCAGCACAACGAATAGCTCCGACACGGCGACAATCAATGCTGTGGACAACACGAAGGATGAACCGGACCGGACGGCGACGGTGACGGCCACGGCGCAGAACACTCAAGGCGTGGGTGCGGTAACCGGGGTGACATTGACGCTGGAAGACGACGACGGAGCGCCGACGGTGACGTTGACGCTGGCGGACAGTTCGATTTCGGAGAACGGTGGGACCACGACAGTGACGGCGACATTGAGCCATGCGTCGAGTGCGGCCACAACAATTACGGTAACTGCGGTATCGGGTTCCTACACGGTGGGTGAGGATGCGACCATCTTGATTGCGGCGGGCAGCACGTCGAACAGCTCTGACACGGCGACGATTGCTGCGGCAGACAACTTGAAGGACGAGCCGAACCGTACTGCGACGGTGGTAGCGACAGCACAGAACACTCAGGGCATCGGTGCGGTGACCGGGGCGACGCTGACGCTGGAGGACGACGACGGGGCACCAACGGTGACACTGTTGCTGGCGGACAATTCGATCTCTGAGAATGGCGGCTTGACGACGGTGACCGCGACGCTGAATCATGCGTCAAGCGCAACCACGACGGTCACTGTTTCGGTGAGTGAGAATGCTCCTGCGGTTGCAGGCGATTTCACACAAAACGGCGAAACGCTGACGATCGCAGCTGGTTCGACGACCAGCACCGGCACAGTAACGATTACGGCGGTAAACAACAGTGTAGAGGCGGCGAACAAGACATTGACAGTGTCGGGTTCGGCAACGAATTCCGTGGGCGCAACCAATCCGTCGGACGTGTTGCTGACAATTGAAGACGACGATGCTTCGGACACATCGTCGCCGGCCGATAAAACGGCACTGACAGTGTCGCTCGGGGCAGCTTCGGTGACCGAAGGCGACAGTAGTTTTACATCTGTAGCAATGCGGTTTCTAGTGTCACTCAGCAGGACGAGTGAGAAGCAGGTGCAGGTGTCTTATGCGGATGCAGGCACAGGCACAGCGACTTCCGGAACGGACTACGGTACACTGGAATCGGGCAGGCTGACGTTCGCACCAGGTGAAACGAGCAAGTATATTTATATATATATCAAAGGCGATACGCTGGACGAGCCGGCAGAGACTATCGTTGTAAAGTTGAGCAGTCCGACGAATGCGACGATCTCTACAGCAACAAATACTGGCACTATCAACGACAACGATGCGACTCCCACACTTTCAATAAATTCGCCAAGTGTTGTTGAGGGAAATAGTGGTTCAGCTACATTGCAGTTCAAGGTGAAACTGAGTGTACCAAGCGGCCGACAGGTAACCGCAAGCTTTGCAGACAGCGGGACTGGTTCAGCAACTTCCGGAACGGACTACGACACACTAGAATCGGGCACGCTGACATTCGCACCGGGCGAAACGAGCAAGACAATTGATATCTCGGTTGTCGGCGATGTTGTGAATGAAACAGATGAGACGATGGTTGTGAAACTCAGTTCACCAACCAATGCAAATATTTCGACAGGCACCGGTACAGGCACGATAACGGACGATGATGGTTCTCCGAGCTTGTCAATTTCTTCCCCGTCTGTAACTGAAGGTGAGGCAGGCGGGACTGCAACTTTAGAATTCCAGGTGTCGCTGAATCCGGCAAGCGCGCAACAAGTTACTGTGGGATATGCAGATGCAGGCACTGGAACGGCAGTTTCCGGAACGGACTATGCAGTAGTATCATCAGGCACTCTCACATTTTCCGCGGGTCAGACGAGCAAAACGATTAGCGTGACCGTAAATGGCGATGTGCTGGATGAGCCAGACGAGACCGTATTGATAGCCCTGAGCAATTCAACCAATGCAAGTATCTCGACGGGCACCGGTACAGGCACGATAACGGACGATGATGTTCCCTCTTTGTCAATTTCTTCATCCAGTGTCGCGGAGGGGGATAGCGGAGAGACGACCGCTCTCGCCATTACGGTTAGTCTATCTGCCTCTAGCTGGCAAGCTGTTTCTGTAGAATTCGCAGACATGCCAACTGCTGGTACAGCAACATCGGGGACGGACTATTCGAGGATAAATGCGGGCACCTTGACATTTGCGGCAGGCGAGACGACGAAGACAATTGAAGTTTCAGTTATTGGAGATAGCGAATTCGAGCCAGATGAAACGATTTCTGTAGCCTTGAGCGATGCAGATAATGCGGCAATACTTACGTCTGTTGGAATTGGAACGATTAAAAACGACGATTCTGGCGAGGGCGCAGCTATAGCTACGGAAGAAATAATGCTCAATGCAGAATTAAGCAATTTAATTCTTTCAGAAGGAACGCTGGCCCCCGCATTCTTGGGATCCAATTTGAATTATCAGGTGCTTGTCGAACACAGTGTCGAAAATGTAACAGTAACTCCTATAGCGGCAGATCCCGATAATGCAGTAATCACAGTAGGGGAAGAAGTAGTGTTAAGTGGGAGTGAAAGCGGTCTAATTCAGTTGCAGGAAGGAAATGCGAGAATGATAAACATCGTAGTGACTGCGAGCAAGAATGGCCGTGAGGAAATGATGACATATACGGTAAAAATAACCAGGAGATCGTTAGCACTAGAGTTACAGGTTGCACATCAAGATACCAACAGCGTAATTCTATCGGAACTTTCGCGGGCGGTGACCCAAAGTACAGTCGAAGCAGTAACGGACCGAATCGGTCATGCACAGTCAGGGTCAGAAGTAAGTAAGTCCAGCCTTGCTAATCGATTATCCTTGCTGGACGCACTGAAAGCCAATGAAGAAAATTTGAACAGTGAAGACTTTTCATTGAATGAAGCACTGCATCATGCTTCATTTATATACTCGCCCGGGACGAGAGAGTCAGGTGTTGATGGTTTCCATACTGGAGGAACAGGCGGAGGAGATATTGGAGCAGACACTCTGACAATTTGGGGAACAAGCGACTACCAAAGTCTGAAAGGCGGCAACAACAGTTTGGCTGATTGGGAAGGAAATCTGTTTTCGATGCATCTCGGAATTGATGCGAAATATTCTGCCGGGGTTTTATACGGTGTAGTATTTTCATGGTCGAAGGGTTCAGCTGACTACACTGGCCGGGATAATAATTTGACGGGCAAGCTCAAACTTCAAATGGGAGGGGTGCATCCCTACGCAAGCTGGGAAATTTCTGACGATGCGAGCGTTTGGGCTTTAGCCGGTTATCGAAAAGGAAAAGTTTCAGTCAACGCCGATTTTAGTGGTAGCCGAGAGAGTGCAGGTCAGCACATCATGGTTGCCAGTGGGGGGAAATACAAGCTTTATTCGTCCAGTGAGCGAGGTGAAACCGAATTGGGAGTCAACATTAAGGGAGAGATTTGGGGGTCACAGCTGAAGGTCAATGACAATAATATTTTAGATGCAAACATAGATACGTACGGAACAAGAATTTCCCTGGAAAGTGTTTTCTCTCGTAAACTGTCTTCGGATGCAGTGCTTGCCCCATCATTGGAGCTCGGGCTACGATGGGATGGCGGCCATGGAGAAACTGGTATGGGTATTGAATTGGGCGGTGCATTGGGATATGAAAACCCAAGTGCCGGGATTTCAGTGAAATCATCGGCCCGCACTTTGGTTCATCACGATAGTGGCAAAAAAGACTGGGGCATAGGCTTGTCAGTTGAGCGTACGCCAAGTACCGATGAATTGGGACTATCATACAACTTTGAATGGGCGCACGGTGACACGAGCAGTCGAAGCAGTTCTCTTTGGGACAACGGTGTATCGGGTGGCATCAGCGAAAGCAGCCTGGCTGCAAGTACCGAAATGGAAGTTGGCTATGGGATGTCAATATCCAATGGTGTAGTTTTAACTCCTTATGCTGGAGTAAATTGGTCAAGCAGTGAAGTCTCTTACCGTCTCGGCGGCCGCTTTTCAACTGCTTCTGATATGAAGATTAGTCTGGAAAACGAACTTAAGGAGAGCAAGGATAGTAGAGACCACAGAATAATGCTAAAGTTTGAAACTCCCTTGTAAATCTGAAAAATAGTACCAGTCATTCTGGTGCCGGTTTTGAAAGATTCCGATTGGAAATCAACTCCTGATTATTAAATCCAGAAGAAATCTTGAGCGTAAGGCAGACAAATTAAAATTACAAAAGCATTTGCAAATGGTGCAATGCTGCTTATATGCCTGCTTGATAAAGTTAGACAATATCGCTGACAATAGTGCCAGCGATACTTCCCAGTTGCTCCTATTGTCAGAATACGAAAGGTTGCTGAAGAACAATCCGACTGGAAAAGCAGTTAATATAGCCAAATCATCAAAAGCCAAGGCGTAACAGGAATAGCAGATAAGCTCTGATACTGTGTGAAGAATATTAGAATCTGTCAGCGAAACTGGCAGCATGCCGATTTGTACCATGAAACGGGACTTGAAAAAGATGATTTTAATTGAAAGGAATTTTTTGGGAAGAGCAAAAATGCGAGGCCTTGGAATCAGCAGTAAAGCTCGTATGGCGGACAATTAACCGGTTATGCCAAGAAAAAATAAAGATGAACGTTGGAAACAGCGTTTAGGCAGTTTTAGAAATGCATTGCTTCAATTGGAAGATGCCTGTGACCAAGACGAATATTCCAATCTTGAAATAGCTGGATTGGCGAGCATTTTTTCTTTTACTTTTGAACAAGGTTGGAAAGCATTAAAACATGTGCTTTCAATTGAGGGATTTGTGGTCAAGTCACCACGAGAGTCAATGCGCAGAGGATTTGAAGCACAGTATCTAGACGAGGGCAATTGTGAAATACTGCTTGATGCTTTTGGAAAGCAAAATACTATGAGTCACATGTATGATGCAGTGCAAGCTGCGAAGATGGAAAAAGCGGTTAAGGAATGCTACCTTCCAGTCCTTCAAGATTTACTGAGTGCACTTGAACAGCATGACAAGTATTGACGACGGTCTGAAAGAAAGATACAGGGAAGCAATTCTTAAAGTGTTGTCGTCCAACGAAAGGGTGGAGCGGGCAGTGCTTTTTGGTTCGCGGGCCATGGGTACATTTACAACGACTTCCGATATAGATATTGCGCTTTATGGAGACAAACTTACATTTTCGGACTATACACGGCTCGCTACTGAAATGGAGTATTTAACTGTACCTCAAAGGGTGGACTTGCTTTTGTACAAGAATCTGAAAAATGACGCAGTACGAGACCATGTGGACAAGCATGGAATCGAGTGGTACTGCCGCCAATAAATTACTTCAACAATAAAGGCGTATCAAACTGAGTGAATAAACCAGAATTTATTTTCATGAGGATTTGTGGAGAGGTTTAATCGGACTGACTATAGAGTCACCGGTTAAATAAGGAAAAATCAAAGCGGTGATAAAGGTATTTGGAGGGTAAATTACACCGACAAGAGAAATTTGAAAGTAACTCTACAGGTTGGTGTACTTGGCTAATAGCCTAGTATCAGATGCTCTGTGACCAGCCATTCAAAATTCCGAAAACAATCCTGAAATATTCAACTATTCCTTTCCTGCTTCTCAAAATAATCAGTGAGCACTTGTATTAGGTCTAGTTCGTGAACATGAATTCTGGGCTAAATTCCCAAAATGAATACTTATCAATTCGTGCCTCACCTCTCTAAAATCCCTTATGAAGCAAGAAAAGGGTTAGCAAAGAAAAAACTGAAATTGTTACTTGACATAAGGGGGGGGGGGTGATTGTTATCATGCGATTTTAACTTAAATTACTTGGATTAAGATTGTCTTTTGAAGTTAGTTTTCATTCGTCAATTTTAATTCCCGGCAGGAGCAAAATTGTGTGGAGACAAAAAGAAATGAATGAAAAAAGAAAGGAAGGTGGGAGGACCGGAAAGAGAAAGTGGGGAAAATGGAGGATTGTTTCAACCATTTTTGGTGTACCTATTGCTTTGTACATGGGTTATTCGGCTCTGATTTCAGTCAATGACAAAGACAACGATGAGTTCATTTTCACCGAGATGGATAAGCATGTGGTGAACAATTGCCGAGATGAACTCATATATCTGGCTTATCGGGAAGGGGATATGAGATCCATTAATCTGCTAGAAGAAGTCTTGACGAGTTACTTGGACCGTGACCCTTCAGGAAAGCTGAATAAGCGGGACTTATTAGAAGACATGAAAACTTATTTGCATCAGAATAATTCTGAGAAGCTAGATGAGTTGAGAAGAAATTTCAAAAATAGTGACTGGGATGCTCGCAAGCAAATCTATGACGAGCTTAAAGTTAGGTGTATGGATTTTATATTGAAAGAAATGAGGACACAGTCTGATATGAATTAATACAGGTTCTGCACAATTGAAATACAGAAGATGCGCTTTAGCGTTTAATTTAAAGGATTAGTCAAGATTGACAATAAATCAAAATTTACGAGACTAAATATGGAAAGATCAATTCTTTTGAAGGACATCTGGCCAGTTAACAACGTTGAAAATTATAAGATTCATTTTGGACGCTGGTATAAAGAAGGACAAGTTTATCCCTTAGATGAATGGGTTAGCGATAGTTCAAAATGGAAAGAATGGCAGGAGTACAGGCCTGGCAAGAATGAATTCAATCGAGAGTTCATATTTTCGGTAATGGATTTCTACCATGAAAATGATGCCTGGTTGTTTGGTGGTGTGTTTCGGGTTATTGGCCGTCATGAAGACCGGTACGAGGTTGAACTCACAGAAAAGGGGGAAAAATATATTGGCCGATTAAAGTTACGGTTAAACTACAAAGAGCGGACAACAAGAGTTAAATTCGAAAATCATTACGACAAGTTTCAAGTTTTAGAAATTCTACGTGAACCATACTCAGGAATGGTATTTCCTGGTTATGAGAACATTGACATTCCTTTCACTGAATTAGAGACTGTAATCGAAAAACCGGATTGGAAACTGGCATTAGAGAACATGAAGGGAATTTATATGATTACAGATACCAGTACAGGCAAAAGATATATTGGATCAGCCTACGGAGATTGGGGCATCTGGTCTAGATGGCAAGACTATGTTTACTCTGGACATGGCGGAAACAAAAAGCTAGTAGAGTTGCTTGGTGATAGTTTAGACCTAGCTCGTGCAAATCTTAAATTCACTCTGCTGGAAGTTTTTCTGGCTAAAGTACAGGATGACACAGTAATTCGTCGAGAATCATATTGGAAAAAAGCGCTGTTGACGAGAGTAGAAGAATTCGGTTTGAATTTGAACTGAATTGTCTTGGCTCCTTATTTCACAGGACACAATCCAATCTATTGGGAGTTTAATTGCCACAATTTACTCGCTGGTTACGAAATTGCCATTTTGTAGTTCATTCAATCTTTACTTGAATTTGCACGATCGGCTACATTAACAATTGCGTCCAACTTTTCGGTCACCTCTTCACTAATACTATCTTTTTTCAAAAATTGAACTAACTGATGGTAGTCTTTCTTGAAAAACTGTTCTGGCAACTTCAACTTGTTGTAAAAATTTTTAAATAAAGGTTCGAGAAAATCATCGCTTGCTTTAATTTCTGGCCCCCAAGGTGACGGCTTGCCGATTGTGTTGATTGCTTGTTCTATTTCTTCAATACTCGCTTTCATTGTGTCTTGCCAATTTTCGGAAAAAAGTGGACCCACTGATTTAATAACACCTTGGAATTTTGCCAGTTTCAAGATAGCTTCACGCTGACAAATATAATTTTCGATTTCTCGCATTCTCCACATGGTTTGAATAAAATTAGTTGACCCGTCTAGTTCTATCTCAAGCCGATCAAATATAGCAATTCCCCAAAGGTTTGATTTGGCTTCAAGTAGACCATAAAAATGGGCGTTAGCTTTGGAAGGTTGATTGCTAACATAATGAACAAATGGTGCTTCTAGATGATATTTGGCTGGATGGTTCAAAATTTTCGCGAGCTCACGTAAAATCAATAAGTCATCTGGTCCTTCCAGATATAAGACCCATCCCAATTTTTCTGCACTTAGGTAATGTCCGAAACCAGTATCTGATAGTGATTTGAAAATCTGACTTGTACGGTTTCCATTTAGGGTACGCGGTTTGCCAGTAAACTCAATTAGTGTATCTTGTTGCCCTGCTGCCTCGTTTAACAAGACTTCCGAATGGGTTGCTGCGATAATTTGGCTATTCGTTTGCTCAGCATTTTCTTTAAGTAGCGAATAAATTTTTCGCTGGCGAAGCATTTCCAAATGGGCATCAGGTTCATCAAGCAACAATACGGAACCCGGATTTAGCATCATATGTGCCATCAATAACATTGTTTGCTGCTGCCCTCGTCCGCTTGCTGACAAATCCAGGAGCACACCGTCATTGTTTTTATAAGCCATGGCGATCTCCCCGCGTTCACCAATGTACATAGGCTCAATTAATCGGACACCAAATAGAGAGTCAATCTGGTTGCAATAGTGCTCCCATTGACCGTCATCCAAAGAAGCAAGTTGATAGCACAAGTTTCGCAAAATTTCTGCGGTACGACCTTCACCCAAACGAACATCAATTGCACCGGGGTCTAAACGTAACTCATTTGCTATTAGACCTGACATCGGTGGCAGGTAAGCAATTTTTACCTTGCTTGCTTGTTCTGGGATTGCGAAAGTCTTTTTCTCCTCTGTGCGTAGCGGCCTGCAGTAAATTGACTCTGAATTTGCGTAGTGAAATTCAAAGCCGCACGACCAATCCAAGCCATGAACTGTAATTTCAATGAGCAGGCGGTTAGTTTTTACTTTATTTGCTTTGGTTTTCTTGATGGAACGCATTTGAAGCTGGTGCCAAAGTTGATCTGAGGACGGCACTGGCAATGCTGTTAAATCGTTACGGTTTATAGTTATTCTGTTTAGCCTTTTTGTTGTTCTAATTTCACGACTTTTGTTTGCGAGCCACTTTTTCAAGCCGGTTTCCCACAAAGCGATTGCCTGGAGCAGCGATGTTTTCCCCGAATTGTTTGGACCTGCCAGGACAACATGTTGACCAAGGTCGAGTTCAACTTCTTCAAATAATTTGAAATGCCTGATTTTGATTCGCGTAAGCATTTTTCAGTGGGTAATTAAACTTGAATCACTTATCATAAAACCTTTGAAACCGATGCAAGTCATTTTAGAGCAGTTCTCAAATAAAGTTCAAAGCGGAGAAATCATTTGGCAGTTCCACTTCCACATGTTATAGACGACGAATTTGAATATGGGGTGATGCATGATGTCTCCCCTCTGATTCGCAGAATTGTTGCAAAAAATCCGAACCGCTTTACCTTTCGCGGTACTGGAACCTATATTGTTGGAAGAGGAAAAGTCGCAGTAATAGATCCGGGTCCGAATCTGCCCGAGCATATTGATGCAATTCTGAGCAGTCTGGCAGCAGAGACAATTACTCATATCTTTGTTACCCACACCCACAGCGACCATTCTCCGGGAAGTCGCCCCTTGCAGTCTGCCTGCGGCGCTGAAATTTATGGATTTGGTCCGCTGGTGGAATGCAAAGATGAACCGGCGGAAAAAGTGGAGGAGGATATTGATACTGAATTTCGACCCAATGTCTATGTAAAAGGCGGTGAAATCGTAAAAGGAGAAGGCTGGACTATGGAGTGCTTGCATACACCCGGTCATATTTCAAACCATGTTTGCTATCGATTGAAGGAGGAGAATTCCTTGTTCACCGGTGACCATGTTATGGGCTGGTCGACAAGTGTTATTATTCCTCCAGATGGCAATATGTCGGACTATATCAGCAGTTTAAAAAAACTGCTTGAATCGGATGACCAGGTTTACTATCCGACTCATGGTCCCAAAATCAATCATCCCAAACCCCTCTTAGAGGCATACATACAGCATCGCTATCAGCGAGAAAAGCAGGTAATCGAATATTTGGATCAGGGGTTTACAACGATTGATGAAATAGTACCCCTGGCCTACAAAGATACTGACCCTGCGTTGCACGGTGCTGCTTCAAGGTCTTTATACGCCACACTGATTAAACTGGTTGATGAGAACAGGGTGATTTGTACTGGCAAGCCAAGACTTGACTCAAAATATCAATGCTTGCCTTGATCCAGATTCAGGTTTGAGCAAATTGCTTAGAATCTGGATTGATAAACTAACTGTTTGACAAATCAGAGAAGGCGATAATCAATAAGTTCTATATTTCATGAGTTCATTGGCGCTAAAAAATCATGAAGACGAAATGCCGGCACTTTCGCCTATATCACCGTTTATAGAGCTAGGTGCATATGAATCTCTATGGCTTGAGAAAGGCACAACGTTTAAATCTTTGGCTGAAAAATTTGCACAATTCCCGGAAATGCTTCCTTCGGAATTTGTTCCATATTCCAAAGCTGCTGAATGCAGTAATCGGGTATTTGAAGAACTGCGCGCCAGCGGCGCTTCCAGGTTTGGTATTCGAATAAATCATGCCGGTGATTACCCGCAAAAATTGCGTGATGCACATCATCCGGTCGAATTGCTCTATTTTCGTGGAATTTGGGAATTTGTTGAATCAAGGAGTGTTTCTGTTATCGGAAGTCGCAATGCAAGTCCAGAAGGTGTCCAGCGCGCCAGACAGTTAGCCAAAAAGCTTGTTCAGCGTGACATTACCATTGTGTCGGGGCTGGCCAAAGGGATTGATACCGAAGCTCATGAAACCGCTATTGCCGAAGGAGGTCGAACGATTACAGTAATCGGGACACCAATACACAAAGCGTACCCTCAAGAAAATACAGATCTGCAGAATAGAATTGCAAAAGAGCATCTTGTGATTTCACAGGTTCCGGTTCTTCGATATTTACAGCAAAACCCGCTTTCCAATCGATTTTTCTTCCCCGAACGCAATAAAACGATGAGTGCAATTAGCGATGCCACGATAATCGTTGAGGCCAGTGATTCGTCTGGTGCTTTAACTCAGGCGAGAGCTGCGCTATACCAAAATAGGAAGTTGTTTATACTTGATTCCTGTTTTCAAAAAGCTGGACTAAAATGGCCAAAACGATTTGCACGCCAAGGTGCAATTCGGGTTATACGGACAGAGGATATCTGGAAGAATCTGGATTGATTCGCGACAATTGAATTTTCAACTGTGGTAGATGCGGCTTGCATTTTGTACCGTTTCAACCATAACTGATACGTGCCCCGGGTTTATGTCTGGCGTTATGCCGTGTCCCAGATTAAAGACATGACCGTTTCCCGGTCCGTAAGATTGCAAAATTTGCTCGGTTTGCTTGCGAATCTCGGCTTCATCTTCTCTTAACGTACCCGGATTCAAATTTCCCTGTAAAGCGATTCTGTCGCCCACGCGCTTTCTTGCTTCGCCGATATCAATTGTCCAGTCAAGGCCGATGCACTGGCAATTTGTATCCGCAATTTGTTCAATCCATTTTCCGCCACCTTTGGTAAACAGAATTACCGGAATTTGCGGTACTGTTTCTGCAAGGTGGTTCACAATTTTGTGCATATACGCAAGTGAAAAAGACATGTACTGTTCTGTATCCAGTATGCCGCCCCAAGTATCGAATACCATCAGTGCATTCGCCCCCGCTTTTGCATGAGCTTCCAGATAAACCGAAACCGATTTTGAAAGAATGTCCAATAGCGAATGCATTGCTTTTGTTTGCTCTGCAGCAAATGACTTGACTTTGTCAAATTGTGTCTTTGAGCGTCCTTCAACCATGTAAACTGCAAGAGTCCAGGGGCTTCCTGAAAAACCGATTAATGGAACCGACCCGTTAAGGGCATCTTTCGTTGTCCGGATTGCCTCGAGAACATATCCAAGATCGCTTTCAGGATCTGGAATGCCAAGTTTACTCACTTCTGATGGATGAACAATTGGATTTTCGAATACAGGTCCGACCGACTCTTCCATTCTCAATCCAAGTCCCATGGCATCTGGAATGACCAGGATGTCCGAGAAAATAATTGCAGCGTCCAGGGGAAAACGTCGCAAAGGTTGCATGGTAACCTCGCATGCGAGTTCCGGAGTTCGACACAAGGTTAAAAAGTCACCCGCCTTCTTGCGGGTTGCCCGGTATTCCGGGAGATACCTTCCCGCTTGGCGCATGATCCATACAGGGGTTTGGTCAACCGGTTCACGCTTTAAAGCACGGAGCAGTCTGTCGTTTTCCAGTTTGCCGGAGTCAGTTGTACTTGTCACTGTTTCAACTGCATATGATTCGTTGAATTTCCGATTGCATTTCCTCTGCTGCCAAAGCTGGATTTTTCGCATCTCGTATTGGCCGGCCTACCACTACGTAGTCTGAGCCCGCTTCAAAAGCTTCTGAGAGGCTTACTGTGCGTTTTTGGTCGTCGTGTGAAAATTTATCCTTGCGAATCCCAGGCGTAACAACTAGGAGAGTACCGTCAATTTGAGCTTTGATCGACTTGGCTTCCTGCCCTGAAGCAATTACACCAGCACAGCCGGCATCGTATGCATGTATGGCCCTCTTGAGTGCGATGTCACCAACACCGCCCTGGAATCCCATGGATTCGATGCTGTGCTGGTCGAAACTGGTTAATACGGTGACAGCCAGAATGCCGGCACTGTCAACTGCTTCTACTGCCGCTTCCATAACTGACAATTCCGCATGCACAGTCAAAAAGTCAATTCCCAGACTGTTTAATTGCCTTGCAGCGCGACTGACTGTTGCCGGAACGTCGTAAAACTTGAAATCAGCAAATACTCTTTTGCCTCTGCCTATGAGCGTTTTGATCAGGCTAATTCCGGTTCCGCTGGAAAACAGCTCCAGACCGACTTTATAGAACTTGACTGTATCGCCCAAATTGTCGACAAGTTGAAGTGCTTCGCGCTCGCTTGGCAAATCAAGTGCAACAATAAGCCTTTCATCTGGCGGGATGGCATTGCTGCCAGAAACTTGCACCAAATTAAACACCCAGGAAGTTCATGATTCCCCGCGCCGCTTCCCGACCTTCAAAAACTGCAGTTACAACCAAGTCAGCACCCCGAACCATATCGCCTCCGGCAAAAACTTTGGGGTTGGATGTTTGAAAAGGAAATTCGGTATCCGGACTTGCCTTCACTCGAAGGAAGGAATCTACATCAATATGAAATTCGGTAAACCAGTCGCTAGGGTTCGGTCGAAAACCAAAAGCAATAATTACACTGTCACACTTAATCAGCTGCTCGCTCCCCGTAACAGGTTCCGGTTGCCGGCGGCCGCGCTCGTCCGGCTCTCCAAGTTTTGTTTCAATCACTTTGACTTGTTCTGCGTTGCCATTGCCGATAATTTCTACAGGTTGCTGATTCCACAGAAATCGAACACCTTCTTCCTTTGCATGCCAGACCTCTCGCCGGGAACCCGGCATATTTTCTTCATCTCGTCGATAGACGCAAGTAACCCGGCTTGCACCTTGGCGTACTGCAGTTCGTACGCAATCCATTGCTGTGTCGCCCCCGCCAAGAACAACTACATCTTGTTCTCGCAAGTTCACATATTCAAATCCCTGCGGATCCCAGTCTTCCATAAAATTTATATTTCCGATCAAGTAGGGGAGTGCCTCGTAAACATTTTTCATGTTCTCCCCGGGAAACCCACCCTTCATATAGGTGTAGGTTCCCATACCCAGGAATACCGAGTCATGCTTGTCCAGAAGTTCAGAAAGTGTTACGTCTACTCCAACGTCAGTATCCAATACAAACTGCACTCCCATCTCCTCCATAATTTTCCGCCGCTTCAGAACAATTCTCTTTTCGAGTTTAAAGGGGGGGATTCCATAGGAAAGCAAACCGCCGATTTCAGGGTAGCGGTCGTATACGATTGCATCGACTCCGTTTCGTACGAGAACGTCAGCGCAAGCCAGCCCTGCAGGACCAGCGCCAACGACCGCCACTTTCTTGCCGGTTTTCTCTATATTCGAAAGATCCGGTTTCCATCCGCGTAAAAAGGCTTCGTCCGTTATGTATTTTTCTACCGAGCCAATTGTTATTGCTCCAAAGCCGTCGTTCATAGTGCAAGCCCCTTCGCACAGTCTGTCCTGGGGGCAAATACGGCCGCAGATTTCCGGCAGCGAATTGGTCTGGTGCGATAACTCGGCGGCCTCGAACAGCCTGCCTTCCCGAACCAGATTGAGCCAGTCCGGAATATGGTTGTGAACCGGGCATTTCCATTCGCAGTAGGGATTGCCGCATGAAATGCAACGCCCGGACTGCGCAGCGGCAGTCACCGGGTCGTAGTGGTCGTAAATTTCATTCCAGTGAAGAATACGAAACTGGGCCGGCGTTTTCTCCGGGTCTTGCCGGGGCAGTTCTACAAACTGGAAATGGTCTTTCATTGTTGCAAATAAAACTTGGACTTGACCTATGCAGCTTCGCGCAGCACTTCCATCAAGGTTTTGATATCAGCCGCCTTCGGCTTCACAAACCAGAATTTTCCGACCAGCTTGAAAAAGTCCTCGTATACACGTTCGGCCCAATGGCTTCCCGTTTCCACTATATGTTCTGCAATCAGGTCGTACATGTAGCTCAGGTGCGGTTCCATATCTTCATGAGTAAGGCGATGAATGTCAATCAATTCGTGGTTGTAGTTGTCAACGAATACCCGTTCCATATCAAGCACAAAAGCAATCCCTCCAGTCATGCCTGCACCAAAGTTAACGCCGGTATTTCCAAGAATGAGGACTGCACCGCCGGTCATGTACTCACATCCGTGGTCGCCGCAGCCTTCCAGCACAGCGATTGCGCCTGAATTGCGTACTGCAAAACGCTCTCCCACAGTGCCCGCGGCAAAAAACCTGCCACCCGTTGCACCATACAGGCAAGTATTTCCTGCAATTGGCGTTTCATTTGTGATGAGCTTGCTTTTTTCGTTTGGCTTAAGTACGATTTTTCCGCCTGCCATTCCCTTGCCGACATAATCGTTGGTATCGCCCTCCAGGTACAGATGAAGCCCTCCGGCATTCCATGCTCCAAAACTTTGCCCGGCAGTGCCTTTAAACCGTATCGTAACAGGCGTATCTGCCATACCGGTATTCCCATGAATTTTGGCGATTTCTCCCGACAGTCGAGCCCCGATTGAACGATTGACATTGGAAATTTTGTAGTCAAGCTGAGTCTGTTCGCCTTTCCTGATCGCCGGCAGTGCATCACGGACCATGCGCTCAGCAAGTTCGCCCTTGTCCCAAGGCTTGTTTTGGGATGCTATGCATTGGCGAGGTTCATCTTCCGGTACGCCAGCTGTCGATAGTACAGGACTCAGGTCAAGTCTCTGCTGCCGGACGGTTTTGCCATCAATCAACTCAAGGTATTCCGGCCGTCCAATAATTTCGTTGAGACTGCGGACACCCATCGAAGCCAGAATTTCTCGAACTTCCTGTGCAACAAACTTGAAATAACGTACCACTTTGTCCTTGGTACCTACAAAATGCTGCTTGCGTAAATTTTCATCCTGGGTTGCTACGCCGGTTGCGCAATTGTTCAAATGGCAAACGCGCAAGTACTTGCATCCCATTGCGATCATGGGCGCAGTGCCGAAGCCGAACATGTCTGCTCCGAGAATCGCCGCCTTGACAACGTCAAGTCCGGTTTTCAGACCACCGTCCACTTGCAACCGAACCCTGTGGCGAAGATTGCTCATCCTGAGAACTTGCTGTGTCTCCACGAGGCCAAGTTCCCAAGGACTGCCGGCATACTTCACGGAAGTAACAGGGCTGGCACCCGTGCCACCGTCGTACCCGGCAATTGTGATCAAATCTGCATAAGCTTTGGCCACGCCGGCTGCAATCGTTCCAACACCCGCTTCCGAGACAAGTTTGACCGATACGAGTGCATCTGGATTAATCTGCTTCAGATCAAAAATCAATTGAGCAAGATCTTCAATGGAATAAATATCGTGGTGAGGCGGCGGTGAAATTAATGCGACTCCGGGCAAGGAATAACGCAGCGAGGCAATCATTTCGCTGACTTTGTGTCCTGGCAGTTGGCCGCCTTCGCCGGGTTTTGCACCTTGGGCAATCTTGATTTGCAATACATCCGCATTGACCAGGTAGGTGGGAGTGACCCCAAACCTGCCCGAAGCTACCTGCTTGATTCTGGAACTTTTATCAGTGCCGTAGCGATGCGGGCTTTCGCCTCCTTCACCAGAGTTTGACCGTCCGCCAATCTCGTTCATCGCTTCTGCCAGTGTTTCGTGCGCTTCAGGTGAAAGAGCGCCCAATGACATCGCCGCACTATCGAATCGCTTGCAAATTTCTTCAACAGATTCAACTTCTGATAGTGAAACAGCACCGTTCAGGCTTCGGGTCTTCATCAGGTCCCGAAGAACAATAGGTGCTCTGTTGTTTATCAGTGATGAAAACTCGTCATATTTTCCGCGGTCGCCGGATTCAACAGCAGCATGCAGAGTTTGAACGACTTCGGGATGGAACGCATGCTGTTCTCCATTGGTTGAATATTTAAGATAGCCACCATGATGAACTGGCTGCCTGGGGTCCCAGGCGATTTTTGCCAGATGCTTCTGGTCATTCTCCAGATCCTCGAATGTTGTGCCTTCAATTCTGGAGACTGTTCCCGGAAAGCACAATTCAACTACATCGCTGTGCAGGCCGACTGCTTCAAATAACTGGGCACCTCTATAGCTGATAATTGTTGCTATGCCCATCTTGGACATGATTTTGAACAACCCTTTATTGATACCGTTCCGATAAGTGCGCAGCATGGTGATTGCTTGAGAGTCCAGTGTTCTTTTCCTTGCGGATTCCAGCAGCACTGCATAGGCTAGATAGGGATAAATTGCTGTGGCGCCGTAACCGATTAGTACCGCGAATTGATGCGGGTCGCGAGCGGTAGCCGTTTCAACAATCAGGTTTGCATCGCACCGGATTTGTTCTTTGATCAGGCGGTGATGAACGGCTCCGGTTGCCAATAATGCGTGGATTGGAAGCTTGTCTTTTTGAACTTCCCGGTCAGACAATGTAATCAGTGTATAGCCAGCCTGAACAGCTTCGACAGATTCGTCGCAAATTCTGACAATTGCAGCCTGGAGTCCTTCGTCTGGAGAATAGTTCAAGTCAATCTTGATAGCCTTGTAGTTGGGGTCGTCATGCTCCAATAGTGCATAGAATTTTCGCCCTGACAGAATCGGCGAACCGACTATAAGTCGCTTGGCCAGTTCCGGTGTTTCCTTGAAAAGACCATAGTTTCGTCCAAGCGTGGTTTCGATTGACATGACAATTTGTTCGCGTAGCGGGTCGATCGGCGGGTTTGTCACTTGAGCGAATTGCTGTCGGAAGTAGTCGTACAGCGAGCGTGTTTCGCGGGACAAGACGGGGAGAGGTGCATCATCGCCCATCGAGCCAACGGCCTCCTGTCCGATTTCCCCCAGGACTCGGATCACCTGCTGCTCTTCTTCGTACGTCAAATGAAAAAGCTTGTTGTATATTGCAAGTTCGAACGGATTCAACCGAATGCTGAAATGCTGATCGTCCAGAAGTCTTGTATAAAGGCGTTTTTCATACAATCTTTCCCACTCGGAATAAGGCAGTTTGTTTTTTAGTTGATTGTTGATATCTTCTGGTAGCAGAAGTGCGCCTGTATGGGTGTCGACAGCAATCATTTCGCCGGGCTTCAGGCGGCCTTTTGCAGTCAGGTTTTCTTCTTTGTAGTCATAGACACCGACCTCGGTGCAAAGTGTCATGTGCCGGTCTGATGAAACAATATACCGGGCGGGTCGAAGCCCATTTCGGTCCATTACGCATGCTGCATGCCTGCCATCCGTTAAAACAATGCCGGCCGGACCGTCCCATGGTTCGACGTGCATTGAATTGAACCGGTGAAATGCCCGCAGTTCCGGGTCCATGTTGTCTACATTTTGCCAAGCCGGCGGGATCAGAATCTGGACTGCTCTAAGCAAGTCCATGCCACCGTTTACATAAAAATCAAGCATGTTGTCCAAACTTGTTGAATCGGAGGACTCGTAGTCAACGATCGGAAGCAATTCCTGAACATCATCAAATTCGGAATCCGAATATTTTGCGTCTCGTGCAACTGCCCAGTTGCGATTTCCCTGAACCGTGTTAATTTCGCCATTGTGTGCAAGCATGCGCATTGGCTGCGCAAGTTCCCACTTTGGAGCGGTATTTGTGGAAAATCTTTGGTGAAATACCATGAGAGACGATTCCATGTCCGGGTTTTTGAAGTCTGGAAAAAAAATGGGCAGGTAAACCGGCATGAACAAGCCCTTGTAGACGACGATCTTGGAGGATAGACTGCAGATGTAGAATTGATTGTCGTCTGTTCTGACTTTCTTTTCAGTTACGCGTCTCGCCGAGTACAAGGCTCTTTCTATCTTTTCGGGCGAGAGAGAATTTGGCGTGTTAATGAAAATTTGTTCTATTCTTGGTTGCGATGCGGCAGCGGACTCGCCCAAGGCATCCGAATCGACCGGGACTACTCGCCAACCAGCTGGATCAAGTTCCCGGCGGGCAAGTTCCTCTTCTAAAACCTTTCTTCCGAAAGCCGCTTTTTCGGGGTCGGTATTCAAGAAGACCATTCCCACAGCGTAGTTTTTATTCAAGGAAATGTTCTCGCGGTCTGCCTGTGTTCGGATAAATTTGTCTGGCATTTTCAGCAGCACACCGCACCCGTCGCCTGATTTGCCGTCTGCGGCAATTGCTCCCCGGTGAGAAAGGTTTGTCAGCGACTGCAAGGCCGTTTGCACCAGCCAATGCGAACTTTTTCCGTCCATTTGGACGATTAATCCGAAACCGCAGCCGTCGCGCTCGAATTCAGGGCGATACAGCCCTCTGTCTTTTGTTTTTTTGTTCACTGCTAATGTTCGACTAGTTCAATGTTCTAATTTTTCAGCTATTTGAATATGCGCCCCAGCTGACAACTTCCTTAAGGGGCAGGCGAGTGAAATGCTTGCTGGATTCCGCGTCATACACTTCGTGTTTCAATTCCTGTCAAAAGTATAGTAGCAAATTGGCAATTTTTGCAATTAATATCGTTTGGAACATCTACTGCAGGAAAGATTGAATTGTCGAATTCAGGATGGAATCCGAGTAGTCGCTGGTAACTTCGGCTTGACCGATCCCTTTGAGCAATACAAATTTGATCGCACCGGATTCTGATTTTTTATCAACTTTCATCAAGGATTTAAGATAGTCCGACTGCAGGGTTGGGGGAGGAGATACAGGTAGCCCGGCTTTTGAAATCAGGGACACGATTCGTTTGTTTTCTGTGCTGGTCAGCCATTCCAATCTTCGGGAAAACTCGGATGCCATTACCATCCCAGCTGCTACTGCTTCGCCGTGCAGCCAATCTTCATAGTTCAAACCGGTTTCGATTGCGTGTCCAAAAGTATGCCCGAAATTCAAAATTGCCCGAAGTCCAGACTCCCTTTCATCTGCCGCAACAACATACGCCTTGTTTCTGCAAGACTGTTCCACGGCAAAGGCAACTGCATTCTTGTCGCGATTGATCAATAAATCCATGTTGTCTTCCAGCCACTTGAAGAACTCATGGTCGCGGATCAAGCCGTATTTGATGATCTCTGCAATACCGGCTCGAAATTCTCGTTCAGGCAGTGAAGACAATGTATCCGAATCCGAAACAACGCAGACAGGCTGGTGAAATGCACCAATCATATTTTTGCCTCTGGGATGATTGACGCCGGTTTTCCCGCCGACCGCAGAATCCACTTGCGATAGCAAAGTGGTCGGGATTTGTATGCAGGGGATGCCTCGTTGATAGCAGGCAGCTGTAAATCCGGCGATATCTCCAACTACACCGCCGCCCAGTGCGACAACAGTTGTTTTTCGGTCGCATGGAATTGCAAGCATTTGATCAATGATCGATTCTACTGTTGAGAGTTGCTTGTGTGTTTCTCCGTCCGGCAGAACCGCGGCATGCACCTCGCCAACTGCGCTCATCGCATGTTTTACTTTTTGCAAGTACAAATCCGCTACTGTTTCATTTGTGACAATGAATAATTTCGATCCCTTGACATGCGGCTTGTAAAGTTCAGATTGAGCGAGCAGCTTTGCTCCTATATGAATCGGATAGTTGCAGTGCCCCAGTTCTACGCTTACAGTAATCATTGCGATAGCAGTTTTTGTTCGATTTGTTTTGCGACTGCCTTGGCGCTCGTACGATCAGCGTAAATAATTATGTCCGCTTCCTCGCGGTACAAAGGTTCACGCTCTTTCATGAGGCGGGCAATTGTTTGCTTGGGGTCGCCGTTGTTCAACAGTGGGCGGTGCTTGCTGTTCCGGATCCGACGTTCCAGAAACTGCGGTGTTGCATAAAGATACACTACAATGCCGCTTCTTAGAATTTTCCGATTTTCTTCTCGTGCTATGGCACCGCCGCCCGTGGATACAACCATGCAGTTGTTATCGGCGAATCTGAGTAGTGATTCAGTTTCGAGTTCGCGGAAACCGCTTTCTCCAACTTCGTCGAAAATTTCCACAATTGTCTTTCCCGCATGTTTTTCGATTTCGCTATCCAAGTCGACAAATTCAAGCCGCATAATTTGAGCAAGTATGCGCCCGACTGTGCTTTTCCCTACGCCAGAAGGACCAATCAGATAGATGACAGGATCTGTGTGCTGATAGCCTGGTTTTCCACCAAATTTCATTGTACAAGGCCGAGTAGTGATTCATTGATATTGGGGAGATTGCACTTCAAATAGTCATTAAATGCAAAGGGTGTTTGTACTCGCCAATCTCGCGCAGCGATTTTCTTTCGCCAAACATCCTGATTATGCGCTTTGGCATTCCAATCCGCTTTTCGCTTTGAAAATCGATTTTCCATTCGCAAATTTCTCCTGTTAGTGGCTTGTGCGTAGTTGCTGTTGCCTTGGCAAGCGCAAGCAGCTGCTTGCGCTATGGTTGCATTCATTCACAGCATCCACCATAGCCTCAATTCATAGTGAATATCATAAACGAACACAGCAAAAGGAGTAATATAATTGGAAACAGATTAACAATATTTGTTGCTGTATGAAGCGTTTTAAACGAAAATCTGTTCTGCGAATTTTACTGGGGATATTGCTCTTCAACGCATTTCTGGGTGCTGCTGGCTTGGGGGCGCTTTATTTTTGGGGAATGTCCCTGCTTCCTGAGTTGCCTGAAATCTCCTCGATTCAGCAACTCAAGCTGAAAGTTCCCTTGAGAATCTATTCTAGTGACGGGTTGCTCATGGCGGAGTATGGCTCGGAAAGACGCGTTCCTGTACGAATTGATGAAGCGCCGCAGCAGCTCATACAAGCTGTGCTGGCGGCGGAAGATGACAAGTTTTACGAGCATGCGGGCGTGGATTTTATCGGGTTTACACGCGCAGCAATTGAAAATTTGAAAGCCGGGGGGATCACGCAGGGTGCCAGCACCATTACGATGCAGGTGGCGAGAAACTATTTTTTGAGTCGAGAGCGAACCTACGTGAGGAAAGCCAAAGAAGTACTGCTAGCATTTCAACTGGAAAGGCTATTGTCCAAGGATGAAATTCTTGAGCTATATCTGAACAAGATTTTTCTTGGACATCGCGCCTATGGATTCGGCGCGGCGGCGCGCACCTACTACGGAAAACCGCTTTCTCAACTCACTCTGCCGCAATATGCGATGCTTGCGGCGTTGCCGAAGTCGCCATCTCGGGTAAACCCTCTCTCGCAGCCGGAGAATGCACTTCAGCGAAGAGACTATATCCTTGGTCGAATGCTTTCCTTGGGGTTAATTACGGAAGAAGAACATGAAGCTGCAATTCAAACCCCGCTGACTGCTGCCAGCCATGTGGCAGAGGTCGAATTGAAAGCGCCTTATGTGGCGGAGTATGTAAGACAGAAAGTGGTGGACTTGTATGGTGAATTGGTTTATGAAGATGGCTACAAGATTTACACCACAGTTCACTCGAAGAATCAGAAGGCAGCTGAGCAGAGTTTGCGCGAGGGGCTTTACGCCTACGATGAACGGCATGGTTTCAGGGGGCCGGTAAGAACATGGAAACTGGAGGACCTGAATTCAAGGGAAGACCGGCTCAAAGCCTTGCAACAACTTCAGTCAAGCGAAGAATTGATTCCGGTATTGATTACCAGCGTTTCCGAGCAGGGAGCGCATGCCCTTGGAAAGAGCGGAGAAGAGGTTGAAATTGTATGGGAGCAGATGAAGTGGGCACGGCGCCATGAAGGGCAGAGCAAGCTGGGTCCAAAGTTAAAGCATCCAGGCGATGCAGTTAAACCCGGCGACATGGTGTATGCGAAGCCGACGGATGATGGCTGGCGACTTTCCCAGATTCCTGAAGTTGAAGGAGCGCTTGTTGCGATTCGCCCGAGAGACGGCGCAATTCAGGCAATGGTGGGAGGGTTTGACTATTTTCTGGGCAAGTTCAATCGTTCAACACAGGCAGTTCGCCAGCTTGGGTCCAACATAAAGCCGTTTATCTACTCGGCGGCTTTTGAACAGGGGTATACGCCAGCGAGTGTTGTGAGTGCCGCTCCTGTAGTGATTGAAGATGAAAGTACGAACGTTGTATGGCGACCTGAAAACTATAGTGGAAAATTCTATGGGCCGACAAGATTGCGAAATGCATTGAGTCGTTCCCTGAATCTGGTGTCTGTACGTTTGATGCGTTCAATCGGATGGGAGTATATTGCTGAATATCTGGCGGGCTTCGGTTTTGAAAAGGGAGCACTCCCTCAAGGCTTGTCGCTGGCGCTGGGTTCTGCAGCGTTCACGCCTCTTGAAGTCGCCTCCGGATACGCAGTTTTCGCTAACGGAGGCTATTCGGTACAACCGTATATTATTGATGTTGTGAAAGACCGGTATGGAAAAGTAATATGGACTGGCAGAAAGACAGTAGTTTGCGATACTTGCCTGATTGAAGCAGAATCTCCTGGGGGCGTGGACGAAGTGGTTTCTGAATTTGGTGAAAAACCTATTGCCAACCGGGTGATTTCACCCGGCAATGCCTATCTGATGAACGCGGTACTGGGTGAAGTTGTGAATTCTGGAACCGCCAAGTCCGCCAAGTCTCTTAAACGGTCCGACTTGGCTGGCAAGACAGGCACGACAAACAACTTTGAAGATGCATGGTTCTCGGGATTTAACAGCGATATGGCGGCAACCGTCTGGGTGGGATTTGACCAGCCGTCGAATCTTGGCCAGAATGAGTCCGGTGCCAAGGCTGCGCTTCCGATTTGGATAGACTTTATGAGAACCGCACTGGAAGGCTTGCCGGAATCGTCAAATACTCCTCCAGACAATATAGTTACAGTAACAATTCACAAAGAAACTGGCAAAGCAGTTGAAGATGGGCATCCGAATGGCATGCAAGAGTTTTTTATTGCGGGGACTCAGCCCATGCTGGAAAATCCATCCTTGGCACCGGGGATTTCAATTGGCGAAGTAGGTCAGCAAAATGCAGAGGAGTTATTTTAAATTTAATCATTCGGATAGCGACTAGTCATTTAGTCGGCGGTGCGTATTCGTACTCGCGGACATCTTCAATAACCGGGCCACCGAGCCCTTCTCTGTCCAGTCGATCGAACATGCCATCCCAGCCCTTCCTTTCAAGCTCCCAACTCAATTCCCTGCTGTTGCGTCTATGAACCGCAATAGATTTTCCTAGATTGTTACATATGTTCATCGCGTATTCTGTTCAATTGTTTATTTCGTACAAATAATCATCGCATCGGAGCTTCGTAGAGATATCCGACCTCGCTGTTCCCTAGTCCCTCTTTTTTCAGCCGACTGATTACTGCGTCCCATCCTTTACTGTCGACTTCCTTATGGAATTCTATACTGTCGTTGTTATTCACCATGATAGACCTACTTGGGTCAAAAGGCTCATCCATTACGGCATCCATTTCTTCGTCTTCGTTGATATAAACGCCTTTTCTTAAATTTCTCATAACTCCATTTCTCCTATGAAATTAAATCTTTATTTTTAAGATATATCTCTATATTTCTTCTACTCGCTGGTGGTGCGCTAATCAGTCTTTGGTCCTCGTTCCTGAATGTCATGACTCCGTTGTAGAATCTACCATTGAACTCGCCAATGAATTTCTTCCTTAATTCCCCGTATTTCATTATACTGTCGTCGATATCCTCGTAGAGCACATATCTACCAGGATTGAATACCTTTGCGACATCTTTGAAATCAACACCATGCTTTTTCAGGTTCGATATTCTTTTGTTTTCGTCCCATTGCGGAGGCATTCCTGTATTCAACCCTATTGCTCAGTAGCCGAAAAATTCGTTCAGCAGCACTGGATACCCGCAGTGCTCTCTCGAAAAACTGTCGGCAACTGTACATCAGCCGGACTCGCAAGTCAACACCATTTGCCGATTCAATTCCAGCCGCTCTTCGGTCTTGCCGGGTGTAAAATCCTTAAGTATGCTGTTCACACTTTCGACAGCGGCAGCACAATAAAAATACTTACAAGTGCTATAATGAATAATGTTCCTGCGCTCATCCTTATTCTCCCTCGTTGAGTTGATTAATCAATAATAGCAAAACTGTGTCAGCCGCTTACCTTTGCAACTGCCAATACCGGCTAGCTGGTATTGGCAGTTGGTTTATAAACATAAATGGTACAGGAATGTATATATCTGACCACACAAAACACTTGGCATATACATTGTTTTCAGTATAATAAACTGAATAAAATCAATTATTTAAATAGAGAAAATAGTAAGAAAGCGAGAACTGGGAAAATTGTGCAGAAAAGCATGGCGTTGATTGACCTTTTCAAGACCCGTGTAGTTAGATATATAATTCCTTGAATTTTGAGATATTTGCTTTGTTCGCTATGAGGTGTAACCAACCTGAGAATTAAGTCGCTGTTGGGAACTGGTGCAGGGAGTTGATTTTTCTGTATAAGGGGCTTCAAGCGATGCAGACCATTAAAAAGTGGAAACATGTTTCGAGACGATAATCGCCTGCGTCTGCAAATTCGTTATGAAGCAGCGCGCATCATGGTTGAAGACGGAGTTCGCGACTATCAACGCGCCAAGCGAAAGGCATGCATGCGTCTGGGCGTATCTTCCAGACGTTCGTTGCCGACAAATCTTGAGATTGAAGATGCTGTTTCAACTCAGCTGTCTTTGGTGCGGCAGGCATCCAAAGATGAAACCCACAGAGATTACATTGCGGCTGCGCTGGCATTCATGGAGGAAGTTTCTGGATATTCGCCGTACTTGACAGGTGCGGCATTGTCGGGATCGATTACTGCGAGTCGTCCGATAGAGTTGCAGGTATTCTCGTCAACGGTTGAGGAATTTTGCGAACATCTAGACCGCTTGCTTGATGGTTATAACCTTGCAGAAAAACGAATGCGATTCGCCAATGACCATTGGGAAAAGATTCCGGTCATACAATTCATGAAAGATGAAATTGAGTTCGAGGTGTCGATTTTTCTGGAAAGCAGCTCCTATCCTCCACTCAGCGCAATGGACCGAAAGCCGGTAAAACGCGCTTCGTTGAAAAAAGTTCAAAAATTGAAAATTCGCAACAGCTACCAATAAGTTAGTTTCGTAGTTTTCAAGTTGCTGATTCTACGCGCGATTTTGCTTGTCTGAAATTTTTTCTGCCCCAAGAATTTCGTTTTTTGGACTTGAAACGCTGGTTTCGCAAGTTTTACGCCTCAAAGGCGGTTCGTTGGCATGCTTAATATCGGGTTCAATCTATTGTTTTAATTCAGAAAAATATTGCTGTAAAAGCCCGCCAGAGATACGATAAACTTTATTTACAAAAGACACATCAAACCCCAAGAGGAGCAACCATGGCAAAATCAATTTGAGTAACATCAAGAATTCAACTGTATACGAGTTTTAATCTCCAATATTTATAGTGAATGGTAAGTGCCATGCTCATATACTCGTACAGTAAAAGAATCGTCCGGTATCGAATTTCGCAACTCTCTGAGTCCATCTGATAAAATTTTGAAAAATTGACTGCATGAAATTTGCCACTCCCCCGGATTTGATTTTCAAAAAACTACAGAATGAACGCGACCAATCATAATTACGAAAAGTTTCAAATCTTGCTTCGCGAGCTTTTTCAATACGACTGTGCTGACCTGGATTTCGGCATATATCGAATAATGAACTACAAGAGAAAGGAAATTGAAAAATTTATCGATAAAGATCTACTGAAGACGGTTAACAATGAATTAGAACGCGGGGCACTGGCTGACCATATCATAACCGTAGAAGAGTTTGAAAAGGTCAAGGAGAAAGTAATTGAAATCCTTGGCAAAAACTGCATTGATGGCGATGAAAATTTAACCAGTTTTCACGATACTCCACTAGGGACTGAATATTTAGCCAAAAAGGAGAAAAAGGATGCTGTAATCAGTCGTGAACTTATATTAAGTAATATATTCAGTCACTTGTATTCGTTTTTTAGTCGTTACTACCAAGATGGCGACTTTATATCAAAGCGAAGATACTCCAAACGACATAAATATGCGATTCCTTACAACGGGGAAGAAGTTCACCTTCACTGGGCCAACAGCGACCAGTACTATGTCAAGAGTACCGAACATTTTCATAACTACACCTTTACATCGCATGGAGTAGTCGTTGACTTCAAACTTGAAACAGTCAATGTTGAACAAAACAATAACAAAGGCAAAAAACGATTTTTCCTACCGAGAGTTACTAGTTTTAACTGGGATGAAACAAATAATCACCTTGTCATTCCATTCGAGTATCGCCCTTTGTCGGAACAGGAAGAAATAATCTACAACAAGAAACAGGAAAAAATCAATAATGAGGCGGCAATAGAGATCCCAAAGCATCTATCGAAGTTGAGCAATGCAATGTTGGCGCTCACCACTGACCATCCTGATTATAGTGATGAAATTAGCGTCTCTACACTTGAGCATCATTTGCGCCAATACACTCGTCGCAACACCTCCGATTTTTTTATTCATAAAGATCTAAAATCTTTTCTAAACAGAGAGCTGGACTTTTATTTGAAAAATGAAGTTCTTGACCTTGACGAACTGGAACGTGTCGGTGAGAGCAGATCTGGCGCCTGGTTCCAATTACTACGACTCACCAAGTCAGTTGGTAATCGGGTCATTGAGTTTTTAGCTCAAATTGAAAACTTTCAAAAAATGCTTTGGGAAAAGCGCAAGTTTGTAACAGAAGCACAGTATTGCATAACGATTGGAAATGTAGATGAAACTCTTTACCCAGCAATTTTAGAAAACACTGGTCAATGGAAAGAATGGCAAGAATTGTATGGAGTAGACGAAAGTGACAGGAATATAAAATTTCTTCAATCCCGCCCCACTCTGGTTGTCGACACAATGCACTTTGACCGTGAATTTGTTGATGACCTACTCTCCACTCTATGTGAACTGGACGATACTATTGATGGTCTGCTAGTTCATGGTGACAATTGGCAAGCTCTGAACCTCCTGCAAGAACGTTACAACCAAAATGTACAATGTGTCTACATCGACCCGCCTTACAACACAGCCGCATCAGAGATAATTTATAAAAACAACTACAAGCACTCTTCGTGGTTGACTTTTATATTCGACCGTATTTCGATAGCTTCGACTTTGCTGGATATACATGCAGCATGGGTTGTTGCCATAGACGACACAGAAATGGTTGGATTGGCCCAACTATTGGATTCAACCATGAAATCGTACGATAGAAATATGGTAGTTGTAAATCATCATCCCGCAGGCAGCGGTTTGGAAGGAACAAACATTTCCAGCACACATGAGTATGCAATTTTCATGACTCCGGCAGGATTAAATATATTGCGAGGAGAAAAGAAACCTGATGAAGTGAATAAAATCGGATTTGTACGTACCGGGACAGCAGAAAGCAATTTACGGTCGGGACGGCCAAACAGTTTTTACGCTTTCTTGATCAACCCCGAAACATCAGAAATAGTGGGCGTTGAACCACCACCTTCTCTAAGCGAAATGTACCCGGTTGATAACACTGATGAAGGATTCATACGAATTTACCCCGTAAGTAGCGACGGAACAGAAAGAGTTTGGCGGCGAAGCTTCAAAACAATTCAATCTTGTCTTGAAAATGGCGAAGTTGTTTGCAGGAATAATAAATCAATTTACTTGGTCAAAGACCAAATCGGAAAACGTCGTCCATTGTTCAGCAATTGGACTGACAAAAAATACAATGCTGGGGCCCATGGAAGCAATTTATTGAAAGATTTATTCGGTACAGCAAATAACTTTTCATATCCCAAATCAATCTATACGGTTCGCGATTGCATTGAAGCTTGTATCCATCAATCGGATGATGCTGTTGTTCTTGACTACTTCGCGGGCTCGGGTACCACCGGGCACGCCATTATAAACTTGAATCGTGAAGATGGAGGGTGTCGAAAATTTATTCTTGTTGAGATGGAAAATTACTTTGATTCCGTGCTCTTGCCTCGAATTAAAAAAACTTGTTTCGCACCAGATTGGCGCAATGGTAAACCGCTTAGATTACCTACGCAGGAGGAAATTGAACGCACACCTCGTGTAATCAAGTACATAAAATTGGAATCGTACGAAGATTCATTGAACAATATTGAATACGAATTTACCGGTGAACGCCGGTTATTGAAACTTGAAAACTATTTCCTTAAGTATTTTCTCAATTGGGAAACTCGTTCAAGCAATACACTGTTGAATATAGAAAATTTATCTACTCCATTTCAATATAAACTTCAAATTCATTGCAATGGCAAGGTTAACGAAAAATATGTAGACATACCTGAAACTTTCAACTATCTGATTGGTTTACACGTTGAAAAAAGACAAATCTATAACGACGATAGCAAGCGATATCTCGTCTATCGGGGCCATAATAGACACCAAAAAATAGTAGTAATCTGGCGCGAGACAAAAGATTGGATTTCGTCTGATTTGGAAAGAGACAAGCAATTCGTTTGCGATAAAATCCTGAAACAACATGCAGATATCGTCTATGTCAATTGCGAGTCAATTATCCCCAATGCCCAAGCTCTCGACTCTGAATTCAAGAATCGAATGTTCGCACCTGTAGAAATATAGCGAATGGCCCGACACCGGCCCGGCAAGGGCAGAAATTCAAGTCAATTCCCCAGAGGTTCAATTTATGAAAACCTGGAACATCGGCTTGTTCTTCTTTCTTGGCTGAACAGTTTATTCGGCTACGAAAAAAATCTTGACTTGCTAGTTGAGTCAAAAAGAATCAATGTAGAATTCGACTATCTTGGCAATGAGCAAAGTGCCATATACCGCCACTTTGAGTCAAGAGAAGACAAAATAAAAATCCCAATGAATGATTTGCAGCACTACGACAGAAACATTCGTATCCATTTGGAAGCAATGAATTTTTCTCGAACCAAACCTATTGCACTGCAGTATTTTCAGTATTTGGCAGTTCTTTATGCAGAAGTCTTTTTGGACCGATTCTTCAATCGCAGAGGAGAGTTAATTCAAAGATTGAACAAATTTGTTTCATATCGAAACTCGCGAAAGGCCACTTTTGAACCGCGCGATGAAGACTTTACCGAATCAGATCTGAAGAAACTGGCTTTCTGGATGGCAACGGGGAGTGGAAAAACTCTCATCATGCACATCAATTTTCGTCAGTTTTTGCATTACAACGACAAGTCTCTTGACAATATTATCCTAATCACGCCAAACGAAGGTCTAAGTGAACAGCATATAACAGAAATGAAGGCTTCCAATATTCCCTGCCGTCGCTTCGACTTGAATGACAGAATTTCGCTATGGTCTGAAAAGGACACTGTGCAAGTAATTGAAATTACAAAATTGGTAGAAGAAAAAGTCGGCGGGGGCAAGAGCATTCCTGTTGAAGCTTTTGAAGGCAACAATTTAATCTTTGTTGACGAAGGCCACAAAGGCTCTGGCGGCGAGAAATGGCGCAGATATCGCGATGAATTGGGTGAAATGGGGTTCACTTTCGAATATAGTGCGACATTTGGTCAAGCACTGGCGTCCGTTCAAAGTAACGAACTTGTTCAAGAATACGGGAAAGCGATTCTATTCGATTATTCTTACCGCTATTTTTATAGTGATGGATACGGAAAGGATTTCTACATACTCAATTTAAAAGAAGAATCTGCCGAGGAAAAAACTGAAACTCTTTTGTTGGGTAACCTGCTGTCGTTCTACGAGCAGCAAAAGATTTTCAAAGAACAGTCGGAAGAATTGAAGCTCTACGGATTGGAAAGACCATTGTGGACATTCGTAGGGAGTTCTGTAAACGCAGTCTACAGAAAAAACAATAAAAACCAAAGCGATGTACTAACAGTAGTACGATTTTTGCATCGAGTGCTGGAAAATCGAGACAATTGGGCAATTCGTACAATTGATAATCTTCTTCACGGCAATTCAGGCCTAGAAACTCCCGAGGGCAAAGATGTATTTCAAACCCATTTTGAATACATCAGAAGTAGTGGCATGTCCTCCGAAAGCATTTACCAAGATATTTTAACCCGGCTAATGCACACGCCCTCAGGAGGTGCGCTACACCTTGTCAATATTCGGGGAGGCAATGGTGAAATAGGCATTAAAGCAAGTGCCACAACAGACTATTTTGGATTAATCTACATTGGAGACACAACCAGGTTCAGAGATTTGGTTGGGGAAAGTGAACCAAATATTATTTTAGAAGAAGATGCCTTGGCAGATTCACTGTTTCATGGAATTGGAAACCCGGAAACTACTATCAATATGCTAATCGGCGCAAAGAAATTTATGGAAGGCTGGAATTCTTGGCGAGTTTCCAACATGGGTTTGCTGAATATCGGTTTAAAGGCGGGTTCTGAGATCATCCAGTTATTTGGGCGCGGGGTACGTCTTCGGGGGCTGGACATGAGTCTTAAACGAAGTGCTGCACTTGGAGGGAAACATCCTGACAACATTGAGCAACTGGAAACCCTTAATATATTTGCTGTCCGGGCAAACTACATGTCAAAGTTTCGTGAATACCTGGAAAATGAAGGTGTCGAAACTGTAAGCAAGGTCCAATTGCCATTGAAAATTGCACCAAAGAAAGAATACTTGAACAAAGGACTGGTAGTGCCGCGTGTTCCAAAAGAAAATATTTTTTCCGAGGAAGCCGTTGTTCTGCTTGAACCAGAAGCAAATATTCAAGCCCGTGTAGATCTCTCACTTAAAGTTCAAACCTTGGAGAGCGGTGACTTCGGAGTTAGTTCAGTTGATGTACAAACCGGTACAGAAGCACACATTCCTCCTGAAAGTCTTGACCTTGTAGACTGGGAAAAAATTCACCTGAAACTACTCATGTACAAGCAAATCAAAGGGTATACAAACCTCGCAATTCTTCCAGGGTCTCCTCGAAAAATTTTGGAAAAACCCAAATCAGAGCAACTTTACAGTTTGGTTGCCGATGATTCTACCGTTAACCCTCAGTCATTCAGCGACACTTTCAAGTTATTTGATGCCATTCTTTCAATTCTCAAAAATTACATCGACAAGTTTTACCGCATTCACCAAGAACGCTGGGAATCGAAACTAATGGAATACACAGAAATCGACGAAACAGATACAAATTTTCAGGACTACACTGTATCGATCACTGCTAGCGAGGCTGAATTAATTTCAGAAATTCAAAATCTGGTTGATGAAAACAAGAATATCTCGCGCCATGAACAAGAGCAACTGGGAGTCGTAGTATTCGAACGTCATCTTTACCAGCCTCTGCTGGTTGAAAAACAAGGCTTATTTAGCAGTAATCCCCCTGCACTCAATGAACACGAAAAAAACTTGTTGGAGATTTACGAGAATGTTGGCAATGGGAAAAAGAGAAATTGTTAACTGGAAAAGAAATCTATCTCTTGCGCAACCTCAGTCGGGGTAAGGGAGTGGGCTTCTTTGAAAAGCGCGGATTTTATCCAGATTTCATTCTGTGGATTAAAGACAGTGTTCATCAAAAAATAATATTCATTGAACCGCACGGCATGATACACGCCGGCCCTTATAAAAACGACGACAAGGCCCAGCTTCATGAAACTTTGCTCAAACTATCAGAAGAATTGAAGAAACGTACGAAGTTGAAAAATGTGAGTCTGGACTCCTATATTGTTTCAGTTACCCCTTATGACAAACTCAAGAAGGTTTATGATGACGGCAGTTGGAATTGGGAAAAGTTTACGAATGCCCATATTTTGTTCTTTGAAAGGAATGAAAGATACGACTATGTGTCCTTTTTGATGGGGGTTCATAAGGATAACTTGGCAGAATCATCGAAACCAGCATGATTCAAACATGGTTCAGGTTGTAGAAGAATTGACACATCACAAGCACAGGTAACTGGGCAGTTCAGTCCGCAAAATACTTGGCATTTCCGAATTCGCCGAAAAATCGCAGTTGGCAGTGCTGAAAACACAGGGCAAAACTTTTCATGCCACAGTCAAGCCCGGCAAATCGGCAAATTACTCCAATCAGATTTGGCTTGACCTGGTTCTACTTTGCTTGGATGGTCCGCGTTTGAATCTTTTTTTGTTTGGGTTTGCGGCTTTTTCTTCAATCATCTTTTGACATTCCGCCAATTCCAGTTCTTTCGGATCTTTTCCTTTGGGAATGGTTACATTGGTCTTGCCGTCAGTTGTGTAAGGACCGAATCGACCGTTCAGTACAAGAATTCCATTTCCAAAGTCTTTGATTACACGATTCGCATCTTCCACTTCTTTTTTCTTTATCAACTCAAGGACTTCTTCAGAGGTGATTTTCATCGGATCGTTGTCCCCAAGACTGATATTAACCTTTTTCCCCTTATCCGTTAGCACCGCAATATAGGGCCCGAACCGCCCGTCTTTAACAGTGACCTCATAGCCGTCTGGCATTCCTTCAATTGTTCGTGGCAAACTTGGCGTTTCCAGCATCTCGAGAACATTGTCAAGAGTAATTGAGTACGGGTCCTCGCCAGGCTTCAGATTTCTGAATATGGGTTTCTCTCCATTATCCGATTGCCGTCCTACCTGAATAAAAAAATGATCGTTCTTGAATCGGACGATCACGTCCCTCCCGGAATCAGAGTGCTGTCCCAGCACTCGCTCAAATCGCGTAGTGGTTTCTTTTTTAACAGTAACTTCATGCTTGAAGTCACTCCAGAAGCGATTTAGCAGATTGATATGCTTTTCCTTGCCTTTTGCGACTTCGTCCAGATTGTCTTCCAGGTGTGCGGTGAATTCGTAGTCGACGTACTTTTCAAAATGTTCTGTAAGGAAATCGTTCACAACGCATCCGCGGTCGGTAGGGGTAAAGTTTCTGCTTTCCAGAACCACATAATTGCGGTCAAGCAACTTTGAAATAATTGTTGCATATGTAGACGGACGACCGATTCCGTATTCTTCCAGGGTTTTTACCAGGCTGGCCTGGTTGTATTTTGGGGGCGGCTGAGTAAAATGCTGTTCCGGTACCAGCTTGTCAACCGGCACCAGTTGATCGACTTCCAGCCGGGGAAGTATTTTATCTTCTTCCTTGTTTTCCTGGGTGTCCTTGTAGACGGCCAGAAATCCCGGATATTTCAATGTTGACCCATGCGCATGAAATAAATAATCGCCGGTCTTCAAATTTACTGATACTTGGTCATAGATAGCACTATTCATCTGACAGGCCACTGCACGTTTCCATATTAGTTCGTACAGCTTGAATTGATTCTCGTTCAACTGGGATTTGACTTTCTCCGGGGTTAAAAACACATTTGTTGGCCGTATCGCTTCATGGGCTTCCTGAGCATTCTTGCTTTTGGTTCGATACACGGTCGGCTTGGATGGCAAGTTGTCGGCACCATGCTTTTTGGAAATAAAATCGCGAATCTGGCTTACAGCAGTGCCGGACAGTGTAACCGAGTCTGTTCGCATATAGGTAATCAATCCTGTTTGCTGGCCATCAACAGACAATCCTTCATACAATTCCTGTGCTGTGCGCATCAGATTTCTCGCACTTATTCCGAATCTTCTGGTCGCGTCCTGCATCAGGGTGGAGGTTGTAAACGGTGCAGGCGGATGCCGGGACCGGTTCCTTGCATTGATTTCCATGACTCGGAGATGGTTTCTGGAGCTGTCCTCTTCATGCATTGCTTTGGAAATTTGGGCAACTATATTGTTTGCGCTTTCTTCGTTGTCAATTTCATGCTTTTCAAGTTTCTTTTCTGCGATATGAGTAAGGCTGGCTGTGACCGGCTTGTCCGCCTTCAATTGCGCCTCGATGGTCCAATGCTCCTTGGGCACAAATCGATTGATTTCTCTTTGACGCTCAACAATTAGCCGGAGTGCGGGACTTTGAACGCGTCCTGCTGATAGTCCAGGAGCGAGTTTGGTCCACAGCAGCGGAGAAAGGTTGAAGCCTACGAGATAGTCCAAGGCTGCTCTTGCCTGCTGCGCCTGAACCAGTTCAACAGAAACCTTTCCGGGCGAATTCATTGCGTCTTCAATAGCATGCGCCGTAACTTCGTGGAATACGATCCGGTGAACAGGCTTCCCATTCAGAGCTCCGCGACGCTCGAGTATTTCCAGAACATGAGCAGAAATTGCTTCTCCTTCCCGGTCCGGGTCAGTTGCCAGATACAAGATATCCGAGCTGCGCATGGCATTTACAATTGCGGATACAAACTTTGTTTTTTGAGGACTGATTCGATATTTCATTTGAAATTCGTTGTCTACATCCACTTGGCCGTCTTTACGTTCGAGTTCGTATACGTGGCCGCCCGTGGCGAGAATCTCAAATTTCTCTGCGCGGTTCGTTGCGTGTCCCAAAGAATTATTCAAAATTCTTCGTACAGTACGAGACTTGGCGGGTGATTCAACTACAACCAGGTTTTGTTTCATTTGGTGTTACTAGTGCTGATTATTCGTTTCAAGTATATGATTTTCATAGATTAATTATTAACAGAAATTTGCTGTTGTCAAATATATGTATTTCAATGATGCTGAATTTGAATACTTCACGAACTGCCAGCCGATTCAAGCAAGCATATTACGCTTATTTTACAAATCTCATGGAATAGTCAATTGCCCGTAAATTCTTGGTCAGAGCCCCCACTGAAATGTAGTCCACGCCAGCTTCAGCGACTTCTCGAACATTCTCCAAATCATAGTTTCCAGATGCTTCCAGCTCGATTTTTTGATTTGTCAACTGAACAGCTTTTTCTATATCTCCAATGGAAAAATTATCCAGCATAATTCGATTCGCTCCGCTATCAATTGCCACTTCCAGTTCCTTCAAGTTTTCGACTTCAACTTCAACGAGCAGTCCATTTTGTCTTTCTGCCGGCAGTTTCTTGATCATGTTGTCTAGCGAATCCGTTGCGAACAAGTGGTTTTCCTTGATCAGCACTCCGTCGTACAATCCAAAGCGATGGTTGTTCCCGCCGCCTGTTCGTACGGCGTACTTTTGTGCGCTACGAAGCCCGGGCACTGTTTTTCTCGTATCCAGAATTTTGACACCGGTTCCGGAAACTCTTTCCACATACTCGTGCGTAGTCGTTGCCGTACCGGACAATGTTTGCAGAAAGTTCAGAGCAGTTCTTTCGCCGGACAGGAGAGAGGCCGCATTTCCGTGGATACTGCAAACTACATCATTGCCTGAAACCGCATCGCCATCATTGACTAGCCACTCGATTGAAATGGAATTGTCAATCTTGTAATAGACCTCATTGAACCATGGGGAGCCGCAGACGATGGCGCTTTCGCGCACGACAACATTTGCAGTCGCTACTGCATCTGAAGGAATCAGCACAGAGGTAATATCCCCCATGCCAATGTCTTCTTTCAAAGCTTGTGCAACGGTTGCGGAAATGTCAATGGGCAGAACTACGTCTGATTTCATTTGAGATAAAAAAATCAATTTGCTGCAATCTGAATCAGTCTTGTCATGATTCATCAGTTTATAGAATGTTCAATCAATTTACATCATTCAATTACGACTTTGCTTTAATTTGATTAGATCCCTGAACGAATGCTTCAACTCTGGGGCAGTTCAAAATGCCGATGAATATCACGAAGATCATGTCTATTGGGAGCGCCCGCTTGGATGCAGAATTGCAATAGAACATGAAGGCGGTAAATATCTTGGGTTGGAAGATGAATTTGATCACAGGGTATTCAAGGGTATTGAATTAAGGGTACTGTGTCCTTGATTGATGTGCCGGGTGCTCTCGTTTACGCTCAACCCTTGCAAATTCATTAGTTGCGCAAAAAGACTGCAAATTATGAATTTACGAGAAAGTCGCCAATCTATACGGTATACACAGATGCAGGTTCAAGCCCCCCAATATAAAATTTAATGTAGAATTGAAGAAAACGAAGGGACAGCACGACTGAAAATTTCAGGTTCAGTTTGCTGAACCATCAAAATACGAGCGAATATATACCAATTTAGTGATAAACTGAATGTACCAGTAAAACTATAAAACCGTTAGAGAACTATGAATTACGACATTTGGAGTAATATCAGTCCATCCTTGGCGAAGCATGGAAATCATCCTGCGTGGATTCGCCGGGTTCGAAAAGAAGAATCAATTACTTTCGAATACGATCTGGTTTATCGCGGCGCATTGAATTTGGCGGCCAAATTGCGCGACGAGGGAATTTCAGCCGGCGACAAAGTTAGCTTAATCGCACCCAATGGCCCCGAGTGGGCTGTAGCAGCGTTTGCAGTTTGGAAGCTAGGATGTATCTTGGCTCCTGTTCATATCGGGAATACAGAGGAAGATATAAGAAAACAGCTGGATGCGCTAGAACCGCATTGCATTTTGGTACACGACTTTAACCTGAAAGACAGCGAGCATCGCCAGATTGAAATTGAATTGGGTACCGAAAGGGCAGATGAAGAGCTAAAGCAGCCCGTAATGGAGTTGCGCAAGGAAGAAGCAGTAAGAATCTACACATCGGGCAGCACAGGAACACCAAAGATAGTTCGGCTTTCCCATCAAAACGTTTCTACGAATTTTATTTCATGCTCAAAAGTCGTGGTGCTTAACAAGAACGACAAGTTTCTGAGTTTGCTTCCCCTGTCCCACATGTTTGAAATGGTTGGCGGGATGCTGCTGCCTTTGTATTGCGGCTGTTCAATCGTCCTCCCGTCTGTACTCACAGCGGCAGAAGTTCTGGAAGCCATGAAGGAGGAAGAGGTGTCTGTTGTTCTTGCTGTTCCGAGACTGTTTCGAAGTATTAAAGAAGGCATGGAGAAAAAGTTCGCCGATGGAAGCGTATTTCTGCGCGGCTATATCGGCTTGCTTGGTCAGCTGCCCTTGGGGCTGCGTCAAAAACTGAATGCTCCGCTAAGGAAGAAGATTAGCCGAAATTTGCGCTACTGGGTTAGCGGCGGGTCTCGCCTGGATCCCACCATCGCTCAATTTTATCGTCGTTTGGGTATTAGTCTGCGACAAGGCTATGGATTAACTGAAACATCGCCAGTTGTATGTGTTCAGGAAGCATACCCCAACAATTTTGACAGTGTTGGCTATCCGATTGAAAATGTCGAGGTAATGATTGACGAGCCTGATGAATTGGGGTGCGGTGAAGTGCTGGTAAGGGGGCCTAATATCATGCTCGGTTACACAGACCCCGGGCTTACCGCTGAGGTAATGAAAGACGAGTGGTTCCGAACCGGAGACATTGGCCGTCTGGATGCTTCGGGAAACTTGAGTTTGACAGGCAGGATTAAAAGAATAATTGTAACCGAAGCGGGCAAGAACGTGTACCCGGAGGAACTGGAAGTCCTGCTTGAAAGATTTGATGGCGTAAAGGAGGCCGCGGTAATAGAGGTGGACCAGAGAGCCGCTGCTGTTCTGGCAATGGACGGCGAAAACAATGAGAGCCGAGCGAAGGAAATTATTGCCAGCTTCAATTCCAAAACATCAACTCACAACAATATTGCGCGAGTGGCTATCGTTCAAGACTTGCCGCGAACACCGCTAGGTAAAACGGCTTTTCCTCAACTGCCCCCGCTTTTCGAAAAACACGAAATCCGTTAATTCTGCCTTGGCAGTGTTGATTGAACTGTTGACCGCAGTTCATGTTTGCCGGGCAGTGTTCGTTGCCTTGTTAGTTGCATTTATTCATTTCAACCCTATAGATGTACTCAAGAAGTTTTTGAATCCTTTATTCGATTGTTATGCGTCTTGATAAATTTACAGTGAAGTTGCAATCTGCCATTGACGATGCGAGAAGCATCGCAGTCAGCCGCGACCACCAAGTCATTGAGAGTGCCCATTTGCTTACCGCACTCATCGACCAAGAAGGGGGCACTGTACACAACCTTCTGATTCGGGCAGATGTCAACGTCAATCAGTTGCGAACCGAACTTGGCAAGTATCTGGATTCACTGCCTTCAGTTGTAGGTTCTGGAGGTGATGTTCTGATATCCCAGGATTTGGCGAAATTGCTGAATCGGGCAGAAAAACTTGCTCATGATCAGGAAGACCAGTTTATTTCAAGCGAGTTGATTGTTCTGGCCGCCGTTGAAGACAAGGGCGCAGTGGGAAAGATGCTTCGTAATGCAGGTGCTGCAAAGAGCCTGATTGAGCAAGCAGTGGCCCAAATACGAGGCGGTCAGAATATAAACGACCCCAATTCGGAGGACCAGCGCCAGGCACTCGAGAAGTACACGATAAATATCACAGAGCGCGCCGAACAGGGAAAGCTGGATCCGGTGATCGGACGAGATGATGAAATCCGGCGCACCGTTCAGGTGCTTCAGCGACGAACCAAAAACAATCCGGTATTGATTGGCGAGCCAGGAGTCGGCAAGACTGCAATTGTGGAAGGACTGGCGCAGAGGGTCGTGAATGGCGAAGTGCCGGAAGGGTTGCTGGGCAAAAGCTTGCTCGCGCTGGATTTAGGCGCATTGATTGCAGGAACCAAGTTTCGCGGCGAGTTCGAGGAACGCCTCAAGGCTGTATTGAACGATCTGGCAAGACAGGAAGGACAGGTCATTCTGTTTATTGACGAATTGCATACCATGGTAGGAGCCGGGAAGGCTGAAGGTTCAATGGATGCTGGCAATATGCTGAAACCGGCTTTGGCCAGAGGAGAACTCCACTGTGTCGGTGCAACCACCCTGGACGAGTATAGAAAATATATTGAAAAGGATGCCGCTCTGGAACGGCGGTTTCAGAAAATCATTGTTCAGGAACCATCGCTGGAAAGTTCTATTGCAATCCTGAGGGGAATCAAGGACAAGTATGAGGTGCACCATGGTGTAGATATAACAGACCCGGCAATAGTGGCTGCATGTTCTCTTTCTCATCGCTATATAACAGATCGAAACTTGCCCGACAAAGCCATTGACTTGATTGACGAAGCGGCCAGCAAAATCAGAATAGAAATCGACTCGAAGCCTGAAGAGTTGGATGTGCTGGACCGCCGCATTATTCAATTGAAAATCGAGCGGGAATCGTTGAAAAACGAAGACGACAAGGCATCCCAGAACAGACTGCTAAAGCTGGAAGAAGATTTACAGCAATTGGAGCGGGAATATTCGAATTTGGAAGAAGTTTGGAACTCTGAAAAAGCTGCAGTTCTCGGAGTACAGCATATCATGGCGCAACTCGACCAGGCTCGCAACGAAGCCGTCACCGCACAGCGTGCCGGCGACCTGGAGCGAATGTCCCAGTTGCAGTATGAAAGAATCCCCCAGCTGGAGCGTCAGCTTGGACAGGCACGTTCTCAGGAAAAGCAGGATTTTCAACTCATGCGCAACAGCGTTACGGATGAGGAGGTTGCGGAAATTGTTTCCAAATGGACTGGAATACCAGTAAGCAAGATGCTGGAAGGGGAAAAGGCAAAGCTTCTTCGGATGGAGGATGAAATTGCCAAGCGAGTGGTTGGACAGACACAGGCAATTGGTGCAGTCGCTGATGCCATTCGACGCTCTCGAACAGGGCTTTCGGATCCGAACCAGCCCTACGGAACTTTTCTGTTTCTAGGTCCAACCGGAGTTGGCAAGACCGAGCTATCCAAAGCGTTGGCCGAATTTTTGTTCGATACAGAAGACGCATTGATACGGATTGACATGTCCGAATTTATGGAAAAGCATTCAGTTGCAAGAATGATTGGTGCTCCGCCCGGGTACGTGGGCTACGAAGAGGGAGGTCATTTGACTGAACTGATACGCCGCCGCCCATACTCTGTCATTTTGATGGACGAAGTGGAAAAAGCCCATCCGGATGTTTTTAACATCCTTCTTCAAGTTCTGGATGACGGCCGGCTGACGGATGGGCAAGGCAGAACCGTCGACTTCAGAAACACTGTTATCGTGATGACATCCAATTTGGGTTCAGACCTGATTCAGGAAATGGCGGGTGAAGCTCAGTACAGCAAGATGAAGTCCGCGGTTCTTTCAATTGTTGGAAGAAATTTTCGACCCGAATTTGTGAACCGAATCGACGACATAATCGTATTTCATCCATTGACAAAGGAGCACTTGCGCAGCATTGCAGATATTCAAATTCAGTACCTGCAGCAACGATTAATTGCCCGGAATCTTCAATTGAGCATTACCGAATCCGCTTTGAACCAGTTGACGAAGGCGGGATTCGACCCGGTTTACGGAGCGCGTCCCTTGCGTCGAACCATTCAATCGCGAATCGAAAATCCACTTGCCAAGGAACTGTTGTCGGGTAGATTCGGCGACGGCGACTGTATTCAAGTTGCTTGGAACGACTCCGAGTTTGAATTCAACTCCGAAATGAGTAAAATGACTGCCGCTGTCTGACCCACAGACAGTATTTCAGTTGTTTGGCCCGGATTCACAAACCTGCCTGAGAAAATGGCTTGTTCGTGTTCACTAGCATAGCCTTGCGGGTAAAATAAAGAATAAAATAAACAATCGGAGAACTACCAGTGAATAAATACAAGAGTGATATTGAAATAGCACGGGAAGCAACACTCAAGCCGATTACAGAAATCGGTCAATCCATTGGCTTGCCTCTGGATGCCTTGAATCCTTACGGGCACACGAAGTCGAAAGTTTCGCTGGAGTTTATTGACTCCTTGCAAGACAGGGAAAATGGGAAACTGATTCTCGTCACTGCCATCACCCCCACGCCGGCAGGCGAGGGAAAAACAACTACTACGGTGGGTCTTGGAGACGGTTTGAATCGCATTGGCAAAAAGGCAATGATTTGTCTTCGCGAACCAAGCCTTGGTCCCTGCTTTGGAATGAAAGGCGGAGCAGCCGGCGGCGGGTACGCCCAAGTTGTCCCAATGGAGGATATCAATCTTCACTTTACGGGAGATTTTCATGCAATCGGTGCCGCGCACAATCTGCTTTCAGCACTGGTAGACAACGCAATATATTGGGGCGGTTCCCAGGAACTTGACTCGCGCAGAGTCGCATGGCGCCGAGTTGTGGACATGAATGACCGGGCACTGCGTCAAATTGCCTGCGCCTTGGGTGGCGTGCCAAATGGATTTGCACGTGAAAGCGGATTTGATATTACAGTTGCAAGCGAAGTTATGGCAATCTTTTGCCTTGCAGATGGCTTGCAGGATCTTCAGAACCTGCTTGGCAGAATTACAGTTGGATACCGGCGCGACCGCTCATCTGTCTTCGCAAGCGATGTCAGCGGCGAAGGACCAATGACAGTTTTGCTTAAAGATGCGCTTGCCCCGAATCTTGTTCAGACACTGGAAAACAACCCGGCGTTTATTCACGGCGGCCCGTTCGCAAATATTGCTCATGGCTGCAATTCAGTAATGGCCACGAAAGCGGCCCTTAAATTAAGCGATTACGTGATTACTGAAGCCGGTTTCGGGGCAGATCTGGGAGCTCAGAAGTTCTTTGACATCAAGTGCCGCGTGGCGGGATTGGATCCTTGCGCAGTGGTGGTGGTTGCAACAATTCGTGCGCTCAAAATGCACGGCGGCGTGGCAAAGTCTGATTTGGGTGCGGAAAATGTGGATGCTGTGAGAAACGGTGTTGTAAATCTGGAGCGACACTTGCAAAACATTGCTCAATACGGACTTCCGGTTGTTGTGGCGATCAACAGATTTGTAACTGACACCGATGCAGAAGTGGAAGCAGTTCGGGAGAGGTGCAAAGCGCTGGGTGCCGAAGCGATTGAGTGTACGCACTGGTCCGACGGCGGTGCGGGTACGGAAGACTTGGCTCGCAAAGTTGTCCAGCTGGCCGAAGGCGACGAGGCTAAATTTCAATTGCTGTATGAAGACGACTTGCCGCTTGAAGATAAAATTCGCACAATTGCACAGAAAATTTACGGTGCACGCGACATTGCCTTGGAAAGCAAGGCTAAAGCCTATTTGGACCAGTTGCAGGAAGGCGGCTATGGACACTTGCCTGTGTGCATGGCAAAAACACAGTACAGTTTCTCTGCTGATGCAGCCAAAATTGGTGCGCCGGAAAATCATGTCGTTCCCGTTCGGGAAGTGCGGCTAAGCTCGGGAGCTGGTTTTGTCGTTGTAATTTGCGGTGACATTATGACTATGCCCGGCTTGCCGCGGATACCTGCGGCAAATTCAATTCATCTGGATGAAAACGGGCTGATTCAGGGACTGTTTTAATACGGCCAACACTATCAGAGATTGATTTTCCATGGCAATTCGCTCACTTGACGACGAAAAAATCCGCAACGCGCCATTTCACCCTCGCCTGTTCGGGACAAATGCAGCAGTAACCAGCGAGCACTATCTTGCGGCGAATGCCGGTGCCGACATTCTCAAGGCCGGTGGCAATGCAGTTGATGCCGCAGTGGCTGCAGCACTGGTTGAAGGTGTGGTTAATCCGCATCAAAATACAATCGGCGGCGAATGTCCAATGCTGATTCAGATGAACGACATGGCACAGCCTGTTGTTGTGAACGGAAACACAATGGCACCCCGAAAAGCAACCGTTTCGGCATATCGCGAACGGGGATATGACGATGTCCCTGATTCCGGGATACTGGCTGCCGGCGTACCGGCTTCAATCGGCGCCTATACCACAGTGCTTGAAAAGTTTGGCACCATGTCTTTCGGTGATGTTGTCAATGCAGCAATGACTCTCGCCAGGACAGGGTTCCCGGCTCACAGCGGCATGGTCAACATGCCGGATTTCGGTATTCGCGACATGGCGAGTACGTTCCGGGAAAGATGGAAAAACAATGTTGCCTTGTACATGCCGGATAACGATCTGCCTGTTCCCGGCCAAATTTTGTACAACTCTGCGCTTGCCAGTTGTTTTGATACATTGGCAAATGCCGAAGCAACTTGCAAGGGTACTCGGGAACAAGGGGTTGCAGCTGCCCGGCAAGCGTTTTATTGCGGAGATATTGCCCGCGAGTTTGAGCGGCACTCCAGAGAGAGAGACGGCTTTTTGTCGATGGAAGATTTTGAAGCGTACGAAACATTTCTGGAAGAGCCGGTATTTATTGATTTTGAAGCTGCCCGGATATTCAAATGCGGGCCTTGGAACCAGGGACCGGCAATGCTCCAAACGCTGTCGATTCTGAAGAATTTCAATTTGCGCTCCTACGGACATAACAGTTCCGATTATCTTCACACTGTAATTGAAGCCGTAAATCTCGCATTTGCAGATCGAGAGCAGTGGTACGGTGACCCGCGCCAAGTGAATGTTCCCATCAAGGAACTGCTTGAAGACCATTACGGTGCACTTAGAAGCGGATTGATTGATCCGACCTGTGTCAGCAAAGAAATCCGGCCCGGCGACCCGGTGCGGTCACTGTCCTGTTTGCCGATAGAAGAGCGGCTAGGCGGAAACCCATGGGGACATGGTACAGTTCATGTTGATTCGATTGACCGCTGGGGGAACATGATTTCAGCAACACCCAGCGGCGGTTGGATGAGATCAGCGGAAGTAGTTGAAGCAGTTGGAGTGCCGACAGGAAATCGACTGATGACATTCTATCTTGGACCTGAAGACCATCCGAATATTGTTGCCCCTCACAAGCGTCCCAGAACAACAATCAGCCCGACTCTGGTACACCGAAACGGGAATCCCTGGATGGTTTACGGAAGCATGGGCGGCGACCAGCAGGACCAGTGGATGCTGCAATTCTTTTTGAATCGCGCTGTATTTGACATGACAATTGCCGAGTCCATTGAAGCAGCGAAGTTTTCCAGTTTGCATTTCCCGGGATTCTTTGCACCGCACGAATGGTTTTTGAACAAGGTTCAGATTGAACCCAGAGTCTCGGAACACGCAATTCGTAATCTTCAATCGCGCGGACACGATGTTGAAGTGGTGCCTGACTGGACTCAGGGATATCTTTTGGCAATCGAAAGAAATTCAGAATCAGGCGTACTGGAGGCGGGGTACGACCCGCGAGGTGCGAAAGGGGAGGTGTTTCCGGCAGCTGCCTGTTGCTGGTAGTTTCCGCCTGCTAGTTCAAGCAATCCGGCACCGGAATTTCGTTCTGGTTGCAGGTGATTTGAACTGTATTCTTGAGCAGGCAGGCAATGGTCATTGGCCCCACGCCCCCGGGTACCGGTGTGATAGCACCTGCCACTTCCTTGGCTTGATCAAACTCCACATCGCCCACCAGTCGCGGACTGCCATCTTTTTGAATACGGTTGATGCCAACATCCACCACGGTCGCACCCGGCTTTATCCAGTCACCCTTGATCATCATTGGTTGTCCAATTGCTGCAATGAGAACATCGGCTTGTCGACATTGGTCGTCAAGATTTTTTGTCCGGGAATGTGCAATAGTAACTGTGCAATTGCGTTGCAGAAGCAATGCGGACACAGGTTTGCCGACAATATTGGATCTTCCGATAATGAGTGCATTTGCACCTTCCAGTTCTGTTTGGGCAAGCTGAAGCAGTTCGATGCAGGCCAACGGTGTGCAGGGGACAACGCCTTCTTGTCCAATGTTTAATCGTCCGGCGTTTGTCACATGAAAACCGTCGACATCTTTTTCAGCCAGCACCACGTCCATTACCCTGTTGGAGTCGATATGCTCAGGCAATGGCAGTTGAACCAAAATTCCATTTACCAGCGGGTCGGCATTGAGGCGCTCAATTAAATCCAGGAGTTCTTGCTCGGAAACGCTTTCATCCAGCTTGTACTGAAAGGAATTCATGCCAGCCTGCGTGGTCTGGATAATCTTGTTTCGCACATAAACCTGGCTTGCCTGATTATTCCCGACCAGTACAACTGCCAATCCGGGGGTTAGCGAGTGCTCTGACTTTAGCTGATTAACTGCATCTGCCACCGATGCTCTGATGTCTGCCGCCAGTGCCTTGCCATCAATAATTTTTGCCGAATGAGTCATTTTGCTCTAGTCCAAATTGCTAACCGTTTTTGTTCCAAAAATAATACTTTGCGTGAAGCGTATTCATGCCACTTGCATATTGTATTTTACGAATTGATTGTCAGGAGCAGTAAAATTGATTTTTTTGAAACAATGTTTATAAATCACGATTGTCACAGGTGGACCGGCAAGACATGGCGAAAGTTGAACGACTACCCACTGTTGGTGTAATGGGATCTGGAAAAGTTTCTCATGAAGACCAGGCAAGTCTCTTGGGTGAATGGTTGGCGAAGCAGGACGTTCACTTGCTCACCGGTGGCGGTTGTGGAGTTATGGAGTCGGTAAGCAGGGCATTTGCAGCAGTTTCGAATCGAAAAGGCAAAGTGATAGGTATCATTCCAGGAATTGTTCACGAATCAGCCGGGGCGCAGAGTGTTCCTTCAGGCTATCCCAACCCGTGGGTCGAAATTGCTATCTTCACCCACTTGCCGTATTCTGGTAACCGGGGACATACTTCGGAATCTCGTAATCACATCAATATTCTCAGCTCCGATGCAATCGTGGTATTGCCGGGTAGTGACGGAACTGCTTCCGAAGCTGCTCTGGCCGCCAAGTATCAAAAGCCGGCCATAGCCTGGCTTCAATATCGCAGTCAAATGACAGGCTTGCCTGATTCGGTTCCGATTGTGACCAGGTTCGACGATGTAAAGCTTTTTGTAAAACAAAATATCGGGTAGTTCTGTGGACGACCTTCAACGTTCATTGCTAAATGTATTTACCAATTGCGACTTGGACCGGATGGTGCAAAGCCGCAAAGATTCAATTTGGTTAAATTCGGTGCAGAAGGATAGCGGGTCGAGATTTGTTGTATTCCGAAATGACCAGTTCTTGCTAAGTTACGAGAGCAGCAAGGCTCCGGTATTTGTTTCTCCTGACGAACTTGAGATGATCAAGTCGCCTTCAGGAGTGAATATTTTTCTTGGCTCCCGAGGGAATCATCATTTTTTTGCTACTGAAGTGGAAGATGCGGAGGAAGTCAAGCGACTAAATCTCAAATCGGTGAAGTTTGGAGGGTTGCGGGGACATGGATGGGCATTGACACCGGAGCATGCGTCCATGCTGTCATACGCAAAGACAATGTTTCACTGGCACCGTGCGAATGAGTATTGCGGCACTTGCGGAACAATAACTGTTCCGGAATCTGCTGGCCATGTTCGCCGGTGCACAAGTCAGAGTTGCGGCATCTCTCATTTCCCAAGAACCGACCCGGCGATTATCGTTGCAGTTTCAAACGGAGAAAAGTGCCTGTTCGGCCGTCAACCGAGCTGGCCGCAGTACCGTCATTCGGTCATAGCGGGTTTTGTGGAACCGGGGGAAAGCATTGAACAGGCCGTGGTAAGAGAAGTGATGGAAGAAACAAATATTGAACTTGATTGTGTAAACTATCATTCGTCTCAGCCTTGGCCGTTTCCCGGTTCAATCATGCTTGGGTTTACTGCAAAGGCTGGCACTGAAATCATTACACTGAATGATGGTGAATTGGAAAATGCCCACTGGCGCAGTACGGCCGATGTCGTTGAAGGACTCAAAAACAGAAACTTTCTTTTACCGCCGAAACTGTCCATTGCATATCGATTGATTGAGGACTGGTTCAATGAAAACTCTGTCATACGGCTTGCCGATATACTTGATGAGCTGGAAATGAGCGAAAGCCACCGCGTATGACTCAGTATGAGTGAAATGAGGGTTATAATCTACTCTTTGATGCGAATCTGAATGAGAAACAGAAAAAGTGCTAAAAGAACAATTGGAATCGACGCAGCTTGACCGAAAAAATCAAGTGCTGGGCGATATAAGGAAGGCTCTCGGTCGCGAAGGGGACTCCAAAATCGACCCTGCTGCAGTGCAGCTTGAATACGAGAAAATCAGGCAGGCGGAAGTACCGCGTCCTGTTGTTGACGGCGTGCTGATTGAAAGATTCCTTGAGAAGCATACAGCAGTGCACGGGACCTACCGGATTGTTGAATCCTATTCGCAAGTGCCCGATGCCGTTGCGGAATTTTTGAATGAAAACAAACTGCCAACCGAGATGGTTATGGGGAAAACTTCATTCTTGTCGAACATTGATTGGCCGCAGGATTGGAAAATTCACAATCGAAGTGCTGTCAAGGTCGACCGGGTATCTGTTACCGGCGCAGTTTGCGCCATTGCGGAAACGGGAACCGTTGTAATTGTGAGCGAGCCGGAAGTTTCGTCAACCCACTTGTATTTGCCGGAAAATCATATTGCAGTCTTTGATGCCGGACAGATCGTGCGACACCTGGAAGATGCCCTGCAAATGCTTTCAGCCAATATTCTGGAAACTTCACGCGGGGTTCACATGATTACCGGTCCTTCAAAAACCGCAGATGTGGAGCAAACGATTCAGTATGGCGCACATGGCCCGAGGCGGCTTCACACTATTGTCATAAGTACATCAAACTAGTAGTTCAAATTGAATATTGCAACCACACCGTCCGGTGCTGATTTAACACAACAGTCTTCGTTTAGCTACGAGGAGCTATTGCAATGCGGTCGGGGCGAATTGTTTGGACCGGGCAATGCTCAGCTGCCGTTGCCGCCGTTGCTGATGTTTGACCGGATAACAGAAATTTCCATGGAGGGGGGGCAGTTTGGCAAGGGCTCCATCGTCGCGGAATTGGATATCAGGCCTGACTTGTGGTTTTTCGATTGCCATTTTGAAGGAGACCCGGTAATGCCGGGATGCCTGGGGCTGGATGCCCTGTGGCAACTTATTGGATTTTACCTGGGGTGGCTTGGAAAGCCAGGCAGTGGCAGAGCACTGGGTTCCGGCGAAGTGAAGTTTTCCGGTCAGGTGAATCCGGATGCCCGGCTACTGACCTATGCTGTGAGTATAAAAAAGGTCATTTCTACAAGACTGGTGATGGGAGTCGGAAATGGCACTGTGGCCGCAGATGGAAAATCAATCTACAAGGGAGAAGATCTTAGAGTGGGCTTGTTTAAGCTTGATTGAAGTATTGCAGTTTGACCAATGAGAAGAGTCGTAGTAACAGGAATTGGAATTATCAGCAGCATCGGAGTCAGCCAGAAAGAGGTTGCTGACTCTTTGTACAAGGGACGCTCTGGTATTTCGTATTCAAAGGAGTACCAGGAATTGGGGTTTCGAAGCTGTGTCGAAGGCAGTGTCGATATAGATTTGGAAGCGGGCATTGAGCGCAAGGCGAAACGATTCATGGGCGACGGTTCCGCATACAATTATTTGGCCATGCGCGAAGCGATTGAAGATTCCGGTTTGTCCGAAGACCAGATTTCCAATCCGCGTACGGGACTGATCATGGGATCGGGCGGCGCATCTACGGAAAACCTGAAAGATTCCGTCGATATTCTTCGCGAAAAGGGAGTAAGGCGAATTGGTCCCTACATGGTTACCCGAACAATGTCGAGTACAAATTCAGCCACTTTGGGAACATTGTTCAAGATTAAAGGTGTGAGCTATTCTGTCAGTTCTGCCTGCGCAACCAGTGCGCATTGTATCGGCAATGCGGCGGAAATTATTCAACTGGACAAGCAGGATGTCATGTTTGCCGGCGGCGGCGACGAAGTGCACTGGACGATGACCATGCTGTTTGATGCGATGGGTGCCCTTTCAAGCAAGTTCAATGAACAGGCAGAAGCAGCCTCTCGCCCTTACGATAAAAATCGCGATGGCTTTGTCATTTCCGGCGGTGGTGGTGTGGTGGTGCTTGAAGAGTTGGAGCATGCATTAGGCCGGGGTGCCAGAATATACGCCGAACTTGCAGGATATGGAGCAACATCAGACGGGTTCGACATGGTTCAGCCATCGGGAGATGGTGCGCAACGCTGCATGCAAATGGCATTGGCAAATGTCGATGCCCCGGTACAGTATATCAATGCCCATGGAACCAGTACTCCAGTGGGGGATGTCCGGGAACTTGAAGCGATTCGCGCTGTATTCGGGGAGAAGATGCCCTTGGTTGCATCAACAAAGTCCATGACTGGCCATGCACTGGGCGCAGCCGGTGTCAATGAGGCGATTTATTCATTGATCATGATGGACAGAGGATTCATCGCGCCTTCAATCAATATTGAGGAAATGGACCCCCAGGCTACGGGATTTCCAATTGTAACAGAATGCATGGATCGCATGGACTTGCATACAGTCATGTCGAACAGCTTCGGATTTGGCGGTACGAATTCAAGCCTTCTGTTTCAAAGATTGACTGACTAGGGAACTCTGATGTTTCGTTACGAAACGAGGTCTCCTGTAGTTCAGCGTAACAAGGATGTCTGGATAGCAGGTTGGCTGATTATTGTGTGCGCCTTGATCGTGGTTGTCGTGGTAATTGGCGGATACACTCGATTGACAAATTCAGGCTTGTCGATGGTTGAGTGGAAGCCGTTGTCGGGAGTTGTCCCTCCCTTGACAGAGGAGCAATGGCAAGACGAATTCGAGTTGTATCAGCAATATCCCGAGTTCAGATTTGTTTATCCCGATATTTCATTGGACGGGTTCAAAAAAATCTTCTGGGTGGAGTTTGTTCATCGTGTTGCAGGCAGAGTACTTGGAATCGTTTTCTTTGTGCCATTTATGATGCTGGCAATGCTGGGATTTTTAGAACGATCGCAGGTTATACGGTTGTTGCTTGTATTGATTCTGGGTGGCTTGCAGGGTCTGCTTGGATGGTACATGGTTAAAAGCGGACTGGTTCAGGAACCATCTGTAAGCCAATACCGGCTAACAGCGCACCTGGGCTTGGCGGTGCTGATTTATGGATATGTTTTATGGCTTGCATCTGGTTTGCTCCTGCGGTATCGACCGAAGATTGAGCCGGTTGCACCCCGTACAAAAGTTCTTGCTCTGCTTTGCTTGCTTGCAGTAGTGCTGATGCAAGTCAGCGGCGGGATGATGTCCGGCACGCACGCAGGCTATGCAATCAACACCTTTCCGGATATGAACGGAGAGTATTTTCCGGATGGCATGATGCTGCTCACACCTGCATGGCGTAATTTGTTTGAGAATATAATCACAATTCAGTTTGTTCACCGGTGGATAGCGATAGCGACTGTTCTGCTGGTGGTATTGCTTTGGATGCGCAGATTTCGCGAGCAGTCAAAATCTGTTCAACTGCTGCTTGACATTTTTTTGGCAGCTGCAGTGTTACAATTGGCTTTGGGCATTACCACGCTACTTAGCCGCGTAGCCTTGCCGGTTGCACTCGCTCATCAAGCAGGGTTTATTTTGCTGCTCAGCGTGCTGGTTGTCCTGTTGAGAACAGTTTCATTTCCAGAAAGTCAAAGAGTTGAATTGCCGTTGAATCGGCTGTGAATCGAATGAGAATTTATCCATGAAGAAAGCCCATGCCATTCTTTTGTTTACGGTGGTCATTGCTTCAATTGCAGGGTACTACATTTTTGCTACCGACAGGGGTTCTTTTCGAGTTGAGGAAACATTTGATTCGTTCTCTACAAGCGAAATTGTTGCAACAGGAGAAGGAGATCGCTATGAAGGGGAATTACATGAAGGATTGCCGCATGGAATAGGTGTATATATTACAGCGCAAGGTGGGCGTTACGAAGGTGAATTTGATCAAGGCCTCCCTCACGGCATGGGAGTATATACACAAGCCAATGGTACCCGTTATGAAGGCGGATTTGATCGAGGCGAAATGAAGGGTCGGGGCGTTTATATCTTCACAGACGGCAGGCAGTACGAAGTTATAGACGGAGAAGTCACTGGAAAATACTGGTCCGAGTAGTTTTTTTCACTGCCCTTGCCTCTTTTAACTTGTATTTTCTTTGAGAATCAGAATTTTCGAAGCAGGACAATCCTGTTTGTGTTTGTTCCGCGACTGCCGTTTGCAATTCCCCAGCAGTTTGATGTTTTTGTGAATTTCTGCAGATTCACCATCACCCCGAGCACTTCAAACGGGAGCCCTTTTGCAGCTTCAAGAACCAGAGATTCCAAAAGGATGGTACCGCGTCTCACTTCTCCCACTTCAAAGGCAATATGCCCTCCTGGCTTTAGAATTCTTGCCTGCTCCGCTAAAACTTCATGCGTCATTTCAGTCCAGTATTCAGGTTTTTTATGAATTGCAATATTGAGCTCAGTATCAGAAATACCAGCAAACCAGCATCTTAGCCAGTTGTCTTTGGCATAGTCGACAACGTCAAGGAAGGGCGGCGAAGTAACCACGAGCGAAACACTGTTGCTTTCCAGGTTCGGTGTTTTGCTTGCAGGGCCAACCGAAAGATAATACTGGCTTGAAGCAGTTGAGAACAAAGGAAGCGAATGTCGCAGCAAGGATTTCGATTTTCTCAGAATAATGGACTTTATATCTCTTTCAGGCGGAACAAGATTCGTTCGTTCGTTCAGAATTCTTTGTGATTTTGCAGATATAGCCTGGTTGGGCGGCATTGTTCTTCCAGAAAAGAATCCCGGAGAATGCCCCGTAAGACGATTGATGCATATCATTCGAATCCAGTCCAGATTTAAATCAGGATTGCTTTGTTGCAATCCAACTTCCTGTTGAAAAAAATCTCGAATACGACTCAGTTGCCGCAGAGTTTTGGGATGAAAGAAAGCGGTCAAGCCGAGATTGTCGTCAAGCTTCTCATCATTGCACTGACTAGCCTCTTGCACCAGACTTTCCACAGTCATTTCAATATTTCGATAGGTAGGCGGATTGAGTCTGGGTCGGGTCAAAAGCAGGGACAGAGGATTGATATCATTTCCAGATGCAACTCTGTTGTTCAACCACGCTTCCAGAGGTGTTGTGCCCCTGCCCATGAAAGGGTCGTGAACTATGTCTCCTTCATCAGTCAAGCGCCTGATAAAAAACGAGGGCAACTGAGGTTTGAAACATGCCCGGTAGCTGATTTCGTGCAATGAATGCCCTTCTCGCTGTTTGGGTGTCCAGTATTCATTGACGAAGTATGGAATTCCTGATTGATTGACCCGTTCTGTTTTCTTCCCGAAATCACTGAACTCGACAAGAGATTCAACTATGTCGATGTTCTGCAAATCTGTTTCTGCCGGTACAATGCTAACCATGTGATTTCACTGAAGTTGAATTTGATGTATTTGTGGACTTGACTATTTCGCTATAATTACACAATGGAAGGTATAGAGCAAGCATTAACTTTTGACGATGTGCTGCTGGTCCCGGCAAGGTCATCCGTCGTTCCGCTCGATGTTGCCCTGAAAACCCAGCTCACAAAGAAAATCTCCTTGAATATTCCGTTGCTGTCGGCTGCAATGGATACTGTCACAGAATCTGCCATGGCGGTTGCCATGGCGCAATTGGGTGGCATAGGAATCATTCACAGAAACATGTCTCCCGAGCGGCAGGCAGCCGAAGTTCTGAAAGTAAAAAGAAATGAAAGCGGCGTTGTTGCCGACCCTTTGACCGCGCTTGATACGATGTCCATTGCAGAAGTTTCCTCGTACATGAGGAAAGAGCGCATCTCGGGCCTGCCGGTTTTGAACAGTAGCAAAGAGTTGGTCGGAATTGTTACCAACCGCGACATTCGGTTTGAAGAACAAAGCGATGCCTCAGTTACTACAGTAATGACCAGCAAAGAACAGCTTGTTACCGTATCCGAGGGTGCTCCGCGGGAAGAAGTGAAAAAACTCTTGCATAAGCATCGCCTGGAAAAACTGCTGGTAGTAGACGACAATTTCGCGTTAAAGGGTTTGATGACGGTAAAAGACATCGAGAGATCTACGGATTATCCCAAGGCGAGCAAGGATGAATTCGGAAGGCTTCTGGCAGGCGCCGCGGTCGGAACTGCTAGCGACGAAATGCATCGAATCGACATGCTGGTAGATGCGGGCGTGGATGTACTCGCTGTTGACACGGCTCACGGCCATTCTGAAAAAGTTTTGAATCAAGTGGAAGTGATCAAAAACATTTACCCGGATGTGGAGTTGATTGCTGGAAATGTTGCAACCGGCAAAGCCGCGTTGGATCTGGTGGAGCATGGTGCAGATGCGGTCAAAGTAGGGGTAGGTCCCGGGTCGATCTGTACAACAAGGGTGGTTGCTGGAGTTGGTGTGCCGCAGGTTTCGGCTGTTATGGATGCATCCAGTGCCCTTCGTGCCAGCGGAGTTCCCTTGGTCTCCGACGGAGGAATCCGCTATTCGGGCGACATTGCCAAGGCGATAGCAGCGGGGGCCAGTACTGTAATGATTGGAAGTTTGCTCGGCGGAACGGACGAATCGCCTGGCGAAATTGAAGTCTATGAAGGACGAGCGTACAAGTCGTATCGGGGAATGGGGTCATTGGGGGCAATGCAAAACGGTTCTGGAGAGCGTTATTTCCAGGGTTCTGAACCGGATCGTGCAAAGCTGGTTCCAGAGGGGATTGAAGGGCGAGTACCCTACAGGGGCGGTCTGACGAATATCATTTATCAATTAATCGGCGGCTTGAGATCAAGCATGGGCTATACAGGGAGTGCAGACATTGAATCACTTCGCAACCACGGGAAATTTGTCAAAATCACCAATGCCGGTGTCCGCGAAAGCCATGTTCACGATGTGCAAATCGTGAAAGAATCGCCCAACTACTGGCGACGCGTATAAGGCTGTTTTGGCGCCCGGCGACAATCTGGTTCCACCGCAAGATCGAATTCTGGTCTTGGATTTCGGTTCGCAATACACGCAGCTAATTGCGCGCCGCGTGCGAGAATGCGGTGTTTACAGTGCAATCTATCCTTACGATATTCCAGTAGATGTAATTGAAGCATTCGCCCCAGCCGGCGTAATTCTTTCAGGCGGACCTTCAACCGTTACGAGCGAATTTGCGGCAAGTGCGCCAATGGAGTTGTTTGAAATGAAAACACCCGTTCTGGGGATCTGCTACGGCATGCAAACCATGGTTGCCCAGCTTGGCGGAGTAGTAGAAAATGCTTCAACGCACGAGTACGGCTATACGCAAGTTGAAATTCTGGAAAATTCGCGTCTGCTTGATGGTGTTGCTAGTCGAAACGGTAGCGGTAAAAATGTACTGGGTGTTTGGATGAGCCATGGAGATCGTGTGATTGAAGTGCCTGAAAACTTCAAATCGATTGCAGCATCCGATAATTCGCCGATTGCGGCAATTGGGGATTTGGAGAGAAGCTATTTTGGACTTCAATTTCATCCGGAAGTGACTCACACCGAGCATGGAAGCAGAATTATTGAGAATTTTCTTCACAAAATCTGCGGTTGCAAATCATCCTGGAAGCCGGACGACTTGATTGCCAGTCAGATTGATTTGATTCGCGAGACAGTTCGCGACGAGCGAGTTGTTCTGGCACTGTCGGGAGGGGTTGACTCCTCCGTTTGCGCAGCATTGCTGCACCAGGCAATCGGAGATCAGTTGACTTGTATATTTGTAGACAATGGCTTGCTTCGCCTTGACGAGCAAAGTTCTGTCAGAGAAAGCATGAAGAGCTGTCTTGGCATTGATATTAAATTTGTTGAAGCGCAAGACCGATTCTTTGCAGAACTGTCAGGCGTGTCGAATCCTGAAGACAAGAGAAAAATTATTGGTCGTGTATTTATTGAAATCTTTCAGGAAGAGGCCAGAAAATTGAGGGGGGTAAAGTGGCTTGCACAAGGAACGATTTATCCAGATGTGATTGAATCGGCGGCATTTCACACAAATAGCGCCAAAGTGATCAAGTCTCATCACAATGTCGGTGGATTGCCCGAAAAGCTGGACTTGAAGCTTCTGGAGCCGTTGCGAGACTTGTTCAAGGATGAAGTGAGAAAAATTGGCTTGCAACTGGGATTGCCCAAAGAAGTTGTGTACCGCCATCCTTTTCCCGGACCGGGGCTTGGCGTGCGGATCCTCGGAGAAGTGAAGCGAGAGTATGCGGACTTGCTGAGGCAGGCGGATGCGATATTTATGGAGGAACTCTGGAAGAATGACTTGTACTATCAGGCAAGCCAGGCTTTTGTTGTCTTTCTGCCAGTAAAGTCGGTTGGGGTAGTTGGAGACAATCGGGCATACGAGTATGTCGTCAGTTTGCGGGCAGTGCAGACGGAAGACTTCATGACGGCGAATTGCCTGCGAATTCCGTATGAAATACTTGAAAATGTTTCCAGCAGAATTGTCAATGAAGTCAAAGGAATCAGTCGGGTGACATACGATATTTCCAGCAAGCCGCCAGCTACGATTGAGTGGGAGTGAAGAAAAAATGTACTGTATTCCAGTAGATATGCCTAAAGATATTTGTGATATTGATGATGAACTCAAAGCGATTTATCACAGCAAAGATACTGTTTGCATTTGGGTTTTTAAAACAAGAGATGAGAGAAACAGGTTTGTTGACGAAACTGCTGGAATGATGAAATCAGAAAGAGAAGACCATTATCAAAAATATTATGCTTGAGACTTACAAAGTTGAAAAAAGATTCAATAAAAACAATGATATAAACTATCATTACTATTGAGTGAGAATAGAATAGTTCGACTATATTTGATTAATCCAGGCGCTGCGGTTGATTTCATGGTTCATAGATTTTTAGGTGAGGAGGTGATTGATTGGGAAATGCCCCCTGTTCCTGACGACCTGTTACTTAAGGGAAAGCATGTTTCTCTTGCGCCGCTTTCCGCAGAGCGGCATACAAAAGAACTGTTTGAATCATTCAGGCAAGACAAGGAAGACAGAATTTGGGACTATTTGCCGTACGGCCCTTTTGAAGAGTTGCATCAATTGGAAAATTGGGTTCGATTGAATGAAGCGTTGCCTGATCCGTATTTTTTGGCAATTGAAAAATTGGATATTGGCACTGTGTGCGGCGTGGCTAGCTATTTGCGAATCAAGCCCAAAGACGGTTCGATTGAAGTAGGGCATATCAACTTTTCCCCATTGCTCCAGAAATCAATTGCTGCGACAGAAGCAATGTATTTGATGATGAAGTGGGTGTTTGATAGCGGCTACAGACGATATGAATGGAAATGCAATGCGTTGAATGCCGGCTCTCGAAAAGCTGCGCAAAGGCTTGGATTCTCCTATGAAGGAATTTTCCGGCAAGCCACCATTAGCAAGGGAAGAAACAGAGACACAGCATGGTTTGCCATCATAGACAAGGAATGGGGAAGATTGAATTCCTGTTTTAATACCTACTTGAATCCGGGAAACTTCAAGGAAGATGGAACACAGGAAATTTCGCTGAGCAACTTGACCCGGGAAGTTCTGGTTGCAACCGATCCAATGTTTGAATAGCACTTGCCAGCGGGACTTTTGTGTTGCAAATCACAGGCAAGACCAACGGGTAATTCATCATGTCGGATGTAAATTCAGAAACCGAAGTTGGCACTTGGAATGGGGATACGACCAAGTTTGCGGAAATTCCACAGCACATTTACTGGATGCGCAGGGCACTAGCTCTTGCACAAGAAGCTTTGGTGGCAAACGAAGTTCCAGTTGGCGCTCTTGTTGTTAGAAAAGGAGCAGTTGTCGGCGAAGGGTTCAATCGCACTATTAGTGTTTGCGACCCAAGTGCACACGCGGAAATAATAGCTCTTCGCAACGCATCTGCAAAATTGAAAAATCACAGAATTACCGATGCGACGTTGTATGTAACTCTTGAGCCCTGTGCAATGTGTGCCGGAGCAATCGTCCAGGCCAGAATATCAAGTGTTGTGTTTGGCACTCCAGATCCAAAATCGGGTGCTAGCGGTTCTGTAATGAATGTTTTGCAAAACGAACACTTGAATCACCGGTGCGAAGTAACAGGCGGCGTATTGCAAAACGAGTGTGCGGCGATACTCAGAAAATTTTTCCAGTCAAAAAGAATTTGATCGCGGAGACTTTCTGCATATTGTCGCACTTGTGCTGCTTGCGACTTCCTTCGTTATTGGATTCATACAGAATTTCTTCGCAACTTTTGCGGTGTGAGCTAGCTCGGTTACATGTAATGTGTAGAAAATAAAGTAAAATGCAGGCTTGTGGAGAGGTACCGAAGTGGACATAACGGCGCGGATTCGAAATCCGTTGGGGGTTCACGCCCCACGTGGGTTCGAATCCCACCCTCTCCGCCAGATTTTCCTGTAATTTGACTTATCGATCCTGAAAAAACAGTTTTTAGATTGATCAATGAATTGAATTTATTGACGAAAACCAGTTATTGAAAAAATTTAGATTCCGACAATCTTTGACATCCGCAATTAACCGAATTTATCTATGGCATCCAGCAAATTCTCTATTCTAGTTCTTCTCTTTGATTGATCAAGGTAATTTTTATAGCTAACCTCCGCATCTTTGATCAATTCTTGATAAGTTAAAACACGGATATTTTCGATTTCTAACATCCGCTTGTCTTTTTCCTCCCTATCCGGGTTGTCCCAGCCTTTCAATTTCCTCCCTACTAGGCAAACTACTTCAATAGGACCTTCTTCGTTATTTACTCCAATCTGTTTTTCTAATGCATCTATATATTTTTGAATTTGACTCAGTAATTGAATTTTACTTAGAGACTTGCTCTTTCTTTTCAGCTCAATAATCATGTGTTTTCCAGATGATTTTTTATAACGAATATCGATTCTTGCCTTCTTTTCCTTGCTTGTTAGTTTATCTGATATAGAATCAAATTCCTTTTTCACACTACTCTCTAAGGTTGGTGTTTCAGTAGCTCTGTCCCATGAGGGGTCAAGTAGCCAAAGATGATTATATATGTGTTCTTGAATAACTTTTTCCAACGCGTCTTTTGCAACCAGAGTGCTTAATTTATGTATAACCTCAAGTCTTCCTTTTGTTATTTGGTAGTACCACGATGCTTCAATGTCATCTAGCTCGGAAAACAGTTTTACCGCGACCCCAAGATTTTCAATATCAATATTTTCTAGCTGAGATAATTTTTCTTTGTGGTGAAGGTGTTCAAATGCCAATACACCGTGTTTGTAAAGTGTTTTCCGATGTTCTTCATCTATCGCGATAGTATTAATTTGACCAAATAGTTTATTTGCAACTACCTTGGCATCACCGGTCTGTTCTTCTAGCCATTCCTCAATCTCTGGAATTTCCTTCGCTTTTTCTACTCCCTCATCTTGTTTGTAGCGTTTGCGTTCTTTGCTTAGGAATCTCAGTTCCTTTTTTATAAACTTAAAAAGTTCGATAAATCGCGGGTCGCTCCTCACAAAATCTTGTCGACTAGATGTTGAAATGTCATCTTTGTCAGTAAGGTCAAGAAATTCAGCATCAATTTCGCCAATTAAGTATTTAGTGTAGAGCCCGCCTTCACCAAATGACTCCAGAAGATTTTCCAGTGCGACTTTCCCGCGCATTAGAATTGTCAGCCGATTAATGTTTTCATTGTTTTCCCGCAGTGAACTCGACTCTTTGGCTAAACCAATCCAACCTTTAACCTTGTAGCTAGGGGCACTATCAATTTCACAGGAGCGCTTTACCAAATAGCCTTGTTTCAAGTGTTGCAAATTTGACTTGTCAAAGTCTCCGTATATAAGCGCATACTCAAGCTTGTGGAAATAGTCCCTATCTTTAAAACTGACCAGCTGGCCATTCATCGAGACAGAAAATTCATCTGACCAGATATTGAATCTGCGGGCAACACGTTTTTTCAAATTGTTGTCAAGCGATGAGTAAACTCGCTTTTTCAATTTTGACAATACAACTATCGTTCCAGAACTTTTTATTTCAAGCTCGGGGTCAATATTGTCAATTTTCGGGGGATAGTGTCGGGACCCCTGCTCAATATCTTCTTGAATTTTGTCGTAATTCAGGTGTAAGCCTGTGGTAATTCCGTTCTTTCTTGAGTAAATTTCAACATCTTCGGCAATTGAAAATATTGACAACTTGCCTATGCCTTTCCTTCCCATTACTTTGCGACCACTAGGCGTTTTATCGAATGGTGCTGATTGCCTACGTTGATACCCGACTGAAAGGAATTTCTCTCGCAGGTCACCTTCATCCATTCCGCAGCCATCATCTTTTATATAGATGATTTTTTCATCATTTTCAGTTTCAATGTCAAGATTCACTTGCTTGGCATCAGCATCCCATGCATTAGCTATTAATTCAGACAAGACTGCCGGCACATTGCTATACAGATTCATCCCCAAGTGATTGAGTGTGGCAAGGTCAATCTTGAGTTCAAGCCGTTCCATTTACTTGCCTCAGGTGATTCACTATTGCGATGCCAATCGCCTTGCCTAGTAGTGGCGGGACAGCGTTGCCAATTTGTCTTGCAATTGAGGTCAATGCAGGTTTTTTTCCTGCTTGAAAGAATTCATAGTCTTCAGGGAAAGTTTGCAGAATCGCACCTTCCCTTAAACTTAAAGCACGGTTTTGTTCAGGATGACCAAACCTCCCGGTTCCATATCGAATGAACTGAGTTGTAAGCGTAGGAGCGGGTTTGTTCCAGTCCATCCTCCCGTACACGCTTCCATAGGAACTTCCAGAGCTTCTTTTATAGCAATTAGGAAGAAGTTTTTTCGGCCAATCACTCCAAGTGCCACCGGGTATAGAAGCGCGGATGCGTTGCAAATTGATTGAAGACAACGCAGAACACGTATGCAGCAAATCTGATTTGCTTGATTTGCCGTGGGATAATTTTTCTAAATGACCTATGGCAGATTTAACTGTTACAACACTTGAATCCAAGGGTTGCGGCAAATTAATTTCCCCTAGTAGTGAGGCCATTAAAACCAATCGCCGACGTCTTTGCGGTATGCCGAAATTCTGGCAAGAAACAATATCTGCAGAAACCTTATAGCCCAATTTTTCCAATTCACGTTTGAAATCCAAGTAGACAGTTTGATTTTTCAGTGCCGGTACATTTTCCATGGATACTATTTCTGGCTTGCCTTCGCGAATCAACCTAAGAAATTCTGAAATTAGTCCCCATCTTGAATCTTGCTCCGCTTTTTTGATTTTGGTTGCGTGAGTGGAAAAAGGCTGACATGGCGCACAACCAACCAAGATTCGAGTGCGGGAATCTTCCAAAAAAACTGAGATATCGGAAAATTGGATATTTTTGATATCAGACGCTATAAACTCGGCCTTGCAGTTTTTTTCATATGCAAATTTACAGGATTCATCAACATCCAGCCCGCCAGTCACATTGACACCGGCTCTCTGCAATCCGTATGTGAGACCACCTACGCTGCAAAACAAATCAAACGCTTTTACCTGGCGACTTGAAATTCTTGATAGGTCACTCATGACTTTAGACCATTTTTCAATTTGGCGTTTAAAACTAAGCTAATCCGGGATGAAATTACATTCTCACTAGTGAAATTCTAGTGAATTGCACGGGATGAATTGTTGATTTTCGAATTTTCGAGCTCAAGTCAATATACTGGTCAACCTGAAATTCTGATTTTATTATACCTAATTGTTATCGCGCAGTGTAACAGTCAGAGTACAGCAAACCACAAGGTAATCACCTCGACGACTTCAACTGTGCAAGCCGCAGTATTTCCTGAAACACCGCTGTCTTTATCCGCCAGATGCTTTTGTGCAAAGTAAACAACCCCTGCGCAAATAGCGATTGCAGGAATAATCCAACTCCCTCCAATGAGTATGCACAGCAGGCAGGACAAACCTATTACAGCGTAAACATACCTCAAATCAATATCTACTGCTTCCAGGTCGCCATAATTGTAGGGTTCTGAATAGGCGGGAGAGATGATTAGCCACATGGCGGCAGCACGTCCCAAAACACAGGCGACAACAAGAGCACCAATATAGTTATCTTGAATCGCGACACTTAGGGCGGAAAATTTCGCAAGCAGAATGATGAGAATAGTGGTTGTGATAAATACAGTGTTCGAAGAATGGGAATTTGTACTGCTTCCTTCCGTGTCCATTGACTGTGAGAGCAACGAAAATGTTTTCACCATGCCGTCATAGTGCATGGAGCCAGAGATCCAAACCCATGCTACCAGAATAATGATTGCAGTCATGCCAGTGTTTCCGGGTATGAATGCCTGAAGAATTACAAGAGCCAAGCCAATGGTCAGACCAACAGCAGTGTGCCAAAGAAGCGATCTGTTTATTTCGTCGGATTCAACATTAGCCGGCTTCCAGGCCGGAAGTCTTGTGAGTGCTGACAGAGCAAATCGAAACTCGCGCCAACGGGAATGGAGTTTTTCTTCCTTCGGGTTCATTTCAGTGAAATCTCAGTGTAGAGCATGTTGATACCGTACTTTGGCGGAGAGGGAGGGATTTGAACCCTCGGTACGCTATTCACGCACACACGCTTTCCAGGCGTGCACCTTAAGCCACTCGGTCACCTCTCCGGATCTGTCTCGTTGTGAACGGCTCAGTTTGGAATTTATATTCTAACAATTTCCCTTTAACTTATTGGCGCAGATTGCTATTTGGTTTTCCAATTTTGATGCTGGCGAGTCGATCGGATAGTATTTAAAATTGTGTCGGGTTTTCACAGAAGTGGTCGGGGTGAGTGGATTTGAACCACCGGCCCCTGCCTCCCGAAGGCAGTGCTCTGCCAGGCTGAGCTACACCCCGAAAAATTCAAAAATCACGCTCGCTGGCGAACTTGGCCAAGTCAATCAGCGCATCTCGATAAATTGAGCTCGGAAGAAACTGAATGTGCTCAATCGCACGGTTCCTATATCTACGAGCTGCTTCAATAGTATATTCCAGTGCGCCTGAAGACTCAACTATTGAGCAGACTGCATCAATTGCTTCCGGTCCTGGATTCGCCAGCACTGAGCGAATTCTGTCCTGTTGCTCCGACGCACTCTTTTTGAATGCGCATATCAAGGGCAGTGTTACTTTTCCTTCCGCCAGGTCATCCCCTACTTTTTTGCCGATGCTTTTCGACTCGCCAGCGTAGTCAAGATAGTCATCAAGCAGTTGAAACGCGATTCCAATATTCTGGCCGTAGTTTCCCATGTCCTGTTGAATGTCCGTACTCTGCTTTGAAATAACTGCGCCAAGTTTGGCGGCTGCTTCAAACAACGAAGCAGTTTTTCTTTCAATCGTATCAAAGTAGGAATATTCGTCGATTTCACGCGACTGCAAGTTGATCAACTGAAGAACCTCGCCTTCCGAAATTCTGCGGGTTGTATGAGAAAGTATCTCGAACACTAGCGGCTCGTTGACATCAACCATCATTTCAAATGACCGCGAATAGAGAAAGTCGCCGACTAGCACGCTGGCAGAATTTCCCCAGACTTCATTGGCACTGGATTGTCCGCGGCGCATGGTGGATTGGTCAACCACATCGTCGTGAAGCAAAGTGGCGGCGTGGATATACTCCAGAATCGCTGCGAGCAGAATATGCTTGTTTCCGGTATACCCGAATAGCTTGGCACTGAGTATCAGAGTTACCGGACGCAGTTTTTTGCCGCCATGTCCGATAATATGCTCGCCGATCGTCCTGATCAGTTCAATGTCGGAGTCAAATCCACTCAGAATGCACTCTTCCAGTTCAAGCAGTTCATTTTGAACTACTGAGGTGATGTCGGTGAGGGAAGTGGACACGGTAAGTTGCCAGGCTATGGCAGTCGAAAAGTTTCGCGGTTTCGATTTTCAAGTTCTAGGCCGGAATACGCCGTTGCAATGCTTCCGCCAAAGTTCCTTTGTCCAGGTATTCCAGCTCGCTACCCAACGGCATGCCTCGTGCCAGACGGGTTGTTGTGCTTTCATACTGGCTTAGCAGGTTTGTCAAGTAGTCAGCGGTTGCATCGCCTTCAACCGTGCTGTTGGTTGCCAGGATAATTTCGCTGGGTTGCTGCCTGGCTACATATTCCAGTAGCTGGTCGACTGCCAATTCATCCGGGCCGATACCGTCAAGAGGCGATATTCTTCCCATCAGCACAAAGTAGATTCCGTTGTATGCTCCGGATTCTTCAAATGTGGTTAAATCTGCAGGTTTTTCAACAACACAAAGAAGCGAGCGGTCTCTCTTGTGCGATGAGCAAATGCTGCAAATCGATGTTTCGCTGAAATTGTTGCATTGCTGGCAATGCTGAATATTGTCAGCTGCGAACTTGAGGGTTGATGCGATTTGCAATGCACCTTCCCGGTCGCGGGCCAATAGTTGAAATACGTACCGCTGAGCCGTTTTGGGTCCCACCCCGGGCAAACGGCGAAATGCTCTCATCAGGTCATCGATGGCCCTGGAGACTGTCATGTAATAGTTCGAAATTTAAAGCTTGGCAAATATCAGGAAACAATATCCTTGAGGTCCGGAAGACTGAACTCCGCGGTAAGAGATTCAATTTTCTTTTGACTGACATCTTCCACTTTCCGGACTGCATCGTTGAATGCAGCTGCAACCAGCTCCTCCAGCACCTCTCGTTCTTCGACATTCAGCAATGATTCGTCAATATGAACTTTTTTGACATCATGCCGACCCGTCATCTTTACAATGACCAGATCACCGCCCGCAGTTCCCTCAATAATTTGCCGGTCAAGTTCTTTCTGTGCCTTCCTCATATAGTCTGTTAGTTCCTGTGCCCGGTTCAGGCTGTTTATCAAACTGTCTTTCATATTTCCTTCCATAATTTTTCCTCTAAAGTAGGATGTTACTCATTGGTTTTGGCAGGCGGCTGAACTGAATCTGGATTGAGCGACCCGCCAAGTTCACTGACCAGCTGCACTGGTATTTCTTCGTTCATTAATTTATCTCTGGTATCTTCAATTAGCTCAGCCTGTTTGCGTTCTTCTATTGCAGACAAGGGCTCGTTTTTAATGGTTCCTTCCTGAATTTTAATTCTAATTTTCCTTTTCAGTGTGTTTTGTATTGCCTGCTGCAAGCTGCTAACCGTGCTCTGCCGGTCTGCAAGTGTGCCAGTGCCGTCGGTTCGATTCAATCTGAGTTCTTGTTCATCAATCGAGTCGAACGACAGTGTTTTCGCCAGAAACAGGGTTGTTCCCTTTAATTCGCTTGATACAAACTCAATCCAGTCGTCGGAATTGCGAATGGTTGTCGGTTTTGTGCTTTTTTCCTCTTTTGGTTCAGGCGGAGTCGCCGGTTGCGAAACTGCTGCTACTGGAGAATCCGAAAATGTTTCTTTGCTTCTTGCCGGCTTGGCAACTTCTGCACGGGACGGACGAGGTGCGACTGGCTGGTCGGTTGCGGGAGTAAAGCAAAGCATTCTAAGCATAATCATCTCGAAGCCGCTTCTGGGATCCGGTGCAAGATGCAAGTCTCTCTTGCCGATCATGCCGATCTGGTAGTACAACTGCAAGTCTTCATCTGATAGAACCTGAGACAATGCTTCCAAAACATTTGCGTCTTTGTTCTTCGCATTGAAAATCTTCGGATAGGTCTTCAACAATGACAAGTCGTGAAAAATCAAAAGCAGCTCATCCAGCACTGAAGTGAAACTTACTGCGCGGGTGCACATTCTTGATATGGTTTCCATCACGTTTTCTGCACTTTGTTCTGCCAGGGCGCGAATCAGTTCATACAGGTAGTCGTGAGAAATCATTCCCAGCATTTGCCGTACCGGTTCCGATTTGACTGACTCTCCCGTAAAAGAGATGGCTTGATCCAGCATGCTTAAAGCATCTCTCAGGCTGCCCCTTGCTTGCCGGGCGATTTCTGCCAATGCCCCGTCGTCGTATTCGATAGATTCCTTTTCCAGTATGAACTTAAGTTGCGACTGAATCTCTTCTACATCCAGCGCCCTGAGATTAAATTGAAGACATCTTGACAGAACAGTAACCGGAAGTTTTTGCGGATCCGTTGTTGCCAGCAAGAACTTGACGTGTCCGGGAGGTTCTTCCAGAGTTTTTAGCAACGCGTTGAAACTGTGTCCTGAAAGCATGTGAATTTCATCAATCAGGTAAACCTTGAATCTGGCTGCTGTAGGCTGATAGGGGACATTTTCAAGCAACGCCCGAGTATCTTCGACCTTTGTTCGGGAGGCAGCGTCTACTTCAATAAGATCGATAAGTTTGCCTTCGTCAATCCCGGTGCAGGCAGTACATTCGTTGCAAGGGGTTGAACTGACTTTTTTCTCGCAGTTAAGAGCCTTTGCAAGAATACGCGCCAATGTGGTCTTGCCGACACCGCGCGTGCCGGTGAAAAGATAGGCATGGTGCAAGCGTTCGTTGTCCAGAGCGTGAGACAGGGCGCGGACAACATGGTCCTGCCCGACCACTTCATCCAGCAGACGGGGGCGCCACTTTCGAGCCAATACCAGATAACTCATTTCACATTTTCCAAATTTGTCTCTGTTCTGTTAGGGTGGCGGTACCAATCCACTTGGCTACAGTACCCGAATCAGCTGCTACGGCTGCTTCCTTCCAGACCTGACCGGGTTCACAACCTATCGTCACTGAAGTTGCAAATTGCTACCGCCGAAATACAAACCGTAAAATTGCCCGGATTCAATTAAATAATCCATGCATGCTGTTCCACGCCGGACTTGATATTTTGATGTCATTGGCATAGAACTTCAAGTTACCTTTCCTTGCCGGCTTCACAGTTATTGCGTGCAGAACCACCTCCAAATATTCGACGAAGTAAAAACAACGGACATGCCCGGGCTTCGCGAGTTAGTTTACCATTGCTTGCTACTGCTCGTCAGCCAGAATATTGGCAATTTTTGATTTCATTGTTTCCACAATGCCGCCGAGCTCTTCTTTTTGCTTCTCGGTCAATGGTTGTAAAGGTTCGCGAATACTGCCCGCGGGCAAACCTGCCAATTCGCAAGTGTATTTGACGCTTTGAATAAACTTCCCGCCTTGCTCCAGGAATTTCAGGTACGGGAGCATGGCCGACATGATTTTTCTGCCTTTTGCTAAGTTGTTTTCTTCAATGCAAGCTTGAAAAAGCGCACGATGCTCCAAAGGCAAGGCAGTGCCTGCGCCGCACACCCATCCCTTTGCTCCCCAGGCAAAATACTCCAGTGCCTGGTCGTCAGTACCGCAAAGCAACGTCAAATCAGGATATTCGGTTGCGAGTGTGTGCAAATGATCTATGTCGCCGCTGGACTCCTTGATCGCCATGAAATTTCCATGTCCGCGTAATTTGTCCAGAAAAACTGTACCCATGACAGAGCCAGTACGCCCGGGATAGTTGTACAGCATAATTGGCAGGCCCACTTCCCGGTCAATAGCCAGTGCATGCTCGGCATTTTCTTCTTGCGTGGGCGTGGCATAGTACGGCGAGCTGACCAGAACTCCATTGACATCAAGATTCTTGGCAGCCAATCCCAAATCAATGCAATCCTTGGTGCGAATGCCGCCGATTCCGGCAACTACAGGAAGCCTGCCTTGAACAATGTCCATGGCAGTTTCAACAAGTTTGATTCTTTCTTCTGCAGATTGCGTAAAGTACTCCCCGGTTGTTCCGCCGACAATTATCGTGTCGCTGGAAGAAACCAGGTGTTCAATCAATTCGCCAAACGCAGGATAATCAACGCTTCCATCAGTTCGGTAGGGTGTGATAACGGGAGGGATAATACCTTCAAATTTCATAACTGGATTCCTGAAATTGATCGATCTATTACTGTGCGGGGTAACATGCAACTTTGATTCAAGCGGTTCTGCCTGTTTATTGTATAACTTGGCAGTAGAAAGCATGTAGAATATTTGTCAAGAAGCTAACCATTGAACATTGGCAATTCTGATTTTTGGAGTTGGGTGATGATGAAGTACGAGCAGTTAAAAACGGATTATGAACGGGACGGGTATTTGGTGATTGAAGATTTCGTTCCGCATGAGTTGCTTGCAAGACTTTCCAGAGTTACAGGCAATTATATAAAGGAAGTGAAGTCCGGCAGCACAACAGACAACCCATTGATAGATGTAATCTTTCCTAATGGCGACAACACGCCTGAATTGCGCCGAATCATTGACCCGGAACGTGTCGCTCTGGTCTATGATGAAATTATGCGCCTGCCATCGCTAATTGAACTTGTTTCTGTTCTGGTTGGCGGGACTGTACGGTTCGATCATGCGAAGTTGAACAACAAGCCGCCGTCAGGGGGTGGAAAAATATTGTGGCATCAGGATTATGCTTTCTACCCGCAGACAAATGACGACATGCTGGCAGTTGGTGTCATGATCGAAGATTGCACAGAATCAAATGGGTCTATGCTGGTGATTCCGGGTTCTCACAAGTTTCCGGTTTTCGACCATCATCAAGACGGGGAGTTTGTTGGCGGCATCGACCAGAAGAAATTGAATGGCTATATTGACAATCCGGTAATGCTAACCGGGTGCGCAGGTTCCATTAGTGTGCATCATGCCCGTCTATTGCATTGTTCAAGCACAAACAAAACAGACAGGGACAGGCCTTTTCTGGTTCTGAACTACTTTGCAGCTGATGCGTTTCCGGTATTCTTCAGTTACGATTGGCAGGAATTTAATTCAAGACTACTATTGGGGGATATTGTCCACACTCCGCGATATACCCCGGTTGAATGCAAGGTGCCGCTTCCGGTACCGCAAACAAGCGGCGAGTACAATCGGTACATTACGGGTTCAATTTACGATCTTCAGGAGAGAATTGGCAATTAACCGCGACTGCATAAAAGGGTATGAGGTTCCAGTCTTGAACTGGCAAAGACTGATTGAATTCAATTTATATCCGGCATCTTCAGCAAGAGAGCCGACATCTATTTTGTCGCATTCATCGGCAGAGTGTTAAAATATACGATTTCTCATCAGGTACAGCAAGGTATCCTGTTATCTGGAATGACTTTGCTAATTGTTAGTTGATTTTTTTAATTGAAATAGTTAGGTTAATATGAACAATCCCCTCCGAAGTTTGGAATTGACTCAGCAGTTGATTCAATTTGATACAACCAGTCGCAACTCGAACCTTGAGTTAATTGAATTTGTTAAAGGCTATCTAGAAGACTTTGGTGTTTCATCAGAGTTGGTTTTTAATTCCGATCGCCGCAAAGCGAATCTGTTTGCGACAATTGGAGCACCTGATCGTGGCGGAATAGCACTGAGCGGCCACACAGACGTAGTTCCAGTAGACGGACAGGACTGGCATACAAATCCTTACGAAGTAACAGAGAAAGATGGTCGTCTGTACGGGAGAGGGACAACTGACATGAAGAGCTTTATCGGAATTTGCCTTTCCAGAGTGCCGGATATCATAGACAGAAATCTGGAAACCCCGGTTCATTTTGCGTTTTCCTACGATGAGGAAATTGGATGCGTTGGTGTTCGAACCTTGATCGATGAACTGGAAAACCGCCCGCACAAGCCCAAATCGTGCTTGATCGGCGAACCGACAGGGATGCAGGTTGTTGAAGCTCATAAAGGGAAAAGCTCTGTAATCTGCAGCATTCATGGATTGGAGGCCCACTCCAGCTTGGTTCACAAGGGGGTAAATACGGTCGAAGCCGCAGCTGAAATCATTGCATTCATGAAAGGACTCACAAGGCGGTTTCGCGATGAAGGTCCGTTCGACAATCGTTTCGACCCGCCATATACAACTGTCCACACGGGAACAATAAAAGGCGGTACCGCGTTGAACATTGTTCCCAAGTTCTGTACTTTTGAAGCGGAAATTCGGTACTTGCCAGGTGAAAACTCGCAACAGATTTGGGATCAGGTGAATGAATTTGTTAACGACAAAATTCTGCCTGAAATGCGAGCCGTCGACCCGAATGCAAAAATTGAATGGAAGGAGGTTTCGGATATTCCCATGCTTGAATCCAGCGATCTCAATCTGATTCAGATGATGCAAAAACTCATAGACACGACCGAAACCACCGGGGTAAGTTTTGGCACTGAAGCAGGATTGTTTGAGCAAATTGGCATTCCTGCGGTGGTTTGCGGGCCAGGGCGGGTCGACCAGGCGCACAAACCGAATGAATTTGTAGAAATTGCCCAATTAAGCCGTTGCGAGCAGTTAATTGACGACTTGCTTGACAACTTGAACTGAGCGGACTTTGTTAAACACAGGGAAGGAAGTGCAAGATTGACTGAGTTGGTGCTAGTTGAAACGAGCTCGAACGTTGCTCATATCCAAATCAACAGGCCTGAAAAAAGAAATGCAATAAACCCGGATTTAATGCGGGCATTGTCCGATGCTTTCGGCGAAGCACGTGACAGCGACGATGTTCATGTTGTAGTGCTGAGTGGCGTTGGCGAACATTTTGGAGCTGGATACGACCTGAACTACGATTGGCGCAACCTTTACGACAATGGCAGTGCATTCGGAGTTCGACGAATGCTGATGGAATGCGTGGAATTTGAGAACAGCCCATGGAACTGCTCCAAGCCTGTAATTGCAATGGTTCGCGGGTACTGTCTGGCAGGCAGTTGTGAGTTGTCAATGATGTGCTGTATTACCTATGCTTCTGAAACTGCAAAATTCGGCGAGCCAGAAGCTCGATTTTCAGCAGCACCGCCTGCTGTTGTCATGCCATGGCTGACCGGGATAAGAAATGCGAAAGAACTGCTGTATTCAGGGGATACTGTCGACGCGGCTACTGCGCAAAAAATTGGACTTGTGAACAAAGTATTTCCAGACGAGGAACTGCAGATTGAAACTATGCGTTATGCCAGACGCGTCGCGAAAATGGATCGGGAAGTGCTGGAACTGACCAAAGCAACAATTAATCGCGGTGCAGAAATTATGGGAATCCGGGAAGCAATTCACTATGGTGTGGAAGCAGGAGCCATTATGGAAGCATCGCAGACTTCAAGCTACAAAAAATTTGTTGAAATTCAAAGGCAAGAGGGATTGACAGCGGCAATTCGCTGGCGGGAAAAACAATTTGAGTGAAGCCGGAAACAGATAGCGAGCTAAAAAGCGGTATCGGGAAAGGGTTGCTATTGACAGGATTGATGCCAAAATCCTGCCAAGTGCAATTCTGGTGTCTTTCCTGCCACTTTCTGTAATAGTGTGTTAAAATTTTCATTCGAAAATCGAAATCCACCATGTTTCTTTGTGGTGGTTTCGGGTTATTTGTCCGATAGCGAATTTGAACAAAAGAGTCAATTAGAATGGAGACAAACATGAAAATAAAAGTTAACAAATTACCCATGGCTTTAGCGACAGCTATGGTTATGCTAGCGTTTGGTTCTGTATCTGGAACCGCGCTAGGACAGGTCAAGATTGGGTTTCTTGGCGGCTTTACGGGGCCAATAGAAACACTGACTCCTGCCATTGCAGGCGGCGCAGAGACTGTTGCTGCAAATGTCAATGACCAAGGAGGAATTTTGGGCGGTGAAATGGAAGTTGTAAGCGGCGACACAACCTGTGTCGATGCTACTGCCGCCGCCAATGCCGCCGACAGACTGGTGAACTCGGAAAATGTAGTGGCAATCGTTGGAGCACTATGCTCTGGCTCGACTATTTCGGCCGCTGAAACCGTAGCAATTCCTGGAAATACTGTGATGATTTCTCCGGCATCCACAAGTCCGGCGTTGACCACAATGGAAGACAACGATCTCGTGTTTCGAACAGCCCCTTCCGATGCTTATCAAGGAGAAGCAATGGCAGGACTGTTGATGAGCAAGGGAATTAAAAATATTGCAATCACCTATATCAACAATGACTATGGCAAAGGTTTTGCCGATTCTCTTTCAGGTGCAATGACATCCATGGGCGGAGCTGTGGCTGCTAGCGAAGCACATGAAGACGGAAAGGCAGACTACCGTCCAGAGATAGGCTCTCTTGCGTCAAGCGGTGCTGAGTGGTTGGTTGTGCTTGGATACGGAGACGGGTCCGGTCAAACAATCGTTAAGCAAGCGATTGAAGGCGGTGACTTTACGAAATTTGTCGGAGGGGACGGTATGGTCTCCCAGGCATTTGTTGATAATGTTAGCGACCCGGCACTGGAAGGCATGATACTGACGAAGCCTGGCAATGTTTCCGGCGAATGTGTTGATGCTTATACAGATGTAGCTCAGGCAGCGAATCAGGATCCCAATGCAGTTTTTGGACCTCAGGCATACGATGCCGCTTTTTTGCTTGCGTTGGCGATTCAAGCGAATGGCTCTAGTTCCCGCGACGGCGTGTCTGCGGCACTGAGAAACGTTTCCAGCCCGCCCGGTGAAGTGATTTGCCCCGGAGAGTGGAGCAAAGCGATGAGAGTATTGGCAAGCGGAGAAGGCGTCAACTACGAAGGTGCCACTGGTAGCCACGATTTTGACGAGAACGGAGATGTGTCCGGTATTTTTGTCGAAGTTACTGTAAAAGACGGCAAGTTGATGGATGTAGGGGAAATTTAATTCAGGTTGTTTTTCTCAGACTGTAGATCTTTTACAGATCCACATAACTCGGCGGCTTTTTAAGGCCGCCGAGTTTTTTTTAAGAACTATATACAAAACATAAATTAGCCAAAACCATTAAGGACAAGTTATTTATCAGAATTTCTGCTGACTGTTTTTTGAGGATTGGAGCCTTCCGGTTGCAAGCATAGCCTTTGCTGTTTGTTCAGGAGAAGCATTAACATTTCGTTCTGGCGTATAATTACCACCATCCATTCGTTCAGAATTTAGGTTACTTGGCTTTTGACCATTAGACACGCTACTACTATGCATGGAACATTCTTTGTACAAAAAAGACTTGTATAGTTAAAGAGTGTTGAGTTTAATCAATTAGTAAGTTTTTTGCGATTGCCAAAGTGTTGAATAATTCAAATACACCTTCTGTAGGTGCGATTTACCATAAGTGTGCGCTTCAGGTAAATCCTCCATCGTATAGTCATTTTCGCGGTGAACCAGCTCAAACCAGTCCTGAGTCCCATGTCCGGTTAGTGGTAGAGAAGGCTGTGAAGCTCGGAATATCGGCTATTGCAGTTACAAATCACAATAGTGTCAGCGAAATACCGTTATTTCTATCTGTAGCAGAGAATGCAGGGTTGCGTGTATTTCCGGGTTTCGAATTGAAGTCAAGTGAAGGTGTGCATGTCCTGTGTATTTACGAGATAGGTACAGAGCAGGGAAAACTTGAACGATATTTGGGTGAGTTTGGAATTCACAATACTTCTCCTTCAACTATGCCAGCGAAGCAAACATTCGTTGAAATACTCAAAATCGTTCGTAAACAGGGCGGCTTGACTGTTGCAGCGCATGCGACTCAAAGCAAAGGATTGTTAAAAGTCTTGCAAGGTCACTCACGGATCAACGTATGGAAGGACAAAAATCTGCTCGCAATTCAAATCCCCGGAACTGTTGAAGAGTTGGAACAAAATTATCTCGATATTGTTGAAAACCGTAATCCGGCTTACAGGCGAGAACATCCAGCCGATGAAAATCTGGGTGTAGCAGTTGTGAATGCCAAAGATGTAACAATGCCTGATGATTTGGAAAATCCGGCTTCAACTTGCTGGGTCAAAATGTCCCGGTTAGGCATTGAAGGTCTGAAGCAAGCTTTCCTTGATCCAGGATCTCGTATTCGACTGAATACCTCAAATGGAGAATCCCCTTCGGACAAGCATGCCGAATTGGTTTCCATTGCTTGGAAAGGCGGATTTTTGGACGAGGTTGAGCTGAATTTCAATTCGAACCTGAATGTGCTCATTGGAGGTCGCGGCACCGGTAAGTCTACTATCATCGAAAGTATTCGAACTGTACTCGGACTGGATGCGCGAAGCGATGCAGCTGCTAAGGAACACAGAAGCATAGTTCAGAATGTGTTGAAAAACGGCACAAAAATTACTCTGATGGTTCGTATTCATGAGCCTGTATCTCGGATGTATAGAATTGAACGGACTATTCCCAACCCTCCAAGAATAATTGATGAAAATGGCGAACTCTCGAACCTGTTGCCAGAGGATTTGCTGACGGGTATCGAAATTTTTGGTCAGCACGAGATTTTGAGTCTTACCAAGGATAAAAGCAAGCTCACTCAATTGTTGGACCGTTTTGCACAAAGCGACAATTTGCTGTCGGAAAGAAGGTCAAAAGTTTTGCAGAATTTGGAGGTTAACCGTCGTAGCCAGATTGAAGTGCAAAGAGAACTTGAACAAATTAGTGAGCTACTCCAAGAATTGCCCAGGCTTAAGGAAAGATTGCAGAGATTAATTGAAGCAGGTTATCAGGAACGACTTCAGGAGCAGAGCCATATTGTACACGAGGAGCGCATAATAGAGTCGGTTTTGGAACGAATTAAACCTTTTCAGGAGTGCCTGACTGAACTGAAGTCTAATCTTCCCATTGATAGTACTTTTATTTCTCCCAACGCTTTGAAAGACCTACCCGGTAAGTCAATGCTTGAGCCACTGAACTCAGTGTTTGAAGACTTAGAGAAAGATATAGTTCAAGTTGTAGAACAACTTGAACGCGTGGTCCAGAAGGCCACAGAAAACAGTTCAGGTTTGAGTTCGAAATGGCAGGAGCGAAAACGGTTGATTCAAGCCAACTACGAGAAAATTTTACGAGAGATGCAGGTGGAAAATCTGGATGGAGAGGAGTTTATCGATGCTCGTCGTAGAATTGAAGTGCTGCGGCCGTTGGAAAAAAGACAGGAAACCGCAAAGCAAATTCTGGAGGAACATTCAAACATGCGAAAACAGTTGCTTGCTGAGTGGGAAGAAATAAAGTCCGAAGAATTTCATTGTCGATCTAGGGCGGCAATGAAAATAAACAAACTGCTAGGCGACAGAGTAAAAATTGAGTTGGAATTCGAAGGGGATAGTACGCTCTTTATTGAGACACTTCGTGTTGGTGGCATGATTTCATCAATACTAGATGCGCTGGAATCCGTTGGTGATTTTTCTTTGCCAAGCTTCGTGAGTGCATGCCAGAGCGGCAAGAAGGAAATTATGAATACCTATGGTGTTACTGAAAAACATGCAGAACACTTGGCGAATATAGATAACGATCTTTTAATGCAAATTGAAGAGTTGGAATTTCCAACTACGACAATAATTTCTTTGAATGTGGCTTTGCCAGACGAATCTCCGCATTGGAGAAAACTTGACGATTTGTCAACGGGGCAAAAAGCAACCGCGGTGTTATTGCTTTTGCTCCTTGAGTCCAGGGCACCCCTGATAATTGATCAACCTGAAGATGATCTTGACAACCGATTTATCTCCGAAGATATTGTGCCAAAAATGCGGGAAGAAAAACAGCGCAGGCAGTTTATTTTTTCAACCCATAATGCAAATATTCCGGTATTGGGAGATGCCGAATTGATTTGCGGGCTGAGTGCTCCTGAGAGCGGCGAGTATGGCGGTGCTCGGATAAAAAAAGAGCATTTGGGCTCGATTGACGACACGGTAGTTCGTGAACTGGTTGAGCAAATTCTGGAAGGCGGCGAAGAAGCATTTGAACGCAGGCGTAGAAAATACGGGTTTTGATTGTGAAACTGCCAACTCGAACTGAAATCGCTGAATTGATTCCTTACGGGGAAAATTCATACGTTGAGTTCAAACGAGATGATTTGTCGCGAGAAAAACTTTGCAAAGAGCTGGCATCACTTCTGAATCTGAACGGGGGGTGTATTCTGCTTGGTGTTGAGGATGATGGTTCAGTTTCTGGTTTAAATCGAGATCCAAGGAAAGCTGAGGAGTGGGTCATGGAGGTAGCTCGTAACTTTGTACGACCAGCTGCCAATCCCGAATGGTATTCGCTTGAATGGGAGCAGGGCAAATTTATAGGTGTAATATCCTTGCCCTCTGATGCTCCAAGCAAGCCCTACAAAGCAAAGCGCGGTTCTGTTTGGGTTACGCAAGTTCGAGTTGGTACAACAACTCGAGAAGCAACCCATGAAGAAGAAGCAAGACTATATATGCAAGGACACCGAATTCAGTATGATCACAAGCCTGTCCCCAACGCTGATTTAGAAGATCTGGACAAACGACGTCTTGTTGACTATTTTCGCCATGTGATGCAACAAGGAAATTTGGTTGACGATGATTTTAAGCATGGGTCGAATTTATTGCGCAATTCTGAATTGATGTGCGAATACAATGGTAATGTAGTCCCGAATGCTGCCGGGATCCTTCTTTTTGGCAAGCAACCATATCGATTTTTCCATCAAGCCGAAATAACTGCAGTTGCCTATACAGGAACTGAGAAAGACTATGATGCGAGAGCCAGAAATATCATCCGAGGGCCGCTTGTTTCATTGTTTGCACCTCCAGATGATCAAACAATACAAAACTACCCGGTATACGAGCAAAATTTTTCAGACCAACCCTTTTTTGTTGAGTCGGGTGTAATAGAGCAAGCGGTTGACTTTGTTCGCCGTTCAATAAATGTTCATGCCTTTATTGACAACAATGCACAGCGACAGGAGGAATGGGATTACCCTTTGCAAGCTGTGCGAGAAGCGATAGTGAACGCAGTAGTTCATCGCGACTATGCAATTGAAGGCACTGATATTGAATTATCCATTTATTCTGACCGAATTGAAATTATTTCTCCGGGGCGTTTGCCGAATACTGTAACTGTGGAGAAGATGAGGAACGGTTATCGGTCTACGCGAAATTCAATTATTAAAGAAGTGTTGCGCGATTATCGTTACATAGAGGCAACAGGAATGGGAATCCCTCGTAAAATTATTAAAGAAATGCAGGAGCACAACGAAACTGAGGTAGGTCTTATTGAGTCGGATGATAGATTTACAGTTCAATTATGGAAAGGAGCGAACAGGTAGAGTTGTTTAGAATCCCTTACTCTATCTTATCCTAGTAGTACACTGAAATATTCAAGTCAAGGCTGAGTTTATCTTGCTGAAAACTAATCAACTTGGTTAATGGAGATAGTTCAGGAATTTGAGTGCTCAAAATTTTCGATCTTTGTGGTCATGCGATGGCGGAAGCAGATTCCAAATTGAGTTCAAGTCCAAATATTAAGCTATCAGCATTCAACTCTATTTGTTGAAGCTTCAATCGCCTAACTGTAAGCAGCGGTGTACCATCAAACAACCAAACTTAATCATGCATAACGATTTCTGGAGCTCCAATATTGAATAAATCAATGCACACTCGGTTAACTTGGCACTGAAGGAATACGAACACTACTATCACTGGGTCAGGGTGCATCAGTCGCTCAACTGCATGACCCCGAACAAGTACCTTATAATGTCAAAAGGTTGCCTGAGTCTCATATGTAGTGAACCAATACTATATGTGCAGATGCCTATAATTGAAATTGACAATTTAAACAATTTCTGCGTTGAACAAAGTAAAAATACTCAAGCATCCATGGAAGAGAAACATGCGCCATACGAACAGTTCCACAACGCGCAGAAAACTCGAAGTTGCCTTGAGAATTGAATTGACTGGTGGGGCACATTGCTGACGCTACGCAGAGCAAGGAAAACATACAATGAATAATAGTGAAGATGCTGTGATTGATCATTTGACAATAGAAGAGCCTGAAGGCTTTGATGCTGACTCAGGCACTTTGAGTGCGTACCCCATTGATGATTTGACGATTCGAAGCGACCATAGGACGATTTACGATGTTAATCGGCGTATAGACAGTCAAAGCTTTTTAATGGACCCGGAATTTCAGCGTGACTTTGTATGGAACCGCAGTAAGCAAAGCAGGCTTATTGAATCAGTGCTAATGCGTATACCATTGCCAGTTTTCTATTTTGCGGAAGACGACAAGGGTCGAAAGGTGGTTGTTGATGGCTTGCAAAGACTGACAACTTTTAACAGCTATTGCAAAGATGAGTTTGGTTTGAGTCTTGAAAACCGAAATGAGTTGAATGGCAAGAAATTCTCCGAATTGAAACCTAGATTGCAGAATCGTATTGAAGACTTTATCTTGACAATTTACTTCATTGAGAACGGAGTTCCAGAACGAACACGCATGGATATATTTGAAAGAGTAAATGATGGGGTGACCTTGGCCCGGCAACAAATGCGAAATCGTCTGTATATGGGCCCAGCGACGAAATTCTTGAAAGAAGAGGCGAATAAATCTGGATTTCTTGAAGCTACAGGACACAGCCTGAACAAAGGCACAATGCGAGACAGAGAATTTGTAAACAGATTCTGTGCATTTAAAATTCTTGGTTTTGAAAACTACCAGGGTGACATGGATGAATTCCTTGCCCAAAGCTTGATAGAAATGAACCAAATGGAAGAAAATCAACTTGAACAGATGGAGGTCGAGTTTCAGCAAGGATTGAAAAACAATCTCAATTTATTTGGCCGCCATGCTTTCAGGAAGCATAGTCCAGACCAAGACAAGCGTAGCGTAATCAACGCTTCACTATGGGATGTAATGTCAACGACTTTGTCTCGCTATGCTCCAGACGACATAAAACTCAACGCTGATAAATTTCGCTTGTCAGTTTTTACACTGTTTGAAGATACTGATTTTAACGATGCGATTACAATTGGCACAAATAGCACAGTGAAAGTTCGAACAAGATTTGAACGCGTACGAGAATTGGAAGAGAAAATACTGAATATCAACTCAAATTGAATTAGAAAACTTTAAGTTCTCCAAATCGTTGAACCTTCCGGTTCGTTCTCTTAATTTGCTTGCAGGAACTGATGCGTTTATAAGTCTTCACTACTTCAGGTACTTTTACAATTGATCTTCCAGAGTTGAAAGTAGCCCGCCAAGTAAAGGATAGAAGTAATTTATGATCGAACGCTTGGTCTGCTGTGCTTCTTCAAAGTTATTGATGTGCTTCATGCTGCCCCTAAGTTCAAGTGCTTCCAGAAATACCTTTCGCTCCTCTTCTTCAAGATACCAGGCATTGAATCCTGTTTGAATGATTTGTTCTGGCGATTCGACAACCCTTCCTTCGCGTTCAAGCAGTGCGCTAAGTGCGTTCAATCCTTTCTCAAGTGTCAATTCAAAAATGCTGGCCAATCCAACTATTTCAAGATAGTTGTAGCGATACTGGCTACACGCTCTTTCCAGACCGTCAAAGGCCTGCTGAAAATTATTCAATTCCTCTTGCCAGTGTTTTTCAGCGTCCTTGTGCAACAATTTCCTCTGCAGTGTAACGTCTCAAATTCGGTGTCAAATTAAAAACTACGATTGAACCACATCAATAGCGTAATGTCATTCTTGGTGCGGGAGTGTGCCCTTTCTGCAGGGAGCAATGGTTGCCAGATTCAGACCACCTTTGTACCAGGACTGTTGATAGTTGAGCTCCAAATCCAATTGGAGCTTGTTCCTGTAATCCTTATCTATACAATGGATGCACTTGCTGAGAGGCAAGGTTTGGTTATTCAAACGCAAACCTCACTCAGTGACTTGATTTTTTCTATCAACCAGTTCCAGTCACTATTTTCGTCCAAGGCAAGTTTTTGTGTAGTGGGGTTGCAATTGTTCGACATATCGTAGTTTGTCCATAAACCAGTATGAGAAATTAAATCCACTTCCAAGTCTGCATCAATACTATCAGGAAACGACCATTCCAGTTGTATTCCACCATCGGGTTTGGGATAGGTATAGGGTAATGGCAAGTCACGGGGAAATTTGTTCTCAATCAACAGTGACAGCCAATCCAGACCTTCGAAACTTGGTGGTATGCCTTCTTTCCCATCTAGCCAGCCTTTTTTCAGAGCACGAAGCTCATCCAAGCGGGTTAGAACATCAGATAGGTCAAGCGGAATAGTTTCTTTTATATGCATCTGAACTGAATTAAGGTTTGTCTTATAATACAACGTAACTACCTGATTGAAAATGCCGAATTTCTTCAGTAGCGTTGCCTCGTAATGTTGGATGGATTTGTACGGTTCTAGCAATATTCAGTTCGGGTTTCAGTCGCCTACCATGGACCGCCACCAGTTTTTTAAACAGCATAGCACCTGAAACCTCAATGAGCATGCATGGCTAGAGTTTTCTGAAATACAGGAGTGGGAGACAGCTTGCTAATGAGTTGAACAGCGTCGTCGAAACACATTGGCCTTTCCGGATACGCCTGAAGTACAATTGTAGTAAGCACCCTTTAACAATTCCGCTTCCTGTAACGCGTATTCAAAAGCAGGAGAAATTAGCCTTGTCATTTTGCCCACTCGTCCTGAACCGCGTGTTGATAGACTCACTGGAAAAAGAGTAAGGTCAATGTTCAACTCACGTGCAATCGGGGCATCTACACTTTCTGCCAATTGTGTTTTACCGGTTCCTGCATCACCAGCCAGAACTGGCAATGGCGGACGATGGATTACTGACTCCAGTAATTTTTGGAACTGTTTTATGGTATGTCAAACCCCATTCTTCCAAACTCTTTGGCTTGAGAAACACAGAAATTGATTTTACCAATAGATTTTTTATGTTATTGATACCGCCCAACTCTTGGAAACGTCGATTTGCATTCGGGTCGGGATAGATGAATCGATCTTCAAAGAGGCTATCAAGATTTTCCATATTGCCCTCGCTTTAGGTTGCGTACGAACGCACTACACCTCTGCCACCCGCAGAGTATGTCTTGTCATATCTCCAAGTTCCTTCAGGCTCGCTTCCAGCCACTCTTCTGAACGGTATATTAACGTCCTTGTATACTCTATCTTGTTGTGTAGCGGAAAGTTGTTCCCATTTGTAATTGCCAATAAGAAATGAATGAAAATTGCAACGGCTAATATCAACATCAATTGGAATTTTGCCGGGGTTATTGTCAGCAATCAATACTCCTCCATACCTAGCTTCGTATTTCAGTGCGATTCGCCATGAACCATTTTCCGACTTAAAACCATATTCAATCTTGTCAAAATAGTCTCCTTTCAACAAGGCAATAACTTCACGTTCATATGCCTCAATTTGGTCGTCGCCGGGCTTCCCATAAAAGCGTTGAATTCGTTTCAGGTCAGTTCCAATTTTTACAGCAATATGGGTGGTATGAGTTACTGTAAGGGTATTGCTGTCGGAAGTTGTGAAAGTATCGTAACTCACTGCTAGCCTCTTTAAAATGGGTCTTCAGGGTTTTGTGTGGCTGAATTCAGTCAGTGCATAGTATATTAGGAAAGCGAAAAGAATTGTTTGCAACAATGGAGAGAGTCAAGATTCGGGGAGAGGAAATACTGGATTTGACAGAGGACAGGATACGGAGGCGGTTCACAGACAAGGGTGTGTGGGGAGGGTTGCTTGGCACGATGGTGCACATCAACTCCTTTAACTGCGAGTCGTTGTGCTAAGCCAGTATGCTCTAAGTCTATAATGTAATTTGGAGGAATTTCTGATGTCTGCAACAAAAAGAATTACATGTCTCGCAAATTCAAGAAAGCATAGCGGACATTGTATTGCGGGTAAGGAAGTGAACAATGGTGAATTTGGTGACTGGATACGACCTGTTAGTAATCGAAAGTCCGAAGAAGTTTCCAAACAGGAATGCCAATATGAAAATGGAAATGAACCAAATTTGATGGACATAATTGACATTCCACTATTGAAACATCAGCCGAGAGATTACCAAAGGGAGAACTGGTTGTTGGACCCAAATTCCAATTGGTCGAAAGTGGGAGAAGCAAAATTGGATGATCTCTGGAATCTTGTTGATCAAGTTGATAGTTTATGGACCAACGAAACTAGTACACAGCAAGGGCTTAACAATAGAATTGCTGAGGATGATTGTAAGGCTATTGACAGTTCACTTCTTTTTATATATGTCGATAATTTGATGCTCAAAGTTTCAGGACCAATGGAAAGATTTGGAAAAATAACAAAGAGAGTTCAAGGAGCATTCCAATACGGCCATACCAAATACAAGCTTTCGGTAACTGACCCTGAATGTGAGTAAAATTATTTGGTTAAACCTAATGGGATTTATGGGGTAGGCGAGTGTTTCTTGACGATATCTTTGGGTGAACTGTTCGATAATTTTGCGTATAAACTTATCGTTGCAATAATTGAGTGCAAGAAAATGAGGTAAAAATGTCATTCGCAACTACAATTTTTACTATCGGACATTCAACACATGAAATTGATGAGTTTTTAAAACTTTTACGAGGTCACAAAATTTCAGTTGTTGCTGATGTTCGTTCAATTCCTTACAGCGAGTACTGCCCGAAATTCAACAAAAAAGGATTGAATCAAATTCTCAAAGAGAATAAATTGGACTATAGGTACTTAGGAGACATACTTGGGGGGCATCAAAAATTTCCCTATTTTCCCTCATTTGATTTAGACCAGCTTCCAGCTGAATATTTGAAAGAAATTGAAATACTGATAAATGATTCGCAAAGTCAAAATATCGCGATTATGTGCAGAGAGCAAAAACCGCATGTTTGCCATAGAACTTTGCGAATTGCCCGGATTTTGGAATTGAGGGATGTGGATGTTCAACACATACTGGAGGACGGGGAATTGGAGAATCAGAAAGAGGCGATGGAAAATTTGCGCAAGGCACATAATCACGACACTGCCGACATGTTTGAACCTTCGGAAGATGGACGAACAAGATTAGCAATTCTTGCACAAGAGCAGAAAAACGCTGAAGATAGGAATAAATCAAAAGGTTAAGACAATAAGCATGGGAGCGTCATGAAGATATTTACTATTGGATTTACAGAAAAGAGGGCCCGAAATTTCTATGAAGCTTTACGTCATTCTGGCTGTAAACATATAGTTGATGTGAGGAAAAAACCCGATTCACCGTTCTCTCGTTTCGCTCATGGCCAAGACCTTGAATATCTGTTGCAAGAAATTTTAGGCAGAGGCTACAAACATTTCGATGAGCTTGCTCCAACCAAAGAAATGATCTCCACATATCAAAATGAGCGCAAGCAATGGAAGGCAAAGAAATATAAAAAAAGGTTGCAAGAAGGTTGGAACAGGTATGAGAAAAATTTTCTTAATCTAATGAGTGAGCGGCAAATTGAACAGATTCCCAAGGAGGAAATTGCAGATGGATGCCTGTTGTGCAGCGAACATAAACCTCATTTCTGTCATCGAAGACTGGTGGCTGAGTACCTTAAGGAGAAATGGGAGAAGGAAGGGGATGATGTCGAAATCATACATCTTCCCGTTGAATAACCGGAGTTGTTGAAAGCTACAATTCTTCGTATGTTGTACATGGCTCTTTCATGAAAAATCCGAGCTCTTGACCCTCTGACTGTTCTCTCCAGCTCCACTGCAATTTTCAAGCCGTCATAACGCAATGCAACTGCGACGGGGGTAGTTTCTGTCCTCCTCCTTGATTTTTGCCGTCCGATGCTTTTCGCCAGCGTGTCCAGCCTGAATACGAAGCTTCTGAAGAACCCAGCTGATGAACCAGTACAGGCACCTTTACTTTGCCAAACCTGTACTGGGAAGAGGCGATGAAGGATTCAATTCCTGCACTATGAAGTCTATCTTTATACGATTGCCAGAGTTGATAGTGTTATCATTGTATTGTCGCAATGCCTCAGCCGTTTCCTGTACTGGGTGCTTGAAGCACAATCTTACTACAGGGCTTCTGCATTGCGGCCAGTCGCCGCAGCGCTAGTCCTCTCAAGGCGTTCGAGACGCAGGATTATTGACGAGATTTATTCATGATTGTTTATGAGTTGATAGGGACTGAACAGCATCCAGAATATGAAAACCTGGAGAAATTGAATTTAGACGGGCAATTCAATTTTTTACAGTTGCTAGTGACAACAGCGGTAAGTCTTGACAGAAAATTCCTTTCGTAAACGATCATTAAAGCATTGAATTTCCACGCCATCGCCCGCCAATATCAGATGAGTTTAATTGGCAGGGAAGTTCAGATTACTACGATGCTCGAAAACTTCTTGATGAAAGAAGCGACTATACTACGTCAACTACCTTTAAAAGCGGGCCAGTTAAATGGAAACTAACGATCTTGACATCCACGATTACTCTTCTGAACATGAACGTGTTCCAGACGTGGTAACTGGGAAGCTTGTCTGGATAAACTTTCAAAAGCAAGAGTTCCAAATTGAATTGCTTGACGGGAAGTTTTTGGATGCAAGCTACCGCAACGTTAAAGAGGCAGAATCCATTCTGTTCCAGGCTCCAGAACGTGTAGTTCAAGTTCACGGAATTGTAACTTACAACAAACGAGATGAACCATTGTCAATAGATCAAGTAGATCAAATTCTCCCTGTTGACACCCGGCCCATTGAAATTGCCAAATTTACCTTTGATGGCAAATCTTACAAGATTGAACCATCATTGAAATTTGATGTCAGTTTCGATTTCGAGGAATATTTTTACATAATTGACGGTGACCTTGATATCCTTTTTACCGGTGATACTCGAAAGGAAATTGAAGATGATCTTGACTATACACTGAATATTTTCTGGACGGATTACGTCGTGGGCGATCCTCAAAAATTAGCTTCGGATGCCTTGCAAGTAAGAGAAGAGATGTTAGAACGATTTAGAGATTAATTGTCTGGTTCATTTAATATTTGAATGTTGGCAATATTTCCAATCAACGAAGTTAACAAATTTTCTCGCTTACTTTGGAATCGTTGAAATTTTTATTGCTTTTCTATAGGTGGGGCGGGCTTGGATAAATTTTCCAAATATTTCCTCCAGGCATCAATTGCAGTTTGATGTTCTCTAAGCTATAAAAGTTAAAGTTGGTCAAAGCCAATTGCCAGTCATAGTGTTTCTCGTAACCTCTTAAAAACTACATTAATTGGTCCTTCGGATGTTTGAATACCGATTGGATAGCCATTGCCAAAATTTTCGGGCAGGGTTTTTGTAAAATTTTGTGACATATTCTCTTTTTCAACTATTCCGCCATTCAGCAACCTGCTCCCCACTGGCATTTGGAGTGTCAATGAAATTTTGAATTTGTGGTCGTCGACTTCTTCAAATGTACCATCAAGCGTACCACCTATGGAATCAGCTCCTGCAATCAGACCATTTTTCATTACTAAAACAGCATGTCCAGATACTTTCGATCCAATGTAGTGCATAGCATAAATCCCTTCCATTTCAAATACCTCATCTCCTGCGTTAGAAGTTATTATTCACGAATCTTACCAAGTTATTACTTTGTTTTTATATTTTATGGTAATTTCAGCAGTGAGAAATTTCAAAATTACAACTCATTCTACTGCGACCCTCAGCATTCCTAAATTTCCTGAATTTTCTCATGTTGAGTTAGTTTCAGTGCATGTTTTATATAGTAGTACAGGGTCGACTTAACCAAAAGAAAGTGTAATTTCATCATTCAATTCGAATCTTTATTGGAATCGTCCTGTTCTTTTTTGAGATAAAAGCAGGCCTACGTTGATTTTGTAAAATTGCTGGTGCCTCAGGATTTCGTAAATTAGTTGGCAGAGCACAAGATTTGATACTACGATTGACTCTGTGCCGAGATCCCCCCAGAGTTAAACACAATTATTTGAGAGTAGGTGAGTGCATCGCTTTTTTGTACTGTTCAGCTAAAAGTTCTTGAATTCGTGGTCCGTCTATTTCATCTTCAGAAAATTTAAATTTCAGTACTTTTTCGACATAATTATCAGCCTCTGGAGTATTTGCATTCAATTCTTCTCGAGCTCTAAACAAAGCAACTCGATTCTTTGATGATTTATTTGGTGCCAAACTTTCAGCATTTTCATAGTCCAATCGCCCTTGTTTATATTTTTTATCACGAAAGTGCAATAGCCCTCTGGTGGCAGTATAGACATACTTATGGGACTGTGATTTGTTAATGTCAATCTTACTGAAATATTCTTTTGCTTTTTTAATCTCACCTTGATACGCAAGTGCAATCGTAAGATTATTTAGTAGTGTTGGATTCTCTGAATGCGCTTTGATTCCAACTCTTGCACATGATTCAGCAAACTTTGGGTTGTCAATTAATGAAATGCCCATATAGGATCCTACTTCTGCTGGCAGGCTAGAAAATGGTTCGTCATTCAACCAATTTAAACACTCGGAACGGGCTGTATGCCATTGGCTTGAAGATAAATTACGCCAAGTTCTAGCTTCGTAGCTAAACGGAATATTGAAATCTGAACGAGTAAAGGGTATGTCAATACGTTGATTGCTGATCCATTGTGCCTGAGCGACAGAATTGTCTGTAGGTGCCTCTAAACTTTGTCTGATATTTTTGCGAGCCAAACGTAGCTCATTCTCATAAAAGAAAAATGTGCCTATTGCACTTTTTAATTCAGTTACATTTTTCGGTTCGAAGTTATTCGATTCAACAAGTTCTCGTCCCTTGCGAAGAAATTTTGGTGGCTTGTCAATTAATTTGGCCAGAGATAGTTCAGTGGCAATCAGCCAAGGGTCAACTGGTGTCCTAGGATTATTGGCAATCAGATAATATGCATGCTCTTTTTTATTAAGATGTACAAACAATCGAACAGCAGCTCGTAAAACGTAACGATGATTAGGAGCAAGATAAAGTGCGCGCTCAATACAGCTAATGGATTTTTCATCAACTCCCAGAATGGAATAAGCGCGCGCCATATCCAACCAGGCTAAAACATTTCTTGGATTTCGCCTTAGTTTACGTCTAGATTCGGTTATGAATGGGAATGCCAATTGAGGATTAAAGCTGCCATTCGCACTAGAGACCAACCAATTATCATTTTCTCTTGGTGTATTATTTGGATGATCTTGGTATTCTTCTTGCAAACGTACAATTAGATTTCTAACTGGCTGGCTTAGTTCATTCTCTAGCTTGGACAAGTAATCAACAGCAGGTTTTATTTCATCAAACCATTGACCATTTAACCCGCAACTGACAAGTTCAATTGCAGTTGTAATATTTTTGGAATGTTGCCAAAACAATAATTTTTCTTCCAAATACTTTCTGCTAAGCTCAGGATTTCTATTTGTTCTTGAATTACTGGAAAACTCCGCGAGATTGTAAATCTGATACGAAAATCTCCAACGCGGAATTAAAGTTCGTACGGTGTAATTACTAAGCTTGTTCATTTTTCACCCAAATCAAATTGAAATTACACGACAGCCCTTTATGATAGTTAGAAGCATGAATAATTCTTTGTCATTGACACAAGTGCGTGAGACAAATTTCTCTGGATTTAACGAGTCTTCCAAACTCATACTGAAATTTTTTCTGCCAACGATTGTCTGGAAAAGGCAGCTTGGCATTCACCACAGGTAAGCCACGGTTTTCTAGATCTTGATATAGAGTATCGTATACTGTTGCTTTGACCATCACAATCTGCTTCGGATTGATTTTCTGGATTTCATCAACGATGTGGTCAAGGCGACTCTTTATTATTTGAACCTTTGAAGAATCGCCAGCACAAATTGGCACCTTCACTGCATCAATCAATCTGTAGCCATCAGACTGAAATCTTTTGAGCCAATCCATTTTACGAAGTCGTTCTGCTCTTAGTTCCTTAAACTGTTTACCATAGATAGCTTTCATCAAGCCAATCCATAGCCAGTCGTGTTTTTTAACATCAGGATAGTAGAAGTACCGTTCGGGAGAAGATGGGGGAGATTCTGCCAAGAACAATATTCTCGTTTTCTTTGGTTTAAAGTAATCTGCAGCTGATTTGCGACTATCGAAATTCATAATATTCCTCTAGATGACACCTCAACTTTAATCACCCGATTGAAATGGCCCGCAAATCGTCCATCTTGTATATCGAAATGATTTGATCATCTGATTTCAACAATACAAAAAGTTCTGTTGAATTGATTCCCGTTAGACTATGGCGAATAATTTCACAAGCTTTAGACTGAATTTTGTGAACAATTTCATCAAAATTCGATATGGCAAAAAGAACTTATGTAGCGATTTGCGTATATGAATTGATGAAAAGATTTTCTGATGCTGAATCTGCAATTGAACGTAAAATTAACTTTGATTCTGTAAAAACGAGAGATGTTCTCTATACCATTCTTTGGAATCCAATTCACGCCAAGTTTCCAATGAAAATCTAAAATTACATGCCCCTAGTTTATTCCTGCATCCACAAGGACATAGTAATTTATCTGCATTTCGCTCTTCACTTCCCAAGATTTCAAGCACTCTGAAAACAGCCCACTTGCTTTTAACGTTGAACAATTCCTCGTAGTCTTGTATTAATCCGGGGATACCATGTTTCAATTCTCCGGTTGGGAAATGGCCGTTTCGTAGCTTATGGCTAATTGAATACAAATATGGTTCAAGTATCTCCTTTGCGAAGGTTTCTAGGGACGGTGTTTGATGTAAGATGGACTTTAAGCGAATTTCGGAACCCATATATAGAGAGCCATTTGAACTAACATGAAAATCTTCGTTACTTGGAATTTTATTCTCTAGTTCAAAAACGATTGGAATTTTACGAGGAAAGTTGCTAGTAAGTTCTATTCTGAGCTTATAGGTATCTTCTATTACATCAAAGCCTTCTATTTTTGCATCAATGTCGAAATCTCCTTCAATCGCCATTTTGTTATATGTCAAATTGGTAAGCCTCAGCTTCGGGCGCAGTGCTAAAAATTCTATAATGCCATGATAATGTTTGTTGGTTGATTTCAAATTTTTCGCCAAGGCTTGGGGACTGTCAGTCTTAATATTCGTTGTTGATCTGAATGGAACTAATCCAAATATAATATTTTTGTTGGGTTGAAATCCAAAGCCATTATTGATTGAATCAATAATAATCTGGCGATCGCTTTGGCTACATATTGCATGAATATCCGCTTGCGCTTGTATAAGCCATCGTTCGAAATTCTCGCGCAATTCTGGATTTGAGACCCATTTATCTGCAAGATTTTCTTCAGGATCTACCGGATTTGGAACATAAGATTTTGAAATGCTATCAGAGTTAACCATTTTTTCCAGTATGTTTGTTATGGCTGTTGCAACATCACTTTCACCTTGATATGCACTAGCTGCTAGAGTAGTAATAATTATTGAAATAGGTTTCAAATCTTGATTGTCAAAAAACATGACATCTCGATGTCTTTTTAACAGCTGTATAGATTCCTGTAATGGTGTTTTCCATTGATATCTTGGCAAATCGAGAAACCCCCAGGTATCTAATCCAAATTTTCCTGCATGTTTAATTAAAAATTTCTGATCGGCTTTCACTCGCGATTCAAACCATAGTGCGAACCCCTCCGGGTTACTGACCAACCAATCCTTTGTTCTCACAGAATAAAAAGTTGATTGACTATCTGTAATTGAAACAAAATGCCCGTCAAATTTTGAATCAGGTATCATTATTGTAGGATCTGGAATGCAAGGGAGAATATCCATGCGGAACTTCAATTTGTCAGCATAAATCAATCTCCAGCATCGTCGCTTTTCTGTCAATTTTTCTTTGATGCCTCTTTCTTTTTTATAACTCATCAGTACGTTTCCAACCAATTCCTTCAATTCCTTTTGGGAATACATCTCTTTATAAATAAAGGATGGAATACTACAAACTATATCTAGATCAAATTCTTCTCTTCCCACAGGCTTTACAGCAGTACCCAATCGAAATGACCCATGAGGGCAAACAGTTGGATGATCAATATCCGAATAATTTTCTAACCATAGGCCGATATCCTCGCAGCGTTCTTCTGCTTGTTCGTACACGTGATCGGGAAGTTGGATTTCTTCTAGAATCATTTTCAGTAATTCATTGCTTAGCCATTTACTCATAAGTATCACCTTTAATCTTGATTGAACAGACAAATTTTTGATCTTGAATGCTGTGATCATAAATGACCCACGGCATGTCAGCTTTAGGCATTCTCGCTCTTCCAAATTCAATTGCACATGAAACCGGCATAACAGGAAATACATGAAGAGGCGTTCTTTGACCATGCTCACGCTTTATACTGACCACTCATTTCCGAATATGCCAGCGAAACAGTGAGAGTTGTTCTATCTTTGGTTTATTCGCATGGCAGCAATTGAATTCAGTTTCATAAATCCAAAGCCTACTTAGAATACCTGAATTGCAATACGATTTGTATTGGATTTGACAACTCAGTTTTGAATTGGTGGAGCCTGCATCTGAACTAAGGAAAACTTGAATCGGTATATTGTCAACGGCTAGCGCATAAGTGTGCTGGGATTTAATTATTGTGTATCAAACCAACTAATGGCAATCTTGTCAAATAGGTAATCAGTGAACCAAAAACGAAATTTACGCATGAGTTCAAGAAATGATGTGGGATTTAGTTTCCTCGTTTTGGTCTGTTTGGGAAATTTTTGAAGTTTTTAGGGTTCGTGGAATATCGTCTACGAGTGGCGGGGCTGAAATCGAGTCTTCTTTCGATGCACTAACCAATTTTTCCAGTTTTCTGGTTGATGGTATTAGACGACTTTCAAGAGAACCGATTGACTGATTGTAAACATCCACAGTTTTGCCTAGCGATTTACCGAATTCATTGACATGGTCAAAGTATGTCTGGAGTCTGTCATACAGTTCATTGCCGATTTCGGCAATTTTTAATGAATTCTCAGTCATCTTGTGTTGTTGCCACCCAAGCATGACAGCTTTCAGCAGAACGACTAGTGTCATTGGTGTTGCCAGCACAATCTTGTTTTTTAACGCAAACTCAAATAAATCAGGGTCGTGTTCGATAGCTACTGTGTAGAATGGTTCACCAGGTATAAACATCACAACGAAGTCAGTGGTTTGATGCGTTGGAAGTTGTTTCCAGTAGGCTTTTTTCGAGAGTTGTCTAACATGGCTACGCAATTGCTCCGCGTGCTTCTTGAATAGTTCAGTTTGACTGGGCAAGTCCTCTGCTTCAACCGCTGATAAATAGGCTTCAAGAGGTGTTTTCGCATCAATGACTATGTGGCGGTTCCCCGGGTAGATTCACTATTGCATCCGGTTGTAACCGACCGCTGCCAGAATCAAATGTGAGCTGCGTCTCATAGTCGACATGCTCAGTCATGCCAACAAGTTCAAAGACATTTTGAAGCTGATATTCTCCCCAGCTTCCCCGTGTCTTTGGTTGCCGTAGTGCATGTACCAGACGGACAGTTTCATTTTGAAGATTCTTTTGGACTTCCGCAAGGTTTTTCAAATTGGTTTCAATTGCGGAATATGCGCCCTCACGTTTGATTTCCAACCCCTGAATGGATTTCTCAAAGAGTTTGAGCTGCTCGCCCAAAGGGGACACAAGATTTTTTATAGATTGATGGCGAAGTTCCAAATCCTTGTTCGACTCAGTCTTGAACTTGTCAAAATTCTCGCTTGCGATTTTCAAAAAGTTATCAATGTTGGTGGACAGGGCTGATTGTGCAAGTGCAGAGAAAGTGCTTTCCAGTTCTTTTTTCAAGTTTTCCAACTCCAGCTGCTGTTGCTTTTTCGCCGATTCTTGTTCTGTTCGCAACTGTACATTTTCGATTTCAAGTTGCTGGTTTCTTTTGTTCGCACGAGCGGCTCGTCTGTCAAAAATAAACACCAATAATCCGCCCAAGATTACGCCAAGTGCCAGACCTGAAAGTAGAAGTGTTATTCCGTTACTCATAATGTTACCCCATTGCTGATAGTGCAATTAAATTTACCCAGACCCCCGCTTAATAGTGCAGTATCTGTATTATGGCGGTGAAGACGAGGGCACGCAACCGTCAGCGTTGAATTCTTCCGAGTTGCCCGGTGCAATTGGTGCCGGTACTGTGCGGAACCGGCTTTCGGTAAGGTTCGGAGTCTGATTTGTTGGCATGAGGTGGGTATGCGAGTTTTCGCCGGCGGGACATTGTTTTGGGCTGCCTGAAGAAGAGCAGGCCCGACAAGATGCGTAGCTTGGTTAAACTGCTTGTCGTCTAATATACGCTTGGCGGGCACGACGCATCCGAAGCCGGGAATTCGCCGAAAAATCACCAGTCAGGTCGTTTTCATACTGCAGTCAACCCCAGCAAATTCGACTTCAAAATTTAGTATGATAGCAGATTGTGCTATTGTTCCGACGGGATACAATATAAATTTTACACATCAGGTAAAAGTTAACATGCAAGCGAACCAAAAGATGAAGCAATATGCTCAAGACGGCATTGACTCCGTCGAGGATAACGAGGTGTGTTCAACAACGGAAATTGAAATCAGACATTCTCACTTCAAGGATGTTCCTCGTCATGTCGCTTATGGAGATGATGATGGAGTAGAAAAGGAAAAGGACGACGATAGCATTGAAATTGAGGTGTCGTTTAACCCCGAAGAAATAAACATTTACACTACGACTGTCACCGTTGATCTGGTAATTCGAAGAATTAAGCACGGGGAAATTGATTTATCACCTGAGTGGCAAAGAAACGCTGGCATCTGGAAAAACGTTGAAAAGAGCAGGTTTATTGAATCGTTGTTGTTGCGAATACCAATTCCGGTGTTCTACGTTGCCGCTGATAAAGATGAGAAATGGGCTATAGTTGACGGTGTTCAAAGAATTTCAACTATTAACGCTTTTTTGAACAAACAATTCAAGCTCAAATCACTTGAATACCTTAATCAGTTTGAGGGATTGAGTTATGACGCTCTTCCAAGATACATGCAAAGACGAATTGATGAGACTCAATTAACTGTGAATGTAATCGATTCAAATACACCCGCTGAAGTTATGTTCAATATCTTTAAACGAATCAATACCGGAGGATTACCGCTGAATGGACAGGAAATTCGACATGCTTTAAATCCGGGGAAGGCAAGAGACTTACTCATAGAGCTTGCTGATTCGCAAGAATTCAGATCAGCTACGAGTAATTCAATACGTCCTGAGCGAATGGCAGACCGAGAGTGCGTGCTTAGATTTCTTGCTTTCTTTATCAATGGATGGAACAACTATACAGGTACTAATCTTGATAAATTTCTTGGTAATACCATGAAGCAAATAAACGATATGGAGCATCAAGATTGCGAAAATCTAAAGAGTAGTTTTATTTTTGCAATGAATGCGGCGGAGGAAATATTTGGACAATATGCGTTTCGCAAGATAGGACCCAAAGAGTCCCCAATTAACAGGCCCTTGTTTGAATCTTGGGGGGTTTGTTTAGCAGGTTGCTCATCTGAAAACATTAAAATACTTGTTGAAAATAAAGGCGAAGTAAAAAGAGTATTTAAAAATTTGTTGAATGATGATGAAGAATTTTTGAGAGCAATAAGTTATTCGACTGGCTTGGCACATCGAGTCAAGAAAAGATTTGAAACAATTGAAGAGCTGATTCAGAAGATCATAGAGAAATGAGTAATCGAATAAAACTTACAAATTTCAAGTGCTTTGAATTGGCTGCAAATTGAACTTGAATGGAAATCTAGTAGAGTTGGGAGTCGGCTTGACCTGCTATTCGAAAGAGCGAGTAGCAGTATAGTGGGAATAGAACTTGAAGAAATATTACTTGATCAATTCCCGGATGGTGCAGAAATAGGGCAATCAAATTTTTCTCGCTTTAATTCTGCGTCGTATCGACTTAACGACAGCAGATTTCCATCACATAGTTTTTGACCATCAATTCCCTCCGCATCACAATTGTCTGGTTCAATATATTTTCCTTCATACGCCAAATACGGCATAGATTTAAGAAATTCATTGGAAACAATTGTGAATTTTAATTCTGCCTTCGAAGCAGATTTTTTAATTTTGAGGTGATAATAATTAATATTAATTTTCCCGCCCTCATCATATTTTCCCCTACATTCATCCTCAATAACATCTTTACTAACAGCAGAATACCATATTAACTTTGTAATATTGGATTGAAAAAGCAAAATCATCTCAACAGATTCACCTTGCTTGATATTTTCTGATCCTTTATTTTGAATCGTAAATGAGAAGGAATGAACTTTATCTTGAATTTTATGGTCAATATCAAAGGCAATTTCAGGTGCTGACCTTGTTAATATCGGAAAAACATAAGAACCAAGTGTCAATAAGGCAACGGGAATGATAATTCCTGAAACAAGAAGTTTGTACCTACGTACTAAATTGACAATACAATTCATTACTGTTCGAATTTGTAAATATTGTATTGTCGACCGAAGTTACTGCTTTTCGTCTAAATCTATTTCCAATACATCCAACGTTTTGTTTCCCACCACCACCAGATGTGACGGGGCAATCATGGAATGCAGCAATTGTGAATAGTGTAAATTTCCGGTTAATCCTGCAACACTCTTATTTTTAGCAATTTCCCAAGGTGTACCATTCTGCCAGCTAGCATTGTCACTTGCCTGAACTTTTGCCAGAATCTGAATTGCATTGTATGCATCCACGGCAACAGAACTAAATGCATATTCATTCCAACCAAGTTTATTATTGACTGTTTTGGCAAAATTAGCCATTTGAGAGTATTGCTCTGGAGTTAGCAAATCATCTGGCCTTTCAGCCCAGAAAATGTCGTCGTAAACATCGCTGTAGTAAACACTCGCCCCACCATTGGAAGTAACAAAATCTACAGCCGAAAAATTAATGGGTCCAGAGAGAAACATCGGTGAATCGTGGGTAATTTCGTGTTTTCTCAGTTCTACAGTGAAATTTGCCCTGTCGACAGACTTGGTTGCAAGTACGATACCGTCAGGCTTCTTTTTTACTGCATTTTTCACTTGAGACTCATAGTAGGGCTTATTATCAGAACTAAACGAAGATGTAAACACTTGAATATTCCGGTCTGGCAGGTTATTCAAAGTTTTTTGAGCCAACTCTTCTCCGTATTTCAGCGTGCTTTCGTACTTTTTATCATAGATTACAAAAACAGATTCTAATGTCGGATGGTCCAATGCCCATTTCTTTAAGCCCGCGACGAATAGTGCATCACCTGGTTCACCAAGCGGTAGAATGGGAGTCTGTCCTGTAAAATCCGCACCAATATTCAAATTTGAACGACCGTTGGAAAGTAGCAATGCAGGTTTCAGTTCTTGACTACTTGCCAGCTCGAAAAATTTGGTTATTCCCTGTTCGTCCAGGTCTACAATCACTACATCTGCACCAAGTTTGGCAATTTGATTTAGACCCGCCTCCACATCTTTTCCGTCCCAGTTATCCAACCAGTTCAAGTCAAAATCAAAGTTGAATGTTTCTTCTACAGACTTGACACCAAACTGTGCGCCCGCTCTCACTTGTTCGCCCAAAGACTGGTTGGGACCGGCCGTTGGAGCAAGAATACCTATTGTCAAATCCTGTGCAGTCGCCGAGGAAGTGCAAACAACGTTCAGCACAATTAGTAATGCGACTGTAAAATGGCTGGAATTCAAATTTTTCATAATATATCTACTACCAACTTTGATATACATGAAGTTACCATAAGTTCGTAGAACTGTGGCATTAATTCTATATCAGTCACACACTGCAAGTCAAAACTAAATTCTTTATAGTAATTACCTTGATCCATTATGGAATGCACAGGAATCACGTGCTGTTATGAAGGATGTTAGTATTGAAAGACAAACTGTAATCAACGAAGATGAAAATAAATAGGTGTACATAATGCAAAACACTCCTCTATCTTCAACAAGTATTCGGTCATTGGGCTATGACCAGCCGAGTCAAACACTGGAAGTTGAGTTCTTGAATGGCGCAATTTACCAGTACTATAATGTTCCAGAGAATATGTACAGTGAGATGATGAAAGCTAGCTCCAAAGGTAAATTCTTGCATTTGTATATAAAAAACACTTTCCCGTTTTCAAGGGTGGGATAAACGCTAGTTTTCATAGTTCGTTGCTTCGCAAAACACTGTGAACTTGATTTTACTGTACTTGTGAATTTCTCGATTTCATTAGTATAACCCTCCAAATTATTGATTTGAGTGCTATGGATAAGGCAAACAATATCAATCCAGACATGCTGATTTGGGCAAGAGAAGCCGTCGGTTTAACTTTAGAGGAAGCGGTTACACTACTTTCGTCCAGAACGCCACCCTGTCCCCAATTCAACATGCATTAATTCCACTAATAATTTCCAATTGTTCCAGCAATAGATATTGAAGACTTCCAATCATCAGTTGGCGTTGTTTTTGAATTTGCCAAACCAGATTCTTGATAAGCTCGTTTCATAATTCCGGCTTCTTTAACAAGAGCATCTACATGTTTATCAGCAGCCTCGTTTGACCGAGCAAGATCCATCAGAGACTTACCATTGAACGCTTTCATTTTGAAGAGCAAATCCGGCCTTGAAACATTTGATTCTAAAAATTTGTCTGAAATTTTGCTCAATTGAACAATTAATTCTTGTTCCTCAATTTCCGGAAGCGAGTCTCCAGACATCCATTCAAATATTGTCCTGTCTGAAACATCAAACAAATCGGCTAGATCGTCAATTCTTGTTTTTAGAACATTGCGTATATTTTCGATATGCTCGGGTACTGAAATCATGTTCCCAATACTCTGTATCTTACTCTGCCGGGCTAGCCGCCTCTTCAAGCGACAAGTGCTGCATCCAATCGTCGCTCTGGTTTCAACATTTGTTCACCACCATTCAATATAACTTCAGACAACACGTTCACTGAGTAATAGGGCTCAACAGAGATATCGTTTTTCATGTATTCAGACACTGAAAGCGGTTTTTGAATTAGCGCCTCGTCAACTCGCTGAGTTCTTTTCGTTTCGTAAGCCATGCAATCATGAAAAATCGATTACGAATCTGGGGGACACCGCACTGGTTTGAGTTCAAGACTAGTTCAAAGAAAGAATATCCGGTTTTTCCAGAAGCAGTCTTGTATTCTTGTATGCTTGACTTGAACGGACCCTTGGAACATTTTCCATAATCACCAGAAACGTTTTGCAAGCGACTACGATTTCTGCAAATGCTTCCGTCAAGCTTGCACGCGTGTCTTCCAACCGCTTGCCTGCACTTGAGAAGTCTTGGCAAGGAGGCCCGCCAGCAATTACGTCAACATCAAGTCTTTTTATCTGTCTAACTACGCTACCTACATCAAAAAGGTCCACACAATCAATGCTGGCAGCATGGGGATGATTCCACTCGTAAGTTTCAATAGCCGCCGACCAGTTGTCGTAGGCACCTACCGCAGTAAACCCTGCTTCAGTGAGCCCTTGGCTTAGCCCGCCAACTCCACAAAAAAGATCAACAGTTCGCATTATCGTTGAAAATATTCACTACAACTGACAAATGTACATGTCCCAATCAAGGTTCGCTTGGAAATTATAACTCGTTATTCAGAGTTAGTTTTGTAGACGCTGATTTTACGCGAGATTTTGACCGTCTGAATCTTTCTATCCCAAGATTTTAGTCACCACCGTGTACAAAGTGCCAAGTGTAATAATCGTAGTTGCGATTGTCTCGACAAGTCGAAATGTCAGGTTGTTAAATTTCGATTCCATCGGGTCGAATCTGGCATCAGTACTGATGGTATATGCGTCAAGCGGGCTACGCATCTTTTCGAGCTTATTATCTGTTCTTTTAGATGAAAGTTTGAATCTGGCCAGCATCTCGCCGCGCAGTTCTTCAACATCGTCTTTTGTGGCCAAATTCTCGGTAGCAAGATTGGCAGTGGTATCAAATTGCTATTCATTCCCAATCGACCTTTTGCTTTCAAGATAAGTTCATACCCTTGCTGAGACAGACTGCAATCAATGAGAGCTTTGAAATCGGATAGAGTAAGTTTGCACGGTCTTGGCATATAGCTAGCCAAACTACTATCAATGCCTTGTTTCTTTTTGCCATGGGAATTAGCCACACGAATTCCCGAAGTTCCGAAAATTTTGACTTCACTCGAAAACGGTGCAGGTTTTTCATTCATGAGTATTTTTTGCCCAAATCCGGTTCTTGTAATTCTCAATAATTCAGAGAAGAAAAAACAATAACAGTTAGCAGGAAGATTATGCAGGAGCTATACGCTACATTCCAAGCTAGTGTTGCATAAATTTCTCATCTTTTTTTCTGCACAAATATTTTGCCAATTGGTCCTCGCCGATAAATTACATTTCACGAACTTCAAAGTTTCACTTGACGGATACCATCGCCCCGATTTGCAATAAACAATGCGCTTGCCTTTATATTGACTGGTTAAATCGAGAAACAAATCTATATAGTTTGCAGTACCAAAAAGGCATAAAGTGTCTTCGCATTCATTGCCCAAATGATTGAAGTCTAGCCAAACATCCGAACTCTTTCGTTTCTTATATTTTTCTCCAACACGTGAAGAAAAGGTAATGTCGTACATTGGTAGCAGAAAATCGGCTCGAACGATTCCCCAACCTGCTGAAAGAATGTACGTCCTGTCTATACCATATGAATCAACAAGCTTGCTGTATATTGACTTATTGTAGAGTTTATATGCTGGCAACAATTTATGAGGATTGCATCCGTCGGAATTGAATTCCTCATTGTATGCACACAACTTCTCTCTGAACTTTACTCCATCACAATCTGCTTCGTCTGGATGTGCATAGCGTACGACAGAATCCTTGAATTTCAGTTCACAATGATTAGGGTCAGCTACAAACTTAACAGGTTTATCCTTCTTATAGCCGCGCATAAATCCCTCGAAATCACCGCCCTCAACAGGAACTTTGCGGCTTGCACACGGAATCACAATTTTCATGACCTGCCTCCTTTCATGTTCTTCACAAGTTGTTCCTATTTATCATAATATGTTAATGTATCTACTACCAGTTTTACTTGATGGGTATTATGAATTTCGATAGTCGCAAATCAGCTGCAGATTACTTTGCACCGGAGAAAACGAGTCTGTTGTTCTTGGCAGAAGCTCCCCCATGTTCTCTTGAACGGTACTTCTACTTCCCCAATGTTAGAGAACAGGATGCACTATGGGTTGAGTTGATGAAAGCCATCTACAGTGGCCAGTTTGGAGAAGTTGGTGTAGAACGATATCGCAAAATGGAATGGCTTAAAAAGTTTCAGTCTGATGGCTACAGATTGATTGATGCAGTGAAGGAGCCATTTTGCTATGGCGAGTCCTCAACCGCCCGAAAAAAGCAGATTAAGAGTTGCCTTGACGATATCGTTGATGAAATCTGGGAAATCAACCCGAAGCAGATTCTGACGATTAAAGTGACAGTATACGATGCTCTATATCAAGATCTGAGAAATCTTGGCTTGCCTGTAGTGAAGGACAGGCGACTGGCCAGACTGCCTTTCCCTGGTTCAGGGCGACAGACAGAATTTCAGTACCAGTTTAAATGCCTCGTTGATTCCGGAAAAATTTCTCTCACATAAACCAGATCCCCGCTTGAGAGTGTAATATCCGTATTCTGACAGTGAAGACAAGGGCATGTAGCCGTCAGCATTGAATTCTTCCGAGTTGTCCGGTGCAATTCGGTGCTGGTACTGTGCGGGCCGGCGAAGTTATCAATGCTAACGAAAAAATTCCTCTATTTTGTTTAATCAATTAGAACTTTTTACTCTTTCCCAATAATTTCAAATATTCGCGCTCGCTTGGACGGTTCAATATTTCTTCAGGTACAACATGGTCTTTGTACCGGTACATGTCCAGTTTTTCTTTGTTTTCACTGCTTTTACTATCGTCTTTTGACTTGCCATCTGCTTCTTTTTTCATCATCCATACCGCCGAGAACGATTAATGAAATAACCAATAGGTTGGTTTACACCTATAGACAAGCATCTTTCATCATATCCAGCTTTGCTGGTTTTAAACAGAATTCGAATGAATCTGAGTTCCGAATTCTAGTCCAGCAGTAAATTCGCTAGATAAAATGATGCCTATACCCGTCTCTTATCATTGTACACCATGCAGAAGTGAATGCTCGTACCTGTCCCCGCTTAAGATGCCGAAAAATTGATAAGGTAAGGGGCACTTCCCTTGAGATTTTCGGCACTTTATGGCTGGGTGGTACTAAAAGTAAGGGATGCAGAATCTGAAAATAGAAAAGTAGAATCGAACCCTATTTAAGACAATTCTACCATGCTGATGTTTTTTTGTTGAACTTGCCAGACGACCACGCACACTTGGATGTTCAAATTGACCATGCGGTCGAATTGACTGCCTGTGCAGAGTCGCAGGACGCAAATTCAGAATCTTAACCTACGGCAGTTTCTTTCTTGATTCAGTTAACTGGTTGTGGTCAATTTCGACTAGAACCCACCTTCCCGAGTTATTGTTCAGGCACCCCAAGATTTTGGCAGACAGCTCTACGTCCGAAATTTTTTATCAAGCTCCATTCTGGTTAATTCTGCTCTTTGAACACCACTGTCAATCAAAAAATCCATTAATTTCAAAATTTTTCTTTGGTGTTTTCCTTTAAAATTCGTTTCTTTACAGTCATAAATCAGCTTTATAACTTGTACAGTTTCAAATCCATGAGTATTCCAAAATTTCTGATCATGCTTTTTCCTAGTAAATATGTATTCCAACCATTGAAGACCTGGTTCTGGAAACATTTCAAGTCCTCCTTTTTGAAAAAATCTTAAAACCAACCCGTAAAGTTCGTGGTTTGTACCAAATTTTTTTACGGCTTTTTCAATAATGTCAGTAAATTGTTGAATATGCGGCCAACTTTCATCAATGATGCAATTTAATGGGCTAACAGAGCCTGCTTCGCAAAACAGGATGGAAGCCGCGCTATTGTGGACATATCTGAGTTTTTCATAAGGAATTGAATTTCTGTTTTCATAAATTTCGAAAATTTTTTCTGCAATCTCACTCCATATAGCCAATTTCTGTTCTTCCAGACTTTCTGGCTGTACAATTGAATGAAACATGAAGGCAGGTGCAAAACTTCCTAGTGCAACGATAGAATTTTCATTATTAACATTTGAAATTTGGTTCCAAGTGCAGCCCCTTACTTCTTCAGCAGTAAGAAAATTTGAGATATTTCCACACCAGCGAAAAACTTTGCTACGCCAATCATTTTCCCATCGCGGAAAAAACTGCTTGTCTGATATGGCACTAGGAGCAATGGCCAACTCCACTAATTCTTTAGTCAGAATTAGAATCTGATTTCGTAGTATCGGGTCGGAGAAATAAATATTGACATCAAGGCATTCAACAATTGGAATAAATGACTTGTCAATTCGCATATTTGAAATCGTAGGGATTGTTGGCCAAGTGCCATTGCCATGAATATCAATGGCCCTATTAAATAGGTCGATATTAAAATTTACCAACTCAACAGATGGTCCCCTTGAATAAATTTTCGAGTACACCTCTTCAGTGGCGATGCATTGACGCATTAAAAGATCGATTAGCACAGTGTAGAATAAAGGAGACTTAGTCGCGTAAAGTTGCGCCGATGTAGCAATTCCATAGTTGACTTTTTCATTTCGATAGGATGCAAGAATCAATACTCCTCTCATACTTTCGTAGGCATTAAGTTCGCGCCGAATAAGGTGAGAGTAGCCCTCAGCAGCGGCTAATTGAATATTTCCCAAGTAATCCAAGACACTCACTAAATTACTATCAGCAGCAACTTGTAATGCAGTTGCTTGCTGGAATATCTCAAAGCACCAAGACAGTTTTGCCTTCCAGTCATCTTTATCGTAATACTTAGAAACAACTGATGCAATTTTAACCAACGCAAGTTTTTGCAAATAGCTATAGGTCTCATGGCCAGATAGTGGCTGATTAAACAAATCAAGTTCGTATAGTAAATTTGCTTCATCAATACTCCCTTCAATTGTGAAATCTTCGTCTATTATGTTGTTTTCCAAAGACCTTTGTGCCCAAGAAATTAATAGCGTACATTTAATTGCGATTGCATTTTCTGTTGTTTTGGGCAATGTTGGATTCGATTTTAAAGTAACCTCGCCAGTGGGTTGAGTTTCTACTTCCAAGTTTTCTGGATTGGCAGAATCGGTGGTTTTCTTCATTGAACTTCGCAAGTAATCTGTATACAGTTGATTTTCCTTTTGCTCTTCAAATTCAAATGGAAGATTTTCATCAAATTTCTCAACAGCAAACTTGAATTGCTTCACTATATTTGTATCAGAATGCTTTATAAACACACGAAATAATGAAGCAATATTTTCTTTTCTGTGGCACTTTTCGTTGAGTCTTTGAATCCCATCCAGTATTTCTTGATGAACATTCCAGTTTCCGTTTAAATTTGCTGGAACTATGTCAGAATCCTCCCTCTTTTTTCGATTTATATCCCAAAAAATCACGTGGGGACAAGTAATAATAGGCAAGGCGCACTTGATGGAACTGCTAGGAAATGCCATGCAAAGGCTTACAATTAAACCAAGGACAGCCACGCACTCATTTTTTTCGACAATTGTTTGTATAAACTCGTCAATTGACCTGCCATTCTCAACCTGCTCAAATGCCCAGTATTCCAATGCCATTAGCGCTGACCTAAGAATTGAACTTCCGCCTACGCCCCGAAACCAAAGATAAACATCTTTATCTCCCCAGAATTTTTGTGTTGCCCAAGGAAATTCTATAAGAACTGGAATTGGATTTCGTTTATCTGAGTCGAAATCATTTTCACTGTACAGCCATCGCCAAACGGAAATTGAATGATTGCATACTCTTTTGATTAAACGAAGCCCCTCTTGCTCATGGTGATTTAGAAGATTTAGAAACGGTGGCTGAATAGGGGAGGCGGGTAGATAGTTGTGAAAATCTTCAACTCCCAACATTTTCGAAATGTAATTTAGATCTGGTTTGCTTCCATCTGCTATACCCTTAGGGTGTTGTATATAAACGGTTAAAAAATAATCGACAAACGGTCTTGGAACATAATGCGCGAAATCAACTTGGGTAGTGAAAATCTTTTCTCCGTAATTTCGTTGAAATGGATGCGATTTTTTTTCACTCAAATATTTAGATACAAGCGTTGGCACCGCTCCCGCTGAATAAAGGAAAAGTTCTCGGATTGAATCTTCAAGGTTTTCTAATTCTACGGGGTTGTTGTTTAAATCAAATGGTTGCCGTTCATATTTGTGGAAATTTTTAGAGCGTGCATCTTCAAATTCCATGAGCCACTCATGTGTAATTTCCCCAATTCGTTTACAGTGAGGTTCCTTTTTGTCTACATAAGTTTTCTGCCAAGCTTGAAATAACGGTAGCAATTGTGAAATGAGTGTCGGAAGATGGAATTCTTCATGATTGAAATACCAATCCAAAAATTCGCTCCATGATTCATACTTTGGCAAGGCATCTTCGGTAATTTCAACTGTCGGCAAAATTTCTATTAACGTACCCAGTAGCTTCAAACTATCTGGAGTCGGTTTATCGAAAATCTTATTTAAGTTTTCATCTGCCTTAGTTGATCGGATACAGGAAACGAGTACTGTACGTCGCCATAGTGTACGAAGATTGGATTCTTTATTTATACTATTGAATAGTTCTCGCCATCTATCGACTGATTCTTCTGATTCAAGAAGGTGCAATGCAAGCAATTGTAGCGGTCTCTCTAAAATTTGATTTTCATTGGTCTTTCGTATGAATTTAGAAATTGCCTCCAATTTCCTGAGCATAAGTTTGGTAATTGCCCAATCCTCGTAGATGTCATGGGTAAACACAACTGAAATACCAAAATCTACGTCCTTTATTACACTTGATGATTTAAGATTTTCCAGGATTTCAGCATCAAATGAATTTGTAGAAATCGCCTTTGCTGGATTATTAGCAATGTGCTTGGCAAGCTGCAGCAGTACATCGCGTTGACGTTGATTTTTGACTGGGTCTTCAAAGTCGGTTCCTCCAGTTTGCCACCAAAGTTCAAGCAACTCCACTTCAGAATTTGGAAGGTTTTCACTGCTTTCAATAGAAAGAACCGTATTTAGAAAAAACAAATTTTCTTTGAAGGGAAATGTTTGGGCCGGTTTATCTGAAAGTTGTTTCAAGTCAGGAAAGTTCTGGACTAATCCATCTAATTCATTTTCTTCAAGGCCTGGAACAACTACAGTTGCATTTGATACTTGATTCAAGTCGCCTGTATCCAACCAAGTTTTGACTTGTTTCAAGCTTTGTTGTCGAAGGGTGAAAATTACTTTCCAGTCAGACAAGTGTTCATTATTTACGACACTTCTTACAATATCGTTTACAGTTGTTTTGGCATCATTATTTATTCTGTCAACACCGTCCACAAAAACAACTGGCTGCCCTCTGGTACCGAATTCAAATAGTAAAGTGTTAATATCAGAGCTAATAGCCAAACTATTAGCATGAGCACTCCAACCACCGGAACGAATTCGTAAATCTTTCAAGAAAAATATTGGGCCTTCACTCTCATTTTCTATTGCAAAAGACTTAAGGAGAGCGGATTTGCCCGTGCCTGGCTCTCCGATAATATAAATTACACGATTTTCAGACACTTCTTTTTTGAGTTTTTGATAAATTAACGGGCGAGAAATACTGTAGCCGCGAACCTTTGTACTAATATCATCAAGGGCTCTTAGCGACTCTGAATTTATTTCTTCGATATCCCCTATGAAATTTCTCAATGTGCCTATAGGCAGGCCATTTTGATGCAATTTTCTGGACAGTGACCGTCTTGTTTCACCACCACCCGCTGGAATAAGCTCCCCACAATATCCAACAAGGTATTCCCATATAGAATTAGCTTTATTTAATTGGTCGGGTGGCAAAAAATTTTCTATTCGTTCTAATACTTGGGTTTTGTTGGATGATGTTTCTAGCTGGTAATCAAAGTGCAAGATGGCAAAGCTACGAATAAACTGCCACAAAACATCGTCTGTAATCGATTCACCTGAGCAAGCCGGAATTTGAGATTTTATTGTTTCTACGAATTCGCGTTTATATTCGTGCGAATGATTTTTTTTCTTAATTTTTTCAATAAATTTTTTCCCGTTAACGGTCGCTTTAGCCCACTCTATAGCTTCTTGGCATTGCTTTAATCGCTCACTAGTGTTGCCGATGGCAAAACCGATACGGTCTACATCTTTATCAAAATCCCCAGAATATGTAGCCCATGCTTTTTTAATCAAATCTTTCCATTCGGAATTCTTTTGGGTGAGCGAGATTTTGATCTTTATTTGCAGGTGAAGATGCATCTCGGATTTATCTTCCATAATACCTTTAATGACCAAATCATCTAATTGGCTGCCAAAATCTGCTTGCTGTGTATTGGCTTCAATAGCATGCGCGCTAGGCGGCAACCCTTCAACTCTTGTTTGGCAGAGAATTGCTGCTAAATAATGAGCAACAACTTTTGCTTCAAAGTGTGTTCCACCTCCTCCACTGGCAACAGGGCTTGTCATGTATTAATTCAGGTTTGTTGATGAAGAAGTATATTTGGTTAATGGGTAATACCTGATTTTGCAGATAGACTCACAACGGCCATTTTGGGAACTATGTTTACATTTTTGTTTTTTGCGCTCCACAGAAAGATATAGTGAGAATTCGCAGAAATAAATTCATTGTCTTCAAACTTTCTATATGGTTCTGTCAGTTCAAAGCTATATTGGCCAATATAGCTTTCATCTTGCACTGAGGCTGCATCATTTTTAGCTGATAACCACAATAAGGGAAATATTATTAACAAAACTAGTACAAAGAGCGTAACTTCCGAAGAATTTTTAACAAATTTCCATATAGATAAGCGAAAAAGAACATATGTAAGGGTCATCACTACTACTACGTGCAGAACAAGATTACTTGTATATTGGTCTATTTCACCTTTCAACTGTATGAAATTATGATTATGTAGAAAGTCTATGCCAACAAATAGTAGAGATGATAAATAGATGAACAAAAAGAAGTAGTCAAGAAAATCTTTCTTTTTTTCGATAATTTCGAATTGTTGGTCAATAATTATTTCTTTCAGACCTCTTCTTCTTGCCCTGAATATCCAAGCAACTCCAATAGTTGCGTAAAATAACAACCAAACGATTGTTACAATACTAGTGGTTATGTAATCAGTTAAAAGAAAAAAATCTTCTATATTTACTCCCAGTTGAGCAAAAAATACCCAATTGTAAACAAAACCTACAGTCAGAATTATTGTAGATAGAAGGGATACAAGAAAGAACCAATGATAAGGTTTTATGGTTGTAGGACTAATAATTCTATCTAATTCTTCATCTATTTTTTCTGAAGTCAGTGCTTTGATTTCTACATCGAGTCTTTTTGTTTCTTGATTTATTGATTGGCTTAGGTCTTTAAGGTCTTCTGCACTTAGTGCTGAGACGGAACTGACGTATTTTTTTGCTTTTTCAAATGCATTTTCAGATTCACTTTTAGATTGTCCTAACTGAGAATAATATAATGATTCCAACAGGAAATATTTTGAAATGATATTAATGGATCGTTCATCAGAACAGATTGAATTGAATAGAATTTCGAATTGGTCAGCATCTATGTCTGAATAGGGGGAAATATCTTCGAAAATTTTTTGGCTTACGGATTGTGCAAGACTGCCATTGCTTATTAGTTTGTTATCGGGGAACAGATGCAGGGCTTGAATAAGGCACCGGTGTTTTATTGCCATTGCATATTGGTTTTGAATTTTTGAGATAGATAGCATATAAATTCTTTAAAATTATCTTGATGCACCATTTCCAACACAGTTCACTGTTAATACAAAATTTGGTGTAATAAAGAACTTGGATTAGAATTGACAAATCTTGTACAAATTATTGAATTCAATAATTTCCCTTGACCTTTTATGGTTAGCCTTAATTAAATTATCAAGAGTACGTATCATCATTGCTGGTAATTTGTTGAAGCAGTTCCGATTCTAGTTGGGCGGAAAATGTGTCTCTCTGAAAAAAACAATAAAATCATATCGTTGTACAATTGAAACAGTTTTTTCAAGGCCGACTAATTAGACTTCTATATCGGGTAGTAATCTTAATAGATATTCGGCCAAGCGTCGTTTTCCTGCTGTTGAGGTATAGGTACCGGCTGCACCAGCACGTCCTGATCTCCAAAACGTCTCACCTTGAACCATCATACCGTCGCCGTTTAGCCCCTCAAGATCCTTTAACGCACTGTCAATCGTGGGGATATATGATTCAGGTTTGAATAATGAACCATCGGTTGATCGAACACAATCAATGACAACAGGGAGTATGGCATGAAGCACTTCAACCCCAACACCTTTTTGAATGCTGTACGAAGCGGGAGTATCTTCAAACGCTTCTGGCAGCACTCTTCTAATTGCATTCCAGTAAGCGTCAATTACCTGAGCCTGTCTCTCAACAGTTTTAATGCTTTTGAACAAGGTTGGTTGTGCGAGAAGAGGCTTTAGAGAACGTACAAAGGATGCAGATGGTACAGTAGTACCTCTTGACGGTTGATTGGGTAGTCGAATTTTATCTCTCCAAACACTTGATGACATTGCCAATTTCTCCGTAAGAGTCTGGGCATCCACTTGCCATTTTTTGCCTTTCATCTCAATTCGATATGCATAATCCGAATCTATTTCAGCCCGTGATTTAAGCAAGTCGAATGCTAAGTCAGTTTTTACAGATTTGGCATTTGAATTTACAACATGAAATTGTTCCATTTCATCAAACTCGCTGGCACCTAGCATGCATACAAACGGAATTTTGACATTTCCGATATCTGCATCATGTTCCTCAATTGTCTTTTTCAACGCACAAATCCGATGTTGGCCATCTACTACATACAATCGATGTTCACCAGATGCCTTTTCTGGGTCAAGGTTGAGCAGATAGTTGTCATCACGAAGTCTTGTTAGAAGTTCATCCTCCTTAACATCACGTATATTCAACAGCACTGAGGTGGGTAAATCCACTGTTTGATTTTTCAGTTCACTCGCAAGCTCATTGATCCTCGAATTTGTTGGATTTCGCTGATACCCTTCAGCTTTAATGACGTTGCGGTGAGGGACACAATGGTGTCTAACCAAGGTTTCAGCAGGCATGACACCTACTACAGTCATAATTTTTTTTCGCAAGGTTGGGCCATGTACTACACGAACCGCTGATTTATTCATAATGTACTCCATAAAATTTTAATCAAAGTTCTTGTTCTTATATTTTAATCACAGTTTTGGGTATTTGTCAATGATTAAAATTTTTAATTATATAACAAGCTTCTTTCTGAAAAAGGGATGGGTAATGCACATCGAATCGTGCTAGCAAAGGTGCTCACGATAACCAAGAGAGGGCTAGGCACTAAATAAACCAGTACATAGCTGGGATTTTAGAGCGGATAGTACCAGGTTCAAATGAATGAATTAGTCGAAAAAGAGTTTTTTAAGCACTGTATTACTTGTCTTCCAGTTGAGAAAGGAGGCGAGTGCGAGTGCTTCAAACAAAATACAATTGCATTATTGAGTCGGAATGCGAAAGGGAAACTCAATTTTCCTTCCAGTGCTTGGCTAGGAACCAACCATATAAGATCGGAAATTATATCGTCTGGTCTTTGGAATATTAAATTTGTCGGCAACGAATATTGCCCAGAATTTTTGAAATTAATGGAAGAAAAGGTGAAAAGTTTTAAGGGGACTAATATTTCTGCTTGGTTCAGTTAACTGAGTGTAGTCAATTTCGACTGGAATCCACCTTCCCATGTAATAGTTCAAGAATCAAGGCGGAGATTGCTGGTTTGTGGATTAAGATTCTGAATTTGCGTCCCACCACTCTGCACAGGCAGCCAATTCGACCGCATGGTCAATTTGAACATGCCGGCGTGTGTCATCGTCTGGCAAGTTCAACAAGCAAATATCAGCGTGGCAGGGGTTGTTTTCAACAGGAGTCGATTCTACTTTTCTATTTTCAGATTCTGCATCTTTTACTTTTAGTACTGCCCAGCCATAAAAGCTCCTATTGCCATTACTTCGATTGCGAGCAGTTTTATTTCCAGTTTCAATGAATACAGAAAGCGGAGCTAAATCTAGGCGGTCAACTGAAATTCTCTCAACCGTTATATGCTCAAGAAACGCATTTGGTACTGGTTTTTTTCTCTTGGCTTTCTTGGCCAGGTTGCCAGAAAATACACCTCGGCCGATTGACTCCAATTTATTCAATGGTGGTATCGATAAACTCATTTACTATGAAATAAAATTTCATTCCAACGCTAATAGTTGACTCTTCAAGAAATCATCTGGCAGCTCTGAATTCTCTTTATAGTGCTTTCGCTTGCTATTTTTATTTATTGACGAATGACACACCACTCGTTGATTATTATCTATGCGTATCAAGACAGCTGCTGGAAGTGACTGCGACTTAAAAAATATGGAAACTTCACCATCCATTGAAGGATATACGGCAGGTTCTATGGGATTGTCACGCAACTTTTGAAGAAGTCCCTTGGCCATCGAAATTGACTTGCCATCTATTTCTGGAAAATTTTCTTCGGCAGCTTCCTCGTTGATTTGCTCTAATTGCTCCAAGGCGTTTGGTAACCAGCCTGCACCTTGTGTCGTAGAATTAGTTGCCACTTGGAATGAACCCGATTTTAACCAGCGATTAAAATCATTATTTAACAACTCCTTAATTCTAGGACTATACTCGTCATTTTTGTGACAATCTGTTTTTAATATTTTTTCAATATAATTACTCGCCTCTTCTGAATTTTTATTCATATCTTTTTGTACCGCGTTCAACTCTTCACGCGCTCGGTGAAGACTAACTTGATGTTTAAACTCATCCGGTGCAAGTTGTTCTGCTTCTTTATACTTTTCTCGTCCATCTTCAATATCTCCATTTCGAAATTGAAGTAGTCCGTCAGTTGCCAGATATGCAAAGTAGTTCTCATCTTTACGGTTTGAATTTAAATAATCCAGTTTTTTAAAATAATTTTCTGCTTCCTTCAATTTATCTTTATAAGCATACAATACAGCCAAGTTATTTAGAAGCAATTTTTCGGCTGAATTAGCCTTCAATCCAGCGTGAGCACAGTTTATGGCAGCATCGTAATTTTCATGCAGAGTCGCCCCAATAAATGAACAGTTTATTGCAGATCGGCTAGAGTAAGGTTCATCCCACAGCCAATTGCAGCATTCATTGAATGCTGTTTGCCAATCGTGATTTTTCAGTGAGTGTAAAGTTTTCGCTTCATACCCATGTTGCAAGTCGTCTACTGATATGTGATTTAATAATTCCGGCAGGTTGAGCCTTTTACTCAACGATTGCGCTTGGGCAACTGTGTTTTCAGTCGGTTCTTCCAAACTTGCACGTATGCTTCGGCGCGCCTTACGCAAATTTCCACTATAAAGCTCCAATGTCCCAAATGCACTGTGTAATTCAGTTAGATGCTTAGGAGGAAATTTACTGAAATCGAATTTCTTTTTGACAAATTGAAAATATTCAGGCTCTTTATCCGCGATTCTTGAAACCGACAACTCAGAGGCTAAAAGCCAAGGGTCGAAACGAGTTCTCGGATTACGCAACAACAAATTGTATGCCTCGTCGGGCTTGCCAAAATGAATATATAAACGGACTGCTGCTCGTATAACATTGCGGTGATAAGGTGCTAACCAAAGTGCATTCTTAATGCAAGAAAATGCTTTCTCTTTTTGACCAAGTATGGAATAGCCTCGCGCCATGTCTAACCATGCTAATGAATTTCTGGGTTCATTTCGCAATTTGACTTTCGCGCTTGAAATAGCATTTGAAGCTAAAATAAATGTAACAGGGTGAATTTCTTGGTCATCTTGTTCAACCATCGGGATTGAATAAAATTCGTCGGGTTTGCCTACATCGCTTTTGTTGGGGTTTAAAACGTACGAAACTAAATTTTTTACTTGCGGACTTAACTTGTATTCATTTTTTAGTAAATATTTAGCTGCAGGTAGCGTTTCGTCAATCCAATTTCCGCCAACTCCACAGCTGACTAAATCAATTGCTTTACCGATACTCGGAGATATGTGCCATTCCGCTATTTTTTGCTCAAGAAATTGATTGTTAGTTAATAATGAACAAGTCTTATTGGAATGACTGGAAAATTCCGCGTAGTTATAAATTTGGTTCGAAAAGCGCCAAATAGGAACCAAGTTACGTTCCGAATTAATAGCGACGCTCATAATTATGGCTTAATGATGTTTAATTCAGCTCTTTTAGCTAAAACTTGAAACCGTGAGCAAAATCTTCGAATTCCATATGGAGTGTCATAGCCCCCCAAATTTATTGGATGACCTCGTTTTTCAGTATTCGGATTTGTTAGATACCGAACTAGTGTTTCCAATTCTTCCCGGAAGAATGATTCGGAAATACTTTCGGAGAACTCCGTTATAGCGTATTCCCATGATTCGATAATATAGGGCAGTACATCTGAGTATTCTCCTGTCCACTTAGGTTGCTTGTGGAACTCCTTTAGTCTTAGATTGATTTGTGATGTTAGGCTTGTATTTGTAAACAAATAAACAACTATACTACCAAGCAAATACAGGTCGGCGAGGCGACACCAATCGGGAAATTCGTTCTGAGGAGATTCATACAAGATTTCAGGTGATGCATGTGCAGGATCTCCTCCAAGTTGATTGATAATGGCAGGCCTTGTATTCTTTTCATCATGTGCATGGCCCAAGTCGCTTAATTTAATATTGCCGTTTTCGAATGATAAAATGTTGGACGGCTTTACATCCTGATGGAAAATTTTGTGGTAGTGTAGTGATTCGAGCGCCTGTGCTACCTCGTGAATGATTTTTAGCTTAGCCGCATAATTTAGATTTTGCTGGATCTCGTTCAGTTCTCTTAAATTCTGTTCAGCAAATTCGAATAACAAGTAGTGAAGAGAATGGTTAATTTCTGAAATTTGTAATTCACTTCGGTCGTGGCATGTCACAATTCGTCGCATTCTAAGATCGCGACACTTGCTCAGAAGAGCTGTTTCATAATTGAAATTTGCCAAGCGGAATTCTGCATCTTCCGTTTGTTCAGTGCCACTTAATTCGGGGTCAAGTAGTGGGTACAACATCTTTACGAAAGCGCGGTTTCCATTCTTAGAATTTTCTGCAATGAATCCAATAGAATGCATGCCACCTGTTAAACTAGCTTTAGGATTATAAGGAGCAGTAATTTTCCAATCATCACTGATTTCCTTTCCAACTAGCAACTTTGAAATATCGACAACCATGTTCTATATGCCATCAGAATTATTATGCTTTTTATATTCTATCATTGCTGAGTAATTGAGCAAATTAACTCATTGAATTTATCAACCATCACTGTTAGTTATAGTGATGCCTTGAATTTTTTCAACCCATCGCATCAGAACGCCGCATATGTGACTTTGTCAGCCTTGATAAACTTATGATGTCTTTTTGTATTGATATTTGGTTTTACTTACTAAGGAAAATCCACCTTAAATTGGTCAGGATCAACAATGTTATTACATACTCGTTCCAAGCTACGCGATGACTTTTTTCTATCGAAAGCCAATTGCAGGCAATGTCCGATATGAAGATAGTTTTTTCTCAAGTTTTTTGTTTCACCAAATTTCTTATTTGCCTCGTTTTCGATCTCTTTCCAATCATCACTACCTATTTCTTCTTGAACTACTGAGCCAATGTCCGAGTGCCACATTGTAAAACCTATTGTTGAAACTGATTCATTGGGTGTTGGGTTTTCATTTTCATATCCAAGTAATTTCAACAATGACTTATTGTCTGCAATATTTGAAATTTCGAATAGTATGGCAAATTTGGAACCAACCTTTGCAACTGCCAATACCAGTTAGCTGGTATTGGCAGTTGTTCTATAAATGGTACAGGACTTTTAAGTTGGTATTGACATTTAGCAAATTTCGGGAAGTGATGGTGATATTTATTTAAGCTTTGTACGCTTGCCAGAGATAGCGATCAATCTGTTTCAGGGAGAATCCTCCCAGTTTATAGCGTTTTATGAACTTCTTCAGTACGGCATGGAATATTGGGTAGTATCTGAGTGTGTTGTCTTTTTGCCACTCAAAGGAATCGTCATCCTGCATGAAGAACTGGAGCATACCATCGACATGGCTGTCATACATCGGATAATCCTCCGGGAAGTGAAATCTACAGTACTTTGCAGCAAACGAATAATATTCATTCGTTGCTTCGTTGTCAGCAATTTCATTCACAAGATCCAAGTCCCGATATGGCAGGCGTCGGTCAATATTCAACTCAACTATGTGCTTGGCCACGGGTACAATATGCGATGACTTAATTTTCGTGATGTATAAGTCGTCCAGCGAGCTGACTTTAATCAGAACCTCATCGATGTCAACATTTGCGGGATACTTATAAAACAGTTTTTCCAGACATCTTTCCTTCGGTACATAATTGTCTTTTTGCTCTATATCCCAAAGCTCAAGATACTCGTCTATCAGTTCGGCAGATGGTTTGCGTTTATCCATGGTATTCTCCAAATTTTAATTGTTGAAAATGGTTATTTACATTTCAGTATCGAACAGTGTATTAGAATCTGGCACCGCTGTGCAAATAGAAGCGGAAACAAGTGTTGCTTGTTAGAAAATATTTGAAGATGAAGTGGCTGATTTGTCAGGGTTGACTGCAGTGTAAAAAAAGTTTGACCGGCGTTGTCCGAGGACTTCCAGACTATTACATGGACAATTTTGTCAGAAATTTTCCGACTGAACGGCTAAATTAGAATATCGGATCACTTCGTGCCATAGCTACTTCTGATGCGGGTGCCGATGAGTAGCAACTGAAGGTGGTAGAAAATCGGTAAAAACAGGCGTTTCAAACCTCGAAACCAACTCGGTAATTCCCTAAAATTTCTTACCTTGGGGTGTTAGTTCTATATTTGTAAGTTAAGCCAAGAATTGAGCAAAATTTTGGGATGGATTTATATACTTGATTATTTTTTTGATGAATACCAAAATACCTTCTACAATGTCATCATGTTCTTCGGTTCTGAATTTCAGAACCCATAGGCGGGATGTCCGTGGCACGGGGAGAAGGAAGACTAATGGACTTCGCGGGAAGTTCATCCGACCAGAACAGTATAGGCGATTGTTTGAAAAAATAATCAAGTATATAAATCCTTTACTATTTGTATTATGAGCAATGGAGTAACATTATGAGTAACGGAATGACTCTTCTAATTTCAGGTCTAGTGCTTGGTGTAATCTTGGGGGGATTTTTGGTGTATATTTTTGCCAAGCGAGCAGACCGTACAAATAAAAATCAGCAAGCCATCAACGATCTAATTCAGCCTTTGAATGAGCAAATCCGACAATTTGAATATGCTGTACTACATCGTATCGATATAGACATCAAAGAAGAACTCAGACGTGTCACAAAAGAAACTTGGCAACTGAGAGAGGGTTTGCTATCCCCAACAACCGGAGGCAAATGGGGAGAAATTCAGCTTCAAAATGTCTTTGAACTGGTTGGTATGACTGAAGATACTGATTATAAAATGCAAAAAACACTTGAGAATAAATCTCAACCAGATGCAATAGTGAATCTACCCGGGAACCGCCACATAATCATTGATGCAAAAACATCTTTTGACTCTTTTTTACGAGCGACTAAAGAAGAGGACTCGTCTACTAGAACTAAACTATTCAAGGAACATGCGGAACAATTGAAAAGACATGTTGACAGACTTTCGAAAAAAGCCTACTGGAAGCAACTGCCAACACATAAAACCACTGACTTCGTTGTGATGTATTTACCTAATGAATCATCCTATATAGTAGCTATTGAACACACCTCTGATGATTTGTACGAGTATGCGCTAAAAAAGAATATTGTGCTGGCAACACCAATGACGCTAGTCGTTCTGCTGAAAGCTGTTATGCTTGGGTGGCAACAACACAGGATGACTGAGAATTCATTACAAATTATTGAAATCGGTAATGAACTGTATAACAGACTCAAAACATACTTTGGTCATGTCAATAAATTCGCCCAATCGCTAAGCCAAACTGTACAATATCACGACAAGTCAATCGCTTCTCTTGAAAGTCGTCTAATACCATCAATCAGAAAGCTGGAAAATTTGGTTAGTGCATCAAAAAAAGAATTGATTTCGACACCACCACCTGTGAGAACAAATCCACAAACCATACAAATTTCAGAAACTTTTCAAATAGAGCAGGACGAGGAGATTAAATCTGATAACACTTCCTGAACTCATGTAAAGCTTTCGTTTGTATTGACCAGTTACCCACCTGAAAGGGTTGTCATGAGTTGGTACAGTGATGAAGTTCAACATCCCGCATGTTAGCCGTTGACGAATCTGGGATGTGGAGTAATGGTTGAATGCCCTAACAAAGGAAAAAAGGCTTATGGGAAGAAGGCAATATGTCATCTTCTTGACTTTTTCAGTTTGGATTTTCAAGTAATTGATTTGCCTAGCGGGCAAAGACGTTACAAATCGACCTTTCAGCCGATTTGCGGCGATACCGGGCAGGTGCTATCAGGTGTTTCCGACCGGAAACAGCGTGTTGCTCTGTACTTTCATCCCAGTGGCTTGATAGTTCGTTGAACTCGGTGGATTTCGATGGAATCGCATAGTGGCGGCGATGGTACAGTTCCTAGCGAATGGTGCATGAAGCAGCCCACGAAGTGGATCTGAATAAGAAGCAGGTGCCAGTGGAACACGGACCGAACTTTATATGTTGCGTCTAGTGTCTTTGGTCACGATGTTGTCCCCACTGTGCGATAGAGCGATCTTCTTCTGGTTAAAGCTTACTTCGGCATCGCTGTGCAGTGCCAGAAACTTGGCTACGATGCAATAAGGTGACTTGGTAAAATCTCCAAGCCGGTGAATCCATAGTTAAACATTAATTCTAGCTTGAAATAGTTTTTTACTAACCTTATTGCTTTTGAATAGAGTGTTAACTTCATAGCTAATCGCCAAGTATATTAGAATTTACACGACAACCTTATTAATTCATCAAGGGCAACTATGAACTGGGATCCAACCAAAGCTGGCCAAAATGTGCGTTACATTGAGGACCCAGGCAAGCGTGGCATCACAACAGGCTCAGTTAAAGAAGTCGGTGTTCACCTGATGGCGCAGATTGATTTCGGGCCGAATGAAAAAAAATATGTCATGTCTCAGGTACTGGAACCTTTTGAAATTCATGGCGATGATTTGAGAGAACTGATTTTATCGGGAAGATTTGGACAACCGATTGACCTGCGTCGATTTTTAATCCATGAAAAAGTCAAAGGTGAGCTGACCAATGTGTTTTACTCAATGGAAGTTAGCAACACTGAGTATTTTCCTCACCAGTTTCGGGCAGTTCTAAAATTTATTGAATCATCTCGGGGAAGACTGTTAATCGCTGATGAAGTTGGTCTGGGAAAAACAATAGAAGCCATCTACATTTGGAAAGAGCTGCAGGCCCGAGAAAACTCCCAGCGTTTATTGGTAGTTTGCCCGGCCATGTTGCAGCAAAAATGGAAATTCGAACTGAAAAATCGGTTCAATATTAATGCTAGCATAGTTAAAGCTGATCAGATTCTTGATAAACTCAATCATAGAGCCATATTAAGTTCCAGTAGTTCATTTGTGTTCATAGCCAGCTTGGAAAGTTTGCGCCCTCCAAGGAATTTTGAAGATGAAAGTAATAAAAGCACAAGAGCGCAATTTGCGAGAAAGCTGGAGCAGGAAAATTCTGCCGCTGATGAATTTGCGCTGTTTGACCTAGTGGTGATAGATGAAGCACAGCACCTTAGAAACCCCGGCACTCGAAATAATCGACTAGGACATTTACTGAATGATGCCTCTCATCATTTAGTTTTATTAACAGCAACACCCATTCAAACTAGCAGTGAAAACCTCTATCAATTGCTTAGGTTAATTGACCCTGATGAGTTCTACGATAAGGAAGTATTCAACAAAATTCTTGAATCGAATCGACCAATTGTACAAGCAAAAAGATACTTATGGCATACGAGGCCAAATGTTGAATCAGCAGTAAAAACAATAAATTCAGCCTTGTCGATGGAATTATTCAAAGATGACAAAATACTGGAGTCTATTATTCGACAATTGAAAAAAGCCAGATTAGATTCAGAAAATCGCATTGAAATTATCCGACAATTGGAATCGCGATCTCTTTTGGGTTTGTATATGACCCGTTTGCGGAAGAGAGAAATTTTGGAGAAAACAGCGAAACGGGAGCCACAAGTTCTACGTGTAGAATTTTCTGATGCTGAAAAAAGTGTATATGACCAGATTACCGATTCAATTCGAAAACAATCAATCGGAAAGAATTTTGCCGGGCTATTTACTCTTGTTCTCAGACAACGTCAAATGGCAAGCTCGATTGCGGCCACCCTGAAAGATTGGGAAAGAAAAGAATTTTTGGAAGAGTTTTTGGAAGAACTAAGATGGGAATTAGGTAGTTCAGCAAGTGCGTACCAACATATAGAAGCTGGTGAGATAAAAACCGACGACTCTGATTTACAACAATTTTTAAATTTTTCCTTGCCCACTAATCGAAAGATACTTGAAGAGTTAGAAGAAAATGACACAAAGTTCAACAATCTCTACAAATTTATAAAAAGTCAATTAGAAGAAAATCCCCAAGAGAAGTTTGTAGTTTTTTCATATTTCCGTGCAACTCTTCGCTATCTAGAAGAACGATTAAGGCAGGCAAATATATCAACTGCTCTGATAATGGGCGGTATTGGAATAAACAAGCAGGAAGTGGTGAATGAATTTGAAGGGAAGGGCGGTCCTTCAATACTACTATCATCAGAGGTAGGAAGCGAGGGAATAGATCTGCAGTTTTGCAGATTCATCGTAAATTACGACCTGCCTTGGAATCCCATGCGCGTTGAGCAGAGAATCGGACGACTAGACCGACTCGGGCAGAAGGCAGAAAAAATTTCAATTATCAACATGGTACTTACAGACACAATTGAAGATCGTGTGCTACACAGACTTTATGAAAGAATTGACATATTCAAGGAGAGTATTGGCGATTTAGAGGAAATCCTTGGTGAAGTTACCGAAAGACTAATGATTGACCTGCTTAATCCGAGGCTTTCTGATGACGAAAGATCAAAAATTGCAAAACAACAAGAGGATGCAATAATTAATAAACGCGCCGAACAAAATCAACTGGAAGAGGAAGCGGTCAATTTGGTTGGGTTCTCAGACCACATACTACGTCATGTTAACGATAGCAGAGACAGGCAACGATGGCTGAGTGCCAGCGAACTTATAATGTTTGTTGAAGACTTTTTCACTCGGAATTATTCAGGTACCAAGATTGAAAGTCACAATAAATTCAAATTTGCCAAGCGCATAAGCATGGCGCAGAGTGCCCAAGTCAGTCTAAGCAATTTTATTGACACCGCCAACAAAACAGCAACACCAACCCGGTTGCATATGTCCGGGGTGCCAATAACCTGTTTTTTTGACCCCAGAGAGACTAATAAATTTGCTCAAGGCAGTGAACTTATTGAACCGACTCATCCGCTTATACAATGGATACGCAGAGAGTATGAGAAAGAGAATCAGCAACTGTATGAATTGTCTGCATTACGCTTGAACCAATCAAATGCACCGGTTGAACCAGGTGACTATGTGTTTATTGTTCAAAAGTGGTCATTGCCTGGAATCCGGTCTGAAATTACTTTGAAGTACAGTGCCACGAAAATAAGCAGTTCTCCAACGCTTTTGGAGAGCTCATTATCAGAGCAATTAGTTGTAAATGCCGCAAGATTTGGAAAGTCGTTTCCAAATGCAGCAAATTTATTGGGTAATCCTGAGCAAATAAACTCATTGATTTCCAAATGCGAAGATAAATTGGATGAGCTATTCGGTGACCGATTAGAAAATTTTCGAATTCAAAATAACTTTCAGTGCGACCGGCAAGAATTCAGTGCCAGAAAGTTTTCAGAGCGAAAAGTAAAAGACTATGAAAATCGAATTGAACAATACAAGATTCAGGACAGGCACCGATTAATTCCCATGACAATGGGACTCAAAAACAAAGAGGAAGTTCAGCTTGAGACGAAATTAAGTAGAATTAACAAGTTTCGTCGCAGTAGCTTTGAGGAATTCGAATTCAAGACGCTTTGTGCTGGTGTAGTCAGAGTTCAATAACTCCAGAAAGGTTGAGATTTCCCAAGATAAATTGTTAGGAGTTTGAGTCAATGAATAATATTGAAAAAAGCTTTATAAATCTCGGAATAGATTTTGGGACTAGCTATACAAAGGTATGTTATCGGTTTCTAGGAATTGAAGAGTCAGGGATTATTACTTTTGGTGGTACAAATGTTGACCAAGCCATAATTCCATCGACTGTGAATCTTGATTCTAGAAGTCAAATTTCCATAGAAGGTGATAGTTCTCAAAACATAATTCAGAGTTACAAATATCTGAAAATGCATCTTGCAAGACTTGAAGAATTTGATACCGAACTTAAACTTGAGATTTCTTCGATTTCAAGTTGGTATCTCGCGAAAATTATTAACTTGTCCCGCCAATGGATTGAGGAGAAAGAAAAGGAACGATTGTTTAAGAGACAACCTGTTTGGTCGGCAAACGTTGGTATTCCGGTTGAACATTATGATTCACCATCTGTCAAAAATTTTGAAAAAGTTTTTGCTGTTGCTTGGGAATGGAGCGAAAACAGAAACTTACCATCTGATTTAAATGAAATAATTGATTGCTACAAACAAACATCCCAATCTATTGCAGGCAAAGTAACAAATTGCCATCCTGTTCCTGAAATTACTGCTGCAATTCATTCTTTTATCACATCGCGAGAAGCTCAGCCTGGGGTGTATGTATTCTTTGATATTGGGGCCGGAAGTTTTGATGGTGTTTCGTTTAATTATCATATGCAACAGGGCAGTGGCTCTATAAATTGTTATGCCGGAAAAGTAATTGAACTGGGAGTTGAAGTTTTGAAATTATCAGACCGGGGCCGTTGTCTAAAGTGTCTGCAAGACTGTGTAGGTGAAGTAATTTGTGCAATAACGGAAAAAGACCCAGCGGGCTTCATTCGAGATCAATCGATTCTGCCAGTATTTGTTGGTGGTGGCGGGGCAAATATGGAGTGGTATCCGAATTCAATTACTTTCACTTATGAAGATTATCAACATAAAAATGCCAAAATTCCACCTTATGAATTAAGAGAAGTTCCCAAGCCGTCAGATTTAGAAATGCACGGACTAAATGATTCCGACTTTAGCCGTTTTTCAGTGGCATACGGCTTATCAATTCCCTATGGTACACTTATGGAAACTCGTCTACCCAAGAGCGTTGAGCCCGCTCAGCGTGAGGAGCAACCGTCGGGTATTATAATTCCCTCTGGAGTGGCAAATTATCCAGACAAGGAAAGTTATGATTTTCCTGGAGGATAGGTAAAAATTAGAACTACTTGACCGGTTTAAAACCGCTTCTCGTGGGGTTTCTAGAGGTAGTTGGAATTCTGACATCTTCTTTCGGACCGATTTTCGAGGATTGATAACTGCCTTGTTTAAGTTCAGCAGTCTAAACATGCTCTTCAGACTATTTTCTGCATTTCTTATTTTTAAAAATTTCTTTCCAATTACTCGTTGCTGGCTGACCCGAACGAATGAATTACTTCCCCACAAAAGGGTCATAATAACGATAATTTTTCAACCATCTGTTCCAATCATCATTTTTACAAACCTATTTTTCTTTTAAGTAATCTCGTATCTATTTGGCATATCTGGTTTACGCCCTTCAAAGTAATCTTCAATCGTATAAATCTGTATTCTGGGAACTTCCATAAATCTTCCTGTGCTGGCAGCTGTATCTTTTATACCCCGCGTTACCTTTTCTTCAAAACACGTAAAGATTCCTAAATCCGCTCCTGCTTGTTTACGGGCCGAATCAAATGCCTGTATGTCACTTGGTTTAGTATGACCTGCTTTGATTTGTGAAACAATGTCTATAAATTTGCCCTTTTTAATAGCTAAGCGGCCACGACCATCTATCCCCCCATCTGCCACTTGTTTCTTATTTGCCTCCATCCCATCTACTAAAGAAGCTGCCCACTTCTCAAATCGAAAATAATCCATACTTGCAAGTATTTTTGCATGATCCAAAGTTCGTGGCAATCCGATAAATTCAACGTCTGACCAAATGCTGTCGAAACTTTCCTTTAGTCTTTTTTCAATCACTTTACAAGCATTGACACATATATCAATTCCAATCCAATTTCGATTCAAAGACTGTGCCGCTTTGATAGTTGTTCCACACCCACAAAATGGATCAAGTACCGTATCACCTGCATTAGATGATACAGTGATAATTCTTTCGAGCAATTCATCCGGTTTTTGAGTTGGATAAAATCTTTTTGATGATCTTGGATGCAATGTTTTTATATCATCCCAAGTGTCTCTGCAAGAAACCATACGAAACATACCGTCCCCATCTCTTTGAAAACCAAGTTCGTCTGCTCCGCGATGATATTCTTTCCATTTGGAATCATCTAAATATGACTTCTGTTTAACTTGATTGAATTTATAGGCTTTTGATTTGCAATAATAGTGAATAACGTCATGTTTTCTTGCATACCACCTTTTCCCCACTCCCCCAGTTTTATATGACCAAATTATTTCATTTAAAAAGTTCCGCTTCCCAAAAATTCCATCCATCACCAGCTTTAGGCTATGGCTCATAGTAGGGTCACAGTGAAGATAAATACTTCCGGTTGGTTTTAATACCCTGTAGCATTCACGAAGTCGATTTGCCATATAGGAAAAATAAGCAAGTTCCGAACCCTCCCCATGAATTTTGCGCAAACCTTCCATCGTGTTTGACATGGATACATCACTGGCAACTTCATGAAAATCCTCGACGGCTTCACTCCAACGCCAAGTATCGTCAAATGCTACCCACTGAGCATCTCCAATAAAGGCGTTGTAAAGCCGTTTCGAATTAAATGGTGGGTCAAGATATATAAGATCTACAGATTCACTTGAAATATTCTCTCGCATAACATGCAAGCAATCTCCAAAATACAACCTGTTTTGGAGACGGGGGGGGGGGTGATTAGTATTTCTCTTTTATTGTTCATATTTCAAATTTGAATATCAGAATGTTTTTTACCTTTGGCTTTTTGAAATCTGAAATGCTCGGTGTCCATCATTGTTCTGTCCTCAACACTGCATTCTGCCATTTCTCATCCCTTTAATGCAACCTGTCGTCTATACAGATATTAGTTCATTGTATTTTAGCCTTTTCCTTCCATTCTATGCATAGCAAGTTTCATCCGATCAATAGTATCTAGGCTGGAGAGGTTTCCGTTGGAAACACCATCAACGAGCTTCACTTGAGCGAATGGGCGTTGTACCGAGTCCAGTGTACAAGTTGTAGAATAACCTGCTTAGTTTACAAAGTACCGTGTATTGTACGAATCAGCAATTGGATTTATAAGCTTCCCAGTAGTCTCTGGCTCGCTTTTTCGAGTCTTACGCTCAGTGTTCCATTTCATTGGATTGCTCCCCTTGCTACGGTTCTTCAAGACCAGCATCTTACGGCGATTCTCGGCAATCAAAATATCCTGTACCATTTATAGAACAACTGCCAATGCCAGCTAGCTGGCATTGGCAGTTGTAAAGGTCGGTCGCCGGGAGCAGCCATAAATATCCTACGTTTTGAACGCCTATGGTGGACTAGCGCCCCGGTGACTGGCCGCAATGCAGAGGCCCTGTAGTAAGATTGTGCTTCGAGCACCGAGTACAGGAAACGGCTGCGGCATTGCGGCAACCTTGATTAACAGAAGTTGAAATTGTACATGAAGGAGGGAATGATGAGCAAGGAAAATCAATGCACCGTGGGGATTGACTGGGCGACCCGTTCACATCAGGCTTGCGTGACGAGCGCGAGCGGCGAGGTGCTGGGCAACCGCTCGTTCCGGCATGGCGGTGTCGGGATCCGGGAGATGGCGGAGTGGGTATTGCAAATCACCGGTGCGGTGCCGCAACAGGTGGAAGTTGGCATCGAGGTGCCGCGTGGTCCGGTGGTGGAAATGCTGCTGGGGCTGGGATTCAACGTGTGTGCGCTCAATCCGAAGCAGCTGGATCGCTTCCGCGACCGCTTCTGGATGTTCGGTGCCAAGGACGACCGTCGCGATGCCGAAATGCTGCGGGCACTGTCGCGCAACCTATCCGACCTGGTTCGCGAACGCACTCGCCTTGGCCATCGCATGCGAAACCGTCTGTGGAACTACTATCCGCAGTTTTCGGAGATGGCCGGCAGTCATCTGGCCGATGCCTGGCTTCTCGAACTGTGGAATCTGGCGCCGACACCGGAAGATGCACAGCGGCTTGACGAAGAGGCCTTGAAAACCCTGCTGAAGCGTTATCGCATTCGCCGCTTCAATGCCGCGCAACTGCTAAAACAACTCCGACAGCCGGCGATGCAGGTCGCTCCCGGCACTGTGGCTGCGGCCGTTGCACAAATTGGCATCGCCGTCGAACAGCTGACCTTGATCAACAAGCAGCTGGCCGACACTCGCAGAAAAATCGAACACCTGCTGGAGGCCTTTGACCATTCGGAAGAATCAATCGACCCGGATGCCGTGCCGCAACGCGACGCGGCGATCCTGCGCTCCTTGCCGGGCGTGGGGCCGAGCGTGCTGGCAACGCTGCTGAGCGAAGCCATCCAGAATCGAGACCTCGGCGCCTTGCGATGCCTTTGCGGTGTCGCACCTGTCACTCTCCGCTCCGGCGGCAGCTGCAGGGTTGCCAAGCGCCGAGCATCTCATCAGCGACTTCAGGAAGCCTTATACCACTGGGCGCGGGTCGCCGTGCAGAGAGATCCGATCTGCAAGAATAAATACCAGGAACTTCGACAACGCGGACATGGGCATTCCCGGGCACTGCGCTCCATCGCCGACCGCCTGCTGTCAGTCGCCTGCGCCATGCTGACCGCTCAAACCGAGTTCAACCCGCAGCATCCTGCCAAGTCCGGTCAATGCGCATGAACATCGCAGGGGCACAAGCCCCGCAAAATGGTAGTAAGTCCCCACTTTCAGGGTTTGACACGCACCCCCGCGAGCGGGGGTGCGTGTCAAGAAATTGACATTTTGGGTATGCTCAGGGGCTTGTGAGACGACTTGCTCACATGCTTGGATCCGCAAGACGGACAAGCCGGACTGCCTGCTGGCGGTCGCCTGCGCCATGCTGACCGCTCAAACCGAGTTCAACTCGCAGCATCCAACCAAGTCTTCTCAATGCGCATAGACTTGACGGGGAACACAAGTCCTGCAAAATTAACTTGTAAAATGGTAGTAAGTCCCTTTGAAAACCACTGTGAATTATGCTCCCATTACAGCTAGGCTGATGTAAGTGTATAGGCACGAGAGAAATTGGACAATGGGCCTGAAATACAATGCAGTTAATTTTGGAGTTGCTTGAATATGAGTAGATTGGTCATCGCTATTTTTATTGGATTAATTGTTTCGTACTACAGTATTGAGTCAAGAGTAGCCAATTCTGAAAGTACAGAGTCCAGTGACGTATTAACACGATTATTTGAAAGTGCTGAGCAGGGAGATGCGGATGCACAATTCCTTCTGGGATTGAGATACTACGAAGGAGAAGGAGTTGCCCAGGACTATCAGGAGGCGGCGAAGTGGTACAGGCGGTCGGCGGAGCAGGGAGATGCGGATGCACAATTCCTTCTGGGATTCATGCACTACAATGGAGAAGGAGTTGCCCAGGACTATCAGGAGGCGGCGAATTGGTACAGGCGGTCGGCGGAGCAGGGAGATGCTGATGCACAATACAATCTGGGATGGATGTACCGCAAAGGAGAAGGAGTTGCCCAGGACGATCTCGAAGCGGTGAAGTGGTTCAAGCTTGCGGCGGAGCAGGGAGATGCTGATGCACAATACAATCTGGGATGGATGTACCGCAGAGGAGAAGGGGTTGCCCGGGACTATCAAGAGGCGGCGAAATGGTACAGGCGGTCGGCGGAGCAGGAAAATGTTGATGCACAATTCATTCTGGGATTGATGTACCGCAAAGGAGAAGGAGTTGCCCAAGACGATCTCGAAGCGGTGGAGTGGTTCAAGCTTGCGGCGGAGCAGGGAGTTGCTGATGCACAATACAGTCTGGGATGGATGTACCACAAAGGAGAAGGAGTTGCCCAGGACTATCAGGAGGCGGCGAAGTGGTACAGGCGGTCGGCGGAGCAGGAAAATGCTGATGCACAATTCCTTCTGGGATTCATGCACTACAATGGAGAAGGAGTTGCCCAGGACTATCAGGAGGCGGCGAATTGGTACAGGCGGTCGGCGGAGCAGGGAGATGCGGATGCACAATACAATCTGGGATGGATGTACCGCAAAGGAGAAGGAGTTGCCCAGGACGATCTCGAAGCGGTGGAGTGGTTCAAGCTTGCGGCGGAGCAGGGAGATGCTGATGCACAATACAATCTGGGATGGATGTACCGCAAAGGAGAAGGAGTTGCCCAGGACGATCTCGAAGCGGTGGAGTGGTTCAAGCTTGCGGCGGAGCAGGGAGATGCTGATGCACAATACAATCTGGGATGGATGTACCGCAAAGGAGAAGGAGTTGCCCAGGACGATCTCGAAGCGGTGGAGTGGTTCAAGCTTGCGGCGGAGCAGGGAGATGCTGATGCACAATACAATCTGGGATGGATGTACCGCAAAGGAGAAGGAGTTGCCCAGGACGATCTCGAAGCGGTGGAGTGGTTCAAGCTTGCGGCGGAGCAGGAAGATAGTGATGCGCAATTCCTTCTGGGATTGAGATACCACAGAGGAGAAGGAGTTGCCCAGGACTATCAGGAGGCGGCGAAGTGGTACAGGCGGTCGGCGAAGCAGGGAGATACGGATGCACAATACAGTCTGGGATGGATGTACCACAAAGGAGAAGGAGTTGCCCAGGACTATCTTGAAGCGGCGAAGTGGTACAGGCTTGCGGCGGAGCAGGGAGATGCTGATGCACAATACAATCTGGGATTGATATACCGCAAAGGAGAAGGAGTTGCCCAGGACTATCAGGAGGCGGCGAAGTGGTACAGGCTTGCGGCGGAGCAGGGAGATAGTGATGCACAATACAATCTGGGATGGATATACAGCAACGGAGAAGGAGTTGCCCAGGACAATCTCGAGGCGGCGAAGTGGTACAGGCTTGCGGCGGAGCAGGGAAATGCTGATGCACAATACAATCTGGGATGGATATACAGCAACGGAGAAGGAGTTGCCCAGGACAATCTCGAGGCGGCGAAGTGGTACAGGCTTGCGGCGGAGCAGGGAAATGCTGATGCACAATACAATCTGGGATGGGTATACAGCAACGGAGAAGGAGTTGCCCAGGACAATCTCGAGGCGGCGAAGTGGTACAGGCTTGCGGCGGAGCAGGGAAATGCTGATGCACAATACAATCTGGGATGGGTATACAGCAACGGAGAAGGAGTTGCCCAGGACTATCTTGAAGCGGCGAAGTGGTACAGGCTTGCGGCGGAGCAGGGAAATGCTGATGCACAATACAATCTGGGATGGATATACAGCAACGGAGAAGGAGTTGCCCAGGACGATCTCGAAGCGGCGAAGTGGTACAGGCTTGCGGCGAAGCAGGGAAATGCTTCTGCACAACACAATCTGGGATTGCTTTATTTCGTAGAGTATGAATCATTTGAATTATTACGGCGAGCATATCTTTGGTCATCAATTGCAGCGCATTCCGGGGGAATATTGGAATCATTTGAATTGCTTCATAAAATTGAAAGTAAACTGACCAAGAGTCAATTAAAAAAAGTCATACAAACCGTCCGTGAATGTGAGAAATTGAATTGGAGCGGATGCGAGGTTCTTAAGTTATCACAATAAACGTCAAACAGTGGTCTATCTTGGTCCACTATTTCGTTAGTTCTGAAAAACCCATTTCGTGTTGTACAACGATTTGATTTGATTGAAGAATAAATTCAAGAAAGTGCGGCGAAAGCCGCCTAGACTTTTACAGGAAATTAGAGACTTGACCACATGAAATGCAGTTCAGTCTGCCTTGTGTTCGAGTTCGGGCCTTGCAAGCGTCATAATGGGCTTAGGCGATGCAAAGTGGTCGATTAAATTGATGGCGGCGAGCGAAGCTCTTCCCCGATTTGAAACTGACCGGGTCCAGTCGGCCTGCACACCGAAATGTTTCCGGCCAATAGCTGTGAACGCACGGCAAATTGAGACGCAGGCAAACTTGCTTAAGCTGCGATCGTCAAATTTTACTCCGTCTGGACTGCGCATCGCTGCTCATTAAAATTGCAACTGCCTCAACAAGGAGGATTGGATTATGATAGCGGGTCAATTTCAAGTTGTCCATGCGCGTGCTACGGGACTGGATGTGCACAAGATGGAGATCACGGCGACGGTGCTATTTCAGGCAGCCGCATTGGCCCCGAAGTTGACCAAAATGCTGACCCGCGGCTTACCGGCACTGAATTGCTGGAGGCAATTCGGAAAAATTCGATACTGACAGTAGAATACCTCTGTATTCACTGCCAAAATGCAGTTTTCTCTCTTTTAAGCGGGGATCTGGGTGTCTCATTCAATTCGAGCGGAGAGCTTTGGTCACGTGTCACATCAATGGGTTTGCTTGTCTCATTCAATTCGAGCTGCGGCTGTTGCAGTGAATTCGATCGACCCCAATTGATCCCAATTGATAGTTTATTTTCTGCGATTTCATCGCGAACTTCGTCAATTTGCTGCCTGATTTCAGCATTTTGCTGCTGATTAACATTGAAAAAAAAATAAAATAAAGTGAGGTATAATGGGAGGATAGTGAGAATTCCAATAAGAAACCAATTTTGCAAGGACCTGGCGGTGCGATCGACAGATTTGATATTGACTCTATTTTGACGAATGTACTCTTCGGTCCGAGTAACTCTACGGTCCAGTTTCAAATCTTCTTGTGATACCAGTTTCATACCTATTGTTTTCTCTATATCAAGGGGAATTATATACAATGATAACCAGACCATTGCACACTGTTCTGCCCGGTAAGACATCCTCCCGAAGATGACCATATTATCCTCTTCGACGAACTGTCCTGATTTTCAACTCTCCCCGGAGCGCCGGGCCTCCCGCCCAGACTGCCGGTCAAACCGGCACGGAGAATATTCTTGGTACCATACACCATTCTTTCAGCAGAAGTCAAATAGGAGAGGAGAGTTTCCCGTTGGAAACAATCATGATTTGCCATAGCACACCGACAACATGAAATGCAGCTGGGTTTGCCTGGTGTTTGAGTTTGGGCCTTGAATGGGTCATAATGGGATTAGGCGATGCGAAGTGGTCGATAAATTTTAATGGCTGCGAGCGAAGCTCTTCCCCGATTGGAAACTGACCAGGTCCAGCCGGCCCGAACACCGAAATGTCTCCGGCCAATGGCTGTGAACGCACGGCAAATTGAGACGCAGGCAAGCTTGCTTGGCTGCGGTCGTCCAATTTTTTCCGTCTGGACTGTGCATCGCCGCTGATTAGTATTTCAACGGCCTCAACAAGGAGGATTGAATGATGATAGCGGCTCGATTTCAAGATGTCCATGCGCATGCTGCGGGACTGGATGTACACAAGATGGAGATTACCGCGACAGTGCTGCGAGACCAGCGCGAATACCACGACCCGGAAGTCAGCTACGAGGAGATTATGGTGCAGAAAACGCCGCTCGCTGGTTCCGGCAAGTGCCCCACTATCGACACCTGTACTACAACGACGAAGGCAGCTTGACCACCGACCTCAAGACACACTGACATCTGCAACGCCTCGGTGCCGGCCGGCGAAAGGCCAAAAAATTTCGGTACGCCGACTCGCCGACTGCATACCTTGGCGAATGCTGTACAACAGAGCTGGTGGAGACAGGTTCAAATCTTCACCGCAGTTTGTCGCGCAAAAAAGTCCGTAATATTTCACGGCAAAGAAATTGAAGGTGAATTTTGGGATTCGCTGCGGTTGCCGGCGGTGTGAAAAGTACTTGAGCGGAGATGTCTTGCTTGAGGTTTTCTGTGCAGTCGGGCGGTGATTTTTCGGTGAATTTCGAGTTTCGGACGCGTTGGCACCTGCCGCTTGCGGCGGCCGGTTCAAGAGGGGGATGCCAAGTTTTCGCTAGGCGGCGAGCGATGTTACCAGGCTACGCATCTTGTCGGGCTTGTTCTTCTCCAGGCAGCCCAGGGCAATGGCCAGCATGACGGCCATGCTGCCGGCGATGCGCAGATGCATGGCGGCTTTGCCGCGGATGAAGTGGTCGTCAAGCATGAAGTCTCGTGCGATGCGTGCATTGATTCGCTCCAGTGCGTTTCGCCGCACTTGCGCCTGCTTCCATTTTCGGGTGCTGCGCGGGCACGGGCCGAAGGTGCGCATGGGGTGCTTGCCATCGTTGACCTTGATGCGAACCCCCCTTTGCTTGGCTTTCGGCGAGAGTCCACCCATGCGGTGGCAATCGCTGCGTCCGGCGCAATGCAGTCCGTATTCCACGGCCGGGCATCGATACTTCAGCGTCTGACGGTCGTTCTCGAAACCGGCGTATATCATGCGGCGCACTTCGCCGCTTTGCGGGCAAACGCAGTACACGCTGCCGAACTCGGTGTACACGATGGTATCGACGCGGTCTTCGCAAAGTGCCCGGGTGGGCTGCTTGAACTCGCCGACCGGCTGGTCTCGCCACATCCGCCGAGTCTCGATGAGCGGGGTTACACCGCACTCATGCAGTTGCCGGCGCAACGGGTCATCGTCCAAACCGCGGTCGGCGACAAAGTCAACGCAGCGCTCGCCGGCGGTCGAATTCGACAAAACCTCCGCCATCATCTCCCGGCACACCGGAATTTCCGACACCCCGGCCGCTTCCACCCGGAAATCAACCGGCAACTCTTAGCGCGTATCGGCCACCAGATGAAGCTTGAAGCCGAACCACTTCACCGTCTTGCACCAACTCTTGCCGTCAAGCCCCGTACCGCGATACTCATGGCGGCCCCAAGCGGCATCCGGGTCGCTGCAGGTGCCGTCCGCACGAGTTCGGCCGGTCGAGTACGAATGCAGCTTCTTGCCGTCGAATCCCAGGCTGGCTCCAAAATCCGGACACCGCTCCATCAGCCGTTCGCGGTTGTCGTAGAACAATTCCATGACCGCATCCTGCTCTTGCATCAGAAGCTGAAAAAAAACGCGAAAACGTACTCTTCGACGGCACTCGCATCTGGCCGTTGCCATCCGCCTCCGGCGCAAAGCCGCAAACCCTCATCAAGGTCGGATTATTTGCCAGATTGCGCCGCAGGCACTCTACCGAGCGATACTGCAGCACCAGCATGGCGTAGAACGCATTGAGCATCGGTCCCACCGGCCAATCCTTGCGACCGCCTTTGCGGCGACGTTCCAGAGTTGCCACCAGCTTCTCGTCCGGCATGATTTTGATTACCATGCGCAAGGTGTCCAGGTGGGCGAACTCGTCAAGACTCTCCCAGCTGAACAGGCTATAATGAAGGGTTGGATTTGTTTTTGCCATGATTAGCTCCTTTTGGGGGTTGATTTATATGAATTTTCGGGTTTGTTTACAACTTGATATTGTATCTCAAAAGGGCTTTCATGGCAAGACTTTATTTAACGAAAACAACGGGTTGTACCAGATCCTGAGGGGGCGACGAGCCGTTGCTGAAGCATGGGGTAGAAAATCGCTGAAAACCGCCGAAACTGCCGTTTCAAGCCCCAAAAACCCCGATTCTTGGGGTAAAAAAATTTTCACATGGCCAGAATCACGCGTAAAATCAGCAACTTGGAAACTACGAAACTAACTCCATTCACCGTAGCCGAACGCATAATTAAGATGAATATTGACCTACGCATCGAAAACTCGGATTTTACTCTTGTGAAAGATCTTGCGGGCGAGATTGCCTCAGCAATTGGGGGTATTTTCCTTTGCAACAAAATACTGTATTTTTTCATTTCCGGGACTACTATCCTATCTATGACAAACACGTCTTGAAGATGCTCATGTATTGCAAGAAGAATCACGAGTTCAAAGAATTTACAGGGCCTAGAACTAAAACCGGTTCCATTGACCAACATCCAAAATTCTATGAAGTTATGAAAAAGTTTCAAAAATGCTATGGCCTGAAAGCCGACCTCAGAAAGATTGAAAAATATCTTTGGTATGCGTCCAAGTACAAATACAGTGACATATTGTGAAGATGTTTGGTTTTGCTATGTTGGTGGTTGCCTGAATAAAACTGAGGCTCACGAATTGAATCAAATGAAGAACAGGTCCTGACCAGGTAAAAGAAGACAGGCTGGAATTGCAAGAAACTGTATGGTTGGCGATTATTCTCCAGCAAGCCGGCAAGACAACTTGTTTCGGAACAGTCTTGCATGAAACTTCTCGAAACTGAACAGTTGCATTCAAGATACATGTGAATTTCTGTTAGTTTTAATTGACTTGGTCAATGTTCATCTGAGTGGCTCGAATTATGAGAATAGTACTAGGCGATTTTGAACCCTGCTTATAAATATCGGCTATGCGAACATGCCAAATTGCGAAGACATGAATATTTATCAGCGGCGGCAAATACTCAGAAACAGTTCACAATGAAATGGCGGCGGGTGTTTAATTTACCGAAATTCTTGACGAGAATACTGCTCATTCAAGTGTTTCTGGTGAGTTGAGCTTCGTGGCCGGAGATTCTGAAAAAATTGCGGCAATCCAAAATTGCCCCAGCTGCCATACCATCATACCAGTCTTGAATACTCGTTTGTGAAAAATTTGCTACTACCATTTCTAAGATAGTCTCAACAAATTCATAGTATTTTGATGTCCATTTGCTATTTTCGATTATTTGCTCAATCTGTAACAGCGGAAGCCAGTTGAATGTCCAACTGGGCTTGAATAAGTTCAATTAGCGGCTCTAGAATTTCCTCGTAGGATTTTTGTTGAGCGTATTTGCTATCCGCATATTTGAGTGCTTCTATGCATTTGGCCCTTTCTTGTTTTAGCAATTCGGGCAAATATATACTGCCTGGTAATAGGCCATTTGCTTTCATACATAGCACAAAATAACAACAGGCGCGTGCAGTTCGACCATTTCCGTTAATAAATGGATGAATGTAATTAAGTCTCCACAAAACAAAAGACGATAATAAAAATGGGCCAGTGTTGTTCCAACTTACGTTTACCAGGTTTACAAAATCATCCATCAACGCACCCACCCGATAATGCTCTGGAGGGATATACGTTCCCACATCAACTTCGCATGGACGGTATTCACCAGCATTTACATGCAAGCATGCGATAGCGTGGAAATTCAATGCTTTGATGATTGTTTGCGAAAGAAACCTTTTATCAAGATTTATCGCTGCTGTCACTAGCGATTGTAGAAAATTGAGTTGCCTAAATAGATTCAACCTCTCCAGGTTTTTATATTCCGAATGCTGTTCAGTCCCTGTCAACTCATAAACAATCATGGAAAAATCTCGTCAATAATCCTTTCCACCTCTTTTCTTTCAGCTTCGCTTGAAGGATCGTCTGCAATAGACATTAAGTTTGAAATTTGTTGCAATCTTCTTTCCTTTGGATTCAACTTCAAAGTGGCAGATTCATACAGGCGTTTTACTAAATCTTCATTTTCAATGGATTTTTTCATTTGAAGCGGATTGTTCATTTGCATTCCCCCTTGTCAGTTTCCACAAGTCGCTCATCTTGCACGATTGCGACAATCCAATGATAACACTATTAATCCAATCTGTCGTATAAATCTTCACATTTCCCTTGTTCAAGCGAAAAGAAAATTCTTTTGCATATCAATGGCAATGCTTCATGCTTCAGTTGTGTACATCCCTTGTATCAGCGTTTCAAGACAGTCCATACGCTCTCAATTCCGCATCCCCAAAAAACGGAATGTTTCAAACAGAACTGAAAAAGCATTCCATTCCGATTTGAATATGAAATCAGTTTATATTATTCGCATGCAGCAAAAAATCCCTGCCTTCATAAACAAGACGGTTGTTTCATTGTGACTGAAGTAGAAATGCTAATGTATTCCCCAATCGTGAACTGGCTCGGACGCGCGCCGGTAATTCATTTTCTGGTGTTCTGCATTCCAGTTCTGATGGCTGTCGGTCTTCGCTTTACGCGATTTCTCAAGGGCCAGAACTCCTGGCACATCAGCATGGCAAGAACCATTCTCGGAATTTTGCCGATTTGCCTGTCTCTCGCATTCTTGATTGTAGTTGCTGTTGTTTACAGCAGTCCTTCGGGAGCCAGCATTGGCATGGCAGGAATCGCGATTTCCTCAGGCATCGGAATTGCGGCCGGATTGGTTGCCGCGTACGCAACAGGGAGAAGGCTTGAACCTCGCATCAGCGAGTATCTGGCGCAAAGAACACGCAAAGTCGGCTCAGCTGAAACACGCACGGATATTCGTACAGTGACTGAGCATCTTCCCGGTGGTCAGGAAATCGACCTGGGGAAAGAGTTTGCTACTGCAAAATTGAATGATTCGATTTTTCTTGGTGTAGACTCCGACGGCGAGCCCGTTCGGATTGACCGTTCGCACTGGAAGCGCAGCCATGTGCAAATCATGGGCCCGCCGGGTTCTGGAAAGGGGATTCAGGCGGCGGTTACACTGTCGCAGTCCCTTCGATTCGGGGATGCAGTCTACGTGTTCGATCCCAAGGATGACGAGTGGGCACCTTCTGTATTCGCACACGCGTGCGAACAGGCTTCGGTGCCGTTTCATTTCATCAGTCTTCAAGACAGAACGCCTCAACTGGATCCGCTTGCCGGTGCGTCAGTCGACGAGATTGCAGAGATGCTTTACGCAGGCTTTCAACTCAGTCCCCGCGGAAGACCATCCGACTACTACTTGCTCTCGGATCGAAAAGCGGCCCGGGCAGCGGCTGAGCTCACTCAAAACGGTTCACTGAGTTTGACCGAGCTTTTCACGAAGTCGCGAACCGAGGTGGATAAAAATCTCCTGAACAGTGCAAGCGGCTTCTTTATGGCCCTGGAAGAAGTGGCCGAGCTGCCCTGCATTCAAACCCGCGAAGGCATCAGTCTCAGGTCGCCGCTAGAACATGGAGGCTGCATCTACATTGTCGGCTCCCTGCGCAACGACCCAGTCATCACCCTGCAGAAAATGCTGTTTGTTCGAATCATCCAGTTGATTGAAGATCGCAGCAGCACTCGCCATGCATCCATCTTTCTTGACGAGTTCAAGTACTTACTGAGCATTCCGGCAATCAATGCGCTCGGTACGGTTCGGGACAAGGGCTGCAATATTCTGCTGGCGCATCAGTCGCCGGGGGACTTTGGACAGTGCGGTGCAGATCTGTCCGAATCAGCAGTTCGTTCTACAGTTACGGATACAACAGGAATCAAGTGGCTGTATCGCCCGTCAGACGAAGCCACCGCTGCATGGATTTCGGACCAGACGGGGAAAATACTTGTAGAAGACCAAAGAAGGTCGGTAACCAGAAATCCTGAGCTGGCCGAGATTCCTTCAGAAAGCAGGAACGTCGGCGAAGCCGAGCGCAACCTGGTCGACAAGAACATGGTACTGAGTTTGCCGCAAGGAGCGGCAGTCTGCATCGGAGCCGGCATTGCAAGAATTGCGTTGTCAAAGCCGATTGAAGTGGAAAAGAGGGAATTTATCCCGGAAAAGGCCAAGCCGGTAGAGATTGAAAAATTCGACTTGCTGACCCGGGTTTCCGATTCTTCAGAAAATCCAGACCTTGGAGAACCTTCACTGACGGATATCGTACCCAGGGACAGTGACCCCAGGTCCAGATTGCTCTGTTTTCTGTACGAGGTGGGATATACGCACAGAAGCATCGTGTCCATGCTGCTGGATTCGCAGTCATCAGAAGAGACAGACCGACTGATTGACGAACTTGAATCGGAAGGGTTTATCAAGCACTACACGATTCAGGAAGGATACGGAACCGAGCAGAAAGTAACTGGGATTTTGAAAAGGGGGGTAGACTTCGTGGTGCATGAATTCAATCCTTCATCTCCTATTCCCCAATACAAGCCGGGCAGGATGAAGGCAATTGGAGTGTTACATCAGCTGGACCTTCAGAAGCTTCGCATTCAGGCTGAGCGCGCTGGCTGGACACGCTGGCGAAAAGTATCGGACGGCAAAATTATGGAGAAGGGCAGAAACTATCCAGACGCAGTTGCATTGCGCTTTGACGGCTTGAAAGTTGCAGTGGAGCTGGAGAGGACAGTAAAGACGATTTCACGCTACCCGCCGATTATGCTTGCTCACCTTGAGGCTCGCATGCTTGGAAAATGGGACGAGGTTTACTACATTAGCCCTGGAACTTCAGAAAGAGACCAGGTAAAGAAAATATTCTCTCGCATATCGGAGTTGAAGTACAAGGGAGAAGTTATTCCAGTTACAGATGATCACAGGGAGGTATTCAAGTTTTTTATCTACGACGATGATTGGACAAGCTGAGGCGGCACTTTGACCTACGGATAAATTAGCGATAATTTATAGTGTATTCTTTGTGCCTGGAGTCTTATTGGAGAAAGATATTGATTACTTTAATCGAAGCATTGAACTATCAATGCTTGCAACGCGTATCTCAGCCACTTGATCAATTCCAGATTCTGGTTGGCCCCAACGCGTCTGGCAAGTCAACGTTCCTGGATGTTATTGAATTCGTGCGAGATGTAGTAAAAGACGATTTGCCAAGTGCAGTAGGCAAGCGCACCAGGAATCCCCAAGATCTCTTGTTTCAGCGCAAAGGCAAGAGGTTTGAGTTGGCGCTTGAAGCAAGAGTTCCTCCTGAAATACAGGAAAAAATTAAATTCCCCCAGCGAGAACTTGTAAGGTACCAGATATCAATTGAATTCAATCAATCGTTGCAGCAGTTTGAATTGGTAGACGAACGAGTCTTGCTATTGGAAAGAGAGGGCACTGCCCGATACTCCGGGGTTCCAGATACCGCCAAGCATAAAAATCAAAATTCCCTGATGTTGAGCGAATCCGAATTCAATGCCAAAAATCTTGTGTCAAAAAGCAGAAATGGTACAGCCACTTTTGCGACCGAGACTGAGAGATTTCTTTTCAATTTCAACTTTAAACCTCAAAAATCTGCACTGGGGGAGTTGCCAGAAGATGACAAATTATTTCCAGCATCGATTTGGCTTAGAAACCTGCTTCTGAATGGGGGACAGCGCGTAAACCTGAATAGTAAGGCCATGCGCAAGCCTAGCCCACCAGGACAATCTTCTGTCCTGCTTCCAGATGGTTCGAACCTGTCTCGGACTGTTGCAAAATTTCGAAAACTTGATTCAAAACGGTATCGTTTCTGGGTCGAGCATTTACAAATGGTTATACCCGGTCTGGAAGACATTCGTACTCATGAACGGCCGGAAGACAGGCACTGCTACATGATTTTCAAATTTTCAGATGGCTTGGAGCTACCGTCATGGATGATTTCTGAAGGCAATTTAAGGCTAGCCGCATTAACATTGCCTGCATACTTCCGGGAATTGCAGAAGAGTGGCTTGTTTATTGTCGAAGAACCTGAAAACGGAATCCATCCAAATGCGATTGAAGCAGCGTTTGATGCCCTGTCTTCCATGTACGATTCTCAAGTGCTGCTCACAACTCATTCCCCTGTTGTTGTCAATTTGTCAAAACTGGAAAACTTGATTTGCCTGAAAATAAACAGAGATGGTGCAACCGATGCTGTGGTAGCAAATAAACTTCCAATACTACGGAATTGGGAGGGAACACCAAGCCTTGGCTGGCTATTGGCTTCAGGGGCGCTGGGGTGAAAGAAGTTGGAATGGTGCCATCCGCCCGTTTATACAGACATCTCGCATCAAAAGTATCGGTAAATCGGTGTAAAGATGAATCATTCTTGGAATTCAGTCAAATTCTGAAAAAATGGTTTTCTCTGGCAATTTGGTGGGTATTATGCACAAGCCATGCGGCAATTGCAGTTCCCTTTGCACGTCATCCGAGAAGGGGGTCAAGAACCCGGATTTCTCATGAAAGAGCCACGCACAACAAACGGAGAGTTATAGCCTTCAACAACTCCCGCTAGTTGACGGGAAGATGTATGATTTCGACATCATCCCCTTCCTTTTCCCATTTCTCCTTAAGGTACTCAGCCACCAGTCTTCGATGGCAGAAATGAGGTTTATGTTCGCTGCACAGCAGGCATCCATCTGCAATTTCTTCCTTGGGTATTCTCTCAATTCGCCGCTCACTCATAAGATCAAGAAAATTTTTCTCATACCTGTTCCAACTTTCTTGCAACTTTTTCTTGTATTTCTTTGCCTTCCATTGCTTGCGCTCGTTTTGATACGCGGAGATCATTTCTTCGGTTGGAGCAAGCTCATCGAAATGTTTGTACTTGTAGCCTCTGCCCAAAATTACTTGCAGCAGATATTCAAGGTCTTGGCCATGAGCGAAACGGGAGAACGATGAATCGGGCTTTTTTCTCACATCCACTATATGTTTACAGCCAGAATGACGTAAAGGTTCATAGAAATTTTGAGCCTTCTTTTCTGTAAATCCAATAGTAAATATCTTCATGATGCTCCCATGCTTATCGTCTTAACCTTTTGATTTATTCCTATCTTCAGCATTTTTTTGCTCTTGTGCAAGAATTGCAAATCTTGTTCGTCCATCCTCCGAAGTTCCAAACAGGTCTGCAGTGTCATAGTTATGTGCCTTACGCAAATTTTTCATCGCCTCTTTTTGATTCTCCAATTCCCCTTTCTCCAGTATGTGTTGGACATCCACGTTATTCAATTCCAAAATCCGGGCAATTCGCAAAGTCCTATGGCAAACATGCGGTTTTTGCTCTCTGCACATAATTGCGATATTTTGACTTTGCGAATCATTTATCAGCATTTCAATTTCTTTCAAATATTCAGCTGGAAGCTGGTCTAAATCAAATGAGGGAAAATAGGGAAATTTTTGATGCCCCCCAAGTATGTCTCCCAAGTATCTGTAATCCAATTTATTATTTTTGAGAATTTGATTCAATTCTTTTTTATTGAATTGCGGGCAATACTCACTGTAAGGAATTGAACGAACATCAGCGACAACTGAAATTTTGTGACCTCGTAAAAGTTTCAAAAACTCATCAATTTCATGCGTTGAATGTCCGATCGTAAAAATTGTAGTAGCGAATGACATTTTTCACCTTATTTTCTTGCACTCAATTATTGCAACGATAAGTTTATACGCAAAATTATTAAACAGTTCACCCAAAGATACCGTCAAAAAACACTCGCCTACCTCATAAACCCCATTAGGCTTAGCCAAATAAATCCGCTCAATTTTAGGGTCGGTTACCATAAGCTTGTAATTGGTGTCACCGTATTGGAACTCTCCTTGAACCCTCCTTTTGTAGTTTCCAAATTCTTCTCCTGGCGCAAAAACCTTGAGTGTCAAATTTCTAACATAAATGAAACGAAGTGAATCATCAATATCTTTGCAATCATCCTCAGCAATTCTATCGTTAAGTCCTTGAAGTGAACTAGACTCGTTGGTCCATAAACTTTCAGCTATATCAACCAGTTTCCTGAGATCATCTGCTTCGGCATCGCATACTTTCAACCAGTAAGAATTTGGATCCAACAACCAGTTCTCCCTTTGGTAATCTATTGGCTGATGCTTCAATAGTGGAATGTCAATAATGTCCATCAAAGTCGGGTCACTTCCGTTTTCGTACCGGCGTTCCAGTTCAGAAACTTCTTCGTACTCTCGGTCACTAACAGGTCGTATCCATTCACCATTGTTCACTTCCTTGCCTGCAATGCAACGTCCGCTATGCTTTCTTGAATTTGCGAGACATATAATTCTTTTTGTTATGGACATCAATAATCCCTCCAAATTACATTATAAATTCCGAACATATCGATGTTGCCCGACAAATCGCCATTAGATTCCAGTGAACAAGTGCTATTGTACGATATATGGACTACTATGCTATGGCATATTAAAAATTGTTCCCTTGCATTAAACAGTAGCCCCGCTTAAATATCTCAATATTGAGAAACCCCAATCTGGGGTGCTTGTCATTAGGCAAGAACAATTACAAGTGGCATTTTTGTTTTATAGAACCATAAAATTTCTGCTAAATTATTCAATTCTAGACTACTTTCTAAAATCAGAATTGAAAGTTCAAAACTCGCCATGCTCAAATTCATTATCTCCTGGCTCATATTATTGGGATTATTAAAATCTGCGGAACAGCAACCTGACAAAGGAGATGCACCAAAAACACCGCCTGATACGAGTGCACCAGCCAATGGTTCTAAAACACCAACAGTTACTAATTCCAACTCGACAAGGCAATCGGGTAAAACTATTGAAAGTAACTCTGGCAACAAATTTCAAGAGTTAGAGGAGGAGATGCCATCCACAGATTCAAAAGAGCCAAGTCCTTTATCAGAGCATACTGATGCTAAAGATTTGTTAAACGATCTCAAGGATGAAAATACTGAATTGAATTCGTCTGAAAGTAATGAAAACAAATCTACCAAAATGCGGGACGATACAGAAGTCAGCGACAATACTAAGACTGACAACGAATCAAGTAATTTCTCAGATTCATCTAACACTCCCCCACCTGATGATGATTTTCAAGATTAGAGGAAACTGGAAAAACTAGCTGGAATCAATGAGACTGAAAAAAATTCAGAAGCGGAAAATATTGAAGCAGGCATCTTGGAAAATGAACAATTTGAATCATCTAAAGCTGGTTCAATATGAAGGAGCGTGTACAAAACAACTATAAGCGCATGAGTTAATACCTTCAATTTGCCCGTTTCCCTAGTGCGGCTGCATAACCAGCCCTGAAAAAACCTGTTTCAGATAATTTTCAGGCAAATGGACGGTATCTTCGAAAGATGAAGAATGTCTTTGGTTTTTCAGTGTTGACTATTTAGTCCTTGCTTATTCAAAACGGAATAAGTTTATCACCTCGTCCACTAATTTTTTTGTTCTGTCTTCTATTTGTTCTACTCCCCAAGAATTTTCGTCTTTTAAGTCTTCATTTAAAACAAGTCCATTTTTGTAACCAATAGGACTACCATTCCCATCCTTTCTGTCTCGCTTATTGATAAATGAATCATTACTAAGCTCGCTGTTATATGCTGTAATTGTTAAGTTACCGATAAGGTGAGCATATTCTTCCTGAATCTCTTTTGCTTTGCCTTCATCTCCATCGGCAATCATATTAACCCAATTCAGAAGGTTACCCCCCTGTGGTAATATATGCTCAATTGTGAAAATCCATTTATTGTTTTCTTTTTTCCAAAGATCAACCGCGTTTTCTTTAGTTTTGTTCTGCTCTTCCAATGAACACAAAATAAATCGGGTTACATCTGTATTATCCGAATAAATCGGTCCTTGCAGTTTTTTTCTGAATTCATCATCGGGGGCCCATCTGTCTTGTAGAGTTGAACTTATGTAATCTGTAACTTCATTACTTTTTTTTCCTTTCAATTCATCAATCATTCTTACGAACATATTCCTTAGGTCGCGAGTTGGGGGTATATCAGTAAGATTTCGACGTACAAAAAATGTAACAAGCAAGCTAATAACGTTTCCTAGGTGACCCTCATCAAGTTTATGGTCGCTGTGCTTCATCAACAAGTAAAGAACTAATACATATGATGGAGTGCCTTTTATTCTGTCAAGTGCTTTAAGAGGTTCCCGAAGACTATCGAATTCGATTTCCCGACGTAATAGAATTTGTGAGTAAACTTCTACACTTTGAACTATCTCATTTAAAAATCTTTCTGCATCATGATTGATCATATCTTCGTAAATACTAATCAAATTTGAGCGGATAGCTATGGGCTTTCTATCTTTAGGATAGATTTCTTCTCTAAACGCATTGTAATATTGCGCAAGAAATCGCTCCTGAATGCTAGTATCTTCTCCCAGATAATCAATAAGCTTAGTCCATTGTCCATAGTAGGAGTCAATTTCATTTTGATCCTTGGGGTTCAATTTTGCCAATAACTTGTTTTTAATTAAATCAACAGCTGAAAGTGCCATACCCCTATTGTTCAAGGATTCAAATAAAAGGTAGGCATCAGCCCCGCTTTCTGCTTGAATGCTAATTACATGAACTTGGTAAACTTTATCAAGCAAGTCCGAAATCTTCTCTAGTTTTTGACTTTCATCTGTAGAGTCTGAAAAATAATCAATGCGCTTTCTGAGGTGTCTGTAGGCTTTGAATATTCTTCGGTTTCCAGCATTTTTTGGAGTTTCGAACTGATTACTGAATAGTTTTACTTGCTTTAATACTGCCTTATAGTCATCATTATTTTTATTCTGACTTTGTAGAACTATGCGACTTCTATCTTCCTGGTGTTTCTGTGCAAGTTTGTCCTTTAATTTGGGTTTCTGTACAAGCTTATCTTTTAATTCGGATAAGTCTTCATTACTTTTAATGAAGTCAGTAAGAGCATCAAAAATAGCTATCAACAGCAATGAAATAGTAGTTAAACGTTGTTGGCCGTCTACAAGTTCAATATCTGCAATGTCTAAAGAATCATCCGATCGGTCAATGAGAAGAATTGAACCAATGAAATAGCCACTCTCATTTTCTGTCAGATCATCAAATAGATCATCCCATTCACTCTTACCCCACTCATATTCTCTCTGATATGGAGGGACGGTGTAAAACGTAACCCGATTTTGAGGATTTAAAAGTTCACCGATGGTTTTGAGAGGTGCATTTATAATCATTAGAATCTCCTGACTAAACAATTAATAATGTAACGTGCTGGAAGGCATTTATAGCCCTTGGTCCCCGCTTAAGATGCTGAAAAATCAATGCTAAGGGCGCGGAAAGAGATGCCCGCCTTGGGATTTTTGGAGTAATGTCATTTTATCAAAAATCCATCTTATCAAAAATTCACCTAGATATGCCCTTATAGAGGAGATGGGCAATATACAAAGTCGGGTGCTGAATGTCAAGTATGATTTCACAGATGTGAAGTCAACGGGTTGCGACGGCATGTCGTTTGCCGTGCGCATGGTGAAGGCACTGTTGCGCGGAGCTCAGTACAGACTGTTGCTGTTCAATGAATGGTGGTGTAGCTTGGGAACGGTTGTTCGGTGCTTGTTGTATAGCCTCCGGCGGTGCTGACCTTTAGTGTTCGCAGTTGCCAGCTGAGGTTCAACAAGAATCTGCAACAGCAAGTATATGAAATGTGTGAACGAGGACGTACGACAACACCTGTGGCTTGAAAAAGATTCTTTTCCAATAGGATTGCTCGGCGACACTGCCACCCCGACCGTTTTGAATCAATCAATTAAGCATATGCTCTCGCATGTTGCCAGCGAAAACTCGTCCGCATGCTTGGCTCATGCCGCCGACTCAGCCCCAAAACTGAATAAAATAAATTCGCATGCCCTTGCCTTTGAAACCTCACGACCTGTTTGTTTTTTGAATTCTTTTTGAACATCCAATACGATTTTTCTTTCAAGTTGAGATTCAACGAAACTTATATAGTCAATGTAATTCTGCCGTTTACCCATTTGATTGCTTACACCAAAGTGTTTTGCAACTTTACTATCCCATATAGGAAAAAACTCTGGATTGGCAAAATGCAAAACTTTACTCAACCCTACCCAAGAATTATTAACAGGTGATAGATCTATTTTTCCAATCATAGTTCGCGCTTCTTCAAATGATTTCACACTTTGTGCTTCATCAAGAATATTCCCATCATGTTTCGAAAAATCATAAGTCAAGATTGTTGGCATCCATCCATAGGCGATGTGTGAAATAGCTATGATCGAGTCCGCCCCCAATTCTTTGTGGAGCAACTTGGTTGCTTCCAATAAATATGGATACGATTTGATATAGCGGTTTTCGGGATCGATGGAAGGAATACGGTTATTATCTTCTTCCTCAGAAATTCGATTTTTTGCCATTTTTGTCATTGTGCAGTCCATTCGACAACTCCTCTGTTCAAAAATAATGCTCCTCTCCCTGTTAAGATACTAGGCGAAAAGCTTTAAAGGTGCTACCAGTTGGGATTTCTGCTAAAACAGCAACAGTGTAAAACCATAACCCAACAGGTGATACCGTGAATAGCAAGAGTATATACGAGTGTTTACTTGGTTACTTGCTTGAGGTGTTGAAAATCTACTGCTGAGGTGTGTGAAAGGGGCACCTTCCGTGGGGTTTTCTGCAGAATACCACTAATACAAAAAATTCACCCAGGAGGTGCCCTTATTAAGCAGATGAGTAGTATACAAAGTATTCGCATTGCGAATTGAAAAGATAAACTACCAAGCTTTTTTCTTATGTTTTGGGCACAATATTTTCAGTGATATAGTAATTGATATATTGATTTATTTTTAACATTGAAAATTGGAGGGTACTATGAGAACTATTCCTAGACCATCAGCTGATGAGGTGTCCGAGTGTTATGAGGATTGGGAAAACTTGGAATATTATCCAGAGCAGGAGTGCTTTCTGAAAGAGTTGTTTACTGAGAGATATACTGAAAATATTGACATTAATGAAGTTTTAATTAAGGTCTGCACGCTGGACAGTTTGTATAGCACGAATCTTAGTAAAATTAAAAACGGACAATTCATCGTAGCCAAACGCATAGTTAAGTTGAATATTGACCCGCTCATCAAAAACCCGGACTTTACTCTTGTGAGCGAAATTGCTTCAGTAATTGAGGGGAAAAATTTATTTTCCTTTGCGACAAAATACTGTAGTTTTCATTTCCAGGAGGAGCACTATCCAATCTATGACAAAAATGTAAAAAATATGCTTGAGCATTTCAAGAAGGAGGACGAGTTCGCCGATTTTACAACAAGTAGAGATGGTGAGGATCCCCTTAATCAACATCCAAAATTCTATGACGTGATGGAAGATTTCCAAGAATACTATGAACTGGAAGATTTCACTCTCAGAGAGATTGAAAAATATCTTTGGTATTCGGCCAAGTACAAATACAAATTATAAAAATGTTTGGTTTTGCCTGACGTTTTAGTGTGTTGACAGTTGCTGGATAAAACAAGAGATTCACGAATTGAATTGAATGAAGAGTCAATGCGATCCGCAAGCGGTTCGGATAGCTATGAAATGTTCAAAACGCGGGGATTCGGGGATTCAATGCCGGTGTGCTAGTCCTCATAAGGCGTTCGAGACGCAGGATTCTTATAGTGAAAATGCCAAAACCATGAGAATCAGCCACACAAATTCCTGAAGCACTGAATTGTTTTTTGTTTAAAGTCTCGTTATTATTTATAGTAACTTCAGTTGGAATTTTACGTGTAGACCTATCAATCAGAGGTATATTCAAATGACTGGCAAAAATGAACGTCCATTCAGTGGCGAAGAAGCAAGGTTATTCCTGGTAGCTGCACGTAAAGAAGAACACAGACATACATCGGTGTTGCTAGCGGTATTGGTAGCGATTCCGGAGTTGGCAAAACAATTGCTTGAAACGATAGACCAAAAAACAGGGTTGCGTTTTTCCATAGAAACATTTACTGAGGTAGGGTTCAAAGGGAAAAAGGCTACCAAAGACAAACCTGATGGATTAATTGTTGTTGCGAAGAGCAAAAAAAATGTATGGCGTGCACTGATAGAAGTAAAAATCGGCGACAACGATCTTGTTGCAGGGCAGATTGAACGCTATCTTCAAATTGCGAAAACTCAAAAGTTGAATGCCGTTATAACGGTTTCAAATCAGCTAGTCGCTCGACCAGATCACAATCCGGTCAAAGTTAAGATGTTGCGTAATATAGGGCTATTTCACTGGTCTTGGAAGTTTATTCAGACTGAAGCAAAATTATTACAAATTCGCGGAGAGTTCGATAAAGAACCTTGTAAAACTTACATTTTAAATGAATTCATAAGATTTCTTGAGGATAAGTCAGCTGGTGTATCGGGAATTGACTACATGCCGCCTAAACAATGGCGCAAGCTAATTAATACAGCGAAGGGAAGAGGGGTTCTGAGTAAGGATTGGCCAGAAACGCAAGATGTCGTATCTGCTTGGTATAGCGAGGTGAGAGATTTACAGTTGCGACTTTGTCAAAGTTTACTTTTACCACCAGACAATGTAAAAGTCAAAATGGGGTCTGTGCACATCAATGATCCCAAAAAACATCTGGAATCTGGTTGTAGACACTTGGTTAGTACAAATGAGTTAGAGGCAGAATTTGAAATTGATAATGCAGCTTCAGATCTTAAAGTTGTAGTAAATATTGCAAGTAGTGTAATTTTCGTTAGTATGTCGCTTGATGCTCCAGGTGATAAAAAAACTGGATCAGGCAGGGTGAATTGGCTTTTGAGACAATTTAAGAAAGAAGAAATTCGTACAGATAAGTTATCTGTACGAATATATTTCGGCAATAAATCGCAGGAAAGTTACCTATTGAAAAATTTGATTAGCGGTAACTATAAAACAAATTTCAATGACCTGCCTTTACCAGAAAAGTTTGATATATTCTCCGTTCATAGTGATTCAAAAAGGTTTTCAGACCCGAAAGAGTTTATTAAGGTGCTGGAGAGGTCTGTTCATGGATTCTACAATGGGGTAGGCTGTCATTTGAAAAAATGGATAGAACCGGCGCCTATGCCAGATGAATCACATACAGAAGAGTGACTTATATCTAATAATGGCGGTGTTGTACAAGGATTTTTTCGCTGTATAAATTGTGGACTTTGCAACTGAATAACAACGGCGAAGAATTGAATCGCTTCACTACATTTAGTGTTCTTCTTTGCCTTCTGGAGATGCCGTCCATAGGCCTGAAAATTACTTGAAACAGGTGGTTTCAGGGCTGACCAAGTATTTGATTTGGTGATTTGGCCATGAAAAAAACATACACCTGGCAAGGGACATCATAAGCATCAAGTGCATAATTCCCTATTTAAAACATCTAGGTCTTGGAATTAATTGATTATGCGCAATTAAGAATTCCGCAGGCGTTATTTGGAGACTAGGGCGACAAACCAAGGTACTGGAGTGTTCAAGCATGTGTTAAGGCATTCTAATATATAGTCTCTTCATTCACTGAAGCTGAATCTGTTAATTTATAGTTTGGATTTGGAAAGAGTTTAACCCAAATATGTTTAAAAGAGTTTGTTTTAAAGTTTGCCTCTCCATTGAATCTACGTCTTAACCTTCAGCACCAAGCAGAATACAAATACCTTTCAAATTCATGAGAACTTCCAATTCCTTGCACAGTCTTTCTTGTTGCAAGGTGTCTCACTTGACTCAACTGTATGAATTCAGCGATTTCAGTTCAATTTGACAAATTCACAGCCAGAATCTGTATTTCCTGCGCCGATATCAAATACTTTCTCATTATCTTCCAGAATCTGCTCTGCCAGTTTACGAACCGCTATATTGTCAATCAAACCCAGATGTTTTTCCTGTGCTCGAACTCCACCGTGCTAACCTTTTTCAGGGGGACTCAGGTTGAAAACCAATTTCGTATTCTCAAAAACCGTAATATTCGCATTGCGAGTTGAAAAGATAACTGCCACGCTGTTTTTTCTAGCACTGTGGACACAATGATTGATGTGATATAGTGATTGATATTATTGATTTATTTTAAACTATTGAAAACAGGAGGTACTATGGTGACTATTCCCAAGCCATCTGTTGAACAGGTGTCCACGGGTTATGAGGGGTGGGAGAACTTGGGATATTATCCAGAGCAGGAGTGCTTTCTTAAAGAGCTGTTTACTAAGATATATCCCAAAAATGTTGACGTTGATGAAGTTTTAATTAAGGTTAGTTCGCTGGACAGTTTATATAGCACGAATATTGGAATGCATGTATATCCCAGGGCCTTAGCCGAACACATAGTTGGTCTCAAAATTGATCAGTATATCAGAGCATCGCAGACTCGGATTCTACTCTTGTGAACGAGATTGCCAAAGTTAAGGACGAAGAGGGCAAAGACATAAATTTATTTTCCTTTGCGACAAAATACTGTAGCTTTCATTTCCAGAAGGAAGACTATCCGATCTATGACAAACACGTCTTGAAGATGCTCATGTATTGCAAGAAGAATTACGGGCTCAAAGAATTTACAGGGCCTAGAACTAAAACTGACCCCATTGATCAACATCCAAATTTCTATGACGTGATGGAAGATTTCCAAAAACGCTATAGACTGGAGAAATACACTCTCAGACAGATCGAAAAATATCTCTGGTCTTCGGCCAAGTACAAATACAAAAAAATATTAAATCCCCCAAATTAGCAAGTGAAACTTTTGGTTTGCGAAAACGGAGGAGGGGGGTGTTTGACGTTTTGGCGTATAAGCACAACTTGAATTTACTTTCACTCGGCAAAACATCCAATTTGAAACATTATCCATGACCAAGTTCGCGTTGGTGCTGACTGAATAAAACTTAGATTCACGTAATAGAATCAAATGAAGAACAGGTGCTGACCCGCGAAGAAGACAGGTTGGAATTTGTAGAAACTGCAAAAAATTACCCCGCATCGTCCTTGAACGATGCGGGGTAATTGATGAGTTGGTTAAAAAGCTTTTCGCTTTCGCAGTTAGAACCGAACTTGCATTCGGGCTATCGCACCATGCTGAATCTTGCCGTCTGCTTCATAGCCGACATAGTTCAGCTTCACGCTCGCACCGCTGGAATTCTTCATCGACAAGCCCGCCTTGAACGCATTTACCGTACTCGGCAGTCCGCGTACCCGAAGCTTGTTGGTGAAGTTCAGGATTCCCAGCTGGTCCCGCTGGTTCATGTTCAGCGAACCCGGTCCGGATGTATGAGTGCGATAAACATTGAAGCCCAGCTGCGGTCGTACCTTGGTGCTGTCCGAAATGCTCAGCCAGTCCGAAGACTTCAATTGAACTCCGGCTCGCCAGCCTTGATAGCTCTGCGAATATCCCGGAACATCGGCTACCAGCACTGCATTGCTAGCTGCATGCCCGCCCTGCTTCATCGAGCCGCCGTACACGCCCAGAGACGGAACCAGAGTCATCTGCTCGCCTGCACTTAACTGCATACCCGCACCTACCTCCAGGTGACTGTGGGACATGTCGAAGGAACCGCCCAATTGCCCGCCGGCTTCAAACAGATTCCTGAACGAGGTGGAACCGCGGAACTCGCCATGCGAAAGTCGCACGCTGGCAAACATAGAATCTTTCTGCCAGCCGCCCTTGGCTTCGTAGCGTCCGCCCTCGAAACTGGTTCGACGGTTCAGAGACAGACCTTGTGTATTCGCTGCTCCCGAAATATTCGGCATCGCCGATACACCGAAGTAGCCATGCTCGCCGATTCGGGAATCCATGCCAACTGCCAAGCCTTGCTGCGAGGACACGCTGCTGTCCGAATACAGCTTTGCCCAAGCCCGCGTGCCGCCGCTTCGGAACTGCTCGGCTCCCTTCACGCCTGCGAAGGTTGCTGTTGCTCCATCCGATTCGTAGTCCACCAACGCACAGCAGTCGTCATCGTCGCGCAGGACCAGCCACAAGATTGCAACTGCACCCAGAGCGTAGTAGGAATTGCTGTCGGAATCCGATGCCGTGCCAGCACCTCCACCGCCGCCACTGGGGCCACTTAGGCGAGGAGCTCTGGGATCGGCAGACAGCGGGCTGAATACGGGACTAACCTGCAAACCGTCACCATCCACGACCTCAGTAGCACTATTAACGAGCCAGTTTTGCCGGGCAAATTGAACATCGGCATCCCGCGTGCTGGTGCGAGTCGCCAAGATTTGAACCGTTCGACTGCTGCCCTTGAATTCCACCTTGCCCGCGGTAATTCGACCGTGCGGTATTCCGCTCGCAGCGCGAGTCGCCACGATGACAATTGTGCCGCCATTAATCGTAACAACATCGTCGGCATCCGTGCCAAGATTTACGTGACCTTCGATAAACAACTGACCGGCTCGTATAGTCAGAGAGCTGCCGTCGAATGAAACGTCCCTCACCGTCGCATCGCCATTACTGGTTTTTACCATTGTCTCCAATCCGGTAATCGCTCCGTCCACATAGCCGCTATGCAACGTCAACGTGTCATCATCGTCGCTATCCATACCCATGATAACGTCCCTTGACAATACGCCATTGCCTTCCACCACTACCGTGTCGTCACCGTCACCCATGTTAACGTCACCAGACAATACGCCGCCGTCCACACGCAATTCGTCGTCCCCGTCATTGAAATTAACTGCACCGTCTGCACGTCCGCTTACTACCAGCACCTGTTCACCAGTACCAGCGAAATCAATTGCATCCATCTCGCGTGCGCCGGCATCAATAGTGACATGTCTCTTCAGTATAAAGTCGGGATCCTTGATATCGTCTGCATAGTTAGCAGCAACGAACGTATGATCTTCGCCGGCTACCTTCACCTGGGTACCAGTGCCCAGCCAGGCATGGTTAGTCTTGGCTGCGGCAACATCGTTGTCTTGGAGAGTTGAGGCAGTCGATAGAATTGTAACCAGCTCGTCTGAGGCTCCCTTGCCCAGAAAATCAATGCTCGCAGCCGTGATCTTGCCCGGGTCAGTCCCGGTAGCACTAGCCCCCGTGGCATCGATAACAAGCTTGGCGGCGCTGCCCACCGTTACCGTGCCTGTGCCAACATTTACGTGCCCGGAAACAATCAGCCGACCATTCGAGATTGTCATCGTATTGGCGGCCCGGTCTTCAGTAAATTCAATGTCTCCAACCGCCGCATCTCCATCGCTTCGCTTTACCAGGTTCTCAAGCTTGCTGATCGGCGATTTAACGATCCCGCTCCGCAACTCCAGCGTATCATCGCCGTCGCCAAAATCAATAGCACTGCCGGCAGTAACGGTACGAAGAGCAGGGAAAACAGCACCAACGGTAGCTAAAGTGCCGACGACACCGCCGTTGATGACCAGCTTGTCTATGCCTGCCCCAAAATTAACACTGCCGCCATTAATATGACCTGCAACTGACAGCGTATCATCGCCCTTCCAGAACAGAACAGCATTCTTGGCAGCAGCAGGATTACTCATGGTAGCCAGAGGCTGACCCCGACTCCTCAGACGTCCGGCAAGACCCACTCGAACGGTGTTCTTTGTTCCCTCGTCTCCTAGCAGCGCAACTGCGTAGCCATTCCTAAACATGTTAATCAAGTTGTTAACATCAATTTCGATGTTCCTCTTCGTATGGGCTGTCCAAACCTTCCCGTAAAGCGGGTGATTCGTCATTCCGTGAAGCTGATGGTCGGTGTCTGTTGTGTCGCTATGGTCCGAACTTGTTGCAATCACAAGTAAACCGTGGGATTTACCCTGCCCACTAGGATTCGCCGAGTTCTCTCCATCCTGTATTGTTATTTGTTTGCTGACTACGATTTTGGTTTCACCACGGGCACCACTACCGATAGCATCGCCAATTCGGATGAAGGGATGAAAGTCTTTTGGTTCTGCAACTTTAGTTCCGTCAGCTTTCTTGTAATTTGCTTCTGCGATAATGCCAGCGGAGGTTTTGCCGGCTGTTGCGATTGCTACGTTTTCGCCGATATCATAGACAATACCCGCATCGCTCGAGGGGCTGTTGGTTGTTACATATGCCCCGGAGCTAGATGGGCCTGGCGTACCCGTCGTGGTCGTAGTATCTTCAGCCAGCTGTACTTCTATGCCGCTACTTGAATCGAACGCTGTTTGAATACTGTTTTTCAGATTAACCGTCACGCTGCCATCTCCGCCGGGATATTTAACCAAGACACCTGGTGACTCGGGACTAAACATGTCAAACAGACCTGCCGTGGCTGACGAATCTACGGAATTAGTGTGACCGCTATGTGCGGAGTTATGAGTTGTATTGCTCACAACTCTTAGTCCTCCTGCAGCACCGTTAGTGTCCAATTTCACTGTTGCGACTTTATCGTTCGTGGATCCCATATCAATTCGAATCGCGCTGGCATGCTTGCCATTTGCTAACGAAGCCCAAGTTTGAACTATGCTGGTATCGGACACTTGCACCGTGACCGGACCCTTCCAGCCACTTTCCGCCTCTGAAATAAAGATGGCATTACTTCCCTTTCTAGCGGCATTAGTATCAGCATTGTCTACGCCTTCTTTACCAGCAGTAACCACGCTAGTGCCCTTCACGTGCAATTTGACTGATTCAAAGAGTCCGCCGGGTTGGATATGCACTATGTTGTCTAGCTCTGTTGCAGAGCCCCCGGTCGATGATGCTGACTTCACTTGCTTACCTTCAGCTCCAGTACCTCCAAGATTCTCAAGTACCATTTCGAAATCTACCAAGCCGGCCGGGTGTCGAAAGACGGAGTCCACCGCAGTAGTAGTTGTGCCTTCAGTTTCGTACTTGCTCTTAATGAATCTGTTCTCGTTTTCATCCACGAGGTATTCATTGTTTGTCTGCGTACCTGCTAGGGCGATAGTAGAGCTACGACTGCCGGTTGCTACCTCGCTAAGGTTCATTAGCTGCCAGTAGACCTTCTCGCTTAATTCGTCTGCGTCCATATCGGCTACATCGTTCGCTGTAGCTGCAACAAAGCACATCTCGTCACTGTTGCCTGGATCCGTACATGCCTTTTTTAAGTATTGCTTGGGCGGGTTGCCGGTGTCGGTTTCTCGCTCGACAGCCCAACGGACTGCATCTGCGCCCTCGCCGCTTCCTCTAAGGAGATATGTAATAGCGCCATCCGAATCTATCGCCGGAGAGTTACCATCGGTCGGGTCTGGGTATTCACCTGCGGTGTAACTGCCTCCAGGATAGAAATTCCTGTAAGTAACTTCAGCAGTGGTGTCAATACACCGTATCATCAATTTCTCGCTACTTCGCCCTCTGTTGAAAGTGTCGTAGCCAATACTGGGTTTGGGGTCGGTACTGAGCCAGTCAATGGCGCATCTTGGGTGCATTCCCAATTAACTTGAGACGACTTGGCCTCTTCGCTGTAGTAAACCAGCGGTATCGATACGAATGCCGATATTGCCAATGCAACGGTAAGCGGCAATACCGAGTATTTTCTGTTGAAAAATTTTGAAGGCGAATTTGCCTGGCTTTTTGGTGTGCTGGTAGCTGACTGAACTCCAATTCAAACAAGCAGACCTGACTCGTTCCGAAGCCAACTCCAGTACGCTCAAGAATGTATTTTTATATTGTCATCAGTCGAAACTGCAAAAAATTACCCCGCATCGTTCAAGGACGATGCAGGGTAACTGATGAGTTGATTAAAAAGCTTTTCGCTTTCGCAATTAGAACCGAACTTGCATTCGGGCCATCGCACCGTGCTGAATCTTGCCGTCTGCTTCATAGCCGACATAGTTCAGCTTCACGCTCGCACCGCTGGAATTCTTCATCGACAAGCCCGCCTTGAACGCATTTACCGTGCTCGGCAGTCCGCGTACCCGAAGCTTGTTGGTGAAGTTCAGGATTCCCAGCTGGTCTCGCTGGTTCATGTTCAGCGAACCCGGTCCGGATGTATGGGTGCGATAAACATTGAAGCCCAGCTGCGGTCTTATCTTGGTGCTGTCCGAAATGCTCAGCCAGTCCGAAGACTTCAGCTGAACCCCGGCTCGCCAGCCTTGATAGCTCTGCGAATATCCCGGAACATCGGCTACCAGTACTGCATTGCTAGCTGCATGCCCGCCTTGCTTCATTGAGCCGCCGTACACGCCCAGAGAAGGAACCAGAGTCATCTGCTCGCCTGCACTTAACTGCACGCCCGCACCTACCTCCAGGTGACTGTGGGACATGTCGAAGGAACCGCCCAATTGCCCGCCGGCTTCAAACAGATTCCTGAACGATGTGGAACCGCGGAACTCGCCATGCGAAAGTCGCACGCTGGCAAACATCGAATCTTTCTGCCAGCCGCCCTTGGCTTCGTAGCGTCCGCCCTCGAAACTGGTTCGACGGTTCAGCGACAGATCAACTGTATTCGCCGCTCCCGAAATATTCGGCATCGCCGATACGCCGAAATAGCCATTCTCGCCGATGCGGGAATCCATGCCAACTGCCAAGCCTTGCTGCGCGGACACGCTGCTGTCCGAATACAGCTTTGCCCACATCCGCGTGCCGCCGCTTCGAAACTGCTCGGCTCCCTTTACGCCCGCGAAAGTCGCTGTCGCTCCATCCGATTCGTAGTCCACCAATGCGGCAGAATCGTCATCGTCGCGCAGTATCAGCCACAAAACTGCAAGTGCACCTATAGCATAGTAGGAATTGCTGTCGGAATCCGATGCCGTGCCACCGCCACCGGATCCTGAGCGAGGAGTTCTGTCATCGGCTTCCATCGTTCTGAAGAATTCAGGGGCACTAGTATCGACCAGCGCATTGTCAGCACCTACTACCCTGGTAGCACTGTTGCCGAGCCATTGCCGCTGGGCAAGTTGAACATCGGCGGTCCGCGTGGTGGCGCGGGTCGCCAGGATATGAACCCTTGGGGTGCCCTCGAATTTCACCCTGCTCGCAGTAATCTGACCGTGCGTCTGTCCGCCCGAAGCACCGGTCGCCACGATGACGATTCCGCCGCTCGACTTGATCGTAACCACGTCGTCGGCATCCGTGCCAAGATCCACGTGACCGCTGATGAATAGCCGACCTGCGTTTATTGTCAGAGTGCTGCCTGTGAATGTAACCGCTCCTACAGTTGCATCGCCAGCAGTGGCTTTTACCATTGTCTCCACGTTGGTAATCGCTCCGTCCACATAGCCGCTATGCAACGTCACTGTATCCTCGTCAGCACCCATGTCAACGGCCTCAAACAATATGCCACCAGTCAAATGCAATTCGTCCTTGCCGTAGCCGAAATCAATTGCACCTCTTGCACTTCCACTTACTGCCAGCACATGTTCTCCACGACCAAAAACAATCTCACGCGGCGCGCTTGCGCCTGCATCAATAGTGAGATATCTTTTCAGTGTGAACTCGGTCAAGGTATCAGCATAGTTGCCATCAACAAGCGTATGATCTTCGCCGCTTACCTTCACCTGGGTACCGGTACCCAGCCAGCCATTGCCGTCAAGCAGCTTGGCCCGGGTAACATCGGCAGCTTGGCTGCCTGAGGCGGTCGCAAGAATTGTAACTAGTTCATCGTCCCCATCCTTGCCCAGAAAATCAATACTCCCCGCCGTAATTCTCCCCAGGTTGGGGTTGGGATCTCCTAAAGTAGCGGCACCTGCCCCCGTCGCCACGATAATAAGATCGGCGGCGCTTGCCACCGTTACCGTGCCGGTTGCGCCAACATTTACATGCCCGTACACAAGCAACTTACCGCCAGATATCATCATTGTATTGCCAGCCCCGTTGGCGGCAGTAAATGTGACATCCCCAATCTCCGCATTTCTCTCGCCACTCTTTACCAACTCCTCGAGATTGGTGACCGGCGATCTAACGGTCCCATGCCGCAACTCCAGCTTGTCAACACCATCACCAAAATCAATAGTTGCACCAGGAGTAACTTCACCGCCAGAAGCAGAACCAAAACGAGCCCATGCAGAGTTGCTAAAAATACCGACTACACCGCCGTCAATGATCATCGTGTCTTTGCCGGCCCCAAAGTCAATACTGCCACCATTAACAAGCCCTGCAAGTGACAGCGTATCATCGCCCTTCCAGAACAGGGCAGCATTCCTAGCGGCTGGAGTACTGGTGCCGCGCAGAGTTGCACCGCCACTCTTAAGATATCCGGTAAGACTCACTCGAACAGTGTTCTTTGTGCCAGCATCTCCCAGCAACGCAACTGCATAGCCATTCCGATACATGTCAATCCAGTTGTTGACATCAATTTCGACGTTCCTTTTCGTGTTCTCGGGGACCGTCCAGTCCCTTCCGTTAAGCGGGTGAAGGGTTGATGATACACCGGGATCGGAAGACATCGAACTGGTCGCAATCACAAGTACACCGTGGGATTTACCTTGCGCAACACTTGGAGTTACTGCCCTGCCAGCGTCTAATATAGTTATCGGGTTGTCAACTACGATTTTGGTTACAGTTTTGTCATCATCGCTGTCTACACCATCAATGGCATCGCCAATTCGGATGAAAGCATGAAAGTCTTCCGCGTCTCCACCAGAACCACTGTAATCTGCTTCGGCGATAATGCCAACCGCGTTGTCGCCGGCTGTTTGGATTTTTGCTAGTTGGTCGACATCATAGACAATACCTGCCTTTTTTCCAGGGCTGCTGGTTTTCACATAAGCTCCAGAGCTAGTAGCTCGTGCGGCCGGTGCCGGGTCCGTAGTATCTTCAGCCAGCTGTACTACTATGCCACTACTCGATTGGCCGGTTGTTTTAATAAGGTTTTTTAGATTGACTGTCACGTCGCCGTCTCCCCCAGGATATCTAACTTCGACGACTGAAGAGTCGTTACCGAGGGTTTCCCACCGTCCCCTACCGTCTATCTCATCTGTTACGGGATTACTGCCAGCTCCGTTATATGCAGCGTGGTGATCTGTATTGGACCGAACTATCAGCCCGCCATAATAATTTCGATTGCCACGAGGTTGATCGGGGTTTTGCAATGTACTGGCATCCAATATCACTCTTGCGACATTATTATTCTTGGAACCCATATCAATATGAATCGCACTGGCATGCCTGCCGGCTACTTTCGAAGCCCAAGTCTCCACCCTGGAGGTGTCGGATACCTGCACCGTGACCGGCCCAGTCCAATCTCTCACTCCATCTGCTTCTGAAGCTGCCTCTGGGTCTGAAACAAGGATTCCATAGCTTCCCTTTGCAGAAGCGGTATTATCATTGTCCACGCCTTCCTGGCCAGCGGTAACCACGCTGCCGCCTCTCACGTGCAGTTTAATTGATTGAAAGGGGCCACCGGGTTTGATATGCACTATGTTTTCCTGCTCTGTTGCATCGCCACCGGCCGGTCTCACTTGATTAATACCGCCAAGGCCGTCAATGACCATTTCGAATTTTGTCAGACCGTTGGGGTTGAGCATGACGGAGTCCACCGCAGTAGTAGTTCCGCTATCAGTCTCGTACATGCCCCGGATGAAGTTGTCCTCGTTTCCTGCCACGAGGTATTCAGTCCTTGTCGCAGTGCCTGCATCAGCGATGGTAGACTTGCGATCTCCGTCGGTCTCCTCACTAAGATTCATTAACTGCCAGTAGATCTCTCTCGAGTTTAATTGTGCTGCAGTCAGATCGGCCAAACCATCGTCATCATCAGCTGGAACATAGCACATACCACTATTGCCTTCATTCTCACATGCCTTTATCAAGTACTGCGTAGGAGGGTTGCCGGAACTGGTCTCGCGCTTGACAGCCCAGCGGACTCTTTCTGCGTCGGTTCCACTCCCTCTAAGGAAATATGTAATAGCACCATCCGAATCTATCGCTGGCGAGCCGCCATCATCCGAAGTCGGAAAATTATCTTGGCCCCGGTTATGAAGGCTGGTGTCTTGCAAGGTGCCGCTAGCTCTGAAGTTTTCGTAGGTTACTTCGTCATCTGTTTTGACGCATCTGACAATCAATGTCCCGATACTTCGGCCTCTGCTGAAAGTATCAGAGCCAATGCTACGTTGGTAGCCGGTTGTACCACCCATCACCAACGGCGCCTCTTGGGTACACTCCCAATAAACCTCAACAGATTCGGCATCTTCGCTGTAGAAAACCAGCGGTGTCGATACAAGTGCTGGCATTGCCAATGCAACAGTAAGCAACTTAACCGAGTGTTTCGAAATACTGGCATAGCAATTCTTGAATTGCCTACCAAACATAACAAATACTCCTTTCACGACAAAACTCCTTAAATACTGGAAAACAGAAATAAATTTTTACTATAGTTGGTTTGCTCCAAATAATAATATCATTGTCCCAACAAACACAAGTGGGAAAATATATCATACCCCCCCCCCCTCATCAAAATTTATTTCTTCAAACCGGCTACGATTGCAAAACCACTGGAGCCCCTGGACATCTGAAGTTTTTTTGATTTTTCGAATTGATGAACTGGGTACCAAGTTCCATCCGAATTCGCCGAAAAACCGCTAGTCAACAGTGCTGAAAACCGCCGACAAGGCGCCAGAATCGCCGATGAGGTCGTTTTCATACTGCTGTCAACCCCGGCAAATTCACCTTCAAAATTTTCCCAATAGGAAACACTCGGTTAAGTTGCTTACTGTTGCAGTAATGCCGGCATTCGTATCCATACTACTGGTTTACTACAGCGAAAGTGCCGAATCGGCTGAGGTTTATTGGAAATGCATGCAAGAGGCTCCATTGCAAGTGGGCGATACAACCGGCCACAAACACAGTATCGGCAACGACACTTTCAACAGAGGGCGAAATATCGGAACATTAATTGTTAATTGTGTTGACGACAATGCCGCTGATGTAACCTACATGAATTTTGACGGTGCGGATACCACCGCTCCTGGCGGCGGTGCTTATCCGAATTCGCAAAATAGCAATTTTGATGAAGTGTAGGGTTATGGTATACATTTCCCGCTTGTACTTGTGGCACAATGGTAATTAATCTGATACCATTTTATTGTTGAATGCAAAGGTAGATTTGGATTTGCAATTGAACACTTTTGCTATAATAATTGGCAGTTAGTGATATAAGTTAGCACCAAAATTTAATGTACGTTTACTATTATGATGGGACGTATTATTTTTGAGTAGATTAGTCTATGGTAAAAATTTAAATTTTATTTCTGTTTTCCAGTATTTAAGGAGTTTTGTCGTGAAAGGATTATTTGTTATGTTTGGTAGGCGATCAAGGGACCGCCGCGCTAGTACTTCGAAACACTCGGTATTGCCGCTTACCGTTGCATTGGCAATACCGGCATTCGTATCGATACCGCTGGTTTACTACAGCGAAGAGGCCCAATCGGCTGAGGTTTATTGGGAGTGTACCCAAGAGGCGCCATTGGCGGTGGGTGCAGTGACGGGTAGTACCGCCACCAAACGCAGTGTTGGCTACAACACTTTCAACAGCGGGCGGAGTAGCGGAACTTTAACTGTTAATTGTGTCAACACGGCTACTGAAGTAACCTACGAAAACTTTGGCGGTACGAACGATGCCGATTATCCGGATTCGACTAATGGTATGACTGGTGCGAACCTGATAGATTCGGATGGCGCTATTACATATTTCCTCAGAGGAAGCGGCGAGGACGCAAACAGAGCCCGTTGGGCTGTTGAGCGCGAGGGTACCGGCAATCCACCCAAGCAATACTTGATAAAGGCATGTACGCATGCAAATAACAGTGGCAAGATGTGCTATGTTGAAGCTGAAACGAGCGATGGCTTGGCCGATATGACCGCAGCGCAATTGAGCGAGAGAGTTCACTGGCGGCTAATGACTATTACCCCGGGAACGACTGGCAACCGCAAGTCTGCCATCACGTTGACACCTCTTGCTGCTCCGGCAGACGGTGAAAACCTCGTGGAAGACAACCAAGACAAATTCATTCGGGGCATGTACGAAACTGACAGTGGAACTACTACTGCGGTGGATTCCGTCCTTCGAAACCTGAACGGTCTGGTGAAATTCAAAATGGTTATTGACGGTCTTAGCGGCGATGAAGAGAGAGTGAGATCTGCATCATCCACCGGGGGCTCTGCAACAGAGCAGGAAAACATAGTGCATATCAAACCCGGCGGCTCCTTCGAATCAGTCGAATTGCAAGTGACAGGCGGCAGCGTGGTTACTGCTGGTCAGCCAGGCGTAACCAATGATGGCAGTGCTTCTGCAAAGGGAAGCTATGGAATCCTTGTTTCGGATGCAGAGGAAGATTGGACTGGCCCGGTTACAGTGGAAGTATCTGGTAGTAGTCGGGTGGAGACTTGGGCTTCGAAAGTGGACGGCAAGCATGCTAGCGGGATTCACATTGATATGGGATCCAATAACAATAATGTCGCAACAGTGCGAGTGAACACTGATGCTGCTGGTACATATCCGAATGCAGGACTGAGAGTTCGGAGCAGTATAACTCACCAACCCAACATTAATGGATACCAAACTGATGTTCCTGCCGGCATTCGTAGTAGATTTGATATGTACGGCCCCGAGTCCCCGGCTGTCCTAGTTAAATATCCCGGCGGAGACGGCAGCGTGAGAGTTAATCTGGGAAGCGCAATACTCACTAACCGCGATTCAAGTAGCGGCATAGAAGTACAGCTGGCTGAAAGTGATGCCCCGCTACCATCCAGCTCTGGGGCGTATGTGAAAACCAGCAGCCCCACCGGCGGTATTGTCTATGATATCGGCAGTCGCACAGCAGTCACAACTTCCGGCAAAGCTTCAGCTGGCATTATCGCAGAAGCGAATTATGGCTCTGCCGATCCAGAAGATTTTCATGCTACCATCCGAATTGGCGATGCCATCGGTACTGGTGCCCGCGGTGAAACCAAAATCGTAGTTCAGAATAGAATAACAATCAACGACGACAAAATCGGAGGAATGGCAGGAACTGGTGCACAGGGTAAATCTCACGGCGTACTTGTGATTGCGACCACCTCGATGGATTCCGATATATCAGATCCTCTTCACCCGCTTGACGGAAGGGACTGGATGGTAAGGACACCAAGGGATATCGAAATTGATGTTAACAACGTGATTGACATGATGCGGAATGGCTATGCGGTTGCGCTGCTCGGACACACAGGAAGAAAGAACACTGTTCGAGTGGGTCTTGCCGGACGTCTTAAGGCTCAGGGCGAGCCTCTGGCTACCATGGGTACGCCTGCTGCTGACAAGAATGCTGTTCTGTTCTGGAAGGGCGATGATACGCTGTCAGTTGCAGGTCATATTAATGGCGGCAGTATTGACTTTGGCACCGGCGACGACACGCTGGTCATGCGCGGCGGTGTGGTCGGTGCTTTTGCAGATAATGCTATTTTTCCTTCTGGCAGTGCCGTTACTGCTGGTGAGGATATTGATTTTGGCACCGGCGATGATACGCTGGAGTTGCGAAGCGGAACTGTTAAGTCGCTGGTCGAGAATCTTGAAAGCTTGATAAAGCGAGGCGCAGGAGATGCAGAGATTGGAGATGTCACATTTGATACTGCCAACGGGGCTGACAATACAATGACGATATCGAACGGTCGGTTGATTGTATCCGGGCATGTAAATGTTGGCACAGGCACGGTAACAGTGGCCAGCGCTGCCGATCTTATTATTGATGTGAGGGGGGCTACTGGCGGCAATGACCCGGCTGGCAGGATAACAGCGGCGAGTGTTAATTTTGTAGGCAAGAGTTCCACGGACGAACTGGTTACAATTCTGTCGACTGCTGCTACTCCAAGCCTCCGAGGCACTGATATTACCGCAGCCAAGGCTAACAATGGCTGGCTGGTTGGCAGTACCAAGGTGATGGCAAGCGGCACTGAGTTTACGTTCGGTAGCAGTAACTATAAGGACGATCTAGATGGTGCCAATTTCATACTGAAGAGACATGTTACTATTGATGCCGGCGTACGCGAGATGGCTGCAATTACCTTCGGTGCTGCTGACGATACTGGTGAACAGGTGCTGGTAGTAAGCGGACGTGCAGACGGTGCAATCACTTTCCGCGGCGGGGATGACGAATTGCATGTGAACGGGGGCGTACTGTACGAAACCGTTAACATGGGTGCCGATGATGACATGGTGGTGGTTAGGGACAATGGCGTATTGTTCAAAGCTGTTAATATGGGCGACGGTGAAGACACGTTGACGTTGCATAGCGGCTATGTGGACGGAGAGATTACCGGATTGGAGTCACTGGTAAAAACCAGTAATGGCCTTGCGACGGTGGGGGACGTTACATTCCCTGGCAGCACTCTGACAGTAAGCGCAGGCAAGCTGTTTATCAGCGGTCACGTGAATCTGGGAACTGACAGCGACGATGTTGTTACGGTCAATGGCGGCACAATAGTCATTGTGGCGACCGGAGCTTCGGGCACACAAGACCACGGTCGAATTACTGCGGGCAGGGTGGAATTCAGGGGCAGCAGTCCAACGGTTGAAATCCTGGCGACTCGCGCCACCACGCAAGAGGCCGATGCTCAATATGCTCAGCAAAGGTGGATTAATAGCGCTGCCAGTGTCGTGGATGCTGACGGTTCGACGGTTGAACCCGTATTCAGCACGCTGTCTGCCGACCCCAGAACTCCTCGCTCAGGTGGTCCGGCCGGCGGTGGCGGCACTGTTACGGCATCGGATTCCGACAGCAATTCCTACTACGCTCTGGGTGCAGTTGCAATCTTGTGGCTGGTCCTTCGCGACGATGACGACTGCTGTGCGTTGGTGGACTACGAATCGGATGGAGCAACAGCAACCTTCGCCGGCGTGAAGGGAGCCGAGCAGTTCCGAAGCGGCGGCACGCGGATGTGGGCAAAGCTGTATTCGGACAGCAGTGTTTCCTCTCAGCAAGGTTTGGCAGTTGGCATGGATTCCCGAGTCGGCGAGCATGGCTACTTCGGTGTATCGGCGATGCCGAATATTTCGGGAGCAGCGAATACACAAGGTCTGTCGCTGAACCGTCGAACCAGTTTCGAGGGCGGCCGCTACGAGGCGAAAGGCGGCTGGCAGAAAGATTCTATGTTTGCCAGCGTAAGGCTTTCACATGGCGAGTTCCGCGGTTCCACCTCGTTCAGGAATCTGTTTGAAGCCGGCGGGCAATTGGGCGGTTCCTTCGACATGTCGCACAGTCACCTGGAACTGGGTGCGGGCGTGCAGTTAAGTGCAGGCGAGCAGATGACTCTGGTTCCGTCTCTGGGCGTGTACGGCGGCTCGATGAAGCAAGGCGGGCATGCAGCTAGCAATGCAGTGCTGGTAGCCGATGTTCCGGGATACTCGCAGAGCTATCAAGGCTGGCGAGCCGGAGTTCAATTGAAGTCTTCGGACTGGCTGAGCATTTCGGACAGCACCAAGGTACGACCGCAGCTGGGCTTCAATGTTTATCGCACCCATACATCTGGACCGGGTTCGCTGAACATGAACCAGCGGGACCAGCTGGGAATTCTGAACTTCACCAACAAGCTTCGAGTACGCGGACTGCCGAGCACGGTAAATGCGTTCAAGGCGGGCTTGTCGATGAAGAATTCCAGCGGTGCGAGCGTGAAGCTGAACTATGTCGGCTATGAAGCAGACGGCAAGATTCAGCACGGTGCGATAGCCCGAATGCAAGTTCGGTTCTAATTGCGAAAGCGAAAAGCTTTTTAATCAACTCATCAGTTACCCCGCATTGTCCTTGAGCGATGCGGGGTAACTTTTTGCAGTTTCGACTGATGACAATATAAAAATACAGTCCTAGCATGCTGAGTCACTTTCGAAACGAATCAAGCCTTTTCAGGACTGCCTGTATGAATTGAAGTTCAGCCTTCCTGTTGACCAAGTATTTATTTCACTCGGGGCTTTAGAAGGGTTTCCCGGAAAAACAATGCCTGCACCATTGAATACATTATTTGAAGATTTCGGGAAGTTTCAAGCAAGATCGTTCCGAAACAAGTTGTCTTGATGCCGCTTGCCAGAGAACAAGTGTCAACTATGCAGTTTCTTGTGATTCCAGTACGTCTTCTTTGCTTGGTCAGCACATGTTCTTCTTGACTTCGTCGGTTTGGACCTGCAAGTATTTGATTTTGTCGATTTCACCTAGTGAGCGAAGGCACTGCATTTCGATGAAAAAAGCAATCCTTGGAGTTATGCGAGGTTCAAGGCGGCAAATCGACCAAAATCAGACAGTAACTGACGAAATCAAGAGTTTGGGGAAGTTCCCACAGAAATTCTTGCTACGCTCGTTGCATTTTCGCAACAACACAGAAAATCAAAAGTTGAAGGTGTTGATTGAAAGCGATACAGCGGTGGAGTTAGGTGCAACCCAACTAGACGACGCAAATCTGTAATGATGCATGCGATTTTTTTGAAAAATACTTGGCAAGAAAAAAAGCATTGCTTGATAAAAATACGTGCAGTGCATTATATTGACATAGGAGAAACCGATTAGAGGAACCATTACTTCAACCTCTGTAATTACTCGCTATGATGCCTCAAAAAGACCCTCGAAAATTAATCTTGCATTACGAATACCCGGCTGAAAGCAACCGCGGCAGCAATCATGCAATTGCTGCAGTCGCACTGGCCAACTCAATTCAACACTTGCAACGGATAATCAATTTTCTGGCCAAGTGCCAAAGTGGAATGAGTGTCAATGCCAATTTAGGAAGAGATGACCGTTGGCGATATTCTTTGGTCTGCGATGCAACCTTGAAACCAGGGAGTCTCTCTATGCCATTGTATATTGGTGCAACGCACGACAATGATAGAGATGTTATATGGGTAAGTCGCATGTTCCATAAAGTTGCAAAGAAATTGAACCAGGCTGATGTTGAGAGTTTCAGGAAGTTGTTGCCAGACACGGATTTTCATCGGCCATTGATCGATGCGTACAAGAAAATGCTGCCCCCTGACTTTTCTTGTCTTGAATTTTCAATTCAAGACGAGAATAACCAAACAATATTTACTGGTAGAGATTTCGCAAAACTACATTCAGAGCTAAAAAAATACCTGCATGACGAAGAGGTTGAGCCTTGCTTCATCCTTGGATTCTTGACTGGAATTGACTTGGAAAAGAAAGAGGTTCAGGTGAAGCTGAAAACCGGTCAGCACCTGGTTGCCAGCTACTCTGAAGTCGACGATGCGGAATCAACTTTGTTTCACAACCTTGCCCAACCGATTTTTCTTTATGGAGATGTCGGTTTCAACAAAGACGACGATCCGGTTTTCATTCGCAACGTAAGCAAAATTCTTGCTGTTGATGAAAGTTCGATCGAAATGAGTGAAGTGAAAATCAACAATGCAGTCTACCGCACTGACCAGCCATTGAAATTTAATGTGACGTTTGATTCCACTGCGTTTTACTATGATCTTAAGGGTGACTTCGATATTTATATATTCGAAGAAACCCGTGATGAACTGGAAGTATCTCTTGAAGATGAACTACAGTTCTTGTGGAATGAATTTGGTGAAGAGCAGACTGACCCATTGTCTCCCGATGCGCTTAGGCTTCAAGCAGAACTAAGAAGCCGATTAACGGTAACTGGTTGAAATTATGCTTGCTAAACGCACAGTGAACGAGTTCAAGAAGTTGATTGATTGTAGCCTTTCGCACAGTCAGTATGAAGAAAGCTTGAGGAAAAAATCCATATTGTGACTCCAAATCCTCCGACTAGCGTCAGATGAAATCAAATTTTTGCTTGGTGGTTTTAAAATTCAAAATACTATGCGCCAAGTGATCAGAAATAGGTTTTTTCTCCAAATAAAGATTTGGAGCTTCAGGAATTCGTGTGGCTAATTCTCATGGTTATAGCATTTTCACTATAAGGATCCTATGAAACCGGCTTCCCGGACCCAGCGTTTGCTGACTCTCAGCAGGCCGGTACTTGTTCAATCTTCCAAGGGCTAGCGATACAATTGGACCTTGGGCGATATTTAATAATTCTGATTTACGATATTGGAGCAAGCCGAAATGAATAGCGATGATTACGTGACTCGCAAGGAGCTTGACAGTGAGCGCCGTCTAACCAGGGTTGAAACGAGTGAACGCATGTTTCGGTGGGTTTTTTCCGCCACCTTGGGCGTGCTGGCCGCCACGCTGATAGGAATTTTCGCCTTGCTCTTTGAACTGCAGGATCAAGTGTCCGAAATTAAGACGGAAGTTGTTGAAGTCAAATCGCGAATGGACAATATTGAGCGTCGAATGGACAATATTGAGCGCCTCATGGGGAATTTCGAGATTCGCCTCGGCAATGTTGAAACTTACTTGAGGTTGAACGGAAATGTGCCGCAACAACAGTAGTATGCTCTAATAGACGAGAATTATGAAGTCGATATCCTCTTTTTCAGGATTGCCTGCTATGCCGGACAACAATACTTTGGCATAGCTTTGACGATCTAACACTCTGGATCTCTGATAGCTTCGTTGAATACCGTCGTTATCTTGGATGACAACGTTCCAAAGCCATGATGGCACTGGGTTTAGAGTTGGTTTCGTAGTTGCCAAGTTGTTGATGAACATGATTCCAACTCTGTTCGTCGTCAATTGCTTCAACCTCTTTCAGTCAGATTATTGATACTGTTAAATCTAAATTGTAATCGTCCAGAGGACCTCTCGATCCCCCAGATTACACTTTTACAGGAATTTTAAGACTTAACCGATTTTCAGAGCTGATACTGTAACAAGTTGTATTGCAGTACAGTAGACTTGAAAGGAGTGAATAAGGCGATTTGTGCTTGACCGAACTGCTACGATTTGCTTGATCAAGCGAATACTGAAACTAACTGGTCGAATAAGCCGCAGATGTTCGCGACGGACGATCCCTTCCTCGTATTCGAGCGAATTTAAGCAGATTACACGTGCGAACATGGACAGATGTCTGTAAGCGTTAAACTCCTACCCATTCCATTCGCAAAGCACGAGTTTGGCATAGCCTTAATTGCATATTATTCGGATTGAGAAGGGTAGCCATGATATACAGTATATTTCGCTGTCATTCGCAGGATTTGGCATATTGAGAGTCCTTGTAGATGCTCATAACAATATCTCATATCTTGAAAAATGAACAACTTGACCCCACTGAATAAAACAGTATGGTCAAAACTAAAAATTCGGACTTGAACTTCACAGATACTGTATAACTTGTGTTTGTTTTCTGAAAACTGTCGAAATAATGATATGGTACAGCTGATGGCTGAGGTACAGAATCAAGGTCAATGGCTCCTCCTGTCGTTGAGGAATGCCTGTATGCCGGCTTTGAGACAAAAGCAGGAATTCATTGCACAGTTTAAGTTTTTACTGAGACCGCAACAGGCGAAAGAGCCAGTGAGGGCCTATATGGAAAGTAATGCTTTGAGGGAACGGTATTATCTGAAAATCATGGAAAGCGACCAGATATATGCGATGCTGATTTACGTTAGCCATAATCTGCAAGACCTCTTCAGAAAGATTGTGATTTTTCTTTTATATTATTTCGGTCGACGATTACTCGTTCGTATCGAAAAGGGCTGAAGTATTATGGTATACGCTATTTTCAGAATTGGTGTAAGTTTCCAGATGTCCCATAAAAAGTTTTTTCAGAACAAGTCTAGAATATTTTTTGATATTCAATATTATTGAATAGGCGAACAGATGAAGAAATGTATGCCCGTAAATATTGATAGTGAGTCCCTCTATCTTTCTATTCCTTTGGAACCATTTATCGTTGAATGGGGAAAAACGAAAGATATATATATTTCTTGTATTGCGAAAGATATTATGTCTATGTACGGTGGAGCTGAACTACAACATTTTGTTAGTTCGTCGTCTGATAGTCTTGCAGAGTCGTGGTGCCAATATAGAATTTTTGGAGGAATCAACAACTTAATAATTCTTCAGCCTGATGAACTACAACTACAATTTAAGTTTGAAAACGTTTTGCCAACTGATTTTATTGATATTGCTATTGCTAATTTCATTGAGAAATGTTTCACAATACTTTTACCAAAATTAGGATATGAAAATATAGATTCTTTCAGTATCAATATTAATAGTTATGTAACTTTCGAAGAAGGCACTGCAAACGAATATTTTGAACAATTTGACAAAAAAGTAATGATAGCGGAGTTAAGTCAGGAAAGCGGTATGCATTACCTACCGTCGGTGAATATTATATTCGAAAGCGAAAATAGAGAGAGAGCACTGAGACGCACAGTTGAGCCATCGAAAATATCGAATAGTGATCTTTTTATAGCAACAAATATTTACGTATTGACATCCCAAACCCAAGATTTTTACGAGGAACTTAAATGGTTACTTCGAGTTATAAACATGGCAAATAAAACAGTTGGTCTTGTAATTAACCCATGGGAGGAAATTTATAATGCACTTTTTAACGAATAAAACTGACTTTGCAATTCCTGAAAATACTCAGTCGAAATCCGCCTTGTCGTGGGCCCAAGAATCAATTAGAAAAGTTTTGTCTCGACAAACCTCTATGCACGAGAATGTTGAATTGGATTTACTGTTATTTTCAAAAGGTCAACACAAGTGGAAAACTTCTTGGATGGATGATGCAATAAAACAATTGGGTGAACTAGACGAAGAAATCGCTGAAGAAGGTTATCCATCTATCAATGACAAAACAAAAAGAACGGCCAGGAAAATATTGGATATATTGAATTCAGAGGGAATGGAATCTTCTCCTTTTGTCTATCCTACTATAGAGGGTGAAATTGAGATTAATTTCAAATCTGGAAATTATTCGCTGGTAATTTTGGTAATTAGTGAAAAAAATGTTGAAACTTATTCTTCTTTTTTCAATAGCAATACCGAATACCACAGTTATACTGCTCCGTTTAAAGAATTTAATGATTTTATAGTATCTCAACTCCGAATATTGAGAACGACTTCGCTCTTACAAAGTGTCCATGCCAGGTAAAGAAAATTGTTCATTAGACGGTTGGGAATCTCTTGGGCGGGACATAATATCCAAGAGTAGAGCGAAACGGGCTAGCAAAGGCAAGATTCCTAGGGATATTTTTGGTGGCCGTTTAGAGACTAATAGGATATCGGTCAATCGACTAGATCTCGCTACACGTAGAGTGATGGTGCAACTTTCAAGAGAAAGAGCTGCAAATATTCTGGACGGTAAAGAATTTTACGGATGGGTAGTTTTGAAAGTCGAAGAAGTCACATCTAAAGGAACTAGGGAAGTGGTTGCTTCGCCACAACCGTTGAATCCATACCATGCAGATATTCTTCTTCTGGATTTACCCGATGATAAAGAAGAACGCAGAGTTGCACTTAATATACACCACATTGAGTTAGCTAATATGGCGCAATGGGAAATTGCACCTGGAATATCGTTAGAGTAGCTATTGTAAAAATGGAATAATGATCTGGTTGTACCGGGGGAAAACTGGCTTGCGGAGAAAGTGAATTCGTCGGCCCTGAAAAACCCTGTTTGAGATAATTTTCAGGTGCAAGGCTGGCTTCTGAGGAAGGCGAAGAATGCCATTGGATTGTGCAGCTCGAAGCAAGCCATGAGCGGCCGCCAGAAATCGGCGCAAAGAATCCTGATCTTTCTTATCATGATTCTCATATTGTGCCCGGCACAGCTGAGCATCGCATTCATCTGGTCGCCGCGGCTGCCTTTGAGGTAGTTTCGCCCCAGCAGTCCATCGTTCTTCATGTGTCCGATGATCGGCTCCACGGCTTGTCTTCGCTTGAGCAGACGATGACGACACACGCCGGCATGTTCAAATTGACCATGCGGTCGAATTGGCTGCCTGTGCAGAGTGGCGGGACGCAAATTCAGAATCTTAATCTACATACCAGCAGTCTCCGCCTTGATTCTTGAACTATTACACGGGAAGGTGAATTCTAGTCGAAATTGACTATACCCAGTTAACTGAATCAAGCAGAAATATTAGTCTCCTTATAACTTTTCACCTTTGTTTCCATTAATTTCAAAAATTCTGGGCAATATTCGTTGCCAACAAAGTGAATATTCCAAAGACCCGATGAAATAATTTTTCGTTCTATGTGGTTGGCACCTAGCCAAGTATCGAATTTCCCCGCATTCTGACTCAATAATGCAATTGCATTTCGTTTGATGCACTCGCGTTCGCCCTTTTCCTCAACTGGGAGACAAAGAATAGAATGCTTTGCAAACTCTTCATTGACCAATTCATTGATTCTTGGACATTTTTGAATTATTGCCTTCGCAATTTCGCTACAACTACAATCTTGAATTTCAATATCGGCCATTTCACCTTCCTTGTTTGCTAAGGCAATGGTTAAGTGGTCACGAAAAATTGAATCTAATTGGTCTGGCCTTAAATGATCGGACCTTACGCGCACTCTTATCCTTTTTGATGCTCCAATACGCACCACCCTAGGATAATTTGAACCATCTCGAAATTCATCCTTCCGAAAGTAGAATTCAACACCGCGGTTCGGTAAGTGATTAATGGAATCACTGCAGTCCAATCCCTGCGGTCCACCATCACCATTACTATCAAGTTGGTCAAGTAGTTCATAGAATTTTTTGATATCGTTGAAATACGATGCAGTCTGTTCATTCATAAGTGTTTTCCTTTAAAATCTGGTTCTTGAAGTTCTCAATGATTCAGAGAAAGAAGCAATCGTAGTCAGCGGGGAGATTATGCAGGAGCTATATGCTACATTTCAGGCTAATATTGCATAAATTTCTCATCTTTTTTCTTGCACAATTGTTTTGCCAATTGTTACTCACTGATAAATTACATTTCACGAACTTTAAAGTTGACTGGGGAAGCCTGTACAACACCTACAAGAACAAGAAACTCGACCCAGACGCAGTTGAAAAGGAAGTTGCGAAGCTTGTTATGGACGACGACGTGACTAGCAAGCCAGGAATATATCCGTATATCTTCGACCGCGACGAAAAGCATCTGAACATACGCGTGTTTACCGATGCAATGAAGCAGAAGGTCTACGAAAAGCAGTCGGGAGTGTGCGCCGTATGCGGCGAAAAGTTCGAACTGGACGAAATGGAGGCGGACCATATCAAACCTTGGTCCGAAGGCGGAAGAACCGACGAAGACAACTGCCAAATGCTGTGCCAGAAGGACAACCGCCGAAAGTCATCCAAGTGAGAAGTCATCCAAATGAGAAGAAAGCGCAGCTGGGAGCAGGCATGAAAAAGAAGCCGACAGTGCAGGTTAAGGATGGCAAGTACCAGCCGACCAAGAAGGAACTGGAAGAGAAAGTGCGAATTCCAGTGCCGCCGGAAGAACTCGCCAAGGCGGTACTGAGGCAGGTCAAAATCCAGAAGACGTGAACGGCGGATTGTTACTCAGGTATATAAGCCCCTATTTTTATGTAACAACAAGCAACAAGAATAATGGCGTTTCCTGCACTTCCCGTATATGGGAGGAAGAAGGAAATGTGATAACGGTCGACAGTGCAACCGAAGGGAAGGCATTCTATCAGGAATTTGAATTTGTTGGTTCCGACCACGTGGAGATTTTATCACCGACAGATTTCGAGTTGAATCGATTTCGGGCATTGTACGTTCTGACTCTGCTCAATTTCAATTCATTTCGATACGGATACGGAAGAAAAAGAGCGCAGCGGAGACTGGAAAGCGAAAAAATCCTGCTTCCCGTTGATTCGGGGGGTGTGAATTGGCAATTCATTGAAGAATATATGAAGTCTCTGCCCTATAGTTCAAATCTCGAGGCTCCATAATTCGATGAAATGAAAGCTCGGAAACTAGATAAAATGAACCGCAAGGAAGACATCATGAAAGCTAAGCAGAGCAAATTGCAGGAAGATGCCCGCAAACCAAAGAACTCAGAATATCTTGAAAGCGCGCATGACCGCAAGCAAGTCGAGCTCATGGCCAAGGCAGTCGACCGAAATCTGATAAAAGACAGAAAACCAGCCCGATAACCTTCGAGGACAGCTGAGGAAGCATAGCCAAGCAAATTGGCATCTGTCAAAATCGAAATTGACTTTTGCTTTTGAATAAATTGACTTTTGCTTTTGAATAAATTTACAATATCACCATACAGGTTAATTTTGTAGTTGATTATAAATAATATATTGATTGTATAGAAAGGAGAACTTCAATGGATCAGCTTGCAGAGGACTATAGGACCGAGAAGAAAGAATTGCTTGAAAACAATGATAGCAAGAATATAGAGTATGTTGATGGTGTTGCCTACAACATCACCTTGGTGAACAGCAAGGTAGCTCGGCGTCTAGCTAGGAATATCAAAAGATATGCCAAGGAATTCGGATTTGATGAGTATTCATGAATTTGATTGAGGCAAGGAGAGGGAAGGAATTAAAAATAAGAGTAACGAGAGATCCATGGTTTGCAAAGGAAGAGAAAAGAATCAAGACCCCTGAAATTTCAGCAAGAATGGACAAAGCTGAAGGTTTATTGAAAAAACTTGACTTTGATACTCTTTTTGATCAATTCAATGATCACTACCTGGAAGGCAGGGGATCCGAGTTTCAGGTGAAGTCCATACATCTTTTCTACCCGCGCATATTTCCTGACAGGGACAAGAAGGAAAACATTGTTGTTCTCTACAAGGTTTTCAAAAATAAGGATGAAGTTCATATTGCATTGTTTGAAATTGGAAAGCATGATGAAGTTTATCTGCGGTACAATTGATTTTGATTAACTAGTTCGGCATGTCATTGCAAAGGGTATACACTGAGAAGGACTATATCAAGTCGCTGTTCAACGAGAAGGAAAGAAGACTGTTTGTTGTCTACACCATGGAAGGCGAAGAGAGAAATAAGCGACTGCTGAAGCGAGTCAAGGATATTGTTCAGAAGTCCAGAAAATACTACAACGAAAATCCGCCGCCGAACGAGTTCTTCGGGTTCTGACTAACCAGTCGGGGCTCCCATGCAGCAGGCAGAAAAGAGGCCAAGGCAGCCTCTTTTCTTTTGGCCGAGGATATGCAGATTTTACTCTCTAATAATTTGATCGTATTTAGAATTGCTGAGTAAATAATACACAAGGGCGAGAGAGAAAAAAAGAGAGGCCTACTTCACTAGGCCTCTCTTTCAACAGTAAACCATGGAGATAAGAATATGGATTACTGGAAACTGGCCAAGCTGATATTGGCCATCGTATTGGCATTGCTCGAATACCTCAAGCAACGCTGATACATGAAATTGGGGCCAGATTGCACCTGTCCCCTCTTTCATCTGAAATTATAATGCAACCTTTGAAGTCAAGAAGTTTCGGCGCCGCTCAGCAGGTATTTATAGAGCTCGCCGATTCAGAGCGCAATTGCGAAGTCTGCAGCATGGATTTATGTGCTCGCTTGCTGATAAAAGACAGAAAACCAGCCAGACAACTTTCGGGGTCAGCTGGGGAAATATAATCAAGTATATAATTCCCCAAATCATATGCTTACCGGCACTACAACAGCAAGAATCAATAACGAGGGAAGCTATCAGATTGATGAAAACCTTGCTACTATCGGATTACAAGGTGGTTATCATCTAGAAGCGGACCTACCTTGTCAAGCATTTCGTCGAGATGTTAACCCTGTAGCTGTTTCCAACGGGAAACAATCGAATTGCTTGATAAAATACGTGAAGTGCATTATATTCACATAGGAGAAACCGATTAGAGGAACCATTACTTCAATCCTTGGAATTACTCGCTATGATGCCTCAAAAAGACCCTCGAAAATTAATCTTGCATTACGAATACCCGGCTGAAAGCAACCGCGACAGCAATCATGCAATTGCTGCAGTCGCACTGGCCAACTCAATTCAACAGTTGCAACGGGTAATCAATTTTCTGGCCAAGTGCCAAAGTGGAATGAGTGTCAATGCCAATTTAGGAACAGATGACCGTTTGCGGTATTCTTTGGTCTGCGATGCAACCTTGAAACCGGGTAGTCTCTCCATGCCATTGTATATTGGCCACGACAATCATAAAGATGTTGTATGGGTAAGTCGCATGTTCCATGAAGTTGCAAAACAATTGAACCAGGCTGATGTTGAGGGTTTCAGGAAGTTGTTGCCGGACACGAATTTTCATCGGCCATTGATCGATGCCTGCAAGAAAATGCTGCCCCCTGACTTTTTTCGTCTTGAATTTTCAATTCAAGACGAGAATCACCAAACAATATTTACTGGTAGAGATTTCGCAAAACTACATTCAGAGCTAAAACCATACCTGTTTGACGGGGCAGTTGAGGTTGAGACTTACTTCATTTCTGGATTCTTGACTGGAATTGACTTGGAAAAGAAAGAGGTTCAGGTGAAGCTGAAAACCGGTCAGCACTTGGTTGCCAGCTACTCTGAAGTCGACGATGCGGAATCAACTTTGTTTCACAACCTTGGCCAACCGATTTTTCTTTATGGAGATGTTGGTTTCAACAAAGACGATGACCCGGTTTTCATTCGCAACGTAAACAAAATTCTTGCTGTTGATGAAAGTTCGATCGAAGTGAGTGAAGTGAAAATCAACAATGCAGTCTACCGCACTGACTCGCCATTGAAATTTAATGTGACGTTTGATTCCACTGCGTTTTGCTATGATCTTAAGGGTGACTTCGATATCTATATATTCGAAGAAACCCGTGATGAACTGGAAGTATCTCTTGAAGATGAACTACAGTTCTTGTGGAATGAATTTGGTGAAGAGCAGACTGATCCATTGTCTCCCGATGCGCTTAAGCTTCAAGCAGAACTAAGAAGCCGATTAACGGCAACTGATTGAAACTATGCTTGCTAAACGCAAAATTGAAAAAGGCTTGATATGCAAGGGTTTTCGACGTAATGAAACACATCATATTCAATTCCAGTATTTTGCAATGAATGGTGAGAAGACACGAGTAAAAACAAAAATTTCCCATGGGCGAAGGAAAGATATTGACGATAGTCTCGCAAGCAGAATGGCTAGCCAGTGCTTTTTGAAATTGAACGAGTTCAAGAAGTTGATTGATTGTAGCCTTTCGCACAGCCAGTATGAAGAAAGCTTGAGGAAAAAATCCATATTGTGACTCCAAATCTTCCGACTAGCGTCAGATGAAATCAATTTTTGGCTTGATGGTTTAAAAATTCAAAATATTATGCGCCAAGTGATCAGAAATAGGTTTTTGTACTGGAACAAGGACTTACTACCTTTGTGTAAATTAATTTACAGTCGTCCAGAAGACCCCTTGAGCCGTCATGCTGGCGATCGCCTTGGGTTGCTTGGGGGAAGAGCCCGACAAGATGCGTAGCTTGGTGACACCGCTTGCCGCCTAAGACACGCTCGACAGCCTCGTTTTGACCTCGCCGTAACAAACCACAGGTATCCACGCGTCCGAAGCTCGAAATTCGTCGAAAAATCGCAGCTCGGATGCGCAGAACCCTCGGGCAAAACCCCAGAATCATGGCTCAGGTCGTTTTCACGCTGCTGTCAACCCCGGCAAATCAGTAAATTCGCCTCCAATTTCTTTCCAACGGGAAACACACTCAATTGTAATCGTTCAGAGTGCCTCTCAACACCTCAGATTACACTTTTACAGGAATTTTAAGACTTAACCAGAGCTGCCCATTTCGGACAGGAACGACAACTAGGATATTTTTCCAGAATTATCTATGGAAACTCAAATAAAATGGATAAATCCGTGTCCAGTGAAATAGTGGGCCAAGACATCTCACCTCCAAGGCATAAAAGCTTTTGCCAGCATACCTGTCCAATTTGTTATACAATTGGTTCCATGTTGATACTTCGCTACGACGATTCAAGTTGGCAAGGAGTAAGATTAAGGATGGCAAAGAGTAAGTCTGTGCTTGCCTCGTCAATGGACTGTGATGTATTTGCGACTTTATGGAGCAAGCATGTTACGTGTCCAGAACGCACTATTTTTTCACGGCAAGTTATAATCGGCAGACTTGAGGAGTACCCTTGGAACTTGTTCAATCTTCCAAGGGCTAGCGATACAATTGGGCCTTGGGCGATATTTAATAATTCTGATTTACGATATTGGAGCAAGCCGAAATGAATAGCGATGATTACGTAACTCGCAAGGAGCTTGACAGTGAGCGCCGTCTAACCAGGGTTGAAACGAGTGAACGCATGTTTCGGTGGGTTTTTTCCACCACCTTGGGCGTGCTTGCCGCCACGCTGATAGGAATTTTCGCCGTGCTTTTTGAACTGCAGGACCAAGTGTCCGAAGTTAAGACGGAAGTTGTTGAAGTCAAATTGCAAATGGACAATTTCGAGAGTCGAATGGACAATTTCGAAAACCGAATGGGGAATTTCGAGAACCGAATGGGGAATTTCGAGATTCGCCTCGGTAATGTTGAAACTTACTTGAGGTTGAACGGAAATGTGCCGCAACAACAGTAGTACGCTCTAATAGACGAGAATTATGAAGTCGATATCCTCTTTTTCAGGATTGCATGCTATGCTGGACAGCAATACTTTGGCAAATCTTTGACGATCGATCTACCGCCCTTGGTCTCTGATAGCTCCGTTGAATACTGTCGTTATCTTGGACAACGCGTTCCAAAGCCATGGTGGCACTCGGTTTAGAGTTGGTTTCGTAGTTGCCAAGTTGTTGATGAACATAATTCCAACTCTGTTCTTTGGCCTCTTTCAGTCAGATTATTGGTACTGTTAAATCATTAAATTGTAATCGTCCAGATGACCTCCCGATCCCCCAGATTACACTTTTACAGGAATTTTAAGCTTAACCTCTGGGTTTCTCGTGGCTTCTTAACAGAAAGCTAATACTTCAATGTATAATTGAAAAAATTGGTTAAATACAGTATTTTGGGATTGTTTAGTGGAATTCAGACGGTTCAATCGACCGGGGAGAAAAGAAGATGAGGATGGCAGTAAAAATGCGGCTGACAGCGGTGCAGGACATTTGAGGATTGAGAAGGAGTGCTGTCTCGGGAGCAATCAACATAGCCAAACATTGATTTAAGTTCAAGTGGTAGCGATGACAATGCTGGGGAAGTTGCCGAACGGTGTAGCGTAGTGGGCGGTACACTTGATTGCCGCGAATTTCGATGTGCCAAAGAACTTTATACATTCCGTCTAGCAACAGTTTCGAGTTGGGACATCTGGTTCGCACCTTCAAGTTGGGACGGAGGCTGGACTTTGCAGACCAGATTCACGACGTGTTGAACTTGTGTTTAAACCTGCCGGAACATGCGGTGAGGTTTATACTCAACGAGCAATTAGGCATTCAGTTGCTGGGCAGCACACAGTTGTTCGCGTGGACCAGCTACGCCGATGAAACCTTGGAGAGTGCCATGCATGCCAAGAAGGCCCTTCCAGTGCGCTAGACGTTATCAATATTACAATCAGGACATTCACCAAGTATCGCAATGGCCCAATTTCTACCATACTCGGGAACAAACTCAATTCAGGAAGTTGTGATTGGCATTCATTTCCAAAGCAATTTTAATTCGGAACAAATCAAGCAAACTGTAGATTCTATCAAGAGCGATTTGATAGAAGAATTTCCAAGTTTTAATGAAATTCATAAAATACCAAATATTAAAATTCATAATGGGAGAATTTTGGAAGAACCTAGTACTGCTATTCTTACAGGATTCGAGGCTTTAAAAATAAAAGGAGATGGAAATCCTGCCCGTCGTCTATGTCTGCTAGAAGATATTTTCACGGTTAACTATCTAGTGTACAGTGGTTGGAATTCGATATTAGACGACAGTATAAGATATTTAAACCTGGTTTTACCCTCTTTGAGACTAGACAGAAATCCTGTTCAAGCATATAGTTTGAGATATATCGATCGATATTCATTTGATGGAACGCCTGATAAATCAAATATAGCAATGCTATTTCAATACGACAATTCATATATGACTTCTCGTTGCTTTGATAGCGGGCATTTATGGCACTGCAATTCTGGCTGGTATGATATGTCTATTAAACCAAACAAGATTCTTAACCAACTCAATGTTCAAAGTGTAATACTTGACCAGTATTTGACAGTCTCTGTGGATCATAATGCAGTTTGTTATTTGGAAACACCGCGGCAAGCAATAGAATCTATTTTTGATTCTCATTTGATTGACTTTGGCGTTCAGAGTGCTCTAAATTATCTTCACGATTGTAATCGTAGCGTTCTCATTGACATTTTAAAACCTGAAATGCTGAAAAGAATTGGGTTGTAGACATGACACTTTATACAAACACCGAGTTTCCTACATTAATGGAGCCATTTTCATCCGAAAGACCTTCAAGTAAAGAAATACAGGATGAAACTCAAAATGAGTTAGAAAAAAAAGAATTGCCTGGTACCGAACCTGCTTGGCCGTCTATACTTGTTTTACCATCAAAGATTTCACCTACACTCCAGTTGATTAAAAACTTGGAAGCTCATCAGTACAAACCCGAGGATGAACGATGGCCGTGTGCAGAATGGCCTAACGAGAAAGCCTTTGAAGATGCTTATATCTTCATCCAACATCTTGACCTCACTTTAATTCCTATTCCGATAATTACTTTGGCTGATGATGGCGAGGTTAATTTTCTTTGGAAATACGACCCTGTTCATGTTGACCTTGGTTTCTATGGAACAGGTACTTACTCTTACTTTGCCTGCCATAAAGACGGTCGCGAATCTATCGGCGAAAATGTACCTGCTAGCGAAGGTTTGCTTACCGAGATAATTCAATTTTTTTTGGAATAAACCAGCTTGGAAAATATTTCTCACCATCTTGACGAGTGTACTAGCGCCGCACCCGGGATTTCACCTGGAATAGTTGAAAACAGTGAGAGTCTTCTACGTATACTATTTAATCCAGATCATATAAGAGATGGAAAAATTGTTGAATCAGCAATTCCTGTAAAAGATCTCCGAATAAGGGGATTTTCAGTCCTTCGAAAAAAACATGTTACGCATGGCTTCATTAGTAGTTCTATTCAAGACATGCTATCGAGGCCAAGAAAAAGTGAGCCTAAAATATTTGAAAAAGTAGCGAAATTTGAGGTCATAGCAGTGCGAGCAATTAAGTTTGAAAATCAACAGGTTTTTAAAGTCATTGATACAGCGCTAAAGAATAATCTTGGTCATGCGAGCATCTATATTGCTGCCGCCGAAAAAGGAGAAGGGTTTGCACGAAAAATGAGGATGAGACTCCTGCCATTATTTGAAAATAGAATGTCTGTTGATGAATTGTTTAAACCTTGAATCCCACTCTAAATGCTGAAAAGTTAATACCGAGGGCTTGCATTTGGATTCAAGCCCGGTTCAGCAACTTCGTATCAGTCGGATACTTCATCGTCTTCTCCTGCACCGTGGTATCCACCGTCACTCAGTTCAAGTTGCCTTTCTTCAAGGTGCCGGCGACCACCGCCGACTTCAATATCAACTCGTAGCCCGATTCGCCGATGCGTATGCAAAACCGCAACCGACTGTTAGCATCCACTGCGATTCCTGCTGAAAATGCGCATTCCCACTCATGTTAATTCGTCGGTTTTGAAAAAACCTGTTTGAAATGTACAAAGATTTGATTTTATTAAAGAATAAAATCAAATAAATGCAAAAAAGCAAGCCTGAAATTGCCAGAAACTGTATAATACCAGCCTGGTTTCTTGCAATATTCAGGAGAAAAAATGGTTCCGCCCAAGCCCGAGTCGCAGTATCAAAGTGAAATGTTTCGTCTTTCCCTGGCTGATGCCTGTCGCTGGGGTCATCCGCTGGTTCAGCTGGCCGGAAAGATTCCCTGGTAATTGCTCGAGGGTCGTTTCGAGGGCTTGTACTGTGGGGACAATGGTCATCCGGGATTTCCGACCCGAATGATGGCGGATCTTCTGCTGCTCAAGCATGCCCGCGGCATTTCGGACGAGGAGATGGTGGAATGGTGGCTTGACAGTCCGTATGTGCAGTAATTTCGTTGCCATTCGCAGGATTTAGCATACTGAGAGTCCTTGTAGATGCTTATAACAATATCTCCTCTCTTGAAAAATCAACAACTTGACCCCACCGAAGAAAACAGTATGGTCAAACCCATTGGAGGAAATTTATAATGCGCTTTTCAATGAATGAAGCGGATTTTAGAATTCCTGAAAATACTCAGTCGAAATCCGCCTTGTCGTGAGCCCCAAGAATCAATTGGAAAAGTTTTGTCTCGACAAACCTCTATGCACAAAAACACTAATATGAATTCATCATTATTTTCAGAAAATCAACACAGGTGGAAAACTTCCTGGATTGATGATGCAATAAAACAATTGGGTGAAATAGACGAAGAAATCGCTGAAGAAGGTTATCCTTCTATCAATGACAATACGAAAAAAACGGCCAGGAAAATATTGGATGTATTGAATTCAGAGGGAATGGAATATGATCCTGTTGTCTATCCTACTACGGAGGGTGAAATTGCGATTGATTTCAGATCTGGAAATTATTCAATGTTAATTTTGGTAATTAATGAAAAAAGTTTTGAAACTTATTCTTCTGTTTTCAATGGTGCTACCGAATACCACAGTTTTACTCCTCCGTTTAAAGAATTTAACGATTTTATAGTATCTCAACTGCAAGCATTGAGAAAGACTTCGCTCTCACAAAATATCCATGCTAGATAAAGAAAAACGCAGAGTAGCGCTTAATACACACTATAAAGAATTGGCTAATATGGCGCAATGGGAAATGGCACCTGATATATCGTTAGAGTAGCTATTGTAAAAATGGAATAACAGTCTGTTTGTATCGGGACAAAACTGGCTTGACAGCAGAAAGTGAATTAATTTTGCTGTGCTTGTGTCCCCGTGCGCATTGAGCGGACTTGGTTGGATGCTGCGGGTCGAACTCGGTTTGAGCGGTCGGCGACGGAGTGCAATGTACGAGAATACCCATGTCAGCGCTGTTGAAGTTCTTGGTATTTTTTCTTGCAGACCGGGGCTTTCTGTACGGTGCTCCGCACCCAGTGGTATAAAACTTCGCGAAGTCGTTCGTGAGATGCGCAGTGCTTGGTGACCCGATAACTGCCGCCGGAGCAGAGGGTGACGGGTGCCACTGAATCTGCTTCCTTCTCCTTCATAATCTTCACTGTCCATCCTGGTTTTCTGTCAGCATGTTGCCTCCCTTCCTGACTATAAAATTCTTTTTGCTTTCCTGATACTACTTATGCACTGATCGAATTCTTCCCGCAAAACTCTGAACTTCAATTTGTGATTTGACAGAGGGGGGGGGGGGGGGATTGTTACAATTCAGATTTTAAGTTATATGAGGTATTGATATGTCTAGCTATACGCCAAGTGTAGTACTCCTTGGACAAGTTGCATTACTTGTATTGGAAGAATTGAATTGTGACCCTGCCCAATCTCAACGTTTTTCGTCAAAGCATATTAAAGAAAAATTGTCGAAAAAAATGCAAAGCGGCAATATTAAATTTAAAGATGAAGACTATGCTTTTGGCAGAATTGAGTCAACTGGGCAAGAACGTTGGTTTGCATTTGTGTATTTTGCAGTTTCTTTCTTGAAATACGCAGGATACAAAACAGGTCCCCGTGGTTTTTGGGAAATTACGAATGAGGGTCAAGACTTTTTGAAGACGGGCCAAGATCGAGAATCAATTGAAGAAGAATTATATCAACTTGTAAGTGAATACCACCGCCAATACGGTTTATCTCGAAAAACCAAATCTCGGAAAAACAAAGTTGAAATTGATTCTGAGATTGACGAAAAAATTGAGACAGAATTTATCGAAGCAAGTTTCAATGAGGATGATGTTGGTAATTCAATTTACAGGCATTTGGAAGAAATGTCTTGGAAGAATTTTCAGAACTTGGTCGGATTTCTTTTTGAAGGAATGGGCTATGTAGTATCTTATAACTCAAAAAAAGGGCGCGATGGGGGTATTGATATTGTCGCACATACGGCTCCCATCGGACTAGGCTCGGGTATTGTCAAGATACAAGTTAAGCACACTGGCAATATAGAGGAGACTCGTGGCATAGGAATGGATAAAATTAGCGAATTGCGGGGGTTGTGTGCTAAAGACCATTCGGTACCCGTTTTTGTCAGTCTTCAAGGATTTACCGAAGATGCTTACAAAAGAAGCGCTACTGATTCCGGGGATTTTGTGACGCTGATAGATTGTGTACGATTTGTAGACCTTTGGATTGAATACATCGAAACGATTCCAGAAGAAGGTAAAAGACTGTTTCCGTTAAAGAAAGTCTACGTGATTGATTCTGAATAGTTGTATATGTCTTGGCTCATCATTTCTCGAGACACAGCGAACATCAAATATAGTATTTATTGCGATGATGTTGCAGATTCTGTTATCTGGTGAACTGTGGTAAGTAATTGGTCAGCCCTGAAAAACCCTGTTTCAGATGATTTTCATTGATATGAGCAGCCTCTCTGGAAGGCGAAGAATGCCATTGGATTTTCCAGCCTGAAGCAAGCCATGGACTGCCGCTAGGGCGCTAGTCCCAAATAGGTGTTCGAAACACAGGACTTATATACAAAGATAATCATATACTGCTCTACCCGGTCAGAACTCCAATGAATACTATATTTCTTCTTTCTCCTTGAGAGATGTAGTAAGAATCGCTTTTGCCACACTCTCTGGCGTGTATTCTATGGTTCACACTCCTCTTTGAAACTTGGCTTCTTCGTTGCTGGACAAGTAGCAATCGTCTGATGACTTGATTTTTGTTTTCATATCAATCTCACGATTGGTTTTTGTGACATTTTTTGCCTCAGGTCATTCATGTCCCGGTTCCCTTTGACTGAGTTGCAATGACCGCAAAGCAACTGCAGATTGTCAATATGGTCAGTTCCGCCTTTGCTCTTGGCAATGATATGGTCGATAGTCAAATTTACCTTTTTGAAATGCGTACTGCATCCATTGCAGAAACCACCTTGATCACCATACAACTTTGCTTTGTTTTCAAGATTGTTGTATTTTGGCAATTTGCCCATATCCGTTCGTTGCGGAATATCTGTCCGATGAACTATGTCACCAAGCAGAGTGCCAAGCACATCTTTTGTTCTCAGTTTCACCAACTCTGCAGCTTTTTGACTGATGTCAATTCCGATCCATTGCCTGCCAAGTCCCTCGGCAGACACGCACGTTGTAGCACAACCACAAAACGGATCGAATACCATGTCTCCTTCGTTGCTGGATGCTTCAATAATCCAGTCAAGTAGTTTCAATGGCTTTTGCGTGGGGTAACGAGTCCTTTCTTTGTCAGTACTTGCAAGAATTGGAACATCAATGACATCTCCAGCTGGCTTCCCTTTCGGATAAGTCTTTCCGTAGTATATGCTTCCATCACTTCTCTTACGCTTGATCAAAGCATATCTATTTCCACTTTCATCTACCTTGTTGTATCTACCCATGCTTTTGTCCTTGTAATTTCCAATGGGTGTATTCCAAGAATATGAATCACTCTTGGAGTAGAACAGCAAAGTATCATGTTCTTGTTGCCACCTTCGTCGTCGGGGAGTGCCTCTATATCCCTTGAACCACACAATCTCGTTGCGAAATTGTTTTCTGCCGAACAAGGCATCCATCATCAATTTCAAGTAGTGGCTCATCACTTCGTTGCAATGCAAGTAGACGCTTCCAGTATCTTTCAGAATCCGACGCATCTCAATGATTCTAACTGCCATGTAAATCATGTATGACATGTCTGAATCCGACATCGCCGCGTGAATGACACGATTTAATCTTGGGTGCTTCGCTTCCGTCAAGTCCAGCCACTCCATGTCTATATCGGTTAGTGTCCAAGTATCCTTGAACTCTGCACCAGCTGCTTTGCTTCCAATCGGTGCCGCGTAGTTGGCATTCGAGTTGAATGGCGGATCCAGATAGATCAAGTCGACCGAAGCACTATTCATTCTCCTCATAATCGCCAAGTTGTCTCCTGTGAAGATGGTCTTGTTCGCCCAGTTCGGAACGCCCTCTGGATATAATTTGTGCTGTGCTGTGCTGTGCTGTGCTGTGCTGTGCTGTGCTGTGCTGTGCTGTGCTGTGCTGTGCTGTGCTGTGCTGTGCTGTGCTGTGCTGTGCTGTGCTGTGGGCAATCCTCGTTTGGCGCTCATTGCTCTGTTACTCCAAATTGTTTGATGGTTCTACCAAATCGGCATACGTCAGTTTCATGTCATCCATTCTCCTTGCAATATAACTCATTTGCTTGATTGTGTTCTAGCGACGAATGTTGTGCTTGCCGGTAATCTCGGTTACATGCCGGTGCAAATGATTCTTGCTCATCCTGTGGAGAGCACCGTGGAAACTCCGCTTGAACAACGCCCAGAACGATTTTATGCCATTCGTATGCGCCATGTGTCTTACGTAGTCAACCCTGAAAAACCCTATATCAGGCAGTTTTCAGACATATAGACGGCATCTTTGAAAGAAGAAGAACTACATTGGTATTTTCAGAACGAAGCAAACAATCAACCGCCATCAGAAAGAGTCGCAAAAATTCCGATCTTCTACAGGATAGTTCGCATGTTGTGGCCGGCGCAGTTTAGCATTGCATTCATCTGGTCGCCGTCGGTGCCTTTCAGATAGTTGTGCATTAGCAATCCATCGTACAGATTGCTCGAAAACGCCAGGCCGCTCACTATGAGGTTGCTTCGATTGGTCACCGTAACTCCCCATTTCCACACCAAATTCGTAGCGCTTGTGCGGCACGCCCTTGATGATGCACTCCACCTCCAGCGCTTGTGTACTGTACCTGTTGCTCCGGTTAGTTTGCTCCCGATCCATCACCTGGCCCAGAATCGTACGCAGTTTCTTTAACTCTCTCACCCAATTCATTTAATATGCGTATACGCATAGCAGTTGACCTTCAAAGGCCGCTTTAGATCCACTCGTACATAACCGTTGGATCTGTTTGGGATGCAATCGTAAAGGTGGTTCGATAGATTTTGTAAAATCATACAACAATCTTTCCTTTCTGGCGGCACAGAACTGGTTGGTTGATCATTTGACTGAGCTAGTAGCATCACCATCATTAAAACAAGCTTCGAAATTTTTCAGATTTTGTGTTGAACAATATTCTGTCCAGTTGTTAGACGATATCAATAAATCGATTTTCTTTGAATCTTCACCTCACTCGGCATTCGGAGGAGATATTTGCCGATAAGACTTTTCGGAGTTTTTTATTTTCACCGTATCAGGAATATCAATTTCATGCACTGTCCTGGCCTTATGCTCAATAAAAGCTCGTGCGGCACCACTATTTGGTATGGTTGGACCAATAGTGACGACCGAACCTGAACTCAGTAGTCTTTTAAGCGAAGGGCCTTCAATATACCTCTTAACAAGATAATCCGGTGACGTATCGAATTTGACCTCTTCAGGTTCTGGTAAAACTTTAATCATACGCCACTCTTGCTCTTTCTCATAGGCAATGTCTTTAATCATGTGATAGTATCCATACAGCACCTTGCTCAGTTCTAGTGCTACTTTACTACCTATAGATTTTCGATGCTCATCTGGTAATCCATCAACAAACTCTTTACCAACCTCAAAGAGGTTTTCCAATTGACCTGCTATCCGTTTGTCTTCATCCTTTTGCTTACGGGTACGTTTGGTGAAATTTTTGTTCCGGTAACGTACCCGATAAAATTGAATGTCAGGTTTTACCGTTATCTTCAAAGAACAACCTTGTCCGTCATTACCATATAACCGCCAATACGTTAGGTCATCTTCGACACCGCTAGAACCAGAGGAAAATGAACAACCATAAGTAGTTCCGCCCAATTTCACTTCTTCTATATGCCAAGGCTCCAAAAATTCTTCCAGCCAACTCCTCGCGCCCTTTTCAACTTTTTTCCATTCACATGGAACAATTTTTCCTTCTTCAGGGTCATTTGAATGTTCGTAGTTGTACATTCTTAGGCAAGGAGATTCATTGAACATTTCAAAGGTATGTTTCCACGCTGTATAGTGAACCCAATTGATTTCATATTTTGGTTGGTCATCGTACAATGTGAATCCAGAGTATTGATAGAGAATATCTGGAACTATCTCGAAGAAATTAGGTCGGTCACGACCGAGTACACCAATTAAGTACAATCTATTCTTCAATTCATTCAAACTTTTTTTTGCGTCATTCATTGATTGAGCAATTTAAAAATTTTTTCTCATTTGAGCAAAAAAGGAGTGTTTTGGATGGATATCCTCTTCAGTAGTGAGATAACCTATTTCACTAGCATTGTCGCCTAACCATTTCTCCCGGTTTATTGAACAATTTTCATGACACATACCAAACCGAACCTTCGTCCTTCCGGTTACAAGGTTACGTTCTACTCCGTTTTGGTTGGGCCACCATGTTTCGGCAATAGGCATTCGCAGGACCATATTCAAAAGCTCGCTTGCCACTGCCAGGCTCAGGCAAAAGACATTTTCTCCGCCACCTTCTTCAGGCTTTGCACCTTTGATGTAACTCGGGTTCTGCCAAGAGCCATCTAGTTCAAGTGCAACATCGCTTGACGTATATTGATTTTTGCAGCGCAAACATTCAGTATACGGGGTAACAACATGCGCCTTCCATCGTGCAGCATTCATATTGCCAGTTTGCGGATCTTTCCGAACCTCTACACCACCATCAATAACTGGAATGGCATCTTTATAAGCGATTCTGTTCATGACATCACGCGCCACTGGGCTATCAACGCAACTTACCAGAATATCGCAATCCCGCGCGGCTGCATATGCCAGTTTATTTTGTATTGGTCTTTGATGCTTGATGATTCGAATTTTGTTGGCTGTGCTAGCTTTCCGGGCAGCATTCTCGGCAACATCAATCTTCGGGCGACCGATGTCTTTCCTGTAAGCATTTAACAAGCGGTCCAAATTATGAAGTTCCACGACATCGGGGTCAATGAGCACCATTTCGCGTATCCCAGTACGAGCAAGCCCTTCTGCAACCATGCTACCTACACTACCAAGGCCAACAATCCCCACTCGCAATGTTTCCAAGCGTCTCTGCCTCTCCTCTCCCCAACTCTCTATGGTTCTTCTCTGCTTTTGTCTATCAAGGACTTCCAAAGTAGGTTTTTGCCAAATTACCAAGCGGCTCTTTTCTAGAATCCTGACCTTTTTTGACCAGACTTTCGTAATACTTCGCGATGTTTCTTTCCAAACTCTAGCACTCCAATACTCGTCAGTACCCACAGTCATTCCAATTAACGGCATACCCGTTGCCCTTGCAGTATCCACAATACGGTCTCGTTCCGCTTGTATGTCCGATATGCTCATATCCTGCCATCCGACAGTTGGATGGCTGTGCATGAAGGCCAAACCTTGACCGGTTTTTCTGGCTGTTCGAGTCACTCTTGATAGATAGCAAGATTCAAAGCTGACATTGCCGTGCAGGTTTCGTTCACTTTCATTTGGCAACAAAATAGTTGTTACAATGGCGGTTTCACGTTCCATGCCTGTACTAGGCGCCCATAAACCAAAGCAAAGATCTTCCTGATCATCTCCACGTCTGTAGTGTTGCAGAAGATGATTACATGCAACTTCGTTGGCCTCGGATGTCAACGCAACCTCATGCCAAATGTCTTGATTCATATCTGAGCGCAGACTTTCGAAAGGTGTTCCAGATAAGCTTTCATACTTTTGTGGCGGACACTGTCCCAGAAAGCACCGGGTGGTCGGCTCAATAAAACCCAGTCCTTCCCTGCAAAACTGCCTGTACCGTGATTGGGTCCATCTCGTGTATCAGTAATGGGTGGGCTGATAAATATCCAATGAGGCGGTACTTCAGGGTACCAAACTGCCTCACATCGCGTTGAGACACCAAAAGTTCGAGTTTCCCCTTTGAATCTGCCTGCACCTATACGATATGGAAATATGACCGCTTTCTCCTTTCCGTTAGGCGTATTGCATTCCACGATTTCGGGTTTGTAACCCAAAGCCTCTAACTCGGTGGCGATTCGATGGTCAACACTCATTTTCAGTTCCTAGTCATGGAATTACAATCATTAAGCAACTTCCGTCGGCCCGGTAGGCACAGCAATAAATTCTTCTTGCTCCTTCACGATAATAACATCTTCCCTTTGTAATTCACCTTCTACCTCAACCCTCTCGATGACATAATCATCAATTGACATCATAATTGCACCCGCTTCTTTTGCCTTTTTCAGTACTTCGCGAACCTTCACTTCCTTGGTGACTTCAATAATAACCCAATTGACCTTGATTGACACTGAGCTGTTCTCCGTGCCGTTCTCTACATTGACGACAGGTCCTACATTGTCTTCACTGTTATCTGGAACTTTGTTCATGGATGAATCCTAGCTTTGCTGGTGATGACTTCACACTGTCAAATTGTAAATGAAAAATTTCTGCCTTGTGCAACCTGATTCGTTGGTTGTGGTTGAGAACCATTATACTTTTGAAGCTGAGGTTTTGTCTTGCGCGACTTCAACTTTTATCGAAATTCACTAGCCTGCAACTCCCAACATTTTAGAATTTTTGTAGTCTGCGTTCAAGTTCGCCAGTATCCTGGTATCTTTTTCCATACCCTCCAAATGAAATTTCGAATCCGGTGCTGGTTTGGCTTTGTTTCTAATAACTCTAAGGGCACATAAAGCAAATTTCAAGCATCTACTACTGAAATCTAGTTAGTTCTACTCTATGATATCTTCATTCACTAGTGTCAATCCAGCGATTTAAGTCCCTGAAGTTATTGATGCGATACCCCATGGAAGATTTTCTCCAGAAAGTTCTTCAAATTGCTTATGACAATATGAATCATTCGGAAGCTGAGTGTCAATCGGCGTACTGTCAGAAAATTTAGAAAATGTCTAATTGACAAATTATTCACATCATCTTGACTAAAGTTCAAGTGCTGTACCAGCATATTCTCCCGGAATAATTAGAGACGACAAGTTTCTGCCAAGACTAATGTTCAACCCTCAACATGTTGTCAATGAAAAATTACTTCCTTGCCACACTTCCAGTTAGTGATATGCATACAGAAGGCTTGTCAGTCCATCGTTTGGAGCATGTTTCTATTGAGTTTATCAATGCAACGATAAAAAATACGCTGGACAAAGAAAGGGCGATACTACTTGGACTAGCGAAGGCGTAGTCAAATTATCTGCATCAAGCGTACGTAAAATCAAGATTAAAAAGGAACAGATTTTCGTCGTCATGGACTCGGCGACAGAAAGATATTCTAGTCTTAAATCCTGAGAAAGGCGTTTCACACGCTAGAGAAATGCGAAAACTGCTGTTGCCACTAATGGAAGAAAGAATGGCGGTAGAAAAAGCCTTTGAAGACTTTCAAAGTAGTTAACATAACTCCAACAGCCCTTATTCTGGAATCGCGGCTCAGATCATTTTCGTGTTGCGGTCGACCCATGCAAATTGGCGAATTCGCCTTCAAAATTTTCCCAACGGGAAACACTCTTTATGCTTTCAAATCTTCTTGTGGTGAAAAATATATATTGTAATATGCGTATGTGTTTCAATATTGACAAAGAGATAATTCAATGGCAATATACAACCTATATGGTATTGCAACGATTACGATTACATTATGGAGAATATCTCATATGAATAATTCAATTACCCCAAATGCAATGGAACAAATTGCAGATAATTTGCTCTGCAGGAAAAACAAAGTTCGAGCTTTATATTGCAAGGGGTACAGTCGTACTGAAATAGCAAAGTTTTTGAAAATGGCCAATCAACATGTAAGAGAAATTCTGATAGATAGCGGTTACGAGGATTCGGAAGCCAAGCAGTCATCCAATTCGGATGAATACGAATCTGGACACCATATGGGGTTGCCAACTTATCCACTGCCCAAAGTGAGGGACACTGATAAAAAATACGTCATGGAACAGATTGTTGATGGGATGCACAAGACAGCCGATAAAATTCGCGCCTTGCATCTTAGAGGCTACAGTCGATCTGATATAAAGAATTTCCTGGAGATTCGCTACCAGCATGTTCGCCATGTCCTTGTTCGCAGTGGATACAACGAGATAAAACTTGAGCAGCCACCGGGCAGTACTGATTCTGAAGTCGACGAATCACCGAATGCCTATCCAGATAGCGAATGGGTCAAGGTTGGCCCTGCTGGACGTCTAGTGATACCTGCCAAGTTTCGAAAAGCGCTCGGAATTGAGGAAGAAAAAGAAGTTTTGATTGAGTTGAAGGGGAATCAACTGCACCTCCTGACCTGGAAGGAAAATTTGAGAAGAATTCAGGAAGAACTGAAACGCCATGTACCCGAAGGCGTTAGTATTGTGGATGAACTTATTGCCGAGCGTCGCCAGGAATTGCTGGTGGAAGAGGCGAAGACAAGCAAAGCAAGAATGAGCCAACCAAAATGAAAGAAGCAGTGCTGGACTCTTCAGCAGTCATAGCCCTGTTGCTTAATGAAGAGGGGGCTGAAATTGTATCCGGCTACGAAGGGAAAACTGCGGTATCTGCAATTAATTTGGCCGAGGTTTGTAGTCGTTTGATTGAAATTGGATTGCCAGAAGAGCAGGTCCAAGAACATGTGGCTTCTATACGCGTTCAAATTTATCCATTTGATGCCGAACAGGCTTATGCAGTTTCAAGATTTCGCAATACGGCAAGAAAAAATGGCATGTCTCTTGCCGACTGCGCTTGTATCCAGCTTGGCAAGCAACTAAGATTGCCAGTCTTGACAGGAGACAGAGTGTGGACGAGAGTAAACTTGGGGGTTGAAGTCAAACTGATTCGTTCCTGATTTATACCAGAATTTTGATGATATTGATTATTAGATCTTTCCCGAGCAAGAATTTGCAATCAATTAACGCTTGAACATTGCTGTAAAACGCGTGTTCAGTTTCCAAGAGTCCTCGCAAATCGCCGCGCATTTGCTTAGTCGTTCTTGTTGCTCCTCAAATACAGCATCTCCGAAAGGCGAAGAACGAAATTGTGATATAAATACTTCCAGTATCTTTCAATACACGCTTCATTGGCTTGAGTCGGTGTTCAAGTCTTCAAGATAAACCACACCATCGTTGTCATCTATATTCCTGCTGACTTGAGGATGTCAGTTGTCCTTGGAATAACTGATATCCAGACAGGCTTTTAGGACTCTTTTCCTTGCCTTCAGATACCTGCACCCCTTAAAAACTTCTTGTACTGTAATTCTATAGGCTTTAAGGAATAACGAACAGTGTTTCAGGAATAGTTCCAGTAGCCAAGTGTCTATATGTCTTCTTAAAAGAGTAAACTGTCTGGTAGTTTACTTGAACTACCATCTGCAATGGCCGCAGCATTTGTATTCGCTCCCTAACTTTCCAACAAAGTGGTTCCGCATATATCTACACGCCCCCTGGCAATTTCATGCAATTAACTGTACTTTTCCAGAGTCGCATGGATTCTATTTTTAATTCACTTCGAATTAGCACGAATCGCTTCCGCCAAACTCAATAAATCCCGACCATCAATTTCAATTAATTTTGCCAATTCAAGCAGTTTTCCACGAGAGATTATCTCCTGCTGGAATGCCTGAATTATTAATACTGCGAATTCAATCTGAAGTTCAGGCGACGTAGATGACTGATGTTTTTCCCGCTTACTTTTCCCGCCAGTTTGCATCTGTTGATCAATGAGTTGCTCAATTCCGAGCGCACCATACACTTGGAGTTTTTCTGCATCTTCTTTGGAAACATGCCCTAAATTTTGCAACCTGAAGAGTGCAGATTGATAACTGGTCCCGAAATGAATCGCTATATTTGCTACGACCATGCAATTTATGTGCTGGAGACCAGACCGACGGATTTTCGTTAAAATGTAGTCGTCAGTTGCTGCATTGAATATGAGCTTGTTTGAATGATTTGACAAGTTATTGTTCATTGATCTTAGAACATCGGTAACACTGTCGCGCGGCATGAGAAAATTTTCAGCAAATGCGTCAGCGCGCCTTTCGACGAGTTTGTCGGAACCAGCTTTACTGGAAATAGAGACATGTTGATGTTTGTCAAACAGTGCATGAGCATACTCGTGAGCATAAGAAAATCTTTGATTTCCATACGACTGTTCTGAGTTCACCAGAATTACCATACCAGTCGAGGAATGGTCCATAAAGATTCCAGACACAGTTTCAGGCAGTTCAATGCCTGACGTCCAGATGCCTTGTTTAGTAATCAACGCTGGCATATCGGGAACAGGTACTTGTCCGATTCCAAGTCGGCGCCTTTCTTGAATTGCTACTTGCTCTCCCTGGTGAATCGCAGCTGCTAATGACTGAGGTTTGTTGGTCCCATACGAAGGTAGACTTAGTGGTGCAACCAAGCCCAATTCTCGCTTCAAGGCAATTCCTTCCCGGAACAAGTTGACGAAGTGCTTGACACGACCGTTCATATTGCTAGCGTCTGATTGACTAATCAAGCCATCCGCAACACGGTACAGTACAGTCATTACATCGTCGTTGTGCGCTGAACTCGTCTTGAAGAAATAATCAATTGGACAATTGAACAAATTTGCCAGTTTGCTTAGCTCCAAAGTTGACACAGAGCGTTTCCCACTTTCAATTTGAGAAATCGCTGGTCTGGACACACCTATCGCATCGGCAACTTGTTGTTGCGAAATTCCTTGGCTTTGTCGCGCTTCCCTAATTTTTTCAGCTAAAGTTTCTTCCAGAACACTTATAGTATTCATTGGCTCCATCTCCCGAGTAGTCCGTTGCAAAAGTTCACAATTGTTAGAATATACAACAATATACTTATATTTTGACAATATTTTGTATAAATACCTAACAACAGTAAAGTAATAAAACGGCTGTTCTCCGTATTCATAATCGCAGTTCGCACTTCACTTCGTCGATTTAGATCTGCAAATATTTGATTCTGTATTTTATTGCTCCTTTAGACAGGCATGGCACCAGTCATATTCCAATCATGGTGGTTTTAAGCGTTAACGCTAATTGGGGTAATTCTCAGTATGATAAACTTGATGTACAAGATACATCTAGTAGTTATTAGATTGGAAATGAGTAGAGAATTGATGAAAGAATGATTGAGATTCAAAAGAATAACTTAAAGAAAAAAGTGAAATCCTTTGAAACCTTGAATAAAGATTGGGCAGGTAGAAATACTATTCTTCCCTCGTCAGTGACTATTGAGAATAGTATGCGGTTTGTTGATTTGTTGCCCTCGAGTGGAAAATTGCCCGAAGTATCGGTAGCTGGCGACGGCGAGGTGAATTTTTACTGGGATTTTGAGGGGTTTTTTATTGATGTCGGAATTTTTTGTGACAATAATATTTACTATTATATAAATGTTGGCACTATAGGAGTTGATGAAGATGGTGCTGAGATATTTAACGACCAATCATTGCCTGGTCCCCTGGAATCTGCGATTAGGGCGGCTTAAATGGCTATTGAAATCCTTGACGTATGTGAATCGGAATGTCTTGGTGAAAAATTTGTTCAATCTGAATTGTCGGTGTATCGTTCATAGTTTGATGGAACAGGATGTCCTATATCAAAAAAATCAATTGTACCAGCAGGAATCAATATGATATTCATGTACGTTTCGGATTGACACTGCAAATCATCAATACATTTTTGCAAAGCAATAGAACTAGCCACCTTCTTATATTGAAAATCACTGAATAGTGTCTTGAACTCACTTCATGGTAGAATTTGTTATAATGTAAAGCGTTTTGGAGGTTGTCATTATGAATCGCGTTTTCAATATTGCTCTTTTGGTCGTCTCAATTAGTCTTGCATGTTCTCAATCTGTAAGTGCATTGTATTTAGGACATAGCACACCGACCTTGGAAATAGCGATTGAGTACGGATTGGAAGAATTCAACCAACAAGCAAATTTCCAGAAATCCGCCACTGAACGTATTGACAGAAAGGGGCACACCTTGAACATGTTTGCACAGAAAGGTCCTATTGATAAGGCTCCTTTGCCGGTTCCTAAGCCGCGGCCGGCACCCATTGTACCTAGATTCTGAAGACATAACACTTTTGGTGAAAGCTGCGTTAGATTCGACCATATCCGTTACTGGTTTCTGCAGGTAGTGAAACTGTTTGATTATCTTGATCCGATTTAATAGGACATGGAACAATACTAGTTTCAATGTCAACAAGTGAGGGATAGTCATGGAAAAAAGAAAGGAATCAGAGACGAGGGTCGTAGGTGCTGGTGATTCGTCTCGAAACTTGACCGACAACTATTGAAAGGCGTGGGGTAGAAAAATTTCAGGCGATTTAGGGTCGCGCGTAAAACCAGCAACTTGACAACTACAAAACTAACTCAAGTGGGTGAACTTTTAATCAGTGTAATTTATCTACAAGGTCGTTATTTTTCTTTTGGAATACAGTAAAAAAGACAAGCAGTTAAAAACAATTGGCAAATATTTGCTGAAGTTGGAAGCGACAGGACTACGACCGGAGCTCAACGTCTATCGTGGCCAATCAAATTCTAAATGGAAGCTCAGGTCATCTGCAACAAGATACTTGTCAGGCACTCGAGATGATTCAAGTCTACAGCCTATTGTTTTTATAAGTTACCATAAAGATATTTTGATGAAAGCGAGAAGGGAAGGTTTTGGAATTGAGTATGGACAAGAATTATTTGACCTTCAACTACTAGCTGAATTGCAACATTTCGGTGCTCCAACTGGCTTGCTCGACTTTACATGGAATCCGCTTGTCGCAATGTGGTTTGCCAGTCGGGACGATTCAGAGGACGGGAAATTGTTTTCGATTAATACAAACAATCCAGGGAATGTATATAGAATTCTTGGGAATAAAGAAAATCAAGATATTTCAAAATTATTTTCTCATCAATTCAGGACTGGTGCACCTGTGTCAATTTGGGAACCCACATTAAGAAGTACGGCAAGAGATAGAATGCTGGTTATGAGTAGTGTATTTGTCATCGGTCCACCAACATTTACCGGGTACTATGACATTGTTAGTAGAATAACAATTGAAAAAGAAGATAAAAAATATTTGCGTAGAGAATTAGACTGTCTAAATATAAATGAGCAAAATTTGTTCAGAGATATTTTTGGATTCGCACAAACACGAGGCACCAAGTCAATAATTACCAAACATCCAACCAAGAATGATCATACAGACGACAATAAATTCAATCAAGGAATAACTTATTTTCAACAAGATGATTTTCATAGTGCAATTTGTATTTTTGATTCATTAATCAAGTCAAACAGAAGCAAGACTGAGTACCATTTGTACAGTGGAATTACAAATATTGGCATAAAAACTACATACAAGCAGTCAAGAACTTTGACGAGTATTTTTCGCTCAAGGGGGACAACTATTTGGCCTACTATTTTCGAGGAGTTGCAAAATTTGAACTAGGAGATATTGAAGAAGCAATCAAAGACTGTAATAGTGCAATTGATATTCAATCAAATAATGTAATGACATATTTCTATCGAGGTGCTTTAATGGATTTACTTGGTCGATACGAAAATATGATTTTGGACAATAAAAAAGCAATTGACCTAGAACCATTTTTTGCCAAGCCTTATTTCAATTGCGCATATGCGAATTATATGCTTGAACGATACGACGAAGCGATTGAAGATTTTACAAAAGTTCTTCAATTTGACCTTGAAGATTTAGCGGTGTATTACGGCCGGGCTTGGGCATATTACAAGCATAGGAAGTACAAACATGCAGTTCAAGACTTCTCGCACGCCATTGAACTGAATCAAGAGTACGCTGATGCGTATTATGGCAGGGCTTGCGCATATTTCGAGCTTGAAATATATGAACATGCAGTCCAAGACTTCTCCCATGCCATTGAACTGAATCGAGAGTACGCTGATGCGTATTATGGCAGGGCTTGTGCATATTACGAGCTTGAAATGTACGAACATGCAGTCCAAGACTTCTCATACGCCATTGAACTGAACTCGGAATATGCTGATGCATTTGAGGGCAGAGCTTATGCAAACAAAAAACTCGGTCGTAGCAAAAACTATGAAGAAGACTTGGAAATTGCACATCAATTGAAACCGGAATTAGCAGAGTAGTGGCTCGTGATTTGAAATTTCTACAAAGGTGCGGGAAGTTAAAGTGTATGCTATTTCACCTCAGGCTTATTAATTGCCAATGAGTTCTCTGGTGCAGGAGATAAATATTCCTCATCTTTTAGCTCATGCAACCTAATTGAATCATTATGCAAAAATGATTTCAAAATCAACACAACTTGAATTTCCTGCTTCATATTTTCAGAATAATGACTTGTATCCTCAATTTCGTTTTGAAATATGTGAATAATAAGTTATCTACAACAAGTTGTCCTTCGCCTACTATTCAACTATTAAATGAATTAGGGAGACTACAAGCCACACCCGAGGAGCAGCGTTGGCCGGTGGCTAAATGGCCAAGTGAACAAGCATTTGAAGACACTTGCGATTTCATAAAGAATATTCCCTTGTCTCAAGTTCCCAGTCCATTTGTCAGTCTGGCAGATGACGGAGAAATTAATTTTTTTGGGGATGTAGATGACATGTATGTCGACTTGGGCTTCTACGGAAATAAGCAGTGTTCCTAATTTGCTCAGAGCAAATCCGGACAGAAGGCATACAGCAATGCCTTTCCTGTAAATGAAGGTTTTCCACCTGAAATCCTCAAATTTTTCCTGGAAACAAGATAATATGCTTGTGTACCTAAAACAGCCTCAGCCCAGCGGCCTGCTTTCAATCGTGGTCAAAAGCGTTAGCAGAACCTGAATCCGGTCTGCTTGCCGTCCTTGCGGCAGACTTTCTGCCGCAGACGTAGAAGTTCACGGCAGACAAATTCAATGCACCTCTTTGACGCGTTCCGGGAACAGGCCTTTCGGTATAAACCGCAAAGCTAGTGTAATGGTAAGCCCGATTACAAAAACCCTCATTTGCAATGCCCGGCTCATCAGGTCTGCTGGCGGCTCCCAGCCGAAAAGACTTGTCCCCATGGTTTCAGCAAACTCGAACAGCAGCAATGCAAGCGGTTCAGACATGGTCCAGATAATGTATACAGCGACTGCTCCAAATATCGCACCCAGATTGTTCCCCGCACCCCCGATAATCACCATCACCCAAACGAGAAAGGTGTGATGCAGAGGCGTGAAGCCCGATGGGTCGAATATTCGGGAAAAGGTTACCAGAGCTGCCCCCCCGATTCCAATTAGCACTGATCCCAGCACAAAGATCTCCAGCCGGCGTCGATTGACATCCTTGCCCATGGCCGCCGCAGAAATTTCGTTGTCCCGGATTGCGCGCATCATCCGCCCCCAAGGAGCGCGGTATGCTCGCTGAACCGCGATGAAAATTATTGCAATCAGCAAGCAAGTCAGGCTAAGGTAGATCGCTCTTGCAGTTACAAACCCCAGTTCGTTTGGAGTTGGAACCGGCCAAGGAAGCGGGGATACAGTCAGTGTCCCTCTTGTAAGCCAGTCGGCATTCTTGAAGACTGCCTTGATAATTTCCGCAATTCCCAGAGTGGCAATTGCGAGATAGTCGCTGCGAAGTCCCAGGCAGATTCGTCCGATGCCGAAAGCTACAGCACCCGCTATCAATCCTCCCACTAGCCAACCCAGCCACACCGGCAGTCCGAATCCGCCGATGAATCCGCTTTCCTTCTCAATATACCTGGCAACCGGATCAAGCGCCTCGTTGAAGAATCCGAATCCCAGGAACAAGGCGATGACAACACAAAAGTTTCGTACTCGCTTGCTGACTCCGAATCTGTGGAGCTGGCTAATGGCTGCAACTACCAGAACAATGACTGCTGTCTGGAAGAGGAGGCCGCCCAGTGCGCCAGGACCCTCTGAATTCCAGAACGAATCATTGACCGGAAAGCTCAGCAGCATGGTCACAAACCCGCCGACGGCGACAAAGCCCATGACGCCGGCATTGAACAAGCCACCATATCCCCATTGAATTGTCAGTCCGAGAGCAAGTATCGCAAAGCAGCTGGCTTCAACCAGCATTCGAACTCCATACGCTTGTCCGAGTGACAGAAAAACCAGCAGCACTGCCAATCCGACTAGTGAAAACAGGAGAATGCTTCGATGAGTGTGTGTCATGGCTGAACCGGTTCAGAATTGCCTGCCGCGAAAAATTCCGGTAGGCCGCCAGACCAGAACGGCGACCAGAATTACAAACGGAACAATGATTTTGTACTCGGTTGGCACGATTGCGAATCGCGTTGGTATGTCGATCCAGTCGGGAAGAATCGAAGAAAACGGCCGAAGCAGCAGAGCCCAGTTGAAAATTGCAAGGGTTTCAGCGAATCCCACAAGCAAGCCTCCTGCAATTGCTCCGTACGGTCTGCCGATGCCGCCCACAATTGCCGCGGCAAAAACGGGCAGCAGCAGATTGAAACTAAGGTCGGGCTTCAGAACTACATCCAGGGATAGCAGTATTCCCCCGGCAGCTGCTAGCCCTCCGGAAATTACCCAGGTCGTTACAATCACGGTATTGGTATTGATGCCCGAAACAAGCGCAAGGTCAGCATTGTCAGACATTGCGCGCATGGCTTTTCCCAATCGGGAGTAGGCAAGAAAACGGTGCAATGCCACGACTGCCACGACTGTAGTTAAAATCAGCAGAATTTGCGGCTCGGTAATGACAATGTCCCTCGTTGCCAAATCAAACGGAATTTCCAGGTGAAAAATATCTTTTTTTTCTGTGATGAAAAAGTTTCTTGGCGACGTTCCGGCGAACAGCCTTACAAGTCCCTGAATCATGAGCGTTACGCCCAAGGATGCGATCATGAGAATGATCGGCTTGCTGCTCTTTAAACGCAGCGGCTGGTAAAACAGCCGGTCCAAACCCAAGGTAAGCGCCACGGTTATCAAAACGGCCAGCGGCAAGACCACGAATCCGGTTGGAAGCCCTACGTAGGAGCCTGCCCCTGAGAAGACGGAAGCCAGAAGGAAAGCGATAAAGGCGCCAACTGTCATTAGATCCCCCTGGGCAAAGTGGGCAAAACGGAGAATTCCGAAAACAAGGGTAACTCCGATTGCCCCCAAGGCATAGATGCTGCCAATAACCGTTCCGGCAATTAGCACCTTGTTGACAAAAAAAACGAGCTCGTTCAACGGATGACTATCCCCCAAGAAAGCTTTGCGCAACTTCCGGGTCGCCAAGCAGGTTTTCACCTGTATCCGTATACAGGTTGCGGCCGCCTGCAAGTACGAATCCTGTGTGGGCAATTTCCAGTGCCCGTCTTGCATTCTGCTCCACGATCAGCACGCCGACTCCAGACTCGCTGATTGCTATCACCCGCTCTATGATGTCTTCGACGTAAGCAGGCGAAAGTCCGACTGTCGGCTCATCCAGCAATAAAACCTGAGGGTCGATCATGAGTGCGCGGGCAATGGCTACCATTTGCCGCTGGCCACCGGACAAGTTGCCGGCAATCTCTTTGCGCTTGTCCCTGAGCGGCGGGAACAAATGAAACATTCTTTCCAAAGTATCCGAATGGTTGTCGCGTCGGATATATGCGCCCATTTCCAGATTTTCCTGAACGGTCATGGTTTGAAAAATATTCATTTCCTGCGGCACATAAGCCATTCCCATGCGTACGCGCCGGTCCGGAGAAACGCGGGAAATGTCGGTATCCTTGAAAAATACGCTGCCTTGCGCCAGTTCCAGAAGGCCGAAAAGGCATTTCAAAGCGGTGGACTTTCCGGCTCCATTCGGACCTACGATTACCCCGATGCGTCCCGACTCAACTTCAACGTTCACCCCTTTAAGAATGTTCACGCCGCTGTAGCCAGCATGTATATCGGTTGCAGACAGCAGGGGCATGAGCGACTACTTTTTCCGTTTGCCGCCGCCGAAATAGGCTTCAACAACGCGCGGGTCGTTCAGAACCTGTTCGGGAGCGCCTGATGTTGCAACTTCCCCTTCAACCATGACAGTTACATGATGGCACAGTTTGGAGATCAGCTCCATGTTGTGTTCAATGATAAAAAAAGTTCGCCCCAGTTCTTCGTTTTGCCGCTGAATGTTGGAGGCAAGCGTATTCAGCAGGGTTCGGTTGACACCGGCACCGATTTCGTCCAGCAAAACAATCTTTGCATCCACCATCATGGTGCGGCCCAGTTCAAGCAGTTTCTTTTGTCCGCCCGACAGGTTGCCCGCAAGTTCGTTTCTTACTTTGTTCAATCCAAGAAACTCGATTACCTCGATCGCCTTTTTCAAGTGCTCAGCCTCCTGGCGCCTGACCAGACCCGGCTGAAACAAAGCGGACTGCAGGTGCTCTCCTGCCTGGTGAAAAGGAACCACCAGCAAGTTTTCAATTGCGGTCATGTGGGAGTATTCATGGGGAATCTGAAAAGTGCGCAGCAGTCCGTTCCGGAACATCCTGTGAGCGGGCAGTCCCGTTACAACCAGGTCGTCCAGCAAGACTTCCCCCGATTCCGGCGTGAACACGCCTGCGACGATATTGAACAGTGTGGATTTCCCGGCGCCGTTCGGACCGATAAGCCCTTCAATCGCGCCCCTCTCCAATCCCAGGCTGCACTGATTGACTGCTGTAACAGAACCGAAGTGCTTGGTGACATTGGAAATGTTGAGAATAGCGGACATTGACTTCAGCTTGAATAATTCAATCGCATCGATTCACTGGTGAATTCTTGTCCGTTCGGCTTCAAATTCCATGCTTGATTTTTTCTGCCATAAAATGGATGGAACTTCGTACTGCAATTCCGCTCAAAAAGTGATTGTATTATAGACAAGTCGGATTTGTCAGTGAATCGGAATGACAAGGCGGCAGAAAATGCCAAGAACGGTTCAACAGGTTGGATCATCGTTGAAAATCGCCAAATGCCGCAATCGTTGCTCATGTTGTTGCATTTTTGAGACTCCATATCTTTGCCTGAGAAATTGCCCTTTCAAGTATGTTTTTGGCGAGCTGTCCTGCACGGGAATCCTGAGCAGGTGTCGCCAATCGGCTGAAAGTTACAGTGTTGAAAGTTAATTTGACAAGGGGGGGGGGGGGGTATAATAGAATTGCCACTTTGTTAACATAAAAATATGCGCGATTGTGTTTGAATTGCTTGTGTTTTTTTATTTTTTACGCTAATATTGCGGGGAGAATGTTCAACAGCGGTTTTCAAAAGCCTGGCTTGCCCAGTGCCTCTGGTTGAGTAACTGGCAAGCTCGTTAAAAGACTAATGAAGATGCATTTTTGACACGCCGCGGAGCATCCATGCAAGAAGGCACTTGAAGTTTCTGGCCACCATATGCACCTGACATTGGTGCGTGGTATACAATATGCAACATTTTATTGTGTTGAAATATTGGAGTTAAATTTTGTATAATGCTAAAAATGGTTTTCTTACGCTATATTGTTTTAGGTTTTCAAGGATGAGGAGTAATCCTATGAAATTAAATTTTATTTTCCCGAAGATTTTCATAGCACTAGCTGTTATATCTTTATCAATGGCCTATAGTACTGAGAATGCTTGGTCCCAAGAAACACTTGATGAGTGTGTACAAGATGCCCCGACTTCTATAGGCGGAAGCGACCATCGCAGAAGGATTGGCTACGATACTTTCAAGAGAAGCAGAAGCAGCGGCAATAAATTGATAATACGGTGTGTTGATATTCCGGATGACCCTGCTACGACAACAGTGGATGAAAGAGAAGTAACCTACAGGAATTTCTATCCTGGAGGCACCTACAACGATGGTGAGTATCCGGATTTGCAAAATTCTGGCGGCACCATAGATTCCGATGGTGCGATTGGGTTTATTTTGAGAAGCGGGAGCAGTTACTGGGATTTTGATCGGCTTAACTGGGCTGTCGAGCGCGAGGGTGACGACAATATGCCCAAGCCATATTTGCAGAAAGCGTGTACTGCAAACAGTGACAAGATGTGCTATGTTGCAGCGACCACCGCTGACCTGGATGGGAAAACTCCAAGAGAGTTGAGTGAAATTGTTTACTGGCGGCTAATGAAAATTGAGCCGTCAACGGACGGAAATCGCAAGTCTGACATCGCTGATCAAGATCTTACTGTCACAAACGGAGAAAACCTCGTGGAAGACAACCAGGACAACTTCATACGGGGCAGGTACATCTACATAAAGAGGGGGGCTGAATCCGGCTCTTTCAGCTACGTCTACGATAGCAGCGATGGCAATAGATTTGTAGGCGACTCAGTCTTGTTGAACCCGAATGGTTTGATGAATTTCGAACTTGTTCTTCAAGACCTTAGTGGCCCCAAGGCAGTGAGAGTTGCTAACGGAGCCGGAAGCCACTGGTCCGAGCGGGACAAAGTTGTTGAGATTAATCCAGGCGGCCCGTTTGACTCAGTTACCGTAAGGGTGGTAAACAGTGAGATTGTCGCGGGGGCACCAGGGGTCACCAGTAACTTCCGAAATGAGGCTTCAAAGGGCGGCCACGGGATTTATATCTCCAATGCTGAAACAGGTTGGAACGGAGCGGTGACGGTTGATCTTTCAGGCTCTTCAAAGATTGAAGCCTGGGCATCAAAAGCAGACGGAGCATTTGTCAGAGGGGTTAGGATTGGCATGGATGGCAACAAAATGGCAACAGTTCGACTTAGCGACACTGCAACTATTGATATTATGAATAACGCTGTTCACGAGGCTGATGGCACAGATGCCTATTCTCCGACCGGTAACGATCGCGTCCCAGGACAAGTTCGGACCACCGGTGATGACAGCCCGGGTATTGTTATTGGCTATCCGAGGGGTGAAGGTAGTGTGAGAGTCAACACCCCTTTGTCGATTTATACGTTGGGCGAGGATAGTCCTGGCATCAGCGCAAGATTTGCTAGTGTGGCTGACCCTTTGCTTGCGAGAACAGCAACCGATTCCTGGAGAGGCATAAATTTTAACGGGGCTACCTGGTGGACCTATGCGGGTGGCGATACAACCAGAGCCCGACTACATGGCAGAGACGGCGGTTATGTCTCTAATATGGGTCTGACGCTGAAGCAAGTGGAGTTGTTTTTCCGCTACGGCAGGACAAAAGGAGGCTGTCTTGATGATGGAACGATTGCTGCTTCTGCTGATACTGATTGTTCGGCGACAGATCAATATGTAGCCGCATTGCCTGCACAGGGCCAGGTCAACTATGGTGACTACAGGGTAAGATTGGTAAATGCCGGCAAGACTCCGTTCGACAGCCCCGACGCTGGGGTTGCTGCAGGTGCGGGTCCCATGGCGAGAATGCAGCTGCAAAACCCGCAGGCATTTGCAAACCGGATTGTGATTGCAGATGCAGTGAAGGCAATAAGGACAGCAGGCGGGAGCCAATGGGAGACATTCAGGGAAAATTATAGTTTCAAGGATAACCACGGGATTACCGTAGGCCATGGCGGCAGTCGAGCCGGAGCGGGAATTGTTTACGAAATTGGTCCCATGACAGGAGTTTATACAGGTGCACACAAGTCGATAGGAATCAGTGCTTACGTGTCGCCGTCTGGTAGCGCAAGCGACATTCAAACCCAGATTCGAATTGGTGACGGCACCGATTTTGATGGTGTCGCTGTCCGAGGCGAAGCCCGTTTTATCGTTGACCGGCCGATTACTACTACAGCTACGGGCGGGGGCAGTCACGGCGTAGTTGTAATTGCGACGAGTTCGGACACAAATGACATTACTGTCGCCGCTGGCTACAATGCGAACCACCCGCTGTTCGGCAGGGACTGGCTAGCCGGGTCCACCAGAAATGTTGTGATTGATGTTCAGAGTAATATCATGGTTAACGGTGCCGACAACTACGGAATCGCATTGATGGGTGCCGAAGGCACGACCAGCACGGTTACAGTCGCTCCCGGGGTTACAGTGGGGCAACAGGCTACCGTTGGCGGCGGCATGCTGTTCTGGAAAGCAGCGGACACGGTGATGAACTTCGGCACGATCAAGGGCAAAACCGATTTTGAAGACGGCAATGACCGGCTGGTGCTTCGCGGCGGCGGTACAGTTACCGGTGGGGCAACGGACATGCTTGATTTCGGGGATGACGAAGATACGCTGGAGTTGAGAAGCGGAACGATAGATATAGGGATCGTAGGCCTTGAGAACTTGGTGAAGAGCGGTGAAGGGGATGCGACGATTGGCGCAGTCACGTTTACCGATGCGGCGACCAGCACGCTGACGGTTTCGGATAATGGTCGCTTGATTGTGACCGGCCATGTGAACTTGGGCGCAGGGACCATGACGGTGGCGAATGCAGCCAAGCTGGTGATTCGGGCGACGGACGTGACCCACGCTACCACCCCTGCTCCACTGGCCAAGATCACGGCGGCGAGCATCGACTTTCAAGGCAAGGGTGCCGGCGACGTTCTGGTTTCATTTCTTGCGGAAACCGTTGGTACTCGCACTGCCGATGTTACCGCAGCAAGGGGCGGCTGGCTGGGTACCAATACCAAGGTGCTGGCGAGTGGTACGGATATTACCGCAGATCTTGGCGATGCCAATTTCGAGACTCTGAATTCAATAGTTTCAAAAACTTTGCTTACCGTGGGAAGGGGCGAGCGCATAGATGTACCCGTAAACTATGATGCTGGAGTTCAGCAGGTGAAGGTACAGGGTGTAGTTGCCGAAGACATTGACTTGGGTGCTGGTGCTGACTCAGTGGAGTTGGACGGTGGCCTAGTTTACGGTGGTGTTGACATGGGCGGCGATGACGGCGACACGATAACGTTGCGAACCGGGGAGATCCGCGGTACGGTGACCAATGTGGCTACAATGGTGAAAGTCGGTTCCGGTATTGCAACAGTGAACGATGTTGGCTTCTCGTCCAGCACGCTGACGATTCGCAATGGCAGGCTGTTTATTGAAGGGCATGTGAATCTGGGCACCGATAGCGATGACGTTGTTACGGTGAGAGCAGGCGGCCAGATTGTGATTGTGGCGGACGGTGCTTCGGCAGGCGAGAATTACGGTCGCATTACGGCGAACACGATCAAGTTCGAGGGTGCCAGTCCGGGCATTCAGATACTGGCATCGATTGCGTCAAGCCGAGCAGCTGATGTTGCAACAGTCAAGGCCAACTGGCGCAATGCGAGCGCTTCGCTTCGGGATGCCAGCGGCTCAGTGATTACATTTGGCGATTCAAACTATCAGATACTGAGTGCCGACCCCCGGGTTACTGGAGGTGGCGGTGGTGCGGCTGCTTCGGACTCGGGCTCGAACGCATTTTATGCAGCCGGGGCGCTGGCAGTGCTGTGGCTGGTGCTACGCGACGACTTCTGCTGCGAACTGGTTGACTACGAGTCGGGTTCCGCGGGAGCGACGTTCGCCGGAGTGAAGGGTGCCGGCCAGTATCGAAGCGGCGGTGTGCAAACCTGGGCGAAGATGTATTCAGACAGCGAAGTTTCCGCCATGCAGGGCCTGGCGGTTGGAATGGATGCCCGCATAGGCGAGTACGGCTACTTTGGAGTATCGGCGATGCCGGGTGCCACGGGTTCAGCGAATACGACAGGTTTGTCGCTGAATCGCCGGACAAGTTTCGAGGGCGGGCGCTACGAAGGCCGGGGCGGCTGGCAGAAGGATTCGCTGTTTGCGGGAGTTCGGCTGTCGTACGGCGACTACCGCGCTTCTACCTCGTTCAAGAACGTATTTGAAGCGGGCGGTCAGATGAGCGGCTCCTTCGACCTGGTTCATACGCATTTGGAGCTGGGAGCTGGTATGCAGTTGAATGCAGGCGAGCAGGCTACGGTGACACCTTCGCTGGGCGTTTACGGCGGTTCGCTGAGTCAAGGCGGCAGTTCGGCTAGCAATGCAGTACTGGTTGCCGATGTTCCTGGCTACAGGCAGACCTATCAGGGCTGGCGTGCCGGGGTTCAGCTGAAGGCTTCGGACTGGCTAAGCTGGTCGGACGAGATCAAGGCGCGTCCGCAGGTTGGATTGAGCATGTATCGCACAAGAACCAGCGGACCGGGGAAACTGGCGATGAACCAGCGAGATCGGCTGGGAGTGTTGAGCTTTCAAAATTCTCTGCCGGTACGCGGGTTGCCGCAGAATATCAATGCATTCAAGGCGGGAGTCGCGCTGAAGAAGCAGGGCGGTTTGAACATGAATCTGAACTATGTCGGCTATGAAGCAGACGGCAAGTTTTATCACGGTGCAGTTGCACGGGTAAGCATCGGATTCTAGTTCTTCAATAAAGTTTTTACTTGACCTCAATGCCCCGTGTCGCCTTGTGCGACACGGGGCATTGCTTTAAGTTGTCGGGGCAGTTGGGTTGTCGTGCATTCACTTGAAGTTAAGTCCGGGCATGTACTACAGGCGAGCAGACGACGCTAGTTCCCTCGCAGGGCGAGCATGTAGCTAGGCAATGCAGAACTGATCGCCAATGTCCAGGATATTCGCAGGGCTATAAAGGATGGCGAGCCGGAGTTCAACTGAAGTTTGTCGAATTGGCTGAGCGTTTCGAATAAGCCCAGGATACGACCGCAGTTGGGCTTCAATGTTCATCGTACTCATACATCTGAACCCGACTCGCTGAACATGAACCAGTGGAACGAGTGTGAATCTGAACTATGTGGGCTATGCAATGCGTCCGAAACTCAGAATTGCCGAAGTAATCACTAGTCGGTAACGCAGAAAAACTTGCACAAGACTCCAGAATCGCCGCTCAGGTACCTTTCACGCAGCTGTCAGTTCCGGTAAATCGGAAAATTCGCTTTCAAAATTGTTCCAACGGGAAACACTCACTAAAATTTTTACTTGACAGAGGGGGGGGGGGTAATTGTTATTATGCGATTTCAATTTAAATTACCTGGATTAAGATTGTCTTTTGAACCTGGTTTTCATTAGTCAATTTTAATTCCCGACAGAGGTGAAATTGTGTGGAATCCAATTGGAATTGTTTTTTGTTGTAGTAATTTCGATTGAATTTTTGTGTGTGAACCTGTCAATCAAAGGTATATTCAAATGACTGGCAAAAATGAACGTCCATTCAACGGCGAAGAAGCAAGGTTATTCCTGGTAGCAGCGCGTAAAGAAGAACACAGACAAGCATCGGTGTTGCTAGCGGTATTGGTAGCGATTCCGGAGTTGGCAAAACAATTGCTTGAAACGATAGACCAAAAAACAGGGTTGCGTTTTTCCATAGAAACATTTACTGAGGTAGGGTTCAAAGGGAAAAAGGCTACCAAAGACAAACCTGATGGATTAATTGTTGTTGCGAAGAGCAAGAAAAATGTATGGCGTGCACTGGTAGAGGTAAAAATCGGCGACAACGATCTAGTTGCAGGGCAGATTGAACGCTATGTTCAAATTGCGAGAACTCAAAAGTTGGATGCCGTTATAACGGTTTCAAATCAGCTAGTTGCTCGACCAGATCACAATCCGGCCAAGATTAAGAGGTTGGGTAAATTAGGTCTATTTCACTGGTCTTGGAAGTTTATTCAGACTGAAGCAAAATTATTGCAAATTCGTGGAGAGGTCGATGAAAACCCTTGTAAAGCTTACATTTTAAAAGAATTCATAAGATTTCTTGAGGATGAGTCAGTTGGTGTATCGGGTATTGATGGCATGCCGAGACTGCCTTGGAGCAGGCTAATTAAAACAGCGATGGCGCGAGGGGTTCTACGTAAGGATTCGCCAGAAACACAAGATGTCGTATCTGCTTGGTATAGCGAGGTGAGAGATTTACAGTTGCAACTTTGTCAAAGTTTAAGTTTACCACCAGACAAGGTAAAAGTTGCAATAGCACCCGTGCACATCAATGATTCAAAAAAACGTCTAGAATCTGGTTGTAGACACTTGGTTAGTACAAATGAGTTAGAAGCAGAATTTGAAATTGATAATGCGGCTTCAGATCTTAAAGTTGTAGTAAATATTGCAAGTAATGTAATTTTCGTTAGTATGTCGCTTGATGCTCCTGGCGATAAAAAAACTGGATCAGGTAGGGTGAATTGGCTTTTAAGACAACTTGCCAAAAAGGAAATTAAAGCAGGTAAGTTGTCTGTACGAATATATTTTGGCAATAAATTGCAGGAAAGTTACCCATTGAAAAAATTAATTGGCGGTAGCTATGCAACAAATTTCAATGACCTGCCCTTACCAGAAAAGTTTGATATATTCTCCGTTCATAGCGACTCAAAAAGGTTTTCAGATCCGAAAGATTTTATTAAGGTGCTGGAGAACTCTGTTCATGGGTTTTACGAAGGGGTGGGCTGTCACTTGAAAAAATGGGAAAAACCAGCACCGGTACCTATGCCAGATGAATCACATACAGAAGAGTAAGTTATCTCTGCTAATGGTGGTGATTGTACAAGGATTTTTTGCTGTATAAATTGCGCACTTTTTAACTGAAGAACAACGGTGAAGAATTAAATCGTTCTTCACTATGCAATCTGCGTATGAACCAGGAATCAAATTGGAAAGGGTAATTGGTGTTGTAATTAAGAGACCATTTACTCCAACTGAACAATCTGTCTTAAGTCGTTATTTGCCCCAAAATCACCACTCATCCGCACAGAAAACCTCGGATAAAACTCCAGAATCCTGGCTTAGGTCATCTTCACGCTGCTGTCAACCCCGGCAAATCAGTAAATTCGCCTTCAAAACCTTTCCAACGGGAAGCACTCGTTCCAATTTCCCCGCTTGGTTAATAGTGACAACACATGGTAGAATTTGTTTATAATGCAAAGTATTAAAGTGAGTTTAGCAGGTTGTTATTATGTACCATTATCGCACCTTGACCACGGCCGCAAAGAAAGACCGGAAAGATCCTATTAAAAGGATCCCTTTGCCGTTTCCTGAGCCGCGCCCGTCACCCGTTTCCCCCAGGTTGTTTGTGGGTTGACCATATCCTTTACTAATTTCTGCAGGCGGTGAAACTGGTTGATTGTCAAGAACCGAGATAATCGGGCAAGGTAGAACTGAATGCTGGTCTTCTTGTTCAGTCTGCATTTGATAGACTTGCAAAGTAAGTCTGTAAAATCAAAATTCAAGTTTGGCAACGCATCGTTTATACTTTACATTACAGCATTTCTTTAGGACAGAAAAAGAAATGCTAAAAATCAAGCACACACGGAGGATACTGACGATGAGACTGATCATGGAATCCATTGAACGTATTGACAGAAAATATCACCGCACCTTGAACATGGCCGCACAGAAAGATCGAGAAGATCCTGTTAAAGATATCCCTTTGCCGCTTCCTGAGCCGCGTCCGGCACCTGTTTCCCTCAGGTTGTTTGTGGGTTGACCATGTCCTTTACTAATTTCTGCAGGCGGTGAAACACTGGTTGATTGTCAAGAACCGAGATAATCAGGCAAGGTAGAACTGAATGCTGGCCTTCTTGTTCAGTTTGACTTGCAAAGTAAGTCTGTAAAATCAAAATTGCAGTTTGGTAACGCATCGTTTATACTTCACACTACAGCATTTCTTTAGGACAGAAAAAGAAATGCTAAAAATCAAGCATACACGGAGGACACTGATCATGGAATCCACTGAACGTATTGACAGAAAATATCATCGCACCTTGACCATGGCAGCACAGAAAGACCGGAAAAATCCTATTGAAAAGATCCCTTTTCCGCTTCCTGAGCCGCGCCCAATACCCGTTTCCCCCAGGTTGTTTGTGGGTTGACCATGTCCCTTACTAATTTCTGCAGGCGGTGAAACTAGTTGATTGTCATTATCAAGAATCAAGATAGTCAGACACGGAATAATGCTAGTATTTCAAAGTCAACCAATAGAGGGTTGTTTGTAAATAAGGGGCGGAAGTCGTATTAGTGTGAGCCAGCGAAGGTGGTGCACTGTTCCCTTGACCGTGTATAGGGAGTACTGCAAGCTGGTTTGCCTTCTCTAGTCTCTTCAACCGACAAACAAGAATCCCCATAGGGTCGGAAATATTCATTGGAGAGGGCTGTCCATGCCCGTCACAGGCAGCCCATTCAAATCATTTTAATTTCAGTTGTTCGTTTTACTTTCATGTTGCTAGAAACAATTGACAAATATTTATCAAAATTGAAAGTGACAGGACTGCAACCGGAGTCCAACGTCTATCGTGGTCAATCAAATTCTGAATGGTCACTTGAGTCATCTGCAACGAGACACTTGTCAGTTTCGCCAGATACACGGTTTGCTAATGATTTAGTAAGTTACCATAAGGACATTTTGGTGAAAGCGAGAAGAGGAGTCTTTGATGTTCAGTATGATGGAGAATTGCCTGACCTTCAACTACTGGCCGAATTGCAACATTTCGGTGAACCAACTGGCTTGCTTGACTTTACATGGAATCCGCTTGTCGCAATGTGGTTTGCTAGTCTTGACAATTCAAAAGACGGAAAATTGTTTGCGATTAATACAAACAATCCAGGGAATGTATATCGAATTTTCGGGGATGGAGAAAAACAGGATATTTCAAAAATACTTTTTTATCCATTCAGCACCGAAACACCGCCTGTGTCAATTTGGGAACCCTCACTTAGAAGCGCAGCAAGAAACAGAATTCTGGTTCAGAGCAGTGTATTTGTCATCGGTCCGCCAGAATTTACTAAGTATGGCGGCATTGTTAGTGAAATAACAATTGAAAAAGAAGATAAAAAAGAATTGCTTAGTGAATTAAGCCGTCTTTATATAAATGGACAAAGTTTGCGCACAGATATTGTATCGCGGAGAATTACCGAACACTCAGCCAAGAATGATTATATTGACAACAGCAAATTCATTCGAGGAATAACTTTTCTGCAACAACGTGAATTTGACAGTGCGGGTTATATTTTTGATTCATTAATTGAGTCGGATAGTGATAAAGCCGAGTACTATTTATACAGAGGAATTGTAAATGTTTATTTGAAGAACTACAAAAAAACAGCCGAGGATCTTGACAGGTATATTTTGCTTGTAGATAGTAATATTAATCATTCGGCCTACAACTTCCGAAGCATTGCAAACCACGAGCTAGGACATTTTGATTTAGCAATTGAAGACTGTGATAATGCAATTAAAATGCAGCCAGATAATGTAATGGCGTATTTCAATAGAGGTGTTTCAATGGCTTGGCTCAGTCAGTACAAAAAAATGCTTTCGGATAACGATAAAGTGATTCGTCTGGCACCATACTTTTTCGAACCTTATTACAATCGCGCAGTTGCAAATTATAAGCTTGGACGATGTGATGATGCGATAGAAGATTTAGAAAAAGTTATTCAATTTGATGCTGAGTATTCAGCGGCTTATCATGTCAGGGCTAGTGCTTATTATGAACTTGGAAAGTACGAAGATGCTGTTCAAGACTTCACACGCGCCATTGAACTTGATCCAGAAGCCGCTGAGGCGTTTTTGGGTAGGGCTAGTACTTATTATGAACTTGAAAAGTACGAAGATGCTGTTCAGGACTGCACGCGCGCCATTGAGCTTGATCCAGAATATGCTACGGCGTTTTCGGGCAGAGCTAACGCTTATGATCAGCTTGGAAGGTACGAAGATGCTGGTCAAGACTGCACACGCGCCATTGAGCTTGACCCAGAATACGCTGAGGCGTTTTTGGGTAGGGCTGTTGCTTATTATGAACTCGAAAAATACGAAGATGCTGTTCAGGACTGCACGCGCGCCATTGAGCTTGACCCAGAATACGCTGAGGCGTTTTTGATCAGGGCTGGTGCTTATTATGAACTCGAAAAATACGAAGATGCTGTTCAGGACTGCACGCGCACCATTGAACTTGATCCAGAATACGCTGAGGCGTATTTGGGCAGGGCTAATGCAAACAAAGCACTCGGTCACATCGAAAGTTATGAAAAAGACTTGGAAATTGCCTATCAATTGAAACCGCAATTAGCAAAGTAGTGGCTCATGATTTGAATTTTCTGTAAAGGTGCGGAAAGTGGCAACCACTCACTAAGGGCCGATTGGACGCTACGCCGCAAATACGCCGTTCGGCGATACTGGACACCGCTTTGGCTTCAATTCTCGCTTGGCTATTGGTGCTCTCCACACGGTAGAATTTGTTTATAATGCAGATTATTAAAGTGAGTTTAGGAGGTTATATTATGTATCATTACACCTTGACCATGGACGCACAGAAAGATCGGAATAGATCCTGTTAAAGATATCCCTTTGCCGCTTCCTGATCCGCGCCCGATACCCGTTTCACCTAGGTTGTTTGCGGATTAACCATGTCCTTTACTAATTTCTGCAGGCGGTGAAACTGGTTGATTGTCATGAACCAATATCTACGAGAAGAGGAAGTTGAGGTTGAGTCTTGCTTCATCTCTGGATTCTTGTCTGGGATTGACCTGAAAAGAGTGAGGTTCAGGTCGACCTGAAAACCGGTCACCACTTGGTTGCTTGCTACTCCGAAGTCGAAAACGCCGAAGCAGTTCTTTTTTACAACCTTAGGCAACCAATTTTTCTTTACGGTGATGTTGGTTTCAACAAAGACGACAAACCGGTTTTCATTCGCAACATAGCAAAAATTCTTGCAGTTGACGAAAGTTCGATTCAATTGAGTGAAGCGAAAATCAACAATTCGATCTACCGCGCTGACCCGCCCTTGAACTTTGATGTGAAGTTTGACTCAAATGCATTGCTCTACGACCTTGAGGGGGATTTCGATATCTACATATTCGATGAATCTCGCGATGAACTTGAAGTTTCTCTTGAAGATGAACTGCAGTTTTTGTGGAATGATATTGCTGAAGAGCAGGCTGAGCTGTTGGCAAATAATGCGCTTGAGCTCCAGTTCGAACTAAAAAACGATTGACCAAGAGTACTTGAAACAATGCTTGTCAAACGCAAAGTTGAATATGCTTTGGAAAGCAAAGGTTTTCAACGTACAGAAAACCCGCCGTGCACAATTCCGTTACATTACAAAGAATGAGCAGAAGACACTGGCAAACACACAAGCTTCTCATGACCGGAAGAAAAATAAAGACATAGATGACAACCTATGCTAACAGTATGGCACGTCAATGCTTCCCGAAATCCAGCATTTATCAGCTAGGCAAGAGTGGGTCCTCTCGCTCAATCTACAATTGATAGACTTGCAAAATTGCTGGTTAAACCTGTAAAATGAAGCTTGAAGTTGGATAAAGTATCATTTGCACTTTACCTTGCAGAATTTCTTCAAGACAGAAAAAGAAATACGAAAAACCAAGCATATATGGAGAAACACTGATGATGCCGGCTTATTGGGTAGTAATATCGGTTACAGCAGCACTGGTTGCAGTACTTGTCACGATTCTTGCTATTGTATTTAAATTTGGAAGTTGGTCTGGGGAAGTCAATAGTGACCGAAAAGTGTTCAAAGAATTCATGCAAAAAGTTGATGAACGCATGGATAAATTTGATAAAAGTATAGATGATATACTCAACAGACTTTCGCCTCCGCCAACGATAACCGAAAGTCCGATACGTCTTAGTGAACTTGGAGAACAGATTTCAAAAAACGTTGGTGCAAAGGCTTGGGCTGCGGAAGTGGCGCAAGAACTCGTTGACCAGACTAAGGGCATGAACCCGTTTCAAGTTCAAACGCTTTCGTTTGAGCACGCCAAGTCATTTGAACCTGGCGATGAACTTCTTGCTAAAATGCAGCAATCTGCATATGAATCAGGACTTGATTTGGAAGGCGTGGAAAGGGTTCTTGGTGTTGAATTAAGAGACCATTTGCTCCAGCTGAACAATCTGTCTTAAGTTGTCATTTGACTATTGGGAAATCTTGTTGCCATTGCGGGGCAATATACCTCGCAATGTCTTTCGGGACTTGGGCAGTAATTCCCTTCAGAAAACGACGTAGGAAATATGGATTCTAAGCCAAATCGAACTGAAATCGCCAAATCAATTCTCAACGTAGAAAATTCATACGTTGAGTTCAAGCGGGACAGCATGCAGCAAGAAAAACTGTGCAAGGAGTTCGCAGTTCTTATGAATTTGAATGGAGGTTGTATTCTGCTTGGTGTTGAAGATGATAGCTTGGTTTCTGGTTTAAATCGCGACCCCAAGGAAGCTGAGAAGTGGGTTATGCAAGTGGCTCGTGAGCACGTACGTCCTGCAGCCAATCCAAGATGGCACTCGCCTGAATGGGAGAAAGTGAAATTTATAGGCATAATATGGTTGCCCTTTGATACTCCCGGCAAACCCTGCAGAGCAAAACATAATTCTATTTGGGTTACACAAGTTCGGGTTGGAACAACAACTTGAGAAGCAACCAGCGAAGAAGAATAGAGACATGTATATGCAAGGCAGCCGAATTCAGTTCGATCAAAAACCTGTATCCAACGCAACCTTGGAAGATTTGGACGAACAGCGTCTTCTTGACTATTTCCGTCATGTAAGGCTGCAAGAAGACTTTGCTGATGGCGCCCTCGGGTATTGGAAAAATTTACTGCATAATTCCGAAATTATGTGCGAGTATAATGGACATTTTGTCCCAAACATTGCTGGGGTTCTTCTTTTTGGTAAAGAGCCGCATCGTTTTCTTTCCCAAGCAAAGATTACTGCTGTTGCCTATCTAGGTGGCGCAACCACGAAAAAATATATCAAGGGCCCCCTTGTCTCATTGTTTATGTTTTCGGAAACTAAACCAGTGGAAAATTATCCTGTGTTGGAACGAACATTCTCAGACAAGGCAGATGTTCTTAAACCAGGTGTGATTGAGCAGGCAGTCGACTTTGTTCGTAGTTCAATAAATGTCCGTGACTATCCTTTGCAGGCTGTGCGCGAGTCGATAGTGAACGCAGTTACACATCGCGACTATGAACTTCAAGGCGCTATTCAACTGTCAATATATTCTGACAGAATAGAAATTGTCTCTCCGGGTTGTTTGCTGAATGGTATTACTGAAGAAAAAATGAGATTGGGATATCGATCTACGAGAAATGCAACAATTAAAGAAGTGTTGCGAGATTATCGCTACATAGAACCACCAACAGGCCTGGGTATTCCTCGCAAAATCATTAAAGAAATGTCAGTACACAACAAAACCAAAGTTGATTTGGTTGAAGGTAATGACAGATTTACGGTTCGATTACGGAAATGAGTGGACAGTTAGGGATCGTTTAAGTTGTTCTGGTTTTTTCTGAAAAATTCGACCTAAGGTTGAATTGGATATCGTTGAAAAAAATAGGAGTTATGGAGAGTGTTTACACTCTTTCTGCTGGATTAGAATAAAAGTCCTTATCATCACCACTATTACACATAATTCCTTTGTAAGTGGAGCAGAGCACCATTCAGAAACTGACCTGACACTCAGCGAGATGCTTGAGAAGGCAAAGGTATTTCCAGGGGACAGCTACCTTGTATCTGGTAGTGGTGGGGATTTTATCAATCTGATGTATGCCCATGCACCTGCAACACGGGTTAAAATAGGGGTATGATGATCGCTGGTTCTCACGAACTGGCTTGATAACTTGATTTTTCCCAATACCGTTGGGCCGCTATAAATACTTGTTGACATACCTTGAAAATCGCAGATTCAAAACATCCTGGCTGCCACTATGCCAACATTTATGCATAAGTATTTTGAAAATTTGAAACAGGTGCCTTGCAGTTGATTAAAGTAGATAAGCTTGTCAAGCGGTTCGGTCAAAATGTAGCCGTGGACAATGTGTCGTTTTCGGTCAAGAGAGGCGATATACTCGCGTTTCTCGGTCCCAATGGAGCCGGCAAGTCGACTACCATGAAGATGATCACTGGTTTTTTGACTCCCTGTGATGGAAAGATCGAGATCGACGGTGTCGATATGGCAATGCATTCCAATTCGGCAAAATCAGCAATTGGATACTTGCCGGAAGGAATACCTCTTTATGAAGACATGCCGGTTCATTCATTCCTTGCATTCGCCGGAAAAATCCGGGGGTTGAGCAAGCAGGAACTGGTGAATGGATTGTCGACTGTTGTATCTGTGCTGCAGCTTGAAGATGTAGTCACGCAGTCGATTGGGACATTGTCAAAAGGCTATCAGCGACGGGTGGGACTGGCTCAGGCGCTTCTGCACGACCCTGACTACCTTGTCCTAGATGAACCTACCGACGGACTGGACCCCAATCAAAAAGTTCAAATTCACAAGTTGATTCGGGAGATTTCAGAAAACAAGGCAATCATCTTGTCCACCCATATACTTGAGGAAGTCGATGCTGTATGCAACCGGGCTATCATCATTCACAAGGGCAGAATCGTTGTAGAAGGTACCCCAGAAGAATTGATTGCGCAATCCGATATTCATAATTCGGCTTTAGTCGAGTTTGACGACGCAATTCCTGAAGATGCGCTTGCAAAGTTGGAGAGTATTGAACGCGTAAGCCGAATTGAAAAGACGAAAGACGGGCGTGGAGTTCGGATATTTTCCGGGAACAGGGATTCCATATTGGATGATGTCAATCAACTGGTTCGCTCTTGCGGCTGGCAGGTTCGCGTAATCGGAGAAGCCAGGGGGACTCTGGATGAAGTATTTCGCAAACTCACACAAAGTTGAACGAAACGGGTACAATGGAAAAATTATGGAGGCCGATTCGGGGATTGCAGACATGAAAAATTTTACTTATCGCTTTACATTGATTGGAGCCGCAGCACTGCTTTTCAGCAGTCTTTGTATGGCGCAGGGAACGGTTGTAGAAACCATTGAATTTGATTCTCAGCCCTATATACAATCCGGTGTGGCAATTGCTGACGAGGAAGAGTCCACCACTGATGAACCCGGAGTCGTGGTTGAAACGTTTGAAACAAGAAGAGTGGGAAGCAATACAGTCCGGGAATACAGGGCTTCCGGCCGGCTGTTGCGCACAGAAGTTACTCCTGATGTTGGTTTTGGTACCTATGTCATTGAAAATCCCAGGGAAGACTTTCTGTCTTGGCCAAAAAACAACCAGGCGGACAGAACCGGGCCACTGCACAAGTGGGTTGTACAGCAGTGGTAAATGGCTACTGATTCATCCAGCGTCAGTGTATGCGTAGGAGATGCACTAAAGCAGTACGCATTCGGGAGTTCCCACCCGTTCAACGAAGCAAGGCATGATGCATTCTGGAACGAAGCGAAAAGCAGGCATCTGGAGCAGGCAGTAGAAATCGTCACTCCGACTCTGTGTACTGAAGATGAGTTGATTCGCTTTCATCATCCGGAATACATTCAGCTAGTAAAAAAATACTCGGAAACCGGCGCTGGCTTTCTTGACTGTGGTGATACACCTGCATTCAAGGGTGTTTTCGAAGCGGCATCCTATATTGTAGGATCGGATTTGTGCGCACTTGCCAAAATTTTCCGGGGAAAAGCCGCTAGAGTATTTGCCCCGATTGCGGGGCTGCATCATAGTCGCAGAAACAGTGCGGGCGGATTTTGCGTTTTTAACGACATCGGGGTTCTGATTCATACGCTACGCGACCAGTACAACGTTACCCGGATTGCATATGTAGATATTGATGCGCACCATGGTGACGGTGTGTTCTACGAATTCGAATCAGACCCGAATTTGATTTTCGCAGATATCCATGAAGATGGGCGCTACTTGTATCCTGGAACCGGATTCACTTATGAAACGGGAAAAGGAAAGGCGAAGGGTACAAAATTGAACATCCCGGTCCTGCCGGATAGCGATGACTCTGTATTCCGAAAATCCTGGTACCAGCTGGAAGAATTTGTTCGCTCGTTTCAACCTGAGATCATTTTGTTTCAAACGGGTGTTGACTCCATTGCAGGCGATCCTTTGACTCACTTGAGATTTACACCGGAGTCTGCGCATGGATTTGCGACAAGACGACTCTGCAAGCTGGCCGACGAGTATTGCAATGGAAGAATCATAGCAATGGGAGGCGGCGGCTACAATTTGCAAAATATTGCACAGGGTTGGAGTGCTGTACTGAGTGCTTTGGTTGAAAGCTAGCCAGTTTTTTTGCCGCATAAAGTTGCCGGTATTAACTTATCTTTGGTATTTATGGTATTTTTTCAGTATAAGTTACCTTTGATACGTATCTGATTGGCTTCTGCTTTTGGTGTTTCGTGCATCAGAACAAGTCGGTCTATTGTTAAATTTAACCATTAAAGAAAAGGAGTTTTCAATTATGAAACGACGCGATTTTCTTAAAACAGGTGCTGCTGCCGGTACTGCAACGGTAGCGGGAGCTATTGCTGCACCTGCAATTTCTCAGGGCATGCGAGAGTTCAAGATGGTGACATCTTGGCCAAAAAACTTTCCTGGCCTGGGTACAGCAGCGGCTCGCTTCGGCGAACGGGTAACTGCAATGTCAGATGGGAAAATGTCTGTCAAAGTCTATGGCGGCGGGGAACTTGTTCATCCTCTCAAGTGTCATGACGCAGTTCAGGAAGGTTCGGCAGACATGTACCACTCCGCTGAGTACTATTATCAAGGCAAGGCGATTGCATACAATTTCTACGCTTCCGTTCCATTCGGGTTGATTCCAGCTGAAGTGGATGCTTGGATACACCATGGCGGCGGGCAGGAACTTTGGGACAATCTAAGTGCGGATTTCGGTGTCAAGCCATTTCCATGTGGAAATTCCGGTTCCCAAATGGGCGGTTGGTTCAGAAACAAGGTTACCTCCGTAGATGATTTTAAAGGGCTTAAAATGCGTATGCCAGGTCTTGGCGGACGGGTGATTGAAGCGCTTGGCGGTACCGCCGTAACTCTTGGCGGTGCAGAGATCATGCCTGCGTTGCAAGCCGGCACAATTGATGCAACAGAATGGGTAGGTCCTTGGAACGACTTGGCATTCGGCTTCTACAAAGTGCTGAAGTTTTATCATTATCCCGGATTTCATGAAACCGGCACTGTACTTAGTTTCGGTATGAACAAGGGTGTCTGGGACGGTCTGAGCAAGAGCGAGCAGGCCATCATTCAAAATGCGGCCATTGCCGAGAATAACTTCGACCTCGCAGAGTTCAATGCAAACAATGCCGCTGCTCTTGATACGCTTCTGACTGAGCATGGTGTTACGCTTGTGGAATTTGGCGATGACCTGTTCAAGGAAATGGGCATGGCGGCCCAGGACGTGTTGGCTACGGTTGGCAACACCGATGCCCAGACAAAGGAAATTTATGACAGTTTCATGAAATTCCGTAAAGATGTTATCGGCTGGTCAGCATTGTCGGATCAGGCATACATGAACAAACGGGCACTTTATCCTTTTTCCTGATGTTTTAGAGCAAAACAGCGAACCCGCCAACTGAAAAGTTGGCGGGTCTGCTCAAACTCCATTTGCATTTATCGGGTACCAGGATTCACTAACGCTTCGCGAAAGACTGCTTTTCACCACCAGACTCACTTCAGGCAAATGACATCCGTTAATTTTCGAACCGATGCGGTTAACAGAATTGTGAAGCCGCAAACTGATGAATTACTTGAGGATTGCGGGTTTGTGTTCTATGCTGCGCAGGTTGCAGGCGAATGAATGTAGACTTCATTGAACTTTGGCTTGCATTGGATCGCCTGCCATTGCTTTTCAGCTTGTTGATTTACTTGCTTGTAATTTTAATGACAGTGGCATTTTTTGTTGTGCCTACTTGGCTGATTATTCGTTCTGAACCGTCTGAATTCTACAGGGAGTTGAAAGCGTCCCAGGCCTCTTTTTCTGTTACTCCGAAATGGCGTAGCATTGTTCATCGCCTATGCTCCTACATGACATTTTTTAATATTGTTGTAGGGCGGCTTGCAGCTTGGCTGGTCTTGTACATGACGCTAATGCAGTTTGTTGTTGTAATCATGCGTTATGTCTTTTCGTATGGTTCAATACAGATGCAGGAATCGATATGGTATATGCACGGGCTTTTGTTCATGCTTGGAGCAGGCTATACGCTTGCAAAGGAGGGGCATGTGCGTTTGGACATTTTTTACCGCGAGTCCAGCAAGCGCACGAAAGCAATTGTAAACATAGTCGGTTCAGTATTCTTTCTGATTCCGTTTTGCGTTGCCAACTTTGATTTTGCCTGGTCGCTGGTCCTGAATTCCTGGGCCGTTCGCGAGGGGTCGACCGAGACCGCCGGATTGCCGTATATCTACCTGTTCAAGACGGTAATTCTTGTGTTTTCGTTTCTGGTTGCAATGGAAGGATTGTCCCTTGCTTTGCGCTCCCTGCTTGATTTGACCGACAAGCAAGATCTTGATGCCGAACCGGCTGGAGCATAGAGTTGGAATTTCTTGCCACACCTGAGTTCTTGTGCTCAGTACTCTTTGTCAGTGTGGTTGTACTGCTGCTCTTCGGATTTCCTGTTGCATTCTCCCTCGCCGGCAGTTCCCTGCTGTTTGCTTTTATAGCATCTGCTTTCGGGCTGTTCGACCTGTCTTTCCTGTCGGCGTTGCCACAGAGAATCTTCTCTGTGATGAGCAACGAAGTTCTTGTTGCTGTACCCCTGTTTGTTTTCATGGGGGTTACGCTGGAGCGTTCCAAGATTGCTGAAGAATTGCTGGACAATATGGGAAGACTTTTTGGCAGTATTCGAGGAGGGCTTGGTTATTCAGTTTGTATTGTAGGCGCATTGCTTGCAGCTTCAACCGGAATTGTAGGTGCTACAGTTGTAACAATGGGGCTGTTGTCTTTGCCAACAATGATCAGACGCGGATACAATCCAAGCCTGACTTGCGGTTCAATTTGCGCCGCCGGAACATTGGGACAGGTGATCCCGCCATCTATAGTTTTGGTATTGCTTGGAGACCAATTGTCCACGGCATTTCAGCAAGCGCAGTTTGACATGGGGAATTTCTCTCCTGATGCAGTATCCGTCAACGACTTGTTTGCCGGTGCGCTGATCCCTGGGCTTGTTCTGGTAGCACTCTATATCTGCTATCAGATTGTTGTCGCCATTGTTCGTCCGAATGCGTCTCCAGCAATTCCTGCGGACGAATTGCGTCCCAGTGACGGAAGTTCTTTTGTCAAATCATTGATTGCATCTTTGTTTGCCCCTCTTGCATTGATTGTTGCTGTCCTTGGCTCCATCCTTACCGGATTGGCATCACCGACCGAATCAGCGGCAATGGGGGGCACAGGTGCTTTGATGATGGCAGGCTACAGGGTTGCCCCCGAGCGCGGAAGATTGATTTTGATCGGTGCACTTTGTCTGGTGGTGATGTTAACAGTAACGGTGCTGTTCGACCTTCGAATGCAACGGGATGAATTGACGGTTGCAGAATGGGCGGCGGTATTTGTTGCCTTGGTCAGCGGAGCGGGATTGGTGATTGGAATCATGGTTGCAATTCTGAGGGTGTACACGGCCAAGGACAACAAGGGAGATTCAATGCTGCCGCAAATTATGCAGCAGACCCTGTTGATTTCCACAATGGTGTTTGTCATTCTGATTGGTGCTTCCATGTTTTCGCTGGTTTTCCGGGGCCTGAATGGGGACGAAGTAGTGGAAAACTTTCTGCACAATCTTCCTGGCGGAACTCTGACTGTGCTTTTACTGGTTATGCTAGTGATGTTTCTGCTGGGCTTCATTCTTGATTTTCTGGAAATCATTTTTATCGTTGTGCCGATTGTTGGTCCGATACTCTTGCAAATGGAAGTGGCACCGGGTGTACCGATGAGTCCGGTGTGGCTAGGCGTTATGATGGCAGTAAATTTACAGACTTCGTTTTTAACGCCCCCCTTTGGATTTTCGCTATTCTATTTACGCGGCGTGGCACCGTCATCAATTCGTACAGTAGAGATTTACAAGGGAGTAATTCCATTTGTTCTGATTCAGCTTGTGATGCTGATGCTGTTGTGGTTTTGGCCGAATTTGGCTACCTGGTTGCCTCTGGCAATTTACGGTCACTAATCCTTTGGTGCGCCAAATGATTTTAAAGTTTCAGGAGCTTCAGGAATTTGTGTGGATAAACTCTATAAGTTAAATAGATTGAACTTATAGTTTAGCTGTCTCGTCATGTCTCCAAGATGGATTAAGGTTTGTCTTTTTTAGAAAAATTCCTATCCTCACCGGAATTTGTCAACCTGCCGAAGTGAATGAAGCAGTAAAGAAGAGCCGCAATACCTTTGATTTGCAAATTTAAGTGGTATAGATGCGCCAAACTAATCTTCTTTTAAGATGTACTTAGGCGGCGGGGGTGGCGGTGGCGGTGGGGGAGGTTTCGTAGATTCCCACTCCCCAGTCTCTTCGTTAAAGCGCTTTGGAGCTGGCGGATTTGACCCTAGCTTGCGATATTTTTCACTAAATTTCATCTTTTTAAACATGAAGATTCTCCAACTCGTTGATTAATACTAACGGAATCAACCATTGAATGTCATTAATTATATTCCAATTTAGATATTTTCTTCTAAATCTGGCTTCATAAATTCAACTCTTTTTACATCTTCACTTGATATGAGCATACTTTCTACTCCTTCCATAGGTATAGATTTATCATCTTCTCCGAGCCAATTTACCTCTTGCAATAAAAAATACCCTCCTTTAGGGTCTGTAGGCCATTCTTTCGGCCACCCATAGATTCGCCTATCATCGTTTAGATGTAAAACTATGTGTTTATTAACATTGCCAGCAAATGTTCTCATCCATTCGGATTTTGCAGGGAATGAATTTTCCTTTGTGAATTTCAAGAATCTCAATAGTTCATGAAATTTGTCGTTGTTCGCAAAAACTGACACTACTGTTCCCAGCACAATCGCCAATAGTAAAGTGACCAAAAAATTTTCATCTTGGTACCAATCGTCAATATACTCAATTTGTGCAGTGAAGTGGTCAATGACTTCAATTCCCCCTCGAATTAAATACGTGAACACCAAGGCTTGGACTACTCGTTCAAAAGGCGATGGTTTGTAGTAGGAAGTCAGACCATAAAATACAGCTGATGCGACAAATCCTGGCAGTAAATACTGTAGTACCGAAATAATTTGAGTACTCATAATTTTTGAATACCTCTTTCGCGAGTTGGTTTCGTGGTTGCCAAGTTGTTTATTTTAGGAGAAAACTTTGATCATCTGAAAATTTTCCCAACGGGGAAATACTCCAGTAAAGTGACTCTTGACATCAAGGCTGAAAACGGTAGAAAAAGCATAACAGTAAAAGATGATGGTTGCGGGATGGATGAAGAGAATTTGCAAAATAAATTTCTAACTGTGGACTATCAGCGCAGGAAAACAGGATAGCCAGATGCAGATACTACGCCAAGTGGTCGAAAAGTTATGGGTAGAAAGAGGATAGGCAAGTTGCAGTATTTTGAATTGCCAATACCTTTTCTGTTTACAGCCCTCCCATGTAGTCGCGAACAATAGAGTTATTAATGAGTGGATTTAGGTTTGGTTCTGTTGTTCCACTGCTTCAACTTATGATTCACAATGTGCTTCGCATTATCAGTAGCCATCTCAAGTACTGCCTGACGAACGACGCTCAAGCAAAATTCTTCCACCTCGGAAAAATTTACGCCCCGTAAATGCTCTGCAATGGTAGCTGACGCAATTCCGAATTTGATGTTGCAACGTTTTTCAATTGACGAAACAAATCCGGTCAACTGTCTAGCAGTGGGCATGGGCAGTGCTAGCCGTACTTGAAAACGCCGCCAGACTGCTTTGTCAAGCAACTCGGGATGATTGCTTGCAGCAGTTACCACAACATAATCCGGCAAATCGTCCAGTTGAAGCAGCAATGAACTGACAACGCGCTTGATTTCTCCTGTCTCGTGCGTGTCGCCACGGTCTTTGCCTAGAGTTTCAAACTCGTCAAGAAAGAGCACGCATTTCAGAGTTTTTGCGTAGTCAATGACATTTTTCAGTCTTGAAGCTGTTTCACCCAGATAACTACCAATCAGTGCTTCATACCGAATGACAATCAACGGATACATTAACTCGTATGCCAAGGCTTCTGCAAGCGCAGTTTTTCCGTTGCCTGGTGGCCCGGTAAGCAAAAGACGGTTGCGAGCACGCAGATTGTGGGCATGCAACACGTCTGCACGATGCTGCTCTTTTACTACCTCCATGACTTGAATTCTTGTGTCTTTGGCCAGTACCAAGTCGTCCAGCTTTCGACTTGGATTAATTTGATAAATCAAGTCCTTGTTCTGACTATGGTTGTTGTTGGGTTGTAGAGGCTGAAATCTGTTTGGTTGCACAGAATTTGGTCGTAATGCCTTGGTCATACGCTCTGCCAAAATTCGATGTCCTTTATTCCGTTCGTTTTGAATCAATTCCTCGGCATACTTGCGCATAGCCACTTGGTCACCAGAGGTGGCGGTTTTTAGAATGTTTACGAGCAAATCAGCCTGAGCCATGAGAGTGCCTTTCAGCCTTGCTGTACCGTGTAAATATGTAGTTGAGGGCAAAGCAAAGTTTCTTGGCATTATAAGGTATTTGTTCGTAAGTGATTGCCGCAAACTAGTCCATCGATAGAAATGCTTAAAGCACATACAAATTTGAGAAAAGCAGGTATTCGCTAGGCGTTCGGGCTCGAAATTGTATGGCAGTCGAACAGGATGGATGTCATTGGGAATAGTGAGGGCTTGTTTTTGCGGTACAGGAAACAGTCCGATGTGCCGCTTTATTCACAGTGCATACGGCACCGAGTTAAAATAACAATATACCCATACTGTTAGTAATTTATACTAAAACCAAGTTGAGAACTTTCTGAAACTCGATAAAAAACATTTCTGGAGGAAAAATGAATAGATTAATCAGGTCATATATCACAATCTGCGCAGTGGCATTATGCATGGTTTCAACGTCCTGGGCAGCAGATCCGGCAAGTTGCAAAGATGTTCGTTTCTCGGATGTTGGCTGGACGGATATAACTTCAACAACAGCTGCCACATCGGTGGTTCTGGCAGGTCTGGGATACAACCCCAGTGCGACCGTGCTTTCCGTCCCTGTAACTTACGTCAGTATGAAGAATAACGACATTGATGTGTTCCTGGGCAACTGGATGCCTACAATGGAAGCGGATATCGCACCTTACCGCGACGACGGTTCTGTAGAAACAGTAGCCAAAAATCTGGTTGGAGCAAAATACACTCTCGCCGTGAATCAGCATGCTGCAGACATGGGAGTGAAAGACTTCGGTGACATCGCCAAAATAAAGGACGCAATAGACGGAAAGATCTACGGTATCGAGCCCGGCAACGACGGCAATCGCTTGATTCAGTCGATGATTGATAGCAATGCATTTGGTCTGGCAGGGTTTGAAGTGGTTGAGTCTAGCGAGCAGGGCATGCTGGCCCAAGTTGCAAGAGCTGACCGTCGTAAAGAGCCGGTAGTTTTCCTGGGATGGGAGCCGCATCCTATGAATGCGAATTTTCAGCTCACTTATCTCAGTGGCGGGGACGAGTATTTCGGTCCGAATTTCGGCGGTGCCGAGGTCTTTACAAACACACGAGCAGGCTACTTGAACGAGTGCCCGAATCTTGGCAAGTTTTTCAAAAATTTGGAGTTCACACTTGCCATGGAAAACGAGATTATGGGTGCGATCCTGAACGACGGTGAAGAACCTCAAGCTGCAGCAACCGCATGGCTAAAGGCGAATTCCGGTGTGCTGGACAAGTGGCTTGACGGTGTTACTACATTTGATGACGGCGACGGCATGATGGCAGTAAAGTCTAGCCTGGGCATGTAGCACCAAGTGCGGTAACTTTGAACAAGTGTGCAAGGCGAGTGTGATTTCTCATGCTCGCTTTGGCTATGCAAGCTTTCTTGATGTGTTCCGTTGGACTGGATAACTGAAAACAAGATTCCGCTCGGCAAGTGGATCAAATCGTTTGTAGACCTGCTGCAGGACAATTTCTTTCTGGTTTTTGATCTATTTTCCCAGAGCATCGAGTTTATGGTTAGCGGCCTGATTGATCTCATGCTCTGGGTGCAACCGCTTGTCTTGCTGGCAATTTTTGCCGCAATTGGCTGGTTTTTGCATCGGTCGTGGAAACTGGTTGTTCTGATACTGGGCACCCTTCTGCTTGTAATGAATTTGGGCTACTGGGACCAGACAGTTCAGACGCTTGGATTGATGATCGCATCTGCGCTTACTTGCGTAGTGGTTGGCGTCCCGGTTGGCATTGCGGCCGCACATCGACCGCGTTTGTATACTGTACTCAGACCGGTTCTGGATTTGATGCAAACAGTTCCTGCATTCGTCTATTTGATTCCAACCATGATCATGTTCGGACTTGGCTTGGTACCCGGACTTATTTCAACAGTAATTTTTGCAATACCGGCTCCAATCCGGTTGACCTATCTGGGAATTACCGGAGTACCCCGGTCCTTGATCGAAGCAGGGGAGTCTTTTGGGGCAACCGCTCGCCAGTTGCTCTGGAAAATCGAAATTCCTCATGCAATGCCGACAATCATGGCCGGAATTACACAGTCGATTATGCTTTCTCTGTCCATGGTCGTAATTGCTTCCATGGTGGGGGCACCAGGACTAGGGATTCCAGTTTTAAGAGCACTTAATACCGTAAACATTGCAAAAGGCTTTGAAGCGGGACTTGCAATTGTCATTGTAGCGATACTTCTTGACAGAATTTGCAGGCAGCGGGAGCCAGTTTCAAAAGATCGAAATTGAGGTTTGACATGCACCCGGAAATTCAACTAGATGATGTAGACATTATTTTTGGAAGCAGTCCCACGGTTGCGGCCAATTTGCTTGACCAGGGGAAGAACCGGGAGGAAATTCTCTCTGAAACCGGGAATGTGGTTGGGGTTTGCGATGCTTCCTTGACTGTAAATAAAGGGGAGATATGCGTTTTAATGGGATTGTCTGGTTCCGGCAAGTCAACGCTTCTGCGCGCAGTGAACGGATTGAACAAGGTTACTCGGGGCAAGGTACTCTTGAATCATGAGAACAATCAAATCAATTTGGCAAAAGTGGGTTCAGCAGAACTGCGTCAAATTCGCATGAATCGGGTGTCCATGGTTTTTCAGCAATTTGCCTTGCTGCCGTGGAGAACAGTGGCGCAAAATGTTGGACTTGGGCTTGAAATGCGCGGAATGACACGCAGTGAACGCTCGGAAATCGTTGACCAGAAACTTGACATGGTGGGGCTGATGCAGTGGCGGGACAAGTATGCGCACGAACTGTCCGGGGGAATGCAGCAGCGAGTCGGACTCGCTCGCGCTTTTGCGACGGATGCAGACATTCTACTGATGGACGAACCTTTTTCGGCATTGGACCCGCTCATACGAAACCACTTGCAGGACGAGTTGCTGGATCTGCAAAACACTCTGCATAAAACCGTGTTGTTTGTTAGTCATGACCTGGATGAAGCAATAAAACTGGGCTCCAGCATAGCGATTATGGAAAGTGGAAGAATCGTACAGTTCGGTACCCCGGAGGACATCGTGCTGAATCCGGTGAATCAGTATGTAAGCGACTTTGTGGCGCATATGAACCCTGTCGGCGTGTTGCGCGCCAAGTCGATTATGACTTCAATTGACAAATTTCCGCAGGACAACAGCGAATGCGTTATTGAACCCTATTCGCTGGAAGTGAAAATGTCCGATTCGGGTCAACCAGTAACAGTCATGAAAAACGGGCAAGAGATGAAAACAGAGAAATGGGACGAGAATACTTCTGCTCAATCCAACATTCTGTACATGGCTTCGGATGAAACTTCCATGAAAAACACAATTGAGATTTGTCATGAAAGCGGCAATCCGGTTCTGCTGTGCAAGGACAATGGAGACACGCTTGTTGGTGTAGTCGGGAACAGTGAAATCTACAGTGCAATCCTGCACCGGCAGAACAGTTCTTGAATGAATCAACTTAAGACAAAATTATTTGTTGCAATTTGTAAAAATTTGCTTTAATTTGCCCCATGTACGAATCACGCACTGCAATGAGGTAGCGAATGAGTGTTAATGCTTTAAGGAGACAGGATCCCAGTGACAATTGGGAGGATATCAGCAAAGAGGAGTGGCAAACTCGCATCGATCTGGCCGCGTGCCACAGATTGGCGGAGATGTACAGATTCAGCGATATTGTCTGGAATCATATTACTGCCAAGGTTCCCGACGGTTCCGGTCGCTTTCTGATCAATATGTTTGGACTGAGATTCGACGAAGTCACTGCCTCCAATTTGGTTACACTGGACGAGAGCGGGAATGTCGTTGTTCCACCCATGACACCGGAAGGCGAAGTCATTCCCATGGACAATATGAACGACACAGGTTTCGTGATTCACAGTGCCATCTACCGCATGCGTGAAGACGTGAATTGCATCATGCATTCGCATAGTCGGGCCGGGGTTGCGGTGTCAACATTGAAAGAAGGGTTTGTTCCAATGATTCAGGATGCGCTGATGTTCTACGACGATGTTGCCTATCATGAGTACGAGGGATTGTCTCTGGACCTGGATGAACGGGACAGGCTTGCGGAGCATCTGGGGGACAAGTCGGTAATGATTATGAGAAATCATGGACTGCTGACAACTGGGGCAACCGTTGCCCAGGCGTTTGTACGAATGTATTATCTGGAACGTTCTTGCCAGGTACAGGTAGATGCCTACTCCACAGGGCGAGAACTGCATCTGCCTTCGGAAGAAGTTTGCAGGCACGCTGCCAAACAGTACGAGCAAAGTGCATCTCCGGGAACGTATGAATGGGATGCGTTGCTGAGAAAGCTGGATCAATCCGACCCATCCTACAAGAATTAAAAAATTTCCACCATTTCCGCAATGAACACAGGGCTAACGCAAGAACAAATTGAGCAGTACTGGAGCGAGGGCTATATTGCACAGTTGCATGCAATCAGTGAACTGGAAGCCCGTGCGCTGGTACCAAAATTCGAGCAGGTGCGAAACCGCATGTCCAGCTGGGTGGCATCTGCCCAATTGCTCAAGTCTCATCTGGTTGTCCCTTGGGTCAACAATCTGGTTCGTAATCCAAATATTCTGAATGCGGTAGAATCGCTGCTCGGCCCAAACATATTCGTTTGGGGAGCGACGTTTTTTGCCAAAATGCCGGAAAACACAAAACATGTTGGATGGCATCAGGATTTACTCTACTGGGGTCTCCAACCCGACAACGGTGTACTGACGGTTTGGCTTGCTTTAACGGATGCGCATGAAGACAACGGTGCAATGCGACTTGTTCCAGGGTCACACCAAAAAGGCATACGACATCATAGTGAAAGCGAGGATAGCGACAACATGCTGATGGGCGACCAGAATATTCCGCTTTCGGACGAAGAACTGGAAAGGGCAGTGACTATTGAACTGGAACCCGGCCAGTTTTCCATGCATCATAGCATGACGATTCATGGCTCCGGACCAAACTTGTCAAGTCGGGCCCGAATTGGCGCTTCAATCAACTACATTTCGACTGATGTAGTTCAGCTGAAGAACAATGGCCTTGATTCGGCTATGCTGGTTCGCGGAGTGGATGATTACGGCCATTTCGAGAACGAAATTCCCCCGCAAACCGAGTTTGCTTCCGAAGGCATTGCTGAGTATAAAAAAGCAATCGGGATGCCGTCAGGTCTTGGTACCAAGGAGTTTGACATGGCGAAAAGCCTCATCCAGTACGACAAAATCGCATAATCTTCAGGAATAGTTGATGAAAACTCACGTACAAGTTGTAATTATTGGCGGCGGTATTATGGGCGTAGGCTTGCTGTACCATCTGCCCAGAGAAGGCTGGAGCGACGTTGTTCTGGTTGAAAAAGGCGAACTGACATCTGGTTCTACTTGGCATGCAGCAGCATTGGTTCCGAACTTTATCGGCACTCTCAACATGGCAAAAGTGCATCACTACGGCTCGGAGCTCTACGGCAGGCTTGAAGAAGAAACCGGGCAGTCAGCTGGTTGGCACCAGTGCGGCTCCATTCGTCTTGCCATCACGGACCATGAAGTGGATTGGTTCAAGTACGTAAGCGGTATTCTGGACTATGTTGGTGCTGAAAATCATTTGATCACGCCATCTGAGATAAGTGAACTGCATCCACTGTTAAAACTCGACGATGTGCAGCTCGGTCTGTATACGCCAAACGATGGGCATACCGACCCTGCGAGTAGCACCAATGCCATGGCCATATCGGCCAGAAGGCAGGGAGCGGAAATTTATCGTCGAACCCTTGTAACCGATGTTTCTCAATCACCCGGCGGGGAGTGGATTGTTACTACTGACCAAGGCGAGATTGTTTGCGAGCATGTGGTGAACGCAGCTGGCAGTTTTTCAGATCAAATTGCGCAAATGTCGGGCTTTCGGCTTCCGATTGTGAACATGGTGCATCAGTATGTGGTAACTGAAAATCTTCCAGAAGTTGAAGCACTCGAGAAGGAGCCGCCGGTAACCCGCGACCCGGTTGCTTCCTGCTACTATCGGCAGGAGCAGCAAGGATTGATTATCGGCCCCTATGAAACAGCGAATGCGCAAGCTTGGGGTGTGGACGGCATTGACTGGGGTTTTGATATGGAGCTTCTTCCGGAAGATCTTGACCAAATTGCCCCGAATCTGGAACAGGCGGCAAAGCGAATCCCGGCTTTCGAAAATGCCGGCATTAAAAAGGTGATCAGCGGTCCTATTACGCATACCCCTGATGGTGGCTACTTGCTTGGACCAGCCGGCAAATTGAAAAATTACTGGCTCTGCTGCGGTGCATCCATCGGAATTACGCAAGGACCCGGAGCAGGCAAGTACTTGGCGCAGTGGATGGTGCATGGACAGACCGAGATTAATGTTCGGGAAATGGATCCGAGGCGCTATGGCGAGTATGCCGACGCTCCCGGGAAGTATGTGGTCGACAAGTCCATTGACGAATACGAGCAAATGTACCAAGTGCATTTTCCAGGCGAGTTCAGGGAAGCAGGAAGACCAGTGAAAACTACCCCTGTCTATGATACGACCCGGCAAGCCGGTGCAGTATTTGCTGAAGTCTATGGCTGGGAGCGACCGAAATGGTTTTCCACGAAAGGCGAAGAAGAACAGTACGGATTTCGACGTACCAATACATTTGACTATGTAGCTGCAGAGTGCAAAATGGTTCAAGACGGAGTCGGAATTGCGGACTTGACTGCATTTTCCAAGTACATCGTTTCGGGCGCGGATGCCGAGTCTTTTCTTAATCGGGTCGGAGCGAATCGGGTGTCCACACGAAATGGCGGAATGGTATTGACTCACATGCTAACCGAGCTGGGCGGGATAGAAAGCGAAGCGGCCATAACCCGATTAAGCCTTGATCGATATTTTGTTACTTCGGCAATTGTTGCCCAGCAACACGACCTCGACTGGATGAGCCAGCATGTGGCACCTGGCGAGAAAGTGCAAATTGAAGATGTTACTGATTCCATGGGCATGTTCAGTCTGGTGGGTCCGCAGTCTCGGGCAGTTTTGTCGCAGGTTACGAATACGGACTTGAGCAATGAATCATTTCCATGGTTGCGGGGAAAGGAAATTGAAATCGACGGAAGCCCTGTAATTGCGCTGCGGGTTTCGTACGTGGGGGAATTGGGATGGGAACTCTATCATCCGATTGAATCCATGAGCACTCTATGGTCGAAGATTGAAGCGGCTGGCGAATCGCATGGCATAGGCTGGTTCGGTTCCTATGCGGTTAATAGCATGCGTTTGGAGAAGGGCTACAAAGCGTGGGGTAGCGAACTCACCACCGAAATTACACCGGTCGAAGCAGATATTGAAAGATTTGTAGACTACAGCAAACCGTTTATCGGGCGGGATGCTGTTCAAGCCCGAAAGTCCGGTTCAATAATTACCAAGCTTGTACTTGTGAAAGTCGATGCTGACGATGCCGATTGCCTGGGCAACGAGCCGGCCATGGACAAGGACCGGGCAATGGGAATTGTGTGTAGCGGTGCCTTTGGACACCGGACGCAAACCAGTTTGGCGTACGTGTATGTTGAACCGCAGTTCGCGTCGCCCGGAGCGGTGTTTGACATTCTGGTATTTGGCGAAAGGTTACGTGCGACAGTTCTTGAGAAACCGCCGTATGACCCGTCCAACGAGCGATTGCGAGCGTAGCAAGACTTGTTCAACGCAGCGTCTGCTGAACCAGAAAATCTTCCAGATTCCTATGTGTAGCACCAGACAAGCTCGCTGTGTATGTAAATGCCCAAATCATGGGGTAGTCAACTATATTCTGGTTACTGCTTCTATATAATTCCATTCAATAAGTATTTAGAAAACAAGTTGCATGTATTGTGATTTATCTGGGGCGAAAGAGATTATTTTTTCTTTTTCTCGGCTTTGTCACTATTCCGTATTATTCCCTTTTTTAAAAAAACACGATTTTGCGCCTCCGGTGCAACTGCCGACTGTGGAGCAGCGTAAACCCGAGAATTGCAACAGTTCAGGTTATTAAGCCTGTAAAAGTCGGATGACATTGCCGCACTTCTGCGAGTTTTTACTCTTGACAGAAGTTCTTTTCCTCCCGGTCTGGATAGAGCCACATTCGCAACTGTTAGACTTTGCTGATTGTAATTGTATTTTACACTTCATCTGAGAACTGCGATATGACAAAAATAAAGAAATGCACACTCTCAAGTTCTTTGCCTAGAGGTTACGACGGAAATTAACGAAAGAACGAGTTTATTGTATGGAAGTCATATTTTCTATATAGAAATGCATTACGCCTGGTTGCAAAATAACAAAATATTTTGACAGGGGGGGGGGGTGCGTTATTTAAAACTATCACTTGCTTTCAAGAATAAAAAACTGTATAAATAGCGAATTTTTAAGAAGATTCTTTATACTGCTAGAATTCTGTTATTCGGCAAGGAAGAAGCTGAAGGCAAAATCCAGCATATTTTTCTTATCAAATTTCACGACTTTATTATGTAATGTAGTTGAAAATAATGCTTTTACGGAATTTATTTAACTTTTATTGATTTAACTGATACAGATTGTTCCAGCCATGCAATCTTGTAGCATATTGTTGAAAAAGGAGGACTTTATAATGCAAAACTTTGATCGGGGGATTCTGAATTTTCATGGTGTAGTCGGCGGTTTCTCGCATATTTGGAATGCATTTGCATCATTTCTGGTTGCAGCTGCAATACTGGTATGCGGGCTTGGCTCCGTGGTTTATACTGCTATATACAGCGAAGATGCATGGTCTGTTGTTAATGTACGGGAGTGCTCCAGCAGGGTTGCGCCTGTGCGGTTAAAGTATCCGAGCAGAACAGGCGTGGACAACCATCCTGCCCGAATCGGCTACGAAACCTATAGTACCGGATCATTCATAGTTCGATGCGTGAACAATGCCGATGAAAAGACCTATGTGAATTTCGATGGTAATAGTGATGGCTATCCGGATTCAACTAATGGTATGAGTGGTATGAATCTGATTGATTCGGACGGGGCTATCTTCTACAACTTGCAACCTGCTGCGTGGAATCGGGATTTTTCTACGGAATGGGCGGTCGAGCGCGAAACCGGGACACCGGACCCTGCTGACTATACGCCGCCGAAACGATACGTGAAAAAGGCATGCACGAGCGATTCGTCCCAAATGTGCTTTGTTGAAGACGACCGAACCTCCATTCCAAAAGTAAGTGATTCAGACGAGACTCTCGGCGGGGTTTACTGGAGACTGCTAAGTGTTGCCAAGGACACGACAGGCGACCATAGATCGACTGCTTCCGCCCGGACTTGGAGATGATCGGGCCTGCAGGCAGCCAGGAGATTCCGGTGACTCAGAACCAGGACAAGTTTATTCAGGCAAAATACAAAGACAACTTGGACGATAGCGACAACTTTCTTGCTACCGTTGCCGTGCTCGAGGTACTGAACAATCCGAACGGCCTTACGGACTTTGTGCTTGAGATTGACGGTGTCAACGTGAAAGCTACCAACCAAAATTTTGAAAGGTGGAATGCTCCGGACGTTGTACTCGTTCATCCTGGCGAACCAGTTACTTCGGTAGCGATACGCGTGATGAACGGAGCAACCATAACCGGTGGCAGGCTGGCAACAAACCGAAACTCTCACGGAAATTCAGGCATTTGGGTAAGAAACTCGCCTTTTGAAGATATGGGGCCGGTAACCGTTGACATATCCGGCGGCAGCACAGTGGAGGCTTGGGCTATGATAAGGGAGGGGGACTACCCGCGGGGAATTCGGATCGACATGGACCCTGCGAACCGCAATGTTGCGACCGTACGGCTACGCGACACGTCAATACTTAAAATTCGGAATACGTCAGGTCATACGGGGGCGACAGGAGCTGTTGAGCCTACCGGTACCGGTATCAATGATGATGAAATTCAAACCACCGGAGCTGATAGTTCGGGTATTCAAGTCCGTTATCCCAAAGGACTTGGCAGTATCAGAGTCAGCACGCCCCTGAAGATTCTCACAGGGGGCGAGCGAAGTCACGGCATAGAAGCAATGCTGGCTGCGACAGCCGACCCGTTGCAAATGCAAACTGCGTCAAGCTCGTATGGAGGCATAAATTTTGGTGACGCTGTATGGTGGCTCTACGCATGGGGCGATACGAAATCCAATCGGCTTTGGGGAAGCACTACATTCTCTGCTTCTGCAGGGTTGAAGCTGGAGCATTTGGAGCGCTTTTTTCGCCACGGCATATCAACAGGAACGACACCGATAACGTATGCTGACGGTACGACTGTTACTGTTGCTCAAACTCCAGGCCATAGCGAGATTGCCCCAACTACCGACCGAAGATTCTACGACAGATTGACGGCGGCTGGTGAGACTCCGTTTGCCGCTCCCGGCGATGCGGATGCTGCGAGCAAATGGCCAATGGTGAGAATGCAATCCGCGAGGCCGCATTGGTATGCAAACCGCATTGCGATTGCCGATGCGATTAAAGCAATAAGGGAATCCGCTGACGGTGTTACTCGGTGGAACGCGTGGCGGCAGGTGCAATCCTTCGGGGACAGTGTTGCGTCATTTATACGCCATAGGGGTTATCAGCAAGGCGCAGGATTGGTCTATGAGATAAGCCCTACCGCAAAAGTTCTTACAGGGTCAGACAAGGCCCCCGGGCTGGTCGCAGTTGTTGATGTGTCGGGACAGTCTTCAGAGGATATTCACACTTTTATTCGAATCGACAACGGTGGCGCTTTCCGCGGTAGCGGCATTCAAGGAGAAACCCGTTTTGTAATCAACCGGGAGGTTGTTACAACCGGTGCCGGCAGCCACGGTGTTCTGGTGATTGCGACGAGTTCAACCCTGAGTGATACAACGGACACAAGCCATCCGCTTTACGGAAAGGAGTTGAGTGCCACTGCATCGAGAAATATCCATATTGATGTGCATAGTTCTATTAAAGTTGACGATGCCAATAGCTGGGGAATCGCATTGATGGGCGCTGAAGGCGCGACCAGCACGGTTACAGTTGCTTCTGGTGCTACGGTGGGACAACAGAATGCTGCTGGCGGCGGCATGCTGTTCTGGAAAGCGGCAGACACGGTGACGAACTTCGGTACGATCAAGGGCAAGACCGATTTTCATGCCGGCGATGACCGGCTGGTGCTTCGCGGCGGCGGGACGGTTACCGGCGTGACTGCCGGTGCGACACCGGACATGCTTGATTTCGGGGCTGGCGAAGACAGGCTTGAAATCAAGAGCGGAACGGTAGAGATAGGCATACTCAACCTTGAAACCCTGGTGAAGAGCGGTGCAGGAGATGCGACGGTTGGTGCGGTCGCATTCACTACCGACGGGACAGCAAATACGATGGAGGTGAGGGATGGCCGCCTGATTGTGAAAGGCCATGTGAATGTTGGCTCGGGCACGGTGACGGTGAAGAACGGCGCCGACCTGGTGATTGAAGCGACGGGGTCACAAGCCGACAATACCAAGCTGGGGAAGATTACGGCGGCCAGCATCAACTTTGAAGGCAAGAGTTCCGACGACATGCTGGTATCAATTCTGACTACGGCGGGTACGACTGCGGCGGCGGATTTGACCTATGCGAAGAGCAACTGGCTGGTGGGGGACACCAAGGTGATGGCGAGTGGTACGGATATTACCGCAGATCTTGGCGATAGCAACTACGAGCCTCTGACTTCTCCAATAGTCACAAAAACCTTGCTTACCGTGGGAAGGGACGAGCGCATAGATGTACCCATAAACTATGAAGGTGATGCCGGAGTTCAGGAGGTGAAGGTACAGGGTGTAGCTACCCGTGACATTAGCTTGGGTGCAGACGATGACACGGTGGACTTGGACGGCGGCAGCATTTCCGGCGATGTTGACATGGGCAGTGGCGACGGCGACACGATAACGTTGCGAAGCGGGTGGCTCCGCGGTTCGGTGACCAATGTGGATACAATGGTGAAAGTCGGCTCCGGTACTGCGACAGTGGGCCGTGTTGACTTCTCGTCCAGCACGCTGATGATTCGCAATGGCAGGTTGTTTATCGAGGGGCATGTGAATCTGGGCACCGATAGCGATGACGTTGTTACGGTGAGTGCCGGCGGCCAGATTGTGATTGTGGCGGACGGTGCTTCGGCAGGCGAGCCTTACGGTCGCATTACGGCGAACACGATCAAGTTCGAGGGTGCCAGTCCGGGCATTCAGATACTGGCATCGATTGCACCAAGCCGAGAAGCTGATGTAGCAACAGTCAAGGCCAACTGGCGCAATGCGAGTGCTTCGCTTCGGGGTGCCGACGGTTCAGTGATTACATTTGGCGATTCAAACTATCAGATACTGAATGCCGATCCCCGGGTTACTGGAAGTGGCGGCGGTGCGGGTTCTTCGGACTCGAACCAAAGCGCATTCTATGCAGCTGGAGCTCTGGCAGTGCTGTGGCTGGTGCTACGCGACGAAATTTGCTGCGAACTGGTGGACTACGAGTCGGATGCCGCGGGAGCGACATTCGCCGGTGTGAAGGGTGCCGGTCAGTATCGAAGCGGCGGTGTGCAGACTTGGGCGAAGATGTATTCGGACAGCGAAGTTTCCGCCATGCAGGGCGTGGCAGTTGGAATGGATGCCCGCATAGGCGAGCACGGCTACTTTGGAGTATCGGCGATGCCGAGTGCTTCGGGTTCAGCGGATACGACGGGTTTGTCGCTGAACCGTCGGACAAGTTTCGAGGGCGGACGCTACGAGGGCCGGGGCGGCTGGCAGAAGGATTCGCTGTTTGCGGGAGTTCGGCTGTCGTACGGCGACTACCGCGCATCCACCTCGTTCAAGAACGTGTTTGAAGCGGGCGGTCAGATGAGCGGCTCGTCTGATTTGGTTCATACCCATTTGGATCTGGGAGCAGGCATGCAGCTGGATGCAGGTGAGCAGGCGACGGTGATGCCGTCGCTGGGCGTTTACGGCGGTTCGCTGAGTCAGGGCGGCCATTCGGCCAGCAATGCGATTCTGGTTGCGGATGTTCCGGGCTACAGGCAGTCCTATCAGGGCTGGCGTGCCGGGGTTCAGTTGAAGACTTCGGACTGGCTAAGCTGGTCGTACGAGATCAAGGCGCGTCCGCAGGTTGGATTGAGCATGTATCGCACAAGAACCAGCGGTCCGGGGAAACTGGCGATGAACCAGTGGGACCGGCTGGGAGTGCTGAACTTTCAAAATGCTCTGCCGGTACGCGGGCTTCCGCAGAATATCAATGCATTCAAGGCGGGAGTCTCGCTAAAGAAGCAGGGTAGCCTGAACATGAATCTGAACTATGTCGGCTATGAAGCAGACGGCAAGGTTTATCACGGTGCAGTTGCCCGGGCAAGTATCAGATTCTGAGTGAACGACAAATACAGCAGGCACGGGAAGGCTTGCTGTAATTCTTGGAACCCCCGTGTCGTTTGCAAATGATGCGGGGCTTTTTTTCGGTGCTCAAGTTGTTCACATAGTACTGCTTGTGAAAGTCGGCACCTTCCTGATGCTGGTCCTCGACCCTGAGTGTCAAGATTGTGACTGAGTTTGCGAACATCAATGGTCCCAGCAACAGGGCATTGAATCGTTGAGTGTTGATATCAAAGTGAACTTTTTGATATCGAAATTGAAATCTTCAATGAATTGCGATATTTTTCTGCCTTTGCTGAATAGAGATAAAGTAATACACAGAGCTTGCTTTTTTTACTTTCCATTTAGTAGCACTTGCTATTGCAGAATAGTCATTCTTGTCAAATATTTATCATGCAAAACCAAATAGGGGCTTTGTACAGGCAAATAATCGCCTATTTGCGGTTCATTTCGCTCTTCATACGGTGCCGGCGGCTTTAAATGTGGCACATACTCCAAAAAGACTCTTCCAGCAGGGTGGCTTTTCGAAACACTTCAATCAACTGCTGAACCCTTGAATTCCCCCCGCGTTCCTGGCTCAGTTGTTCAAGTTTCCCGATGGTTTTGATTGCCAGAGTTTGATATTCTTCCGAGCTGTACATTTCAATCCATTTGCGATATGGATTGGTTGACAGGGATGAATCAAATTCAAGGGCCAGACGATTGCCGATTTCTGCATAGCCCACAACGCAAGGGCATAGGGCAACATACAAGTCAAGAATATCGCCGGCAAGTCCTCTTTCCAGCACGAATCTGGTATAGGCTAAATTACTGGAATGTTCCTTTACCGATTCAAGGTCTGATTGACTGACCCCGTAGTTTTCGCAAAACTCGATATGCAATTGCATTTCTGTATTCAAGGTGGAATGCAGGATTTCAGTTGCCCACTCCATGTCGGAAACACGGTCGGATTTGTACGCTGCAAGTGCCCATGAGCGACAAAAATGAATCAGGAATACATAATCCTGTTCCAGATAGTAGCGAAACGATTCGATCGGAAGCGTTCCATCGCCAATTCGGTTGACAAAGTCGTGATGGCAGTAACTATGCCATTCCTCGGAACAAGCTTGTTTGAGCTGGTCGAATAGTGAAGTGGAGTAGGTGTTGTTTTTCATTGGTTAACCATTTCAATTTAATTCAAAATTACATTCCCTCGTCTCTCCATTTTCTCTTGCGAGGTTTCCACCAAGGTCGCCTCCTGGGAAAGAGTCTTCTTCTACGAAATAGAATCAATCTACGCATCAATTTATCTCCCGATTAAGTTGACATAAGCAAAGGATATCTTCCATTCATGGTCAAATTAAAGGTTCAAGTTTATACTAAAACTTCGGTTATCTCATGCCAAAGTGCTGTCTCCATTCTGATTCGGTAAAATTGATTCGGCACATCATGGCTATCTAATATATTATTGTTTAATCGGAAATAGAAAAAGTGGTAGTGCTGAACTGAATTCAAGCCTCCATTTTGAACACAGTATTCGCATTGCAAGAGAATAAAAGGCACGCACAGAAGTGCTTGCTTGCGGGAACCAAGTTGGACATTGACCATGTTCTCTCTCTTTTTGAACCGCTTGTCTTGGAAAAGAACAATGAATAAAGTAGTAATTTGGTAAGTTTAAGGTCATAAATAGGTCGCGAATGAGCATAGATTTGGAAAAAGCAAGAAGTGATACCCCGGGTTGTCTGGGGGTGGTGCATTTGCATCACTCCGGTGCTGCATTGATGCCGAATCCTGTGGTGAAAGCAATGCAAGACCATATTAATCTGGAATTGTTCCATGGCGGGTATGAAGCTGAAGAGATTGCGCACGACAAATTGGAGAACACCTACTCGGCAATCGCGCGTATGCTGAATTGCAAGCGAAGTGAAGTTGCGCTGTGCGAAAGTGCTACCGTCGCGTGGCAGTCCATATTCTATGGAGTGGCTCAAACACTCGGGAAAGGTGACCGTATTTTGACGGCTTATTCCGAATATGTTTCCAACATGATTTCCTATCTTCAAGTTGCCGAGCGAACTGGTGCTGAAGTTGTGGTCATTCCAGATGACAAAAACGGGCAACTGGATGTGCGTCAAATGGAAAAAATGATAGATGACAGAGTGAAGCTGATTTCGGTTACGCATGTGCCTACCCACAACGGACTTGTAAATCCTGTAGCTGAAATTGGCCAGGTTGTGCGAGACTACGGTATTCCGTATCTGGTTGACGCTTGCCAGTCTGTGGGGCAAATGCCGCTAGATGTTGACCAGATTGGTTGCGATGCGCTTTCAGCAACCGGGCGAAAGTTTTTGCGGGGGCCGCGAGGCACAGGTTTTTTATACGTTCGAGAGTCAGCTCTGGAGAAGTTTCCTCCCGCCATTCTGGATTTGCATTCGGCAACAATGACTTCGCGAGATACGTACGAGATGCAGCCCGGTTCCCGGCGCTATGAGCTTTTTGAGAGCAATATAGCAGGACGGATTGGATTGGGCGTTGCAGTGGATTACGCGATGTCCTGGGGATTGCACGAAATATATTCCCGCATTCGCTTTCTGGCGGACAAGTTGCGAGGTTCATTGGCCGATATCAATGGAGTAACAATACGCGACAAGGGCAAGGAAAAGTGCGGAATTGTTACTTTTTCAATGAAGGGGGTTGACCCTGCAGAGTTTCAGCAAGGCATGCGCAAGCACAATATTCATGTTGGGATTTCAAACTTTCAAAACGCGCCGCTGGATATGGAAGATTGGGGATTGCAGTCCATGACGCGATGTCCGGTACACTACTACAACACTGAAGAAGAGATTGAATTCTTTGTGAAGCGGGTTCAGGAATTCGCTTCCTGAGCCAATTTTTGAAGAAGTTTATTCGCTACATTTAATCCTTGTTCATACGTCAACTCGGACAGTTGTGTTTATGCATGCCAATTTGACTCAGGTTCGTCATTTAAGTGAAGCACTAAGTAACAAAGTAGTTTTCACGGTATATAAGAAACATATCTGGACTCGAAAATTTTTTGTTCGGCAGTTATGGCAGTACGGAGAGAACAGTAAAGTTTCCAATACTCTCTCCAAACAGGGTTGTCGAATGTAATGTATTCAATCGGCAAGCCAATTTCTTCTGCATCTTCCCAATCTATAACTTGGGAATGAGAGGGGAATTTTTTTGTATTCATGAGATCTGAAACAATTTGCGTGTATGGTCCGCCATGTTGCTTTATTGCTTTTTCCGCACATTTCTTCGCTCTGTCTTTAATTGTCTTAATTCGATGATACAGATGCGGCTCAAATTTATTAAACATCGTGCGTTCGGTTACATTGCTTGGATTGTCATTTAACCTCTGTTCACATTCTTTGTATGCGTCAATATAGTCAAATGCCGAAAACCAAGTGTAATTGCCATACCTATCTGGCAACCGTACTTGTGGGTCAATTGTGCCAAGTTCTGAAGAGTCGCTCATGACAATTTGATTTGCACCGAGTGCTATTAGTGTGCCCGCGCTTTTAGCTAAATCTGGCACAATCACGCGCAAAGGCACATTATCTCGGTCTTTTTCACCATCCTGAATTTCTGTTTTAGACTGTAACATTTTGATTATTTTCTCAGCCGAGTCGATGTCGCCTCCTATAGTGTGAATCAACAAATCAATCTTTTCACCGAAGGATACGTTGTAAAGCAAATCTCCAAACCCCCTAATGTCTTCAGGGGTAATCGCAGCTGTCTCTCCAGCGACATAGCAAAGCAAAGTACGCTTTGTTGTGTCTTCAATTTCGCATATTAATTCTTGTCGACTATAGCGTGACACATTCTTCGCCAAGTACATCGGAGTTATTTCAAATTCTGTCTTAGATTTGCTCATGATTCACTACCTCTTTAGTCCAAAAGGTTTTTCCTGATTGAATAAAAAAATGGCATTTTCGCGGATGTCCCCGGTCATAAATACTTGGATAGATTGTTAATTTGCTTCCGGGAGACATGAAAAAATTCCAGAATGGATGTTTCCTTTTGTCTGTATTAAGCATAATTCGATGCCCTGTTTGACAAGGACAGTCAAATACTAGCCATTTTGGTGCTTCCTTGGTCCCTACTAACACCACATTATTTCGTGGAAATTTTTCTGGTACTTCATCTGCTTCTTCAACAATGGCAAAGATTTGCCAGCGCCGAAAGGGCATCCATTCGCTCCAACGAAAATATGTCTCTCTGAATTTCATTTTTCCCACCAGGATAGCATTAGGAATTACACCAAACTTGTTCAAGAAATGGTTCTGTAGGCCCGATTCCCCACTTGCCTTCTGAAAAATGGCAGTAATGCCCTGAACGAGGTTCTGCATGGTTTGTGGAAATTTCCCTTTCATGAATTCGAAGTAGAATCTCGCTTGGTCTCTTTTCTGGTCCATAGCCAATCATTCGTTCGAGAAGCTCACTTACTGCCGTTGCCGCGACAGTTGTTGTAAAAGACACCACTGCGGGTTCAACATCACCAAGTGCGGGTGCGTATCCTTCATCAGATAGCCGCTTTCGTTCCTCTGGTGTTCTCATTTCAACAGAAGCGCGAGCCATGTCGATACGGCCTCTGCAAACTAGACAAGCAGAACCAGGAGACATGATAGTTATACGACCATCTATCCCTTCAAGTTCTCCATTTATAGAGCCGCTCAATAATACGCCCAAATCTATTACCGGAATTAAAAAATAGGTGGCAAGTCTTGAAAGAACGAGACGGCCTGCATTGTCATCAGTACACCCAAAAATTAGATCACAGTCGCTTAGCTTACGTGCAACAGACTCAGCAATTACCATAGCCTCCAATACAGTGCAAGACAAATCAGGCGCAATTTTTTGAAGATGAGCGCAGAGTACATCCACTTTAGAGTTGCCTACATCATTGGGTGTGGATCCATAGACGCGAGTAACATTGCTATCACTCAGTCGGTCCCCGTCTACAAGAATTAAATTTCTCACACCCAGTCGCACCAATTGCTCAGCAACCGCTGAGCCAGTTCCGCCTGCCCCGACAATAGCAATTTTCAATATCCCGATAATATTCTGGATGTCAGTCCCAAATGCGAGCACATTCCGGCTAAAAACAGAGCTGACCTCTGGTGAATGCTTATTGAAAGCATTGAGCATGTTCCATCGATTTCCCACAGACCACATTCTATCAATCGGAATTGCATTCTCATTTCGATATTGGATACTGCCACTAAATATTACGTTGTCATCTCTAGGCGATGTAATCAAGGTACCGTAATAGTCTGAACCACTTCGCAGTTGGAATAAATCTGAGATTTCTTCGTTAACTTTTTTGTCCCAAACACTTTCTAGAGGTGCAGAAGACTTTCCGGGGTGTGTATGAAACCAGATAGGTATTGCATTTTGACATTCTGCTTTTGCCAGTGCGCCAATATATCCGCTAGGTGCAATTGACATCTCGGACGCAGTACGCTTTGAATATGCATTTGGCTGTGTCCAGCACATCTCTCTCGCGAGCAGTCGAATATTATCCGTAGATGTTTTATGAAGAATTGCCAGAAGCACCCCGGCCGATTCAACTGACAAGTTGGATTTATCGATTAATTGATTAGTGATTTCTTCGGGGAGGACAAGAGTAGTTGTCATTCTAGCCCTGCAACAGCGGATTTGAGTTCTTTCCGCACAATAGAAATGTAACTTTGAATTGAATCGATGCCGGATTGCCAAAGCCCTTGGTCTAAATGTCTAGACCACCGTTGCCACGTTTTTCCTAGATAATATTCGTCAACATCTGTACCTGGAATTGGACACTGGTCAACACGCTTAATTGACGGTGCAAACCACCACATATCAGGTGCCACATCAGGATATCCAGGAGCAAGACGGATTAACAAATCCACTGATTTTTGGTTGAACCCAGATGGAAGTTCAAATTCTGGAATGACTACACAAGTCATCATAGATTCATCTGAAACGGAATATTGCGGGTACCGTTCAGCCAAGTATTCTTTGTCATTTGAAGGCAGCATATCTACGCCATCCCTATTTAGCCTGGATTTATTTGTGCCGGTGCTGAAAAGAAACGTCGCCAATCATGTATTTCTACTAAATCAGCATCTTCAATTTTACGGTCTGAACCGCCTACCACCACCTCAAACAAATCTCGGCTAGAATCAATAGGCGGATTTACCAAATGACGAATCTGCGTACCTGACAGTTTTCCACCCTCCAAAGTGTCCTCTGGGATTTTATACTCAGTGCGGTCAATCTTTACTGTGAATACTTTTGGCTCGAGTGGCTTTCTGTCATGTTTGTCCGATTGCTTTGGTTTAAGCGGGTCGCCATTATCGTTTTTTGAACTAACCGATGACTTGTCCTTTTCTTGCTTCGGGTTCATATACTTTCTCCTGCCAATTAGCAATTGGAAATATGAATATTACTATCATATTATAAGTAATACCAAGATTATTACGACAAACATTGAAAATGTCAGACGTAGATTCAATTCGTTTTTTGCAAGACTGGAAGAAGTCGGCAAAATTTACACGAGATGTGCCAATTGATTGGAAACTAAACAGTGTTAAAGATCCGCATCCGAACCGATTTTTTGATGAATTTACAAGGGACAATTGTTGGAAATTTATTCTGGAAAAAACTGTGGAAGGTCATGAAATCGAAGAAGTTGAATTTGACCAACCTCCCGGTTCAAAGAGTTATGTAATGGAAATTCATATAGGTGCTAATGAACCCCTGCTTTATGTCAAACTCCAAGTTGGCAGAGATAAAGTAATTGGACGCAGTTTTTATACATAGTTTTGCATGTAAAAGAATATTTGTTTTTAGTTTATACAGGAGTCTAGGATATGAACGCTGAAGCAAAAACGAGTAGTCTCGTTCAGCTTCCATCATCAGCACCTCATGAAGATTGTGCTGTGTGTGGCTCGAAAAATGTGGAAGTCCAGTGGGAAGAAATTTCATTTGAACACGGTACAGGAAAGCGAGCAACGACTCTTCATGCCAATATTCCGGTTCACAGGTGCTTGGAATGTGATTTCGAGTTTACAAGCTCGCTTGCTGACAGAATTTGTCACGAGGAAGTTTGTCGCCACCTGAAGGTGCCCCCGCCGATGAGACCTGAAGAACTACTTCAGCTTCGAAAAGAACTCGGTTTGACACAAGAGCAACTAGCGGAAGTTACAGGTATTGGTGTTGCATCAATCAACAGTTGGGAAAAAGGCAGTTTTCCCCAAAGTCCTGCAATGGATGGCTATCTTTTCCTTGTCGGGTTGGAAGGTAATTTACAAGCCTTGTCGTCAAGACAGCAAGAAACTGTCAATGATGTCCCTTTTCAGGAGAAATTTAAATCGCTGAAGTTGGAAGAGGGAGAAATTGAGAAGCTGGAAAAACATTCCATCCTATGAAGCTGATATTTCAAAACGTTTTATTCATTTAAGGGGGTGTCGGCCGGTCAATCACACTGATGAATTGTGCCGCAAATTGAAGGGGCTTGTATCAGAAGGTTTCAATTGACACTGAAATTTTCGACCCAATTGCGTAAAATACTGGGATTGTTGAGAGGATGATTTTCACAGGACTCGCTTTAACATTTCCCCGATACAACATTGAACAGTTCGTTTCAACAAATCTACTTGGATAATAACGCTACAACGCGTCCACTGCCGGATGTCGTCAATGCAGTAACTGAAGGAATGACAACACTTCACGGCAATCCTTCCAGCCCGCATAGCCAGGGAAGAGTTGCAAAGGAGGCACTTGCTCGGGCCCGAATGCAAGTAGCGCAGCTTGTAAATCTGGATGAAGATTGTGTTGTGTTTACTTCAGGAGGCACTGAAGCAAATAATCTGGTCTTGCAAAGTGCATTAGGCCAGAAAACCAAGGCAAGACTGATAACTACTGCAGTCGAGCATTCTTCGATAATGAACACTGCATACGCTCTTGAAACCGATGGCGTGGAATTATTGGTTTTACCAGTTGATGAACACGGTGTTGCTTCAATTGATGAATTGGTTTCGGCGTTGGAGCAACCGACGACGCTCGTCTCGATTCAGTGGGCAAATAGTGAAACGGGTGTAATGCAACCCATTCAGCAAATCGGTGAAATTTGTCGACAGCATGATGTTCTGCTGCATGTGGATACTGCGCAGGCCGTAGGGAAAATTCATATAAGATTAAATGAACTTCCGATTGATTTTTTAACTGTTGCGGCGCATAAAATTCATGGCCCTCAAGGAGTGGGTGCGGTGCTTATTGGCAGTCGGGATTCCTTGATGCCGATATCATGGGGAGGCGAACAGGAATCAGGACTTCGTCCGGGTACCGAAAATTTGCCAGGAATCCTTGGGTTTGGAGTGGCAGCTCAAATTCGATCTGAAAATTTTGACCATGCAGTATCGCATATGGAGACATTGCGGGATTGCTTTGAAAACCAAATTTTGAACAATCTGCCAGATGTTAAAGTCAATGGGCGTTGCTCCAAACGAGTCCCGAATACTACAAGCCTTATGTTTCCGTACGTGGACGGAACGGCCATGATGGCTCAACTTGAAGCACAAGGAATCATTTGCTCACAGACATCAGCCTGTACTAGCCATTTGCCGCGGCCTTCCCATGTACTTCGCGCAATGGGTCTTAGTAATGATCAGGCATTTGGGAGTGTTCGATTTTCATTTTCCATTCAAAATACAATGGAGCAAGCGAAACACGCAGCTCAAATCGTTTGCGGTGTATATCAAAACCTGCGATCGATGGAAAGGTTGGCAGTGTAGATCGATTATGGCATTCGGAGGACACGAAACATTCGCGGTTCGGGAAGACTGGCTTCCCAAGGGATTGATGCTTCTCAACGATTCTCCAGATATATTCAATAATCATCCATTCGTATCTGATGAGCTGGGTGTTGGTCGCAACATGGCAAAGTCAATTCAGTTTTGGATGATTGCAACAGGATTGACTGAAAAGCCCAACCGTAATGCACCCCCGGAAATTACTTCATTGGGCAAAACAATTTTGGAGCATGACGAATATTTTCTTGATATCGCAACATGGTGGGCATTGCACTTGAATCTGGTTTGCGCACAAGATAGGGCGATCGCATGGAATTGGTTTTTCAATCATTTTTCTGGTGACCGGTTTGACCGGTTGCGATGTTCACAAGCATTTCAGTACTACGTCTCGCATGCATGCGGGCGGACAGCAGCTTCAACTACATTGAAGAGAGATATAGCGTGTTTGTTATCAAGCTATGCAACACCGGTTCCGCCGCAAAATTCAGATCCAGAAGATGGAAGCGAATGTCCGTTCCGGGCTCTGGAATTGGTGACACAGCATTGCGAGACAGAGACATACAGGATCAATCGTAGCCGTAAATCAATTCCCTACGAGATTCTTGGATATTCATTGAGTGCCATGTTACAGAGCGAGGCAAATAGCGATCATCATCAAATCAAATTTTCCGATGCCTTGTCCAAACCCAATGGTCCGGGCAGAACCCTTGTGCTTGATTCGGATTCACTAATTGATATATTGGGACGAGCAGAAGCAGAACTCGGCACGAAACTGATTCATCTGGATAATTCGGGCGGGGAGCGAATGATTCGTATCAAGGGTTTGGATAGCGTCGACTGGTTGAGACGCTACTACAGGAAATCGCGTTCATGAAGCGTTCCGCTGACAGTTTCCTGAAGGCTATTAACCTGCGCATGGATTTGGACCATCCAGAGCGTTTTGCGCATTTTCAACCCACATCAAAAAGCCTGGGTGTAATTCAAGCCGTATTCAATGGTCAGCCTGCCCCCGCTTCAATTGTTGTTGCCACCTACGGCTCGGGAAAATCATTGGTAGCCGGAATTGCAGCGTTGCTGGTCAGTAATGCAAAGAATTCAAAAGATGTACTCTCACGGATTCACTCGCGCTTTACGGCAGTTGACAAGAGCTTCAGTAAATCAATAGATGAACGAATAAATTCAACTTCCAGGGGCGTGGCAATTGTTCTGGAAGGACATCAGTCCAACCCGGCGGATGCTATTTTGGACCAAGCCAAAAAGACTTTGAGGGGCTTGAAAGGACCGATGAGATCCAGGCGCACTATTGTTAATGTGCTGGATGCGATACTGCAAAAAGCTGCCGAACAGCAAATGGACCGTATTTCGATTGTATGGGATGAATTTGGCAGGCATCTCGAAACTCTTGTGTCATCGGGGCGGGCAGAGCTGCTATCCGAAGTCCAGCAAGCTGCCGAGTGGACAATGCGGCAGAACGCACCTTCGGCATCTTTCGTCTTGCTGCTCCATCAAAATTTTTTCCACTATGCGGGAAACCTGAGCCAAACTGCGCGGAGTAGCTGGCGAAAAATTGCCGGTCGCTTTACGACAGTTGAATACGTTGAAGACAGCAAGGAAATGTACAAATTCATTGCTTCAACGATTGCTGAATTAAAGCCGAAACAGAAAATGCCGTCCCTTGGCAGATTTGAAAAAGAGGCGAATAACGCTGTTAAGCTCGGATTATTCGATTCGTTCAAGAATGCTCAAGAACTTTCCAAGACGCTGCAAGATGCTTATCCAGTTCGTTCAATTACTCTGCACTTGTTGCCCAAATTGGCTTCCCGACTTGCGCAAAATGAACGAACGGTATTATCATTTATTCATCATGCAGATTTTGGACAAGCACAGACTTTAACAAGCATGTACGATTATTTTTCTGAATACATGAAAACAGACAGTGGAATCGGGGGCACTCAGAGAAGGTGGCTCGAGACCGAGTCGGCTTTGTCGAAAACAGTGAATGATGCAGAAAGAGAAGTTTTGAAAACCGTAGCGATGCTGGCTATGGGGAGTTCTGGCGAGCGAGTGCGTGTCGAGAAGAAGCTATTAATTTTCGCTGTTGCCGGCAATGGCAGTTTATCCGGCAGCAGGGCAGAGAAGACAATCGACGGTTTGGTTCAGCGAAAATTGCTTCTTTACCGCCAGCAGAATGATGATATTTCTGTATGGCATGGAACAGATGTTGATATCCGATCGCATTTGGAAGAAGAGTGTCTCAGGATTGAGGCAGATTTGGATGTAATTTCGGAACTTGGCAATGAACATCCGCCACCCTATGTGCGTCCTGTTGTCCATAACATAAAATTCTCGGTGAGAAGATTTTTTTCTGGCATGTATGTTTGGGGCGATGAATTGTTGAAAGAACAGAAAGGGCATCCTGCCTTGTCAATTCAACCTGAAGAAGATGGGCGAATCGTATATTGCCTTCCAGAAACAAGCGAGAGTGTAAGCAAGCTTGTGAAGTTTGCGCAATCATGTCTAAAGACGTTTGAAGGTATTGTGCTCGTTGTACCGAAAATGCCCCTTCAGATCCGCGAAGTCGTAACTGAAATTGTAGCCTTGCGCCGACTCCAGAAGAATCATGAATTGTTGTCCACCGACCCTTTGGTATATTCAGAGTTGCAGCAATTGGTAGAGGCTGCCCAGGAAAATTTGCTGCGAATTATGAAACGAGTCGTTCATCCAGGTAATGACAGTTACTGGTTCCCGAAACTGGAGCCAGATTTTCGTGGGGGGGGGGGTGATTACCTTAAATACCTTTCCGAACTAGCAGATCGCAGATATCCAAAAACTCCTCTCATAAAAAACGAGTCTGTTGTCCGTGGGCGAATTTCCCGTCCCATGGTCAACGCAAGAAAGAAACTCATCTTCGGAGTGCTGGAAAAATCCGGCCAGCCAAATCTCGGATTTGAGCCAACAGCAACTACGCCCGAGGTTTCTCTATACAGAACAGTGTTGGTCCGCCCCAGACTATATCGACAGTCGAAATCCAACTGGAGATGGTCTAATCCCTCGGAGATAAGTGATGCCGGGTTGTCGGAAGTCTGGAAAATTCTTGAAGACTTCTTTGTCACACCTGGTAAATCAAAAGATTTCTCGAAATTAATTGAAAGTCTAACGGGTCCGCCGTACGGAGTTCGGAGAGGCATACTTCCGATTCTGATAGGTGCCGGGCTTCAGGCTTTCGGTAAAGCTGTAGCGATCAGGCACAAAAATGAATATCTTCCCGATATTCTGCCAAGTCAAATTGAAAGCATCTGTTCACATCCGGAAGAGTTTTCCATTCAAGTTGTTCAACTGGACAGAAAAACAAAACAATACTTTGAAAAATTAATCAATCAGTTTGCAAATGAACCAATTATTGCTCAAGAAGAATTGGTTCGTCAGTTTCATGATGCAATAACTGTTTGGAAGAGTAGATTGCCAGCAACTGCTTTGAGGACTCAAAAAGTTTCTGCAAACGCTCGCAAATTTCAGCAAATTATCAAGAAGGAATATGACCCCGTTGAGTTGGCTCTGGTTGAGCTTCCCAAATTGGCGAAATCGAAAAAAGATAGCTATGAAGCAATTATCAAGTCCGTTGAATCTGCGCGAAGGGAACTGGAATCTATTGTTGACAGGTATACCCAAGCAGCGGTTTCCGTGATTCGCGATGTGATATCCATTAACTCGAATAGTTCGCAAGACTGTTTGCATGCTGCGAAAGAATGGTCAGAGTGCTTTAGCGAAGATTTGTTATCGAATGGTGTGCTTGAACCCGTAGAACGAGCTATTTTGAGAAGAGCATTTGATGCAACAAACGATCGATTTACAGAAGCTTCTTTCGCTCGGGCAATTAGCACGATAGTACTGGATAAGGAAATAAAAAATTGGGTTGACCGAAGTTCGGTTCAGTTTGAGATTAAGCTAAAAGAAATTGTGTCTCGTATTGAAATGTTGGCACTTGAATCTGGCAGGCCCAGCATAGTAACTGCACCACTCTTGAAGAATCGTATACAGCAGTGGTATTCGAAACTTGACAATGTGCTTGGTCGGGAAGAAGCAGTTGCATTTTTGAACGAATTGGAAAATACCAGCAACTCAACTTGTTCTGATATGTCTCCAGCGAGGAAAGAGTAATGGTACTAATGGAAGAAGCCGTTCTGGATACAGATGCCCGTCATATTGTTTCATTTTCGGGCGGCAAAGACTCTACAGCACTCGGAATTTTACTAATGGAGAAATTTCCCCAGTTAAATCTTGAGTTCGTATTTTGCGACACAGGAGCAGAACTGGAAGAGACCTACAGGTACATAGAGCGATTCGAGGCAATTTTCGGTGTAACAGTGAAACGTCTCAGTGCGTTGGAAGGGTTGGGTGTAAAGGAAAAGGGCAATCGTACGGCCTTTGATGTTTATCTGAATGAAATTTACGGGGGATTTTTGCCTAGCCCGCAAGCGCGATGGTGCACTCGCGTACTGAAAATTCAGCCGTTTGAGCGTGAAATCGGAGATGACAGAGCTTATTCATACATTGGAATTCGTGCCGATGAAAAGAGGCTAGGGTATCAGCAGAAAAAGAAAGTAATGCTATCGGAAGCCCAGAACATTATTCCTGTTTACCCATTTCAGGAATTCGGCGTGGACTTGGAGCAAGTGAAGTCGTTACTCAATGATTCGGGGCTAGGTTTGCCTCCGTACTACAGTTGGCGTTCGCGATCAGGATGCTATTTCTGCTTTTACCAGCAAATCGGCGAGTGGCAGGGATTGAAAGAGCAGCACCCCGAATTGTTCGAGAAGGCGAAGTGCTACGAAAAAACCGAAGGAGAAAGAAAGTACACCTGGGTTGACGGTCGATCGTTAACTGATGTAGAGAACCTTCAAAAACGCTATGAAGTTCCAGATGGTGAAAATCTGGACGGATGCGCTATTTGTCATTTGTAAATCTAAATAAATTATTCAAGCTATGAACCTATATTCAGCAACATCAGATGCACGTTCACTTTATATTCTTCCGGTTGAGCCAGTCGCAAAGGAAGTTCTAATTCCAGCTCTTCGAGCTACGAAAGCATTGGATGTGATGATGGGATATTTTTCTAGTAGCTCATTTCCAGAATTAGCACCTGGTTTGGCAACTTTCTTGAAAAATTCTCAAGCACCAATGCGAATTGTAATAAGCCCATCCGTCCCCGAGGCCGACTTTGAAGTACTCACTCGGAATAAAGATCAACTTGAAATTCTTGCTCAGCAAATTTTTATACAAGATGTTCCAGATGAAAATGAGTTGATTCAACATACTCTTGAATGTTTCGCTTGGTTAATTGTTCGGAAACGATTGATCATAAAGTTTGCTGTAATGTCTGAAGGCAAGTTTCATCAAAAAGTATGGCTATTGAAAGATGATCAAAATCGTTTAGCACTTCATGGGTCAATGAATCAAACAAAAAGTGGGCTTGGTTCAAATAGGGAGCAATTGACGCTTTCGCGAGACTGGAAGGGTGAGGACTCGGTTTTTCATATAGAGAGATTGCAGGAAGAATTTGATTTATTGTGGTCGGGTGGTGATAGTGATTGTCATGTATTCACCCTTCCAGAGGCAGTTGAGAAACAAATAGTAAAAAAATACAAGACAACGGGTGAGCCAAAGGAAAGAGATATTCTGGATGCATATCCAAGCCATGATGAGTTTGATAGTCTTGATGATTCAATTGTCAATTGTCTTGAAATTCCTGATAACTTGGAGTTCAAAAGCGGAGATTTTTCTCATCAAGGAGAAGCAGTTAAATCTTGGGAAAACTCTGGGCGAAATGGAATTCTTGAAATGGCCACTGGGTCTGGAAAAACCATTACATCAATGGTGGCAGCTTGTAGATTGCAAAATGAACTTGATTCACTACTTGTGGTCATATCTGCTCCGTATCGGCCACTGATTAACCAATGGTGTGAACAAATCAATAAATTTAATGTGGTTCCAGTAAATCTATCTGATGCAATAGGATCTGAAAATCGAAACAAATTAATTTCAAAAGTTGATCTTAATTTGAAACTCGCTGTTTCGCGAGCAGAAATACTTGTAGTGAGTAACGTAATTCTTTGCGACTCGTCATTCATTGAATCTATATCAAAAATCAATTCAAAAAAATTACTGATAGCCGACGAGTGCCACAACCTTGGAGCGCCCGACTTTTTATCAAATCCCCCTCAGGTTTTTGACTACAGGTTGGGGCTTTCAGCCACGCCCGTTCGACAATACGATGAGAAGGGCACAGAGGAGTTGGTCAAGTATTTCGGAAAAATTTGTTTTGCCTACGACCTGTCTCAAGCGATAGGTGTGTGTTTAACCGAATATGATTACCATGTTCATTTTGTTTCATTGACGGATGAAGAGATGGAGGGTTGGCATGAAATTACCGCACAAATTGCTAGGCAGAGGTGGAAACTTGAAAATGACGAAATTGATACCCAGTTGGGAAATCTTTTGCGCAAGAGACGTTTGATAATTGAGACTGCACAGAACAAGTTGAAGATTCTTTCCCAACTGTTGGATTCTGAGTCAAAGGACACACTTAAATATGCATTGATATACGCAACTGATAAAGACCCTGCCCAACTAACGAAAGTAAACAGTATTTTACTTGATAAAGGACTTATTTTTCATCAGCTTACCCAGAAAGAGACTGCTAATAGCAAGAAAGCAACTAGTATTTTGGCCTCATTTCAAGAAGGCACAATTCAGGTATTGACTGCCAAACGTGTTTTGGACGAGGGTGTTGATATTCCACAGATTGAACTGGCGTATGTACTGGCAAGCACCACAGTTAGGCGCCAATGGATTCAACGTAGAGGGCGTTTGTTGCGAAAATGTCAGGAAACTGGAAAAAATCACGCAACAATTCACGACTTTGTGGTTCTTCCACCAGATTGCACTCCTGATTCAAACGGACGTGTTCTTGACAAAGATGAAAGAAAGATAGTTCGCTCTGAATTAGAGCGAGTTTGGGAGTTTAGTAATTTAAGTCGAAATGAGTTAAAGAATAACGGCCCACACCGGGCGGTAAGGCAATTACAAAATTTAGCAAATGAATGGGGAATAAATACTGATGTCGTATAGCAAAGAAAAGATCAGAAATATGTTGTTTAACGAACTTCAAAATATTCCGGAGCGGTATAGTGGTTACCGAGATAGCCTCAAGCAACTTCTTACGGACAGTTTAGCTGTTCAGGAAGACCCAACAGTACCGAAATCGAGAAAACACGAAGAAATCACAAAAAAAATAGAAAAGGCAAGTAAGAAAATCAGCAGTGGTTGAGCTGAGAAAGAAAAAGGTTTAGGAGAAATCAAATGAAATTACTAAGAGCTGAAATCAAAAATTTTCGATTATTGAAGGACGTTGAAATTCAATTTTCAACAGACAGTAAACGGAATATTACAATAGTTCGCGCTGACAATGATAGCGGGAAAACTACGTTGCACACAGCCCTGCAGTGGGGACTATTCGGAGATGTTGCTTTACCGGGCCCTCGAAAAAATTTTCGTATGAGCCCAATTGATGCGCCAAACAATAAAGAGATAACGGTCCGGGTTGAATTAGATTATGAAATTGCAGTCCAGGATGAAGACAGTGAGCAATTTCGGATAATCCGATTTTGCACTGAAAAACCCAGAGGAAAAGAATTTGATTGTGTCGATACATCCCATGTCAAGCTATTCAAATTCACATTTGATGGACATGAAAAAATAAATCATCCCGAGGTACAGATAAATTCTCATCTTCCCGAAGATATTCGTGAAGTGTTCTTTACTGACGGAGATAAAGCACTAAATTTTATTAAGGGAGTAGATAGCGAGAAGAAAGTAGAAAATGCACTGAGACAAATGCTAGGACTAAATGCGATTGAAAATCTACAAAAACACATGGAAATATCACGAAGAAAAATAAGTAAAAAAATAAGCGATAATTCAAATGTAGATGATGAGTTAAAGCAGGTTTATGCTGACATTGAAACTACTCATGAAAAAGGCACAGAGTTACAAGACTCAATAAAACAAAAACGAGAAGGACTCGAAAACGCTAAAGAACAATTGGAAGATTTGGAACTGAAGTTGGAAGATGCTTTGAGAGGTGGGAATAAGGAAGATTTGCGCAAAGAACGAAAAGAAACTCAAGAGGTACACAAATCGCTTCAAGACCAGTTAAAACAGATCGAACTTGAGCACGCAAATTTGTTTAAGGATGAATTAATTGGCAAACTAATGATTGAAGAAAAATTTCAGGTTTCCAAGTCAATTCTTGATGGTTTGCATGAACAAGGAGAAATACCACTTCAGACAATTCCTGTTCTTATGGAACACCTGAATCAAAAAGTTTGTATCTGTGGTGAAAATCTGTCCGAGGAAAATCCGGATGGTTCCAAGCGGCGACAACATATAAACAATTTAATTGAAACTAATCGCAACACTGACAACCTCCGCAAGAAGGTGACTGAGCTTTTCTACAACACTAAGGATGGCTTGCTAATACCTACGCAATCCGACGCTTGGAGCAAAAAATTCAAAAGTGTTTATAAAAAGCGTCAAAAATTAAATCAAAAACTTAAAGAGTATGGAAAAAAGGAAGCAGAAATAGAGGCTAAAATAGAAAAAATGGGTGACGTTGATGTCCATCAGATTCAAGAAAGCAAGAAACACTATCAAGACAAGCACTCGAAATTAATTTCAAGCGAGGCTGTGGAACAAGAGGCCCTAAAACATAATCAAGAAACTATAAGTGCTTTAGAGGTAAGAAAAGAGAAGTTGCTAAAGAGTAAGCATGCAGGGAATATTAATGCTGTGCAAAACGATTTAGTTAAAGATTTATTAACTTTGATTGACGGAACGATTACAAAACTCAAGACAGAGGAGATTGAAAAGGTTAGTAAATTGATGAACGAATTTTTTCTCGAAATGATAAGAACAGCTCCTGTGGAAGAAAGGGGGTTGACAGTGATTAATGAAACGCATGTATCACCAAATTTCAAAATTGAAGTGATAAGTATAGAGAACAAAACACTTGACTTATCAACAGGTTTGAATGGAGCTTCTCAGCGAGCTTTAACCATAGCCTTTGTTTTGGCACTTAGTAAGGTAAGCGGGGTCAATGCTCCAAATGTGGTAGATACGCCATTTGGAATGATGGATGATTTTGTGAAAAATTTTGTTCTTTCTGTAGCTGCACAACAGAGTTCACAGTTAGTTTTATTTCTGACTCGTTCGGAAATTTCAGGATGTCAGGATAATTTGAGTGAGTTGGTAGGCCAATCCTGCACTTTCTCCAATCCAGCCAAATATCCGACTATCCTAAAAAATAAGCCGAAAGTAGATAGCAGAAGAATAATGATTTGTAAATGCGACCATAAATCACACTGTGATGTTTGCGAGAGTAAGATGGTGATTTAGAGTAGCTGTTAAGTCAATAATTTGGTAAAGAATATGAATATTTTCGCTAAAACTGAATTGCGTATTCCAGAAATATATAAGGAAGTGTTTCAAAGTTTTTGCAAGGGAAAGAATTATAAATATAGTCCGTTTCCCAGGGCGGTAGATATGTGGTTTTTGGCAATCTGTATTGCTGTGAGAGAAAATATTCCTCCTGTTAAAAATTTTAATGGGAAGACTTACAAGGCAATGGAGGGTGGAGTGCTAGTTGGAGATGATGATGTTTGGCGTTCTCATGCGATAATTCTCTTGGCTATTGCACACACCGGTACAGTTAAAGTGATTGAAAACCCTGGTGAAATGATAAAAATTGCAAATGAATACTTTCTGGCAGGGATTCCGCGATTGAAAACAATTCTGGAAGACTCCTCAGGAAATACAGTGATTGACCATTTGTCAGGTGTTTTATCCGAGATGATGCAAAAGTAGTAAGTACAATAATTTAAATTCTATGCCTATACACCTACAACAGCCTTGTTGTACCCGGGCGATGGCGACAATAGTTTTCAAGTATTGGTTTGATAACAGACCTTCCCAATGCCTGTAATTGAATCGTAAGGCATGCTCATTGATATACCCTGGAGGATACATTTAACAGGGAAGGGGAATATAATCTATATCCAGTTTATTAGCATGGTGGTAGATAAATTGTCAATTAACAACGAAAACATAGACGAAGAAGCATGCGCTAGAGTCATGCGTCTCTATGGCTACAAATCAAGAAACGAGGCTATCAATTTCGCTTTGCGAACTGTTGCTGCAAAATCCTTGAGCGCAGAAAAAGCGTTGCAGCTTCGCGGATCTGGCTGGGAGGGCGACCTTGACGAAATGCGTGCTACACGGAAGTTTTGATACCAGTTATACGTCTGCGTTGATAGAAATTTCTACGAGATACGGGCTCGCCAATCTAATCGCGCAGGTAAACTACTTCAAGAACAAATTAGTTTGTCTGTGCTGCTTCCCAAACGAGAATAGCTTTCTTTCGGGCCAAGCCCCATCGATATCCTCCCAAAAATCCAGTACGTCGAATTACTCTGTGGCACGGCACGATATAAGATACAGGGTTTCTTCCTACTGCTGAAGCAATGGCTCTGACTGCGTTAGAGCGTTCAACTGTTTTCGCTATATTCGTATAGGAAACCAATTTTCCGGGCGGGATTCTGAGAAGCGCTTCCCACACCTGAATTTGCAAGTTCGTACCTTTCAGATGAATCATAAACGGAGCTACGGCATCTTGCTTGTCTCCGAAAACTTTCTCGACAACTTCCTTGGCTCTGATTGAATCTTCACTCAATTTTGCTCCACGCCACTGCGACTTTAATTCACCAAGCGCTGATTCTTCCGGGCGCTCGTGAAAGCTTAGCCAGCAGACTCCGCGGTCGGTCATGCCAACAAGGCAGTGTCCAAACGGGGAATTACTCCATCCGTAGTGTATCGTCAAACTTCTCGCCTGCTGCCTGTATTCTTCCGGTGTCATTGCGTAAATATTGACAAACAAATCATGAAGGCGACTGGTGCTGGACAATCCACCTTCCATGGACACTTCCAGAATTGAGTTGTTCTCGCGCAGCAATGCTCCAGTATATTGGGCTGTTGCATACTGTACAAATCTTTTCGGAGAGATTCCCGCCCAACGCTTGAACAAGCGCTGAAAGTGGTATTCACTCAATCCGGCATGAGCGGCGATTTCCTTCAGTGAGGGTTGTTCAGAGAAATGATTTTCAATAAATTCAATTGATCTTTCAATTGTTTGGTAGTCCTTTGCATTCATGGCGTATTGTTAGGATTGAAAAATTCTACTCTCTCATTTTCCACTTCTGAAATTTTTGTGCAAGCCGTTTCTTGCTATTGACTTTCTGGAGTATATTAATACTCTTTATATGAAATATTTTTTGTTGAAATTGAAAAAGCATTTCAACCAATCAGAGATCTATGACCAAAGAATTACCATCAAACTCCAAAGCCGTAGTCATCGGTGGCGGCGCAGTTGGAGCGAGCGTACTCTATCATCTTGCCAAGGCAGGATGGGACGATGCAATTTTGCTTGAGCGCAAGGAGCTGGGTTGCGGTACTACTTGGCACGCAGCAGGACTTGTGGGACAAGTTCGTTCCAACTACAACATGTCGACACTTGCCCGATACTCGGCAAAACTGTTTGAAACTCTGGAAGAAGAAACAGGGCAAAGTACGGGCTACCGTCAAAATGGTTCCTTGTTTGTCGCAACGGACCATGAACGTTTGGAGGAGGTCAGGCGAATTTACTCCATGGCACGCTCATTTGGCGTTGAAATGGATTTGGCGACTCCTGAAGAGTTACTTGAATACTATCCGATTCTTAACATTGAAGATGTCATTGGCGGAGCAATAGTTCACAAGGACGGCCAGATTAATCCTCTGGACCTGGTGCAAGCCTATGCCAAAGGAGCCAGGGCGAACGGCGCTAAAATCTTCGAGAATACAAAAGTCACCGGTATTGATGTAAAGAACGGCCAAGTACGGGGAGTCCATACCGACCAGGGATATGTCGCTGCAAATGCGGTCGTGAACTGTGGCGGCATGTGGGCGAGAGAGCTGGGCCTGATGGCAGGTGTTGCGATTCCACTTCATGCGGCGGAGCATTACTATGTCGTTACCGAAGTAATTGACGAGTTGCCGCGTAACCTGCCGATAATGCGAGACCAGTCGCGATTCACCTACTACAAGGAAGATGCCGGCAAGCTGCTTGTGGGAGCATTTGAGCCCAATGCAAAGCCTTGGGGAATGGATGGCATACCAGAGGACTTCAGTTTTGACCAGCTTCCCGATGACTGGGACCAGTTTTCAGAAGCGCTGGAGAACGCGTTGCATCGCGTGCCACTGCTGCAGGAACATGGAATTCATACCTTTTTCTGCGGACCGGAGAGTTTTACCCCTGATGACCGGTACTACATTGGCGAAGTACCGCCTGTAAAAGGCTTTTACGTAGCGGCAGGATTCAACTCAATCGGTGTTCAGTCGTCGGGCGGTGTGGGCAAGGTCATAGCTGAATGGATTATGGAAGGAAGGCCGCGGCGCGATTATTCGGATGTGGATATTCGCAGAATTCACCTGTTTCAGAACAACAGCAAGTATCTCCATGACCGAACGGTTGAATCGCTTGGATTGCTGTATGCAATGCACTGGCCTTTCTTTAACCCGGAAACAGCTCGCAATGTACGAAAGTCACCTTTGCACGACCGATTGGCTGCGCAAGGCGCCTGCTTCGGGGAAACAAGCGGCTGGGAGCGAGCAAACTGGTATGCTCCGGAAGGTGTTGAGCCCAAATACGAATATTCCTACGGCAGGCAAAACTGGTTCGACTATTCCGGCGAGGAGCATGAAGCAGTGCGAAATCGGGTTGGCATGTTTGATCAAACTTCCTTTGCCAAGTTCAGCGTGGAAGGGAGAGATGCAGAAAGCTTTCTGAATCGAATCTGTGCAAACAATGTGGCTGTAGAGCCGGGTCGGGTAGTCTATACGCAATGGCTGAACGAGCATGGTGGAATAGAGGCTGACCTTACAGTAAAGAGAATCGCAGAAGACCGCTATTGGGTAGTTACTGCTGCGGCTTCCCAGCTTCGAGACTATTCTTGGCTGAAGCGTAATTTGCCGGATGATGCTCATGTAGTCGTAACTGATGTAACTTCGGCCTATGCAGTGTTGTCCATAATGGGGCCTGAAGCGCGCAATCTGCTTTCCCGCGTTACCAACGCCGACTTGTCAAACGAGGCATTTCCTTTTCTGGCATCGAAGGAGATTGAATTGAACTATGCGTATGTACGAGCTTCCAGGATTACTTTTGTCGGCGAACTCGGATGGGAGTTGTACATTCCCTCGGAATTTGCCCAGCATGTCTATGATGCGATTGCAGAGGCAGGGCAGGAATTTGATCTGAAGCACTGCGGCTACCATGCCTTGAATTCGCTAAGAATTGAAAAAGCGTATCGGCATTGGGGACATGACATCAGCGATGAAGACACGCCGATTGAGTCCGGTTTGGGGTTTGCAGTTGCGTGGGACAAGCCGGGTGGTTTCATTGGCAGAGAAGCCCTGCTCAAAAAGAAGGGTGAAACGCAGACCAGAAAACTGGTGCAGTTTGTTCTGAACGATCCGGGGCCGCTGATGTATCACGAAGAGCCGATTTACAGAAACGGCGAACTGGCTGGAAGAATTACTTCTGCAATGTATGGCTATACGCTTGGCGGAAGCGTAGGTTTGGGCTATGTGAATTGCGATGATGGTGTCGACAATGCGTACATTGAATCCGGCCAGTACGAAATTGAAATTGCCGATGAAATGTTTGGTGCCAAGGCATCAGTACGTCCCATGTACGATCCAAAATCTCTACGCCCGAAAGCTTAGGTTTCTTGTTTGTAAATTGCCATGACTGAACCATTGTATGAACGCGACCCCTATCTTCGGAAGTGCGAAGCGGTGGTAACGTCTGTCGACCAAGATTCAAACAGTTTCAGTACAGACAGTACTGTGTTTTACGCAATGGGAGGCGGGCAGCCAGGTGATACTGGATGCGCTTCATTCAACGGGAGCGAGTCAAAAATTATCGATACCAGAAAAGACAGAGAGTCCGGGGAGATCTATCATTTTGTTGAAGAAGGCGCAAGATTGCCCGAACCTGATTCTTCAGTGCATCTTGAAATAGACTGGGAACGACGGCATCGCATGATGCGGATGCACAGTTGCATGCACCTGCTATCCGCAATTATTGTTGCTCCGGTTACAGGCGGGCAAATTAGCGATGAGCGCGGAAGACTGGATTTTGATCTTGGAAATGTGATTGACAAGGAAGAAGTAACCCGGAAGTTGAATGAGCTGATTCAACAGAGTATTCCGAGAGAATTTCAGTGGATTTCGACGGAAGAGCTGGATGCCCAGCCAGAACTGGTAAAGACGATGGCAGTTCAGCCGCCCAGAGGGTCGGGGCAGGTTCGTCTTGTAAACTTCTCGGGAGTTGACTTGCAGCCTTGCGGCGGTACCCATGTTGCCAATAGCAGTGAAATTGGCGCGGTGCGAGTTCAGAAAGTGGAAAACAAGGGCAGGCACAATCGTCGAGTAATCGTGGTTTTTAACGAGTAGCCGGATTCAAGGTTATGGTTTTATCAATTTTTTACTATGGGGGATAGTATGAATACGGGGAGTTGCTTGTGCGGGAAGGTAACCATTGAAGTCGATGGTCCAATTCGTCGATTGCAGCACTGTCATTGTCACACCTGCCGAAAGGCACATGGAACGGTCTATGGTTCAAGTGCGCTTGTGGATGCCAGTGCGTTCCGAATTACCGGAGGAGAAGACTATATTTCGCAGTATGAATCCTCGCCAGAGAAGATCAGGTTCTTTTGCAGCAACTGTGGGAGCCATGTGTTTGCAAAGTGCGATCGGGACCCCGAAGATGTTATTCTGCGAATGGGAATTCTGGATGGTGACCTGGGATTTAAAGCTGAAAGGCATATCTGGGTTAGCCACAAGCCCGACTGGTATGAAATCACTGATAATATTCGTCAACTGTCAGAGTGGTAGCCAATCAAGGAAAAACAAAATGTCTAACGATTCTACACCTGAATTGCACCGCGGCCTCAAAGGAGTGTATTTCGAGCGCTCAGCAGTGTCTTCTATTGATGGCCGCGCAGGAGACTTGCGCTATCGCGGGTATTCAATACATGACTTGGCAGAACACTCAAATTTTGAAGAAACAGCATATCTTTTGATCTATGGAGAATTGCCGACACGAAGCCAGCTGGACGATTTTGATCAAAAGCTGAAGCGAGAGCGAAAGATTCCAGCACAAATTCTGGATTTGATTGAAGTGATGCGCGATGCACATCCGATGGAAGTCTTGAGAACATGCGTTTCTGCACTAGGGGCGTTTGACGAGACTTTTGACGACAAATCGGAAGAAGCCATTGTCGAGAAAGGAATACGGATGACATCGCAAGTTCCGATGATTGTTGCGGCGCATGATCGCATTCGAAACGGAAACTCGCCAGTGGAGCCAAACCTGGAAATCAGTCATGCGGCGCATTTTCTGCACCAACTAAAGAACGAAGTTCCAAGTGACGACTCAGCAACTTTGTTTGACAAGGATTTGGTTCTGCATGCAGAGCATGGGTCGAATGCGTCGTCATTTACAGCAAGAGTGGTTACCGGCACCAGTGCAAACTTCTATGCTTCCATGACCGCAGCAATTGCTGCATTGTCCGGGCCGTCGCATGGTGGCGCAGCCGAGGATGTGATGAAAATGGCACAGGAAGTCGGTTCAGCAGAGAATGCTGCTGAGTATGTAAAGACAAAGCGAAAAAATCGTGAAGCAGTCATGGGTTTTGGACATCGGGTTTATCGAGCGGAGGATCCACGGGCAAGGCACATGAAAGAGGGGGTGGAAAAACTATCCAAGGAAATGGGGGAGCCTCACTGGTATGAAATTCTTCAGGCACTGGTTGAAGCAATGAAGCCTTACGCTCGACATGGTGTCAATGTAAATGTTGATTTCTATTCGGGGGTTGTTTACCACTTGCACGGAATCAAAGAGGATTTGTTTGTGCCAATTTTTGCGGTCGGAAGGACACCTGGCTGGGTGGTTCAGATTATTGAGCAGTTCAGTAGCAACATATTGATTCGCCCATTGACGGTTTATAGCGGTCAGGCATCCCGGGCTTATGTCCCAATTGAATCAAGAAACTGATTGAATCAGTTTGATTGATAAAAAAATAGCAGTCTGTTGACTGCTATTTTTGTTTGTGTCATTGGGTTGATCTATGGGCGAATTCCAAGATATTTTTCGATGTTATCTAACCGGTTGTCCAAGTTTTTAACATCGCCTTTTATATCTTGCACTTCAACAGTTAAAACTGCAAAAGCGGTTTGAATCAACGAGATTTTGGAATTTATGTCATTTAACTGTTTATTGAAAAAATATGTCTGCCCAACAATAAGAGCGATTACAGCGAAGATGCCGGCAAGTTGGGCAAAATAAGCTGGACGTAGCCATGAAACAGAATTTTTCAAATCACTTTCTACTCTTGTCACGCGGTCGCGAATTGCGATATCATTTTCAACTGATTTTGCTACTGATTTATTCATGATGACCTATATTCTACAAAAATATTATCTTAATTTTTAAGATTCTTTACTATGATTACCATTTACAGTTTACCACAAAATTATAATTAAACAAATAAAATATGACTAAAAATGCCGTATAAATAATTATACTGAAAATCGCAAGGGAGAGGTGTCCCTTTCTCGCCCCTTCGGCACTGATTTTGAATACCTTAAGCGGCGGGACCGTTCAATTCGGGATTAAACCTTTTGTATGTTTCAAGTTTGGCGAAACGTACCAAGAATGATAGCGAATTACGATTAAGCAATTTATGCGACAGCTATTTAAATGAAGTTATTTGATGTAGATACTGATTAATCAAAAAAGAAAAGAGTTTGTTGAGCACTATGACGAAAAAACTTAGCAGGTCTAGGGATTTTTTTGTTAGTATTGAAAGGAATCCGACTGAGAAGATTGGCCTGTAAAAAAGTTATGCCGGGCCTTATAGATGCCTTGTCGGAACGGATTGCCGAGTTCGTGATTTGCACCAAGTCCAAGAAAAAGTGAAATTACGTGAACAAAAAAAGTCTAGCAAAATTGAAGCCTAGCGTACATAGATACATAACTCCTGTTAATTCATCATCAACCAAGGGTAAATTCAAATGATTAACAAAAATGAAAACTTATTCAACGAAAATCCAGCCAGATTATTTCCGGTGGTTTCATCTACACGTAAAGAACAGTGGCAAACATCGGTGTTACTGGCAGTATTGGTAGCAATCCCGGAGTTGGCAAAGCAATTGCTTGAATCGATAGGGGAAAAAACAGGAAAACGACCTTCAATCAAAACATTTACTGAAGTAAGGTTGAAAGAGAGCGACATCAAAGACCAACCTGATGGGCTAATTGTTATTAAAAAGAGCAAAAATAGTCAATGGCGTGCATTTTTAGAGGTGAAAATTAAAAATTCCGACCTTGATGCAGGGCAAGTAGAACGCTATCTTCAAATTGCAAAAACTCAAAAGTTGAACGCAGTTATAACGGTTTCAAATCAGCTAGCTGCTCGACCGGACCACAGTCCGGTTGAGGTTCAAAAGAAGTATTTGCATAGTGTAGGCTTATTTCATTGGTCCTGGAAGTTTATTCAGACTGAGGCAAAATTGCTACAAAATCGTGAAGTGTTCGATAACCGTTCTTGTGAAGCTTATATTCTAGACGAATTCATTAGGTTTCTTAACGATAAGTCAGTTGGTATATCAGGCGTTGAGGGCATGCCTAGACAATCTTGGAAAAAGTTACTTGATACAGCGGTAGGGCAAGGAGTCATACGAAAGGATTCCCCAGAAGTGCATGATGTCGTATCTACTTGGTATAGCGAGGTGAGAGACTTACAGTTGCAACTTTGTCAAAATTTACGTTTACCACCAGATAAAGTAAAGATCACAATGTCAAAAGTGCATATCAATGATCCAAAAAAACGTCTAGAATATGGTTGTCGACACTTGGTTAATGCAAATGAGCTAGAAGCAGAATTTAAAATTGATAATGCTGCTTCAGATCTTAAAGTTATAGTAAATATTAATAAAAAGGCAATTATCACTAGTATGGCACTTGATGCACCCGGCGATAAGACAACTGGATACAGCAGGGTGATGTGGCTTTTGAGACAATTTAAGAAAGAAGAAATTCGTACAGATAAGTTATCTGTAATAATATATTTTAAAAATAGGTCTCAGGGCGAAGAACATCAATTGAAAAAATTGATTGGCCACACAGACATAAAAGATTTCAATAAGCTGCCCTTACCACGAAAGTTTGAAATATTCTGTGTTTATAATGACCAAAGAAAATTTTCAAGTTCAAAAGAATTCGTTGGGATGCTGGAGAAATCTGTTCATGGATTCTACAATGGAGTGGGGATGCATTTGAGGAAATGGACGCCGCCGGCACCTACGCCAAATGAATCACTAGCAGAATAGTTAGTTATCTCTACTGATGAAGGCAACTCTAAGTCAAAATGCAATCGTAGAGAAGTAAAGCCGTCAAGAAAATATGTCTACCGTTGAGCCACTGTGGTTCAAGCAGGGAACAAGTTTTTACGGAAGAGAGTAAGACTATTGGAGTTATAGTAGATTCAGAATTGCGAAATTCAGTACTAAGGGCTAGATATCAAATTATCACGATGCTGAACAAAGGTGGCAAACCATCAAGCTCAGCGACAGTCCGTCAATGTACACAATTTATGACTTAAAGCATAAAGCCAGAAAAGGGAGTAGCTGCGCCTTTTTCCTCAACAGTAAGTGTAAAATCACAGTTCAAATTCTCGAAAACATAAGTGTAGAGGTGGTGGATGAATACCTGAACCTTGTAAACGTTTTTTGATGATTGTCCTAATTTGTATGCATGGGAATTTTTTTTTAAGGTGCTTGTTATTTTTATTTTTTGGTAATTCAGGCTAACATTTAAGATAATTGGGGAAACTTATGGATTAGTTTTTTCAAATGAATAACCCCACAATTCATAAACATCAACGGTCACTTCCTCTGCCACCCCCTCCGGTTGAAGCAGACACACCCTTAGTTCCTGCAAGAATTGTTAATGAATGGGTTTACTGTCCTCGCTTGGCGTATTTGGAATGGATTGAAGGAGAGTGGGCAGAAAGTGTTGATACTGTTAAAGGAGAAATTGCTCATGCAAAGGTAGATCAAGGCAAGGGGAAACTGCCTTCATCGGATGAGTTAGACAATGTGATGTCTAAAGCTCGATCTGTCACCCTCGCTTCAGAGCGTCTCGGGGTAATTGCGAAAATGGATGTTATTGAAGTCAAGGACGGGGCGGTAATGCCGGTAGACTACAAGAAAGGTAAACGGCCTCATGTAGCAACTGGAGCATACGAACCGGAGAGAGTTCAAGTGTGTACTCAAGCAATGATTTTGGAAGATAATGGCTTTAAAGTTGAGAGTGGTGCATTGTGGTATGTTGCATCTCGCGAAAGAGTAACGATTAAGCTTGATGAGGAATTACGTACAAATACATTAACAGCTATCTCAAGTTTGCGAGCATTGGCTACTTCAAATCAACGTCCCCCGCCGCTTGAGAATAGTCCCAAATGTCCTAAATGTTCACTAGCAGGCATTTGCTTGCCTGATGAAACTAATATGTTTCTCAAAAACTATCCGCCTCGACCACTAAATCCTTCCGACGACCCCGCACTCCCTCTATATATTCAAACACCTGGATCCAGGGTGCGAAAAGATGGCGAACGTTTGGTTATAGAATCCGAAGACAATAAGACAGAGGTTCCGATTATTTCAGTTTCCCATGTAGCGCTTTTTGGCCCAATATCAATGACTACTCCGACAATACATGCACTTATGAGAGAAGAGATACCAGTTTCTTGGTTTACCATGGGAGGGTGGTATTTAGGTCACTCTGTGGGAACTGCAAATGGAAATGTGGCTGTCCGCGAAGCTCAGTATCGGACCGCATTTGATGAGAAACGAAGATTAGCATTTTCAAGAGAACTGGTGTCAGCGAAAATACGAAATTCACGAACTATGCTACGACGGAATTGGCGTAGCGATGACGACCAGGAAATGAAAAAGACTTCTTTGGACCGATTAAACTCTTTGGTGAACAAGGCAAAACGTGCAGAGTCAGAGCAGGTGCTTCTTGGAATTGAGGGAGAAGCAGCAGCCATTTACTTCGCTTGTTTTCCGAATTTGCTAACATCTAGCGAAGGCAATGAGTTAGCTAATTTTTCATTTGAAACCCGTAACCGTCGGCCACCTACTGACCCGGTCAATGCAATGTTGTCACTCGCATATGCATTGCTTACCAGACTATTTTCAGTATCAATTACAGTGACAGGGTTGGACCCCTGTATGGGGTTGTATCATCGAACTAGGCATGGGCGACCTGCACTAGCTCTGGATTTAATGGAGCCGTTTCGCCCCATCATTGCTGATTCTTGTGTAATACAAGCTATCAATAATGGCGAAGTCAAGGTTAGTGACTTTGTATACAATGGACCTGCTTGTGCACTTAAGCCAGGAGGCAGGAAATCATTTATTGGAATTTTTGAGCGCCGTGTAGAACAAGAGACTACACATCCGGTATTTGGATATCGAGTTTCAATGCGACGATTAATTGAAGTGCAAGTTCGATTACTAGCTCGTTTTTTGCAGAATGAAATTCCACAATATCCACATTATCTACCGCGTTGATTGAACTATGGCTAAAGAGAGACTTTACATTGTTGCCTACGATATTTCGGACCCCAAACGCTGGAGAAAAGTTTTCAAGTCTGTTAAAGGATATGGTGAGTGGGTGCAACTTTCAGTATTTCAGTGCCGCTTGACGGCTCGTAGGCATGCTCAAATGGTAGGTCGTCTCACTGAATTGATTGATCCTAAAGAAGATCATGTATTAATTTTCGATTTGGGATTAGCCGATAAAGTAGAATTGTTTGTTGAAAGTATTGGAAAGGAATACAATAAACCTGTCAGGGAAGCAGTAATTGTTTGAAGATTTTATTTTGCCGACGATTTTGCGAGTGCTTTGGTGGTGAAAAATTACCTGATAGCGATTGAACCCTGATTTGTTCTTTGAAAATAAGTATTTAAGAGTAAAGTTGAGATATTAAAACTTTAATAAATTGTTGTTAACCGGGTAAATCCTATGACCTCTCGTAATCAATTCGAAAAAGTTTATTTTTCCAATAAATTGCGATAGGGGCTATTTCGGGGGTTAATTAGCCCCCGCCTCATTGAAGCTTACGGCTTAATGCTTGCGTTCCAGTTGGTTTCGGGGGCATTAAAGATCCCGGGGGTTAATTAGCCCCCGCCTCATTAATATTTCGGGGGTTAATTAGCCCCCGCCTCATTGAAGCGTAAATTAGCCCCCGCCTCATTGAAGCCGCAGTCCCGATTTCGGGGGTTAATTAGCCCCCGCCTCATTGAAGCTGCAAGCGGAAGACAGATTTCGGGGGCTCATTCATTTCGGGGGTTAATTAGCCCCCGCCTCATTGAAGCTGTTCTACCGACAGCAGATTGAGTGCAGTTATATAGGCATTTCGGGGGTTAATTAGCCCCCGCCTCATTGAAGCATCTTCGTTTCTTGCCGGTTCGTATGCCGGAACGCCGCATTTCGGGGGTTAATTAGCCCCCGCCTCATTGAAGCATTTTAACGCCGGGCCAGATTACCGACTATGAACAAATTTCGGGGGTTAATTAGCCCCCGCCTCATTGAAGCAGTACCCATAGACTTACTGAACTGTTGCAAATGCTCGATTTCGGGGGTTAATTAGCCCCCGCCTCATTGAAGCACAGCATCCTCAAGGAACGGATTGTGCTTGTTCAGCGCCATTTCGGGGGTTAATTAGCCCCCGCCTCATTGAAGCTTCAGTTGCGTCAAAATCGACAGTGAAAATCGTACCGATTTCGGGGGTTAATTAGCCCCCGCCTCATTGAAGCATCTTTAAATCTCCAAGTGATTTGTTAATTGATTTCATGATTTCGGGGGTTAATTAGCCCCCGCCTCATTGAAGCCCTTTTATCCGGTATATCTGATTGCTGAGATCTACTAGATTTCGGGGGTTAATTAGCCCCCGCCTCATTGAAGCTGCGAACCGAGTTCACTGGCATTTGCGGTAGTCGATATTTCGGGGGTTAATTAGCCCCCGCCTCATTGAAGCATCGACAACCTGGACGACGAGCAGATCCGGAAATACATTTCGGGGGTTAATTAGCCCCCGCCTCATTGAAGCGCGATTCACTTGACCTGCTCCTCTATGATTGCAAGGATATTTCGGGGGTTAATTAGCCCCCGCCTCATTGAAGCCACGGCGGGGGATAGCTCGCCAAAGCCTTGTTGTAAGATTTCGGGGGTTAATTAGCCCCCGCCTCATTGAAGCCATAAGCGGAATCTTGAAGGGAGTCAACTATTCCGACATAATTTCGGGGGTTAATTAGCCCCCGCCTCATTGAAGCATGAAAATTGGAGTTCCTGCAACTGCTAAACCTTCCTCATTTCGGGGGTTAATTAGCCCCCGCCTCATTGAAGCAAGCGAATCCATGCCGGCGGGCGGTACCGAAACACCATTTCGGGGGTTAATTAGCCCCCGCCTCATTGAAGCAGTATCAGCTGCCAGAGGTTCTCGCTATGATTCATTGATTTCGGGGGTTAATTAGCCCCCGCCTCATTGAAGCGTGGAAATTTATTTGAATGTCCGAAAAACAAAGGTTGTATTTCGGGGGTTAATTAGCCCCCGCCTCATTGAAGCAGAGGCCAACTCCAGCGTAATTACGGCGGTGAACCCCGCCATTTCGGGGGTTAATTAGCCCCCGCCTCATTGAAGCCCCGACCGGCACATCAGCCGATCGAATGGATGCAAAGATTTCGGGGGTTAATTAGCCCCCGCCTCATTGAAGCGCCTTCTGCTCCTCCCGGTCAACTATTTCATGGTAAATTTCGGGGGTTAATTAGCCCCCGCCTCATTGAAGCAGCACGGTCCAGCGTCGAGTAGTAATGATCAGCTATATTTCGGGGGTTAATTAGCCCCCGCCTCATTGAAGCACTAATTTTCAAATACAATGAGGGTCATGAAAATCAGATTTCGGGGGTTAATTAGCCCCCGCCTCATTGAAGCATTTTTAGCATGATTGATTGGGGCGGACAAACTGAAATTTCGGGGGTTAATTAGCCCCCGCCTCATTGAAGCAAACAAATAGCCATCTGCAACAAGATTATCTCCTTCCAATTTCGGGGGTTAATTAGCCCCCGCCTCATTGAAGCGTGAAGGACGGCGACCCCTTCGGCCAAGGGGCCGTCGATTTCGGGGGTTAATTAGCCCCCGCCTCATTGAAGCGCGCTGGGCGGGAGTCGCCGCCGAATAGTCCGGAGCAATTTCGGGGGTTAATTAGCCCCCGCCTCATTGAAGCTCGCAGTATTCAATAACCTTTCTATTCTTCAAGGCATCATTTCGGGGGTTAATTAGCCCCCGCCTCATTGAAGCCACTTGATGTTTTCGAGCGGCGCGTCCGGAAGCACGGGGGTATTTCGGGGGTTAATTAGCCCCCGCCTCATTGAAGCTCTGCACTCCAGCTGGCGTGCGTACTTCTGCTGGCAGATTTCGGGGGTTAATTAGCCCCCGCCTCATTGAAGCGATTTGCGCCAAGAGTATCATGAGCCGGTTGGACAACGATTTCGGGGGTTAATTAGCCCCCGCCTCATTGAAGCAATGAGCTTGAAGGCTATCCTATGCTTTCTGGTTCGGCTGATTTCGGGGGTTAATTAGCCCCCGCCTCATTGAAGCATAGTATGTGAGAAGGGAACACGAACCGAATCAGTAATATTTCGGGGGTTAATTAGCCCCCGCCTCATTGAAGCGATGATCCATCGTCGGCATTAGAGTCAGAGCCAGACCATTTCGGGGGTTAATTAGCCCCCGCCTCATTGAAGCACGCGCAAAGGCGGATACTGCTCCTGGGGTGCCGGTATATTTCGGGGGTTAATTAGCCCCCGCCTCATTGAAGCCTATTCAAGTCGTCCGGCGGCTTGTCGAGGTGCAAAATTTCGGGGGTTAATTAGCCCCCGCCTCATTGAAGCTCGCTCGAAAGGATCGTCGCCCTGAAGCGCTTCTTCAATTTCGGGGGTTAATTAGCCCCCGCCTCATTGAAGCTACTCAGTTTGCAGTGCGGGCGGCATTCTTCACCTCCATTTCGGGGGTTAATTAGCCCCCGCCTCATTGAAGCGACGGGCGGGAGCTCGAGAAGGAGTTCAAGCGGCTGCATTTCGGGGGTTAATTAGCCCCCGCCTCATTGAAGCCCGGCGGCGACATACTGCTCAAGAGGACTTCTCATCATTTCGGGGGTTAATTAGCCCCCGCCTCATTGAAGCGAAGCAGCTGGCAGGTGGCCCGGCCCCAGAATAAAATTATTTCGGGGGTTAATTAGCCCCCGCCTCATTGAAGCGATACTCAATCCAGCTGAGACTGTTATGTTCGCAATGATTTCGGGGGTTAATTAGCCCCCGCCTCATTGAAGCCGAATCATCGGAATGCCTATCGTCCAGACGGAAATTTGATTTCGGGGGTTAATTAGCCCCCGCCTCATTGAAGCGGTTAATCCTGCTTTGGCTACCAAGCTTCATGAGGTTATTTCGGGGGTTAATTAGCCCCCGCCTCATTGAAGCGGATTCACGCCAAGCGAACCCATAAACATAGTCGTAATATTTCGGGGGTTAATTAGCCCCCGCCTCATTGAAGCCTCTCTCAATAATGAATAAAGACGCCAGTATAGCCATTTCGGGGGTTAATTAGCCCCCGCCTCATTGAAGCCGGGCGAACGTCCGCGTGTTCGTCGAGCAATCGAGCAGGATTTCGGGGGTTAATTAGCCCCCGCCTCATTGAAGCCTGTATTCTCTGTGGTAGTGCGTTCCGCAGACCCCCTATTTCGGGGGTTAATTAGCCCCCGCCTCATTGAAGCGTCAAACTGTTGGTCGCATGGCTTTCAGTTTTCGGCAATTTCGGGGGTTAATTAGCCCCCGCCTCATTGAAGCTTCGCATCGAACATACTGGTGCATTGACAAGCCCTATTTCGGGGGTTAATTAGCCCCCGCCTCATTGAAGCGTACGCAATCGGATAAGCCATCGAAAACCACTGATTGTATTTCGGGGGTTAATTAGCCCCCGCCTCATTGAAGCCTGCACTGGCACCGCGTCGAACTGCTCGTAAATGAGAATTTCGGGGGTTAATTAGCCCCCGCCTCATTGAAGCCATTCCGGCTTGTCAAACAGTCTTGATTTCATCACAAGATTTCGGGGGTTAATTAGCCCCCGCCTCATTGAAGCGCGACGATGCCAAGGGGGTGGATACGTACTACCAGCATTATTTCGGGGGTTAATTAGCCCCCGCCTCATTGAAGCGTGCCTCATGCAGCCGGCTCCATTGTGCCGAACAGTCATTTCGGGGGTTAATTAGCCCCCGCCTCATTGAAGCTATACGATACGTGCGTCAGGGAAGCCTTCGGAAGATGAATTTCGGGGGTTAATTAGCCCCCGCCTCATTGAAGCGTACATAGCGGAGTGGATCAGGAAGCAGTACGACAATCATTTCGGGGGTTAATTAGCCCCCGCCTCATTGAAGCTTGATTCGCCGGAGAGAAAGTCGGGGGTATTCATAATATTTCGGGGGTTAATTAGCCCCCGCCTCATTGAAGCTTGAAAAGTCTTTCGTTCGGCATCTGTTCTACCTCATATTTCGGGGGTTAATTAGCCCCCGCCTCATTGAAGCTTTCTCGCTTCATTCTCCGCTTTCGCCAGCCGAAGCAGAATTTCGGGGGTTAATTAGCCCCCGCCTCATTGAAGCGCCCCGGCTATGCACCGACCAGGTTTCCCTAGCTGTATTTCGGGGGTTAATTAGCCCCCGCCTCATTGAAGCCCAAGCTTGTCGGTTGCCGCCGCGGAAATCTGAGTCTGATTTCGGGGGTTAATTAGCCCCCGCCTCATTGAAGCGGGGAATGGCTCCGAACCTGCAGCGCAGACCAGTACAATTTCGGGGGTTAATTAGCCCCCGCCTCATTGAAGCGCGAAAATCTTGCCGCCGCAATTACAGAGTTCAACCTGGATTTCGGGGGTTAATTAGCCCCCGCCTCATTGAAGCTCATATCTCCAGTAAAAGAATAAGGCTTGATTATAATTTCGGGGGTTAATTAGCCCCCGCCTCATTGAAGCACTTCCGGCGGTTCGCCGGGCGGGCAGATTCCCAGCATTTCGGGGGTTAATTAGCCCCCGCCTCATTGAAGCAAACGCCTCTTCACCGGTAATTTGCATCGCCGGAACAAATTTCGGGGGTTAATTAGCCCCCGCCTCATTGAAGCAAGTTGTTCTGTTGCAGCCCGGTTGTACGATAGAAGCATTTCGGGGGTTAATTAGCCCCCGCCTCATTGAAGCTTTGGACTACGCCATCGCCTGCGGCGTTGGTTTTGAGCAATTTCGGGGGTTAATTAGCCCCCGCCTCATTGAAGCGGTGGCGGCTGCTGTATTACGACGGGCGGAACCACAATATTTCGGGGGTTAATTAGCCCCCGCCTCATTGAAGCCCTTACGCGTAGCAAGCCGCAAAAAGAAACAGCGGGATTTCGGGGGTTAATTAGCCCCCGCCTCATTGAAGCTTGATCATCGGCTCAACCGAGCTGGATTCCAGACGGCCCATTTCGGGGGTTAATTAGCCCCCGCCTCATTGAAGCTGATTCTCGAGGCGAAGACCGACATTGCGATGATGTCATTTCGGGGGTTAATTAGCCCCCGCCTCATTGAAGCCTGAATCATGGTTAAAACATCTCTGCTATATTGCAGTCATTTCGGGGGTTAATTAGCCCCCGCCTCATTGAAGCAATGACGCCTGCATTCTCGCCTGCCGGCACCAGCTACATTTCGGGGGTTAATTAGCCCCCGCCTCATTGAAGCTACCAGCACCCCCTCGCCGAACTTGAGGTCTACCACATTTCGGGGGTTAATTAGCCCCCGCCTCATTGAAGCAGACTGAAAATTATTCAACTGTTTCGATTGGCTTCATTATTTCGGGGGTTAATTAGCCCCCGCCTCATTGAAGCTTGGTGCTTTGCTGTGTCATATTATTTTATGGAGAATTATTTCGGGGGTTAATTAGCCCCCGCCTCATTGAAGCCTTCCTTTACCCGTCTCTTATAACGGTTCTGCAAGTATTTCGGGGGTTAATTAGCCCCCGCCTCATTGAAGCTCGGATTGAGGAAATATGTGCTAGTATTGTTAGTTTAACTAGCTAAATTTTAGGAGCGAACAATCCAAGTCCAAAGTGACAGCCAAATCCGATTGCCAATGGCCCTCTTATTGGCTCGGGGAATGTCAAACGTAGAAATGCACCATGCGTGTCGATTTGTTGTTCGCCACCGCGTGATCGAAACCTGTAAAAATGTAACGTGCTACGACTTGAACCGTGAACTAATATATTCGGTAGGGGTTCCACAAGTACATTGTCAACATTGGAATCCGAAACAATTGAACGTCGCCTTATTTGCCGATGAACTTCTTTTTCATATCCAGATTTTCTTAAATGCCCCGTTGCTAGAAATGGCGTTAAACTATCCCAGACGCGTGCACATTTAAAAATTCTGGACATTTGTTCAAAATCTTCTGGAACTCCAAAACCTTCAAGAGCTAGTCGCCACTCCTGTAATGCACCTTCTGCCAGTTCTGGCTCCACATCACCTGTATCTTTCTTACCAACCCATAATCTTGTTATCTGATTCAACTTACGTCTGACATCATGATTGAGCCCAGATTTTGCATATACTGATATATGATCAATGCAGCCATCGCCGTCCGAGTCTTCTGGTATCCAAAAGCAATGACTATGTTTTGAGTTTTGCAGTGGCTTGCCATCGGAATCGCGTCCTGAAATTTCTGAAGGAGCTTTTGGTTTTTTCTCTCCCGTATGAGGGTCTTCATGCCATCCAAATTTTGAGAGAGCAGCTGAACGCATTAGTTCTCCAATTTTCACTGTATCTTCAACTCTTGGCAGCGGCCGGCCGGCTAGAACATAGCGGGCGACGGTAAGGTTTTGTTTATTGTTAGATAGATCATAGGAAGGTAAATTCTTTCTCTTTGGAATTGAAGACAGCAAGGGTCGATGATATAAAATCTCGCAAGCAGCAGGTGGACGACTCCATCCATATTTTTTATATTCCGAGGTTTCAATCGTAAGTGCATCAACTAGTCGTTCTGGCAAAGTTCCACCAAATTGTTTCTTTTTTCGCTTCTCCAACTCTGTATCTGATGGCGTTTTTTTGCCGTTTTTTTCAAATTCGTTGATGATTTCTTCATTAAGGCTTTGAATTAATTTTTCTCTTTCTAATGCGTAATCTCTTGAAGGTCGAGGTACCATTACACTTACAATATTTTTGTCTTCATCTCCATTTGAATTCATTTCGCTGACAGGTAGGCAATTGGCACTTTCTAAATCCCAATCACATGATACTGTGCAAGTGGTCCAACTTTCAGCACGTCCTAAATAACTAATACCTGCTACTAATTCTTCTGCCATCGCCAAGTCATTACTATCCAAATTTACGTTAGCCCATCCAACAACAATATTGGCTTCTTTTGGTAGATAGGCGAAAGCATCAAAAATAAGTGATTTTTTATTGGAAATAGGCATGTAGTGTTGTGTGAAACTATGAATTGATTCTTCTGGCAAGTAAAATACTGGTGTTGTTTCAGCCAGAACATCAATTAAACTAGCTAGTTGCTCTTCCGACCAGTTACGACAACCTCCCTTGCGCCAATAACTTGAAATTAATGCGCGCAAGATTCTCCATGGTTCGGGGGGCCAAGCAATATCAGCTTCATTGACATGTCGCCCCCAAGCCGTGGCGTGATAATGTCTAACTGGAAAGTCAAAGAATAGGGCAAACATTACTTACCTTTCTTTTCAAATTTGACAACAATTGTTGACGGGGCACTAAATTTTCCCTGTTTTGCAACCTCATCAATCAATCTAGGCAGTTCATCCGAAAGGTCATCCAAAGTTGGAAGTTCAAATGAATTAGGTTGCCGAACCTGAAGATTATCAACTTCAAGGTCGCAAGCTGTTCTTAATCGAAGCCCTTCATGCAAAAATTTAGTAATTTTGAACAAGGCAAAGCCAATAAGCAATTTTTCCACATCTTTCCCCATGTTGAATGAGCGAATTTGGTGAATATCAAGATTAAAATATGCAGTTATTTTTCTAGCTGTCCACTCATCACGAGAAAACGGTACATTACCAAATCCTTTTGCAGCATCACCTTTTGGATTGACAGAATCATTTTTTACCCCACCGCTTGCTGCTACACTTGCCCCCGATGCCTCAATGAAAGCAGAAAGTGAGCGGGCCATACGTAACCGCCCTCCTGCGAGTTCTCCCTTTGCAATAAACACACCGTGAATTAGTGCATTAGTATCGTACTTCAAAAGTACTTGTGCAAGTTTGGAAATGTCGACTCGTCCTTCTTCCATATTTGCAACATTATCTTTTAATAGATCTACTACCTTCGTATCCTTACCTTCAAGTATGTAAGGCGAGTTAATTCTATGTGCTTCTAATAGTGAGTTGGTCAAAGGGTTTCCGTTACTGTCAGTTACCTTTATCACTGGCAACCCTTTCAATGGGGCAACCCAGTCATCAGCACTTTCGTCCCAACAGACTTCTTCAAGTCTATTTGCCATACTCTGAGCACTTTCTACCAAGATCATTTGTTCATTGCCTTCAGGTGCTTGGTATATAGCATGTCCAAGATTTGGAAAGCCTGTTGGTTGGAATCTACTGCCTTGGACAGGACGCAAATCAGCTTCAATCAATAGTCGCCGAGCTTGATTTAACGAATTAAAGTTAATAGGCATTATTTTTACTCCTTATGTTTGAATTGAATATCCTTTGATTTCGATCAATCTAACCGTTAATTTTCCTCAGTCTCATCGCGAAATTTTCGAAACAAGCTTTTGGAACCAAATTTATTTATTGGAATCAGAACCGAAGCTGCCAAGCGTTTCCCAGTAACGCCCACGTGTTTTAGGTCCGATGATGAGAAGGGTGTAGGTATGCCCGAAGCGTTTAGCCTATTTAGTGCTATTTGAACCGCTTCATTCACCTGTTCACTTCTTAAGCGAGTAATTAACCCTGAGGGTATAGGAATGGTGGGGCATTCTGGCGGCACAAGTTTTTCCTTCTCAAAGAACTTCATTATGTGGTTGGGAGTGAATAGCATCTTCAATATTGCATATGAAGTCGGTATAACAGGACGTTGAGGGTCCGAATTCTGCGGGTTTTTAAATCTGCCAGGTGAAGCCCAAACTAGTCCCGCTAGCAAACGAATACATCGCGCATCGTTAAAGTTTGAATTGAAAAATGCCTCGATATCCGAAAGTCGCACTTCCGTGTTTCCCCACAAGGGTTTATCAGTTTGATTGTTCACCTTTTGCTCAATGAGCCTGCGTTCTAAAACACCTATTAGAATTGATTCCAAATTTTGCCCATGCCATACATTGAGAAATTTACTCGACTGAGTATCCCAAGATCGAAATTTTCTCGTAACTGAATTTAGTTCTACAGGTGCAACATGTGCGGCCATTGGTATTGATTTTTCATCTATCAAAACTTGTTCATTCACTGATTGCTCTTTTGCTTTGACTGTTGGCCAACCGAGGTTTGCCAAAGCGCATGCGATTCGGAATTCGGCCGAATTATCGTCAGAAATGCTTTGCCAAGCACTAGATAGGCGTGGTGGCGGAGAGATTGAATCTGTAACTTCTTTACTGTACTGAATCCATCCAACCAAATTTCCCAATGCTTCAAGTGCAAGTTGAATCAAGTGTGGTGAAAGTGCTGTCGCTTCAGTCATTGCGAATAGCGCGTTTTCCAGTCGATGAAATGCTACTTGTGCCCGCGCAGGAGAGTTTTTCCCATAGGCAACTCTACGAACATTGCTAATCCAATTACCTGCATCAAGGTCGTTTATCAATCTGGCGGCATTTGCCTCAGGGGATGATACCCTTTGAGTACCTATAGGGGTCGCAAGATAGGCTTTTCCTGATCTCATAACGAAAGCATATCTCTCAAAATTATCTATACCGCGATTTATTCCGAGACTAGCGGCTGCCCGGGCAAATTCTAAACCATTACTAGCAACTTTACCATGAAGTACTGCACGTCCTTCTTTAAGTAGAACTCTAATCTCATCATAGTTTGATGGTTGCCCCCAAATTGGAGCCCAAAATTCGGCGCGTGCATTATTCTCATCTGAGGTACTAACACTACCTGAACCAGCACCGGTCATTTGAACAGTAAATGGAAAACTTGCGCCGGGATTTTTTGACGCTTGATGACGACGAGTTGCGGCACCAGCAAACATGATCGCCCCTTCAAGTGAAAGAACAAAGTCCCAAGGATTGACTTTTGTATCTGCTTCATACTTTTCACTTGTGGCATTGGGGCCGCCAACAGCTCCAGGGTCGAACTGACCAATCGCAACAGAATGAAAGCCGTGGGTGCTTTCATCAAACAGGCTGTTTCGTATTAGTCGAATTGCATCATTCGTAGGTTGACCTGAGTTCACATCAAAGAGCCCATTAGATTTGTCATTTGATACAAGCCGTTGATGAAAGTTGCGTGAAAATTCCATGTTGCCATCATTGCCACCCGTTCCAAGCAGTTGAGGAAAGCTAAGGGTGTCACCTGTAATTAAAAGCGACGCATCTAGCCAGTCAAGCATAAAGTCTTGGAGATTGTTGCGAAGTGCCGCAATTAGTTCACGTTTATCCTCTTTTTGAGGTGCCTCTCTTAGTCCACGATATTCTAGTTCACGAATTACTAACTCAATAGCTGATGCGAGCGGTTTGAAACGAGGAGCTGCATTGGGGCTAAGTAGGGAGTTAAACGCTGATTGATTGTCCTTAGGGTAAAAACCACTTCCGTTATTCCAAGGGGCAATTATTGCACTGGGAGTGTAGTCGTAGAGAAAAAAGTGAATTAATTCTTCGACATCAAGAATAGTATTTAAATGAAATTTCTGATTAACCCACCAACCTCGTATTTGAGAATCAGCAGCAATTCCTGTTAGATTGTTGCTTGGACTTGAAACAAGGCGCAATATGCCCAAAGCCTTTAAATAGCTTGAAAGCGGTTTGGACGAGCAATCTAGACTGATATTGTTTTTATTCATAAACACCAAGTTCCTCGTTTCTTGAGGCTCGCCAATCTGCAATGCGCACGAGTGCTTCCATCCAGGCAAGTTGGAAGGGACCGAATCTGATTAATAGACTCTGAGTTCGCGCTGTCCAGCTTGCACCTGTTTCAGGATGCTCGCCTAATTCCATTATTGAAAGAGTGAGAGATTTTTCTACCCATGTTTTCCCATGCGGCAGATCTAGTGTGGGTAAAATGTCGCCCTCAATCAGACCGCGAGCTATGCGTCGATTTTCCAGTTTTTGGGGATTAGAGATCTCAAACGGAAGTGTTTGAATGTTCATTCGAACTTTGCCATGGTGTGCGGCAATCATATACGCAACTAGGTCAGCTTCTCGGCTCCAATTATTTTGTGACAGATAGGCTAGTGCAGATGCCAGTTCATGTCTAAAATAACGTCGATTCTGTTCTGTTCTTTGATTATATTTTGGTGCTTTGGCAAGTAGTACATCTGGTCGAGGATTCTCGTCAGGATCATTCGTTACAAGTCGCGATTGGAATTCTTCGTGTGCCTTGCCAAGATCATGCCAAGCCGATGCGTCGATTATTTGATCTCGGTAATTATTGTTTATGCCAAGCTCATCGCATAGAAGTTTAGCTTCACTTGCAACATGTTTCAAATGATCATTTAAATTGACAAATACTGTTTTTGAATCTGGTTCAGCTTCTATTGAAGTATCAGAAGCAGAAGATTTGTTGGACATGTCATAAATTGATTCAACAGGCTGATTTAGTTGGGGGTCAAATCCAGTTGCCGAAGAATATCCGCCAGATGAAGTCTTAACCATTAGCAATATTCCTGGCCAAGGGTCATCAGTTAACCGAATCCAAGGTGCAGATGTACGTCTAGCTGGTGGGTTTAACTGATATACGGAGAACTTATCTTTCTTCCTCACACTGTTTAACCAAGTTTTTGCACTTCCAATTGGTATGGCACATAGCTCATTTTGCTGCGGTAATGGTTCTGACTCAGATTCCTCTTGAAGATTGTTGCGATCAAAATCTCGCCAAAATACTCTGATATCAGTGTCGACACTATCACGAATATAAGTTGATACATCAACATCAAAACCCGACATGTCAGGGTCTGTGTCAAAGAGGTCAATCATGTCTTTTGAGCGGATTACTGAATGATGACTATTGCTGGATGTTTCAGGCTGAGCAAGAAGGGAAGGACGTGCGTCGCTAAGTTGTAAGAGATAGTTTTTGCCTTGTTCAATTTCCTCAAACTTATATGGCATTGATAGTGATTCCAAAGTTCTTTTATCTGTGCTAGCTCCAGTTATATCAATCCAGTGAATCAGTCCGCCACCTTTTGAATTTAATTCCCCATAGCGATTAACTCTGCCAAATCGTTGTACCAAGGAAGCGGCTGGGGCTAATTCTGTAAGCAAGACTGATGCTGAAATATCAACACCGGCTTCGATTGCCTGTGTCGAAATAACAATTAAGTCTTTCTGTTCTCCTGGCTTTGGCAGTTTTTCCATCTGTAATTTGCGGTCAGCGGGTCTAAACCTAGAGTGAATCAGCGCAAGGCGATTTTCTTCAAATTTGTACTGTTTGCGCAATGCATTAAAGATTCCTTGTGCCCGAGCAACTGTGTTAACTATTACAAGAGTCAGCTGATTTTCTATATGAATTGACGCTATCTCTTCTGCTATAGAAGTCATGTATCTTTGCATATCTGGTTTGTTTGCACTTGCAGGCGAAATTTCCGACTTTTGAATTGGTTTCGCTGCATTTATCAAGTTAAGAACTCGATTTGACTTTTCATCCTCACTAAATTGTTCGGGCACTTTCCAAACCGTAGGTTTGCGCTGAAAATCAATCGTCTGAAGCCAACTTGGACACAGTGTTGCGGAGGTCCAAATACTAGCAGATGGAATATGGGCTCCCCACTTATTTCTAAATCCCTCCAATTGAGCAGAAGTCGGCAGTCCCGCTCCCATAAGTTGTACTTCGTCAAAAACCCATTGCGCATCATTATGTAGTAGTGCAAAGTCGACTGGCCACCGAAATCGACTCATTGCATATCCTCGCATTAAAGCACGACTTAACAACATATCTTGCGTACCTATTAGGATAGTTAGTTGTTCTGGGTTTTTGAACCATTCAGGTTCACCAGCGCCTCCCATGAGAACATGGATATCTTTGTCCGGGTCTGGCAGGTATTGCGACCATTCCTTATTAGCCTCGCGAAGCTGTTTCATCCAATGCTTGGCATTTTGTTCTGTTTGCTCAACAAGTGTTCGCATGGGTAAACAATAGACCAATCTCTTCGGAGCCTTTTGCCTTGTAACATGCTTCCACGCCCAACCGAGAATTACTGCTGCAGTTTTACCAAGTCCGGTTGGCGCGATTAAAGCATCCGGCCAATCACGTGTTGCCAATGCACTTTGGTAAGCAAATGGAATTTTGTCGTCGCCTAGTGCGGATGAAAAGAATTTTTCGTACATTTGAAAATTGTTAAATTGCTTTTGTATAACTTGAATTTTGAATTGCTTGATAAAAACTATATATGTACTTTAGAACGGTACCAATAATTTTCTGTAGCAACCAACCCTTACCAAGTTGTTCCTCACCAAGATAATTTTGAATTCAATAGTAGCAACCATTTCTAATATATGCAAAGATAACTTTGTATTATAGGCATTGATTTTTAGGATTTGCAATATATAAACCCGTCAATTTTGGTGGTATAAAGAAAAATTTCAAATTGTCATATTTTAATCAGTCAGCACTAAAAAGCTCTTTGCAAGAAATTATCAAGATTGCGACTCCTCAAAAGATGGTGCTATGGCAACTCTCTATTACTTGTTCTATTGAATAAGGTATGAATAATCCGGTAGGAGGGAGGTAAGACATTCAAAATTGTCCCTTGCATAAAAAACGACCCGCCTGACTATCTCAGTATTGAGAAGCCCTCGCCTTGGAGTGCTTGTCATCAGGCAGGAACAATTTACAAGTAGCATTTTAATATGTAGATTAATATTTTCAAATTATTTTGCCAATTTTGTCTCAAGCAAATTTGAAAGATGTGTTCAAGGCTTTCCTCTGATAATAACAATGTGAAAAGGAAAGAGGTCCAAAGGGACGATTTGTTACGGAATACAAAGCCAAGAAATTGGCCATAGATTAAATGCCTGAAATCACTATGAGAACACACTCATCCAAGCTCATTAATTAGAGGAACCATTTTGCTACTAATGTGCCCCTTCTCAACGAAGCAGAGGTATATTCAAACCCGATTTGAATATGAAATCAGTTTATATTTATTATTTAAATCACAATTCTTGACGAATTTTGCCATGAGCTACCAATATATCTTCCTTGACGAATCAGGGAATCTTGACTTCACTGTCAACGGTTCTCGGAATTTTGTCTTAACAAGCGTGGAAATGAGGAGACCTTTTAAAGTGCTTAGGGCAATAGATGACTTCAAGCATGATTGTTTGGAATCAGGAATGGAATTTGAATACTTCCACTGTTCTCAAGACAACCCGAAGATACGTAATAAATTTTTTGAGATAGTTTCACACTACTCTTCCGAAATTCAAATTAGTAGTCATATAGTTCAAAAATCTGGTATAGATTCAAAACTTCAGGATGACGGACTATTTATCCCGGAATTAATGAGGCGGCTATTAAAAACTGTTCTACTTGATGAAACGCAGGCGGGATTAAGAAAAGTAATTGTTATAACCGACACGCTACCTGTTAAGGGGAGAAAGAAGGTAGTCGAGAGAACCATTCAAAGGTTGCTATCCAAGGAATTTCCAGAAAAATTAAAATATCAAATCATGCATCATCAGTCAAAGTCCCATTATGGCTTGCAAGTCGCAGATTACTGTTGCTGGGCGATTAATAGGAAATTTCAGAGAGGACAAAATACTTGGTTTGATATGATAAATCCAGCTATACGAAATGAAAGATACTTTGCGAAATTCCCCGAGTAGCTTGTCAAGGTGATTCAATCTGCATCTCTATAAAAATGCGACCCCCCCAACTATCCCGAAATCGAGAAGTCCTCGCCTTGGAGTGCTTATCATTGGGGAGGAACAATTTACAGTTAAAATTGTAATACTTATGATTACATAATGTCAAGTAGTTGTGTACTGGTTTACTACATACGAAATTTCATCAGTTTTAATTGACTTAATCAAAGCTCGCCTGAGTAGCGAAGTGATAGCAGGTGTTTAATTTCATCGAAACTTGATTACTGTTATTGGCCCTTTATAAAAAGTGACAGGCAGAGGCAACTATCTGGAACAACAAAATTGAACCAGCAATTCGTGATGAAATTGTTTTTCAGAAATTTCTGCCTGTTGGAAAAGACAGCGCAGAAATGAGCGAGCATGTACAAAAAACGACCCCTCCAACTATCCCAAAAATTGAGAAGTCCTTACCATGAAGTGCGTGTCGCCGGAGGGGAACCTTTGGTAAAACGATACTATGCAGAATAGAAAATGTCAATCTTTTGTATTGGCTCGCATCAATTATTGACTACGGCGTATGGAATAAACTCTCAATTCCTTCTTGCCATGGTAAAACTGTTACACTTCCAACTGAATATTCTCGCGGGGTTCGGCATAGGCAATACAGCTGTGCTTTCTCATTTTCCTGGGCAAAGGCTAACAATCCCTTCAAATCCGATTCTTTCGGCATGGAACCTGATTTGATTTCTATCGCTTTTGGAGCGTCATTGGATCCTCTTGTCATAATCAGGTCTACTTCTCTTCCAGTGCTTGTGCGCCAATAATGGAATCGAAACCTTGACTCCGAATAATCATTTGCTCTAATCAATTCGTTTACTACAAAGGTCTCAAATAACTTGCCATAGCGGTAAGTTCCGGCTCTCAATTCTGTATTTAATTCCCCGGTCATTGCATTGAGTACTCCGCAGTCGAATATGTAGTACTTTGGGCTTTGTCGTAGTTGTTTTCGAATGGAGTAGCGCCAGCCATCTATGCGGAACGCTAATAATGTATCACTCAAAATTTGAAAATACTCTTGTGCGGTTTTCGTGCTTACACCGCAGTCTCTTGCAACAGCCGTATAATTCACCGGAGTGCCATTAATCTGACCAGATACATCAAGAAAACGAACAAAACTATCGGTTTGTCGAACTAATGCTTCTTGAAGTACTTCTTCCCGCAGGTATGTATCAACATATGTCGTCAGCGAACGTTTCGCATCAAAATCTTCACACTGGTAGAATTCTGGCAGTGTGCCGATTGTTAGTGCGCGTTGCAAGTCAATATTTATTTCTTGTGAGCTGAGGGGATGCATACGGAACATCCAAGCTCTTCCAGCCAGTAAATTAACTCCTCGCTGTTTAAGTTTACGCGCATTGGAACAGGTGAGTAAAAATTGTATTCGTGACTTGTCGTTTTCGATGAAATAGTGAACCTCATTCAGTAAATCGGGCATCTTCTGTACTTCATCAATAAGTACAACGAGCCTTTTTGAAGCAGAAATTTTTTGCAGATGGTGTTCGATTTCTTCTCCGAAAAGTCCTGGTTCGGCAACGTATCGTCTATAGCTTTCCAAACTTGGCAGATCAATAAAGACCGAATGAGGCGCTTGGTCCAGAAACTGATTGGCGAGCACATTTTTCCCAACACCCCGGGGACCAAGCAGAAAGGCAGAATGTCCGTCTTTGAGTAATTCTCCAATATTTAACTTACGATTAATCATGCTCCATATTTATATTACAAATATAGAGCAATATCCATCTTATTTTAGAAATTCAAGAATTTAATCAATAAATCAAAGTCTCTGCATGCAAATTGTTAATGGTGACGTTTGTTAATATTCAATGGAATTTCACGCGACAGGAATGCTATCTTTTGGTGCCACTTCAGAAACCTTTTTGCCGGGTGCTTTCTAAAGTCTTCTGGAAGTTTTCGCACCGATTGTCGATCATATCTTGCAAGCCACTCGTCATGGCCTGAACCGCTGACCGAGGATGCAATGACAACTTGATAATTTTTTGATTCAGGGCTTTCCAAATCCAGAGTAAATGCGCCTTGGTCAAACAAAACATGATGTACCGAACACAGGGCTATGCCATTGGTAACTCTATCAGGTCCACCGCGTCCATGCCACTGTATATGAGCTGCTTCTACGCCTAAAGTCTTTTGGTGTGCTTTAAGTGAAAGTTCGCAAATTGCACACTTTGAGTCGTAAGCCTGCAAAATTATTTCTCTGAACTTGGACCTTCGTTTTTTTCGAGTTACAGTAATATACTCGTCATAAATACCCACCTTGTCCAGAATTTCTTCATGCCTTGTTTCCGGGCCAATCTTTTCCAGCAGTATTAATACGACTTCTGTTGCCAATTCACTGTCGTTGCGGAGTTGCCTGTAGTCTTCTTCCAGCAACCCGCCGTGAATATCATAATTCAGCAAATCCTTTTCAAAAGCATCGCCAGACCTTGTAGTTCTGACAGATACAGCATTTTCAACGCTCCAAACCTTGTCGCTTGCCAGTCTCCAGAATGGAAAATGGGGTCGAAAATTTTTGTTGGAAAAACCCAATCTTTCATGCAAGTCGCTTAATTCCTTTTTGATGACCCTGTATGGAACCAAACGGTCTTCATATTTCTTCAGGCAGTTTCCAACAGCCCAAAGCAGAAGCAAAGGTTTGTGAGGAGTAGCATGGCTAAACTGCCTGATGTTTTTTACCCTTGTTAGCAAGTCGTTCGACATGTCGAATAATGCCTGGATTCTGACGAAACTGATTACTGCTTATAACATTTTTTGAGAATTTAATTCCAAAGTAAAAATATCCGGTTTCTGCCAACTCAATATTTAAGCCTGTCTTGGCAGATTAAAAGCTTGTTGTAGTACATGCGGTGGATTACACTGGCATATCGCTGCGCAAGAAGTTTGAGTGGTTTCAATTTCTGCGATTGATGAGGATTTATTGCGAGCGTCAGTACCCTTCTACCTTGAAATATGAAAATACAAATTTCGTTTTTCATGGTAAATTTCAGGTGTTTGAAATTTTCATTTATATTTTTTCATGGCAGGTTGATTTAGTGTTCATTCCTAGAAATTCGCACCTGAAAACAGTAGAGGACTTACTGCTAGACTATCCCATAGTTGCTGTGCTTGGCGCAAGGCAGGTAGGTAAAACTACGCTAGCTCGAAAATTAGCTGATAACTGGCACGGGCAGGTGTATATGTTTGACCTGGAATCCACCGAAGATCTCATGTTGATTCAAAATGACCCGTTGCTGACTCTTTCTGAATTGAATGGGTTGATAGTGCTGGATGAAATACAACGCCTGCCAGAAGTATTTCCGACCCTGAGAGTACTTGCAGATCGAGCTGAGCATCCCGCAAAATTCCTTATATTGGGCAGTGCTTCACCAATATTGCTGCGGCAGAGTTCAGAAAGTTTAGCGGGACGTATCGCTTATCACGAATTGACCGGTTTTTCAGTTTCCGAAATATCAATTGAACACTTCGACAAACTTTGGCTTCGCGGCGGCTTTCCGCAATCATTTACTGAAAAAAGTGACGCGAAAAGCATTCAATGGAGGCGGAACTTTATTCGTTCGTTTGTCGAAAGGGATGCTTTTCAATTTGGCATGGATTTCAATCGGGTTTTGCTTGAACGGCTGTGGCAAATGCTTGTGCATTATCATGGCCAAATTGTCAATGAATCGGAACTCGCTCGCGCGCTAGGAATTACGCGGCCGACAGTGCACAGATATCTGAATTTACTGGAGGCTACCTTTTTAATAAGAAGATTGAAGCCGTGGAGTTCGAATATAAGAAAAAGGCAAGTCAAAGCACCAAAGGTATACATTCGAGATTCCGGGCTGGTCAATTGTTTGATAGATGCGACTTCTCGTGACGACCTTCTGCTACACCCGAAAATTGGTGCATCATGGGAAGGATTTTTACTTGAAAGCCTTATCCAGATTCTTGAATTGGAAGAACGGCATTGCTATTTCTGGGCAACGCACAGTGGGGCGGAAATTGATTTTATTGTGTACAAGGGAGGGGTTCTAAGGGGATTTGAAATCAAGCGGACATCTTCACCGAAAACAACTCCTTCCATGCAAAATGCGTTAGATGATTTGAATCTGAAAGAAATTGATGTTATTCACGCGGGTTCAAGAACATATCCATTAAAGAAGGGGATTCGAGCTGTGGCTGCGAACCGAATTCTGGAAGACATTCAATTGTTCTAGGAGTTGACTGTATTAAGCAAATTGCAATTGGCGAATAGTAATCTAAACGCAGGGCAATTAAATTGAAATTTGCTTCTTCCAATCCTCTAGAGCAATTACCAAGGAATCTGCCAACCAATTCTCAAAACGGGACTTTGTGCTTTCAAACGGTTCAGCATAGTTGAATTGAAAGTGTTCTGTACAGGCTGGCCTTACTTCAACAGGTTCTGAAATGTCTTCACCAGACAGTAATCGTCTAGTTGTTAAAGCCAAAGCTGCCATGATACCAATGCCATTGTAGCCAAAAGAGTGAATGCTAATGACAATTTCAAAGACCTCGCTTGTTCTTATTTCAATGCATGCCCATGCATTGTATTGTGTCAGATTTGCACGATAATTGAACTCGTTCGCTATATCAACGACTTGTTTATAAAACAAATTTTTATGGCTTGAATCGTTAGTTGCAGACGTAAGGCTGCAGTAATATTGCTGTTGGCTCTGTAGTTTCAACAACTTTAATTCTGTGTTTAGATTTGTGGTAGTGGCATCAAATTGAGTTTTGGCCGCCTCAAATAAAATATCCGCAAAATCATATACATTGCGGATTTCTTCTTTTTTTGAACTGTGATTGTTTTTCAATATTTCTACTGCTGAAGAAATTATCTTTTCTGTTTGCTTGACAGGCTTGATTTGTTGCTGGAGAGTAAGTGCATTAAGAATTGCATTCACCTGTCGCTTTGCAAACAAATTTATTAACGGAAGTAAATTCCCGGAGTCAGCAGTTTCAAGTGCCAGAATGTATTCTCGTCTATCCGAATTTCTAAGCACTAATGGAAATATATGAGCTTTCAAGAAAACCAGAGTTGCCAGTGCCCTTGCAACACGACCATTTCCATCTTGAAACGGATGAATTTGTGTGAAGCGATGATGCAGCCAGGCAGCACGCACTTCTGGAGCAAAATCTGTTTCCGAATTTCTATACCACTCAATCAAATTATTCATTTCACCCTGAACATGTTCGGGCGGGCAGTAAAAATGAAGTGAACCGTCTGGCCTTCTCGGATTATTCGGTTGACTTTTATAGGTTCCTTTTTCTAAATTTACACTGATAATTTTTCCATCGGATGTAAGTGCTTCAGTATCTTTTTGATGACTAGTAAATTGAGCATGCATTGCCCTTATGTATTGTTCGGTCAAGGGTTGTTCATTTTTGTTCAAATTCAATGCCAATCTATTTAGTAGTAATCACTAACAAATAGTCATATTTAATTCGTATTTGTGGGGGTGAAAATAAGTGCCTGTCTTCAAAAGGAGAGACTTGAAGGTGAAAAATTTACTTTGATATTGTATTTCTTGCTCTACACTAAAACCAATTTTATGTCTTGCTGTCTAATTTTTATGCATATTTCTGTGAACGGGTTGACCATCATTCTTAATTGAGATAGAAAGTCTAAGATTGACGGTGTTCAATTAAAGATGCCTTGCCAATAATTGTAATAAATTTTACCCATAATTCGTATCCGTTGGGGTCGCGCAGTAGAATTTCTCTGTTAAACGCAATACGGACAGGTTGTTCCATTCCTTGGCTAATTTCAATATTGGGAGCGATTAATGAAGTTTTTCCAAGTTTGTCGATTGAAGGATTCAATCTTCCATTCAACCCGGGTAGAAAACCGATTTGGTCGGTAAATATTTTCGAGCCACCGTTCGGTAGTTCCTGCATGTTTATTGTAAGCGGTCTTTCAGCGGGCACCCATTCATATTCAACGAAGGCGGCATAACCTTTTTTGCAGCAAATACTGTCATGGGCAGGTGAGTGGAGTGCAGCTCCACATTTACCACGCCATTTTCATCGGTACTTGCTTGCTGCCAGGTATAGTTGGGATATAGCAAGAGTAAATCAACAGACTTCAAAGGAATGCCAGAACTGTACGCAGTGACAATCACATTCCCTGCACTTTGTTCTGAAGAAGCAGCGGGAATAACAAGCAAAACTTCCGATTCGTCGATGACTCGAAATTCTGGCAGCTTGCCACAGAGTTGTCTGGTTTCATCTTCAATAATTGGAACTCCGTCGCCGCGCCTTTCAACCAGAAATCTTCTGCCCTCCGACCCTTGAATCTCTCCCACAGGAATTGTTCCAAATACTGAAGTCAGCGCTTCGTTTCGGGTGGCTTGACTTACCGACATGTTTTCAACAGTCAAGCCATTCGGTAATGAACCCGGGGACTGAATTTCCAGTCGGTTTGAAAACATGGAAACACGGATTCTGCGACTTTTGATGGAATAGTCCCGATGTACAACTGCGTTTACAATTGCTTCAAATATGGCTTTGGTGCTGTACTGCGGCAAGTTGGTTCGTGCAGGGTCTTTTCGCGCACCTACACGCATGTTTCGTACTACAAATGCAACAGCATCAGCAACCTGACGATTTAATGGACCTGTAATATTCTTTGAATCGATTTGTCCCGAAGCACGATTTGCACCTTCATAAAACGTTGCGGTAATAGTGGCATTGGGTAACCACTGTTCCGGATGCTGTGAACACAGCAATATTCCCGCAACAGTCGGGCGAAATTGGTTAGCCTCGTCCAAGCTCAACAAGCCTGCTTTTCTAAGCGAAAGTTGAGCGTTAGCCAAGCCTTTGGCACTCAACAGAGGCTCCCACAATGTTTCATCCAATATACCAAAACTGGCATCTGAAACAATTTGCTTGTCAAACCATAAGAAACGGGATTGTGCACGCTGTTGTGCGAGACGCAGTATCTGGTCACTCTTTAGTTTTCGTTTTGTACTGCCGAATCGGCGATAGATACCCCCGGGCTTTGATGAACGGCATATCCTGAATGCACAATTACAGCTAGAATTTTTTTGTCATCAATCTGTTGCAGGCTCGTCGTAAAATCAATTTCTGGTGTGATTTTGTCATAGCAAATGTTCGCTATCAACTTTTCCAATTTGGTCAGTTGTTCTCTGGTAATATCCTGTACATTGCCTGAATCTGTAACTCCAAACAAAACCACACTGCCACTAGCATTGGCGTAGGAGGCGAGTTCATCCGCAATAGCATCAACTTTTGGTTGGACTGGTCGGTCACCGCGAAATTTAATCTGCTTAAATTCCCAGTTGCTATCTTCGCCCAGTTGCAACTGAAATTCGATTTCAGTCTTTTCTAATTTGACCATTGTTTCGCGATAACAGATTGAAGAGCAGATTCAATCTTTGGTACCACAGTAGGTTTGCAGTTGTACATTTTTGAAATTGAATTGGCTATTGCAAGTTCTACCAACAGCCCGCCTTTGCCGATTTTTCCAGCAATTTTTCTACTTTTCTTCTTGCTCGTTCTGCTTCATCACGACACTGCAAGGCATCCATGACACGCGCTGTGTTTAGCCAAGTCTGAGGGCTTGTTGATTTTCGTGCCGAACGCTCAGCGAGAAATCCCCGCGCATAGTTTAATTGATTTGCACGAATTGCTGACTCAATCATGGTTTGATTAATGATGTCGCGCTGGGCATGACTTCCGCCAAACTGATTTGCGATGTATCTGATGTCGTACAAAAATTCTGCTGCTTCCGCGTAGTTGCCTGACCCGAAAGCTCGCAAGGCACGTCCAACCGGCAAGCCAACATTTCGAATCATCTTGCCAGAATCATTTTCCTTTGACGCAGTGTTTTCCATCATTTCCAGCATCTTGTCGGCTAGCTCGTGCTGTTCGTTTGCAATGAATGCCATCATGGCATGTACATCGTTAAAGCAGTAGTAGCCGCCCCACGCAATCGCCTCTTCCCATTTGGCAGCAAGAGTTTTCCATCGATTTCCCGTATCGATATTCATCAAGTGCAATCGCCACAATAGTGCGCTGGCATCCAGCATCTCCAATGCAACCGTACCGTCTGCAATTGATGTGTCGTAAATTTCAAGCACTTTGTCAATCTGTTGCAAGTCTAGATAGTAAAGCGCCAGGTGCCACCAGTTATGTACCGCAAATCCGTTGTCGGGGGACCAGTCGTTTACTCGCGATTCATACCAGTCTATGCCTTCGTTTTGACGACCCTCCATTTCCAGAACATGTCCAATGGCATGTATCCCCCACACATCTTTGGGATTTAATTCAACCGCTTTGCGTCCAGTATCTTCCGCCTTTGAATATTCGTTGCACTCTTCCAGTCCAAAGGAATACATGCCCAAAGCATACCCGTACTCCGGGGAATCTTCTGAGTAGTGGGGTAAAACACGGGCAACCCGGTCGCGAAGATTTTGCGAATCGCCGCGATAAAAGTCGAACAAGTGCGCCACTTGCAATGCCATCACGTCGCGAGGATAGGCGACCAATGCAGATTCAAGTTTCGCAGTTGCAAGGTCGAATTGGCCATTCAGCCAATCGCTGGCAGCTGAAACATGTCGTTGTTCCCGGTCATTCGCTTTGTCCGCGAGCGAATTCAAGGCATCGACAGATTCACGTACATGGTCGCAAAATGCACCGTCTGCCATAACTCCGCCTGCGTGTGCCCGCAGACAGTGAGCAAGAATAAAATCCGGGTCTTCCTGAAGAGCTTCTTCGACCGTTTCCACCGGGTCTCCGGTGTACGAAAGCATTTGTGATAATGCAGTTTCGAACTTGTCAAGTGCTGTCTGACTGGCGACTGTAGTCGCTAGTCCTCTGTTGTCGTTTATCTGGTTCATTTGATGTCCATCCTTTATTTTTCGTTGTTTTGAAACAGGGTGAAGTTGGCAGTGTGGCAGTCACGCAAACATAGCATACTAATTTTGCATTTTTGCAAGATTATTTCAAATTTTTGCGATAGCGGTATTTCATGAAAGGCTGTACCCGTTATCGCCCCGATGGTGAATCTCCCGCACTCAGTTTCAGTCGGGAGTTGAGCTGAAATCTCTCAGCTGTTCCGAATTCTCCAAGTCCAACCCCGGCAACAAATTCACCAAGTACAGGACCATGCTTGAAGAGATGCCCGGAGCATCCGCCAACAATCAAGACGTTTTTGTGAACCGGATGAAAGTCAATGATGAAATGCGTATCTGGTGTCATCGCGATTTGGCAGGATTTCTGGTCAACCGCTTTCTGGCCAGCCAATTTGGGGAAGCGGTTCTGCAAGTACTGTCTTGTACGCAAGAAAGTGGCTTCGTCGACAATACGGGGGTCGTTGTCCAGATCTATGATAGTTTCAGTCCATGCAATCGCCGCCTTGACCCCGCTGCCGTCAACCGATGGCGCGCCGTAAGCACTGTATCCGTGGTCAATCCAGGCCGGCATGTTTTCCGCGTCAAAGGATGAATCGGAATCCGGTGTGGAAGTGTAGATAATGTTTTGACGCACAATATGCAGTATCGGCGCCACCGTGCGGGGGAACAAGTATGCGAGCCATGGACCGGCCGTGGCTACAATCAGGTCGGCTTCTAGCGGCCTGCCATTGAGTATGAGTTGTTCGCTTTCGTCAGTGTAAACACGTCCTCGGAGTAGAGTTCCACCTTCTCTTTCAAACAGGTTTACGGTTTCAACAACCGCCCGGTGCGCCATGACAGCACCGGATTCGGGTTCGTAGATTCCGTAGGCGATATTCCTGAAGTCGAACTGCGGAAATCGAATCGAAAGTTCTTCCGGGTCGAACTTGAAGTAAGGAATGCTCAGTTCATCGAAAACGGGCATTGTCGCGTCTTCCCACGAAGCTTCGCCTTCGGTAGCCAGAACCAATGCGCCGCACTCGACAAATAGCTTGCTGCCGGTTTCTTCCTGAAGTTCCATCCATCGCAACCGTGCTTCTCGTGCCCATGATGTGTACATTTTGTCGGCACCATGAATCATTCTGAATACTCTCGTATAGTCTGATGAAGATGCCCTTGGATGACCCGGCGCCCATCGGTCAATCAGGGTAACCCGATTGCCTTTCCGAAGTAGAGTCAATGCACTCATTGCACCGGCCACACCGGCTCCAACGACTGCAATTTCACTTTTGTTATTCATATTTGTTGCAATAAAGGTAAATTTGTTGTATTAGTTTAGCGTATACAGTATACAGTGTGTTGTATTCAACAAATTTATAACCTGACTATTGCATATATATTGTCATGAACAACGAAAAGAAAATCCAATTCGAGACACTTCCTGAAGGTGTCCATACAGTTGCGATGGGCATGGGAGACATCAATGGAATTATGCGCGGCAAGCGAATTCCGGCAAGGAACTGGCCAACGATTTGCAAGAATGGAAATGCCATGTCGCTTGCACTTGTAGCTTTGGATATGACCAGCGAAGTTTGGGACACTCCCTATGTCAACTTCGAAAACGGCTATCCCGACATGCACATGTACCCGTTGACTCAGCCAGTTGAAACTCCGTGGGAACCTGGTGTTGCAATGTGCATGGGCTATGTCAAGGGCATGGACCATAAGCCGGTACCGATTGACCCTAGAGGCGCACTGCTCAATCAGATTGACAGAGCAAAGTCTATGGGATTGACAATGGTCATAGGCGCTGAACTGGAATTTTACTTGCTGGACCCGGAAACCTTGAGGCCCAGGGACAGCGGCATTCAGGTTTACAGTCTGACTCGCGCAGCGGAGCTTGAACACGTAATTGGCCCGATTCGCCGAGGCTTGGACGAAGTGGGAATTCCAATTGAACAGTCGAATCCCGAATACGCGGCCGGACAAATTGAAATCAATATGAGATACGACGACGCGCTTACTGTTGCTGACCGGGTGATCATGTTTCGGGAAATAGTACATAACATCGCCAGAGAGCACGGCTATCTGGCAACATTCATGTCCAAGCCGTTTATTGAAGAATCGGGCAGTGGTTTTCATACGCACCATTCTGTCTGGAAAGACGGTGTGAATCAGTTTTCGGACAACGGCAAGCTGTCAGCCTACGGAAAATCATATATGGCGGGAATACAAAAGCGCATTGCAGAGTCAACACTGGTAGTTGCGACGACCCCGAATTCCTACCGTCGTCGGCAACCCTACAGTTTTTGCCCTGTAAACAATACATGGGGCATTGACAACAGAACCGTTGCATTGCGAATCATTGAAGGGGCCGACAGTGCAGTTCGCGTTGAAAAGCGGGATGCCTCAGCCGACTGCAACCCGTACTACCTGTTTGCAACTGAGATTGCCGCGGGCTTGGACGGTGTGGAGCAGGGACTTGAACCAACACCGATTACCGAAGCAGATGCGTATGCAGTAGAAGATGCCGAACCCTTGCCCCTGGATATACGAGATGCAATCAAGCTGGCCAGGGAGTCAGACTGGTTGAAGTCTGTATTGGGTGAAGACCGACTGGAGATCCTGACACAGCAGGCAGAAAGGGAAGTGGATTTTATGGCGGCGCAGATTACGCAGGTTGAAATTGACCGATACCTGAGGAACTTCTAGTGCGAATAGGGCGTGTTGTCGGCACTGTAACAGCCAGCGTTAAAGAACCGAGGCTTGCCTCGCACAAGATGCTTGTCGTCGATATTGAAGACGGGGGAGGAAAGGTTATTGAATCTTCAGTGGTTGCAGTTGACACAGTCGGAGCCGGTATTGGCGAGTCAGTGCTGGTTGTTACTGGTTCAGCGGCGCGGCTTCCGTCGCCGGTTGCCGGAATCTCGGTTGATGCAGCAATCATTGCGATTATTGATGAAATTTCTATTCAGAGAAAGAAACGAAACTAGCAAAATACATTTAACAACATTTTCAGGAGTAAATTATGGCAGCAAATGATACGGGTCAAACTGCACTTGGAATGATCGAAACCAGGGGCATTGTAGCTTCCATTGAAGCAGCTGATGCAATGGTAAAGGCAGCGAATGTTACTTTAATCGGACAAACCAAGGTTGGCGGCGGACTTGTTTCCGTTCTGATCCGCGGAGAAGTCGGAGCGGTCAAGGCAGCAACAGACGCTGGTGCCAGTGCAGCAAACAAAGTCGGGGAGGTAGTATCAGTACATCTGATTCCGCGGCCTCACGATGAAGTAGAAACCTTGTTGGCCAATATTTCCGGCTAATCACTTGTCTTGACAGTCTTTGCCAGAATAAACGGTAGCACAATGCTGCCAAGGCTAGCTTTGCGGAACTTGCCTTGCTGTAACGCAAGGCAAGGAGTGCTTGATACATGTACGGGTGAGTGGAGTGGCTGCTGACTTTGAACAATTTACACGAGCTGTTCAAGAACAGGACCAACCGGGCCTGATTCAGGCGCCTGTACCGGTTATCAGGAATGTAACGGTTCTCGGCGGCGGGACAGATGGTCGGTTGTTCGCCGCTTTGTCGCTTGCCCAGGATATGCAGGTTACTCTGTTTACCGCATATGGAACTGAGATGAACGAGCTTCGTGCAGCAGGCGGTATAACTTTGCGCGGTGACGGTCCGGTAGGCACTTATCAGATAGATCAGCAAGGTTCTCCCTCAATTCATACTACGGCAGAACTGGATGCTGCAGTAGCTGCAGCAGATTTAATTTTTCTGACAGGTCCGGTACACAAGCAACGCACTTATGCAATGGTGCTTGCGGACCATCTTGTGGATGGACAGCAATTGGTAATTGCACCTGCCCGGACATTCGCGGCAATTGAAACCGACTGGTTGCTGCATGTGGGCGGCTGTAGAGCGGATGTTTCCATTGTGGAGTTGCAGAACATGCCGTATTGGACCGATGCAAATAGCGGTCCGCTCAACCTGTCCGAGTGCAGTTTTACACTCGCGGCATCGGTGCCCAACGATCGCCAGGAAGTCATTCATGCTCTGCGAACCATTTTGCCCGATATTGAATCAGCTCCGTCTCCGATGCATAGCGGATTTTCAGATGCAAGCGGTGCAATCGAGTGCGTGGCACTCATGCTGGGCGGTTCTCTGGTGTTTCGGACACAGGATTCATTGCCCGAAGGGGCTGTTCCCCTGGAAGAACGACAGACATTGTTCTCGCTGGTCGACAATCATCGTTGTCGGGTTGCAATATCGGAGTTGCTGCGAGAGCGGCGAGAAGTGGCAAGAAGTTTTGGGGTCCGAAATCTGCCAGACGACGACGAGTGGATTGAAAGGTATGCGGGTTTGGTTGCGGGAAGCGGCAGTCGTCGAATCCCCTCGGCAGATGAATCAGTCAATATTATTCGTTGTGCGGTTACGGGTTCCCTTGTGCCGCTTCAGTCTGCCGGACAATTGGCTGGTATAGCGACTCCAGTGACTGATTCACTTGTTACTCTGGCTAGCTCGACACTGGGACGCGACTTGGCCACTGCTGGACGCAGACTGGAGGCAATGGGAGTTCAGGTCAGTTCTATTGCTGAAGTCAGACGACGTATTGAAGACATATCGCGGGGAAACAGATAATGGATCCCGATCTTCAATCCATAGCGAATGCCCGCCAAGCGGCTTCAGCCGCCTGGGAAGCTTTTCTGAAGTTTCGGGACTATGACCCTGCAGACATAGATGCCATTATTGAAGCAATGGCAAGGTCAATCGAACCGGAGGCCTACCGGCTTGGGGAAATGGCAGCCGAGGAAACCGGCTACGGTAACGCAGCAGACAAACGAGTCAAGAATCTTTTCAATGCACTGTCAGTTGCCGACTGGCTCAGAAGTATCAAGACTTTGAACTTGCTGTGGCGCGATGAGGTTACAAAAATAGCAGCAATCGGGGAGCCAATGGGAGTTGTAGCTGCACTGATTCCGGTGACAAACCCTACATCTACTGTAATTTACAAGGTGCTGTCTGCAGTAAAAGCAGGTAACGCGATAGTTTGTGCGCCGCATCCACGCGGCGTGAAGTGTGGTGTAGAAACTGCAGCAGTCATGGCCCGGGCAGCGGAGAGAGCAGGAGCTCCCAAAAATCTTGTTCAGTGTCTGGAGAACGTAACCATTGCTGGTACAGGCGAGTTGATGCGCCATCGTCGTACATCCGTAGTACTGGCAACTGGAGGTCCTGCCATGGTCCGGGCTGCCTATTCATCCGGCAAGCCAACTCTTGCTGTTGGCGCGGGCAACGTTCCCTGCTATGTCCACGCTTCAAAGGCCAATGATTTGGGCGAAGTCGCGGAAAAGATAATTTCGTCAAAAGCATTCGACTATGGCACAGCTTGCGTTGCCGAGCAGACTGTTATTGCTGATCGCGCAATTGGTCGGGAACTCAGAGCCGAAATGAAGTCGCGCGGCGCCTATTTTTGCACCAAGCCCGAAGCAGACAGGCTGGCGGGTGTGATCTTTACCGATACTCATATCAATCCTGAGCGCGTGGGGCAATCCCCGCAAGCCTTGGCAAGGTTTGCGGACATTGAATTGCCCCCAAGAACTCGTGTTCTGGCAGGAGATATAGCAGAGGTTGGCTGGCAAGCACCGCTTTCAGCAGAAAAACTCAATCCTGTATTGGCATGGTATGAGGCCAAGAGCGAGGAAGAAGCCCTTGAATTCTCGGCCAGCATAGTCAGATTTAGTGGCTGGGGACACACTGCGGTAGTGCATAGCGACGATGCTGATGTGGTTGCAAGATTTAGCCGTATTCCTGCAAACAGGATTTTGGTGGATGTTCCGGCATTGCACGGCGGAATGGGGTTTGCAACTGCGCTGGAGCCAAGTTTCATGCTGGGTACCGGCACTTCATCAGGTTCCATTGTGTCCGACAATGTTACGGCATTGCATTTGATCAACATTAAACGTGTGGCGTACGAGTCTCGACCTTGGCGCGACATCAATGAAATATACGGTGAGTAGCCCATGGCCCGAAAGTTGACGATACGTGCGTTGGTACAGATTGACCGGTTGCAACCCAAGCTGGCCGCATATGTCGGCGCAACTGTACAGGGGTCGATACCGCTGTCAGGAGATACGATTCTGCTTGGCGAGTTTGCACCTGGAAACGAAGTGTTCACTTTGATTGATATTGCGTTGAAGGCAAGTCCTGTTGAAGCGACCAGTCAGATTGTCGAGCGAGAATTTGGATTTTTCATTCTGCGCTCTCCTTCGAATTCCCACATTAGCGCTGCGCGTGATGCAATATTGGCTGAAATCGGTCAAAAACTGGAAGACCGGCTGAAGCCAACAATCGAATCAACGCAGGTAATCACCTCTGTCGAACCCTATCAGGCGCAACTTCTCAATAAATGGTCATCGGGTTCGCTGGTGGTTCCGGGACAGACGCTTGGTATCGTGGAGTGCTCGCCCGCTGCGTACATTGCCGCTGCTGCAAACGAGGCGGAAAAAGCAGCATTGATTGACATTGTTCAAGTTCGAACAATTGGGAGATTCGGCAGGATGTTCATCAGCGGTAGTGAAGATTCTGTGAAAGTGGCGATTACTGCGTCCAGCACAGCAGTGGATGAAATTACAGGGAAGGGTAATTAAGAAAATGCGTCGAACAGTTATTGCAAATGAAAATGTTCAGGATGCACATCAACGCGGGCGTCTGTTTGTAGAGGTCATGCCGGGCGACATTGTTACCGCCCAGGCGAGGGATACTGCCGAGCGGTTCAACATCAAGCTGCTAGACTATCCTGTGGAAAGAACAGCAATCGTGGAAACTGACGGTGCAACAGCAATGCGTCGCGCACTATTTCGGCGGCATCCCGGATGGGAACCCCCGCGAAAGAAAGCTATTGAAGGTGTTCGCAAAGTTCCAAGGCTTGTACTGGTTGGTGCCGGCGGGGTTGGTATGAATATCGCCCATCTGGCGGCAAACAGTGAAATCGCAGAAGAAATTGCCTTGATAGATATATTGCCCGGTGCTGCCGCGGCTACCGCACTCGACTTGCAGCATGCGCGTGGTTCAACTAGGTCGACGGCCAATATTGTCGGTGACACGTCAATGAAGTTGCTCGCTGATGCGAGTGTGGTTGTAATGACTGCGGGCCGCCCCAGAACGCCGGGCATGAGTCGGGCTGATTTACGCGCGGTCAATGGCAGAGTGGTTCAAAGCGTCGGGGAGGACATTGCATCTCTTGCCCCCAATGCAATAGTTGTCGTAGTTAGTAATCCGCTGGACGAGATGACTCATTTGATGCTGCAGGCAACAGGCTTTCCCAGAGAACGAGTACTGGGGATGGCCGGGACTCTGGATAGCTCCCGCTTCAGGAATGAATTGGCGAATGCGGCAGGAGTTTCGGTTACAGATGTTGAAGCCATGACACTGGGGAGTCACGGAGACGAAATGGTGCCTATTGTGTCCAAGTCCACGATACGCGAGCGCCCGTTGACCGAATTTATGAGTGCCGGCCAAATTACCATCTGTTGCGACAACACCGTGTCTGCCGGTGCAGCAGTGGTTGCCTTAAGAAAAAGAGGGTCTGCAACATTGGCCCCTGCACATGCCACAATGGAGTTGATTGAGCATATTCGCGGTGCAAAGACTGGTACCGTTCCCGTTTCTGTATTGTTAAACGGAGAGTACGGGATCAGTGATGTCGTGCTTGGAGTGCCATGCGAGCTGGGAATGTCCGGTTTGGTGAGAATTGCCGAGCTGTCGATAAGCGACGATGAACTCGCTGCGCTTCGGCAAGCGGCTAAAGCGGTTCGTTCAAGAATGGATGCGGGACAATGACAATTGCCACAATATCCACCGGCGGACGGTTCGAGAAAATCGGCTCCTATAGCCGTGCCAAGCGGGTCGGGCCATTTATATTTATTTCCGGAACCACTGCAATCGAACCGAGCGGGCGGTTGCATGCGCCACACGACACTTACAAGCAGTCAATGTACATTTTCGAACGTACGAGAGAAGTGCTTGAGCAGCTAGGTGCCGAAATGCGTCATGTTGTGCGAACTCGCGCTTTTCTTGCCGACATGGGAGGTGCGGGCGATTTTGTCCGGGCGCATGGCAAAGTTTTCAAGGGCATTGATCCGGTTACCAGCGGCGTTCAAGCCGGGTTAACGGTGCCCGGGATGATGATTGAAATTGAATTCGATGCATTGCTTCATGATGAAAACGGAGTTGTCAGTTACGAATGAGCGGGTTTCGGATTCAGGAGAGAACAGCAGGTGGAATTCGACTATTTCACATGCATGAAGTCGAACATGAATTTTTTGTTTTTTTACTTTAACTAACGGGGAGTTGTATATGAAAATAACTCGATTTATTCAAGCTTTCACTATTGCAGTGCTGATGTCAATTGGCACGATGGTGAGCGGAATTGCTTTGGCTCAAGATAAAGAGCCAATTGTTGTCGGTTACATTGGTTCCTTTGCATCCGACACGGGTCTCAGCACAATTCGCGGCGCTGAAATTGCCATTGAAGAGTTGAACGAGGCTGGCGGTGTTCTGGGCGGCAGGCAGATCAAGCTTGTGAAAGCCGATACGCGAGAAGATGTCGCCGAGGGGATCAAGGCGTACGAGTATCTGAACGATGTGGAAAATGCCGACTTTATTATATCGGGCAGCATTGACGATGTTTCACTGGGCTGGTTGCCTCGAATGGCAGAGTACAAGACACCTACTCTTGATACTTGGACCTCTTATGTCGGCATCATTGACCTGGTTGTCAAGGAGTATGACAAGTACAAAATGTACTTCATGAACATCGCTTGCGACGAAGCTCTTGCAACACTCTACATTGACTTCGGCAAGGACGTTCTTGCCGATGAGATGGGATACAAGAGCACCGTTATTCTTTATGAAGATACGGCGTTCGGGGTCTCGATTGCCGGACTGGTTGAACAATTGCTAGCACCGGAAGCCGGTATAGAGATCAAGGAACAGATCATCTATGACCCGAATACGGTTGACTTTGCTCCGTTGTTCAATAAGGCAGTAGATACCGGAGCAGATTTTATCTATCTGGTCTCATCTGTCAGAAGCCAGGTTCCTGCGTCTCAGTATGTGAAACTGCAAGTTCCCATTCCGATGACCGGAGTAAATGTTGGTGCATTTGGTCAGGATTTCTGGAATGATACTGGCGGTCTTGGCGGTGGAACATCCACGCTAAGTCCTCTGCCGGCGGTCGGCGGCGAGCTGGATGACCGAACAGCCAAGTTCATTGAAAAATACACGGCCAAATACGGCGACGAGCGGCCGGTTTATCCGCACTTCAACGGGTTTAATGCCTACTATGGCATCTATACTGCGTTTAATGCAGCTGAGCGTGCAGGTGGATTTGCACCGCTGGATGACTGGGTAAGGGAAATGGAGAATGAAGATCTGAAGCTTTACAAGGACGGTCAGTTGTGGTTCCGGTACGCCTTCTGGAAACCGGGCGAGATTGAACCGCGGACTCAGCGCGAGTACACGCACAATCTGAAGTTTGACATTACCCCTCCATTTGACGATGGCACGCCGGCAATGGCTGTTATTCAATGGTACGAGGACGGAACTCCTGCAATTGTCTATCCGCCGAAATACGCGACGGGCAAGTTTCAGGAACCTTCCTGGGTGAAATAGAAATCTGTAAATTATCTAGCAAGCTTGTTCCCGGCTGAAGTTGCCGGGAGCAAGTTGCTTGAGTTTGACTGATGCTTCAATTCAACCAAGTAGTCGCATGCTAATTCATATTTTGGTACAAGGGTTGCTGCTAAGTGGCTTTTATGCCCTGATCGCTATTGGATTCACCATGATTTTTAGCGTGGGTCGGGTGTTGAATCTGGGCTACGGTGCCTTTTTGATGGTCGGTGGGTACATTTACTATCAAAGTGCGCAAATTCTTGGATTGGGAAAAATTCCCAGTTTTGCGATCGCAACCTTGGCCGGAGTTTTGCTTGGAGTGATTGTCTATCTGATCCTCGTAAAGAGACTGAAGGGCGATGCAATCGCAATTGAAATTTCTACATTGATTCTGGCAGTTGTATTGCAGGCGGGTGTCATTGTTGTTTTTTCCCCTTCTGCGAAATCCATGTGGCCATTAATTCCAGGTGTATTGCGTATAGGAAATGCAAGTGTGACTTACAATATTCTGGTCGCTGCGATTACGAGTTGGGTTGTTCTCGGACTTTTGTTTGTGTTCATAATGAAAACTCATACCGGCCGGGCAATCCGGGCCGTGTCCATGGATCCGAAGGGCGCAATTATTTCGGGAATTGACCCGGAACGAATCAATTTGATTACATGGGGAATTTCCGGGGGGCTTGGTGCTCTTGCCGGTGTGTTTTTGGCGACTTACACTCAACTTGACCCGGGCATGTGGGTGGCCCCGCTGATCATTGCAGTTGCTGTGGTCATTGTTGGCGGAATTGGCAGCATACTCGGGAGTTTGGTGGCGGCACATGTAATCGGAATGCTTGAAATCATTACGACGACTTTGATCGGGGCAGAACTTAGGGGCGTGGCCACCATGCTTCTGATTATTCTTGTACTGGTTCTTGCACCGAAAGGCTTGTTCGGCAAGGAAGAGTTGTAGCGATGTTCAGCGAAGGCACAGGAAAAGGTTTACTCGGTTGGGCAGTATTCGGCGTGCTGATGCTCGCCTTGCCACTGGTTGCCAGTACCGGGGTGGTTCGCATATTCGTGTTTGCCAATTTTCTGGCGATCTTTGCAATTAGCTGGGACGTATTGTCCGGCAAAACCGGATACATCAGTTTCGGACATCCTTTTTTAATTGGCGTGGGCGGCTATACCACTGCACTGCTAACCTATCATCTGGACTGGTCGTTGTCGATCACCATTCCAATTGCAGTTGCCATGACGATGATTGCCGGCACATTGTTCTTCTTGCCGGCGTTGCGTATTCGCGGCACTTACTTCGCCTTGGTCACTTTGGCCTTCATGGAGTTGATGTACGGCTTGGTGCAAGTCGTTGCGCCAAAAGTTACAGGCGGCACTCGCGGGCTAACAGGCCTGCCCAGCCTTGTTACCGGTGCGATCCCGAACTACTACTTGTCGTTTGCGGTAATGTTTGTTTTCGGAATTACGGCCTGGTTGCTAGTACGTACCCGACTAGGCACGGCGCTGAGTTCAATTGGCATGAACGAAGATGCAGTGCGTGCGAGTGGATTGAATACGACCAAGCTGAAACTGTTTGCGTTCATGGTCAGTGCCTTCATCGCGGGATTCGGCGGCGCACTGTATATTCACTATCTGGGGTCTATTGCACCGCGCGGATTGTTTGATGTCAATTTTTTGTTCACCATACTAGTTGCTTGCCTGCTGGGCGGGGCGGGTACGATTACCGGCCCGATTATGGGAGCTTTCTTTTTGACGTTTTTGCTTGAATGGCTGCGACCGTACATACCCGGTTCGGAACGCTATTTGATTTATGGTGCGGCTACGCTTGTTCTTTATGTAACGCAACCGAAGGGCATTCACTATCTACTTCGCGTTGGAACGAATTATTGCATGGGGTTCTTTCAGAGGGGCAAACTGGCATGACCTGCGCATTGGAAGCGAAAGCGCTGACAAAATCGTTTGGCGGCCTGCGAGCGATGAACGAAGTGTCGCTTCATGTTGATGCTGGAGAATCGCTTGGAATTATCGGGCCGAACGGCGCTGGCAAAACCACATTGCTGAATTTGCTCACAAGCGAGATTGCGCCGGACTCGGGAAGCGTATTTCTGGATGGCAGATGCATTGATTCGCAAGCCATGCATTCGCGCGTCAAATCGGGATTGGCAAGAACTTATCAGGTGCCCCGTCCATTTGAAGGTTTGACGGTAAAGGAGCATATTCAAGTTGGAATGATGCCGGATCTGATATGGAAAATGCTGCGCAAAGGGACAGATAAAGAAAGGGAAGCGGAAATCGCTGATGACATAGGACTGGACGAAGTTCAGCAAAGCTTGTATCCATACGAACTCGCTATGGGAGACTTGCGCAGGCTTGAACTGGCGCGCACTCTTGCTACAGGACCGAAAGTTTTATTGCTGGACGAGGTGTTTGCAGGGCTGACTGTCGGGGAAATCGAACAGATTTCAAATCTGCTTGGACAGAGAAGAAAAACCCACAACATGACCTATATGATTGTCAGTCACGATCTGAAAGCATTGGAACCGCTGGTGGACAGGGTGGTTGTGATTCACTTCGGAGAAATCCTTACCGAAGGAACATTTCAGGAAGTTGTGAGGGACAAGGATGTTCAGGAAGCTTATCTGGGAACCAGTTGGGAAGAGTCGGCGTAGGCGGAGGGCAATTGATGATGCTTCAAATTGAAAATCTGCATGTCTACTACGGAAAGGCTGAATCAATTCACGGTGTTTCACTGGATGTTGAGGCAGGGCGTATCATCGCAATAATCGGCCCGGTCGGTGCCGGCAAATCGACTCTTTTTGACGCTGTCCTGGGATTGAACACATGGACTGGAAAAATTGTCTTCGAGGACACAGATCTGGGCCGGCACTCATCGCCCAAAATTGTAAAAATGGGAATCAGCTATGCGCCGGAACGCGGAAACTTGTTTCCGCAAATGAGCGTTCGGGACAATCTTCTTGTTGGTGCGTTTACATCAAGCAAGAGCATAGGAAAAAATCTCGAAATTGTTTACGACTTGTTTCCAATTCTGAAAGAGCGGGAGAAGCAGGAAGTGGGTACCCAAAGCGGCGGTGAACGTCAGATGGTTTCGCTGGGGCGCGCATTGATGACCAATCCGCGTCTGCTTCTTGTTGACGAGCCAACCATAGGACTGGCACCAAAGGTTTGCCTGGACATTGCCGCAGCATTGAATCGCTTGAATCAGGAATTCGGGCTCACAATCGTTATTGCGGAGCAGAACGCAAATTTCACTTTAAGCATGGCAGAGAAAATCATTCTGCTGGAAGCGGGCAGGGTCATTCGCCAAGGCACCAGGGAAGAATTGCAGGAAGAGCATGTTATCCGCGAATCCTATTTTGGCGGCCTGGGCTAGTTGGTTCTTGGTAATTGGAAGATAATCGATGCTGGAATTTAGCAAAATTGAACAGATTTCCTTGCTGTCGGATGAAGTCTACAGGCAGATTCTGAAAGCGATCACTACGCGTGCAATTAACCCGCAGCAGCGAATTGTACAAAAAGATCTGGCGGACCAGATGGAAGTGAGCAGGACTCCGGTTCGTGACGCGTTGCTTCGGCTTGAAACCGAAGGCGTGCTGGTTCGAGTAGGACGCAGCGGCTTCCGGATTCGCAAATTTTCCGACGAGGAAGTGGAGCATCTCTATCGTTCCCGGGAGGCGGTTGAAGGCTATGCAATAGAGTTGTTGACTCAGCAATGCAACGAATCAACGCTTCAACGGCTTGAAGCAATTGTCGCCGAAATGGAAACCGGGCCGAAGGACTCTGTAACCGAGTATTTCGAGGCGAACAGAGCAATTCACCGCGCATTTGTGAGCGAAACAAATAATTCATTCTTGCTTGAAATGTTCGACAGCATCTGGAACCGAAGCAGTTCATATATTTTGTTTTCAGAATTGAGTTCATCGAATTTAAACAAGTCGTTAACAGGTCATATCGAACTTTGCAATGTACTAAGAGAAGGTAATGCACATATAGCCGTAAGCGCAATGCGAGAGCACATTCGAGAGGGTTTGCAGCTTCATCAGCGCGCACGCACTTACGGAGATTCATTTATGAACGATTCAACTGGATAGCAGTTAGCAAATAACAGGAGGCGCAAAAGCAATGAATGCAACGGACAAAACCAGTACAGGAGTACGAAAATGTGCGGTATAGCTAGCAGAATTCTGCGCGGGTATGGACCGGTTGGAAGAGATCTGGTGACACTTATGGAAGCGCAATCACACAGAGGTGCGGATTCTACAGGATTTGCCATTTACTCGAGACCGGTTGAAGAGGGCTTCAAAACTCGTCTCATGGGGTTTAACCGAAAAAATATGGATAATGACATGGACGATTTTCGGCACGCTCTCCAAGCGCATGGATCAGATTTTCTTATGGAGCCAGAAATCGATGACTCGAAAGACAGGCATTATTCAGTTCGCTTGATGATTCAGGAGCCGGACAGTATTGCTGAATGGATTCGGGAAGCTGACTTGCTTTCCGAGCGAATCACTGTCGAGTCATTGGGAAGGTCGCTGGAAATTATCAAGGATACAGGCGATGCAAGTGCAGTGGCCGACAAGCATGGTGTCGGGGAAATGAGCGGTACGCATGGACTGGGTCATGCGCGTCTTGCAACAGAATCTGTTGTGGTGCCGGATGCAAGTCACCCGTTTTGGGCGCGCCCCTTCCCCGATGTTGCCATTGTGCATAACGGGCAGATTACCAACTACTACACATGGAGGGATCGTCTTGAGAGAGAGGGATATCGCTTCATGACAGAAAACGATAGTGAATTGATTGCGGTCTGGATATCAGATCAAATTTCAAAGGGACTGTCTCCTCGAGATGCATTGGAGTTGTCAATAACAGAGATTGACGGTGTTTTTACCTACATGATCAGCGATGAAGAAGGCATTGGCTTTGCCAAGGACAGGTTTGCAATGAAGCCTTTGGTTACTGTGGAAGCAGAAGGCGAATTGACCGCCGCAACTGAGGAGCAGGCGGTACGCCGCGTGTTGCCCGATGCCTTGAATGTGATGAACTACGATGGTCCTTCTCTTTCCGGTATTTGGACTGTTGAATCAAGGTATGGAGTAGCGGCATGAAGGAAGAGATGGTCATAGTTGCCGGCGACCGGAATATACGTGCTATCAATGAAGATATCCTGTCCGCGGTAGGTGAAGGTCATCCGGTATATGTGAAAGAAACCCTGTCCCGGCACAATTTGGGAATTGGACTGCCCAAAGGAGCCAGTGTTCGCTTCGAGGGAAGTGTTGGCTACTACTGCGGGGGGCTCAACACCGGTGCAACCATTGAAATTGAACGCAACTCCGGTTGGGGTACCGGTGAAGCAATGACAGGCGGGGTTGTTACTGTGAACGGCTATGCGGGAATGTCGCTTGGCGCCTCCATGCTGGGAGGTGTAATTCATGTGAAAGGGGATTGCGGCCCCCGTTGCGGTGTGGCAAAAAAAGGCGGCGACATAATTATTGAAGGCAAAATGGGGTTTCAGGCCGGCTTCATGGCGCATGCTGGACGTATCATTGCTCTGGGTGGAGCAGAAGAATCATGCGCCGATGCTTTGTGGGAAGGCGAAGTGTGGGTGGCCGGGCCCGTCAAGTCGTTCGGCGTTGATGCAAAAGTTGTTGAGCCAGACGCTGAAGAAGTTGCTTCTGTGGAATCATTGCTGAACGAATTTGGACTGGATGATAATTCTCGAGAATGGCGAAAGATTGTCGCTGGCGAGTCTTTATGGTATTTCGAAAGCAGGGATGCAAATGCATGGTTAATGATATGAACGATACTTACGAATATCCTTTTGAGTTTCCTTCTGAGGATGAAATCGCATTTGGAGACAATGCAATTGAGGGAAGGCCGCCGGGTTTGCCGTCTTCCTATGATGAAGGGGGTTCAACTCGCTGGACCCCTGATGCGATCGCCGAAGTTCAGGCGTTGGCGCAACTGGGACGCTATCAAGTTCGAGGATACAATACCTTCAACAAGAGATTGCCCAGTTTTGATGATCTCGCATTCGTACCCGCTACAATGACCCGATTGCCGCTAGAGGGCTATCGGGAAAGTTGCGATACAACAACAATTCTGGGAGGTGGTACCGGAAAAGTTGAACGACCGATTGAATTGAAAATTCCGGTTTATGTCGCATCCATGTCGTTTGGGGCTTTGTCAGCGAGTGCCAAGATGGCGCTGGGGTACGGTGCGTCGAGAGTTGGAACGATGACCTGTACTGGCGAAGGCGGAATGCTTGAAGAGGAAAGAGAAGCAAGTACGAGGCTGGTTTATCAAATGTCACCATCTCGTTATGGTTTGGATCTTGACCATCTGAGAAGAGCGGACGGGCTGGAATTGGCAATGGGGCAGGGAGCAAAACCGGGTACTGGCGGATTGCTTTTGGGGATGAAGATATCAGAGCGTGTCTCTAAAATGCGAAGCTTGCCTGTAGGGGTGGACCAGCGTTCTACTGTGCGGCATCCCGATTTTCTCGGTGCGGACGATTTGGCGGTGAAAATTGAAGAGTTGCGAATCGCGACCAATTTTCAAGTTCCGATATTTGTCAAAATCGGTGCAACTCGTCCCCGATTTGATGTGGCGATTGCAGCAAAGGCAGGTGCGGATGTTGTGGTTGTCGACGGTGCAGAAGGCGGCACTGGCGCCTCGCCGGAACTGTTGCTGAATCATACAGGCATCCCCACGCTTACAGCGATTCGTCCAGCGCGAGAGGCATTGGACGAGTGTGGAATGACCGGAAAGGTGTCACTTGTAGTGTCAGGGGGCATCCGTACGGGAGTGGATGCAGCCAAGTGCCTTGCACTTGGTGCAGATGCGGTGATGGTTGGAACCGCTGCCATGATTGCACTTGGATGCAATTCTCCGCGCTATGAAAAAGATTACGCTACTTTGGGAACATCGCCGGGTGCATGTCACCACTGCCACACTGGTCTGTGTCCGGTAGGAATAGCAACCCAGGATGCGGAACTTGAAAAGAGGGTGAATGTACCGGCAAGTTCTGAGCGGATTGCCCGATTCCTTACAGCAATTACCATGGAGATCACCATGCTGGCAAAATCTTGCGGCAAGTCATCGGTACATAATCTGGAAACAGAGGATTTGCGGGCAACAACCCTTGAGGCTTCGGCATTTACCGGGGTGAAATTGGCGGGGCTGGATCGGCCATTTACATGGTAGATATGTAGAAACGCAATCAGTGAAAATGAGCTTGTCATGTGTTCAGGACAAGGCATTTGTTTATACGCCAGGCAGAAACAATAAGCATATTGTTAACGAAAATGGCCAAACCGTGTTGTTGTAAGACTTGATACTACAAACAACAAGATTACTTGAATTTTGCCAGACGGGAAAATTGAGTATATAAGAAAGGATGTCCAGAATATTTCGAGGTTGCTTTGTACTTTACCAACCGGTAGTTGAGCTTGCATATGCCTTTGCTTGCAATAGTTATCGGTGCGAACCAGGCCGGTAAGAGCACATGGTGTGGAGCGAATCATTGAACGAATAATGTATCGATTTCAGTAATAGACCGTCCATTTCCTTGAAGAAATTCACATATTCGAAAATTCGGAATGTGGAGTTTCAGTTCAACAAATCGAACAAGAAATTAATTCTTAAAGAAGTGTCCATTTACGTAAAATATGTAAAGGACAATAAAACATTGTTTCTATATCTTGCCTGTTGTACAGGTTTTATGTGATTAAATTATATACCTGCACCGCAAGATTTATAATTCACTCCGATTAAACTACTGAAAATTATTGTAATGAAAAATAGAGAAGTGGCATGATGCAGTTGAATTGGCATGAATACCGCTACTTTCCCTACGAAAGAGATTATTGCGCTTTTCGAAAACCCTGAAATACGTAAAACTCGGGGTGGGATTGAATTGAAAGGAGAGAAAAACAGCGAACTTGCTGAACGGTTAACCTATTTTTCCAGATATACGAATGGCAATGGGATAGCTGATACAGTGCAACACTGCCTCGAGAATACGGCTCGCCTAGGCATTGCTCGCCAGGCCACTTGATATTCTGTTCATGGTCTCCACGAGTACAAGGGGAAATTTAGGGAGCTAAAGACAATATAAATTCATGAAAGAGCCATAGTACTATTATCTAAAATTCACCGGAGATGAAACTAAACTGATGTGTATTGATTATGAACGAACAAGAAATCATATCAAAACATAGTGAACCCAATAACAAGATTGACAATTTGGGGTTGGCACTTTCTGGAGGTGGTGTACGCGCAACAGTATTTCACTTAGGAGTGTTAGCTCGTCTCGCCACTAACGACTTGTTAGAAAATATCAATTGTCTCTCAAGTGTTTCTGGTGGGAGTTTGGGCGTTGGCCTGATATTCGCCCAAAATAACAACAATTGGCCAAACAGTAAAGAGTACTTAGAGGCTATTGTTCCGAAAATTCGACTAATATTAACTTCAGTGGATACTGAGTGTTGGTTTGTATTTTGGTCGTTACTACCACCTTGGCGAATTTTTCGACGGCGCGCTCACGTTTTGGCAAAGATTATTGAAAAGCATTGGAACGTAAGTGGTAGCCTGCAGGATTTACCTGATACTCCAAAATGGCTCATCAACGCTACTTGCTATGAAACTGGCAAGAACTGGCGATTTAGTAAAACTAAGATGGGAGATTACATCGTAAATTATGTAAGTGCCCCTGAGTTTCCAATTTCTAAAGCTATTTCTGCGTCTGCAGCAGTTCCAGCACTCATAGGTCCGCTTGTTTTGAATACGAGAAATTATAATTGGGTTCGAGCTAATGGCAGTAATATTATGCCTGACAAGCTTAAATTCAAGCGAGTTGAACTCTGGGATGGAGGAGTATACGACAACTTGGGGGTTGAAGCATTATGGAAGCCCGATGGTGGACTAAAGAAAAAGATAAATTTCTTGATAGTAAGTGATGCTTCTGCTCCTTTAGCAATAAAACATCAAGATATTGTCCACAGGTTTCGACCGATTACTCGAGCAAGACGACTAATTGACATTTCGAATGACCAAGGTCGTTCAATGCGTTCTCGTAGTCTGATATGGTCAATGAAAAAGTGCGAAAGTAGAGGTGTAATTGTTCGACTTGGAAAAACCACCAAGAAAATTTATGGTGAAAAAATGCCTGTCTTAAATTTTGAAACACTTGATAAAACAAGAGTTAAAGAAGCTAAATTAATGGAAACAACATTGCGCCGTCTGAGTATAGAAGAGTTTAATCGTTTATATCGACATGGGTTTGAAGTGGCGGATGCCACCTTGTGTAGACACCATCCCAAAATATTTACTCCTACTCCCGCTACTTCTATACCGTAGTTATTAAAGTGCCTGCCTGTTCTTTCAGCGAGTCAGCACCCAATACGAAAAGTTGTCATGTTAGCTATTTCCAACCGTAGCTTCGCCGAATCGGATGAGTTGTTCGTTGACTAAGTAGCGGCTACCGCATTGCTTGACTTTCATGTGAGGAATTCCTGCAGTGTTTAGCTTTTAATTAACCTGCGAAATTGGCAATATTTCCTGAATTTACCGCATGTTGCATAAATTTCGAGCAAGTCAGCTAATAGGAAGGTAGCCCGAAATTCAGTTGTCAAGTACTACTTGACAACTGGCACTGGAAAATTTTGCATGACTAGTTTATACAATCTTGATATGCCGAATTATTAGTCCCACCCGTCTGGGGTAGAGTAAAATACTATTTCAAAGATAACAGAATTCAGGTGCGTTTGTATTGCACACACTATAAATAGCTTTTGGAGAGTTCAATGAAAGGAGATGTCAAAGTAATTGAAATACTTAACGAAGTACTGAAGAACGAGCTTACGGCGATCAATCAATACTTCCTGCATTCAAAGATGCTGGAAAACTGGGGGGTCGCAAAACTTGCGAAGTTCGAGTTCAATGAGTCGGTGGACGAGATGAAGCACGCGGACCAATTGATGAATCGTATCTTGTTTTTGGAAGGGCTGCCGAATGTACAGGATATTGGCAAAGTAATGATTGGAGAAAATGTGAAGGAAATGCTTTCATGCGACCTTCAGTTGGAGTATATGGCACTGGAAACGCTGAAACCGGGAATTGCCTATTGCGAAAGCATATCCGACTTTGTTTCGCGTGACCTGCTGAGCGAAATTCTAAGAAGCGAAGAAGATCATATAGATACCCTGGAGGAGCAGTTTGATCTAATTGAAAGAATGGGAATTGAAAATTACATTCAACTTCAAAGCGAACCTGAAGCAGGTGCGTAGCAACCGCCAGCCGTGCCAGTAAAAGAGGGCAATGAAGACTCTGGTTGAGTTGATTGAGTTGGTTTTGCTTTGTTGTTGCAAATATTGTTGATTATTGTTTGCGTATGCATCAGACAGCGCCCGCACTTTGGCTTGTGCCCCAGCAATCGAAATAGATCTCGAGCATTCTTTGCGCCGGAGTTTGCCAAGGTGCAAACCTCGGAATCTCGAATTTGATGGCAAATGCAAACGTACATCAAGTTTCTCCTATACTCTTGACAATAGTATGATCGAAATGAGAATGATTGTCAATATCATTATTATAGATATACTAACAGACTTATTTTCCTGTTTCAAGACAAAGTTGCAGGACGGTCATTTAGTTCCGAGCATTCAATGTCGTAAAATATGCAATCGCCATGAACGACGAATACAAACCTGAAATTGTAGAAACGTCCGCGCAGGACTACTGGAAAAGCCATGGGAGCTTTAAGGTGGTCGAAGACCCTGCGAAGGAGAAGTTCTATTGCTTGTCCATGTTTCCCTATCCTTCGGGAGCATTGCACATGGGGCATGTACGCAACTATGCCATAGGCGACGCAATGAGTCGCCATCAGAGAATGATGGGCAAGAATGTTCTGCAGCCAATGGGATGGGATGCTTTTGGACTGCCAGCAGAAAATGCAGCAATTCAAAACAAGGTTCCCCCGGCCAAATGGACCTACGAAAACATCGCATACATGAAAAAACAGTTGATGCGATTGGGATTTGCTTACGACTGGTCGCGGGAATTTGCAACCTGTCGCCCAGAATACTACAAGTGGGAGCAGTGGTTCTTTACTCGACTGATCGAAAACGGCATGGCATACCGAAAATCGGCAGTTGTCAACTGGGACCCGGTTGAGCAAACGGTGCTGGCAAATGAACAGGTGGACAGTGCCGGACGCGGATGGCGTTCCGGCGCCCTAGTAGAACGGCGAGAAATTCCTCAATGGTTTATCCGTATCACAGCATACGCTGAAGAGTTGCTCAATGAACTGGACAACTTGCCTGGATGGCCCGATTCCGTCAAGACAATGCAGAGAAACTGGATTGGCAGGTCTGAAGGCGTGAACTTTGATCTTGAAGTGGAAGGCGGGCATCCGCCGCTACGCGTGTACACAACACGACCCGATACGTTGATGGGTATTACATACGCCGCAGTTGCAGCAGAGTATCCTCTGGCGCAGCACTTTGCGAAGCAGAATCCGGAAATTGCTGCTTTTGTTGATGAATGCAAAAAAACGAATACTTCCGAAGCAGCCTTGGAAACCATGGAGAAAAAAGGTCTTTTGCTGCCAGTTCAGGCAATACATCCGGCAACAAAAGAAAAGATTCCGATATTTATTGCCAATTTCGTGCTTATTACTTATGGAACCGGAGCAATTATGGCGGTTCCAGGACACGACCAGCGAGACTGGGAGTTTGCCCGAAAGTATGACATCGAGATCAAGAAAGTGGTTCAACCTGCCGATGGGGATGTCGATCTGACACAAAGCTCCTATGAGGATAAAGTAAATACTGTATCCTGCAACTCCGGGCAGTTCGACGGTCTGAATTTCAAGGAGTGCTTTGATGCCACAAGCGAATACCTGATCCAGCACGCAAATGGCGAGGCGACGGTCAACTACCGGATTCGGGACTGGGGTGTGTCAAGACAGCGCTACTGGGGATGTCCGGTTCCAGTTGTTTACGATGCTGAAGGTAATATTCATTCGGTACCGGACGATTCTTTGCCTGTTGTTCTGCCTGAAGAAATGGAGTTTCAGGGAGTGAAATCTCCGATTCGAAGCGATCCAGATTTTTTGAATACCACGGTGCCGGGCACTGAAGATTCGGGTACACGCGAGACCGACACCTTTGACACATTTGTTGAATCGTCCTGGTATTTCGCAAGATACTGCTGCCCGGATGCAGATGGCAAGGTTGACGAGCGGGCCAACTACTGGTTGCCCGTAGACCACTATATTGGCGGAATTGAGCATGCAGTCCTGCACTTGCTGTATGCGCGACTCTATCATAAGCTCATGCGCGATATGGGGCTGCTTGACTCAGACGAGCCGTTTACGAACTTGCTGACTCAGGGAATGGTTTTAAAGGACGGGTCGAAGATGTCCAAATCCGTCGGCAATGTAGTCGACCCCCAGGAAATGATTGACCAGTACGGTGCAGATACGGTTCGATTATTTATTCTGTTTGCATCGCCGCCGCGAAGCACGCTGGACTGGAATGACGACGCAGTTGCCGGAGCCAGCCGTTATTTGCATCGTCTTTGGAACTTGGTGCATGAACATCGCGATGTTGTATCGAATCATGCGGCAAATGACAAAAGCTTTAAGGTCGATTCGTTCGAGTGGGCGAAAGATGTCACGGACTCAAACCTCCTTGACCTAAGATATCAAACTCATTCAGCAATTGATCGCGTATCGAGAGATTTTGGTCGCCAACAATACAATACTGCGATTGCCGCTAGCATGGAGTTAACCAATACTATTCAAAAAACGGGTGTTCAAGCTGTAGCATCGGAAGCAGGTTCGCGTGCACTGACCGAGGCTATACTTGCGTTGATTCGAATTCTCGCTCCGATTGTTCCGCATATCTGCCACGAATTGTGGCAACGATTGGAAATGCCTTGTCCGGTTATTGATGCTAGCTGGCCCAAAATTGATGCTGGTGCGCTTGCAAGAGATTCAATCGAACTTCCCGTGCAAGTAAATGGAAAGCTTCGGGGGCAGATCAAAATAAATGTGGATGCATCGAAAGAAGAGGTAGCAAGTATTGCACTGGAACATGAAGGAGTGCAACGCCATGTTCTTGATAAACAGGTCAGGAGAGTAGTGTTTGTTCCCGGCAAGCTCGTCAATATTGTCGTGTAGGAGATTTCCTTGACCTGTGCTTGAAGTATTTGCGATTGCTTTTTGGCTACCGTTTTCATCTTTGCGGAGCAGATATTAGGGTAATCACAACCGGAGATTACACAGTCAAAATAGACAATGCTTTTCCGGAATTGCAATCTGAATTAATGGGATTTTCCGGCAAAGCGAATTTCAACTCGTTGGTCAATAAATAAATTTGTCTCTGCCTCTAGATAAGCCCGTCATGGGTTTAGTAGAGCAGTATCAGATGTTGCTATAGTAGTACAGACCAGTGCTGCGGGTTTGATAAATTGCCAATTTTGTTGTAAATTACCTATTGAACGGTGTCTGAGCCAAGGATCAAAAGAGATCATAGTTAGAGAATGTAGTAATTTCTTGGTATGAATAGTAGCAGTCTTGAAAGATATTTTCTATATTTTCATTTTATGCTTTTTCAATCCTAAGAGATTCTAAGATACTCCCGTGCAACCGGTCTTGAGCCGCGAGGGGTTCACGGCCCTCCAGGCTCCGTTCTTTCATTTCGCAAATTTTACACCTTGCCAATATTTGTACTGGAAGATCAAGAAGTGCAACACCATGTTCTTGATAAACAGGTCAGGAGAATAGTGTTTATTCCCGGCAAGCTTGTCAATATTGTCGTATAGGAGATTGCCTTGACTTGGGTTGTGGGTTTGACAGATTGTCAATTTTGCTGTAGATTGTCCACTGAACGGTGTCTGAGCCAGAGATCAAAAATAGATCCTAGTAGAGAATGTAGTAATTTCTTGGTATGAGCGGCAGTAGTCTTGAAGGATATTTTCATTTTATTGCTTTTATCAATCGTAAGAAATTCTAAGATACTCCCGTGGAGCCGGTCTTGAGCCGCGAGGGGTTCATGGCCCTCCAGACTCCGTTCTTGTATTTCTCAATTTTCGCACCTTGCCAATATATTTGTACTGGAATATCAAGAAGTACAACGTCATGTCCTTGATAAACAGGTTAGGAGAGTAGTGTTTGTTTTCGACAAGCTTTTCAATATTGTCGTATAGGAGATTTCCTCAACCTGTGTTCAAAATATTTGCGATCGCTTTACTCGCCATTTTGACTAGCTGTGGCTTTCATCTTCGCGGAACGGATATTACGGCAATCGCCCCCGGAGACTATACAGTCAAAATAGACAGTGCCTTTCCGGAATTGCAGTTTGAATTGATGAAGGAGTTTCGGAAAAACGGTTTTCAACTCGTTGAAAACGATGAAGATTTTCAACTGAAAATTCTGGCAGAGTCTTCCGACCTTGATGAATTGACCCCTGACGCTGAGTTGACGATATCTTTAAAGTCACTGGTTTATCAGATAAGATACACCATAGTTACTGGAGACGATACAGTAGTATTGGGTAGTACTTTGTACTCAAGTAGTTCTGAATATCAGTTACTGGAAAACTATGAACTAGCCAGTGATGCCAACAAGGAATTGCTTAATGAGCGCTTTAGGGTAAAAGCTGCACAGGAACTGGCAAATCGTTTCAGTATGGTAGTATCCGGGTACCTGCAATAAAAAATTTCCGAGGAATAAAACAGAGGATAGTTTTGAAAATTGATAGAACAGACTTGGTGAACCGTTTAAAAGAAAAAATGGATGCCCGGTACATGGTTTATGGCAAGGAACTGTTTCTTGTGGAGCGATGTTGCGAATCAATACGAGAAGCAGCACGCGAACGCGGCTATAGCGAAAGGATTGCTCTGACTGCCGAGTATGATTTCGACTGGGGTGAGTTGGAATCACACACTGCTTCTATGAGCTTGTTTGGGGACAAGAAGATTGTTGAAATTCGAATTCCTACGGGTCGGCCGGGGGTAAAAGGAACTGAGGCGCTGGTTGAATGTGTTGAGAATCAGGATATGAATACAATTGTTGTAGTCATTGTTGGTAACACAGAAGCAAATGTCAAAAAGTCGAAATGGTTTACTGCATGGTCGAATTCTGCTGTTTCTGTTGACAATCCGATGTTGAATCAAAATCAGTTTCGAGGATGGATTCAAAAAGCTCTTCAGGCGCAAAATATTGACTGCGAACCCAGTGTCTATGACCAGCTGGCCTATTATTTTGAAGGCAACATGCTGGCCGCAGCAAATGAAATTCGCAAAATTTACATGGGGTATGACCACGGTCGGCTGACAGTGAAAGAAATTGAGCGTATCGTTGAGGACCAAGGTCGATTCAATGTGTTCGCGTTTGTTGATTCGTGCATGATGGGGCGAGCTGACCGCTCTATGCGGCTCCTCCGGTCTTTGCATAACGAAGGAGTCGAGCCGGTTCTTGTACTCTGGGCGCTTGCAAGGGAAGTGCGCTTGATCTACAAGTGTTCAAGTCTTGCCAATGATAGGGGAATAGTGTCAAATAATCATTTAAATCAGCTGAAAATTTGGCGGTCAAAACAAAGTATTGTTCAGGATGCCGTAAAGCGGCTGGGCAAGAAGGGATGTGCACAAGTGCTGCATAGAGTGGCAACAGCAGATAGAATTTTGAAGGGAAGGGAAACTTCGGTGGGAACAATTTGGGATGAATTTGAGAGGATTGTCTTGCTAATATGCGGTGTAAAGCCGTTAAAGGGAATTTAAATGTTGTTGAAATCAGAACAGCAATGTGAAATCGGCAAATATGTAGAGAAAGTTGCGCAGCAAGCAAGAGCAGCTTCCAGGATGCTGCGAAGCGCTGACACCGACTCGCGCAACAAGGCACTCCTGCTCGCAGCCGATTCCCTGCAAGAGTCTACCAGTTCAATTCTTGAGCAAAACAGGCTTGATCTCGATCGTGGCAAGCAAAGCGGCTTGTCTGCTGCCATGCTGGACCGGCTAGAATTGACTCCGGCACGAATTGAAACCATGGTGGAAGGTTTGCACCAAGTAGCGCAGTTGCCTGACCCGGTCGGAGAAGTATCTGATGTTTCGGAGCGCCCATCTGGAATTCAAGTATCTCGCATGCGTATTCCCATCGGTGTTATTGGCATCATTTACGAGTCTCGGCCCAATGTCACAGCAGATGCCGGCGCACTGTGTTTAAAATCTGCCAATGCAGCTGTACTGAGAGGGGGCTCGGAGTCGTTTCACTCGAATAAAGCCATAGCAAAGTGCTTGCATAAAGGAATTTCCTGTGCCGGGTTACATCTGCACTCGGTTCAGTATATCGACACAACCGACCGGGCAGCAATTGATGCGATGCTTCAGCTGGACGAATTTATTGATGTGATTATTCCTCGCGGAGGCAAGGGGTTAATCGAGAGAATATCAGCAAACTCTCGTATTCCGGTAATCAAGCATTTGGATGGCAACTGCCATGTATATGTTGACGACCATGCCGATGTTCAGAAAGCAGTTGACATAATATTGAATTCCAAAACACACCGGTACGGTGTTTGCAATGCTGCTGAAACCTTGTTGGTGGCGCGAGAACGGGCGAACGAAATCCTGCTGAAAGCGGTACCGCTGCTGCTTGAGAGAGGAGTGGAATTGCGAGGTTGCGATGAAAGCAGAAGTCTTGTGCCGCAAATCAATCATGTCAATGAGGACGACTGGTACACGGAGTATTTGGCTCCGATACTTGCCGTACGAGTCGTTGACGGATTGGAACAAGCCATTCAGCATATTGAAAAGTACGGTTCAGCTCATACCGACAGTATTGTTACCGAGGATTCGGCCAACGCAGAGCGTTTTGTCAGGGAAGTAGACTCCAGTTCTGTAATGGTAAATGCATCGACACGTTTTTCCGACGGGTTTGAGTACGGACTCGGCGCAGAAATCGGAATTAGTACAAACAAGTTGCATGCCAGAGGGCCTGTTGGGCTAGAGGGGCTGACCACGCAGAAATTCGTAGTGCAAGGCGATGGACATGTACGAACTTAGAATTTCATTCAAGCTGGCAACTTTCAAATAGAAGGAATGCTTTCGTTTTTGCCAGTTGCTTCAATACGCACTCTTCATTGCTTGCCTGAACATGGTGCATGGGATTAGATGAATCCTGTTGGAATATTCGGGGGTACGTTCGACCCAGTGCATCGGGGGCATATAGAACCCGTTCTTGACGTTTGTCGATTGACTGGCATTCAAGATGTGCGCTATGTGCCGAATGCACGGCCCGGGCATCGTTCAGACCCGTTGGCAGATGCTCGGGTTCGACGGCACATGCTAACCCTGGCACTGGCGGATTATCCTCAGTTCTCCGTCGATAATCGCGAAATCAGACGACCGGGAAAGTCTTACATGGTGCCGACATTGCGTTCTTTTCGCATGCAGCTTGGGTTTCGTCCACTATGCCTGATTCTTGGAATTGATGCTTTTCTGCACTTGAAGCAGTGGTACTGGTGGGCAGAGATTCTTCGTTTGGCCAACATAGTAGTAATGGACCGACCGGGATTTGTGCTTTCAAGATGGGGGCCCGATTTGCGAGGCCGTGCTACTCGGACAGGCTCACAAAATTTGTATAAACAAATGTCGGGTTGCATTTGCCACGTTCCAGTAACAACCATTAACGTATCATCCACCAGAATACGAAAAAAAGTGGCTTTCGGCCTCGATATTGCAGCTGATACTCCAGTTGCAGTTTCGGAGTACATTCGGAAGCATGGACTATACGAGAAATCGGAGGTGAATTTCAGTTGAAGACCGACCGACTGCTGCAATTGATTGTGGATTCAATCGGTGATGCAAAAGGCCGAAATATCAGTGTGCTGGATGTTCGCGAAATTACTTATGTGACGGACTACATGGTCATTGTTTCTGGTACGTCTTCACGGCATGTGAAGGCAATAATGAAAAATGTTGTGAGCAGTCTCGCTGATAACAGGCGCAAGCCATCGGGTATCGAGGGTGAACAGTTTGCACAGTGGATTCTTGTGGACTACGGCGATGTGGTTGTTCATGTGATGGATGTCGCAACGCGCGAATTCTACAATTTGGAGAGTCTTTGGAAAGGCTCTTTGAAAGAACCTGAATCTGCAGGCAAATAGGGCCACGCGCAATAGGCTCGCTTCATTGAATCAGAATTACTGATTTCATGGCTCTCAAGCCGCAACTCTACCTTGCATCTTCGTCTCCTCAGCGCCGTGGCATACTTGCAATGCTGCCTGTAAATTTTGATACTTTGATTCCCGAGATCGATGAATCAGTTCAACTTCATGAAGCTCCTGCCGACTATGTACAGCGACTTGCTGTTGAAAAAGCCCGGCGCGGCGCTCTGTTATTGAGTCATAGTAAAAAGATACCTGTTTTGGGTGCCGATACATGTGTTGTAGTCAGTAACAAGATTCTTGGCAAGCCCGATAGCAAGGAACATGCCTTTGAAATGTTGAATTTGCTGTCTGGACAAGTTCATCAAGTATTCACTGCGGTTGCTGTCGCTACGGAAAGCGCAGTCAGCGTTGAGTGCTCGGAAAATCAGGTCGAGTTTTCACCGATTGATGAAAATCAGTTGGAAGATTACTGGAAAAGTGGAGAATCTATAAATAGAGCCGGGGCATACGCCATTCAGGGGCTGGCTGCCAATTTTGTTGCTCGGCTTGATGGAAGCTATAGTGCTGTAATTGGGTTGCCAGTTGATGTTACGATTAAACTGTTAAGGGAATGTGGCATTCGTGTTCCTTCATATCGCCAGTTTTGCAAATCGAGTGCTTTACAGGTTCCTGATTCTTGCAATTGGAGTGGAGACTACCGTTTGTAGTAGTTCCGCAATTGTAGATTTAGCCGCAACCCGGTTGAATTCTTTCTGCCATATGAATTTTCTCGTATTCACATAGAATATCTGCTTTCTATTTTTGCACAAAACCTCGCCAGCAATCGTCGCCGGAAACACTTTGAAGGAAGTTCTTGTCAGATCAATGAATTGCCTGTTCGTGTTTCGTCTTGCTGCTGCGCCATATCTCAAGGCTAGAACTGCAGCGTCAGCTTCATCCCGGCTCCATAGTCAGTGCCAGCGGTCGCATCGCTGTTCGGCTGGTAGCGAACATAGCTGCCAACAGAAAGAGAAGCGTTCTTCGCGCCATTCGTTGCATAGGCAAGTTGAACATGTCTTTCCCGACCCGTCGGCACTACGGACACCTCGTGGTTTTCATAGGCGACGCGTCCATCCGATACTTCCCGGACCGGAACCCTGAGATTCACCAGGCCCTTGCTGACACGCAAAGGCGAAGCTAAAGTAACAGTCAGCGTATCAGCCGACCGCCAAACACTGGTGGTCTCAATGCCGAAAGAAAAAGCCTGCGAGCGAAAGCCTCTCCAGCTGTCGACCAGGGTATGCTCCAAGCCTTGTCCGGGACCGGTTTTGCCTTGGCTGAAGCTGCCGAACAATGCGGTTCGCTTGGAAATCTGCTTTTCCATGCTGATATCCAGGTAGTTTGTCGACGAGCCGGTCAGACCGTTGAAAGCCCCCGACCCTTGGATTCCCAGCAAAGCCGACTTTTCCCGCAGTGCGCCGTAGCGGACACCGATCTTTGCATCGGCTCCCACTTGGTGCGTGATGCCCAAGGAAGCTGCCCATGCGCGTCCATGCCCGAAGTAGTCCCTGCCGTATTTGCCGGCAAAGTCGATCCGGGTCTTTTTGCTAGCTCGCCAGTTCAGCCCCAGTCCGGTGTCGCTGCCGGCAAACGATGAATACGGTCCCACCGACCGGCTGTCCCACAGCGGTCCGCTGGATACTTTGCGGGCGACAAACTCGTTCGAGAAGCCCGATTCTGCGTATCCGCCCTTGATTGTCAGCGTCAAATTCGGCAAGGCGTGGTAGGCCAGGCGATAGTTCTTCACTTCGCTGTCGTCCTGATTCCGGCGCGTCGCATTGAGCCGTAGCGGTTCTTCCGGATTATGGGAAAAATCAAACATTAGCCGATTACCCAGCGGCAGGGAAGACGATCTTTGCCCCAGCGATGAAAGGAAATTGCGCATGGCATTCTGAGACGAAGGAGACGAGCTAACGCGAAACGCATCGTTAAGGTCGTGCAGAAAAGGAAACATTTGCTCGTCGTAAACAATCGCATCCGCCAGAACGCGGCTTTGCGGTGCACCGAATCCGGGCGGCAGGTCGAAATAGCTTGACGATACCGGCACCGGGGACGATCCGACCAGCAAGGAAGTCCAGCCAACGGGGTTCATGGCGGCTCCCAGATCAAGGATTCCATGCCCGAAGGTAGTTGAAAGACCGTTACTGTCATGGTTCCAGGCTGGGATTCCGCCCTCATCTGACGGCGGCTGCACGACTTCTCGGGCCGTGCTCAGTATTCGATTTACGATCTGGGAAGCAGACTTGTTTGGAAAGGCTGCCCAGAGCGTCGCGGCGGCTCCTGCCACCATGGGAGTTGCAAACGATGTTCCATACGATACAGCGTAGGCACCGTCCCTGCTGGTTGTCAGTATATTCGAACCGGGAGCAAACAGGCAGTAGGCTTTCACATTGCCGCAAAAACTGGTGTAGCTAGCCGGGTTGTCATCGACTCCAGTCGCCCCGACAGCAATGGCAAACCCTGCAATCCCTTCTTCTGCCACCAGGTTCGCCGGGGTTCCTGCGGGCCCAGAGAGGTAGATTGACCCGGGCAGTCCGGCAAATGAGCTAAAGCCGTTTCCCAAGGCTGCTACCATGATTCGACCTTGGCGTGCAGCATCCTTCATCGCACTTTTCAAAATGTTCAAATCTTGCGTATTCGTACTTGTATTTATGAAGCTCATGTTCATGATGTGGGCGCTGTACTGCGGGTCGGATGTGTAGGTTGAACCATTGGAATGGGTGTAGGTTCGCTTCAGGCCTGCGGCCGATGCGATGTCCGCTGCAACAGTGGCCAGATTGCCTATTGCCCTTGGAAGATCGATAAGATTGGCATTGTACGCGATGCCATGCATGTTGTCGCCGTCGCCTGCTGTGTTGTCGCCGTCGCGCCTTGCTGCAATCACCCCTGCAACTTTGGTACCGTGGTCGCCGTAGCTAAGGTTGGCCACGCCTACTTCTGTTCGGGTTTTCGCTACATCCAGGTCGGGATGCGTACCTTGAATCCCGTCGTCAAGCACTGCAACGCTGATTCCGCCGCCACCGGCGTTACCGGTAGTGCGGCTTGCATATCCTGCCGCCGCATTCACAAGATCCAACCTGCTTCTGTACTGTTCTGATAGATGAGCAAAATCTTTGAATATCTCTGCGCATACAGCTCTATCTGCAGCCGGGTATCCGCTGCAAAAATTAAGTTCTGTTATTCGTTTTCTGTATTCTTCAATGTCCCAGGACGCCTCTGTTCGAGGATTTATCGCCGGCTCCAGCTCCTCGCCGCTTTTCACTGCCCGAACTGTACTCAGCGGCGGATACACAGTTGTGCCCCGAACGACTTCTGACTCTGGACCGTTGTTCCCGCTACTGACCGGGATCACTCGTACATCGTAGACTGTACTGTGCGATAGTCCTGTAATCTTGTAGCTGCTTGCACTGCTGCCTAAAGTCGCTTGCCTGGTGGTGGGACTCCAGTTCTGGTCAGTCTTTTTCCACTGCACCTTGTAGCCGGTAGCGCCGCTCACTGCATCCCACGACACTTTCAGGCTTGTCTGCAGGTCATCCGACAGCAGCAGATTCTCAGGCGCAGTGACTGGCTGCGGCGGTGCAGTCGGGGTCGCCGTTCGTTGCACGGAAGAGGTGCCGTCGCCGTACGTGCCAATCGGAACAATCCGCACTGTGTACTGCGTGCCTGCAGTCAGGCCGGTGATTTTGTGACTGGTTATGCTAGGGTCGTTTACAGTATGTTGCCGCGTTGAACTCCATGCCTCGGTGCCCGACTTCCATTGGATCTTGTAGCCGAGGGCACCGCTTACTGTTGCCCAGCTTACACTCAAGGCGTTGCTGGACGCGGTCGCCGTCACAGAGGACGGGGCCGCAACCACTGGCGGTGTGGTCGGCGTCGCGGTGCCTGTGGCAGACGACACGGTTCCATCGGTGCCATCCCTTCCCACAGGAATCACCCGAACCGAGTACTGTGTGCCCGGGGTCAGCCCGCCAATCGAATACTCTTGCGTCTGCACAATCTGCTCTCTGCTGGAATCCCACGACTGCGAGCCGCTTTTCCATTGAACCTTGTAGCGAGCAGCATGCTCAACTTCGCTCCATCGAACAGCCAAGGCATTCACGGTAGCAACGACATTTACCGTAGTGGTTCCAACTGGTACTGGCACCCTCGGTCTCACTATACTTGGGCGCGAAGGGCCGCCATCGCCGTTTCGCCCTATCGGAATCACTCGAACACGGTACTGCTCAGTCGAATCCAGTCCGGTAATTTTATAGGAGGTGGTACCAGAACCGCTTAATTCCTTTTGTTGTACGGACTGTCGCCAGGATGTCGATGCTTCAGGTTGCCACTGCACCTTGTAGCCGGTAGCGCCGCTCACTGCCGTCCACGAAACTGTAATTGCATTTGCCTCGGGCGCTGTTTGCACTCCTGATCCGGAGAGAGAGGGAGTTGGGTAAGTAATAGGCGGCGCAGGTTGATTGCGGCGTGGAGGGGCTGGCTGAGGTCCACCGCCTGAGGATGCAACAGTCTCGCCGCCACCGCCGCATGAACTCAATGAAACAGCCAGGCAAATGGCCGCAGCGAATGAAATGAACTTGTTGCTCATCGAAAAATTTGGCAGTTCCATGCTTCTACATCTACACGGCAAAAATGCACAGCAAAATTTTAGGAAATTACGGTACGAAAATCAATTTTAAGTTGCAATTTCCGGAATCGATAAATCGGAGGATTGCGACTTGTAATTTTCACAGTATGTTCAAGCAGTTATGCGACGATTGAACTATGAGCCTGGACCAAGTGCAGGCAAGAATTCGGCAGTGTGCGAGTTGTCGTCAGAGAGTGCCGACGGAGCGGGTCTTTCGGCCAACTCTGGCGGGAATTGAGATTCTGCATGCGATAAGGATATCGCACACGTATTCCAGCACTGGCATTCACCGTTCCGTAGGCTAACCCGGCTTCGCGTATGAATTTCCAAACAGGTCTTGTCCGCATCGCTGACCAGCGCGGCATTTGCCCCTTGGAAAATCCTCGTCGTTGTGCCAAGCAATGAAAAATACGGGCAGAAAGCCTGCTCCCTGGGCGAACTTGTCCAGAGTGACCACATGTTGGTCAGCCTAGCCATAAAGCAGTACGAACACTTCCATCACCAGGTCAGGCAATATCAGTCGCTGGGCAACATGACACCGAACGAATATCCTGGGCCATAAAAAATGGTTGCCTGAGCCTCATATGTAATAAAACAGTACACGGAGTTAAAATCCTGTACTATTTATAAATGAGAAACGCTCTTGGGGCTTTCTTCAACAATATAATTATAAAAGAGCCAAGCAGAAACTTGCTATATGTTGACTTCGCACAAAAAGAGAATCATGGAAAAAACTGCTGCTGTAGCGTTGAAAGTTACTGCAGTCATATCAAGTGTGATCGTTGCATTGACAATAATTTTTTTGATAGCCTTGATGAATATTGACTACTTTGCACCCGTAATGCTGCGGTCATTGAACAAGAATCCGGATCTGAATGTTGATTTTTCGCACATAGAAGTTGACTGGGAGGACTTGAAGCCCTTGGTAGACATTAGCGACCTTGATGTTCAGTTAAACAAACCAGGTGCACAATTGCAAGTTGCAGTTGATTCTTTGAAGGTGAAACCTTCTTTTGGACTTTTGTATAAGGGAGTTGTAGGAGTTGAATACATTGTCATTTCAAAACCGCGAATCAGTGGAGAAGTTGACCTTGAGTATGAAAGCGAAATTTCCGATGAAAAATCAGGCATTGACCAAAGTGAACTAACCCAGGACCTGCTTGACAACATTCAGCTGGTCAAGTACGTAGTGGTTGAAGACGGAGTGATTAATATCGTATGGAATTCAGCTTCCGCCACTTTGAATTCCGTTGCAACCGTAGATGTTGAAACTTGGCCAACTGAAAATGGTTACAGGATGCTGGGCAAGATCGAATCCTCCATGCACCATGATTCGATTTTGCAAATTCACCTTGAACTGGACGAAGCAACGGAACTGAACAATGTACCCAGGCTGAATATGAATCTTGATGCAAAGTCGGTGGACTTGGCGTGGTTCGATATTGCGGGTTTGCCGCGCGTTCAGTTTAGCAATGCTTCAACAGTTTTTAACAGTAATATCAAAGCGCAGATATTGGCCAATGCTTTTGAATTTGTTGAATGGGAGCTATCGGCTGTCGATACCAAGCTGAAAGGAAAAATAGCCAATGCCAACCACAGCTACCTGGCAAGCCAAGGCAAGTGGACTAAAGCGGAAGGTGCAGGTTTTTCCGGACAGCTGGAGGCGTCCATTGAGATTCAAGCTTTGGATGTTGTCGAATTGATGCGGACATTTCCAACTTCGTTTCCGCCTAAATTTCGAAAACACATGGAAACCCGGTTGTATTCGCTGGAGATTCCGAAAATCAAGGCGACTTACTTCGGCAACCCGACGGAGTATATGAAAAACCCTGATTCCAGCAAGGTTTCCGTAGATGGGGAATTTAAAAACATGAAATTTGTCTACGGAACCAATCTACCGCCAATTGAGGATGGCAATGGAACGTTTCGACTGAGGGGTAAAAGATTTGAGGCAGAGAGCACAAGTGGAAACATTTATGGCGAGCCTGTCAGCTACACAACTTACATAGAAGATGTTACAGTGAAAAAACCGGATATGTACGTGAGTGGAGAAATGAGCATCCCGTTGCCGAAGGTTTTCGAGCTGTTTGGTCCGAACGGAACGGCATTTCCTGGCAGATCGAAGTCCATAATTAGCGGAAGCGGAATTGGCAATATAAAGATGTCGATCCATATTCCGGTTCGCGAAGGCAGGAATTTCAGTTTCGATGGAGAGGCAACACCAGTTGATAGCGTTCAAATCACCACCAATGAAGGCGTTGAAATAACCAGCATTGATGGCCGTGTGGAGTTTGATCGTGTTGGCATCACAAGCGGCGAGGTAAGCGGCAATGCTTTTGGCGGGGAACTTAGTGCCCAGTTTTCAGGACAGGGAGCCAAAGGAAGCAGGGAATATACAGGGCAGGCTAGTGGTGTAGCGGACATTGAGCAGTTAAATACCGTACTGGGCGGGCATTTTAGTGGTCAATTAAACGGGTCAACTGACTGGAAAGCCAGTTACAAAGTCAGCGGCGAAGGTACGGTCCTGCAGATTTCTTCATCGCTTCAAGGTGTCGAAATTGACTTGCCAAAACCGTTCTTGAAACCGGCTTCCGAAGACTGGCCGCTAACTCTGGATGTTCACACCCGAAATGGTACAGAACGCGAAACTGCAATAGACTTCGGCGAAAAGTTGAAGGGTTCAATCTTTGCTGAACTTGGCGATGGGAAGTGGGTAGTTATGAGTGGAGCGTTCGGATTGGGTGATGAGATGCCGGAATTTGACAAAAGCCGGAAAGGGCTGGCCGTAAATGCGAGCTTGGAGCAGTTTGAATATGATGCATGGAATCGGGCATTGGCTAGTACAAAAAACCGCCCGCAAGGCTTGTCGGTCGAAAACCTCTACCACCTCAACGTATCAGTTGGAAAACTGGTGCTCGCGAACAACAAGGAGTTTCTTGATACGACCATTAGCCTGCGTAAAACAGACAACCACATTGCAATCAATGTCGACAGCGACAAACTGAAAGGGGCTGCAAATTATCGAAGTGCAGAGTTCATTGGCGAGGGCGAAACTCCCAGGCTTCAGATGGTACTATCAAAATGTCATTGGCCAGTGGCGGATAATGGAGAAGCCGAATCTTCTACCGGAGAAGCTGTCAATCCTCGCAGTGTGCCTGAGTTGGATTTTTCATGCGAGGATACACAATATGGCGAATTACGTTTGGGCAAGGCAAGAGTTCTGGGCAAGCCGCACATAGATGGGTGGGAAATTGTTGAAGCAGATTTCACCTCCCCTGCAATGACAGTTGAGGCAAGCGGAAACTGGGTGGGGAATCCCCAATTCAGCCAGATTGATTTCGAAATCACATCAAGCAATTTTGAAGGTGCTATGGAAGCGGTTGGATATGAAGATATGATCGGTGGCGGAAGTATAAATATTTCCGGTGAATTGTACTGGAATGATGCGCTCACGGAATGGAGCGGGGCAAAGTCTTCGGGAAATATTGCAGTGCATGCAGAGCAAGGAAGAATACTAAGCCTGCAAAATGCGGCGTTGGATTTGATTAGTTTTTTCAACTACGATACCTTTACCCGAGGCCTGGGTTCATCTGCCGGAAATGTGCTTGAGGCGGGCTATGAATTTTCCGCGATTGCAGGGTCGGGCACTTTGAAAAACGGAGAAATCAATATCGACCGTCTGACTATGAATGGACCGAGTGCTGAAATTTCCATAGGTGGAACTACAAGCTGGGCTACAAAGACACACAATTTGAAAGTCCGGGTGAAGCCGCAGCTTCGGAAAGCTCTAACTACGATTACAACGCTTGTAAATCCGACTACCGGGATATTGACATATCTGGGGCAAAAAATTTTCGGACAACTGAATCCTGTTGAGGTGTCTATTCCCTACACAATAACAGGCAGTTGGAAAAAACCAATAGTTAAATCCGCAACTCAACAATGACTCGCTTTAAGCAAATTTCGGTATATTTGATGGTCGGACTTTCGGCTTTTTTCGGGAGCTTGGCATCTGGACAGTCATTGATTGATTATGAAGCCAGAATTACTGCAGAAGAGTGGCCTGACCCGGCCATGTTCGAGCAAATTATTGCGCTTCCACAGCTTCGGGAGGCAGTCCGCGAATACGATATGCTTAAAGCTCCTCTTTTTGTTATTCGTTATCCCGGCGGTGATGCCGGCAACTTCAAGGCGAACGAGTTGCTGGAAATCCTGGTGAGTCTTGGAATTGAGCTGGACAACATACTGTTGGAACCTGGTTCAGGAGAATTTGATTCGCTGCTGATCATTGTTTCCGAAAGAGAAGAGTAGAAATGACAATTGTTGCCGCGATTCAAATGAACTCAAGCGACCAGGTAAGTTCAAACTTGGAGAAAACAGCAGAGCTGGTTATGGATGCCAAGAAGCAAAATGCCAGAATCGCAATCCTGCCGGAGTGTTTTGCAATGATGGCTCGGAATAGCGAGCAAAGGCAATCTGCCTGCGAATCATTTCAAGGTGAAGGGTCAATTGAAGAATTTCTGTCGAATCTTGCAAGAATCAATAAAATCTGGCTCATTTCTGCTGGCTTGTTTTCCGCGGCGAACCACCCCGGTAAAGTAAGGAATACTTGCCTGGTGCATGACGACAAGGGAAGGAGACTGGCACGCTATGACAAGATGCATTTGTTCAATGTGAATCTGAGTGATAAAGAACAGTATTCTGAATCCACATACACCGAGCCGGGCGACGAATATGTTGTTCTGCCGACCCCGGCCGGAAATGTGGGACTGACAGTTTGCTATGACATGAGGTTTCCGGAGATGTACCAAAAACTTGCGTCCAAAGGTGCGCAATGGTTTATAGTTCCGTCGGCGTTTGCTGATACGACGGGCAAAGTTCATTGGGAAATTTTGCTCCGGGCTCGGGCAATTGAAAATTTGGCTTATGTAGTTGCGCCGGCTCAGTATGGACTGCACCCCGGGGGTAGAATGACCTATGGGCGTACCATGATTGTAGGACCTTGGGGAGAGATTATTGCCGAAAAAGAGCAAGGAGCAGGAGTTGTTCTAGGCGATATTGATTTAAACCGACTGGTTAAAATTCGGGAGTCGTTCCCGGCACTTAGGCCGTCCGCGGCTTGAATTACGCTTGAAGAAAACATTTTCATACCCTATATATAATTTCAATATGAAACACAGTTTGGAAATTGCGCAAAACCTGATGCTTGACCCTGCTGAAATCGGTCAGCGAGAGTTGGAACGTCTGCTTGGCAGGCTTGTTGGAAATCGAATCGACTACGCCGATATATTTTTTGAGTACTCCAAAAACGAGAGCTGGAGACTGGAAGATGGCGAGATCAAAGCTGGCGGTTTCAGTATTGACCAAGGTGTGGGGCTACGTGCGGTAAGCGGAGAAAAAACCGGCTTCGCCTTTTCAGATGAATTGACATTTCCAGCACTTGCAGAGGCAGCCCAGTCCGCTCGCGGTATTGCTTACGGAAGCGGTGTCTCGCAAAAGTCTTTGCCGCACGGCAAAGTTGCCAAGGTGCCTTCAATGTACCAGTCCGAAGACCCGCTGGGTAGCCTAAGCGAATCCGACAAGATTGCACTATTGCAGAAAGTGGACAGCGAGGCTCGAAGACAGGATTCGCGTGTCAAGGATGTGATAGTGGAGTTGTCAGGCGAGCAGCGAATTGTATATGTTTTTCGCAATGACGGGCATATTGCGGCGGATGTGCAGCCACTGGTGCGGTTGAATGTGACTGTCATAGCAGAAGAAAATGGTCGTCGCGAGCAGGCCCGGTCCGGCGGCGGGGCCAGAACTACATACGACTTTCTTGTAGATGAAGACAGGGCTCTGGAGTTTGCAAGAGAGGCGGTGCGACAGGCAATTGTGAGTCTGAACTCAGTTGAAACCCCTGCCGGAACAATGGTTGTTGTTCTGGGGCCGGGTTGGCCGGGCGTATTGCTTCATGAAGCAGTAGGGCATGGTCTGGAGGGCGACTTCAACCGCAAGGGTACATCGGTGTTTTCCGGGCGAATCGGAGAGCAGGTGGCTTCCGAGCTATGCACCATTGTTGACGATGGAACAATTCCGGACCGAAGGGGTTCGCTCAGCGTGGATGACGAAGGTACCCAAGCGCAGCGGACTGTGCTAATTGAAAACGGTGTGTTGAAAGGCTACATGCAGGATGTTACAAATGCAAGGCTGATGGGGCACGCTCCGACGGGGAATGGCCGCAGAGAATCCTATGCTCACCTCCCGATGCCCAGAATGACGAATACCTATATGCTGCCTGGCGATTCAGAGCATGAGGAAATTATTTCATCTGTCGACAAGGGCTTGTATGCTAGCCAATTTAGCGGGGGACAGGTAGACATTACTTCAGGAAAGTTTGTATTTTCAGCCAGCGAGGCCTACATGATAGAAAACGGGCGGTTAACCAAGCCGTTGAAAGGGGCGACATTGACTGGAATGGGTGCCGAGGTAATCGGAAAAATTACCATGGTTGGCAATAATCTTGAACTTGACTCGGGAGTAGGAGTTTGCGGGAAGGCAGGTCAGCTTGTTCCTGTTGGTGTCGGTCAACCGACTTTGAGAGTGGACGGGCTTACTGTCGGCGGCGAAGTTGTATAGTCCTGCTATGAGCACAGCAGCAGTAGTACCAGTCGCCTCGCAAGACACAGTGGCGGAACTTCAAGATGTTGTGGCTGGAGCACTTGCTACAGCCCGCAAGCTTGGCGCAGATGCCGCAATTGCCAAAGCATCCAGAACTTCAGGCTACGATGTCACAGTTCGAATGGGAGATGTTGAAACCATTGAGCATATCAATGGCAAAGATCTTTCAATATCTGTCTATTTCGGAAAGAGCCTTGGCATGTCTTCAAGTTCGGACTTCGCAAATCAGGCGATTGAAGATACAGTTCGCGCAGCATGCTCGATTGCCAAGCATACATCCGACGACCCGTGCAATGGATTGGCGGACCCGGACAGGCTGGCTCGCGATTTTCCCGACTTGCAACTTTGCAATCCTTGGAACATTGCCCGCGACCAGGCGGTGGATTTGGCAATCCAATGCGAAAATACTGCACGAAATCTGGATACCAGAATAAGCAATTCGAATGGAGCAAGCGTTTCGACTACACTGAATCATTCGGTTTTGGGCAGTAGCGATGATTTCATGGTGGCTCGAAAGACAACAGGGCATTCTATTGGTTGTTCTGTGATTGCCGAGTCTGAATCAGGAATGCAAAGTGACTACTGGGCTACGTCGGCTCGTGCCCCCGCAGATTTGGACAGCCCGGAACTGGTTGGAAAGATAGTAGCGGAGCGGGTAGTTCGAAAATTGAACCCGCGTCGCTTGAAGAGTTGCGAGGTTCCTGTACTGTTTGAGTCGCGTATTGCGGGTAGCTTGCTGGGGCATTTTATTAGTGCAATTCATGGAGCTAGCCTGTATCGAAATGCTTCCTTCCTGCTGGACAGAGTCGGCACGAAAGTGTTTTCGGAGGGTATTCGTATTCATGAGCAGCCGCATCTTCAAAAAGGGGCTTCAAGTGCTTCCTGCGACAACGAAGGAGTTGCAACAAATCCTCGCGATATTGTTGAAAATGGAATATTGAAAGGCTATGTTCTGGATTCCTATTCAGCCAGAAGACTGAATTTGGAAACAACGGGAAACGCGGGCGGAGTATTCAACCTTACAATCGATACGGGTGCGCGAAATTTTGAGGAGATGCTCAAGCTCTTGCATCGGGGGGTGCTGGTTACAGATATCATGGGACACGGAGTGAATATTGTAACCGGGGATTATTCTCGGGGTATAAGCGGCTTCTGGGTCGAGAATGGAGAGATTCAGTTTCCGGTAGAAGAATTGACGGTTGCCGGAAATTTGCAAGAGATATATCAATCGATCGTTGAAGTTGGCAACGATGTTGATTGGCGAAGAAGAACTCGAACCGGTTCCATACTTGTTGAAAAGATGGCAATCGGGGGAGAGTAAGTGGTCGGCTCTGAAAACCCCTGTTTGAGCTCTGTTTGAAATGTACAACCATTTGATTTTATTAAAGAATAAAATCAAATGAATGCAAAAAAACAAGCCTGAAATTGCCAGAAACTGTATAATCATTGCTTGGTTTCTTGCAATATCAGGTATGGCTGAATAGAATCCAAGATGGAGAGTTCGTACAACAATTTGATATTCTTGCTTCATAATAGTATAGTGAGTAGGAAAACATTGTTTAGACTATATCCAGTTTTAGATCAAGTCTATGCAAACTAATTTGAAAACTATTGAAGTGTTGTCGAAAATACGACCTGTTTCAATGAAATATGAAGCAGTTTGGTTGGAAAGTTCTGTTCTTGAACAAATATCGTCAACAGAATGCCTAGGTCGCACCGGGATGCCAAATAGAATCATTGGGAAGCCTGTGAATTTCGACAAAGAACATCATACCTTGGCCGATTGAACAGACACCTTAATTCAAGTACCTGACCTACGTGGTCAAGCGAATGAGCGAAACTTCTGACACGTGCTTCCTGTGTGAATTTGCAGGTAATTCAAGATGTCTCGATAAGGAGGGAATTTACTGACATGACAACCCAAACCATCAGAAACGAAGTATGGCAAAACTATTTGGATGCATCTCGTCTTGCACGCTATTACAGTGCACTCGCAGACCGGTATAAATCCATTTACAAATTCTCCAGGTTGTTTTTAATTCTTCCGCTCCTGACCAGTGTGACATTATTCTTTGATTTGTTGCCAGAGTTTGTGGTCTTGATTCTGGGACTGGTGATTGCGCTAGTCGTTATTTCAGATTTGATTTTCGATTTCGCAAAAAGAGCAAGTGTACTGATTCTGGTTAGTCAAGAATGCGGCAGGTTGGAGAATGAATATAGAGATTTATGGCTGGCAGTGGAAAGTGGTGATTTGAGTAATAAAGAGGTTCGAGAAAAAATCAACCAAATTGAAATAAAGGTGATTGACATAACCAACAGACCTGGCGATTTAGAAATAAAAGTTGACCATAAACTGAATGAAAAATGCACAATCAAAGCTTACAAAGTTATGGAAGACAGGTATGAACACTCCACATAAAGGCAAAAAAGGCACTATTACTGAACAGAGCTCGTCGCCAAAACGACCAAGCGGAGTCAAGCCGCCTCCGCCTCCACCACCAGCAAAATCAAAAAGTTCTCCAAAAAGAGCTAACCCTCCCTCCGATAATTAGGTTGATTTCAATTTTCAGGAGGGCAAGTAATGAATTTTACGGAATGGTTTTGCACTGAGTTGAGCATACTTCAAGTAATCAGAACGTGGTAAATTGCAGTCTAAAGTAGATGGCTCGGCAATTTGCCTCCCTGTAATCTTCTTGACTTTGACAACCCATAGTGACAATAAGCATTTGGTTTGGAAATTCTACCAGAACAGTTTTTCAAGAAAGACTAAGTAAAAACGCAATCTTCGCTGAATTTATTCAATTTACAGTTGTACTTAAAAATTCTTTTGTAGTCATGCCAATATATGAATACATGTGCAATTCGTGCGGGCACGAACTTGAAATTTTACAGGGGATGAATGAAAAGCCGGCAAAAGACTGTCCGGCGTGCAGCAAGAGCACCTTGCGCAGAAAGATTTCTGCCGCCGCCTTTCATTTGAAAGGTACCGGATGGTATGCTACTGATTTCAAAGACAAGGACAAGGCTAAATCTGCAAAGAAAGAAAAGAATGACGAAAAGTCTGACAGTGCTGACAAGAAAAAAGACACTTCGGACTCCGGCTCTGACAAGAAAAAAGAGAAAACAGAATCTACCGCCAAGAAAGAACCATGATTCAGGATGATACCGAAACCAGTGACTTGAAAGACGGATTGGCGATTTCAGAAAGCCTGTCCGGCAGCATGCGTTCACATCAATGCGGCGTACTGCGCGAATCAAACGTTGGTGAAGTTGTAAAAATTTGCGGCTGGGTCAACAGTCGTCGCGACCACGGCGGGGTGATATTTATCGACTTGCGCGATGCTGGCGGAATTGTGCAGGTAGTGTCGAATCCTGAACAGCAAGCTGTGTTTTCTGTTGCCGAATCTGTACGTAGTGAAGATGTGCTGCTAGTTGAGGGAGAGGTGAGCATTCGCCCTGAAGAAACAGAGAATGTCGAACTTGATACTGGATATATTGAAGTTGTAGCGAAATCGATTCAGGTGCTGAATAAAGCCGAGTTCTTGCCGTTCCAGGTTAACGAGCGTGATATCGGAGAGAACCTGAGACTTAAATATCGCTATGTGGATCTTCGCAGTACTCGCATGCAGCAAAACATTTACCTGCGGGCCAGCCTGAATCGTGGCATCCGTTCGTTTCTGGACCAAAACGGATTCACAGAAATTGAAACGCCGATGCTTACAAGGTCTACGCCGGAAGGAGCGCGAGACTATGTTGTTCCGAGCAGGGTTCACACCGGCTCGTTCTTCGCGTTGCCGCAATCGCCCCAAATGTTCAAGCAGATGCTGGTTATGGGGGGATTTGAACGCTACTATCAAATTGCACGCTGCTTCAGGGATGAAGATTTACGCGCCGACCGCCAGCCAGAATTTACTCAGCTGGACATGGAAATGGCATTTGTAAACGAACAAGATGTAATCCAGATTGCTGAAAAACTGTTTGCAAGCGTAATGAAATCAGTCGCGGGCATTCAACTGGCTGAAACTTTTGAGCGAATTGCCTATCAGGAGGCAATGAATCGGTTTGGCACAGATCGACCGGACATGAGAAATCCTCTGGAAATTATCGAATTGACGGATGCGATGACCGAGGAGCAGTTTCAGGTTTTTCAGCGACCTGCAAACACATCAGGGGGACGCGTTGCGGCAATCAACGTGCCGGCTGGCGGCAGTTTGATTCCCCGTCAAAAAATTGATGCGTATACCGAATTTGTCGCGAATTTTGGAGCCAAGGGGCTAGCCTACATCAAAGTCAATGATATGGAACAAGGTCGCGAGGGGTTGCAATCCCCGATTCTGAAGTTTTTGTCGGATGCGGCAATTGAGACAATTCTGGAACGTTGTCAAAGCAAGCCAGGCGACCTGGTATTTTTTGGTGCCGACAAGGCGAGCATAGTAAATGCCTCGCTAGGCGCACTTCGGGTGCAACTAGGCAAAGATCTGGATTTGGTTGCCGAGGGGTTTTATCCAGTTTGGGTTGTCGATTTTCCTCTGGTTGAATACGACGAGACCGAAAAGCGATGGCAGGCGTTGCATCATCCGTTCACTGCTCCCCGTCCAGAACATGAAGAATTGCTCGGTTCAGACCCCGGTCAGGTATTGTCAAGGGCGTATGACTTGGTAATCAACGGAGTTGAATTGGGCGGCGGGTCCATCCGAAATCACAAATTTGGCATACAGAGCAAGGTTTTTGACATGCTTGGACTGAGCAAGTCCGAAACCGAAGAAAAATTCGGCTTTTTATTGCAGGCGCTGAAAAGCGGTGCCCCGCCGCATGGAGGAATAGCATTTGGACTGGACAGGATTGCTGCAATGCTTTGCGGGGAGGAGTCGATTCGGGACGTGATTGTTTTCCCCAAGACTCAACGCGCCTATTGTCCTTTGACAGAAGCTCCCAATGAGGTTGACGCGCGCCAGTTGGATGAGCTCGAGCTTCGAATCAAGTCAACTGCTGCTTCAAAGTCTGAAACCGGACCAAGCTCTGCTTGACCGCTTCTCTCATGAAATCCGGTGCAACCGGGAATTTTCAGTTCAAACGCCCGGAATCCATTCTACTTGTAGTCTATACTGCCGCCGGCCAGACTCTTTTGCTGAACAGAATTCCGCCTCGCAGTTTCTGGCAGTCGGTTACCGGAAGTCTTTCATGGCCGGACGAGTCCCCTCTGCAGGCGGCAGTGCGAGAACTGAAGGAGGAGACCGGAATCAGTTCGGATACTGCCAAACTGGAAGACTGGAAAAAAACATATACATATTCAATACTTGCCGAGTTCTTGTACAAGTATGAAGCAGGCGTAACACAGAACCTTGAACACATGTTTTCGATTGAAGTGCCAAAGGTTGAACCAATTGAAATTCTGAGAACTGAACACGTGGATTATTGCTGGACAGAGTTTGATAAAGCGATAGATATGGTCTGGTCATGGTCGAATCGCGAAGCGTTGCAGCTGGTAAAATCAAGAATAAAGCAACAGGAAGATCAGCACGAAAAGTTTTGACTGAAAATTACGAGGGGAGAATGATGGTAAAATAGAGGGGTTACTAATCCGCAGTTCATTTCATTCACAACGATTATGGCAGGCCATAGTAAGTGGGCGAACATCAAGTTTCGAAAGGCCGCTCAAGATAAACGCCGCGGAAAGCTTTTTTCGAAGCTGATTCGCGAAATTACAGTTGCTGCAAAGGCTGGCGGCGCTGATATTGATGCAAATTCCAGATTGCGTACAGCAATTGACAAGGCACTTTCGGCGAACATGTCCCGAGATGTTATTGACCGAGCGGTAAGCCGCGGCTCGGGAGAGACTGGTGGAGATGGATATCAGGAGATCTGCTATGAAGGCTATGGTCCGGGCGGTGTGGCAGTGCTGGTCGAATGCGCAACAGACAACCGCAACCGTACAGTTAGCGAAATCAGGCATGCATTCTCCAAATTCGGAGGAAATCTGGGTACCGAAGGGTCGGTATCCTATCTGTTTAATCGTGTAGGAACAATACGATTTTCACCGAACAGCGATCAAAATGGAATCATGGATGTTGTGATCGCAGCCGGTGCCGACGATATAGATGAACTTGAAGATGGTTCGTTTAATGTAACTACGCCTGCCGAAAAGTTTCACCAGGTTCTGACGGCAGTTCAGGAAGCAGATTTGGAGTATGAAGATGCGCAGATTGAACATCAGCCGCTGTCCGATCTGGAAGTGGATGAAAATAAAGTTGAGAGTGTTGTGAAGTTGCTGATTGCTTTGGACGAAGTTGATGATGTCCAAGATGTTTATACGAATGCCAGCTTGCCGGAGGATGCATTATGAGAATTTTGGGAATTGACCCTGGTTCCAGGGTTACAGGTTATGGCGTAATCAAGTGTTCGCTGAATCGAATCGCCTATGTTGACGGTGGGACGATACGAACTGAGGGAGGCGATTTGGGCAAGCGACTGCACAAAATATTCGAAGAATTGGACCTTGTTATCAAGAAGCTCAAGCCTGAAGTGGCAGCAGTTGAAAGAGTGTTTGTCTCAATGAATGTTCGATCTGCCTTGTTGCTTGGACACGCTCGGGGGAGCGCGATTTGCGCTTGCACCGCAAACAAGGTTGAGTTGCGCGAATACTCTGCACGGGAAGTGAAGAAATGCATTACTGGAAGCGGTGCAGCTGACAAGACGCAGGTACAGTATATGGTGCAAAGCTTGCTAGCCTTGCAATCTGTTCCGCAAGCAGATGAAGCAGATGCATTGGCGTGTGCAATTACTCACTATCAGCACATGCCGATTCTGAGGCTGACAGAAGGAGTGCAACGTCAAGAAATTCCAGTCGGCCCGTTGGTCAAGCCCGCTTGAACATGATCGGTTTTTTGTCGGGAGTGATTCGGGAAAAGGAGCCTCCCAGTATCTTGCTGGACGTAAACGGGGTAGGCTATGAAGTGCTTGTACCGCTTCGGCTATTTCCGGAAATGCCTGCAATTGGCGAGCGAGCTGAGTTCTATACGCATTTGCATGTGCGGGAAGATGTGCTTTCCGTGTACGGATTCGAAAGCACATTCGAGCGCGACTTGTTTCGAGCTTTGCTAACGGTCAATCGTGTTGGCACAAGAACGGCTTTGTCGATGCTGTCCGAATTGAGTGCGCAGGAATTAGTGAATGGAATAACTGTGAACAACTATAAAATTCTTGAAAATGTTCCGGGAATTGGTGCCAAGACTGCCAAGAGGTTGTCCATGGAAATGCGCGACAAGGTTGTGCAGTTTGCTGTGGACCGCACTGATGGTACTGAACCCGCGAGCGGTGGCCAAAGCGCGGTGAGAGATGCAGTTGAAGCACTTGTCTCTCTGGGCTACACCCGGAAGGAATCGAATGATGCAGTTTCATCCGTTGGCAGCGAAGTTGAATCTCTGGATCAAATTATTCGGCTTGCTCTGCAAACACTGGGGTCGAGGGGCGCATGAACGAAGGGCGAATATTGGACCCTGAGGAGCTGGAGAGCGAGGTCGCTGACCTTGACCTAAGCCTTCGACCGAAAAAGTTCAGCGAGTTTGTCGGGCAGGAAACAACTCGAAAGCAGTTGGGAATTTATGTACAGGCGGCAAAAGAGCGAAATGAAGCGTTGGACCACGTTTTAATATTCGGTCCGCCGGGCTTGGGCAAAACAACACTGGCGCATATTATCGCAAACGAACTGTCGGTAGAACTGGTGCAGACTTCGGGCCCGGTGTTGGAAAAACAGGGTGATGTGGCAGCTACGCTAACCCGATTGCAAAGACGCTCAGTGCTGTTTGTTGACGAAATCCACAGGCTAAATCCAGTGGTGGAAGAAGTGCTTTACCCTGCAATGGAAGACTACAGAATCGACATAATGATTGGACAGGGGCCAGGTGCGCGGTCCGTCAGACTGGATGTAAGCCCCTTCACTTTGGTTGGAGCCACTACAAGAACGGGATTGCTCACATCTCCCCTGCGCGACCGGTTCGGCATTAAGCAAAGACTTGAGTTCTACAATGAGCAGGAACTTGCATTGATTGTCAAGCGTTCTGCCAGAATTTTGGGAATTGAAGCTGATTCAGGCGGAGTTGAAGCAATTGCACAACGCTCTCGCGGGACACCTCGAATTGCAAACAGGCTGCTCAGGAGGGTGCGTGATTTTGCTCAGGTTGAAGGCAGCGGGAAGATTGACCAGACAACTGCATTGAAAGCACTGGACATGCTGGAAGTGGATACGGGAGGATTGGATGTACTGGACCGAAAATTGTTGAAAGTGCTATTGGAAGCACATAACGGCGGGCCTGCGGGAATCGAAACCTTGGCTGCAGCAATCAGTGAAGACCGGGGTACAATTGAAGATACGATTGAACCCTATTTGCTTCAGCAAGGGTACTTGCAGCGTACTTCCCGCGGAAGAGTTGCTACGTTAAAGGCATGGGAGCATATGGGGATCTCCCCCGGATCCATGCCTGGAGTGCAGAACTCGCTTGTGTAATCGTTCGTTGTTTATTGATATTTGGTAAAATTAGGCAGATTGCGTACTAACGATGCGAAAATGCCGGTTGTTGTACAAAATTCTGAATTTCGGGTCTACTACGAAGATACGGATTCCGGCGGGGTAGTGTATCACTCGAATTACTTGAAATTCATGGAGCGTGCGAGAACAGAATGGCTGGTACAGTGTGGTTACATGCCTTGGAGTACAAGCGAGCGGTTTGGAATAATATTTGCAGTGAAATCTGCGGAGATGGACTTTTCCAAGCCTGCTTTTCTCGGTGACATTCTGAATGTTACCGTGGAAGATGTGTTTGTACGGGGTGCGAGCCTCTATTTGTTGCAGCGCGTAGTACGAAATGATGAAGATTTGGTGTTCGGAAAATTTCGAATTGCCTGTGTGGATTCACAAAATTTTACAGTGAAAAGGATGCCAGCAGATCTGAGGAACAGATTGATCAAGTGGAAAATGTAGTCGATATTATTCCTACGCAAAGCACAATATCGTTCATTGATTTAATCTTGAACGCAAGTTTGCTTGTACAGATTGTCATGATTATTCTGGTGCTTGCCTCTGTGATTTCCTGGACAATGATTTTCTACAAATGGTTTACATTGAGATACTGGATTGCGGCTGCCGATGAGTTCGAAACGAAATTCTGGTCAGTAGGGGATTTAAGCACTTTGTATCGGGAATGGGAAAATCGCGGACCGGATAGCGGCAGCATTGCAGTTCTGTTCCTGGAAGGATTCCGGGAACTAAGCCGGCTCATCAGCAGGCAAACAATTTACCGAAAGGATGTTGTATATGGTGTGAACCGGGCAATGCGCGTCGCCTTGAGCAGGTCAGAGGACAGCATTAATTCAAATTTGTCTTTTTTGGCAACCGTGGGCTCTACAAGTCCCTATATCGGATTGTTTGGAACTGTATGGGGAATCATGAACTCATTCCGGGCGCTTGGTTCTCTTCAAACAGCAACGATTTCTGCTGTCGCACCAGGAATTGCTGAGGCTTTGATTGCAACAGCAATGGGGTTGTTTGCTGCAATACCGGCAGTGATTGCATACAACCGATTTTCGTACAAGGCGGATCGATTGCTCAATCGCTACGAAACGTTTATAGAGGAATTTTTGAATGTTGTAAATCGACAGTATTCCAGCGGGAATGACAACAAGGCGGGTTGAAGTGTCCAAGTATAAAAGTCAACGCTATCGTCAAATGAATGAAATCAATGTAGTTCCTTACATAGATGTAATGCTTGTGCTCCTGGTAATATTTATGGTAACAGCACCATTGCTGACAGAAGGTGTAAACGTTGATCTGCCGCAAGCGCCGGCCGAGCCGATTGTTTCGGAAGAAAGTATTCCGTTTATTGTCCATGTTACTGCCAATGGCGAGTATTTTATTAATCAGGAAACCGAGCAGGCAGTGGCTTTGCGTCAAATTCAGTTAAAGGCTGCGGCTGTGAAAAGGGTGAATCCGAACACCTTGTTTTTGGTTCGGGGCGACCGGCAGGTTTCGTTTGATGTTGTGGTAAAAGCCATGGTTGCCTTGCAGAGTGCAGGCGTGGAAAATGTTAGTATTGTAACGAGAAGTACGGAAGAAAATCCGCAAAATTGAATCAAATGGCAAGAAACAATTTAAAGCAATCGGCAGTAGGATTCAAGTCAGTTTTATTGGCAGTAGTGGTGCATGCGCTCATTGTACTGGCAGTAGGCGTAAATATATTCTTTCAAAGCGATAATCATTCCGATTCGCAATCAGACAATGTTAAACCTGCATCCATTCAGGCTCAAACAGTTGAAGAGTCTCAGTTGACACGCGAAATCGAGCTGGTCCGCCAGCAGGAAGAAGCCAAGCGTCGAGAAGCTGAGGAACGACAGAAAAAACTGGAAGATGCAATATTGGAGCAAAGAACTCTTGAAGAAAAAAGGCAAGCCGAAGAAGAGCGTCTGGCGCAAATAGAACAGCAACGTGTTGATGAGGAGCAGCATGCAAAGAAACTGGAAGAAGCCAGACTTGAACAGGAAGCAGAAGTGCGCCGTCTTGAACTTATCAAGCAGCAGGAACTGGACCAACTCGCAGTAATCGAAAAGCAGAAGTTGACAGAATCTGCCAAACTGGCTGAAATCGAGCAGCAGCGTAAACTCGTGGAAGAGCAGAAGCGGAAAGAGGAACAGGAAGTTCAGCGTCTGGCCGAAGAAAAGCGCAAGAAAGAAGAGGCAGAAAAAAAGCGATTGGCTGAGGAGAAGCGCAAGCAGGAACAAGCTGCCGAGCAGAAGCGGTTGGCTGAGGAAAAACGCATTCAGGAAGAAGAAGCGCAAAAGCAGCTGCTGGCAAAAAGGGAAGAGCAACTGCAGCAGCGGGCTGCCTCAGAGTTGGGGCGTTTTGAATCAGCAATTCGAAAAAGAGTCGAGAAAAACTGGGTGCAGGTCGGAAGCGCCGACAATTTGACTGCATCGGTAATCGTTGAAGTCAATCGAGGCGGCGAAGTTCAATCAGTCCAGCTGAATCAGTCCAGTGGCTCAAAGCAATTCGACCGCTCAGTTGAACAAGCGGTAAGGCGAGCATCGCCTTTGCCGATTCCAAAAGATCCGGAAATTTTCGACTACATTCGAAAGTTTCAGTTTAAATTTACAGCGCCGACCACTTGAGAACCTTGAATAAAATCTATCTTGCATTTGCTCGGTTGCTTTCAATCGGGTTGCTGCTGTACAGCGTAAATGCCCAGGCACTGATAACGATTGAAATTGACAAGGGAATAAAAAGCGGTCTTCCGATTGCAGTGGTTCCCTTCGAGAATGGAGATTTGGCGGGTCTTCCATTTACACTGGATGAAGTGATCAGAAACGACTTGCAGCGAACGGGCCGATTCAGTTCCATGCATCCCTCCAACTTCCTGAGCGAGCCGACTCGCCAAAATCAAATTCGGTTTGTTGACTGGCGTTTGATAAAAGTTGATTATCTGGTAGTTGGGGGGCTGAGTCTGAGAGAGACGGGTCAATTCGAACTTCGAGTCCAGTTATTTGATGTGTTGAACGAGAATCAGGTTTTTGGAAGGAAGTTTCAAGCCACATCCGAACAGTTGCGCGATGTTGCCCATAGAGTAGCTGATTTAATCTTTACCGAAATTACGGGTAGCAAAAGCTCATTCAGTTCGAATATTGCCTTTGTCTCGGCAGAAACAGGCAGTGACGGAAAAATTGAACATGTTTTGTACATAGCAGACTATGACGGCTATGACCCTGTGGCCATTCTCCAGGAAAGCTCGCCTATACTCTCTCCGACCTGGTCGCCGGATTCCAAGCAAATTGCGTATGCAGTACTGGAGCCAACGGGGTCGAAAATCTACGTTCAGACTATTGGGACAGGTGCCAGGGTAAACGTTGTAGAAACAGATGCGCGGGTTAGTGCTCCGAGCTGGTCTCCAGATGGAAGTAGAATTGCTTTCACGTTGCTCTACGAAGGAAATTCCGATATCTATGTGGTTACATTGAATACCGGGCAGGTCAGCCAAATTACAGCGCATGAGGCGATTGATACTGAACCAAGTTGGTCTCCGGATGGCAAAAATCTGATATTTACATCGGGCCGCGGTGCTTCAACGCAAATTTATTCCGTTCCGGCGAATCGGTCGTCTACTCCGCAAAGAATAACGTTTGCAGGGAGTTGGAATGCAAGCGCCAAGTACGACACAAAAGGTGAAAAGTTGATAATGATTTCCCAGCAGGAAGCAGGCTATCAGATAGTTTCCTACGATATAGAAGAAAATTCGCTGTCGGAACTAACGAGAACCAGCTTCAATGAATCTCCAAGCATTTCACCAGAAGGAGATATGATAATGTACATAGTTGAGGGGCAGGAGAGGCAGTTAATGATAATTTCACCGGACGGTAGAGTTAAATCGCCTGTTCCTATTCCAAGCGGCCAAATTAAACAGGCCAGCTGGGAATCAAAAAACAATGAAACTCAATAGAAATTTACCTGGGGGTACATAAGTTTGATTAAAAATAAATTTGGTTTACCGATAATTGCAGTTTTGTTCATGTTTATATCTGGGTGTTCCTCCCCGACAGTTGACACCTCGTCAGCTACAGGAGAAGAAACAGGTAGTGTGACAAGCGGTGTTGCAAGTAGCGACAGTGTGTCAGGAACGGAAATTTCAGGTGATGCCAGTGGCGGCAGTGCCGATGCTTCTTCTGAAAATTTGCTAGATCAAAGAGCAGTTTATTTCGAGTATGACAGTAGTACTCTTGATGATTTGGCAAGACGAATTGTGGCAGCGCATGTACAAAATTCATTGCAGAATCCGGCTATAAAGCTTCGACTGGTGGGGCATGCGGACGAAAGAGGGTCCAGGGAATATAATTTGGCACTCGGCGACCGGCGTGCTGCTTCTGTAAACAAAATGTTTCAAGTTAACGGTGTTAGCAGTTCTCGAATTTATGCTATTTCGATGGGGGAAGAACAACCTGCTGCATTGGGACATGATGAGGAATCGTGGCGGCTGAATCGGCGAGTTGAAATTGTTTATGAATGAATAATACTTGAAGAATATTTAACGCGAACGGACCGATGCTTCGAATTACACCTTGTGAAATTAGCTTGAAATACTTTGTATTAGTGCTTCTTGCATTGGTGCTCGGCGGTTGCGGAGCACCTGTGCAAGAAGTCCCATCTTCGTCTTCCGCTTCTGCTGGTAGCACGCCTTCTGAACCTGAGGTTTCTGAGCAAATTCAGGAGCAGGTCAGTCAAACGGTGCTAGCAGTTTTGCAGATTGAAGAACTTACAGAACAAGTTCGCCAACTTACAAGCAAGACCGAAGAGCTGCAGTTTCAACTTGCTCGTGCGAATGAAAGGCAGAAGCAGCTTTATGACGATGTCGACTACCGCTTGCGTCAGGTGGAAAGAGGCGCAGTCGCATCAAATGCTTCTGTCAGCACAGTTGGCTCTGCACAGAACAGCAGTTCGTCTCCTTCATCGGAAACTATAATTTCCCTTGACGGCGGCTCTCCGCAACCCGCAGAAGAAACAGTTGAAGTGGCTTCATTCAACCCGGACGAAGTCCGTTCTGTCTATGATGAAGGATTCGATGCATTGCGACGCGGCAAGTATGAAGAAGCGATAAAGTTATTCGAGGATCTTATTGCTCGCTACCCCGGTAGCGACCTGGAAGACGATGCAATGTACTGGATTGCCGAGTCGAACTACGTTACGCAGGAGTATGACAGGGCACTGCCAGCATTTGAGCGTGTTGTCCGGGAGTTTCCCAACAGTCAGCGCGCTCCTGAGGCAATGCTGAAGATTGGGTACATTCACTATGCTCGCGAAGACTACGGTCAGGCGAAATTCTATCTTTCGGAAGTGGCGGACAGTTATCCTGCCAGTCGGTCAGCATTTTCAGCGAAACGACGTCTGGATAAAATGGAGCGAGAGGGGCTCTAGTCAGATTCCAAGATACTTTTGCTGAAATTCCACGTTGGATTCAAGTTCATCAGAGCTTCCCGTCCACGCAATATGGCCCTTTTCAACAATATAGTGGCGGTCTCCAATTCTGAGCAGTGCCTCAAGATTCTTGTCAATAAGCAAGATTGACTGGCGATTGTCTTTCAATTTGGAGATACTATTCCAAATTTGTCTTCGTAAAAGCGGTGACAACCCCTCGGTTGCCTCATCCAGAATCAACAGCCTGGGATTGGTCATCAAGGCCCTGCCAATTGAGAGCATCTGTTGTTCGCCGCCAGAGATTTTGCTTCCGGCGGCCGCAATGCGCGGCTCAAGCCCTGGAAATAATGCCAGTACCTTGTCAATAGTCCACGGGTCTTTTAATTGATTGAAATTATGCGCTGTGGCAATTAAATTTTCTCTGACCGTAAGGTTTGTGAATATGTGCCTGCCTTCGGGGGCGTAGCCGATACCCGCACGCGCGATTTTGTACGATGGCCAGCCTGATATTTCCTGCTCGTCGAACGTGATTGAGCCGCTGCCGGGTTTTATGATGCCCATGATTGACCGAACAGTGGTGGTCTTGCCCATGCCGTTTCTGCCCAGCAAAGTTACAACCTCGCCTTCGTTGACCTCCAGCGACAAGTCAAACAACACTTGCGTAATGCCGTAGGAAGATTTTATTGAGTCGACCTTCAGCATAGGTTAGTCGTCTCTGCCAAGATAAGCCTCGCGCACTATGGGTTCACTGCGCACTGTTTTTGGGGACCCGCTTGCAATCAACCGTCCGTACACCATTACGGATATTGTGTCAGCCAGCTCAAAGACAGCATCCATATCGTGTTCAATCAGCAGGATTGAATACTTTCCCTTTAAAGTTTTAAGGAAGCGAATCATTTCCGCTGAATCAGTTCTGCCCATGCCCGCAAGCGGTTCATCCAGTACAAGCAGCTTTGGAGCCATTGCCAAAGCAACTGCGATTTCAAGCTGCCTTTGCTCACCATAAGCAAGTTCTCCTGCAATCGTATTGCAATGCATGCCAAGCCCTATGGTTTCGAGAACTTCCAATGCTCTGTCTTGCAGTTTTTTCTCCTTTTTAAGTTGTCTCCATATATGAAAACTATGGCCGCTGTGCGCTTGTATTGCGAGTACAACATTTTCTTGACAGGTAAAGTCTTTCAGGATTGAAGTAATCTGGAATGAACGCGCAAGTCCTTTCAATGACCGTTTCGGCGCACTGAGACATGTGATATTTTGGTGGTCGAATTCAATTTCTCCGCTATCGCTTGACAGAATACCGGAGATTTGAGATACAAGCGTAGTTTTGCCGGCTCCATTTGGACCAATCAGGGCATGAACTTCTCCTGCATGAATTTCAAGTGAAACATTTTCGGTTGCAACTACGCCGCCGAAACTTTTATTCAAGTTGGCGATTTTCAAAATCGGACTAGTCACGGGTCCGTCCGCGTGGATTTACAAGTCCTGCAATACCTTTTGGCGAAAATATTACAACAAGAATCAGAAACGGCCCGAAAATCAAATGCCAGTGCTCCGTAAACCGCGAAAGAAATTCGGACAGCAGCCAAAAGACCAAGGCTCCGGTTATCGGACCGATGATACTTGCCATACCGCCCAGAACCACCATGAAAATCAGCTCGCCAGAACGAGTCCAGTGCATTACATCCGGACTCACAAACTTCTCGACATTCGCACTGAGAACCCCGGCAATTGTGCACATAACGCCTGCAATAACAAAGCACACCAGCTTGTATCGAAAAGCTGAAAAGCCAATCACTTCCATACGAAGTTCATTCGACTTGATCCCGCGAATAACATAGCCAAAGCGGGAATTTACCAGTCGGTACGTAAAATAAAGGCAAGCTACCATAATTGCAAAGATCAAATAATAGCGGTGAACCGGATTGTCGATATCAAGCAAGCTGGTACCAAAATCGCTTCGTGAATAAATGATCAGCCCATCGTCGCTTCCGTATTCTTCCACGCTAATCGCCAGAAAATAGATCATTTGGGTCAAAGCCATTGTGATCATAATAAAGTACACGCCGCGGGTTCGAAGACTGATGAATCCAAACAGGAGTGCAATGAATACTGCAACAAGAATGGCTAGTGGAAACTGAACATAAAAGCTGTTGATGTCGTAGTATGCGCAAATTCCCACAGTATATGCACCAATTCCCAAATAGACGGCATGTCCAAAACTGATCATTCCGCCATAGCCCAGGATGAGGTTCAGACTAATTGCTGCAATTGCCCAGATCATCAGGCGTGCAAACAAATTCAGGTAGTACGGCTCATTAATTGCAATTGCAATTAGCGGAGTGACTGCGCAAGTGCTGACAACCACGAACCCCAGCCATTGACCAGGTGAAATATTTTGCAATTTATGCATCACAGCTTAGTTTGAGTGGGCAGAAAATAAACCTTGCGGCTTGAAAAACAGAATTCCTGCCATGAATATATAGATCAGCATTGACGAAATAGCAGGTGCCGCCGCTTCTGCAGTATTGACAGACACGAAAAGTGCAAGAATGACATCCAGAAACGACCTGCCCAGTGTATCAATCAAACCGGTAATGAGCGCCGCAATAAAGCTGCCGCGAACAGAGCCGATTCCTCCAATTACGATGACAACAAAGGCAACAATGATAATCTGCTCGCCCATTCCGGAATTTGCACCCAGTATCGGCACCATCAGAACACCCGCCAGACCTGCCAGCGCCGCACCGATTCCGAATACCATCGTGAACAAAAGCCGAATGTTAATTCCGAGTGCATTTGTCATATCCCGGTCCGAAGCACCTGCGCGTATCAGCATGCCCAATTTGGTTTTTGTAACCAGCGCCCACATGCCCACTGCTACTCCAAGTCCAACAAATATTATTGCCAGTCGATAGACCGAATACTCGATATCCCAGAACAAAGACACTGTAAATGACAGAAATTCCGGAAACGGTACAGTCAGGCCGTCCAGCGGCCATATCACTTGAACCAGTTCATTGAAAAACAAAATCAATCCGAAAGTGGCCAGCACTTGATCGAGATGGTGTCGCTGATACAGGGTACGCAGAGTTGTAACTTCAGTTAGAATTCCGACTAGGGCAACGAGTGGAATTGCCAATAGCAGACCAATGATGAATGAACCTGTCCACAGAATGATGGTTGCGCCAATGAATGCTCCCAGCATGTACAGCGAGCCGTGAGCCAGGTTTACCAGATCCATGATTCCGAAAGTGAGAGTTAGCCCGGCTGCAAGTAAAAACAGCAGTACGCCGTACTGAATTCCGTTTAGAATTTGTTCAATCAGAAGTGCCGGATCCATAGAAAAAGTCCGTTAACAAAAGACGAATATGTAACTGAAGAATGCCTGCCAAACTCTATAAGTATTGGGCAGGCATTCTCGAATAGGGCAGCCTGCTGCAGTCTACTCCGACCTGTATGCGATCTCTCTTACAGTCGAATCTGCATGCAGCTAGTTTATATTCTTGCATTCAGAACTATAGACATCCTGATGCATTTTGAATACAGTATCGCGGATTGAAGTTGTCCAAACACCATCATTGTCCGCCACGACTTCTCTGCTGTAGAAGTTTTGAATCGGGAAATGGTTGGGTCCCATTTTGAACTCTCCGCGTACCGAATCAAAGTTCGCAGCTTCAAGAGCTTTGCGCAAGCCATCCGTATCGCTCATGTCGCCGTTTACTGCCTCTACTGCACTCTTGATGTACATGACGGCATCATAGCTTTGTGCTGCATAGAAACTGGGGTATTTACCATATTTTTCCTTGAATCCCGACACGAACTTCCTGTTTGCCGGGGTATCCAGGTCCGGTGCCCAAAATTGAGTCATAATTGTACCAAGCACGCCGGTCATTTCGGCTTTTTGGAATCTCGGCAAACTAATGGAGTCGATGGTAAACACTGTATACAAATCTACTTTTCCTGCCAGTCCTGATTGCTGGTACTGCTTGATGAAAGCAGGTCCATGCTTGCCCGGATAGAATACAAACACACCGTCAGGATTTGCGGCCTTAACCTTTGACAATTCAGCTGCCCAGTCGATTTGGTCCGGCCACTTTGTCATGTCTTCACCGACAATATCGCCTTTGAATGTACGTTTTACTCCGGCAACCATGTTCTTGCCTGCTGCATAGAAAGGAGCGATTACATAAAGTGTTTTTACACCTCGTTGGTTCAGCACTTCGCCCATTGACATGGGAGTCTGATCGTTTTGCCAAGATATATTGAAAAAATTTGGATGGCATTCTTTGCCCGCAAGCTGAGAAGGTCCTGCGTTTGCGCTGATTACAATTTTACCGGCATCTGTAACTGTATTGACCGATGCGAGCAGCACATGCGACCAGATGTACCCAAATACGATGTCGACCTTATCCTGTGCAACAAGACGTTCCGTAACTTGTTTTCCTTTTTGCGGGTTAAATTCATCGTCTCCATAGACGACTTCAACCTCCACAGGTCCCATTCTGTTGTCAATATGTTCCAAGGCAAGCTCTACAGCATCTTTCATGTCGTTTCCGATTACGGCTGCAGGAGTGCTGAGTGTAGTTACAAATCCAAGTTTAACCTTGGCAGCATACGAACTTGGTGCAACGAACAACAGTGCCAGCATTAATGTTGTTAGAAGTTTCTTGTACATGGTATATATTCTCTCTGTTTTGATTTCACTGAAAAGAGTGTGCTGTACAGTACACTCTTTAAACCTACCGTAATTTAATAAGAATCTCAGTTTGTTCAAATGAAACAAACTGCGTAAAGAAACACTATATCATTAAAATTGTATTTATATGCTTTATATGCAAGTGTTGAGAAGACTGGATGTGAATACTGTGCGTTTTTCCAGGAATTGACTAAAGCAGTTACCAATCAGTAAAAAGACGAGTTGCGAATGATTCTGACTGAATTCGAAGAAGAATTGGTTGATGGCAAGCACGGGGTTCCGCGGCAGTGGGCCATGGAGCAGCAACTGCAAGTTGCGAAGTTTTTTGATGCGCAAGACTTTGTGGAAATTTCTCAGGCTCATATTATGTGCGATACAGAGTCACTGGGAGATGCGGGTGTCGAGCATCTGGAATTTCTGGCTTCTCACCCCGAAAGCGAGCGCCAGGTAATGGTGCCGACGATTACAGATCCTCGAGGACTGGATCTTTGCCTGTACAAAGAACTTGGCCAGCCGGAGCATTTCGCGGAAAAAGAGCGACGCACTACCAATGCTTTGCAGGCAATGGGGGTACTGATGACTGATACCTGTATCAATTACCAATCCATCTCCCCGCCTGTATTCGGGGAGCATCTGGCGTTTGGCGATACAGGAGTTGTGATTTATTCAAACAGTGTATTCGGTGCGCGCAGCAATTTTGAGGGCGGGCCAGCCGCCTTGGCGGCTGCTTTGACTGGCAGAGTGCCGAGATATGGATATCACCTGGCGGAAAATCGGATGCCTACTCATTGGTTTGATGTCGATTTTCAGCCAATTACTCTTTCGGACTGGGGCGCACTCGGAGCGGTAGCAGGTCAGATAGCAGGTTCGTACTGGTCAGTGCCAGCCTTGTCGGGAATTGAGCGAGCGCCAACTTCAGATGAACTCAAGCATTTTGGTGCAGCACTTGCAAGCTACGGGTCGGTTCCAATGTTTCATATGGAAGGGATTACGCCGGAAGCAGGCAGCATCAAGGCTACCACTAGCACCCGTCAAGCTGACAAAGTTTGGACAATTGATAAAAATACCATTCAGAACTTTTACGACTCCTTCAGGTATTCCGGCCCCGTGGATGTGGTAGTATTTGCCGCCCCTCAGTTGTCGTTGTTCGAAATGCAGCATATCGCGTCATTGATCAATGGGCGTAAAGTAAGCGGAAATACAGCACTGTTAATTGCAACGTCGCCGGAAATACGATCTGCCTGCGACAGATTCGGTATTACATCGCAATTGGAGAGTGCCGGTGCAACAGTATTGACAGGGGTTTGTTTTTACCAAATGTACGCACGCGAACTGGGAGTGGCTCAAAACTGGAAACGATTGGCTACCAATTCTGCAAAACTGGTAAACATTATCGCAGGCTATGGCTATGAACCTGTACTTGCTACTACGAACCAGTGCGTTGAAGCCGCTGTAACTGGAATTCTATAGCTGACTCGTTATGAAAAGGAAATTCGAGTGTCATATTGGTATTGGTGAAGCAGTGTCGGGTGTGGCACTTGTTGCCAGGGACAACTTTAGTGCTCGATACGATTTGGATCGAATCAAGGGGGTTTTTTCACGGTCTGCCCACAAGTTGTTCGGAGAAAGCTATGTTGGCAAGATTCTTGTGCTGAACACTGCAAAAGGGGGAGTGGCAACTTCGTGGATGTTGAAGGATATGGTATCTCGCAACATGGCACCTGCGGCACTTGTACTAAATTCAGCCAATCCGATTATGGTGCAAGGTGCAGCATTTGCAGGCCTGCCGCTCGTGCACGACTTTGAAGTTGATATTACTGCGACAATCACGTCTGGCGATTTAGTATGCATAGACCCGAAAAACGGGCTGTTGACGATAAATAGTTGAATTTGTTCAATCAATATGGAGAGAATCTGAGTATCTCTGCACTAAAGGCAGGATATAGATAAAGTTTTGCCTTGAATTTCGCGGAATTATCCGCACAATTGGGTTAGTTTCGTAGTTTCCAATTTGCCGATTTTCTCCCCCATGGTTCAACCAAAGATTGGCTTAAGTATGATATTCCCCCGAGTTTCAAAGAAATAGCAAAAGGAAAATTCGAGGACAAATGCAAAAGTGGTTTTTGCTGGAATTTGCTGGTAGCGAGTCGGATTTTTGCCTGAATTGTTCAGAGCAACCGGAATTTGACGACTGGGAGTGGGTTGATTACTGGGGCCCCGTCCAGTCAAGTCGTCAAGTTTAAGAGAAAAGTTGAGCGTTACACTCTCTGAACTTAAAGTTTCATGCCTCTAACTATAAGTAAGGAAAGCCCGAATCAGCACATGAACAACGGCGGTTTGCGGCATTCGTTCCGGCCGCTGAGGGTTTCAGTAGCGGATATTGAAGGGGAAAACAAACTCGCCAGCATACTCATTCAGACCGTTTCGTTGTATGATTCGACAACCCTTTATAATAGTTATAGGCATGTAAAGTTTTTCAAAATAGATATAGAGCTATAGTCACAACGCCACAATATTGGTGTTCAAAAACCGCCAAAAATGAACACATTGATCTCGAAGTGTTCAAAAAAGAGGAAAATTGAACATGTCCTGCGTAAAGTGTTCAAAAATCGCCAAAAATGAACACGTTGGTCCTGAAGTGTTCAAAAAAGGGGAAAATTGAACATGTCCTGCGCAAAGTGTTCAAAAATCGCCAAAAATGAACACGTTGGTCCTGAAGTGTTCAAAAAAGGGGAAAATTGAACATGTCCTGCGCAAAGTGTTCAAAAATCGCCAAAAATGAACACGTTGGTCCTGAAGTGTTCAAAAAAGGGGAAAATTGAACATGTCCTGCGCAAAGTGTTCAAAAATCGCCAAAAATGAACACGTTGGTCCTGAAGTGTTCAAAAAAGGGGAAAATTGAACATGTCCTGCGCAAAGTGTTCAAAAATCGCCAAAAATGAACACGTTGGTCCTGAAGTGTTCAAAAAAGGGGAAAATTGAACATGTCCTGCGCAAAGTGTTCAAAAATCGCCAAAAATGAACACATTGGTCCTGAAGTGTTCAAAAAAGAGGAAAAATGAACACATTGTTAGTAAAATAAACAGTAATAAGCAACCGATTGTGAAATGGTAAATATGGATATCAATAGATTAGTGCCCTTCCCGCCAACTCAAAACCTTGAATCAAATACAGTATTGCGTTTGTTAGTTGAGGCTCACCGAAATTTAGCCGAACTCAAAGGAGTTGCACGTACAATTCCAAATGAAAATATACTGATTTCCACCTTGACGTTGCAAGAAGCACAAAGCAGTTCAGCAATAGAAAATATTATCACAACCCAAGATGAGTTATTTAGATACCGGTTGCATCCAAGTTTGTCAAATGGTACGAGCAAGGAAGTGGTTCATTACGCTGAAGCCTTGGAAGTTGGATTTGAGGAGGTGAAAAGAACTGGATTAATAACTCTAAATACAATTATTAAAATTCAAGGTGTTATTGAAGGTAATAATGCTGGTTTTCGAGACGGGCCTGTGGTGATAGCAAATACTCATACAGGTGAAAGGGTTTTTACTCCGCCATCATCAGAGGAGGCGATAGAATTAATGTATCACCTTGAGAGTTATATTTACGAAAATACCCCATTGGACCCATTGATTAAAATGGCATTGATTCACCATCAATTTGAAAGTATTCATCCATTTTTTGATGCAAATGGCCGCACTGGTCGAATTATAAATATTCTTTACATCATAAAAGAGGGATTGCTTGATACACCAATTCTTTACCTTAGTCGCTATATCAATCAGAATAGAGGGGAATACTACCGTAATCTTCAAGCTGTACGAGAGAGTGAAGATTGGGAGCCTTGGTTACAATTTATGCTTCGAGGTGTTGCTGAGTCCTCCAAAAACACAATTGAATTGGTTAATAGAATCTTTGCATCGTTTCAAGAATGCAAGCGTCAAATTCGTGCTAATCATAAATTCTATAGCCAAGATCTAATAAATAATTTGTTCAAACATCCATACACGAAAGTAGAGTTTCTTAAACAGGATTTGGATGTTTCCAGGGCAACTGCAAGAAGGTATCTAAACGAGCTTGCTAGAAGCGATATACTACATAAATATAAGTTAGGTCGAGAAACTTACTTTGTAAATCACATTTTATTCAACATTCTTGTTGCAACGTCTCAGTCTGATTCCTAGTTGAAGAAACCTGTTTTGCTGTATTGAGCATGGAATCAATATGCAGATTTTGCAAATTGATTTCCCGCTTATACGCTTAAATCCAGTAGTTTGTGCCAGTCATGATTTTTGACATCCTGCGCATTGCATATCGAACAGGGTCTGGCAATCCTCCTGAGCTTGCCGCTTTTGCTGTTTTTGCATGCTTAAGCTCATCTTCTCTCATTTGCTTCAAAACGGCAAAACTTTTTTTGTCATTTGCCGGCAGACGATTCATATGGAGTTCAAGATAATCTGATACCTGGTGTTCTGTTTCTGCAAGGAATGCGGCACTGGTTTTGTCGCCTATCAACCCAGCAAGAGCACCAATAGCAAAGGAGCCGGCATAAAATATCGGATTGAGCCGACTGGTTTTTCCATTTAATTCTTCAATGCTGTTCGCGCACCAGGCAAGGTGGTCTTCCTCTTCTTCCGCAGCTTCACGAAAAGTTTCTCGTAATTCAGCACTCTGTACTGTCATTGACTGACCTTGATATAGAGCCTGAGCACACGCTTCACCTGTATGATTAACGCGCATCAAACGCCTGGATTCGTCCCTCTCGGTCGGAAAGTCTCTTTTCCGAAATCCTGTCAGCAGGCGAGGGGCGAGAAGCGACTGGTGGAGCAAACAATGTACGTAGCATATTGTCTGCGTGAGCAACTTATTGGTCAGCCACCCCGTATTTTCTTTCCATTGTTCTATACTCCGAAGTCAGGGCAAATGAAACGCATTGACAGCATTTTTGACATCAGGGACATTGTAGCAAAACTATTTGTATTCATATGAGTCGTGATGGACACGGTTCCGAAAATTGATTCGAATTCAAACCTTCGCATAGAGTGCGGGATGGAGATTCTGTCCACTTGATTTCGTCGGTTTTGATTTGCAAATAATTAATTTTTTTGATTGCACTTGGTGAGCAAAGGCACTACGAATCGGTCTTCAATTTGATGTGCATTTACAGTTTTGTTCTGCTATCATTAAAGTCCGGGAGTCAACCATGTTGCTTGCCTTGAATACGGGCGGAATTGGGGGTTGCCAGTAGCTTTCATGTTTACCGAGTTCTGTAATTCTAAAGCAGTTTGGTTGGCTTTTCCTTGTGATAATTCAAGCAATTTTTGTTTTCATTCCTGCTGGGGCCGTTAGCTCAGTCGGTAGAGCATCTGACTTTTAATCAGGTGGTCGCAGGTTCGATTCCTGCACGGCCCACCATTTATTTTGAGGCATTTGAGGCAGCAAAATATTAATTTAACTCACCGCCCAAGACACGCCAGCGCGTCGGAAACCCGGGATTCGGCGAAAATCGCCAGTCAGTAGCGTCGAAAATTTCGGGGAAACTCCAGAATCGCCAATCAGGTTGTTTTCATACTGCAAAGTCGACTGTCGCGGCTGGTTCCATGACGACATTGTCGCGCATTACAGGGTTGGTTCGGGACATCATGCTAGCGCAGCTGGTGGGCAGTACCCTTGTTGCCGACGCATTCTTTGTGGCCTTCAGAATTCCGAATTTCTTTCGGCGAATCTTTGGTGAAGGCGCATTTTCAGCAGCATTTGTGCCGGTTTACACAGACCAGAGGATCAACGCATCAACGAAAGATACACAGCGTTTTGTGGATTTGGTCACCGGTCGATTGGGGCTGATCTTGTTGCTGATTACATTTGTCGGTGTGCTGGCATCACCAATTTTGGTAACGATTCTTGCCCCCGGATTCAAGGTTGACCCGGAAAAGTACCAGATCACAGTGGACAGCTTGCGCATTACGTTTCCATATTTGCTGTTTATCTGCTTGGTGGCACTGAGTGCTGCCATATTGAATACCTGTGGACAGTTTGCCGCACCCGCGGCAACTCCGATTCTGTTGAATTTGTCGCTCATCGCTTCGGCACTCTGGATTACCGGCATGGTGGATAATGCGGCGATTGCATTGTCAATCGGTGTATTTATTGCTGGTGTCTTGCAACTGCTTTTTCAGATACCGTTCCTCGCACGCGAAAAGGCATTGCCGCGTCCAAAAATTGGTTTCAAAGAAAAAAGCGGGCCTGCCAATCAGGCAGGCGAGGTCTACCGGTTGATGATTCCTGCCATTTTTGGTTCTTCGGTTACCCAGGTTAACCTGATTATCAATACATTTGTCGCTTCGTTTTTGGTCACTGGCAGTGTGTCTTGGCTGTATTATTCTGACCGGCTCATGGAATTTCCTCTGGGGGTATTTGGTGTTGCGTTGGGGACGGTAATACTTCCAAGGCTTTCCAAAGAGCATACCAATGTCCAATCCCAGGAATTTTCCAGATTATTGGACTGGGGGTTGCGATGGTGTTGTCTGGTATCCTTGCCGGCAACCGTTGGTTTGATTGTGTTGGCCGAACCGATATTGACGACGCTCTTCTTTCACGGTGCGTTCACCGCGCACGACGTATCCATGTCGGCGGCGGCTTTGATTGCATTCGCCACCGGACTAATTGCATTGGTTGCGGTCAAGGTGTTGTCCCCGGGATTTTTCGCTCGCAAGGATACGCGAACACCGGTTCGGGTGGGAGTCATCTCCTTGGTGGTGAACGCGGTGCTTTGCATTGCCCTGGTGTTTCCCATGAAGCACGTCGGCCTGGCTTTGGCAACATCTGTTGCAGCATTCGTTAACGCGGGGTTGCTACTGTATCTGTTGCTCAAGGATGGCACCTATCGACCACTTGACGGATGGATTCTGTTTCTGCTTCGGGTAGTCGGTGCGTCGGCGATTATGGGCGGCGTTCTCCGGTGGTGGGCTGCTGACAATTCGTTATGGCTGGCGTATAGTCTGATGGAAAGAGTTTCACAACTGGCATTGCTGATTGTTGCCGGAATCGTCATATTTTGTTTGTGTATACTACTTTTCGGTTTGAACTTACGCCAGCTGATGAAAAGGTGACCGCAACTCCGAAAAAAACTGTACAGATTGGATCTCCGGATTCGCCGCGCTACTTCAATCTGGAAGAAGCGAATGAAACTTTGCCCCTTGTACAGAGGATCACCAAGCATGCCTACGAGGAATTGCAGGTGGTGAAACAGGAGCTTGAAAACATGTTGCCCAGTGATCCCCGGGCGGTTGCCATTGAAGTTCGTTACGAAACAATTGTGAAAAAGTGGGTTGCAAAAATGGAGCGACTCGGCCTGGTGGTAACCGGTTTGTGGCTAGTTGATTTCGATATGGGGGATGGATACCTGTGCTGGAAATATCCAGAGCTCAAAATAGGCTATTTTCACAGTTATACCGACGGGTTTGCGTCCCGGCGCCCATTGAGTGAAATCATAGAAGAACAGCATCCGGATTGGGCTTGAAGTTGCATCAGATTGCGCGCGGTTGTTGAATTGGACTGATGAAAATTATTTCGGATTTGAACAGCATCGCGAGTTCTGCCATCAAATGTGTTGCAACTATTGGAAATTTTGACGGAGTTCATCGGGGGCATCAACAACTGCTGAAATTGCTGGTCGAAACCGCGCGCGAGTTGGAACTGCCGTCCACAGTTATTTCCTTCAACCCGCATCCGCTGGAATTCTTTACACCTGAGCGCGCACCTGCAAGGCTGACATCAACTGATGAGAAAGCAGAACTGATTGGAGGATTGGGTGTTGATCGCCTGGTTGTGTTGCAATTCAATCAGGAATTGGCAAATACCGAACCGGAGGATTTTTTGGAAAACATACTTGCAAGGAAATTGGGTGTAGAGCAGATTATTGTGGGTGATGATTTTCGATTCGGCAAGAATCGTCGCGGAGATTTTGCGATGCTGACTGCGTTCGGTGATCAAAGTGGAATTCGGATTGACAGGATGGAGTCCATGCTGGTTCAAGATGAGCGCGTAAGCAGTCGGCAGATTCGCGCCTGTCTTGCAAAGGGAGATCTGAAAAAAGCGAAAAGCTTGCTAGGCAGAGAATTTTCAATGTCCGGTGTGGTGGGTCGCGGCGATGGAAACGGTGCCAAGTGGGAAATCCCTACTGCGAATATATTTCCGGCGTATCAGAATGTACCCCTCTCGGGAGTGTTTGTTGTTGAAGTAGATAGCATCACAGAAAACCCGGTTCCAGGGGTTGCCAATCTTGGCATTCGACCGACGGTAGGCGGGAAACGTGTTGTACTTGAAACTCATTTGCTGGACTACGAAGGAGACTTGTATGGGCGTATGATTCGCGTTCGATTCATCAAAAAATTGAGGGAAGAGCAAAAGTTTCAATCTGTTGAGGAAATGCTGATTCAAATTCGCAAGGATATTGAGGAGTCAAGGAAGTATTTTCAGAACGAGCAAGCAGAAAAATGAGAATTGCACCCTTGGCTCTCTCCAGTACATGGTACTATAAGAAAATCCTTTATAATAGATAGGGAGCAGGAAAAATTTTCAGGCAGGAACCGATGAAATTGATATTAAGGCTAGTTGACCCAATTGCCCGGCTTTGCAGTCGAAAGAGTTCTGTTGCTTTGGCGAAAAAATTAACGAGGGGGGGGGGGTGCATTCACTTGTATATCCGAAAACCCGGTTCGCCGGTTCTCGCTTGCCAGGCAATTTGCCTGCTGGCTACTGGTAGCGACAATATCGATATGCATGCTGTCTGATGCGAAGGCATATTACTTTACCAGTCCGTCAGGAATTAGTGGAACTACAATTTATGAAGATCAGTTCGATAGCGGTAGTGTTTCAGCGAAGTTTGCTGTTCACGATTGGAGACGCTTTCCTTCTTGGGATGCCTCCAAGGTTCGGCTCCAAAACGCTCCTGCTGGCCTCACAATAGTCGGTGGTCGAACGCTTCGAGTGTTTGATCCTTCTCTTACGAATCATTGCTGGTATCAGCTTCCTCCCCTATGTATTGAAATAGATTTGAGATGGTCCAGCACCGCCGATGTCACAACGGATACAACAGTTACCGTTCAGGTACAAGGTGGGTTATTTGAATCCTCTATAAGCGGATGGCATGACGTAGGCTCTTTTACAATCAAAGCGGTTGTCGAGGAGTTGCAGGTAAGCACCCCCACCAACAGTGCTACGGTCACGGAGGCGGGCAGCAAGTCGGAGTTCACTGTACGGCTAGGGAAGGCACCGACGGCGAAAGTGACGGTCAATGTTTCCAGCAGCGACACCTCCGAGGGCTCGGTGTCGCCGAGCGAGCTGGTCTTCACGACCATGGACTACAGCACTACGCAGTCGGTGACAGTAACAGGTGTCGATGACAGTATATACGACGGCAGCCAGAGCTGGAACGTGGTGCTTGACCCGTCGTCGACGGATACCGGTTACAACGCTTTATCCAACGTGAATGTGGCGATGACCACCACCAACGACGAAAGTGCGCCTACTTTTTCGATCAACTCGCCGAGCGTGACGGAAGGCGACACCGGCTCGGTGAATCTGACATTCACGGTTACGCTGAGTGCGGCGAGCGCATTGCAGCACAAGGTGAACTACGCCGATGCGGGCACCGGTACGGCGATGTCGGGGACCGACTACACGGCGCTTGCCGCCAGCAGCACGCTGACGTTTGCGGCGGGTGAGACGAGCAAGACGATTACGGTGCCGGTGTCGGGCGACACTGCGGTGGAGGCGAACGAGACGGTGGTGATTTCGCTGAGCAATGCGACGGGCGGCGCCGGCATTTCGACGGCGCGCGGCACCGGTACGATCACGGACGACGACTTGAAATTTTCGATCGACTCGCCGAGCGTGACGGAAGGCGACAGCGGCTCGGTGAATCTGGTGTTCACCGTGACGCTGAATGCGTCGGTTTCGACGCAGCACACGGTTGACTTCGCCGATGCGGGGACCGGGACAGCGACATCGGGGACCGACTACACGGCAATCACAGGCAGCACGCTGACGTTTGCAGCGAACGAGACCAGCAAGACGATTACGGTGCCGGTGAGGGGCGACACAGCGCAGGAGGGGAACGAGACGGTGGTGATTTCGCTGAGCAATGCGACCGGCGGAGCGGGCATTGCGACGGCGAGCGGCACCGGTACGATCATTGATAACGATATAACATTTTCGATCAACTCGCCGAGCGTGACAGAAGGTGACAGCGGCTCAGTGAATCTGGTATTCACAGTGACACTGAGTGCGTCGGTCTCGTCGACGCACACGGTCGCCTACGCCGATGCAGGCACCGGTACTGCGACTTCTGGAACCGACTACACGTCAATTACCGGCGGCACGCTAACGTTTGCGGCGAATGAGACCACCAAGACGATTACGGTATCAGTGACAGGCGACACGCTGGGCGAGGGGAACGAGACAGTGGTGATTTCGCTGAGCAATGCGACGACCGGCATTTCAACAGCGACCGGCACCGGTACGATAAGAGACAACGACCTGGAATTTTCGATCGATTCGCCGAGCGTGACGGAGGGCGACAGCGGCTCGGTGAATCTGGTATTCACAGTGACGCTGAATGCGGCGGTCTCGTCGACTCACACAGTCGACTACGCCGATGCAGGCACCGGGACCGCGACGTCAGGGACCGACTACACAAGCATTTCGGGTGGCACGCTGACGTTTGCAGCGAATGAGACCAGCAAGATGATTACGGTACCGGTGAGGGGCGACACGCTGAACGAGGGGAACGAGACAGTGGTGATTTCGCTGAGCAATGCGACGACCAGCATTTCGACCGCGAGCGGCACCGGTACGATCAGGGACAACGACCTGGTATTTTCGATCGACTCGCCGAGCGTGACGGAAGGCGACACCGGCTCGGTGAATCTGGTGTTCACAGTGACGCTGAATGCGTCGGTCTCGTCGCCGCAAACGGTCGACTACGCCGATGCAGGGACCGGAACAGCGACTTCGGGAACCGATTACACGTCGGTCACCGGCGGCACGCTGACGTTTGCGGCGAACGAGACGAGCAAGACAATTACGGTGTTGGTGACAGGGGACACGACGCAGGAGGGCAACGAGACGGTGGTGATTTCGCTGAGCAATGCGACAAGCAGCATTTCGACGGCGCGAGGCACTGGTACTGGTACGATCACGGACAACGACCTGGTATTTTCGATCAACTCGCCGAGCGTGACCGAAGGCGACAGCAGCATGGCGAACCTGACGTTCACAGTGACGCTGAATGCATCAAGCACGTCGCAGCACACGGTAAACTACGCCGATGCGGGCAGCGGCACGGCGACTTCGGGGACCGACTACACGGCGGTCACCGCTGGCATGCTGACATTTGCGGCGGGGCAAACGAGCAAGACGATTACGGTATCGGTGACGGGCGACACGATAGACGAAGGGAACGAGACGGTGGTGATTTCGCTGAGCAATGCGTCAACAGGCATCGCGACGTCAAGCGGCACCGGTACGATCAGGGACGACGACCCGAAATTCTCGATCAACTCGCCGAGCGTGACGGAAGGCGACAGCAGCTCGGCGAGTCTAACATTCACAGTGACGCTGAGTGCGTCGAGCACCTCGCCGTACACGGTCGACTATGCCGATGCGGGCACCGGGACAGCGACTTCGGGAACCGACTACACAGCAATCACCGCCAGCACGCTGACGTTTGCGCCCGGAGTGACGACCCAGACGATTACGGTGTCGGTGACAGGCGACACGACGGACGAGGGGATGGGCGAGACAGTGGTGATTTCGCTGAGCAATGCGTCGTCGGGCACGGCGATTGCGACGGCGAGCGGCACCGGCATGATCAGGGACAACGACCCGAAATTCTCAATTGGCGGGGTTAGCGTAGCAGAGCCAGACAGCGGCTCGAACAACTTGACGTTCACAGTCTCGCTGAGTGCAGCAAGCACATCGCAGTATACGGTCGACTACGCCGATGCGGGTACGGGAACGGCGACTTCGGGGACCGACTATATGGCGGTTACCCCCGGCAGGCTGACGTTTGCTCCGGGTGAAAGAATCAAATCGGTTGTGGTGTCGGTGAGGGGCGACACGGAGGACGAGGACAACGAGACGGTGGTGCTCAGGCTGAGCAATGCGACCGTCGGCGCGGGCATCATGACGGCAGACGGCACCGGCACCATACTGGACAACGACCCGAAATTTTCGATCGACTCGCCGAGCGTGACGGAGGGCGACAGCGGCTCGGTGAACCTGGTGTTCACAGTGACGCTGAGTGCGTCGAGCACGTCGCCGCTGACGGTGAACTACGCCCAAACGGGCGGAACGGCAACTTCGGGGACCGACTACACGACTATTCCGAACGGCACGCTGACGTTTGCGGCGGGCGAGACGAGCAAGACGATCACGGTATCGGTGACGGGCGATACGGCGAACGAAGGGAACGAGACGGTAGCAATTACGCTGAGCAATGCGACCTCCGGCACGGGCATCGGGACGGCGACCGGCACCGGAACAATCATAGACAACGACCTGACATTTTCAATCGACTCGCCGAGCGTGACGGAGGGCGACAGCGGCTCAGTGAATCTGGTATTCACAGTGACGCTGAGTGCGTCGGTCTCGTCGACGCACACCGTTGACTACGCTGATGCCGGCACCGGCACGGCGACTTCAGGGACTGACTACACGTCGGTTGCCGGCGGCACGCTGACGTTTGCGGCGAACGAGACGAGCAAGACGATTACAGTTTTGGTGACGGGCGACACGTCGAACGAGGGGAACGAGACGGTGGTGATCGAGCTGAGCAATGCGACAACCAGCATTTCGACGGCGCGCGGCACCGGCACGATCACAGACAACGACCTGGTATTTTCGATCGACTCGCCGAGCGTGACCGAAGGCGACAGCAGCTCGGTGAATTTGACGTTCACGGTGACGCTGAGTGCGTCGGTCTCGTCGCAGCACACGGTAAACTACGCGGATGCCGGCAGCGGCACTGCAGCTTCGGGGACCGACTACACGAGCATTTCGGGCGGCACGCTGACGTTTGCGGCGAATGAAACCAGCAAGACGATTACTGTATCGGTGACGGGCGACACGCTGGACGAGGGGACCGGCGAGACCGTGGTGATTTCGCTGAGCAATGCGACGACCGGCATTTCGACCGCGAGCGGCACCGGGACGATCACGGACAACGACCCGAAATTTTCAATCAACTCGCCTACGGTGACGGAGGGCGACAGCGGCTCGGTGAACCTGGATTTCACAGTGACGCTGAGCGGTGCGGGCAATTCGCAGTACACGGTCGACTACGCCAGTTCGGACGGGTCTACGAACGGTGCGACTGCCGGTACCGATTACACGGCGGTCTCCGGCACGCTGACGTTTGCGGCGGGCGAGACGAGCAAGACGATCCGGGTGTCGGTGACGGGGGACACAACAGGAGAGCCGAGCGAGACAGTGGTAATCGAGCTGAGCAATGCGTCGGCTGGCACAGGCATCGCGACTGCGAGCGGCACCGGGACGATAGTGGACAACGACCTGGTATTTTCGATCGACTCGCCGAGCGTGGTCGAGGGCGACACCGGCTCGGTGAATCTGGTGTTCACGGTGACGCTGAGTCTGACGAGCGCATCGCAGCACACGGTGGACTACGCCGATGCGAGCACCGGGACCGCGACTTCGGGGACCGACTACACGTCAATCTCCGGCGGCACGCTGACGTTTTCGCCGGGCGAGACAAGCAAGACAATTACAGTATCGGTGAGGGGCGATACGCTGAACGAGGGGAACGAGACGGTGGTGATTTCGCTGAGCAATGCGACGACCAGCATTGCGACCGCGAGCGGCACCGGCACGATCAGGGACAACGACCTGGTATTTTCGATCGACTCGCCGAGCGTGACGGAAGGCGACAGCAACTCGGTGAATCTGGTGTTCACCGTGACGCTGAATGCTTCGAGCACGTCGCCGCAAACGGTCGACTACGCCGATGCCGGGACCGGAACAGCGACTTCGGGGACCGACTACACAGCGGTCACCGGCAGCACGCTGACGTTTGCAGCGAATGAAACCAGCAAGACGATTACGGTGTCGGTGACGGGCGATACGGCGAACGAAGGGAACGAGACGGTGGCGATCACGCTGAGCAATGCGACGACCGGCATCAGGACGGCGAGCGGCACCGGTACGATAATCGACAACGACCTGACATTTTCCATCGACTCGCCGAGCGTGACGGAAGGCGACAGCAGCACGGCGAATCTGATATTCACAATAACGCTGAATGCGTCCAGCACGTCGCCGCACACGGTGGACTACGCCGATGCGGGCACCGGAACCGCGACTTCGGGGACCGACTACACGGCTGTTACTGCCAACACACTGACGTTTGCGCCCGGAGTGACGACCCAGACGATTACAGTGTCGGTGACGGGCGACACGGTCGACGAAGGGCATGAGACGGTGGCGATCACGCTGAGCAATGCGACGACCGGCATTTCGACCGCGAGCGGCACCGGCACGATCACCGACGATGATCCGAAATTCTCGATCAATTCACCAACCGCGACGGAGGGCGACAGCAGCTCGGTGAATCTGGTGTTCACAGTGACGCTGAGTGCGTCGAGCACGTCGCCGTACACGGTCGACTATGCCGATGCAGGGACCGGGACCGCGACTTCGGGGACTGACTACACGGCTGTTACTGCCAGCACGCTGACGTTTGCGGCGGGGGAAACGAGCAAGACAATTACGGTGTCGGTGACGGGCGACACGACGGATGAGGGAACCGGCGAGACCGTGGTGATTTCGCTGAGCAATGCATCGTCCGGCACGGCCATTGCGACGGCGAGCGGCACCGGGACCATAACGGACAACGATCCGAAATTTTCGATCAATTCCCCAACCGCGACGGAGGGCGACAGCAGCTCGGCGAGCCTGGTGTTCACGGTGACGCTGAGTGCTGCGGGTGCGTCGCCGTACACGGTCGACTACGCCCAAACGGGCGGCACGGCAACTTCGGGGACCGACTACACCGCGGTCACCGCCGACACGCTGACGTTTGCGGCGGGGACCACGAGCCAGACAATTACGGTGCCGGTGACCGGAGACACGCTGGACGAGTCGAACGAGACGGTGGTGCTCACGCTGAGCAACGCCTCGGCTGGCACAGGAATCGCGACTTCGACCGGCACTGGAACAATAACGGACGACGACCCGAAATTCTCGATCGACTCGCCGAGCGCGACGGAGGGCGACAGCGGCCAAGCGAACTTGATCTTCACAGTGACACTGAGCGCTTCGAGCACGTCGCAGCTTACAGTCGACTACGCCCAAACGGGCGGCACGGCGATGTCGGGAACCGACTACGCCGCGGTTACCGCCGGCACGCTGACATTTGCGGCGAGCGAGACGACCAAGACGATTACAGTATTGGTGACGGGCGATACCGCGGACGAGTCGAACGAGACAGTGATTGTCACACTGAGCAATGCGTCGGCCGGCACCGGAATCGCGACTTCGACCGGCACGGGCACGATCCGGGACGACGATCCGAAATTTTCGATCAACTCGCCGAGCGTGACAGAAGGCGACAGCGGCCAGGCGAGCTTGACGTTCACGGTGACACTGAGTGCGTCGAGCACGTCGCAGCTCACAGTCGACTACGCCCAAACGGGCGGCACGGCGACCTCGGGGACCGACTACACGGCGGTCACCGCCGACACGCTGACGTTTCCGGCGAATAGCACGACCCAGACGATTACAGTATTGGTGACAGGCGACACGCTGGACGAGTCGAGCGAGACGGTGGTGCTCACGCTGAGCAACGCCTCGGCTGGCGCAGGGATTGCGACGGCGACCGGCACTGGCACGATCACCGACGACGACCCGAAATTCTCGATCAACTCGCCGAGCGTGACAGAGGGAGACAGCGGCCAAGCGAGCTTGACGTTCACGGTGACACTGAGTGCGTCGAGCACCTCGCAGCTTACAGTTGACTACGCCCAGACGGGCGGCACGGCGACGTCGGGGACCGACTACGCGGCGGTCACCGCCGACACGCTGACGTTTGCGGCGAGCGAGACGACCAAGACGATTACAGTATTGGTGACAGGCGACACCGCGGACGAGTCGAACGAGACGGTGGTGCTCACGCTGAGCAATGCGACGGCCGGCACCGGAATCGCGACGGCGACTGGCACCGGGACCATAACGGACGACGATCCGAAATTCTCGATCGACTCGCCGAGCGTGACGGAAGGCGACAGCGGCTCGGTGAATCTGGTGTTCACAGTGACACTGAGCGCGTCGAGCACGTCGCAGCTGACAGTCGACTACGCCCAAACAGGCGGAACCGCGACTTCAGGGACCGACTACACGGCTGTTGCCGCCGGCACGCTGACGTTTGCGGCGAGCGAGACGACCAAGACGATTACAGTATCGGTGACGGGCGACACGACGGGAGAGGGGAACGAAACGGTGGAGATCACGCTGAGCAACGCCACGTCAGGCACGGGCATTGCGACGGCGACCGGCACCGGCACGATCAGAGACAACGACCTGGCATTCTCGATCGACTCGCCGAGCGTGGCGGAGGGCGACAGCAATTCGGCGAGCCTGGTGTTCACCGTGACGCTGAGTTCGTCAAGCACGTCGCAGCACACGGTCGACTACGCCGATGCAGGAAACGGCACGGCGACGTCGGGGACCGACTATGCGTCGATTGCCGGCAGCACGCTGACGTTCGCCGCGGGGGAGACGAGCAAGACCTTCACAGTATCGGTGACGGGCGATACGCTGAACGAGGGAAACGAGACGATCGTGATTTCGCTGAGCAATGCAACAACCGGCATTGCGACGGCGAGCGGCACCGGGACGATAGTGGACAACGACCTGGTGTTTTCAATTGATTCGCCGAGCGTGGCGGAAGGCGACAGCAGTTCGGTGAACATGACGTTCACGGTGAGACTAAGCGCGTCAGCCTCGTCGCCGCACACGGTCGATTACGCCGATGCGGGCACCGGTACGGCGAGTTCCGGGACCGACTACACGTCAATCGCCGGCGGCACGCTGACGTTTGGAGCAGGGGTCACGAGCAGGACGATTACAGTATCGGTGACGGGCGACACGGCGATCGAGGGGAACGAGACGATCGTGATTTCGCTGAGCAATGCGACGACCGGCATTGCGACGGCCAGCGGCATCGGAACGATCAGAGACGACGACCTGGTATTCTCGATCGATTCGCCGAGCGTGGCGGAAGGCGACAGCGGCTCGGTGAATCTGGTGTTCACCGTTTCGCTGAGTACCGCGAGCGCATCGCCGCACACGGTTGACTACGCCGACGCAGGCAGCGGGACGGCGAGTTCCGGGACCGACTACACGTCGGTCGTCGCCGGCACGCTGACGTTCGCGGCAAGCGAGACCAGCAAGACAATAACGGTATCGGTGCGGGGCGACACGCTGAACGAGGGGAATGAAACGGTGGTGCTCGCACTGAGCAATGCGTCGGCGGGCACGGCGATTGCGACTTCGACCGGCACTGGCACGATCAGAGACGACGATCTGGTGTTTTCGATCGACTCGCCGAGCGTGACAGAAGGCGACAGCGGTTCTGTGAACCTGACGTTCACCGTGACGCTGAATGCGTCGGCCTCGTCGACGCAGACAGTGGACTACGCCGATGCGGGCACCGGCACGGCGACTTCGGGGACCGACTACACGTCGGTCGCCGGCGGCACGCTGACGTTTGCGGCGGGCACGACTAGCCAGACGATTGCCGTGTCGGTGACGGGCGATACGACGCAGGAGGGGAACGAGACGGTGGTGCTCGAGCTGAGCAATGCGACGACCGGCATTTCGACGGCGAGCGGCACCGGCACGATCACGGACAACGACCTGGTATTTTCGATCGACTCGCCGAGCGTGGCGGAAGGCGACAGCGGCTCTGTGAACCTGACATTCACAGTGACGCTGAGTGCGTCGGCGTCGTCGTCGCACACAGTGGACTACGCCCAAACAGGCGGCACGGCGACTTCGGGGACCGACTACACGGCAGTCGCCGGCGGCACGCTGACATTTGCGGCAACTGAGACGAGCAAGACGATCACGGTGCTGGTGACAGGCGATACGGCGGACGAAGGGAACGAGACGGTGGTGATCATGCTGAGCAATGCGACGACCGGCATTTCGACGGCCAGCGGCACCGGGACGATCCGGGACGACGACCCGAAATTCTCGATCAACTCGCCGAGCGTTGTGGAAGGCGACAGCAGCACGGCGAACCTGGTGTTCACGGTGACACTGAGCGGGACGAGGTCGAGCTCGCTGCCGCTGACGGTTGACTACGCCAGTTCGGACGGAACAGCGACAGCAGGCACTGACTACAATGCTGTTTCCGGCACGCTGACATTTGCGTCGGGTGTGTCGAGCCGGACAGTTGCGGTGTCGGTGACGGGCGACACGACGGACGAGTCGAACGAGACGGTGGTGCTCACGCTGAGCAATGCATCGGCAGGCACGGGGATTTCGACGGCGACCGGCACCGGCACGATCCGGGACGACGACCCGAATTTCTCGATCAACTCGCCGAGCGTTGTGGAAGGCGACAGCGGGCCGGTGAATCTGGTATTCACCGTTACGCTGAGCGCGTCTGCTTCGTCGCCGTACACGGTCGACTACGCCCAGACGGGCGGTACGGCGACATCCGGGACCGACTACACGGCGGTCACCGCCAGCACGCTGACGTTTACGCCGGGGACCACAACCCGGACAATTACAGTGTCGGTGACGGGCGACACAGTGGACGAGTCGAACGAGACGGTGGTGCTCACGCTGAGCAATGCGTCGTCGGGCACGGCGATTTCGACGGCGACCGGCACCGGCACGATCACGGACGACGATCCGAAATTTTCGATCAACTCGCCGAGCGTGGCGGAAGGCGACAGCAGTTCAGTCAACTTGGTATTCACGGTGACACTGAGCGCTTCAAGCACGTCGCAGCTCACGGTCGACTACGCGCAGACGGGCGGCACGGCGATGTCGGGGACCGACTACGCGGCGGTCACCGCCAGCACGCTGACGTTTACGCCGGGGACCACAACCCGGACGATTGCGGTGTCGGTGACGGGCGACACCGCGGACGAGTCGAACGAGACGGTGGTGCTCACGCTGAGCAATGCGTCGGCGGGCGCGGGCATTTCGACGGCGACCGGCACCGGCACGATCAGGGACGACGATCCGAAATTTTCGATCGGCAATGCGAGCGTGACGGAGGGCGACAGCGGTTCGGCGAACCTGGTGTTCACCGTTACGCTGAGTGCTTCAAGCACATCGCAGTTGACGGTCGACTACGCGCAGACGGGCGGCACGGCGACATCGGGCACCGATTACACGGCGCTTGCTGCCAGCACGCTGACGTTTCCGGCGAACAGCACGACCCAGACGATTACGGTGCTGGCGACGGGCGACACGCTGGACGAGTCGAATGAGACGGTGGTGCTCACGCTGAGCAATGCGACGTCGGGCGCAGGCATTTCTACAGCGACCGGCACCGGCACGATCCGGGACGACGACCCGAAATTTTCGATCAACTCGCCGAATGTGACAGAAGCCGACAGCAACTCGGTGAACCTGGTGTTCACGGTGACACTGAGCGCGTCAAGCTCGTCGCAGTTGACGGTGGACTACGCTCAGACGGGCGGCACGGCGACATCGGGGACCGACTACACGGCGGTCGCCGCCGGCACGCTGACGTTTGCGGCCGGGACGACGAGCCGGACGATCACGGTATCGGTGACGGGCGACACAGCGAACGAGGTGAACGAGACGGTGATCATCACGCTGAGTAATGCGACGGCCGGCGCGGGCATTTCAACGGCGACCGGCACCGGAACAATCACGGACAACGACACGCCCGGCTTTTCGATCAATTCGCCGAGCGTGGCGGAAGGCGACAGCAGCACGACGAACCTGGTGTTCACCGTGACACTGAGTCCGGCGCCGGCGACTGCGGCGACGGTGAACTGGGCCGAAGGTACCGGGGGCACGGCGACTTCGGGTACCGACTACACCGCGATTACGGGCGGCACGCTGACGTTTTCGGCGGGGACCGCGACCCAGACGATTACGGTATCAGTGACAGGGGACACGACGCACGAGGCGGACGAGACGGTAGTGCTCACGCTGAGCAATGCGTCGGCCGGCACGAACATCTCGACGGCGAGCGGCACCGGCACCATCACCAACGACGATTCGGGCCTCACGATCGACTCGCCGAGCGTGACGGAGGGCGACAGCGGCGCGGCGAACCTGGTGTTCACGGTGACGCTGGATCCGGCGTCGTCGTCTCAGGTGACGGTGAACTACGCCCGCACGGGCGGCACGGCAACGTCGGGCACCGACTTCACGGCGCTGGCCGCCAGCACCACGCTGACGTTTGCGGCGAACGAAACAAGCAAGACAATCACGGTGTCGGTGACGGGCGACACGATCAACGAGGCGAACGAGACAGTGATCGTCACGCTGAGCAGCGCCTCGGGCGCGGACATTGTGACAGCCAGCGGCACTGGGACGATCACGGACGACGACACGCCCAGCTTTTCGATCGACTCGCCGAGCGTGGTGGAGGGCGACAGCGGTTCGGTGAATCTGGAGTTCACAGTGACACTGAGTCCGGCCAGCTACCAGGCTACGACAGTGGACTATGCGAGTACAACTATGGGCACGGCGACTGCGGGGACCGACTTTACGGTTATCTCGGCTACCACATTGACGTTTGCGGCTGGGGACACGAGCAAGACGTTCATGTTGTCGGTGACGGGGGACACGACTGACGAGGGTGCGAGCGAGACGGTGGTGGTCGCGCTGAGCGATGCGACCGGCAATGCAGAGATCGGGACATCAAGCGGCACCGGTACGATCACGGACAACGACCCGAAATTTTCGATCGACTCGCCTACGGTGACGGAGGGCGACAGCGGCTCGGTGAATCTGACATTCGAAGTGACACTGAATACTGCAGGCAATTCGCAGTACACGGTTGACTACGCCAGTTCGGACGGGTCTACGAACGGTGCGACTGCCGGTACCGACTACACGGCAGTCTCCGGCACGCTGACGTTTCCGGCGGGGACCACGAGCCGGATGATCCGGGTGTCGGTGACGGGCGACACGGCGAACGAGGCGAACGAGACGGTGGTGGTTACGCTGAGCAATCCGTCAGCGGGCACGGCAATTGCGACGGCGAGCGGCACGGGTACGATCACAGACAACGACACGCCGAGCTTTTCGGTCAACTCGCCGAGCGTGGCGGAGGGCGACAGCAGCACGACGAACCTGGTGTTCACGGTAACGCTGAGTCCGGCACCGGCGGCTCAGGCGACGGTGAACTACGCCAGTTCGGACGGTACGGCGACTGCGGGTACCGACTATACGGCGGTCTCCGGTACGCTGACATTTTCGGCGGGAGATACGAGCAAGACGATTACGATAGTGGTGACGGGAGACACGGCGTACGAGGCGAACGAGACCGTGGTGATCACGCTGAGCAGTGCGTCGACGGGCACGAACATTGCGACGGCGACCGGTACCGGTACGATTACCAACGATGATCCCGGCCTTTCGATTAACTCGCCGAGCGTGACCGAGGGCGACAGCGGCTCGGTGAACCTGGTGTTCACGGTGACGCTTGCACCGGCGGAGCCGTCGGGATCGGTGACGGTGAACTACGCCCGTACGGGCGGTACGGCGACTTCGGGAACCGACTTCACTGCGCTTGCCGCCAGCACCACGCTGACGTTTGCGGCGAACGAGACCAGCAAGACGATCACGGTTTCGGTGACGGGCGACACGGTGAACGAGGCGGACGAGACGGTAATTGTCACACTGAGCAGTGCCTCGGGTGCGACCATTGTGACGGCGAGCGGCACGGGTACGATCCGGGACAACGACACGCCGGGGTTTTCGATCGACTCGCCGAGCGTGGCGGAGGGCGACAGCGGCTCGGTGAACCTGGTGTTCACGGTTTCGCTGAGTCCGGCCAGCTACCAGGCGGCGACGGTGAACTACGCCGTTACGAGCGGTACGGCGACGTCGGGGACCGACTACACGGCGGTCGCAGCCAGCTCGCTGTCGTTTTCAGCGGGGGATACGAGCAAGACGATTACGGTGCAGGTGACGGGCGACATAGCGAACGAGCCCGACGAGACCGTGGTTATTACGCTGAGCAATGCGACGGGCAATGCAGAGATCGGGACCGCGACCGGCACCGGGACAATCACCAACGACGACCCGGGCATTTCGATCGCTGATGCAACCATTGAAGAGGGCGATGAGGACGAGACAACTACGCTGACGTTCACGGTGACGATGAATCCGGCGGCGAAAGTCCGGACAACGGTAAGCTACGCCAGTTCGGACGGTACGGCGACTGCGGGTACCGACTATACGGCGGTCTCCGGTACGCTGACGTTTGAGGAGAACGACGACAGCAGGACGATTGAGGTTTCAGTGCTCGGGGATATCCTGTCGGAGCCGGACGAGACGGTAGTGGTGACGCTGAGCAACCCGAACCCGTCGTACACGCTGGTGGATGCCAGTGCCACGGGCACCATAGAAGACAACGACGAGCTGGTGCAGGACGAGCTGGACATGGAGATTGTGGCGGAAGTTGCACGCGAGGTTACCACGAGCGTGGTGGCTGCGGTCAGCAGCCGGGTGGCTTCGGTGGTCGGCGGTGCGGCGGTTGCGCCCCCGGTTGATGTTCCACCGGTCAATGTTCCATCGACTAGCGTGCCTTCGACGGGTGGATTTGCAGATAGCGGTTTACTTTCGATTCTGGCGCGTTCCGTGCGGCACGACCGCGAACGCGACCGCGGCTTGGAGCGTTCGGAGATGTCGCTGTACCGTTCACTGGACGGTGCGAGCTTTGCCTACTCGCCGAGTACCCTGAGTGCGAACGGCTCGGCCGGTGCTTCCGGCATTCTGACAGTGTGGGGCTCGGTTGACTATCGCAAGCTGTCGGGAAGTGGCGAGGGTGAGCTGAGATGGGACGGCGAGCTGGCGTCTTTGAATATTGGAACCGACACGCTGAGCGAGTCCGGTGTTCTGGTCGGCGTGGCGGTCGGCGCGTCGAAGGGAAGCTTCGGCTATCAGGGCAGTATCGGCGGTAGCAGCGGAGTGCTGAAGATTCGGGTGAAGACGCTGAACCCCTATGTTGGCTGGTCGGTGTCGGAGTCGGCGAGCCTGTGGGCATCGGTCGGCTACGGCAAGGGCAAGATCAACTACAACGACAATGCGTCCGGAGCATCTTCCAGCAAGATGTCGCTGGCCAGTGCGGCTTTCGGAGGACGCTATCGCCTGTTTTCGGCTAGTGGTTCAGCAGACGGTCGTTTGATTCAGGTGGCCCTCAAGGGCGAGGCCTGGGGTCTTCAGAACAAGGTTGAGGGGGACGAGAAGCGTCCGATGGGATCGAAGTCGCGGGCGCAAGGGATGCGCATTGCGATTGAAAGGCATCGTAGCGGTGTGCTTGAATCCGGCGCTTCGCTGGTGCTGTCCGGCGAGGCCGGCGTGCGCTGGGACGGCGGCGACGGCGATACCGGAACCGGTTTTGAGATGGGCGGCACAGCGAACTACGGCAATTCTGCGACTGGAATGAAGATGGTTGCGACGGCACGCGTCCTGGTGGACCATGAAAGCGACCGGAAGGAGTGGGGCGCCGGCTTGACTGTTGGGTGCCGTATGGATGGTCGAGAGATTGGCATGACCTACAAGTCTTCCCTGTCGCACGGGCAGGCGAAAAGCGGTGTTGACTCTCTCTGGGACAGTAGCGCCGCCAGTCGAGCATCGTCCGAAGAGGATAGCTTGGCGACGCGTCTGGAAGCGGAGGTTGGCTATCGATTCTACGGAAGCAGCGGCCTGCACACGCCGTATGTTGGATTCGGAGCGGAAGACGGCAGCAGGCGCGACTACCGCGTCGGCATGCGCTATGCGAGCGGTTCAGCGTTATCCTCAGGCCTGGAGTTTGAGCGTCGCGAAGCGAGAAGCAAGCGGCCTGACCACAGGGTCATGCTGAAGGGGCGAATGAACTGGTAGGAAGGAAAGAATCAGCACCGATATTCTTGCATCTGGACATTGCAGCAGGTGTAGCGTCCAGATGCAGAAATAGGCTGTGCAATGCTGACCGCTCAAGCCGAGTTCAACCCGCAGCATCCTGCCAAGTCCGGTCAATGCGCATGAACATCGCGGGGGTACGAGCCCCGCAAAATGAATTTGCAAAATGGTAGTAAGTCCTCACTTTTAGGGTTTGACACGCACTTGGGCGGCGTGTCAAAAAATCGGCATTTTCGGCATGCTCAGGGATCTTCCACTGCATTGCGGGCAGGAATCCCTGAGAGATGAAAATATCATGAAGGCAATTATGATACACATGTTGAAATCGGCCGAGCGAGCATCAGTGCTATTGCCCGTCGCGATAGTTGCGACCGTAAGAAACTTTAGCGCATGCCTGTCGTTTGTACTGTGCGAAGACTAGGGGCAAGGCGGAGCATTCTATCGCTATATTTGGCAGGATTTTCACTTGACCGGTAGTTTCAGGACTTGGGACGATCTGTGAATTTGCTTTTCGAATACTCAAATACGATAAAACCAATGCATAGGAGTAAATTGTTAATAAACATTGATTGTCCAAAATAATGTACCATTTCCAGCTTGTGTAGTAAATCTGAATCAATGTCCTTACTGAGTTGCCATGGACGCAATAAAACTACGAAATATACTGTCACTTGGAGAGGGTGCGTCTCTTGAGTTCAGGCATACTGTTGCATTTGATGTCGGCTGTGATATTTGCGCATTTGCCAATTCAGGAGGCGGGTTGATTTTAATCGGAGTAACTGACGATGCCAGAGTTGTTGGCATATTGGACCACAATAATGTCAGTTCAAATGTTCGCAAAATCACCGACTTGATTGCCCCCGAAGTGCAAATTGATATCAATTCTGTCAAAAGCGTGCTTTGTATAAGCATACCTGAGCAGAACAGTAGGCCATACTCGTTCAACGGAGAGTTTTACATTCGGGTCGGCGAATCTACAATCGAAATTCCCAGCAACCAGATTCACAATCATCTTGCACAGGATACGGATTGCCCACTTGACGAATCGCCTTGCTTGAACTTTGACTTGTACAGTGATTTAACACCTGAAAAATGGAAACAATTTGCCCGGCAAGCCAAAATTTCAACTGATATGAATCCCGTTGAAGCCTTGGATTTACTTAATTTGGTCAAGAATGGAAAAATTGTTCATGCAGGTGTTTGGCTACTTGCAAAAAATATTGACGAGTACACATTGAATGCCGGGATTAAATGCACAGTGTACATGGGCGCAACAAAGTCGCAGATTATTGATCAAAAATATTTTCATCAAGACATCTACTCCAATCTAGAAGACTGTATTTCATATATTAAAGGAAAGTTGAATACTGCTTTGATCCAAAATAACTCAAGCAGTGCAGAACAGCTTGAACTGCCAGAAACTGCGCTTCAGGCGGCGATGCTCTGCGCGGTTGTAAATCGAGATTACCATATTATGGCGCCGATTCAAATCAATATACTTTACGACCGTTTGGAGCTTTTGGTGCCGGATGGGATTCAACGAAACTCTTCCATAAAAAGGCCGATAAATTCACTTCTATTTGCAGTTTTGGGTCAAATGGGGCAAGCAAAAATTTTGGGATTGAATTTTTCACGAATTAAAGAAATGTGCCTGAACTACGGCTTGCAAGCACCCGCTTTATCAAAGGAAGGGGATACTGAAACTATCACCTTTTTTCGAAAAGCATTACATGAGGGGTCATTTACCAAACATGTAGAAGAAAAGAAGATTCATCATGTTGCCACACAAGATAGCACGCGTGTTGCACAAAAAGTTCAGAATTTGATAAATGTAATGGACGGTGAAGTTTCTCGCTCGGAAATTTTGGAGAAACTGCAACTTAAGGACAGGGTGTATGTAATGAAAGAGTATCTACACCCGGCACTTGAGGAGATGTATATTGAAATGACTATCCCGGAGAAGCCTCGAAGTCGGAATCAAAAATACAAACTAACCGAAAAAGGGTTGAAAATCAAGAGTCAATTGGACAGAAATTAAAACAATGCCCGTTGTCTCTGTCGGACCGCTTAAACTGATACTATGCGAGTCCAGCCGAACTTGTCCTCAATTTCACCTCTTTGGATTCCAACTATAAAATCATACAATTGCTTACTTAGCCGATTCGGGTTTTGGAAAGCGATTTCGTACAGCTCGCCCCGAAATCCAATACTTTTTACTGGAGTGATTACAACAGCTGTCCCGCATCCGAAGGCTTCGTGTAGAGCACCAGATTTTAAGCCGTCGATAATTTCTTGAATGTCAATCAGTCTTTCTTCGCAGGCAATTCCCATGTCTTTGGCAAGTCTGAGAATACTATCGCGAGTTACGCCATGTAAGATTGTTCCAGTAAGTGAAGGCGTGATCAATTTTTCATTCATATGAAAACAAATGTTCATCTGTCCAACTTCTTCAATGTATCGGTGATGTTCACCATCCAGCCAAAGCACTTGATCAAAACCCTCGTCCTTGCCTTCATGGGCAGGTTTGAAGGTTGCCGCATAGTTGCCGCCTGTTTTCGCAAACCCCGTACCTCCTCGTATTGCGCGGGAGTATTTCTCTTCAGCTTTCAATGAGACTCCCGGAGTGCCTTCTTTGAAATAACCGCCAACTGGTGAAAGATTAATCAAAAAAATGTACTCGTTGCTTGGTCGAACATCCAGCTGGCCCTCGGTAGCAAACAGAACTGGTCGAATATACAGGGACTGTGTTCTGCCCGGCGGTACCCACCTGTGGTCGACTCTTACCAACTCTTCAATAGCACTTAGAAATAAATCTTCATCCATTTGTGGCAGACACATTCGGTCGCAAGATGCCATCATTCTTTTGTAGTTCATTTCAGGTCGAAACAGTCGAATTGCACCATCTTCTCCGCGGTAAGCCTTCAACCCTTCAAATATCGTATGTCCATAGTGAATAGCTGCGGTTACAGGGTGAATTTCTATGTTGCCAAACGGCACAATTCGCGGCCTGCTCCAGGCACCATCCCGATACTCCATTTGAAACATGTGATCGGAGAACGTGGAACCGAATTGAAGATTGTCAAAGTCAATTTCGCTGACTCGACTCTGCTTTGTTCTATGTATTTCAATTGTATTACTCATGGGTACATGCTATGGGTTTGATTAACTGCATAAAGCACGAAATTTTATAGTATTCCAAAGCATTAGTGGACAAGATAGTCCATGGGCAAAGAATCTCGTGCGTAAATTCGCTTCCCCATGCTCCATGTTTCCTGAACATTTTGCGCTCTTCCCATAATGGCATAGGCAAACAACTCGTCCTCAATGCTATTCAATTGTTCCAGTCTGTTTTTCATAAGCGGATTATTCCATGTATCCAGCACAACAAAATCAGCTTCCTTGCCCGGTTCGAAATTACCAATGTATTGATCAATGTGAAGTGCGCGGGCACCGCCAAGTGTAGCCAGGTAAAACAATTCTAGCGAACTTAGCAATTCTCCGTTTAAACAGCCTGCTTTGTACAATTCCTGCATTGTCTCCAGCATTGAAAAACTGGTTCCACCGCCTATATCCGTGCCGAGTGCTGTCGGTACGCCGTAACTACTCAGGTGAATTGGCCGAACGATTCCGCTACCAAGAAATAAATTTGAAGTCGGACACAGTATTGCAGTAGCCCCTGCATCAGCTAGCCTTTCACATTCGGAACTACTAAGGTGAATGCAGTGTGCGAACAACGATCGGTCGGTGACCAGTCCGAATCCTTCATATACACCCAGATAGTCCTTGAATTCGGGAAACAGGCCAAGTGTCCAGTCGATTTCAGACTTTGTTTCAGACAGGTGGGTGTGAAGCAGTACATCCGGAAATTCAGCAATTAATTTACCACAAATTTTCAGTTGATCATGTGTGGAGGTACCAGCGAATCTTGGAGTTACTGCATAGGATTGCCGACTTGTCCCGTTCCATTTGCGGATCTGTTCGCTCGTGCTTTGGTAACCCAAATCTTCTCCGTCGCAAAGTTCAGGCGGGGCATTGCGGTTCATCAAAACCTTGCCAGCTACCATGCGCATCCCGCGTTGGACAGATTCCTCGAAAAAACTGTCTACGGATTCCCTGTGAACAGTAGGGTAGACCAAAGCGCTTGTAGTTCCATTTCGAACTAGCTCGTTGAAAAATTCAACGGCAACAAGCGAAGCATATTCCGGGTCGGAAAACTTGCATTCCTCTGGAAAGGTATGCTTTTCGAGCCATTCAAGCAAGCCCGGAGCTGATGAGGCAATAATTCGAGTTTGCGCATAATGAATATGAGCATCCACAAATCCAGGACAAATCAGACAGTTCTCATAGTCGAATACGGGAAACGATTTTTCCATATCAAGGGTCAATTCATTGTCAGGCATGACTTGTTCAATAATGCCGTCTTGAATAATCATTACTCCCTTGGGCAAGTATGACCAGGCAGCCGGATTTTTCGCTGGATTGTCTGTAATGTGGAAGATCGGGCCGCGTATGGCTAATCTCGGCATTTCAAATTCACCCTGATGAAGCAACCAGTAGCCGACGCATTAGTGCAATCAGTTGACTAGCTAGTTCGGAATTGAACCTTGAACGCCTTGTACATAGTAGTTCATTCCTAGTAAGTGCTCATCGCTCAAGTTTTCACCTGCTGAAACTATTTCATTCCCATTTTGATCGTATATTGGACCAGAAAACGGGTGAATTGTTCCTGCCCGGATACCGGCAATTGTTTCTTCTGCGTCAGCGATAACCTCGGGGGGAATAGCGCTTCTGTTAAAATCTGCCAATTGAATGGCATTTTCTGCCATTCCTCGCCAACTGTCGCCAGAAGTCCAGCTTCCGTCAATTGCGGCGTTTACACGGTCTACGTAATATTGTCCCCAGTTTGGAATGATTGCAGTCAACTGAGTTGTTGGAGCCAAATCTCTCATGTCAGAAGTTTGTCCAAATACAAATACCCCTTGCTCTTCTGCTTCGATCACTGTGCCGATTGAATCAGTATGCTGGGCTATTATGTCAGCACCTCGGTCAATCAGAAATTTCGTTGCTTCCCTGTCTCTTTCAGGATTGTTCCAGCTGCTTACCCACACCACTTCTACAATGGCCTCTGGATTGACTTCTCGAAGCCCAATTGTGAATGAATTTATACCGCGAATAATCTCGGGAATTGGAAATGCAGCGACATACCCGATTCGGTTGGATTTGGTCATCGCACCTGCGATTTGACCGCTCACATAGCGACCTTCATAGAACCGGGCGGAGTAAGTTGCCAAATTTTTACTTCGCTTTTCCCCAGTAGCGTTTTCAAACTTCACATTTGGAAAGCGATTTGCCACAGCAACGGCAGAGTCCGTATGGGCTCCCGATGTAAAGAAAATCAGGTCAAAATCGCCAGATGCCATGTCCACAATCGTGGACAGCATCTCCTCTTCCGTAGTAACATGCTGCAATGAAAAAGTTTCAATTGAATCACCAAGCTTTTTCTCCAGGTACTGTCTGCTTTGGTCGTGCTGATGATTCCAGCCATGAGTTCTGATTTCATTTACATATACGAATCCTACTTTCAGCTTCTCATCCGTTGCCGCCACCGGCGGAAAAGCTGCAATAGCAATCAGCGAAAGTAGAATTGTTCCAGAAAAATATTTAATTTTTAGCACTTCAAGTTAGTTATTTGTTTAGAGTGGGCTCCTGATTGAACAAGAAACATCTTGCCGGGAACCGGCAATCTGCAATTCCGTGCAAAACAAGGAAAATACATTAAAAAATTACATGCTTCTAAGCTGAAATAAGGTTGTCTTATAATACAATGTAACAATCTGGTCGAGCATGGTATCAAGAAAATTTCAATACTTCATCTTCATGCGGAGATTGTGCAATCTCTCCAAGAATTTTGCTCCAAATTGGCATGGTTTATGGATTCGCTTAAAATATACTCTTTGAGCATTTATTTTGCACTAGTGCCAAACTTGTTAATAAAAGTTCTTGTTCTTCTCATCAGCTCAATATATTCGCGTTCTCCTGGTTGTTCCAATATCTCTTTAGGAACAACGTAGTCTTTGTAGCGGTCCATGTCTAATTTTTCTGATTTTTCAGTGTTTTTGGGGTTATCTCTAGCATTATCTTTCATTTTTGCCACCTTGTAATATCAATGGCAGTACATTCATCTAAACTGAATTAAGGGGAGTTCGAATCGGCACATGTCAACGGCGGCTTGCAGCAATCGACCAGGCAGCTGATGTTCCCAGAATCGGCGATTAAAGGAGAACACAAATTCGTCAATATATTCCCCGAAGGGGTCGCTGCCACACCCCATGGAAGATTTCCGCCAGAAAACTCTTGAAATTGCTGGCGACAATATGAACCTTCGGAAATCATTCATGCACTTTTTCCGTCGGGGGCCTTGGCTTCGTGACAGTGCGATTCGTCCAGAACCTGCAAGGCATTGAATGCCTTGCAGGTTCAACTCTACTAGACAAGTCTCCTGAGTCAAGCACCTCTGTATCCATTCAAAAAAATTGGCAGAGTTCTGCTGCATTTGAAATTTCCTCAATAGCACGCTCAATCAGATAGTTACGTTGCATTATAAGACAAACCCTAATTCAAATTAGATGCATGAAAAATTATTTGGGCACAGACCCTTCCACGCCTTCAATGTAGTAGTCCATAACAGCGAGGTCACCATCCCCCATTACTTCACCGGCAGGCAGCACTTCCGTGCCATCCTGATTTCTTATCGGCCCCGTAAAGGGATGCAGTTCTCCGGCAGTGATTGCCGCGATGGTAGCCTGCGCGTCAGCAACAACATCTGCCGGCATTTCGGCGGTATTCAATTCCGACATCTGAATCATGCCTTCTTGCATTCCGTACCATATTGCCTGTGATTTCCAAGTGCCATCCATGACGGCTTTTGCCCTTGCAACGTAGTAGGGACCCCAATTGTTAACAGTTGCAGTCAATTGTGCTCTTGGTGCAAATTCGCGCATGTCCGATGCTTGCCCAAACGCCCAAACTCCGCGTTCTTCTGCCACTTGCACAGGAGCAGGAGAATCTGTATGCTGGGTTAAAAAGTCCGCGCCCTGGTCAACAAGGGCTTTGGCAGCATCGCCTTCTTTACCGGGGTCGAACCAACTGCTGACCCAAATGACTTTCACTGTAGCCTCCGGATTTACACTTCTCAAGCCCAGTGTAAAGGCATTGATTCCGCGCACGACTTCCGGAATTGGAAATGAGGCAATATAGCCAACAATATTGGATTTGGTCATTGCTCCTGCAATTCGCCCCAGCACATATCGGCCTTCATAGAAGCGAGCGACATAGGTTGCTACATTATCCGCTTGCTTGTAACCGGTTGCGTGTTCAAACTTCACATCCGGAAACTGTTCAGCAACCTTGATCGTCGGATTCATGTATCCAAACGAAGTGGTGAAAATCAACTGATGTCCATCGGCAGCCAGTTGTCGTATGACTCGCTCGGCATCCTGGCCTTCTGGAACTGATTCTACATAGGTTGTTTCGACACCCAGTTCCTTCTCCAGCATCAAGCGACCTTCGTTATGCTGATAGGTCCAACCATGGTCTCCAATTGGACCCACATAAACAAAACCGACTTTCAAATGATCGTCAGCCAATGCTGTTGGGGAGAGAACAGCGAATGCCAAAAAAACTGCCCCAAGTGTTTTTAATACCTTTTTCATAAAAAAGCTCCTCATTTTGTATAAAAAGCAGATAGAGTTAATACAAGTATTTCTAATACTTCTGACATTCCTCAAAGCCGATTTGCGGCTCCAAAATTATTTATAGCCGGAAATATTCAAAATTTAATGTCATAAGTGTAAATTAAAATTGGGTTTAATGCCAAACTAGCAATTGGTTGATGATTTTTGATTGATTCGTATTTGGCAATGGACCCGATGAAATTGAAGTTACTGCCCGCTATTTGTTTGGGTGAAAAATAATTCCGATGCAGGCGGGGGCACTCAATTTTACGCGTGATGTATCCCGGGAAATAAGCACCAGAACCAGGATTGTTACCAGGTAGGGTAGCATGGATAGAATTTGCCCTGGAATTTGAACCCCGAATCCCTGCATATGAAGCTGGAATATCGTAACCGCTCCGAATAAGTAGGCGCCGACAAGAAGCCGCCCCGGTTTCCATGTTGCGAACACAACAAGTGCCAGAGCTATCCAGCCTCTGCCGGCGGTCATGTTCTCCGCCCACATCGGCGTGTAGGAAAGCGAGAGGAAGGCACCTGCAAGACCACTCATCGCACCTCCGAATAAAACCGCAAGGAATCGAATCCTTATGACCGGGTATCCAATGGAGTGAGCTGCGATATGAGAATCTCCGACAGCGCGAAGTACCAGCCCGGCTTTGGTGCGAAACAAAAACCAGTGAACCGCAATCACCATAAAAATTGAAAAATAAATCAATGCATCGTGCGACAGTAGCAGGGGCCCCAAGATGGGAATGTCAGTGACAAACGGCAACTCAATTGAGGGAAGCTTTTCTATGGGGCGACCAATAACCGGCTTTCCGATCAGCGAACTTAAGCCGATGCCGAAGAGAGTCAGTGCCAGTCCGGAAGCTACCTGGTTGGCCAGAAATATTAGTGTGAGAGTGGCAAAAAGCGCGGACATCAATACTCCGGCAACTGCCGCAACCAAAATGCCGAAGAGCCAGCTGCCGGAGTAAAATGCAGCGATAAATCCGCTGACGGCTCCAACCAGCATTGTGCCTTCCACACCCAAATTCAGCACGCCCGATTTTTCCGTTACCAGCTCTCCTGTGGCCGCCAGCAGCAAAGGCGTAGCAGCACTTACGACTGTAAGCAAAACGAGTTCAACTGTTGAAACAACTTCCATCAGGAATCAGAAACAGCAGGGGTGGTGCGCCTGAGCGAGGGCTTTAGTTCAATGCGGTAATTGATCAGCAAGTCACAGGCGAGCAGAAAGAAAAGCAGCATTCCCTGAAACACGCCGGTAATACCAATCGGCAGGCCCATTTTTATTTGCACAGACTCGCCGCCAAGATAAGACAGTGCCAAAACCAGACTTGCCGGAATAATTCCAACAGGATGAAGCCGTCCCAGGAAAGCGACGATTATTGCGGAAAATCCGTAACCGGGAGATATGAATGGCTGAAGTTGACCAATGGGTCCCGCTACTTCGATAATTCCTGCCAACCCGGCGACACCGCCGCATCCAAGAAGCAACCACAACACTACTTTGTTGTAGTTCACACCGGCGTATCGAATTGCTTTGGGTGGTTGCCCCGCAATCTTTACCTGAAAGCCAATCAGAGACTTGGAAAGCAGTATCCAGCCGCCAACAGCTATGAACAAAGCAATTAGCGCCCCGGCATGAAGCCGGGTGCCCGATAGAAGATTTGGAATAGAGGCCGCATCGGGAAAAACAACGCTTTCAGGAAAATTGAAGCCGGCAGGATCTTTCCACGGTCCGTGAACAAGTACACTCAGTAGTAAAAGAGCAACATAAACAAGCATAAGGCTACTGAGAATTTCGTTTGTGTTGTATCGAATTTTCAGGAGAGCCGGGATTGCCGCCCAAGCCATGCCTCCCAGTATCCCCATTAGCAAGATTGCAGGGAGCATCAGGATGTTGTCCGACTCTGGAAAGTAGATAACCAGAGCACTGCCTGTGATGGCTCCCAGTGTCAATTGTCCTTCTGCACCAATATTCCACACGTTTGCACGAAACCCAAGTGCCAGCCCAACTGCAATCATGGCAAGGGGCGATGCCTTGACGAAAAGCTCACTTACCCCGTAGCTGTCTCTGACAGGACTGATAAAGTACGCATAAAGCGTATCAATTGCCGAATATCCCATAAGCGAAAATAGAATTCCCCCCGAAATCAGGCTTAGTGCGAAGGCAATGATCGGAGTTACCCACATCATTGCAGTGGAATGGGAAGCTCTTTCAACGAGCCGAATCGGCATGATTTTCTCCGTGGTTCTGCTTCAGTTCTGCACCTCCCATCAGCAATCCGATTTTCTCGGGTGTGAGTTCAGAGACATTGTATGATTTGGAGAGTGTACCCGCAAATATGACAGCAATCCTATGGCACAGCAACAGTAGTTCGTCCAGGTCGGGCGACACAATCACAAGTGCAGTTCCCCGGGAAGCGAGATTTAGCAGGGATTGATGAATAAATTGCTGGGACCCGGCATCGATTCCCCAAGTGGGTTGCGATGCCAGCAATAATCGGGGTTCCTGAAGAATTTCACGGCCCACCAGAAACTTTTGCAGGTTGCCTCCAGACAAGCCGGAGGAGTCAAAGTCCAGTCCGCTATGCCTGACATCAAATTCGTCGCAAATTCTTGAAGCATGCTCTCGGGCATTTTCGTAGTTGAGCCAATACTTGCTTGACAAGTTTGCTTTGCGATGGTCCCCCAGAAATGTATTTTCAACAAGCGACATTCGGCCTACCATTCCTTGCTGCAAGCGTTCTTCAGGGACAACCGAAATACCAATCCTGCGTCGCTCCCGAATTCCCAGCTTACCTGTTGGCTGTCCGTCAACTTCAATTGCTTCGGCCGTATCAGCGAGAACTTCGCCAGACAGAAGTTCCATTAATTCAGTTTGTCCATTCCCTGCGACTCCCGCAATTCCGAATACTTCGCCTGCATGAACTTTAAAATTTATATCCTGCAATGAAATGCTGCGTTCGTCAGTGCCTTTGCGGGACAGATTATTGACGTGAAACACAACTTCTCCAAGTGGTTTCCGATTTGCGATTGCTTGGGTAAGGGCAGTCCCGATCATCATCTCTGCCATTTTGCGGGGAGCAACTGTTGTCGGGTCGCATTCGGCGATAAACTTTCCGTTTCGGAGGATAGTAGCTTTATGGCACAGTGATTGTATTTCTTCAAGCTTGTGACTGATGTAGAGAACCGCGCAGCCGTTATCGGCCAATTGGCGAAGGACTTCAAACAACTTGTCTGCTTCCTGAGGTGTTAATACAGACGTTGGTTCGTCCATGATCAGCAGTTTGGGGGATTGTAGCAGACAACGTGCAATTTCCACTCGCTGACGCTCGCCCACTGAAAGCGTGAATACATCTCGCTCCGGGTCCAGACCAAGCCCGTATTCGTCTGATATTGTACGGATCTGTGTTGACAGCGTAGTTCTTGCGGATGAAGGCAGTGCCAGTTCAATATTCTCTTGCACCGACATCGTGTCAAAAAGAGAAAAGTGCTGGAATACCATTTCGATTCCCATTTGACGCGCCTGTGCCGGAGTGGCAATTGCAACTTTCCTTCCTTCCCACTCCATGGTTCCCTGGTCGGCTGTATAGTAGCCATAGATAATTTTTACGAGAGTACTCTTCCCGGCGCCGTTCTCCCCCAGCAAGGCGTGAATTTGTCCTTTTTCAATTACAAGGTTGATCGAGTCATTTGCCAAAACACCCGGGAACGACTTGGTGACCCCGTTTAAAGCAAGCAAGGGGGAATTGTTGGACTTAGTGTTTTCGTCCAAGTTATGGTGCGTCATAAAACAAATTTACATCAATGGTGAACCAATGGAATCAATGCATTGGTTGGAGCGGTTTCGAAGTTGGACATCAAGCACTTGCTGTCGTGCCTGGAGTAGCTGAGCCGTAACAGATGCTGCGATAACCGCCGGGGATTTGCCAGGCAAATTTGGCAGGCCGATGGGACATACCAGACGTTTTAGCACAGAACCGTCGATTCCTTTCTCCTTGAATCTGTTCTCAAATCTGATTCGTTTTGTCTTTGAGCCGATCAGACCCAGCCAGCCGAAAGAACCGTCATGGAGTATTCTCAGGCAGAGCTCGTAGTCCAAGCCGTGATTGTGAGTCATGATTACATAGAATGTACCGGGTTGCAAGGTATTCAGTGCATCCAGAGAATGTTCTACGACCTGAACTGTTGTGTTTGCCGGGATTTTCTTTGGAAACATGTCGTTGCGTTCATCAATCCAGTTGATTCGAAAAGGCAGGTCTTGCAGAGCCTTGACCAAGGCTTTTCCGGCATGGCCTGCACCAAATACCAGAAGATCTATCGGTTCTTCATCCAAACGGGATACAAACCACTCTTCTTTTCCTTGCTTTGCCAATTTGGAGCCAGCACCTGAGACTTTTGTCAAACTCTTGACTGCTGAATGAACTGCGGAGGGCAGAGTTTTCTTTACTTCAGGATAAAACAGGATGCAGGAGCGGGTATTTGCTGGAGCAACTATGGGGCTTGCGAGAAAAGTAGACGACCAGTCGACGACGCTGGAAAGACTCTTCGCAAGTATTGCAGATTCGCTTTCAGAAAAACTTTCATAGAGTAAACGCACCGCACCACCGCAGCATTGGCTCATGGTAACACCAAGGCCGAAGAATTCGTCTTTCCGGCTCGAGGTTTCGGTAGAAAGCAAATTTCGTGCAAGTTCAATCGCATGAAATTCCAGATTGCCGCCGCCGATCGTATCGGTGGAACCTTCCATTGTTACAATCATTCTTGCCCCGATTTCGCGGGGGGCAGAACCCGACGTTTCAATTATCGTAACAAGCGTGAACGGTTTTCCTGCCTGCGACAGTTTGATCATTTCCTGTAGCCAGTTCATTCGTAATTCGTGGAATTCTGAATTTGCTGAATTGCCATAAGTATTCTTTCAGGTGTCGCTGGTGCGTCCAGTTTGGGCCATCTTTTGTAATCCGAAATACTGGATATTGCATCAGAAATTGCGCTGAATACAGAAATTGAAAGCATCAATGGCGGCTCGCCCACTGCCTTTGAGCGATAAATGGAATCTTCCCGGTTCCGTCCCTTTTCCCACAATCGGACATTGAACTCGATTGGCGTATCGCCGCTGGTTGGAATCTTGTATGTTGAGGGAGCATGCGTACGAAGTCTGCCGGAATGATCCCACCACAATTCTTCTGTTGTCAGCCATCCGGCTCCCTGGATGAAACCGCCTTCTACCTGGCCTATGTCAACAGCTGGATTCAGGGATTCGCCGACATCATGCAGAATGTCCACTTGAAGCAATCGGGTTTCGCCGGTCAGACAATCAATGACAACTTCGCTTACCGCAGCACCGTAACCGAAATAATAGAATGGACGGCCCGTCATGGTTTCGCGGTTCCAATGAATCTTGGGGGTTCGATAATATCCAGTTGCCGACAAGGAAACACGTTCATTCAATGCAGTTTGTACCAGTTCTTTAAAAGACATAACTTTGCTTCCGGCAAAGACTTGCCCATTTGAAAATTCTACTTCACTAGCATCCAGACCGAATTTACTTGCGGCAACTTTGGCAAGGCGATCTTTGATTTTGCGAGCGGCTTTTTGCGCAGCTTTCCCGTTCATGTCAGAGCCGGAAGATGCAGCGGTTGCAGAAGTGTTCGGCACTCGCGAAGTATTCGTTTCAGGAATTTGAATCCACTCAAGCGGAACGGAGAACTCTTCTGCAACCACTTGTGCGACTTTTATAAAAAGCCCTTGTCCCATTTCTGTACCACCATGGTTCAGGTGAATGCTTCCGTCGGAATAGACATGAATGAGTGCGCTCGCCTGGTTGAGAACAGTATTTGTAAATGAAATTCCGAATTTTACTGGCGTTAATGCCAGTCCTCTGCGTTGATAAGGATTTTTTCGATTCTCACTGCAGATTTTCCTTCGGCGTTGCTTGTAGTCGGACCACTTGGCGAGATCCTGAATGATTTCATCCAGCACACAGTCATTGACGGTCATTTGATAGGGAGTGATGTTGCGTTCGCGCTTGCCGTACAAGTTGATTTGCCGAACCTGAAGTGGCTCTTTACCCAAATAACAGGCAATTTCATCCATGATTCTTTCAATGCACATCATCCCTTGGGGGGCGCCAAATCCGCGAAAAGCCGTATTGGAAACCATATTTGTGCGGCAACGATATGATGTTGCTGCAACATTCTCCAGGTAGTAGCCATTGTCTATGTGCAGCAGGGCGCGATCATTGATGGGACCAGACAGGTCGGCAGAATAGCCGCAGTTTGATGCCATGGTTATTGAAACGGCAGTAATTCTACCGTCATTATTGAAGCCTGCATTGTAGTCGAATTGAAATTCGTGCCGCTTGCCGGTTGCAATCATATCGGTATCGCGGTCAAGTCTGAGCTTTGCGGGACGACCGGTTCGGTATGTGGCAAGTGCAGCGATGCAAGCCCATTGCGCCGCCTGAGTTTCCTTGCCGCCAAACCCGCCTCCCATACGACGGACTTCAATTGTTACAGCACTCTGAGGAATGCCCAGAACTTTTGACACTAGCAGTTGAACTTCTGTCGGGTGCTGTGTAGAGCAGTACACCACTATTGTTCCCGCTTCACGGGGTACTGCCATTGAAACTTGACCTTCAAGATAGAAATGATCTTGCCCCCCGGTTTGTATGCGCCCTTGAATTTGATTGGGTGCTTTCTTCAATTCGGCATCCGGTTCGCCACTATGAAGAACGCTCGGTTCCAATACCCATAATTCTTTTTCAACTGCTTCGGCAACCGAAAGAACGGGTACATCCGATTCATAAGTAATTTTCGCCAGTTTGCATGCGGTTTTTGCCTCTGCCAAGGATTCGGCGGCTACGGCAAACAGCACCTGCCCGGCAAATTCTATCCGTTCTTCAGCAAATAAAGGATCGTCGCCCAAAGTTGGACTGCAATCGTTTTTGCCGGGTACCGATGTGTAGTCCAGAACTTCTACAACTCCTTGACTATCGTGTACAGCCCCTAGCTCTACGGAAAACTTCTTTGCTGCACTCTGTTCGCTTTGCCCAACTGCGATGTGAAGCAATTCTTTTGGCTCCGGAATGTCGTCAACATAGAGGGCTTCGCCAGAAACGTGCAATTCTGCACTGTCGTGAGGCAGTGGCTGGCGTACCACATTGAGTTCTGAATGAATACGAGTACGGTCCAGCATTTTTAATCTTCCCTGATATCCAGTTGAGCTTTGCTTTTGACTTCCAGAAAAAACTTTCTGAGCAGATTTTGCGCTGCCAGCAAGCGATAGTCGGCTGTTCCGCGAAAATCAGTTATGGGAGTGTAGTCATTTTTCAGGGCAGTGCAGGCTTGCTCAACGTCAAGTTCAATAATATGTTTGTTTTCCAGAAATCTCTCACAATTGTAGGCTCTTGAGGGAATGGCGGCCATTCCACCGAAGCAAATTCGCACCCCCTTGATTCTGCCCCTGGATTTATGACAGAAGAAAGCACCGCACACAGCTGATATGTCCTGATGGTACCGCTTTGAAAGCTTGTAAACTTTGAATACTGAATTCTTGCTTGAATGAACGGGCACATCGATTCGGGAGACATATTCTCCTGGCTTCAAGTCCTGTATTCCGTAATCAATAAAAAAGTTTTCCAGTTGCAAGGTACGTATCGTATTTTGGCCTTGCAATACAATTTCAGCGCCTAGTGCAATAAATGCTGGTGGCAAGTCTCCTATTGGAGAACCGTTTGCAATATTTCCTCCAACAGTGGCAAGGTTTCGAATTTGAACCGACCCGAATCGGATTAGCAGGTTTCTTAAAGTTGGGTACAAGGGTACGAGTCGCTTCATCGCGTCATTAAGGGCTACGCCAGCGCCAATTTGCAAATAGCCATTGGTTTTTCTGATTTTCTTGAGCGAGTTTAACAGTCCGATATAAGCAAGCGGCCTCAATTTCTTTTGATCTTTTGTGATCCAAAGGCCGACATCTGTTGCTCCAGAAACTATGTGATAGTCGGGATATGCTGCAATACATGCCTCAAACTCGCGAACAGTTTTCGGTGCCAGGAAAAATTGCTCGTCATTTTTGAGAACACGTACCATTCTGGATGTATCCAAGTCCTTGATGCTTTGCATGGTGGCACTTTCTCTGTCATCGAATTGATCCGGCACTATGGACGACAAAACTTGCTGTGCCGCTTTAACTATAGGTACGTACCCGGTGCAACGGCAAAGGTTGCCTGCAAGTTCATCGTCAATTGTTCGACGGTCTGTCCTGCAGCGGTTGTGATACATTGAAAACAACGACATTACGAATCCCGGTGTGCAAAATCCGCATTGAGAACCATGCTGGTCTACGAGGGCTTGTTGTACAGGGTGCAGTCTTCCATTCGGATGACGCAAATGCTCTACGGTAATTAATTGTTTTCCGTGAAGGTGCGGTAGCAGCATGATGCATGAATTTACTGCCCTGTAGTGTAGTTTTCCCTTGACATGTTCGACCAGTACAACTGTGCAGGCGCCGCAGTCGCCTTCTGCACAGCCTTCTTTCGTTCCAGTCATTTGCTCTGTATTGCGAAGATATTCCAGCACGGTTTGACAGGGGTCAAAATCAGTCAGCTTCCTGGCTTCTGTGTGAAGCAGGAACCGGATTGAAGTATCAGTATCGACTTCTCTGAACACCTCTTTTGAGAAGTTTGAATCAGACATTAGCTTCCTCTGTATGTGGAATACCCGTATGTGGATAGTAGTAGTGGAACATGATAATGTTCTGAAGCGTCTTCGACTCTGAATTGAATGGTTACGAGATCGAGGAATTTTTTTGAATTTTTCAGCATGCCCATGGATTCGTGGTAAGAACCCACATTAAAAACTAGCTTGTAGTTGCCATTTTTGAAGGCACTTCCTTCAACTAGCGGCTCATCGCATCGGCCGTCTGCATTTGTATTATCCTGCTTCACTATTTCTTCTTTGTTTTCCAGATAATACAATTCAACTCCAATGCCGCGTCCAGGGCATCCATTTACCAGGTCCAGAACGTGAGTTGTCAACTTGCCCATTTATAGAATCCTCGCTGATTGTGTTTTTTCATTGATTTCATTTCAATTGGACAGTTTAGCCAAGTAATGGGTTCTGTACCAAACTCCAATTGAAACTCGTTCTTCTTCGGTCATTTGGCTGATATTTCCAGGCGGCATTGATTTCGCTACTGTAGTAACTGAGTAAATTCTCGGGGCATGCATCTGAATCTGCTCCTTGGTGTCTAGTTGCAGTCCGGCGGCAGCTGCTGTAAATCCCGGTTGAACCGGTGAAGCCGAGTGGCATACTGTGCAACGCTCATGAACGATTTGCTGTACCATGTCAAAATTGACCGAGTTTGAATTAATACTGGATTTCCACAGTGTTGGTAGTGTAAGTATAGCAAGCAACAGAAACCCGCTTCCTGCGATAACAAGCAGCCAGGACTTTTTCCCGGCCAAATGTCGAACATTGAAGTAGTGCCGGACAAGGACACCCAAGAGTCCCAGCAGTATCAAAATTGCCCAGTTGTATTTATGGCCAAACTGAACCGGGTAGTGGTTGGAAATCATGATGAACAGCACGGGCAGAGTAAGGTAGTTGTTGTGTCGGGAGCGTAGCAAGGCCGCTTCCCCGAGCTTCGGGTCCGGTTCTTGACCGGTTTCTACCGCGTTTACCAAGGCTCTCTGGGACGGAATGATTACAGCGAACACATTGAGAACCATGATCGTTCCGATTGCAGCGCCAACATGGATGAAAGCACCGCGACCGCTGAATATGCTGCAAAGTACAATTGAAACAATGGAAAAATATATGAAAACAACAAATGCCAGCCAGTTTTGCCTGCCAATGAGGGCGGATTTGCACAGCAAGTCGTAGAAAAACCAGGAGATAGCAATTGTTGCAATGCCGATTGTCGTTGCTTCAAGTACTGACAGGTCGGCGTTGGCGGGTTCAATCAAGTAGAATTGCGCATCATAATAGTAGATCATTGCCAGCAGCAGTATTCCGGTCCATAAAGTTGCATAAGCTTCCCACTTGAACCAGTGAAGCGGAGACGGCAACTTGTCAGGCGCAACTGCAATTTTTTTTACATGGTAAAACCCGCCTCCATGAATTGCCCAAAGGTCGCCGGCGAATCTTGGGTCTTCTTGATTTTCGCGTTCCAGCCGGTTTTCCAGCCAGTTGAAATAGAAGGATGCACCTATCCAGGCAATACCGACAATCAGATGAATCCACCTTACAAGAAGTTCGAACCAGTCAACAAAGTGATCTTCAATCATACGAACGGTTTGAATCTAAAACATCTCTTTGCCAATTTCGGGCCTTGAAAAGCTGGAATTTCCGAATTTATCCCTTTGTCATTGCGATGCTTCAATTTCATCCTGGATATTTGGGATGGACTGCTTTGTGATCATCATGGGCATGTCCAAATCATGCTCTTCGGTGTTGTCATCGGGATTGCTACGATCAATTACATAGTACATTTGATCTTCGTCAAGAGTAAGCAGAAAATGATGCCATACTCCGCGATGATAATTGACCCCTTGTTTGCCATTGGTTACAAACAGTCGTAAATTTTCGACTTTTGGCTTGTCTGACGGTTCAGCCACAAGAACCACGAATCTACTGTTGCTGGTGGGGAGAAACAGTTGGCTAGATCTGGGATGCCGCTCAAGTTTCTTGACCAGAAAAGGCATTGATACCGGCCTGGCGCGAAAAATACTCATTGCCGGCTCCCCCCCGTCGGTAATATCCAGTTTTGTAAAATTTTCAAAGCGGTCCGCGTAGCCGTTATTAATGGTTCTGTAGTCCTTGTTTTCGATTTCAATTACGTCTCCGTATGGACGAAAGGCTTCTGCTGTCAAGTTCTCCCCGAGAAGAACGAAGTAGTTTTCCAGCTGTATTTTTCCAAATACTCTCAGTCGCCCGATACCGCCATCGGGATAGATGTCAAGCCGTACATGCGTAACGGGACCAACATTTTTGATTTCATCAAATTCGTGCAACTGGTCAGCCTGCATCATGGATTTTTTTAGAATGGTTGTCCATGTAGACAACTTCCCGGTGAGGAAATCCACATCGGCTCCAGGTGCGTAGATCCCGCGCAATGCGCAACGAGCCGGATAGTTTCCTTTAAAGTGCAGCGTGTCGATTACGATTTTCTCTATATATCCAGGTGTCCCAAGCTTAAGAATGGCCCACTCATGTCCTGGTCCTCTATGACGACTTGTTTCCCAGCCGTCACCCATGTTGGGGGCACGGCCCGGAGCCGTCAAATTTTGCACATTGCCGAAGTGCATGTCGCTGCAAGCCAGACCAACCCCGCCGTTTTCCATCCCCACCAAATCCACCACATCGTCTTCTGACACAGCACTCCAGTTCTTGAACACTTCGCCGTACACTCTTAAACGCGCAATTCCACCGTCGGGATAAATATTCAACCGCAAATGGGTCCAAGTAGAGTTAGAGTCGATTTCTACAATATTATGGGCATCGCCGTTTAGTCTGACTTGAGAGACCAGTTCTTGCCATTCGGTAGATTCGTCCGGGTCTGACTCACTATCGCAGGCATCAATTGATGCCGATTCTGGAAAGTTGCCGGTGAAATGAGATGTGTCGATGTTTATTCCGCGAATTACTCCGCGACAAATTCTTACAATACAGTAGTCATGCCCGAAAGTGCGCTTGCGCCGCGATTCCCAACCATCCATCCACTTGCCGCGGTCGGTGAACTTGTCGGGTATGAAAATGGGAGTTTCGGGCTTGATTAAATTATGATGCTCTGCAAAAAAATCGTCTGTTGACATCAGCACTTCGGCACCCAGGCGAGGCTGCGCCAAGTCAACATAGAGAGAGGCGAAATCGTTATGCGTCATTTTTTATTATTGAATTCCATTGGATTGAACAGGTTGCTCCAGTGCCTGGCGATATCGATTCGGCGACATATCCAGACTTTGCGGTGGGAAGTAATATACTCCAGAAACTTCTTCAGACCAGCAGTTCTTCCAGGCCGGCCAGCAAGGCGGCAGTGCAATCCAACAGACATCATGCGCGGGCTTGTTTCTCCTTCTTCATAGAGAGTATCGAAAGTGTCTTTCAGATAGGTGTAGAACTGCTCGCCAGTGTGAAACCCTTGCGGTGTTGCGAATCTCATGTCGTTAACATCTAAAGTATACGGTATTACGAGGTGGGGTTTTTGGTACCGCATATCCCAAAATGGAAGATCGTCGCTGTAGTCATCGGCATCGTAGAGAAACCCGCCTTCCTCAACAACCAGCTTGCGCGTGTTCGGGCTCGTTCGTCCGGTGTACCAGCCTAGCGGACGTTGGCCGGCAACTTTTTCAATTGCTTCAATAGCCAATCCAATATGCTCTCGCTCCGTTTCTTCGTCGATATACTGATAGTCGATCCAGCGATAGCCGTGACTGCAGATTTCGTGTTCATCCTTCACCATTGCTTCAATTAGCCGAGGATGGCGTTCAACCGCCATGCCAACTGCGAAGATTGTAATGGGAATTTCAAATTGCCTGAATAGTTTTAGCAGTCTCCAAGCACCGGCGCGGGAGCCGTATTCATAAATTGACTCCATGCTCATGTGCCGCACGTCTTCGCGCGCCTCAGCACCTATGATTTCCGATAGAAAAGCCTCGGAAGCGCGGTCGCCGTGCAGGATACAATTTTCCCCGCCTTCTTCGTAATTAAGAACGAACTGCACTGCAATTCTGGCATTGCCCGGCCAATTGGGGTGAGGCGGATTAGCTCCGTAGCCGATTAAATCTCTTTGGTAATTCTCACTCATTTAAGTTGAATTTAGACTATTGAAACCAAGTGCGACCGTTTAATTCCTGAGATTTAGTTTGATAAGTTTATCAAACTAGTGGTCTGGTAATACCTTTCCACTTAATCTCAAAGGATTATAAAATTTATTAAATATCTAAAACATATTAAAATTGTGATGGCTACAAGATATTGAATTGCTAAACGAATGCTTGTGCATGGCAATCAACTAAAGTAGTGGGGTGAATCTTGATGCTCGGAATAAAATTTACAGCATGGGATTCTTCAGACTATACTGAATCAAGCTAATAAGAATATCTACCCTAATGCGAGTTTGTACCAATACAGTAGATTCAGTTACGAATTTTCCAGAAGGTCTATCATTTAAGATGCAGAGTTTCACGAACAGGATGGTAGACAAACTTGCCCCTTGGAGAATTTGGTAGAACTAGTTGGCGAAACACTGGAATTTATATAGGATTTACAGGCGATGGACAGTTTTGACTATGCAGACAGAGAGTATATGTCTGTAGGAGAAGTTTCAACCTACACGGGACTATCGGTAAGCAATATTCATAATCTTGTCAGGAATGGCAGTTTGCAGGCAATTAAATCTGCAAGCGGGCAGTACAGATTCAAATTGCATGATGTGGAGCATTTGCGAAGCGGGAATACTATTGATGACAATGCAAACTTTTCCGGTCAAGTCATCGAGATTCAAAAAACTGACACCCGCCAAGTCATAGTCAATGCAGACTCTCGATGCATGGATTACGTAAGCGACGAGAGTGTTCATTTGGCAATCACGTCACCTCCCTACTTTAACGCCAAGATGTATTCTCGTTCATCCGAAGACTTGGGAAATGTGCATGACCTGGATGCTTGGCTAGATGAGATAAGATTAGTGTGGAAGGAAATCTACCGTGTGTTGCAGCCGGGCCGCAAGTTCTTTTTGAACATTATGAATCTGCCTGTACGTGTCAACAAATCATTTCGTTCCCTAAATCTGTGCGGAAAGAATATTGATTTATGCGAAGAAATCGGTTTTGAATTCAAACGGGATATTATTTGGCACAAAACAAACGGTGTACGCGCCCAATTCGGCACTTACCCATATCCAGGCGGTATTTTGCTAAACCACATGCATGAATTTATTTTGGAGTTTGAAAAGCCATTGAAGCCAAATCACCGCAAATATGCTCATGTTTCCGGTGAACAACGTGAATCATCAAAATTGAACAAGGAATTCTGGTTGTCGATTAAAAACTCTGATGTATGGTTGATGAATCCAGAAAAAAGCGGCGGCAATCGTAGTCATGCTGCTCCATTCCCCTTTGAACTCCCCAGCCGGTTAATCAGAGCATACAGCTTTGTTGGCGAAACGGTAATTGACCCGTTTCTAGGTTCTGGAACCACACTAGTTGCTTCGGTCGAATATAAAAGGAATGGCGTAGGGTACGAGATAAACCCGCATTTCTGTGAAATGGCAAGAAAAAGTCTTGCCAACAGGTTGGTATGATAAAAAAAACAGCAAAGGTGCTATACGCACAATCCAGTGACATACGCTCACGCACTTATGTGCAGTATCGCCACGATATGAAGAAAAAGGGGATTGTCGAACTAGAGTTTCTTCCCTACTTGCAAGATATTCTAATTCAACGATTTGGGGATGAATCAATCACAGTTGAGAAATATGGCAGTGATTCAAGATTATGGCTTCTCCGTCCAGAAGGGCAACTAACCCAAACACCGGACTACTTGGCAAAGCAATCGGGTCAGGAACTGGGTTTCTATGAATTCCAGTTTGCTACAACCAGTGGTACACTGGACTACTTTGACTTTAAAGTATCAAAAATTGGAAAAAAGCGAAGAGGCGTATCGTCTCGTGAACCGCATGCCGACCGAGAAATTTTCTACGTTATATGCGATGAGAATAAGTTTTCAATTTTTACGCCGAAGTGGGTAATTGAGAATGGAACCGAGGATTTTGTTCCTGCATGGAGAAGTCAAGGATACAGGGTAAAGAGAGAAAAATTTTTACCAATCTTTCAAGATGGTGGAAGTGATTTACGTAAAGTCATACAAAGCGTGGAAGACAAGCAATATTTGCTTGAATTTCAAAAACAGTTTCTTGAAAAGGAAAATGAGAGGCTAGCCAAAAAGTTGCAGCGTGTAGTGGATGAAGAAATTGTTTTCAAAATTGTCCCGCGGACTTTAACTGGAATTTACGAAGTTTGCTATTTTATGTACAAATTGGACAAGAAACCGGATGTTCCAGGTATGTGGCTGGTTTACTTGGCTACTCTGTTCAAAGATGACTTGCCTTCAATTGAGTTTGCCAAGTTCATGTTTGCCTTTGATTTTGTGTACTTTAAGTGCGATGACTTCCCGGAAAATGAAAAACAAGTGGTCAAACAAGCAGTTGCAAAAGCAACTAACTTTATTGAAAGACGTGTTAATGCCGACAATGGTCGTGTTTCTGTTGACCCACAAGAATCCCTGATTGAAGGGACCGCTAATATAATCTTCTCAGTAAATTTATTGGAGGATATTGTGCAAGACGCTGTTGTCAACTTCGGTGTTTCATTGCCATGCGTGAATAAAATATTTCAAACATTGCCAAATGTAACATTGGTTGCCAACGTTATTCGTGGCGCACTTGAAAGTAGACCTTAAGCGAAGCATTTGAATTTACTTTCAACATATTTTGATTACTGTTCTATGTAATTCTCATTGGGTTCATATAGAGTATTTCTCCAAGAAGTTTTTACACAATCCAACTGTTTCAGCTGTGTATGGCAATCCCATGGACTGAGCAAGTTCAGTTTCCGAGTGCGAGCCAATCCATGCAACCAATAGCAATCTGCGCAACATGACGAATGTTGGAATTTCTGCAACATCTTCATCAGGCAGATCTGTAACGGAGCGGTATCCTCGTACCCATGCATTAATTAATTCTGGCACATCAGGGCGACCTTCAATAAAGCTTAACGCAGTTGCGCAGTCATACATGAACCAGCTAAATCCACAGTCGTCAAAGTCAATCACTTTTGTAACTTCGCCTTCAATCAAAAGATTGGCCAGTCGTATGTCGCAATGTACCAACCCCCACCGTTCAGGTCCTTGTCCATATCGTTGAAGACGAGCATTGATCAACTCTGCTGCTTCTCCAAATAATCTTGTTCTTTCATCATCCAATCCCATACCGTTTTGCCAAAACCCCCAGTGAGGTTTTTCTCCGATACTTGATTCAAAGTCCCAAGTATAGCGTTCAAACCAGGATGGTTGATTCCAGCCTTTGGAATGGTCGTGCATTTGAGCTGAAACTTCACCCAGCAGTTCAAAAGGAGCATGGAGATCATCTTCTGGCGGCTCTTCGCCAGACTCCCACTCAAACACCACAACATGCCGGGGTACAATTCCCTCGGCTTCAATCAGTTGAATGTTTTCGCCATCCCGTCCCGGTTTGATTTTGGGAGTAATAACCCCTGCGTCCTGTCGTAGAGCATCAGTCCAAGCGTGTTCCGAGGCAATTGCAGTACGGCTGTGATACCCCTCGCGATGAACCCGAAGCGCCCACTTCTGACCAGTTTTTGCAGATTCCACGCTATAGGTGGCATTCTCGGATAAATTGATCATCTTGACAGTTGCGTCGTCTGGAAAGTTGTAATGGGGGACCGCGTTGCTAGCAACTGACTGTAGCAGCTTTAGTTGTTCTTCATGTGGTAATTCTTCAAAAGGCGTCATCTATGATCTCCTCTTCATTGAATTATGCAGCTTCTGCTATTTCAGGTTGTTCTTTTGACTGTGAGCTTATTGAATTTCTTTGAAATGCTGATGCTTGCGCTTGGGCAAGCGAAGTATCCAGTCGGTTCAATATTTCATCACACAGTTCCTTGTCTACGAGAATTCCAGGCTTGAATTGTAATACTTTCGGGTCGAGAGAGGAAAAAATCGCCCACACGCCGTTTTTAAACAGCGCCTTCATTACGTGAATCGCACCTTCCGAATGATTGAATTCCAGTCCCATCACAACGCCGCGCTGGCGAATTCCTATGAAAAATTCGGAGTAGGTTTCTTTCAACTGCTCTAGTCCTCTTCTCATATATCGAGAAATGTAGTGAACCATGGAGCGAACTTCGGGCCGCGTTGAGATTTCAAGTACTTTCGCCGCCGCAATGCATCCGAGCTCAGCCCCCCCAAATGTGGACATGTGTCCCCAACCATCTTCATTAAGCCAGGCGCCAGCGCGTTCATTAACCACAACAGCAGCGATTGGATAGATCCCTCCAGATAGTCCTTTGCCAGTGACCAGAAGGTCGGGTTTGATTCCGTAGGTATCGACACCCCAGATTTCTCCGCAGCGCATCAGTCCAGTTTGCACTTCATCTGCTATGTACAGCGTATCTGTTTGTTCGCAGGCAGACTTGATTGCTGCAAGATACCCGTCATTTGGCATTGGAAAACCGTAGGTTGCCGGAATCGTCTCCATGATGACGCAAGCGGCATCGCCCTTGTAAATTTCCTTTTGAATTGACTCCAGGTCATTAAATGGAACTTTTACGACTTCTTGCTCCGGTGCATCGCTTAAAAACAGTTTTGAAAATCGGTCATCTCCAACCTGCACCGCAAGGCCGGTATGTCCATGGTAGCAATGGTCAATGCAAATAAACTTGCGTCGTCCCGTAGCGTGCCGTGCGCACTTCAATGAAATATCAATGGCTTCACCGCCGCCAGAAGCGTAAATCGTGTACTGAAGTCCTTCCGGGGTGCAGTTTGCCAGCATTTCTGCGACATGGGTTCGCATCAGGGACGGGAAGTGGTGATTGCCGATATCGAAGTATGTCATGCCCTCTTTGACAGCATCCACGACTTCCGGGTTGCGATGCCCCAAATTGTAGGTTCCGCCGTTCAAATGAACGTCAATGAGCCGCTTGCCGTCCATGTCATACAGGTAGTACCCCTCCCGACGGTCAATAACGAGGTCTACACCGAACCTTTGCCAGTCCGTTGTTTTACCGGGATTCCAGTATTCTTTTGTTCTTTCCAGAAACTCTTGTTTTGTTTCACTCATGGGCCTTCTCCGGATTATTGCAGTAGGAAGCATGGATTTTTTGTTCGTGCCACAATAAGTTAGACGATTAATCCAAATAAAACTTGACACTTGAAAGCGAATTGTTGATAACGCAATGTAGGTGATTCTGCTGGCACTGGTTCAAGTGCTGTAGCGGTATGTCGGATTCATTGGAGCATTGGACAATTCAATGCTGAGATGTGGAATTGGGTAATATTGATGGAAAATAAATTGGTGCTTGATTCTGAACTTTGCTCAGTAAGATAGCAACAAATTTAAATTTTTGATAATCTGATAGGAATCCACTTTAAAAGCGTAATGAGGAGGTATTGATTAATGCTTACATCAGTAGAAGGAAGATCAGTTGTTGTAACCGGTTCCAGCAAAGGAATAGGAAAGGGAATTGCACAGGTGTTTGCCAGGCATGGTGCAAAGGTTCTTGTTGTTGCCCGTACTATGTCGGAGGCGCAGGCGACCGCCGATGAAATCAGCAATGCTGGAGGAACTGCATCAGGATTTTCAGCGGATGTTACAAAAGAAGATGAGATGCATGCAATGGCTGCGGCAGCGGCAGACCGGCACGGAGGAATTGATGTGCTATGTTCAAACGCTGGAATCTTCCCCCAAAGTCATCTGGAAAACATGAGTGGCGATGAATGGGACCTTGTCATGAACACGAATCTAAAAGGAACGTTCTTGTCAATCAAGTGCTGCCTGCCTCATTTAAAGAATAGCGATGGCGGTCGAATTGTTTTGACTTCTTCAATCACCGGACCGATAACGGGCTACCCGGGTTGGACCCACTATGGAGCGAGCAAATCAGGACAGCTTGGCTTTATGAAAACCGCTTGCATGGAATTTGCGAAATACGGGATTACCATCAACGCTGTTATGCCCGGAAATATTGTAACGGAAGGATTGACCGGGCTAGGCGAAGACTACCTTGAAACCATGGCGGCTTCCATACCATTGAAGCGGCTTGGGTCTGTTGAAGACATTGGAAATGCGGCCTTGTTTTTCGCATCCAGGGAAGCGGGTTACATTACGGGTCAAACCATTGTTGTTGACGGTGGTCAAACTATACCGGAGTCAGTTGAAGCACTTGAAGAAGCTTGATAAATCAGGCGGTCCAAGAACCAGTTGGCTACAAGTCTGCACGCTGGCTTTTCTTGTTGTCTTCTTTGGATTTTGGGCAAGTTTATCGCAGCATGTTCATGCGGATAGCGAGGGCGCGATTGTACCTGGCACGTACTCGGGAGCGGTGCCAACAACATATCCGGGCTGGTTCAAAGACAGCTTTCTTGAGTTTGAGGATGATATTGCTGAAGCAGCAGAGCAGGGCAAGAGGCTAATCCTGTTTTTTCACCAGGACGGGTGCCCTTATTGCAATGCCTTGGTTGAACGAAATTTTAGTCAAAAGGATATTGTAGAAAAGATTCGGGAACACTTTGATGTTGTAGAGTTGAACATTTGGGGGGACCGTTCAGTAGTCAGCGTGGATGGGGTTGAATTCACCGAAAAAGAATTTTCTGCAGAGGCGGGTGTTCAGTTTACCCCGACATTATTATTCTATGACGAGCGTGGTGATTCGGTGCTTAAGTTGAATGGCTATATCCCCCCAAAGCAATTTCGGGTAGCGCTTGACTATGTGTCAGGGCGGCATGAAGCGGGAATGTCCTATCGAGATTTTGTCGAACGAAACTTGAAAGGCGACGCTGCTTCAAAAAAACTGATTCCTGAGCCATTCTTTTTAAATCCACCCTATAGTCTTGACCGCTCGACAAGTCAGGAAAAGCCGCTTGCAGTTTTCTTTGAACAAGAGGATTGTCCCAATTGTGAAATTTTGCACAGCAAGGTGCTAGTTGATCAAGAAATTAAAGAATTAATTGGAAATTTTGATGCTGTGCAGATGGGTATGTGGTCGAAAACAATAATAACCACTCCATCGGGAGTGAAAAGCACAATACGGGACTGGGCCTCCGAATTGGGCATAAGCTATGCTCCAACCATTGTTTTCTTTGACCGGCATGGAAAAGAAGTAATTCGCTCTGAAGCATGGCTCAAGATTTTTCATACTCAATCCATGCTTGACTATGTATCAAGCGAGGCGTTTCGCACTGAACCGAACTTTCAAAGGTATGTAGCGGCCCGGGCAGACCGCTTGATTGAAAAGGGAATTGATGTAGATATCTGGAAGTAGTGTCAAATGGCTTGAGCTATATTTTCAACTTCTTCTATAGTCAAATCTTGCAACTTCTGTGCTGAAATTCTCACCCCAAGTCTGACTTGAATCAGATGGGACAATTCCACTGCCAGCAGGCTGTCAATACCGTAGTCAACCAATGATTTTTTAGCGTTCAGGCAATCTTTTTCAATTTCCAGAATTTCTGATATGCAGTCGAATACATCTTGGTCATGGGAAGATTTTGCAAAAGATTTCCTGTTGGAATTATCCTGATTGGAAAATGAGCGGCCATGATTGGCTTCGCTCACTTCTTTGCCCCAAGCGCCGCCGGTTACAATGACTTCAGAATTTTTTGTATCAAGCAGTGTGGGAAGATGGTCAAGCATTCTACTCGCTGAGATAGCGGACACACCGTGTTTTTCAATCAACCGCGCAAATTCCCCAGGATTTCTTGCCACATAGCCGTAGTCCGAGACAGCCCCCCAATTTACCGAGATACCAGGAACGTTGACCGACCGTAGATAGGATGCGAAAGAATTCAAAAAGGAGTTTGATGAGGCATATGCAGATTGACCTTGCGGACCAAACAAAGAGGCAATCGAGGAGTACATAACGAAAAAATCCAGGTTCAGATTTTTTGAGAATTGGTGTAAATTCCATGCACCTGTCATTTTGGGCTCGGTAACACGGATATATTTTTCATAAGCCATGTCCGACAAAAGGCAATCATCAATTGTCATTGCACAGTGAATTATCCCTCGTATCGGGGAAAGTTTTTTTGATACTTTTAAAACTTCTTTTTCGAATAGACTGTATTTGGCTATATCTGCGACGACGACTGAAACTTTGGTTTTGTTTTTCTTGAAGTGCTTTAATGCGTTTTTGAAGTCTGATGAATTTCTTCTATCGGACTTGCCGACCAGAATGATTGACTTCGCACCGATTTTACTGAGTTTTATCGCCGTTGCCAGTCCGAAACCGCGGACCCCTCCGGCAATCATATAAGTTGAGTTGGCGGGTAGCGCCGAATTTGTTTTAACAGGCAAGTTGAAGTTCTCAATATGGTGAAAGTCAATTAATACCTTGCCAATGTGCTTTGCCGAAAACATATGCCTGAAAGCATCCGCAGTCAGCTCAACCGGAAATTTTTGAAATGGTAGAACGGGAAGTTCCTTATTGAAAATTAAACTTGAGATTGTTTGCAGATTCGATGCAAGTAGTTCGGGGTCATTCTTCCAAATTTGATCTATATCAACAACGACTTTATGAAATTTTGAGTTTGTAGATTCTTGTTGATTAACTGAATCTGCATTTTTGCCGAGTTCAATAATTATTCCATTCGGGGAAATAGCTTCTTCGTTTGCCAAAGCCATTTCTCCTGCAAGAGTATTCACAATTGCATCGACTCCCCGGTTATTGGTATCCTTTAAAATCTCATTGGCGAACTCGGGAGTCCTTGAGTCAAACACCTGTTTTATTCCAAGGGCGTATAAATAGTCTCGCTTTTCTTTTGTTCCTGCAGTTGCGAAAATTGAAATATTTGTTCTATACTTTTGCAGAAGGTTGATTAAGGCTAACCCCACTCCTCCAGATGCAGTGTGAACGAGCACAGATTGAAACTGTGTCAACTTGGAAAATATTTGATTGCAAGTCCATGCAGTCGCATAAGCAGTTAAAAGCCCGACTGCTTGGTCGAAATTTAGCGTGTCAGGGATTTTAAAGACGAACCGGGAGTCTGCCACCACTTTGCTGGCTATGGATTGCGGTGAAAGTGCGATAACACGGTCTCCATCTTTCAGGTGCTTAACGCGATTTCCCGATTGGACTACTTTGCCGGCGCACTCGATGCCCAAAGACTTTCCAGAATAACCTTTAAGTGTTGCACTTTCCGGCAGTGTTCCCAAAGCAACCATAATGTCTCTGAAATTCAAAGCAGATGTTGAAACTTCAATCAGAACTTCAAAGTCGTCAATTTGGCTCATTTTGGACAGAGCAAATTGAGGGTTGTCAAAATTATCGTTTTTAAAGTTTTTGAGAATGGTTGACTGAAAGAATTCAGAGGGATGAATTTGATGATGGTAAGAATCTATAGATTGAATGTAATGCTTGTTTCCTCGAATTGCTATTTCCAAACTGTTCTTGTTGCTGTGAATCAAGTCAAAGAGTTTTTCGCTTGCTTGGTCATCAAATATATCAATGTCAACAATACTGCAAGTGAATTGAGGATATTCGTTGCGAACAGAGCGACAAAAGCCCCAAAGCCCGGAGTTCAAAACACCGGATTCGGTTTGCTTGGACTGTATAGAATGCGTGTTAGCAGTAACAACATACAAGCACGGGATTTGAACAGAAGACCGTTCAAGAGATTGTAGGAAATAGGCAATTGACATTGCATTTGCTGGAATATTACAGGTTGCTTGGGAAAAATTTTCAAACAGGTATTCATCGGAAACTGCCCAAAGGTAAACAACTCCTGCAATTTCACAATCAAGTTGTTCTATGTGATTTAAAAGTCGAATATAGTCTTTTGGTTCATCTGGGCGGATTTCAAAAGACAGATTGCTGTGTTTGAAATTCTTTCCCGCAGCAATTTCAATCCTGCTTCCAAGTGCCAGTTGTTTTAAAAAGTTCTTTGAAATTTCGTGCCCATTTGAAAAAACGATCCACTTGCCTTCAAAGTTCTTGATTGTTTTACAAGGCAAATCAACCGATTGCTTGGAAACCGTTCTGGCGAGGAAAAGCGAGTGAACCGATTCAGTGCTGTTTTCCAAGCCTCCAAGCCATGAAATTGAATCAAATCCTGCAGTCTTCAGGTATTCAACCCATTTTGAACTTGGTTTGCACGGGGTATCGTTATGGCGGTCAGGGTCGGAATTATTCCACCAACCTTGCAAGATGCCAAAAACTAGCCGAGCCCATCCAGGTTCCCGGGTTAGCTCTACAAAATGGAAGAAGCCCCCCGGCTTGAGCAGCCTGTTTATGAATGTGAGAGACTGTTTTGTATCCCGGAGTGTATGCAACGTATCCGAGCATATTACGATGTCAAAGTAATGGTCCTTGTAGCCTTGTATAACCGGGTCGGCTTCTATATTCAATTCGCCAAATTTTATAAACTCAAATGCCTTGAATCTTTTTTGGGACTGCTGAATAAAACGCTTTGATAAATCTGTAAATGTGTACTCGACCGACAGTGCTTTCAGTCTTGGTGCAAGCAGGGACAGCAAAGCACCAGTACCACCGCCGATTTCCAAAATTCGACAAGGCTCGGAATAAGGCCAATGATCAATAATTTCACGAATCGATTGGCATAGAAGCTTGTTGTAAAAACAGCAGGTGGGAGAATTCAGGTAAAGTAGCCGGAGTTCATCAATAGAACCATTGGGGAACAAGCAGTCGAGCCCGTTTTTTTCCCCTGCAAGTACCAGAGGCAGTTCACGACCGCACCGTTCAATTAATCTCAGCTCAGACAAGTACTCAGCAACTTCCGGCTTCCTGGAAACTTCGCGCCAGACCTCGATGCCTGAAGTTGAGTTCGAACATTGTAAAGTCGACAGAATACCGTTCTTCAATTTGACGAAATTGTGTTTTGCAAGCAAGCCAAGCAGAGCATCAAAAAGCCGCGTCTGACCACAAGAAATACCAAGTGTTTCATGAACTTCTTCAATGTTCATTGATTGGCTATCGTGAAATACGAATCCGAGATTTTCAAATGCTTCGGCTATATAGGCAATAGCAATACGTTCAAGATCTTTTTCAATTGCCTGGTCGTATTCATTTCGATTTTCATCGTACAACAGTTGCTTGGAATAAATTTGAAGATTGTCGTAAATTTCAGTTGAACTGAACGCCTCTGCAAGAGCCATTGAGTCATTCTTTGGCTGCAATTTCCACTTGGGTTCCAATACATAAACAGGTTCTGTTCTGGAAGGGGCATGAGCCAAGGTATCCTGAGGCAATAAACAAAGTGTAATGTCTTGAATTGACAGTACTACTTCTTTTGATTCGTCAAAAACATTCAAGTCGAATTTCAACCTGCTTTTTTCTTCCTCGGGATTGCAGGCATGACACCAAACAACGTCGCCTGCTTTTTTCCAAAATCGAATTTTGTCTATCCCAACAGGCAACAGCATTTGATTGTTGCCTAACACTGCTATTCCCGCCCGAAAGCATAAGTCCAGCAATCCTGGATCTATTAATATATTTTCCTGAACCTCGAAAGCCGTACGCTGAACAGACAATTTCGCGAGAACATTGTGCTGGCCCCAAGATTGCAATTTTTCAATTTTATACGGCTCTTTGGCATGCGTGAATCCCAACTTGGAAAACATTTTGTTAAATTCTTGTACTGATATTGAACGGGTACACTGGTTCAATAGCCCCGCGATACTATCTGTAGGCGGGGAGTCGGAAAGAGGTTCAACTAATCCGCTGCATATCGGGAAATGATCTTGTTCCCGCTTTGAGTTTACTGAATGAAATTCAAATTCGAGAACCGGTTTGGTGCCAGTAAATTCCAGGTTGAGGGAATTTGTGTGGCACTCAGGGTTGTAAAGTAGCAATAGTTCTTCAAACTTTATTTCGCTGATTTCAACGGGAAACTGCCCCAAAACATCTTCAGCAGCTTCAAGAACGGCTTCAATATACCCAGTTGCCGGAAATACAGTATTGCCATGGATGCGATGATGGTCTAGCCACTGATATCTATCCCTTTTCAATAACATCTCCCATGAATTGGCAGAGGTATGCTGAATTAAACGAGTTTCGGATTTTTGATGAATTGGATTTGCAGTCTTAGTTTCGGGGATTTCTTCAGGAGCGTTCCAAATTTTTTGAAGATTGAATTGAATGCCGGGAACATCCACTATTCGTGTTTTCCGGTTTACATTTTCCCAATGTACATTGAGCCCGACACAGTAGAGTTTGCCCAAAGTTGCAAGCATCGTTTGTTTATCCGGGAGATTGCGTCGAAGAGATGGAAAGACCTGTCCTTCGGATTCTGCGTCACCGAGGTTTTCCTGAATATTCATTGACAAGACCGGATGCGGGGCAATCTCGAGAAAGTGATGGTCGCCAGAATCAAAACAGTGATTCAAGGCGTTTAAAAACTGAACCGGCTGGCGAAAATTTTCCCACCAGTAGCTTGCTCGGACAAATTTGTTCTGCATGCTGTTTCCAGTTACAGTAGAAAACCAGGGAATTTTTGGGGAGGCGGCAGGTAAATCTTTCACAGCATCCAGAACGTTAGACCGAGCGCATTCAATCAGAGGCGAGTGAAACGGGATATCGATTTTCAGCTCTCGACAAAATACTTCTCTGCTTTCAAGATCCCGGGCAACGGCTCGAATTGCTTCCGTGGTTCCGGAAAATGTTACAGAAGCAGGGCTGTTATAGGCGGCGATAAAGAGTTCATCAGGAAATTTGTCAAGAATTTGCACTGCTTCGTCAACTTCGATTGCGGCGGCGCACATCGCACCATGCACACCTGCATTTTCCAGAATTCGACTACGAATTACCAATGCCCGTATTGCATCTGGCAATGCAATAGCACCGGAAGCATAAGCTGCAGTTACTTCACCTATACTATGACCAATGACCGCATCCGGATTTATCCCCCAATAATTCCAGAGTTCAACGAGTGCGATTTGCAACGCGAACAAACGAGAATGAGCGACAGTAATTTTGCTTTCCTTAACTGAACAGTCGCCGCTTCTGAAATAAGGCAGCACTGAAATATTGAACAGTTCCTTGAATATTGATTCACAGGTGTTGATGGTTGATCTGAATATCGGTTCTGTAGCGTAAAGTTCTTTCCCTGAATTTGACCAATGCGGGCCCATTCCGCAAAATACAAAAACCAATTTCGGGTCAATGCCTGCCTCAATACTCTGCTGAGGAGCAGTCCTCAAGTCTTCAAGTTCTTGGCAAACAATCGCATTGCGAAAGGATTTATGAGTCTTGCGGCTGGCAGTGCATGCTAGTTCGCTCAACTCAATTCCCTCAACTGATGAATACGACTCTTGAAGCTGCTGGACTGACTGAGGAGACTGCGCAGAAACAGGGAGGAGCGAGACGGTTTTTTTTCGGATTTCATGTTTGACTGGATTCCGTGGTGCTTGGCGAATTATTGCGTGCGCGTTTGTACCGCCGAATCCAAATGAGTTGACGGCGGCAATTCGACACCGGTTTTTATTTTTGGGCCACTCCTGAAGGGAAACGGGAATTTGAATACCAAGCGACTCCATATTGATCGCCGGGTTTGGACAGGAAAAGTGCAGATTTGGTGGAATTTTTCCATTTTCGACCATCAGTACTGCCTTGATGAATCCGGCAATGCCCGCTGCTCCTTCGGTGTGTCCGAAATTGGATTTTATCGACCCGACCCAGCAAGGGGCGGTCCCACCGTACACTCTGCCAATGGAATTCGCTTCTGCCAAATCACCGGATTGGGTTCCGGTTCCATGCGCCTCCACATACCCTACATCGGTTGCATCAATTTCGGCTTTTTGAACAGCGGATTTCATCATTGTCTCTTGCGCTTCTGCACTTGGGGACATCAGCCCCTGTGTCTTGCCATCTTGATTAACTGCCGTTGCAATGACCACTCCTCGTATTCGGTCGCGGTCTGCCAATGCGTTTGACAAGAGTTTCAGCAGGACTACTCCGCCTCCTTCTGCTCTCACAAATCCGTCAGCGCTTGCGTCGAACGGACGGCATCGCCCCGACTTTGAAAGCATGTTTGCCCGCCCGAATTCTATGTAGCTTTCGGGCATTACGATTGTGTTGGCGCCACCTGCAATCGCAACATCGCACTCGCCTTGAATCAGGGACTGGCAGGCACCATCAACTGCGACCAGAGAAGATGAACATGCTGTGTCGTAACTAATACTTGGCCCTGTAAAGTTAAACGTGTAAGAAATTCGATTGGCTGCAATGCTTGTAGAACGGCCTAGTCCGGTGTGGGGACCAATCCTGTTTTTTCTTGAAAGAACCAGGCGCTCGAAATCATGACTGATTACGCCGACAAAGACGCCAGTTTTCAAGTGCGCAAGATTGTCGACTGAAATTGCGGCATCTTCCATTGCCCGCCAAGAAAGCTCAAGCAAAATTCTCTGCTGAGGGTCAATGTCTTGTGCTTCCCGGGGGGATATACCGAAAAACACCGGGTCGAAGTCTTCAATACCGTCTATGAATCCCCCAACTTTGGCATAGTCTGAACCATGGTCCAGCACACTTGTGCTGAATCGCTCGCCAAGAATTCCTTCTATCGAGTCGATGCCGTTTTTTATGTTGCTCCAGAGCGTTTCAGGGTCGCGGGCATGGCCGGGAAACCGGCACGCCATACCGATTATTGCAACAGGGGGGTAGTATGTCTTGTTCAAACCGAATGCTACAGTGAGAAGTTTCTGATTGATATTACAGGTTATTAAAAACGATTTCCCCCAGCTCGCGGATTCATTTCAACTAAAACAGGAATACTGATTAGTATTCAAATGTTTTTTTGTTTGTTCAAAATATCTGTAAAATTGCGAGAAATGAATTACATGAAAATTATTTAATTTTTCAGTTTTAGACAATTTGGGTATACTTTTTCAATACGAGTCCATTCGTAGTGGAAATTTGGACGACGAATGTTATAGTTTCTAATTTTCGTAAACGGTATTGTAAGGAAAATTTTTAATTGGTTTGAGGTCAAATCGGTTGTCAAGAAAATTCGCAGGCATATTCTCGATCGTAGGATTTACTTCACTATTGTGCGGTTTACTATTATTTTCTCATGCCAGTGTTGCAGACGAAGCTGCAACAGTTATCAAGCAAGGGAAAGAAATTGTCGTAGATCGTAAAAGGGGCAATTGTGTTGCATGTCACATCATTGAGGATGAAGAACTGCCTGGAACGAACGGCCCGCCACTGATTTTCATGAAGCAACGTTTTCCTGACAAGCAAAAACTCCGCGAACGAATTTACGATCCTACTGCATTTAATCCAAATTCGTTGATGCCTCCTTTTGGCCGTCACGGAATTTTGACGCCGGAGGAAATTGACAAGGTTGTTGAATATATTCATTCACTGTAAGAGGTTGAAAATTATGAATGCCTTAGACCCTATGAGACGCAAAGTGCTGAAAGGCGTGCTGGTATCAAGCATTGCAGGCCTGGCAGCTTCTTGGGGGATGCTGGGAGCAAATGCATATGCGGCGCGTCCCGAATCCGCCTTTCAGGCCGAAAACCTGGAATCCGCACTCAAGGAGCTATTCGGAGAGGATGGGATTGAGGAAAGCGCGGATATTATTGTGAAAGCACCGGACATTGCCGAGAATGGTGCAGTGGTACCCGTGCAAGTAACTTCGAATATCCAAAATACAGAATCGGTGGCAGTACTGGTGACGGAAAATCCATTTCCAATGGCCGCTTCTTTTGATGTTTCTTCAGAAGTGATGCCGGAGTTTTCCATACGAATTAAAATGGGCAAGACGTCCGATGTGATTGCACTTGTAAAAGCGGAAGGAAAGATCTTCCGAGGAAGTAAATTGGTGGAGGTTACCATCGGTGGATGCGGTGGATAGACGAGTACAACGAGGTAAAGAAATATGTCACTAAAAGCAAAAATGCGGGTAATTTCCGACGGAAGCACCGAAGTGAAGGTGTTAATCAAACATCCCATGGAAACAGGTTTTCGCAAGGATAGAAAAACAGGCAAAACAATTCCTGCCCATTATATTCAGCATGTTACATGTGAATGGCAGGGTCGGGAAGTAATGAAAACCCACTGGGGAGTATCTATTTCCAAGAATCCGTATTTGTCGTTCAAATTGAATGGGCCTGCGTCAGGAGATATGGTTAAGCTGAGCTGGGTCGACAATATGGGCGAGGGCGGCGAAGGAGAATACAAGGTTCGCTGAGAAATTTAGGTAACTTGTTGAATTGAAACGTAGAAATTTATAGTGAAAAAGCTTTTTCTTCTCATCGTAGTTGTTGTATTTTCGGGAGTGTCGGCAGTTGCATTTTCCACCCCTGAAGAAGACCGAATTGCTTTTCAGAACTACTACTTCTCGAAGTTTCCGGACACTCCAAGAGAGGACTTTATTAATGGTGTCTATTCCATAAATAAGGATTTAAGAGAGCAGTGGCTGGAGCTGGAAGATTTTCCTCCGTATGAAATTGCAATTGACGATGGAAAAGAGTTATTCGAAACACCATTTGCAAACGGAAAAACTTACGCAGACTGCTTCGAAAATAACGGAATTGAGATTCGTCAAAACTATCCCTATTTCGATTTGGAGCAGGGCCAGGTAATTACGCTGGAGTATGCAATTAACCAATGCCGCGAAGCGAACGGTGAAGAACCTTTGCCGTATCGGAAAGGCGACCTCGCGGCAATTTCGGCTTATATGGCTTACACATCCAGAGGGCATACGATTGATGTTGAAATACCGGACGACCCTCGGGCACTTGCGGCTTATGAAATGGGCAAGCGGTTCTATTACACCAAGCGGGGGCAATTGAATTTCGCATGTTCAGACTGCCATGTTGTCAGCTCCGGTACAAAACTTCGCTCTGAAACACTGAGCCCGGCTTTGGGTAACACAAGTCATTTTCCGGTTTATCGGCTGGAATGGAATGAAATCGGTACTCTGCATAGACGATTTGTTGGTTGCAATCAGCAGGTACGCGCCAAGGCGTTCAAGCCTCAAAGCGAGGCATATCGAAATCTTGAATTCTTCCTGACTTACATGTCGAATGGTCTAAAATTTAACGGGCCCGGTGTTCGCAAGTAATTGTATAAAGGCATGAAAAAAAAATTAATCTCTCTTTGCTTTCTTTGGGTATTCGCCATGCCCGTGATGCTGCTTGATTCAGGTACGGATGCTTTCGCACAAAGCGAAATGGAAAATTTTGTAGCCGCTTTTAACGAAGCGAATTTGAAGCGGAAAGAGGCCTCACGCTTGGGCCATGAGTGGCGGGATACCGCAAAACTTCTCAGAAAGGCCAAAAAAACGGCCGAAGCAGGCAAGCTGGCTGAAGCAATGGAATACGTTGAACAAGCCCGGTTTCAGAGCGAAATGGCAATTGTTCAGGCGCAAAGAGAAGAGAAGCTTTGGCGAGGCCGAATTATCCGCTAGTTGCAGGCTGGTTGTTTATAACAATACAGTTCAAAATACAGCAAATCCAAGTTTTCCTGGATTACTGCCCAAGTTAAAAATCGCGGTGAATTTGATGCGCTTCAAGTAGAACTGGAGTTCTTGAGTGCATATCGACCGTCGGAATTTTATTCAAATCCTTGCGGCGGCATCCGCTGCCGGTATTCTGCCCAAGAGTTCTGTTCAATCAGCAGGTACAGGGCTGTACGATATTGAAAATTTCGGCGATGTACGTCTTCTTCACATAACCGATTGCCATGCTCAGCTTCATCCTGTTTACTATCGCGAGCCACATACGCATATAGGCGCGGGAAAGCTGTTTGGTTCATCGAATAATTTGGCAGGGCAAGCACTGCTTGATTTCTACGGCTTTCAGACTAGCAGTATGGAGGCGTATGCCTTTACACACCTGAATTTTGTTGAACTGGCAGAGAAGTACGGAAAAGTTGGAGGTTATGCGCAATTAAAGACACTGATTGACCAGTTGCGGGGAACATTTGGCAACGAACGCTGCCTGTTGCTGGACGGCGGAGACAGTTGGCAAGGTTCGGGAACTGCCCTTTGGACCCGCGGAAAGGAAATGGTGGCAGCGAACAACCTGCTCGGGGTCGACATAGCCACTGGTCATTGGGAGTTTACCTACTCGCCTGAAGAGGTGCAAGAGAATCTTGAAGCGTCTGAAAGCGAATTCGTTGCGCAGAACATATTCTTGACTGAAGAAGCACAGTTCGAAAACAAGCCTGCCTACGATAGTTTCTCAGGAAGGGTATTTCCGCCCTACACTATTCGTAGACTGGGCAATTTTGAAATTGCAATCATCGGTCAAGCGTTTCCGTATACACCAATAGCCAATCCAAGTCGCCTTGTTCCTGACTGGACCTTTGGTATTCGCGTCGAGGAGCTTCAAAAGCTTGTGACGAAAGTTCGAAATACGAACAAACCGGATGCCGTGATTCTCCTGTCCCATAACGGGATGGCAATTGATTTAAAACTTGCAAGCATGGTTACTGGGATTGATGCGATTCTTGGTGGGCATACGCATGATGCTGTTCCCAAACCCATACCCGTATCCAATTCAAAGGGTACTACGCTGGTGACAAACGCCGGTTCCAATGGAAAGTTTCTGGGTGTATTGGACATTGCTTTCGGCAAGCGAGGAGTACGAGAGATGAATTATCGGTTGCTACCGGTTTTTAGCAATTACTTGAAGCCGGATACTGAAATGCAGTCGTTCATAAATGCATCTCGGCGGAAATATTCAAAAATACTTGAAGAGCCGCTCGCTGAAACCGAGTCTTTGTTATTCAGGAGAGGGAATTTCAATGGAACCTTCGATGAGATTATTTGCGGTGCGTTGCAAACAGTCGGCGATACGCAAATTGCCTGGTCGCCCGGATTCAGATGGGGGACAGCAGTAATGCCTAGACAACAAATTTTCATGGAAGATCTACTTTCAATGACCGCGATAACCTACCCGGAAATCTACATTCGGGAAATGTCGGGAGAGGCTTTGAAGCAAGGTCTGGAGGATTTGGCGAGCAGCGTATTCAATCCAGACTATTTTCATCATACAGGCGGGGACATGGTTCGGCTGTCTGGTCTTGCCTATACAATTGAGCCGTTCGCTGCAACCGGGAGCAGAATCTCGGAGATGCGCCTTGATAACGGGGAATTGATTGAAGCGAGGAAAAGGTATACTGTTACAGGCTGGGCGTCGGTAGGCGAAGTTTCAGATCTTCCGCCGGTGTGGGATATAGTGGCAGAGTATTTGCGTAACGAAGGAACGGTAAAAGTTGCAACCACAAATAAGCCCAGATTGTTACTTGAAAAGAGATAATCAGGGCCGGACGATTATTTGCTTGGCTAAATCAAGTGAAAAATTTTGAACTTGCCTGTCAGGATTAACAATTTGTAATTTGACAGAGTTGCATTGTCGCTTGATAATTTAAAAGTAGAATTTAATTTCTGTAATAATTAATACAATTGAGGAGATCCATAATATGAATCAACTTTCCAGCTTTGCAAGGTCAATGGTTTCCTTGCTACTAGCGGTCTTCCTTACTATTGGTATCACTTTTTCGTCCTTTGCCGAAATTCGGGATGCGGACGAGTATTTCTTTCATCAAAGTTTTGGCGACCTGATGGAGGAAGTCGAAATTGCACAAGAAGAGGGCAAGGAATTTATTTTTATCATGTTCGAGCTGATGCAGGGTTGTCCTTGGTGCATCAGGATGAAGAACGAAGTATTGAACCGGTCAGAGGTCCAGGATTTTTACCGCGAGAAATTCAGAGTGCTTAATTTCAGTGTGGTGGGAGATGATATTGTTACATTTTTTGATGGCAATGACTACAGCGAGAAGGAACTTGCTCAAGACCAGCTTCGATTGCGGGCTTCACCGGAATTTTTGTTTTATGATTTGAAAGGAAAACAGGTTGTCCGCTACACCGGTGCAGTTAAAAATCCAGAAGAATTTCTTTTGCTGGGAGAGTTTGTCGCCAACAGGGAATTTGAGAAAACCAATTTCAGAACCTATAAGCGTGAGAAACTGAATTAGGGCGTCATCATTGATGTGCATCCCTGAGGATTCTTTCTGATTGGACAGAAGAATGCTTTAATTCGCAAAGGAGAAAATTCAAGATTGGTACTGGTTTTACAAATAGGTCAGAATTAGGTTTCGGGTCGAATCACTAATTCGTATGCACATGGAAGTCTTTGTATTATCACCTGCAATACTGTATTTCGCGGGTATTCGGATGCAAAAGAGGATTCCCGCAGGGTTTGTGTAAAGCATGTTGAACGCGAAGTCTCTGAAATTCAGAGTCGATTTTCACCCAGACTGGCAACAGCCTGCCGGTTTGGTTACAAGAACTTTAGTCTATCCGTTTTCCCCGGTGCGTAATTTGAATATACAATCATCCCATGAACAGAGCTTGCTTTAAAACTTCAAAACTGTGCTTCGGTTCGTTGTGGAGAACAATTGGTTATGCATCTCTCTTGTACGGAGTTCTGAATGTATTTCCTGCAACCGCGTTGTCAACGGAGAATATTCCGGAACCACCTGAACCGCTTACTCTGAAAGCGGCTCTTCAATACGCCGAATACTCTCATCCCGACACTGCACAAGCTGAATTGAATCTGGCGAAGGCAAAATTGAAGCTGGAACGCGTTCGGACCGGCTCCGACAAACAACTGTGGCGTGCTTTGATCAAAGAATCCTGGGGGGAGCAAAGCAGTGGAGCCGCGGCAAGGCAATCCTTTCCTTCTCAATCAAGTCCTGACATGATAGATGCCAAGATTTCCATTGCTGAATCCTTGGTCAGGCAGGCTGAATTGGAACTGAGCGAAGCAAGGCAGTCACTGCGGATAAAAATTGCACAGCATTACTTCGACGTGTTATTTGCAGATTACCACTATACACTGAAAAATGAAGAAAACACCATGGCATTTCTGCGATTTAACAGCAGGAAGAAAGGAGCGGATGAGTATGGGTTGCATAATGAAATTGAAGTGTTGAAATACGAGTCTGAGTATCAGAAAGCCTTTGTAGAGCGAGAAGCTGCTAGCATTAACCAGCGTGGAACGCGTGTACGGCTTGGAGTTGCAATGGGACTGAAAGATTATGTTCCTTCAGATTTGCTTCGCCCCGATATGTCTGAATTCAAAGAAAAAGAATTGCCTGATTTTGATGAGATTTTAAGTAAGGTGATGGAGTCCAGTCTTGAGCTGGCACTGGCAAAGGAGATGTCAAGGCAAGCTGAACTAAGGAAAAAAGCCAAGGAGGAAAAATTGAAGGACAAGGTGGATTTGATTCTTGCAAATTCAGGTTCAAGCGAAGTGGCGGCACCGGAAAAAATTCAACAGTTGGCGGAGAGCCAGCTCAAATTTCGCCAGCAATCTGCTGCAGTAGTGCTGGAGCGAAATAGACTTCGCGTAAATGAAGTGGAATTGATGCTGAAGGCGAAAGTGCTAGAGTTATGGGAAAAACTGTCCGTGCTTCAAATTGCGTACAAAGCTAGCAAAGTAAATGAATACTATAGAGACCGAGTCATGGACCGAAGCAGAACGAAGTTTGAACTGGAAATAAAAACGAGCCTGGGTGATGCACGGGTTGAAATTTCGCGTGTAGAGACAGAGCAGGTGAAAATCTTGTATGACGCGGCAATGGCTTGGGCGAATCTGGATAAATTGATGGGCAAGCAGGTATTTGCAAATGAAAATTAAATTTGTACGAGTGCATTTGATTCACTTGATTGTTGGCGTTTTTGGATTGCTGCACATTGCTGCGGCAAACGGTGAAGAACTCTCGGCAACGATTGACTTCACAACTCAGTGGGAAGTCAGCTCCCTTGCTACTGGAACCATACGATCGGTGAACGCAGAAGTTGGTGAACGAGTATCAGCTAACGATATTTTGATTCAACTGCATGACCACCATGAGAAGCTTCATGTGCAATTCAGTGAGTACAGAGTAAAGCAACAGGAATTGGTGGTGGAGCAGATGCAGGGGGACTTTGACCGGTTGCAAGTTCTATACGACCAAGCAGACTTGTCTTTGACTGAATACGAGGAGGCTTTGCATTTGCTGGCCACCGAACAACATGAACTTAACCGCGCGATGGTGGAACTTGAAATAGGCATAGCCAGATTGGAATGGACGAAAGTTTCTGCGGGTGTTGATGCAATCGTGGTTTCTCGCAACGCTGAGCCGGGCATGACTCTGACGCGTCACAATTCCTTCAATCTGATGACCTTGGCTGTCCCGAACGAATACACGGCGAATGTACTAGTTCCATACAGTATCCGACAAAGACTTTCTAAAGACATTGAGTACCAGGTGGCGGTTGGTGACCAAGAATACTCCTCGAGGCTGGTGTTTTCAACACTGAAGCCAGTCATCGTGAACGACGAAAGTTTGTTTCTGGTAGGTTTTTCTTTTCGTGAACCGGATTTGCTATTGCTGCCAGGTACACCTGCAATGGTAAGCATTGATTAGACAGAGGAATTGGAAAATTAAGTGATTGGCCGGGCATCTTGCGCATGCGCCGAGCATTTCTGTGGATGACAGGTACGCTGCTGTCTTTTACCACTGCAGCCGTTGCCACACGCGAAATTTCCCATGCAATTGATACGCCGTCAATACTGCTGTACCGCTCAATTCTGTCAATTGCTTTGGTTTTAATTGCCATTCAGCTGTCTCGTGAAACTTTCCGGGAAATTTTTACAAGCAATTTGAAGCTTCATATCGTTCGCAACAGTTTTCACTTTGTCGGCCAATTTGCCTGGTTCTATTCTCTGACGGTAATTACTTTGGCAGAAGTTTTTGCATTGGAGTTTACAATTCCGCTTTGGATTGCGTTGTTAGGGCCCATCTTTTTGAAAGAAAAACTTACATGGCAAAAAGCGATATATACGGCGATAGGATTTTCCGGTGTGTTGATCATATTGCGACCGCTTGACTTGCAGGTAGAGACGGGGTCAATTGTGATGCTAATTGGTGCGGCCGGGTTTGCGATGTCGATAATTTGTACTCGCTACCTGATGCGGACCGATAGTGCGTTGTCTATTCTGTTCTACATGTCTGTCGTACAGTTTCCAATCGCCTTGGCAGTACAATTCTTTCACGGACCCTTGCCCATACCGGACTTGCTGACTTCGTGCTATGTAGTACTAATCGCCGTTTGCGGGCTTACCGCTCACTACTGCTTTGCAAATGCTCTGAAACTTGCCGAAGCCCTGACAGTGGCACCGATAGACTATCTGCGATTGCCTTTGATTATCGTAATCGGAGTTCTGCTGTATTCGGAAGCGGTCGATGCTGCAATTATCGCCGGGAGTATCTTAATCGTTGTTGGAAACTACATGAATATTCGGACAGCTTCCGGTTCAAGAAATGTATTGCCCCGCATGTAAATGTTCGGCGCTGCAAATCAAATTTGGTGGGCGATACTGGGATTGAACCAGTGACCTCTGCCGTGTGAAGGCAGCGCTCTTCCTCTGAGCTAATCGCCCACAAGCAGTAATTATAGAATATGATGAACACTTTTCCTCAGAAGTCGGGAATCTTCAAGTTTTGGAAGGATTGGACATGCAGGACGTAAAGGCAGTTTTATTTGATGTGTTTGGCACAGTAGTGGATTGGCGAACCAGTATTGCAAGGGAAGTTCGACGAGTTCCAGAGTTGAATCACTTGGATAGTGAGCAATTTGCTGATCGTTGGCGTGCAAGGTATCAGCCAGCCATGGAGCAAATTCGCGATGGGTCGCGGCCATGGACCAAGCTGGATGACTTGCATTATGAAAACTTGCTTGAAGTGCTGAACGAATTTGAAATCCATGCACTAAGCGAAATTCAGATACGAGAATTGAATTTCGCATGGCATAGATTGACTCCATGGAAAGACGCTGTTAAAGGACTGACTCGAATCAAGGCCAAGTACATAATTGCCACTTTGTCAAACGGGAATGTTTCCTTGATTGTCAATATGGCAAAGAATGCAGGCTTGCCTTGGGACATGGTACTGGGTGCTGAGGTTGTCAAGCACTACAAGCCGCAACCTCAAGCGTATCTTAAATCTGCAGAAATGCTGGACTTGGCTCCGAATTCATGCATGCTGGTGGCAGCGCACAACAGCGACTTGATAGCAGCTTCCAATTGCGGATTTCGAACAGCATTTGTTGCCAGACCAACCGAGCATGGTCCTGGTCAAACAAAAGATATCAAGGCTGATGTTCAATACGACATAGTGGCAAATAATTTCATAGCGTTGGCAGAACAGTTGGGCTGCTAAAAATTTTTCGTGGTTTTCTTGTGTTTTCCGTGAATTGCTGAATATGCGCTTGTCTCCCGATGGAATCGGCCCCACGCTGGCAATGCTGCTTACGCTTGCAGTTGTAAGCGCCTGCATACTGGCGGTAGCCGTGGTTGCCCCTGATGCTGCAGAGGATATAGGCTTGCCTGCTACAGCGGTTGGCTATTTCACCGGCACGGTATACATGGTGGCGGCATTTGCCGGAAGCTTTTCAGCAATTTTCATTTCCCGGTTCGGACCGATTCGCGTCCTGCAGATTACCGCGATTCTTGGAATTTGCGGACTTGTGTCGTTCGTAGTTGGAAATCCACTGTTTGCGTTATTGTGTGCGATTCTGCTTGGATTTGCTTACGGACCAATTAATCCGGCCAATGCTGCTGTACTTGTTGAGGTCACCCACGCGGGGAATCGTTCATTCATGTTTTCCATCAAGCAAACCGGCGTAACTATCGGCGGGATGTTTGCGGCAATCGTAGTGCCGCCGATTGTGGTTGCCTGGGCGTGGGAGGCGGCAATCTTGTCTGTAGCAATACTGGCGGTAATTTCTTTGTTTATCCTTCAGTCTCTTCAATCTCAGTTCGGCACTCGCAGGAACGTCGACAATACGCCTTGGTCCTTTACCGCCTTGCTGGAACCCGTAAAGGAGGTAATGAAGCTGCCGCTGCTTCGGGGCTTTTCTTTGGTTGGGTTTATCTATGCCGGAGTTCAAACGAGCGTAGCCAGTTTTTTTGTTGTGTATTTGGTTGAACGAGACTTTGACCTGATTCAGGCAGGCGCCTGTTTTCTGTTTTTGAATATTGGCGGTTCGGCTTTCAGAATGATTTGGGGCTTTCTTGCCGATATATGGTCGTCAAAGTCAATACTCCTTGCCATCGGTGTTGTAACAACAGCATCCGTACTTGCCATGCTGTATATAAACACTGACTGGCCAGCTCAGGTCCTGTATCTGTATGCGTTTATCCTGGGGGGCAGTAGTCACGCCTGGAACGGGGTATACCTGTCCGAAGTGGCTTATCGCGCGCCGGTCGGAGAAGCGGCGAAATGGACTGGAGGAATTCAGTTCATCTTTTACTTTGGTGTTGCCTGCATGCCGCCATTATTTGGGGCAATAATCTGGATTACCGGGACTTACCACACATCGATAATTTTGACTGCAATGCTGGCATTGGCTGCCGGTCTTTACTTGCTACGGATATTTCGCATGAACGAGCCGGCAGATGCATAGGTTGCTAGCTATAGCTGTTCAGGTAAGGCAGTTTTTCACTGAGTTGTTTCACAAGATCCATATTGCCGAGCAGCAAGTCAGTACTGTCCCATGTACCGTTCATTAGTGCTTTTCTATGCTGGTCTGGAAGTTCAAGCTGAATATTGACCGAGTCTCCGGAAATAGATTGAGTAACCAGGTCAATCGTCCATTCCAGAGCGGGCATCTTCATAGCCTTTTCCTGCATTGTTTTGATGTGGTCTTCATTGACTCTTACCGCGGGAATGCCCAGTTTTACGCAGTTTCCTGCAAAAATTTCAGCGAATGACTCCCCCACAACTGCTTTGATGCCCCATCGCAGAAGGGACTGAGGCGCGTGTTCCCGGCTTGACCCGCAACCAAAATTTTTATTTACAAGCAAAATACTTGATTTCTGGTATTCCTCCTTGTTGAACGGATGATCTTTGAGGTTGCCGCTAGAGTCAAAGCGCTCATCATAGAACGGATATTTGCCCAGATTCGAGAACGTAATTTCCTTAAGAAACCGTGCGGGAATAATTTGGTCCGTATCAATGTCATCGCCTTGCAACACCATCGCCTTGCCAGACACCTGGAGAATTTTGTTTCCGGTCATATTACCCCCTTTTCAGCTCATCAAGAATTGGTGAAGTTTACAGTTCGCGAATATCAGTTACTCGACCGGTTATTGCCGCCGCGGCCGCCATTTGCGGTGACATTAACAGTGTTCTGCCGTGCGGACTCCCTTGACGTCCAATGAAATTCCGATTGCTTGTACTTGCGCATACCTCGTCATTTTCCAGTTTGTCTGTATTCATTCCCAAGCACATGGAGCAGCCAGGTTCTCTCCATTGCAGGCCAGCGTCGGTAAAAATCTGATCTAGCCCTTCTTTAACCGATTGTGCAGCTACTTGCTGTGAACCCGGTACAACAATTGCCTTGACATTCTTGGCAACGCGCTTGTTCTCAATAACTTTGGCAGCAGCTCGCAGGTCTTCCATGCGGGAATTTGTACAACTTCCTATAAATACGACGTTGATGTTGATGTCTGTAATTCTTTGACCCGGAGTCAGTTTCATGTGATGGTATGCGCGTTCAGCAGTCTGCCTTTCCCCGTCCGGTAATGCTTCAGGGTCTGGTAGTTGCTCATCCACTCCCACACTTTGTCCGGGGTTGATGCCCCAAGTGACATGCGGTGCAATATCGGCCGCCTGAATACTGACAAGGTCATCGTATTGAGCATCTGAAGCCGAGCATACCGAATTCCAATACTCTTTTGCATTGTCCCAGGCAGAATCAGTCGGAGCATGCGGCCGTCCCTTCAGGTATTCATAGGTTGTTTGATCGGGATTTACATAGCCGGCTCGCGCACCGCCCTCGATAGACATGTTGCATACAGTCATTCGTTCTTCCATGCTCATTGACTCAATTGTTGAGCCGCCGTACTCATAGGCGAATCCGATGCCGCCCTTTACGCCGAGCATTCGAATGATGTAAAGAATCACATCTTTTGCAAACACGCCCTTGCCCAAATCTCCTTCAACTTCAATTCTCCGGACTTTGAGTGGGTCCAAGCTAAGGCACTGTGTAGCGAGCACATCTTGTACCTGGGACGTGCCAATTCCGAAAGCCAGCGTACCGAATGCGCCGTGGGTTGAGGTATGCGAGTCGCCGCAAGCGATTGTCATGCCCGGATGCACCAGGCCAAGCTCGGGGCCGATTACATGCACAATACCTTGTTTATTTGAATCCGGGTCAAGGTATCGGATATTGAATGAGCGGGTGTTTTTTTCCAAAGCCTGCACCATCGCTTCGGCCTGCTCATCAAGATAAGGTCGTTTGTGACTCGTAGTGGGAATTATGTGGTCAACTGTTGCGATTGTCTGCTCGGGAAAGGCTACCTTGAGCCCGCGTTCTCGAAGCATGTCGCAAGCCTGTGGACTGGTAACTTCGTGAATCAGATGCAAGCCGATAAATAGCTGGTATTGCCCGGTTGGCAATTGGCAAACAACATGGCGGTCCCAGATTTTATTGAATAAAGTGCCTGTGGCCATAGTCTTGATTGGTCAATGAAAAGTAGGAATTGTACATTGTTCAATGAAATTTTAACGGAAAATCTTGCAAAATTTGTTGCCGGAAGGATTATTGCGAGATTGCAAGCGCTGTGGAATTTTGGTGTGCATGGGAAAAATTGATTACTTATTCAATAAACTAATAGTATAAAATTCCTTTTATATCTTTCCAGTTTCATAAAATATATTCATAAACAACAATATAAGAAATAATTGTTGAAGCAATATACATGAGTAAATACTCATGTATACAGGAAAATATATCCATTGTTTTTTTCCAGAATAGCATTATTCTATTATCAACAGCTTTAACGAATTAAACGGAAGCTTTCGACAAGGATGAGATTTAGAGCAAGGAAGCTCTCCGGATTTTTCAAACGCCTTTGCTAGGCAAACAATTTTACAACTGTAACTTGATTTTTTAGGAGTCGGAATAATGTTGAAGGATATTTACAACAAAGTCGGTGTTGCTTTTATCACTGCTGTAACGGTGTTTGCAATTATTGCAATGTTCGTTGCTTAGCGGAACGCAAAATTTATTATTACGAATTTATTTATTACTTATTTTGAAATGGAGAAAAATTTACGATGCTCAACAAGTCAGTAGAATTCAAGTTTAACGCCAATGCTGGAATTCGGGACGTAGATAGCCAGGTGCCCGCTGTAATGCGCTTGGCGAGTTGGTTTCACAAATGGAGAATCCGCAGGAACACTATTCGTCAACTTTCTGCTTTAACCAATCACCAGCTTGAAGACATAGGTATACAGCGGAGCGAAATTGCTCGGGTAGTTGATGGCATGATAGAAATAAATCATCAGGATACCTTTCACAATGATGTTGACAGAGTCAACAGATGCAAGCAGTATATTGAAGCTGGACTCAGTTCCAAGGCACTGGCATAAACAATCTGAAGCAAATCCTTGTCATAGTGAGAAAGACCACCCATCAGGGTGGTCTTTTTTATTGGTTTGGATCTGTTGTGTCAAGTGCTGCCAGAATTCCAGTAAATTATTCAGCGACAAATCAATCGTTATGATACCATTTGAGAAATTGAAGTGAATTCTCAGATTTTTCATAATTAAATGAATAAACTTCCAATAAAATCAGTAAACTAAATCAATATTAATCTTAGGTATCAAGGAGTGTAAAAGTTGCTTCGAACTAGTCAGAATTATCGCGAATCACTGCAGGACGGTCGAGTTGTTTGGATGGACGGCGAACGAGTTGACGATGTGGCTACACACCCAGCATTTAAACCGCTGGTTGACGTAAGGGCGCATATTTACGATATGGCACAAAATGCTGAGCACAAGAAATTGCTCACCTATAAAGACGATAGCGGGGAGCAGCATGCAGTACTTCAGAAATTGCCCTACAAGAAAAAGGATTGGTGGCACAGGGGAAAGGCGGTTGATATTATATTGAACGATATAGGAGGGGTCGTTACGCGTGTCGGCGATGAAACAGTAGGGGAGATGTGGTCGTTGTATGACGGGAGCGACGTATTAGCCGAAATTGACCCGCGATTTGCAGATAATATCAAGAACCACATCGACAATGTCTTGCACAACGATGTATTCCATGTATCTGCAAACACTGACCCCAAAGGCGACCGGTCAAAGCCGCCCCAAGAGCAGGACCCCGACATGCTGCTCCACGTGGTAAAGGAAACCGATGCAGGAATCGTAATTCGCGGAGCGAAATATGAAACTGCATCAGCATACGCAGACCAGGCATTTTTAAAACCCACAATCGCCAATTGGGGCGACCAAAAACTATCCGACTATGCAGTTGGCGTGATTGTCAAGATGAATGCAAAGGGTTTGACCCATATTTGCCGCACTGGATTTGCAAAACGCGCACCAAAAGAAGACTACCCGCTAGCGAACAGGTTTGACGAAGTGGACACCCTCATGATATTCGACGACGTACTGATTCCGTGGGAGGATGTTCTTTTCTATCAGCATACCAGAGCTGCGGCGTTCATTCGGGCTACCTTGCATCGCTACAGCGCCCATGCCTTTGTTCATAGAATTCAGAAGACCGCAGACATGATGATTGGAGCAGCAGTTTTCAATGTTCGGCAAACTGGTTTGGATAAGCAGCAAGCAGTTCGGGAGAAACTGGCGCAGCTTGTTTGCTATCGGGAAGGAATCAATGCCCACTTGACTGCATCAATCTCTTCCGCACAAAGAAGCCCGAAAGGCTTGCTTATGCCAAACCCGTCCCTGCTTTATACAGGTCGTGTTCTGGCATGCACACAGTTGCCGCACATGATGCACATTGCAAGAGAATTATGCGGTGGACAAATCTGTATCACACCTGACCACTCAAGTTTCGAGGCCGAAGAAATCAAGCCTTGGCTGGAAAAATACTATTCAATCAATGAAGAGTGGCATTACGATGACCGGCGCAAGCTGTTAGCATTGGCGCGGGATCTGTTGAATTCCGACTATGCTGGACACAAGCTTACATTTCAGTTGTTCGCTCAATCACCGCCGTTTGCCCATTTGAATGCGGTCTACATGAACTTTGACTTTACTGACCCGATGCGATTTGTCAAGCGCGCAGCTGGATTGTCGGATCGAATCTCAATAGACTAGATCTGGAGTGGGAAAACGATGGACAAACACATTCGATTAAGAAAATTCAACACTAAAGACACATATCCGGAACAGGAACTGGACAATGATCTATGCCAGGTTGTAAAGGCGGGCAATTTGGTATTTCTCAGGGGTCAGGTTGGGAGTGATTTTGAAGGCAATGTAGTGGGTGTAGGCGACCCTGCCGCTCAGGCAGACCAGGCTATGCGTAATGTAAAGCAACTACTTGAAGAAGCCGGAGCATCGCTTGAAGATATTTGCAGGATTACCGTCTACATTACAGACCGCGGTTATCGCGAACCCGTATATCGTACTATAGGTAAATGGTTGAAAGGGGTTTTTCCAGTGTCGACCGGATTAATTGTCCAAGGACTTGCAAAACCGGAGTGGGTCATGGAAATAGAGGTGACTGCTGTCATCTCTGATAACAATTAGCAAAAATTTTATATTTTTCTTTGAGGAGGAAAAATGGCATTAAGAAAAAACTACGATACTCATTATCTTTGGGAAAAGGATCGGGACCATACGATTCATCCATGGACTGATTTTTCGGTTTTTCATGAAAAAGGGTCATTGGTTGTCGCCGAAGGACAAGGAGTTCACGTTTTTGACAGCGATGGCAACAAGTATATAGATGGCATCGGCGGCCTGTGGTGCGTGAATATTGGCTACGGGTCGGACGAGATGGCAGATGCAATTGCCGAGCAGGTTCGCGCCATACCCTACTATTCCGTGTTTAACCACATTACGACACCACCGGCAGCGGAGCTCGCTTCCAAACTTGCCAGCATTGCTCCCGGGTCAATCAATCGGGTTTTCTATGGCACTGGCGGGTCTATGGCAAATGATACTGCGGTTCGCATTATTCACCACTATTTCAATATGCTAGGCCAGCAGTCCAAGAAGAAGATCATTTCGCGCTTCGATGCATATCACGGAAGTACCTACTTGGCAATGGCACTTACAGGCGTGGAGTTCGACCATACAAACTTCGACCATGCACAAGGACTTGTAGAATATGTATCCTCGCCGAATCCCTACCGGAAACCTGACGGGATGACCGATGAGCAGTTCTGCGACTTTCTGGTCCAGGAACTTGATGAGAGAATTGAAGAATTGGGTGCTGAGAACGTGGCAGCATTTATTGCTGAGCCTGTCATGGGGGCAGGGGGTGTGATTGTTCCGCCGAGTGGCTACCACAAGAGAACCCGGGAAGTCTGTACAAAGCACGATGTTATATATATATCCGACGAGGTTGTTACAGGTTTCGGCAGGCTGGGCCACATGCTCGCTTCAAAAGACGTGTTTGACCTGGAGCCGGACATAATTACTTGCGCCAAAGGAATCACCTCGGGTTATCTTCCACTCTCAGCGACATTAATCTCTGATGAAATTTACGATGTTATCAGCAGGCCAAGAGATGATGGCACGCTGTTTACTCACGGATTTACTTATTCAGGACATCCGGTGTGCTGTGCGGCGGCGCTAAAGAACATTGAAATCATTGAAAGAAACGGGATTTGCGAGCATGTTCAGGAAGTCGGCCCCTACTTCGAGGAACGCTTGGCCACACTGAGCGATCTTCCAATTGTAGGGGAGGTGCGTGGCAAGTGTTTTATGATGTGCATTGAAAATGTGGCGAATACAGAAACAAAAGAACTGTTTGACCAATCCGTTCAAATTGGATATCGAATTGCCGAAAATTGCCAGAAATTCGGACTGATTGTTCGACCTGTTGGACATTTGAACGTACTGTCGCCCCCGTTGACACTGACGCGTAGCCAAATTGACGAAGTCGTTGAGATTCTGCGCAAAGGCATTGAAGCCACTATGGACGATTTGGTTCGGGAAGGTATTTGGAATTCATAGAATTTGGCATTTTCCAGATTGGTTGAAATCCGATTTTTCATGGCATGGCCCGAGACTCGCGCTACGATGTCCTGTTTGAACCCGTTCAAATAGGACCTGTTACAGCGCCAAATCGTTTCTATCAGGTTCCACACTGTAGCGGAATGGGGCATGCGCGTCCGAATTCCGCAGCAACCATGCGAGCTGTCAAGGCGGAAGGTGGCTGGGGCGTTGTTTCAACCGAACAATGCGATATTCACCATACCTCGGACATAACCCCTTATGTAGAGCAAAGACTTTGGGACGATTCCGACGTGCCGATGCATGCGAAGATGGTAGATGCGGTGCATAAGCATGGTGCACTGGCAGCAGTTGAACTGTCCTATGGTGGCATAGAATCTCCTAATCTCTTGACCCGGGCGGTGACGGTGGCTCCGTCTGCCGGCCCCTACCCCGGCTACTACCCGATTTATGCTCGAGAAATAACGAAAGAAGACATTCGGGATATTCTCGCTATATACAGAAAAGGCGCAGCAAGGGCTATGCAGGCAGGTTTCGACATCATTTATGTTTATTCCGCGCATGCGTTATCTCTCCCCACCCAGTTTTTGTCAAAAAAATTCAACCGGCGTACGGATGAATACGGGGGTTCTCTGGAGAATCGTACCCGGTTTCTGAAAGAAATTCTTGAAGTGACGAAAGATGAAGTTGGAAATCGCTGTGCAGTTGCTTTGAGATTTTCAATTGACGAGCTGTGCGGGCAGGATGGAATGGAGCACGACAAGGAGGGAATCGAAGTGGTCAAGTTGCTTGCAGAGTTGCCAGACCTGTGGGATGTGAACATAAGTGACTGGGACAACGATTCTGCAACATCCCGGTTTCAATCTGAGGGTTTTCAGGAGAAATATATCAGTCAAGTAAAGAACGCAACTTCCAAGCCTGTCGTTGGTGTCGGGCGATTTACGTCGCCGGATACCATGGTATCGCAGATCAATAGAGGGGTCCTGGATTTTATCGGTGCTGCGCGTCCGTCAATTGCCGACCCTTTTCTACCCAAAAAAATAGAAGAAGGAAGAATTGATGATATTCGAGAGTGTATTGGTTGCAATATTTGCGTCACCGGCGACTACACTGTTTCTTCGTCTCGGTGCACCCAGAATCCGACCTTCGGTGAGGAGTGGCGCAGAGGGTGGCATCCAGAGTATATTGAATCTGCCACAAGCAAGGATAATGTGCTCATAGTCGGTGCCGGGCCGGCTGGCTTGGAATGCGCCGCCTGGCTTGGAAAAAGAGGTTTTCAGGTAACACTTGTTGATGCCGAAAAGACACTTGGTGGGCGAGTCAACCACGAGAGTGTCCTGCCTGGCTTGTCATCATGGATTCGCGTTCGAGATCATCGAATGCAGCAAATTTCCAACTTGACCAATGTTGAAGTTTTTCCAGCGAGCAAAATGAGTGTTCAGGACATATACGATTTTGGAGCGAAGCGTGTAGTGGTCGCAACGGGTGCCAGATGGCGAAAAGACGGATTGGGGAGAAACCACTACTCTACAGTTGAAATTCCAGATTCGTTGAAAGTATGGACACCAGATGATTTTTGGGGGCAATCCGACCTGAAGGGCAGAGTTTTGATTTACGACGACGACCACTTTTACATGGGCGGGTTGATTGCAGAGTTGATTTGCGCCGGTGGTGCTGAAACTGCTCTTGTAACTCCCGCACCAGACGTGTCCCACTGGACGCACTATACTCTGGAGCAACATCAAATTCAATCGAAGCTTCTGGAAATGGGAGTTTCCATTTATCCCCATTTGCATTTTCATTCAGTTGCTGATGGCCTGGCGGAATTCCAAGATGAATATACAAGCGGGGTTACTGAAATTCCGTTTGATCATATTGTTCTGGTAACTTCAAAGATTTCGGAAGACAAGTTGTACAGGCAAATAGTCTCGGACTCCGAAAAGTTGCTTGATTCAGACTTGAAAGCAGTTGATAAAATTGGGGATTGCCTGGTTCCGGGTACAATTGCAGCAGCAGTATACTCCGGGCATAAATGGGCGAGAAATCTAGGCGAATCCGAACTTGCCGACGGTACACCTTTTTTACGGGAACTTGTTGCGGTTTCTAGTCCGGAATTTCCTGCTTGACCGCTTCTGCCATTTCTGCCATTGATTCAAAACGGAATTGATAGGTAATTTTTTCTGCAACTTCAGGCGTAGCGCCTGAACCAGACTGCTTTCCACGCCTGTCTATCCAGCATCTTGCAAGACCTGCCTTAGTGGCAGGAACCATATCATGATGAAGACTTTGGGCGGTATGCAGAATTTCGCTGTTGGCAATTCCTTCATGTTCAAGCTGCTTCAACATGTAGTGGAAATTTTTCAACGAGGGTTTATATGACCCAATATCTTCGGCGGTGTATACAGCATCAAATTCTACTTTCAATTTTTCATTGCTCTTCGCAAACGAGCGGTTGTCAACATTGGAAAGAATGACAAGTTTGAAGTGATTCTTCAGAAATTCAAGTGCCGTTGCCGAGTCAAGGAACGCCGGCCAGCTGCCGACTGCATTCAAACTGAGTTCACGGGCATTGTCCGGAAGAGACTCTTCGAACTGTTTTGCGATTTCAAGAAGGGCATCTGCCACAAGTTCCGAATACTTCATATTTGGATTTGCTGTTTGCAAGCGGGATTCCGTATTTGAATACAACTGCAGCAATTCATTCCTGGGAGGGAGTCGAGATTTTGAAATTAGCGAAGAAAGCGAGTTGGCAATGCCGGTTTCCCAATCAATCAGGGTGCCGTAACAGTCGAATGTCAAAGTTGAAAACTGGGTGATTTTCATATTAGTTTGCTACTATATTTCATGTTTGATGTTATACAATGGAATCAGGTGTTGTTTTTCACCACGGCGATTTGAGTCGGTAAAATGCCTGAATTGATTTGCCGAAAAGCTTCCGCGGTGCAAGCATGTAGTAAATAGTAGCAGTTTTGTAGTAGTATTTTTAGCAAAGTTGGCGACCTACGACAAGAGCGAGAACATATTGGTATTAGTCCCATGTTAAGTATAAGACATCCTGATGAATCCAGAAACGTCGAAGTAGACGGATACAACATCGTTACCTATAGCTACGGCTCAGGCGATGAAATTCTGTTTCTTCTAAACGGCGGACCTGGTCTTCCATGCGATTATCTTCGCGATCCGCATATTCATTTGGCCGATGAAGGCTACCGGGTTGTTGCTTTTGACCAACTAGGATGCGGCAAGTCCGACCGTCCAGAAGACCCGTCTCTGTGGAATATCACACGATATGTTGAGGAAGTCGAAACAGTACGAAAATCCTTGGGGCTTGAAAACGTACATTTGCTCGGACAGTCATGGGGTGGTTGGCTAAGTATTGAATACGCACTTACCTATCCGGATTCAATTCGCACCCTCATTCTTGCTAATACATGCGGAGATTTGCCGCACTTGACTGTTGAGTTGAATCGGATGCGAAATGCTCTTGGCAGTGAAACAGAAGCAATGATGCTGCATCACGAAGCGATGGGAACAATTGATCATCCTGAATATCAAGCTGCAGTAACCATTCTGAACTACCGGCATGTTTGCCGATTAAAGGAATGGCCTGCTTCCCTGCTAGCTTCTGTAAATGACTGGAATATGGGGCCTTACGGAACCATGCAGGGACCAAATGAGTTTCTGTACATTGGAAACCTGAAAGACTGGAACCGCATTCCAGATATGCACCAATTAACCATGCCCGCTCTAATTGTTACCGGAACGCATGATGAAATTGGTCCGGCATGCGCACTGAAAATGCACAACGTACTGCCAAACTCGAAGGTAGTGGTGCATCACAACAGTTCGCATGTACCGTTTTATGAGGAACCCGAAGAATATTTTGCCTCTCTGAAAATGTTTCTTGAAGCCCACTAGTCAAGACAGGTCGACCGAAATATAGATTCAAGATGTCGCTAATAGTACGACTGTGGTTTGAACGATGTCTTGAACTGTCGCCCCTCTGGACAAGTCTGCGATTGGATGGGCAAATCCTTGCAACACGGGACCGATAGCATGTGCCCCTGCCAAGTATTGGGTAATCTTGTAGGCAATGTTGCCTGAATTCAAGTCTGGAAATATCAAAACATTTGCCTGGCCTGCAACAGGTCCGGTTTCCCCCAACTTCAATGCCGCGCTTCTTGGGTCCAGCGCAGCATCCAATTGAAGCTCACCGTCAATTAAAATTTTCGAATCCTTCTCTCGGACATGAACGAGTGCCTGATTGATTCGTTCAATGAGACCATGCCTGGCACTTCCCTTGGTAGAAAACGAAAGCAAGGCAACTTTGGGTTCTTCTGGCAGAAGCCCCTTGGCATTATTTGCCGCACTGATTGCAATGTCTGCCAACTGCTCGGGTGTCGGGTCGACATTAACAGCGCAATCGGCAAATATTAGCTGTCTTGCGGGTCGATTATTGTGTGCAGGTACAACCATAAGGAAGTAGCTTGACGGTGTTTTGATGCCGCGCTCCGGGCCAATCATCATCAAGCCGGCTTCAATGACTTTGGCAGTGGGAACCGAGGCACCCGCAATCATCGCGTGAGCCTCTCCGAGCCGCACCATCAAGGCCCCGATCATCAGTGGCTTGCGTAGCAAGCGGCTAGCGATTCCGGGTTTGAGCGGGCGCGGACCGGATGCACAGGCTTGTACATACCGGTCCGGTTCAATTTCTGACGCGGGGTCAACAATTTGAATGCCATCCAATGACAAGTCATTTTCTGCTGCAATCAAGGATATTGCAGATCGGTCGCCGGTTAAAATCGGCAGTGCGACCTGATCATCAGCCAATATCCGTGCAGCGCGTATAACTCGCTCGTCCGCAGCATCGGCAAGGACGACTTTTCGAGGCTTGGACCTCGCAGTATCTGTCAACCTGTTCAGAAATTCCAAACGCTATACGTACTGCTTGTATTTCTCAAGATGTCGTACGGGTGCACTCAAAGCGTCTCGCCGAAACGGGTCGCCAAGCTCTCTTGTGCACATAATTTCAACAACGGTGGTTTTACCGTCGTTCTGGGCTGCACACGCCTGATGCAACGCATCGCCAACCATGTCAAGCTTGTCTACCACAATACCTTCGGCACCCATGGATTTTGCAATGTTCGCCCAGCTTGGATTTTCCAGGTTGACTCCCTCGAAACGGCGGCCATAGAAGTCCACCTGATTCTTCTTTTCCGCGCCCCATTGACGATTGTTGAATACAACCGGCGTAACCGGAATGTTTTCTCTTACACAGGTAAGCAACTCACCCATGCTCATTGCCCATGCACCGTCGCCAACGTATGCAATGGCAGTCCTGTCGGGTCGGGCAACTTTCACTCCCATAATCGTCGGAAATGCGTATCCGCAATTGCCAAAACTCATTGCGGCGAAAAAACTGCGGGATTTCTCAAATCGCAAGTAACTATTGGATACCGAGCAAATATTGCCAATATCGGTTGAAATTGCAGCGTTTGCTGGTGTTGCTTTCTCCAGCTCGCGCAAGACTTGGCGAGGATGAAGCAAATCTTTATCCTCTTCAACAACGGATTGGCTCCATTCATCGGACTCTTGTGTCCAGCTATTAAGTTCCGACTCCCAATTCTGCTTTTCTACTGCAATTTCCTTGACACGCGAGTCCTTGTTTTGAAGACATGCAATTTTTTCGCGATTTTTTAGCCGTTCAAGTATGGCATTTGCTGCCTCGCCGGAGTCTCCGCAAATGCCTACAGAAATTGGTTTGACAAGTCCCAGCATTCGATGGTCGATATCCACCTGAATAATTTTTGCATCCACGGGCCAGTAGTCAATTCCGTGCTGAGGCAGAGTCCCGAACGGGCCCAGTCGCGTTCCCAAGGCAAGAACCACATCCGCCTTGGACATCAATCGCATTCCTGCCTTGGAACCCTGATATCCCAGAGGGCCCGCCCACAGTGGGTGACTGGCAGGAAACGAATCGTTATGCAGATAGCTATTCACCACCGGGGCAGAAAGATACTCTGCAAGCTCAATACAGTTGTCGACTGCATTTGCCATTATTACACCGCCTCCTGAAACAATCACCGGAAATTCGGCTTCCGCCAAGATTCTGGCTGCATCATCAAGAGCATTGCCACCGCCCGGACCTCTTTCAATCGGTTGGGGCTTCGGTATGTTTATGTTAATATCGCCGTAGAAATAATCTCTCGGGATGTTCAATTGCGTGGGTCCGTTTTCCGCCATAGCCATGTCAAAACAGCGACCTGTGATTTCGGCCATTCTGCCAGGTCCGTTAACATGCCCCTGAAATTTTGTAATCTTTGAAAAAATTGGCAATTGCTCGGTTTCCTGAAAGCCGCCAAGACCGATTGTGCCGCTGCCTGTTTCCGGGGTAATCGCCACCACTGGTGAGTGCGCCCAGTATGCCGCTGCAACAGCAGTTACAAAATTTGTTATTCCTGGCCCGTTCTGGCCAATGCAGACTCCGTGTTTTCCGCTAACTCTTGCGTAACCGTCTGCCATATGGGCAGAGCCCTGTTCATGTACTGTGGGTATAAAGCGAATGCCGGCTGCCGGAAATATGTCCAGTGCGTCCATATAGGCGGAGCCGACAATTCCAAAAACGTCGGTTACACCGAAAGAAACCAGTGTTTCAACAAACGCTTCGCTTGGTGTCATGCGTGGCATTAGTAGTAATCTCCTAAGTAAACTGTGGATTTAAGTATGTCAAATTTGCTCGCTATACAGATTGTAGTGCATCCATCGGCGGGTAGTAATCGTAGTTCAAATTGTTGGCAACTTCTTCGTAGGTAATACGCCCTTTGCATACATTCAGTCCGTTCAGCAAGTGAATGTTCTGTTCAAGTGCGTCTTTGTAGCCTTTGTTTGCCAGTTCAACCGCAAATGGCAGCACAACATTGTTCAGTGCATAGGTTGAAGTACGCGGCACGGCGCCAGGCATATTGGTAACACAATAGTGAACGACTCCGTTTACGGTATAGGTAGGTTCGGAGTGAGTAGTTGGTTTGGATGTTTCGAAGCACCCGCCTTGGTCAATGGCCACATCAACGATAGCTGACCCGGGACGCATCCCTTCAATCATGCTCTTGGTAACCAGCTTTGGTGCTTGCGCACCCGGGATCAGGACTGAGCCAACCACCAGATCTGCGTCCAAAACATGGTTCTCCAAAGAAGAGCGGGTAGAAAATACCGTGTTGGTTGTACGTCCGAATTGCGTCCAGTGGTACTCCAGAACATTCACGTTGTTGTCGACAACCCAAACGTCTGCTCCCATTCCGACCGCAATATGAGTTGCATGGGTTCCAACAACCCCTCCGCCGAGGATTACAACTTTCGCCGGGTCCACGCCTGGAACGCCTCCGAGAAGTATGCCTTTGCCGCCGTGCGTACGCTCCAGGCACCAGGCACCGACCTGAATTGCCATTCTTCCGGCCACTTTGGACATGGGAGCAAGCAAAGGCAACCCGCCCTTGCCATCGTCAACAGTTTCATATGCAATGCAAATTGCTCCGCTGTCAACCAGATCTTTGGTCTGGTCCGGGTCCGGCGCAAGATGCAAAAAAGTAAACAGTATCTGGTTTTCCCGCAGCAACTTTCGTTCCGATGCCAGAGGTTCTTTTACCTTTACGACCATATCGGCAAATTCAAATATGTCTTCCGGTGTGTCAAGAACTTTGGCTCCAGAATTTCTATAGTCATCGTCCGAAGCTTGAATTCCGATTCCGGCATTTGTTTCAACAGCCACTTCGTGGCCGTAATGAACGAGCTCCCGTACGCTACCGGGAATCAGCCCAACTCTGAACTCGTCCTGTTTCGTCTCTTTTGGAACACCAATTCGCATAATTTTCTCGTGATTGATTGAATAAAAATGCAGTGCTTGTATTTGCCATGTATGATAACGAAATAATGTTAAAAATAAAGCAGATTTTCATAGTGAATACAAAAAATTCACTCAAAAACATGTAGATCGTATTGAAAGAAGCGATGTTGATTGAATAAAGAGGCTTGCAGCGGTAGTTTGACTCGTACAATTCTCTATAGAAGAAGCAAAATATTTTTTATAAAAAACAAAATTTTTCTTGCTACTCGGTCGTCAAGCAAACATAATAGGGACTTAATGAGAGGACAATTTTTTACTCAGTGAATACTCAGTAAAAACAAGTTGTTATTTTGTTGTTATTGGAGGAAGAAATTTAATGCGGCACAATGCTGAATTATTGAAGAATCACTGGATGCCGTTCACGAGCAATCGGGACTTCAAATCCAGTCCTCGGCTCATTATGCGCGGTGAGGGTGTTTATTTATATACTCCGGACGGTGACAAGATTATCGATGCCTCGTCGGGACTGTTTTGTTGTTCCGCCGGCCATAGTCGCAAAGAGATCGCCGATGCGGTGCATCAGCAACTTCGCGAGTTGGCCTACACCGCACCTTTTCAAATGGGACACTTGCACTCCTTCAGATTTGCACAAAAACTCTCGAAGATCACTCCTGCAGGACTTGACAAGATATTTTTTGTCAACTCGGGGTCGGAATCGATTGACACTGCGATCAAGATAGCAGTGGCTTACCACTATGCACGAGGAGAAGGCCAGCGGCAAAGGCTAGTTTCGCGAGAACGCGCCTATCACGGTGTAAACATAGGTGGCACTTCCCTTAGCGGAATGATCAAGAATCGGCAGGCGTTCGGGGTTGGCATGCCGGCAGTTTCCCACATGCGTCACACATGGTTGCCAGAGAACCGGTTTGCACGCGGCCAACCCGAAAAAGGTGCAGAACTGGCAAACGACCTTGAGCGAATTGTACAGAACTTCGGTGCAGATACGATTGCAGCCTGCTTTGTTGAGCCGATAGCAGGGTCAACTGGTTGCCTTGTCCCGCCTGTTGGATATCTGGAACGATTACGGGAAATTTGCGACGAGTACAACATACTTCTGGTGTTTGATGAAGTTATTTGCGGTTTTGGGCGAACCGGCAAGCCTTTTGCGTCCCAGAGCTTTGGCGTAACGCCAGATATGATGACGATGGCGAAGGCTTTGACCAATGCGGCGCAGCCCATGGGTGCCGTTGCGGTAAATCAGGATGTTCATGACACGATCGTGGAAGCAGCTCCTGAAAAATCAGTTGAACTGTTTCATGGCTATACTTATTCAGGTCATCCGGGTGCCTGCGCCGCGGGTTTATCGACGCTGGATATCTATGAGAAAGAAAACTTGTTCGACCGCGGTGCAAAATTGTCCGACTATTTCCTGGATAGAGTATTTGAGTTGCGAGCCTACGATAAAGTCACCGATATACGCGGCTATGGCATGATTGCCGGACTGGATATTGTCCCGGATGGCTCCCCCGGCAAGGCCGGCCTGGAATTTCAGAAAAGACTTTTTGCCGCAGGGTTGCACGCCAAGGCAACAGGAGATGCAATCATCCTTGCGCCGCCGTTGATTTCCGAACAGTCCCACATTGACGAAATCTGCGGAATTTTGGGGAAAGTCCTTGGTCAAATGTAGGCATGTCGATTTTGTTATTTGCCTAATACAGGCAGCTGTCTGATGAGCGAAGAAAATTTCAAAATTAATTGCTCATTGTGCGAGCAGAACCAGCAAGGCGGATTTGTTAAAAGACAGGTTGAATTCGGTGGGTATTTCAATTCTGAGTAAAGGAATAAAATATTTGCCATGAAGTTGTGCTTGAAATTGTAAAATCGTATATTATGGAATTTATATTCTTTATTCAATTACGTTCAATTAAGGAGGTTTCTCTGCTATGAAACGAGATTGCGCTGGCGGCGTGAGTCGCCGGAAATTTCTGAAGACCAGTGGTGCAGCAGGAGCGACTGCTGCAATAGGCCCGTGGATTGTTAGTTCCAAAGTGTTGGCGCAATCATCGGGCGAAGTCAATGTCTTGATGTGGTCTGACTATCTACCGCCAGGCTACCTGGATTCTTTCACAGCTGAAACCGGTATTGCTGTGAACTACACGGGAATCGGTTCCAACGAGGAAATTATCAACAAGATGAAGGCAACAAAAGGAAAGGGCGTCGATATTTGCTCCCCGACCAATGTTCGTTCTGGACAGTGGGTCGATCTGGAATTGCTGCAGCCTTGGGATTACAGCAAAATTCCAAATCTCGCCAATGTCAATCCGGCGATGCTTAAAGTCGGTGACAACGAGTGGAATTTTGGTGGCAAGGGCTCACACTGGCTTCCCCATATTTGGGGAACCGAAGGAATGGGTTGGCGTACAGACCTTTATTCGCCTCCCGGTGGGCAGCCAAGCTACGGCAATGTCTGGGACGGTTCCGGCAATGGCAACACCATGATACGGCCGCATTCGGGAATGCTGGGTGCAGGTCTTTATATGGAAACCATTGGCGAGCTGGAGCCAGGCGATGTATGGCGCGCTTATGACAATGAGGAAACCATGCGTCCAATCTGGCAAAAGATTACTGACTATTGCATCAAGAACAAGAAGGAAGTCAAGTTGTTCTGGAACGATGCGGATAGTCAGAAGAACGGTTTCCTGAACGACGGTGTTCTTGTTGGGCAAACTTGGGACGGTCCGCCTTTGGCAATGAAGAACAGTGGCGAACCGGTTCACTATCAGGCTCCCAAAGAAGGTTCAATGGCGTGGGTGGACGGCATGTCGCTTTCTGTTAGTGCTGACAACATGGACCAGGCGTATGCCTTCGTCGAGTATGCTTTCAGGAAGGAACCCGGCGGCAAGGCAATTGATACGCACGGCTATAATTCTGCTGTTATTGGTGCTGATGCCTTTGCTGGTGCTCAATACAAAAAGAACTTTTCAGAAGCTTATCCGGATGACTCTTTGGCCAATCTGAATCCATGGCCTGCTGAGCCGGCATGGTATGCTGATGTCCGAACCGAGTATCGGAACAAGTTCGTAAACGCTTAAATTGACAGTTTTGTCAATTGCATGAAGGGTGCGCACATTGAATTTAATTTGATGTGCGCATCTTCTTTGAGTTACAATAAATTTTTCTTGTAGAAAACTTTCAATAAATCAGAAAGGTGAGGTTTTATGAGTGCAGATGTCCGACTGGAGAATGTTTGGATTAGATTTGGAGATTTTATCGCAGCAAAAGAGGTAAATCTGCATATTCAGGAAGGGGAGTTTTTTACTATTTTAGGGCCTTCCGGCTGCGGCAAAACAACTTTGCTTCGAGCGGTTTCAGGATTTTTGGAGCCGTCCGAAGGAGATGTTTTGATCGGCGGCAACAATGTCGCCGGAATTGGGCCGAATCGCCGTCCTACGGCCCTGATATTTCAAAACCTCGCTTTGTTTCCATTGATGACCATCTGGGAGAACATTACATTTTCTCTGGAGGTTAAGGGAGCTGGCAAATCAGAACGAAGGAAAAAAGCAGAAGAGCTCCTTGAATTAATTGCTCTGCCCGGACAAGGGGACAAAATGGTGAACGAATTGTCGGGCGGGCAAAAGCAGCGTGTTGCGATTGCCCGGGCCTTGTGTGCACAACCGGATGTATTGCTGCTTGATGAACCACTAAGTGCACTCGACCTGAAGTTGCGACAACATATGCGCACCGAACTGCGGTCAATTCAGCAGCAGGTAGGAATTACATTTATCTATATTACTCACGACCAGGGTGAAGCGCTAACGATGTCTGACAACGTCGCTGTCATGCGCGAGGGGATTATTGAGCAAGTTTGCGACGGAACGACGTTGTACGATCATCCGGACACGGCGTTTGTTGCTTCGTTTGTCGGAGAAAACAACCTGTTTCGAGGGAAGGTGACCGATGTAAGCAATGGTGTCGCGGCAGTTGAAACACCGGAAGGCACTTTGACCGGCATGGTTGGTGCCAAAGAAGAATCTGTAGTTAAAAAAGGGGACAATGCGTTCCTGTTTGTGCGTCCTGAATCATTCCGCTATGCGAATGGCGGCGATTCCGGCAACACAGTCACTGCAAAAGTCTTTTACCAGGAGTTTGAAGGTCACTTTTGGCAGGTGTTTTTAGATACTCTGTCTCAAAAACGGGTGAAAATGTCCTTTGTCAATGACGGCGAAGAGCCGGAGCATAAAAAGGGAGACGAGGTGACCATCTCGTTTAATGAAAAGGTAGCAACCGTACTTCCGGAAGGACCACTAGCAGCAGAGTAATCTTCTATTATTCGGATTCCAGTGAAATGAACGTCGCAGCATACTGGCAGGATTTTTTCCGGCGCAACGGTTTAGCTGTTGCACTGTTTCTGCTGATTAGTGTGGGGTTCTGGGTCTTTATGATGATCCTGCTACCCCAACTATTTATGCTTGATTTTTCAATTCGAGCCAATGTACCCCCGCCGAAATTCGGCAGCGAGGAGCATTACTATACGATTGAGCATTATCAATACATGATTTTCGGTAGCGCCCAGTCGACAGATTCCTACAATATCATTGACCTTACAGTTTTCTTCAGAACCATAATTGCCGCCATTACGGTGACTATCATTGATCTGGCCCTATGCTATCCGATAGCCTACTATCTTGCTCACGTGGCGAGAGGCGGCTGGAGCCGGCTTATGGTGCTGTCTCTAATCGTGCCGTTCTGGGTGAACGAGATTCTAAGGGCATTTGCATTTAAAATAATTTTCGGTTCAACCGGGGTGATAAACAACTTTCTGGTTGCAGTTGGAATACTGTCGGAGCCTTACGACTTCATACGAAACGATGTCGCGTTGTGGGCAGGCTTGAGCTACGCCTTTATTCTGCTTATGATCTTTCCAATCTACAATGCAGTAGAAAGCCTGGACAAGAATCAGATTGAAGCTGCCCGGGACTTGGGTTCTCCGTGGTGGCGAATTCACTGGCGAATTGTAGTGCCGCATGCAAAGCCCGGGATTTCATCCGGTTGTACTATGGTGTTCATGCTGACAGCAGGAGCATTGGCGGCACCACAAATTCTCGGCGGCCCCAGTAGTTTGTGGTTTACTCAAATCATCTATCAAGGCTTCAATCAGGCCGGCAACTGGGCCCGAGGCTCAGCATACGCGATTATCCTGCTAATTGCCTGTATCGCGTTTGTTCTCATTATGATGAGGATTTTCAAAGTCAAGTTTGGAGAGTTAATGCGATGATGCAGGAACGAGTCCAGCGAATCGTGGTATTGGCATTCGTCTTGCTGTTCTTTCTCTACTTGTTCGGTCCGCTGATCGTGATGGGCGTAACAGCTTTCAATACATCATCTTTTCCGAGGGTGGCGCCTTGGGATTGCTTTTCTGTAGAGTGGTTTAACATTCTTGCCCAAGACACGCGGCTTATGGTTGGCTTGCGCAATAGTGTGCTTATTGGTCTGGGTGTTGTGCTGCTCGCTGTTCCCATCGGTCTTGCTGGAGCACTGATGCTTATGCAAATCAGTGCTCGCGTGCGACCTTGGTACTACACCATAGTGATTTCACCAATTTTGGTTCCTGGAGTCGTACTCGGCATATCGACTTTGCTGTTTTGGGACCGAATCGGTGTGATGCTGGGATTCTCTGCAGAGTCACTTTTCTACAACGGTATCTTTCTAACCATTGTCGGGCAGGCGACGTTTATTTCGGCTTATGCAATGCTTATATTCATTGCTCGGTTGCAGCGGTTTGATCCGGTTCTGGAGGAAGCCGCTTTGGATCTTGGTGCAACGCATGTTCAAACTTTTCGCAAAGTGCTCCTGCCTTTTTTGAAGCCGGCAATCGGTTCCGCGGCTGTGCTGGCGTTTCTGGCTTCGTTTGAAAATTACAACACTACTATTTTTACAATTGTTTCAGAAAGCACGCTCACAACTGTGCTTGCAAGCAAAGTGCGATATGGAATCGATCCATCGATTAGTGCATTGGCGGTACTCATTGTATTTTTGACTCTTGTCGGTGCCATTGCATATGAAATCTCGCAACGCCGCGAAGGACGAAGGCAAAAGAGAGCCGCAGCAGTTGCGAGAGGGGAAATTACGGAGGGTGCAAGAGTAAAGAGCAAGGAACGTTCATTCTTCGCTGAACCGGCATTTATCATGTCAGCTCTGATCATTGTCGGCGGACTTGGAATTGTGTATTTTTCAGGAACAATCGGTGTTGACGAATGCAAAGCTGCAGTAAAAGAAACCAAGCGTGTCGAGGTGCAGCGACGAGTAGAAAAAATGCAGCAGAAGCAAATGTTTCAATCTGCAGTCGAGCAGCAGTCAACGGAATCAAAAGCCAGGGGAACAGAAGGTTACGAAGGTGTATTTTCTCCACAAAATCTTCAAGAGCAAACGGCTTCTCCTGATACTGAAACAACCGCAAAAGGAACAGAAGGATATCAATCCATTTTTGCTCCTAGTAATTTAGAAGATCAGTCCGGGGCAGAGGAGAGTTCGAGTGCAAAAGGCACTGAAGGATACCAGTCTATCTTCGCACCGAATAACCTTACGGAGCAGGCAGGGACAGAACAAGGGAATTGACGCGTTCCCTTTGTATTGAAACGGTCATTTAAGTTGAAAACCACCTGCATCGGGGCGTATCCAAAACCGGATTATCTGCACTTGCCCGACTGGTTCAATTCTCCAGAAGGACCGGACTCTTCTGACCCGACCAGCAGTTGGGAAGCGGCTCTTGCATCCATGGGCGAATCTGCCGAATCAATTATTGAAAATGCCACTCGCGATGTTGTTAACGATCAACTTGAAGCGGGGATTGATATTCTTACAGATGGCGAAGTCCGCCGGGAAAACTACATTCACTACCATTGTCGCCATATCAAGGGAATAGACTTTTCAGTACTGACATTGCGGGAACTTCGCGGCGGTGCATATTCAGCAAAACTACCCACGATTACTGGCAAGGTTAGTGCACGGGACACGGGATTTTTAGTGAGTGACTGGAAGCTGGCTCAGTCATTTTCGGACAAGCCGGTGAAGATTACCCTGCCGGGTCCGATGACAATTACCGATACAACAGCTAACGACTACTATGCTACAGAGCAAGAGTTGGGAGCAGACTTGGCAGATGCACTGAATCAAGAGGTGCTGGCACTGGCGGATGCCGGTTGCTCAATAATTCAGGTTGATGAACCGATATTCGCACGTAAACCGGACAAGGCACTGGAGTATGGAGTAGAAAATCTGGAAAGAGTTTTTCACGGCATACCGGAACCTGTAACTTCGACCATGCACATGTGTTGCGGATATCCCGACAAGCTGGATAATTTGGATTATCCGAAAGCAGACCGAAACGCATATTTTCAAATTGCAGGTGCAGTGAACCAGTCTAGCATCCATACGGTTTCGATTGAAGATGCTCACCGACATAACGATTTGAGCTTGCTGGAGATATTTGCGGATACCAACGTGATTCTGGGAGTTGTGGCAATTGCCTTGAGTCGCATAGAGACGATTGAAGAAATTCATAGTAGAATTGAATCTGCACTGGAGCATATAGATCGAGATCGATTGATTGCGGCTCCTGATTGCGGGTTGGGACTATTGGGTCGAGAATTGGCCGTAAAGAAATTGAAGAACATGTGCCAGGCAGCGCATTTGTTTCACTAGAACATTTATTAGACAAATTAATCAGTTGAGTATGAATGATGGACGTACAAGTTAAAGAAACACTTTATCACTATGTTAATGGTCAGCGTGTCGAAGGCACCAGTGGCCGATTCGGAGACATCTACAATCCGGCAATCGGAGCAGTTGTAAAGCAAACACCGCTTGCAAGCGAGGAAGAAGTCGGTGCCGCGATAGATGCGGCGGCGGACGCATTGCCGGGATGGTCAGCTGTTCCGCCGGCGAGTCGAACGCAAGTTCTGTTTAATTTCCGTGAAATTTTGAAGAAAAATATTGAGGAGCTAGCAGCTGCACTGTCTGCCGAGCATGGAAAAACAATTGAAGATGCGAAGGGTTCCATAGGTCGCGGACTGGAAGTAGTCGAATTTGCTTGCGGGATCCCCCAGCTTCTGAAAGGTGAGATGTCCGAACGTGTTGCCAAAGGTGTGGAAAGTTATTCTATTCGTCAGCCGGTGGGCGTGTGCGCAGGAATAACCCCTTTTAACTTTCCGGCAATGGTTCCGATGTGGATGTTTCCAATGGCGATTGCGTGTGGAAATACGTTTGTCTTAAAACCGTCTGAAAAGGATCCCAGTTGTCCTTTGATGCTCGCAGAATTCATGAAAGAGGCGGGATTGCCTGACGGCGTACTGAATGTCGTGAACGGAGACAAGGTTGCAGTGGATACCATTCTCAGTCATCCCAAAGTTGCCGCAGTCAGTTTTGTTGGTTCAACAGCGGTCGGTGAGTACATCTACAAGACCGGTTGCAGTTACGGCAAGCGGGTTCAGGCACTGTGCGGAGCAAAGAATCACATGGTCGTTATGCCAGATGCTGATATGGATCAAGTGGTCGATGCGGCTATTGGTGCTGGATACGGTTCTGCCGGTGAGCGTTGCATGGCTGTTTCGGTAGTTGTGGCAGTTGGCGATGAGGCAGCAGATGAACTGGTTCAACGATTGAAGCCGCGTGTAAAAGAACTCGCAGTTGGGCCGTATACAGATTCAAGCGCTGAAATGGGTCCATTGGTCACTCCCGAGCATTGCGACAAGGTTCGATCCTATGTCGATATTGGGGTTGAAGAAGGAGCGGATCTGGTTGTTGACGGACGAGATTTATCGGTTCAAGGCTATGAGCACGGAGCATTTCTGGGTGGATGCTTGTTTGACAATGTCAAACCCGATATGAAAATCTACAAGGAGGAAATATTTGGGCCGGTCCTCAGTGTAGTTCGAGCGGGAAGCTATGAAGAAGCAGTTCAACTTGTTAGTGACCACGAGTATGGGAACGGTGCGGCGATATTTACGCGCGATGGCGGCCGGGCACAGGATTTCATTTCCAATGTGAAAATTGGAATGGTCGGTGTCAATGTTCCGATTCCGGTACCTGTGGCGTACCACAGTTTTGGCGGCTGGAAACGCTCGCTTTTCGGAGACCATTACATGCACGGACCGGAAGGTGTGAGATTCTATACGAGAATGAAAACTATCACAGCTCGGTGGCCGGAGGCAATTCAAGCGGGTGCGCAATTTAATTTCAAGCGCGGCAGCGACGATAATTAATCAGTCGAATCCAGTCTTAAATTATCGATTAGTCTTGTGCTGCCCACATGAGCAGCAATCAAGGCTACAGCACTTTCCATTTTTTTAGCAGGAGAGTCAGGCATCCAGTTGCCAGGATTTCGAAGATCTGCGTAGTCTATCCGAATTTCAGGGGCCTGCAATTGCTGGACCATGGTGCTTCGGAGTGTCTCTGGGTTGCGCTCGCCGGACTGCCAGGCATTTTTTGCGGCCATCAACGAGCGGTAAATACTACTGGCAACTACTCTTTCGCGAATGCCAAGTAAAGCATTTCGGGATGAAAGTGCCAGTCCATCACTGTCTCGAATGGTTGGGCAGGCGACAATTTTCGGATAACCAATCTGGCGGGCCAAGTCGCGGATTACCAGCAGTTGCTGGTAATCTTTCATTCCGAAGTATGCCCTGCAGTCGCCGACGAATTGAAACAGTTGATGGACGATTGTGCAAACCCCTTCAAGATGTCCAGGACGGAATTCTCCTTCCAGTCCTCTTCCGTAGATTCCAGGATCGCGTAGTGGAATTTTCCCGAAATCGTCTTCTCCGTTGAAGTAGTCGGCAATGGTTCCCAGGAAGACCATATTGCAGCCAGTTTGCCGTAATTTTTCAAAATCCGAATTATGGTTTCTGGGATATCTATCAAAATCCTTGGGGTCATTGAACTGAAGAGGATTCACAAAAATGCTCGCACAAGTAACATCATTTTCATTTATGGATTGGTGAAGAAGCGATAGATGCCCTTTGTGCAACGCACCCATTGTGGGTACGAAGCCAATTGAGTTTTTCTTGCTTCGATGGTGGTCGCACCATTCGGAAGCAGCCGTGGGATTAGCAAGGATTTCTAGCGTGGGCATGTTCCGCCAGAAGAGTTTTATGTCAAGTCAAATCAATTGAATGTCAATACGATTTTGCCAATATGCTGACCTGACTCCAAGTGCAAGTGTGCTTCCTTTACTTGTTCAACCGGGAACACAGAATCAATGACTGGATAAACAGTATTGTTTTCCAGTAGTGGCCAAACCTTTTCTCGCAATTCATCAGCGATCGCGGCTTTTTGCTCTACGGAGCGCCCTCGCAGTGTGGATCCTGTCAAAGTCAATCGCTTCATCATAATGGGCAGTATGTTGATTTCCGACTTCAATCCACCTTGCGTTGCGATGATGACTGCGCGTCCTTCCATGGCGAGGCACTTCAAATTTCTCGGTACATAGTTGCCGCCTACTATGTCAAGTATTACATCAACCCCTTTTCCATTAGTGATGTTCAGCACTTCCTCTACAAAGTCTTTCTCTTTGTAGTTGATTGCAATGTCGGCTCCAAGTTCAATTGACCTGTTGCATTTCTTGTCAGACCCGGCGGTAGTCAGCACTGTGGCACCGAATGCTTTCGCCAATTGTATTGCGGTTGTTCCGATTCCACTGCTTCCCCCATGAATCAGAATGGATTCGCCTTTACTCAGATTCCCCCGAGTGAATACGTTCGTCCATACTGTAAAAAAGGTTTCAGGGACTGCTCCGGCTCCAACAATATCGAGGCTGTCTGGAACCGGAAGACAAGACGAGGCAGGTGCCAGACAATACTCTGCATAGCCGCCGCCTGCAACCAGTGCGCAAACCTTGTTGCCTATGGATAAATTTTCTGTATCTTTGCCTAATGCAACAACAGTTCCAGAAACTTCCAGTCCAAGTAGGTCAGATGCTCCGGGTGGCGGCGGGTACTTTCCTTCTCGCTGCATAATATCCGCTCGATTCATTCCGGCACCAGCGACCCGAATCAATACTTCTTCACCATCAGGTTCCGGAGTAGGTCGTTCTCCAAATACCAGAACATCTGCACCGCCGGGTTGCGGAACTTCAATGACTTTCATTTTTTCTGGAACATTAGTGGTCATGGGGCATTTCTTTCAATGTGGTTTTGTATCGCCGAATTTTGTCAATGTACGACTGATTGAATTTCAGCAGCATGGTTTTTTCGCTTTCTTTCAATTTTCGAACTACCCGGCCCGGAGAACCAACAACCAGGCTATTGTCGGGAATTTTCTTGCCTTCAGCAATCAACGCGTTTGCACCAATCAGGCAATTTTTTCCAATTGATGCGTTGTTCAAAATTACTGAGTTGATTCCAATCAAGGTTCCATCGCCGATCGTGCAACCGTGCAACATCGCCTTGTGTCCTATGCTGACGTTGTTGCCGATATTGAGTTTGATACCAGGGTCAGTATGCAGTACGCAGCAATCTTGCACATTGGAGCCGTGGCCAATTGAAATTGTGTCATTGTCTCCTCGAATTACAGCGCCGAACCAAATGCCAACATCATCGCCTAAAACCACATCGCCGACCACTGTTGCTGTGTTGGCGATATAAACATTTGAGCCGTAGCGAACCGGTCCGATGTCAAGGGAATACATCACTGTTCAATCAATATCGGTCAATAATCCTTGAATCAGTGAATCGATTTCGTATTACTGATGGTAGAAGTGATTCCATGGCTGGATTAATGCGTTCCAGGAGTTTCTTCTTGCGAACATACTTCACTTCAAGAATATTATGTTCCTTACTGGCTTCCAGAAGATACTGGTCGCTGGTAATTAGTTCGTCGACCAAATCTCGTTCAAGTGCGCGGGTGCCAAACCAGAACTCTCCTGTCGCAACCTTGTCAATGTCAACTTTGGGTCTGTTCAAGTGGATGAAATCCTTGAAAAGAGTATGTGTATCCTCTATTTCTTCTTTGAATTTTGCTGTGCCTTTTTCAGTCGGAGGGCTAAACATGCCAACTGTTCTTTTGTACTCGCCGGCAGTGAATTCCTGGTATTCAATGTCATGCTTTTCCAGTACGCGACTCAGGTTGGGGACTTGCGCCAGTACTCCGATTGAACCAACAATAGCAAAAGGCGCAGCAAGTATAGTGTCTGCCACGCAGGCCATCAAATATCCCCCGCTTGCAGCTACTTTGTCGACTGTCACAATAAGCCGAATTCCCTTGCTTTTGATGCGACTCAATTGAGATGCAGCCAGTCCGTAGGCATGCACGGCACCGCCTTGGCTTTCAATTTTTACTACGACTTCATCTGTTGGCTCAGCTACAGTCAGTACAGCAGTAATTTCTTCTCGGATTCGGTCGATTTGACTTGCCTGGATGTCGCCATGAAAATTAATGACATAAATGTTTTTTAAACTTTCGTCCTTTGCTTCTTTCTCGGATTTTTTATCTTCCTTTTTTCGAGACTTTACATTCTCCTTGTATGATTTCTTGGAAAGTACTGTTGAATTTATTGCATCTGCCATTGCCTCGTAGCGTTTGTTCAACTGGTTTACTTCAAGATGTTCCTTTTGATGCAACTTTTGCTTGGAAGATATCGCCATTAAAAACAGCAAGGGGATAAAAATGCACAAAACAACAATAATTGTTTTGGCGAAAAATAATAAAAAATCGAGTAGATATTCCATTTTGCTGTGATGAGAAAATTTGAAGGAAAATTATAGCAGGTGAATCAAGACTTGTTGCACTGTGTCAATGCAAAATTATTTGGGATGCCAATCTAGAAAAGCAGGAATTTCTAGAGTAGTCTTCTCATATATTCAGAAGCTAATGCAGTAACTGCGGCACTTGTAACTATGTTCTCGAGTTCGTCGAATTGCTGGGCACTTGGAAAATGAATGCTATGCGGTGCAACTAAATGATATTTTAGTGCCAATATCATGGAAATCAATACAAATAACCACTAATCAAAGAACATGCCTATAACTATTATAAAGGGTTGTCGAATCATACAACGAAACGATCTGAATGAGTATGCTGGCGAGTTTGTTTTCCCCTTCAATATCCGCTACTGAAAACCTCAGTAGCCGGAACGAACGCCGCAAACCGCCGTTGTTCATGTGCTGATTCGGGCTTTCCTTACTTATAGTTAGAGGCATGTCAAAGAATTGTGCCTTTTTTCATCTCGTGGCTAGTCAGGAGCCATACCTTTGGTAAAGTCGGGCATAATGGTCTTCTATCAATTGATCTGAAATCACCGGACTTCGACTATGTCCGTTATAAATTAGATCCCATGGTGAGTTTGGTGAATGCGTCAATTGTGAAAGCTGTATTGCCGTACGCTTTCCGTAGATTTCAAGAGTTTCATCCATTACACTAGATTCGTATTCATCAAATGATTCATCATTCAATCCAGGAAAAACTTCATCCGCGCGTACAGGCTTTGAGCGAAATTTCTTCACTTTTAAATAAAGCTCTGGGATTACCGGCCCGTAGCGCCATGCCTCAGCATTTTCCCGAATTAGTGGTCGCCCATAAAGACCTAGCATCCAGCCGTGTGAAATATAGACGAGTTTTATAAGCTTGGGAATTATATACATTGATAACCAGACCACTGTATACTGTTCTGCGCAGTGGGCATTCCAATGAATGCTTTAAGTCTTCCTTCTTCCTGCGCTTCGGGCCGCCCGCCCAAAGTGCCGGTCAACCCGACACGAAGAACATTTATAGCAGCGTTTACATCCCTGTCTTCAGTATAGCCACAAGCTTTGCAAAGATAAGTCCTATCGCTTAGTTTTATCTTTTCCTTAGGCTTGCTGCCGCATTTGGAGCAAGTCTGGGATGTAAACTTAGGATTGACTTTAGATACGAAGCCACCGGCACTCTCAGCCTTGTAGCTTAGCATCTCATTAAAGTCTCCCCATGTCTGGTCAAGTATTGACCTGTTTAATCCTGTTTTACAGCTACCGCCAGTAGCTGTCATATTCTTAACTTTCAAGTCTTCCACGTAAAACTTGGAAGTGCAGTCTTTCACTAAACTTGTAGTCAGCTCGTGCAAGTAGCCTTTGTTTCTTTCCCTTGCCCTCTGCCACTCTTTATTCAAAGACAGAATCTTCTTTTTTCTGCTGTTTGAACCCTTTACAGACTTGGAAACTTTCTTCTGTAAAGTTCTTAGTTTGGTTCTGTCTACATTCCTTTTAGGAATTTGCACTCCATTGGACAAGGAAATCCTGTTTAACACTCCAGCATCCACTCCTACAGGAGCTCTTGCATCCTCTACTTGTACATCCGGAAGCTGACAAACCAGTTGTAGCTTAACTCTAATTGGAGTCTTTACTATCCTAAGTATCTTGGCTTCTCCCTTTAGTTTTCCTTTATACCTGAACTTTCCAATTCCTTTTACCCGAATACAGTTCCAGGAAACTGCCTTTTTTATCTTAAAGTCGCTTGTCTCAAAAGACTTGACTCCCCTGTTCCTCGACTTGAACCTTGGAAACCCTGGCTTCTCCCCTTTCTTTTCTCTGTCAAAGAATCTTTTGAACGCTTTATCCAGTCTTCTCAGGCAGGTTCTCTGAGATGAGCAGTGAAACTTCTCAAACCACTCGTCTTCTTGCCTTATTGTTGTTAAGGACTTTTGCTGGTCAAGATAGGAAATGCCTATATTCTGCTTCTTGTAGGCATCTATTCTTTCCTGCAAGGCACAGTTCCACAATAGTGTTTCCTGATTCAGAAACTCTTCCAAGTTTCTATGACACCCTTTGGAAATCTTTGCAGTGTAGGTATAAGTTCTAATCATGGTAATTGGTTATCATTGTATATAAGTCCCATAAGCTTCATCGGTGAGAGTGCCATTTTTCTCTCTTCTGCATGATCAAGCAAATATCTGGCTACTTCAGTACATGGGTGTCCAAACATAGATTATCTCCTTGCTTTTTACCTTATACCGACATTTTTTGGCAATAATAATGGGTATTCGTCCTATCTATCAGATTTAATTTGTATGGCTAAACAAGAGTGGTTATCACGATACTTATACTCCATTTTTCGAGTAAAGTGTAAATCACAATTCCTTGTAAGAATCCGCCTGCAAGTTTTCCACTGTATCAACCAAGGTGTCGAAATTTGTATTGATTCAGGTGTCAAACCAAGTAAAGCGACCTATGAACCAGAAGCAACTTCAAGGTCAAAACGGAATATCGGGTACCCAGGTATATCCATCGTCATCTACGATATAAGCCTCTCGAAGTTGATGCGCATCTTTGCTGGTAGCCTCTTGTAAAACAAGATAATTCCACTTGCGAGCATTTTCAACGGCAATGTCGGGATTTCGCCCATGCAGGCGAAGCTCAATTCCTATTCCGCGTTTTGATGCTTGGGTTGTTTCAATGTAAATTGGGTTTTCTTCGTAGGTATGGTCGGTATGCAGCATCCACTCTGAACCGCAACCTCGTACAACAGCAAAATCCGGGTCAGAATATACAACCGAATTTGAAAGTACTCTGGTTTGAAATTCCAGCGCCTTCTCCATGTTCTTGACCAGTAGATTTACTGTCAAGCCTCTCAGTGAGTGTGCATATTTTGGGGCTGGCATCCATGGGTCGCCTTTTCTGAGTTTCAATGTACTTCCCTCATGAATTGAGTCGACTACTTTTCGATCTTTGACCAGGAATCCCTCAGTGAAACCGTGCGATGAAAAATAGCATTGTTGTTATCGGTGGACGGCTGAGCCAGATAGTAGTAGCCGTTTCTTTCAAACTGAAACCGACTGCCTGCAGGTGCCCGAGCTGCATCAACTTCAACTTTGGTATCTCCAACGACTTGAAGCGAGTCAGGGTTAATGATATTGCTAAATTCTTCCCAACTGTATGAATTCGGGTTGGGCACTGAGAACAATCGGTCATACAGGTTGACTGTCGCTGATTGACAATGGGATTCCGAAACCCAGTGAATGGTTCCTCTTACCTTCCTTCCATCCGGGGCGATACCACCGCGACTATCAGGGTCAATTGTGCAATTGACTTGTGTAATCTCGCCACTGCTATCTTTCACTACGCTTGTACAAGTAATCAAGTAAGCATAGCGCAATCGAACTTCAGCACCTGGAGCAAGCCGAAAGTATTTTCTCGGAGGTGCTTCCATAAAGTCGTCTTTTTCAATATAAATCGTTTTTGAAAATGGCACTTTACGAGTGCCAAGTTCGGGTCTCTTCGGGTGAATTTGAGCATCTAGCCATTCGACCTTGTCCTCAGGGTAGTTTTCAACCACGAGTTTCAACGGATTTAAAACTGCCATTGTTCTGGGTGCAGCATGGTCCAAATGCAGTCGTGCCGAATTTTCAAGAACACCCATTTCCACTTCATTGAAATTCTTGGTGATTCCGATTCTTTCGCAGAAATCGCGAATAGATTCGGGAGTGTAGCCCCGGTTCCGCAAACCCGCAAGGGTAGGCATTCTTGGGTCGCCCCAACCATCAACAAGCCCTTCGTCGACAATCCGGGTCAGGAGTCGCTTACTCAGAACTGTGTACTCCAAAGACAAGCGGGAAAATTCAATTTGCTTCGGCTTGCTTGGTGCCGTCACATTATCAATCAGCCAATCGTAAAGCGGACGATGGTCTTCGAACTCCATAGTACAAAGTGAATGCGTTACGCCTTCAATGGCATCCGATAACCCGTGAGCCATATCATACAAAGGATAGATACACCAGTCGGCCCCGGTTATTGGGTGAGATTCGTGCCGAACTCGGTAGAGTACCGGGTCGCGCATATTGATGTTGCCAGACGACATACTAATTTTCGCCCGGAGTACATGTTCGTTTTCCTTGAATTCCCCATTTCGCATTCGGGTGAACAAGTCCAGATTCTCTTCAATAGTCCGATTTCGATAGGGGCTGTCTTTACCGGGTTCAGTCAGCGTTCCTCTGTACTCCCTTATCTGTTCGGGAGACAAGCTGTCTACGTATGCTTTGCCCTGTTCGATTAATTCAACAGCAAATGAATAAAGCTGTTCAAAGTAACTTGATGCATGCAGGGGGGCATCATTCAGGCTGTAGCCAAGCCACCTGACATCCTCTATGATGGAGTTAACGTAATCAATATTCTCCTTGCTGGGATTGGTGTCATCAAACCGAAAGTTGCACTTTCCGTGATAATCTTCGGCGATTCCAAAATTCAGGCAAATTGATTTTGCGTGGCCTATATGCAAATAGCCGTTGGGCTCCGGCGGAAATCGGGTAGTAACGGGGCCTTTGACTGCACCATTCTCGATGTCCTTGTCTATGGCTTGTCGAATAAAATTAGTTGATTTCAAAACAAATTGAATTGATTGTGCAATTGATAGTAATCAGGAATACCATATTCCCAAGGGAGTGCAGGGTGCAAGCCAACTCGGTTCTCCGTCCATATCAGAACAAATTTGATATACAAAGAGGTATATTTTACGCGTAGATTTGTAAATACAGGATTGAATTTTGAAATTTGCTTTCTTGATGGATCCTTTGGAGTCAGTCAAGGCTTACAAGGACACAACCTATTTTTTGATGCTGGCTGCACGCGAACGCGGGCATAGTGTATTTTATTTCGGCGCGGGTTCCATGAAAGCGAACAATGAAACAGTAAGTGCCGTAGTGTCGGAAGTAGATGTGCACACAACGATTGAAAAGCCGTTTACTGTTCTGAAATTCGATGAATTGGATCTTGCCTGCATGGATGCAATATTGATTCGAACTGATCCCCCGTTTGATCGAGGATATCTGTATTCGACACTGCTTTTGGATTTGCTAAGATCAAACACTGTGGTTGTCAACTCACCCACCGGTATTCGCAATTGGAATGAAAAACTGGCGGCAATGTTCTATCCCGACCTGACTCCGTATACATTGATTAGCAACAGTAAACGAGAGATTCTTGAATGCGCAGAGCAAATGGGAAGATTGACTCTCAAGCCAATTGACGGGCACGGGGGGAAGGGCATTGTATTTCTGGAAGTTGATGACCCCGAAGCTGACGAAAAAATTGAACAGATAACAATGTCTGGTAAACATTGGGTTCTTGCTCAGCAATATCTTTCAGCTGCTGTTGATGGTGATAAACGAATATTGCTAGTCAATGGAGATCCGATAGGTGCGATACTTCGAGTGCATGCAGAAGGTGTAGAGTTGAACAACCTGGACCAAGGAGCAGTTGCTCAACCGAGTGAACTGAGTGAAAGAGACTTGGAAATTTGCAAGGCAATTAAGCCTGGTTTGCTGGAGCAGGGCATCTTTTTTTGCGGGATTGACATAATCGGTGGAATGCTTATGGAAGTCAATGTAACCAGTCCCACCGGATTGCAGGAACTATGCCGGTTTTCCGGTAGTCCATTCCATCATGAAATAATCCACCAGTTAGAATTGAAAATCGAATCTGTTCGCAATACCGAGTAGCCAATATTATGACTGTTGTAACACGCTTTGCACCAAGCCCGACTGGCAATCTTCATATTGGAACTGTGCGTACCGCACTTTTTTCATGGTTGTATGCGCGCAAGCACAAGGGCAGTTTTTTGCTGAGAATTGAAGATACAGACAGGTTGCGCTCTACACCAGAAGCCACTCAACTAATTTTTGATACTCTTGACTGGCTAGGACTGAATATAGATGAACCCCCAGTTTACCAATCCCAGCGGTTTACTGCATACGACAGAGTTGCCACGAGACTCATTGATGAAGGAAATGCGTACTACTGCGATTGTTCATCGGAGCGTTTGGAGAAACTGAGAGAGGAGCAGCAGGCCAAAGGTTTAAAGCCTCGATATGACAACAAGTGCCGCGACCGGCAACTGAGTCGTTCAAAAGACAATCCCGTGGTGATTCGGTTTAAGAGCCCGTTGGATGGTGAAGTAAGGGTCAAGGACATGGTTCAAGGGGAAGTTGCCTACAAAAATTCGGAATTGGACGATTTGATAATTGTTCGTTCAGATGGTTCGCCAACATACAATTTTTCGGTTGTAGTAGATGAAATAGAAATGGGTGTAACGCATGTAATCAGAGGAGACGATCACTTGAACAATACTCCCCGGCAGATAAACTTGTTTCAGGCACTAGGTGCAAAGCTTCCTCAATTCGGGCATGTGCCCATGATTCTGTCTTCCAGTGGCAAGAAGATTTCAAAACGCGAAGGTGCTTCAGGGGCTTTGGATTTGCGAAAACAGGGATACTTGCCGGAAGCAGTGTTGAACTATCTCGTTCGATTAGGATGGTCGCACGGCGACCAGGAAATTTTCTCCGTAGAAGAAATGATTGAGTTGTTTGATGTAGTGAGCATTAATCGCTCTCCTGCAAAGCTTGATGAAAAGAAACTGGAGTGGTTGAACCATCAGTACATGATGGCGGGAGATGCCCCCAGAATTTGCGAGTTGGCAAAGCCGTTTTTTCAGAATGCCGGGATCGATACTGAAGATACTGGTCCGTCTTTGATTGACCTGTTTGAGGTAATGAAGCAACGTTCAAGAACTCTTGTGCAATTTGCTGAAAGCTCCGAGTTCTTTTTTAAAGAGCTCGCTGAATATGATGAGAAAGCTACGAGTAAATACCTAACTTCCGAAGCAGGCATAGTGCTGAAAGAACTTCGGAGTAGATTAAACGAGTTGCCAGAGTGGACAAGTACCCGAATTCATGAAATATTTCAGGCTATTGTTGATGAGCATGAAATTAAATTTGGTGATATCGCACAACCGGCCCGAGTTGCTTTGACGGGGAGAACAGTGTCGCCGGGAATTGATGTGACTATGGAACTACTAGGTCGTGAACAAGCACTAACCAGAATTGAGTATGCAATACAATGGATTCAAGACAAAAAACATGCATAGTACGAAAAAGAGAATAAGGAACTCAAGCTAACCTAGCTTTCAAAATCACCTCCAATGCAAGAAATCTCTTGAATACAAAAGCTGAATTCAACTTATAAAATCTTTTTTCGCGGAAATGGAATGTAATTTTTCTTTGATTCTCTAATCGCTCTTTCTGCTAACAAGCTAGACAACGAAATTTGCTTGTTAGTAATTACAGGTTGTTCAACAACCGGCTGTTTTTTCCTGTCTTGCATCGCAATCACGCAATCTCCCTATTACGGTTAGTTCATTCATGAATGGTAATATTTCTGTAAAGGTTCGTCAATTTTGTCTTTAGGAGCTTCTGCTTCAAGACCAATTGATTCTTTGATCGTACACTATCCTGCAAGCTGTTCAATTTTCTCATCCTTATCGGACCACAGAATCGGATCAATATTGTACTGTTCCAAAGCGGAAGTAACGTTTTCTTCGACCTGTTGGTCTGAATTATTCAATATTGCGTAAGCACTGGAATTGATTGGCCGTTTTTCTTTTGTGTCTATCCATGCGAAAACCGTATTTTGTATTGCATTGCGATTTGGACGGTTAATTATGCGAACCGCCCGTTCTGGCATTTTTTCAGATTGCGGAATTACAAAGTCATAACGGTGATCAAATCCACTTTGGCCTGTAAACTTTAAGTTTGTAATATTTCGAATATTAAGATCTTCAAGCCATTGCAACACCGTCTCAGTGAACACGTTAGTTCTAGTTGGTGACGACAACAAAAACAGGTCGTTAACCGCAAGCATTGCTTGCACCAGATTGTGCTTTTTCAAAGCAAAATTTTCTGGTGAAGTTCGTATTTCAAGTGCCTCTCCATTTGCACCGCTAGTTTTTACCCCAAAACCGTTTATCATTGTTTTGAGTAAAGCTTGCCTATTTTCGGTATTGATTTTGTATCCAGATTGTTCCAAATCTGCCAGAGTATATCCATCATCCGTCAAAATAATTTCTTCGTCTTGGTACTTTGCATAAATTTGTATATAGTCATTATGCCTGTCAAGAAATGGAGTTGTAATTTCTATCCAATCATCGCATTCCCGAAGGTGTGTTCTATCTTTTAACCACTTCCAATATTCATCCAGTAAGGGCTGAATTTCGGCGATCATAGTATTAACTCTCTTTGAATTGCTTATTTGCTTCGGTTTGAGTAAGATTTTGAATTACCATTTCAAAGTATTAGTAATAGAATTTATGCTGAATTCACTTTATGTCTTGTAGCGTATCAATGACTAGCAGTTTGAATAAATATTTCCTGTCCAGTTTATGTTTTATAAAGATTATTGGTACAACAGTTAAAAAGTGTTACCTTGTTGGTCTTACTTCTTCAGTCAGTCGTAGCGCATGATGAAAGACTTCGTTGAATAAATCTAGTTGAACATTTCTATCATCGGTGATTTCGCGTAGAAGATAGTATTTTGTTAGGCCCTCAAGTTTTTTGAGTGATTTTTCCATTTCTTTTGTAATTACACCTGCGATTATAAAGTTTGCTGAACGGGTTGGACTATTTCGAAGACTTTTCTGCAATGCGCCAAGTCGTTCCATAGCCCCGGCAGGGTCAACTCCACCTTTAATCTCAATTGTGCAAACGATTTCACCACCTTGGCTAAAACTGATATCTGGTTCAGAACCGAATTTCATAACGTAGTCGTTTTTCAATCATGCATCTAAACTGAATTAAGGCAATCTCGAATTGGCACATGATCGACAGCGGCTTGCAGCAATCGGTCCGGCAATTGAGGTTCCCAGAATCGACGATTGAAGCGAAACACAAATTCGTCAATGTATTCCTGAAGGTATCGATGCGACACCCCGTGGAAGGTTCCCGCCAGAAAACTCTTGAAGTTGCTGATGACGATATGAACCTTCGGAAGCCATTCATCCACTTTTTCCGGCGGGGTGGATTTGGCTTGGTGGCGATGCGATTCGCCCAGAACTCGCAAGGCATTCAATGCGTCGGTGCGAATTTCTGAATTCGGCGAAATTCGCTTGGCAAATTCCCGCACCTGTTCCGAATTCACCTGCTCCACCAGACGAGCCGCCATGAAGCCCATGCCTTTTTCTTGCTGCTCAACGGCGAAAATCACCGGCTTTTTGCCCTCGCTCCCGCGACCTCTCTTGCCCGGCTTGCGTCCCCCAACGAAAGCATCGTCCAACTCCACAAGCCCTTCAAGCCAGTAACTTCGGTCGCGATCCCCCATGGACTGGCGCAAAATCCTCAGCATTCGATAGGCCGTCGGCCAAGACACCCCAATCGTCTTGGAAAGCCGCTGTGCCGAAATCCCGCCCTTGTCCGTGGCCATCAAGTAAATCGCCGCAAACCATTTGGGCAGCGGCAGACGCGTATGCTCGAATACCGTACCTGCCGTGGGCGAAACTTGACGACCGCAATTCGTGCACTCGTGCAAATATCGATGCTTTAGCTGGTAGGACTTGTCGTGACCGCACTTCGGGCAGATGAATCCGTCTTTCCAGCGCCGCCAGCTCAACTCTTCCAGGCAGGCCTCCTGAGTCGAATACTTTTGGCTCCAGTCGAAAAAATTGGTAGGGTTCTGTTGCATTTGGAAGTTCCTCTCTTGCAGGTTCAATCAGATCGTTACATGCTATTATATGACAATCCTTAATTTAATTGAGAGGCATGTTTTCAATTCAAATTTAGTTTGACTTGTGTTGTAGTCTTCAATCAAGTTTTGACAATATAGCCACTTCAAAATAATTCTTCTAATTTCCAATTCAGCTTCTTGTCCTGCCAAATTACGAGCTGAACCGTCTAATGAAATTGAAATTGTAGCAATGATATTCTTGTACCCGTTTTCTAAAGTCCAATCTGAGGAATTAACAATTATTGACGAAATGACGGTATTGTAAAGTTGTGCAACTTTGAGTAAATTTTCAGACGTGATTTTTTTCACTGTGTCATTTTCCCAGCTTCCAACCTGCGTTGCCAATGTCTGAACACGCTTGAGGGGCAAGCAGGCGATGCCTCTGTAGTGAATTGAACAGTTCGGATAAATTCTGAGCAGTTCAGGATGGGCAAAAACGAGGCGTGGTTGAATATTTGCCCCAGCAATTTGATTCCATGCCTCTTCACTGATCATTAGGTTCGTTAGCTCTGAATAATCAAGCGGAAGATCGAACTCTTCAATAAGTTGCCAAATATTTGAGGATGTGCGTTCCTTCAGTTGCTTGGCGATATAAATGGAGCGCCGTAGAGCGAGCTCTAATTCTTTCGAATTCAAAATTTACGAACCCAGTGATAAATACATTTTCGCAATTCACGGCGGCCGAAAAGCCCCATCTGTTGACTAGCATTTCCTTTGCCGCGAGGCAGTTTCCAAATTTTTTTGCATTGAAATCCCATTTGCTCTGCAAAGTCCGAAAGAATTAAGTCAACAGGAATTTCTTCTCCGTAGTATTGAACATTATCATTTACAACAAATACATTACCATTTGGGGAAACAATTCGCCCCAATTCAGCGACAAGCACGGCCATTTCGAGAAAATAATTTTCCAGTAAACGAATTACGTTTGGATTTCCAAGTTTATTAGTGTTATCGCGAAGAATTACTAGTGCTTCATGTAATGCAGATTGAGAATCATATACGCCAAACGCAAGATTAATTAATCGAGAATTTGCGTAGTAGTCTTGTAGCCAAGATCTTTTTGAATGATTTTCAACAGTTGCAGATAACAATGCTTGGCGTAGATTCCGAAAATTATCTTGATCGTAACCAAGATAAGCCAGTTCTAATGCATAAGTACGTGTGTAGTCGTAACGATTGGCATAAGGTGGGGATGTAATCACAGTATCAAATGAGTTATCTTCAAAAGTCGCCAACTTTTCCAAGCATGACCCGTTGACAAATTTTGGATTTCGTCCGCCAAATCTTTGTTTTAACTGGTCCATATCATTGCATATCTGGCTTAATCGAATAGATAGGGCATCTGAGAATGGTATTATTGATTTTTTTTCCATTTTAGTGCGAAGGTTTCTGCCCGACCGGTGGTCCCATCTCAAATATTGGCCATCCTTACTGGTATAGCTCACATCTTCCAATACGCTCATACACGCGAAATTCAAAACATCTCCAATATTTTTACTCGTACATTCACTTAAAAATTCTCTGGCTTTGGCAATGTCGTCTTCTGTTCGTTCAGGGAAGGCTTTTTCAGTTATTGCCACATGCCGAAATCGGTACTTTGAATTTGTTTGTGGATATCGAATACGAGAAAGAAGATCTTTCCCCGCTTTTTCGAACTCTGATTTAATCAAACCGTTAGCAGTATGTGAAATCGCCTTGGCAGCCGATATTCCGACAGGCATAATCTCAATACCCATTGCATCCAGATTCACTCCAGTAGCTACCAATGGAACTGTGCCGATCCCCGCAAACGGGTCTAAAACTCTCTTTGCGTTTACTTGTCCTAATAGTTTTTCAATAAGCTGAGCTGAAAATCCTTCTTTGTATTTCAACCATCGTAATCCAGGTTCCTCCTTATTTGCCTGGTAAGAAACTAATCGACGGTTCAATCCTTGATTTTCAGCAATTCGCGATTGAAATCTTTGATATAGGGCTTTTCTAGCACCAATCTCTCTTCCGTTTGAAGAAAAATCATCGGCGATAAATGGGTCGGTATTAGGTTTCATCTAACCAGTAAATGTTAAGTTGATTTGGATTATTCGCTGGCCATGATTCCTGTTTTTTAAAAGTTCATTTATCTTGATGAATAGAAGATAAGTCCCCAAATTTCCATTAATTATAATGCTATGTACGTCAAAATTAAAATTTGATTTAATCATAATGCGACATTTTTTGACGAGTTTTACGGGTCATCTGTTTTGCTTGAAAAATCATAAGCAATTTCAGCGGGTTGAATCTCTGGTGTTCCCCCGAAACGCCCTTGCAGATAGTTTTTCCTTATTTCTTTGTCGTAGCGAATGTCTTTAAACTCGCCAAGAGAATATAAACTGGATGCACCGCTTGCATCCATTTGGGCAAACCAGATTTCATCTCTCCGAAACAACCCTTGGTCTATCAATGAATTGTCATGAGATGTGAATAATAATTGCGTTCTTGAATCTGCATCGCAATTGTTTAAATACGTTTCAATTAGAGTTTTCGTCAAATTACTGTGTAGACAACGGTCCAATTCATCAATCACATAGACTTTCGCACTGTTCGCAATCAATTGTTGAGTTGCTGAAAGGTCAAGAAATGCCGGCAGGAGTTCAATTACACGTTGCGAGCCATGGGATTCATGATAAATTTCAAATGCTACTTCCGTGTCATCTTGCGTGCGATGATAGGAAATTAATTTTTTGGCAACAATTCTGTCGTGCCTACGCGAAATTACATAACGTGCGCAATTCGGTTCCGCTATCAAACGGAGGCTTTGATTTTCTTTTAACTCCTTTTCAATGTCAGATTTCACCTGTTCGGGAAGCGCAAGATCTTCATACGGAATTTCCTTGCTGCCCAACCGAATAATTCCAGTATCCAGATGCTGAAGAATATCGTTCATTTTTCCGTAGAGAAGGCTCTCTTCATCAATAAATTGCTCCGAGTTCGCAAATCGACTATCTGGTGCAACCAAGACAAGTGTCTTTTTAAACCAGTTGTAAACCGCCTTGAATTCTTTGTACTGTTTGTATATGGATTTGTGTGATACTGCATTAGTGAGAAGTAGCTGGTTGTCCCAGAGCCCATTAATCAGGAATTTCAAATACTTGCTCTTCAGAGGAGACTTGTGAAGGTTTACCTTGCCATTTTTACGCTCAAACAGGACTTTCTCGCTACTGCTATTCATCACCGCCAACTTTTCCTCGGACACGAATTTCCTGTTTACCGAAAAACTGTATTTATAAATCAGATTATCGATTAACAATTCAAACTTGAAATCAGATACATCGTCCATGGCTCTGGAATCTAAGAGAAATGGTTCCACAGGAATTCTCTGGTCTGTATCCACACCTCCTACAATCAGTGTTTTGGCGAAATTTAGCGCCGTAAACAGATTGGTCTTGCCTGAGGCATTTCCTCCAAATATTGCCGCAACTGGAAGGATTTTGATTTGATACTTTTTCAATTTGGTAATTCGCACACCATGTTGCCGCTCTCGGGTTGCAATCATAGAGAGTGTGGTACTGTTGCGAAAAGAACTCCAGTTTTTTATTGTAAAATTTAACAGCATTTTTATTCCAAAATGTAATTAAAATCGTTTAAAAAAGATAATTTATTGCTAATAATGTAATTTTAATTATTTATTATGAGTATAATTCTCTTAAAGTAAAGAGAATTATTATTTTTCTGATGCTGAATTTTCAAATTGGGGGCAGAGGGTTTATATACGGTACCCTCACAAATGTTTTTTGAAAACGATCTATATCGTGCAGGGACAATGGAAAGCAGTCTCCTTTTTCATAGTAAATGAGAATTGCTGAAAATTTGCTTTTGGCTATTGCTACAACTGCAACAAATCATTATAATTTGGATCTTGATTTGGACATCAATCAGGTTGGGTATTAGTTTTCTACGTTGTCCGTCGTATTTCCCTTGATTACGGTATTTGTACGACAATGCTGTTATGCTGATAGCCATGGGGCCATAGCTCAGTTGGGAGAGCGCTACAATGGCATTGTAGAGGTCGTCGGTTCGATCCCGTCTGGCTCCACCAATATTGAAGTCGGTTCACAAATTGATGAATAGATGGAGAGTGAAATTGTCCCCATCGTCTAGCCCGGTTTAGGACACCAGCCTTTCACGCTGGCGACGGGGGTTCGAATCCCCCTGGGGACGCCACACTTTTCAACTGCTACGGCATCTTTCATTTGATGCCGGCATTTCTCCCCGTACTTATTGAAACTTAAACACATGTAAACTTGTAAACTTGTTTGTGTGAGTATCATCAAGTTTTTTGGAAAACTTCAGGAATGACACTTTTTAATCAAATCAATTCCGGCATTTTCGGAAAAATCTATATTCGAGTTGTCCTCTCGCTAGTTGTACTCGCCTGGATTGCTCCAGTATTTGGAGAATTTCAGAAAAGCCCAAGCGACCATCGCGAATATCTTGCGATTCAGTTGGATAATGAAATGAGGGTTCTTTTGATTTCGGACCCCGAAACAGATATTGCTACGGCTTCTATGAGCGTTAAAATTGGCGGCGGCAGCGATTTCGACAACAGGCCCGGGCTCGCCCACTTTCTTGAGCACATGCTTTTCCTGGGTAGCGAAAAGTATCCGGAATTGGACGGCTTCAGAGATTTTGTAGAGCGTCATGGAGGCTCTACAAACGCATATACTTCAATCGACAGAACCAACTATAACTTTTCGGTTGATCCTGGATATTTGCAACCTGCGCTGGACCGATTTGCCCAGTACTTCATTGCACCGTTGATGCAAGCAGAAAGTGCGGAGCGAGAACGAAGTGTTGTGGATGCAGAATTTCAAATGAGGGCGCAAAGCGATGGTGCCAGACGCTGGGATGTACTGAGACAGGTCTATAACCAGAAACACCCGGCATCGAAATTCATTGCCGGTAACGCCAAAACGCTGGAAGGAGAAGTGCACGAAGATCTTCTTCGATTTTATGAGAAGTTCTACAGTTCAAATCTGATGGCACTGGTCGTTCTGGGGCAGGAACCTTTGGAAGAACTACAGAAGTTTGCAGAAAATATGTTCGCCAGCGTTGAAAATTCAGATGTCAAGGACCCGGTAATTTCAGAACACTTGTTTGAACCGGGGAAGTTGCCGGCGCGAGTTACGATCAAGACTTTAAAGGATGATCCGAGAATGTCCTTAGTGTTTCCAGTCATGTACTTGCTTCCCCACTGGAAAGAAAAGCCGGCGGTGTATGTTTCCTACCTGATTGGGCATGAAGGCGAGGGTAGCCTTCTCTCAGAATTGAAAAACAGAGGCTGGGCAGCAGGATTGTACGCAGGCCAAGGTCTGGCGGTTTATCAGACTTCCACATTCAATATTTCAATAACACTGACTCAAGATGGCCTAGAACATTGGGAAGATGTAGCCGCGCTTGTGTTCCAGTACATTCGCGTCGTTCGACAACGCGGTATTGACAAGTGGAGATACGACGAGCGCAAGATGCTGGATGAAATTGAATATCGCTTTAGCGAAGTCACGAACGATCGCAGGTTTGTTACAAATTTGGCCGATGTTTTGCATCTGTATCCGGCGAACGAAGTTTATCCGGCACTGTACCTGACTCAAAACTACGCTCCAGACTTGATTGCAGAGTTGATGGACTATCTGGTACCGGAGAATGTACTGATAACAATCGGTACAGCAGATGCTGAAACGGATCAGGTTACCCCGGATTTAAAAGTAGAGTATGCGCTTGCCCCGATATCGGAAAGCACGATTCAAAAATGGAAAACAGATGTTGCCAATTCCCAAAACTGGCTGCCGTCACCAAATGAGTTTCTTCCCCAGGATCTCACACTTGAGCCTGAATCTCAGGCCGACATTCCAGAACTGGTGATTTCAATACCCAGATTTGACCTATGGCACCAGACAGATACATCGTTTGAAAATCCTCGTGCGAGTTTTTACATCAGTGTACGGTCATCGTTACCGAAACTCAGTGCCAAAAGCAGCGAGTTGCTCAATTTGTATGTGGAGGGTGTCAACGACTTGCTCAATGAATTTGCATATCCGGCATTGATGGCGGGGCTGAGTTACAGTCTGTATCAGCATTCGCGCGGATTTAGCATCAGAATTTCCGGCTATGACGATAATCAGGAAGTGTTGCTAAGAAGAATCATTGAAGTGGCCACATCCCCGCAGTTCATTCCAGAACGCTTTGAACAGCATCGCGAAGACGCAATACTGGCAATCAAAAACAACAACAAAGATGATGCCTATCATCAGACAACCGAAGAAGTTTACGCGATGGTGCTTGAGAAGTACTGGAGCGACGAAGAGAGATTAAAGGTGCTTGAAGAATTAACTTTGGTGGAACTTGAACTTTTCGCCCAGGAGTTCTTTGCTGATGAAATTCAGATTGTTGCACTGTCGCACGGAAATGTTTCAAGAGACGGTGCGGTCAAGATGGGAGAAATCGTGGCAACCGGATTTCTGGGATTGGACAACCCAATCGGGTCAACCAGCTTGCTGGAGTTGGATAGTCCTGTTGAAATTGGAAAAGGGCGAATGGTCATCGTGCCAGAGAAAGGCCCGCATTACAGACGAATTAATGTTGAAAATGAAGATTGGGCTATTACAGTGTTTCTTCAAGGCTCGGAACGCTCCATTGAAGAACGGGTGCAATTCGGGCTTTTGGCTCAAATCATCGGACCGCCATTTTTCACTGAATTGCGAACCGTTCAGGAACTTGGCTATGTTGTTCATGCTTACCATATGCCGATACTCGGGATTCCGGGAATGGTATTTGTAATTCAGTCTCCCGAAGTTGACCCCGGAACTCTTGGAAACACCATCAATGATTTCCTGAAAGAATTTCCTTCACAGCTTTCTGAAATGTCAGATGATGAGTTTGAAGCGCACCGGGACGGGCTGCTTAGTAGAATATCGGCAAAGGATGAAACACTAACCCAGCGATCCGGTCGTTATTGGCGAGAGATTGATGACAAGGAGTACAAGTTTGATACCCGGGAGCAGCTGGTCAGTGAGCTGAAACGTCTTGACAGAACATCTTTTGAAAAGTTTGTCCTTGAATTGCTTGTCGATAATGTTGCCAGTCGGCTCGTAATTGAGGCGTATGACAGAAATACAGATCTGTCCAACTTGCCCATGCCCGAAGACGGTGTTTTGGTGCAAAGCAGGACAAAATTCAAAGCCGGTCAAGAATACTTCCCTGAAATCAAGTGAAGAGCAATGAATTCCCGAATTGAACGGTTGGCAGAAGAAGCAGGGCAGTTGCTGAAAAAAAGAAACTATTCGCTGGTCACTGTTGAATCCTGTACAGGCGGATGGATCTCACAATCAATCACCGGCATTGCAGGTAGTTCCGAGTGGTTTGATCGAGGGTATGTTACTTACAGCAATGAAGCCAAGCAGGAACTAGGTGTATCTGCTGCTTCGCTGGAATTGTACGGAGCGGTAAGCAAGCAAGTTGCACAGGAGATGGTGCTGGCAGGCTTGAAAAGAAGCGAAGCCGATATCGCAGTTTCAGTTACAGGTATTGCCGGGCCCGACGGTGGCACGACTGAAAAGCCAGTTGGCACTGTTTGGATTGCCTGGGGCGACAAGTCAAATCAAGTTGTTGCCGAGCATTTTCAATTTTCAGGGGGTCGTGAAGTGGTACGACGTGAATCGGTTGAATCTGCTTTAACCGGTGTTTTGAAATTTCTACATAAAAATGGATGACAAAAGCAAAGCAAGGCAAACGAAAAAACTGTTTTTCGCACTCTGGCCGGATGATGATGTCCGCAACCGTTTAACCAAAGTTCAAGAAAATGCAAACCTTGGTCAGCACGGAAATCCAACACTCGCCGAAAAGTTCCATATTACGCTTCTTTTTCTTGGACACATCAAGTCGGATAGAGTTTCAGAGCTTGAATCGTTCACACGAGAAATCAGGTTCAACCCCTTCACGATTGAGTTGAATCAAATCGGATTTTTTCGACAGGCTGATATTGTATGGTGCGGAACAAGCCAGTCCAGCGACGAGTTGAATTCTTTGGTGCAAACAATTCGCACCGGTTCGCCTGTTCTCCCCAAGAAAAAAATACAGAAAAAATTTGTGCCGCATGTTACTCTTGCACGCAAGGTACGCCGCAAGATTACACAAGAAATCGATTCAATTTACTGGACAGTAGAATCGTGTTGCCTTGTTTGTTCTGTTCCAGCTGGCGGAGGTGTGGAATACAAAATTATCGCAAGTTCGGCGGATTGAGTAGCAAGAAAACTAGTCGACAAGCGTTGCTGTTGCCGTTCCGAACCTTCCCAAGTCCGAAGTTACTCTGTCGCCTCTGCGTATCGGAGAGGGCAGGCCGCATACGCCGGTTGTAACAAATTGCCCTGCCTCAATTGCAATTCCTCGTGCAGACAATCGATTGACGACCCATTCAAGAGCAATCAACGGACTTTCAAGAGCATCTGCGCCCGTTCCTGAAGTTACCACTTCATCATTCACAATAAGCTGAACTTCGCATTCGGCAAGATTGATGTTTTTCCAGTCTTCAGTTGTTGCTGGACCCAGTACGCAATCCCTCGCGCACGCACAATCCGCTAGCAATCCTGCTGCTCCTGCGTCTCTATAGTTCAATATTCTGGAATCTGGAAATTCAAGGCTTGGTACAAGGCTGTCAACCGAATCAAGAATTTCTTCCTGGGAATAGGGTTTGCCCCGGCTTGGCATGCTTCTCCCGAAAACAAAAGCAAATTCGGCTTCTGCCACCGCCATGTTGTTTCCAGTCATTGACAGCGTTGCTCCAGAATCGTGCGTCTTGGATGCCAGATACGGACCCTCCAGCGGATGACTTACATTGATGTGATTTTGTCCTCCTGAACTGGTCGCCGCAATCTTCCAGCCGCGAAGCGTGTCCTGAGCAAGTTCTGGAAAATAGATCTGAGCGTTTTGCCCATCTGATTCATTTCTGGGCTTGCAATCTTCCGGCAAGTCGGCAATAGCTTCTCCGGCTTGCCATAGTCCCCACAGAACCGCGGCGGTTCGTTTTGGTAAGTTTTCCGACATGAAATCTACTTCTTGAAATACTCAACTTCCGAAGTCAACGCTCCAAGTACTGTTTCTTGTCTTTGATTTCTTCCCACTCGGCTGCGTCGGGCGGTGCCGGTTTCATGGCACTGATCACAGGCCACACAAGGCTTAGATCTGTATTCAACTCGAGAAACTCTTGCTGGTCGGCGGGCAGATCGTCTTCGGCGTAGATGGCTGTAACCGGACATTCCGGCTCGCACAAACTGCAGTCAATGCATTCTTCAGGATCTATAACAAGCATGTTTGGTCCTTCGTGAAAGCAGTCGACCGGACACACTTCAACACAATCAGTGTACTTGCAGCGAATGCACGACTCGGTAACAACGTAGGTCATTCAGATTAACTTATCAGGCAATTGGAAATAGAAAATTTGTAATTTACTGTAAAAGCACCGCATATTCTATTCAATTTCGCAGGATTTATTCAATCCGATGTTCATCCCCGTCTAGTAAATTCAATTTCAATTCTATGTATGCAGCTTTTTGAGCTGATACAAAGCTTCCAATGCTTCGCGGGGACTCATCTCATCTGGATTGATTTCTCCGAGTTTTGCAAGAGCGGGAGAAGGTTTATCAACGGGCGGTTCAAACAACAGTGGTTGGCGAACAGGTTTGCTGGTAGACGAGACCTGCAGACTCGCGACTGCGGTCAGTTCGTTGAGTTTTGACCGGGCACTGCTGATGACATTGTCGGAGATGCCTGCAAGCTTCGCTACCTGCAGGCCGTAGCTTTGGTTTGCAGCACCAGGTTTAACCTCGTACATGAATACAATCTTTTCATCGTATTCAACTGCATCCAAATGAACATTCTTCGCATGTTTCATCTGTGCTTCCAGAGCAGTAATTTCGTAATAGTGGGTGGAGAACATCGTCAATGCCTTCACATCCTCGAGTAGACTGCTTGCGCAGGCCCAAGCTAGCGACAAGCCGTCGAAAGTGCTGGTGCCTCGTCCGATTTCATCTACGATGACCAGGCTTTTATCGGTTGCGTTGTGAAGAATTGTTGCCATCTCCGTCATTTCAACCATAAACGTGGAACTGCCGCCAGTAAGATCGTCAGATGAGCCAATTCGTGTAAATATCCGATCTATCGGTCCAATTACAGCTTCGTTTGCCGGAACGTATGAGCCGATGTGCGCCAGGAAAGTAATAACCGCAGTTTGCCGCATATATGTACTTTTGCCACCCATGTTTGGGCCGGTTATCAATAATAGTCGGTTATTTTCGTTTAGTTCAGTGTTATTCGGCACAAATGGTCGATTCATTGAATTTTCAACAAGCGGGTGTCGACCGCCTTTGATGCTGATGCCCGGAGTTTCGCTTAATTCCGGCCGATTCAAGTTCAACGTAAATGCCCGTTCAGCGAAGTTGCAAAGAACATCCACTTCCGCCAAGGCTTGCGCAGTTTGCTGAATCTGGTCAATGTAGTCGATCAGATTTTGAAGCAACGCGTCGTACAGTTGTTTTTCGCGGCCAATGGCCTTGTCCTTTGCTCCCAGAATCTGGCTTTCGAATTCCCTGAGCTCCGGCGTAATGTAGCGTTCATTGTTCTTCAAGGTTTGGCGGCGTATGTAGTCTTCCGGCACCTGTTCCGCCACTAGTCTGGACACTTCAATGTAGTAACCGTGCACCCGGTTGTACTGAATGCGAAGATTCTTGATGCCGGTTCGATTCCGTTCCCGATTCTCCATTTCAATCAAAGCTTGTCCAGAATCGTTACGTAGTCTTACAAGTTCGTCCAGCTCGCTATCGTATCCCGGTTTTATGACCCCGCCATCCCGTATAGTCGATGCGGGTTCATCAAGAATAGCGCGTTCCAGTAATTCATGAACTTCTGGCAGCGGGTCGATTTTTTCACAAAGAATTGCAAGCTCATGGCAGTCCGCACTTTCGGATACATGCACTAGTTCCGGGATGTATTCCAAAGATGATCGAAGACTTACGAGGTCAGCGGGCTTTGCAGTTTTTGTTGCCAGTCTGGATACGATTCGCTCAAGGTCACCAATCTTGCGCAATTGCGGCTTGATTTTGTCCTGTCGCCGTTTGCTTGAAAAGTGATCTATGACTTGATGGCGGCGCAGAATTTCTTTGTGGTCTCGCACCGGATTACGAAACCAACGCCTTAGTTGGCGAGCCCCCATCACTGTGGCGCAGTGGTCCAAAAGGTAGAAAAGACTGCCCCTCGATTTTCCCGCAAGAGTTGATTCAATTTCAAGATTTCTCCAGCTGTGACTATCGAAAAGCAGGTACTGGTCAGAAATCTCAATATCGAGTTTTCGAATGTGAGGAAGTTCTGCGCCGTACACATCCTTTGCGTACTGGATTAATCCTCCTGATACGGCCATTGCCGCTGGAAAGCGGTCGCAACCGAACACGGCAAGGTCACGCAAGTTGAACTGGGTCTTTAGTAGCTCAGAAGCGCGTTCGCTACTGAAATACCATCCTGGAACTTCCTGAACACGAGGTAAATTCAATAGTTCAACTAGCGGGTCATTTTCAGTAACAAGAATTTCGGCGGGCTGAATTCGAGAAATTTCAGAGAATATTTCGGTATAGTCGGATAGCTCCTTGGCAATAAATCGGCCACTGGAAAGTTCCAGTTGTGCAATCGCCCACACGTTCCCCACTTTTCGAATTGCCAGCAACAGATTCTCTGTTCGGGCATCCAGCAGATTATCGTCAATCAATGTTCCCGGGGTTACAATACGAACTACTTTTCGCTCAACCGGGCCTCGGGAAGTTGCCGGGTCGCCGATCTGTTCGCAAATCGCAACCGGAACTGAAGCTTTCATCAATTTTTCGATGTACTGATTGACACTGTGTACCGGGACACCTGCCATTTTTATCGGAATCCCTGCATTTTTTCCACGGCTGGTCAATGCAATGCCCAGCAGTTCGGCACCGCGTTCAGCATCATCGTGAAACATTTCATAGAAATCTCCCATTCGATACAAGAGAAGGGTGTTGGGGTACTCGGACTTGATCTTCCAGTACTGCGCCATCATGGGAGTAGATTTGCTGCTGGGGTTGGTTGAACTCATTCCACGTACTTCATGTCTTTTGTATGTCGTTGAACAATTTGCCTGAAGCTGTCAAACAAACGTGTGCCGGATGCAATGATTGCTCCGGTTCTCAAATAGTCAGATCCGCCTTCAAAGTCGGACACAAGTCCGCCCGATTCCTGGATGAGCAGGGTTCCGGCGGCTATATCCCACGGTTTGAGTCCGCTTTCCCAAAAAGCGTCATACCGACCGGAAGCGACATAGGCAAGATCCAGTGCAGCTGACCCGGGACGGCGAATTCCAGAGGTCTTGCGAGCGAGTTCTTCAAAGACCGGAATCCAATATTTCAAATGTTCTGGTGTTCGAAAGGGAAACCCGGTGCCTACCAGAGCATCTTCCAGATTTTCGATATTGCTGGTTCGAATTCGCTTGTCGTTCAAGTGTGCTCCGCTACCGCGGGTTGCAGTATACAACTCCTGATTTTTGGGATCGTAAACAACCGCATGTTCTAGCTGATTGTTCTTTTTTACTGCAATAGAGACGCAATACTGGGGAAATCCGTGCAAATAGTTGGTGGTTCCGTCCAAGGGGGCGATAATCCACTCGAATTCGTTGCCGGAAATATTGCTTCCTTCTTCTGCTGTAATGGAGTGATTCGGGTAAGCTTTGGTGATAATGTCAACGATTTCCTGTTCCGCATGGCGGTCAACCTCGGTAACGAAATCGTGAACCCCCTTTAATTGGTAGCGGATTCGGTCAACTCGATGCGTGTTTTGCTCAATGATGGAACCGGCTTGTCTTGCCGCTCTGACTGCGATATTCAATATCGGGTGCATGAATTTTTGCTTTCCTTGATTTGACAGAAATTCCTTTTCTCAATACTCATCAGAGTTTTTAAATTTGCCAGGATAGATTACCTGGATACCAAAGACCAAGCGACTATTGCCATGTAAAACAAACTGATTGCTTTGGTTTCTTATTGAATCTACCTATTGCTTCTGTTGCAAGTTATTCTAATACATAAATGGCGTAATTGGTTGTAAGAATGACATAGTGGGTGAAATTAATTATGAGATTGCTGTCAAAATTATACTTCTGAGCATGGGTGCCAGGTAATCAACCAGAAGAATTTGGATAGAATTAGAAAATATTTGATTAACGGCTGTAATTTGGTCGCAGATTTGCAAGAATACGCAGTATTGTCTCAGTGTACAATGTTCATATTGAATACAAAAAGGTCACCTCTTGATGACAAGGGTGCCAGTGGTGCTTTTTTCTCCGCCATGGCGCGCAAGGCGGCGTTTAGAAAAGGGAATAGTCGAGGGGGTCATTCTATTCTACCAACCGTATTGGTAGAGTCTTTTGAATATTGCCCCAACTACAATAACCTGCTACTTGTAGCCCGCATTGAGAATAAGAAGGATGCTGTAAAAACTGATGCTATGATTGGGATCACATTATTTATTTTCATTAAAAACCATACGGAGGAACTTCATGTCCCAGCAATCACGTTATCCATTCGCTCTTGCCTCTATGCCAGATACAGCTGGCCTATGTCTTGTCTCTTGTGTCAGTGAGAAGCAATGCGGATGCCATCCCGCAAAGGAACTTTACACTTCAAACTTGTTTAAGAAGTCGCGTAAATTGGTTGAACTTAAAGGGTGGCCTTGGTTCATTCTTTCTGCAAAGCATGGCTTGGTCCATCCAGATGATAAGATTGAAAAATATGATAAGGCGTTAAAGAAATCCGACCGCGAAGCTTGGGCGAACAAAACAATTCCCCAGCTTGATAATCATTTGGGCGATGTAAATTCAGTTGTGATTTTAGCCGGCGAAGATTATTTCGAGTTTATAAGTAAAGAGCTAGACAGACGTGGTATTGTTGTGTATATCCCGATGATTGGAATGGGAAACGAACGAAGAAAGTGGTTGAAGGAACAGATAGAAAGCATTGAACGCAGCACTTCCGCCAAATCGCACTGACGACACCATTCGATTCTACAAAATTCTAGCTCGTATTGAAAATAGAGTTGGAGGATGTCGCATACTCGCCGAATGCGATGGTCGCTTGGAGTGGCCGCAACGCGGTGTTTATTTCTTTTTTGAGCCAGGCGAGCAGCGGAGTTTGTCGGGCGAGGGTGCTCGTGTGGTTCGGGTTGGAACGCATGCTATAACCAAAACATCGAGAACAACTCTGTGGAAACGGCTTTCTCAGCATCGAGGTCCTAAGCAAAGCAGGATAGGTAGTCATCGCGGGTCTGTTTTTCGTAAGTTAATAGGAATTGCACTTGCTCAGCGTGGAGACGCTGAGTTGCCAAAATCCTGGGGATACGGTAGCAGCTATCCTGGGGCAGCTCGAAAGCTCAATTTGATAGAATCGTATATAAAAAGCGCAGAAGCAGATTTGGAGGGATATGTTAGTGATTATGTAAGGCAGATGCCGTTTTTGTGGTTGAATGTTGATGACGATCCAAGTCCAAATAGTAAACGCAAATACATTGAGCGAAATGCTATCGCCTTGCTTAGTCATGCACAAGTAGCCGGGGCTGATGCACCTTCCAAACAATGGCTCGGTAAATATTGTGACCGGCGACTGGTTCGAGCATCAGGGCTTTGGAACAACGAACACGTTGAAGAAGATTACGATGCCAAATTTCTGGATGTGATGGGTGAGCTGGTAGATGCTTGGGTTTAGCTGATATCCCCAAAAACTTCCAATATCCCTGTATATCGTATGAATTCGATCATCTATATCAAGTACCTGTTGTAAGCACAGCAGGTGTTGAAGGTATCGCAAATGAAGTTGATAAAACTTTTTTTGAGCGTATCAAAGAACGGATATACTGATTCTTGCCAAAATAGCTATCCGAATTTTTAGCCAGAACCGTCTTTTGTCTCTCAATTGGTATTGAGATTGATTAATAGTTTGGTTGAAAAAAGTGTAAGCATGGATTTTGGCCAAACTTGTTACTATGTGCTTGGATTGAAACAGCGAATGTATACAATTACCAAGTGATTATTTCAGCATAAACAACAAATAACCAATCAGGATAAATCGAAAGAAATGAAAAACTGGCAACACTTTATTGATGGGAATTTTGTAGCACACGATAGTGGGGAATGGATTGAAAGCATTGACCCGTATCAAGGAAAACCTTGGGCGCAGATTCCCAAAGGAAATGCCAAAGATGCGAATCTTGCGGTCGAAGCTGCTTCTCGGGCATTTGAAAGTCCTGAATGGAGTGAAATGACAGCGAGTACGCGAGGCAAGCTGATGCGAAAACTTGGAGACCTGGTTTTGGAAAATGCCGACCGACTGGCTGAGCTGGAAGTGAGGGACAATGGAAAGTTGTTTTCTGAAATGAAAGCGCAAATGCTTTACCATCCGGAGTGGTGGTACTACTTCGGCGGATTGGCGGACAAGGTTGAAGGTTCAATCATGCCAGTAGACAAGAAGGATGCCTTTTCCTATACAACCTACGAACCGCTAGGCGTAGTCGCTGCGATCACAGCCTGGAACTCTCCACTTTTGTTTATCGCCTGGAAATGCGCTCCTGCACTCGCAGCTGGCAATACAGTTGTTGTGAAACCGTCTGAGTATGCCTCTGTTAGTTCGCTGGCTTATGCGGAGCTTGTAAAGGAAGCGGGATTTCCGGATGGGGTGTTCAATGTTGTAACCGGATATGGTGCAGAAGTGGGGGCAGCACTGGTAGAACACAAGAAAGTGGCGAAAGTAACGTTTACTGGTTCCGACTTGTCCGGGCAAAAAATCTATGAAAGTGCGGCACGCGATATAAAACACGTTTCCCTTGAGCTCGGCGGCAAGTCGCCCAATATCGTATTCGAAGACGCTGATCTGGATATGGCAGCGAAGGGTGCAATTTCCGGAATATTCGCAGCGACAGGGCAAACCTGCGTAGCCGGTTCAAGACTTCTGGTTCAAGAGAGTATTCACGATGAGTTTCTGGACAGGCTGTTGAATATGGCGAAGTCTGCAAAAATTGGCGATCCGATGAAAAGGGATACAAATGTCGGGCCAATAACGACTCGTCAACAATATGAAAAAGTGCTGTCCTATATCGAAATTGCCAAGCAGGAAGGAGCCGAATGCGTTCTTGGAGGCAGTTCGTGCAGAGTAGAGGGTTCTGATAGCGACCAGTTTGTTGAGCCCACAATTTTTACGAATGTTTCCAATGATATGAGAATTGCCCAGGAAGAAGTGTTTGGTCCGGTTTTGTCGGTGTTGAAGTTCAAGGATGAAGAAGAAGCAATTCGGATTGGTAACGATGTGGTCTACGGCCTTGCTGCTGGTGTTTGGACCAAGGATATTCGACGGGCAATGAGATTCACCAAGTCGCTTAAAGCAGGCACCGTTTGGGTTAATACGTATCGTGCTTTCAGCTACATGATGCCGTTTGGCGGAATGAAGCGAAGCGGATTGGGACGTGAAAGCGGAATTGCAGCGATTCGCGAGTATTTGCAGGTCAAGAGTGTTTGGCTGTCAACTGCAACAGACATGCCCGATCCATTTATTATCCAGTAGAGACGCTGCCAAGTGAATTTTGCAGAGCCGTGTCCCTTAGAGTTGTACTGGTAGAACCAACGCATCCAGGCAATGTTGGCGCTGTTGCGCGAGCAATGGGTAACATGGGAGTTTCAGAACTAATACTCGTAAATCCAGTTGATTTTCTCAATGAAGAAGCTTTTGCCAGATCGGCAAGCAATGAATCAATACTTGAAAAAGCTACCGTTTGCGGGAGACTTGAGGAAGCACTTGCCGATTGTTCTTTGATTTTTGGCACCAGTGCCAGATTGAGAACAATTGAATGGCCGTCTCGCTCGGCAAAAGAGGCGATGAATTCTGCTGCAACGGCAGTATCCAGAGGCAGTAATGCTGCAATTTTATTTGGACCTGAGAGAACAGGGCTTGCAAACGAAGCTGTGGATTTATGCACTGAATTAATTCGAATCCCTGTTGACGAGAAAGCACCCTCTATCAATCTTGCCGGCGCAGTACTAATCATGCTGTATGAGTATCATTTGGCAATGCTGGAACTATCTTCCGCTGGCAAATTGAATGTGGAGGGGAAAGTTTTGGATAGTGCAACCAGTGCACAGATTCAGGGATTTTTCGATCACTTGGAAAAAGTGATTCGACAAGTTGAATTTATCGGAAATGAACCTCATACTTCCTTAATGAGAAAAATCAAGAGAATATTTGTTCGCTCCCAGCTTAACGAAGACGACGTGAATATTTTGCGCGGCATATTGACTGCTGTAGCAAAAAAGGTTGGCGGCAAAGACTCGCAATGAATCAGAATTACGGAGGTGAAAACTGAAGCGTGGATTAAAATGGTTTGTAGTTGTTTTCGCATTGTTGCTGGTCGGGCCAGCGTATTTAATTGTAACTGGTGACAGAATGAGTATGTCGTGGTCAGCGGCTCGCAACGATTCCGCAAATTTGGCACCAAGCCCATTGGAAGTTAAGGAGTCAATCGTACAGGTTTATGCCGCCAGAGTATGGGGATGGCGAGGAGCGGTTGCTGTTCATACCTGGATTTCAGTGAAGCCGACCAATGCAGACGAATATACTGTGTACCAAGTAATTGGATGGCGGGCCCGGTACGGTCAAACCCCATTGGTCATTCGCGAAGATGTGCCAGACAGACATTGGTACGGCAACCCTCCAGAAATCTTGGTTGACCTTCGGGGAGATGGCGTGGATGAAATCATCAACAAGATTCACAAGGCATCTATTGCATATCCTTTTGCGCATGAATATCGTATGTGGCCGGGTCCTAATAGCAATACATATGTTGCCTGGGTTGCACGTCAAGTTCCTGAATTGCGACTTGACCTCCCGCCTACAGCAATTGGCAAGGACTGGCTAGGTGGAGCGTCTATAGTGGCAAAGGCACCAAGCGGTACTGGCTACCAATTTTCGCTACTGGGGGTACTTGGAGTCACAGTAGGTATTGAAGAAGGCCTTGAGTTCAATATTGGCGGAACACACTTTGGAATTGACCCGCTGGATTTGGCGATTCGGCTGCCTGGCTGGGGAAACGTAAAACTTGGTCAATCAAAAACTGCATCAGCTGAGTCCATGTAAGTCATCAATCACTCACATTGATGCGCTGGTTGCATAATTCCGAAGTGGCTTCAACAACAAATCTGCTTGATCATTTCTCAAATAACCATGAAGCATCAAATGTTTATTTCATTATTTGAATGTTGCAATATTGCTTCAATTGTTTCTTTTGCTATTTGTGGAGAAGGTGATATTTCAACAATTGTTTGAAATATTTCTCTATACACGGATATGTCTGACGGGGAAATTCCTCGAAAAGATTTCCTGCCTCGGCTAGCTTTAAAATTACTGAATTTATTCTCAAGCAATTCAAGTCTCTTGAAATTGCTTTCTTTAATACCAGAATTTGTTTGCTTGTGTTTCAAGTCGCAAATTTCAGCCAATTGCTTGTTAATCAATAGTTTTGCTGCTGGTGCCTTAAGGTACCCTGATTTCGCTAGCTCATATGTATGTTCAAATCTATCAAAAGCATTAATTAAATTTTTATGTTGATTACGTTTCTTTGAAGCAAGCCTGCAGTTTCGTTCAATTTTTTTACATATCGAACTAAGTTGATTTTCAAGATTACGCAAATGAGGATTTCGTTCAAAGTAGTCGCGTCGCCCATTTGGTACAATGCGATGGTCCAATATGTGAATTTCTGATACACACCAGCGATTAAACCTACTTTCAGAAAATAAATGGTCAAAAATATACTCACCACCAATTTGAATATTTCCCACTCGAGCTCGAATTCCTCGAATTCGAGAATTTTTAGGAAGAGAGCCAAAATACGAACAGTGTGCAAGCCATCCCATCGCTGCATTACTGTCATTGTCTAGTGCGGGAATTTTGATTTCTTCGAATTGAATATACCCATCTACTTTCTCACCCGATCTAGGAACTACATTTCTATGCGGTCTTGTAACTGGTATGTTTTCATCATTAAGATAAATTGAAAGCGTTAATGGCTTTTTATCTTTTGGAAATAGGTTTGAAATGAAATTTGTAAATGGAAATTCACTTTCAAATGGAACTGGGCAATTTTCTCCAATGTAGTCTTTTACAGAAATTCGATTTAATACAGATTTAGCGGCGAAACGGGAAATTCCATTAATTTGAACTTCGAAAAAATGGTCTGGATAGTTTTCAGATTGAAATTCATCCGCCATAACGCAATTCGAAATTGTCTCCTTGATTGACAATTTTTTTGCAATACCTTGTCTAAGTAAAGTGCCGTCCCATGAAACCCGTGATATTGGGGAACTACTTTCTCCTCGCGTCAAAAAACTAATTGAGTTAGCAAACGCTAGCCCTGATAAACGACCAATTCCTCTGAATCCTCTATTTTCTCCAGGTTGTTTTTTACTGTAAGCAATAGGAATAAGTTCTTGCTGCGCTTGATGAGGAGATAGACCAGGTCCGTTATCACGAATTATGACGTTACGGTTGAGTACGTCAATTGAAATGGTAATTTTTCCGTTGTTAGGCCAACGAGAGTTTGCAATTGAATCTGCTGAGTTTTGAATATACTCACGATAAATTGTCAGCGGTTCGTTGTACATTCCAGCATATATATCTGGTATGTATCCATTTATAACTGGGGCCTGTAATCCCCAGGATTAAGTTGAAAGTCCGCAATAAATGACCTTGATGGAAAACGAGTTTCTAGCGATTTAACAATTTCAACAATTAGTATTTTGTGGCTTTCACTCTGATACATTTTGAATAAAATCGGCCAAGTTTTCGGATAGGTTTGTGAGAGTGTAGGCCCAACTTCGCGCATCGTTCTCATTACTTTTTACTGCTTTCAGTTCAGCTAGTGTAATTCCCCCCAATTTTTTATTTAGAGCATCAGCCAATTGGAGTATTGAAGCCTCTTTAAGTTTTATATTTTTCGATGTCAATTTTCGGGAATCCAAATACTTGATTGCATTCCCTATAGAATTGATTCCTTCTTCCAAGAAAATCTTTTTAGCATTATCATCATTCAGTACATCAGGTAGCCGTCGTACATCAGCCAGCCGAAAAATTTTTCCCTCTTTTATCCATTCGCCGAAATTGTCTAAATCTAATCCTGCATCAAATATTGCCTGTTTAACTCTTGGGTGTTGAAGTTCCAGAAATCCACTGAATCGGTCAATTTTGAAAGCTGTATCGTCAACCAAATTTCGATAGCGGTCATTCATGTCGTGATATGCATCAATTTGACGGTCGATTTCTTGTTTTCTGCCACCGAGCAATTCAATTATTTCACCATAATCCATGAATTTTTGATTTCTCAAATGGTGCAAATATCTGGCTTTTTCGTATGCTGGCCATTCTCTTGAACCGACGAGATGTTGTGTTATACGAACAGTTTCAACTTCTCTCTGCTTAGCCTCTTCTAGAACAGTGGCTTTTATTTTTGACCAATTTCCAGCTACGCCATCTTTACGAAACTGTATATATATTGCAAGGCGTGTGTTTCCATCAATGCAAACAAACTCGCCATTCTTTTTGATTACGATAATAGGAGCAACAATTCCCCGATTAGCTCGAATAGAATCCCGAAGACCTGCAAAAGATGATGTACTGCTAGAACCTTCAGTTGCTGAACTTAACGCAAAATGTATTCGTTCCGCGTTTAACTTGTCACCGTATTTTTCAAGTGCCATTTTTATTCTTGGGTTGTCGATATCGAATTCTATCTGGTCGATATCCAATTCCAGGGTTTGCTCCTTCATAATAATTCCGTAGATTTGATGTTTTGTGTACTAAGTTGAACGAACTGTTGATGAATAAGACACGTTTGATGCAACAATTCAATAAACAAGATGGAAATAGCGAATCGGTAAATCATTCACATTCATGCGCCGGTTGCATAATTCCGAAGTGACTTCCATCAGCGGCCTGAAGAATTGCAATTGTACCAACTTCGGGAACAAACCAAGGCTCCCGAATTATTTGACCACCTGAATCCACTGTTGAACGGCAAACATCAGAAGCGTCAGCAACTGCGATATAGCAAAACCAGTGATTCGGGGTTCCTGCCGGAGCCGTAGTAAACTGTAAAGGGATCATTCCGGCAACAGGCTTCCCATTAAGTTCAAATACAGTGTAATCACCGCCCTGAGGCATTTTCATCGTACTTGCGTTCCAGCCAAAAACTTTCTTGTAGAAAGAACCGGATGCTTCTACGTCGCTGGTGGCCAATTCGGTCCAGGCAAACATTCCAGGTTGTTGCATTTTTACTACTCCCAAATTTTGATAATTAAAGATTAATTCTTTCAAATTTCATTTTTAAGGTCAAGGTTCGACTGGTTGACATTAATATCTAACGAATTAGTCGTATCTCTGTGTCCAGGTTAATTTTCTTCCAAATTCGGTCTGTTGTTACAGCCGGAAAATTGTATCGTCTGGAAAGAAATAAGCATGCACGGTCTCCGATAGACATGCCATATTTGATAGTGCTGCCTCGAAGGTCTCCCACACCAAAAGCTTGGTCAGCGTCAAATGAAATGAGTTGCATGTTCAATTTATTTACAAATCCGCGAATTTCAACCGAGTTGTATCCGTTATCAGCGAGACGTGAACAAACTTCAGCAAGATTCACAGCTGAAATCAGTGCATTGCCTTTGTATTCTTCGACAATTTCACCTCCGGGTTCTTCCTGAAGGTATGCCAGAATTGCTGATGCATCCAAAACAACTTTACTCATAATCGAAACTTTCCATTATCCGTTCTTCATTCATGGCTTCCCTACGACGTTCTGCGATTAGTTCATCTGCCAAACTGACTCCTTCGGGTATGTTGTTTCTTAGCTTTTGGCGTAACTTCTTTAGAAACGTATCGCCGCTCACAATACTTAAACTGTCTTCTTCACAATTCAACAGGACATCATCACCTTCTTGAACTCCGAGATGTTTACGAATTTCTGCAGGGATAACTATTCTTCCTGCGGGACCTATGACCACCCATGCTCCTTCGGGTATTTTCAGTTTTTGCTGTTCATTTGCCAACTTTTTACTCACAGAAGATTTAAGCTGCGTATCAAGATAGCCTTTCCGGACCAGAACATTGCGAACATATTGATATCGGATACCCAGAAAGTCTCTTATTTCAGTTCGACTGTAACCTTGCTGATACAACGCCTGAATTTTTTCGGCAGTAGTAGAACATCCCTCAACTATGCGACCCATTGTTGTTCCTTTATCATCAGAATGCTGGACAGCCAATGAAGAACTGGGCGGTAACTTTTGAAATCGCGGAGTATTTGCAGTTTGATTGGAATTGGATGGTCTGACTTCTGCATCTTCATAGCCACTGTGTGTTAATACTTTACAAACACGCTGCTTGGCAGTTTTCAGAAATTCAGCTATTTCGCTACGACTATATCCCTTGCAATACAGTGCACGAATTTTGTTTTTTTCACAAACTAAATTGCCAGTAATTTGCTCCATGGCTTTTGTTTTTTTCGCACTTAGTTGTTTAGGCATTTGTCCGTATAAAATTTCTTGTTGTAAGAGGATGTTTATAATTTTGCCATTAGTTCTATTAATTGTCAATATTTTCTTAGTATGTCATATATCTGTATACATTGACTAACAATTTCCAATGGTGAAGCCGCCTGTCAGCCAAGCATGGCATCAGTTTTACTATTAACTTTGAACAAATTGTTTCCGTGGATATCAAGGAAGTGAATCAAGAATTCCTTCAGAATGGTCAGTAACGCTTTAAAGTTCTCCGTGTGCTATTCTCGTGTCAATCGCCGAGTAATGGAAAAAACTAAGGAAGGTTGAGTTCTTTGCAAAACGTGTGAAAGGGCAAAACTCTATATCCTTTGACAACATAGTCTCTTGCGCCTAGGTGCACTTGGTAGAATTTCGGAATTGCAGTTCGTTCATTGAAGTAATTGATCGCTGGGCTTAAACCTGTCTCACCTGTTTTGCACTCTACTGCGAACAAAGGCTTGCGGTCTTGCAGTACCACGAAGTCAATTTCCCGCAAATCAGTGTCCCGAATAAATTGAAGTTCCATTCGGTATCCTTCAGTGTCTTCTATATAGTGGCAATACTTTAGTAACTGGGAAGCGACCATGTTTTCAAATCTTGGTCCTTCGTCGGGTACTTGCGACCAGTCCCACAAATAAAGTTTCTTCTCCTTTTTCACTGCCCGAATTCCAGGCGACCCAAATGGCCGAATTCGAAAGCAGACGTATAAATTTTCCAAGATTGCAACCCAGCGTTCGACAGTTTCGTGTGCGACGAGCAAGTCTTCTCGTAAATTGCGTATTGACAGGGGAGAGCCAACACGTTGTGGCAATGCTTCCAAAAGCAATTCAATTAAATCAACTTGTCTTACGTTTTCAAGGGTGCGCAAGTCTTCGTAAACAACTCTGGAAATTCGTTCCCGATGCCAGCGCCGCCAAACTCTGGTGTTGTTCGATAGAAGAGGTTCTGGAAAGCCACCAAATTTCATCAACAATTCCACATCGGATTTTGTGGGGTGAGGGTTCATCTCGCGAAGTGAGAACGGGTGAAGTCGATAATAATGATATCGCCCCTGCAAAGAATCTCCGCCCTTACGGTAATGGTCCAGACGAGCCGAACCTGTAATCAGAAATGAAACTTCATCTCTTCTTGTATCATAGAATCCTTTTACAAGATTTCTCCAGCGGGAATATTTGTGAATCTCGTCAAGCACGATTAGCCCTTTGTTGCTCGGTAGTATTCCTCTCAGAAGATTAGGGCGTTCAGTTGAGTCATCCCAATTGAGGTAAGCTGAATTTCGGTTTGTTGACGGTTGAAGGAATGATAAGCCCAAAGTAGTTTTACCAACTTGCCGAGGTCCGCCAACAAACACCATCTTTCTTTCCAAGTCTGATTTTACTGGCAAGAAAAGATAGCGGTCTAATAAACTTTTTTTCATGAGTAATTTAGCATTAATTCTAAATTACTCATTAGTATAGTCGACTTTACACTAAATTATCGACTAATCATTATTTGTATGCTCAGTAAAAATCTTTCTATTTTTACGGAATCTAACACTAATCTGTTTTCAGATTTAAACTTTGTTGAATGGATAAATTCTATTCACTATTGTCAGTGATTGGACCGTTGTTTGAAGTATTCGCTTTAATCCCTTTTTCATCAGGTCAATTCTTCTCACGCAGCGAATGGCCACAAAGGACGAAATGAAGGTTCTGTCTTAATCCCTTTTTTATCAGGTCAATCCATCTCACGACTCATTGCAACAGATATGCGATCATTCCAGCACCACTTGAGCGGCTTGCTGTGATGATTTAATACTTCGGATATGCTCATTTGATTTGATATTTGTTTTAATAATCAAATTCAAGTAGCAAATCGGAATCGCCTTCTCTTGCTTTACCCCAATTCACTTCACCTGTCTTTACAAGATTCCTTAAAACCTTTGCCGCTTCGGACGGGACAAGCGGGTTCTTCATGTAGTTGAAAGAAACCTTGTGAAACAATCGGAATGCCTGTTTCTTATCCAATCCAAGTATTTGTCTGGCGTATCGATAAACGTCCATCGTGATTACCTTGCTAATATCATAGTCCAAGGCTACAGCGTGTCCAGCAATATCTGCTGGTCTTCCATCGTCGAACTTGTATTTGCTTTGATTGAATTCTTCATTTGGCAGGCTATCAAAACGGTCAGCAAGTTCAAGGAGTTTTTCAAAATTAACCAGCCATGCTCCCCCAATGTAAAGCGTAGAAACTTCAGGGTCAAAGGGATGCCTTGTTGACCATGCCAATTCAGCAGCACTATGTTCCTTGCGACCTGCATCAGCAACTTGGTACCGAGTTGGCATCCATTTATGCTCGTCATACCAATTTACCCGAATTTGCGAATCATAGCGGTTAAAATCCGCCCTTATCTTGAAATCGCATAAGTCGTCGTTTTTAAATACCATGCGACAATGCACTGTTTTACTTCCGTCTTTCATTTTCAAATCTTCCTTTAATTACTATTGTTCAAGTAACTTCTATTCCTGATTATTCATGCCATTCGACTATTTTGCTACGCTTTGTGGCATGGAGGTTATAGCGTTGGTAGCACTCATAAGCTCAAAGAAGTCTGTTTCTGAAATTATCCGAATATCGAACCCTGTTCCAATCAATTCTTCCGCTTTTCTGTGTTTTGAACTCTTATCGTAGCCTTCTTTCAAGAATGCTTTATTCTGAATACCGGCGACTAGTATGGTAGTTTTACGAGTTACAGATTCGACAACCTTGCAACCCGCTTTGTCGGCAATATCCGCCGCTTTGTAGCGCGGGATGGTAAGGACTCCTGTAAATACCATTATCTCCCCGTACAAGTCGCCTTCAATATTTCCTTCGCGTTTTATGTAATGCTTTGTGTGCTTTATAGGCTTTGTACGCTTATGCTTGCTAGGGAATATAGGTTGCTCTACGCGTATTAGCCAGTCATCAATATCCATTCGACTGGAATCGCATGCTTGCAAGACAACCTCAGCGGCGGCTCGGGCATCCTCCAATGCATCGTGATGCTTGAATTTTATGCCCAAGTCATACGCTATATTCTTGAGTCCGTATCCAGAATGACCGTAATCTTCGGGCCATGCTCGTCTTGCAATCTTCGCACTATCAAGCCATTTGACCTGCAACTGTTCGAGATTGTAACGACTCATGCATCGTTCAAACGCAACCCTGTCGAATGATGTATGACTGACTAAAACCGAACCACGCAGTCTTTTACGCAACTCGTCCCGCAACTCTGGCATGGTTGGACTTTCCTTAACATGCTTTTCCTTTATTCCGTGTATTGATACATTCAAAGGGTCAAACCAGCACTCCGGATTAACGAGAGTTTGCCACGGGTCCTTGATTTCACCGTTTTCAACCTTCACTATTCCAATCTGGCAGATGCTTGCACGGTCAGCGTTAGCGGTTTCAACATCTATCGCATTGAAAGTTCTATTCATTTTCAAATCCCCTTGACTACTTCCCTGATTCACATACGAGCTGAACGAACATCACTTCGCCAGCATTCTTGCAGAACTGGCACTTATACCACTTTGAAGTATAAGCGTTTTAATAAAACCTTATCAAAGTAAGTTGGATAGATTGAACTTGCGGAATGTGAGGCACCTCGCACCACGAGACAAGAATAGTTTTTTCACGAATTGAAATAGGGTGGATTGGAAATATCGATCAAAACATGGAATTGAATTCTAATCATTAGCTGCTCTGGGAGATGAAGCAGGTTGAGCTAGAGTATCAATTATTGCAGCACCCATTATCAGTACTACTCCAATTCCATGCGTCCAACCGAAAGGCTCCCCGGATAAGGTAGCTGCAGATACGACTCCAAAAATAATTTCAGACATGAGCAAAATTCCTACTCGCGTCGGACTCAGTTTCTGATTAGCCCAAAACAGCAAAAACATTGAAGGAAAATATGCGATGACAAAAACTACTAGCCATCCTTTACCCGCCAGAATTGAATCAAAGCTGGGTGCGTGGCCAAACGCTTCAATCGGAAGCAGTATAAAAACAGCAGATGCGATTACCGCACCTATATAGAATGCTCCGACTTGCTCCCAAACTTTTGCTTTTACATCCCTGCGAATTCTCACTGAAGCATATGCCCAAAACATGCCGGATAGCAGGGCAATCCAGTCTCCCAAGTTTGATGGACGCGGAATACCGTTGTCAATCCCCAGAATCACTGCTAATCCCGCAAGCCCTAGAACTATCGCTACCACTCTAAATCTTGTAATTGTTTCCCGAAGCAGGAGTTTTCCAAGAAGGGCAGTCCACACTGGCATCAAGTAGAATAGCAGGACGACTTTGACAACTTCTGTTAGCCCAACTCCAGAGGCGTAGAAAATCACAGCAACCCCGGAAAATATTCCGGTAACTATGATTTCTCCTGGCATGCGTTGCGTGCGAATCCATTGAATCAAGAATGCAAAGGAAAAGAATATTCCTACTACTCCAAGTGTCAAAAAATTCGCCCATATTGGAGAAACACCGATTTCATCCAACTCGCGTATTGGAATCCAGTACAAGCCCCATAAAGCACCGCAGGCGACTACAGATATGCTGGGGAGCAAAGTGCGTTCGGAGCTCAAGTCGCTATAGTAAATGTGTTGGCCAAAACTATGGCCATGTTTACCAACTGTAGAGATTGGTGGATAGGTGAATCAATCTCGGAAATATCACTCAGGTTCTCTTGAAAAATCTAAATATTGCAACTTGCCCAAAATTAGTTTACAGGTGCAAACAATTCTGAAATGTAGTTGTATCCTTCAATGGAATCGAAAAATAAAATGTGCTTTTCGGAAAACTTCTGAATATTCCACTCTTGATAGCCAAGCTTTTGTTGCATGGTTGAATAAGGAGTCACTGAGATGATAAACGAATCTAAAAAGATATTTTCCAAATTGGTGCGAGCACTGATTGTTTTCGATAATCTAGGCAGTATTTCGTGCAATCTTGCTTTGTCATTGTTTTCGTAAGGTTCTTCATGCATCATGCCGTGTACTTCAACGAAAACAATTCTTTGACTTCTAGAGTCTTTAACCCATAAAATAAAATCAGGATAGAAGCCGCGTTTGTCGAAAAAACTTATACCTTCTCCATGACTCAGGTTGCGTGAAACAAATATTTCCTTGCCTGCCAAAGAGTTGTCTTTTTCAGATTGCCAGAATTGCCGTAAATCATCCACGAATTTTCGTTCGCTTTCATTCAGAGATGGTGGCGTACTTTGAATGTCGTCATCCGAAGCAACAAGCAACGGTTGATAAAGGAGGCGGTCGAAATGTATGATGCGCAGTTGTCGTTCTTTCCAAAAATTCATCTCGCCATTTTCTTCAATGAGTTTTTGGATTTCAGTGATGCGTCCCGTTTCTGCCGGGGTGACCTGCACCGTATAGTCTTGAAAAATTGAATCGTCTTCACTGAGTTGTTGATATGTCATTTGACTTGATTCCCACTTTTCTTTTCGCACTCGAAAATACTTGTCAATGTATTTTTTAAGAATCGTAACAATAGTTTCATGAAGTACTTTTTGGGTATCGGCAAATGATTTCGGGTTGGTCACTAGTTCGTCAGCAAATAAATGGTAAATATTCTCACTTTCGGGACGCTCCAATATTTTTCTTGGTGTATCCGAGAATATGGCAATGTTCGTATATCCTTTTACTTGCTTGTACTGAAGAAGCTCAAGATAGATTCTTTCCCAGTCGACAAGGTCTAGCATATCGGAAGAAATGTATCTTTTTTGTCCTGCAACCGCCTCCGAAGATATGAGCTTGTTGCCGCTACTTTTCAATGCCTGAATTTTGTAAGACAAGTCTACCCGAATGAAAGAATTCTTTTTGGGTTTCAGTAGAAAGGATTTTTCGTCAAGAAAGTTGCTGGTTTCTGGTAAGCGAGGCAGCACTAACCCTCTATCTAAAAATTCTTTATTTGGTTTAATTCTAAGTGGCATTTCGACCTTGTACGTTGTATCTATCCCTTCGTCTTCCAGAAATTTCCGAAACTTCATCATGTAATTTGCCCGTAGCGAAAAAATATTTAATGTTTCCAGATAACCAATGTTCTGCGGATGACTCCCGCTAAGTGCTGCGCTTCTTTTCAGACTGAAATCCATTCCTCTGAGCCGCACTCCACGCCCGAACAGCTGGATAATTCCCGAACCTGCTTTAAGACCGATATTCAGCAACCCCATATTGGAAACACGCCACGAATTCCAGCCTTCCATAAACTTCTTGGCTCCGACCAGTACATCAATCGTAGTGTCGGGATTGTTTACGCTGTCGAACAAGGAACCGGCGATTACGTCTTCCTCCAGGACAATTCCGGAACTATCGTCTTGAACCAGATTTCTGAACCGACCTGTGTCTCCGATATATATGAGTCCAAAATAGTCGTCAGCACCGCTTGCTTTCAGACCAATTTCACCCGCGTTACCCCGAATACTGCACAAGTGAAGACTACCGCCACCAGGAGCGTGAAATACCTTGGCAAGAATATCCTCGTACAATTTTTCTGGAGATAAGCCATTAACTCGAAGAAATTCGAATTTACCATCAAAAGCATCTTTTCCCTCGGGTGTCTTTAATCCTGAATTGCCTTGAATGAGATTATCGACCCACTCCAGTACCCAACCATGTTTATTTTGCAACACATGATGCAGAAACCGTGCAACAGTCAAGACATCACTCCGTTTCTCCTTTTGGTCAATATAAACTGCATTTACTGTGCTGCCGACAAATACCCACAATGGCTTGTCTATACTGTACGGACGAAACAGTTCGATATTCTCCTCGTATATTTTGAGTTGTTCGTAAAAGGAAAGCAGATTGCCGAGCAGTAACATCTCCGTGTTCTGGACTGTTGTCTCATCCTTCATGTTCAGAATATGGAAATCCTTGCCAAATCCGTCGCGATGGAAATAGCGGTATGAATAGTCGAACAGTATCGATTTTCCATACTCTTCAGTAAGTTGCTCGTTCTTCGCTGCTGTAAGGGCCTGCCCGAATGTTGCGCTGTACTCGAAAGTAAACCCCATTCCGCCCAGAGAGTCGCGAAAGCTTCGCCAGGTTTCGCCGCCTGAGCCTTTGTGCCCCTCGTCGACAAAGATCAAGTTGTTGCCCTCGAAAGCCTCTACAGGTACGCTTGCTCCACCGCCTCTTTTCTCTTCGACAAGCTTGGTAATTTCGATCACTTGGACCGTGTTCTTGCTGTCCGAAAATAGTCCGCGCCCGTCCAGGCCAAAACTACAGCATGGAATATTTGACAAGGAAAAGTCGTTCAAATGCTGCTCGCTCAATCCTTCATTTGGCGTAATGAGAATAATGTTGTCAAGCGGCATATTGCAGTAGTGGAGAAATTGTCGATAATTGATGTGCATGATAAGGGTCTTGCCACTACCTGTAGCCATCCAGTAGGCTAGCTTGTTCAAGTCATCTTCTGTAAAAACTGTACTGATATGCTGATAAACCCGGCTAGTGGCATTCAAGTTTGCTACAAATTTGTTTAATGCCTGTCGCAGTTCTCCGCGTTGGTTAAAGTATTTGTCCAGATAAACTTCTGTGTACAGGACGGATAGATGCTGAAAATATCGTAGTGTAATTGGTTCGAATCGATTTGTATTCATCAAGCGTACATGGTCGCGAATGTTGTTGTCGTAGCGCGACAGGTCATATTGCGAAATGCTTACCTTGTCTCCCCGGGATAGTAATAAATGGTAAAGGTAGCTGTGGATGCCATCCGGTGAATTGAAACCTTCTTTGATTTTCTTTGCGTCAGCCAACAATTCGCGATTCTGCTCATATCCAAACAAACTATGCATCCAACCAAGCAGAAGCAGACGCTGTTCAAGTCTGACGTGGTTTTTGCTTCCAGACCGAAATTTCTTCTGAACCGCCATTTATTCATCTGCAACCGATGCAAGCATTTTTGACTTGAAAGAAGGTTCTAGTGCTTTTGGCAAATCCTCGTTAATGTATTTTTCAACTACATCGCGTTTGTAGTTCAATATTCGGTAGATTCCGAAATCCAAATCAGCACTATCGAATTGGAATAGTTCCAATAGCAGTTTCTGAAACTTTTGAAAGTTTTTGTTTGAATTCGACATGATGCTGTTTGTAAGCCAAGTAAAGTAAATCTCTAATTCTGATTAATCTTTAGGATTTGCTGGCAACGAGTGCTGTGGCAATGATTGGAAAATTTACTCTGGATTTCAGATTCATTCCATAGAACTTGCAATAAAGAACGGGTAGACTGCAATAAATCTCTTGTACTCGCGAATTAATCCCACCAAGCGGGAAGCCAGTAAAAAATTTTCCAGTGAACAGGAGAATTATATAGTAGCTTCAGAGTGAATAATCAAAAAAAGAGGGGTCAATTTTGACCCCTCAAATAAAAAACAAAAAGTAGAAGAAAATTTAACCTTTCAAAGCCAGTTGGTTTCCGAAAATGTAGCTGGTTGGGTGATGCCGAAATCCGACAACCTTGTCGCTCCAGGCAGAATAAACGGAACGCCATATCGGTTGCGTGATTGGACCGTCTTCCTGCATAATCATTTCCAGTTGCTTGATCAAGTCGCGGCGCTTTTCAATATCAAGCGTTCCTTCTGCCTGAGTCAAGATTCTGTCAAACTCCGGGTTTGCATAGTGCGACTCGTTCCAAGGCACGCCAGTCCGATAAGCCAAGCCCAGGACCATGAACCCAAGTGGACGATGTGTCCAGGAAGTGAACCCGAATGGAACCTTGTCCCAGACATCCCAGAAGTCCGCGGAAGGTAGCAGGTTTATGTCAACTCGGATATTTGCCTCCTTCCATTGTTCAACCATGGCTTGAACTGCTGCCAACTCCCATGGGGGGTCGCCCTTGCATGCAATTTCCACATCAACCCCGTCTGCCATTCCGGCTTCTGCCAGTAATTTCTTGGCCATCTCAGGGTCGCGTTGCATTACAGGAAGTTCAGCATAGTCGGGATGAACTGGACTTACATGATGATGCTCGCCTGGTGCACCGGAATTTCGATGTGCCAGTTCCAAACACCGCGCCGGGTCTACGGCTATCCGAAAAGCTTTTCGTACTCTTGGGTCAGTGAACGGAGCTTGGTCGACCTGACCGCGGGCTACGCCAGTTTTTGCTGTAACAGCCTCGTATACACCTACACCATTCATACCGCGATATACATCAAGTTGGGCAATAGTACCTTCGTATGAACCTTGAACCTGACCAGAAGAAATGGCCGCCAGCGTTGCAGAGGGGTCGTCACCAAGGTCAATGAACTCAATTCGGTCAACAAAAGGCCCATCTCCATAGTAGTTGTCTCTTCTGGCAAGAACTGCTTTTTCGTTCTGGATGTACTCAACCAATTCGAAAGCACCTTGTCCATTTGAGCCCACTCCAAACTTCCCGCCTTCCTCTGGGTCGAGCATCGGGAAAGGATAATGGAACAAATGTTCAGGTATCGCAATTTGCGGGACTTTTATATTCAACCGTAAGGTTTTTCCGTCAACGACTTCAATAGCATTGGCATCCCACAGGTTCTTGCCTTCGTCATCCATCATGTAGCCTTTCATCAAGCCAAGAACGGAAGAACCGGTGTTCGGGTCAAGAACCCGGTTAATATTCCATGCCACATCTTCAGCGACAAAATCGCGGCCGTTGTGCCACTTCAAGTCTTTGCGAATTCGCAAAGACCAAGTCATGAGGTCATCACTGGCTTCCCAACCTTCCAGCAGAGCCGGATGCGTAACATTGTCATGGTTGGTGAATGTTAAATACTCTACAACCTGACGAGTAATGTTTGAGTCATACACCCACTGGAAAATGTGCGGATCTTCAATTGTGGGGCAACGCATGGATATGCGCAGGGTTCCACCCATTGGCATATCTTGTGCGCGCGCTTCAGGAATTAGTGAAACTCCTGTTATATCGCCAGCAAATTTATATGCTGCTGCAGCAGACAATCCCAACAAAGTTGAATATCGCAGAAATTCACGACGAGTGATTTTCCCCTCCGCTAATTCTTCCTTTAGTTTGGGTATATGTCTGTGTTCTTTATTTTCAGACATAATAAACTCCTTGTTAAATTGGTAAAATCATGGCGACAGTCCAAAAGTAACTGACCACCAATAATAAAATGGTATCTCATACAGTCGATAATGGCAAATTCAATCAGATGCAGAAAGAAGGTTCTATCAAATTTGGCACTGTGAGTTTTATCTCTCAATCACATGATTTCTAAAACCATGACTCTTCTTGCAGCCCTTGGTTGAAATATTTGCGAAAGGGAGCGCACAATTTGCAATTCGACTGTTTCTGTCAATATGAGCGGAAGCATTTTCCATGAATTTTGCCAGTACTCTGTATTTGATATTTGTGGTAATTTCGTTGTGATTTGAAGCATCTGCGTAATGTATGTACAAGTTATCGAGATTAGAGAGTAGTTGTATCCAATGCCCGCCGCTGTGAGGAGATGAGTACCCTATTTGGTGGCCGTGTAAATTTTGGATTCTCTGCTTGATTGAACCGCTTTCACCAATATAGAGTATGTTTTCATTTGGCAACCAAAATTCGTTTAAACGAGTTACAAGCTCGCCTGATGATTTTGGATGATGCCCATCAATTTTCAGATCTGGTACACGTTCCAACCATTCAATTACTGAATTTCGGCAGATCGGAGCTACTGATTTCAAACCATCATTTGAATTTGGGTACCTTGAAAGAGAAATAAAGTAAATACCACGGTAAGTATCCCGGGAGTTTGATAACCAGTTTTCAATATCAACCCACTGGAAAACTCCTTTGTGTTCCAAATCGACAGATTCAAGTAGTTCGGATACAGTTAGTGGCATGCTTCAATGCCCCATACAACTAATGTTGTAAAACCTGGCTCAGAAACAACTGGGTTCTTTCATTCTGCGGATTGTCAAAAAAGTCGTCTGGATTATTCTCTTCAATAATCTCACCTTCATCCATAAAGATCACACGATTTGCCACCGTTTTCGCAAACCCCATTTCGTGCGTAACAACCAGCATCGTCATGCCGCTTTGCGCCAGTTCAATCATCACGTCCAGTACTTCTTTGATCATTTCCGGGTCAAGGGCTGAAGTGGGTTCGTCAAACAGCATGATCTTCGGATTCATGCACAAGCTGCGCGCAATCGCCACGCGTTGTTGCTGACCGCCTGACAACTGGCCCGGGTATTTTTTTGCTTGGTCTGGAATTCGAACCCGCTCAAGATACTTCATTGCAATTTCCTCGGCTTCTTCCTTTGGCTTCTTTCTCACCCAAATCGGTGCAAGCGTACAGTTTTCCAGTACCGTAAGGTGAGGGAACAGGTTGAAGTGCTGAAACACCATCCCGACTTCCCGCCTGATTTCTGCAATATTCTTCAGATTGCCGGACAGAGTGATTCCATCAACGACAATTTCGCCTTTCTGGTGCTCCTCCAGCCGGTTGATACACCGAATTAATGTCGATTTCCCCGACCCGGAAGGACCGCAAACGACAATGCGTTCCTGAGTTTCTACGGTCAGGTGAATATCTTTCAAGGCATGGAATTCGCCGAACCACTTGTGCATTGCCCGAATTTCTATCGCGGGCATTTGCCCCGACAATGTATTTTCGCTTGATTCAGTAAGCTGTGTTTGACTTGCGTTTTCGTTCATATCGAGTATTTCATGGGTTGTTATTTGCGATATCCTGTATCCAGTTTTCTTTCAAGATACAGTGAATAGCGCGACATTGCAAAGCAGGAAATGAAAAATCCGACTGCAATAAAGAGATAGAGTTCGGTAGACAGGCCCTGCCAGGCAGAATCAGCAAGAACTGCGCGGCTGATTCCAAGCGGATCCAGCAGACCAACCACAACAACAAGAGTAGTGTCTTTATACAGGCCGATAAACGTGTTTACAATTCCCGGAATGGAAATCTTCAGTGCCTGAGGCAGAATAATCAGTCTCATTGACTTCCGGTAGTTCAGTCCAAGTGCATCGGCCGCTTCAAATTGTCCTTTCGGTATTGCGGCAAATCCTCCACGCACTACTTCGGCGATATAAGCGGAAGAAAAAATGATGACCATTACCATGACCCGGACCAGCAAATCAATGTAAGTGCCGGGAGGCATGAAATAGTTCAACAGAGTTGATGCAACAAATAGCAGAGTAATGAGCGGGACACCGCGAATAAATTCAATGTAGATAATGCTCAGGGTGCGTACAAGAGGCATATTTGACCGCCGTCCCAAAGACAGCAGGATTCCGATGGGCAATGATATGACAATGCCAGTTACACCGATAACAACTGTGAGCATGAAGCCTCCGAACTTGGGAGATTCCACTGGCTCGAATCCTAGTCCTCCCCAAAGAAGAAAGTAAGCAATGAACGGGTAGGCGATTGAAAACCATATTAGTTTTTTGCGTATTGGTATTTGGTCGTACAGCACGGGTACCAGCGCAACCAGCATAAGTACGAAAGCGAGGTTCACGCGCCATCTCAAGTGTTCGGGATAAAACCCGTACATAAACTGCTCGAATCGAATTGATACAACGGCCCAGCAGGCACCGCTCCCCAGTTCGCGGCATTCGTTGCGATGACCGGCATCGAAAACCGCGTCCAGATAGGCCCAACTGAAAATTGGCGGGATGATTTTGTACAGAAAATAAACGGCGACAATCGTAAGTACGATATTTGTAGTGCTGGAAAACAGGTTTGTTTTAATCCAGCCCAGTACACCTGTTGTTGTAACCGGCGGGGGCAGGTCCGGATGAGTTCCAGGTTCGTAGTTTTTCGGAAAGTCGATTTGTGCCATGACTGCTAAATTTATCTCTCGACCAAGGCGATACGTCGGTTGTACCAATTCATGATGGCAGATATTCCAAGCGATATTGCCAAGTACAGCGCCAGTACTATTGACATGCATTCCAGAGCTCTTCCGGTCTGATTCAGCGAAATCCCTCCTATTGTTGCAACAATGTCCATGTATCCAACAGCGATTGCCAGGGATGAGTTTTTGGTCAGGTTCAAATACTGGCTAATCAACGGAGGAACAATAACCCGAAGTGCTTGCGGGAGGATAATCAGTCGCATTGTCCAGTTGGGCTTGATTCCGAGTGCGTATGCGGCTTCTGTTTGGCCGTGGCTGACTGCAAGAATGCCTGAGCGCACAATTTCGGCAATAAAGGCGCCTGTATAGACTCCCAATGCAAATGTGAGCGCTACAAATTCAGGTGAAAGCACCAATCCACCATTGAAGTTGAATCCCTTGAAGACTGGCATCTCCAGGTTCACTGGCGAGCCGGCAAGAAAATACACTATGACCGGGACAATCACAATAATCGCTGTGTTGATTGTCAGTACCGGATAGGCTTGTCCAGTTTGCTCCTGCCTTTTTTGGGCAAGCCTTGCGAAAATCACTGCGCCTGCAATGGACGCAACGACAGCTGCCGTAACCCACCAGAATGCTGGCTCGAATAATGGCTTTGGCACGTAGAAGCCCCGATTGGACAAATAAATTCCATCTACGAGGGATATTGAATTCTTTGGGTGGGGCAGACTGTGAATGATCACACCATGCCAAAGGAGTATCCATAAAAGCACTGGAACGTTGCGACTGAATTCAACGAATACATAGAAAATTCGATTAATCAGCCAGTTGGAAGACAGGCGCAGGACACCAGCGATAAAGCCGATGACGGTGGCAAGAAAGATACCGCAAATTGCCACCAGTGCCGTATTCAGTATTCCAACAACTGTTGCGCGAAGATGGGTGCTTCTGGAGGAATACTCGATAAGAGACTGGTTGATGTCATAGCTGGACGGCGTAAACAGAAAGCCGTAGCCGGCTTCTCGTCCGAGCAGCTCAAGGTTGGCCAGTGTATTTCGGATAAAGTAGCCAAACAGAGACAGAACGACAATCAGTACGAAAATCTGGATGATAACCTGCCTGGATTTTTCGTTTGTCCAGACATCTGCCAACCTGAATGTTGACTTGGGTGGGGAAACAGCAAGGTGTTGCACGAAGGAAAATCCTTGCGATGCCAAAATGCGTGGAGTAAATGACAACGTGCGCGAATATCGCGCACGCTGTCAAATTACCGATTACCGATATGGAGGAGCGTAAATCAAGCCGCCATCTGTCCAGAGTGCGTTAAGTCCGCGCTCCAAACCAATGTCAGTATTCACCCCGAGATAAGTCTCGAAAATTTCTCCATAGTTTCCGACTGCAGAAAGTACGTTAACCACCCAGTTTTTATCCAAACCGAGCATGGCTCCGTATTCACCTTCAGTGCCGAACATTCTGTTCAGTTCTGCATCTTTTCCGGCTTCCATTGCCATTTCTTTGACATTTGCCTGGGTTATGCCTTTTTCTTCGGCAATAATCAGGACATTGAGGACCCATCGAACAATATCTGCCCAATCGTCATCGCCATGTCGTACCAATGGACCCAGAGGTTCTTTCGAGATAACTTCTGGCAGTACTACGTGGTCGTTCGGATTGTCCAGCGAGGCACGAGTTGCCGCCAGTCCGGAGCGGTCTGTTGTATAAACATCGCAACGTCCTGCAAGATAATTTTGCCGTGCTTCTGCATTGGTTTCGATTGTAACTGGCTCGTAAGACATATTGTTGGAACGGAAGTAGTCCGCGAGGTTCAACTCAGTCGTTGTTCCAGTTTGAATACAGATGGATGCCCCGTTCAGTTCTGTGGCACTTTTTACACCCAGGGAAGAAGGAACCATAAAGCCCTGACCGTCGTAATAGTTAACCCCAAGAAACGTGAGTTTCAGGTCGACATCACGACTGTACGTCCATGTGGTATTACGAGACAATAAATCAACTTCACCTGATTTAAGCGCTTCAAAACGAGTTTTACCAGTTAAATTGGTGTACTTTACTTTTGAGGCATCACCGAAGACGGCTGCAGCTACTGCTTCACAAATAGCTACGTCAAAGCCTTTCCAGTTGCCAGCGTCGTCTGCGAATGCAAAGCCGACCAAGCCGGTGTTAATACCGCATTGAACAAATCCCTTTGCCTTTACGTCATCCATAGTAGCGGCACTTGCAGCACCGTAAATAGATAGACTCAATATTGCTGCAAACACAGCTACGAGTTTCTTACTCTTCATAGTTCTACCTCCAAGTAGAATAAACGTTTACAATAACGAGTATGAAAATAGTATTGTCAATTTTGGTGTTGATTTATCTGTATGACGGATAAAACAACTCCTGACTGACTGGATAGAAAAGTTACTATAACTTAATCCTTCATCGAAATAAAAATATTTTTGTTGTTTTTGAATGATTGAAATTTGAAAAAATTTAATTGTCCGGCATTAATTGTAACAATTGATAGGGAATTATATCCAATGATAACCAGACCATTGGATACTGTTCTGCCCGGTAGGAGGTCCTCCCGAAGACGACTGGATTATCCTCTTCGACGAACCTTCCTGATTCTCAATTCTCCCCGGAGCATCGGGCCTCCCGCCCAGACTGCCGGTCAAGCCGGCACGGAGAATATTCTTGGCCGCATTCACATCGCGATCCTCTTCATGACCGCAATGACCGCAGCGATACGTGCGTTCCTTCAAGCCAATCTTTACATTGGGTTTCCCGAAGCACACTGAACAGGTTTGCGATGTATTATGCGGCGGTACTTTCAGCAGCATGCCGCCGGCGCTTTCGGCCTTGTAGGACAGCATGTGCATCAATCCATTCCATTTCTGCTCCAGCATGGAGCGATTCAAGCCTTTCTTTGATCTTCTGTTTCCGGTCTTCGTCATGCTGCGGATATTCAGATCTTCCACTATGAGATTGGAACTGGCTTCCTTGATGATCCTTGCAGACAGTTCATGCAGTCTGCCGTGCTCTCTTTCCTTCAGTCTCTGGCATTCTTTGGACAACTGAAGCACCGTCTTCTTTCTGCTGCTCGAACCTGGCCTGGCTCGCGCCGCCTTTCTTTGCAGATGCTTCTTCCTGTTCAGCTTCTTCTTGCGCCGGTCAAGCGACTCCCCTCGAACGACAACTCCATTCGACATTGCCACCACGCTGGATATGCCCACGTCGATTCCAATCGGGGCGCGTTCATCGACCACATTGTCGCCGGCAGGTATTTCGGTTGTCAGCTGAACCTTCACTCGCCGCGCCGTCTTCACGACTCGCAGCATCTTCACCCGGCCTTGCAACTTGCCTTTGAAGCGAAGCGTCCCTACTCCCTTTATCGATACCGTGTTCCAATGCCGCCGGCACTTGATATGGAACGAATCCGTCTCGAACGACCTGACTTTCCTGCGACTCGACTTGAACTTCGGAAAGCCCGGCTTTTCGCCATTTCTCACTCAACGGTAGAAATTCTGAAACGCCTTGTCAAGCCGCATCAATATGCTTCTCTGCGATGACACATGATAACCACTGAACCAGCAGTCGTCCGCACGTACAAGCGTCAGGGATTTGAATTGATCGAACTTCGTTATGCCAACGCCGCATTTCTCATACGCATTTATCCTCTCTTCCAAGGCACAGTTCCACAACAGCGTCTGTTGATTCAAAAAGTCATCCAGATGCTCGTGTGCCGACCTGGAGAGCTTTGCAGTGTGGGTGAAAGTGCGAATTGTTGCGGGGGTGTTCACAATCCGCCCATTATACCAAACCATCTTTGGTTATTACTGTATATAATTCCCAATTAATACTAAATCCGCTATCGTCTTCATGTGCCGGGCAGCAGGGTGTAAGCCATCTGATCAGTTTGATTCCAAGGCTTCTGCCGCTTGCTGGTCTGCAAGATAAGAAGACCGAACCATGGGACCTGAAGCGACATGTGCAAACCCCATTTCCTCGCCGATTTGCTTCAATTTGCCAAAAGCTTCCAGCGATACATACTGTTCCACGGGCAGATGGTACCGGCTTGGCTGAAGATACTGTCCCAAAGTCAGGATTTTGACCTCATGGTCGCGCAGGTCTCTCATCACAGCAACTATTTCGTCCAATGATTCACCGATTCCGAGCATAAGTCCCGCTTTGGTAGGCACATTCGGATGACGCTCCCCAAACTGCCTGAGCAGTTCCAGCGAATGCTTGTAGTCCGACCCGGGTCGAACCTTGCGATAAAGCCGGGGAACGGTTTCGAGATTGTGGCTGAACACATCCGGAGGAGCAGCTGAGAGACAATCAAGTGCAGTTTCCATGCGAGACCGAAAATCCGGGGTCAGGATTTCAATTTTGGTTTGCGGTGCTGTGATTCTGATTTGCCGAACACAATCGGCGAAATGCGCGGCACCGCCGTCTCTGAGGTCGTCTCGGTCCACCGAAGTAACCACAACAAAATTCAGGCCCATTTGCCTTACTGTTTTGGCCAGGTTCAACGGCTCATTCGAGTCTGGTGCCAGAGGTCGCCCGTGAGCTACATCGCAGAACGGGCATCTTCGGGTGCAAATATCCCCTAAAATCATAAAAGTGGCTGTTCCTCGTGCAAAGCATTCCCCGAGATTTGGGCAGGATGCTTCTTCACACACTGTATGAAGCTGGTTTTCGCGCAAAATTTCCTTGAGCCGGTACACTTCTGGCGTGCCCGGAAATTTCGAGCGAATCCAGTAAGGCTTCTTTAATCTTTGATGGGGTTCCTGCGGTGCAATCTTGACAGGAATTCTCGCTGTCTTTTCAGCACCGCGAAGCTTCACTCCGGGCTGTGGCGATGATGTGGCTGCTGTGTTCATCACTTTTTGGCTAGCAATCCGAATTACTAATTTATCTCTGAAACAAAGTCATCGTAGGATTCCTGGTTCATTAAACTTCCCAGTTCAGATGAATCCTTAATTTTCAGCTTGAGGAACCAGCCGGCTTCTGTCGGACTTGCGTTCACCAGTTCAGGAGAGAATTTCAGTTCTTCATTGATATCAACGACTGTCCCGGATAAAGGTGCTTTTACTTCCGCGGCGGTTTTGACTGATTCAACCACTGCTATTTTGTCGTCTACTGTCAATGCTGTGTCAATCTTTGGCAGTTCGACAAAAACAATATCGCCGAGCTCACTTTGCGCATGGTCTGAAATGCCGACTATGACAACATCGTCACTCCCAATTTTTATCCAGGCATGGTCCTCTGTGTAGCGTAGTTCAGTCATCGTGGATTTATTTCCAATCGTTGTGGTTGTCCGACTTCATGTTTTCGCGGGAATTTTGCATTGCAGGTTTCATTAATGGTATCAGTTTACTGTCCGGTGCAATATGCAATCTGAACAGGCATCAGTCTCTCAAACCAATCAGCAGGAATTATACAGTGAAGCATGAAAGTTCTGGGTAGTGTTAAAATTTGAATAATTTCTTGGAAAGCAAAAACAAGAAATTCAAAATAAAGAGTAGCAATTTGCAAGGTGTAGAGATGGTCAGTGATACCGGAGAATTATCTTACGAGTGGTCTGAAACAATTGGCGTTGCCGCTGAATTTGCACGCAGTTCAGTCGGTCAGGCAGTTTTGCCGGACGAGCGCGAGAACCTGATGGAAGAAATAGCGGTGTTGCTGCGAAAGCGCGATGCTGTATTGGTTGCGCACTACTATGTCGACAGCGACCTGCAAGACCTGGCTGAGCAAACCGGGGGATATGTTGCCGACTCGCTTGAGATGGCTCGTTTTGGATACGAGCATTCGGCTTCCACAATTGTGGTGGCCGGTGTTCGATTTATGGGTGAAACTGCCAAGATACTAAGTCCTGAAAAGACGGTTCTGGTTGTTGAACGAAATGCGGAGTGCTCACTGGATTTAGGGTGTCCGGCAGATGAATTTTCAAAGTTTTGCGACCAGCATCCGGATCGTACGGTTGTTGTCTACGCAAATACCAGCGCCGCGGTTAAAGCGCGGGCTGATTGGGTGGTGACTTCTTCAATCGGATTGAAACTGGTGAGACATTTGCATGAAAACGGGGAGAAGATTCTATGGGCACCCGACAAGTATTTGGGAGACTATATCAAACGAGAGTCCGGTGCTGACATGGTTCTTTGGGATGGTGCCTGTATTGTTCACGAGGAATTCAAGGCAGTGGTACTAAGGGGATTGATGAAGAAGTATCCCGATGCGAAAGTCTTGGTGCATCCGGAGTCGCCGGAAAACGTGATTCGACTCGCAGATGTAGTCGGTTCAACCAGTCAGATTATTCAGGCTGCGCATAAAAGCCCTGCAAAAATGTTTATTGTTGCAACTGAAGAGGGAATTTTGCATCGTATGCGTTCCTCGTTGCCGGATAAAAAATTCCTGACTGCTCCGACGGCCGGAGAAGGGGCGACCTGTGAAAGTTGCGGACACTGCCCGTGGATGAAAATGAACGACCTGTACCGCCTCAGGAATGTTCTTGATACGATGGAAGGAGAAGTTCAAATTGACGAAGCCATTCGAAAACGGGCAGAGCGGTCGATTCGACGAATGGTGGAGTTCGGAGCCAAGCACGCTCCAAAACCGGCCGGCCAGTAAAGTTCACCAAACATCATGGCAAAATTTTCCGACAATTTTGCTCCGTCGGAAGAAAATTGTTCTGTCGGCATCGTATTGGTCAATCTCGGCACGCCGTCTGAGCCTTCGGTTTCGGCGGTGCGACGTTATTTGCGACAATTTTTATCGGATAAACGGGTAATAGAGTTACCTGTTGTAATTTGGTTCTTTATACTCAACTGCATCATTCTTTTGGTAAGGCCTTCCAGGAGTCTTGAAGCGTACAAGCAAGTGTGGACTTCGGAAGGTTCGCCTCTCCTTGTAAATTCAAAAAAGCAGGCGGAAGCATTGGAAAAGAAACTAAGCAATAGTGATGGTGGAAATGCAGTTGTACGCTGTGCAATGCGATATGGGCAGCCGTCAATTGAAAATGTACTGGACGAATTAACTCAGTCGGGAATTGAGCGGATTGTTATATTGCCCATGTATCCTCAGTATTCTGGTTCGACAATTGGCTCTGTATTCGACGAAGTAGGCAATGTATTGAAAGCTCGACGATATGTTCCAGCGATTCACTTTATTAGCGGATACAGTGGCAACGAGGATTATATTGACTGCCTTGCTTCTTCAATACGCGCCTGCTGGAATCAGCATGGAAAGTCTGAGCGGCTGGTGATTTCGTTTCACGGGCTCCCGCAATCGTATGTTGAAAAGGGTGATCCGTACGAAAAGCAATGTCGCAGGGACGCAGAACTGCTTGCCGGGAATCTTGGACTTGGTGATGAAGAATGGACCGTTTGCTTTCAGTCGCGAGTTGGTGCCAGTCCTTGGCTTCAGCCGTATACCGATGTTGTTCTGGAGGAATTGGCAATGTCGGGGGTGGACAGTATTGATGTAATTTGTCCCGGTTTTGCGGCGGATTGCCTGGAGACACTGGAAGAGGTAAATATTCGGTACCGGGAGTTGTTTCTGGAAAAGGGAGGAAAGGTATTTCAGTATATCCCTTGTCTGAACGACAATCCAAGCCATATAGAAGCACTGGCAAGGCTGGTTAGAAGTTATTTGTAGTTGGTGGCTCCAGTATTCTCGCGTGATAGAAAGCGCCGATGAATTCTGGATGGGGAATACCTCCCCCAAATGTGATCTTCCTGTTGTGAGTCAGCACTTGATTGGCGATGATGTAGAAGGCGTATGGAGAATTATGTAATGGTTGCCAGGAAATCTGCTCAGGCTTGGGAATTCGGGGATTTTCAAACTCCTCGTGAACTCGCTGTTGAATCGCTGCAGGTGTTGAAAGAGCATCTGAATTTTTACCCCGGTACAGTTATTGAGCCAACATGTGGAGTCGGCGGGTTCTTGCTTGCTGCGGTGGAGGCGTTTCCAAATGCTGACAGGTTTATTGGCCTGGAACTGGAGAACGAATATGTCAATTTCGTACGCCAGCAAATTGAGAACGAAGTTCAAGTTGATAAAGTCGAAGTGATTCAGGCAAATTTTTTTGAATACAACTGGGACCTTCTGCTGTCTCAAGTTGCATCTCCCATTCTTGTAATTGGCAATCCCCCTTGGGTGACGAATTCCGATATTGGTGTACTGAGTGGCAAGAATCTGCCTGAAAAATCCAATATTCATAATAGAAATGGATTCAGTGCAATAAATGGTTCCTCCAATTTTGATATTTCGGAATGGATGCTTCTTCAGCAATTGGACTGGATAGAAACGCACGGCGGCTGTATTGCCATGCTTTGTAAAACGTCAGTTGCTCGAAAAGTGTTGCTCCATGCCTGGAAAAGAAAGAAAATGGCGATTAATTGCCAGATGGTACAAATTGATGCATTACGGCATTTCAATGCTTCTGTCGATGCGTGTTTCTTCGTTGTTCAGACAAGTGAAAAATCAAGTTCGTACTGCTGTAAATTTTTCCCGTCATTCGACTCACTGTCTCCCTCGGAAACTTTGGGCTACTTTGACGGAGTGGTTTTATCAAATGAGTCAGAATTTCATAAGCTGCGACATCTGGTTGGGTCAGACACCAACTACGTCTGGAGATCCGGGATCAAACATGATTGTAGAGAGGTGATGGAGTTGAAGGTTGATGAATCTATTCCCAATGGAAGGAAAACTTCTTCGGTAGATTTGGAAGATAACTTTCTGTACCCAATACTCAAAAGTTCTGACTTGGCCAATGGTCGTTTGGGTCAAGCGCGATTTAATGTAATTGTTACTCAAAGATATGTAGGCGAAAATACAGAACAGATTCGAACCATCGCGCCGAAAACCTGGCGATATCTTGTAAGCAACAGTCAATTGCTGGAACAGTGGGCCAGTAGAATTTACCGAAACAAGCCGCGATTTTCTGTGTTTGGGGTTGGTCCGTATTCATTTTCAGAATGGAAAGTGGCAATTTCCGGGTTTTATAAAAAACTTGAATTCCAGGTGATCGGTCCAATTAACGGGAAACCAGTCATGCTTGACGACACCAGTTACTTTATTGGTTGCAAATCCAAGAATGAAGCAGAATTTTTAACGGAGCTGCTCTGTTCCAAAGAGGCTAAATCTCTTCTCACATCCATGATATTCTGGACTGATAAACGCCCGATTACCGCAGATTTGCTAAAGAGATTGCATATTGGAAAACTGGCTACGCACTTGGGAAGAAACAGAGAGTATGAGCATTTCGTACAGCAACGTACGATTTGATAAATCTACTCGTCAATTTGAGCAAGGATTGTTAAACTGAGCATCGTTGTCCGCCACAAAACTTCTTAAAGATCAAGCAAAACAACCCGAACTGACACTCTTTCGTGTGTAAAGCAGTTATTCTCCGTGTATAATTAATCGCATGCCAGTTCTGCTAGCCAAAGAGTCAGATTGAAACAACTGCAGTGTAACTGGTTCAATTGTCTGAATTCAATTTAGTTGGTTTCTGACTAATTTTCGTAAATTTGAGAGAACATAAGGGGGAACTGTTGACTTTTGCGAAAGTGGCGGAACTTGGTAGACGCGCTGGCCTTAGGAGTCAGTGGGGTAACCCGTGGGAGTTCGAGTCTCCCCTTTCGCACCAGATGTTTAAAACGGATGAGTCGGATTGATTTAGATGCAAATATCGGTTGAAGAAATTACATCTGCTGATCGAAAATTGACCTTGGTCTTTTCAGATGAGGAGGTGAACACTGAAGTAGTTAAGCGCCTGCATAAATTGTGCCGAACAGTTTCGGTGCCTGGTTTCAGAAAGGGCAAGGTGCCATTGAAAATCGTCGAATCGCGATTCAGGGAAGCTGTTGTCAAAGAGGTTATTCTGGACAATGCAGAATTTGGTGCCAAGTCCTATCTCGAGGAAAACGCAATACAGCCAATCACGCAGCCCTACATTGAGAATTACCGCGTTAATGATTCCAACGATCATGAAATTGACTTCCACTATGAAGTGTTGCCTGAAGTAGCGCGGTTCGACATCCGGGGCGAATCTATAGTTACACCAGAATTCACAGTTTCTGAACAGGATATTGACGAGGCGGTTGCTAAATGGCGGGAAAAGCATCACCGCTGGAATCGGGTAGAGCGAGAATCCAAAGAATCTGATTTGGTTCGCGTGGACGTTCAAACGAAAGTTGATGGTGAAGTCATTGACGATGAAATGGGGAGCAAGTACCTGGGTGTGATTCCCGGTAGGAATGCCCGCTCGGAGCAAATTGAAAAAGCCTGCATTGGTGTGAAGGCCGGAGATCAAGTCACTGTCCCCGCAGGATTGAACACACTTGAGTCTGACCCTGACGCTTCGCCGGAAAATGATTCTTCGCAGTATGTAATCACAGTGCACGAAGTCCTAGAACCGGTTGAAAATGAATTCAAAGAAGAGTTTTTGGAGACTTTGGGCGTAACAAGCGAGCAAGATTCAGATTTTCGTGAAAAAGCCAGGGCTCGGATAGTCAGAGAGTGCCAAGATGAAGTAGATAGTTGTATCCATCAGCAAATTGCAACAATACTTTTGACAATCAATGATTTCTCCCCGCCAGGAAGCATTGTGCTGGCAAGATGGGAAAGAATACTGGTAGGTATGGGATACGATGTCAAGGAGATGAAGGGCCAGTTAAGCGAGTTTTTCGAAACTCCTATTGCTGTTTCCGCTTACCAGATTGCGTGGGAACAAACCAAACTCACCATGATAATGTCGAAAGTGATACAAAAGTACGAAATTTCTGCGGACGACGAGGATTTGAAGTCTTATATACGCGAGTTGGCAAACAAATCGCCAAATCCGGATGAGCAATATGAAGAAATGGTGTCAGAAAGTGATCGATTTGCCAATGAATATATAATGAGTCAGACTTACAAGAAATTGCGGGAAGAAGCAAATTGCGAAGAGCGGCAAATGAGTGTAAAAGAATTGTACGAATGGGCGGATGAATTGCACCAGGCAAAAGGCGATGAGCCAGAGGCGCCTGAAGATGCAGACGAGAAGGACAAGGGTGAGAGTTTGATCGTCGACCCGACAGGACAACCGTATTAGTGACTCGTGAAGTTCACAAAGGAGGCAACATAATAGATACCTTGAATAAAGTTGAATCAGTCGGCTTGGTCCCCATGGTGGTGGAAACCACCGGGCGCGGTGAACGCGCCTATGACATTTACTCCCGGCTATTAAAGGAGCGCGTCGTATTTCTGGTAGGGCCCATTGAAGATCACATGGCAAACCTTGTTGTTGCTCAGCTTTTGTTTCTGGAATCTGAAAGATCAGACAAGGACATTCATTTGTACATCAACAGTCCGGGTGGTGCCGTGAATGCCGGACTGGCAATTTATGACACCATTCAATTTGTGAAGCCCGATGTAAGCACGGTGTGCATTGGACAAGCTGCAAGTATGGGAGCACTGGTTCTGGCCGGTGGCTCACCCGGCAAACGATTTGCCTTGCCCCATGCGCGAATGATGATTCATCAGCCCATGGGGGGATTTCAGGGGCAGGCTTCGGACATTGATATTCATGCGAAAGAAATTCTAAGACTACGAGAGAGGCTGAACAAGATTATGGTTCAGCATACTGGCAAAACCTTGAAAGTTATTCAGCGCGACACCGAACGCGACAAGTTTATGGAAAGCGAAGAAGCGGTGGACTACGGAATAATTGACTCAGTAATTGTGAATAGAAATTGATCATCAACATCATCCGAGAGAGTGTGACCAATGCCTAGTAGAAAAACCAAGAACAACGAACGCGGACTGCACTGTTCATTTTGCGGAAAAAGCCAGCACGAAGTCCGGAAGTTAATTGCGGGACCTTCGGTTTTCGTGTGCGACGAGTGTGTTGAGCTTTGCAACGATATCATTCGTAGCGAAAATGCGGCTGATGAGAATTCTGGCTCGAAAGCACGCGTTCAATTCCCGACACCAAGCGAGATCTGCGCCATTCTTGACGAGTATGTCATTGGGCAAACCGCCGCGAAGAAGGTTCTTTCGGTTGCAGTCTACAATCACTACAAGCGAATTGAAAACGACGAGGCGGTCAATGACGTTGATATTTCAAAAAGCAATATTCTTTTAATTGGTCCCACCGGGTCTGGCAAAACCCTTCTTGCCGAAACTTTGGCGCGTCAGTTGAACGTGCCGTTTACAATGGCGGATGCAACCACTCTGACAGAAGCAGGCTATGTGGGTGAAGATGTTGAGAATATTATTCAGAAACTTCTTCAGAAGTGCGACTACGATATAGAAAAAGCACAAGTGGGTATTGTCTATATTGACGAAATTGACAAGATTTCACGAAAGTCCGACAACCCGTCCATAACCCGCGACGTCTCTGGCGAAGGGGTTCAGCAAGCACTGCTGAAGCTAATTGAAGGGACGGTCGCATCGGTACCTCCGCAAGGCGGCCGAAAGCACCCGCAACAGGAATTTCTGCAGGTGGACACTAGGAATGTCCTGTTCATCTGCGGCGGTGCGTTTTCGGGATTGGAAAAAGTAATTCAGACACGAACCGAAAAAAGCGGTATCGGATTCAGTGCCGACATTTATCACTCAAGTGACGATGCGCTTGTTGATACTCTTCGCCAAGTAGAGCCTGAAGACTTGATCAAGTACGGACTCATTCCGGAATTTGTTGGTCGACTGCCAGTCGTGGCAACCTTGGAAGAACTGGACGAAGAAGCATTGGTGAAAATCTTGGTAGAGCCAAGAAACGCATTGCTCAAGCAGTACAAAAAGCTGTTCATGCTGGAAGATACAGAACTGGAAGTCAGAGGCGATGCCTTGAAGGCGATTGCCCGTAAAGCAATGGAACGAAAAACTGGTGCGCGCGGCTTGCGCTCCATTCTTGAAAATGCATTGCTGGAAACCATGTACGAACTGCCGTCCATGCCGGATGTGAAAGAGGTTGTTGTGGACTCAGGAGTAATAAACGATGGCAATCGGCCATTCTATATATACGAAGAAACTCCTGCTCACCGAGTCTCCTCGCGCGGCGGCTAGCGAGTTTCGAGATATGCTTCCTGGCGAACTCAACATCTATATCGGGAGTTGAATTTTGGAAAATAGCCTATATGATTAGTCCCAATAAATAAATGATCAAAAAATGAATGGTACACAATGAGTCCCCGAAGAAAATCCAAGTCAAAACAAGATTCTGATATCTTGATGCTACCTGTGCTACCGCTGAAAGATGTTGTAGTATTCCCATATTTAGTTATTCCTTTATTTGTTGGCAGAAGCAAGTCAATCAATGCGTTGAATATTGCAGATAGTGAGCAAAGCCAGGTACTGTTGCTGACACAGCGAGAAGATATGGAGAACCCTCTCCCGGACCAGCTCTATGGAGTCGGAACGGTGGCTACTATCTTGCAAAGCCTTGAATTGCCTGACAAAACGCGAAAAGTTCTTGTGGAAGGCAAGTTTCGGGCAAGTGTTGAGGCTTTCATAGACAGCGAGGAATACCTGTCAGCCAAAATAAAGCCGTTTGAATCAAAGCCATTGCCAGAAAAGCTGTCGGGCTTGATTGGCATAGTGCTCAAGCAGTTTGAATCATACGTAAAAAACAATCATAAAATTCCAACTGAAATTCTTGGCACGCTGGAAGACATTGAATCTCCGGGGAAACTGCTTGATACCATTTCAGCGCATTTGGTCACCCAAGGCGTAGATGAACGGCAGCAAATTCTTGAAATTGAAGACGAAGAGGATCGGTTGGCGCATATTGTTTCTGTCATTGAGTCCGATATCGAATTGCTCAAGGTTGAGAAGCGAATTCGCGGTCGGGTGAAGAAGCAAATGGAGAAAAGCCAGCGAGAGTATTTCCTGAATGAACAGATGAAAGCGATTCAAAAAGAACTGGGCGATTCTGAAGACGGTGTCAGCGAGCTAGACGAGCTGGCTCAGAAAATCAAAGACTCTGGAATGACAGCAGAAGCCCGTGAGAAAGCTGAATCCGAGTTGAAGCGATTGAAACTTATGTCGCCGATGTCGGCTGAAGCCACGGTGGTCAGGAACTTCATAGACTGGCTGGTTGGGGTTCCTTGGAAAAAGCGAACCCGGATCAACAAGAATATTAACGCCGCAGAAAAAATTCTTGACGAGGACCACTATGGACTGGAGAAAGTAAAGGAGCGAATTCTGGAATACCTCGCAGTCCAGCAGAGAGTACGGAAAATAAAGGGCCCAATACTATGCCTGGTTGGCCCGCCGGGAGTGGGGAAGACTTCACTAGGAAAGTCTGTTGCACGAGCGACAAACAGAAAGTTCTTGCGCATGTCCTTGGGAGGGGTCAGGGACGAAGCGGAAATCCGCGGGCATCGTCGAACCTATATAGGATCGTTGCCGGGCAAGATTGTCCAGAACATGGCCAAGGTTAAACGTAAAAACCCTCTGTTTATGCTGGACGAAGTAGACAAAATGTCAATGGACTTTCGCGGAGACCCGTCGTCAGCTTTATTGGAAGTATTGGACCCCGAGCAAAACCACACATTTGTAGACCATTATCTGGAAGTGGATTACGATTTGTCGGAAGTCATGTTTATCGCGACCGCCAATACCCTGAACATTCCGTCGCCTTTGCTGGACCGGATGGAAGTGATTCGTATTTCGGGATATACCGAAGATGAAAAAATTAAAATTGCACAGCAGTACCTGATACCAAAGCAGCTTAAAAACAACGGTCTGAAGGAGATCGAAGCATCTATATCTCGTCTCGCTTTGGTTGACATTGTTCGATACTATACTCGTGAAGCGGGAGTGCGCGGGATGGAGCGGGAAATCTCGAAGATTTTTCGCAAGATCGCCAGAAAATTCGTTCAAAGCGAAGGAAAGATCAAGAAAATTTCGGTGTCTCCCAAATCTTTGGAATCCTATTTGGGAGTTCGGCAGTACCGTTATGGCAGAGCAGACAAGGTCAACCAGATCGGACAGGTAACGGGTTTGGCGTGGACTGAGACCGGTGGCGAACTGCTTAGTATAGAAGCTGTCGTGGTGCCGGGGAAAGGAAGGCACATTTACACTGGCAAGCTTGGGGATGTAATGCAGGAATCCATTCAGGCCGCGGTCAGCGTAGTGCGCAGCAGGGCAGCACACTACAATATCAAGGCGAGTTTTTATCAGAGAAAGGATATTCATGTGCATGTTCCCGAGGGAGCAACTCCGAAAGACGGTCCGAGTGCCGGTGTGGCAATGTCGATTGCGATTATTTCCGCTCTGACAAAAATTGCAGTGCGTTCGGATGTTGCAATGACGGGTGAAATTACGCTCCGGGGGGAAGTGCTGCCAGTAGGAGGTTTAAAAGAAAAACTTCTTGCAGCTCATCGCGGTGGCATGGCCAAGGTGCTGATCCCGAAAGAAAGCAAAAAGGACTTGGTTGAAATACCCGCAAAGGTGAAGGATGGGCTGGAAATAATACCAGTGCAATGGATTGATGAAGTCGTTGAACTTGCACTTGAATACATGCCGGAGATGTCTGCAAAGCATGAGGATATGGATGTAGACTTGAAACTTGAAACTCCCGAAGAAAAAACTGTTCAAGTAGTGAAGCATTAAGAGAATACTACTGATACAATATGATATTCTCATTGCATGTGCATATGTTTGATTAATTCTTGAAATTTGCTCAATGAGAACCGAATTGGTAATTGACATTCCATAGTTTCATTGCTATAAGAAATGCCATCTGTAGTTACCAGAAAAAACAGATTTACTTAATTTATTACTTACCAGCACGGAGAACCAAATGAACAAAACGGAACTGATCGCAAATGTAGCTACATCAGCAGGACTTTCAAAAGCAGATGCGGCTAAAGCTGTAGAAAGCACTCTGAGTCAAATTTCGGAATCGCTAGCTAGTGGCGATACTGTTGCAATAATAGGATTTGGTACGTTTTCAACATCAAAGCGTCCGGCAAGGGATGGGCGCAACCCTCGAAGCGGTGAAACAATTAAAATTCCTGCTTCCACAGTTGTGAAATTCAAGGCAGGAAAAGCTTTGCGAGACGCAGTCAACTAAAACTGCTGGGTGCTTAGCTCAGTCGGGAGAGCGTCGCCCTTACAAGGCGAAGGTCGCAGGTTCGAACCCCGCAGCACCCACCAGCTGGAGCGGTAGTTCAGTTTGGTGAGAATTCCGGCCTGTCAAGCCGGGGGTCGCGGGTTCAAGTCCCGTCCGCTCCGCCATTATTTCAATTTTGTATAGCCGCTTGTTGCGCCGGAAAAACCGGTATAAGATACAAGCGGCTTGCATATTTAATTTTTATTATTAGTCGTCTGAAGATAGATCCATGCTAACGAGTATCCGAGCCCGTGCAACCGGCTGGATTGCGTGGGCCATTGTTATCCTGATTTCAATTCCGTTTGCTCTTTGGGGCGTAAATTCTTATTTTGGTGAAATATACGAAATCAATGTAGCTGTGGTTGACGGTGAGGAAATTGATTTGCAGACTTACCAGCGGGCCTTGTACATTGAACGGGACAACTATAGGCAGCAAATGGGCGAGAATGTCGATTCAGATTTTTTATCCAGTTCTGTTTTGGGACGACAGGTTGTTGACCAGCTTGTAAACGACTTGCTTTTATTTCAAGATGCCCGGAGCAATGGCTATTATGTCGGAGATGAAGCGCTGGCAAAGGCAATTCGACGCGCACCCATGTTTCTGACAGATGAAAAGTTTGACCAGAATCGGTATGAAAGATTGCTGCAGTTCTCCGGCTATTCTGTCACCGAATTCGAAGAACTTCAGAGGCAGCTCGCCGCCGTATCACAAATTCGAAGCGGCTTTCTGGCTTCTTCCTTTAGCGTGGACCAATCTGTCGATGAAGTACTAAAGGTGGTCCTTCAAACCCGGGACGGCGACTATGCATTGATTGAGCCGGAGAGATTTGCAAGCGAAATAGAAGTATTGGAAGAAGATATTCAGGCTGAATACGATCAGAATTTGAGCCTGTATTCTGAATCGGAAAAAATGAAAATCGAGTATATTCAATTATCGCTCTCGGATTTTGCAAAAGATTACGAACCCACAGAGGAGACATTGCAGCAATTGTACGAAGTAGACATTGCCGAGTTTTTGCGAGAGGAATCAAGATTTGTCAGCCATGTATTGATTAAGCCGGACAGCGAATCCGAGGAAGACGAAGCAAAGGCGTTGGAAGAAGCAACAGAAGTTGCAGAAAAAGCGAAAGCAGGGGAGGATTTTGATGAATTGGTATCGAATCATTCAGACGATACTGGTTCAGTGGAACAAGGCGGCAGTATAGGAGAGGTTAATCGAGGTGCAACAGTTCCAGAGTTTGAACAGGTTGCATTTTCTTTAAACGAGGGAGAAATCAGCGACCCGGTGAAGAGTACATTTGGCTTCCATATTATTCGAGTTGACGAAATTAAAAAAGAGGAAACAAAACCATATGAAGAAGTCAGGGATGAGTTGGTTGAGAGTGCAGTCAAGCAGCAGGCTGAAAACGAACTGGGCGAGATCCTGGAAGAGGTGCGCAATATCGCGTATGAACAACCAGACAGTCTTCTTGCAGTTTCCGATACTTTTGATTTGGAGATTCAGGAATCCGAGTGGTTTTCACGGGATACTGGAAGCGGAATTGCTGAAAACGATAAAATTCGAAATGTAGCATTCAGTGAACTTGTACTGAAAGAGGCATTTAATAGCGACTTGGTAGAACTGGATGTGGAAAACTATGTAGTTTTACGCAAGTTGCAATTTCAGGATGCAGCACAACTGGGCATCGATGAAGTGCGAGATGAAATCACTGAAAAACTGCTTGCCCAAAAAAGCGAGGAGCAAGCCCAAAATCTTGGTGAGGGACTTGTTGATGCGTTGAAATCTGGTGATGAATGGACAAAAGTATTAACTGAAAACAATCTTGACCCATTACCGAATCCAGGCCGGGAGGGAGAGGAGAATTATGATTCTTATCTTGTAGCGAATATGATTTATGCGGCTTCATTGCCCAAAGAAGACGGAGTTGCATACGGAAGCGGAAGTTTGCCTGACGGACGATACTTGATTTACAGGATCGTAAGTTCGGAAGATGGCAACCCGGAGAGTGCAGAAGAAGAAATGAGAAGACAGGTTGAAAATCAGATATCAAATCGATTTGGTGTTGAACTCTACGATAGCTATGTGTCCAACTTGAGAGAAATTGCAGACATCAAAATTTATGATGATGTTCTATAGCCCTGTAGGAAATACTTTTAACCCGAACACTTTTCTTGTGCTTGTCGTACGCACTTGAAATTTTATTTACCCAGAATTCGTTGATTGTGAGCTCGCCTCAAAACTTGGGCGAATACCAGATGCACTCGCCGACCCTTATGAAATGGCAACTGATTGGCAAGATATCCGGATGCGGATCTCGTACTGGAGTTTGATCAGAGAATATCCAGACGGCGATACAGAATAATAGAAAGGTTGTTCAAAAAACAATTCACTCTTGAGTGGATAAGCCAAATTGTTTGATAAGCATTAGTGTTTGGTATATACTTCCACTCCTATGAAAAATACATTTAGCCAATCAAACACTATCAATACATTCCTTTCCCTGGGTTTGCTCCTTCTGCTGCGCCTGTAGGCGCGCATTACTCCTAAAAATATTTCTTTTTACACCATGTTGACACGGCACCAAGCTTGGGTGTCGAATTTGCACTAACTGAAAAATTGATTGGAGAAACTAATGTCGGACAGATTGATAATTTTTGATACCACTCTGCGGGACGGTGAGCAGAGTCCGGGGGCTTCCATGACTTCCGAGGAGAAAATGGCAATTGCCCGGTTGCTTGAGAAAATGCAAGTGGATGTAATTGAAGCCGGATTTCCTGCCGCAAGCCAGGGAGATTTTGAGGCGGTAAAGGAAATCGCAGGCGAAATTAAAGATAGTACGATTTGCGCCTTGGCCAGGGCGGTGGAAGGGGATCTGCATCGTGCTATTGATGCAATCAAGCCTGCCGCATCAGGACGCGTGCATACGTTTATAGCAACCTCTCCGATTCATATGCAGAACAAACTTCGTATGGAACCGGACAAAGTGCTTGAACGTGCTGTATGGGCAGTAAAAATGTCGCGGAATGCCACGGATGATGTTGAATTCTCCCCCGAGGATGCAGGTCGTTCTGAAATTGACTTTCTGTGCAGAATACTTGAAGCAGTAATCGATGCGGGTGCGCGAACGGTGAACATACCGGATACTGTGGGATACAACATGCCGGAGCAGTTCGGAGATCTGATAGAAACATTGATGACCAGAATTCCGAATTCCGACAAGGCGGTTTTCTCTGCTCATTGTCACAACGATCTTGGAGTTGCTGTAGCGAACTCGCTGGCAGCGGTTCAAAGAGGTGCGCGCCAGGTGGAATGTACGGTGAACGGTCTCGGCGAACGCGCGGGGAACGCTTCTCTGGAGGAAATTGTAATGGCTGTCAGAACGCGGCAGGATATATTTGATTGCGATACTCGCATAGACACTACTCAAATCGTTCCGGCCAGTCGGCTTGTTTCAAGTATAACCGGATTCCCTGTTCAACCAAACAAGGCTGTGGTAGGTGCTAACGCGTTTGCACATGAATCTGGAATTCACCAGGACGGTGTAATAAAGAAACGGGAAACCTACGAAATTATGCGCGCAGAAGATGTTGGCTGGAGTGCAAATCGAATGGTTTTGGGCAAGCATTCCGGCCACAATGCATTTCAGAAACGACTGAGTGAATTGGGAATTGAATTCGATTCGAAAGAAGATCTGGATAGGGCATTTGAACAGTTCAAAGAGTTGGCCGACAAGAAGCATGAAATTTTCGATGACGACTTGGTTGAACTGGTTACAGAAACAGGGCTGCAAAGCGGTGAAGAAAAATTCAAACTGGAGCAAATGAGTGTATGTTCAAATACGAAGGCCACTCCGAAGGCAGATGTGGTGTTGCGAGTAAATGGTAAAGCTTGTAACGCAAGTTCCAATGGGAACGGACCGATAGACGCATCTTTCAAAGCAGTCGACAAGATTGTGGGCAACGGGTTCAGCCTTGAACTGTATTCGGTGAATGCAATTACCAGCGGCACCGATGCTCAGGGAGAAGTTACAGTTCGGTTGAAGCAAAATGGTCGCATCGTGAATGGACACGGTTCTGATACTGATATTGTGATTGCTTCAGTAAAGGCCTACATCAATGCAATTAACCGATTTGAATCGACGGAGTATCGTTCTCACCCGCAAAATAATTCAATGATTTGAAACCATCATGTCGAAAAATTCGTACCTTGGAGCGATGGGGATTGAAGTGTGGCAATCTCGTTCGCCGAAGGAGAGTTCATCTGATTTTGCAAATACCAGTGAAGAGTCTGTAGATAATTCCGAAATAGCAACTCCTGGCACTACTGAAGCGTCCGGAATATTTGAACTGGATTTATCTGCTTTGAGACGGGTTGCGTTGAACTGCAAGTTGTGTTCGCTTCATTCAGGACGGAACAATGTTGTTTTCGGCGAAGGACACGATTCTGCCGACTTGATGTTTATTGGGGAGGGGCCGGGTGCTGACGAAGATGCACAAGGTTTGCCTTTTGTTGGCCGTGCCGGGCAATTGCTCACATCCATGATTGAAGCGATGGGGTTTGCCCGTAGTGAAGTTTATATTGCAAACATTGTCAAATGCCGCCCGCCGAACAATCGCGACCCAAAACCGGAGGAGGCCACCAGTTGTGCACCGTACCTGCTTAGGCAAATTGAACTGGTTTCACCGAAGATAATAGTGGCACTAGGTCGGGTCAGCGCACAATTGCTGTTGCAAACAGACCAGCCGATAGGACAGCTTCGTGGCGAAGTGTACAAATTCCGAGACACCAACATTGATTTGGTAGTCACCTATCACCCCGCTTATTTGGTACGCAAATTAACGGAGAAGTCAAAATCGTGGGACGATCTATGGCAGGCAAAGCAGTTGCTGAATTAGTTGCAGTATTGCCGGTGCAATTGAAAAGGAGTAATTCGCCCGTCCTGGAAAACTACATCAAAAAGGATTTCATTTTTTCTGTTGGAACTTGCTATTCCGCTGACATCTAATCAAGATAGAGAATTATGTTTTGATTCGGATGGATGATACCGTCATTATTGATGGCATTCCAGTTGTATAGTTCGGTAACTTTCACATTGTAGCGCTTTGCGATGTGCCATAAATTGTCGCCCGGTTTCACTCTGTGAATATGCTTGACACCAATTTTGCGGGCTGAGTATTTTGCGCGTGAAAGGTAACTAGGCAGAGTGAATGCTGTCGGGATAATTAATCTTTCTCCCACTTGAATTAGATTCGCATTTGTCAGTGTGTTGGTATCCATAATTGTTTTAATTGGGACACCGTATTTTGAGGAAATTTCCCCCAGGCTGTCTCCCGTCTTTACCAAGTGGCTTACCCAGGTATATCGGTCAGCAGGATTCAGGTTGTACATTGCAATTGCAGCTTGGTAGTACTTGTCGGCTGGCACCAGAACACGATACGGCCCATTTGGAGGCGTCATGGACCTGCGCAGCCCGGGATTTAGCAGGGCCAGTTCATCCAGACTGCAATGGATTGCATCGGCAAGAATTTGCAGATCTATTTGAAATGAAAAATGAGCAACTGTGATGTTCTGAGTGGTTTTTATTTCAGTCAGCGTGATTCCGAACGATTCTGGGTCGGCAACAATGTTTTTCACTGCGAGAAGTTTAGGGACGTATTTTCTGGTTTCCATACGAAGATTCATCTTGTGAAATTCGGTGCGATTTTTTTCCCTTTCCCGGCGAATCCTGTTTTCTCCTCCATTGTATGCGGCTAATGCAAGCAACCAGTCACCGTCGAACATTTCGTGCAAGTCTTCCAGATAATCCAAAGCTGCTCTGGTTGATTCGACAACATCGCGTCGTCCTTCATACCACCAATTCTGTTTAAGCCCATAGTTTTTTCCTGTAGATGAAATGAACTGCCACAACCCTGCAGCATGTGCATGCGAATACGCATACGGATTAAAAGCACTTTCAATGACGGGTAACAATGCAATCTCGGAAGGCATATTTCGTTTTTGTACTTCCTTAAATATATAAGGCAGGTAGAGTTTTGCCCGTTCCAGTGTTTTGCTCAAGGTTTTCGGGTGCGAAGAGTACCACTTTTCATATGAGGTGACATACTTGTCCCGGTAGTCCGGCAAAGCAAAATTGTTTCGAATGTGAATCCAAATGTCGGTTGTGTTGGTTGATGTAGAATCGCCTGCATCAGAGCGGGGATAGAATGTTCTGCCAGGAATTCGCCTGATATCAGGATAGTCTATGCCGTAGTCGCGATAGTACATGTGAGGATACTCGCCTGCCTGAGCCGCTTTTATGAATGCTAGTCCAGTATTTGATGAACTATTACCGGCCTGAATAATCATTGAAACTGAGAAAACTGCTCCAATAATGATGCAAATAAATGATGTTCCAACCTTACGGTTTGCATGGCTTTGTTTTTGATGAGCAATTTTCATAGGGCAATAAACTATTTATGGACCATAATTCTGTGAAATTCAGTACGAGCGATTTTATAAAGCATTAAACAGCGGATTTACATATATTATATTAGACTTTCCAATAAATTTGATTGATGATGCTTTTCAATTTCAGTTTGATTGAATTTTGCGGCCAATTCCAGAGTATATATCCAAGCCTTTCCGAATGTGTCTTTGCAAAGTAACCAGCTAAAACTATCATTGTCCGAATGGTGTTCCTTGCCCCTTGGCAGTGAGATTGTCAAAATTGAATCTGATTGTATTCAAAGGCTACTTCCAAAACGTTTTTACAGAACAGCAATACAAGCTGGACACTTGCCGAAATCGCTTCTTGTAGACAAGCACGCGATAATGGTCAAGTGCGACGGTTTCGACGGCTTGGGAAATTCGAATGCACAGGTAATTGCCAGAGCAGAGTATCTTCCGTTTACGGCCCGTTCGATAGACTTGCTTGTGCTGCCTCATGTACTGGAGTTCAGTTCTTCGCCCCACGAGGTTCTAAGAGAGGTTTCGGAATGCGTAGTTCCGGAAGGAATTGTCGTGATTTCTGGATTTAACCCTTATAGTTTACTCGGAATGACCAAGTCAATTGGCGGGCAGGTACGCGGTGCAATGAAGCATGCGAAGTTTTACTCTGTTACTCGAATTCGCGACTGGCTAGCCTTGTTGGAGTTTGAAGTGGTCGCAGGGGAATTTTTATTTTATCGTCCTCCTTTTTCGCAGCAGAAACGACTGGACAAGGTATTGGTGCTTGAAAAAATTGGGGAAAGGTGGTGGCCCATACTGGGGTCGGTATACATTTTGGTTGCACAAAAAAAGGAGCGAGGCATACGATTGAAGTTCAAGGGGGAGAAGTCTCCCAAATTGGGGGGCAGAGTTTTGAGCCCCGTTGCAGAAAATTCGCTCTCGAATCGGCAAGTATAATGACATGCTTTGTACAGGAGATAACGCCAAATGCCCATAGACCCCAGCAAACAGAAGGTTGAAGTAACAATATATACCGATGGCGCTTGTTCGGGAAACCCGGGTCCAGGCGGATGGGGCGCAATATTGTGCTATAAAAATCACCAAAAAGAAATTTCAGGCGGAGAACTGGCGACAACAAATAACCGCATGGAGTTGACGGCGGCGATTCGGGCACTGGAGTGCTTGAAATCCAGTTGCACTATAAAACTTTACACTGATTCAGTCTACCTGAAAAACGGGATGAATGTTTGGCTGAAGAACTGGAAAAAGAAAAACTGGATTGGGTCAAACAAGAAGAAGGTATTAAACCAGGACTTGTGGAAGAGGCTGGATGAGTTGAATTCGGAATATGATATTGAATGGCTCTGGGTTGCTGGACACAGCGGCAACCCCGGGAATGATCGTGCGGATGAGTTGGCGCGAGCCGCCATACCGGATCAAAGTGATGGAAACTGAATTTGTGAATTTACGATGCGCAGAGTAGTAGTCGATACAGAAACCACGGGTTTGGAGGTTGAGCATGGCCATCGCATCGTTGAAGTTGCATGCCTGGAACTGAATCATCGAACACCTACCGGCAAGAGGTTTCATGAATACATAAACCCGGAGCGAGACATAGAATCCAAAGCGCTTGAGGTTCATGGGATCACCAGAGAGGATTTGCAAGACAAGCCCAAATTCGCGGAGATTTCGGAGGAGTTGTTCAATTTTATAGAAGGGGCGGAACTCGTTATTCACAACTCCGAATTCGATCTCGCTTTCCTTAATCAGGAATTTCGACTAGCCGGCAAGGATTGCAAGGTTGAGGACGTTTGCGAGATTTTTGATACGTTGACCTATGCCCGTGATATTCGACCTGGCAGGTCAAACTCTTTGGATGCACTCGCCAACGAATACAACGTTGATTTGTCGAAAAGAGAAAAGCATGGCGCCTTGCTGGACGTTGAAATTCTGGCTGATGTGTTCAGCGCAATGACAAGCGGGCAATCATCCTTTGATTTTGGTGAGTCAAAGGATGTTTCGATAATCAGTTCGACCGGTGGTGCCCGTAAAAAAGAATATCGAGATATCGTAGTGCAAAAGGCCACGCGCGAAGAACGGGAAGCACACGAAAAATGGCTGGATCATCTGGACAAGGTTTCAAAAAATGGAAGTATCGAAAGAAAGATCACTGCAAAGCAAAGTTCATTCTCAGAAGATGTAGTAGAGGTAAATTAAAAACAGGCCGAATAGAATCACTACCGTTGCCACCATAGCATCTACTGTCCAGGTTTTAGCCAAACTGGAATTTTCACCAGTGCTTTCATTAAGTATGCGTGCGACCAGATTTACGGAAGAGGTCAGTATTCTGTAAACGAACTGCAAGGTGAGCGACACTCTGTCGGCGCTCCATCTGTAAAGCTTCGGAAACCCCATGCGGTAAACCCACTCTGCATCAATATTCGTACTCCGAAGTTCTGGAGGATAAATGCCCGATAGCTTCAGCCAGACGAATGCCAGTGCTGAAAAGAGCAGTAGTTGAATTTGGGCCAGAACATGCGAAGTATCATAAGCACTGTAATTCGTCTCGTAGGGCAAGTGGGTGTAAAGCAGTTCTGGGAAAATACCGATTCCTATGCACAAAGCTGCTGCGATTCCCATGGCAATCAGCATGCTTGTCGGCGCTTCTTTTACACGAATGCCGGAATCATGCGCAAAGAATGCGAAGAAAGGAATCTTGATTCCAGCGTGATGAAACACGCCGGCAGATGCGAACAACAAGGCGATCCATACAATGGTATGACCTTCATTCAAAGCAGCAGACATGATCATTGACTTGCTCACAAATCCGCTAAATAAGGGAAACGCTGAAATTGATGCTGCTCCAACAATGCAGAATACTGTTGTTTTCGGCATTGACTTGTACAAGCCGCCCAGGTCAGAGCCGTTCATTTTGCCGGTTCTGTACAGGACAGCTCCCATTGACATCATCAACAGCCCCTTGAATATTACGTCGTTGAACGCATGAGCAATTGCACCGTTGATGGCCAGCTCGGTTCCGATTCCGATTCCACAAACCATGAATCCAATCTGGTTGATCATGCTATATCCCAGCACTCGTCTGAGATCGTTTTCGATCACAGCATAGAAAATCGGGAAGCAAGTCATTACGGCGCCAATGTAAATCAGTACCTCTGTTCCCGCATATGCGCGGGCGAGGGCGTATACAGCAACTTTGGTTGTGAAGGCACTCAAGAACACCGTACCCGCCGGAGTGGATTCCGGGTAGACATCCGGTAGCCAGTTGTGGAGCAGAGGAAATACACACTTGATTCCGAACGCCAAAAAGATTAAATAGGATGCTACATCAGACAAGCCGATATAAGTAAACTCTATACTGCCAGTCTGCAGGGTATGAATCACTGCGCCGCAGGAAAGCATCAATCCGGAAGCGATTTGAATGATCAGGTAGCGAAGTGCTGCGCGTGATGAAGCGGGAGTTTTTCGAGCCAGTATCAGGTAAGTAGAACCAAATGCCATCAACTCCCAGAACGTAAACAGGGTGATCATGTCCCCGCTAAAAACGGCGCCAATGGCGGCACCGGCATAGGAAAGAGCGGTGGCGCACTGCCTGGGTTCTTTTACGTACCAGGCAAAAATAGTTCCAAAGAATGCAGCGATATGAAAAACATATGCAAACACCAAGCTCAACTGATCTTGTCTGAACAGTATCAGTTCGATCCCGACAATAGACAGTGTGATTACAGATTCGTCGTTGTGTACAAAGACTAGTAGCAGTGCACTAATTACCGGTACGACCACGCACCACAAGGAAAGCCATCGGCCGCGCAGGAACAGTGCAATAACAGCGCCAGCAAAGAAAACGGCAAACGGTGGAATTTCAGCTATCAGTGCCATCATAGTATTTTTCGCTACGCATCAAAAAATTCCGCATGTACTTCGCGACTACAACAAGAACAACACAAGCAACAAATCCGAACACGCAGTAGAAAAATGGAAGCCATTCCCAAGGGTGCTCATAGTGTCGGTGTAAAACAAGGTCCAGAATCAGTGCAATGCCACAGATTGCGTAGAACCAGGTCAAGATTCGTCGAAGGCCGGTCTGTCTGTTTGCTTTGTTGTTTTCGGGTTGAGCGTTCATTGATCCTCTATAGCCTCGGTATGCCAACAATGCTTTCAATGAGAAAAAATGCAAAGTCCGGTGCAAAGAATAGCACTATGCAACCCGCCGCAGTGATTAGCAGTGCGATGAGAATGGGCAAGGGTGCCTCAGTGATTTCGGCGGCGGGTTCCACAGGCTTGGATGGAAAATAGGCGCGTATGGCAATCGGAAGCAAGTACCCTATACTCAGCAAGGTACCTGTGAGCATGGCAGTAAGTGTTATCCAATCATGCGCATGCGACACCCCCTGAAGAAGAAACCACTTGCTCCACATTGTTCCTGTGGGCGGTGCGCCTATGATTCCAATCGTTGCAATAATAAAAGCTGCCATTGTAATCGGCATTCGGCGACCGATGCCCTGCAACTGGCTCACTTCGGTTTTATGAGTTGCCACCATGATCGCACCGGCGCAAAAGAACAGGGTGATTTTTGAAAATCCGTGCATCAGCATGTGGGTGCTACCGCCAATGATTCCCCAAATATTGGGAGTTACTGAGCCAAGTACTATGTAAGACAGTTGGCCGATAGTGGAGTAGGCCAAACGCGCTTTGAGATTGTCCTTGCGAAGCGCAATGATTCCGGTGGCGACAATTGTGAACGCTGCAATATACGCAATAAAAGCGTGAACGGGCAGTTGCGCTACCAGCTCAACCCCGAACAGGTAGATTACAATTTTGAGAATTGCAAAAACCCCGGCCTTGACTACTGCCACTGCATGAAGCAAGGCGCTTACAGGAGTTGGTGCAACCATCGCAGAGGGAAGCCAGCGATGAAAAGGCATGAGCGCGGCTTTGCCAATGCCGAATACGTAAAGCAAAAGCAGAATGCTTAACTTGTTTTCGTCCAGTACACTCTCAAATACTCCATTAACAGTAAAGTCAACGGTTCCTGTAATCGTCCAGGTCCAAATTACCGCAAGCAGCAGCATGCTGATTGATGTACCAAGTAGCATAAACAGATAGATTCGGCCGGCGCGCTTGGCCTTTTCGTCTCCGTGATGCGTGACCAATGGGAACGTTGTCAATGTGAGAATTTCGTAAAACAGGAACAGGGTGAATCCGTTCGCTGCCATTGCCACTCCCATTGCGCTGGACATTGCAATTGCGAAAAAAGCATAGAACCTGGTTTGGTTTTTTTCGTGATGCCCGCGCATGTATCCGATGGAGTAGATGGAAGTTACAATCCACAGGAAACTGGCCATCAGCGCAAACAGCATCCCAAGCGGTTCCAGTGCAAGCGACAGCGTAACGTCTGTAAACGGTTCAAGAATTATCAGTCTTGGAACACGCCCCTCGCTAACCGCAGGATACAGAGAAACTACCAGAAAAAAAGTGATTACAGCCGTGGCGATAGAAACAGCTTCGCGATAATTTGGCTTTCGGTCAAGCAGACAAATGAATATCGCACCCGCAATCGGTACGAGAATTGCCAGTGCCATGATGTAATGGGCAACAGTGTAATGTGCAACAATCACGATGATATTCCCAGTATTGCATTCACCGCTCTGATTGCCTGTTCACCGGTGAATTGTGCGCTGATCCCAAAGTAGATATTGGCAATGATCAGTATCCAAACAGGAATTAGCATGGACAAGGGGGCTTCGTCTCTGTTTATTTTTGCCTCAAGGTCTATTCTGAAGTAGGCGAGTTCCACAACTTTCCACACGTAAGCTGCTGTCACCAAGGAGCCTGCAAGAACAATCACCGCTAGCCAAACCATGCGAATTTCAAGGGCTGCAGTAACCAGATACCATTTACTGATGAACCCGGTTGTGCCTGGTACTCCGACCAGGCTCAAGCCACCAATCAGAATTGCTGCTGTGGTCCATGGCATCTTTCGTCCCATATTACTGAGAGACGAAAGGGTGGTCATTCCGGTTTTAAATGCCAGGCAACCAATTGCCATGAAAATTGCAGTCTTCATAAGTGCATGATTGAACAAGTGCAGAAACGACGCTGCAATTCCGGCGTTGGTTGCAAGTCCGATACCGATTGCCATATATCCGACTTGTGCAATACTGGAATATGCAAACAAGCGCTTCAAGTCAATCTGATAAAACGCAATAACAGAGGCTGTAATTGCCCCGAGCACTCCTATGCCAAGTATGATGGTATGTACTGCCGGCGTTGCCGTGAAATAAGTTTCCGGAAATATCGTAAAAATCATCCGCGCAAATACGTACACGGCAGCCTTTGTTGATGTGCCTGCCAAGAAAGCGGATATTGCATGTGGCGCGTATTTGTAGGCGTTCGGCAGCCAGGAGTGCAGGGGAAACATCGCAATTTTTATGGCGAGACCTGCAACCACAAATCCAAATGCTACGAGTACCGTTCGCCTGCCCTCCAATAGAGGCAGTCTTTGCACCAGGTCGAACATGTTCAAGGTGCCGGTAACGGAATACAGCAACCCGATCCCAATCAGGAAGAAAGTCGCCGCAATGGTTCCCATAATCAGGTAGCGAAGTGAAGCCGTGAGACTTCGCCTGTGCGGACCCATGCTGATCATTACATACGAGGCCAGCGATGAAATCTCCAGAAAGACAAATACATTGAACACATCGCCGGAAATCGTAATGCCGGACAATCCGGTGAAGCATAGCATCCATGCTGTGTACAACCAGGTTCGCTGTTCTTCGGGAACCTCGGAGTTTATGCTTCGGCCAGCATAAAGAATACTGATAAAGTAGACAATGCTGATAACGAGCAGCACAAAGGAGTTTGCACTGTCAATGCGGTATTCAATCCCCCATGGTGCATCCCAGCCGCCAAGAGAGTAAAAAATTGTTCCGTTGTTTACAACTTCGATTAGCAGTGCAATGGAAATTATGGTGCAAAGAGCACCGACAATTGCTGCGATTAGCCAGGTCAGCTGATACTTGCGGAACACCACACTCAGTGGCGCCGCGACAAGCGGTATGACAATTTGCAATGCACTAAGATGGTAGGACAGCATTACTCTGTGCTATCTTTTTTTAGAACATCGTAGTCGTCAACCGTACCGAAAGCAGTACGGATTCGAATAATGATTGCGAGTCCCAGAGCTGTGGTTGCAACACCGACAACAATCGCTGTAAGGATTAATACGTGGGGTAACGGATTGGAATAGACTTCCGGCTCGCCAGTCAGGATTGGCGCGGTTCCGCCACTTACTTTTCCGATGCTGATATACAGCACGAATACTGATGTTTGAAAAATATTCAGCCCAATGATTTTCTTGACAAAGTTGTTTGTTGCGATCACAACATACAGTCCTGTCATCATCAGGGCGACAACAATTCCGTAGTTGAGAAGGCTTATTTCAAACATTGTATTGGCCGGGCTAGCTCGGCTCGGAGGAGTCGGTATGCTTGTACATTGAATAGCTGTAGAAAAGGGTGACCATTACAGAAGCTACTGTTAGCCCGACACCGGCCTCTACGAAAATTATTGCGAATTTTTGACCCGAAACTGGTGTTGGCAGTAAAACACTATAGTTCAGGAATTCGCCGCCCAGGAACATTCCGGCTATTCCGATGAACACATAGATCAAGACACCCGTAGCTGCGAGTACATGCACAACAGCCGGGGGAACTACTTTCATGGCGGCGTCTTTGCCGAATATGATGCCGTACAAAATCAAGCCGGCGCCAAAAATAACGCCATTTTGAAATCCGCCGCCCGGTCCGTATTCAGCATGAAAGAGCACGTATAGCGAGAAGACCAGAATAAATGGCATCAGTAGTTTCGCAATCAGATGCAGAATTGGATGATGCTGCATTCTACTGGTCCTGCTGGTTATTTTTGCGACGTTGCACTAGCAGCGCGACCACGCCGATGCCTGCCGTAAATATGACTACGACTTCACCTAGCGTGTCGTATCCCCTGTAGCTGGCTAACACTGCGGTTACCACATTCGGAGATCCTGTTTCAGACAATGCCACCGACAGGTATGTTGGTGCAACATGCAGATTGGCTGGCGCATTCGGGTCCGTGTAAATGGGCATATCAGAAATTCCGTAGATCAGAGCAACTCCCACAACGACTACGACGCATAGTGCAAGTATCGGATGCTGGTGTTCCGAAATTTCAACGCGTGTGCCAGTCAGCGAAAGAGCACTTAGCATGAGTATCGTGGAAATACAGGTTCCGACAGCGGCTTCTGTCAGTGCCACGTCCACAGCGTCCAGCAAGACGAACAGTATTGCGGATAATGCGCTGTAAATGCTGTACAGCATCACAGAAGCAAACAGGCGCTTGAGCCGGGCAACCGCTAGCGCAGCGGCTACCATCAGTACAAGAATTGCAATGTTAAAAACTAGTTCGATGACTTGGTTCCCGTGTTTGCAGGAGTGGGTGACAGCCCGCCGTGTATCGCAGCCTTCGCAAGTGCATGGGATGAAGTGGGGCTAGTAATCAGCAGAAACATCAGAGTCAAAAAAAGCTTGACCAGAGGAGCACCCCAGGATGCTTGAAGTGCAAGCCCTGCTACAATCAATCCAATGCCGGCAGTATCAGTAATTCCGGCTGCGTGCATTCGGGTAAAAAAATCCGGAAATCGAAGTATGCCGATTGTGCCTGCAATGACAAACAGTCCACCGGTTGCAAGAAGTATATTGCTAATGACAGTAAGCAGAATATCCATTAGCGTTTCTCGTCTTCCGGTTGTTCTCCTACATGGCCCAAGTCGCCATATTCGAAGTACTTGAGAACGGCAATCACGACAATAAAGTTGCACAATGCATATACAAGTGCAATATCCAGAAAATCAGGTCGGTCCGTCATAAAGCCGTATATGGCAATGACGATGACGGTTTTTGTTCCGAAGTTGTTGATTGCCAGCAGTCGGTCGTAAATAGTTGGACCCAAAAACGCTCTGACCATCAGAAGTGCCATTCCTACCAGAATTGCGCACATTACAGCTGCAATGACCATTAAATGGGCTCCTGTTTTGAATGAATGATTACGGATCGCACTTTTCTTTCCATTTCTCCTGTTGCAAGTTCTTCGGCGCTATCGGCGTTCAGTGCATGAATATTCAGATAATTGTCTCCGACTTCCATGGTAAGTGTACCGGGTGTCAGGGTGATTGAATTTGCAAAAATTACCCGTTCCATGTCAGACATGTCCTCGGTGGATACGCGCAGTACACGAGGAGCCAGATTCACCTTCGGGGAGAGTGCTAGTCGTGCCACTGCAATGTTCGACTGCAGAATCTTGAAAATCAACCAGCCATGAAACGGAAGAATGCGTATAGATATCAGGGGAAGAGGCTTGCCTTCGTGGTCTGCAATATCCATTCGATGAATGATGTAAATCGTGAGCAGACATGAAATAATTCCGAAAGACAACAGGAGCGGCGCCAAATAATGAGAAAGCGCCAGCCAGAAGGCAAATAGAATAATTATTGTTCCAAACTTAAATTTCATAGCAAAAATACTATAAGACATAACTTTACTATACTGATTGCAATACCAGTACTTTGGTCAGTAGTTATCAAGAGTCTAAATTCCAATTCCTATAAATATATACTACATTGGTTTAGACGCGTAAATTACAAAGACATGAACGAGAATTCAATTTCGATGAAAGGGGGCGGCTACTACTCCCAGCATACGCAGGGTGCCAAGCATGTAGTCAATCGTGCAGGTGTGCATGTTCTGGAGCATTGTGCAAAATTGGATATTTCCGACTCGGGTCGTCCATTCACAATCGCAGATTACGGGGCTGCGGATGGGGGAACTTCTCTTGAATTGATTACTGCAATTGTAGAAAAAGTGCGGGAAAAGGCACCGAATCGGGAAATTCAGGTTGTTTACACAGATCTACCGCACAACGATTTTTCAGCTTTGTTCAAAATGCTTGACGGGCAAGTATCAGAACTGGAGAGTTATCTTAGCAGGTTCAACGGGGTATACGTCAGCGGTGCCGGTTCATCTTTCTATCAGCAGATTTTGCCAAGTTCCTCGGTTGATATCGGATTTTCTGCAACGGCGATGCACTGGTTGAGCAGTTTGCCGGGAGTTGTCACCAATCATGTTCACGCGACAGGAGCCAGCGGGGAGGAGTTGAAAAAATTCAGCGACTACGCGCAGCAGGATTGGGAGACCATTTTGCTGAACCGGGCGAAAGAACTTGCACCGGAAGGCTTGCTGGTGATGGCAAACTTCTGTATTGATGAAGAAGGCAGATATCTGGGCAACACACAAGGCGCCAACATGTTCGATATGTTTCAAAAACTTTGGAAAGAACTGGCAGATTGTGGAGTGATTACACATGAAGAATGTCGGACAACAACTTTTCCGCAGTTCTACAAAACACTGGAACAATTTCAAAAACCATTCAACGACCCCAGCAGCCCTGTCAGTCTAGCCGGACTCAAGCTTGAAACAATCTATTCGGGTGTAACGGAATGCCCCTACCGGGCTGAATTCAATCGCACCGGTGATTCGGTTGCATTCGCGAATGAATATGTTCCTACGCTTCGCTCCTGGAGCGAAGGTGTGTTCATGGGCGGTTTGGATTCAAGCCGGCCGCTTGCTGAAAGGCAAAGAATCGTAGAGGAGTTTTTTGAGAACTACAATTCCATGGTGCGAAAAAATCCGGAAATTCATGCAATGGATTACGTACATGTGTACATGGTTGTAAGCAAGGCTTGAACGCCAATACTGCTTCAGGGCAATACAGGGTCTATTGGAAGTCTTTTGTGAATCTCTGTCATTTCTTCAAGCAAGTGGCCTGCGCCAAGTAGCTCTGCTTCTTTGCGGGGCGGGGCAATGATTTGCAAGCCAACGGGAAGACCGTCTGCGGTAAATCCGGCAGGTACGGACAAGGCAGGGCATCCTGTCAAAGTAATCGCGAATGTAATTGCAATCCACTCGTAGTAGGTTTCAAATTTCTTGTCGCCAATCGATTCGACATAGCGCATATCGACATCAAACGGCGGGACAATTGCACAAGGACAAACAAGCAGGTCGTATTTCTCAAACAGCTTGCAAATGGAACGATAAATTTTGGCCCGAGTTTTTTCGGCTTTGCCAATATCTTCCGCTGACAAATTGAGGCCTTGCTCAATATTCCAGACAATTTCCGGTTTCAAGCGGTCGCGGTGTTTCTCATACTCATTCACCAGATTCGTAGCAAACAGAAAACTTCGCAGCACATTGAAGGATTCTATCGCTCCGGTAAAATCCGAACAATTCTCTTCCACTACGATATCCAGATCGGAAAACATTTCAACAGCGCGGCGACAAATGGTGTCGACTTCGGGATCAGTAACTGTAATTCCAAGATCAGGGGAGTAGGCAATTTGTTTCGGTTTCTGTTCAATTTGCAAGAAATCAACATAAGAAATTTCATTGCGTTCGTAAGTCAGCGGGTCTGATGGATGATAAATTGCAATGGCATCCAGAAACAGCGCCAGGTCCTGTGTATTTCGTGCAATCGGCCCGTTCACATGAAGTGTGTTGAATGGTTGCAGCTTGTCGTCTTGCGGCACTCGTCCCGGACTAGGACGCAATCCGACAACAGAATTGAAACTCGCGGGTGTTCGAAGACTCCCGCCCAAGTCACTTCCCGTAGCAAGCCAAACTTCTCCGCTTGCAACTGACGCGCAGGCACCGCCGGATGAGCCTGCCACTGATTTACTGGTGTTCCAGGGATTTCTGGTTTTCCCGAATACATCGTTGAAGGTGCTTGCTCCGGCACCAAATTCCGGTGTATTTGATTTGCCCATGACAATCGCACCGTTTTGCTCAAGCACTTTAACGCAAATTTCTGAACGACTGGGAACATAATCCTTGTAAATTACGGAACCGAATGTTGTTCGAATTCCCTTGGTTTCCATAAGGTCTTTTACCGATATTGGCAATCCACCAAGCCATCCTCGCTTCTGTTCTGAATTGGAGAAGGACATAGCTTTTGCCTTGTCAAGCGCCTGTTCGATACAAGTAGTGGGCATGGCATTGATTTGAGGCTCCACTTCTTCAATTCGTTGTGCAGAAGTTTCGACAAGCTCCACCGGGGAAATTTCCCGACTGCCAAGCAAAGCCAAAAGTTCAATGGCTGATTTTTTCAGTAGTTCGTGCATATGGCATTCATAGAATTAGTCATAAAACTTATTTGTAGAATCTGCAAGGATTTTTGATTGAATTTTATCAATTGAATAAACATCGGGTTCGTCTGAATTACCTTTTCAATCCAGTATTTCTTTATCATAGACTATTAGTTGTAGATAATCGCAGTATTACTGACAATAAAGGTGATAGAAATTTAATTTCTGATTTTCACCTGTAAGTTCAAATCTTCGTCAATCTAACAAGGAGCAAAATTGATGAAAAAAATCACCTGGAGTGAGTTTGAGCAGGTAGAACTGCGCGTTGGCACAATTAAAGAAGTTCAGGAGTTTCCCGAAGCACGACACCCCGCTTACATAGTCAAGGCAGATTTTGGACCTGATATAGGAATATTGAAATCAAGCGCGCAAATAACTGATTTGTATACACCTGAAGACTTAATCGGAAAACAAATTGTTGGAGTGGTGAATTTCCCCAGCAAGCAAATCGGACCGATCATGTCACAGTTCTTGCTAACTGGCTTCTATCAGGACGACGGTGCTGTCGTGATTGCTCAACCAGAGCGTCCCGTTAAAAATGGTGCGAAACTTGCATAGATTTGCAGAGTAGCAAGCTTGAATTTAGACGCAAAATGTATTGCAAATTATTCAATTCTGCCCCCCTTGCCCTGCTCTCAGCATTGATTTTTCAGTGCCTTAAGTGGGGTGACAGGGGGAATCAAGCAATCTTGGATGAACGTTCATAATGAATTGATTTCAATTGAATTTTTCTATCGGGGGGGGGGGTGAAATATGTTAAATCTCGAATGAATTTTACATGCCCGGATTGTTTATAATAAGCAGAAAGATTCTCTGGTTGTTCGGGCCGGGGCATATTTAAATTTTTGTTATAAAAAGATTTTCAGGCAGGAACCAATGAAATTGATATTGAAGCTGATTGAACCAATTGCTTGGCTTTGCAGTCGAAAGAGTTTTGCTTTGGCGCATAAATTAGTGGGGGGGGGGGGTATTCAGGAATACTTGCATATTCGAAAGCCCGGCCCGCCGACTCGCGCTTTCCAAGCACATTGCCTGTTCGCTACTGGCGGTGACAATATCAGTATGCATGCTACCTGATGTAAATGCGGAGATTAGGGGATTTCTAAGTCCGTATAGTGGGAGTAGTATTTATGCATACCAATTAGATGGTGCGACGCTTGAGTTAGAAGATTTCCTCCAGCCGCCGGGACGTGGGTTTAAGAACGCTAGTGGCCTCGGTCATTATCGGTTCAAAAGTGGTACCGCCCCCTCTGGCCTCTCAATTGCTAGTAAGCGAGTTGACCATAATGACTACTTGTTTTTGACTTTTAGTTGCACCGGCGCCTGCAGAACTGTCTCGTCGACTACAACTGTTACCATTGAGGTCAGAAACACTGGATTTCAAGCTAGTGATATTATAGCTGCTGGATGGTATGACGAAGGCTCCTTCACAATCAATCCAAACCCCAAGGTGCTGGTCACAAGCAACCCTACCAACAGCAGCACGGTCACGGAGGCGGGCAGCACGTCGACATTCACGGTGCAGCTCGGACAGGCGCCGTCGGCCAGTGTGACAGTCGCTGTTTCCAGCGGCGACTCCACCGAGGGCAGTGTGTCGCCCAGCACGATGACCTTCACGACCCAGAACTGGAACACTGCGCAGACGGTGACAGTAACGGGAGCCAATGACAGTATACAAGACGGCAACGTGAGCTGGAATGTTGTGCTCAATCCGGCATCGAGCGGGGACAGCACGTACAACGGCTTGTCCAACGTGAATGTGGCGATGACCACCAGCGACGACGAAGGTTCGCCTTCCTTTTCGGTCAACTCGCCGAGCGTGACGGAAGGCGACACTGGCTCGGTGAACTTGACGTTCACGGTTACGATGAGTCCGGCGAGCACGTCTCAGTACACGGTGAACTACGCCGATGCGGGCACCGGCACGGCGACGTCGGGGACCGACTACACGGCTATCACCAGTGACACGCTGACTTTTGCGGCGAATGAGACGAGCAAGACGATTACGGTGTCGGTAACGGGGGACACGATAAACGAGCCGAACGAGACGGTGGTGGTCACGCTGAGCAACGCGTCGACGGGTTCAACCATAGGGACGGCGAGCGGCACCGGCACGATCACGGACAACGACACGCCGAACTTTTCGATCAACTCGCCGAGCGTGGCGGAAGGCGACAGCGGCTCGGTGACCATGACGTTCACGGTTTCGCTGAATCCGGCGGGCGCATCGCAGCATACGGTCGACTACTCTCAAACAGGTGGCACGGCGATGTCGGGGACCGACTACACGGCGGTTTCTTCCGGCAGGCTGACGTTTGCGGCGGGTACGACGAGCCAGACGATTACGGTGTCGGTGACGGGCGACACGACGGACGAGGGGGCGAGCGAGACGGTGGTGATTACGCTGAGCAATGCGTCGGCCGGAACCGCCATTTCGACGGCGAGCGGCACCGGCACGATTACGGACGACGACCCGAAATTCTCGATCAATTCGCCGAGCGTGACGGAAGGCGACAGCAGTTCGGTGAACCTGAACTTCACAGTGACGCTGAGTGCGGCGGGTGCGTCGCAGTACACGGTTGATTTCGCTGATGCGGGAACCGGGTCGGCGACTTCGGCCGACTACACGATCAGTACTTCTAGCCCGCTGACGTTTGCGGCGGGGACGACGACCCAGATGATTACGGTGTCGGTGACGGGTGACACGCTGGACGAGGGGGCGAGCGAGACGGTGGTGATTACGCTGAGCAATGCGTCGGTTGGAACCGCCATTTCGACGGCGAGCGGCACTGGGACCATAACGGACGACGACCCGAAATTCTCGATCAATTCGCCGAGCGTGACGGAGGGCGACAGCAGCTCGGTGACCATGACATTCACAGTGACGCTGAGTGCGGCTGGCGCGTCGCAGTACACGATCGATTTCGCTGATGCGGGAACCGGGTCGGCGACTTCGGCTGACTACACGATCAGCACTTCTAGCCCGCTGACGTTTGCGGCGGGTACGACGAGCCAGACGATTACGGTGTCGGTGACGGGCGACACTTTGAACGAGGGGAACGAGACGGTGGTGGTCACACTGAGCAATGCGTCGGCAGGGACTGTTATTTCGACGGCGAGCGGCACCGGGACGATAATCGACAACGACCTGGCATTTTCGATCGACTCGCCGAGCGTGGACGAGGGCGACAGCGGCGACTCGAATAGCCTGGTTTTCACCGTGACGCTGAGTGGGTCGGTTTCGACGACGCAGACGGTCGAATACGCCGAGGGCAGCGGTACAGCGACTTCGGGAACCGACTACACGGCGGTCACCGGCGGCACGCTGACGTTTGCAGCGAATGAGACGAGCAAGACGATTACGGTGTCGGTGACGGGCGACGCGACTGACGAGGCGAACGAGACAGTGGTGATTGAACTGAGCAATGCGTCAACCACGATTTCGACGGCGACCGGCACCGGCACGATCACGGACGACGACCCGAAATTCTCGATCAACTCGCCGAGCGTGGTCGAGGGCGACAGCGGCGACTCAAATAGCCTGGTTTTCACCGTGACGCTGAGTGCGGCGAGCTCGTCGTCGCTGACAGTCAACTACGCCCGCACGGGCGGCACGGCGACTTCGGGGACCGACTACACGGCGATTTCTTCCGGCATGCTGACGTTTACGGGGACGACGACCCAGACGATTACGGTGCCGGTGACGGGCGACGCGATGGACGAGGGTGCGGGCGAGACGGTGGTGGTTACGCTGAGCAGCCCGTCGGCCGGCACGGGAATCTCGACGATGAGCGGCACCGGGACGATCACGGACGATGACCCGAAATTCTCGATCGATTCGCCGACGGTGACGGAGAGCGACACTGGCTCGGTGAATATGACATTCACAGTGACGCTGAGTGCTGCTGGCAATTCGCAGTACACAGTCGACTACACAAGTTCGGACGGGTCTACGAACGGTGCGACTGCCGGTACCGACTACACGGCGGTCTCTGGCACGCTGACGTTTGCGGCGGGGACCACGAGCGAGACGATTACGGTATCGGTGACGGGCGACACGGCCAACGAGGCGAACGAGACGGTGATCATCACGCTGAGCAATCCGTCGGCGGGCACGGCGATTGCGACGGCAACCGGCACCGGCACGATCACGGACAACGACACGCCGAGCTTTTCGATCGACGATGCGAGCGTGGCGGAGGGCGACAGCGGTCAGACGAACCTGACGTTCACGGTGACGCTGAGTTTGCAGAGCTCGTCGGCGTTGACGGTGAACTACGCCACTTCGTCGAGCGGCTCGGGTTTTGGGCATGCGACAGCGGGAACCGACTACACGGCGGTGACCACTGCGGGCTCGGTGACGATTGCGGCGAACACCACGAGCAGTACGTTTAATATTGTAGTGTCGGGCGACACGACGGCGGAGCCGGACGAGACGTTCACGGTGACGCTGAGCGGCAATCCGGCGGGCACGAACCTTGACCCTGACAAGACGAGCGCCACTGGTACGATACGAAACGACGATGCGGGTCTTTCGATCAGCGATGCGAGCACAGCGGAGGACGGCAACCTGGAGTTCACGGTGACGCTGAGTCCGTCGACATCGTCTCAGGTGACGGTGAGCTACGCTACTTCAAGCGGCACCGGGTCTGGACATGCGACTGCGGGGAGCGACTATACGGCGATATCCGCCACCACGCTGACGTTTGCGGCGGGAGCGACGGGGAGTGCCTTGAGCCAGACGATTACGGTTCAGGTGACGGACGACACGGTGAACGAGCCGGACGAGACGCTGACAGTGACACTGAGCAGTGCATCCGGTGCGGGCTTGGTGGATGCCACGGGCACGGGCACGATCACGGACAACGATACGCCTAGCTTTTCGATCAACTCGCCGAGCGTGAACGAGGGTGACAGCATGGCGAGCCTGGAGTTCACTGTTTCACTGAGTCCGGCGAGCTACCAGGAGACGACGGTGAACTATGCGGTTACGGGTGGGACGGCGACTTCGGATACCGATTATACGGCGCTTGCCGCCAGTACCACGCTGACGTTTGCTATAGGGGATACGAGCCAGACGATTACGGTGTCGGTGACGGACGACCTGGATTTCGAGGAGAATGAGACCGTGGTGATTACACTGAGCGGTGCGTCGCCGGGTACGACGATTGCGACGGCGAGCGGCACCGGGACAATCACCAATGACGACCCAGGCATTTCGATCGCTGATGCGACGGTTGAAGAGGGCGATGAGGACGATAGGAACATGCTGACGTTCACGGTGACGCTGTCGCCGGCGCCGACGGACCAGGTGACGGTCGACTATGCCAGTTCGGACGGGACTACGAATGGTGCGACTGCGGGTACCGACTACACGGCGGTCTCCGGCACGCTGACGTTTGCGGCGAGTGAGACCAGCAAGCCGATTTCGGTTTCAGTGATCGGGGATATCCTGTCGGAGCCGAACGAGACGGTAGTGGTGACGCTGAGCAACCCGAACCCGTCGTACACGCTGGTGGAAGCCAGTGCCATGGGCACCATAACGGACGACGACGAAGTGGTTCAGAACGAGCTGGACATGGAGATTGTCGCTGAGGTTGCGCGTGAGGTTACCACGAGCGTGGTGACTGCGGTCAGCAACCGGGTCGGTTCGGTGGTTGGCGGCGTAGCAATTGCCCCGCTGGTCAATGAGCCGTCGGTTGGCATGCCTTCAACGGGGGGATTTGCAGACAGTGGACTGCTTTCGATTCTGGCGCGTTCAGTGCGGCACGACCGCGAGCGAGACGGCGGACTGGAGCGCTCGGAGATGTCGCTGTATCGTTCACTGGACGGTGCGAGCTTTGCCTACTCGCCGAGTGTGCTGAGTGCGAACGGCTCAGCCGGTGCGACCGGCGGGCATTCCGGTATCCTGACTGTGTGGGGTTCGGTCGACTATCGCAAGATGTCGGGAAGCGGCGAGGGTGCCTTGACATGGGATGGCGAGCTGGCGTCTTTGAATATTGGCACTGACACGCTGAGCGAGTCCGGGGTTCTGTTCGGCGTGGCGGTCGGTGCGTCGAAGGGGAGCTTCGGCTATCAGGGCAGTATCAGCGGCAGTAGCGGCTTGCTGAAGATGCAGGTAACAACGCTGAATCCCTATGTTGGCTGGTCGGTGTCTGAGTCGGCGAGCCTGTGGGCATCGGTCGGCTATGGCAGGGGCAAGATTAACTACAACGACAATGAGGCTGAAGCATCCTCGAGCAAGATGAAGCTGGCCAGTGCGGCTTTTGGAGGTCGCTATCGCCTGTTTTCGGCTGATGGCTTAGCAGACGGCCGCTTGGTTCAGGTAGATCTCAAGGGCGAGGCCTGGGGTCTGCGGAACAAGGTTGAAGGAGACGAGCAGCGTCCGATGGGGTCGAAGTCCCGGGCACACGGAATGCGCCTTGCGATTGAGAGGCATAGTAGCGGTGTGCTTGAGTCCGGCGCTTTTATGGTGTTGTCGGGCGAGGCCGGCGTACGCTGGGACGGCGGTGACGGCGACACCGGAGCCGGCTTTGAGATGGGCGGCATGGCGGACTACAGCGATTCTGCAACCGGCATGAAGATGGTTGCGACGGCCCGCGTCTTGGTGGACCATGAAAGCGACAACCGGAAGGAGTGGGGCGCCGGCTTGACTGTGGGATGCAGGATTGATGGTCGAGAGACTGGCATGACTTACAGGTCTTCGCTGTCGCACGGGCAGGCGGAAAGCGGTGTTGAATCTCTATGGGACAGTAGCGCCGCCAGTCGCACATCGTCCGAAGAGAAGAGTTTGGCGACGCGTCTGGACGCAGAGGTCGGCTATCGCTTTTATGGAAGCAGCGGCCTGCACACGCCGTATGTTGGATTCGGAGCGGAAGACAGCAGCAGGCGCGACTACCGTGTTGGCATGCGCTATGCGGGCGGGTCGGCGATATCTTCGGGTATGGAGTTTGAGCGTCGCGAAGCGGGCAGCAAGCAGCCTGACCACAGGGTCATGCTGACAGGGCGGATGAACTGGTAGACAGGAAAGAATCGGCACAGACTTCTGTTCAGACGTTGCAGAAGGCCCCCTCCAGGTTGAATTCATTCAACCTGGAGAGGACTTACTACCATTTTGCAAATTCATTATGCTGTGCTAATTGCTAATGTGCATGTTCGCCTTTGTCGGCGAAAAAATGTCCGCTTCATGCCTTCGATTCAGACCTTGAACCTTGCTGCGCATTAACAGCATTGAATTGCACCGGACAACTAAGAAAAACTCAGCACTGATGTTTGCATCCCTCTGTATTCACTTGCCATAATACAGTTTTCCCCACTCTTAAGCGGGATTCTAGACGAAATTTGTACCGATTCAGCTATGACACCAGGTTAAGTCTTAAAATTCCTGTAAAAGTCTAATTGGGGGGATCGAGAGGTCCTCTGTGCGATTACAATTTAATAATTTCACATTTTTACAACAAAAGAATCGAGGAGGACCTCGCGATGAGTAGAATGATAAGTCCAAGCCAGGAGAAAAAGCAAGAGCTGAATGAGATGATTGAGAATGGTTTCGCTGGCGAAGGGGATGTTTTTCGGGAGTTTATCAAATTGACAGTGGAAAGCGTGTTTCAGCAGGCGCTGGAAGATGAGCAGAGTGAGTTTTTGGATCGAGGGCGCTACCAGCGCAAGTCGGAGCCGTCGACGGTGCACCGCAACGGCTACGAACCGGGGCATTTGAAGACTGCGGAGGGAGTGATGCAAGTGAAGTTGCCGCAGGTTCGCGGTCTGGGCGAGCCGTATCGCTCGCGGTTGTGGAGCGAGATGCCGCGTACCAGCGAATCGCTGAAGTCGCTGGTGGTGGAGATGTATGTGAACGGCATGTCGACCCGCGACATTGAGCATTCGATGGAGGCGGCGCTGGGCGAGTTTTCGTTGTCGAAGAGTACCGTCAGTCGCCTGTGCGAGTCGCTGAGCGAGGACTACGAGCGTTTCAAGGAGCGCGACTTGAGTGGCTACGACGTGGCGTATTTGTTTGTGGATGCGGTGTACGAGCCGTTGCGTCGTCACGGCACCCGCAGCGGTGTTCTGTGCTGCTGGGCGATTTGCAGCGATGGCAGTCGGGTGCTGCTGGACCTGACCTTGGCCAACAGCGAGAGCAAGGTATCGGTGATTGAGTTTTTTCAAGGGATGATTCGCCGGGGTCTTCAGCCGCCGCTGACGGTGACCACCGATGGTGCCGGGGGACTGATGGCGGCGGTGGAGGAGACGTGGCCGCGCACCTTGCGAGTGCGCTGCTGGTTTCACAAGATGCAGAATCTGCGGCAGAAGGTTCCGCCGAGCTTGTGGCCGGAATTTCGGCATCGGGTGACCGACTTTCGGGATGCACCGGATGAAGCCGAGGCTCGTCGCCGGCTGGAATCCATCCAGGCCGACTATGGCCGCGAGTTGCCCGAAGCCTTGCGTTGCCTAACCGACGACCTGGAAGCTTCGATGAACCATTTGGAGGTTCCGCCGCGGCACCGGCAGAATGTTCGCACGGTGAATCTGGTGGAGCGCAGCTTCGTAGAGGAGCGCCGACGAACCAAGGTGATCCCGCATCTGTGGGGCGAAAGAGATCTGACCAAGCTGGTGTATTCGGTGCTGATCCGATTGAGCGAACGCTGGTGCAAGCGCCGGTACTCGGAATCGGAAGAATGGCAGATCCGAGAGCTGCGCATGCGACTTTATCCAGAGCAGGAGGCGAGAAAACCCGTGCCAAGAACCAGAACTCGCAGAAGTGCGGCGAAAGCCGCCTAGACTTTTACAGGAAATTAGAGACTTGACCACAAATCGAGACAATGGCAAAAGTGGGTGAATCGGTGACCTTGAATTCTAAAAAACGATAAGATATGTTGCTGGTAAATTTAAACTCTTTGTCGCCATTAACTCTGAAGTTCTCAAATCTCTCTTGTAACAACTCCCAGCAGATCTGCCCGGTCGTTGCATTAGCGATTGGCCTGCCGAGAAGTGTAGGACAAGGAAATGCGGGACATTTCACTTTGATGTATCGACTTGTGTTTGAACGGAATTATTTTTTCTCCTGAATATTGCAAGAAGTCAAGCGATGGTCCCACAGTTTCTGGCAATTTCAGGCCTGCTTTTTTATACTTTTTCGGATTGATTCTTCAATAAAATCATCTCATCATACGATTCAAACAGGATTTTTCAAGACTGACAAATTAAAGTTGTCAAAGAGACTGATAGTATTGCAGAAAAGCATTATGGAGCTGGAACTTCTATCAGGCAATGCAGAAATTAGCTCACCAGCAAAATTCTGCAATACTATCCGCCTTTTAGTGGTGGAATTATTGATACCCTGTCTGTCTCTTTAAGAACAAATGAATCTCGTTCCGAAGCCGGAACCATTTCACCATTGACCGATAGAAGATAGCCTTGCTGAGCTGGAAAACCCAAATGCTCGATCAAGGTTGCGATGGTTGCATTTCCATTCAACTTGACTTCGATTTCACTGCCGTCAGTATTTTCAGGCAAATACTTGCTCAGAGTGCCGACAAGCTTGACTGACACTTTCATGATTTACGAGAGTCCCAAACGCTCAAGTGTTTCGTTAGTGGGAACCCCCTCTTCTGTCCAACCGCGAAGCTCATAATACTCTGGCAGCATTTTGTTCAGTTCGTTTACCTTGCCTTTCGCCATTCCTGATTTGGCAGGTTCATTCAGCAACCTCGGTGGTAGTGAATCATCCTTACTGGTCAATCCTGCGGCGAGATTAAACTGTCGTTCAAGATTCCAGATCCGCTCGCCTGTTTCATACAGGCGTTCCACTGTCCAGTCGCCTTCGCAGGCAGCATCAATCTGCTGCTGAAAATCTGTAATCTTCCATCCCGACAGTGTGAACCAGCACAGTCCAGTGGAATCAATTAAAGAAATCTTGTCCTGAGATTTCTTGCACGGCAATGCCTTCCCGCCTCCGGTCTGATCTTCCATGTCGGGGCCAAATACATCATGCTTCATATGGCATGCGCCTCGACTGCTAGTTGCATAGCCAAGTCCCATACCTTGCAATGCTCGAGAATCATATCCGGCAAATTCCTGTCCTTTTACTGTCATTGAAAGCTCTGGATGTCCGTATTTCTCACACAGTCGCTTGGACCCCAATCCAAGAACCTTTCCAAATCCTTCATATTTCCCTGTTTTTTCTGCCATCACTGTAAGTGCTTCGGCATTTCCAAAATTCAATGGGATTCCGTCTGTATCCTTATCGGTAATTACTCCCATTTCATACAGTTCCATTGCGGCTGCGAGTGTACCGCCAAAAGAGATTGGGTCCATTCCGTGTTCGTTCATTAAAAATCCGGCGAAGGTCAGTGCATCAATATCATCAATACCGCAATCAGGTCCGAACGCAAATGCTGTTTCGTATTCCAGTCCGCCGCTTGCATGCCAGTATTCTGGACGATTTTTTATAGTAAAGTGGTCTTTGTCAATATGCGAAATGCGACCGCACGCTATGGTGCATCCAAAACAGGCTTTATTGGTTAGCAGGTTGCGATGCCCATTTTCACGAACTGCCGTCATTGCTTTCGGATTGATATTGTCAACACCCTCAAATTGAACTTCCTTGAAATTTCGGGTGGGCAGTCCTCCAAACTCCTGCATGGCATCAATCATCGCATTGGTCCCATACTCCGTTAGTTCACCAACATCTGTACTCGCTGCCAACTTTGCCTTGGTTTCCTTGACGACTCCCATAAACCGCTTCGGATTGTCCACTTTTACCCCAACTGTACCCCGAACAGCAATCGCCTTAAGATTTTTCGAGCCCATTACAGCTCCCACACCTGAGCGTCCTGCTGCCCGGTGCAAGTCATTAACAACACAGGCAAAGCGTACGCAATTTTCACCAGCTACCCCGATTGAAGCCACTTTGATCAACGGATCCTGATGTTCAGATTTGATCCAATCCTCTGTTTCCCACACGGATTTGCCCCAAATGGGGTCTGCTGGAATAATGTCGACTTGATCATCAACAATATGCAAATAAACCGGATGAGGTGCTTTCCCTTCAAGAAGTAGCAAATCGTAGCCTGCAAATTTAAGTTCGGCGCCAAACTTCCCTCCAGAGTTTGAGCATGCCACTGCATTTGTAAGTGCGCCTTTCGTGATTACAGCATACCTGCCGGATGTGGATGCCATAGTTCCTGTAAGAGGGCCGGTTGCAAAAATGAGAACATTTCCGGGATCCAATGCATCTACCGATGGGTCCATGTTTTCATAAAGATACTTTGTACCCAGTCCTCGCTCACCCAGGTACTGCTGTGCCCACTCCATATTAAGCGGTTCAATTTCGGATGTTTGATTCGTGAGATTCACTCGCAAAATATTTCTTTGCCATCCCATAGTTACTGCACCTCTCGCTTTGATTAATTATTTTGCATCCGGTTGATATTCCGGCCTTGCATTTTCAAACGCTTCCAGTTCATTGCATCTTGCATCGATTTCAACCAATTTCGGATACGCTGATAAATCGCAATTGAACCGTCTGGCATTGGCAACTTGCGGAACCAAACAGACATCAGCAATCGTCGGTGTATCGCCATAGCAGTACTTGCCGGTTCGACCATCTGATGCAAGCCTTGATTCCAATGCTCCTAATTCTACGGAAATCCAATACTGGTACCAATCGTTCCGCTGGTCATTGTCAATGGTCAAATTATAGTCCAAGTAATTCAATACTCTTAAATTGTTCAACGGATGAATGTCGCAGGCAATTGATAATGCAATTGCCCGGACGTATGCCCGGGCTGGTTCTGTTTCAGGAAGAAGCGACGGTTCGGGATACTTGTCTTCCAGAAATTCCAATATCGCAAGAGACTGAGTTAAAACGGTATCACCAATTTTCAGTACCGGTATCAAGCCTTGCGGATTCATATCCATAAATTCTTCATTTCGCTGCTCTTGCTCTCGAAGATTGATCGAAATATTTTCATATTCAATTCCCTTCAAGTTGAGCCCAATTCTTACCCGATAGGCAGCAGAACTGCGAAAATAGCCGTACAGTTTCATCTCAATTCGTTGTTTTGACCAGGTAATTCAGAAAGTCGCCAGGCAGTTCCATTATTTGAATTGCTTTATTCTCGTTTTCGCCAGTTTTTGCCCAGAATCTCACTTCGTATCCAAGAACGCAGTCTCTACCGGAAACTGCAAGTTTGTGTCGTACAGTAAATGTTTTCTTTGACCACGCGTCAACTTTACTTGCAACGGTTACAATTTCCCCCCAACGCATTGGATGCTTATACTCGGCATGGGTTTCAATCAGCGGAAAACCGACAATGTTCAACTCTGTAATCATTTTAGCCTGTCCAAAACCATTTGCTTCCATCATATCTTGAGTGCTCAAGTCGAACCAGCGATAAATATTGGGATAGAACACAATGCCTGCCGGGTCACATTCGCCCCATTCAACTTTGTGATGCAATTCATGCTTCATCGCGAAATGTTCCTGTAACTATTTGTTGCAATTCGTGCCGCCGAATTTTACCAGTGGCAGTACGCGGCATGGAATCAATAATACGAATCCAGCCCGGCACCTGCAATTTGGAAAGTCGGCTAGCAATGAATTTTCTCATGGAGACCCCGGCATGTTCAAGATCTGTGTTGGCAACCGGTGTAAAAAACAGTGCTGGACGAACAGTTTCGCCGGCATCTGCGGCACTTACAACTGCAACTTCTTCGGCCAGCGCAAACTCTGTTGCAACTTTTTCAATCTCTCGCAAGTGTACCCACTGACCTGACATCTTGATGAGTTCATCCTCCCGTCCCAAGTGATACCAGCATCCATGTTCATCTTGACGAAAAATGTCACCGGTAACGAAGTATCCGTCTTGAAGTCGCTTCCTTGATTCGTCAGCTTGATTTTCGTAGTGGAGAAACGTGTATGGATGCCGTACTCGAAGAATACCATCCTTGCCAGAATCCGGACCAAGCTCCTCATCCCCCCGATACAATTTCGCTACAGTACTCGGCAAGAGCCTTCCAACAGAGTTGGGGGGATAATCTGGCAATGCTCCTACGAAGCACAAGAACAAAGTTTCAGAGCAACCGTATACATTCACAATATTTTTGCCGGTTTTTTCAAGCCATTGTGATTGAATTTCCTGGGGCAAATGCTCGCCGGCGGAAACAAAGTGTTCAATCTTTGAAAAAGATTGCAAAGCCCTGTCGTCGAAATCCCGAAGCAGGTTTCGATAAACCGTAGGGACCGCGAAAAACGCCTTGAGATTTTCTCTTTCGATGACCGAGTTAGCTGTTTCGGGCGTGATCCAGTTGAGATGCAAATATACGCTGGCACCAAGATACAAGGGTGCCAGTAATCCGTTCGCCAGTGCATAGGCAAATGTCAACTTGGAAGTACAGAAGATTTCATCGCCGGGACTCAAGCCCAGCACTTCACTATGAAAATAACAGCACTGTTCCAACTCTTTATGTGTGTGAACAATCCCTTTGGGATGGTTTGTAGAACCGGATGAAAATACCCAGAGTGCTTCGTCTGTTGAATTCCGATTGATAGCGAAATCAATTTCCTGAATGTGCCTTTGCTCAATCGGTTGAAAAATTCTTTCAATCGGGTACAGTTGAATGTCCGCGTTGCTTAGCGAAATACCCGCTTTACAGGTTTCTGAATTCGCAGAATCACAAATCAGTGTCCTTGTTTTGCTGGTTTTCAGTACATGCTCAATATCTGAAGCTTCGTATCGGGTGGAGACAGCAATAGCTACTGCACCGATATTCAAAACTGCCAAGTATGCAGCGACAAACTGAGGCGTGTCCAAGCAGCACAATACTACCCGGTGATTTGGACGAATTTTTGCATCGTGCATGTATTTACTTGCGCAGCAGATCTGAAAAAAAAGTTCTGCATAGGTCCAAATTCCTTCTTCCCATCGTAAAGCCGGCAAGTCTTGAAATCGGTTTAAGCGATCAGAACTGAATATTTGCTTGACTATGTTCATCGGCATTCAAAGCGATAACTACTCCTCCAAATCGTTCTTTAATAACTGGTGCGCAACCCCAAAATGCTTCGGCTACTTATACGTCGGATTTTGGACTTGCTAATTCTACTATCATTTACTTTTGAGGGTACATACCAGTATGCAGTTCCCCCGATGACCGTATTAAAACAAATCAACTCAATTGTTCTGGTCAAGTTCTTTTTCTACAAAAAACAGCAATCGGATGGCATTTTTTGGCGAGGGGATTTGAGCGGTGAATTTCTATGCAGATTGCTGAGCAATGCTTGAAGCCGCAAGTTTTATTTCATTCCATGCTGCCTCAACATGTACTTTTTCTGTCCAGATGGCTCCAATAGAAAAACGAATTACGTATGTATCGTTCAATACTGCATGGGTCAAAAATAATTTACCCGATTCATTCAAACTTTCAAGAATAGTCCGGGTTGCTTTATTGCCGTCTTTGTGATGAAACAGTACCAAGTTCAGTATTGGCGGCTGAAACAACTCAAATTCGTTATCAGTTTCAATCCAGTTGGCAAATTCAATCGCCAACTGGCAGTGCATTCGAATATGTACGCGAAGTCCCTCAACTCCGTAGTGCCGAATCACAAACCATAACTTCAGAGAGCGGAATCTGCGTCCCAGCGATATTTGCCAACCGTTGTAGTCATAAACTTTTCCGGATTCACTTGCCTTGTTCTTCAAATACTCTGGAGAAAAAGTCAGGGCACCTACCAAAGCGTTACGGTCGGCAACATAGAACAAATCGCAGTCAAAGTTGGTAAGTAGCCACTTGTGCGGGTTGAAGCAATAACTGTCCGCAGTGTCCAATCCGTTGAGAATCCAGCGAAATTCAGGACAAACTGCAGCACTTCCGGCATGAGCTCCGTCAACATGAAACCACAGGTTTTCTGCATTCGCGATTTCGCCAATTTCCAGAAGCGGGTCGAAAGCCAGAGAGGAAGTTGTACCCATAGTGGCGCAAACAAAGAAGGGGACACTGCCATTTTGCAAATCTGCTTGAATAGCCTTTTTCAAGGAAAACGGCAGCATTGCAAAATTTTCATCTGTATCGATACGGCGAATTTGGGAACTTTCAATTCCTGCAATTTTCAACCCTTTTTCCACTGATGAGTGTGTATGGCCGGAGACGTAGGCGGTTAAAGAGGATGATGCAATATTTGAATGCCGTTGAAGAATTCTTTCTCTTGCAGCAACAATCGCGCACAAACTTGCAGATGAAGCTGAGTCATGAATTACGCCTCCGCCTGTTGAAGAAGAGCGAAAGCGCTGTGGCAGTCCTGCGATTTCAACCATCCAGTCCAGCACTAGAGTTTCCAGTTCGGTACATGCCGGACTGGTCGACCAAAGCATTCCCTGAATCCCAAAGCCTGACGATAGAAGATCGCCAAGAATGGACGGCCCGGACGCATGAGTGGGAAAATATGCAAAGAAATTTGGCGACTGCCAGTGCGTCAAACCAGGCATAATGACTCGGTTCACATCTTCCAGTACGTTTTCGAAAGGCTCACCGTGAATTGGGGGGGTTGGGGGCAGCTGATTATAGATATCTTTGGGTGCAACTTGAGACAGCACCGGATACGATTCCACATTCTCCATATAATCCGCAATCAAGTCAATGACTTGTCTACCTTGCTTTCGAAATTCCTCCGGTGACAAATGGGGCAGCTTGGATTTTGATTTCACAGGTATTTATCTTGCTTGGCGGGTAGCTTTGTAGCCGCAACGATCGCATTCGACCACTTCAACTTGACCACCAGTACCAAATCCGAATTTAATTTCTATGACCTGAAAATTATGGAGCCCGATTCGACAGAGTAGTCTGCCGATAAGTAAAGAGGTTAGATTTGACATTTGAATAGACTGCTATTTGGCAGCACCATAGCTCCGTTGGATAAACCACTACATATTGGGATAGTTTGGTCCGCCACCGCCTTCCGGGACAACCCAGTTAATATTCTGCATTGGATCCTTGATATCGCAAGTTTTGCAATGCACGCAATTTTGGGCGTTAATCATCAGTTGCTTCTTCTTGTATTCGTCTTCGACGATTTCGTAGACCCCTGCCGGGCAGTAACGTTGTTCCGGAGCATCGTACAGCGTTAGATTGTGTTCAATCGGAACGGACTTGTCATGCAATTGAAGATGAACCGGCTGATTTTCTTCGTGATTGGTATTTGACAAGAAAACGGATGAGAGACGGTCAAAACTGATTTCATTGTCGGGTTTTGGGTAGTCAATGGGCTGGCAATTTTCAGCAGGCATCAGGGATTTGTGGTCTTCATGGTGTCCCATTGTCCATGGAGCGCGACCGCGAAAGAGATAAGTGTCAATTGCCGCATTGACAAAACCGGGCCAAAGTCCTTTCTGGAAGCCGGGACGAATGTTGCGTGCCTGGTAGAGTTCTTTCCATAACCATGATTTCTTGAGATTGTCAGGATAATCAACCAGTTCGCCTACGGCATCTTTGCGCAAATGCTCAAAAGCCGCTTCGGCAGCAACCATTCCGGATTTCATGGATGTGTGGGTGCCTTTGATTTTGGGTGTATTGAGAAAGCCTGCACAGTCGCCAATCAGTGCGCCACCCGGAAAAACCAATTTCGGGATAGATTGATATCCGCCTTCATTTAACGCTCTTGCACCGTAAACCAGCCTTCGTCCATTTTTGAATGTGTCTTGTACTGCAGGATGATGTTTGAATCGCTGAAATTCCTCAAACGGGCTGAGGTATGGATTCTTGTAGTCAAGTCCTATTACAAAGCCAACCGAAACCTGGTTGTTTTCCAGATGGTACAGAAACGACCCGCCATAGGTTTGGCGGTCCAGCGGCCAGCCAACACTGTGCCAGACTAGGCCTTGCTGGTGCTTTGAAGGGTCAATTTCCCATAGTTCCTTGAGTCCGATTCCAAATGTTTGAGGTTGAACGTTGTTTCGAAGATCATATCGTTCAAACAGGGTTTTTGTAAGCGACCCTCTACAGCCTTCGGCAAATAAAGTCAGTTTTCCCCTCAGTTCCGCTCCGGGGGCGAAATTGTTTGTTTGATTTCCTTCCTTGTCAATTCCCATATCGCCGGTTGCAACACCGACGACATTGTCTCCGTCAAACAAGATTTCTGCGCCAGCGTACCCCGGGAATATGTCTACACCCATTTCTTCGGCTTGCTCCGCTAGCCAGCGGCAAAAATTTCCCAGGGAAATGATGTAGTTGCCATGATTGTTCATTTGCGGGGGGGCGGGCAGAGAATATGAAGATTTCTTGGTAAGGAACACAAATTTATCTTTTTTAACAGGTGTGTTCAGCGGGGCATCTTTGGCTTTCCAGTCAGGGATCAACTCATTCAGGGCTCTGGGTTCCAGCACAGCTCCAGAAAGAATATGGGCACCAATTTCCGAGCCTTTTTCGAGGATGCAAACACTAAGGTCGTAGTCATGCTCCATGCACAGTTGTCGAAGCCGGATACCAGCTGCAAGACCAGAAGGGCCGCCACCTACAATCACTACATCGTATTCAATTGACTCTCGTTCGATTGTTGTATTATTGTTATTTTCCATTTCAAGTTACTGTTTATTCAAAAGGCCAAGAATCTGAACCTGGATTTCAGTCGGTTGGCCATCGTTACAGGGATTGTTTACTTGCGGACAGTTGGATACAACTGCAAGAATTTTCATTTCTGCACGTAGTTCCACGTACTCGCCCGGCTTTGACGGACTTGTTGCGAAAACACCATCTTCTGTTCCACCATCCTGGTGAACGGGCACGGAGCAGAAAAAGTTGATATTTGGAACAATGTCTTTCCAGCCCAGTCCGTGGGATGCAAGAGCGCTCAAAAAGTTTTCCCGACATCCATTAGGCGACTCAACTCCGTAAAGCATCCTGTTGCCGGGAATCGAACAGCATCCAGCAATCGTGTCATGCCCTCCGAGCGAATCGCCGACTACTGTCATCATCGGATTGGCGTAGTCAGAATACAACACAGAATCCATTCCAATGCGAATATTTTTTGCCGCCTTTATAGTGTTTGGAGCATGATATCGCTCTTCATAATTGTCTGCGTTATAGCAAAGAAAATCTACTCCTTGCTTCCCGTGCGTGTCTGTGAGTCGAAGAATCTGTCCGGGTTCAAGTTCTCCAAACCAATGCGCACCGGCTGGTACCATCTGGTCGTGTACCGCATGCCTGTCAGTTTCCTCTTGCTGCATTTCGGATTTCTACTTGTTTTTTGAGATACTTTACCGATTACAGGTTACAAGTATAACCTGTCCTTGTGAAAGAATTAGCACGCAGAATTTCAGTCTGTTCGATTTACTTCGTTTTTGGGCTTGTCTTGTTCCCGGAAATTGATGTCCAGGCGGATGTATTGTCTGTGGCATAATTCACCGTTTACTTGCTAGTAGATGCTTTGCAAGTGTTTGTAAAGTATCAAGAATATTCTGTAAAAAGTTTTATCAGGAACAGAAATTATGAAGATTGATGGAGTGGCTGCGGTTGTAACGGGTGCAGCTTCAGGCATGGGTGCGGCAACTGTGCGATATTTGGCTGAGGAGGGTGCAGCAGTAACTCTTCTGGATGTTGATTATCCGAAAATCCAGTCTATTGCCGAGAAGTGCAACGGTCTGGCGATACAATGCGATGTAGCAGATGAAGAAAGCATGGAAACTGCATTTTCCACTGCCAAAAACACCCATGGTGCAGCACGAATACTGGTTAACTGCGCAGGTATTGCGCCCGCTGCAAGAATGGTTTCACGAGATGGCACTCCAATGCCGCTTGATGAATTCAAGAGAGTGATTGATGTAAATCTGATTGGCACATTCAATGCAATGAGAGTCATGGCGGCGGATTTGCGAGCTGCTGATGCTCTGGATGATGTCGGTGAGAAGGGGGTTATAGTGAATGTCGCTTCGGTTTCTGCATATGAAGGGCAAGTCGGGCAAGCCGCTTACAGCTCCTCAAAGGGAGCGATTGTTGCCTTGACCATTCAATCCGCCCGCGAACTGTCCAGCTCAGGTATTCGTGTAATGACCATAGCACCGGGCATGATTGCTACTCCGCTACTGCTCGGAATGCCGGAGGCAGTCCAGCAGAGCCTGGCAAATCAGGTTCCTTTCCCGAAACGTATGGGCCAACCTGAAGAGTTTGCCAAGCTGGTGGGACACATTGTTGAAAATCAGATGCTCAATGGCGAAGTAATTCGACTGGATGGAGCAATTCGGATGCAGCCAAAATAATTTCAAGTACCGGATTTTTTTGTGCCATCTTTAATATTCTGCAGTCGGAGCATGTCTGAATCGTTGAAAATGTCTGGTTGATGCAAATATTCAACAAGTAGTTCAAGCGAATCTAGCCCCCAGAACAACTCTCCGTTGCAACGCATAGTCGGCACTCCGAAGACACCGGCTTCTATGGCAGATTCGGTATTCAACCTAAGCTTGTCTTTTACCTCGGGTTGACTAATTCGCGTAGAAGCATCATTTACATTCAGTCTTGAGCAGATAGCCTGCCAAGACTCTTCAGAAGTTGGGTCTAAACCATCCACCCAAATTGCCTGGAATATTTCGTCAATGGCAGGTTTTTGATTGCCAAGTGCAATGGACAAGCGCAAGTAGGGCAGTGGATTAAATGGATGCGTATCTGGAGTTCGAAACGGAATACCAAGCTTTTTTCCAAGCCAACTGGTATGCCGATAGGTGAATATTCGCTTTTTTTCAATTTCAACAGGGCCAAGACTTCCCCAGTGCTTTAGCAGCCCTGCAAATAAAACCGGAACAAATTTGACTTCAGTATCGTTCGGCAGTTGATGTAACTGCTGATGGAGCAGATACGCAAAAGGGGAAACAAAGTCGAAAAACACATCAATTTTTTTGTTGTTCATATCGCTTCACTGGTCTAAATTTTGGGCTTGCTCGCGCAATTTGAATTTTTGAATCTTGCCTGTTGATGTTTTTGGAAGTTCACAGAATACAATGTTCTTTGGTGCCTTGAACCTCGCCATGTTTGCCTTGCAGTGCTCAATCAGTTCCTGTTCTGTTGGCGGCGGGCTTGCATTTGGGTTTAAAGTAACGAACGCACAAGGAGTTTCACCCCATTTTTCATCTTCTCGAGCTACTACAGCTGCTTCCATAACTGCGGGGTGGCGATAGAGAACATCTTCGATTTCTATGGATGAAATATTTTCGCCGCCAGAAATAATAATATCTTTGGAACGGTCTTTGAGTTGAATGTAATTGTCCGGGTGTGTTACTCCGAGGTCGCCGGAGTGGAACCAACCCCCCTCAAATGCTTTTTCAGTTGCAGAGGGATTTTTCAGATAGCCTTTCATAACATTGTTTCCCCGAAACATCACTTCTCCCAATGCTTGTGCATCTTGGGAAACCGACTCCATGTTTTCAGGGTCCATAATTTCCAATTCTTCAAGCGCAAGATAGGGAACACCTTGACGAGCTTTCAGGTTGGAGCGGTCAAACTCATCCAGACCGTCCCACTCTTTGTGCCATGCACAAACAACTGCAGGTCCGTAAGTTTCAGTCAAACCGTAGACATGTGTCATTTCAAATCCACTCTGCTCCATTTTTGCCAGCACGGAAGGCGGTGGAGGTGACGCCGCTGTCATTACCTTAACCTTATGACCGAAATCCCGCTTCTCTTTCTCATCAGCGTTGACAATCATTCCAAGGACAACAGGAGCACCGCAAAAATGATCTACTTTGTAATCATCAATCGCCGCAAAAATATTTTCTGCACTTACTTGCCGCAGGCATACATTTGTTCCGCTCATTGCCGCGATAGTCCAGGGAAAGCACCATCCGTTGCAGTGAAACATTGGAAGTGTCCACAAGTAGACGGGATGAATTGGCATCTTCCAGTCCAGCGCATTGCTGAGCGCATTGAGGTATGCCCCTCGGTAATGATAAACCACGCCTTTGGGATTGCCTGTAGTTCCAGAAGTGTAGTTCAAGGATATTGCATCCCATTCGTCATTTGGTCCCGAAAAATTGAAATCACAATCTCCTTGACTTATGAGTGCTTCATAGTCCATAATGCCCAACTTTGTTTCATGTTGCATTGCATCATAAGGAATGTCAATCACAGTAATCTTTCTTTTCACTCTGCGCAGAGCGTTCTCCACGACGCTTGAAAATTCAGCATCGACCAAAAGTATTTTTGTTTCGGAATGGTCCAGTATGAAAGCAATTGTGTCGGCATCAAGTCGAATGTTCAGAGAATTCAACACTGCTCCTGACATCGGGACTCCGAAATGGGCTTCGTACATGGGGGGTGTATTTGGACACAGAATTGACACGGTATCTCCGTGTCGTATCCCCAAGCCAGTCAGCACAGAGGCCAGTTGATGGCATCGTCTGGCTGTTTCTCTCCAGGTAAACCGTTTTTCTTCATGAATGACGGAAATTCGGTCCGGGAAAATTCGGGCGTTGCGGTCCAAAAATCCGAGCGGGGACAACGGAACATAGTTGGCCGGATTTTTGTTCAAGCCAATTTCGTAAGAATTTTTATTTGAATTCATTGAAACTTGATTCGGGATACTTATGATTCGCTAAGTCAATTTCAATGGAATTATATTGATTAACAAAAGATTTTTTCGTTTCTATAGTTTGAAATTTGCTAGAAGAGGTTTAATACATGGTCAGTAACCAGACAATCACGGATTTGCACGGGTATTATTTTGAGGACCTTTCGGTTGGCATGTCTGCAGTGCATGGCAAGACCCTGACCGATGCGGATGTGCTAATGTTTACCGGTGTGTCGGGAGACACCAATCCGCTACATTTAAATCGTGAATTCGCCAGCGCTACACCATTCGGAGAACCTATCGTTCACGGAATGCTTACCGCTAGTCTTATTTCAACACTGATTGGCACCCGCTTGCCGGGACCTGGTTGCATCTATATGGACCAGAGCTTGAAGTTCAAGGCACCTGTTCGGGTTGGAGACACAGTTATCGCGAAAGCAACAATTGAAGAAATGGATGATGAGCGTCCATACATTCTAATGAGTACGACTTGCGAGGTAGACGGTGAAACGGTTTTGGAAGGAAAGGCAAAAATCAAAGTGCCTCGTCGGCCGAACGGGAGTACTCAGTGATTTATTGCTAGAAATATTTAATGCAATGCAACAATGAGCTTGATTATGGAAGAAGTTCAAAGCATGGATGAAAGTGCGGAACAGCGGCAAGTAAATGTCTTGTCTGCATTAATGGATATTTCTGCCCAGCATCGCCGAATTTTAAGCCGTATTATGCAAACTGAAGCGAATCAGGATACTGCCAATTTCATGATAGATACTGGCGAACTCTTTACTCGCGCGTTGGCGGGAAATATCTATGACGTTGGGAATGCGCTGGAAGCAAATGCAGAAGCAGTGCAGAAGTTCATGAATCTGTACAGCTATGCCTGGAGCAAGTCAATGGGAATGGAAGCACAGCCAGCGGCCGTTCCAGGTCGGGATGACAATAGATTTCGTTCTGCTCATTGGAATGAAAATTTATGGTTCGATACTCTAAAACAGACCTATCTGATCGGGTCCGAATATTTGGAAGGACTGTTTCAAGCAACAGGACATATGACGGAGAAGGAAGCACGTAAAACAGAATTCTTTTTCAATCAGGTCATTGATTCGCTATCACCAACCAATTTTGCGATGCTGAATCCCGAGGTGCTTCAAAAAGCAATCGAAACAAAAGGTCAAAGCATTGTAGACGGGGTGAAGAATCTGGCAGACGACTTGGAAACTGGTTCTGGTGTGAAAATGGTAGACAGAACGGCTTTCAAGCTTGGCGTAGATATTGCTTCGACCCCCGGAAAAGTTGTTGCCCGCAATGATTTGGCCGAGCTGATTCAGTACACACCCACTACGGATGAAACGCGTGAAGTTCCGATTCTGATTATTCCGCCCTGGATTAACAAATACTACATTCTCGACCTCAGACCGAAAAACTCTTACATTCGCTGGCTTGTAGAGCAGGGTTTTACTGTGTTCGTTATTTCGTGGCTTAACCCTGACGAGTCTTTTCAAAAGACAAAGTTTGATGCTTATTTGGACCAGGGCCCGCTTTCTGCATTGAAAGAGATTGAACGCATTACCAAATCGAAAAAAGTGAATGCTATCGGGTACTGCCTGGGCGGCACGCTTCTGTCGATTTTATTGGCCTACCTGGCGGCAAAGAAAGACAACCGGGTAGCCAGCGCCACATTTTTCACTTCAATGATTGATTTCTCGGAGCCGGGTGACCTGGGTGTTTTCGTTGATGAAAGAAGTGTAGCCCAGCTGGAGAAAATGATGGCAGAAACAGGTTACCTTGATGGCAAGTCAATGGCTTCGACTTTCAGCATGATGCGTTCCAATGATTTGATTTGGCATTTTGTTGTCAACAACTACCTCCTGGGAAATCAACCGGGGTCATTCGATTTGCTCTACTGGAATTCCGATTCCACTCGCATGCCCGCCGAAATGCACAGTTGGTACTTGAGAAAAATGTATCTCGGGAACAAGTTGCGCGAGCCAAACGGAATTACAATTCTTGATACTCCTGTTGACTTGTCGGTTGTAAAAACGCCATGCTATTTCTTGTCGACCCGACTGGACCATATATCGCCCTGGAAATCGACATACATGGGGGCAAAGCTGTTTAAGGGTAGTGTAAAATTTGTTCTCGGCGAATCAGGTCATATTGCCGGCGTTATAAATCCGCCAGCAAAAAACAAGTACGGCTACTCGGTGAGTCAGGGCAGGTTGCCGGCTACTCCAGAAAAATGGCTGGAAAAAGCAAAATACCATGAAGGTTCGTGGTGGCCTCACTGGGAAAACTGGATTTCGGCTTATGCAGGCAAAAAAATTCAGGCAATAGAGCCGGGTGGCGGGTCAGGAGAAGTGATCTGCGACGCGCCTGGAACCTATGTTCGCCTATAAAAATCAAGACAAGATTTTTTGAACTTAGTCCCAGCGAGGGGACCGCTTTTCTATAAAAGCATCAATTCCTTCGATGGCAGAATCAAATTCCATATTGCAGGCCATACGTTCGCCGGCAGTGCTGTAAGCATTTTCCAATCCTTGATTAATCTGCTCGTAAAAGAGTTCTTTTCCGAGCGAAAGAACTTCCCGCGGTTTTTGGGCGATATTTCGCGCGAGTTCCATCGTGCTTTCTTCAAGCAAGTCTGGTTCAACGGCACGGTTGACCAATCCTTTGGCTACTGCAGTGTGAGCATCAATAAAGTCGCCAGTAAAAAGCATTTCCAACGCGTGTTTCCGGGAAACATTCCGGCTCAGGGCAACACTTGGAGTGGAACAGAACAAGCCAAGGTTAACTCCGGACACTGCAAACCGGGCTTCAATGGAAGCCACCGCCAAATCGCAGTTTGCGACAAGTTGGCACCCGGCGGCAGTTGCTATACCTTGAACTTGAGCAATAACGGGTTGCGGTAGCTGCGTCATTGAAACCATCATGCGATTGCACTGCTGGAATGTATCGCGTACAAAAGATTGGTCGTTGCTTGCCCGAAGTTCTTTTAAATCGTGACCTGCGCAGAAAGCTTTTCCATTGGCGGCAAGTATGACCACCTTGATTGATTCGTCTTCAGCGAGTTCGTCAAAGGAGTTCTGAAGCATGGATAGCATGCCTTGCGACAGGGGGTTATACTGTTGCGGCTTATTTAGTGTTAATGTTGCGATACCATCGCTGTCGTTTCTGTACAACATGGGAAAACTGCTTGATTGATCAATTGCGGACTGTTCCATGGCAGTAGCTCAAATTTGATTGACTGAACCTTATTTTAATTTTTTGCATACGAAAGGACAAATCCAATGTCGGATATTACAGTTGAAGAATTCAAAAGATTTGCATCTGGTCAAGTTCCATTAATAGAAAAGCTGGGTTTTCAAGTAGAGTCCATCGGGGATGGGGAGTGTTCTGTACGAGCAGTATACAGCGAGGATTTCCTCAGGCCCGGCGGAACAATTTCGGGTCCCGTATTGATGGCATTGGCAGACTTCTCGATGTATGGAGCCATCGTTGGCAGAGCAGGTGCTGTCCAGCAAGCTGTAACTACCAGTTTCAATATCAATTTTCTGCTTCGTCCTGAACCAAGAGATATTGTTGCCAACGCAAAGATTCTCAAAATGGGCAAGCGACTGGTTGTAGGGTCGGTTGATTTGATTGGCAATGAAGCAAATGAACTTGTGGCGCATGCGACATGTACATATTCGCTGCCAAGCTTGTCCCAAGAAATGGTTGAAAAGTTAACCAAAGGTTAGTAAATGAAGTAAATTATACCCCCGGATTATTAATCTCGAACCATTTCTTGAATCTATCCACATCATCTTTATTTTTTGGATGACAATCTCTTGACTTTGTCGGTTTAGATCTGCAAGTGTTTGATTTTGTTTATTTCACTTGATTAGCAAAGGCACTACAAATTAGCCTTTCAGCCAATTTGTAAAGATGCCGGTCGGGTGCCTGCCAGGTACTGACGAGGGGAAATAGCACGGTGTCCGGCACCTTCAGCCTATTGTCCGGTAGATGTTTTTCTGGTTCTCCGTGGATTTCGATTGGATCGCATAGCAACTGCGGTCTTTTCTCATTCAAGGCTCACTTCGACATCGTCACGTAGCACCAGAAACTTGCGTAGCCGATGTGGAGTACGACCCCTTGCAATTTTCAAAATTTTTTACTCTGTCAACTGAAGCATTTTGTAGATTGAATCCACATGCTTTGAATGCCTTGCTCATCATTTGAAAAAATCATCAAATATAGACCTAACATAATTTATTATTTTATGATAGAATCTACTATTGCTATTCATGAAAGAATACTAATGATTAGCGATGAAATTACAGTCTTGCAAAACAAGATGAAAAATAGGAGAATTGACATATGCAACTTCAGGAACACGATACAATGGCAGAAAAGCAATCTGCGGCAAGGGAAATTTTGGAAAATGCCAAATTCAAGAAAGACCAGGCGGAAGCGATTATTGCTACGGTCAATCTTGCTACCGAAGATTTGGCCACCAAAGACGATGTAGAAGAACTGCGCAGCGAGATGCAAGAAGGATTCAAACTTTTGAATCAAAGGATAGATTTTTCAGATGAAAAGACAGATAACAAGCTTGGCAAGATGGACAACAAGATTGACAAGATGGACAACAAGATGGACAAGATGGACAACAAGATTGATGCCAATGCCATGAGTACCGATGCCAGATTTGACAAAATTGATGTCAGGTTCGATAAGATGGAATCGAAATTTGACCATCTGACAACTCGACTTATCCTGACAAGCGCAAGTACCATTATTGCACTTGCGGCTTTGTATGCTGCGCTGACTAAATTTTTGGGATCATAGATTCGGGTAGAAATTGCAACAGCTCAACTTATACAAGCTGTGGTACCGATATTATCCGCATAGTTCCTGTAACATTTAAAAATCCTCTGAGATGCGTGGCAAAAAATCGACATTTTCTGCATGCTCAGTATTTTTAAGTTGGTATTGACACCCTAGGCAAGACATGAAGGTGCACCCATGTTCAATCGGTCCGTGCCGCACATTCAGGCTCACTTCCCGATATAGGCAAAGATAGAATAGTGAAGCTAATGCGTTCCTAGTACTGCTTGAAGTTCAATCATGGCAATATTGGCAGTTCTCCCTTCAGAATTTGCTCCAATGTAATAATTTAAATTTTTGGTACAAGAACAGATCTCGGGAATCCGATTTTGTCTTTTGGTTCGTGAGAGCCAGACTGCTTTGCAAACTGCAGCATCGGTTTGGTTGGAGCATCCTTGGATATGAATATTCCGATCGTTTGCTTTTCATCCAGCAGTCCTCTTAGTTCTCGAATCTGCCCAATACTTACCTTTCCACTTTTCACTGAAATTATTGCAATTTCATCATTGGGCAGCAATATTCTCCCGTCTATTCCGCCGTCTGCCCCCATTATGCTGTTGGGCAATCCCCCGACCCTGATTACGCACCATTTCTCAAATTCCTTCCTGGCTTTAGTAGCCGACTGGTTAATGAGCTTCGACTCTACTTCATCCAGTGTTTTAGGTTCTCCGTATATTTGAATATCGCCTTTTTCGGAGTTGTCCACGCAAGATTACCATTAATGCAGTTTTCGCAATACGGCCCATAACAGGCTAAATTGGATGTATAGGTAATTAGATTTTATGAAGGTAGTAAAAAATAGAGATAAAATGCTTCCAAGTTGTTTTCAACGAATTTGACAGGAGTCTCGTTCTAAATGTTTTCTAATATTCAAGCCTGCGTATTCGACGCTTACGGTACATTGTTTGATGTTCATTCAGCGGCATCTCAGCATAGCAGCGTGCTAGGAGAACTGGAGGCTCCTGTATCAGAATTATGGCGGTCCAAGCAACTTCAATACACATGGTTGAGAAGTTTGATGGGGAATTATGTTGATTTCTGGACGGTGACGGGGCAAGCTCTGGATTACGCACTGGTAACGCATGGCATACAGAATCAAGAGTTGCGCGACAACCTGATGAATGCATACTTGCAACTTGAATGTTTCAACGAAGTACTTTCAGTACTGGAGACTTTAAAGAATAAAGAGCTCAAAACTGCCGTCTTGTCCAACGGGTCTCCAAACATGTTGAATCCGGTCGTGGAAAACTCCGGTGTGTCCAATTTTTTGGATGCCTGTATTTCAGTGGATGAAGCAGGTATTTACAAGCCCAAAGCTGAAGTTTATGAATTGGCTTGCGAACGCCTGGATGTCAAACCAGAAGAAGTGTGCTTTCTTTCATCAAATTGCTGGGATGCAATTGGTGCTTCGTACTTTGGATTTCATGTTGCATGGATTAATCGCTACAGGCAGCAGCTGGACCTTATGGATGCTACTCCCGAAGTTGAAATCACTGATTTGACAGAATTGCCGCCCTTGCTGGAAATTGAACAGTAGTTTGGTCATTGATTGCGAACTGCGCAAGTACTGCATAGCAAGTCCTTGACCGGGTCAAAGGCAAGGCTGGGATAGGCTCTCCAGTCAGCAGGGGGATCAAACTGGCCGCGCCAAATACCGTTCTGTTGCTTTTTGGCCGAATCTTCCTGTTGCTGATAGTCGCTGGAATCATTTGCAACTAATGCCCAGCCTTCCATTACCAACACACTTGCTATATCAGAAGATGAGTTATAGCATTGAGCAAGGGGCAGCTCAGCGGATGGTTGCATTAATTCGCAGCGAATTGAATGTGCCTGAATCAATTCGTTTAATCGTAAAGTAGCTTTGGCACCGCATGGCCAAGTTTTTTCGTTTGAAATACATTTTGCAGTACTGACAGGAACCACAGCGCCATTCAACACATAGGTTTGATCATTGACCTCTATTGCATTGCCCTTGAGTACTTTCGATGCGTTTATATGATCAGTTTTCGCAGCTCCCGTTATCATAAGTAAAATACCGAGTATCGCAAAGTTTAGAGTACTCAATTTCGGGTTCACTTTCATAGGATTGTGGAGTTGACTTTGAAGTAAAATACACTGAAAATATTACCATGAACAATTCATTACATTTTAACCATTAAATTATACGGAATTGCATAGTATGACTAACCTATTGACTCCCCAGCAAATTGAATATTTTCGAGAATATGGGTATGTGATTAGTGACTCTGGATTGGACAATGAAACCCTGGATGCAATGGATTCAGAAATCGATGCATGGATTGATGAAAGCCGCCATCACGACTCCAATTATGGAGAAACAATGGATGGAAAGGCGAGATTCGATTTGGAAGAAGGGCATACAAAGGAAAATCCGAAACTTCGCAGAGTTTCAAACCCGGTGGATGTTTCAGAAGTCTATCGCAAAGTTCTTTGGGACAGCTCCATTACGGATATGGTTGCGCAACTGATTGGCCCCAGCATAAAGTTTCATCACTGCAAGTTGAATATCAAACTTCCAGGAATGGATACAGTTGTTTACTATCATCAGGACCACTCTTATGATCCCCATACCAACGATGATATGCTTGCAATTCTGTTGATGATTGATGATTCTACCGAATTGAATGGGTGCTTGAAGGTTGTCCCAGGTTCCCACAAGAAAAGGTACTCCCACTTCAAGGATGGTGAGTATGTCGGGCTAATTGATCCGTCTTACTACGATGAATTTAACAAGGAAGCAGTTCCTGTTGTTGCCGACCGAGGCCAAGTATGCTTTATGCACACCTGGACAATTCACGGTTCGGAAAACAACCGTTCAGGTCGCCCGCGAAGATTGCTGATATCTGACTTCGCAGCGGCGGATGCCTTTCCGTTGCTATATCCAGCCGTGCCGTCTCCGTTTACGGGGAAAATTGTCCGGGGTGAACCTAGTCCTGTCGCAAGGTTGACTCAGGATTTGGTTGAAATTCGCACTCCGTATTCAGAAGATTCGTTTTTTGGTGTACAGGGTCAGCCCTCTGCGGGCTAAATTGATTTCTCTCGAATAGTAAAATGACTTTTTCAATTGTCGCATTTGACAAGAAGTACAAGAACTTCGGTGTTGCAATTACGACTTCCAGCATAGCAGTTGGAAGTCGGTGTCCATGGGTTCTAAATGGTATTGGAGCAGTATCGACGCAGAATGTAACAGATCCTTCACTTGGACCTGAAATACTTGATTACTTGGACGATGGCCTTACTGCCAGAGAGGCGCTTGATGAAGTAGTCGGCTCGAATCCATTTATGAATTACCGGCAATTGATTGTTGTAGACAAATTCGGCGATACTGCTCACCATACCGGTGAAAATATACTGGGTGCCAATGCAGTTTCAGTTGGCAAGAATTGTATTGCCGCCGGCAATCTGCTTGCCAATGAAAATGTGCCAGCAGCCATGACAGAAGCATTTGAGAATAGGGATAGTGAAGCTCATTTGGCTGAATCGCTTCTGAAAGCTTTACAGACAGGCATTGATGCTGGCGGGGAGATGGGAACAGTGCATTCTGCGGCATTGTTGACAGCGGGTGAATTTTCTTTTCCAGAGGTAAATCTGAGAGTTGACTGGCATGAGTCGTCTCCAGTTGATGAGTTAAGAAAACTTTGGGAAGCGTATAAGCCTCAAAGGCAAGACTACATTCTACGCGCGGTTGTTCCTTCAGCCGCTCCATCATATGGAGTTCCGGGAGATCCTTGATAGAGATTTGGTGAAGTTTGCGGTTGGCTGTAGCTAAACTCTCCCCTTAAAACGTCCTTGATACTTTTGTCACACTGACTGCATGAAAACTTTTGCCGACGAGTTTTTTTACGTCCAATGTTGCGCAATAAGACTTATGCGCTGGTTTTTGCGGGAATTTGTTGGTAGCGAGCCGGATTTTTGCTTGAATTGTTCAGCACAGCATCTTTGAGAATGCTGTTGGCGGCATGGCGATTCTTTATATTCCTGACGAGAACGACTTTTATGCTTCGTTCCGAGTTGTACCAGACTTCGTGGGAACCTTTGGATTGCCTGATTAATTCAAACCGTTCTTCTTCAGTATCTTGAAGAGTTATGGATAGTAGTTCGATGCCATCAGCGCGTAGCCGCCATTTCACCAGCTGGCGGCATCTTGAATTCGTCGATTAGGTCCTTGGCGGTAGTCCTGTCGGAGTAATGGTTGCAAAGTATCAGTTCGTAAGCTACGTCGCTGACGATTTCTTCAAATTCCTTGATGGTCTCGGCTTCGAGATGAAGACCGATGATGTTGCTGTCCGAGCAGTACACCTTGTTCTTGTCGTCCCAGACTGGCCTAACGTAGAATTTGCTACCCATGAAATTGTCCGAATAATTAAAATGAATTAATAAATGCTACACTAGCTATGGATTATGATGTAAGCTTGCGATGAGTCAATACCAAGTTATTTGTGCCGTTTTCACGTTGCTGCCAACCCCGGAAAATCAGCAGATTTACCTTCAAAATTCTTCCAGCGGGAAAAACTCGATTTATGTAAGTCAACCTTAAAATTCTCAATACAATTATGTTGTGAGATTATTGCATATCTTCCGATTTTAAGAGTGTTACTATACCTGGAAGAAATTTTTCTCAATAATTCGCAAGCAATCTTCGGTAGCTTTGGATTGGCTGTAGCCAGCACTCTTCCCTTGAAATCATGTAAATCATGTGTAATATAACATGAGGTTATCATGTCCCGCAAATTAGTGAGCTAATACAGGCAGTTTAATAATCAGGGGCAGAAGAAATTGTTAGAATTGCCTAGTTATTGAATTTAATCAGGCAAGGTTAACGGATTACAGATTAACTGAGGAGAGTTTCAAATAAATAGGCCTAGTTATGAATTAAGGCTAAAAGGCCTTGATGAAAGTAATGGAACGATTAATTCAAGGTCGTTTCAAATTGTATTAGACGCTCTTACCAAGACTGCGAAAAGGGTAACGCGACTATTAACAACGGGTGATGGAAATGTTAGAGGGTCTGGTCCAAATTGGTTAAATGACTCAGTAACATTTATGATTACTGGCATAGCACCAGGGTCGACAATAATTGAACTTGATGCTCCTCAATTTTGTGAAACTGCAAATCATGTAATTAGTCAGCGACATCTTTGGAACAATCTACCTCGACCTGAAAACACAGCACTAGATCTTGTTGCTTACGCTATCGAAGAAATTGGTAAAGAAAATTCTTCGGGCGACTACTTTGATAATTCAGTACTTGAGGCAATACTACTGTTCAAAAATGTATCGACTTCCGATAACTTTCAATGTCAATTAGTATGTAAATGGGAAGATTCACAAATTTATTCACTCAATAGAAGAATATTCAATAGGGTTTGTGAGCTAAGTTCAGTAATCCCCTCTCCGAAAGTTTGTATTGTCAGCGGTATTCTGGACCAAATTAAACATCTTGGAGGACATTTCCGTTTATTTGTGAATAATGAGCACCATCTGTTTGGACGATTACTTCCTGATTCGTTGGATATTGAAGTTCTTAGACCTTTATGGGGAAGACCGGTTACTGTTGAGGGCTTAGTCCACTTCAATGTCAGTGGGAAACCTAGATTAATTGAAGCTCGGAGCATGAGTAGTCAATCAGAAAGCGATGTTATTTTTGAGGCATTGCCGCAGGCAGCATCAGATAATTTTAGTCCTGTAATTAGTAAAAAAGAAGAGAAAATAGCAAGTGAATTCAATCCACTAGATCTTAGAGGCAAGTGGCCTGGCGATGAGCCTGTGGAAGAGTTGCTCGCCGACCTTGATTAGTAAAAAAATCGTGAATCGTTATTTGCTGGATACAAATATATTTGTTGGTATTGTTCGAGATGCTGCTTGGGCGATTAGCACATTGGAGGAACTGCGTGCATGTAGTTCAAGTTCAATGTTTTTTACATCTGTAGTTTGCCAAGGTGAGTTGTATTCACTAGCGGAGCAACGGGGGTGGGGGAGAGACAGGCGAGCCGACCTCGAAAAAGCTTTGAATCAATGTTTTATTCTCGATATAAACAAACAACAGATAATCCATGCATACGCGTTGTTAGATGCTTGGACTAAAGGAAAGCCGGTTGAACATCAAAATATTCCTTTACCCCCTAAACCTGCAAAAAAATGTCGCACAACGATCTTTGGATTGCAGCAACTGCTCATGCTAGCGGGGCTACCTTGGTATCTGCAGATAAAGACTTCAATCATCTTCATAATAGTTGGATTAAGTTCATTTACGTGAGCCAATCTTAAAATTCCCAATACAACTATGGTGTGGGATTATCGGGTGTTTTTCATTGCTATACCTGGAAGAAATTTTTCTCAATAATTCGCAAGCAATCTTCGTGTAGCTTGGAATTGGCTGTAGCTAGCACTCTTCCCTTGAAATCATGTGTAATTGAATCTCCGTTCCAATCGGTGATTACTCCACCAGCGCTTATAACTACCGGAACCAGTGCCATCGTGTCATGTGCTTTCATAGTTGCTTCCATCACCACATCAATTTTTCCAGAAGCGAGTAAGCCGTATGCGTAGCAGTCGATTCCAAAGCGACGTCTTTTTGCTCTTTTAGTAACTGCATTGAATGCACGAAGCTCGGGTTCAGGAAACATATCAATTGAAGTTGCAAATACAATTGAGTTTTCAAGTGCCTGGTGTTGATTGGTTGTGCAAGGTTCTCCTTGCAAAGTGGTTCGGTGATGCAGTGCACCAGACCAGCGTTCGCCAAGTGCGGGCGCATCAATAATTCCAACAACTGGAACTTTTTTGTACATCAGGCTAATCAGGATTCCGAAAGTAGGTATGCCATGAACAAACGAGGTAGTACCGTCAATCGGGTCAATTGACCAAATCCAATCGTTGTGCATACCGTGGTTTCCAAGTTCTTCTCCAGAAAATCCGTGATCTTGATAGGATTTTTCAACCATAGACCTTGCGGTGTTCTCAATTTCAATATCCGCTTCGGTCACGTATGTACTGTCCTCTTTTTCCCTGATTCCCTGAAGCCGTTGATAGTGGTTGAGCGCAATCACCCGAGCCTGGTCAGCAATCGAGTTTGCAAAATCCAGAAATTCAGCTACTTCTTTCTTGTCTGGCATGAGGGTAATTTCAAGTTTTTCAGGGAATGTATTTCAACCAGGTGTAAATTGATAGGTATTGTCTGGCACTGGCAATTGGTCACGAGAGGATGCCAAGAAAAGTAATTATATAGTTAATTATTTCAGCTTCCGGCAATTAGCAAGTTTTCCGGCTTTTTATCAGGCTTCTTCCAATACAGTCACTATCAACATATTTTACCGTTCGCCAGATTCATCCCTGCAAAACATTCCCATCATCGCTGAAACCATTCTCGACCGGTTCATGCAATCCTTGATTTTTATGCTTTTGCAGACTTATCATTCTGCCAATTGCGAGATTATTCTTGATGGTATTGCTATTCAGCGACTGTATTTCCAATGGCAATTACACTTGACCAGATTTCCTTATTGGTTTCGAATGGGGAATCTGAAGCTCTGGAGTTCAAGAAGGCGACAGGGAGCCGCAGAGAGGCTGCCCAAACACTTTGCGCAATGTTGAACCAGCAAGGCGGCTTGATACTGTTTGGAGTTTCACCGAATGGCGAAATGGTTGGACCAAAAATTGGCTGGCGATAGAACAATTGAAGAATTAGTCGATTCTGAAAAATCCTTGTTGCTGCGATTAACGAATTGGATTGATTGGAGAACAGGATTAGGGCGGACTCAAGCAATTCTGGGCGAGCATTGATAATAAATTGATTTCACTGTGAATTTTCGATTGAGGGGGGGGGGTGAAATAACATTGAATCGCGAATGAATTTTGCCTGCCCGGATGGTTTATAATAACGGACAGTTTCTTGGTCGTTCGGGGCCGGGGCAAGTTTGGTATTTTGTTAGTCAAAAGTATTTTCTGGTGTGCACCGATGAAATTGAAATTGATATTGAACCTAGTTGAACCAATTGCTTGGCTTTGCAGTAGAAAGAGTTTTGCTGTATTGGCATATAAATTAGCGAGAGGGGGGGGGGTATTCAGGAATACTTGCCTATTCGAAAGCCCGTCTCGCCGACCTGCGCTCACCAGACACATTGCCTGTTCGCTGGGGGCAGCGGCAATATCAGTATGCATGCTGTCTGATGCTGTTGCTAATATAACTGCGGAAGTTGTTCAATTTACCAGTCCGTCAGGAGTTAGTGGAAGTAGTATTTATGCAGACGTATTGGCAGCTAGCGGTGCGGAGATTGAGTTTACGGATTATCACCAGGGGTATAGTTCACAAGCTCTCAGCAACTATCAGCTCGTAAGTGCCCCATCTGGCCTCGAAATTACGAATGAGAGGACCACCCCCGATAGTTCCGACGAACTTTATTTAACTTTGAGATGGACCGGCTCCAGCAGAACTGTCGCGGCGGCTACAACAGTTACCGTTCAAATCCGCGGCAGGGCGTGGATTGGCAGCGGCGTAAACGCTAATCAATGGTATACCATAGGCTCCTTCACAATCAATCCGACACCCAAGGAGCTGGTCACAAGCACCCCCACCAACAGCAGTACGGTCACGGAGGCGGGCAGCCAGTCGACGTTCACAGTGAAGCTGAGGGCGGCGCCGTCGGCGAATGTGACAGTCGCTGTTACCAGCGACGACACCACCGAGGGCAGTGTGTCGCCCAGCACGATGACCTTCACGACCATGAACTGGAGCACTCCGCAGACGGTGACAGTAACGGGTGCCAGTGACAGTATGGCGGACGGCAGTGTGGACTGGAATGTTGAGCTCAATCCGGCGTCGCCTGGGACGGGCGGGGATAGCACTTATGACGGCTTGTCCAACGTGAATGTGGCGATGACCACCACCGACTTGCCTGTCTTTTCGATCGACTCGCCGAGCGTGACAGAGGGCAACACCGGTTCGGCGACCATGACATTCACTGTGACGCTGAGTGCGTCGACCACGTCGCAGCTGACGGTGAACTACGCTCGGACGGGTGGCACAGCAACGTCGGGGACCGATTACACTGCGGTCACTGGCAGCACGCTGACGTTTGCAGCGAGTACCACGACTCTGACCCAGACGATTGCGGTGTCGGTGACGGGCGATACGATGGCGGAGGGGAACGAGACGGTAGTGATTACGCTGAGCAATCCGTCGTCGGGCGCGGCGATTACGACGGCGATCGGCACCGGCACGATATTAGACGACGACCGGGAATTTTCGATCGACTCGCCGAACGTGACGGAAGGCGACAGCGGTTCGGCGAACCTGGTGTTCACAGTGACGGTAACTCCGGTATCGTCGTCTCAGGTGACGGTGGACTACGCCGAGGGTGCCGGTAGTACGGCGACTTCAGGGACCGACTTCACGGCATCCACCGCCACCGGCACGCTGACGTTTCCGGCGAATACGGCGACCCGGACGATTACCGTGTCGGTGACGGGCGAAACGGTGGCGGAGGGGTACGAGACGGTGGTGATTGCGCTGAGCAATCCGTCGGCTGGCACAGTAATTTCGGCGACGGCTGGCACGGGCACCGGCACGATAATAGACAACGACCTGACATTTTCGATCGACTCGCCGAGCGTGGCGGAGGGCGACAGCGGCTTCGGGAACAACCTGGTGTTCACGGTGACGCTGAGTGCGTCGGTTTCAGCGTCGCACACGGTCAACTACGGCGTTGATGTCAACGTGGCCCCAGGCAAGGCGACTACTGGGGCCGACTTCGAATTCATCGGCAGTTTGCTGGGCACGCTGACGTTTGCGGCGGGGACGACGACCCAGACGATTACGGCGAGGGTGAGGGGCGACACGGTGGACGAGGGCAACGAGACGGTTGTGGTCTTATTGCAAAGTAGTGCGACGGTCTTCATTTCGACGGGGACCGGCACCGGCACGATACTGGACGACGACCCGAAATTCTCGATCGACTCGCCGAGCGTGACGGAGGGCGACAGCGGCTCGGTGAACATGACATTCACGGTGTCGCTGAGTGGAGCGAGGTCGGGCTCGTCGTCGCTGACGGTCGACTATGCGCAAACGGGCGGCACGGCGACTTCGGGGACCGACTACACGGCGGTCACCGCCGGCACGCTGACGTTTGCGACGGGGGTGACAACCCAGACGTTTACGGTGTCGGTGACGGGCGACACAACAGACGAGGCGGACGAGACAGTGGTGATTACGCTGAGCAATGCGACGACTGCCACGGGGATTTCGACGGCGACCGGCACCGGCACAATCCGGGACGACGACCCGAAATTCTCGATCGACTCGCCTACGGTGACGGAGGGCGGCAGCCCGGCGAACCTGGTGTTCACGGTGTCGCTGAGTGCGGCGAGCACGTCGCAGTTGACGGTGGACTACGCCCTTAGCGGCACGGCGACTTCAGGCACCGACTACACGGCTCCTGCGGGCACCACGCTGACGTTTGCAGCGAGTAGCACTAGCCAGACGATTACGGTGCCGGTAACGGATGACACTTTGGATGAGGCGAGCGAAACGGTGGTGGTTACGCTGAGCAATCCATCGGCCGCCACGGGGATCTCGACGGCGACCGGCACCGGCACGATACTGGACAACGACCCGCAATTCTCGATCGACTCGCCTACGGTGACGGAGGGTGACAACAGCTCGGTGAACCTGGACTTCACCGTGACGCTGAGTGCGTCGAGCTCGTCGCAGCTCACGGTCGGCTACGCCCAGACGGGCGGCACGGCGACTTCGGGGACCGACTACACGGCGGTTGCCGCCAGTACGCTGACGTTTGCGGCGGGGACCACGAGCCAGACGATCAGGGTGTCGGTGACGGGGGACACGACTAACGAGGCTAACGAAACGGTGATCATCACGCTGAGCAATGCGACGGCGGGTGCGGGCATTTCTACGGCGGTTGGCACGGGCACAATCACGGACAACGACACGCCGGGGTTTTCGGTCAACTCGCCAAGTGTAACGGAGGGTGACAGCAGTTCGCAGAACATGACGTTCACCGTGACGCTGAGTCCGGCCAGCTACCAGGCTACGACAGTGGACTATGCGACTACAACTACGGGCACGGCGACGGTGGCAACCGACTTCACGGCGACCTCCGGCACGCTGTCGTTTGGCATAGGGGAAACGAGCAAGACGTTTACGGTGTCGGTGGCGGGAGACACGAATGACGATGGTGCGAGCGAGACCGTGGTGGTTCAACTGAGCAATGCGACGACCGGTACGAACATTGCGACGGCGACTGGCACCGGCACGATCACAGACAACGACCCGAAATTCTCGATTGCCGATGCGAGCGCGACCGAGGGCGACAACAGCTCGGTGAATATGACCTTCACAGTGTCGCTGAGCGGGGCGGGTGCTTCGCAGTATACGGTCGACTACGCCAGTGCGGACGGGTCTACGAATGGTGCAACTGCCGGTACTGACTACACGGCGGTTTCCGGCACGCTGACGTTTGCGGCGGGGACGACGAGCCAGACAATTACAGTTTCGGTGACGGGCGACGCGATAAACGAAGCGAACGAGACGTTGACGGTCACGCTGAGCAGTCCGTCGGCCGGCACGGCGATAGCGGCGTCAAGCGCCAGCGCCACGGGTACGATAATAGACAACGACACGCCGAACTTCTCAATTAATTCGCCGAGCGTGGCGGAGGGCGACAGCAGTACGACGAACCTGACGTTCACGGTTTCGCTGAGTCCGGCATCAGCAACCCAGGTGACGGTGGACTATGCGGATGCAGGCACTGGCACTGCGACGTCGGGAACCGACTACACGGCGGTCACTGGCAACACGCTGACGTTTGCGGCGGGGACGACGAGCCAGACGTTTACGGTGTCGGTGTTGGGGGACGCGACGTACGAGTCGGACGAGACGGTGATTGCCACGCTGAGCAATGCGTCGACGGGAACGAACATTGCGACGGCGAGCGGCACTGGCACAATCACCAACGACGATCCGGGGCTTTCGATCGCCAATACAAGCGTGACCGAGGGCGACAGCAGCTCGGTGAACCTGGTGTTCACGGTGACGATGAGTCCGGCGGAGCCGGATGGGTCGGTGACGGTGAGCTACGCCAGTGCGGACGGATCTACGAATGGTGCAACTGCCGGTACTGACTACACGGCGGTTTCTAGCACGCTGACGTTTGCTGCGAACGAGACGAGCAAGACGATTACAGTTTCGGTGACGGGCGACACGATGAACGAGCCGGACGAGACGGTGACCGTCACGCTGAGTAGTCCGTCGGGGGCTGCCCTCGTGACGGCGAGCGCCACCGGGACAATTAGGGACAACGACACGCCGGGCTTTTCGATCGACTCGCCGAGCGTGGCGGAGGGCGACACCGGCGATTCGAATGACCTGGTTTTCACGGTTTCGCTGAGTCCGGAGAGCTACCAGGCATCGGTGACGGTGAACTGGGCTGTTACGAGCGGTACGGCGACTTCGGGTACCGACTATACGGGCCCGGGATCTCCGGGAGCTACTTCCGGCACGCTGACGTTTGCAGCACCGAATAAGACGAGCCAGACGATTACGATGTCGGTGATGGGTGACCTGGATTTCGAGGAGAACGAGACCGTTGTGGTCACGCTGAGCGGTGCGTCGACAGGTACGGCGATTGTGACTGCGAGTGGCACCGGGACAATTACCAACGAAGACCCGGGCATTTCGATTGATTCGCCGACTGTTGAAGAGGTCGACGAAGATGAGACAGCCACGCTGACGTTCACCGTGACGCTGTCGCCGGCGCCGACGGCTCAGGTAACGGTGGACTATGCGGATGCAGGCACGGGCACGGCGGAGTCGGGAGTCGACTACACCGCGATTACTGCCGGCACGCTGACGTTTGCAGCGACTGAAACCAGCAAGACGATCGAAGTTTCAGTGATCGGAGATGTCCTTTCGGAGCCGGACGAGACGGTGGTGGTGACCCTGAGCAACCCGAACCCGCTGTACACGCTGGTGACCGCCAGCGGGACGGGCACCATAGAAGACAACGACGAGCTGGTTCAGGACGAGCTGGACATGGAGATTGTGACGGAGGTTGCACGCGAGGTTACCACGAGCGTAGTGACTGCGGTCAGCAATCGGGTAGCTTCGGTGGCTGGCGGCGCAGCGATTGCACCGCCGGTCAATGTGCCGTCGACTGGCGGGTTTGCGGACGGCGGCCTGCTTTCGATTCTGGCACATGCAGTGAAGCACGACCGCGAGCGAGACCGTGGACTGGAGCGTTCTGAAATGTCGCTGTACCGTTCGCTGGACGACGCGAGCTTCGTCTACTCGCCGAGCGCTCTGGGTGCGACCGGTGCTTCCGGCGGGGGGCATTCCGGCATTCTGACAGTGTGGGGTTCGGTTGACTATCGCAAGATGTCGGGAAGCGGCGAGGGTACGTTGACATGGGACGGCGAGCTGGCCTCTTTGAATATTGGCACCGATACGCTGAGCGAGTCCGGGGTTCTGGTCGGCGTGGCGGTCGGCGCGTCGAAGGGAAGCTTCGGCTATCAGGGCAGTATCGGCGGCACCAGCGGTGTGCTGAAGATTCGGGTGAAGACGCTGAATCCCTATGTTGGCTGGTCGCTGTCGGAGTCGGCGAGCCTGTGGGCATCGGTCGGATACGGCAGGGGCAAGATCAACTACAACGACGAAGATACCGAGTCATCTTCCGGCAAGATGAAGCTGGCCAGTGCGGCTTTTGGTGGTCGCTATCGCCTGTTTTCGGCTGATGGTTCAGCAGACAGCCGTTTGATTCAGGTGGACCTCAAGGGCGAGGCCTGGGGTCTGCAGAACGAGGTCGAGGGGGACGAGCGGCGTCCCTTGGGTTCAAAGTCCCGTTCGCACGGGGTGCGCGTTGCGGTTGAGACGCATCGCAGCGGTGTGCTTGAATCCGGCGCTTCGCTGCTGCTGTCGGGCGAGGCCGGCGTACGCTGGGACGGCGGCGACGGCGACACCGGAACCGGCTTTGAGATGGGCGGCACAGCGAACTACGGCAATTCTGCGACTGGAATGAAGGTGGTTGCGACGACTCGCGTTTTGCTGGACCATGAAAGCGGCCGGAAGGAGTGGGGTGCCGGCTTGACTGTGGGGAGCCGAGTGGATGGTCGAGAGACCGGCATGACCTACAGGTCTTCCCTGTCGCACGGGCAGGCGGAAAGCGGTGTCGACTCTCTCTGGGACAGCAGCGCTGCCAGTCGCACATCGTCCGAAGAGGATAGCTTGGCAACGCGTCTGGACGCGGAGGTCGGCTATCGATTCTATGGAAACAGCGGTCTGCACACGCCGTATGTTGGATTCGGAGCGGAAGACGGCAGCAGGCGCGACTACCGCGTCGGCATGCGCTACGCGGGCGGTTCAGCGATATCCTCGGGCCTGGAGTTCGAGCGTCGCGAAACGAAAAGCAAGCGGCCTGACCACAGGGTTATGCTGACGGGACAGATGAACTGGTAGGAATAAGGAATCAGTATAAGCCTTCTGCAATATCCGGTTGCAGAAGGCTTTTCAAGTTGAATCTGTAAAAAGTCGAAGGCGTTTCGGTGAGTGTATCGTCGCAGGCATGCTTGAGTGTAGAGACGCGCATTTCATTGTTATAGCAAGTGGTCAGTGGTGACTGTTGACATTGCATAGTGTTTCCCGGCAATTCCAGCGTAGCTCCCGATTTCATAATGTGAATATTTTGCAATCAAATACTCGTGGACACTAAACACTAAGAGTCACAGTCAAGTGCTAACGATGGTGATGGTATTCTAATCCTTGACACGACAGGAGATAGGATTTTAGCTATATTGGCCATGGTGTTCAATTCAGGATGAATCTCAGAATAGGGGAACAGTCAATAATTAGCATTTACAAAAATAATTCTCGGAAAGACAAAAAGGTTCCCCGAAAATTAAATGATTGAGTTGCTTCCGAAGATTAGCGGATAGCCAGATCCCGAGTCAGCTGCATCGCTATCTCTAGCAAGAGCTGTTTTATTTTATGCCATATACACTGGGGCAGGGTGAACTGGCAGACAAAATTGAGCGTTCTGTTGAACTTGCAATTGAAAGCGAAATACTTGCACCTGATATATACTGTTGGGCATTATTCATGTTGGAACCGAAGAATTTGGTTCGGCAGTCATTCAAAAAACTGGAAGATATTTGAATTAAAAGCGAAACAGGAATGAATCAAGAATTTAATATAGCAGTAGTTGGCGCCGTTGGCGTTGTTGGGGAATCAATGATGTCCATACTTGAAGAGCGCAATTTTCCTGTAAACAACATATATCCGCTTGGAAGCGAACGATCTGCTGGTACAAGATTACGTTTTCGGGACACGGAAGTTAGTGTTGGCTTGCTTTCCGAGTTTGATTTTTCCAAGGTTGACTTCGGTTTGTTTTCGGCAGGTGCCAGTGTTTCTGATGTCTATGCCCCGCTAGCCCAAAAAACTGGGTGTACTGTGGTTGACAACACCTCGCGCTTTCGATATGACCCAGATATTCCGCTTGTGGTTCCGGAAGTCAATCCTCAGGCACTGGACAACCATGGCGGTATTATTGCAAATCCGAACTGCTCTACAATTCAGATGGTGGTTGCCTTGAAGCCCATTTACGATGCAGTTGGCATTGACCGGCTCAATGTTTGTACTTATCAATCTGTATCGGGTGCAGGACGTGCCGGTTTGCATGAGTTGGCGGACCAGACTACAGCATTGTTGAACGGCAAAGAGCCTGAAATTACCAAGTGTCCGAAGCAAATCGCTTTTAACGCTGTACCGCATATTGATGTATTCATGGACAACGGATATACCAAGGAAGAAATGAAAATGGTCTGGGAAACTCAGAAAATTCTGGGTGATACTTCAATTCGTGTCAATCCGACTACAGTACGGATTCCGGTGTTTTTTGGGCACTCAGAAGCACTTCATATTGAGACAAAAGAAAAAATTTCTGCCTCTGATGCTCGCGAATTGCTTGGCAGAACAGAAGGAATAACAGTGGTAGACGACCCTGAAGAGTTTGGCTATCCTACGGCTGTTACGGATGCAGCGAACCGGGACGATGTTTTTGTGGGGAGAATTCGCGAAGACATTTCTCATGAGCGAGGCTTGGACATGTGGGTGGTGTCCGACAACGTGAGAAAGGGGGCCGCACTCAATAGCGTTCAGATTGCCGAACACCTCGTACAAAACGCACATTGACAGATAATTCGAGCAAACTTGCTTTGCCTAAGTTCTTTCTGCTGATTCTACTGCTCGCCAGTTTTGGCTCTGCTGTTGCACAAGCAGAAGATGTCGCAGAACAGTCGGGCAGTAGCGTTCATTCAAGTAGTGCAACTACATCGAAAGACGAACCTGAGTCCTTCAAGGATTCAGCAGACCGGTTTGTACAACAATTGGTCTTGGATACCGCAAAGTTTCAAGAAATGCTGGTCAGCGAATTCAAGCAAATTGAAGGTGATTTTTTAGTGAAGCAACTCGGCTCGGTATCGAAACGGTTTCGCGAAATTCCTTCTTCTCGGGCTATTTGGACGCTGACCACAATTTTCACTTGCATGGTTTTGGCTCTTGTCTTGTTGCTTGTCGTACGTATTTTTATGGTAGGTCCTCAAAAAACTAGTATGTCTCGCCTGGATAAAAAGCGTGCGAAAAGGAAAGTTAAAAAAGATGTACCGAAAACCAAAGAAGAGAATAAGAATCTCGTTCCCTCTGAACCTGCCACTGTGTCGGACTCTGCTGCAGAAAATTTGAAAAATGGTTTTCTTGAAGAAGTTGAATCAAGTCTTTGGGAAGCAATACAGGAAAATCCGGAAGACTACGGGTCAATAATGTATTTATTTTGTTGTTTCGCCGCTCGACAGGACGATATTCGCTTTGGCGAGTTTGTTGATAAAATTTTCTGCGATACTTCAATTGAACAGCATGAAGTTGGTGCCCATATTGCTCAGATTGGCAGGCTTTTATCGATACAAAGATTCAGTGACTTGCAGATTGCCGATCCGCCATCCCCTTTTACAAATTGGTCCGAGTTGATGGGAAATACGCTAAAAGAGTTCCATGATTTTGGTGATTTGAATGTGTGTTTGGACATGTTGCGAGCCTATTTTGAAATGGAGGAAAAAGCGAAATCCAGACACTTGATAGTGGAGCTTTTGGTGCACGGGGATTTGAGCCAGCGAGAAAGTGCATTGCAGTTTGCTGAAAAAATCAATTCATGGTAGCGAATGAGCTATTTTGAGCCAATCGCTGAAGAAATATCAGAAACAAAATTCTGCACTTCGTTTAGTAACTTTGTACTTGATGTTTTTGCCAGGTCCAGGTTTTTTTCGACAATATCTACAATGGCGGAGCCGACAACGATGCCATCGGCAACTTCAGCGACTGCCTTTGCGCTCTCAGGATTCTTGATTCCAAATCCGACTGCAATAGGCAATTGAGTATAGTTGCGAAGGCGATTTACCGCATCTGACACCCGCTCGGTGATTACCGACTTGGTTCCTGTCACGCCAAGCACTGAAATGTAGTACACAAATCCGCTAACATTCCGCAGTACAGAATCTATTCTGGCATCGTCAGTGGTAGGGGTAACAAGCCTAATCCAGTGCAAGCCAGCTGTTAGTGCAGGATCGCACAACTCGCTGTCTTCTTCGGGAGGCAAGTCTACAATGATTAAACCATCCACTCCGTACGCAACGCAATCATGCACAAACTTATCCGTTCCATAGCGGTAGATCGGATTGTAGTACCCCATTAAAACGATTGGTGTAGTATCGTCGCTTTCCCGAAACCGCTGAACCAGTTCAAGTGTTTTTTTCAAGGTCATTCCGGCTTTCAAGGCGCGTTGACTGGATGCCTGAATAGATGGGCCGTCAGCCATAGGGTCGGAAAACGGCATGCCAACTTCGATAATGTCAGCTCCTGCTTTGGGCAAGGATTCAATCAGTTCCACGCTGGTTGCATAGTCCGGATCCCCCGCAGTTACAAAGGCAATAAACGCCTTGTGCCCCGAGTTTGCAAGCTCGGCGAATTTTCTTGTAATTCGGGTGTTTTCAAGATTGCCTTGATTCATAGACTTGTCCCTAGTGCATCTGCAACTGAAAAAACATCCTTGTCGCCTCTGCCGCACATATTCATGACGAGTACTTGATCTTTCTTGAAATTCTCTGCAATTTTTATTACATGAGCGAGAGCATGTGCAGGCTCAAGTGCAGGAATGATGCCTTCCTGCTTGCAGCAAACTTGGAAAGCATTCAGTGCTTCGTCGTCGGTGACCGAAACATACTCAACTCGCCCCGCGTCATTCAGCCACGAATGTTCGGGGCCGATTCCCGGATAATCCAAACCGGCGGAAATCGAATGCGCATCAATTATCTGTCCATCATCGGTTTGAAGCAGGTAGGTTCGATTTCCGTGTAGCACGCCCGGAATGCCGCCTGTAATTGAAGCGGCATGTTTACTGGTCTCAATCCCCAGTCCGGCTGCTTCAACACCGATTATTTGAACACTTGGTTCATCCAGAAACGGGTGAAACAACCCCATGGCGTTTGAACCGCCTCCAATACAAGCCACCAGACAATCCGGGAGTCGATTTTCAGCTTCGAGGATTTGCTTGCGTGTTTCTTTGCCGATGATGGATTGAAAATCGCGAACCATTTCGGGGTATGGATGAGGACCGGCAACAGTTCCGATAATATAGAAAGTGGTATCAACATTTGCGACCCAGTCTCTAAGTGCTTCATTCATCGCATCTTTCAAGGTGCCGGTGCCAGAGGTGACTGGAACGACTTCAGCACCCAGCAGTTTCATTCTGAATACATTGGGAGCTTGCCGTTCAATATCGGTTTCACCCATATAAACAACGCAGGGCAGGTTGAACAGCGCCGCCACTGTGGCTGCCGCAACTCCATGTTGCCCTGCACCGGTTTCAGCGATAATACGCGTTTTATTCATGCGGCGAGCGAGTAAAATCTGTCCCATTGTATTGTTGATTTTGTGGGAGCCGGTATGATTCAACTCATCGCGTTTGAAGTAAATTTTTGGGCCACCCAGGTGCGCACTAAGTCGCTTGGCGAAATACAACGGACTTGGACGACCTATATAATGTTTGGCATAGTATTCAAGTTCCTGTTGAAATTCCGGGTCCTGCCGGGCATTGTAGTAGGCTTTTTCTACATTCAGAACTAAAGGCATGAGGGTTTCGGCGACAAAGCGTCCACCGTACATGCCAAAGTGCCCTGTTTCGTCCGGGCCGGACCTGTAAGATTCAGGTGTTGAACTTGGCGAGATATCCAACGCTGGTAAGTCCTCATTTTGAATTTGAAAATTTTAAAAGCATTATACAGAAACAATATTAAAGTGTCCTGTTGCTACGGATAGTAAATGATGAGAATTGCTGCATGTCTGGAATATGATGGTTCGCGCTTCTTTGGCTGGCAAAAGCAAGCCGAAGAGCCAACCGTTCAAGGTGTGGCGGAAATCGCTTTTGGAAAAATTGCGAACCATGATGTGAATTTACATTGTGCCGGAAGAACCGATACGGGCGTGCATGCTTGCGGACAAACAGTTCATTTCGATACTGACCAGTATCGCACCAGCCATTCTTGGGTTTCAGGCACCAACTCTGAATTGCCAGAAGGTGTCAGCGTTGTTTGGGCCCAAGAAGTTGATCCGTCGTTTCACGCTCGCTTCAGTGCTGTTTCCCGGGTGTATCGCTACATAATATTGAATCGTCAAGTCAGGCCTACTTATCTGGCCCGGCGTGTAACCTGGATATATGAATCACTAGACGCTGGAAGAATGAATGCTTGTGTCAAATATTTTCTCGGCAAGCATGATTTCAATGCGCTTCGCGCTTCAAAGTGTTCCAGTAAGAATCCTGTCAAAGAGATTAAAGCAATGAAAATTCACAGAGCGGGCGACTGGATTTGGATTGATGTGGAAGCAGACGGGTTTTTACATCATATGGTACGAAATATAGTTGGAGTTTTGCGCGAAGTAGGCAATGGGGAACGTTCACCAGAATGGGTTGCGGATGTTATTGCAAGCCGAGACCGGAAGCAGGGTGGAATTACAGCACCGGCGGATGGTTTGTATTTTGTAAAGGCAAGTTATCTGGAAATGTTCAATCTGCCACCTTGTCCACCCGCATGCAATTACTGGTGACTCTGCATCAGTTCCCTTCTTGATTTTGACATGCAATGCACATAAGTATTTGATTATGTAAAATTCACATTTTGAAATCAGTTACTGCATTCTGGCGATTTGCCAGAATGCAGTACTTGGCACTATTCGGAGTCAGGCGACTCGGGACAGTAGGCGGCTGTTTTTCTGCACCTCGGCAGAAACTGGCACGCGTGGCTACGAACCTCTATCCATTCACGCCACGGAACGCAGTTCGCTTTTCAGCCTGCTAGTTCAGAAATCTTCCCAATGCCTCGTACAAGCCTAGCATAATAAGAGCTCCGGCTGCACCTGCGGCAAACATCACGTATCTGGACTTGGAAATTTCTTTAGTCAGGTTCTTCTCCAAATAATCGCTCCTCTGGCATTGCTTGGTGTCCATGGCTTTCATTTCCTGGGCCTGCCTGGCCTCCATGGCACTCATTTGCTGGGTCAGGGTTTTCTCCAGATGATCACTCCTCTGGGATTGCTTGTCATCTATGGCATCCATTCTCTGGGACTGCCTGTCATCCATGGCATCCATTCTCTGGGACTGCCTGTCATCCATGGCATCCATTCTCTGTGTCAATCTGGCTTCCATGTCACTCATTTGCTGGGTCAGGGTTTTCTCCAGAGCGTCGTCTTTCTGCGTCAGAGTTTTCTCCAGATAATCACTCCTCTGGGACTGCCTGTCATCCATAGCGTTCATCTCCTGCGTCAACCCCTGCTTGACGACTTCAAGATCGTGTTTAGTCGCAATGTTGTTGCTGAAGTTGCCGAATGTAGAAACCAATACAGTTGCCTGTTCTTCGTCAATGCCCGCCTGCGTCAGGTTTTTTATCGCTTGATGCGCTTCAAGATTTGGTTGAATTTCCATAGTTTTAATTTACCTCATTTGTTCAAAGTAATCAAATTTAGTTGTGCTGCCGGCTTCTGTCTGGAATAACCGCATACTTCCCGATACTCGGGGGTACTCGGAGAGCGTGTTTTCTCTGCCTGGGGAAATGAATTTCCCTGCAGCTGCCCGGACTTTGCTGAATTCATCAGCGAGCGTGATGATTCCCTAGTTCAGCGAGAATTTAAACAATAAATTCAATATTGCTTTAAATGGATTTTTTGTTGACTTGAATGAAAAAATAGTATTGCCAGTGGACGGCTAGGAGAAAATGGCTGATGGTGATGAATGATTGAGAATCGGCTGTAGATTTTTCCGAGTGTTTGTAGCATGCACTCAAATTGTGCAAATTCACAGTTTTTTTGAGGTGTGTACACTGTACACACCCTATTTATGCACAATTTGAGTGCATCGCATCGTTCTCCAGGTCAAGATCGAGAGGCTTTTTTGAGTAATTTGTGCCTTTTCATAATTGAAAGGCAAGTGGGCGGGAACTGAGATAATTCGAACAACGAGAAATGGCCGGGCTTGGAATGTTGTCTTGCTGTGTAAAGGTTGGGAGTACTGGTGAGACAAGTTGCATTGCGCCATAAGTCGGAAGCTTGCCCATCCTGCGGTGCCAATGATTAATTTGGGTATTACATGGGGTTGCCGGAGAAAAAGCCTTGGATTCATGCGGGTTCGGATTCTAAAATCCGTTAAAATCAATGAAAAGTGGCAAAGTTAGGAATTACTGATGACTCCGCACCGGTGACATTGATTGCGGTGAACCATGCAAATTTGTTTTTTGTTTCAATTTAAAATACAAGCATGTGTTCCGACTTTCGAAAATATTATTTTTAATGCGACTACATTGTGAATGCACAAAGCGACCTGAAATTTCTAAATCAAATGGATTCCGTTAATTCTGTTCGTACGCAGATCAAGATTTGCGGGGTTACCAGTACAAAGGATGCAGAATATGCAATGCAATTCGGCGCAGATGCTATTGGACTAGTGTTCTACAGGCATAGTACGCGCAACCTTGCCAAAGCCAAAGCTATGGAGATAAGGCAAGTTCTTGCGAAATCAACTACTGCTGTTGGTGTTGTAGTAGATCCAACTGATGACCTTCTGGAAATGATAATTTCTGATGTTCAGGTCGATGCAATTCAGTTTCACGGGGAAGAATCTCCGGAAAGATGCGATCAGTTGGGAGTTCCTTACATCAAAGCGCAGCGAGTTCGCAGCACAGAACAGATTTTAAATGCTCGCGATCTTTACACAAATGCCAAGGCACTGCTCTTGGATGCCTATGAGCCTTCAAAGGTCGGGGGGACCGGTCAAACTTTTTCATGGGAGTTGATTCCGGAACTTGATATTCCGATCATACTTGCTGGAGGACTGACTTCAGACAATGTGGGAGAAGCAATTCGCAAAGTACGTCCGAGCGCGGTGGATGTGAGTACCGGTGTGGAAGTGACTGGCGGGGTCAAAGATCCCGAGGCAATCCAAAAATTTTCAGAATCAGTCCTTGCGGCCGACGAGTCACTTCAGGGTTTGCAATAGAAATATACAAATGAATTGGTTCTCCAAACTTCTGCCCCCGAAAATAAAATCCGGCACTCGTCTGGGTAAAAGGGGGGTTCCCGAAGGGATCTGGGTCAAGTGCTCCAATTGCAGCGAAGCACTTTATCAGGTTGAGCTTGAAAATAACTGGCATATCTGTCCCAAGTGCGACCACCATATTCGAATGACTGCTCAGAAGCGAATCGAGTCATTCTTGGACCAAGACACAGTTGCGATGCTTGACGGTGAGATAAAGCCGGTTGACATGCTGAAATTTCGCGACAGCAAGAAGTACAAGGACCGATTGTCCGAAGCGCAAAAATCAACTGGCAATTTGGATGCACTACTGATTGCCGAAGGCGATTTGCATGGACTTCCTGTTGTCGTTTCTGCATTCGAATTTGAGTTCATGGGGGGCTCGATGGGGTCGGTCGTTGGAGAACGATTCGTACATGCGGTCAATCGAAGCGTAGAGCGGCAAATTCCGTTGGTTTGCTTTTCGGCGAGCGGTGGGGCGCGGATGCAGGAAGCAATGTATTCGCTATTGCAAATGGCCAAGACGACCGCAGCTGTCGGTAAACTGAAGGCAAACAATCTTCCGTACATTTCTGTTTTGACAGACCCTACAATGGGAGGAGTTTCAGCGAGTCTGGCAATGCTTGGAGACTTTATATTTGCAGAGCCCAACGCACTGATCGGCTTTGCAGGACCAAGAGTGATCGAACAAACAGTTAGGCAGTCTCTTCCTGAAGGTTTTCAGCGCGCAGAATTTCTGCTCGAACACGGTGCGATTGACCGGGTAGTGAGTCGCAAATGCCTACGCGACGACATTTATGGAATTCTGTCGATTTTGAAGTATGGAAATAGCGTAGGTTCGTGCGATACCGCACAGCAAGGCGTTGCAAGCTGAAAGTCATGTCTTTGCTGCCGGAGTCTGGACAGGACAGCATTCTGGAAGACTGGCTGAAATACATTCAGTCGCTCCACAACCGTACGATGGATTTGACGCTGGACCGAGCGGCAAAAGTAATTCATCGCATTTGCCCTGGAGCAGTGCCATTTCGTGTTGTAAGCGTAGCGGGGACTAATGGAAAGGGTTCTGTTGCTACTATGCTGGAGTCAATATTCAGAAATTCTGGATATCTCACCGGACTGTACACCTCTCCCCATCTTGTGAAGTTTAATGAAAGGTTTGTTGTAGGAGGAGTTGAAATATCAGATGAAGAACTGCTGGAAGAGTTCTGGACAGTTGAAGAAAAACGAGAAAGCGTACCGCTCACATTTTTTGAATTTGGAACTGCTATCGCGATTGACTACTTCATGCGGAAAAATGTGGATGTCGCTATTCTGGAAGTGGGGCTTGGCGGACGCAAGGATGCAGTCAATGTGCTTGACGCTGACCTTGCCTGTATTACTGCCATAGGGACGGACCACAAGAAGTGGCTCGGTGCCACGCGGGAGTTGATTGGCCATGAGAAAGCCGGAATACTGCGCAAGTCCCAATGCGCGGTATGCACAGATACAAGCCCGCCAAAATCAGTCCGCAAAGCGGTGGACGAGCTTGACGTGAAGCTTTACCTTGGCGGGCAGGATTTTGAGTATAAATTTGTCGACCCTGGATGGCAATGGATTGCAAATTTCGGGGACCAGCAATTGCAGATTGATGCACTTCCGCCTCCACCGATTCCGGGAAAATGTCAAATTGACAATACGGCAGGGGCTGTTACGATTGCCGTTTTGGCCAGAAAATACTTTGATATTCCAAGCCAGGCGATTCGAGAAGGTGTTCAGTCTGCGTCAATAAAGGGTCGTTTGCAACTCGTACAGTTGGAAAATCATCCCCAAGTTGTTTTGGATGTTGCGCACAATGTTGAAGCGGTTCGGATTCTGGGAAATTACTTGATGGAAAATCCTGTATCCGGCAGGAATATCGCAGTTATGTCTGTTCTTTCGGAGAAACCGATAGAAGAAATTGTGCATTGTGTCAAGGGGCAGTTCGACATATGGCACTTGTGCGAAATTGCGGACGGTTCACGGGGAGTTTCCATCGATGAACTCTACGGCAGGGTAAGGTCGGTTTTGGGTCGTCACCAAAACATTGAGCAATTTTCAGATGTTCAATCTGCATTTGAATCTGCAAAAACGAAGTCGAGTTTGCAAGACAGGATAGTTGTTTTCGGTTCTTTTTTGACGGTTGGTGGTATAATTCAACTCTATCAATAACCTAATGAGTTGTTTTGATGACAATGGAATCCAAGTCTGAAAGCCGGTTTTCGCAAGGCTATATCAAAAATCAAATCGCTGGTGGAATCATTTTGCTACTTTCCGTCGGTGTCGTTTTCTTCGTTATTTTAACGCCTCAGAGCAATACGGTTACCTCGGCAGAAATTGCTTCTTCCGAAGCAGATCAAAGCAGCGCAAATAGCTCGCTGCTGCCAGAGACCGTTCAGGAGGCGGGTTCGAATTTGGAGCAGTTGGCAACAACTGGCTCAACGAGTGGAATTACAGGTGAATCAACAGTTCTGGCAAAATCAACGATTGTCATCAAGTCAAAGGCACTGGAAGAAAGCGGGGGGCAGGAACCAGTAGTTGCTGTTGCCGCAGAGCCTGCCGCTGTTGAAGAAGTCAAAGTAGCTTCGAAAGAAGAAAAGCCGCCTGAGCCAGCAAATAATACTGCCAAGTCCGGGTCAACTGCGAAGATAAACTGGTATGTTCAGGTCGGTTCATTTTCCAATCGAAAGAATGCCGAAGAACTTCAGACAAAAGTTGAAAAGAATCAATATCAAGCAGTTTTGCTTGATATCAAGACGGATAAGTTCACCGGAACGCGCGTGCTTCTGGGGCCATACGGCTCAAAAGATCATGCGGAGAAAGTCAAAAACAAGGTGGTTGGAATCAAGGAATTAAATATAAAAGACGTGCTTATTCGCGAAATTAGTATGCCAGGCTAACAGGAATTTTTGTTGACCTGACCATCGGGTTTGGTTATCGTACTATTTCAGCATCAGGAAAATCCTGACAGGATTGGCGTTTATTTTTCCTGATTGAACTTGCACAGTTTACACTTCAATAATCTGGTAGTTGGTAATTGTCGCTTTTTCTTGACTTTGCCTTTTTTGCGGTCATTATGGTTTCGTTGGCAATTGGCGCGTATCGCGGCTTTATTCGTTCGTTTTTATCTGTATTGTTCTGGGCTGGAGCAGCTTGGGTTTCATTCAAACAAGGACAGGATGCCAGTGTATATTTGGATTCCATGATTGCAAACGAGGGGCTCCGCCTGATCGCAGGTTATGTCGGAGTTTTTTTTCTTGTACTCTTGCTCGGCGCAATTCTCAACGCAATGATTTCTAGCGTAATTGTAACTCCGGGTGTGGTTAGTGTCGACCGAACACTTGGCATGGCGTTTGGTCTCTTGCGAGGCGGTGTAATCGTGACACTAGTGATTGTGGTTGGTTCAATAGAACTGTTCACCGGTGAACCCTGGTGGGAGGATTCACTCATTGTTCAATTCACCGCCCCTTATGTAGATTTGATTCGCGATTCACTGACCAGTGCGATCGCACCGGACACGCCAACATAAAATTTGATAATGCTATATATTTGGCATGAATCAATAACCGCTTGGATTGAATTTAAAGTGTTTAAATTGGAGGCTCTGAGATGTGTGGTGTAGTTGCAATGCTCGGCAGGCAGGAGATTAATCAAGCCCTTTATGAAGGGTTAACAGTTCTTCAGCACCGCGGTCAGGACGCGGCTGGAATAATAACCAGCGATGGGCAGCGAGTATACGCCAAAACTGGCAGTGGACTGGTTCGGCATGTTTTTACACCGGAGTCTTTGTTCAATATGAAGGGCCATATGGGACTTGGCCATGTGCGATATCCAACAGCAGGAGCCAATACAACCGCTGAAGCCCAGCCTTTTTATGTAAATTCACCCTTTGGCATTGCTTTGTGTCACAACGGAAACCTGGTCAATGCCCACGAACTTCGCGAAAGCGTATTTCGGACGAATCGACGGCAATTGAATACAGGGTCAGATTCGGAAATTATGCTGAACGTGTTTGCTTACGAGTTGTCGACACGCGTTCGAGAGACAGGATTTGATTTGAAACCGAACGATGTGTTTCGCGCGGTTGAGCGAGTGTATGATCGTTGCAAGGGAGCCTTTGCTGTAACTGTCCTGATCGTAGGATACGGAGTGCTGGCGTTTCGAGATCCGCATGGAATTCGACCATTGGTTTACGGAACAAAAGAATCTCCAAGTGGCCTGGAGCATGCAGTTACTTCGGAAAGTGTAGCACTGGATGTACTAGGGTATCAGCTGGAAAAAGATGTTGCCCCGGGTGAAGCCATTTTTATTGACGTAAACGGGACGGTTCACAGTCGTATTTGCGCACCAAATACCCAGCCTTGCCCGTGCATCTTTGAGTTCGTATATCTGGCCAGGCCCGATTCGCTCATAGACAAGATTTCAGTTTATAAAACGCGGCTAAGAATGGGAGAATGGCTTGGGAGAAGATTGCTTCAAAAATGGCCGAATCACGACATAGATGTTGTTATGCCTATTCCAGACACTAGTCGCACTGCAGCATTGCAATTGGCTCATGCAATCGGGGTCAAGTATCGGGAGGGCTTTGTCAAGAATCGGTATTTTGACCGTACATTCATCATGCCGCAGCAGGCGCAGCGCAGATATTCGGTACGCCACAAGCTGAATGCTATCAACCTTGAGTTTGAAAACAAAAATGTACTACTGGTTGACGATTCAATTGTTCGGGGAACCACAGCACGGCAGATTATTCAAAGGGCCAGGGATGCGGGAGCCAAGTCGGTGTACATGGCTTCAGCGGCACCGCCGATACGATATCCAAATGTGTATGGAATCGATATTCCGAGTCCGTCGGAGTTGATTGCAAAAAACTCCGACTATGACGAAGTTGGCCGAAAGCTTGGCACGGATTTCCTGCTTTTTCAGAGATTGGAGGATCTGGTTGCTTCTGTCCGTACGACTAATTCAGGCATCAAGAAATTTGAAACTTCTGTTTTCGATGGAAATTATGTAGCAGGCGATGTATCCGAAGAGTATCTAAAAAAGGTGAATCAAGAACGAAATGATGATTCTCGTCCTTCATCGGCTACATCAATGCTGGATTTCTCTAAAAAAACGGAAGTTGATTTAGAGCAAACTATGGCTGGCAGAGGTTGATTTTCCCGCGGGAATCCATGACGATTACGCCGTCGGTACCGCTGTCCCAATCCCCCATTACATAGCGGCGGGCTGTATTTCCATTCAAGTTAAAATTGTGTATTCCGGGTTTGTGTACATGTCCGTGAATCAGTATTTCAGAATTGTGCTTTTGCATGAGTCGTACAATTGCTGAGTGGTTTACATCCATCAACATTGACGATTTTGATAGTTTGCTGGTTTCGCTTTGTTCGCGCATCGCGATTGCACGCTCATTACGGACATTTACTGGCAGGGACAGAAATTGATCTTGCCACTCAGGCGAATTGACCATGGTGCGAAATTTTTGATGCTCCACATCATCGGTGCAAAAACTGTCTCCGTGTGCCAGAATTACATTTTTGTCATGAATTTTAAGAACGGTCGGGTCGAATATCAGCGTTCCGCCGAACTCATTGACAAAGTCGTGTCCAATAAGAAAGTCCCGGTTGCCATGCATGACGTGAATTCCAATGCTTTTTGAAGCAAGCGACTGAAAGACATTGACGATCGGGCGATGCCCTAAATAATCTACGGCATCGTCGCCAATCCAGTATTCGAATAAATCGCCCAGAATATATAGTTCTTGCGCATCCGAAGCGATACCGTCCAGATAGTCGATGAACTTCCGGTAGGTATCAGGTCTGTCCGGGTCAAGATGAATATCGGAAACGAAATAGGTTGTCATTCAGTTCAAGAGATTGTCAAGGATGTCCATATAATAACTGTGCATCGTGCAAAGTGCTTTGATTTCGTTTCAATGCTAATACAGAATTTGAAAAATGCTGAAAATATACAATAGTCTGACCAACCAAAAGGAAGAATTCAAGCCCATACATGCTGGAAAAATTGGTATTTATGTTTGCGGGATGACCGTTTACGACTACTGCCATCTAGGGCATGCACGGGTAATGGTTGTATTTGACTCTGTGATTCGCTATTTGAGGTACAGCGGATATGACGTTACCTACGTACGAAACATCACAGATATTGACGACAAGATTATTGCGCGTGCTAATGAAGCCAAAGAGACAGTACGCGGGCTTACAGATCGTTTTATTGACTACATGAACGAAGACCTGGATTCACTTGGGGTTGAGCCGCCGAATTTTGAACCTCGCGCAACGGAGTATGTTCCCCAAATTATTGACATGATTTCAAACTTGGTGACCCGAGGACATGCCTATCTTGCGAAAAACGGTGATGTCTACTATCGCACTCGTTCCTTTTCCAACTACGGTCAATTATCTGGCAGGAAATTGGACGAACTGATGGTTGGTGCACGAATTGAACCTGGCGAAGCAAAGGACGACCCCTTGGATTTTGTGCTTTGGAAGCACTCCAAGGAAAATGAACCAGCATGGGATTCTCCTTGGGGGAAGGGTCGTCCAGGCTGGCATATCGAGTGCTCAGCCATGTCTACGAGTTTGCTGGGCAATCACTTTGATATTCATGCCGGCGGTATGGATTTGCTGTTTCCGCATCATGAAAATGAAATTGCGCAGGCGGAAGGTGCTACTGATGAAAAGTTTGTGAATACATGGATGCACAATGGCTATCTTCAAATAGATTCCCAAAAAATGTCCAAGTCGCTCAAGAATTTTCTTACGATTCGGGAAGTTCTGGATATGGATTCAGACCGGCAAAGGATGGGCGAGATTCTGCGCTACATTTTCCTTTCCAGCCACTATAGGAATCCTATGAATTACCGGGACGACAGCATTAGCAATGCAAGGAATGCATTGAGGCGCATTTACCTGGCGCTGGAAAACGCAAATTCAATTGGTAAAGATGCTGGCAATACAGCAATAAACCCGGAATTGACGGAAAGATTTCATTTGAAAATGGAGGATGATTTCAATACGGCAGAAGCATTGGCAGTTGTTTTTGACGGTGTTCGCGAGATGAACCGAGCGGTGAAAGCAGGGGACACTTTTGAAGTTCAACAACTGTCAAAGACAATTCGCGAATTGGCAGGTTCACTGGGACTGGTTCAATTGCAACCGTCAAGATTTCTGATGTCCGAAATCACGTCGCAGGAGCGCACCACTATTGAAGAGTTGATTGAACAGCGCCGATTGGCTAGAGTCATGAAGCACTGGAGCGAGGCAGACAGGATACGGGATCAGTTGAATGAACTTGGAGTTGAACTTGATGACCGTTCGGACGGTTCAACTCACTGGAGAGTTGCCAAGTAATGTCTTGACTTTGTTGCTTTTTACTGATTTTAACGAAACTTCGAATCAAATACTTGCAGGTACTGCACTGTAGTGATTTGCCAGAATTCAATCGCCGGCACTATTCGGGGCCAAGCGTACTCGAGACAGTAAAAGGTTGTTCTTCTGCACCCCGGCCGAAACCGGCGCTCGTGATTGTAAACTGTTATCCATTCATACCACGGAACACATTCACTTTTCCACCTGCTAGTTCAGAAACCTTTCCAAGGCCTCGTGCAAAGTCAGTACTAAAGCAGCAGCGGCCACCATTACAGCAAACATCATGTATCTGGACTTGGCGATTTCTCCAACTAGGGTTTTCTCCAGATAATCACTCTTCTGGGACTGTCTGGTTTCCATAGCTTTCATTTCCTGGGATTGCTTGGTTTCCATGGCTTTCATTTCCTGCGTCAGAGTTTTCTCCAGATAATCGCTCCTCTGGGACTGCCTGCCATCCATGGCTTTCATCTCCTGCGTCAACTCCTGTTTAACGACCGCAAGGTCGTCTTTAGTCGCAATCTTTTCACTGAAGCTGCCGAATGTAGAAACGAGTGCAACTGCCTGTTCTTTGTCAATGCCCGCCTGCGTCAGGTTTTTTAGTGCTTGGTGCTGGTCAAGATTTAGTTGAATTTCCATAGTTACAATTTACCTTTTTTGCTTGAAGTAATCAAATTCAGTTCTGCTGCCGGCTTCTGCCCGGAATCACCGCATACTTCCCGATACTTGGGGGTACTCGGAGAGCGTGTTTTCTCTGCTGGCGGAAACGAATTTCCAATCCTGCAGCCGCCCGGACTTTGCCGAATTCATCAGCAAGCGTCATGATTCCCTGGTTCGGCAAGAATTGAAGCAAAAAATTCAATATTGCTTTAAATGTATTTTTTTTACTGGCTTGAATGAAAAAATAGCATTGTCAATGTACGACTAAGAGAAAATGATTGATAGTAATGAATGGTGATGAATGATTGAGAGTGTGCAGTAGATTTTGCCGAGTATTTGCGATATGCACTAAAATTGTACACATCCTAAAAAAACCTGTGAATTTGCACAATTTGAGTGCATCGATATAGTTCTCCAAGTCAAGATCAAGAGTTTTTTTGATTGATTTATGCCTTTTCATTATTGCTAGGCAAGTGTGCAGGAAATGAGATGATTCGAACAACGAGAAATTGCCCGGCTTGGAATATTGTCTTGACTTTGTTGCTTTTTACTGATTTTAACGAAACTTCGAATCAAATACTTGCAGGTACTGCACTGTGGTGATTTGCCAGAATTCACTCGCCGGCGCTATTCGGGGCCAAGCGTATTCGAGACAGTAAAAGGTTGTTCTTCTGCAGCCAGGCCGAAACCGGCGCTCGTGACTGTAAACTGTTATCCATTCATACCACGGAACACATTCACTTTTCCACCTGCTAGTTCAGAAACCTTTCCAAGGCCTCGTGCAAAGTCAGTACGATAGCAGCAACGGCCACCATTACAGCGAACATGATGTATCTGGACTTGGCGATTTCTCCAACCAGAGTTTTCTCCAGATAATCACTCTTCTGGGACTGTCTGGTTTCCATGGCTTTCATCTCCTGCGTCAACTCCTGTTTGACGACCGCAAGGTCGTCTTTAGTCGCAATCTTTTCACTGAAGCCGCCGAATGTAGAAACGAGTGCAACTGCCTGTTCTTCGTCAATGCCCACCCGCGTCAGGTTTTTTATCGCTTGGTGCTGGTCAAGATTTAGTTGAATTTCCATAGTTACAATTTACCTTTTTTGCTTGAAGTAATCAAATTCAGTTCTGCTGCCGGTTTCTGCCCGGAATAACCGCATACTTCCCGATGTTCGGGTGTACTCGGAGAGCGTGTTTTCTCTGCCTGGAGGAAACGAATTTCCAACCCTGCAGCCGTCCGGGCTTTGCCGAATTCATCAGCAAGCGTCATGATTCCCTGGTTCGGCAAGAATTGAAACAATAAATTCAATATTGCTTTAAATGTATTTTTTTTTACTGGCTTGAATGAAAAAATAGCATTGTCAATGTACGACTAAGAGAAAATGATTGATAGTAATGAATGGTGATGAATGATTGAGAGTGTGAAGTAGATTTTACCGAGTATTTGCGATATGCACTAAAATTGTACATAAAATAGGGGTGTACAGTGTACACACCTTAAAAAAACCTGTGAATTTGCACAATTTGAGTGCATCGGCATCGTTCTCCAAGTCAAGATCAAGAGGCTTTTTTTGATTGATTTGTGTCTTTTCATAATTGCAGGGTAAGTATGCAGGAACTGAGATGATTCGAACAACGAGAAATTGCCCGGCTTGAAATGTTGTCTTGACTTTGATGGCGAGATGATGTTCTGGAGAAAACTCTGATGCAGGAAATGAGTGCAATGGAAGCCAGACGCTCTGAGAGGGATGATTATTGGGACAAAAAACTGATTTAAGAAATCGCCAAGTTCAGCATGATATTTGCGGCAACTGCGGCTGAAGTTATTGCTATGCTGGGCAAGTCCTACTCGCTAGCTCAGATTTACAATGAACGGTGCAACTGACTGTCTGCATCTACGAGATTAGAAGACTGGCAGCACTACGCAGTGCCGATTGCTGAATTCTGACAAGTCGCAAGAATATAGTGCCTAATTTCAAAATGTGAATGTTCTATAATCAAATGCTTAAGGGCACTGCCTGTCAAAGCCAAGAACAGCGCAGATTTACCGGAGTCACGAATCACTGGAGCAAGGTAGACAAGATAAGGGGTCAGTTGAATGGACTTGGATTTGATGACCGCTCGCACGGCTCAACTCACTGGAGAATTGTCAAGTAATTTGACGCAATTTTATGGTTACATTGCAACCTTGGTTTCTTTTCGTGTTCATCCTAATGCAATCTCCAAATAACATCGGAGCAGTTGCCGGTTTTCTTAATAAATTGTTTTACATCAAAAATTTGAAGTTAATCGGTGCAAATTACTATAATGAAAAGTTCTCTGATGCAATTTTTTCGAGTTGTTCGGAGTGATTTACTGTTTTTACTATTGATTTGCATTGAGTACAAGAGGTACTGAAATTGGAACTTACAGGTGCTGATATTTTAGTTCGCTGCCTAAGAGATGAGGGTGTGAAATACATCTTTGGCTATCCTGGCGGCGCAGCATTGCATATTTATGATGCCCTCTACAAACAGGATGAAGTCAGGCATATTCTGGTTCGCCATGAACAGGGTGCTGCCCATGCTGCCGACGGATATGCAAGAGTAACCGGAAAGCCGGGAGTAGTACTGGTAACGTCGGGACCGGGCGTTACAAATACGATCACGGGAATAGCAACAGCATACATGGACTCCATTCCAATGGTGGTTATCTCGGGACAAGTACCCACTCATTTAATCGGCGATGATGCATTTCAGGAGGTGGATGCGCTGGGTGTAACTCGGCCATGCGTCAAGCATAGCTTTCTTGTTAAAGATGTATGCGACCTCTCTTCAACATTAAAAAAAGCATTTTACATCGCAAATACAGGTCGCCCCGGCCCGGTCATGGTGGATGTGCCAAAAGATGTAACTGCTCAGAAAACAGAATACATCTATCCGAAAAATATTTCCTTGCGGTCCTATAATCCCACTCGCAAAGGTCACCCGGGCCAGGTCAAGAAAGCGGCTCAGTTATTGCTCCAAGCGACTCGGCCAATCATATATACCGGTGGAGGAGTTTCAATTTCAGGTGGTGAAGAAGAGTTGCGAAAACTGGTTCGATTATTGCAATATCCTTGCACTAACACACTCATGGGGCTTGGTGCGTATCCTGCGAATGATCCTTTATTTATTGGAATGCTTGGCATGCACGGCACTTATGAAGCCAATATGGCAATGCACGACTGCGATGTCATGCTTGCCGTCGGTGCAAGGTTTGACGACCGCATTACTGGCGACCTCAAAAAATTCTCCCCGTATGCAAAAATTGTTCATATTGATATTGACCCGTCCTCAATCGGTAAGAACGTCAATGTAGAGATTCCGATTGTTGGAGATGCAAAGACAGTTCTGGCTGACTTGGTCCATGTACTTGAAGGGAGTGCCGATTCTCCAGATAAAGAGGCACTTGACGCGTGGTGGCGACAAATCGACAAGTGGCGGTCAATTGACTGTCTGGCCTACGATAAAGACAGCGACAAGATTAAACCGCAGTTTGTTCTTGAAAAGCTTTATGAAATTACGAAGGGCGAAGCTTGGGTTACGTCGGACGTGGGGCAGCATCAAATGTGGGCGGCTCAGTTTTATCGTTTCGACATGCCGCGCAGATGGGTGAATTCAGGCGGACTTGGTACCATGGGATTTGGATTGCCGGCGGCAATGGGAGTGCAGTTCGCAAATCCTGATTCTGATGTAGTGTGCGTTACTGGAGAAGCCAGTATTATCATGTGTATTCAGGAGTTGTCCACCTGCAGACAGTATGATTTGCCGATCAAGGTTGTTAATTTGAATAATCGCTATATGGGCATGGTGCGTCAATGGCAGGAGTTTTTCTATGATCGACGGTATTCACATTCATATATGGATGCATTGCCGGATTTTGTTGCGCTTGCTGAGAGTTTCGGACACGTAGGGATGAGTATTGAACAGCCAGGCGATGTTGAGAGTGCCTTGAAGGAGGCAATGGCACTGAAGGACAGGCTGGTTTTCATGGATTTTATCACTGACCAGTCGGAAAATGTCTATCCGATGATTGCCGCCGGGGCAGGGCACAACGAAATGCACTTAAGCCCTAACGGAAATGGTTCTCCAGAAGAGCGCGAGCTGGCATAAGTGGAGCGGCGACACATCATTTCAATTCTGCTTGAGAACGAACCGGGAGCACTTTCCAGAGTTGCCGGGTTGTTTTCCGCCCGCGGCTACAATATAGAAACTCTTACAGTTGCGCCGACTGAGGACGATACGCTTTCCCGAATGACAATTGTTACTATCGGGTCTGAAAGAATCGTGGAGCAAATTACAAAGCAGTTGAACAAGCTTGTTGATGTGGTCAAGCTTTCAGAGTTGACACACGGTGCTCATATTGAACGCGAACTGATGCTTGTAAAGGTGAAGGCAGTTGGAGAGCTTCGCGACGAAGTGAAGCGATTGGCTGAAATTTTTCGCGGACGAATCATTGATGTAACAGAATCTGTTTATACAATTGAATTAACGGGTGCGGGAGAGAAGTTGGACGCTTTTCTTGAAGCGTTGAATGTGACCGAGATTATTGAGGTTGTTCGATCTGGCGTGACAGGAATTTCGCGGGGAGAAACAGCATTGGCCATTTCCAGCATTCATAAAAAAACAACTCAGAAATTACAGGATAAAAAATGAAAATTTTCTACGATAGAGATGCGGACCGGTCTGTTATTGCAAGCAAGAAAGTGGCAATTATCGGATTTGGCTCGCAGGGACATGCACATGCAGGCAATTTGCAGGATAGCGGAATTGATGTAGTGGTTGGGCTTCGGTCTGGGTCAGAGTCAAGAAAAAAAGCAGAGAGAGCAGGAATTGCTGTTGCAGATGTTGGTGATGCGGTTGCAAGTGCTGATGTGGTAATGATTCTGGTGCCGGATGAATTGCAATCGAAATTGTATGATTCGGAGATCAAGCCGAATTTGAAGCAGGGGGCCGCTATTGCTTTTGCCCATGGCTTCAACATTCACTTCAAGTTTATTCAGCCTGCGGACAATATCGATACCTTCATGGTTGCCCCGAAAGGGCCCGGACATCTGGTGCGTTCCACCTATGTCAATGGCGGCGGGGTGCCTTGTTTGATTGCAATTCATCAGGATGCAAGCGGTTCGACACGCGACATCGCACTGGCTTATGCTTCGGCAATTGGCGGTGGCAGAGCAGGAGTTATTGAGACTACATTTCGGGAAGAAACAGAAACTGATTTGTTTGGAGAGCAGACTGTACTATGCGGCGGTGCTACTTCTTTGATTGAAGCAGCTTACGAAACGCTTGTTGAAGCCGGCTATGCTCCAGAAATGGCCTATTTCGAATGCCTGCATGAATTGAAATTGATTGTTGATTTGATTTATGAAGGTGGTATTCAGAATATGCGCTATTCCGTTTCCAATACTGCCGAGTATGGTGACCTGACCCGGGGACCAAGAGTTGTCAACGACAGTACCAGGAAGGAAATGAAGAAAATTCTTTCTGAAATTCAGTCCGGTGAATTTGCGCGGGAGTGGATGGATGAAAATGCTTCAGGTAGTCACAACTTTAATAAATTGAGAGCGGCATCGGCTGGAAAAGGAATAGAAGAAGTCGGCTCGTCTTTGCGTGCCATGATGCCTTGGATTGCCGCTGGCCGACTCGTAGACCGCGATATAAACTAGCATGAGTATTGCCCGTGAAGGATACTCCTTTGTTTTGGCGAGTTTCCTTTTCGCAATTGCAATTACAGGCCTGTTCGGGTGGATATGGGCAGTACCTTTCTGGCTGATTGCAATATTTGTTCTTCAATTTTTCAGGGAACCCGATAGAACAATTCCCACAGAAGCGGGTGTCGTAGTTTCTCCTGCTGACGGTAAGGTGGTTTCTGTATCAGAGGCTAAAAACCCGTTCAACGACGAAAATTCAACAAGAATCGCAATATTTCTGAATGTGTTTTCCGTTCACTCCAATCGAATTCCGATCGCGGGACGTATAGTGGAACAAAAATACATTTCTGGAAAATTCTTCAATGCTGCAATAGACAAGTCCTCCGAAGAAAATGAGCGAAACATGATAGTTATTCGTACTGAAAACGACAATGAGGTAACTTGCGTGCAAATAGCAGGTTTAATAGCGAGACGGATTCTGTGGTATGTAGGAAAAGATGACGAGGTTGCCCGGGGTCAGAAATATGGTTTTATCAGGTTTGGTTCCCGGGTAGAATTGTTTTTACCGCCTCAGTACAGGGTTCTTGCTGGCATTGGCGACAAGGTAAGAGGAGGGGCGGATATTATTGCTGAAACAAGTGAGGCAAATTGAAGAAGCGACAGTGTGTTAAAATTGCACATATCACAAGTTCTGTTGAATTTCTGCCAATTGCAAATTGATTGCCATCGCTGCATAAACGGTTCTTTGAATGCGAACCTTGATTCGTAAGTAAGATGCTAGAGCCAGACCACTCTACAATAAAAACAAGAAAAAGCCAGCCCAAGCGGCGTGGCATATACATACTCCCCAATTTGCTTACAACAGGGGCTTTGTTCTTTGGATTTTTTGCGATTATTCAGGCCACTATGAAAAATTTCGAGACGGCGGCCATAGCAGTACTAATTGCGTTGATTCTTGACGGGCTTGATGGACGCGTTGCCCGATTGACAAATACTTCAAGTGAGTTTGGCAAGGAGTTTGACAGTCTTTCTGATGTAATTTGCTTCGGTCTCGCTCCTGCACTGATGTTGTTTGAATGGTCGCTTTCAGCAGTTGGAAAAATTGGCTGGTTGTGTGCATTTGTTTATGTAGCAGCTACGGCGCTTCGGCTTGCTCGCTTTAATACATATTCTGCGTCGGAACCTGGATTCTTTCAGGGCTTGCCGTGTCCTCCGGCAGCAGCGTTTCTTGTTACATGGATGTGGGTAATTGAAGGCACAAGTTTTAGCGGAAGTACAATTATCGGGGTGGTTACGACGATTCTAATCTCTGCCATGGCTATAGGAATGGTTAGCAGCATACCTTACTTGAGCTTCAAAAATCTGGATTTGAAAGGCAGGATTCCCTTTGTTGCCGCAATTGCCATGGTGTTTGCAATTGCCTTGATTTCGTTTGACCCGCCTCGAGTATTGTTCATCATGCTTCTTGCCTATGCCGTTTCCGGGCCTATATTGTGGATGTTGAGGAAATTGAAGAAGAAAAGAAAATCAAGTATCAAGAAAGAAGAAAATTGATGGTATGAGTTCAATCCTATAGAGAGCGACGGGTTGTCTTGAAATTCAATAGTTTCAAGCAATGGAACTTCCCCACCTTTAAGCGGGGGGTTGCCATGATAGGAAGCGTTGATATTTGCACTCGCTGCATTTTCCAGAAATTCAGTGATTTCGAATGCGCTTGATACGAGCGATTTACATTTTTTCTGTTGCATCAGACAACTCCAGACTGCTGATCTAAGCAACCTGGATACTGTTGACTTATTTCGGGCAGGAGTTCAACGACTCAACTTGCTTGCTAATGGCCGAATCCAGTTCATCCCGCAGCATGTGCAACGCAGCAGAATAATGCGACATTAATTTGCTGTATGATTGAAGCTCTTTTGGAAGAACTTTCGTATATTCACACCACAATTCTTCCACGGAGTGAACTTTTGGCATAAGCAAGGCTGAAAATTTGTTTTCGGCTGTTAAAGGATAATCTTGAAGTTCAAGTGGTCTTTGCCGTCTGTTCAATCGATCTACCAGTTGATTTGCAATTTCATCGGTATCCACACTTTCAACATTGCCATCTATATCCAATACTCTAAATCTGGTTGTTTTCTTGCCACTAATCACGACACCATTCATACCAAGAGTCAACATTCCATGCTGCTTTCCAAAACGAAGTGCTAATAGTGCAACGTCACCGCAAGCGACTAGTCTGGGAGTTCTATTATATTGGTTTGGGCAATCGGCAATATGATCTTTGCACTCTCGAATTATTTTATCCATGGTTAGCAAAGGAACAATTTTTCCGTCCAACTCCATGTCTTTAGTCCAACCTGGTGGAGATGGTAGTTTTTGGTTCTTCAAATCAATTGCCGTAATATTTGAGATATCGCTTCTGCCCTTTACCTTAACTGGACCGATTTCAACAACATTCTCAACAAATCGTGTAAACTGTTCTGGTGTTAAATCGGGATTGGCGAAATAAAGTAAATTGAGAATTGCTATTACACTAGGCATAGTTGCAAGTTCATCATTTGAACTGGACGCATGTGGTTCACATTGAAGATTACCATTTGTACTGAAGCACATTCTTGCCATAATCGTCAGTGCACGACAGATTAAATCTTTATGTGGCATGTTTTTAGGACGAACTTCAGAACCGCAGATCAATTTAACAATCAGTTTGCTAAGTAAAAAGCCAACCGTACCGGATAGACTATTCTCTCCGACATCAAGGGCATATTTAAGTTGCTTTACTACAAATTCAGGTGAATTCGAGATTCTTTGAAACAATGCACCATCTTGGTCATAGTTGACATCTAGCAGTAAGGCTCGCATTCGCGTATTTTTTTTCTTGCACAGTTTATCTAACAATTTGAATATATTTTTATTGTCAGCCTGTGGTATTTCAACAGTAAAACGATTTGCTTTTTTGCAGTCTTTCTTTCTAGAGCAACAGAGCGTACTTGACACGGTCGAAAAGATAAATTCAGACTCTTTCAGGTATATTTCCGTTTTCGATTGATTTTGAAGCTGCATTGCGACCTCTTGCCAGTTTTTATTGATATACTCGTACTCCAATGTTGAGCATGATAATTTTTCTGAAATAATCTTCATTTGCGATAGTATCAATCGTCATCGCAACTCACATATAGTCTGGTCGTAGTTATCCCTTATAGTGCGCAAAGCGTCTGTGTAGTGGGATTCCAGTTTGCTGTACGATTGGAATCTATTTGGAAGTACGCTTGAAAATAAATTCCACAAATCATTAGAAGTTCCTTTAGGAATGATCAAACTGTTCAGATTATCAATTTGCAATGGATAATTGTCTTTTGGTAAAGACAGTGATTGACGACTATTTAACTGTGCTACTAGATTGTCAGAAGCATTCTTGATTTTGGAAGTGGGGTATGTATTGCCCGGTCCTTTCAATTCTCCAATATCAAACTCTAATGATTCTCTTGATTTTTTACGCATATTAAGCATAAGTGTTGCACGCGACTTATTGAAGCGAAGTGAGAAGAGTGCAATATCACCGCAACTGGCTTCTATAATGTATCCCATATCCGTTTCCAGGCAGTTGTCATTCTCCTTGCCTTCCTGCAATACGCCTTTTGCACTCAACAAAGGTATAATTTTCCCTTGCAAACCCATCTCACTATCCCAACCAGGTGGTGCTGGCCAAGTGAGATTCTTTATATCCGTCTGTATTACTCCATTGCGACACACGTTCCAAAGCCAATCTCGAGAACATCTAAATCTTCGATAGGAATTGTATAAATAGACATTATCTTCAACATGCCTGGCAAATCGTGCAAGTTGATATGGTGTCGGAACAGGCTTGTTTGTATAGAGCATTTTTAGTATGGAAAGTGTTCCTGCATAAAACTCGTGATTGTAACTTGGTGAAAAAGTCTTGCAATGCGCTTGATAATTCAATGCGAAGCACGCAAGTGAGACAATATTCAATGACTCATAAAAGGTATAGATGTTGGGAATATCACCAGGATTAATATTAGTACCAGCCAGAACGGCAACCATTAACTTTCCTAATAAAAGATCAATAGTACTGGATTGAAAATAATTTGCATTATTTGTGGCATATACAAGTTGTTCTTTAGCAAAACGAGGTGCATTTGCGATTCTTTGAAACAAGTGACCTTTTTCGTCATAATTTACGTCTAGCAGAATTGCCCTATACAGCATGTCCTGTTCGTTTTCCACTTTGCCTAGCAATCTGGAAATAGTGTCACATTCTGCGTACCGCGGCATTTCTTTGGCAAAGTATTGTGCTTTCTTGCAATCTTCCAAACCAGAGCAACAGAGTATTTTTGACACGGTAGGTACAATGGTATCCGGATTGTTGGCAATATTTCGAAAGGGTGCTAAAGATTTATGTTGTCTCATTAAATTCACAGCAGCCCATGGCCAGTTTTTAGCGAAGTTCTCGCCCTTGCAATTTGTGTCTGAAATGATTTCTGAGTGATCTTTCATTTGAATGTTGCTTGTTGTATTCGAAAGTAATTCAAAAAGTAAAGTTGTAAAACTGTGCAAAATTTATACTTGAAATTTTTTTGAAAATCAAGAGTCGAACAGCTTTGTATGACTGAAATTGTCATATTTTCGTGAAATCTCTGTCTTTCAAGGACAATTGATTACACCAAAAGACGGTAATGTAGCTGTGTCGTCCTGCTGAGCGTAAAAGGCAGGATTTGTAAATCAAGTGCAATCAGGCAAAGCCCCAGCAGTTCGCTGATAGCAAGGTAGCTTTATCAGCTATCGAAGGGGTTAGCAAAAGGTGTCCCTTGGCTAGAATGCCAGCCGTATTTGTGTGGGCATGACCCGGGAATGAGATGAGTCAATCAACATGAAGGGGAAAACTATAGTGCTTGCTCGTATAGCAATAAGGTACTAAAATGGCAAAAAATTCGGCGAAGATTGCTGGCAGCGAGTGCATTCTGGCCCTGAGCAAGGCGGGCGATAGTGCATCAGCGGTGTCACAGACACGAAAAGGAATTGGCATTCCCTGTGTCCAGAAGAATTATGGGTTGAGTGCTTCCTGTTGAAAAATTTCAAATAGTCAAAACTGCTCGAAAAACCAATAACTTGGCAGCTACGAAACTAACTCTTTGTTGCAAGCACGTTTTCACCAAGCCCTACGATATTGAATCCTCCATCCACATAAAGTATTTCTCCAGTAATTCCAGAAGCCAGGTCCGAGCACAGAAATGCTGCGGCATTTCCTACTTCGTCAATTGAAACACTGCGTCCCAAAGGGGCAACTTTTTCATAATGATCAATCATTGATTTCATGCCGCGAATGCCGGATGCGGCAAGTGTTCGAATGGGGCCGGCTGATACTGCGTTGACTCGTATTCCTCTCGGTCCCAGCGTCTGAGCTGTGTATCGTACATTCGCTTCCAGACTCGCCTTTGCCAAGCCCATTACATTGTAGCTTGGCATGGCTTTTATTGCGCCGATATAGGTTAATGTCAGCATTGAACCCATTTGGTTTTCCATAAGCGGGGCAAATTCCCGTGCCATGGCTGAAAAGCTGTATGAACTAATATCATGTGCCATTGAAAAGCCTTCGCGAGTTACGGCATCTAGAAACATTCCTTCAAGCTGGTCTCTTGGAGCATACGCAAGGGAATGTACCAAAATATCCAGTTGGTTCCAGCACGCCTTCACTTTGTCTCGAAGCAGTACAATTTCTTCATCAGTGGAAACATCGCATGGTTCCACCAGTTTTGCTCCCAAGGTGCCTGCAAATTTTTTTACCCGGGGTTCCAGTTTTTCATTTTGGTAAGTAAGCCCGAGTTCAGCCCCTTGATCATGCATAGCCTTTGCGATCCCCCAGGCGATTGAACGTTCACTTGCGATACCAGTGATGATTGCTTTTTTTCCAGACAAAAAACCCATTGCTATATGCTTTAAAAGTGTAGATGGTTATTCAAAGTAAATGGTGCGTTAAGGTATAACAATTGTACCATTGCAGGACACATTAAATGAAAAACATGGGACATTATACAAATGAGCGAAATAAAAATAGTAGGCGTGCTATTGTCGGATGAGGTTCGGCACCGGGCCCAACAAGTCGCTGATACGTACAATCTGCCAGTCCTTGAATCCTCAACTTCGGCACATTATGCAATTGTCGTTCGCTCAAGCAGACTGCAACTGATTGACTTGCATCAGCCAAGATTTCGCCCTGTTTTCGTTGATGTGAAAAGTGTTGCCAGACTTGGCAAGAGGAATCTGCTTGGACGTGCTATCGGGAGTAAGACTATCAATGTAATTGACACTACTGGCGGACTTGGAAACGATGCGATGCTAATGGCGCGTATGGGATACAGGGTAACCGTTATCGAAAGGTCGCCTGCTATTGCAGCGATTCTGGCGGACGGAATATTAATATTCAACCGTCAAACTTCCGGTTGTAAAATTCATTTTGTTCATGGTGACGCAAAAAAACTTTTGCCTGAACTTTCAAATTCTCTTGGCACAGTGTTTATTGACCCTATGTATCCAGATGAGGGGCGCAAGCAGTCTGTGGGAGTATCGAGAAAGCGAACTGTTCTTAGGGACATTGTCGGAAACGACACAGACGCGAGGGAGTTGTTTGAAATTGCAATGTCAAGTAATGCCTCCCGAGTTGTCGTTAAAAGACCGAACTATGTAACGCCGATAAAACCTGAATTGATGTCACATAGCGTAAATGGAAAAATGGTGCGCTACGACGTGTATTTTACCCACGTAGCAAGCAAATCTAGATCAAATCAAGTGCCTTGAAGCGAATCATACTTGCGCTTTAATTCAGTTAAAGTTTTTTGGTTGTCTACCAGGCGCGACCGTTCTTTCTCAACAACCTCATCTGGAGCTTTGGCAACAAACTGGGGATTATTCAGTTTATTTTCCGATCTATGGACTAGTTTGTGGACTTCTTCAATCGTTTTTTGCAGTTTTTTGATTTGCTGTGCGCTGTTTTCAGAAGACTGAATTTTTACTATAACTTTCATGTCGCCCACCAAGAAACTCGTGGGTTCAATTTGATCTGATGCCTCTACTTGCTGTATTTCAATGGATTCCAACTTGGCCAGTTTTATAATAATTGCTTGATTTTGCTCCAATTTTTTGGTGTCAGCTTCTGAAGCGTTGAGCAGAGCAGCTTGGACCGCCTGGTTTGGTTTCACGTTCATTTCACTTCGAATATTTCGAATTCCGGAAATCATAGACTTCATCCATTCCAATTCTTGCGTGGCATTGGAATTTTCTGGAATATTTCTGTAATCAACATAGGGTTGAATCATAATGGAGCCGACATTGCTGCTGCCTTGGTTGCTGCTTGCCTGGATACTTCGCCAAATTTCTTCTGTAATGAAAGGCATTATTGGGTGAAACATTCGTATGGCAGACTCCAGAACTTGAACCAGCGTTCGTCTCACTGAATCCTTCTCAACTTCCGATGTAGCCGCATCGTTGATTTTCACTTTGGCGATTTCAATGTACCAATCGCAGTATTCCCCCCATACAAATTGATACATATGATGAGCTGCAAGATCAAATCGATAACTTCCAAGTGCTTCTTCTACATTGTGCGCTGTCTTTCGCAATTCTGATACGATCCACTGTTCACTAGATGCTACACAGCAAAAATCGTCGTCCAAATTGAACTCTAGCCCCGCAATGTTCATGGAAACAAATCGGGCGGCATTCCACAGTTTGTTGCAGAAATTTCTGTAGCCCTCAATACGCTTCAAATCAAATCGAATATTTCGTCCCTGCGTGGCCAGACTGGCAATAGTCAAGCGCAATGCATCGGAACCATAGGCAGGAATTCCATCTGGAAATTGTATCCGTGTTGCTTTTTCGATAGTGGGTGCCAGCCCCGGTTGCATTAGACCGGTTGTTCTTTTTTTTACGAGTGATTCAATATCGATACCGTCAATTAAATCAAGCGGGTCTAATATATTTCCTTTTGATTTGGACATTTTTTGTCCATTGGCATCCCGAACAAGCCCATGTATATATACTTCGTTGAATGGATGCTTGCCGGTAAATTTGATTCCGAACATAATCATTCGGGCAACCCAGAAAAATATAATGTCAAAGCCGGTAACGAGTACATTGGTTGTATAAAAATTTTCAAGTTCAGGGGTTTGCTGTGGCCAGCCAAGAGTAGAGAAAGGCCAAAGAGCAGATGAAAACCAGGTATCCAGCACGTCTTCATCCTGCCGAAGTTGAACTTGTTGCAATCCTCGTGCTTCCTGTGCAAGTCGTTGTGCGTCATCTTCGCTTCTTGCAACATAAACATTGTCATTTTCGTCATACCATGCCGGAATTCTGTGTCCCCACCAAATTTGTCTCGAAATGCACCAGTCCTCGATATTTTCCATCCACTCAAAATAGGTGCGGTCCCAATTTTTCGGAACAAATCGGATGGTACCGTCCCGAACGGCATCAATTGCCGGTTTTGCAAGAGGCCCGACTTTTACAAACCACTGGTCAGTAAGGTAGGGTTCAATGATTTGATTGGTTCTGTCTCCATGCGGTACGTTATAGATGTGGTCCTCCACTTTCTCCAGCAAGCCGCATTCTTGCAAATCTTCAACGATTTGTTCTCTTGCTTTAAACCTGTCTAACCCGTGGTAAGCACTGTCAGGCAGATCTATTTTTGCATCCGGTGTCATTATGTTTATCGTATCCAGGGAATTGCGTTCGCCCACTTTAAAATCATTAAAATCGTGGGCAGGCGTAACCTTCAGGCATCCAGTTCCAAATTCCGGGTCGACGTACTCGTCGGCGATAACAGGAATTTTACGTTTTACCAATGGCAGTTCCACTTGCTTGCCAACCAGATGTGAGTACCGTGAATCATCTGGATGAACAGCAACGGCAGTGTCGCCCAGCATCGTTTCAGGTCGAGTTGTGGCGATTACCAAAAATTCGGAGCTGTCAACAACTGGATATCGAAAATGCCATAATGACCCCTTCTCTTCAATCATGACAACTTCAAGGTCGGATATTGCTGTAAGCAATACCGGGTCCCAGTTCACAAGTCGTTTTCCGCGGTAGACCAGTCCTTCTTCATATAGTTGAATAAAAACTTCCCTGACCGCCAAGGATAAATCTTCATCCATCGTAAATCGTTCTCGTGTCCAGTCTACTGATGCCCCCAGTCGTCGAAGTTGACCGGTGATCGTACCGCCAGACTCCGCTTTCCACTTCCAGACTTCATCAATAAAAGATTGTCTTCCAAGAGAATTTCTGTCGATTCCTTGGGCTCGGAGCTGAGATTCGACAACAATTTGCGTGGCAATGCCTGCATGGTCTGTTCCAACTTGCCAGAGCGTATTGCTGCCTTTCATTCTGTGATATCGGATCAGGGCATCCATTAAAGTATTTTGAAATGCGTGCCCCATGTGAAGACTGCCGGTTACATTTGGCGGCGGAATCATGATGCAGTAGGATTCACCGGTTTCAGATGGCTTGAAATACCCCGCTTCCTCCCAACGATCATAAATTGGTTGTTCAATTGACTTGGGGTCGTAGGATTTTGACAGTAACGATTCTTTCATATAAGTTGGGGACCTTCTTGTGAGTTGTCCGAAATCATCTGATTGGGTTATACAGAGATGTGCTCTGGTGATATTCCTGTCAGGTTTGAATACTGCATTTCTCGTTGTTTGACAGACTCCGAATCCTGCTCGCCAAAGTCAACGGGTTCAACCACGATGTTGAATTGTCCAGCAAACTCCTGCATCTGCTCGTGAAGTGATACCAAAACGTCGTTCCATTCTTGCTGCGGCGCCGCAGTGCCAATCAAGACCGGATACTTGCCAGTTTCGATTGGTGCGGCGGATTGGATTTGATGTGGAATGAAACTGGACCAAGAATACGTCCATAGCAGGCTGTTCAATTTTTCACACTGCTCATGAGTTGGGCAACTGACAAAAACTTTGTGTTTTTTCCGATAGGCCGTCTCTACCAATTTGCAAGCCAGAAACAATTTGCCAGATTCGCGTGGCGATTTCAAGTGATAGAATCGAACGGTCAATGTCATATTCTAAACCGAATTTAAATGCTGGTATTTTGACTGTAGTTCAAAAGATATTGTACAAACATGCTGACGGGTCGTCCGGTTGCCCCTTTTTCATTTCCTGATTTCCACGCTGTTCCGGCGATATCAAGATGCGCCCACCTGTATTTTTTTGTAAAGTGTGCGAGAAAGCATGCGGCTGTTACTGCACCAGCATCGCGACCGCCAACGTTCGCCAAATCGGCAAAATTACTGTTCAACTGTTTGTTGTAGTCGTCCCAAATCGGCATTCGCCACACTCTGTCATGACTGAGTGCTCCTGCATTAACCAGATCTTCCGCCAACTGGTCGTCGTTGCTGAACAATCCGCTTGGGTGCTTGCCCAGAGCGATAACACACGCTCCTGTCAAAGTGGCTACATCAATAACGGTTTCGGGGTCAAATTTACCAACATAGGTAAGCGCATCGCACAGGATCAATCTGCCTTCCGCATCTGTGTTCAGAATTTCGATGGTAGTCCCGGACATACTAGTAACGATGTCGCCGGGCTTGTTTGCGGCACCATCTGGCAGATTCTCGCTACTGGGTACAACCCCTACAATATTGATTGGCAACTTGAGTTGCGCAGCTGTAGAAAGTGTGCCGATTACTGCAGCACCGCCGCACATGTCGAACTTCATTTCGTCCATGGCGGCTGCTGGCTTTATTGATATTCCGCCGGCATCAAACGTCAATCCTTTGCCCACCAATGCTACGGGTCGCATTCTGCTTGTGCCGCCACGGTACTGGATAATAATCAATTTTGCCGGCTCGCGACTTCCTCGGGATACCGAAAGGAGAGACCCCATACCGAGTTCATTCATTTCTTCCTCTTCAAGTACTTGCACCTCCACATTGTCCAGTTCACTCAGCTCGCGAGCTTTATTCGCAAGATAGGATGGTGTGCAGATATTCCCTGGCAGATTGCCCAGTTCGCGTGCCAGGCGTACGCCATTGCCAATTGCGGTGCCTATCCGAACTCCGTCTCGAATCAACTTCAGCGATGCTGACCCTTCCGTTATAAACTGGATGCGCCACTTTTTTTTACGCTTTTTACTGTTTGACTTCAATTGCGTAAACTTGTAAAAGTGAAAATTGAATGCTTCGACTACATGTCGCGCCTGCCACACCAGGTCCCGGCCTTCAACCGCCAAGTCATCTATGCAAAATGCTGCGCTATCAACAGGAAGCTTTGCCATGTACTGTGCAATGGAATGCACTACTTTCAAAAACCGGTCAGATGAAAATTCGCTTCGTTTTCCCAACTGAACAATGATGATTCGCTTGGTGTTGCTGCGAGAGTTGACGGGTACCAAAAAGCAATTACCGGGCTTGTCTCCCAAGTCGCTGTTTGAGAGGGCAGATTGTATGATTCGCCCAAATTTTTTGTCAGCATTCGTTGCAGCTGGAGTAAAATCTTTTTTGTTGTAAACACCAACAATGAGGTACCCGATCTTGGAACGGGTCGGCGAACCGCGATTGGAAGTGAATTCCGCAAGCATATGCAAAAACCTCCTTTATTATCAGAATTAAAAATTAATAGGCACGAACAATTTGTAATTGCTCCTGTGAAATTTTAGCAGATGAATTGAGTAAATCTTGCTTTGTCAATCAATTTTCAAAAATTTACCGTTAGTTGAAAAATGCGACTGCTGAATAAAACACTGATCAAAGAAATAATTTTTGCCGGCTCTGTGATTGCAATCGTAACGATCGGAATATTCATTGTTATAAAGTTTGTAGAGTTGCTGAAAGATGCAGTTGAAGGGCATTTGCCCACGGAAGGACTGATAAAAATTCTGGCTTTGAATCTCATGACCTACATGGATATTGTTGTTGGTTCAGCGATTTACATCGCAGTTCTGATTATCATTACTCGATGGCATAGGGACCGGGCAATTGCGGTATATGCTACCAGTGGAGTCAGTCCTTGGGGATTTTTAAAGCCAGCATGCTTTATTGCGGTTGTAGCGACAATAGTCGTTGCAATGTTCACTTTGTGGGTTTCTCCATTTGCCGAAAGAGTTTTTCAGCAGGAAATGGAAGAGTTTCGCTACAGAGTTAGCTTGCCATTGGAAGAAGGCCAGTTCGTGGTTTCCGGAAATGGGTTGAGTATGGTTTACTTTGCCAAAACGGAAGAAGCACACAAGTTGCCTGCACAGTTTTTTCGCGTGAGTGTTGACAGCGATGCTACAGAAATTACGATTGCCGAAAGCGGTACTATAAAACAGGATGAACAGTCGGGGCTGGAAACACTTCACTTGACAAAAGGATTGCGCTACATACTGCCCCTGGATTATGAGCATTACGAAACCACTTCTTTTCAAACTCTTGCTGCTAATTTTCGATCCTCGCCCATTCATGCTTATAGAATTGATGCAAAAGGAAGATCAACCGGTGAGCTGCTCGCATCCAAAGTGCCCGAGGATGCAAGTGAGCTGATTTGGAGAATATCTACGACGGTCATGATTCCAATCGTAATTTTTCTTGCTTTTGCATTGAGCCTTGGTTCAACTGCAAAAAACAGGGGGGTGAATATCGTTGTAGCCATAGTGGCCTATTTTGTCTACTCCAATTTACTTGGGTTCGCAGCCAAGCTTTTTGATTCCAGCCCATTGGAAACTCTTGTCTATCTTTCCGCAACGCACATCACTTTTATAGCTCTTGTTGCCTGGTTGATAATTCGCTCGACTCATCGCATGTTTGATCCGTCTTGACAGGTGGTATTGCCTTTTTATGAAAACCATTGACCGACATATTGGACTGGAACTGCTAGCAAAGTCAGCAGTGGCGGGATTTTGGTTGACTTGCGTTTTTGCGTTTGTATCGCTGATTGAAATTGTTGAGGCATACGGAACCAGGTTTGAGGTGGCTACCGTTGCGAAGTTGCTGGGTTTGGCTATTCCGGTAATGATCTACCAATTGGCTCCCATGATGTTAATGATTGGAACATTACTGGGCATCGCGACTTTGTCAAGAAACTCGGAACTGATAGCCATCCAGTCATCGGGAATATCAAAAAGACGATTTTCATTTTCTGTGCTGGGCTTTGCATTTCTATTTGCGCTAGCAATGTTCGCATGGGGGGAATTGATAGTACCAACCAGCGAAAGACTGAGCGAGAAGCTAAGGTTGGTTCACGAAGGTTCTACAGTAGATGACTTGAAGCTTTGGTTCAGGGACAGCAATCGATTTGTTCATGTACACAACATACTTGGCAATGAAACTCTCCAGGATATAAAAATTTATCACGTCAGCGAAAATGGTTCTCTACACAGTAGAACAACGGCAGGCTCTGCGGTGTTTTTGGACAACTCTGATTCTTTGTTGCTGCGCAACGCGATAGTGGAAACACTGCGTGAAGGAAGTATTGGTCGGGAATTGCACGAAGAGTTGAAATACCAATTGAATATTGACAGGCAAATGATTAAATCATTTGGTCGAGAATCGTCGCAGATGTCAATATTCGAGTTGAAAAAGCATGTTGATTTTCTGAACGAAAGCGGGCAGTCAAGCGAGTTTTACGAACTGTCGTTCTGGAATCGAATTATTTTACCTTTGTCTATTGTGGCAATGGCGGCAATTGTAATCCCTTTCGGATTTCGAAGAACTCAAAACATCGGTTTCCAGGTTCTTGCAGGTCTTGTGATTAGCCTGATTTTTTTTGCAGTTCAACAGTCGGCAGGGTATATCGTGCTGCTGTACGGATTTCCACCTCTGGCAGGTGCCATGACAGTATTATTCATTGTTTCCGCTGGAGCTGTGATTACACTGCTCAAGCGTTAGTAGCATTGAAATTTCAGGCGTGGTGTTTCAATCGTCTTTCTTGGCAGGGCTTTCGTTTTCATCTTGCATTGTTTCATCATCCATCAAAATTCGGTGCGCAGGACTCTCCAAATCATCATACTGCCCACTTTGCAAAGTTTTGAAGAAAATCCAACCCATTGAGACGACCGCAACAATTGCGATTATGAGAAGCAACAATACGACTTCCATGGCTTCAAAACCGGGTCATCAATTTACAGAGACAATTTTGGCTTGTGTGGGTTCTCTGGTCAGTCGTAGCGAATTGTAGACCACGACCAGCGAACTGGCTGACATGCCAATTGCCGCAACTACCGGCGGAACATACCCTGAAGCGGCAAGGGTAATTCCCACCAAGTTGTACACAATTGCCCACAGAATATTTTGCCGAATGACCCGTTGTGTAGATTCGGCAATACGACGGGCAGAAATGAGGGGTTGCAACCTACTGGAAGTCAGAACAAAGTCAGAATTCACCTGAATAGCATGCGAGGCTTCTACAGAAGCAACAGATGTATGAGCTGCCGCCATTACAGGACCGTCGTTCAACCCGTCGCCTACCATGGCAACACAGTTTCCGTTTTTTTGTAGTTCTTTTACTAAATTTAGTTTGTCATTGGGGGAACACTCTGAATAGACTTTGGCAATACCCGTTTGCTGTGCAATTCTGTATGCTTCTGCTTCCTGGTCTCCTGTGACCAGAATGGAGGCAATGTTTTGTGCTTTCAAAGTCTTTATTATCTTTGCGGCATCGCTGCGCAAGTGGTCCTGAAATTCAAACACGCAAAGAATTTCTTTTTCACTGGCAAGGATGGCGATTGGCCCGGTGGATGCCAGGCAAGAATTTCGAGCAGGGCACTTGGCGAGGGAGTCCACATACTGCCTTGAACCAAGGTAGTAATTTGTACTGTCAATTTTACCGCTTACTCCGGCACCCGTGGTAATTTGGAAGTTTTCTACTTTTAATTTGCCGAAGTTCTCGGTAGCGTTTTGAATGGCAGCAGATATTGGATGGTTTGATCTGGTGGACAGGCTTGCGGCAATTTTCAAGCAGTCTAGTTCGCTACTAGCTCCAAACGTTCGAGTGCGGGAAAGAACCATTTTGCCGGTTGTCAATGTCCCGGTTTTGTCAAAAAGAATGGTGTTTGTACTTGCCAAAGATTGAATAGCATTGACGCGGGTTACCAGTATTCCAAGTTGCACAAGGCTTCTAGTTGCTGCCGTTAAGGCCGTAGGGGTTGCCAAGGACAGTGCGCAAGGGCAAGCGACTACAAGAACTGAAATCGTATACGCGAGCCACTGAGAATTTCCGCTTTGAATCCAATATAGCGCCACTCCAATAGCGATCAAAATTACAGCAGGTGAAAAAACTGAGGCAATTTTATCTGCCAAGCCCATAATGCGCGGCTTTGATAAAGAAGCCTGTTCCACCAGTCTTTCGATTCCGGCCAGTACAGATTCGGAGCTGACACGAAGGATCTTTACTATGATAGGACTGGAAGTATTATATGAACCTCCAATCACTGGTTCATTCATCCCCCGAAGCCGGGGATAAGTTTCTCCTGTAACAATTGATTCATCCAGTTCACTGGCACCTTCAACAATTATTCCGTCGGCGGGAACTCGGTCCCCTGGTCGTACTAAAACAAAGTCGTTCGCCTTGATCCGTACTACTGGAACAATATTTGTCGAGTTTATATCTTTGGGGTCTTCAAGCAAGTTCGCTGTTTCGGGAATAAACGAAGTCAGTTTGCGTACTGTATCCGATGTTCGCTGCTGTGCGGATTGTTCAAAAAAGCGGGCAACCAGTTGAAAAAATACAAACATGGCTATACTGTCGTAGTACACCTCGCCTGAGTCGGCGATAGTGGCATAAACGCTTCCGACAAATGCAAAGGTCAAACCAAGAGCTACCGGGACATCCATTGTCGCCGAGAAAGAGCGAATATCTCTTAACGCCCCCCGGAATATCGGTGTTGCACAGTACATCAGGATAGGTATTGTCAGTAGCAGGCTGAATCGTTCAAACAACTGCTCAAATTCGCTTTCTATACCGCTCCAGGCTCCGAAGTACAAGGCAACAGCGAGAATCATAACCTGCATTCCGAGTAGTCCAGCTATGCCCATTCTTTGCAATAGTTTTTTTCTCTGATTTTGTACGGCAACTTCAAAGGTGGAGGGATTGTACAAACCAATCCGATATCCTAAACTCTGAACAGTCTGAACGATTTTACTGAGCTTGACTTGCTGCACGTTCCATTGAACCTGAAGTCTATGAGTAGCAAAATTCATGCTTGCGCCCGTGACCCCGTCCAGTTTTTTCAACCTGTTTTCAATCAGCCATACACAAGCAGGGCAGTGCAACTCTCCAACCATGAAAGTTGCTTCGCTATTTGTTTCACTCAGTTTTCGTGCAATTTCTTTCTGGATTAATTCGTCATCAAATACCTCGGTTTCAGTGAACGGGTGCTTGGTAAATATTTTGTCAATGGGTTTGGGTCTTCCGGTTCTGCGCCTGTAGTAGCCGGACAGGCCGGATTCGTGTATGAATTCAGCAACAGCAGCACAGCCGTTGCAACAGACAAATTCCTCAACATTGCCAATTTTTGTACGAATTCTGACTCTTGGTGGAATTTTTTCGCCACAGTGATAGCATGCAATGTCGTTTGACGACATCACTGTAGAATTTCTATCCAAGACAGAGCCCAAATTTCAAGAAAGATTGATTCAAGCATAAAACTATATTATGCTATTCATGTACAGGATGTAAATCGGAATTACTGATTTATAGCATCGTTCTTTTGATTGGTGGGATCAGGAATTCCAATGTTGTCTTCCAACCGGAATTGGATATGCTTTTTAGGCGAATCATAGGTTTGCTGTCAAAGCCGGAGAGAGAATGGATGCTCATTCGGGATGAGCAGTCCAGTTTTTTTCGTATATTTCTGGGCTATGTCGCAATTCTTGGATTAATCCCCCCGGCTTGCGCTTTTGTAGGAACAACTATGGTAGGGTGGACCGTCGGTTTTGCGGACCCGATTCGACTAACAGTGTCCAGTGCACTGCCAATTTCAATATTCTTTTATATTGCAATTTTACTGACTGTGCTGCTAATTAGTAAATCGGTTCAGTGGATGGCTCAAACTTATGGTGTCGAGCAACCGCAGTTGGAAAAATGCATCGCAATTGCAGCATACCCGGCCACACCTTTGCTGCTGGTCGGAGTCGTGCAGCTGTTTCCAATACTCTGGCTAAACTATCTTATTGGAATTCCAGCTCTGGCTTACTCAATTTACCTTTTATATTCCGGTATTCCCATTGTCATGGAAATATCTTCCGAAAGAGGTTTCTTGTTTGCCAGCTCAATTCTTGCGGTATCTCTGGTAACGCTGGTCGGACTTCTCGCAATTACTGTGATTTTGTGGGGATTCGGAATTGAACCCGGTTTTGTCCATTAACCAAGAAGTAATGAACTTGAGCGAAAAGCAATCCACATACAACTTCAAGGTTGTGCGACAGTTTGCAATTATGACCGTCGTATGGGGAATAGTCGGAATGCTGGTGGGTGTCTTGATTGCCGCTCAGCTTGTATGGCCAGCCCTGAACTTCGACTTGCCTTGGCTTACCTACGGCAGGCTACGGCCGTTGCATACCAATGCTGTTATATTTGCATTTGGCGGCTGTGCATTGTTTGCAACGTCATACTACGTGGTTCAGCGAACCTGCCATACCCGGCTATTCGGCGATACGCTGGCCGCAATCACTTTCTGGGGTTGGCAAACTGTTATTGTACTGGCAGCGATTACACTTCCTCTTGGAATCACAACCACCAAAGAATATGCTGAACTTGAATGGCCGATCGACTTGCTGATAGCCGTTGTCTGGGTGATGTATGCGATTGTGTTTTTCGGAACAATCGCAAAGCGTCGAATCAAGCACATTTATGTAGCCAACTGGTTTTACGGTGCCTTCATTATCGCGGTAGCTATGCTGCATATTGTCAACAGTGCGGCGCTGCCTGTTTCCCTGACCAAGTCCTATTCGTTGTACGCGGGTGTCCAGGATGCCATGGTGCAGTGGTGGTACGGCCACAATGCAGTCGGCTTCTTCCTGACAGCAGGTTTTCTCGGAATCATGTACTATTTCGTGCCAAAGCAGGCAAATCGGCCGGTCTACTCCTATCGTCTATCTGTTGTACATTTTTGGGCGCTTACGTTTACGTATATTTGGGCAGGGCCGCATCATCTGCACTATACCGCATTGCCTGACTGGACACAGTCTCTTGGAATGGTGTTTTCCTTGATCTTGCTGGCACCGTCGTGGGGCGGAATGATCAATGGCATTATGACCCTTTCCGGTGCATGGAGCAAACTTAGAACAGATCCAATATTGAAATTTTTGATTGTCGCAATTTCTTTTTATGGAATGTCTACATTCGAGGGACCGATGATGTCCATAAAAACTGTAAATGCTTTGTCGCACTACACTGACTGGACAATTGGCCATGTGCATGCCGGAGCGCTTGGATGGGTTGCCTTGATTTCAATTGGCGCAATTTACTATTTGATTCCCAAGCTGTACGGAACGCAGTTGCACAGTATCAAATTGGCGGAAATTCATTTTTGGATTGCCTGCCTGGGAATACTCCTGTATATCACTTCCATGTGGGTTGCCGGTATTACGCAAGGACTCATGTGGCGCGCAGTAAGTTCCGACGGGACATTAACCTACAGTTTTGTCGAAAGCGTGCAGACCATGCTGCCGTTCTACTTTATCCGGCTACTGGGTGGTGCAGTATTTTTTGCCGGAATGGTGCTCATGGCATTCAATTTGTTAAAAACCATCGGGGCCGGTAGAGTTACTGATGCTCCCATTCCTGAAACAGCCTGACCTATGTAGCTAACGATGTATCCTAACGTAAGCAAGCATCTTGGTTTTTTGATAATCCTTATTCTGGTTGTAGCCAGTATTGGCGGTATTGTGCAAATCGTGCCGTTGTATTTTCAAAAGTCGACTACACAACCAATTGAAGGATTAAAGCCGCACAGTGCCTTGGTATTGGCAGGACGCGAAATTTACTTGCGCGAGCAGTGCATGTCTTGTCACTCCCAAATGATTCGCCCGCTTCGGGCAGAAACTGAAAGATACGGACACTATTCGGTTGCCGGCGAATTTGTTTATGAAAGACCCTTTCAGTGGGGCTCAAAGCGAACTGGACCGGATTTGGCAAGAGTGGGGAAGCGCTACAGTGATGACTGGCATCGCCTGCATTTGATACGACCCAGAGATGTAGTTCCCGAATCGATAATGCCCGGTTATCCATGGCTAGAATCAAGATTGGTAGACGCAGAACAGATACAAAGTTACATGATTGCTCTCAGAAAATTGGGGCATCCATATTCAGACGAAGAAATCGCAGCAGCCATTGATGACCTGAAAGGCAAAACTGAAATGGATGCAATGATTGCATACTTGCAAAGCTTGGGTACATTGCTAAGTTCGCGGAGATAGGGCAATGACACTATTTCATATCGTCTGGACTGTTCTGCTTTTTGGCGCGTTTATAGGAATTGTACTGTGGGCCTGGAATGCTCGACAAAAAGACAGATTTCAGGAAGCTGCAAATATCCCGCTTAATGAAGATGATGTAGGAAATGGCAGATTTTGATAGTCAATTCTGGAGTTTTTTTGTCGGCATAGTCACATTGGCCAGCATTTTGGGCGTGGTTCTGCTAGTCGTTTGCAATTTGACGAGGGCTAAAGTAGATGACACTGATTCGCCCCAAACAACTGGGCATGTATGGGATGAAGATCTTTTAGAATACGATAACCCGCTTCCGCGATGGTGGCTGTACTTGTTCTATATCACCTTGGTGTTCGGCACTGTCTATCTTTTGCTTTACCCGGGGTTGGGTTCTTTCCAGGGGCTTCTGAATTGGAACCAGATTGGTCAATACGAGGCTGAGGTAGCCAAGGCTGAAAAAAAATTCGGCAGCACATTTGAACAATATCTGCAGGCGGATATTGTTGAACTTGCCAAGAATGAAGCAGCCATGAAGTCAGCATCTCGCGTTTTTTCACAGTCTTGTGCGGTATGCCATGGCTCGGATGCAAGAGGTGCTCCGGGTATTCCGAACCTGAGGGACGATGATTGGATTTACGGTAATGAGCCGGAAACAATACTGACCACTATTCAGAAGGGGCGTGTAGGTATTATGCCCGGCTGGGAGGCGGCACTTGGCGGGTCGGAAGGTGTCCGCAATGTTGCTGAGTATGTGCTGAAGCTTGGCAACTTGCAGGCTGATGAAGCCCGGGCTCAAAAAGGCGAAACACAATTCAAGACCATTTGTGCTGCCTGCCACGGAGTGGACGGCAAGGGAAATCCTGCTCTTGGAGGTATGAATTTAACCGATGATGTATGGGTTCATGGAAATTCAATTGAGAAATTGAGTGAAATCATCGGCAAAGGAATACAAAACCAAATGCCCGCGCATTTGGACATCCTTGGTGAGGGAAAGACAAAGCTGGTCGCAGCTTATGTAATTAGCCTGTCGAATTGAACGGGTTGTTCTTTTTTGCCTGTCAGTATCCTGTCTGGGACGGGATGAGTACCATCAAAGATGCTGTGCTCAAGTAGTTAATTGCAGGTTTGGTTCATGGCTGATATTCAACAGGAACTCTACGAAAAGCGCGAAAAAATTTACCCGCGCGAGGTGCATGGATTGTTCGCATTTCTGCGCTTGGTTGGAGTGGTTGGATTGCTTGGACTGTATTTTTTGCTTCCTTGGTTTTCATGGGGTGGTCGTCAATCCCTGCTTTTTGACCTGCCGGAACGAAAGTTCTATGTGTTTTCATTGATATTCTGGCCGCAGGATTTTGTTGTTCTGACAATATTGATGATAATTTTAGGCATCTCCTTGTTTTTGTTTACTGTACTGGCCGGGCGATTGTGGTGTGGCTATTCATGCCCGCAAACTGTGTGGACAGAAGTATTTTTATGGATAGAAAGAAGAATTGAAGGGTCAAGGGCGCAGCAAATTAAACTGGACCAGTCAGCCTGGTCAATACGAAAATTCAGATTGAAATTCAGCAAGCATTTGGCCTGGTTTGCCATATCGTTCTGGACTGCAGTTACTTTTGTCGGGTACTTTACGCCAATTCGGGAGTTGCTGCCGAATTTGGTCGGGCTTGCAATTCATCCTTGGACTGCTTTCTGGATTTTGTTTTTCACAGTGGCTACTTACATGAATGCGGGGTGGTTGCGAGAGCAAGTGTGTTTGCACATGTGCCCATATGCTAGGTTTCAAAGTGCCATGTTTGACAAAAACACTTTGATCATTTCTTACGACTCGAAAAGAGGCGAGCCCCGGGGTTCCAGAAGCCGGAAAATCAACCCGCGCGAGCTGGGCATGGGGGACTGCATAGACTGTACAATGTGTGTTCAGGTTTGTCCCACCGGAATTGATATTCGAAAAGGCCTGCAGTACGAGTGTATTGGGTGTGCTGCTTGCATTGACGCCTGCAACGATGTAATGAAGAAAATGAACTATTCGACTGGTTTGATTAGATATACAACAGAAAACGAATTGAGCGGGCAAGCGACTAAATTTCTTCGTCCCCAAGTATTCATCTATGCTGCAATTTTAAGCGTGCTAGTGATTGCGGTAACCTATGGAATTCTGGCACGAACACCGCTTGATGTTGATGTGATTCGAGACCGAAACATATTGTATCGTCAGGTGGATGAAACTCATGTGGATAATGTGTATACGCTTCGGATTTTGAATAAAAGTTCCAGCGAGCATACCTATGGAATCGACATTGAAGGAATTGAACATTCAGTACTGCTAATGAACAATCCAAATGTTTTCGTGCCGGCCGGAGGCGTGGTGGATGTTCCCGTTACTGTTCGGTCAATAGCAAAATACATGGCCGGAGGCAGTATAGAATTTGCTTTTCGGGTATGGGTATTGGATACTCCGAATATTGAAATTTTGGAAAAAGCCCGATTGGTTACACCAAACTAGATTGATTGTGCAGGACAATTCGATAAACGACAAGTCTTTGCCGTGGTACCGAGTATCGCTGATGTGGATTGTAGTGGGGATCCCATTCGTTTCCATTGTGGTTACATTGAGCATAGTCTGGATATCAATCAGTACATTTGATGGTCTTGTAGTAGACGATTACTATAAAAAAGGGCTTGAAATCAACCGCAGTATCGCGCGGGACGAATTCGCCCGAACTGCCGGTGTGCAAGGCAATCTGGCAATAAACGACAAGCAACTTGAATTGACTTTGCAGTCAAATATTCCCCTGGTTTGGCCCGACACGCTGAATCTTGGATTCTATCACCCCACAATTAGCGGAAAGGATGTTGATGCAATTTTGCAAAAAGTGGGAGAAACAGTGTATGCAGGCAGTTTCGACGGCTTGCCGCGAGGTCGCTGGTATTTGCAGGTAGGAACCGAGCAATGGCGGTTAGAAAGCGCAATGTTTTATCCAGACTACACAAGTGTATCAATGCTGCCTGTAGCCAAAAAATGACTGGCTCTGAATTTAACCTGTTTGCCGCGTTTATAGCAGGGTTAATTGGTTCGGCTCACTGTGTAGCAATGTGCGGAGGTATTGTTGGAGTTCTCGCTAGAGCTCAAAGCAAAAGAAGCAAAGTAAGTCCAAGCCATTGGATTTACTATCATGGTGGAAGAATCTTCAGTTATTCAATTGCTGGTTTAGTAGCGGGATTTGCTGGTGGACAAGTCTACAACTTGTTTCCGATTTCCAGAGCCAGTGAATTGGGGACCATGATTTCCGGGGCTTTTGTCATTTTGCTTGGACTGTATGTGGCGGGTTGGCGGCAAGGATTGGGAATCTTTGAAAAGTGGGGTGCATCCGTCTGGAGAAAATTGTCAAGATATTTATTGAAAATTATTCCATCTCAAGCAATCGGACATTCACTATTTGCAGGCATGCTGTGGGGATGGCTACCCTGCGGGCTTGTCTATTCGGTTTTGGTTTTAACAGTAGCATCGGGTTCGGGACTCAGCGGTGCCTTAATCATGTTATGTTTTGGAATTGGCACCTTGCCAATGCTGGTTGGAATGAGTGTGGCTTCGGGCATGCTTTCGAAGATTCAGATAAATTCGGTATTAAGGCAAATTTTTGGGCTTGCACTTTGCGGATTGGGTTTTTTCATATTTCTTGGCTTGGTACCCGTAATGCCTTTTGGAACTTTGCATGGTGAAAATTAATTTGTTCCTGTAACGCTCTTTGTGAAATCAAATTTTCAAATGTCAATTGTTGTCGTTTATGTAACGGGTATTCGTTCGCGAAGTAAGTAGATTCAAAGGTTCTTGGTAATTTAACGGGTTCAAAAATTTGAAATTATGAACATCAAACCCAAAATGATGTTCTGTCAGAAGTTGTTCATTTAGACAAATATTTTATATTAGAATCTAATGAAACAGTATGTATCTATTTGAAAATAAAAAGAATTTATATTTTTCTATTAAATTCAAGCAACTATGTCCAATTGAATTGTTGCAATTTGTAATTTACTCATCAGTATTTGTTAACAAGATTATTCACAAGGGCTATAAAGTGCAAAATTTGCTAACATCTGTTGAATCATGAAGTTGTTGGCGCCCCGAAGACGATTCGAACGTCTGACCTGCCGCTTAGGAGGCGGCTGCTCTGTCCAGCTGAGCTACCGGGGCGAAAATTTCAATGTGCGAGCCAATTTTATTCTTGAAAGACCAGTAAAAAATTCATTGGATTTGAAGTTACAACGGTAAAATTGAAGATTCCATGCCGGAGCGCAATTCATCTGGAATTGGTTCAGATTGGCGTGTTGTTAGATTGAAATACGCACTGGTTTTTTCGGATGTGGCAGCCAGAGACTGCGTCTCAGAATTGAACATTTTATGCAAAGCAGTAAACGATGACCGACCAATTCGTGTTAAAGTCGAGCGAATCACAATCAGGCTTCCCACGGGTAGTTCTGCCTTGTATTCCAGAGTGTCTTTTACATCGGCAAAGCCAAAGTTTCCGGTTTTCAAATAGCTTGGCGTAAATCCAAAATGAGCAACGTGATGCCAAAACGCCGCATCAAACATTCCAACATAATGCATGACTGTCATGTGATTTTGATGATCGCAATGCCAAGGGTAAACAACTGCTCGAAAGGTTTCTATGTAATGTTCGTTATACTGGCTCATTTTCGTAGGTATATTTTTCTGAACTTGGGTTTTAGTATATGACTTGGATTAAAATGATTTTTTCAAGTTTACACTAGTGTATTGGAAACATGGGAATATTTAATCTACTGAAAAAATCTGGCAGTGCCAAATCCAAAGAATCTGAAAACCTGGTTGAGTACGAAGGATATGTCATAAGGCCGGAGCCGCACAAGCAGGGAAGTGGGTTTGTAACGGCTGGATATATCTCCAAGACAGAGGGTGATGGCTCAGTAAAAGAGCAATACTTTATCCGGGCGGACACTCACTCAGACCGTGATTCAGCATCAGAGCATGCAGTATTCAAAGGAAAGCAAATCATTGATGAATTTGGTGAACGACTTTTTGACAAGCACTAGAATATTCGACTTTTTGATCTTGAATATCAGATAAAACCAGATTCAATCGGACGAGGGAGTCTGTTTTTGCTTGTGCACTCCAAATTCATGCGCGAGTTTCTGCGCCACTTCCTGAATATCAATTTCACCATTCTGCAACCGGAAACACAATTCATTGATTTGGGTTGAATCCGAATTTAGAAATTCTGCTTCCACCATTGCGCCGATTGTCCTGGCTATATAGTTTCGCGTTCTCAACCGCATCGAATCTTGTTGTCTTGACTCGCTTACAGATTTGTGATGGCTTTCAATTGCATCAATTAGATTTTCAATGCCTTTTGAACTCGTGGCTATGGTTTTCAATACCATTGGCTTGTTACTGTTTTGACGAAGTGAAACTGACTGGGTCAGATTATTAGCCAAGTTCGCTGAGTTGTCCAAATCATCCTTGTTTACAACCAGAATATCTGCAACTTCCAGCAGGCCAGCCTTTAACGCTTGAACTTCATCCCCAAGCCCTGGAGATTCAACAACTACAGTAGTATCTGCGATGCGAGATACATCAATTTCCGACTGTCCGGTTCCGACTGTTTCAACAATCACGATGTCCCAACCGGTTGCGTCAAACAAGTTGACAATGTTCAAAGCTGTGGGAGACAGTCCGCCAAGTTGTCCTCTTGTTGCAACCGACCTGATAAATACACCGTCATCATTTGAATGCGAGGTCATTCGAATACGGTCGCCAAGAATTGCTCCACCGCTGATTACGCTACTCGGGTCAATAGCAAGGATTGCCACCGTCTTGTTTCTTGCTCGAAGTACCGGGATGCACGCATCGATTAAAGTGGACTTTCCAACACCTGGTGCACCAGTGAATCCGATTACATGTGATTTTCCAGTCTTGTTTACAATCGCTGCCAGTATTGAACTGTTATTGGGGTAGTCGTTTTCAAGCGCGGTGACTGCCCGCGCAAGCGCAGTTCTGTCGCCTTGAAGTAAATTCTTGATAACCGAATTGGTGGTAGCCAAGTCTTTTTCGATTTTTGCCAAAGTTAAGGAATTATTTGAGGGTGGCCGAAACCTAGTTCTTGTCTGACAACTTGGTTGATTTCTCCGTGCGTTACCCCATAGGACACGGCATCAACTATCGCACCGAATAAATTCTCATTTTCATTCTGCGCTGCTTTTTGAAGCGCAGACAGTCCCAAATTAAATCTTGATTGATCTCGGTTCTTTTTGTACAAGCTGAGTTTTTTCAACTGTGCTTCAATTACTTCTGGCTTTGGTCGCTCTAGCGGAAGTACTTCCAGCTCCTCGTTTTCAATTTTGTACTTGTTTACTCCAACAATAGTTTCCTCTCCATTTTCTACCTTTTGCTGAAAATTTCTTGCAGATTCACCGATCATTTGTTGAACCAACCCATGGTCGACTGCCTGGAACATGCCGCCGGCATTGTCGATCAGACGAATAATTTCTAAAATCTTATCCTCCATTTCATCTGTTAGCGACTCAACATAGTATGAACCCGCAAGTGGGTCAATTACATCCGCACAGTGTGCTTCTTCTTTGATTATGTTTTGGGTTGCAACTGCAATTCTGGCGGCTTCTTTCGTTGGTACGCTAAGTACTTCGTCGTACGAATCGGTGTGCAATGACTGCAAGCCGGAAAATATGCCTGCCATGGCCTGAATGGTCACGCGAGCAATGTTGTTTAATGGTTGCTGGCGAGTGAGGTCGACACCAGAAGTTTGTCCATGAAACTTGAATCTCCATGTTTTGGGATTTGATACTCCGAATCTTTCCCGAACCAGTTTTTGCCAAATTCTCCGACCTGCGCGAAGCTTGGCTATTTCCTCAAAAAAGCTGATGGAAATATCGAAGAAGAATGTAAATCGCTCAAGAAATTTTTCCGGGTCAAGGCCGCGAGCGACGCAGTCTTCGGCATACTGAATTCCTGCCGATATGGTAAACGCCATGGCTTCGGCCGGTGTTGCTCCTGCTTGTTGCGTATGTTGACCCACTACTGACAAAGGGTTCCAGTTTGGAACATGTTCCTGGCAAAATGCAATGTGATCAACCAGAATCCGCCGCGACCCTTCCAGCGAGACTCGAAAGAACATGTGATTCGCAACATAGTGAGAAAGATAGTCGCTTTGGTTTGAGGTTCCCGTAATATCGGACCAGTCTACATTTCGTCGCTTTGCCACTCCCAATAGTAGTGCCAGCAATGTGAATGGACCGGGGTCGTTTAAGGCCGTAGACAATTTGACAAGGTCAATTCCTTTGAAGCAACGGTCCATATCGTCAATTGTATTGACTACGACTCCGCAAGTACCCAGAAGTTTTGAATCTACTTCGTCAATGTCATAGCCGCGGTATACAGAGTTACAAGGAATCAGACTGATTGCAGTATTGCCTGCGGTGAGCAATTCATGAAGTCTGTTATTGTAGTCTTCCGGCACTCCCATGCCGATTAGTTGTCGTTGACTCCAGGTTCGCCCTCTATGCATGGTTGGGTATATCCCCCGAGTCATTGGAATTTGTCCCGGATAACCCAATTTTTCCGAATAGTATTTCTCGTTCCAGTCGCAGGGGGTATAGAGCGGCTTGATTTCAATTCCAGAACGATTTTCCACAATTTTTTTATCAGGCTGTGCCTGCTCATATTCTTTTTCCCAGTTTTCAAACTCGGAAGCAGAAGGGGGTGATGCAAGTTCAACTACATTACTTCTTTTCATATTGAGCCTTAATATTTGCTAATTGCGCTGATTCTGGCTTGTTCAGCCATGTTACGAATGAATCCGGATATTTCTTCAAGCGATGCACCGGGATGAAATACTTTGCTAACTCCGCTATTAAGAAGTGCCGCCTCATCGTCCGGGGGCACTATACCGCCGACAATAACGCAAACATGTTCCATTCGGGATTTTTTAAGTGCTTGCATTAGTTCAGGGACGAGAAGATGGTCTGTGGCCAGACTACTGATTCCTATTACATCGGCATCTTCATCCAGTGCCAGACGAACAACAGATGATACAGACTGCCATGGTGGCGTGTAGACAACTTCCATTCCCGCATCGCGCAAGTAGGAGGCGACAATGCGACTTCCGCGGTCGTGTCCGTCCAATCCCACTTTTGTGACAATGACCTTCGGTCTGTAGGAATTTGGCAGCTTACTCAAAAAATATCCTTTGTGCTAGGTTGCTTGAAAAAATTTGTAAATTTCAATGAGACTGTTCCTGTACCAGGGCGGTGACTTTTGCCAGCAATTCTTCATAATTTTGATCTACGCTTCCAATCGCTTTGTAGCGCATTCGGCTTGACCTGTCTACCAGGTATGTTGTGGGCAAGCCTCTCACCCTCCATGAATTGAATAATTCCAATTCCGGGTCTAGAACAATAATAAAGCCTAAATCTGGAAACATTCGGTCGAAAAAACTCTCAACAGCTTCCCGAGTTTCTGAAGCATTTATCGCGAGAATTTCGAATTGGCTACGATCAAACTGTTCCCAAAGCGACTGTAAAACTGGAAATTCCTTTATACACGGGGAGCACCAGGATGCCCAGAAGTTTACCAGAATCACTTTGTCCTTTAATTCACTCTGAACTGCAAATTCTACATTCAAAGTGTCAAGGTTGGCAAGCTGTGGTGCAAGAGGACTTTCGGGTATTGAAATCAGTTTATCTTGAGCATTGACTTGTTTTGTTTGTGCAATATAGCAAAGTGCAAAAGTAGCGAGTATCAATGCGCAAAACACTGATTTTGGTTTCAATGCATTCTGGCAGTTTTCTTGAGTCATTGAAATATTGATGGTAAAAATTTTAAGTTTGGCAATTCAAGTTTAATTTAGTCAGGTTTGCCTCGGTTACACGGTATGAAATTGTACTGAATTCAGAGTACTCAAAATTTGATCAAAGAAGCGTAGGGTTCTCCCCCTCCTTGCATTAAGCTTCGTTTTGGTCTTGCGTAAATCTGGTTAAATCCAAATTCCATACAACCGACTGGCTCAGGAAATTATACGTTCGCTGTCAGGTAATTTCGCCTGAACCTGTAATCAGATTTTCAAGTTTGCCGATTTCACGTTCACGGTCGCGTATCACTTCAGCCAAAAGGTCAGTGGAAGAAATAATTCCCACCAAGATTCCGTCTTCTACTATAGGTAGGTGTCGAAACCCTCTGTTAACGACAATTTTCATGCAATCGTCAATTGAATCTTCTGGAGATGCGGTTTCTACTTCCGGTGTCATAATCTCGGAAACAAGGGTGTCTTTGGATGTTCTTCCAAACAGGGCAACCCGTCGAGCATAATCTCGCTCGCTCAGGATTCCTACCAATTCATCGCCTTCGACAACAGGCACAACACCGATATTTCTCTCAGACAAAATTTGCAAAGCCTCAAATACTGATTGTGTAGGCTTCACAGTCCAGACCGAGGATCCTTTAGATTTTAAAAATGTTCCAACTGTGATCATTATTTACTCCTCATAGTTAGTATTTTACAGATGCTATCAATATCACCACTGACTATTATTATTTTATGCTGGCTAAAAGTTCGACAAAGCATGATTATTAAATTTCTCCACTGAATTCTTCTCGTATTGGAAGTGTACCCAGTAACCAATCAATTTTGGTAAGCACGATTATAGTAATTTATTAGAATATATGCTTTTTTGACAACTAGAAACAGTTATATGTATTCTTTGTAGTGACATCGGTAACGTTGTTGATTTACAACATAGCAAAAGCTGACGCAATTTAAGAATCCTGCTCATAACTGGTCCGGTTAGTTGGTTGGGATGCAGATTGTGGGCAAACTATTTGAGGTGCAAGCGAAGAAGTGGAAGATATTCCGGGGGATAGCCAGACTGATTTAATGGCCATGATGCAAAGACTCGTGAAAAGCGGCGGTGTATCCAATACACGTAAAGAAACTTGCCTGGGTTTGCAAGGGCGGACTCCGGCCGCGAGGGGCTTGTAATTGGATTGTGTATTGCATTTATTGGTTTAACTGCTGACAGGTTGCTTGGTAGAATGGGCAGAAAACAGGAAGCGAATGTATGATATTGTTTAATCATTGAGTTGTAGAAATATGGACATTTATCCAGAAACATCAAACGGTGTACGTTCTCCGGGGCTTGGAAGTCACTGGCTGGGTCGGGAGCGATACATAATACGTGGCGGCGGCGTTGCAGTAGTTCCATTTCTTGCTGGCGACAAAGTCGAACTAGTAGATCCAGAAGGATTGCAAAGTGCGCAAATTGCAGCATTTGACTCAAGCGGGTCAGATTGCACAGCGAAATTGGGCGTATTGCCGAATATAAAAGGGAGTCAGCTGGCTCAAATGATCGCGCGCAATTCAATTGGGGCTATCAACATCCGAAGTCGTTTAAAGAGATTTGATGTCGATCTTGGAAACTTTGTTGCGGCAGAAGTTTTGAAAGGTGAAACTGAGCCAGATTCAAGTATAGAATTTACTTGCGAAGCCGAGTGCATAGCAGTGATTGGAGCTCCTGGCAATCCAATGCAAGCAGATGAACAATGCCCGCCTACTGATTTAATTGCATGGGTCACCCGAAGCCAGCCTCAGGCCAGTATTGGAAATCAAGTCCCTGACCCGCTGGCCGACGCACTTCAGGATTTCAGAATTAAAGCAGGCACTGCTACAAGCTATGAAATCAAAGCAGGCCAGTATGTACAAGTCCTTGATATTGATGGCCGTCAGTGTTCCGATTTTCAGTGTTTTAGTATGCAAGCTCTGGATAAAGGGACTGAACGTTGCCTGGATGCTACAGCCACGCGTACGATGGTAGGGTCGGCATATCCTATTCCGGGCTTGTACTCGAAGTTTTTTGATGTTGACCTGGAAGCACAAATTGAAATTGTTCAGGATACTTGCGGCCGTCACGACAGTTTCGGACTTGCATGCACAGCAAAGTACTATGATGACCTTGGGTATCCGGGTCATGTGAATTGTTCTGACAATTTTAACAAGGCAATCAGTCGCTATCCTATCGCGCCTCGCAACGGGTGGATGGCGATGAATCTATTCTTCAATTCGTTTTTCTCAGGTGATTATCAATTGTTTACGGATGAGCCGTGGTCGCGCCCCGGGGATTACGTTCTTATGAAAGCACTCAAAGACATGGTTTGCATATCATCTTCTTGTCCAGATGATATTGACGCTGCCAATGCTTGGATGCCAACAGACATTCAAATTCGTGTTTACGGCGAAAAAGAATTATTCAAGCAAGCAATTGCCTATAGGAAAACTACAGATTCGGAGCCTGTCATGACATTAGAAACTGGTTTTCATAGTGAAACTTCAAAACTTACCAGAAACTTTACTGAATACACAGGCTACTGGTTAGCAAACAGTTACACCAACCTTGGTGCGGTAAACGAGTACTGGGCATGTCGTCAAGATGCCGCAGTGATCGACCTGTCTCCCTTGCGCAAGTACGAAGTTCTGGGACCAGACGCTGAAAATCTGCTTCAGTTGTGCGTCACAAGAGACATTAGAAGGCTAGGTATTGGACAGGTTGTCTATACTGCAATGTGCAATGAATCCGGGGGAATGATTGACGACGGAACGGTATTTCGATTAGGGCAAAATAACTTTCGCTGGATTGGGGGATGCGACGGGTCTGGATTGTGGTTGCGGGAACAGGCCCAGAAGTTCGGCTTGAAAACGTGGGTGAAGAATTCTACAAACCAACTTGCGAATCTTCAAATTCAAGGTCCAAAGAGTCGCGAGGTTCTGAAAAAGGTGGTGTGGACGAGGGCAGATCAAGCTTCAATTGAAGAACTCGGATGGTTTCGACATTCAGTTGCCAGAATCCATGATGCTACAGGAATTCCAATAGTTGTTTCCAGAACTGGTTACACGGGAGAATTGGGATATGAAATATTTTGTCATCCTGACCGTGCTCCTGAAGTTTGGCAAGCGATTTTTGAAGCCGGGAAGGGTGAAAAAATAAAGCCTATGGGACTGGAAGCACTGGACATGCTCCGAATTGAGGCGGGGCTTATATTCGCAGGACAGGAGTTTTGTGAGCAGACTGACCCGTTTGAAGCAGGGATTCCGTTTACGGTGCCATTAAAAACGAAAACGGACGATTTTATCGGACGACAAGCACTTGAGAAGCGAAAGGAAAATCCACAAAGGAAACTTGTGGGCCTGGATTTAGAGGGTCGGGAAATGGTTGAGCACGGGGATGGTGTATATGACGGGCGTTATCAAGTTGGTCAGGTAACAAGTGCCACTATTTCACCAATGCTCGGCAAGAGCATTGCGCTATGCAGGATGAACATTGAGTACACTGATGCTGGAACCATGGTTGAAGTGGGAAAATTGGACGGGCATCAAAAGCGTATTCAGGCCAAAGTTGTACGGTACCCACATTTTGACCCGGAAAAAAAGAGGGTGAAGGGAAACTATTCTGCCTGATTCAGGAATATTGATACTTTTAAAAGCGGTTGCCGGGAATGAATAGTCGGTAGTTACGGGCCATAGGTTTTCCGTTGTGGAAATTCTGTGTGTCAGGTTATCTTGAAAAGCGTAGCCGTCGCTTTCAAATTCAATGATAGCTGCTTCAGTCGCTCAAGCAAAACACTGCCCTGTAGAAGCAAAACAGGGCCATTGTTCGGCAATCAGAAGTTGGATGGCCTTGCTTACTTGTTTACACGATTGGCAATGATGTCATCTACAACTGCTGGTTCCGCCAAGGTGGAAGTATCTCCCAGATTATCAATCTCGTTGCTTGCCACTTTACGCAAAATACGCCGCATAATTTTGCCTGATCGTGTCTTGGGCAATCCCGGTGCAAACTGAATTACATCTGGCTTTGCAATTGGACTGATCTCCTTGCGTACAATGTTGAACAACTCTGTCCGTAGCTCTTCATTTTCCTCTGTTCCGGCAATCGTTGTGACATAGGCATAGATTGCTTCTCCCTTGATGTCGTGCGGGAATCCTACAACTGCTGCTTCAGCAACTTTCGGATGCAGCACTAATGCGCTCTCAATTTCGGCTGTTCCAAGCCGATGCCCGGAAACATTCATAACATCGTCAACGCGCCCGGTAATCCAGTAGTACCCGTCTTCGTCCCGACGCGCACCATCGCCTGTCATGTAATAGCCGGGAAATGTACTGAAATAGGTTTGAATAAATCTTTCATGGTCGCCGTATACTGTCCGCATCTGGCCAGGCCAAGATCTCTTGATGCACAGGGCACCCTCGGCAACTCCTTCCAATTCTTTGCCTTCAGGGTCAAGCAGGCAGGGTTCAACGCCAAAAAACGGCATGGTGGCGGACCCGGGCTTTAACTTGGTCGCACCTGGTAAAGGTGTAATCATGTGACCGCCAGTCTCAGTCTGCCACCAAGTATCTACAATCGGACAGCGGCGTTCGCCTACTTTTCCATGATACCACTGCCAGGCTTCCGGATTAATAGGCTCGCCAACGGTACCTAATATTCGTAAGCTCTTTCGACTGGTCTTGTCCAAAAATTCATCGCCAGCACCGATTAAAGCTCGGATGGCGGTTGGAGCGGTGTAAAAAATATTTACGTTATGATTATCGCATACCTGCCAGAATCGACTGGCATCTGGATAGAGAGGGATGCCTTCGAACATTATATTCGTCGCACCGGCAGAGAATGGTCCATAGACAATGTAGGAATGGCCTGTAACCCAGCCGATATCGGCACCGCACCAGTACACCTCGCCTTCCTGATAATCAAAAGTGTAGATAAAAGTCATGGTGACATGAAGCATATACCCGCCCGTTGTATGTACTACACCTTTTGGTTGTCCAGTTGAACCGGATGTGTAGAGAATATATAAAGGGTCTTCGGCATCCATTTCTTCTGCGGGACACTCTGAAGACGCATCAGCGGTGGCTTCGTGATACCAGATATCACGGTTTTCCTTCATTGATACTCCGCCGCCGGTTCGCTCGACAACAATGCAAGTATGCACGTTCGGACAACCTTGCAACGCCTCGTCCGCGTTTTTCTTCAGAGGAACATTTCGTCCACCTCTTGGTCCTTCATCAGCGGTAATCAATACCTGGCAGTTAGAGTCAAGAATTCTGTCCCTAAGTGCTCCGGGTGAAAATCCGCCAAATACAATGGAGTGGACCGCTCCAATACGTGCACAAGCCAAAGTCGCTATTGCAGCTTCTGGAATCATAGGCATATAAATGCAGACTCGGTCGCCCTTGTTTACACCTCTGGACTTCAGAACATTTGCCAGCTTGCAGACAAGTTCGTGTAGTTCCCTGTAGGTAAATTTTCGAATCAGGGATGCTTCGTCGCCTTCCCAAATTAAAGCGGTATGATCGCCCTTTGTTTCAAGGTGACGGTCCAGACAGTTGTAAGCGGCGTTCAGTTTGCCGTTTTCAAACCAGCGAATATGCCCTTTGTGAAAATCATATTCGCAGATTGAATCCCATTTTTTGAACCAGTGTAAAAACTTGTCCGCCTGTTCACCCCAGAATTCGGGTTCGGTAATGGAACGACGGTACATTTCCAAATACTGCTCATTTGTTACATGAGTGCTTTCTTTTATGTGGCTCGGAACGTCGAAAACTTGAGAATCAGACATCGGTTCACCTCTCCTTGTAGATATGGGTAGACTGTTGTGAATCAATCCAAAAAATCATTGTGCCAAATGTATTAATTTTGAAATTTACGTCCATGCATTCAATGAATACTGCAATTGATTTTACATCAATGTATTCAATTCTATAAGATTGTGCACCAAGTTGTAAAAATCTTGTAGAGGTTTAGTGAGTCGAAATGTCTTGGCTCCCCAATTGGCGGAGTGCGACAAATTTTTCAATCAAGTGAATTTACAAGGCTCGCCGCACATCCTGTTGTCTTTGGGAAATATAGTTCTTCATGGCCAGCTCCGCTCTGTCTGCATCTTTCTGAGCAATTGCTTCAGCTACATCATGCGTCATTTCTTCATGCGCTTCTGCAATAGAATGCCAACCACCCAGTTTTAACGAGATGAAAAACCACAGCCGAAGGTGAAGATTGAAAATTCGCGGAATGGTTTCTGCTAAAAATGAGTTTTGCGATGTTTTTGCCAATACTTTGTAAAAATTACGGTCCTGAAGCACATACTCGTCAATGTCGTTGTTTTGGGTGGCTTGAACCAGTGCTTTGTGAATGTCCATTAATTCTGTGGCTTGATGAGGAGTAGCTCGCATAGCTGCCAAACGACAGGCATAGCCGTCTATCAAGCTTCTGAATTCGTATATTTCCTGCATTCCGCCATAGCTGATTTCAGATACAAACATGCCGCGGTTGTGTCTGTGAACCACCAAGCCTTCAATTGCCAGTCTCTGGAGAGCTTCGCGAACCGGAGTTCGACCGATTTTTAGATCATCTACTAGTGCTTTTTCAGCAAGTACCGCTCCTGGTGGAAGTTGTAACCGGGTAATTCTTGTTACAAGTTCCTCATATGCTTTATCAGCAAGCGAAGCGACAGGTTGGGATTGCAGTGTATTTGCCAAATCCATCAATTATTCATTCTTTGTTGTAAGAGGCACTCCAATTCCCTTCGAAAGATTTTCAATATTCAAATCCTGTCCGATAAATACCAAACGATAATGCTCTCTTGACACTGAATCTGTTATTTCAATCTGGCCGGCAGTGTATTGTACAAGAACAGGTTTGCTGTCGATTATCATAAATCCTTTCATACGCCACACTAAGTCAGGCAGTGATTCACAGTACTTTTCAAAGTCTGGAGCAGAAATATCAGAATTCGGCTCGATCACAAATGACATCATGTCTTCATGTGCGTGATGGTGATGATGTTCGCGTGAATCTGCATGTTGGCTTTGAACCAATCTTTTAGGCGATGGTGTGTTTAGCACCACATCCTTTTCAACTTGGCACTGTTCCGAGAAGTAAATCAGTGCTTCCGGATTGATTTTTCGAATCTCTTTGTCAACTGTTTCAATCTCCTCCTTGGCAGTTAAATCGATTTTATTGACGATGACAATGTCAGCATTCAAAATTTGCGATTCGTAGAATTCTCCAAGCATGGACCGAATTTTGTTGAATTTCGCAGCATCAACGACGGTAACAATTGGTGCAATTGAGAAGGAGGCAGTTACTGACGGGTCTTCAAAGTCGTCCAGCATGTCTTCGGGGTCTGCAACCCCGCTAGCTTCAACAATAATTCTTTCTGCACCCGCATCTTCTGCCAATTCTTCAGCGGCGTTAAGCAGTGAGCCCTTTAGCGTGCAGCACAGGCAACCCGAATTCAATTCAACTGTGTCAATTGAGTTGCCTTCAATGATTTCTCCGTCAATACCAACATCACCAAATTCGTTGACAATCACAGCAGTGGGCTTGTCTGCCCCTGCCGTTTCCAGCAAATGACGCACAAGGGTCGTTTTCCCTGACCCCAAAAAACCGAAGAGGAGATGGATATCTGCTTGTGCAGGTGGATTTTCTGTTGCTTCTGGCATTTGTCAATTCATTGATTGTTCAAGGCGCCGACTACTGCGAGCTTGCTTGCGTTCTTTTGATGTGGATTTTTTGGCAGTTGGAAACGGTGTTCCCATAAATGCCATGGAATCAACAAAAATATCCTGAAAGTCCGGTCTTGCAGCCAATGCAACATGCTCAATATTCCGAGTAATATCATAGGCTGCATGGCGTTCTGTCTCAGACAGCAATGCCATTTGTGCACCTAGCAATGCAGCGTTGCCGATGTAGGTGATTTTTTCATGCGGCAGATTTGGCAGCAGTCGAATTGTTTTCGCACTTTCAATGCTGACGTAGTTGCCGAAGCCACCACACAGCATTAATTGTTGAATTTCCTCGTCTTCGATATCCATGACCGACTGCAGCATGCGAATGCCTGAATAAATTGCACTTTTCGCGAGTTGCAGTTGCCGCACATCACCTTGTGTAATACCGATGCTTTTTGTTCCTCCGGAATCGCTGTTCCAAACGAGAACAAATTCAGCAGAACCGCTATCAGACTTGATTAGTCTTTCTCGAATCGGACCAGGTAGTTCTTCAAGATTTCTTTTTCGCATATTTCCATTGCTGTCCATTACGCGAAAATCAATCATTTTCGCCGTAGCATCAATCAGTCCTGAGCCGCAGATTCCGATAGCCGGAACATCGCCGATGACCAGGCAATTGAAATCATGATTCACTTCGACTTTTTCGATTGCACCGATTGCACCCCGCATGCCATCTCGAATTTGGGCACCTTCCAGTGCGGGTCCCGCAGGTGCAGAACAGGCGGTCAGTCGTTCCCGAGAACCCATCACCACTTCGCCATTTGTGCCGATGTCCACAAGTGCACGAACTTCTTCACTTTCATGAATCCGGGTAGAAAGGATACAACCAACCGTATCAGCCCCAACAAAACCGGCAATAATTGGGAGAAGGCAAACTTGTGCGTTGGGTGCCGCCTTGAGTGGAAGTTCGTATGCAGGCAGCACAATGTTCTCGCGAACAACAGGAGCGTAGGGAGCAAGACCTACATAAGAAACATCTATCCCCAAAAATATATGGTGCATGCAAGTGTTTCCTACTACGACAATCTTGTAAACATGCTCCGACGACACTCCAGCTTCCTTGCATGTTTGCCGAATATAATTATTGACAACGTTGATAATTTTCGCCCGCAGAGTTGAAAGCTTCTTGTGGTCGAACTGTGCGTACGCTATACGCGACATCAAATCTCCACCATAAACCGCTTGCGGGTTCACGCCCCCGGCTGATGCCAGTTGTTCACCAGACTTAAGGTCAAGCAAAGTTGCCACAACACTTGTGGTTCCGATATCAAAAGCCATACCATAAATATGCTCTGTAGTATCCCCGGCTTCGACATCAACCACTTGCCCATTGAAGGTGGTCAGAGTCAGTTTGCCGCTATCTTTCCTCAGCAACGGTGGAATTTTTCGCAGAATATGAATCGGTATGCTGTTGTGAAGACCAGTTTCAGCAGCAGACAGAATCTCTTCAATATCAGATGTTTGATGATGCTCTTCAATCGGTGCTTTCGCATGGATTATGCGCTTGTCAACGCCGCAGTCAAGATGGGTACGGTGGTCATCCAGCCCTGAATTTCCTGACTGGAGGATTTGATGGCCTTCTTCAGCCTTGGGCGGGACCGCCATAATGGTTGTATCGCCCAGCATCCGCGTTTGGCAAGCAAGTCGAAATCCTTCACGGGTTTCGTCATGACCCAGTTGAACTGAATCCTGAACGGTAGGGGGCGGCGTATCGCCTTTTAAAATTTTAACGCGGCAACTACGACATCTTCCCCTTGAACCGCATGTTGCATCAATTTCAATACCAGCATGGCGAGCGGCATCAAGAATAGTGGCATTTCGGGGAACATTTACAACCCGCGGTTTGTCCGTCTTGTCAAGACTTATGAAAGAAACGGCAAAGTCGGCGGACATGTCAAGCCCAGGATGCGCGGGGTTCCTCAACAAGCTTAAGCGCGAGGCGAACCGCGTCCACAGCATCCTTGCCCCAGCCGTCCGCACCGCATTCGTCTGCCCATTCTTGTGTAGTTGGTGCCCCGCCGATCAAAATCTTGACCTTGTCTCGATGACCGGCATTTTCGAATTCGTCAATCGTAACTTTCTGATAGTAGACGGTGGTCGAAAGCAGGGCAGAAAACCCGACCAGATCAGCATTTTCTTCGCACGCTGTTTGAATAAAGCGGTCCGGATGAACATCAGTGCCGAGATTGATTACATTAAATCCGGCGTTTTCCAACATGATAGTGACAATAGATTGACCAATATCATGCATGTCTCCCAGTACAGTGCCAATGACAAATGTGCCAATAGGTTTTTCTGCCATGGCCGCCAGCAGTGGACGAATCAGTGCGAGCCCTGCTTTCATCGCTCTCGCTGTAATAAGCATTTCTGGAATGAATATGACTTGGGCACTGAACCGGTCGGCTTGCAAGTTGAATCCGGGAAAAAGTCCGTCGTCCAGAATAACTCGAGGGTCAATATCCGCTTCAATCGCTTGCTTGACTCTTTCGTCGGTGTAAACATGGTCGCCGGTCTCTACAGCGTCCCACAGTGTTTCCCACTCCCAGCCGTTCGGTGCGCGAGCTTCCCAGCCTTCGGGGATTACAAGAACAGGATCTTCCATAGTGTTTATTCCGGGTTGAAGTGTTAGTTCAAAGGGTATTTTCCGTACATGCCAAAGTCGCGTTGCGCTTCAAGCATCGTGTAGATGTTTTGAATGGGAACATCAGCGAGAATGTAGTGAGATGGTGAAAAAATATAGCCGCCGCCAGTGGCCAGATTTTTCATTACTTCGCAGACACCGTTGCGAATATCTTCAACTTGACCTCTTGGCAAGAGTCGTTGAACGTCGAAGCCACCAATAAATGCAATGTCGTTGCCGAATTTCTGTTTTAATTCGGCTTGATTCTTGTTTCCGCCCGTGGGTTGCATTAATCCTGACAAATCAACTCCAAGTTCAACCATGTCTCCGATAATCGGCGAATAGTCGCCGCAAGAATGCAACTTGATGAAAATGTCTGGGTTGGTTTTGCGGAATTGCTTGAACATATAGTCAAATCTTGGTTTGGCCAGCTCTCGCCACTGGTCGGGAGATATCATCATGGACTGTTGCGCACCAATGTCATCGCCCACTCGAATCATATCTATGCCCATGTCAATCACATTCTGTCCGAGCGTTGTATAGTACTCGGTCAACCCGTCCAGAACACCATGTATCAGTTCTGGCTGGTCAAAAAGATACAGAAAGAAATTCTGTGTGCCTACAATATGGGCGTATGCAGCTTCAATGAGAGTGGATGAAAGGTCGACAATAATAAAGTACTCATCCTGATACTTTTCCAGTAGTGTTCGGATAGGGCCGATCAATTTTTCATCGGCAGGGTCAGGCCACTCGTAGTTTTTCAAGTCTTCCATTGAAGTGATCGGATGAAAATTCGGAAAGTTTTCCGGAACAACCTTGGCAGGTCCCCAAAATTCCTGAGTTTTCTTGAACACCTCGTGTTCTTCTGGAGTCCGTCCCTTGAGCCCGCTCTTGCCATAGCCTACTCCAAAATGATTGTGCCAAGTCTCACCGATTTGAATATGTCTGTGTGAAAATTCAGCATTGATACCAATCTGGTAGATGATTGCATCGTTTCCAAGCCGAAGCTCCAGTTCTGGATTGTGCTTTAGTCCAGTTCCGGTTTTTTCAATTCCGTAGATACGTGCGATTTTCTCTTTTGCTTCGCTTTTCATGCGGTACAAAAGCGGTACTCGGTCCAATTTTTCATGCCGAACCGCACGAGCAAAGCGTTCACGCGGAAGTAGTTCTTTCATTTTGTTTTCCTCTATTTGGCGCGTTAGTTTGACTCAAAGGATACTTGTAGAAACAAATTTAAATAATAGGAATTTCACTTACTTTTTGGGTCGTGTCTTCTTGGTTGGTTTTGAAAGTGAGCGAATGTACTTCAAATACTTTACTGAGAACTCATCTCTCGCGGTTAGTGCGTTTGCCGCAAATCTGAAGTCGTTAAAGGGTTTGACCGGGTTCATAATTGGATCAATCATCAACGAATCGCAACCCGCAAGTATTGATAGACTTACAAAAGCGTGGTTCAGTACTTTTCTTTGCGGCAAGCCAAACGACACATTGCTATGTCCGCCGAATATATGAACATCAGGATAACGATTTCGCATCTCGCGAACCGCATCCAAGTAGTGATTGCCGAAGTCGGGGCCGGCACCAATAGGAAAAACGAGCGGGTCCAAAAAGCGATCTTCAATAGGTATCCCTCCGTCATTCATCATTTTCATGCACTGCTCCAGATTTTCTATGCGTTGTTCCGCGTTTTGCGGCATGCCGCGATTGCCACTTGCATTGGCAAACAACAATGCGCCGCGTTCCTTTGCCATTTCAACAAGCACCTGCCTGCCATCTTCAAGATTGAAAGAATTGATTGCGGGTCGGCTAATTGAACCGTCGTGTGCTTCAAGTCCTGCATATATTGTATTGGAATCGGATGAATCAATAGAAACGACGCTGCTTGTGATGGATTGTACAGTTTTTACAAGCCACTTCATCCACTCGTAGCGTTCTTCCGGATACACAGACATTTCATCGACGCAAAGGTCGATAATATGCGCACCGCCACTTTCCTGTGCGCGAATAACCCAGACAATATAATCCATGTTTTTCTGTCGACACGCTTCTGCAATATGAGGGATTGCAAACAATGCCTGCTCGTTCGGGTTTTCTGGCATGGTAGCCGTAACATCAAGTCGGCCGGGAGATGAATCAAGATTCGTATACATAATGTACCACTTGCCGTTTTCTTGCAGTACCCGTGGACTGGAAGCTTTGATTTTGCGTGTTGCATTAAAATTCTCGCCAATGATAACAAGTCCGTCATTGTCTATTTTCATAAATTTCTACTACCTTGAATATTATTCCGGGATAAGTCCGTAAAGTCCAGAACGCGACATTTTGGGTAGCATCGCGGCACTTTCGAGCAATGATATAGGGATTTCCCTGTCGTTGAATACTGAAAAAAGTGGCATTTGGTCGGTCAAGTCCCATTGCACCTGTTCTCCGTTGATTGGATATGAGTATCCCGGTCCGAGTCGTCTCGTAATCCTCAATTGTTGCTGGTGAGCCCAGCGACGAACTGCAATCACAAACTCCTTGGTGGCATGTTCGACTCCTAGCCATGCGGCGGACTCCAGAAACAACGCTTCAACCAGCATTTCATCATCCATCCATTGAATGGTTTGTTCATCTACTTTCTTTCCTACAGTCAACGCAAACACTACTGCTTCCTTTGATTCGCTCAGGTACTGTTGAAAAATTCGACTTTCAAGAACTGCTCCATTTCCCAAAACAAGCCTGTTATCATCAACGCTCTCGACATTAATCACTTGATAACTCACGGTTGGGAAAACAATTTCGGTTAAAACCTGAATCGCTTTCTTCGCCGCTTTCAAAACAGCAGGTCTTACCTTGCTTGGATCCTTGTAGCCCTGAATTTTAAGAACAGCCTCAATATTGGGTTCCATTTTTTCCAGTGCGATTGTTTCAGTTCTTCCGCGAACGAGATTTTTCATATCAATCATACAAATTGCATATTTTAAATATATTATCTCGAATTACAAAGAAAATTCTGTAAATTTAGACGAATATTTCTTTTACTTGATGCCTGGACATAAATTTTTCGAGCTGAACTGTAAACCTCGAAGCAGAATTGCAAGGCTTCGTATTTCAATATCAATCAGTTTTTGCTGAATGGATTTTAGGGAAATGATAGATCCAATCTTCTTATAAGATTGGAATATTTGCATTAATGCACAATGGCGAAATAGGCGACTATTTTGATATTGCGGGTGATGCATTGAAACATTGCGAGTTGAAGTTTGAATCTGATGGCTTGTTTTCTGTTCAAAACATTACAGGGCATAAAAAATTTTGGATATTTTCTCATGCCAGACATGCCGCTTTATGTCTTTTTTGCTGATTTCGGAAGCCGGGTTGCAATTGCGTGCATATACCTCCGCCAATTACAGCCCCTACAATCGGGGCGAGAATGTATACTGTAAACCAGTCACCGCGTGGTCTTGGAATTGCGATATCTCCCTAGCCCAAAAAGAATGAAACCAGTAAGGTACTACTCTGCTTAGTGGGAATCCTTCATATACGACCGCTACTTGCCATAGTCCAATTTGTGCGTTTGTGAAAATAACTGCCTGAACAGAACCGACGACAAAGAAGGCCATAACAAATGTTCCGAGGAACTCACCACCAAGAGCAGTAAAAATGTCAGGGATATTGTCGCTGCGCTTGGCAGTCAGTGTTATCTTCATGCTAGTCTTGTCTCCCGTATTCAGGAATTCTAGTCTACAAGTTTTATGGATGACCTCTCATCGTTGACTATGAAATTGCCCTCTTTGATTTTTTGAAACCACATGCTGGATTTACTCAGCCCGCCGAACGGGTATACATGGAGATTATCTATTCTACTGTTTTTAGTGGAACTTTGGTATCTTGCCAAGTCGACAAGCAATTTTTCCGGCGCTGAAAGCTGAAGCAGTTTTCGAGCGCTTCCCGCTTGTTTCTTGAGCACATTTATAGAGGGCCCAATCCCGCATTGCATAGCATGTTTGAGCAATGTTCCCAAAGTGGCAATTCCTGGTACCCCAACATGAACCGGCAGATGAATTCCCAGATTTGTTATTCGATTACACCAGTCAACAACTCCCTTTGCATCAAAGCAGAATTGTGTGATGATATAAACATCTGCGTCTGTACGTTGTGCGAACTTGTTTTTCCATTCAAGTGCAGAATCGACTTCGTTATCAGAAATATCCGGGCTTCCTTCAGGGTGTCCGGCAAAACCAATTGTATGAATGTCGTATTTGTCGAACAAGCCGGTTTCCAGCAACTGCATGGAATTGTCGAAATCTCCGACGGGTTTGGGAGAACCGCCTGCAATCGCAAGAACTTGAGTAGAACTTGTTTCGTTCAATAGCAGGTTGAGAGCGATTTCCAACTCTTGCTTGTTTTTTATTTGGCGAGCGGCTAGGTGAGGAACAGGAATCATTCCTTCAGAGGATAAACGCTTGCAGACATCCAGAGTTTCATTTAGGTGGCTTCCGGGCAGGAGTGTCACGTAAACCTTGGTTTGTGGAGCCAGGTATTCGGAATAGTTCAGAATTTTTTTCGCACTACCAGGAGTCGTTTCAACAGAAAAACCATTTACTAGCTTACGGATTTGCGAGTGAATTAAATTAGACAATTTTCGAGTGCCCTGATTTCGAAAATTATGTGCAGATAGTGTTTGATTCTACCGTTTCTACCATTGAAAGTAGACTACAGAATCGTGAAAATCGTTAATTTTTTCTTCACTGGAAGAGAGGATTCTAAAACCATTTTCTTTTGAATCTGTCCACTGATTATCCAGGATGACTCGGTTCGCAATCCAGTGGTTCGCAATCTTGTGCCCAATCAATACATACGCTTCAGGCGATTGAATTGTAATTCCACCATCGGGGCCTAGTCTGGTGTTCATGGGCCTGGGAGTTGTCCAGTCAGCAAGAACAGTACAACTATCTGCATCCAAAGAATCTGTAATGATAACTCGGTGAATCGGCCATGCGTAGGAGTTTCCCCAAACGGCAACTTCTTCACTGGGCAATTTACAGGCTACAGCAAGTAGGTGTTCGCCGCGGAATGAAAACTTTTCGTAGAATGAATCGTTGCCTTGAACAGCATAGCAACCGGCTCCGCTTAATTCATCAGAGGATTGCACTTCTGGCGGCGTCCACTCCAGATTTTTTAATGAATGCCGATCAAATTCAGGTACAGGGAATCGTTTTGCCCACATTTTGACTAACTACAGATATTTGTTGCTATTATAAATTGAACGCCTATTATATAAATGTAGCAATAGTTCTGTGCAAATCAAAATAATTCCTTGAATTGATTCGAAGGAAACTACTTTGTTTAATACCCCTCTTAGAGAAGATTGATTTGCAGCGCTGTACTTGATAAGTCTTTAAAAGAACTTGCTTTTCCTGCTTTTCGAAACCCGAAAAGTTCAAGCCTTGAGCAAAGTCAGAATTGAATATTGCAAAACGAAAACACAATCGTGAATATACTTATCAAGTAAGCAAGTGGTGCAGTAATTCATATTCAAACAATTTATCAATGCGGGAATTGTAGCAATGGCTAAAGTAACAGTTCTGTACTGGAAAAACATACCGTCTGTGGTTGAAGCCCGGGAAGGGAGCGAGGTTCACAAGGAACTATTAAGCGAGAGATTTCAGGAATTGATTGATCTGGTAGCAATGAAAATGCAACTTGCAGGTACGGACGAGTACTTGATGCAATGGCAGAAAGGTGTTCCGAAGGAAGTAGAGGGAACCGCATACGAAGCAGCAGTCGCTGTAAAAGATGAATTTGAAGCTCGCTATAAGGAAATCCGAAAGGAAGAACTGGCAAAAGCGGTTGGCTAAATAATATCTAGCTTGTCTCCTCAGGAAGGTAAAGAATCGCTCTGTAGTCGTTGACATTGGTTAGAGTTGGCCCTGTTTTGACAAGATCGCCGAGACTTTCAAAGAAACTGTAAGAGTCATTGTTGTCAAGGTATTCTTGAGGATTCAGATTCTTTTGTTCAGCCCTTTTCAGTGTGGTGGGAGTGATGACCGCACCTGCATTGTCTCCAGAGCCATCTCTTCCATCAGTGTCGCAGGCGATTGCATAGATGCCTTTTGTACCATTCAGTTCAATTGCCAGTGCAAGTGCGTATTGTGTGTTGGGTCCGCCTTTTCCTTTTCCAGATACAGAAACAGTAGTTTCGCCTCCCGATAGAATAAGGTGCGAACCATTTAAATTGGCTCTTCGCAAGAATTGAAGCACCTTTTGTGCGTGGTCCGTTGCAACTGCATTGCAATCGCCTTCTACTCTGGAACCGAGCGAAGACGTTGAAATACCAATCAAATGTGCCTCTCTCTCGCATGCCTCTATCGCAATATCCGCTGATGCGATTACTTTCGCCCTGGAATTTTGAAATAGCATGTCCCCAGGCTTTGGTGTTTCCAGTTCACCGGATTTCAGTTCTTTAATTGCAGTTTCGGGACATGAAATATTGTACTTTCGAATGACTTCTAGTGCTTTTTCGCAAGTAGAAGGGTCCGCTACTGTTGGCCCCGACCCGATGATTGCCGGATCATCCCCCACAACATCGGATACGCACAAAGTTAATACTTTGGCTGGGTGAATCGCACTCATTAATCTGCCGCCTTTGATCAGAGACAAGTGTTTCCGAACACAATTCATTTCTTCAATGTCAGCACCGGATTTGAGCAGTTCTTGAGTGATTGTTCGCTTTTGATCAAGAGTCAGGCAATTTGCAGGCAAAGTTAAGAGAGAAGAAGCACCGCCTGAAATCAAGCAGAGAACAAAATCGGAAGAGTTCAGAGCCTCAGCAGTATTCAAGATTTTCTGTGCGGCCTTGACCCCGGCATTATCTGGCACTGGATGTGCCGCCTCCACTACTTCTATAGTCTGGCAATCGACAGCGTGATTGTAGGGAGTTAAAGCCAATCCGTAAGTATTGCGTTGTAAAAATTGCTCTGCAACTTGGGCCATTAAAGCCGCAGACTTTCCAACTGCAACTACACAAATCTTGTCATCAATTATTGACACAAGGTGTTCTGGCAGGCAATTTTCTGGTGAAACGCTATGTACTGCAGTCTTGAACAGGTTAATTAGAATATCTTTGGGACTGGCATTTGCATAGGTCACAGTTATTTAACTCCAAAGCTTGGGTTGGAACTTCAATTTCCAGTCGACTGTTGGCGGCTTAGACGATGTCAACTATTCCTTTAGAGATTTGATCATCGGTAAAATTGCTTTAAAGTCCTCAGTATTACCCCTTTCCAGCCATTCAAATACTATCATCTCAGTTGTGGCAATCATTCCGCCGCTAAACTTTATTCTTTCCAATGCCATGTTTTTATCCTCAGGACTTCTGGAAGAGACAGCGTCGGATACAAGTATTATTTGAAATCCATTTTGCTTCAGCCCGATAGCAGTTTGTAGTACGCATACATGTGCCTCGGTGCCAACAACTACTGCCTGGTGTCGGTCCAATTCTTGGATTTGTTCAACAGAATCTGGCTCGTCTGTTGCGCAAAAGTGTGTTTTCTCAATTACAACGGGGTTGTCAATCTGACTTGACAATTTATCTACTGTATGTCCAATAGCATCAGGACAATGCTCTGTAATAACAACAGGAATGGATAGTAATTTTGCTGCTTGCAGGATGCATTGAATATTATTTAGCAGTGCATTTGGTGATTCTACGGCAGGCAAAAGTTTTTCTTGCACATCAACCATTACAAGAAAAGAATTGTCTTTTTCTATCAAGTAGTTCGTTGTCATTAAACTGAATATTCTACTTTCGCATTAACTTGGAAACCGAGGAACTTGCTACAACACTGTAGTTTTTAACGTATTTTTCATGATTTTTCTCAATCGCATCGAGGTCGTACAGGTAATTGGCAAGAATTCCGGCAGATTGCTTCAAGCCGTTGGAAGACATGTCTCCTCGCCAATTGATTCGGTGCAGTTCAGCACCGTTTCCCAAGTGAAATCGTGCGACTGGATCGTAGGGGAGATTTCCTTTCTTTGCTTTTGTCAAATACAAGGCAGCTAGTCGCTTCAAAAAGGGTTGCAATTTTTCTTCAAATTCTTCTTTTGCGTACCAGGAATCGGTGTTCATATATTCAAGCGCAATTCGGTCTGGCTGGGAAAGGAATTCATTGTTTGAATCAGCAACGCAGTCAGATAGCCACTTGCGAAATTTTGGAATAGGTGAAAGAGTTGCAAATGTCTTAATCTGAGGAAATTCCATTTTTATTTCCAGAACAACTTGCTTGATGAGAAAGTTGCCGAACGAAATTCCTTTCAAGCCAGAATGGCAATTGTTGATTGAATAAAAAACTGCTGTATCGGCCTTGTGCGGGTCTACGGATTCCCGGTTATGGTCAATGAGTGTTTTAATGGATTCAGGCAAGCTGTTTTCCAAAGCAACTTCAACAAAAATCAAAGGTTCATCAGGCATTGCGGGGTGAAAGAATGCAAAGCATCTTCGATCTTCTGCAAGCCGTCTCCGAAGATCTTCCCAACCGGAAATTTCATGAACGCTTTCGTATTGAATGACTTTCTCGAGTACCGCCGCCGGTGTTTCCCAGTCGATGCGTCGAAGTGTAAGAAACCCCTTGTTAAACCAGGAAGCCATTAAGTGTGCCAAATCGTTCTCCACCGGTTTTAGTTCGGGGTGAGAATTTAAAAAACGCATCAAATCACTCCGCATGGACACAAGAGTTGAAATTCCATCTGGTGCCATGTTGATTCTCCGAAACAATTCCTGTCTGCGCGGCTCAACTTCCGAATACAGTTTTTCAAAACTCGCGATGTCGCGAGATTCATTGTAGGCAACTGCAAAGTCTAGAATTTTCTCTGGATTAACATCAAAATTCTCAAGAAGGTACGTTAGGAAGGCGAGCTTTTCTTCATCATTCAGGCCTTTGTATCCGGTAACAATCTGTCTGGCAATTGCTAAGCCCGAAGCCTCTCCGACGATTGTCATGATTTCATCACACCAAGCTTTAAGATTATTAGTCGTTGGTCTTTTAACGGGTGCATGCCGCCTGAAAATTTCAATACCGGCATCAGCGACCGAATTAAGCAGTTGATTCAGACTAACGGAAGGCATTGCAGGTTTTTCAAATACGAATTGAAAGTTAGAACGTTTGATAAAGTGAATTTAATTACTCGTTCTACAAGCGAGACTGACTCTACAAACAATGTTAAAGTCGCAAGTGATTTGTCAAGGAAAGGTTTTGCGACTTGAACAACACGATGGTTAGCAATATAGGTTGAATCAATGGAATCATTTCGATAGTGATTGGTATTTTTGCCTTGAATAACTGAGTATCGTAATATGATTCAGCGAATATTACGCTCTATAATTGGTTCTCTTCTTCCAGTACCTTTCGCGCCGCACGGAAACATTCAAGGGCTTGCGGTACTCCGCAATAGATTCCAACGATGTGAATAATCGCACGAATTTCATCTACACTTACGCCGTTGTTCAATGCCCCGCGACAATGCAGTTCCCATTCGTGCATTTTACCTAGTGCCCCGATCATTGCGAGATTAATCATTGAACGGTTTTTCGCACTGATTGTTTCGTCTCCCCATCCAAATCCCCAGCACCATTCTGTCATCGCCTCCTGAAACGGGCGAATAAACTCATCGGCAGCCTCAAGATTCTTTTCTACATATTTTTCTCCGAGTGTCGCCTTTCTTTTGGATAGTCCTTTTTTGAACAATTTTTCATCCATTTGTTATGTCTCCATACTTTGCCTTGGCTAAATTTATCAGATGCAAGTAAGTGTTGAAAATAGCGCTGGGTATAGCAGATGGTGTGAGAGAAATCAATGCTATAGGTGATTCGTCAGGCTATATTACCTTATCTGTCAATTTTCAAAACACCACTTAATTTAGAGTTTGCTATAGGGAAAGCTAATACATCAAACCGATATGGATTTACCTATTTGATTTTGTACCATTTCATTTCGTCATCGATAAGTTGATCAAACAGTTCGAAGTTATCTTTAAAATTTACAAAAACTTGTTCGTAATGGTTGTTAGGATATTTTCTGGACTTTGTCTTGACTTTGCCTTCTTTATTTATTCGTAGCGTTATTTTTTGGTTGTCTGTTATTTGATAGCTATCTAGTGAAAGGTCATCAAATTTTTCAACATCCTCAGTTTTAAAGATATAGTAATTTACATGATTTTCATCCCATACCTGAATCCATACATAAAACACCCGTCCATCGGCCAAATGATATCGAATCTTAGGATGAAAACTATAGCTCTTCAATGATTCTTCGCCTTTTTTTGGTTTCATCGGCTTGCCTTCCGAAGTCTTAACTTGAATAAATCGGACAAGCATTTGCAACGAGTTTGATTCACATTTCTCGCACAAATTGGTTACTGTTGTTCGAATTGTTGAATTTGGTGAATCAGGCTGAGGTAGAGATTGCCCATGAGAGCCGCTGTACTGGCTTTTACGTCGGAGTGGCTTGGTAAATTCTGCACATTTGTCACAATAACTTTTCAAAATCACAAAATCGAATTTTTCATCAATGTAGGCTCTATATACTTGCCAGTCACGCTTATGCAACTCCATTGCTAATCGCATTTCACCGTAGAGGCCAATAACACGTTTTTCAGCTTCTAGTTTATCGGTATGCATAATCGTACTCAATCCAAGGTTTGCTTGAATTTAAAGGGATATCTGAAAGTTGTTTATTTGCGTTCATTAAGATTGATTTGCGGAACAAGTCTTTATTTATTTCAATTCCAACACCATGGCGACCGAGTTTCGTTGCCTCGATAGCAGTGGTGAAGCTTCCAGCAAATGGGTCTAATACTGTTTCTCCTAAACCGCTAAATACTTGAGTTGCGTATGCTGGGATTTCGCTAGGATAAGGTGCAGTGTGCCCGAGTAAGTTCTCTCCTTTAGAATTAATTTTAATTACTGGCGGAAATCGCACTAGGTCACGCCGCCACATCTTCAACAAATCATCCTTGACTACATTGCAATTTGACTTCAAACCATTCATAACATAACTTCTATATGAAAAACGTTTCCCTCTATTTCCTTCAGATCGTTCCATACAGTCCAAGTTTTTGCATTCCCAAGATTTGACTCCAACACCCGAGTAAGCATTTCCATTTACCTTTAGACACCCGCAAATTGGGCATGGATACAATGTATCATCCAACCGATGTTTGTAAAATACAAAAATATGCTCATAGCAATTGACTGGATATTGATACAAGGGAAATGGATTATCACCATTTTTATGTCTTTGCGACTGCACTTCTCCCTTGTCCCAAATAAAGTCATCTACGAAATGAAATCCAACACTTTCGAATATTGAAGTGAAATATGCGCCTAGCGGAATTCGCCGCTTGCCCCAAGATGACTTGGTGTATTTGTGGTCGTTGTCAAAGATATCACCGACGTTAAAGACAAATGGTCGATGGTTGTCAAGCACTCTAAATGACTCTTTAATAATTGATTCCATCTCAATCAGATAATCATCCAGATTATTCCAATTTGAATATTCGCGAGCATTGTAGTAAGGAGGGGAAGTAACCATTAGTTGTACACTTTCTGATTTCATACTCTTCAAAAAATCTAGGCAATCCCCCCACAAGATTTTCATTTTAATTCGGTCAGATTCAAGGAATTCAACTAGACGATGATCAACTTGTGAGTATTCTGCCTGAAAAATTTCTTTTACTGATTGACAGTAAAGACTAACGAACTGGTCAATCGTATCTCTTTTGTTGCCCTGAATTTCTTTGTAACACTGAGTTTTAAATTTTGCTAACTGGGCTTTAGTAAATACTCGCTCCAAGTATTTTTCACTTACATTAAATATTGTATGAAGGTAGGGGTGGAAATTACTCATCTCTTAATCGGATATTTATTACTTTTTAATTTGAATAATCTAAAAATGGTAATTCAAAAGTAAAAATACGTTTAATTTTGATTATTGGTTGCATAAAGTTACACTAGACGATGAGTATATCACTAATACGTCCACATATAGTATTTTTTTACATTCTCGATTATATGTTCTATATATTGTCAATCTCTATCAACTTTACTAATATTTTTCATTTGATTTCAATTCAAGCTTGTTGTAGTTCCAGAAACTACATAAGAATCAAAATACCACCGGTTTAAGTATATAAGTATCAAATATAATAAACTGGCCAGATTAGTTTAATAAATTTACTAAAAATTCAATTTGGGATGTATACGATGGGCTTAGAGTATTCAACATTTGAAGCAAAAACAAAGTTTTCGGAGGTTGTTCGTCTAGTGAGATCGGGAAAATCAATTACGATTACTTACCGAGGAGAGCCTGTAGCTGAAATTCGCCCCTTGATGGAAGAGAAATCCACGCTTAAAGAACACTTGGCAGAGCTTGAACGGCGAGGGGCACTAACCCCAGCAAAAAGTAGAAAACCGTTAAAGCCAATTGCTCACCGGCCTGGTGCACTTGAACGTTTTCTTGAGGATAGAAGTAGATTCTGATTTCGGTGATTATCAGTATATTCATTGAATTTTCCTGTAAATCACTTTGGAGTTGATGCGTCATTGATACAGATGCGGGCAAAAGTGTGAAGAATGCGTGTTTGGTGAGGATAGAAAGGTGAACAATCAAATTGCATACAAAAGATCTAGGGGACAGTTCTACACGTGTGGCAGTCCATTCACACTTCATCCGTTCTTGGAATGGTCTAAAAAGATAGAATTGCACTCTAAGCCAATATTGGAACCTTTTGCAGGCTCAAATAATATTATCAAGGCACTCCAAGAGATAAATCTATGTAAACAGTTCGATTCGTATGACATTATCCCGGCGAATACGGAAGTCAAACAGCGAGATACAATCAAATCATTCCCCGAGGGTTTTGAAGTATGTATAACGAATCCGCCCTGGTTGGCAAGATATTCTGCCACTAGACGAGGATTGCCTTACCAACTTACTGATTTTGATAACCTTTACAAGCACTGTCTTCAATTGTGCCTTGATAATTGCGACTATGTTGCCGCCTTGGTTCCTGCGAGTTATTTACAAAGCGGATTGTTTTGCGAAAGGCTGTCTACTTACATTCTGCTCCATGACCGAAGTATGTTTAACGAGGGAATTATATCCAATGATAACCAGACCATTGGATACTGTTCTGCCCAGTAGGAGGTCCTCCCGAAGACGACTGGATTATCCTCTTCGACGAACCTTCCTGATTCTCAATTCTCCCCGGAGCATCGGGCCTCCCGCCCAGACTGCCGGTCAAGCCGGCACGGAGAATATTCTTGGCCGCATTCACATCGCGATCCTCTTCATGACCGCAATGACCGCAGCGATACGTGCGTTCCTTCAAGCCAATCTTTACATTGGGTTTCCCGAAGCACACTGAACAGGTTTGCGATGTATTATGCGGCGGTACTTTCAGCAGCATGCCGCCGGCGCTTTCGGCCTTGTAGGACAGCATGTGCATCAATCCATTCCATTTCTGCTCCAGCAGGGAGCGATTCAAGCCTTTCTTTGATCTTCTGTTTCCGGTCTTCGTCATGCTGCGGATATTCAGATCTTCCACTATGAGATTGGAGCTGACTTCCTTGATGATCCTTGCAGAGAGTTCATGCAGCCTGCCGTGTTCTCTTTCCTTCAGTCTCTGGCATTCTTTGGACAACTGAAGCACCGTCTTCTTTCTGCGGTTCGAACCTGGCTTGGCTCGCGCCACCTTTCTTTGCAGATGCTTCTTCCTGTTCAGCTTCTTCTTGCGCCGGTCAAGCGACTCCCCTCGAACGACAACTCCATTCGACATTGCCACCACGCTTGATATGCCCACGTCAATTCCAATCGGTGCGCGTTCATCAACCACGTTGTCGCCGGCCGGTATTTCGGTTGTCAGCTGGATCTTCACTCGCCGCGCCGTCTTCACGACTCGCAGCATCTTCACCCGGCCTTGCAACTTGCCTTTGAAGCGAAGTGTCCCTACTCCCTTTATCGATACCGTGTTCCAATGCCTCCGGCGCTTGATATTGAACGAATCCGTCTCGAACGACCTGACTTTCCTGCGACTCGACTTGAACTTCGGAAAGCCCGGCTTTTCGCCATTTTTCACTCGACGGTAGAAATTCTCAAACGCCTTGTCAAGCCGCATCAATATGCTTCTCTGCGATGACGCATGATAAGCACTGAACCAGCGGTCGTCCGCACGTACAAGCGTCAGGGATTTGAATTGATCGAACTTCGTTATGCCAACACCGCATTTCTCATACGCATTTATCCTCTCTTCCAAGGCACAGTTCCACAACAGCGTCTGTTGATTCAAAAAGTCATCCAGATGCTCGTGGGTCGACCTGGAGAGCTTTGCAGTGTGGGTAAAAGTGCGAATTGTTGCGGGGGTGTTCACAATCTGCCCATTATACCAAACCACCTTTGGTTATTACTGTATATAATTCCCTAATTAAAGTATCTTCTTGATTGATAACCAGGATTAGCGGTGAATTCGAGAATCTTCCAAGCCTGGTCAAATCACTCAATAATCAAATAATAAAATTTCGCGATGAAACGAATGATATTTTTCTAACACCGTTTAAAGGAATAAGAAAAGATGGTCGCTATCGTAGACGAATGGAGTTTGCTTTAGCGAGGAGACTAATCGAGGCTATTTGAATTTCAGTATAAAGTATTGAAGCATCAACTAAAATTCAGAAAAAGCAGTCTTTTAATTTTGCGTTATTGATTTACATCCGCTATTGTTGGCTACTGCCGGTGGACAACAAAGGAAAATCGTTGAAATTATTCAGTCAAACCTGTCATTATTGAAAAATACTTGGTCGCAACGATGGGAATTTTTATAACTAACAGCATTCAATCGCTTCCTCAATTATGAAGTTCTGTATTCAACTGTCTGCTTACTACCCGAATCACGACATGGGCGGTGAATTGCTCTATAAAAACATGCTAGCGCAAGCTGTCTTGGCTGAAAAGCTAGGCTATGAATCAGTTTCGTGTACCGAGCATCATTTGATTAACATTTTGCTAATGCCAGCTCCATTACAGTTTGCCGTTAAGATTGCAAGTTTGACTGAGCGAGTCAAAATCATGACTAGCGTGGCTGTACTGCCCATTCATGACATGAGAGTCTATGCAGGAGAGGTTATTTGTGCGGACATTTTTACAGATGGTCGCTTGCTACTGGGGGTTGGTCGCGGTGCATTCGGTTTTGAAATGGACCGACTTGGAGTGCCACTGGAAAGTAGCCGTGAAGTTTTTGATGAGTCACTGTCTGTTCTTCAAGCATTGCTAACCAAGCGGGAAGTTTCCTGGGATGGCAAGTACTATAAGTTTCCGCCGCTGACCGTAATGCCCCGACCTGTGAAAGAGGGCGGGCCGCCAATAATGATGAGTGCACTGGTTCCAGAGGCAATTTATCACAGTGCAAAAAGAGGATTTCACATTCTGACTACGCCATTATCGGGTACGCACGAGCATATGCTTGGCCAGGTTGACGCGTTTCAAAGAGGGAAGGCGGAATTGGGTAGCAAAGGAGAGGAGCTTACAATTTCCATGTCAAGAGTGGTATTTGTCGCTGGAAATTCAGTTGATAAAAAACAAAAAACTGAGTTGGCGCACCACTACTATGGTCAATTTGACAATGTATATACAGGGGATGGCATTGTTGAAGACGGTTTAATTGTGCCTATACCAAGAAACGTGCCAATTGAAGAGACTGCCAAAAATCTACATATCTGTACCTCGTCAGAAATGATTGATGAATTGGCACCGTATGCTGAAGCAGGAATTGACCGGTTTATACTGAACATAAATTTTGGAGCAGAGCAGTCCGAAACACTGGAGTGTATTGAACGATTTGCAACAGAAGTAGCTCCGGTATTCGCAGAAAAAACGCAATCTTCGGATTTTTCTCCGCTTCATTCGGAAGTTGCATAGTTTTCGATATGAACATTCATTACCAGGTTTCGGGAGATGGCCCCGCTCTTTACATGGTACATGGCATTGGTTCGCGAAGGTCAACATGGAATCCATTAATATCAGAATTAAGAGAATACTATACCTGCGTAAGCTATGATTTGAGAGGGCATGGAGACAGTGTAGTTCTTCCAACACCGTACTCGATGCAGGATATGGTTGAAGATATTGAATCGTTGAGAAAACATTTGGGGCATGAAAAGATTCACATCATGGGGCATTCGCTAGGCGGAATGATTGGTCCTGCCTTTGCAAGGGAATTTCCAGATAGAGTCTCCTCTTTAATAATTTTGAGTACTGCTGCCGGACGGTCGGCGGCAGATAAGGCGAAATTGTCCAATCTTGGCAAGTCAATGGAAGAAAAAGGGGTTATGGCTGTAATCGACACACTTGTTCAACGGTGGTTTACGGACGAATTTGTTGCAAAACGGCCGGATGTGATTGAAATGAGGAAGAAACAGATTGAAGATACACCGGAAGATGTATTTCTCAGTGTCTTTCAGATTTATGCGACCACGGAAATGGATGGTTGGTTAAGTGAAATAAAATGTCCCAGTCTTGTAATAACAGGCGAGTTGGATGGTGGGTGTACCCCGACTCTTAATCGATTTATCCATGGGGAACTGGAAAATTCGAAACTTACGATACTGGAAGGATTGAAGCACTCAATACTGGTAGAAGCACCTGATAGGGTTTTAACGCCAGTAAAGAAGTTTTTACTTGAGAGGTGATTGAGAAAATTGAATTTATCGTTGAGAGTTATTTTCCCATCTGTAAGGAAATTCTTCAAGTTGGCGTGTAAAATGAATTCATGCGCTATAAATTTGTTCAAAATAATTTTTTCGGAGAATAGTCTGAATGTCTGAATACTACGCCCCAATCACGGACATGAAGTTCGTACTCAATGAAATTGCCAAACTTGATGAGTTGCTTCAACTTTCATGCTACGAAGGGATTGATGGAGAACTTGTATCAGCAATTCTTAATGAGTCGTCCAAGTTTACCTCAGAGGTATTGGCACCGTTGAATAGTGTTGGTGATGAAGTTGGGTGTGAGTGTAAAGAAGGAGTTGTTACTACCCCTCCAGGCTGGAAGGATGCCTACTCCCAGTTCATAGATAGCGGCTGGAACGGCTTGGCATTTGACCCAACTTTCGGGGGACAGGGACTACCTTGGTTGGTTGCTACCGCAGTACAGGAAATGTGGCATTCTGCCAACATGTCATTTGGGCTTTGTCCTCTTTTAACTCAAGGTGCAATTCAGGCTCTTTTACTGCACGGTACAAAGGAACAGCAGGAAGTCTATTTGAAACGGCTTGTTTCCGGTGAATGGGCGGGTACTATGAACCTGACAGAGACCCAGGCAGGTTCCGATCTCAGCGTAATTCGGACTCGTGCAGTAGAAAATGGCGGCCACTACTTGATCACCGGCCAGAAAACTTTTATTACCTATGGGGAACATGACCTGACTGATAACATAATTCATTTTGTGCTTGCAAGAGCTGCTGACTCGCCAGAAGGCGTAAAGGGCATTTCATTGTTTATAGTTCCCAAGTTCCTCGTCAATGAAGATGGAAGTTGCGGTGAGAGAAACGATCTTCGATGCGTTTCAATTGAACACAAACTTGGAATTAAGGCAAGTCCGACAGCGGTAATGTCATTCGGAGACAATGGTGGAGCCGTAGGCTACCTGGTAGGCGAGAAGAACAGGGGACTCGAGTACATGTTTACCATGATGAACCTTGCCCGGCATGCGGTCGGCGTAGAAGGTTTAGCTATCGGTGAACGCTCATATCAGCAAGCTTTGGACTACGCCAAGAATAGAATCCAAGGGGTATCAATAGCGACCGGAGCGCAGGAAAGGGTGAGCATTATCAATCATCCCGATGTACGGCGAATGCTCTTGACAATGAAGGCACTGGTTGAAGCAATGCGTTGCGTTGCATACTATACTTCGGGAATTTTTGATTTATCAAGCCGCCATCCCGACGAGAGGCAAAGGACTGAGTACTTATCGGAATTGGGAATTTTGATTCCAATTGTGAAAGGGTGGTGCGCAGAATTGGGCAATGAAGTCGCCTACATTGGCATTCAGATTCACGGTGGCATGGGCTTTATTGAAGAAACCGGTGCAGCCCAGCATTTTCGTGATGTCCGAATCACACCAATCTACGAAGGTACAACAGGCATTCAGGCGAATGACTTGATTAGCAGAAAAGTGCTCAAGGATGGCAGCGAAGCAATGGGGAAATTGATTGAAAAATTAAAGGCAATGCTGAATGAAATTGGTGAAGGTGATGCAACAGACGAGGTTGTCGCTGCAATGGGATTGGCCATCAATGACTTGGAGCGTTCAACAAAATGGGTTTTGGACACGGGAGGCTCAAATCCGAATTTGCCAGCCGCTGTGAGTTTCAACTATTTGATGCAACTAAGCTATGTTGTTGGCGGTTGTTTTATGGTGAAATCTGCTTCGCTAGCTTCTGAAAACTTGAAGGAGGCAAACTCAAATAAAAATTTTCTGGGTGCGAAGCAAATTACTGCGAAGTTTTATGTTGCGGATATTATGCCCCGGGCGCGAGCATTCGGGGATAGCGTATTGGAATCATCGGATTTGATAATGAAGATTTCGGAAGATCAGTTCTAGAGGAATTTCTGACCAGATACTGTTGCACTCAAAGTTAGAACAGGATGATGTAGTCTACACGAATCGAATTGGTGTTCCTGTTTTTCAAATTACACAAGTGTCAGATAAAATCTTATAAAATTTCCATGAGATTACAGCAATACGAATTGAAGCATATAAATCTGACTGCTTCTATGCGAAAATTAGGTAGCCGGTAGAGATTTAACTATTTAATTTGAAAGGAAAAATTTAAAGAAAAATCTGAATTTTCTAACGGGGCCGTTAGCTCAGTTGGCAGAGCAACTGACTCTTAATCAGTTGGTCCGGGGTTCGAATCCCTGACGGCCCACCAATCCAGTTGGACAATCTGATAAATTCGTTTCAAATAATTTTACTACAATTCTAATCGAAATTTATTGTAGTGTTTCTGACAACTAAATAATAGCATATAAGTTAATTGAAACAATCCCGGCTTTAGAATCAATCAGAATTTCGGTTTTAAAGAAAATCAATTTTTTCTATGTCGTGTAGAAATTCACTTTGTCCAAGCGAATTTTGCCCCGCATTAGGCTAAAAGCGCAATGCAGGGCAAAATCATTTCAAATCAGAATCAATAGAATTGAACTAGAGTTCCAAGTCGTCAAGCGTATCCACTAGCGACCGGATTCTGTTCACATTCGGATGAATGTATTTCATCGTCATTGATACGCTTGAATGCCCGAGAAGATTTTGAAGTTCTTTGTATCGACCCGCTTTCGACAACTCGGTCGCAAACGTATGGCGTAGCCGGTGTGCAGAAATTCGAATTGATGTTTTGTTAGAAAGTCGCTTGAAAAATCCTGAGATACTATCAATGCTTAAGCCTAAATTTGGCTCATACCTACTATTGAACAGCCCAATATCAAAAACAGGGCGGTTATAGAGTTCAATATCCTCGCCCAGGACATCTAATGTGCGATTTTTTAGCTGTTCAAGCTCGCAAATTAATGAAGCGGGAATCGGAATGACCCACGAGTTGCCGTTTTTACTGGTTTTGGCACTCAAATCAATCGTGCCTTCCTCAACTGAAATATCTTTCCAAGTCAATCCAGCTAGTTGCTGGCGACGAATTCCAGAGTAGAACAAAGTCTTTACAACACTAATCCAGAACCACTCAGGTTGGAATGAAGATTGATTTCCGCCCAGATAATGCAAAATATTTTGAATATCCTGCATTGATATCGTTTTGGGTCTTACGTTGCCAATCCTATAAAACAACCCGGTTGAATTGGGCAATTTATCAAACTCCATGTAGTCAGCTGCAAATCGCAACAGTACTAGCAAGTGCCGAAGATAGTTGTTCCAAGTCGACTTTTGTGTATTACGACATTGAACTTTTCCCCGCCATTCTAATAGAACCTCGCGGGTTACATCTTCGATTTCAGTTATCTGCATATCTTGAACAAACAACTTTGCAACATATTTGTAATGCTGCTTGGTTGCGGGTTTCAAATCCTTCTCTTTAAAGAATTTGTCAACTAACTGATTAATATTCATTTTCTCCTCCTCGACAATTTTATCAATTGCACGAAATATAAATAATGATAATAATAAATTAAAAAGCATGAATTACATTAATACATACGAAAAATAAACAATAACTTATTTGAAGAATAATTTCAAATTTAATTCAATCATTTGACTGGAATCTTTCAAATTTCTACCAATTATGTAAATTCAATCTAGGCTTGTCAGAATAAATCAAAAGAATTTAAAAACAATTTTTATGGAAATGAAATGAATTGGAAAGGCAGTTGTTGAATTGTTGTATTTGAAGTTAACTTCTAGTTGAAGTGCCCACTGTCTATTTCTGAATATTGATAGGCTAAAATGAAATGACAATAGTTGTGCAGATACTCGTTTATTACTGTGTTTGTTGAACTCTGCAAGATTGGCTAAACTAATTTTTAAGAGATCTTTGACTTGGCAAGGCTTGCGCCTTTGGCCGTCATTTCAGTACCAGTTTTTGTGGTTGACTCCATTCGCTGGTTAAACTGGCTCCAAATACTGGAAAGGTATTGGGAAGATGTCGAACCCAAACTGCTCATCACCAAAAACCAAAGAACTGGCAGTGTGAGGTACGAGAAAATTGTAATCAAATTTAATACTAGATCAGCTGCAGTTCCGCTACCACCAAATTCAATTAAACTTGAGTCCGGATACATTGTTTCAAGCAATTTTTCATCAAGAAATTTGGCAAGTGCCCATAGTGCGGTCACAAATCGGAGTGAAAACATGATTATTATGAACCGGACAATGATCTGTGGGTAAATAACCGAAAAAGGAATAGCCAGTGGTATCGAAAGATAGAACATCATTAGAAATATGGCTTGCCCCATTGGTAAGCCAATAACTACAAATTCCATGAATACGGAAGAAATTGCAGATACGATTAGCGCACCAATTGATGCAATTATTTGTTGCATCCCGTTTATGGAGAATATATCTTTAGAAAACCAGCTGATACTCTTTCCACGGTCAGCACGTTCAACCATGATCCATGGGGCTTTTGTGGTTATTCGCCGGATAACATGATCTTCGTAATCAACAACACTGATATTTTCATTATTTGTACCGTTTTCGCGAACATCCTGTATTGCCTCATGAAGCCAGGGGGCTTCACTTTCCAGTGCCGAAAAAATTTTGTTTCGCAACCCAATTTTTGAATGTGACCACCAAATATCACAATATGGCTTCCCTGTTCCAAAGCTCCTTGTTTTGTCAATTGATGCCCAGTTGCGTTTGTAGTCTTTGGCATGATATCCGGTTCCGCAACTAGACACATCATTGCACTTGCTGTAAAACCCTGGAGTTTCGATAAATAGTCGAGACCCGATCCAGTCAACATCTTCTAGCGGGTCGCCGGTCTTGGGAGGATTTTCCAGTGCCTGGTATTTTGCGAGCGAAGGCTCGTAACAATCGCGTCGAAAAGTCCGTATCTCATTAATTAACTCGTTGTCAGTAATTCTTAATCGCGCTAATCTCATTAGTGTTGGACGTAGTACTGAAGGGTCGCTCATCCCATCAATTATTTTCACAACTGATCTGGTTGCGAATGAGGAAATTTCATGCACAAACCACCATAGAACCGGTACTTTGATTTCATCGGGTGGCGATATATCCCGCATGAATGGTACATTCGGGTCCCCAGCCGAAACTGTATTTTCCATGTTGCTGTCAAGATACAAAATGTTTGATGGTGCCACAGGAACAGCTGGTAAAAACAAAAACACGAAAACCAATATAATCAAAACGGTGTCCTGTTCCATTCGGCGAAGGGATACAGGTGCAGAGTCTTTCGATTCCTGGCTTCTGATCGGTGATACCCAGTTTCGTACAAGCACAATTCCAAGTGGTATATAAACGAGTCCACTGGCCACTAGCAGTTCAGTAATTTTTGTAGCGATATGCCAGCCAATGACTGTTGTTGTAAGTTCTAAATAGGAATGTACGACCATAGAACTATAGATTTATTGAAAAGAGAAATCATGTTGACGGTGTGCAGGCGGGGTAGGGGTTTTTCGTGCTTGATGAGCATTAAGAATGCTGATTGTAGTATCTGCAACAATTCGACGATTTATTTGCATCTCGAATGTGGCGTGTTCAATTTCTTGTTCCAGTAGATTAATCTTTTCCTGAAGAGTACTATTCGATACGCCCGCGGACTGTATGTTGGGCTCCATTCTCCCGCTGATTAACAGCCTTCGGGCGAGAAATGCTTTTTTGACTGTGTGTGCGAGCGCCAGTTCATTAGCCATGCGTTTAATAAGATAGTCTCGGTCTGGTAAATCTCGAAGTGCTGAAACAATCTCTGGTGTAATAAAAATATGCGATGTACTGAGTCCGCTCAACTCTTTTAATGAGGGAGATCTGGCAGAATAAACAATATTGCTTAGGCGGGATTCAATTTCGTTTGCTTTTTCGTCAACTTTGGGAAGAAGACCTGTTCCTGCAATAGTGGCAGATTCTTCTCCAACATGAATCTTATGGTCCCCGACAACATCCGTCACCCACGAACTGGCTTCCGAAGGAGATGCCCAGGTTTTTTGTAAGTTCAATGCGTTGTTGTCGTATTTCAAGTTGCCGTCGCAGTCCCCAGTTTGATTCTGAAGCAAACACCACCCGGCATTGACAGCATCTTGCGTAGGCCATATCGGCTGTTTCCCTTTGCAACCAGCACTTTTACCACCTATCCATGTTACACATCCATCTGTGTTGTTGGCGTTTTTCTTTGCTTCAGTTGCACTAATGCCTTTTGTTGATTCCTTTTGCCATTTTTGAGCTTTGGACAGTTGAATCCAGTCTTGAACCGGTAGATTGTCATCGCCCAAATTTTCCACAGTTTCTTCGCATGATTCCACTGCGAAATTCCATTGCTGTTCGGCTCGAACGACGTAATGCTGGAGCAGTTGGCACATGCCGGGCTTTGCACGGCACAGAATATAACCTGGCAGGGCACTGGTTATTGCCATGGGTATGGAGCTCAAAGATGCAAGAGAATTCGTCAACTGATTGGAAAGCATGTCCCCGATGTCTGTAGCCGGGTCAAAATTTCCGCAAATCGTACCACTTAGTTTGACTCCTGTACTTAATGTTTCAAGAGATGTGTTCAAAGTGGCAGGTTGAGGTGATGCCCTGAATCCACCCAAAGAGTAATATAATGATAAATCTGAAACTGATTCATCGCCGTACACGAAGTTTTGCCAGAAAATAGTTAATACTGAACATGTAAGGACCAGGAAAAACCGTATCCTGGATTCGGATGGTAATTTTTGTCTGCGATTAATCATTTGATTCTTGTTTTACCTTGTGTATGGAAATTAGCAAATTAAATTTACCTAACTATCCATATGAATTCCGGCAAATTCAAGAATCAACAATTTTGAATTATTTTTCTGTTCGTTTATGGTAAGCAAAGAGAAAACCGAGGCCAAGGATCATTTGAATTCTTTTTAAGTTTATGAAATCTGAAACAGTTCAACTCGCATCAGAATTGGTTCGTATTCCTTCTGTCACGCCAAACGATGCAGGTTGCCAGAAGATAATTGGAGAACGCCTTTTGCCCTTAGGATTTTCCATTGAAAATATGGACCATCAGGATGTACAAAATATTTGGGCAAGAAAGGGTTCTGAGCCGCCACTGCTTGTCTTTGTAGGACACACTGATGTTGTGCCTGCGGGCAACGAAGCTGAGTGGACGTACCCGCCGTTTTCTGGTACTGTTGCAAACGGTTATTTGCATGGTCGAGGGGCAGCAGATATGAAAGGCAGTATAGCGGCAATGGTAACTGCTTGTGAGCGCTTATTTTCAACTGCAACTGACCAAACCCTAAATGGCTCCTTGGCGTTTTTGATAACAAGCGATGAGGAAGCAGTTGCGATTGATGGAACAAAGCACGTGTTAGGTAGGTTAAACGACCGTTCGGAAGTCATTGATGCGTGCCTTGTGGGAGAACCCACTTGCGAACTCAATCTGGGAGATACAATAAAAATAGGAAGACGCGGCTCCTTGGACGGCAATATTACAGTCTTTGGAAAACAGGGCCACGTTGCTTATCCTCATTTAGCGGAAAACCCGATTCACAAGTGCGGCCAGTTAATTTCTGATCTGGTGGCATTGGACTGGGGCGACAGTAGCGAGCATTTCCCGGCAACAACCTTTCAAATTTCAAATATTGAATCAGGTGTTGGAGTAGGCAATGTAATTCCTGGTCAATTGAACATGAAATTTAATTTAAGATTTTCTCCTGCCACATCGGTTGAAGCAATAATTGAGAAAATTGAAGGTGTTTGCAGGGACTTGGGTCTAAAGTTTGATGCTAACTGGGGTGCCGCGTCAAACCCGTACTACACTGAACCTGCCGAATTCGTTGAAATTGTTTCACGGACGATTGAAGATAAACTTGGGATTACACCCGATCTTTCCACCGCAGGCGGTACTTCTGATGGTCGGTTCGTTGCGGCAACTGGAGCACCGGTCGTAGAATTCGGACCTTTGAATTCAACAATTCACAAGGTTAACGAACGAGTGCAAACTGAATCGTTGGACAAACTATCTTCAGTTTACGAAGAAATTATGAGGAACTACTTATGTATAGAGAATTGAGTTGACAGCCATGGCTAATTTATCTAGTGTACATAGTCAATTGATTGAAATGGGGCATCAATATTACATGCCCAACTATAACCCTCGCGACATTGTATTTGTAGAAGGATTTGGAAGTCGTTTGCACGATATAGATGGAAATGAATTTATTGACCTAAGTTCGGGTATCGGCGTAAACTGCCTGGGTCATCAGAATCCTGCAATTGTCGCAGCACTAACAAAACAAGCAAAAAAACTGTGGCATACAAGCAATATATATTTTTCCGAGCCACCGATACAACTTGCAAGAGAGTTGGTGGAGCATACATTTGCAGAAAAAGTATTTTTTTGTAATTCAGGTGCTGAGGCGAACGAAGCGGCGATAAAACTGGCGAGAAAATTTGCCAGTGAAAACTATCCGCCAAACAAGCGAACAATCCTTACATTTGAAGGCTCATTTCACGGCAGAACAATTGCTACTATTACTGCAACGGCTCAGCCAAAATACCAAAGTGGATTTGAACCACTTCCGGGCGGTTTCCGATATTGTCCGGTCAACAATACCGATAAACTCCTGGAGTTGTTTGACGAGGAAATTTGTGCTGTATTGATTGAACCAATACAAGGCGAAGGGGGAGTTGTTCCTGTAGAGCAAGAATTCCTGCAGGAAGCTCGAAAACTGTGCGATGAATTCGACGCAATTTTAATCTACGATGAAATTCAATCTGGAATGGGTCGAACAGGGAAACTACTGGCATATGAATGGGTAGAGAACGCAGAGCCTGACGTTGTGACGATTGCAAAAGCTCTTGGTGCTGGTATGCCAATTGGGGCTACTCTTGCAGGCTCCAGACTGGCTGATGTTTTCAGTTTTGGAAGCCATGGCTCTACCTACGGAGGCAATCCGGTATGCTGTGCAGTGGCGCGTGTTGTACTTGAAAAGGTTACCGAAAAAAGTTTCCAAAGCGAAGTTGTAAAGAAGGGCAAGTATATGTTTGAACGGCTCAATGGCATAAATAATCAGTATCACATATTTAAGGAGATAAGAGGTCGGGGAATGATGGTTGGTGCGCAATTTTTGGGCGACCGCAACATTGCAGCCGATGTAACCGAAGCATGTCTTGAAGCTAAGGTGTTGATTTTACAGGCAGGGCCAAATGTTCTTCGATTCTTGCCAGCCATGACTATTAAAATTGATGAGTTAACCTTGGCTTTCGACAGAGTTGGAAATGTTTTGAAAAAATTTATCTGAAACCCAAATTACACAAGATGTATTAGTGTTTTTTGATTGTGAGCAGCATGTGAAATTTGAAAAGGCTTGTCTGTAAATTTCCTCTAAGTCAACAGATTTAAATTTGATGCTTACTGCTAAGCTTGTGCGGGTGCATCTAAAGCACGGCAGTCGTCATAATGCCACCCGACAGAAATATTTTCACCGAGTTCAAGGTCTGCATGATGGTGGGAATTAGGAATTTTGATAATGAATTCATCGCTTCCACAGAGATTGACACGCGTTCTGACATGGTCCCCCAGATAAATTACTTCTTCAACATTGCCTTTTACAACATTTGAACATTCACCTGATTCCGGATTGATTATCACTCTTTCAGGTCGTAGCGAAAGCGTGGTCGGCTTGCCAACTCCAGAAATATTGACCGATTTGGCTGAAACAATCTCCCCATTTTCTACCTCTACTTCGCATTTATCACCGGATACTTCGTTGATAGTTCCTCGAAGAACATTGTTTTCGCCAATAAATTGGGCCACGAAAGCATTCTGGGGGCGCTCGTAAAGGTCATCGGGGGGTGCCAACTGTTGGATTACACCATCGTTGAATACCGCAATTCGATTCGACATGGTTAAAGCTTCGCTCTGGTCGTGTGTTACATAGACAACTGTAACTTCCAGATTTTCGTGAATATGTTTAATTTCATACTGCATTTGTTCGCGAAGTTGTTTGTCAAGTGCTCCCAATGGTTCGTCCATCAATACGAGTTTGGGTTGAAAGACCAAAGCTCGCGCTACCGCAACTCTTTGTTGCTGTCCCCCTGACAATTGACCGGGGCGTCTTGACCCAAAGTCTTGCAACTGGACCATTTCCAAAGCATTTTTTACCCGACTCTCTATCTCGGAATTTGGAAGTTTTCTGACTCGCAAAGGAAACTCCAAGTTTTCATTTACTGTCATATGCGGGAACAGTGCGTAGTTTTGAAACACCATTCCAATTTCTCGCTTATGAGGAGGTACGTTGTTAATGGGAGTGCCATCAAGGATAATTTCGCCGTGAGTAGCGGTTTCAAAACCGGCGAGCATCATCAGGCAAGTCGTTTTCCCGGAACCGGAAGGACCTAGTAAAGTTAAAAATTCACCTTGCTCTACAAACAGGTTTAAATTTTTGACAACAAGCGTTTCCCCGTCATAACTTTTTTGTACATCTACAAATTGAACATATGCATTGCTGTTTTCATTCATTATGATTCACCTGCTTGAAATTAGTACAGTCTACACTTACTTGTCGGTAATAGGCAAATTTATGTTAGTCAAGCGAAAAATTTTGCCTTGATTTCCCAAGCGCCGTCCCATGTCATTATGACAGCAACATAGAATATAATTGCCACTCCTAAATATCCTATCCACGGACGCTTGTTGATTTGACTCGCAATTGCTGTGGCGGCAATTAGCATCAATACAACTGAAAGTACAAGTCCGAATATCAATATCAATACATGATTTCGTGCAATGCCTGCAAGCGCAAGGACATTGTCCAACGACATTGAGAAATCAGCGACAATAATTTGGAATAGTGCACTCTTAAATGACAATTGTTCACTATACTCGCGCATTGAATGAACTTTAGCTTGTGTTTTTTTCGCCCCGCGAATTTGAACAAACAATCTCCAGCCAACCCAGATTAGAAGCAAGCCGCCTATGAACAACAACCCTGGGACCTTCAATAGCTGAGTGATGGAAACAGCGAATACAATTCTTAGAATCACAGCAACGGCAATTCCAATAGAGATCACTCGCATTCTAATATCTGGTTTTACCGATGCAGCGACAAGGCCAACAGCAATCGCGTTGTCACCGGCTAATACCAAGTCAACCAATATGACTTGAACTAGTGCACTAAGTGATTCAAAAGACATTCTGGATGGAAGTCAATACTATTTCATCGATTTCGAATTAACCCAGGTGAACCTGAATTGTTGCATGTGGAGACGTAGTTTGCCTTAAATCTAACCAAGCGAAAAATCCGCTAAGAACGTACTTATATACGAACTTGACTTTTTGAGCCTGAGTTTGATTCATCAGTTGGAAGATTTAACCCTGTTGAATTTCAAATAAATTAGAAGTCGACTGTGCTGAGCAATACTGAACCACCTTTTATACAGCAGGAGTAGTTTCGCCAGTAATTCCAGACGTAATTTCCATCCTCTGCTATTTTACCTCTCGACCAATTGTCTGCTGCACCGAATGCTTCACATTTGTTGTCGTTTCTGGGGAGCAGCATTTGCCAATTGTCGCTTTGTTCATTTGAGCCTGGATTCCATTGATGCCAAATTTGCTGCCTGCATCCGTATTTGCTTTCCTTGCCATCAATCTGCCCCCAAGAGCCCCCGCTATCTTCACACTCAGGCTTTGACTGTGCCGCAACGTTTCCCCTCCGAATATTTTGTGTTGCTGAAGTATTTACGGGTTTGAAAATGTGCCCGTTTCCATCATTAAGGACTATGTCTATTGCCCGTTGAGCAGTGACTGCCGCAGCTTTGGCGGGATCGGATTGCAGTACAAAACCCGAGCGAGGATAAACCGGTCCCCAAGTAGAGTTGGGCCAATTTCCAATTTCCCGAACTCCGGGGGTTAACGCTTCGGGACGGTAGGAATCGGGCTCTCCGGTTCTCCAAGCTCTTGCATCTATCGCTGAGAGGTAATAAGGGACGAATGGTTTTACTTTGGATTGGCACAGAAATCGATTAAATTTCAGGATATTTACCGCCGGACCTCCAATGACATCCGCCTCGTAAAAAAAAGTTGAATCTGTATGCTGCATTCCACTGCCGACCCCTGATAAATTGCCTCCTGACAAGAAACGATTTACCGATTTTGAAACTGAACCCGTAACTTTTCGGGCTTCACTCCAAGGATTCATAAATGTTTGAGAATACGAAGATACTATTAGGTCTGGTAGTCGGTGAGAAATTTTTGGTGTTGTAGTTACTCGGCATCCAAATAACGAGCACTTCAACCAAAAGCAAGCTCCTGCTATTTTCCAATTCAGGCAATTTTGACTCATTGACCGTTCAATGATTTCAACGGAATTGATTGTTCCGGCAAGAGATTGACAGGAAATAATTACAGTACCTATTAACAGGCAGGATAATTTAAGCTTCTTGGGCATTGAGAATTTTACTAAGTGCATCCTTGGATTTGGATAGTAAGCTTTGTGATCAGGTTGCGTGGAGTCGACTCATGCGAATATCTTCTGCGATTTGGTATGCTGCTTCAAGTTCAGACCAGCCATGTTTTTCCATCAACTTGGCTCGCTGAGCTTTTTCGTTTTTTTCAGTTTGAGACAGTGCCAAGGCAACCGCCGGCGGCACATTTCGAAACAAAGAAGTAAGATTCGTAGAAATTACTGACCCCTCTGTATAGAATCCCGGAGCCTTTCGTGCGCTGAGTAATAATTCCTCCTGTTCAGAAGTTAATGATCGGAATCGACTTATCTGGCTGATTTCGTCTTTGTCTACCGATAGGCAGAACCACCATTCGGGTTGATTCAAAAATTCCTTCGCATCCTCTGGAAGTTGCCTTAAATTTTGAGTTGCAGTCCACAACCAAGCTCCAAAGGTTCGCCAAGTTGCCGAAATACGATTAATGTAAGGAGAAACTAGCGGGTTTTGAAGCAATATATGTGCTTCATCAATGACGACAATTGTTTGCCGTTCTTGAAACTGCTCTGCCTCGACTTGATTGTTGATGGTGGCAAAAAGCCCCGTTAAAGCGACTGCTAAGCGGTCTTCATATCCCTTGCGTGCAAATAGATCCAACTCAACCAATGTGATGTCGGCACTAGGCCACAATTTGCCTTCTCTATTAAAAAATTTTCCGTTTAGTCCTGTACAAAACAAATTCATAGCGCTTGCCATTCGGCCAGCATGAATACTCTGGTCCTTGGTAAATCGCTTCCCCCCAATTTCTTTCCTCTCTGCAATTTGAAGCAGTGCCGAAACTACATCGCTGGTTAATGTTTGTGAACGATTTTCCAGTTTTGAATTTTTTGCCGCTTCCAAAATCGCAAATCGAATAATATTCAAGTCGTCTCTGCGTAACTTTTTCTCTTCGTTTCGCTGGCCACCAGTAATCATGAGCCGAGCTTGAAGTTCCATCTCGCCAAGCGGGTCGCGCACTACATGTGACGATTCTGAATCCGTTTTGTATGTAAAATCGGCAAATTCTGGCATCTCTTGACTTAATAGTACCTGGGCATACGCGAACGGCGGAATAGAGATACTGCTTTTACCATCAACAATTACTCGATGAACATTCAATCCGTAGTGTTCGCAATGATCGGCAAATAGACCGAATGTCGGCAATGCAGTGATCAAATAAATACGAGGGCGATGTATTGAAATTGCATGAAGCAAGGAGTAAACCAAAAAAGCTGTCTTGCCCGAGCCTGTAGGTCCGAGAATGAGAGCATGAGCATTTTTGGCTCGGTCGGAAGAATTCAAAGGATCGAATGTCAGAGGCTCAGCACCGCGGTTATAAAGCAGCATTCCGGGATAGCCGCTTCCCCTGGACCGACCATACGCAGGGGCAAATCTTGAAATATGACTTGCATACCAGAGTCTGGACCGACGAGCAAACAATTGTTGATCCTGAACCGGATCAAATCCGAATGGCAAGGCTCTTATATAGCTGTCAAGTGATATTGGATCATAGCGCGGCGCTACCAATCGAATATGGTTAGCGGAAAGAAAGCTTAAAACAGATTCAGTTTTTCTATCCAGATCGGCCAGGTTGTCTCCAAACAGAAATGCTCCGCAAAATACTCTAAAAATAGGGTTTCCTCGTGCTAATTCACCTAACGCCACACTGGCAAGTTTTCTGCGTTCAAGTGCGGATGCTTCGTCACCCACTGAGTTTTTACTTACTTTTGAAATCTTCTCCCGAATTTCATCTTGTGCGGAATAGACAATTGTCATTGACCAGATTGAATTTTCAGGCATTTGATCCCACAGAGTTCCACTAGAATCTCCAAATCTTCTCTCTGCTGTTAAATGGCCTATTTCAGGTTCGCCCGTTAATTCATCCATTGACAAGAATCTGCTTGGTTTGCCCCGAAACCACCATATTCCTGGTTTTTTCCATGTCCATGGAGCTACTCCGTGCAACGCTGCCCGGCCAAGGTCGGCGCGTGCAGATTCAGAAACCAGAGATAGCGAATTATCCAGTTCAGTGTATCTCCAAGGATTTTGTTCAAGTAGCTCTTGAGTATTTTTGTGGTCAGATTCTGAATCGGGCTGAGGTACGAACCAGTAGGTAAGCCACTCATAAAGCTCGCTTGCTTCACTTGGGATGAGTTTTACTTCTGCTTGAGCAAAAGTAGCTACAAGTTGCTCGCACACTTGATCTATATTGTCGTACTCGTTCCCTCGTTTTTGATTAGAAATTCGCCAAATACACAATCGGACTTGACGATTTCTGCCTCGCCAACAACTATTGATCAAATTTGGATCCTGAAACAGTCCATTTGACTGTGCTATGTCCTTAAAATGCTGTTCTAGTTGCGCAAGCCAAAATTTAGAGTAGCTAGAGTCCATTGACGATTCGGACATGTAGTCTTTGATTTGTTTGATCAATGCTGGAAAATAGGCCTTGCTGTCATCCTGAATGAACCATTGAAGAATCCAGGGATTATTCTGATGTAATGGCAACACACTAGAAATGGCATGCATGATTTTTGCGTTTAAAGTATTCATGGACTCATCTGTTCGAGCTTCTGTGTTGCTGACTTTTACATTGAACATTCGTCCCACGCTCGAGAAGTCTTGCAAGCAAATTTTCCCGTTTTTCAAGTCGATTCTTGGGGCAAGCAAGTCAGCGAAAGAACGAGTATGGCTCACAATTTCTTTATATGCCTTGTCAGGGTGAAGCTGTGGTTCAAGGTACTCCTCTACAGTTAGTGGATTGCTACCTTTCCCATCCCATTTAGTCAAAGGAAGACTGTCAGGCTCAACCACATTGTTCTCCATTAAGTCGGACTGAAAATTTTGTTTTGAAAAAATTTTGAGAATGCTCATTTCATTTGCCTCAAATTTCACCTGGCAGAGCGTATTCAACCCGCTCGTACAATTGAAACATTGTTGAATATCCCGGAATTGGGGCACGTTCTTTGGACAAATGGGGAAATATGTACATTACAATAGTTGGATTCGGTAAACGTGGGAAAACTACTGATAGTTCGTTAAATACCTGACGTGTGTATCCACTCAAGCTGGCATCACCATCTGGAAGAGGGCGATTTGCTTGTTGCTGAATGTTCGAAACAGTAATGTGAGAATTATAAATCTGTGAAATAGTGGGTCCGGAATCTGGAATCGGAGATGTCCCGGCCCATTGATTTGCACAGGATATCAGGCTTAGCCCAAGGCTAATCAAAGCCGCCCAGCTGAAGATTTGCTTGTGAACTGTCATCGAACTTCTTGATTTTTCGTGCTGTTGGGTCATTTTCAATTGTTATCGTGGACTCAATGTGTATTGCAACCGCCCGCCCCGCGGGCAGGTAGATTGCATCGAAAGAATTTTGCTGGCGGCTTTGTAGCCAGCGATTTGTCTCCTGTATCGCTTCTTCTGCTGCTCGCCCAAGGACGAAATTGTCTATATTTCCAGTAACCGATTGAATCATACTGTCTCCTGATGAACTTTGTTCAGAGGTGGTTTGCGCCTGTGCAAGTGCGGATGCTGTAGCACCTAAAGTATTAAGAGCGGTTGAGCGAGACAGGGACTGAAAAGCGTTTGACTTGAGTTCTCCAGATATGCAAGGATTGCCGTACTCGTCGGAAATCCAGCCTATTCCTTGGCTTGCGTTTTCTGAACCTCCTTTATTTTTGATTGTTTGGATTGTGCCATCCTCAAATATAAATGTGGCGGTGTCGATATTACCGGAAATACAGGACAGTGCTAAATCACCTCTCGCAGTTCCCGACCATAGCATTCCAGCAAGCTCGGGAATTCTATGGCCGTTTGCCGCAAGGTTTTCAGAGCTTGTGATTATTTTGAAGCGCCATGGGTCTTCCAGACGACCGTTAACAGGTACGCGGCCAACTAATGCTGTAAGTGCAATTGCATCCAGAAGTGTAGTTGTAGGAGGAATAGTGTACTGAGGAGTATTCTGTGCAATGCTGTTAGATAAAATTTCTTCGGATGCTTCAGGGAATCCGGTATTGGAATTCGCAAGAAATTCACTATTAGTTTCAGGGTATGGGTATAGGCTAGTCGGCATTGCTTCCGAGCCTATGGAAGTAAACCAGATGAAGCGGCTGGAGCTTCCCGGTGCTTGGTCATTAGCGCCGTCGCTATTGTTTGCCAGTTCCAATTGTGAAAGTCGAACTGAATTTTGATTTACGGTGGCGGTTAAATGCTCAACTGAATTTGCTTGTGATAAATTTTCAATTGAAGATTGCACCTGGTCAATCATTGTCATAAATTCCGCTCGCAAGTTGTCCTGCTCCCTGCGGTTTGCGGCATAATATTCTTCAAGTGTTTGCTCAATATTGGAAATTTTTGTTGCCACTGCCCGCACTTCTTCTGCAGCACTGTCGCGGTCAGCTTGATTATTCTTATTATTTTGTGAGCTTCCGGGGGGTGAATTGGCATACTCCAGTGAATTTGATATGTTATCTGTCGATACAAACCAAATTGCAACGCCCGCCATAATAATGACCAAAGCAAAAAATTGAATGCTGCGTTTCATGATTGGAACCCAATTGCATCGGTGAATGGTTTATCAGAAATCAATACCAGGACAGTACTGTCGTTGATTTGCCCGCTAGGTGACAACTTTGTGTGAACAAAAGAAGCTGTTCGCCATGAACCGATTAATTCTCTGGGGTCAAGCGTAACAGGTTCATCTAGATTGTTCTTCACATGCACTGCGGTAATAAAGTGATTTGGCGATTTCCAGCTGGCCATAGGACTGGATAACAGAGCGTTGCCACACAATGTGGGGATTCTGGCACCACAGCGAAACAAGTTGATTTTTGCCCGGTTTACTGCCACTTGGGTAACACCTGGCAATTTGGTCAGCAGTCGTTTTGGTGCATATAATTGCTGCACGACCCACCGGGTCAGAGATATGAACCCATGTTGTGCATCTGAGTTCTGCCTGGAGTTGTCCGTTGACTTGTTGCTGTCTTTAGAAATTACAACCGGCCCCAGATTAACGGCGTAGTGGTTAGACTGGACTTCGAGTATTTGCTTCCCCAGTGGTTCTGCTATTAGAAGTAGGCGAGTTGAACTGAACTCTTCTTTAGCGGTTAGCCACAGGTGATTGTCAATGATTTGCGTCTCGATTTGTTGTGCAACTTCATTTGGCACACCTATTTGCAACCTTGTCGCTTGAGGAATATGAATATTTTGTTCTACACCTACTTTTAGCTCAAGATGAAGGGGAGTTTGAGACCATTGATAGGTTATTGACCCTCCATGCACCAGTTTCATGTGGAGTGCTAGCCAGACAGTTAGAAGAATCCAGCGTGGTTTCGCAAGTAGTGGAAATGTCAAGATTATTTCTCCTCATTTCGTTTTGGGGGATATGACATGATGTCTAGAAGTAGTCCCCAAGGATTGAATTCTGGGTCAATTGGTTTTTGTATTACCTTAAGAAAGTAAGTAATTTTGACTGTCTTTACTGCTACTCCGCCTATGTGTTCCTGAAGGTCAACATCCAATGAAACAGTCCATGTGTCCGATGAATCGTTTACCACAGAATTGATGTAGTGAGCTCCAGTTGATGGCAAAATGTATCGGGTGCGTCCTCTAAGCTCAGATGTTCGCTTGATGCTTTCTTTTTCCAACCAAGCCTTGAATTCAGGGGTGAAAAAGGCGGCTAGTCGTTTTATGTTGTTCGGATAGTCCGTTTGGCAGTCGCTTTCACATCTGTTCAATTGTTGCCAAATATAGCCAGCAAAGTTGTAGACTTCCCACGGGTGAATGGAATTCGCAATTACTTGGCCACCGTAGCGAAGATCTGGCGGGATACTAATTCGCTGACTTCGCGATGCATGGTACCATCCGTAGATGGTGAACATCAAACTAAGAGAAAGAAAAATCGTTACTATTCGCAAAGTTCGAATATGCTCGAAAAGATTTGCATCCGCATGGACAAACCGATTCATATTCAGGTACTCCGATCAGTTGTCCATCTACCTGACTTATAGATGAGTTCTTTGGAGAATAATGGGTGGGTTTTGCAGTAAAAATATCGCAAGTACCAACCTTCGGGCTTGCCAGTTTTCAACTTCTTTATACATGTTGCTATGCAAACTACAGAGAACAATGTTCCGCTTACGAATACTACAAATGAGAAAAACAATGCGTGTATTCCATTGAAAACAATGACTCCCAGTACACCGGCGCCAGGAATCCAGCAGATGCCAGTGCACAACACTATTGAATACAACTCCGTTGTGCCACACCCTTGATACAAGGGTGTTTCAAAGTCAAGTTTTGTACAAGGTTGCAGTTCCATTATGAGCTTAACATTGCGTTCAGACGTTCAGAACCCCACCATGCTCCGAAAATAACAACCACTATTACCAATATGCCGGCACCAAAGAAGACAGCAAATCGTCCCCACTCGCCTTTCTTGCGCGCTTCGCTAATTTCTGAAACCAACCCTCCAGAAAATGCAAGAATTGCAAATACAACCACCAGGGTTAAACCAAGGAAAATCATATAGCGAACACTGCCGACCAAATATCCAATGGGGTCGTTTGCATTGAATGTTTGCGAGCCAATTTGTGGGGGTTGCGGCAGAACATTCTGAGCTTGGGAAAGTGTTGACTCCAATATTGCCATTGAAGCAACAGTTAATTTTGCTGCCCACAGATTGAAGTGGTACTTGACCTGGAATTTACTGATTTTCATATTACAAAAATGCGATTATTGTCAATAATGCTATGGTAGTAACTAATGACCGGCCTGATTCTGTTAACAGGCCCAAGAAACTAATCTGGTTGCTTTGAAGACGTTTCAGGCAAGATACTACTATCCAAATCCACCACAAGATTGCAGTGGCTGACAAAAGAGCGATGATTGCCGCTCTCAAGTATTCAACTCTAAATGAAGTGCCTATGCCGCCTATGTCCATAACTTAGTTGCTGTAGTTTCCTGCTATGGGTTCCACCGTTCGAGGTGTAAAGTCGGGCTGGTGTACATGAGCACCAATTCCTTGCGTAATCAGTTGCAAGTCATAGCGTAATTGAGCATAGTCAAATTTGATGCGTGCATCTGGATTTGCGCGAGTTTCAGCTTCGGTAATTAAATTGTTCAATTCTTGGAGTAGTTGCACAAGACGGGCAAGTGTTTTCTTTTCCCCCGAGTTTGAACGCATTACAATTTCTGGCGCTACACTTGCGATTGCTTGCGATTGCTGTTGAATTTCCAGTGCATACGATTCTGAAGTTTGTTCAGGCATACTGCAACCAGTGAGCCAAAGGAACGACCCAGCGATGAAATATAAAATGTAAAACGATTTGAACATGTAAGTCTGTATAACCCTACATGCGATTAATTTTCAGTAAAAATTAAGAATTAATTCAACTTCATTTTTTTATCTGATTCTGAGGGGGGCGGTCAGTCAATTAATTTCGAATATTCCGTTCTGAAATTTTGTTCCTTGGCTGTTTGCCCGGGTTACAGTAATTCGACGGGTACGCAGTAAATGAGCTGGAATCTGGTGAGTGGTAGTCCAGTTCCGAAGTTGTAAATTACTCACTCGTTCTTGTATTACTATATCCAATGCCCCGCCTTTGATTACATGCTGTAAAGCAAGGTTCAAATTGTCTTTGCAGGATTTATTGGTGCAATTGTATGGAGTAACTAGCAGAATTCGTTTCTGGAGCTGCCCGCTGTCCCTTTTTAGAACTAGTTCGTTCATCGCTGAGATGTATTCTGTTTCGAATTTGCTAATGGCTTCGGTAACCTCTAATTGGCGTTCGGCAAACAGTTTTGCGTAGTACTTTCTCTTTTCGGGTGTCTTTGCGAATATACCAAGCCATTCTAGTGGACTGATATCCGCAGAAATCAAGCCGCTGAACTGTCGCTCAAGTTCTTTGTATTGTCCCCATTCAGCTACTGATAGTCCCCACACATCAGCGGTTTGTTTTTGAATCTCTTGCAAACTTGATTGTGTCATCTGGGTGTGTTCAATTGTTGTCTGGGCAAACACTGAAACCGTCCAGACCAAAATAATAAAGAAACTGTATTTCATTCACTGACTCTCATTACGTGTTCAATTTTGGATTTTTGGTTTTCGAAGGTGGCAGTGTTGCCTAGCGGATCAATATTCTTGAGTTGCCAACCCAAACGGGACTCATTGAGGGCGAGCATGGTAATTCTACTGTCTAGCGAAATTACAGCATTCCACTCTGTATTCCAGTTCTCAACAGAAATCAGCGTAAACTGAGGCATGTGTGAATGGTCTACTGCTTTGCGTTCTTGGGCTTTTTGCTTCTCAAGGTGCTGTTCTAGATACTGTTGTATGCGATCCAAGCGAAGGTATAGTTCCTCATTGTGAATTTGAGGTAGTTTTGTTCTGTCAAGGATTTGTTTTACATCGTTCTCAAGCATCTCGAGACGATTGTTGAAGTAGGAGTGTGCATCTTCATTTGATTTGAGCAGGTACTCTATATTTTTAATAATGGATTCAAAATCCGGGGTGACCAATTTTTCTGTCTCGGAGATAGTTTCTTCATGAATTGGCGTTTGAGAATTCCTGGAGATGTCCTGTTTGGGGATTGCCTCGGTAACCGGTACCGGAGGGGCAGTTTGACTTTGAATTTGTGAATGCACCACTGAATCAGATTTCCCCTTGGCATACTGCAACGTTTGGTCTGAGTGTATAAGAAAATAATAAGAGCCAACCAATAGAACAGGGATGACAATCAATGAGTAACGGAGTAATTTAGATACTGAACCCGGCAACCGGGGCAGAAAGGATCTTTTTCCAGGACTAGGCTTGTTGGTGCTTGAAGACATAATCCCGCAATTTTGCCATTTACAACACAGTAGTTGATTCAAAATATGAATTTGAAAAGAAAGTAATTACTTCAATTGCCCATAATTGAAATCAATTTAAAAATTGCCATTACAACTGGTTCATATAAAAAGAAAGGGACTTATATATAATGATAACCAATTGCCATGATTAGAACTTTTACATATACTGCCAAGCTTTCCAAGGGCTGCCACAGGAACCTGGAAGAATTTCTGAGTCAGGAAACAATCTTGTGGAACTGCGCCTTGCAAGAGAGGATAGAAGCTTACAACAAGGCCGGCAGGACTATAAGTCTGTACGACCAGCAAAAGTCCTTGACCCAGATAAGGGGAGACGATGATTGGTTTAGCAAGTTTGATGCTTTTGCGCAAAGAACCTGCTTAAGAAGACTGGACAAGGCGTTCAAGAGATTCTTTCGTCGAGTCAAGAAAGGAGAGAATCCGGGTTTTCCAAGGTTCAAGTCAAGGAGCAGGGGAGTAAAGTCTTTTGAAACCCATCAGTTTCGTATTCACAAGGCTTTGTCTTGGCATTGTGTCCGAATAAAAGGAATAGGCAAGTTCAGGTTCAAGGGTGAACTGAAAGGGGAAGTTAAGTTTTTAAGAATCGTAAAGACTCCTGTAAGGATTAAGATTCAGTTGGTTTGCGAGCTTCCGGATATAGAAACTGTAGATACAAGAGCTCCTGTAGGCATAGATGTAGGAGTTTTGAATAGGGTTAGTCTTTCCAACAGAGTACAGATTCCTAAAAGGAATGTAGACAGAAACAAACTAAAAACTTTACAGAAGAAAGTTTCCAAGTCTGTAAAGGGTTCCAACAGCAGGAAGAAGAAGATTCTATCCTTGAACAAGGAGTGGCAGAGAGTCGGAGAGAAGAACAAAGGATACCTGCATGAACTAACCAGTTCCTTAATCAAGGACCAGACTTCCAAGTTTTATGTAGAAGACTTAAGAATTGAGAATATGACGGCTTCTGGCGGTAGCAGTAAAGCCGGACTGAACAGGTCAATACTTGACCAGACATGGGGAGACTTTAATTTTATGCTTGGCTACAAGGCTGAAAGCGCCGGTGGCTTTGTCAAGAAGGTCAACCCCAGGTTTACATCCCAGGTCTGCTCCAACTGCGGGCATAAGCCTAATGAGAAGATCAAGCTAAGCGATAGGACTTATCTTTGCAAAGCTTGTGGCTACAAAGGAGACAGGGATGTAAATGCAGCAATCAATGTTCTTCGTGTCGGATTAAACGGCACTTTGGGCGGGAGGCCCGAAGCGCAGGAAGAAGGAAGGCTTAAAGCATTCATTGGAATGCCCACTGCGCAGAACAGTATACAGTGGTCTGGTTATCATTGTATATAAGTCCCAAAAGAAATGTACTGAACCGATTAGCGTGCAACCGGCCTTGTGAGTGTGCTAATTTTTCAATATTGGAAGAACTATACTGCTGGTAGTATTGAAGAATAAATTAAAGTGTCCAAAACGACGAGTCCAGCTGCAACTGATAAGCCTACACCGAAAGGTGCTTCATTCATTTTTGTGTTTTTGGCAAGTCCGTAAACAAAAATTGTGAACACAGAAGCAATTATCAAGACAATCGGCAGGCATTGCCAGCCAAACCATGCTCCTATTGCGGCTAGATACTTTGCGTCGCCAAGTCCAATTCCCGAAAATCCTCGAACATGAGCCTGAATGTCATGCAGTATGCGAACTGAAATGTAAGCAGAAGTGGCACCTGTTATTGCGGAACTTGGAGATACCAACAATGAACCGCTATTGACAACAAGGCCAAGCCAAAGCAGAGATAGAGTAAACTTGTCGGGCAATAGATTGAATCTATGGTCACTTACGGCCAAGAGTATCAAATAAATTACGAAAACTGTACAGGCAAGCGAATTCAAAACCTTATTTAATTTTTACAAGTTTTATTTTGGATTTACACATTGCGTCCATCTCGTTCTGACAATGCATTTCTTATAGGCTTTAACATAGGAATTTTGGCACTGAAGGGTTTGTGCATTTCGAGTGCCGTAAGCAAAAATTTTAGATCCTCCCGAAAGTCTGACAGATGAAACGTACTCATATCCTCCTCCGTTTGACCCCCAAGTGCAATATTCACTTGATTTGATGCATCCGGTTGTAGTTGAGCATCGTGAGTTAACTGAAAATCTAGATTGATTGCAGTTATCAGAATTCCATGGATATTGACTGTCAGAATTGCGCTGAGCAAGCGCAGTGGCACGGCTTGGAGAGCATGTTTTTGGAATCCATTCATCAGGTGCTTCGTCAGGCATTGCACTATAAATGTCATCCACGCAATCAGTATCGCAGTACAAGCTAAATCTGTTTGTATTAGCACTTACATCGCTTTGAATTGCATTAATGCTTGTGTCATGCGCCTCAATTCGTCCAGTTAAAGTAATTAGATCGTTACGGTTTTGTGTCACCTCGCCGTCAATTCTACTCACATCTGCAGATTGGTCCAGCCGGGCAAAACCCTCGCCAATGGCACCTTCGGCAGAGGGAAGCGTTAGTGATTCGGTAGCCGTGATTTCTTCAGTGGTAATATCGGACGTAGTAATCCCGCTATTCGCCTCCAGAGTACCGTCGGAAATTGTTAAACCACCGCCACCAGAGATAGCCAAACCATCATTCAATGGTTGAATTGACATTGTATTTTCAAATGTAATTCCTCCGGTCATTTCATTGCTTCCATCCAACCGTAGGAATGGCGCATCTCCTGAATTCACACCAATTCGGGTTTGAATACGAGCCAAATCATCAATTGCCGAAGAGTCGTATGTAGCAGAATCCGGGTCAAATTCAATGCCGGTTGGATCTTCCTGGGCAAAAACAACCTCGAAAAAACCGAGTACGCCCGCACTTGTTTCTGTTTGAGCTTCGTTTAGAGCGATTGCCGCCAAGTCCGGGCGAGCATCCGGAAGTCCGTTCTCATCACGATCTCTGCCCGAGCGAAACACCCCGAAATCAATTGTAGCCTGCGGCCCTTGTGGTTGAATTTGAACATCAATTTCAAGGTCACCAAATGTTACTGCGTCGCCTTCGTCATTGAGTATATACGGCAAAACTGTGTCTGCCCTGTAGTTGCACGCCAAAAATCTCACCCCTGCCGGGTCAGTGCAATCCTGTAAATCTGCAATTAACAATGTAGTTGCCGCAGTTGGCGGGTTCTCTGCCAGTGCAACAGATGTTGCTCGCGAAAATGCCGCAATTGATCGGCCGGTCTGACGTGCGGTATCGCTTTGAAGTTTATGAGATTGTTGCTGCGCCCAGACTACGAGAATTGTTATACCAATCGCAATTGCGATCAAAGACTCGACAATTGTAATTGCACCTTGCTCTCGGGTTCTGTATTCACCATTATTTGCCAAGGATAATTTGGCGAATCTGGTAAATTTTAACCATTGAATGTCCATACCACATTCACTCCATTGGCACCACCTCCGCTACACAAGTTTGCAATGTTGGCGGCCGCTCCTTCATCAACACCGGCAGTGTTTGCGTCATCTTGTGCGTCCAAATCGATTTCTGTTGTACCTACTCTCACCGAATTTGCCAATTCCAGCGATGATGCTACGATTGATGCACACCCTGCGCCAGGCATATTCTCGAAGGTGATCGTAAATTGCTGTCCATCCCCCTGGATTTCAATATCACCTTCCCACGGATGCTGAAGGTCATCTCCATCTCGAAGGTGGTTTGGAAAACCAGCTAGATTGCTGGCAAGTTGAGATGTTAATCCGTCAAAATTGTTTCGGGCACCAAAAGTGGCTCTTATAGAACTGGCAATTTGGGAAAGACCGGATACCGCATTATTGGCATTTCGGGTTTGAATAAGAGCAGGGACACCGGCAAACGCAACTGCTAGCACAGTGGCTCCCACTCCCAGTGCTATCAATGTCTCTGCTATAGTAATTGCTCCTTTCTCGCGGTTTGTACCTTTCGGGTCCAATTGAGTCAGATGGGTTAGATATTTTATTAGCTGTGTCATGGTCAATCTCCAATCGTTGTAGTTGAAATCTCGTTTTAGTCAATTTCGCTACTCTAATAGCTTGTGGAAGATTGTTGAAGCGTAAATGCAATTTGCGCGATTCCTATATAAATCCAGACTGCTGATCCACCAACAATCAGCAGAATAACAGCTGACAAAACACGAATTGATGCATGGAAATTCGCTAGTGTTCGTTCAATATCAGCAGCGGATACATCGTCTGCTCGCTCGTTGAACGTGCCGAGTCGTTCATATATTCTCAGGTCGTCTAGTGTTTCAGCAGAAAACAATCCTGTATCAAGAGCTGCGTCTGTGTTCGCCCCCGCATACATTCTTGATCTCATGATTTTGACGTGGGAAGCCAGATACGGAGGCATTCCTCTCAGAAGTTGCTCCAGTGCTCTTAGCCTTTGAACACCGGCTTGCATTAATGCCAACCAGGCAGTCAGTACTTCTGGTCCTAGTAGTTTTCGATAAATTGCGAATGGCGGATACCATTCCAAGTAGCCTCTTACAAAGCCTGTAAATCTTGGTGCGGCCCAAAATGAAAGTATGATTGTAATGGCGAAGCCAGAAAAGATGAGTAGCCCCCATTTTTGAATGAACTGTGAAAATTCGAGTACGCTTCGGGATACAGGCGGCCAATTTTCGACATCGGTAATTTCAAGCATCATTTGCATTGCATAGGGCGGAAGTAGTGCAATCACAAAAGAACCCACTATCAGTAGTGAAATCGGATAGGTAAGATTCGAAAGAAGGGTTGAGCGTAGTTGTTTACGTACGTTGGCTATACGCGCTGCTTGATTAAACCCCTCGGCGATTCTACCTTCTTGAGTTAGTTCAATCATGATTAGTTCTTCTTGCGGAACCCATCCCCGGGCCGCATCTGCGAAACTTTGTGTACGCATTGCGGTTAGTTGGTATACACAAAATTCTTGAGGAACCCCTTTGTTGCGGCTGTCAGCAAGGAATTGAATGGCAGTTGTAATCGGCACATCTCTTTCACAAAGCGAAGAAAGCCTCTTCCACAGATTTGCGCGCAATTCTGGGGAAAGGCGAAACTGTGTACGCGAAATCCATGTTTGCAGGAGATTAAGCACTTCGTCCACTCCGTGATTTTGAACCAATAGCAACAATATTTGATTGATTCGAGTCAAAGTATGATGAAACCGGTCCTGTTTTCCACTCGACATCGGGGGGTGAAGCAAGCCCTGATGCAATTAATTTCGCTCCGTATTCAAGTAGCGGTGTACCTTGAAGATTTTCTATCCAATGTTTGCGAGCCGTAAATAAATCGCCTTGACGGAGCATATCGACGAGTGTGTTGTCAGGTTGGACAATTTCCGCTAGCACTTTTCTGCCAATTACCCCTACGTGCTTGCATTTCATGCAACCTTCTCCTCGAAAAAATATTTCATCTGTACTCAGGTTGCGACTATCTAATGCATGTTTTATTCTAGATGAGAGATGCGGGCGACGTTGATGAGGGTCTGGTTTTTTTAGCCATTTTTCAAGGCTAATCTTGCAGTAGGGGCAAAGCAAAGGCACTAGTGTTTGAAAAATGAGAGCAGAGAGAATATCAGGAGTGCACAATAGCGTTCGCTCCACACCAATGCCGGTTAGTCTTCCAACGATCCCAAGGGCAGATGATGCATGAATTGTTGTGTACACACGATGCCCGGATTGTGCGAATTTTATAGTTAGCAAGGCAGACTGCAAGTCTCGAATTTCACCGACCATAAGAGTGTCAGGGTCACAACGAAGCGCACCTCGAATCGCGAACGAAAACTCATCACCTGAAGATACCCCTTTCTTGCGAACAACTGGCACTTGAGATGCCCCAGGTATTACACGCTCAGGAGGGTCTTCGACTGTGATAATTCGAAGATGTCCATGGTGTTCTTCCAACTCTTCATTCAACATTCCCACAATTGATGTGCTTTTTCCGCTTCCAACGGACCCGGCGATAATTACCATCCCCGAAGCTCTACGGGCAAGCCCGTGAATCGTATTTAATTGCTTGGCATCGTATCCGAGTTGACCAAGTTGCATCGTATCGCCGCTACCAGGAAGAATTCGAAGTACCATGTCGTATCCATCCGGCGATGTCGGAATTGTGCCTATACGAACTCGAACTCGGTGTGAATTGGTTAGTATCGTATCAAGAACTGCATCCTGGGGTTCGTACCGGTTCCAGGTAACTTCTTGGTCATGCCCCATTACTTCGTAAATAAAGCGACAAGTTTGATCCGCCAATTCCTCTGTCCACTCAGCGTGTTCTGTCAATCGACCATCAATCCGGAAACTCACTGATGCATGCCTGCGACGTCGAACGATATGTACGTCTGATGCACCATCACTTACTGCTCGCGTTAGCAAGGCACGAACATCGTCTTGGTATCTTTCACGGTCAAGGTCGACAGTTGTGGAGGTGGTTTCACTGGAACTATGCTTTGAGTAAACTGATTCCAAGAACTCGGAAGAAACTTCAATTTGTCTGGTTACCTGAATGTTCTTGCGTTTCAGACTCTCCCGTAGATGTGCTTTTAGTCGCGATTGAAACTTTAGTGGCGTGTACAAGATGCATGCTTCGGTTGGTGGATTGTCTTCGGATACTGCTGCATAGTAGACACGTTCGTTCTCTGGAATTTCGATCAATGACCCAGGCCCACCTGTTAACAATAACTCAAACTTTGGTGATTCATTCATTCGTCAATCCTATTGGACCCTGACAAACCGATGTAGATAAGATTCCCGAAAACCGACAGTTCAACACCGCGCAGGTGAACTTTCTTGACCTCGGCAAGTCGAATTACATCGTTCTGTTGTAGTCGATATTCGTGTCCATCCAATCTCGCATATGCCGTCAGTTGGTCTGATTGGCCAACAATTGCATAGATCTGCAAATTTTCGTCGAACCATTGAACCCGACTAATTGAGTTGTCGGGCTCTGGATCTGGCGAGTACTGAATATTGCGTTCGGCTTCGACACGTTCTGATTGGCTCTTTGCTACACGGGTGCGAAGTTCATGATAATTCAGCACAGCCTGCATAATAGTATGTTGTTCTTGCAAGCAATTGAGCAAAGGTACGGGCCGAAGGTCTGCACGACAAGGCGGTGGAAGATTAGAAAGCCGTTGTGTACTGTTTGTAGCAGGGATAGTGTCTTGCACTTGGCCAAGCACTTGGTTCGTGGCGACAAGTAGCAAACCCGCCAGCAGTGTTTTATGCATCTTTTTCATAGTATTCTCCTGCTAAAGACCACTGAATTTTTAAATTCAGGTTAACTATAAATTCATTGAGCAGAACAGGATTTTCTCTAAGCATTCCAACTATGTAGTACGCACTGTTCAGTCCTTCTCCAGAAGAGTTTATTTCAGAGCGTTTGATTGGATAATTCTTGCCAAGTTTTTTCGCAGCATTAATTGTCCATGTTCCTGGCGTTTTTGCGAGAATGTCCAAGAATTGATAGCGCCGGTCCAAGTTACTGGAATCGGTTTTAAATGCGAATGGTTTTGTATGTTTTGGTGCAGGGAATGGAATTTGTTCGACAACGGTTCCGTTCAATTCATTGAAGTACCAATCAGTGCCGTCCAGATGTTCCGAAATGCCAGCAATTTTCCCCTGTTCGCGTTGCCAGGTTGCCACAATTTTCCCGCTTTTCCATTGGTATGACTCCAGTTTCCAGCCGTTGACATACAGTGGACGATCATTAATCAAGTCAACTAGCAATGCGACTAATGCTCCTGAATCCTGAGACAATGTTTCCAGAATTTTCTGTTTTTCTGTTTCACGATAAGCCAGTAAGGCTTCATTTTCACTTTGGGAAACAGAAACCTGATTGTTTCCAGGATTGGTTTGTAAAAAAATCCAACTACCGGCCCCCAAGCAACCAGCCAATGTCAAGGCACTAGCAAAAATGATAGATTTACGGTTTCTTCTAACGCGCACTGCTTGACACGACGATTCAATGGGCGGTTCAATTCCAGACACCAGTTGCGCAAAATCCAGTGCTTGACTATCGGGCAAGTCAAAATCTCCAAATTTATCGTAGAAAGGAATTTCAGAGCCTGCGGTATCACTTTGCAGTTCAACAAGTCTGTTGTTAATCTTGTCTTTGTTTCCAATCAAATCTCCCGCCGGAAATACGGTGCTGTCTTCAACTGCACAAAGCCAGAATTTTTCATCATGCAGTCTTTCCACCAATATTGCAGAAGATTGTCCAGCGGCTAGCCAGGCGGCGCCACTTGTCTTTCCAATGTCTTGGAAATCGGTAGAAATTCCAAGTTGTGTGCCATATCGGGTATGAATGAGTGTAAATGCAACTGGATTTGACTGATTTTGTCGCAAAACTTTCTCTAATTTTGCGGTGCTCGCTTTGGCAGATATAGCGTTCGGATTCAACCATTTCAGGCCAATTGAAATTTCTTGATTAGCAAGCTGATGTGCTGGCATGATTTATACCCTGGAGCGAATGATGTCAATGTCAGGTGGAATGATTCGGGGCGTGATTAGCAAGATAAGCCTAGCTCGCTTGTTATCTACCCGTCTGTTTTGGGCAAGTAGACTATTGTTTCGACTACCGGTAGATCTGGATGTGTCAAGCCCTGCAACAACCAGTGTTTCACCCGATTTCAAAAGTACAGGAATAAGCATTGATCGCGACTCCAAATCCGGAAGTTGAATCACCGGCTCGTTCGGACCTGCATCTGCCGGGAATCGTTTCATTGATTTTATTCGAGTAGTTCTTACAGTCGCATGTAGTATCAACTGGTTTGTATCAGGCAGGACTTTGCTCAAAAGATTAAGAGCAATACCATCTTGGATTTTTCCTGGTATTAATCGGACTGAAGAGCCGTTTTCATCGTTGACCACATCTCTACGCTGAAGGTAGGTCGTTTCATCGCCGAAAAATACAGGAACTGGTTGGCCATTCAATCCACGAATCACTGATGAAGTTAATTTTGAAATCTGATTTTTTCCTGCAGAGGCTTTCAGGATTGTAGAAACCTCGGTATCTCTATCGGTTGGTGGTCGAGAATACTTAAAGGTTATCAAGGATTCATCATCATTATTGGTCAATATGGTTGATAGTGTTCCACCGCTCAATGCAGAATCCAATATTCCTTTGAAACTGAATCCTCTGTCACTTGAGTCGTTGTATTCAATTTCGTAAAGGTCGACTTGGACCAGTATTTGACTGGCGAGTTGTTGATTCTTACGTTTTACCCATTCGTCAATTTTCGCCAAGGCAACGGGTGTGTCCGTTACGGTTAGAGTTCCTGAATTTGGACTAACAGTTGCTTCTCCTTGAGGTGATAGCAGATTCTGAATTTCTTCGGAAGTTTCTTTCCAAAAATTTGAATCATCCGATACAACAGAAACATAATCGCTTGCGCTAAGGTCAGACCCATTGCCTGCCAGTGACCCTGACAGTGCTATGTTCCCCGACCATTTCGAGCTTACCCCGGAAGCATAGATAGACCATATGCGAAGCTCTGTACGGTACAAGAGTATTTTTGAATCTTTCCACTTCCAATACACACCTTGCTGAGTACTGACTCGTTCCAAAAAGTCATGAATTGACCCGGACCAAGTCAGTTTTTCCATCTGCTCGTTTCCGATTTCCGGGTCAATGTCGACTGCCAACCCTGTCTGCCTTGCAATAATTTCGCCTAGCAAACCAAAAGTGAGGGGTTCGGCGAAGTTTAACTCAATACTCATGTGCAATTGCTTCGGTAGTTTGGCCGGTTGCTCTTTGAGAAATATTGGAGACCGCGATCCAAGGTACGCATTGTCAAGACTTTGAACTATTTTTGTCTGTTTATTGAGAACTTTGCTATGCACATCTTTAATTGCATCTTCAGCTTTTTGATGTGTTTCCATGGCTGTGGATTCAGTATTCTTCATTGAAGTACAGGCAGTAGCCAATACTGCACATCCGAGTATGATAATTGCGTTTATGATCAATAAGTTGGTGTTCAATTTGATTCTTCCTTGCCTGCAGGTTCAATAACCAGAACAGAATTTCCAGTGTAAAAGTTTGCATTGAGCGGGATCGGCGCAGATTGATAGAATTCCAGTACTTTTTCAATTGCCTGCTGAATTGTTCCCCGATAGACGACTTCGTGGGAAACTACATAGTCATGAGAACTGGTCCAATCAAGTCGCCAGCCAATTTTTTCGACCCATGACCCGAAATTTTCGGAAAGAGTGAGTTCAGGATTAAGCTTCCATTCTTTTTCAATAGTAAATTTACTGGAATTTGAGTTGTTCAGAGCAACGGCAGACATTATTTCCGGTTTGATATCAGAAACTTTAGTGTTGCTGGATATTGATGGTGCTTTGGCATCGTTTAGTTGAAAAGTCACGGTTCTATCCAAATCGTTTTGTACAAGTTGCCATGGTTTGCCTGTCAGAGTTGCAAGAGCGTTTCGAAGTGTAATCGGCCCCAGCTTGCGGTGAACTCGCGGAAGGGGAAGATTCATTAGTTTTTGATTTCGCATATCATTTGAATAGGAAAGACGATATCCGGATTCTTCAAGCAGGTACCCCACTGCCTGCCCAATTGTTGTAATTGACGATGGAAGTTTCATTTTTACAACAACTGAAAGGGGATCAATTTGTTGAGGCTCGGCAACTGGAGTTGTTTTTGAATAGCGATTCAGATTGATTTCTCCCTCATCGCCGGCTAAACACATGGGCGAGATTCCGACAAGCAGGGAAAAAAGCAAGCACTGAGTAGCATTACTGGTTCTTGAATTCATTGTAAATACAGTAATTTCATTTGTTGTACAAAAAGAATTTCTTAAGAATTCGAGACTGAAATATCCGATAAACCTGATGCGGATTCTAATTTGTGGTCGATTAGGGGCCTACCCGCCAATTCCATTAGGTAACATGTTGCCTGCCACGCTTCCGCACTTGCTCGAAAAATTGAGTTTGGGTCATTTTCTAAAATTCGAATCCATGCCAGAACGTACCCCTCATGCCTCATTTCCCCTTGAATTCCCAGTTCAGCACACAAATAGGCTGAGCCAATTTCGGCTATTAGTTCTTCGTAAGCGTACTTATAGGACCCCTCTTGCACATCTTTCGATATTCCTACGCGATTGAGCCTTGTTTTGTGGCCAGACCAGTGCACCAATTCATGCATGATAGTACTGTAGTACCCCTCTGTTGCACTGAACGCCGAACGGGGAGGCATTAGAATGTAGTCTCCCTCTGGAATGTATAGGGCAGATGTACCTTGGTGCCGAATGGTAGCTTTTGTATTCACAACAAAATTTTCGGCATCTTGATGAAGCAACCAGGGAAGTGATTCGTTTGAGGCATCATTTTCCTCCAAGTACTTTGGTGGGATATCGGTGCATTGCTCAACGTTGAATAAATTGAAGCCCTTCATTAGCTTAATCGTTTGGGTGACTGCCAAGCCGTTTTCGTCAAACTCAGGAAGTCCGTCTTGGTTTTTTTGGGGAATTTGCAGAGTACGAAAAAAGATTGCAGTAGTACTTTGCTGACCCTGACGAACCTTTGCACCTATTTTCTTTGCTTGCGAAAATGTTAGCCAGCGGTCGCTTAAATAACCTTTGGAAGCGGCAGCAGACCAAAGAATTGTAATATTGACCCCCGAATACTTTCGTCCCGTTACAACATTTGATGGCCGAGTATTAACAGGGCAGTCCCGATTCCAAGGTCGAATCCATGGCGGTGCTCCAGCATGCAGAGCATTGATGAACCGATTGGTAATGATCTCGGATAGCCGATTGTAGTTATAGTTTGTCATTTATTCTGTATGTTGTTGATAATTGCAGCAAGTTTGCTATTGTGCAAATCAAATCTCCACAGAAAATCTAAAATCGGTCAGTATGAATTTTTTGAGGCGGCTATCTACACAGTGTTGTCAAGCATTTTTTTTAGCTCAAATCATGCATTGAGAATTTAGCTCAATTGCAAGCAATTGATAAATAAAAGGAATTCCACTATTTGATTAAGTTTGAGGGGGAGATTTTTTGTTAACCTGCTCCAAGGTTCGTTTTATGTAGTTGTTGCGCGTTTGCTCATAGGATAATTTTGCCGATTGTCTTTTTGTTCGGTCTGCATATACTGATTCTGCGAGGTCGATTTGGAATTTGTCGTCTTCTCTCAAACCCACGCCGTTGGTTATTAGTCGTTTGCAGTAAGTAGCCATCAAGAGGGCGGCATTTCTTACCGGGTTGCATTGACCTTTTTTACCGATAACAATTCGTCCTTCTAGTTCATCAAGCAACAATTGCTCCCATCTTGCCCAAGGAGAAGGCGGCGGTTTCAAGTCGCTTGGAAGTTTCTCTAGTTGTAAAGCAACAAGGTGTTTTTGATTTTCAGTAAGCGAACTTGGAAATACCAAGCCAGAGGTTAGTAGTTCACTTGCTGAAACATTTGTAGGTTTGTTGTAGTTTAATATTTTTTTATTATTACAACTAACATACTTACTGTAGTTGGCAGGTTCCCCGTAGTTCACCTCATGAACTACGGGGACATCGCGGCTTGGTGAACTGTCATTGTCGTTGTTGATTGAAGACTCTTCATTTTGCTTGTATGCTTTCGAATAGTAACTGTAGAAGCGAGCATTTTCCTCGCCGTCCAAAGCTGACCATGCTTCTACTCGTCTTTCAAATGGATGCACTGGCGCCAGTATGTCTTCCTCAACATCAAGCCCATGACCAATTGACCGGATTATTGTTCTTGCAATTTTCCTAATGTCATTGCTTCGATGCTGGGTACTGTTATGTATAAATCCCATATACTTGGCATCAAGTTCGAACGTGTCTTTTATTGACAAGGGTTCGCCATGAATCATGTATATATTTCCATCTTTTGTAATTTGTCCCGATGAATTCCGTACTCTTTCCCTATGCAGAAGCGTAATCCAGCGTGTAAGACGAAGTCTTGCAATGGATGTGGCAACGGTTCCTCTGGAAATATTGAGTGCAGATTGAATCTCCTCATAAGTAGGAAATACTGTTAAAGACATGTCAGGACTGCATTTTGCTCGTATCACGAGCCATACAATCTTGTCGTATGGATTTAATACTGGATCGAAAATCAGCAGGCGAGGATGAGAATCGTACCAATTGTCTGTAAATACCATTCCCGGTTTTTCCCGACCTTGATTTCGGAAATTTTCAATTGCCGCAAGAACTCTGCGGAAATTTTCACTGGTTTTCGATTCAGTCATGACTCTAAATAGCGTTAAAGTTGAATTTCTGCCAGAAATTGAAGGATTTCAATTCAGTATGTAGCATTTTTAATTGCTGTCCGTTCACTGAAGAGTTGAATACACTTGCTAAAGCGGCTAAAGGCTCAAAGCTTAGCTATGAGCCCAGCAGCTCCAGAGTTCCGTCAAGGTCCCACTTTCGAACAAGATGCCAAATTACTCGATGGGGAATTTTCTTGTCTAGCAATTCAAAAACTTCAAGGAAGTCTTTCGCGTCGAAATTCTTGTCTTTGCCTTTGACTTTTTCGAATGCTTCCCAAACCTGTTTTGAAAGGTCTTCGTCCGGAATATTCGGCCGGCCGGCAGGTGCATGGCCAAGCCCAAGCTTACGGCGCTTCAGAGTAAATTCTTTGCTTCCCATGCCAGTTAAAAAGTGAATCATAGGTAAGGGAGCATCGTTAAGTATTAAGTCCTCAATAATTTTTTCCTTGTTTTTTTCTCTGTTCACGTAGTCAATCATTCTCCAGTAAACCTCCGGGTTCAGTGAAATGCTTAAAAAATGAGATCGAGTAGATGCCAAGCGAATGTCATCTGTTGAAGACAAGTTTGCAAGTGCCTGAACTTCCTTTGGGCCAAATCCCATTTCCTTCAAGGCCAGCATGTCTCCTTCGTCCTGGCATCGCCGGCAGTAAATTACGATTGCTTGCATAAGTTCAGTTTCTTTTTTAATAGACATGATTAAAATTACCTCTCTATTTTGAAATTTTGAAAAGATGAATATTTTTTTCAATTGCGATTTGATGAATTGACCTGTAGATATCCAGCAATTTCGACAACTGATTCCATGAATTTTCGTCAAGGTTGCGAGTGCAAATATTGAACAATCCCAAAAACGGATAACTGCATTTCATATGTTGTCTGGCTGAACTGTAAAGAGTCTTTGGATTCCCAGTCCTAACATAAGGCAGCATGTCACCACCTGAAACCAATTTAGCCGTTAGGGGGCGGGCTGATTCAATGGCCCAGTGAATGTCACATAGTTCCAATAAAACCCACCAAGTTGCATCCCGAATGACAATTTGGTTATGACCAGTGTTTTTCAAGGAAGGTGGAAAGTCTGTTACCAAGTAGCCAATTCCCCAGTATCCGGTATCTACAACTATTTTTCTTTTTGAATCTGGGTGCACATTGAATTTGTAGTGTTTGGAAACATTCCAGGCAATCGAAAAAGCTTGTTGCTTTAATTCCTTCAATTTTGTCTCATGTTGATAAAAAGCACTACTGGAAAAATCATATTCTGGAAAATTTGTCGGCTTGATTACTCGAGGAGAATTTTTGTCTGCTTTTGCAGCATTTTTATCTTTTGGAGCTTTTTTGCATGCACTCAAAAAGTGCATATTTGATGGTTTTTTTTGGGTGTATACACTGTATACACCCGAATTTTGCACTTTTGGAGTGCATCGGTCGGGCCATTGGTACAGTTTTTCTTCGCTATTAATTTCGTCTCTTTTTTGCGGTGGAGGCTTAAGTGGTTCATCGTTTAAATTTATGTAACCATCAATTCTTAACGCAATATCATGAATTGTTGTCATTGCAGTTTGAGCAATGGAAAGCTCTAGGTTGCGACGATATTCATCATGTATCCAGGATGAGCCGCTGTAGGAGTTTAGAGTGTTAAAGAAAAGGTCCCGGTGTATGTTTTTTTCGATGCCAAATTCAGAACTGACTTTCCGCGATGTCTCTTCCAGGTTCCTAAGTTTTTGAAGTTGCGGTCTCCCCATTTTTTTGGACAGCGAGTAGGGTAGATGAGGTTCGATAACTTCATGGGCATAAATCATAATTGAAAGAGTGTTAAGATTAATTGAATATCCTTTTTCAGTAAGCAATCGCTGGCAATTGCGCAAGGAAAGATCGTCTACACCGGATTCCATTTTTAGGAACTCAATCGCCTTTGCCAGCCCGCAAGCTCGATCAATAAAGCAAAGTGATTTTCGCATTTGATTTTCTTGCAGGTGTCCGATGATGGCATCCGATTCTTCTCCTGTCCAAGGAATATATGCACAGTCGACAAATTGAAATTTTCGGCTTCCTGTCTCTTTGAATAGTTCCTGAAGGGCTGTAAGACGAGTATTGCCCCCTTTGAAGATGATAAATTTTTGGTCTAAGGAGCGGCGTGTGATTACTAGGGGCTGATTCAGGCCGTCATTTGCGATTGACTCCTTAATTTGTAAATAGTTGGGGTTTGTATCGCGGCGTGGATTCTTGTCGTAAATTTCAATTAGTTTAAGTGGGAGAGTGAGCAACATCCTTGTTTTAATTTCAGGAATAAAGCGCACATCATTAGACAGCGATTTGAAATCAATCGCAGGTGCAAGCATCTCTTCAATGTGTTCGGATGTTGGTCGTTTCGGCATGTTGTAATCCTCGAGTAGGTTTTAAATTTGTTTTCAACTTGGGCCACAATTCCATTACCAATGCAGTCATGGTGTCATTAGCGCTGAAACCGTTTTTTCTCTTTCTTTCAAATTGATGTACTGGAACTTGAGCAGTTGCAGCATCTCGGTAAACAGTTCGGTCAGGTACTTTTGTACTCAAAAAATTAAGGCTGGGAATTCTGAGACTGAGGTTGTGCAACTGATGAGTTATAGACTTTGAGTCAATAGTTGCTCGTGTACGATAAATCACTCCGTTGATTGATGGTTTGAGGACGGCTCGTTGTGATTGAATTACTTGATTCCAGGTTTGCAGAGTTCCGTTAATGAATTCTCGTGCGGAAAGTATGTCTGGCACAACAGGACAGAGCAGAATATCGCTGGAGAGAATGACAGGCTCTAGAATTTTGCTTGAGGCTCCTTGAGTATCAACAATCACGAGGTCGTAGCCGTCGAGATTATCAAGAGCGTATCGCAGTCTGTTGTGGCCATCTGTCAAGCTTGGCAATATGGTTTCGTTATTGTTATCCGGGTCATCTGCCACGACAATATCAAGTCTTGGAATAGCTGTACTGCTGATTGATCTCCTAATTTCAGCATGAGAAAATACTTTGGTAACTCCATGCTTGGATAGGCGGGAAATTGGGTAGTAGCGGCTCAGAGATGCCTGCGGGTCAGTATCAATCATTAATACCCGCCATCCATAATCTGCAGCAAGTCCGCCAATGTTAGCGCACAGGCAGGTTTTTCCGACTCCGCCTTTGGTTCCGTAGATTGATAATACAGTCTGTTCGTACATTTCGAATTTACTAGCCATAATTTACGATTACCTCGACTCACACCAATTGACTCTTAATCAGTTGGCTTGGATAATCTTTTCATGGCATTACAAAATTCTTTTTTGCAGAGTATCTGACTGAAAATTACCTCTCGCTTTTTGAGAAATGATCGAATTGCAAATGGTGACCCCGCTACATCCCATTGAAAAATTCGAGCAGCAGGTCGAACCAAAAATTATTTGTAAAAAACGTGAGAAACTCGTCTCTGTGAATTGAGATTTTCGTGATTCAATGCTGATTTCATGATTGAAGTGAATCCGCAAAATTGGGGAAGTTGAAAGATAAACAAAAAATTCAATTGATATGTTGAACTTGGCAGGTTGAAAAAGCCTGCGTTCATATCAGTTCCCCGGGGTGGGGTCAGTAAGGATGGCCCGAGTGATTCAGGACCCGTGAAAGTGCCGCTATGTGGTTTGCTTGCTAATTAAAGCGGTAGATACTTTTGAATTTAACGGTTTGTTCAGTTTACTGCTTACAAACTTGGAAACGCTGACTAGCTCTTCTAATATAAGCCCGGTTCGTACGCCAAGCCCGTCCAGCATGTAAACAACATCTTCGGTTGCAACATTTCCGCTTGCCCCCTTTGCATAAGGACATCCCCCCAGTCCACCAATTGAACTATCAATAATTGCAACCTCTTCATCTAGTGCAACAAGAATATTGGCTAGTGCCTGCCCATAGGTGTCGTGAAAGTGCACAGCGATAGCGTTTTCAGGTGCATACTGCTTGATTGATTTCAGAAGGTTGCGTACATTTGACGGTGTGCCGACTCCGATTGTGTCACCAAGCGAAACTTCTCGACACCCCATTGAAAAAAGTTTTTCTACGACATTTATGGTGGTTTTCAAATCAACTTCACCTTCATAGGGACAGCCCATTACACAGGATACATAGCCTCTGATAGAAATCCCTCGGGATTTGGCCAATTCTACTATCGGCACATACTGGTCCAACCCCTGAGCGATGGTGGTGTTGGTATTCCGCATGGAAAAGGTATTTGAAACTGCAGAAAATATTGCGATTTCCGATATGCCTGAAGAAATTGCCATTTCCATACCTTTCATATTGGGCACTAAAGCGACATAAGTGGTATTGGGTGAACGAGATATTTTCTGGAGCACCGTGTCTGTGTTTGCCATTTGAGGAACCCACTTCGGAGACACGAAACTACCGACTTCAATGAATTTGAATCCGCAGTTTGAAAGCTGATCTATGAGTTTTACCCGAAATTGGACAGAAGTATCGCCGGGTTCGTTTTGAAGTCCATCGCGCGGACCAACTTCGGTCAGTACAACATCTTGAGGAGATTTGAACAAGAACTAACCTGGCTTACTCTTCATTTGTGAATGGTTCGACGACTGCGCATACTGCACCTTCATCAACCTGATCATTTTCTTTATAGAAAAGTTTTGAAACAACACCATTTACCGGGCTTCGCAACTGATGCTCCATTTTCATTGCTTCAACTACAACCAAGCATTCGCCTGTACAAACTTCACTACCGACACTGGTCATGATTCGACAAATTCTACCCGGTAGAGGCGCCACTAAGGAGCCTTCACTTTGAGTTTCCAAATTTTCGGAGGAAAATATTTCAGCATACTGAAGTTCATAACATGAACATCTGTGAAATACCGCAATTTGTGTACCTAAATCAACTACAGGTGTTCGCCAAGGGGTATCGTCAATCAACATGCTTACTGAGCAATCGGAAATCTGGGAAATCTGACATGCCATATGTCGGTTATTGCACTCAATTGTAAGATTGTCTTTTTGCCCGCGAATGGTTACATGCACTGATTCGCCGTCAATTTTCCAAACCTTGATAATTTCTGATTGCGAGCATTGTCGCCAGCCATTCTTTGCATCCCAAGGAGAGTGCACTGTTGAATCGTTGTATGCTTTTGGTTTGTCAACTACTTGCGACGAAAAAATCGAAGCGATTGCAAATATTTCTTCAGGCACGCCATCTTCCTTGGGAATGAGTTCGTTCAAATTTGATTCAACAAAATTAACGTCAATCCCGCCTTTTTGAAATTCGGGGTGCTGGAGTAAATTTGATAGAAACTTGACGTTGGTTTTCACTCCGACCACCAGCACTTCTTCCAGTATGTCAAGCAAGTTTTGAATAGCCTGCATCCTGGATTCACCATAAATTACTACCTTGGCGATCATTGGATCGTAGTACTCGTGAACAATATCTTTAGTACCGCAATCGGTAGATATACTAAGGTTTTCTTGATTTATAGGATAAGAAAAAAAGTCTACATTTCCTGGGCTAGGCATGAAATTCATTGCCGGATTTTCTGCATAGATTCGCGCCTGAATCGAGTGTCCGACAGGTTCGGTGACTGTATTCAAGAATTCAAGCGACTGTCCACCTGCTATCTTTATTTGCCATCCAATCATGTTCATATTCATTACTCTTTCAGTAACTGTGTACTCTACCTGAAGGCGGGTATTCATTTCCATAAAGTAGAACTGCTTGCCGTCAAACAGGTACTCAACAGTTCCAACACCCCAGTACTCGAGTTCTTTGGCGATCCTGACCGCCGCATCCAGCATTTGTTCACGGGTATCAGACGGAATTCCCTGAGCAGGTGCTTCTTCAACAATTTTCTGGTGGCGTCTTTGTGAAGAGCAGTCTCGATCAAATAAATGCCTGTAGTTACCGTGCTTGTCGCCAATAATTTGCACTTCAATATGGCGGGCGTGAGGCAGGTATTTTTCAATCAAAATTTCTTCATCATGAAAAGCTTCGCGAGATTCGGAACGGGCGGACAAGAGTTTTTCCTGAAAGTCGTTTTCATTTTCTACTACACGCATGCCTCGTCCGCCACCGCCGAGAGCGGATTTGAGCAAAACGGGGAATCCAATTTTCTTTGCCGCTTCCAGCATTTTCTGAGAATCTTGGTCTGAACCTCGATAGCCTAGCAGAATTGGCACATTAACTTTTTGAGCAACTTTTGCGGCTGAAGACTTGGATGCCATGGTCCGAATAGTATCGGAACGCGGGCCAATAAACTCAATTCCCAAGTCTTCGCAACGTTTCGCAAGTTCACTGTTCTCTGCCAGAAATCCATAGCCCGGGTGAAGTGCGTCCGATTTTGTTTGAACTGCCGCTTCAATTACACGATCGATATTGAGATAGCTTTCAATGGCGCGGGGAGGACCAATTTCAACGGATTTATTAGACATTTTGACGTAAAGTGAATTTCTGTCAGCTTCCGAATGCAGTGCAACCGTATAAATCCCGAGCGCTCTGGCTGCATCAAGGATTCGGTTGGCGATCTCGCCGCGGTTTGCAATTGCGAGTCTTCGGAAAGGTGTACTAAACATCGTTTCTAATTAGCCAGGCAGGTGGCCTCTTTTCTAAAAATGCTTCAATGCCTTCGCGGGCTTCTGTTGTAGCCCTGATGTCGGCAATTCGTTGTGCAGTTATTTGCAACAAATCTGATTCGAGTGGTGTGTTTTGGATTAATTGAACTAATTCCTTGGCTTTGGATTGCGCCTGAGGCCCTCCTGCCAACAGCAGTTCTTCAACAAACTGTCTTGCAGCCGAAAGACTACCGTCCTTGCAAGTGTCATGCACAAGGCCGATAGATTTTGCTGTTTTCGCACTAAATCGCTCTCCTGTCAAAAAATACCGCTGTGCCATTCTGGGGCCAATAGCCCGGATGACATAAGGACTGATAACAGAAGGAATTAGTCCCAGTTTCACTTCAGATAAACTGAAAACCGTACTTTTAGCTGCAATAGCAATATCGCAGCTTGCCGTTAATCCCACGCCTCCACCAAATACCGAACCATGAACCAAAGCAACAGTGGGATGGGGGAAGTTGTGTAGTAGATTTAGCATTTTGCTCAAGCAATACGCATCCTTGTAATTATCTTCCTTTGTGAAACGGGATGACCGGCGCATCCAGTTCAAATCTGCTCCAGCGCAAAAACTCTTTCCAGCCCCGCTCAGGATTAAAACCCGCACTTTTCCAGATTCTGCAAGTGACTCAAGTGCGTTAGTAAGGCTCTGGATCATGGTTTCGTCAAACGCATTGTGAACTTCCGGGCGATTCAACGAGATGGTGCAAACCCCCGAATCATTCTGCTCTAACGTAATTGATGGATATAAATCGACCATTGTTTTATTCCGGCGGCGATTTTACATTCGAAATACGCCGAATTTTGATTCATTGACAGGTGCATTGAGCGAAGCGGATATTGCCAGTCCAAGTATCATTCTCGTGTCAACCGGATCAATGATGCCATCATCCCAAAGACGTGCACTGGAATAGTAGGGTTGACCTTGTGTTTCATACTGTTCAAGTATTGAATTTCTGAATTTCATCTGTTCTTTTTCGTCCCAGGACCCGGGTTCAAGACCGTCCTGCTTGACTTGTGTCAGTACATTGCCCGCCTGCTCACCGCCCATTACAGATATTCTGGAGTTTGGCCAAATCCACAAGAACCTTGGACCATAGGCGCGGCCACACATGGCATAGTTTCCAGCTCCGAAACTGCCGCCGATTATTACGGTAAATTTTGGTACTTGTGCACAGGCGACAGCAGTTACCATTTTTGCACCATCTTTGGCGATTCCTCCTGCTTCGTATTTTTTTCCAACCATGAAACCGGCTATGTTTTGCAAGAATATCAGCGGAATTCTGCGCTGGCAGCAAAGTTCAATAAAATGTGTAGCCTTCAGTGCTGACTCGGAATAAAGAATTCCATTGTTCGCGACAATGCCTACGGGGAATCCAAGCAATCGGGCAAATCCGCAAACCAGAGTAGTGCCGTACAATTTCTTGAACTCGTCGAATTCGCTGTTGTCAACTATACGCGCGATAACTTCGCGAACATCGTAAATTTGGCGCAAGTCCGTTGGAACAATTCCGTACAACTCACTTGCATCGTACTTCGGGTCGACAGGTGCTTGAGTTTCAATCTGAATCTGCTTGGGCTTGTTCAGATTCTTGACGATGTCTCGTACGATTTGCAATGCATGAAAATCATCGTTTGCATAATGGTCCGTAATACCAGATTGCCTGGAGTGCACATCGGCTCCCCCAAGTTCTTCTGCACTGACATTTTCACCGGTTGCGGCCCGAACCAGCGGCGGCCCTCCAAGAAAAATAGTTCCCTGATTTTTAACGATGATAGATTCATCACACATCGCGGGCACATAAGCGCCGCCAGCTGTGCATGAGCCCATTACTGCAGCAATTTGCGGTATCTTCATTGCAGACAAATTTGCCTGATTGTAGAAAATTCGACCGAAGTGCTCCCGGTCCGGAAATACTTCATCCTGCAGTGGAAGAAAAGCTCCGCCTGAATCGACCAAATATATGCAGGGCAATTGATTTTCTCTGGCGATTTCTTGGGCTCGCAAGTGCTTTTTTACCGTAATCGGATAATAGGTGCCGCCTTTCACCGTCGCATCATTGGCGAAAATCATGCACTCGCGACCAGATATGGGACCAATTCCTGTAACCAGCCCGGCGGAAGGCACTTCACCCTTGTACATATTCCATGCAGCGTACGGTGCAATTTCCAAGAAGGGCGCACCGCTGTCCAAGACCAACCCAATACGCTCACGAGAAAGTAGTTTTCCTCTGGACTTGTGCTTTTTGCGCGCTGATTCGCTCCCGCCGAGTTTAATCGTTTCAAGCGTGCTGTGAAGGTTTTCGACAAGCGAAAGCATGGCATCCTTTCGCAACTGAAACTCATCGCTTTGAATGTCGAGTGTGGATGCAATGACAGGCATTTTCAAGAATTAGCAGGACCGAGTTGTAAACGACCTACCAGCCCCCTGTTTCAAGCCATTTTTGAATGTGGGACATGCGGTCATGTCCCCAAAACCGTTCGCCGTCCACAAAAAAGAAGGGCGAACCAAACACTTTTCGTTCCACTGCAGAGTCTGTGACCTCTCGCAATTTACTCTTGATCTCTGGATCTTCCAGTGCTTTTCCTAGCAAAATTCGATCAATTCCAACCGACTCGGCAACGTCCATAACAACATAGGGTTCCGAAATCGCCCGATCTTCTGCGAAATATGCCTGAAACAATTTCCGGGCCAATTGTTTTGCCAGTTGTTTATCCTGGCTCAACTGCCAGTAGAAAGCGCGGCATGCAGCTACTGTAGCGATTGGAAAAGTAGATGGTGTTTTGTACTCTAGTCCGTATAGCCTTGCACATCGATGCAAGTCAATGCCACTGTATTCGTCGACCATAGGAATGTGGACAAGCGGTTTACGGCCCGTAATTTTCATTACTGCGCCCATCAGGAAAGGACGCCATTCTACAGTTCGATTGTGATTTTCAGCTATTTTGTCAATCTGCTCGCTAGCAAAGTAGCCGTAAGGCGAAGAAAAATCAAAATAAAATTCAATAGAGTTCATATTCCAGAATCCGTAAAATGCAGGTAGAATTCACATGGATGCTTAATTGCCATTTGTATTTCGTACAACTCCAATGGCAGTTGCTTCGCCGCCGCCGATGCACAATGCTGCAACCCCGCGCTCCAAATTGTATTTTTCCATTGCCGAAATCAGTGTGATCAGGATTCTTGTACCCGATGCTCCGACGGGGTGTCCAAGAGCACATGCGCCGCCGTGAATATTCACACAATCGTAACTCAGGTTCAAACTACGAATAGCTGCCATGGTTACAACTGCGAATGCTTCATTGATTTCAAACAGGTCTACTTCGTCGACTGTCCAGTTCAACTTTTCCAGCAGTCGATTGATGGCACCTATGGGGGCAGTAGGGAACAAGTTTGGCTCTGCTGCATAGGTTGCATGGCCGACAAGAGTAGCGCACGGGACAGTGCCGCGTTTGTCTGCTTCGATTTCAGACATGAGCACTACGCTTGCACCACCATCTGAAATTGAACTGGAATTGGCTGGAGTTACCGTGCCGTTCTTGCGAAAGGCTGGCCGCAATTTTGGAATTTTTTCCGAATTTGTTGTCTGAGGTTGCTCGTCATGTTCAACCAAGTACTCTTCTTTACGTGTCTTGACGGGGACAGCAGCAATTTCGCGTTGAAAAGTTCCGTTGCCTGTTGCTTTTTGGGCACGCGTCAGCGATTCAATGGCAAATTCGTCCTGTTCATTTCTAGTGAAACTGTATTGTTCTGCGCAGTCCTCGGCAAATTCACCCATAAGAGCACCTTGTTGATACGCGTCTTCCAGCCCGTCAATGAACATGTGATCGTAAATTTGTCCGTGTCCCATTCGCAATCCCCCCCGCGCTTTTGTCATTATATAGGGCGCATTGCTCATGCTTTCCATACCGCCGGCAACCATCACATGATTGGTTCCGGCGATGATTGAATCATAGCCAAGCATTACAGTTTTCATTCCCGAACCACACATTTTGTTGATGGTTGTGCAACCGACAGATTTCGGGATCCCCGCAGAAAGTGAAGCCTGACGCGCAGGTGCCTGTCCTTGTCCAGCAGGTAAAACGCAGCCCATTAGCACTTCATCCACGTCTGCCCCAGCGATATGGGAATCTTCCAGTGCAGCAGCAATGGACGCTGCGCCGAGTTCGGAAGCGGTAAGTGGAGACAGTTTGCCCTGAAACCCTCCAATGGGTGTCCGTGCCATGCCAGTCACGACAACATTTGAATTGTTCATTTGAATTCCCGTTAAGTTAAATTAAAAAGATTACGGCTACTTTGATTCTTCAAACAGTTCACGCCCAATTAATAGCCGGCGTATTTCACTGGTTCCGGCACCGATTTCGTAAAGCTTGGCATCTCGTAGCAATCGCCCCGTGGGAGATTCATTCATATAGCCCATGGCGCCAAGAATTTGTATAGCCTCCAAGGCACACTGCGTTGCTTTCTCAGCAGTAAACAGAATGACTCCAGCGGAATCTTTGCGAGTTGTTTCACCCCGGTCGCAGGCCTGTGCCACTGCGTATGCGTATGCTCGCGATGCATTCAGTATAGTATACATGTCGGCAATTTTTCCCTGAATGAACTGAAATTCGCCAATTGATTGATTGAATTGCTTGCGATCGTGAATATAGGGAACAACTACATCAAGACAGGACTGCATAATACCGATTGGTCCAGCGGAAAGCACTACTCTTTCATAATCCAGCCCGCTCATCAAAACATTCACCCCTTTGCCGATTTCGCCCAGTATATTTTCATGCGGCACAAGACAGTTTTCGAAAATGAGTTCACCGGTGTTGGAACCTCTCATGCCGAGCTTGTCAAGTTTTTGCGCAGTGGAAAAGCCTTCGAATTTACGCTCGATCAAAAATGTGCTAATCCCCCTTGGGCCGGCATCATGATCAGTTCGCGCATAAACAACCAGAACATCAGCATCCGGTCCGTTTGTAATCCACATTTTATTCCCATTAAGAACATAGCCTTCATCTGTATGCTTGGCATCCATTTTCATGCTAACCACATCGGAGCCGGAGTTGGGTTCGGACATCGCCAGAGCACCAATATGTTCACCGCTAACCAGTTTGGGCAAATACCGTTGCTTTTGTTCTCGAGTTCCATTTCTTCGAATTTGATTCACCGCCAGGTTTGAATGTGCACCGTACGACAATCCGACAGACGCAGAAGTGCGGCTGATCTCCTCCATAGCGACAACGTGTTCCAGGTATCCCATGCCCGCTCCGCCGAATTCTTCTTCCACGGTTATACCGAGCAATCCAAGGTCCCCCAGTTTTGACCATAAATCCTGTGGAAATTCATTTTGCCGGTCAATTTCGTCAGCGTATGGAGCGATTTCGCTTTCAGCAAATTCTCGGACGCTTTGTCGTAGCAGATCGGCAGTTTCACCGAGTGCAAAATTCAATGTGGGGTAGGATGTCATTTCTATTGGGATTTATATATATTGATAACCAGACCACTGTATACTGTTCTGCGCAGTGGGCATTCCAATGAATGCTTTAAGCCTTCCTTCTTCCTGCGCTTCGGGCCTCCCGCCCAAAGTGCCGTTTAATCCGACACGAAGAACATTGATTGCTGCATTTACATCCCTGTCTCCTTTGTAGCCACAAGCTTTGCAAAGATAAGTCCTATCGCTTAGTTTTATCTTTGTATCCGGCTTGTTTCCACAGTTGGAGCAGACTTGGGATGTAAACCTGGGATTGACTTTAGATACAAAGCCACCGGCACTCTCAGCCTTGTAGCTTAGTATAGAATTAAAGTCGCCCCACGTTTGGTCAAGTATTGACCTGTTTAATCCGGCTTTACTGCTACCGCCAGTAGCTGTCATATTCTCAATTCTTAAGTCTTCTACGTAAAACTTGGAAGTGTAGTTCTTGATTAAGGAACGGGTTAGTTCATGCAGGTATCCTTTGTTCTTCTCGCCGACTCTCTGCCATTCCTTGCTTAAAGCAAGAACCTTCTTCTTTCTGCCGTTAGAACCTTTTACAGCTCTTGAAACTCTTTTGTGCAAGGACCTTAGTTTAGTCCGGTCAACTTTTCTTTTAGAAACCTGCACACCATTGGAAAGACTAACTCTATTCAAGACTCCGGCATCTATGCCTATAGGACTTCTTTCATCCTCTACTTCCACATCCGGCAGCTCGCAAACCAGCTGAATCTTAATCCTTACAGGAGTCTTTACAATTCTAAGGAGCTTGGCTTCTCCCTTCAGTTCACCCTTGAACCTGAACTTGCCAATTCCTTTTATTCGGATGCACTGCCAAGGTCCTGCCTTGTGAATACGAAAAGAGTCTGTTTCAAAAGACTTGATTCCCCTGTTCCTTGGCTTGAACCTTGGAAACCCCGGCTTCTCTCCTTTCTTTACCCTGTCAAAAAATCTTTTGAATGCCTTGTCAAGTCTTCTTAAGCAGGTTCTTTGGGACGAGCAATGAAACTTCTCAAACCAATCATCTTCTTTCCTTATAGTTGTCAAAGACTTCTGCTGGTCAAGATAAGAAATACCTATATTCTGCTTTTCGTAAGCTTCTATTCTTTCCTGCAAGGCACAGTTCCACAAGAGTGTCTCCTGATTCAGAAACTCTTCCAGGTTCCTGTGGCAGTCCCTGGAAAGCTTGGCAGTATATGTATAAGTTCTAATCATGGCAATTGGTTATCATTGTATATAATATCCCTTTCTATTCACTTGGGCTTGAGACTAATTAGCGTTTGAAGCACTGTTGCACAAAGTGTTGGCTGGTTGCCGGAAAATACATTCACTTCAATATTGGTAAAAAATAATGTCCTGCCCGGTTTGACGACTTTGCCTTCTGCGATCAGGAAATCGCCCTTGGCAGGCGCAAGCAAATTAATCTTGAACTCAACGGTAAGCACGCGATAATTCTCGGGCATTAATGTCAGCCCCGCGTATCCTCCGGCAGAATCAGCAATCGTGCTTGTTGCGCCTGCATGAAAGAAGCCATCTTGTTGAGAAAGTGCTTCATTGAAGGGCAAATGGATTGTACATCGTCCGGCTTCTACCGTTTCAAGAGTCGCTCCAAGCAGTCGCATGATTCCCTGACTGTTAAAGCTCTCCCTCACAACTTCCTCAAAGTTGGAGTTGGGGGGAGAGTATCTTGAAACTGGAGTGCTGGGCATTTGCAAAGTGTGTATTTGTGTCCAAAGGCTACTGTCAATTTTTCTGTTTAAGGAATATATTATAGCGAATATATCTAGCTCAACAATTCAGTGTTTCGTACTCTCTGAATTAAAAGGCAATAGCGGCAAGAAAATTTATTCTGGCATACATACATGACATGCCGCTCGCACCGTTGTTGCATTGAATGCTTAGTTGCAAGTTATTCCGCTTGACCTTCAAGTTTCGTATATCAATATGGAATAAACGGGCATTTTGGCTGTAATCAGTCGCTCCGAATTCTTATAGTTTCCCTTGAAAGATTTTGCTATCCGCATATTCTTCAACCAAGCATAATGATACTCAATGATTAAAACGGTTGACCGAATTTTTGGTTATGTACTTGTTGACAGGCATCAAAATTCATCCGATGATATAGCAATTTTTTGCACCATCCGCACCATCCAGACTGGCATGTGGCTGACATTACGGAGCAAATTGTGCTTTACATTGTGGGGGAGAATTCTTTTTAGGTGCACAATAATATTGTCATTGTTATTTAATTGATTTTCTCTCAGCCAGCGTAGAGCCTGAACAACTGGGCCGGCCGGCTGGTTCGCCCAAAACATGGTGTTGGAACTCGCATGCTGGAGAACCAATTTTTCCCCGTCAATGTGAATTACACGAGAAACACCATCTGTGAGATAGACTACTTCCTCTGGTTCTTGGTCGGACAACTGCAGACGGTAAGCCGCCTCCATACCAGATATCATTACACGGATATTATCTCGCCGAATAATGGCTCGAATTACGTGAATGCGTAGAAATGTACTGCTTGATGGCAGCGTATACATACCGCGTGCTATGCGAACGAGTTTGCGTTTTTTTACCAGTCGGGATAATGCCTTGTCTATTGCATGTCGGCTTCCCAAATCCAGAAAATCCCGCGAGATAGAAACCCATCCGTCTCGCCCGTATGACCTCATTCGACGCATTATTTCATTTTCAATTTTGAGACTTGTATACATGTTTATCCAGAATAATAAGTAGGCATACTTTTCTGCGCAGTCAGCACCCCAACTGGTACTTTACTTCTTCCTTTTCCCTGCTCTTTGGGCATTTCGCGTAAAGTACCGTTCAAACCGATACGAAGAACATTGTTTGGTGCATTCAGATACCGGGCTTCCATATAACCCAAGAACCCATATCTGTATTTGCGCTGACTTGGGTACAGCGTTTTATCCGGCTTGTGTTCGTATTTTGAACAGACTTGGGATGTAAATTCTGGAGAGACTTTCCTCGCAAAGCCACCGGTATTCCCAGCCTTGTAACTCGGCAGAGCCCAAAACTCTTCGAGATTCTTGTGTGTATCGGAAGACAAACTTCCAGTGTATGTAAAAGTTCTAATCATGGTTAAACAGATATGTAAGTCCTTTAATTTTTCATAGGGTGAATCGGTCCTGTTAGCAATTTGACCCAACTGCAATATCACCTGTACGGAGATACGCTGCGGTTTTTTGGTAAAATCTGCGTAACAAGTTGTCGAGTTCTAATTAATCAAAGGGAATTACACAAGCATGCTTGCTTCAAATTCAGAATAAATGCCAAACGAAAAAAAACAGATTTTTTCAATCACCTGTACTAAACTTGAGAGTTGAATTTGATATGCGGGTTCATTTGGCACAACCCAGAGGATTTTGCGCCGGGGTTCAACGCGCAATAGATATTGTCGAAATGGCCCTGGAGAAATTTGGTCCGCCGGTCTTTGTTCGGCATGAAATCGTTCATAACAAGCATATTGTTGAAAATTTGAAGGCAAAGGGCGTGGTTTTTGTAGACCGGGTTGAGGATATTCCGGAGGGTGCTGTAACAATATTCAGTGCTCACGGTGTTTCCGATGAAGTTGAGCGGGAAGCGAAAAATCGTGACTTGCCGGTTGTGGATGCGACTTGTCCTTTAGTGTCAAAGGTGCATGTCCAAGTCAAGAAGTTTGAAAAGGCAGGGCGCGAGATAGTGCTCATCGGACATCAGGGGCATCCTGAAGTGGAAGGTACGGCAGGTCGAACCAGCCAGCCTGTATACATTGTAGATACGGTTGAAGCGGCAAACAATTTATGCGTTTGCAATCCGGACAATTTGGCTTATGTTACGCAAACTACGTTGTCAGTAGACGATACACGAGAAATAATTGCAGCACTGAAGAAGCGCTTTCCTTCAATCAAGGGACCAAGCACAACTGATATTTGCTATGCCACCCAGAATCGACAGGAAGCCGTGTTGAAATTGTCCAAAGTCGTTGACCTGATACTTGTCGTTGGTGCGGAAAACAGTTCCAATTCAAATCGATTGGTTGAAATCGGCCTGAAAACAGGAGTTCCGACCTTTCTCATAGAAGGACCGGCTCAAATTCAATCCCATTGGCTTTCCGGCAAAGATAAAGTGGGCATTACTGCCGGCGCATCAGCACCAGAGGAACTGGTTGCGGCAGTTGTAGACAAGCTCCGAGAGTTTTCCGGTGTTGAAGTTGTGAACCAGCCTGGAATTTCCGAAACTGTTCAATTCAAGCTTCCGCACGCGATTATGAATCCGCCGGCGAATTTTCCGACTCAACTGGTTTCATCCAACTAAGTAGAGAATGTAGAATTTTGGCAAATATTTGACTATGGAATTTTGAGCAATGGCTTTAGCAGTAGAATCCAGATATACCCCCGAGTGTCAAGCGGCAAGCGAGCGGCGTTTGCGCTTTGTAACAGCTACTAGCCTGTTTGACGGGCATGATGCTTCAATTAATGTAATTCGCCGCTTGTTGCAATCATCAGGAGCTGAGGTTATTCATTTGGGCCATAATCGGTCCGTTCGTGAAATCGTCTCGGCCGCAGTACAGGAGGATGCCCATGCAATCGCAGTCAGCTCATATCAGGGCGGGCATGTCGAGTTTTTCAAATACATCATTGATATGCTGCGTGAATTTGACCGTAGCGAGATAAAGGTCTTTGGCGGCGGTGGTGGTGTAATCATTCCTGAGGAGATAGAGGAGCTGGAAACTTATGGTGTTACCAAAATTTATTCTCCTTCGGATGGCCAATCCTTTGGTCTCCAGGGAATGATTGACGACATTGTTGAGAGGTGTAACAGCGTTGTTAAAACTGAGTACTATCAGGAAAAAGCGAACCAATCGGAATTTGGTGCCCTTGCACGGCTAATTTCGGCTATTGAAGATAATCATCCGCAGGTGAAGTCAATTCGCTCCAAGAGTCGGGCAACATCATCGATTCCGGTTATCGGTATTACGGGAACTGGCGGGTCGGGAAAGTCTTCACTGACAGACGAATTGATACAAAGGTTCAGATGCTATACAAAAAATGAAACAAAGGTTGCGGTAATCGCTGTAGATCCAACGCGTAAAAAAACGGGCGGCGCATTGCTGGGCGATCGAATTCGAATGAACGCGAATGACAGCGACCATGTATTTATGCGATCGCTTGCAACACGCGGTGCTTCGGGAATTCCGGAATACTTGACAGAGGTAATCAACGCCTGCAAAGACTGGAGTTTTGATGTAGTCATAGTCGAAACACCGGGTATCGGACAGGGGGATACGGCGATTGTTCCTTACGTGGACCACACCATTTACGTGATGACTCCGGAATTCGGTGCAGCCAGCCAACTGGAAAAGATCGACATGCTTGATTTTGCAGACTTTGTGGTGGTTAACAAGTACGATTCAAAGGGTGCAGAGGATGCCCATCGATTTGTTTGCAAGCAAGTACAGCGCAATCGCGGCGATTTTGATCGACCATTAGAGGATTTTCCTGTCTATGGCACGATTTCATCCCGATTCAATGATGAAGGAGTAACCGCCTTGTTCAAAGCAATTCTTGATCGTTGCAATACAATTGAATCAAACGATAGCCTGCCAGAAAATTTAGAAAAAACATCAAAGCACTGTGCAAGTTCGATTCCAGTAGCGCGTGCAAACTATCTGGCCGAAATTGTCGAATCGATCGTTGCCTACAGAGAGCAAGTGGAACAGCAGTCGCAAGTGGTTCGGGAAATGCAGCAAATTGTTGCATGTCGCGGAATGCTGAATGATTCCACTGGCGAAACAGATGCCGCCTTGGATATGCTGTTGAGTTCCCGAAGCACCGCAGTTGATCCCGAATCTGAAAAATTACTAGAAGACTGGCAGGACAAAATACAGCAATATCGGAGCGATGATGCAGAGAGTCCGGAAAATTTAGGAACTTATGTTTACCGAAAAACGCTTTCTGGAACGCAATTGCCCCGGTTTGGCTTGCCGAAATTTTCAGACCAGGGAGACATGCTCAGGTGGTTGATGCTTGAAAACTTACCAGGGTACTTTCCTTTTACCGGAGGTGTTTTTCCGTTCAAGCGAGAAGATGAAGATCCAACCCGAATGTTTGCGGGCGAGGGCGGGCCGAAGCGAACTAACAAGAGATTCAAGATGCTGTCCATGCATTCAGAAGCCAAGCGACTGTCGACAGCATTCGATTCTGTATCCCTGTATGGATTCGATCCGGATGAACGTCCCGACATTTACGGAAAGATTGGAAATTCCGGTGTGTCAATCGCAACCCTGGATGACATGAAAGACTTGTACAAAGATTTTGATCTGTGCAACAAGTACACATCGATTTCCATGACCATTAACGGACCGGCACCAACTTACTTGGCAATGCTGCTCAATGTTGCAGTTGACCAGCAGACAGCTCTTTTTGAAAAAGAAAACAATCGTGCTGCAAGTGGTAGTGAGTATGAAGAAATTCGAGCAAGTGCACTTCGGAGAGTCAGGGGGACCGTGCAGGCGGATATTTTGAAAGAAGACCAAGGGCAGAATACATGCATATTTTCCACTGAGTTCAGTCTCAAGGTCATGGGAGATATACAAGAGTACTTTATTGCAAACGAGATTCGTCGATTTTACTCGGTTTCAATTTCAGGCTATCACATTGCCGAAGCTGGTGCGAATCCGATTTCGCAACTTGCATTTACGTTGGCCAACGCATTTACTTACATTGAGATGTACTTGGCGCGCGGCATGCATATCGACGATATCGCGCCGAACTTGTCATTCTTTTTCTCGAACGGACTGGATGCAGAATACACAGTAATGGGGCGCGTGGCGCGAAGGATCTGGGCAGTAGCACTTAAATGCCGCTACGGTGCGAATACTCGTAGCCAACGGTTGAAATACCATATCCAGACATCTGGTCGGTCATTGCATGCTCAGGAAATAGATTTCAATGATATTCGTACAACTTTGCAGGCGCTCATAGCGATATATGACAATTGCAACAGTCTTCACACGAATGCGTACGACGAAGCAATCACAACACCGACAGAAGAGTCGGTTCGCCGGGCAATGGCAATTCAGTTGATTATTAACAAGGAGTGGGGGCTTGCAAAGTGTGAGAATCCCAATCAGGGCAGTTATATTCTGGAAGAGCTTACGGATTTGGTTGAAGAAGCCGTTCTTGCGAAATTCAGTGAGATTTCCATCCGAGGGGGTGTGCTGGGTGCAATGGAAACTGGGTACCAGAGAGGTCAGATTCAGGATCAATCCTTATATTATGAAAGGAGGAAGCATGACGGAAGCTTGCCCATTGTGGGGGTCAATACTTTTTTGAATCCCAATTCTCAGGAACAACCAACAATTGACTTGGCCAGGTCGACCGACAGTGAAAAAGGGGAGCAAATTAAACGACTCAGGGCGTTTCAAAAGCGGAACAGTGAACACTCGGAAAAAGCACTGGACAACCTCAAATCTGCCGTACTTGAGAACAGCAATATTTTTGCCGAATTAATGAATACTGTGCGCCATTGCTCAGTGGGCCAAATTACATCGGCATTGTTTGAGGTCGGTGGAAAATATAGACGAAATATGTAAGTTGACCGCTGTTGTTACAATAACTCGTTCTATTCATGGTAATTTCTTTTTACAAGCAGTAATTGGTTGCTAGTTGAATTACATTTGTTCGCGACCGGAAATTTGTACAGTTTTCGATTGCCCCCTTTCATAGCTCCGTAGTAACGCGGAGCATTACAGCCCCCCAGGAGGCTTCATGAATTCTCCCGCTGAACCATTCGCAAGAATGGGTTCAAATGTGTGCTTGCTATCAGTGAGCAACGCCATAATGTACACTGTGAATGCTGTGTTAATTGCATCAGCTGCTCTGGTTGGTGCAAGACTTGCTGCAAGCCCCATATATTCAACTGTCCCGGTATTTATGCTATTCGTATCCAGCATGGGATTTGCATTTCCGGCATCAATGCTGATGAAATTTATTGGCAGGCGAATGGGCTTTCAGATTGCCGCCTGCCTTGGAAGTATAGGGGCGTTCATCTGCTGCTATGCAATTACAGTTCAGAGTTTCTTCCTGTTTTGCGTAGGGATTGGCATGATTGGAATACACAATGCGTTTGGCGCGTTCTATCGATTTGCAGCCGCCGATGTTTCCACAGAGGATTTCAAAAGTCGCGCAATATCCTATGTGCTGGCGGGTAGTGTTGTCGCAGCATTTATTGGCCCCAACTTGGCAAATTTGACTAAAAACTCAATCTCGGAGAGTTTGTTTGCCGGTAGTTATTTGTCTGCCGGGGTGTGCTTTCTGCTTGCCTTGGTGGTCGTTTCATTTCTTCAAGTTCCAAATGTAAACGCCGAGGAAGAGAAGAAAGCAGGAAGACCATTGATACAAATTGCTTCGCAACCGATGTTCTGGCTAGCCTTATGTAGTGCTACAGTCGGCTACGGAGTTATGAATTTGCTCATGACTTCTACTCCACTTGCCATGCACGCTCAGGAAATGCATTTCGGAAAGACCGCACAGGTGATTCAATGGCATATAGTATCAATGTTTGCCCCATCCTTTTTTACGGGTCACCTGATTCGTAAATTTGGTGAACTCAATATAATTTTTTCTGGCGTTTGTGTTCTGATTGCTTGCATTGCGGTCAGTTTTTTGCTGGGCGATTCGTTCATATCATTCTTGCTGACCTTGATATTGCTGGGAATTGGTTGGAACTTTACATTTATTGGCGGCACAACATTACTGACAACAACCTATGCTCCAAGCGAAAAGGCAAAAGTTCAGGGGCTTAACGATACTGTCATCTTTTCAGTGGTTTCAGTGACTGCGCTGATGTCAGGCGTGCTGCATCACTTGTGGGGATGGCATATGATTTGCTTGAGCACTTTGCTTCCAATACTTGCAATTGGAGTATTTGTACTTTGGCTCAAGCGACAGAGAGTTGTCCCCGCGGTATGAACCTCATTGCATAACTAATACAGGCGAAACAGAGCACTATGGTCCAGCTCGCCATCGCCTTTACGTATTAATTCTTCATACAAGTTCCGGCAAAGCTCGGTGCAGGGGACTTTAGTTCCACAGGATTGAGCAAAGGCAATCGCCTGGTCTAGATCTTTGTGCTGTGTTATTGCCTTGCCGCCCGGAGTGAAGTTGGCTTCTATCATTCGCCTGCCATGTACGCTCAAGACTTTGGAAGAAGCAAATCCACCAGATAATGCACTCCAAACTTTTTCCAGGTCAGCACCGCCGTCGCGAGCTAGAGCAAACGCTTCGGAAATTGCTCCAATTGTTAATCCAACAACGATTTGATTGGCCGCCTTCGCAATCTGACCCGCACCAACTTTTCCAATATGATTGATATTTTCCCCCAGAACACGAAAAATCGGAACAGCTTTGTCAATCGCATCATTAGCGCCGCCAAACATAATTGACAGTGTCCCATTTTCCGCTCCCTGTTGACCGCCTGATACAGGTGCATCAATGTAGTCAACGCCCGATAGTTCCAATTTTCTTGCAAAGATACGAGTCTCTTGTACTGCTGTGGTCCCCATATCAATCAGTAATGTGTCTGGTTTGGCACCAGACAAGAAACCGTTGCTGCCAAAAAGGACTTCTTCTAAAGCAATCGTATCAGACACCATGCAAATGGTAATGCTGCAAGACTGAGCTACGTTTGCAGGAGAATTGGCTATTTTTGCACCAAGTTTTGAAAGTTCCGTTGATGGCTGTAGACTCCGGTTGAAGACTGTTAGATTGGCACCGGCATTGAGCAGGTTTAAAGCCATTGGCTTCCCCATCAATCCCAAACCAATAAAGCCGATTTTGCAATTATTCAAAGTTTCCATTGCTACTAGTGTTGAAGTTTATGCAAATTTCACCAAAATTAGGCTAGGTCAATTACGTATGATACTGTCTTCACGGCAGAATTCGTTTCCATAATTAAAAATTTTCAATTTGCTTGCTAAAATTGGCATTCTGAAACTATCTACAAGTCGTTTGAGGGTCAAACGAAACCATAATGAGAATTGTGATGTCGATTTTGCAAGACAATTCGTTTACTTTGTTACAGTGAAAGTTTTTGCTATTGCTTCTGTCTTCAAGTATTGATACGAGTAGAACGAAGCAGAAACCCGGGCCGGCATAATAAATTTTGTTTTAATTTAATTGATTTTGTGTAAAGCAGAACTTCAATGATCAAGTTTTCAGTAGACTCCACGCACGGTGCAGCTCGTCGCGGTCGTATTCAACTGCCAAGAGGTACAATTGAAACTCCTGTTTTCATGCCTGTGGGCACTTTGGGTGCAGTAAAAGCGATTGACCCCGAAGACTTGGCTCAAATGGATACAAGAATCATACTTGGCAACACTTTTCATCTTTCACTGCGACCCGGTGTGGACGTAATAGAGAATCATGGCGGTTTGCATCAGTTCATGGGGTGGGACAAGCCGATTTTAACTGACTCTGGCGGGTTTCAGGTTTGGAGTTTTTCAGAAAATCGTAAATTGAATGAAAGCGGTGTTACTTTCCGTTCGCCTGTTGATGGTAGTAAAGTCTTTATGGGACCAGAGGAATCAATGCATGTGCAGCACATTCTCCAGTCGGACATTGCAATGATTTTTGATGACTGTACAAAATATCCTGTTGAGAAGTCAGAAGCGCGAAAATCAATGGAATTAACCGCACGGTGGGCATTGCGGTCGAAGAAAGCTTATGAGGGGCCGGGGGCTCTGTTCGGGATTGTTCAAGGCGGCATGTATGAGGACCTTCGTCAAGAGTCGCTGGATAGATTGATTCAGATCGGGTTCGAAGGGTATGCAGTAGGTGGATTGTCAGTGGGTGAGCCCAAGGGTGAGATGCAAAGAATCTTGGCCAGCATTGTTTGTAAAATGCCCCGAGATAAACCTCGCTATTTGATGGGAGTTGGTACACCCGAAGACATAGTCTATGGAGTTTCACAGGGAATCGACATGTTCGATTGCGTATTGCCAACAAGAAACGCACGTAACGGATGGTTGTACACTTCAAACGGGGTTGTCAAAATACGCAATTCCAGATACAAGGATGATTTGCGTCCGGTTGACATCAATTGCAGTTGCACTTGCTGCAGTCGCTTTAGCCGGTCGTATCTTCGCCATTTGTATCAAATAAATGAACCGCAAGTAAACCGCCTATGCACGATTCATAATTTGTACTATTATGCAAACCTGATGAATGACATTCGGAAATCAATAGAAACAAATACATATAATGAATTCTGTCTTGCCTTCAATAAGCAGATGACCAATGATGCCGATGATACTAGTGATTGATATTGCAAATATGAAATCAAAGCGAAATTGCTTATATGGTATTATTTAGCATTCATATTTAACACTGTTTACAGGGAAATTTAATCTATGAGTTATTTTGTATCTGATGCTATGGCACAAGCAGGCGATGCAGGCGGCAGCGGCTTGCTCAGTTTGTTACCGCTGATTCTGATTTTCGTGTTGTTTTACTTCTTGCTGATTCGCCCGCAACAGAAAAAAGCCAAGCAGCATAAGGAAATGGTAGCTAATCTTCGGAAAGGCGATGAAGTGGTAACCAACGGGGGCACTCTCGGTGTAATCAAGGCACTGGACAATAACTTTGTAAATCTTGAGGTTGCTCAAGATGTGGTCGTCAAGGTTCAACGACCTGCTATTGCGCAACTGGTTGTCATGCCTGAAGGTACTCAGGTCACGGGCGACGACTCAGGTCCAAAGAAGAAGAAAAAAAGCAAGGGCATGACCACTTGATTGCCAAAGGGTGCCAATCAACACTCCTGCAATATCAATATCACGCATAAAGCCATTAGAACTTTATTTTTCTATCGATGTTAAACCAAAATTCCTGGTGGAGATATTTGGTTCTTGGCGCGGTTCTGGTGCCCGGGCTGTTTTATGCATTGCCGAATATCTTTGGAGACAATCCTGGCGTGCAAATCAGGGCAGCCCGTACAACTGCTGCGGATACGCAGTTGTTTGATCGGGTGCAGGGGGTTCTCAATAATGAAAGCGTCGAACCACTCGGCATCACGCTAGGAGAAAATGGAGTACGCGTAAGACTGGCAACCACAGAAGACCAGCTTAAAGCACGTGATGTGCTTCAGCAAGAACTGGGTCGAGGTTACACAACAGCGTTGACGCTTCTCCCTTCCACTCCCGAGTGGTTCGAGAGGTTAGGGGCAGCGCCAATGTATTTAGGGCTTGACTTGAGGGGCGGGGTGCATTTTTTGATGGAAGTGGATTTGGAAAGTGCACTTGTGAGAGCCGAAGACCGTTATGTCGACACACTGCGCAGCACTTTGCGCGAGCAGCAGGTCCGGTATATATATGTTCGTCGTTCTGATAGCGGCGGTATTGAAGTCAAGTTCAGAGACGATGAGAATCGCCAAAAGGCCGAAGACATAATCTCCGAAGAGTTGCGAGAGTTGAACATTGTAAATATCGAGAGAGATGGCGAGCTATACATTCGCATTGATATTGGCGAAGACGTTTTAGAGGAGTTGGAACAATTCGCAGTGGAACAGAACATGGTTGCACTGAGAAATAGAATTGATGAATTGGGTGTCGCAGAACCGGTAGTCCAGAAACAGGGGGACAATCGAATTGTTATTCAACTTCCCGGCGTGCAGGATACGGCAAGAGCGAAGCGCATTCTGGGCAGAACTGCCACGCTGGAGATACACCTGGTTAACGAGGACCACGACCTTGACACCGCATTAAGCGGAGCGGTTCCGCCGGGTTCGAGGATTTACTATATGCGCGACGGGAGCCCAATACTGCTGCAAAAGCGTATTGTTTATTCGGGGGACAACATAGTTGATGCAGCCGCAAGCCTTGACACACAAACCGGCGGGCCCATAGTGACACTGTCTCTTGATGCACGTGGTGCATCGATTAACCAGAGAGTGACGGGTGAAAATGTTGGTCGCCGCATGGGAGTTGTCTATATTGAATCGCGTTCGGAAGTCAAGCGCAACGAAGATGGCAATGCTGTATTGGACGAGTCCGGCAATCCTGTAAGGACTAAGCAGCTGATTGAGGAAGTGATTACAGCCCCGGTAATTCGGGAGCAACTGGGAAGGAGATTTCAGATAGAAGGACTGGATAGCGTGACAGAAGCCCGCGATTTGGCATTGCTGCTGCGCGCGGGTGCATTGGCCGCTCCAATAGATATAGTGGAAGAGAGAACTGTTGGTCCAAGCCTTGGTCAGCAGAATATCCTGCAAGGATTGCGGTCGGTAATTGTTGGCTTTGTATTGGTTTTGGGGTTTATGATTTTTTACTACCGGCTATTCGGAATTGTAGCCAACATTGCTCTTGCCTTGAATCTTGTACTCATTGTAGCTGCGCTGTCTTTGCTTCAGGCGACTTTAACATTACCGGGTGTTGCGGGAATTGTGCTGACTGTAGGTATCGCTGTAGATTCCAACGTATTGATATTTGAGCGTATAAGAGAGGAGTTGCGAAATCGGAATACCCCTCAGACTAGTATTCATGTCGGCTACGACCGTGCGTTTTCTACAATTGTAGATGCAAACATAACCACTTTGATCGCAGCAATAGTTCTGTTCAACTTTGGCACCGGCCCTATCAAGGGGTTTGCAGTAACACTCAGTATTGGAATCTTGATGTCAATGTTTACAGCAATCCTGGGAACGCGAGTCGTGGTGAATTTGATTTACGGTGGAAGGCGAGTTTCGAAGCTTGCAATTTAAGGTTGGCAAATAATGGAAATATTTCGTAAAGAAACAAATTTCGACTTTCTGGCAAAGCGGAAAATAGCCGCTATTTGTTCGTGCTTGGTTATCGCGGCGGGGCTTGCTTCAATTGTTATGCAAGGCATAAACTGGGGACTTGATTTTACTGGTGGCACGCTGGTTGAAGTGCGTTATGAAGAACCTGTAAGTGTGGAGGTGGTGCGAGAGCAACTTGAAGATTCCGGTGTGGGCGGTGTAACGGTTCAATATTTCGGGACCAGCCGCGATGTAATGATTCGCGTGCCGACAGACTTGGAATCGGGCAATGCTGCAAGCATTAGCACAAGAATTGTTGAGGAGTTGCGAATCCCGTTCGGAGAAATACTCACCGAATCACGCGAAGGTGGCTTGCAGTTGTGCGAAGGACAGGATTCAACCATTTCAAACTGTCAGATACAAATGCGCAGGGTTGAGTTTGTGGGGCCGAAGGTTGGACAGGAACTCACCGAAAAAGGCGGTTTGGCAATGATATACGCACTGATCGGAATATTGATCTATGTCGCATGGCGATTCGAATGGAGATTTGCTATTGGAGCCGTTGTAGCCTTGGTGCACGATGTTGTATTGACAATCGGCCTGTTTTCAATTCTTCAATTGGAGTTTTCCCTGGCTGTACTGGCAGCAATACTTGCCGTCATTGGATACTCGTTAAACGACACCATTGTGGTATTTGACAGAATTCGGGAAAACTTCCGCAAAAGGCGAAAGGGAGAATCTGTTGACATTATGAACCGCTCAATCAACCAGACTCTACGCCGTACAGTGTTGACATCGCTAACAACATTGCTTGTAGTTCTGACTCTGCTGTTATTTGGCGGAGAGGTGATTCGCGGTTTTTCATTTGCATTGTTGATTGGTGTTATCGTAGGTACTTATTCGTCAATATTTATTGCAAGCCCCGCGGTGCTGGTACTTGGACTGTCCCATCAGGACTTGGCGGTCTCTCAGGAAGCTTGACTTGACCTGAGTTCTTGTGGCGCTTGTGGCGGGCTCGGTATTTTTAATTATGGATATTCCCCGTGTACTGCCCTTTTTGTGAAAACCCAAATACCAATGTCGTTGACTCCAGGGTGTCGAAACGGGGATACAGACGGCGAAGACGGGAGTGTGCGGAATGCGGCGGCAAGTTTGTTACGGAAGAATTTATTCGAACCGTTTTACCAAGGGTGATAAAAGCTGATAAGTCACTTGAACCGTTCGACGGGAGAAAACTTAGAAGCGGTATTGAGCGGGCACTCCACAAGAGACCAGTAGAAATCAGTGAAATTGACGATATGCTTGAGAGGATACAACAAGATTTACGCAGTCGAGCCCAAGACAAAGTTCGTTCTTCAGAAATTTGTGAAATGGTGATGCATTGTCTTGGTGCCATTGACCCCGTGGCGTATATTCGCTTTGCTTCTGCCCATAGGAAGTTCGCCGAATTCAAACACGGTACTGGTGGACCGGAAATTCCGCTTGGGTCGTTGAATTCAGAGTCAAAGCAAAGCCAACCGGAACTTTTGCTATCTTTTCACCATGACGAATCAGAGGATGCAGAAGAAGAATAGTGGTTGCATTGGCAATGAATCAGGAAGTCTATTCAGAGGCAGATTGCTCGCATATGAAGCGGGCAATTGATTTGTCTCGAATTCCTGTACCTGCTCCCCATCCTAACCCGCGAGTGGGATGCGTAGTAACACAGGATGGCAAAGTGGTTGGTGAAGGGTATCATCAAAGAGCCGGTGAACCACACGCTGAAGTGAATGCATTGCGGTCTATTGCAAGCAACATTAAACCCAGCGAAATGTATGTAACCTTGGAACCCTGCACTATATCCGGGAGAACTCCCCCCTGCGTCGATACTGTAGTAGCCTCCGGAGTGAAAAGAGTGGTCGTAAGTTGTGCTGACCCGAATCCGTATGTAAATGGATATGGTATAGCAAAGTTAAGGGATTCGGGAGTAAAAGTAGATGTTGGATTATTTTCTGATTTGGCACGCGATACAAATCGGGGGTATTTTTCTCGTCATGAGGCAGGTCGGCCCTGGATTACAGTGAAAGTTGCAGCAAGTCTGGATGGACGCGTGGCAATGCCGTCGGGTGAAAGCCAATGGGTTACCGGCGCTGCTTCCCGAAATGATGTACAGAGGTTGCGCGCAGGTTGCGACGCTATTTTGACCGGTTCAGGAACTGTGACCGCAGATAATCCGCGTCTGACCTGTCGATTGGATGGTGTTGAGCATTATCCAGCCCGAATTGTAGTTGATAGTCGACTTTCCATTTCAGAAGATGCATTACTGTTTCGGACGGAAGGAGAGCTTATTATTGCAACAACTCAAAAAGCAAGCATTGAAAACAAACGCATGCTTGAAAAAAAAGCAACGATACTGGATTTCCCAATAGTGTCGGGCGGGGTTGATTGCGTTGCCTTGATGAATTTGCTGGCAGAGCGTGAAATCAATCATGTTCTGGTCGAAGCAGGGCCGAAGCTGTTAGGTAGCCTGATAAAGGATAAATTGGTAGATGAATTTGTACTTTATGTGTCTCCCTCTCTATTGGGCGACTGTGCAATGGGAATGGTTTCAATTCAAGGAATTGAAAAACTTGAACAAAGAGTTCATTTGAAAATTACTCAGGTGGAAATGATTGATTCTGACCTTCGAATCATGGCCAGAATGATTCAAGAACAATTTGGATGATTATGTAACATGTTTTCTGGAATCATAGAAGCGAGTGGTGTAATTAAGGGCATAAGCAGCACCTCTGACGGGCTTCGGGTAAATATTGTATCGGAATATATTAATCCAGAGTTGCTCCGAGCCGGTGATAGTATTGCTGTAAGCGGCGTTTGCCTGACAATTGTGGAGTGTATGGCCGGGGAATTTGATGCTGATGTATCCAACGAAACAGCTTTTTGTACCAACTTTGCCAGCTACAGAGTTGGTACGTTGGTGAATTTGGAAAAGCCCATTACCATGGAAACTGCATTAAACGGACATATTGTTTCCGGTCATGTAGATGCTGCCGCTCGCTGTATTTCATGTGAACGCGATGGAACCTCAATTCGACTTGTACTGGAAGTCGGTAGAGAAATAGGGCGATTTCTGGCAGTGAAAGGTTCGGTGGCAGTGGATGGTGTAAGTATGACGGTAAACGAAGTATCGGAGGCGGGTGATTCCACGCGTTTTTCCGTTAATGTGATTCCCTATACACAGCAAGTAACAACACTAGGAAAAATAAATGCAGGTGATAATGTACACGTTGAAGTTGATATGCTGGCAAGATACGTTGACCGACTTCTTTCATCAATGCAACAAGTGTAATACGGGGAGAATTGCATGACTCAAGTACCAAACACAATTGCGCTTTCTGATGTAAGCGATTCCATCATTGATCCCATAGAGTCAATTTTGGCAGAATTCAAGGCGGGTAAAATGGTTGTGCTTGTTGATGATGAAGGGCGCGAGAATGAAGGGGATTTGCTAATAGCTGCCGAGCGTGCAACCGCGGAAAGCATTAACTTTATGGCTACGTATGGACGTGGTTTAATCTGTCTCAGCTTGTCGGAGGAGCGATGCAAAAAATTGCAACTGCCGTTGATGACGAAAGACAATAGATCCCCGTTTTCCACAGCGTTTACTGTATCCATAGAAGCGGCAAAAAATGTAACAACCGGAATATCAGCCGCAGACCGTGCAGAAACCATTCGAGTGGCTGTAGCTTCAGAGGCCACTGCGGATGACATAGTATCTCCTGGCCATATCTTTCCGATAATGGCTCAACCAGGTGGAGTGCTCACTCGAGCAGGGCACACAGAAGCGGGAAACGACCTTGCAAGGTTGTGCGGGTTTGAGCCGGCCAGCGTACTTTGCGAAGTTTTGAATGCTGACGGTACTATGGCTCGCCTGAGCAATTTGGTGGAATTTTGCAAATTTCATGATATCAAGATTGGAACAATTGCTGATTTGGTTCGATATCGACTTGCAAATGAACCGACGGTGCATCGTGCGAGTGAAACAAGAGTTTTAACTGACTATGGTGAAATGAAAGCAATTGCGTATGTAGACGAAGTGCGCGGCGATACGCATTTGGCATTGGTTGCCGGGGAAGTTGACCCATCAATTCCGACAATGCTGCGAGTGCATGTTTTTACAGGTCTGTATGAAATAATCGACGCAGTGAGTCGTGCACATCCATGGTCGATTCGAAATGCGCTTCAGACTATATCTTCCGAAGGTTGCGGCGCGGTCATCATACTTAACTATCGTCAAGGAAGCCGTGAACTGGTAGATTTAATTGATGGTTCGGGGCCCCAGTCGGAAATTGAAGGGGCAAACAATAGTTCCGATATGAGAATGTATGGCATTGGAAGCCAAATTGCTGCTGATATCGGTTTTGGGATGCTTCGAGTGCTCGGAACACCTGTGAAAATGTATGGTCTGTCAGGATTCGGCTTAGAGGTGGTAGAATACATTACTCAGCCAATTTAGAAGGAAATTCCAAATTATGCAAATAACAGAAGACAGGGCGGGCAATCCTGTTGTTTCCGTCGGAATCATCGCTAGTAGCTACAACAAGTCTATAACAGATGGGCTGTTGAAAGGTGCAACCAAAGAACTAAAGCAGCATGAAGTTGATCAGCTTGATATCGTATGGGTGCCAGGAGCATTTGAAATTCCTGCAGTCGCTGCAACTATGGCAAACACAGACCGTTATACTGCCTTGATTGCCTTGGGAAGCGTGATTCGCGGGGAAACTTCTCATTTCAACTACATCTCCGACCAATGCGCGGCAGGATTGATGCGTGTAAGCATTGAATTTGCACTGCCTGTCGGGTTTGGTGTGCTGACTGTTGATACCATGAAGCAAGCACAGGACCGGTCGAACCCTGACAATCGAAACAAGGGAGCGGAAGCTGCTGCTGCGATCATAGCTTCAATACATACAATATCTTATATTCGCTCAGTTGCCTGACAGGGGCAATGATAAATTCAGCAAGATACCATGCGCGACTTGGTGCTGTGCAGTATCTTTATGCACTGGCGGCAAGCCAAAACTCCGATCAATCCAATAGCGAGCATATTCTGGTTGACTCCAAGGTGCTTTTAGAAGGAGACTTGGTGCATTTTCGGAAACTACTGGTAGAAATTCCTGAAAATTTTACCCGCATAGACAGAATTCTTGAATCAGCCCTCGACCGTCGAATTGAAAGAGTCGACCAAGTTGAACTGGCGATTTTGCGATTGGGGGTTTTCGAGATGGTTTTGCTTGCGCAAGTACCGAAAAAAGTTGTTTTGAACGAATGCATTGAGCTTGCCAAAGAACTCGGAGATAAAAATAGCTACAAGTTCGTCAATGGCGTATTGGATAAAATTTCGAAAAATATCTCAACATTCTGGAATTCGGCGGTTGACGATTCAAAAAATGATTCGACAAAGTCAAGCGGTCAGCGAGATGAGTTCGCGTTAATTGATCGCTACTTTAAAAAACACATTCCAGATGTTTCAAATGTGGTGGCGGGCATCGGCGACGATGCAGCTGTAGTACAGGTTGCTTCCAACAAATATCTGGTAGTTTCAACTGACAGCCTTGTTGCTGATGTTCATTTTTCGAGTGATGCAAATCCAGATGACATAGGATACAAGGCACTCTCGGTTACTATTAGCGATTTAGCAGCAATGGGGGCAGTTGCTTCTTACGCAACCTTGAATCTCTCCGTTCCAAAAAAGAACGACCGTTGGCTAAAGAAGTTCAGCGAGGGATTTTTTGAAATTGCGTCTGAATACAACATATCGTTGATAGGAGGTGATACTGTACGCGGTCCTTTAAGTATTTCAGTGACTGCATTTGGTGTTGTTGAGGAAGAAGGATGGACTAGTCGAGCAGGAGCTGCTCCCGGAGACGATATTTTTGTTACGGGAACACTTGGCGATGCAGCTTTGGCCCTAAATGGGCGACGGGTCGATCTGTCATTGAGCAAAGAACAGGATATTTATTTGCAGCAAAGACTTAACCGTCCGGTGCCTAGAATTGAGGCAGGCAGGATATTGGGAACAGTCGCATCATCCATGATTGATCTGTCCGATGGGCTTTTAGCGGATTTGAATCATATTATTCAGTCAAGTAATGTTGGGGCCGATATCGAAATAGAGCGAATTCCAATTTCAAGTGCCTATCGACAAGTTGTATCAAGTGTTGGCTACGAGTTTGCAATTTCATGCGGCGATGACTACGAATTATGTTTCACGGTACCAGAAAACTGCAATGTAGATTGGAAGAATTTGCCTGAAATTGGAAGTTTACCAATTACCTGCATAGGAAAAATCAGGGAGGGAAAGGGTTTGACATTGATTGATGGAACTGGAAATCGTATTGAGCCCGATCGACTTGGATACTCGCATTTTTAGTCGGTAAAGTTGAGTTTTGTGATTTTTGATTGAGAAAAAACTTCAGCAAATAGTCAAGAGTCCGTCTGGGTTTATAGCAAGCGGGTTCGGTGCTGGCTTGGTTCCTTACATACCGGGCACTGTTGGCACTGTATTAGGAGTTCCCATAGTTCTGCTTGCCCAGCCTTTTCCAATTCTGGTGCAGGGGGCACTTTACTTGCTTATGTTTATGGTCGGTTGCAAGGTTTGCAGCGACTATGCGAAAGAACTTGGGGAAGATGACCCAAATGTCATTGTTTGGGATGAAATTGTTGGATATTGCTTTTCATTGCTGTTTCTGCCTGTGACTCCTGTCATTTTGCTGGCAGCGTTTGTTTTGTTTCGATTGTTTGATATCCTTAAACCATGGCCAATTTCTGTTGTGCAAAGAAAAGTCAAAGGCGGGTTTGGCATAATGCTGGACGACGTGATTGCGGGTATCGCTACAAATTTTTCATTGCATGTTCTGCTTTATTTGAATTTGTTGATGTAAGCACTTGCAAAGATTTGTATAAATTTAATGTAAATGATTGCGGTGTTGAATAATGGCTATAATCAAATTTAATTGGATTTTTTTAAAAAGGTATTTTTCGAGGACTAAAAAATTGAAAATTGGATATAAGCAACTTTTAAATGAGGCAAATGCTCGAATCGAGACAATTTCTGTTGAAGATGCCAAGGTTCTGCATGGACAAAAAGATATACAGTTTATAGATTTGCGGGATATCCGGGAGCTAAAGGCAGAAGGTAAAATTCCCAGCGCATTTCATATGCCTCGCGGAATGCTGGAGTTTTGGATTGACCCGGACAGCCCCTATTTCAAGTCGGTTTTTTCAGGGAAGGTGAAATATGTTTTTTATTGCAAGTCTGGATGGAGGTCAGCTTTGGCAACCAATACAGCACAGGAGATGGGTCTTGAGAATGTTTGTCACATTGATGGCGGGTTTGACGCGTGGACAAAATCTGGTGCTTCCGTCGAAAAGTAATCGCGGCATCCTGTTAGCAATGCCAATGTCCTAGAAAACCTTGAAAATGTTGTTTTACACCCCCAAACTTAAGTTATGTACTTCAAAAAATCTCAATTTATAATTTTCTGTTCCGCAGTTCTTATGCTTGCATCTGGATATTCGGTAGCCGATGATGAAGTTGAAAAAATTCGAGCCGGTCTTGAATCGATGACAAGCGGTGGGATAGGTGAAATTGTGGAATCTCCGATGGAGGGCGTTTACGAAGTCCTGATTAATAATCGGCTGTACTATGTATACGCAAAAGGGAAGCATGTTCTTATAGGCTCTGTCTTCAATGTTGAGAGTGGCACCGAACTCAAGCAAGAGAAGGCAAAGCGGTTGATTCATCAGGCAGTAGAGGACACCCCGGTTGAACAAATGGTTGTAATGAAACCTGCAGAATCTAAAAGGTACCTAACGGTATTTACGGATGTAGATTGCTTTTATTGCCGACGATTTCACAATGAAGTTCCCGAATTGCTTGAAGCCGGGCTAGAAGTAAGGTACCTTGCATTTCCCAGGGCAGGAATTGGGTCGGAGAGCTACAAGGTGATGGTTTCGGTCTGGTGTGCTGAAGATGCACCTCAGGCAATGACGGATGCAAAAAACGGACAAAAAATCAATGAAATGACCTGTCCAAATCCTGTGGCTGAACAGTATGAAGTTGGTGTAAATGCTGGTGTTCAAGGTACACCAACTTTAATCACCGACGATGGCGAAGTAATTTTCGGGTATGTTCCCTTTCAAGAGCTGCTCACAATGCTTGGACTCACTAGTTGAAGTCCAGAGGTGAATTGGTCGGCGTTAGGTTCAGCATCGGACATTTTTCAACGAATTTGGTTTGTATATGTTTTTTCCAATACTTTGTAAACATTAACCATCTATATAGCTGGTAGAGAAAATAATGAGTGAAATTAAAGATAAAATGCTTCAGGCCACACTGAACCAAATTCGAAAGCAATTTGGCCAAGGTGCGATTATGCGCTTGGGGGATGATGAAATCGATCGTAGCATTCAAGTTATTCCAACGGGTTCGCTTGGACTAGACTTGATTTTAGGCGTAGGCGGGCTCCCCCGTGGGCGTATTGTTGAAATATACGGACCTGAGGCATCAGGAAAAACTACCTTGACCTTGTCTGTAATCGCACAAGCGCAGAAATTGGGTGGGGTAGCTGCATTCATAGATGCCGAGCATGCTCTGAATACCACTCATGCTGAAACTTTGGGTGTAAACCTTGACGACCTGCTTGTATCTCAGCCAGGAACTGGTGAAGAAGCGCTTGAAATTGCAGACCAGCTGGTGCGATCAGCTGCTATTGATGTGATTGTCGTGGATTCTGTTGCAGCATTAACGCCCAGAGCTGAAATTGACGGCGAAATGGGAGACTCATTCATGGGCCTGCATGCGAGATTGATGTCGCAGGCGTTGCGCAAGTTAACAGGCAGTATCAACAGGTCCAAGACCTTGGTGATTTTTATCAATCAAATTCGTATGAAAATTGGTCAAATTTACGGAAATCCCGAGGTGACGACGGGTGGCAATGCACTCAAGTTCTATTCTTCGGTTCGACTTGATATTCGACGAATCGGGGCAATCAAAAAAGGGGATGAAGTTATTGGCAGCCATACCCGCGTCAAACTTGTCAAGAACAAGGTTGCACCTCCGTTCAAGCAGTGCGAGTTTGACATAATTTTTGATGAAGGAATCTCAAAAACGGGCGAGTTGGTGGATTTGGGAGTAGAGCATGGAATTGTCAAACGGGCAGGTGCCTGGTACAGTTTCGGCGAAGAAAGAATTGGTCAGGGACGCGACAATGTACGAGTATTCTTAAGTGAAAATCCGAATATTGCGGATAGTATTGAGACTCAGATCAAGGAAAAACTTAAAGTAGCCGAGCCAGTCGCAGAACCCAAAGAGGAAGCGGCCGCCGAGTAGCAGTAGATCTAAGTTGGGAAATTATACGGATACTCGAACTAGGGCTCTTCGTTTTCTTTCGCGCCGGGAATACAGTGAAAAAGAATTAGTTTGGAAATTAATTTCGGTCGGAATCAATGAGAGTGATGCAGAAGTTGAGGTTGCCCGATTAAAATCTGAAAACTTGGTGAACGACGCTCGGTTTGTACAAGCATTGTTGAGCGTTCGAAAAAAGCGAGGATACGGGCCTGTGAAAATATCCAGGGAGCTTGCCGTGCGCGGCGTGGACGAAACCTTAATTGCTGAACACGTGCAATTTTCAAGCGATTCATGGTATGAGCTGGTGGTGGAAGTTGCAAGGCGAAAGTATCTTGACAAGCCGGTGGAAGATATTCACGAACGGGGAAAGCGGGCAAACTTTCTGAAAAGCAGGGGATTTACTTCTTCGCATATTAAACATGCATTGAATAACTAAGTTGGAAAAACTAATGAAAACCGTAGAGCTGAGAAATCTGTTTTTGGAGTACTTCCACAAACGAGGGCATGAAATTGTGCCGAGTAGTTCGCTAGTCCCAGGAAACGATCCAACTTTGCTGTTTACAAACTCTGGCATGGTTCAATTCAAGGACGTTTTCCTTGGCATTGAAAAACGTCCTTACAACCGGGCTGTTACTGCTCAGAGATGTGTTCGGGCCGGCGGGAAGCACAATGACTTGGAAAATGTAGGCTATACCGCGAGGCATCATACTTTCTTTGAAATGCTTGGAAACTTTAGTTTTGGTGACTACTTTAAACGAGAAGCTATTCATTTTGCCTGGAAACTATTAACTGAAGATATTCAATTGCCGGAAGACAAACTGTGGGTAACCATATATGCGGAAGACGATGAAGCAGCGGATGTATGGTTGAATGAGATTGGCGTTCCCAAGGACCGGTTTACGCGAATTGGAACTTCCGACAATTTTTGGGCAATGGGAGATACGGGGCCATGCGGTCCGTGTTCCGAAATATTCTATGACCATGGTCCGGCGATTGAAGGCGGTCCCCCTGGCAGTGAAGATGAAGACGGTGACCGGTATGTCGAACTGTGGAATCTGGTATTCATGCAGTACGAGAGATTTGCAGATGGTAGCATGAAGCCATTGCCAAAGCCGTCTGTTGATACGGGAATGGGGCTGGAAAGAATTGCAACGGTAATGCAGAATGTTCACAGTAACTATGAAATCGATTTGTTCCGCGAACTGATTAATGCGGGTGCCGCGATTATTGGTACGGACGACTATGACAGCAAGTCCTTGCGCGTGGTCGCAGACCATATTCGTTCTGCAGCTTTCTTGATTACGGACGGTGTAACTCCCTCGAATGAAAATCGAGGTTATGTGCTGAGGCGAATCATCCGCAGAGCCATACGCCACGGATATCAGTTGGGTTGCAAAACCCCATTTTTTCATCAATTGACAGGTTCTTTGGTAGAACAAATGGGCGAAGCCTATCCAGAGTTGAAGCAAGCGAAATCAAGAGTAGAGAAAATCTTATTGACCGAAGGGGAGCGCTTTGGTGAAACTTTGGAAACAGGGCTAAGAATTCTTGATCGAGAAATTGCATCAATGTCTGGAACCATTCTACCTGGCGATATTGCATTCAGACTTTATGACACATACGGTTTTCCGCTTGATTTAACCATGGACTACTTGCGGGATTTGCAATTCACTGTCGATATCGAAGGGTTTGACACGGAGATGGAAGCGCAGCGCAAGCTTGCAAAATCTGCAAGTAAGTTTGCTTCGAGTTCGATGTCAGGTCCTGTGCTTGATTTTAATGTAGATTTTACTGGCTATTCCGAAAATCAAAACGAGAGTCGAATTGTTGCAATAATAGTAGAAAATGTTGAAATCGATTCCATCAGTGAAGGTCAAGATGCTGTTATCGTGCTTGACCGCACGCCTTTTTATGCTGAGAGCGGTGGGCAAGTAGGCGACCGCGGCGTGATGAAGACGAATGACGGCATTTTCAAGGTTGAAGATACACAATACTTGGCGAATCGGGTAATCGGTCATTTTGGGCGAGTGGAGCAGGGGAAGATTTGCCGAGATGAATTGATAATTGCTTCAATTGACAAAAGATTTCGAACTGACACGATGAAGAATCACTCTGCAACACACTTGCTTCACAAAGCGCTGAAAAACTTGCTTGGAGCGCATATTCAGCAAAAAGGCTCGCTTGTGGCGCCGGATCGTCTTCGATTCGACTTTTCGCACAGCCGGCCCTTAAACGAAAGCGAAATTACTGGTATAGAGCGGGAAGTCAATGAAGAAATTCGGGCCAACCGAAAGGTTGAAAGTTCAATAATGGATTTGGAGGCAGCAAAAGCACAAGGTGCAGAAGCATTGTTTGGAGAAAAATACGATTCAGAAGTCAGGGTGATTCGAATGGGAGATTATTCAATGGAGCTGTGTGGTGGAACGCACGTGGAGCGAACCGGAGATATTGGTCTTTTCAAGATTGTCGGCGAAACAGGAATTGCTTCCGGAGTTCGTCGAATTGAAGCGCTAACCGGGGAAGGTGCTTTGGACCGAGTTCAGGAAGAGACCGCACTATTGCAGTGCTTGGCTGAAAGGTTAAGTACAAGTGCTGCGGAAATTGAAAACAAAGTAGCTCAAATGCTGGAAAAGAACAGATTGATGGAGCAAGAAATTACCGAATTGAAAATGCAGTTGGTAACAGGGTCGAACGGAATTGATACGAACAATGTTCAGATAGTGCGAAATGTGCAGGTGCTGGTTTCCCGGCATGACGGGCTGGAAGTAAAAGAGCTGAGAAGAATTATGGACAAGTTGCGAACCAAGCTTGGCTCTGGGGTTGTACTTCTTGGGTCTGTTCATGAAGACAAAGCTACTCTTCTGTGCACTGTGACATCGGACCTGGTAGACAGAATTGATGCAAGCGAGATAATCAGGCGAACTTCCGATATTGTTGGCGGGCGCGGGGGTGGCAAGCGGCACATGGCACAAGGCGGCGGTGCGGACATTGGCAAAATAGATCTGGCTCTGGAATCAGTTTACGAATTGATTCAATAGCATATCAAAATATACTGAAGTAAATTTTTCTGTTGGCAAATTTCGGTTTGTAGGTTTTATGGCATTGATTATCGAAAAATTCGGTGGGTCGTCAGTGGCAAATTTTGAACGCATCAATGCTATTGCAGACAAAGTTATTTCAACAAACACTGCCGGCAACGATGTTGTCGTGGTTGTTTCCGCAATGGAGGGTGAAACAAATCGACTTCTGAGTATGGCGAAAGAAGTGCATCCCAAGCCGAATCCCAAAGAAGTGGATGTATTGGTCTCGACAGGTGAACAGGTAACGATTGCTCTGCTTAGTCTGGCAATTCAAAACAAAGGAGGCGTGGCAAAATCATACACTGGAAGCCAGGTAAAAATTATTACAGACAATGTCCATGGCAAGGCACGCGTGTTGAAGATTGATTCGGAGCGCATACTTCATGACTTGAAGCAAGGAGTAATTGTAGTGGTTGCCGGATTTCAGGGAGTCAGTGAATCCGGCAGAATTACCACGCTTGGACGCGGTGGCTCGGATACTACTGCGGTGGCTCTCGCAGCAGCACTCAACGCAAAGGAGTGTAGAATCTACAGCGATGTGGATGGTGTGTTAACGGCAGACCCGCGAGTCGTACCCGACGCTAAGCTATTGAGTCAAGTGACTTGGGAAGAAATGCTTGAACTATCAAGTTTGGGGGCTAAGGTGCTACAGCTTCGTGCAGTTGAGTTTGCCGTAAAGTACAAAGTGCCCCTTCGGGTGTTATCTTCATTTCGGGATGTACCCGGAACATTAATTTCAGTTGAGGAAACGAATATGGAACAGCCATTAATAGCAGGCATTGCGTATAATATTGATCAAGCGAAAATTACAATTCGCGATGTGCCAGACAGGCCTGGCATTGCATCTCAAGTGTTTGGCCCGCTTTCAAATGCCCACATTAACATTGATATGATAATTCAGAATGTGGGGGGTAACAATAATACTGATATTACATTCACAGTTGACCGAACGGAATACGAGAAAAGTTGTGAGATAATTGAGGAGATTGTTGAAAATATTGGTGCGAAGGATTTTGTTGGCCGAGCCAATATTGCAAAAATTTCTGTTGTTGGTGTTGGGATGCGTTCTCACACAGGAATTGCAACGACAATGTTCAAGACTTTAGCGGATGAAAGGATAAACATTGAAATGATTTCCACATCTGAAATTAAAATTTCTGTAATCGTTGAAGACAAGTATGTTGAGTTGGGTGTAAGAGCACTGCATAGTGCTTTCGGTCTTGGCGATAGTGACCTCCCCACCAAGGAGGATGCTCCTCAGCAGGAGCTGGGTGTTTAAAGCGCGCAACAACTCGTTCTGGTTTCTGTATAATTCGTTTGAACACTTGTTGAACATCAGCATATCGTCGTAGTTTGGCAAGTTTGTTTCTGGTGCAAGAATTGAATACTTAAAGGCTTAAAGGAGGAAGTAAATACGTGTTGATATTAACAAGACGCGTTGGTGAATCTGTAATGATTGATGAGAATATAGTTGTCACTGTGCTGGGAATTAGAGGAAATCAGATTCGCATTGGAATTGAAGCACCGAAAGATGTAGAGGTTCATCGGGAAGAGATTTTTAATTTGGTGAACAAAGACAGGCAAAAACAACAATAGTTTGTGGTTTTTAAAATCTATTTGGTTAGGAGAGATGGCCGAGCGGTTGAAGGCGCTCCCCTGCTAAGGGAGTAAGGGCATCCCCCTTCGAGGGTTCGAATCCCTCTCTCTCCGCCACTGCATCTCCATAAAGGATTTAAGTATTACTTGTATTGAAATTTGATAATGCCAAGATCGCATAGGCGCCTGTAGCTCAGCTGGATTAGAGTACCAGACTACGAATCTGGGAGTCGGGGGTTCGAATCCCTCCAGGCGCGCCACTTGGTTTATTTTTTGCCAAGCGGCTGATTTCTTCGGTGAATTGATGAGCAGTACAATACTTTTGATTTTCTAGACTGTTCGAGAAAATTAATTGCTGTACGTTCGCTCGGCACCAAGAAACTGGTTACTTATAAGGCGAACTTTGGAAATCGACAAGATATCTGCAAACGCAAAAATTGCAAAGGTGCTTCAATTCGCTGTGCCGGACGTTTTGCTTTGCCTGGAACTTTGAGTGAAGACTATGCAATTCATTAAACCTGCGTGGCCATTTGCTAGGCAAGTTCAACAAAATTCTTGCCATGCTAGTTGCTAATATTGGCGCGCCCGGAGGGACTCGAACCCCCGACAACCAGGTTCGAAGCCTGGTACTCTAATCCAACTGAGCTACAGGCGCGAGGACACTATTGTAATACCAAAATGAACGAATTTGAAGGTGAAGTTCAAAATTGTTTGATTTCTTTTGCATACTTGCAGGCATTACTGATCCAAATTTCACTGATAGGCAAATTGCCTGGTCCTAATTGTCTAGTTTCTGACGTAGTAATTCGTTGACCAATTTTGGGTCCAGTTTTTCTGTTGAAGATTTTAGAACTTGGCCCACAAGATAGCCTAGAATTTTCTTGTTTCCGCTGTGATACTGCTCAATTTGGTCAGGATGGTCCCGCAATACCTGGTCCACCAGATTATTCGCTGTATCGGAGTTAGAGTCTAACTCTAGACCCAGTTCGGCGACCAATTCATCTATCATCATTTCTGGCTTGTTCCATAACCCCTCAAGTAGAAGTTTTCCGCCATTTCCTGAAATGATCCCTTTGGAAATTCGATCTACCAGTTGTCCTAGTTTTTGAGGTGAAACAAGTGAGTTCTCTATCGCTAGCCCATGGCGATTTAAATAACTGGTTAATTCGACGTTGATCCAATTTGCTATGGATTTTGGCTGAGAAGGTGCTTCGGCAAGTGCCTGCTCAAAGAATTCAGCGGTGGAGAAAGATTGAACGATCTGTGATGAATCATTTTCATTCAGGCCATACTGCTGCATGAATCGATTTTTCTTTGAATCCGGCAGCTCCGGCAGCTCCTGACGAATTGACTCAATGAACTCGTCAGACAGTACCAAGGGGGGCAGATCAGGGTCGGGAAAATACCTGTAGTCTTGCGCATCTTCTTTTCCTCTCATTGGCCGAGTTTTGTTTGATTGCGGGTCGAACTGCCGAGTTTCCTGCTTTACTGTACCGCCATTGTCAAGAACTTCAGTTTGCCGTCGAATTTCAGCTTCAATTCCCTTTTCAACAAATCGAAAAGAATTAATATTCTTCAATTCTGTGCGCGTTCCAAATTCGGTATCCCCGGGTTTCCGAAGGGAAACGTTTGCATCGCATCTCATTGACCCTTCTTGCATATTCCCATCGCAAATTTTCAGGTACGTTACAATTGCATGCAGTTTCCTCATGTAATCTCCTGCCTGTTCTGGCGAACGAATATCTGGCTCGGAAACTATTTCCAGCAAGGGAGTACCTGCCCGATTCAAGTCGATACCAGTAAAGCCTTTTATTTCGCCATGCAGTGATTTTCCGGCATCTTCTTCAAGGTGCGCCCGTGTCAAACGTACAGGGTGCAATATCCCGTTTACCTGGGTGTTGATTAGGCCGCCTACAACAATTGGCAGGTCCAGCTGGCTAATTTGATAACCTTTGGGAAGGTCGGGGTAGAAGTAGTTTTTTCTCGCAAATACAGACTTTCGATTAATGGATGCGCCAACTGCCAGGCCAAATTTCACCGCCATTCGAACTGCTTCAAGATTGCACACGGGCAGAATTCCGGGCAAGGCTACATCAATCAAACATGCATGAGCATTGGGTTCTGCTCCGAATTTCGTAGAGGCACCAGAAAAGATTTTGCTTTTCGTTGCGAGTTGAATATGTACTTCAAGCCCGATTACACATTCCCACTGCTTCATAATGCATCCTTCGGGGTTTGCTTGTGAAAGTCAGTTCGCAATTGAAAGCAGTGCGCTACATGTAGCAGTCTTTCTTCGCTCATGTAAGGGCCAATAATTTGCAGTCCCACGGGAAGTTCGTCTACAAATCCTGCTGGAATTGATACAGCCGGCAACCCCGCCAAATTCACCGGGGCAGTATATACATCGTTGAGGTACATCAATACAGGGTCGTTCATTTTGGAACCGATTTTAAATGCTGTGGTGGGAGTTGTCGGCCCCATGATAAAGTCACACTTTTCAAAGGCAGCTTGAAAGTCGTCGGAAATTAAACGACGAACTTTTTGCGCTTTGACATAGTAGGCGTCATAGTAACCGTGAGACAGAACATAGGTTCCAATGATAATTCGGCGACGCACTTCAGGTCCGAATCCGCCCGCTCTTGTTTCTTGGTACATCTGGTGCAAATCAATTGAATCTTTGGCTCTATAGCCGTATCTCACCCCATCGTACCGAGATAGATTTGAAGAAGCTTCGGCAGGTGCAAGCACGTAATAGCAAGCAATGGCAGCCTGTGCGTGAGGCAATTCAATCTCAACTAAATTTGCTCCCAATGCTTCATATTGCTTCAAAGCCGATTCAACGACCGTTGCAACGGAATTATCAAGCCCCTCGCCGAAGAATTCTTTAGGCACACCAATGGAAATTTTCTCCCATGGCTTATTTAGCATTTCGTAGCAGTTTGGCGGCGGGCAATTGATTGACGTTGAATCGCGCGGGTCAAACAATCCAATAGTATCGATTAGAATTGCCGCGTCCTTGGCAGACCGGGTGAGTACCCCTCCTTGGTCAAGAGAAGAGGCAAATGCTATCATGCCGAATCTTGACACGCGTCCGTAGCTGGGTTTCAAACCGGTAATTCCGCAAAAAGCAGCAGGTTGCCGAATGGAACCGCCGGTATCTGTCCCTGTTGCTGCCGGTACCAATCCTGCTGCAACTGCGGCTGCAGACCCGCCTGAGCTTCCACCAGGAACTCGGGAAGTATCCCAGGGGTTTTTCACGATCGAGTAATACGAATGCTCGCTTGAAGAACCCATTGCAAACTCGTCCATGTTGGTCTTTCCCAAAGTGACCATTCCGGCATCATTCAATAGTGAAACAACTGTAGCATCATAAGGTGATATAAAATTGTCAAGAATCTTGGAAGCGCACGTTGTTTTTTGGCCTTTGAGGCAAAAAAGGTCTTTATGGGCGATGGGCACACCGGTAAGTTTGGTTGCCAAGTTGCTGGACCGATTTTGATCTGCTGTTTTCGCTTGCTCCAGAGCTTCTTCCTTGAAAAGTGAAATAAATGTGTTTAGCGATTTGAATTTTTCGATTCGTCCGAAAAAAAATTCACAAAGCTCCAAGCTGGAGTAGCGATTTTCTTCTAGATTGCGAGATATTTCGGTTAATTCTGTGTTAATTTCAAGCATTGATTGATGTATTGGATTGATTTAACTTAATAACGCCACAGGCAAGTACTTAGGGCAAGGCACCTGTATGCAGGGGAAGCCGTGTTGCACGAATCTTTGTTCTATTCACAAACAATAATTTATAATTTGCATTTTTCAAATCATGAAAATCAGACCCAATTGTAATTGTAGCCAGTTTTGGCAATTTGAAATAATTGAAACTAGCACTATGCACGATGAAGGAAACAACAAGGTTGCTCAACTAACCTACCGCCGGTATTCAGTCCAGCACCTTCGGCACCAAAAACAAATTGTTTTCGGTTTCAGGTGCCAGTTCCAGGATTTCGGCTCTTTGGTTCGGTTCAGTAACTTCATCAGATCTCAGACGAAGTTCAATCTCTCTGGGATGAGACATTGGGTCAATATTTGATGTATCTATTTCATTCATTTTTTGAATTAAATTGAAAATAGATGTCAATTCGTTCACATATGATGGTATTTCGGACTCGTAAATTTTCAAATGTGCCAAATCGGCTATATATTCAATGTCTTTTTTAGATATTTTCATGGCGACTAGTTTGTTCTGTTTGGGTGTACACGCAATATCGATGCTCCAAGTTTATCGCAACTTGAGCATTGGCGTCAGATTGGTGGCAAGTGGCAAATAAATTACAACCTATAACCGAGAGCAGTTTATGAAAATTCTGCTGGACTATTTTACTGATGACCTTGCAATTGATCTTGGTACAGCAAATACACTAATATACGTAAAAGGTGACGGAATTATACTTGATGAGCCGTCAGTAGTGGCTGTTCACACTATGGGGCATCAGAGTCGAAATAATCTGGATAGTCAAGTATTGGCAGTTGGGTCTGATGCAAAAGACATGCTTGGCCGCACACCGGCAAATATTCGGGCAATTCGTCCACTAAAAGACGGAGTTATTGCTGATTTTCTTGTTACCGAGGTCATGCTTAAGCACTTTATTAGCAAGGTGCAACCGCGTCGGTTTTTTGTTCGCCCAAGAATTGTAATTAGTGTTCCCTGTCAGTCTACTGAAGTTGAAAGACGTGCAATTCGTGAATCTGCGCAAAGTGCTGGTGCTCGGGAGGTGTATTTGGTCGAGGAACCCATGGCAGTAGCAATTGGTATGAATTTGCCAGTTGCCGAGCCGACCGGGTCCATGGTGGTTGATATTGGCGGCGGAACAACTGAAGTTGGCATTATTTCGCTAGGGGGGCTCGTGTATTCCAGTACTGAAAGGATTGCGGGGGATTTGTTCAATCAGCTGATTCGACAATATGTTCAGGAAGAGTACAATATTTTAATTGGCGAAAGAACCGCCGAGCGTGTAAAGCATTTGATTGGTACCGCCTGGTCAGGGTCGAAATTGTTGGAAATAGAAATTCGAGGTCGGGATTATACTGGTACAGTGCGCAAGCACATCATTAAAAGTTCCGAGATTTACAACGTTCTTACGGAGCCGATTGACAGGATTTTAATGTCGGTACGCCGAGCTTTGGAGAATTCGCCACCTGAATTAAGTGCTGATATTTGGGACAAGGGAATTCTGCTTGCCGGCGGCGGGGCGCTGTTGCGCGATATTGACCGTCGGTTCACTACAGATTTGGGAATACCGGCCATAATAGCAGAAGATCCCCTGACTTGCGTTGCTAGAGGGTGCGGCAGAGCACTTGAACAGGCTCATTTGCTCAACAAATTACTATATGAAGACCGATACCGGTAGCAAGGTGTATGAAAAGCACATCAAAATTGAAATTTCGTTTTTTTGTTTTCACTGTTATAGTGATAGGGTTGATGATAGTGGACTATCATTCCTCCTATCTTCATTCATTACGGTCCATGCTGTATAGCGGTACAATGCCGTTGGTCAAAGTAGCTGAAGTTCCTACCGGTGTTGCCTACTGGGTACAATTAGTTTTGCAAGACAGAAAGTTGCTTAATGAACGAAATCAAGAAGTTGAAGCTGAAAATGCACGGCTTCGCCGGAAAGTGATTGAATTGGAAGACAAGGCATTGCATGGACAATGGATTTCGGAGTTGCTAAACAGCAAGGAAGCATTGAATGAAGAAGTGCTGCTGGCAAAACTAACTTCAATTAATTTGAATCCTTTAACACACAAGATTGTGGTCAACAGAGGAAACAATGAAGATGTATTTATTGGGCAACCTGTAGTTGATTATCGGGGAGTAATTGGACAGGTTACTGATACCACCTCGCACAATAGTGCAGTTACGTTGCTGACGGATCCAAATCACTCAATACCTGTGAGAGTTCGTCGTAACGGATTGCTGGCAGTTGCCAACGGACTTGGGAGTAGCCATATGCTTTCAGTTCCCAATATTCCGCAAAATCAAGACGTTCAGGTAGGTGATGTTCTGATAACGTCTGGACTTGGAAGACGTTTCCCATCCGGCTATCCTGTTGCCACAATAAGTTCTGTTGCCCGCGATAAAAATGCTCCGTTTCTTGAGGTGAGAGCAACGCCATTGGCAAAGATAGACCGTGGCTATGATGTACTTCTGGTTTGGTATGGAGAAAGTTATTACTCCGAAGTAAACACCGAGTATTCGATGAATGATACTGGAGCACAACGATAGTACAAGAATTACGCATGTGACTTTCCAAGTCGCAGTTTCTGTGGCGCTTGCTACTGTGCTGATGCTGGTAGCAATGCCGGAACAGTTAATTTACTGCCGTCCCAATTTTGTAATTCTAGTGCTAATCTACTGGTCATTGCACCGACCACAGTACGTTGGCTTGACCGTGGCTTTTCTGGTCGGTTTGGTGCTGGACATAATCAATTTCACGCTGATAGGTCACTACATACTGCCGACAATCGTTGTTGTTTACATGGTAGTACGGTTTGGTTCCCGAATTCGGTCAATGTCAGTATGGATGCAAACAATCACTGTTTGGGGACTTTTGATGCTTGACTTGGGAATTTTCAAGTTGATCAATGGATTTTTCTACGATTATTTTGGTGGATTTTTCATGTGGGCGGGTCCCATAACAGGAGCTTTAATGTGGCTGCTTCTGTCTTTGTACTCTTCAAGAAAGTTTAGAAGAAAATAATGTGTCTATTTGAAATACAAGGGTAATATTTTGGAAAACCTCAAGGAAGCACAGACTGTCAGGTGGCGTTTGGTATTAGCAGGCACAGTAGTGGGAATTATGACGCTTGTTTTGCTGGCGCGCCTGTTTTACTTGCAAGTATATTCTTACCAAAACTTTGCTTCCCAATCGGTAGACAATAGAATCCAGGCAGTACCTGTACCGCCGGAACGCGGTTTGATATTTGATCGGAATGGAACTTTACTCGCTAGCAACCATCCGGTACACGAACTTGTAGTAGAACCATATCGAGCTTCGGATGTGAGCGGGCTGATTAACGAAATCTCTCGGATAATTGAAATTGACGGGGGCGAACTGGAGTCTTTCAACAGATCTCAAAAACGAAGTTCTGGATACAATCAACATGTGTTAAAAACCAGATTAACTGACGAAGAAATTGCCAGAATAGCAGTGCAGCGATATCAATTGAATGGTGCCAGTATCAAAGCAGAAATGCAAAGGTTTTACCCGGAAAGAGAAACCCTGTCTCATGTTCTTGGACGCGTGGGTCGGATTGACGTAAAGGACGAAGCACGCATTGACCCTGCACAATATCGGGGGCTGAAATATATAGGCAAGTCTGGTATTGAGTTGGCTATGGAAGATTTGCTTGTTGGTGTGCCCGGCTATGAGCAAGTGGAAACAAATGCGCATGGTCGTCAAGTTCGCCAACTATCAAGGATCTCGCCAGAGTCCGGCAAGAATATCTATTTGACTATCGACGCGAAGCTCCAGAAAATTGCCTACGATGCAATGGGAGATTATGCAGGCGCGGTTGTAGCAATGGAACCTTCTACGGGTCGAGTGCTTGCTATGGTAAGCAAGCCTTCATACGACCCCAATTTACTTGTATCGGGTTTGACCACAAAAGAATTCCATCAGTTCTTGCGGTCGAAGGACAATCCGCTGATTAACAGGGCGATACAAGGTGTTTACCCGCCGGGTTCCACAATCAAGGTTTTTTTGGCGCTGGCGGCGTATGAATTGGAAACCAAACCGGAGAAGGTTTTCTGCCCGGGCTACTACATAATTCCGGGAAAATCGCGCAAGTATCGGTGCTGGAAGGAAGAAGGGCACGGTTACGTTGATGTGCTTGACGCCGTGATTCAATCTTGCGATGTGTATTTCTACAAGCTGGCGGACAAGATGGGAATCAGTGAAATCTATTATCGCTTGTCCCGATTCGGGTTTGGCACACCAACCCATGTAGGTTTGCAGCACGAGGAGCCGGGTATTTTGCCGTCCCCGGAATGGAAGCAGTATGCGCTTGGTGAAAAATGGTATCGAGGAGAAACTTTAAGTGTCGGTATTGGCCAAGGGTATACACTGGTAACAATTATGCAACTAGCACAAGCTGTCTCCATAATTGCCAATCGAGGTGTAAGCTATGCACCACAAGTTGTTCACAGGGTTGTGGACATAAATACGGAAGAAATTCTGGAGTTTCAGCCGAAAATGACAGGAAAAGTTGAACTCGCAAACAACCGCTACTACGATTTGATTATAGATAGCATGGTGGGTGTTTTGCACAGTGCCAAAGGGACTGCACGGCGTGTCGGCAGGGAACTGAAAAATTTTCAGGCGGCAGGCAAGACTGGAACAGTTCAAGTGATTAGCAAAACCGAAAAGGACTTGAAAGAAGAAAATATAGAAATTTCCGAAAAAATGCGACCTCAAGGAGTGTTTGTGAGTTTTGCTCCTGTTGAAAATCCGGAAATTGTAGTTGCAGTTATTGCTGAACATTCCGGTTCTGGAGGGGGTATTGCCGCATCGGTTGCACGTGATGTGATGAACTACTATGTCGTTGACCGCAAGAATTCCTCGAACCAGAGTAAATCACAACTTACGATGAACTGAATTGATTACTGGTACAAATTTAGCCCGCAAGATTGACTTGCCAATGCTGGTAGGTGTCATCGCTGTATGTTCGGTAGGTTTGGGTATTCTGTACAGTGCTGGCGGCGAAGATATGGAACTCGTATACCGCCAAATAGTACGAATTGTCATTGCGGTTGCATTCATGCTGTTTTTTGCTCTGTTGACCAATGAACAGCTTTCCCGCATCTCGCCAATTTTCTACGTTCTTGGAGTGGGTTTGCTTTTGTTTGTTCTTGTGGCAGGCACTGTTGGCCGAGGAGCTCAGCGCTGGATAGATTTGGGCTTTCTTAAATTTCAGCCGGCAGAGTTGATGAAAATTGCTGTTCCTATGATGATTGCCTGGTTGTTAACACGTAATCCTTTATTTCGTAATGGATTTTATTATGTAATTGGCTTGATTTTAGCTATGCTCCCGGCGTATCTTGTGTATGAGCAGCCCGATTTGGGTACAGCTTTTTTAATTGCTGTTTCCGGAATTGTTGCGATATGTCTTGGAGGATTGGCTTGGCGCTGGATAATCGCAATGGGCTTGCTTGTTGTTACTTCTGTTCCAATTTTGTGGCCGTTTTTACATTCCTATCAGCAAGCACGAGTATTGTCGTTGTTGAATCCTTGGAGCGACCCGCTAGGGTCGGGGTACCATACGATTCAGTCTACTATTGCCATAGGTTCTGGCGGTCTGGTAGGAAAGGGGTGGCTAAACGGTAGTCAGTCACAATTGGAGTTTATCCCGGAACGACAAACAGACTTTGCGTTTTCAGTTTTCGCCGAAGAATTCGGCATTATTGGAAGCGCAATATTAATCCTGTTGTATTTGTTTGTAATTTTACGTTGCTTAGTGGTCGCCTATCAGTCTAAATCCAGATACATACAGATTGTTGGCGGTAGTATAGGTATTGTTTTGTTTTTACATGTTTTTGTGAATATTGGCATGGTGTCCGGAATTTTGCCGGTTGTCGGTGTACCGTTGCCACTCATCAGTTATGGAGGTACTTCAATGGTGGCATTACTAGCTGGAATAGGGATTGTTATGGGGGCAAGAGGCAGATATGATTAAATTACTCAAAATCGTAGGCTTGATTCCTGTTCTGTGTTTTATGTCGACACTGATTTTGCCGGCAGAAGATTCTTTTGCTATCGATTTTTCGAAGTATCCACAAGCAAACGAGCTTGTGGACAAGATTGCATCGGAGCAGAATCTCAATCATTCGTGGGTGGAAGCAGTAATTCGAGATGCGAAATTCAAAGAGGAAATCATAGCCGCAATTACGAAACCCGCGGAAAAATTTCCATGGTATCGCTACAGGAAAATTTTCCTGACCCAGGGGAATGTTGAGATGGGTGTTCAATTTTGGTCAAGATACAAAGACATCCTGGAGAGAGCCCAAGAAGAGTTTGGTGTAGACCCGGAAGTGATTGTTGCAATAATTGGGGTTGAGACCCGTTATGGTCGTATTACTGGCAAGCATCGAGTAATTGACAGCTTGATTACTCTTGCACTGGGATATCCAAGAAGAAGTGAATTTTTTGGAAGAGAATTGAGCGAGTTTATGCGCTTGGCGCACGATGAAGGACTGGACCCGTTTATGATGAAAGGATCTTATGCTGGTGCTATGGGTATACCGCAGTTCATATCTAGCAGTTACCGGAACTATGCGGTTGATTTCAACAACAATGGCAGCAGAGATTTGCTGCGAGAGCCAGACGATGCAATTGGTAGCGTGGCGAACTATCTCAAAGAACATGGCTGGGAGCTTGGCGTTCCAATCTATGAGGAAGTTAGTGTGCCAGACAGTGTCGATAATCCTAAAATTACCGAAGGACTTGCACCGGATACAACTTACGGTTTACTTCGAAACAGTGGATTGATTTTCTCTTCCGATATTCAAGTTGAGAATGAGTTGTCAGTAGGTGTGGTTCGGCTTGAATCAAACCCGGATGAATTCAATTACAGAATTGGATTTCCAAATTTTTATGTGATTACCAAGTACAACAGAAGCCCGCTTTATGCGATGGCGGTTGCCGAGTTATCGGAACAAATTGCGTTGGCATATGCTTCGGGAGTGTAGATGTTGAAATTATCAGTAGTTGTATTTTTAGCCTTGTTTCTTGCTGGTTGCGGCTCGATTCGAATTGCAGATCTGATTGATGAAGTTGACGGACCGGACCAATCGGATATTGAAGTTTCCAGCATTGATAATGCAGTTCCAAAAGCCGAGCCGTACAGCAAAACCGGAAACAGTACATATAGCGTATATGGAAAAGTTTATCAGCCTCTGAAGAGCTCAGAAGGGTTTGTTGAAACCGGGATTGCGTCCTGGTATGGGAAGAAGTTTCATGGCAAAAGAACGTCAAGCGGTGAAGTTTATGATATGCACGCGATGACTGCGGCACACAAGACGTTGCCATTGCCTACATATGTCAAAGTGACAAACCTGAACTCCGGGGCGACCGCCGTGGTCAAAGTGAATGACCGCGGTCCGTTTGTGGGAAAAAGAATAATTGACCTGTCTTATGCAGCTGCAAAAAAGCTGGACATTGTTCAAGATGGTACAGGTCCGGTAAGAGTTGAAGCGATTTCCACTGCTTCAGCACCTTCAGTATCAACTGGCGGGGGCAATCAAGTTTTCTACTTGCAGGCCGGGTCGTTTCGCAGCAAATCAAATGCTGAAAATCTGCGTAGAGAGTTGAAAAGTCATGGAATTAAATCAATTCGTGTGAAAACCGGATTTACTGGCGGTGCAAAGTTGTATCGAGTACAAATTGGTCCGTTGCAAAATTCGCAAGACGCAGAAGCGATTATCAGCAAGCTGTCGGGAGTTTTGCCAGGTAGACTGCATATAGTTTCCGATTAGCCTGTTTAACTGAATTTGGTGCATTTTAATTACAGAGAATAAAGTTACCTGCCCGGTTATTGTTCGCAATCTGGGGTTGGTCGACTACCAAGCGACTTTAGATCGTATGCGTAGATTTACCCGTCTACGCGACACAAGTGCATCAGATGAATTCTGGGTTTTGGAGCATTATCCTGTTTATACACAGGGGTATGCTTGTACAGCCAAACCTTTCAAGAATAATGACATCAAAGTGGTTGCCACGGACCGAGGGGGACAGATTACTTATCATGGACCGGGGCAACTGGTGGTTTATTTACTGATTGATATTCGACGTCGCAAACTTGGAATTAAAAATTTCATCACTACAATCGAGACATCAATCACGAACTTGCTTGATAATTACAATATCAAGGGAAAAACCATGTGTAGCGCACCGGGAGTCTACGTAAACGGAAAAAAAATTGCATCTTTAGGCATTCGTATCTCCCGAGGATGCAGCTACCATGGCCTTAGTTTGAATGTCAATATGGATACAAGTCCATTTGAAAACATTTCACCTTGCGGAATTGATGGACTTGAAGTAACCAGCATGAAGAAACTGGGTGTAACTGATTCGTTGGAAGTTGTTTCAGGCAAATGTGTCAAGTTTCTAGCCAGATCATTTGGTTACCACTCGCATTGGCAGTGATTGGCTTTGATGCCTAAATCAAGCATTAGTTTTTATTTTCGATAAATTCAATCAAGCTCTGCAGTCTGTCCGGTGTACCTATGTCGAACCATAGCCCGTTGTAGTAGGTGCAGGTCAGGCGTTTTTTTTGTACAGCTTCTACCATTAGATTGTACAAAGGGAAAACTTTGCTTTCGACATTTTCAAAAAGTTTCTTTCGGAGTACTGCAATTCCCGTGTAAGTCAGGGTTTGGGAGCTACGGGAGTTAGTCGGAAGCAGTGCAAATTCACCAAGCTTGATGAAATCTCCTTTGTCGTTGTGTTTCGGATTGTTCACCAGCACTATCTGCGCAAGACTTGATTCTGGTATAGACAAGGATTGATATGGAAAATCCGTCCAAATATCAGCGTTTACGATTAGAAATGGGTCGCTTTGAATGAGTGGCAGGGCTTTCAGAATGCCTCCTCCTGTTTCCAGTGGAATGTCACCTTCAAGTGAATAATTTATTCGTACACCGTACTGCTCACCATTTCCTAAAGCGTTCCGAAACTGCTGGAAACCGAAAGATGTATTTATAACAATGTTGTTGAAACCCGCATTTGATAGACGCTCCAACTGGTATTCAATTAACAGTTTGCCGCCTGCAGATAAAAGAGGCTTGGGTATATTGCTTGTTAGAGGTCGCATTCTGACTCCCAGCCCTGCACTTAGAATCATCGCATCCATGGCTACTTGCCCGCCGCTTTTAAGGTGTATGCGTTCAGTTCTTTCAGACGCGGGTATTTTTCACTTACACTTAGCATATAGTTCAAAACGAGCGGAAGGTCTTTCAAAAACCACTTTTTATTGTCCCGGTAGCAGAGTCGCGAAAATATCCCAAGTACTTTCAGATGACGTTGAATCCCCATCAAGTCAAGCCACTTTACAAACTGTTTTTCGCTGTCGCCGACAACGATGCCTGAATTACGGGCTTTTTTTAAATAGGATTGAATCCACTGCGTAGTTTGGTTCGGACTCCATGAAATGTAGCAATCGCGCAATAGCGACACCAAGTCATAGGTTACAGGTCCGTACACGGCATCCTGAAAGTCCAGGATTCCGGGATTATGATTTTTCACATACATTAAATTCCGTGAATGGTAGTCAAGATGCACCCATGACTTAGGCTGGCTCTGAGCAGCTGAGATGAGATAGTCAAAGGCTTCGCTTATCATGCTGTTTTCATATTCGCTTGGAGTTACATTCAGGTAGCGCGGAAGATACCATTGTCGAAAAAGCTCCATTTCAGAACGTAGCAAACTACTGCTGTAAGGAGGAAGGAAATCTGGCTCGGATAACCCTGCTTTTTGTAATTTTACCAAGGAATTGATTGCATCTTGATACAGTTCATTGCATGTTTCTTCAGACAGAATATCAAGGTAGGTTGTATTTCCAAGATCGGACAGCAAAAGAAATCCCTTCCCAAGGTTTTGCTCAAATACAATAGGCACATTTAGCCCTGCATAATGAAGTCGTGTAGCAATACGAACAAAATCTGCTATATTTTCGTTTTCGTCGACAGGGGCGTCCATAGCTATATAGCTTGTACGATTGTTTACAACTCGAAAGTAGCGACGAAAACTGGCATCTTCCGATGCGGGTTGGAATGAATCGATATTTCCGGCAAAAATTTCGGACAACCACTCTTTCAATTCCAATTCGCGGTTGTTATAGTTGCTCTTCACTTTTGAAAAATTATGTGTTCGGTGTGTAATTGGCCATGTAAATGTATCATGTAAGCAGAAAGATGAACAATTTATTCAAAGGTGTGCGGCAAACTATTATATTTCAATACCGATTGGCGGCATTCGTCGCCGTTGCCAGTTTATTGCAGTTGATGATTATTCCAGTTGTAGCAGCGCAGGATTCGCTAACTTGCCAGTTGGCTGTTTCACAGCCGGATTCGCATGAGAAGAGTAGGTTAAGCAATGGCATGCAGGAAAACCCAGTAAATATCGACAGCTCTGTTGCCGCAAAAGTCAGCAATTCTTCAACTGAAGGTAAGAATCAGCCATCAAACGTTGAATTTCGGCTAAAACCTAGTGCTAGTAGTGATTCCTCAGCGATTCAGGTGAGAGGGACGGCCAAGCAAATTGAAGTGGGACCAGACGGCAATACGATCTTGGTTGGAGGTGCAGTCACCAAGTGTCCAGATGGCAATAACGATGTTGTAATTCATGCAGACAAAATTGAAATTGATCCAGAATCTGGGCAAGGGAAGGCAAAGAATGCCAAATTGAAGTTCAAAAACATACCGATTTTGTACTTGCCGGTCTTGTATTTTCCCGTTGACGACCAGCGCAGGTCGGGATTCTTGTATCCGACAGTGGGGTATAGTTCTGGCCATGGCTTAATACTGGATATTCCGTACTACTGGAACTTGGGTTCAAACTATGACATGACAACTGTGTTTCGCCCGATGACTCGAAGAGGGTTGCAGCTGGACACTGAATTTCGATATTTGAATCGTAATTCCAATGCCTATATTCGATACGAATTGTTGCCAAATGACAAGGGAAGTGAAGGCAAAACGCGTAACGCAGCACTGCTTGACTATAGCTGGCATAGCTCAAATCAACACTTTATAAAATTTAAGGGTAGCTGGGTTTCAGACAATGACTATCTTGATGACTTTCCGGGTGTATATGGTCAACCGGGGGAAACATACCTTTCACAACGGGCCAGTGTTCATCATATCAGTCCCAATTACTTGCTTTCATATGGAGTATTGCGCCATACTGCATTGGGTCGAACAAGCAACCTGTTCAACAGATTGCCTTGGGTCAGGTTCAACTACAGTCGTTCAGTCAATGAGTTTATTACATTGCAAGCCAAGTCCGCCATAGACAGGTTTCATCGGTCGAATGAAACAGGATCTTGGCGGTATAATACCCTCGGTGCCTTGGACCTAACACTTCAAAAGAGTTACAGCACCATTAATTTGCGAATTGGAGTTCAAGATATTCGCTATTCGCTAGGAGATAGTGCGGTGGACACCAGTCGAAAACTTTTCGCTACAATACCGTTTTATTCAGTAACAGGAAATTTGGTACTGGACCAAAAGGTGGACAACAGAAGTTGGTTCTGGTCATTGGAACCCAAAATTAAATACCTGAAAATTCGCCCATCAGCGGGGAGCCAAGAACATTTGCCTGTTTTCGATACAGATGTTGCAAATTTAGACAGTTTTGAACATGTTTTCGCAGATAATCGATATTTGGGTGGTGACCGATTTGGAGATACCGAGCAAATTGGCGCAGGTATATCAGCCAGGTTGGTTGATTCTCGAGATTACACAACAAGGCTTAAAATCAACGCAGGCCAAATTTTTTACCTTAAGGATAGAAGGGCAACTATTGAGGGTGAGTCGCCGGGAACAGAAAATCGGTCCAACTTATTTGTTGGGCTGGACTCTGGCAATGAGAATCCACTGAGGTTACATGGCAGTTTTCTGTGGGATGATAAGGAAAACACAGTAAACAAGGTTTTTGTATCAATTCGGCGAGACTTTGGAGAAAAGAAGTATTCTCGATTGCTGTATCGTAAATTACGCGGTGAAGGGGAAGAGGTTGGAAGTGAAATCCAGTGGCAGTTTTCCCGTGGATGGTCAACTAAATTGCACAATATTTATTCAACCAGTGCAAAGCGAATTGTAAATGCAAATATGCAGTTGCAGTATGAATCATGCTGTTGGACGGTAGCAGTACGTTTTGGACAATACGTGAAACGCAATTTGGATGATGAAAAATATATATTCTTGAATTTTCAAACTGACGGACGTAGTACAAGGAAAAAATAAATTGATGATTGACACTTTCTGTAACAAATTACTTATCGGGCATTCAAAGAGTTATGCATTCAAATTGGCCATATTGGCTGCTTTGATACTTTTAAATATGCCTGGCTTGCATTCGCAAACGCTGGATGGAATTGCCGCAAGCGTGAACGGAGAAGCGATTACAAATTCAGCTTTACAAACCAGAGTAAGATTTTATCGTTTTCAGGAGGGAATGGATACCAGTCAAATTTCAACCGAGGATTTGCGAGGCAATGCTCTTGAAGAAGAAATTGCAATTCGTCTTCAAGTTCAGGAAGCTCAACGAATGGGAATTGAAGTATCTGAAGGAGAGGTATCGCTTGCAATAATTGATTTGAGCGAATCGAATGAAATGACAAAGGAGGAATATATAGAAACACTTGCTGAATCAGGTATTACAGAAGCACAGATTCGCAAGAGGTTGCATGATCAATTAATCATTCGTCGATTGGTTGATGCCAGAATTGAGCCTCGTGTAAGAATTTCGGATGATCAGGTGAAACGATATTTGGATGCAAATAAAGAACAGTTTGAGCCCGTACCGCACTTTAACTTGAATGTAGTCTCTGTGGTAATTCCAAATAATGCAAGTAGCGAAAGAGTTCAGCTCATGAAAGAAAATACGAATGAAATTGCGAGGGTTTTGCGAAATGGGGTGCCACTGGAAGAAATTGAGGGAGAACTTTCCAGGTACGAGGAGGTTGATGTTGGAAGACTGGGATGGATTTCTGCCGATAACTTGGTGCCTGAGGTTTTTGAAGCAGTTAAAGATGCGGAAAGCGGGTCAGTCGTTGGGCCTGTTTCATACTTGAACAATATTCTTGTGGTAATCGTAAATGATTTCCAGATGCGCCCCCCGATTGCAGTAGAACTCGCTCAGTTGTATCACTTGCGTCAAATTCGTCTTACTGTTCAGGAAGACAATGATTTGGAGGAACTTGTCCAAAAATTGGAAGGAATTCGAGAGCAGGCATTGGCTGGTTCGAATTTTGCAGAACTTGCCAGTACGCATTCAGAAGATGCAAATTCCAGGCAATCTGGAGGTGATATGGGATGGTTAGAGGCAAAACGCCTGCCAGTAGAACTGAACAGTGAGCTTGCGTCATTGAACCCGGGAGAGATTACTTCTGTATTTGAATTCGGAGATTCAGTTCATCTGTTTCAGCTCGTTGATATGCGTCTTGAAGATAAAGATGAAGCAATAGGCAATATTGTTCGAAACCAGCTACGCGCTTTGAAAATTGATGACGAGCAAAGACGAATGGTTCGACAATTGCGTCAAAACGCTACGATAAGCTATAACTTCAACTATTGATCTAATTTGTGAAGACATGAAAAAGAGCGACCCTGGAAGGATTTCCGTAGTAGAAGATATCTTGAATTTGTTAAATTCGCTAATACCTTCAAATGTTTCGGGAGATTTACGAAAAAATTTCTTGGCTTCAGTTAAAGTTGCACTGGAAAATATGAATATCGCATCAAGGTCTGAACTTGAAGTTCAGGAAAGCGTGTTGCGAAAAGCCAGAGAAAAAATTCAACATCTGGAGTTTCGCGTTGCTGAGCTTGAGGCACAATCGGCAGACAAATCCAATAATTAACCGGCAGCAGTGGGAAAATCTGATTCAGTTGCGCTATTGAATTAGGCTGACCAGATAGTCAATTGCCGCTTTTACATCTTCATCGGAAAGGGCAAGATTGCCTCCTTTGGGTGGCATGATCCCTTTTTGTCCTTGAAATCCTTTGATTGCGTGCTCGTACAAAGTGTCTATACCTTGTGCAATTCTAGGAGTCCAGTCTTCAACATCGCCCGGCTTGGGAGCACCGGTTACTCCAGTAGCGTGGCAAATGAAGCACGCTGTGTCATAAACAGCTTTGCCAGGGGTGTCTGCTTGGGCAACCTGTACAACTGGCTCGGCCATTGCACTTGGTTGAACAAGGGGCAATTCACCAATATTCAAGCTTCCAACTGGTTGTGTACGTTGCTTGACGATTTGCTGGGTGTACGACTGGGTTTGCAATCTACGCTTCTCGTCAATGCTGCCTCCGATACCCGCACCAATTGAAATTAATGCAACCGTTAGTATCACTAGCCAGAAGATCATCCACGAAAATGACTTTACAAATTGTTGGTCATTCATCATTGTTATTTAACTCCGTTGATTGAAACCTGCGTCGTTTGTTACGTTGAAATCGCCAAATAGCGAATATTAAATACCCGAAAAATTATATTGAATAAATTTTAAATTGCATGATGAGCTTAGTTCTTCACAGATTATTCGCTGATTTGTATGTATAAGCGGGTTTCCATGTCAAATCTGTGTCATGCAGTCAGTGTTTTCAATGCCCTTTTATATTTGTTGATGCGCCGGATATCTTTTTCGCTGAGTTCACCTATTCTTGTTACATCAAGATTTTCCCTGAGATCGGCGATTTTAACCCGTCGTCCAATCTCATTTTCCAGGGCACGCTGAACGAACTGGTCATAGTCTTCATCTTCGGAGTATTTCGTGACGGAGTTCAATGCTTCAATAATGGTTTCTGAAAAACCTTCTTTTCGCAATTCATCGAAAGTCCAGTCCGTGTCCTCTACAACATCGTGCAGCACCGCGACTATCTTTTCCTCTTCAGTGTCTACACGCATCATGACGTTTATTGGATGCAGGATATATGCTTTCCCGCCTTTGTCTTTTGCACCTGCATGTGCCTCTACTGCAATTTGGATTGCCCGTTCCAGATTCATGATTTTTCTTATATATTAATAGATTAATTATATGATTATATTGAATAATATTTCAAATTTATAATAATAGGTGGCGCACCCAAGAGGATTCGAACCTCTGACCTTTGGCTCCGGAGGCCAACGCTCTGTCCAACTGAGCTATGGGCGCAAAACTGTATGGAACCGATATTTTAACAATGCAAAGATGCTAATTTGTAATAATTCGCCTTTATTTGGCTATCCGGAGAATACTGTTATGTACTCGGTAGCAGAAGCAGGAAATTCAACTCCAGTAGTTCAAACCTTGAATGACAAGACAAGGTCTTTCAGAACTATTGCATTTTCTAGCCCACGACCCTTGAGAAACGAAAATTACTGGTTTCCATCAATATCAAGAAGTTTCTGAAATAATTTTTTCAACTAAAAATTCCACCACTTCCAGAGCTCTTGAATCAGAATTGACCATTGATGGCGATGTTCTGTATTTGCCCCCGATGATTAGTGTTGGCACACCTGTAATTTTGTACTTTCCGGCGAGGATGTCTGCCTGATTTACCTTGGTTATCGTGGCAAAGGAATTAAGTGCATCCATGATTGCTTTTGGGTCTACATCATCCAGGGTATTAAGCCATTTCTTGAAGCTCTTTTCAGTAAAAATCCGATTATTCTTCAAGTGGATTTCATCAAAGAACTTGCTGTACAGCTGGTCTTTGTAGCCTGTAACTTCCAATGCGTAGTAAGCGCGTGCATGAAACATCCATCGGTCGGTCAAAGTGCCGGGTACTGTGACGAAATTAATCGTATCCGGCTTTCTTTCTTTCCAGCTTTGAATGGCTGGTTCGAACCGAAAGCAGGCCGGGCAGCCGAACCAGAAAAATTCAATAACTTCAACTTTGCCATCGGATTGTACTTGGGGTTCTCCGGGCAAGCTAATATAGTCTGTTCCTTCTTTGAACTGCTGCCCAAAGACCGGAGATGAAAGCAAAAGACTGACAAGCAGTCCGTTTAGTGTTAAAACTCGAATTAACTTAGAGATTTTCATGATTTTTATTTCCTTTTAATCTGTCAACCAGACGTCGTTGTAAATTGTTGAATCCACCATTGCTCATGATTACAACGCAATCGCCAGCAATCAATCCGGTTGCAAGCGACTCAAGCAAGGTTTCAACTGCATCGAATACGGTTAAATTTACATTTGGACCGGAAACCGGTTCCCATTCCACATTCGGAGCACGATACATGTATACCAAATCAGCAATTTCGAAAGCATTAAATAAATTTTGTCCATGAACGCCCATTCTCATTGTATTGGATCTTGGTTCGAATACTGCGACCAGACGAGCAGGGTGCTCTGATTTCGATATGGCTTCCAAACTTGCGCGAATCGCTGTTGGATGATGTGCAAAATCGTCGTAAACCTTGATATTGTCAATGTTGCAAATGAGTTCCAGTCTGCGCTTCACGGGCTTGAACTTTTGAAGTGCGTTGACAGCAGTTCTCATATCAATACCCATATGCGATGCTGCCGCAACAGCAGCGAGAGCGTTGGCAGAATTATGTCTGCCCGGTAAAGACCACTCCAATGTTTCTGTGCCATGAACTCGTGAATGAATTTCGAACTTCAGATGCCCTTCGCTCTGTGAATCGACATACCAGTCTGCATCCCGGTTGCCTGCAACACTAAACTTGTCCACTGGAGTCCATTCTCCCACCTCCTTCATATTATGTAGCCGGGTGTCATCAAAGTTGGAAACAAGCCGGCCATTGGAAGGAAGTGTCCGGATGAAATACTGAAACTGCTGCTCTATGTCGTCGATTGAATTGAATATGTCCGCATGGTCGAACTCAAGGTTCAGCAAAGTTGCAATTTTCGGTCTGTAATGTATGAACTTTGAACGCTTGTCGAAGTAGGCAGTATCATATTCGTCCCCCTCGACAACAAACCATTCCCCGCTACCAACACGGGCGGAGATATCGAAATTCTGGGCAACACCGCCAATCAAGTATCCCGGATTCTTCCCGGCGAATTCCAAAATCCATGCAATCATGCTCGTGGTTGTGGATTTACCGTGCGTTCCTGCGATAGCAGCCACTTTACGATTGACCAGAATGTGGTCGTATAACCACTGGGGACCGGAAGTGTAGGGTATACCAGAGTTCATCACTGCGTTGATTTCTGGATTCGAGCGACTGATTGTATTACCGATTAGAATGATATCAGGCTTTTCTCTGATGTTGTCCGGATGGTAGCGGTCGGCGACCTCAATATTCTGGTTGCTTAGCATGTCACTCATTGGAGGGTATGCATTGAGGTCTGACCCAGTTACGCGAAATCCAAGTTCTCTGGCTAGTAATGCGAGATTTCCCATGAATGTTCCGCAAATACCAACTATATGAATGTGAATGTGCTTCATACGACAACCCTCATGACTAGAATGCGAAAAAGTCGTAAGCCTGTACAACGACAATGAATACCAGGACATTGCTGCCAATTGCGATAAAAAAGCTCGTTAGTGTACTAACTTCCATCGCTTCTTTGAGTATAGTGGTCATAACAGCCAGACTCCAAACTCCTAATACAGCGCCAACTAGCAATCCTTCGAAAGTAAGGGTAGCGCCATCTGCGGGGTGGGATTGAGGAGCAAACATATACAGTGCAGGCATCCCCGCAAGTCGTATAATGGAGGAAGTGCCTAGCAATGCACTCACAGTTTGCACCCATCGTTTGGCGACGTTCTTGAACTGAAGAATTCCCCGGATTGTCAAGGTAAACACAATTACTTGCAGAATGGAGATAATTAGTGTTTTCTTCCATTCCGACATGAGAACATCAATCGCCAGATTGGTTGCCACTGAGGCGATAACTGTAACAAGAAAACAGTTGTATGTCGCGGGCAGATCTTGCGGACTTGCCTTGAAAATACAGATGCGGAAGAGAGTTCTGGCTATGTCGGCCAATTGTTCTGCATAGCTTGGTGCAATCGGATTCATTTTGAAAGATTTCGGATTTTGTAAAGAAAATTTTTTGTTGAATTACTGTTGACTGTTTCCAAAAGAATAATTCCTGTTGAAGACCCCAAGACTCTGAAAGAGTATTGTAACCAATTACAAGACTCTGCATATCTTGCAATTGATACAGAATTTACTCGAAGACATACATACTATTCCAAATTGCAATTAATTCAAATTGCGGCTCCCGAAGCGGAGTTTTGCATTGACCCAATTCGTTGTTCCGATTTGGCTGTTTTGAAAGTCTTGTATACATCTCCGTCAAAAACGATCATATTCCATTCAGCAACCCAGGACCTGGAGGCGCTTTATCCGTTGCTGGGCTATCCAGAGATTTTATTTGATACACAGATTGCGGCAATGCTTTGTGGCTATAGAGATATTTCTTACAAAGCGGTTGTAAAACAAGTACTCGGCGTAGAATTATCCAAGGATATGACCACTTCAAACTGGAACAAGCGTCCTTTTTTGAAAGAACAGCTGATGTATGCAATGGACGATGTTCGATACTTGCTTGATGTCTACGGAATACTTTCCGCCAAACTGTGCGAAGCGGGGAGATTCGACTGGCTTCGCGAAGAGTGTGAAAATCTGATTGACTCGCAACGAAAAAGCAATGAGCAGGACGCACCGTGGAAATCTTTTCATACGGGGTCAAATCTGCCGAATCAGGAACAGCATATTGCAAAAAAATTGTTGATATGGAGAGAGCAACGGGCACGCTTGAAAAATCTACCGCGAAATTGGATATTGACCAATCAGCAAATTATAGAACTTGCAATACGAAAACCGCGCAATTACAAGCAACTTGTTCAAATCCACCGAATTGGAAGAAAGGCTCATTCTCTTTGGACAAGGGAGATTCTGTCAATTGTGAATTCATCTGTTCCGAAAAAATCTGGTGCAGTATGGAAGCGAGAATACGCATTGTCGGAAATTCAAACAAAGCGTTCCAATACAATTTTAAAGGAAGTTAAAAAAATTGCGAAGAAGATTGACTTGCCGCCCGAACTCTTATGCACTCGCAGGGAAGCGGAATGCCTGGCCAGAGGAGACAGGCAGCAGAGTATTCGATTGTTGTCTGGCTGGAGGTTCGAACAAGCAGGTTCGCATGTGCTGTCTTTGTTGGAATGATGCCAAATCAAGCAACAGTAACGGGAAATTCGCTAATTTTCTCTTGCCAAAACTGTGGTCCAGCTACGTGAATTGATTCTCCGTTTGTATCAACTGCTACGGTAACTGGCATGTCTTCCACTGTGAACTCGTATATTGCCTCCATTCCCAAGTCTTCAAATGCGACAATGCGAGAAGACCGAATGGCTTTTGAGACAAGATAAGCTGCTCCGCCGACTGCAATCAAATACACAACACCGTGCTTCTTGATTGCCTGTAGTCCCTCCGGGCCTCTTTCCGCCTTGCCGATCATGCCGATTATTCCAGTATGCTCAATCAGTTTGTCGGTGTACATGTCCATTCGGTCAGCGGTTGTTGGACCAGCCGGGCCAACAACTTCGCTACCAACGGGGTCAACGGGTCCAACATAATAAATGAAGCGATTCTTCAAATTAATATGATCGGGCAACAGGGTTTCGCTATCAAAGAGTTCAATAAGCCGTTTGTGAGCTGCGTCGCGACCGGTAAGTATTTTCCCTGACAAGAGCAAGGTTTCCCCAATCTTCCAGTTGCGGATATCTTCTTTCGTAATTGCTTCCAAATCTACTTTTTTGGAATTTGTCTCAGTTCGAACTATGCTGGGCCAATCATTTATTGACGGTGCGAAGAACTCTGCAGGACCAGAGCCGTCCAGTTCAAAGTGTACATGCCGGGTTGCTGCACAATTGGGAATCATGCCCACCGGCAGGGATGCTGCATGTGTAGCGCATTCTTTAATTTTCACATCAAGTGCTGTGGTGATACCTCCAAGACCTTGTGCACCGATTCCGAGTTTATTGACTTCTTCATAGATTCTTATTCGTAGTTCTTCAGTCGGATTCTTGGGACCAGATGCAATTAGTTGAGGCATATCAATTGGGTCCAGCAAGCTTTCTTTGGCAAGTACCAGGGCTTTTTCCGGGGAACCGCCAATGCCGATACCTAATATTCCTGGTGGGCACCACCCGGCTCCCATGGAGGGGAGAGTGTTCAAAACCCACTTGGCTACATCTTCACCCGGGTTCAGTACGGTAAATTTGGCCTTGTTTTCAGAACCGCCGCCCTTGGCAGCTACTGCAATTTTCAGTTTATTTCCCGGAACCAATTCGAAGTGAACTATTGCGGGCGTATTGTCGCCAGTATTTTTGCGATGCCCCCACGGCGGATTTACCATGGAAGAACGTAGTGGATTATCCTTGTCAAGGTATGCTTCACGAACGCCTTGATCAATCATCTCCTGAAAGGAAGAATTCGTTTCCCATTGAATATCCATGCCAATTTTCGCGAACAGCACTACAATGCCTGTGTCTTGGCAAATAGGCCGGTGTCCTTCTGCGGCCAGGCGCGAATTGATAAGAATTTGCGCCATTGCATCTTTCGCAGCTGGAGATTCTTCTCGTTCATACGCCTCGGACATCGCCTGAACGAAATCAACTGAATGGTAGTAGGAAATGAATTGCAAAGAGTCGGCAACACTTTGAATCAGGTCCTGTTTCCTGATTACTGTCATTAGGTGTCCGCGATTGATACTTTCAGGATTCGCAATTTTTGCTGTGAGTCAAGTCCTGTTTTCCAATTCTTTGCGCACTTGTTCAAACCGATTGTGAAGTTGCTTGCAGTCATCTTTTGGAACGGGTCCGGTCAACAAGAATTTGGTCATCAGTTCTTTGCATTGATTCTGGGTTTCCTCTGCTGCAACTTGTTTTGCCATGACTGCATTGAGTCTTTCAACTCGGAGACGCATTCGGTCCTTGGCAAATTCAGGTGGCGACTCTACCTCTGCAAGAATTTCGAGCAGCAGACATATTTCCTGTTTCAGATGAAGATTTTGCTGCACATCGGATTCTATGGCTTTATTTTTTCTGTTCCCGTTTTTAATCGCGGCACTGGCTGCATCGAAACGTTCTTGAATGAGCTTGTCATACTGCCCGCAACTTTCGCTTAGTGTCTCCCACTTTGACTGTACGCTATCAAGAGTTTCAAGAGCATTTTCATCGCCGATAGAGTTTTCTAGTTCAGTACACAAATTTGCCTTGCTTTCGAGTGACTGCAAAGTTGCCATACTCTGCTTGTGTGCGGCCAACTCAAGTCCAGCCTGTATTTTTGACAATTGAGATTCAAACTTGGAATCCAGTTTTTGCGGCACCTTGCGTGCACGGGGTGCAGTATTTTTCCATTCTTGTTCAAGCTTGGAGATGCTCGGAGCCAACTCTGCCAACTGTTCGACAGGCATGTCGTTCAGTTTTTCGATTTTTGTCAGAAGTGCTTTTTGATTTTTTACAGTTTCGTTCGCCTGTTTTTTAATTTCTTGCTGTTTTGCTCGCCTGCGGTCGAATTGACGGTCGCAAGCCGAACGAAACTCATCCCACAACTTTGCTTCTGTCTTGTTGTCGCTGCGAATCGTAACTTTGTTCCATTCTCGCTGAAGTCGCTTAACAGTTTCCAGTGTGCTTTCCAGCGGAGATGAATCTAGAGAATTCACTTGGTCAATCAATGCATTCCTGAGCTTGATGCCTTTTTCACGCTCTTTGCTCAAGTATGGTTCAAATTTCAGCATTACAGCGTCAAGTCGGCTATTTGTGCGATTCCAGTCAAGTTTGTGCAGCGGAACAGATTTACGCCACAGTTTTCTTGCATTTTGAATTTTTACTCCTATAACTTTCCAGTCCGGATTTTTCCAGTCCATCTCCTCGAAAAGTTTTTCCAGGGAATCGCAAATTTCATTTCTTGCAGCCAAATTTTGTTTACGCAGTTCGTTTTGGTGTTCAAAGAACTCTTTGCAAGGAGCGTAGGCTTGTTTGCAAGCGTTTTCAAATTGACGACGGAGAATTTTGTTCGGGAAATCCCCGGTTTTGTTCCACTTCTGCCATTGGTCTCTTGCACTGCGTATTTGCTCTGCCAAGCCTCTTGGGTCATAGTTGGATTTCGCCAAGTTTTCAACTTTTATAATCAACTCCTTGCGGACTTGGTCCATACTCCAGTGGCGCCAAGCCTTCAATTCCCTTAACGAACGCTGATAATCACGTAAGCTTTTGGATATTTTTTCCAGCCGTTTCGGGTTGTAGTTTACCGAAGAGAGTTTTTTTATCCGGTATTGGCATTTTTCAAATAGCGAAAGAGCCAACTTGAGTTGGCCGGTTGTCAACGCCTCTTGCAGTTCCTTCAGAAAGCCTTTAACTTCTTCGTAAACCTTATCGCCGTCAACTACGGATGGGGCATTGTGCTTTGGCGATGCTTCAGAATTTGCTTCTGGCAACAGGGATTCTGATTTGGGGTTGTCCTTCAGACTCTTTTCGTCAGCTTGCTGGACCACTTCGCTGTCTAACATAATTTTCTCGCGGTCTATACTACCATTGCAGTTGACTTACCTGTACACAAAGCCCATCAGGCATTCAAGCAGAACATCGCTTGGATTCGCCTGATGAAACAGACATTGACTGCATATACAATAAACAAATTAACCTTCGTTGACAATTGAGATTGCACAATTGAAAGGAGAAGTATAACACTGATTTTCAGAATAGGTGAATAATGAGTTCTGGAGCAGTTGGTTGGTTTGAGGGGAGAGAGGTTATTCGACAGGAGTATCAGTTGAATTTCCCCATTCAGACCATGACCCTGCGTATCCGCGTACCTTGGAGAACCCCAGCGATTTTAGCATAGCATAACTATGTGCCGAACGATGATGTGTTTGGCAATATGTAATAATTTCCTTGTCTGGTGTAATTCCTTTCTGCCGCAGCATGTTCAGCAATTCCTGACGGGGCTTGAAACGGTTGTTGCGAGTTGGGTCTATAGTATCCGTCCAGTTGACGTTTCTTGCACCGGGAATATGACCTCCCCTGTATGCTCGTACATCAACTCCTTCAAACTCCATAGGGGTTCGGGCATCCAGAAGTCCAATCTTCGAGTTCCCCAAATTCGAGAGTATGTAGTGCTTGTCTGCCTGAAACTGCCCGTTTAGATTTACCCGATAGTGAGAAGGAGTTACCTTTGCCGGGGGAGTTGTATCCAGAGGATACCCTTCGTTTTTCCAAGCAGTAAATCCGCCATTCAACAGCGATGTAGCAGGATGGTCAAGCACATCCAGAGTCCATACAAAGCGCGAAGCGCGGCCATTGCCTTCTGCATCATACACGACAACATGATGTTCCCTGGTTAGGCCGATAGAGGACAGTACTCTTTCGAGTTGTTCTTTGGCAGGCAAGGTGCCGCTTGTGGGGATGAAACCCGAAACAATGTCAAGATAGTCGACATGAACCGCTCCTGGAATTCGCTCTTTTTCATACGAGTCGGCGTCGCCGGTATCAACGATAAGAAAATCAGAATTGCCCAGTAGTTTCTCAAGCTGTACGGCTTCAACAAGAAACGGTAATCTTGATTTCATTAATTTGTCCCTTTCGAATGATTTTCAATTAAACTGATAATTATTAGAATTTTATTCCAAATTATCGAGATCATTACCTTCAATTTGGAAATTATATTTAAATATAAGCCTGTTTTTCGATTTGTCAACCTTTCAGAATAAAAACATTTTTGAAGCGATAAAAAAATTTATTTGATGAAGCGCCCGCTAATATGCAGGGCAATCATTCAATTTGGTGAAACAGTTTTTTTGCAAATTAGATTTATTCACAAAAATTGTCAAAAAATTTGTCAGTAACTGAACAAAATATAGAGATACATTGAAGTTTGATAGGCGGATATAAATTTACCAGGCTCGCTGACGGAAGCTTCTCATTTCAGAAGTGGCATTTTGTCGGTATGCGAGCAGTAGCATACGGTAGATACTTTTCTGCGGGTGTTTTGGTGAAGAATTCGGAGTGGCATTACAATGAAGCAGATTTATGTCGGTTATTTGAAGGAGGGCAATGTCTAGCAAGAGGTCCTTTAGTCCGAATGCTGGATAAGTTCTTGTGGTTGGCATGGGAAAATTGCAAGGCTTGTTTGAATTCTGAATCCTTGCGTATAACGTTGGGCAATGCGGAGCAGTTTTTTGAATCGAAAGAATCGACTGCAAGAATTTCAAAATTTTCAAGAATTTGATTTTGGTGATTGGTAGAAATTTGGATGTGAAGAACAACAATGTGTCTCGCTATCAACAGATAGTATCTGATGTTTGCGAAAAAATTTGCACGCAAAGTTTGCCGTTGTTGATAAATAGCGACTCGGCATCTCAAATCGTCAATTTGCTGAAAGAAATTGGTGCGGATGATGACACAGTGATTGTCTCCATACTACGCGCAGTGGATGAAAGCAAAGAACTCGACAATGGTCGAATTGAAAAAATTTTTGGTACGTCTGTCAAATTGCTATTCGAAGGGGCTCAGCAACTGGACCAGATTTCTACCAGTCATAGTTTTGATACCAGGAAAAATGTTCAATTCCGGCGAAGTGTAGGTCTAAATCGTATGATCGTTGCCATGGTCGACGATCCAAGGGTTATTGTGATACACCTCGCCGAACGATTGATTCAACTCGGCAACGCCAGCATGCTGGAAGAAACGGACAAGAAGATTATAGCCAAGCAAATATTGGCAATTTATGCACCGCTAGCGAACAGGCTAGGGATTTGGAGATTGAAGTGGCAGTTGGAGGACTTGGCTCTGAAATATCTTGACCGTTCAACATTCGACAAAATTGCCAATTTGCTTCTGGAGAAGCGGCAAGGGCGCGAGCAGTACATCGAGAAGTTCGTCAAGAATTTGCAGCAATTAATGAATCGCTCCGGCATACAAGCCTCTGTAAATGGAAGAGTCAAGCACATCTATGGGATTTGGAGAAAGATGAATCGCAAGGGGGTTAAATTCGACAAGCTTTCAGATGTTCGAGCGGTAAGAATTCTTGTCGACGACATTGCATCATGCTATGAAGCGCTGGGTGCCGTTCATACAGCGTGGCCACAGGTGCCGGAAGAGTTTGATGACTATATTGCCCTGCCCAAGGCAAACGGCTATCAATCCATTCATACGGCGATTGTTGGACCCAAGTCAAAAGTTGTCGAAGTGCAAATTCGAACTCATGAAATGCATCAGAATAGTGAGTTTGGACCGTCAGCGCATTGGAAGTATAAGGAGAATGCCGGGTCGGCAACTTTTCAGGATGAAAAAGTTCAGTGGCTACGTCGGGTTCTGGATTGGCGGGATGAGCTGACAAGGGAATTTGACGGGAGTGAGAACCCGCAGGAGCAGGAGACAGTATCGGAAGATATTTATGTTTTCACGCCTGCTGGAAACGTTGTCCAGCTGCCGGCTTATTCGACTCCTATTGATTTTGCATACTCCATTCACACAGAAGTGGGGCATCGCTGTAGAGGTGCAATTGTAAATGGAAAAATCGTGCCGCTTACTCATCAATTGCAAACTGGTGACTGGGTTGAAATCAGGACTGTAAATCGCGGCGGTCCGAGTCGCGACTGGCTGAGTGTTCAGCAAAATTTTGTTGTTACAAGGCGAGCTCGAATTCGAATTGCAAACTGGTTTAAACGCGAGGCGCACGGTCGATATCAAGCAGATGGAAAAGCAATGCTGGAAAAGGAAATTGCCAAGCGCGGTTTTTCGAAAGGGAATTTTGAAAAACTTGCAAATTTGAATGGTTTTCGCCGGGTGCAAGACTTCTTTGTTGCAATTGGAAAGAAAGAGCTCAAGATTGCTCATGCGATTGAATGCCTGAACCCGGAGAAAAGCAACGAGGAGTTTGCTGAAGCAATCGAAAAAAGCAGTCCTCGCCAAAGCGTAGCACCATCATTTTCGTTTTCAGTTCTTGGAGTGGAGAGTTTGCTTACAAATATCGCCTCCTGCTGTGGCCCGTTGCCAGGCGATGAAGTTATTGGCTATGTAACTACTTCGCGGGGAATTACGATTCACAAGCGAGGGTGCGGAAATATTGCTCGAATGAAGTTGCAAAACCCGGAACGTGTGCTGGCAGTCAACTGGGGCAAGGAAACTCATTACGCATGGCCGACAAATATCGAGATCCTTACTGACGGAAGTAGTGACTTGCTTCAGGAGGTGGCTGTAGTAGCGTCGGAGCTAGGAAACAATATTACTTCTGTCAATTCAACCAAGATGAGAAAAAATGAAGTCGGAAAAGTTTACTTGACAGTTGAATGCTACTCAGGAAAAGAATTGAAGAAATTCTTGTCGAGACTAAACCAGTTACCCGATGTGTTGCATGTTCGCAGGGTCAGCGATTGAGGTTGTCCATTTGGTGGGTTCAATTTGAAATGTATATTGATAGCGTTCGCTGTACTGGCGGCTTTTTGGCTTGAATGAGCGCTCTTCAAATGTCACTTGGTTGTTGCTGTCAACAAGAACGACAGTCGAGCAACGCGTTCCGTAGTGTTCATGTTGAACATAAATAGGATAGTTATTCGGTGAAGCTGGAGAATCCGAATCTTTCAAATACTGCGGGCTTATCTTGGGTCTGCGGAGTATCTTAAACAATTCTTCAGGATCTAATTCTTCATCCTTCTGAATCAGTTCTTTCAATTTCGCTTTTGATTCGATAACCTTGGGCCAAGGAGAATCAAGCAGATGATTGCTAAGTGCGTAGATCCCGGATTTGATTACCGTATGTTTTGCTTCACAATTTGACTGATATCTGAGCTCAGACGTTGTGCCAAATATCACCCCGTATCCATTGTAGTCGTTTCTTTCCTGCTCCAGCTTCGCCAAATACTCTTCAGTATCGTCATTGCCTGTTAGAAAGTTTGTAGTGATACAGCCGCGGCTTTTCTGCATTGCTGGTGAATCTACTGCATCTTCGTGATTTGTGACTGCCGCAATACGTCCATTTCGGTTAATGCCGAGCCAGGTGCCGTAGGCCAACTGGTCCCGTCCAGCAAGTACGTCAGGGAAGTCTTCCCAGAATTTCGCACTTAATGAAGGACGCGAATAGTACTCGTCCCGGTTTGCGATTAAAATAAAGGGAAATTGCTTGTGTTGTTGCAATGCAAATACAAGCAGACACATAATATTGTTTTTACTGGTTGAAATAGATCATAAAATTTTGCAGGTCAATGATAACAGCAAGAAGCATCCAGGACTGCCTTGTTGATTTGACCGGCAATTGAAGTTATGAGTACTCGCAAATTAAATTCGTCTAAAGTATGGCGAAGTAAACAGAAGCAGGATGGCTTTGTTCAAGGGGCGGCTCGCTTGAACGTCAGATCGCGGGCCTACTTTAAAATTGAAGAGCTGGATTGCAGGTTTCATTTGTTTAAAGTTGGCTATTGCGTACTGGACCTAGGGGCGGCACCTGGGAGCTGGGCGCAATATACAAGAAAGATTGTAGGTGAAACTGGTAAAATCGTAGCTATAGACAAACTTGAAATGAAGCCTTTACCAGGTGTTGAATATTTCAACGGTGACATAACTAGTCCTGACATGCTGAACAGAGTCATTCGTGCGTATGGTGAACGATCATTTGATTTGGTTATGTCGGACATGGCACCGAATATCTCTGGGAATGCGAGTATTGATGCGGGAAATTTTGAAGTGATACGTACTGCCATGTTTGAACTTTGCGAGCATTTACTACGCATAGGCGGTTCTTTGGTTTTTAAAATTTTCAACGATTCATCATCCAATGAAGTAAAAAAACAGTGCCAGAAACTGTTTGAAGTGTGCGAGTTCTATAAGCCGAAGGCCTCTCGAGTTCGAAGTAGCGAGTTGTATATCGTGGCAAAAAACTATCAATATTCAAGTTAGGCATTGTAAATCTGAAGGTTTGCCCTTAATATTACTTTAGTGAGCAAGAGAAGAGCGAGTTTTGGTTTTTGCAACAAATAATTGGATAATCTGCAGTGCAGTAGAAACTCAAATGGTGACTTAGTTGAGCAATTTAACAAAAAATTTAATCCTTTGGCTTGTGATTGCCATGATACTAATGGCGATTTTCAAAAATTTCACACCCAGCGAAACCGCTGATCAAAGAGAAGTTGAATACTCCACCTTTTTATCGGATGTCAAGCAGGGACGCGTTAAATCTGTCGTTATAGAGGGTCGTACAATTTCAGGCGAATTCACGACTGGTCAAGGATTCGTTTCCTATGCACCTGATGACCCGAAACTGGTAGATGATCTGGTGAATGCCGGTGTAACAATCAAGGCGAAGAAAGAAGAAGGCCCGTCGTTGCTGATGCAAATATTTATTAGCTGGTTTCCACTGCTACTGCTGATTGGTGTCTGGATATTTTTCATGCGTCAAATGCAGGGGGGTGGAGGCAGAGGCGCCCTTAGTTTCGGGAAAAGCCGTGCCCGCCTGCTCACTGAAGACAAGAATAGAATCACTTTTGAAGATGTCGCAGGCGTAGAGGAAGCGAAGGAAGAAGTTGGAGAACTGGTAGAGTTTTTAAGCGCACCTGCGAAGTTTACAAATCTTGGCGGACGGATTCCTCGCGGTGTGCTAATGACAGGCAATCCCGGCACCGGTAAGACGCTTCTTGCAAAGGCAATAGCAGGTGAAGCAAAAGTTCCGTTCTTCTCCATTTCGGGTTCAGATTTTGTTGAAATGTTTGTTGGCGTAGGTGCCTCCAGAGTGCGCGACATGTTTGAGCAGGCCAAGAAAAATGCACCTTGCATCATTTTTATAGATGAAATCGATGCAGTAGGGCGCCAACGAGGAGCGGGGTTGGGCGGCGGCCATGATGAGCGGGAACAGACACTGAATCAGTTGCTGGTTGAAATGGACGGCTTTGAAGGCAGCGAGGGCGTGATTGTGATCGCAGCGACAAACCGCCCGGATGTGCTGGACCCGGCGTTGCTTCGCCCCGGCAGATTTGACCGGCAAGTTCACGTTCCATTGCCGGATATTCGTGGACGAGAGCAAATATTGAAAGTTCATATGAAAAAAGTTCCCATTGATGCAGATGTAAAGCCGAGCATAATCGCTCGCGGCACACCGGGTTTTTCGGGAGCCGATTTGGCAAATTTGGTTAACGAGGCAGCTTTGTTTGCTGCTCGTGCAGGCCGAAGCGTGGTAACAATGGAACAATTCGAGTTGGCGAAAGACAAGGTGCTCATGGGAGTGGAGCGCAGATCCATTGTAATGCCCGAAGAAGAACGGCTGAATACAGCTTATCATGAATCAGGGCATACCGTCGTTGCCAAAAGCATAAAAAATACCGATCCTGTTCACAAGGTGACCATAATTCCGCGCGGACGAGCACTTGGTGTCACAATGCAGCTTCCGGAAGAAGACCGATACAGTCATAATCGCGAGTATTTGCTTGCGAGAATTGCAGTTCTGATGGGGGGACGAATTGCAGAGGAAGTTTTCATGGATCAAATGACAACAGGCGCATCAAATGATTTCGAGCAAGCGACTGACCTCGCTCAGAAAATGGTTACACGTTGGGGGATGAGCGATAGCCTGGGAACCCGAGTGTATGGCGACAACCAGTCTGAAATTTTTCTGGGCCGCGATGTTACAACTCATCAGAACTTGAGTCCGGCGGTTGTTGAGCGCGTTGATAAAGAAGTTACTCGAATTATTGACGAGCAATACAACCGGGCAAGAGAAATTATCGAGAGCAATCGCGAAAAGATTGAAGTCATGGCCAAGGCACTGATTGACTGGGAAACATTGGAGTCGGACCAGATAGACGATATTATGGCAGGGAGAAATCCGCGACCGCCGGCATCGCAGTTTGAAGACGTAGATGACGGACCGGATGATGATGCGCAACAGGAATCTGTTGTGGAACCGAATATGGACCACCCGGCAGGGGAACAGGCTTAGTTCTGAGTAGTTGCTGGTTGCTGACCAAGATTCTGCCATGACTTTCAAGCTCTTCGGCACCGACGGAGTGCGGGGTGAGTTTGGTTGCGAGCCTATTACTCCTCAAACGGTGTTAAAGCTAGGTTCTGCCATTGGTTCCGTATTGCGTATCAGTGAGAATAGCGGTGGTCAAGTTCTCATTGGCAAGGATACGCGCATATCAGGCTATTTGCTGGAGTCTGCGTTAACTTGCGGGCTTTCCGCTACAGGTGTTGATGTTCGTCTATTGGGACCGCTGCCTACACCTGCGGTTTCTTATCTCACTAAAAAGACAGATTCAATTGCTGGCATTGTAATAAGCGCATCTCACAATCCCTACTACGACAACGGAATCAAGTTGTTCGCAAGCGATGGAACCAAGTTGCCAGATGATGTCGGGTGCAGAATAGAGGAAGCCATGCATCAGACTCCGAAAGTAGTATCTGCAAAGAAGCTGGGGAAAGTACGTCGTTACCGCGAGCCGGCGCGCCTGTATCTTGACTATATTAAATCATTGAACACAAAAAGATTAGATGGGTTGAGCATTGCTCTGGATTGTGCAAATGGCGCAAGTTACCGGGTTGCCCCGCGGACACTCGAGGAACTTGGTGCGGTGCTGTATCCGACTGGGGTCTCTCCCGACGGCTTTAATATAAATTTGGAATGTGGTTCTACAAGTCCTGAAACTGTTCGTAGTGAAACACTGCGGCAAAAGGCTGATGTCGGAATAGCACTGGATGGCGATGGGGACCGCCTGATCATGATTGATGAAAAAGGGGAGTTGGTCAATGGTGACAAGATATTGTATATCCTCGCAATGACTCGAAAACGCGACGGTCGTCTGAATGAAGGAGTTGTAGGTACCCATTTAACCAATATTGCGTTGGAACAAACTCTTGAGAAATGCAATATTCCCTTTGCCAGGGTAAATGTTGGGGATCGGAATATTTCCAATTGCCTTCAGGAGCGAGGATGGAATCTTGGCGGTGAAGAATCGGGGCATATTCTCAATGGCGATGAGGGAATTTCTGGAGACGGGCTGATTACAGCATTGGAAGTTCTCAATGAAATGGTTGGAAGCGGCAAGTCGCTGTCTGAACTAACCGACGGGTTTAAACTTGTTCCGCAAGTTAAGAAAAATATACGAATTTGCGGTAGAACAGCACCGCTTGATGATGTGGATTTGAACCGTTGTCCGAGAATAAAAGATGCAGTTCTGAATGCGGAGGCTGAACTATCGCAATCTGGTCGTATTCTATTGCGTGCATCCGGCACTGAACCGCTTGTCAGAATTCTTGTTGAAGGCAATGATGAAGTCCAGATTAACACTATTGCCAACCACGTGGCAAAGGTTGTTGAAGAAGAAATGAACTTCTTAGTGAACGGCACTTAGCGGCGAGTCAATCAAATACTACGATATTCTTTAAGCCTGTACCATTGCGAGTCGCATCAACCGCTTCGTTGATTTTTTCAAGGCTCCAAGTGTTGCTGACAAGCTCATCAAGTAGAAGTGTTCCCGACTGGTACAAGTCGACTAGCTTTGGAATGTCGGTGGCAAGATGAGAGTTGCCCATTTTACAACCCAGAAGAGACTGGTTTGCGTCAATGAAGTCTATTGCTTCAAACTTGCCCTTCACACCAATCGAAGGCATTCCCACCAAAACAGCGGTCCCGCCTCGCCGCAGTAGCGATACACTTTGATTGATTGCATGTTCGTTTCCCGTGGTAACAAATACATAGTCAGCCCCGCGAGTATCGGTTAATTCGTATACAACTGATTGAACATTCTCAATAGCGGAATTTGCAATATGCGTTGCTCCGAATTTTTTTGCGGCTTGCAGTCGATTCGAATCAATGTCAACTGCAATAATTTTTTGGGCTCCCATGATCTTGGCTGCTTGAATAGAGTTTAGTCCAACTCCCCCGGCACCAACCGTTACAACATTGCTTAGCGGCTTTATTTTCGCCGAATTAACAACCGCTCCATAGCCGGTTATTACACCGCAAGCAAGCAGGGAAGCACTGGTAAAGCTTATATTCTGTGGAATTTTTACAACTTGGGATTTGTGGACAATTGCATATTCGGCAAAGCAACCCGTTCCTAGCCCTCTGTGAACGGACATGTGTGTAGTTGACTTCAGGCGGCCTGCATGGTCTGTGCAAAAATCATTTTCACATAAATTGAATTGTCCTTTTTTACAGAAGTAGCAATGACCACACGAGCGTAACAGAGAAACAATAACTCGATCTCCGGGTTGGAAGTCATCAGCGTTAGCGCCGCAATCACTTACAGTTCCGGCACCTTCATGTCCATAAATTGCCGGCAGAGTCCCGTTCCAGGCACCATCTATAAATAAAACATCGCTGTGGCAAATTGCACAGGCTGACAATTTTATCTTGACTTCATTTGCGCGTGGTTCGTCGATTGCAACACTTTCGACGACGAGCGGTTGTCCAAATTCGTAGCAAACGGCAGCTTTCATGACTCAATTGATGATACTACTTCAAGTTTATAGTTAGTGGGTTGCAGGTATTGCTGTTCCTGAACGAGGCTTTCCCGGGTGAGCGGATGTTTTTCAAGCCAATTTTTCGGAAAGGTGAGTTTTAACTCTTTTTGATGAACACTGCACAGGAACTCCCGGGAACTATAGCTTGACCTTGAACGATTCATCAGTACTGCCGCTCGCAGAATAACACATAGTTTTTGAGTTGTATCTGGAGAAAACAAAGCCCCTTCTTTTAAAAACTCTTTTGTTGGAAATTTTTGTCGATGCCCGCGAACCAGTAGAGCCAGCTCTGTCTGTTCAATTTGCGAAAAACCATCCAAATCTGAATGCTGAAGAATGTAGCAACCATGTTTGTGATATTGTGCATGAGACATGGACAAGCCAATTTCATGAAGAGTTGCAGCCCATGAAAGCAAATTTCTGCATTCGGGGACATTGATAGACCAGTCCGCTGCGACTTGGTCAAATATATCCATTGCAGTCGCTTTCACGCGATGGGCGTGCTCTTTGTCAATCGACCAGTTTGAGGCAAGAGCACTAACTGTCTGCTGACGGATATCCTTATTGTGCATTCTTCCAAGCAAGTCATACAGCACACCTTCCCGTAGTGCCTGGTCAGACACTTGCATTTCATCAATTTCCAGCAATTCGAATAAAGCCCAAAGAATTGCAAAGCCACCCGGCAGAACATCGCAGCGTTCTGGCTCAAATCCCAAGTCAACCAATTTGCTGGTGTGCGTGAAGTTGAGGATTTTCTTGCGTAATTTGTTGAGCTTCTTTCGGGTAACAACTACACTGTTTCGCTCAGAATTGCTTGCAACTGAGCCGATGGCTCGAATTGTGCCGGAACAACCAATAACTTGCTTGTGTCCGTACATATTAAAACTGTGGCTTACATTTTCGATTTCCAACTCTGCGTCAAGAACTGCCTTTTGCAAGCGTTTTTCACTGATAATTCCATTTGAAAAATAATTTTGGCTCATGCTTACACATCCAATGTGCAGGCTTTCCGCAATCACGGGAGTGTTACTCTTGCCGGTAATTATTTCTGTGCTGCCACCGCCAATGTCAATAACCAGTCGCTTTATTCCATTGCTTTGCTGCAAGTTGTAAATTGACTCGTAAATTAGCCGGGCTTCTTCGCGCCCGGTGATTATCTCAATTGAATGGCCGAATTTTTGCTCCGCCTTCTCTAAAAATTCTCGAGCGTTATGCGCTTTTCTCAGGGTGTTCGTGCCCACTGCACGTACATTTTCGGATGGGATATCCTGAATTCTCTGTCTAAACCGGCCCAAACAATCCAGTGCGCGATTCTGCGCCTCAGGAGTCAGGTTCAGGTTTGCATCCAGGCCGCCTCCAAGACGCACGAATTCACGAATTCGGTCTACTATGATTAACCGGCCGTAATCCAGACGGCCAACCACAAGGTGGAAGCTATTGGAACCAAGATCTGCCGCAGCAACAAATTCGGTACTATTGCTGAGGCGGTCTTTGAGTGCATTCACTTGCAGCTCAATTTGCGCAGCATTTTTGGACTCATGAACCAGCGTAATATTCCGATGGAATTGAGGGGACCGTTGAGAAACTCAATCAGGCAGGCACCGCCTTTTCCAAACTTCAGATGCAATGGACTGTTTCTGCTGCAAAACTGCTCCATCAAGCTGCTCATATCCGGCTCATGCCCGACCAGCACTATGGTTCCAGTGTCGCTAGCAAGCCAGTTAACTATTTCCGAAGAACTGTATCCCATGGCTAAAATATCGGAAAATTCAAGCTCGGGTCTTTGTTTTTTTGGAATTGCTTCAAGAAAGATTTCTGCTGTTTGCCGTGCTCGGGTGTATGGACTTGAAATTACTCGTTGTATGTCATAGTCAAGAGCATTAACCAGCCCCATTGCTCCCAGTTTCATTTTTTTTATGCCATCTGGTGTCAGCGGCCGTTCGGAGTCAGGAACCCCCGGATTGCATCTATAGAAGTCCAATCTCTCTTCAGCAATTGCGTGTCTTAGTAGTACAAGTTTCATGAGTATGTAATAATTGGTTTAAAATAAAAATTCCTTGCCAGTTGACGATATCAGCCATAGTTTCCAGAGTTTAATCTTAATTCCGAAAGTTGTTCTTCCGAATTACCGGACAAGTAGCAATTGTCTATAATAGCAAGTTTGAAATTTGAAATAGGACATCATCGCCATCTATGACAATTGATGCAAGTTAATTTGTATCGGTCCGACCAAGTTGAACGGGCGAATAGTATTTCAGTAGTCACTGCTGGCTAGATATCGAATATGGTTAAACGAAATTATAGTATGACCCGCAAAATTTTTATCGGCAATTGGAAAATGCATGGAAATTTAAGTCGATGCCGTTCGCTATATTCAGAAATTTCCAACAAGTTGCCTGAAAATTCTGATTTTGATGTTGTTGTGTGTCCCCCCTTTGTTTATTTGCTTCAATTGGCGAATTTGATTGGAAATGGGGGAATAGTTAAACTCGGTGCTCAAGATGCAAGTGCCCATGTTGAGGAAGGTGCTTTTACGGGCGAGGTGTCTACAAGCATGCTAAAAGATTTAGGGTGCAGATATGTAATTGTAGGTCATTCGGAAAGACGGCAGTATCATAATGAAACCGATGAGTTGGTAGCGCAAAAAATGCTGGCGGTGCTAAGTGCTTCAATGATTCCGGTCGTTTGCGTGGGAGAGTCGTTGCGCGAGAGGGAATCGGGTCAGACTCGAACGGTTATAGAGCGTCAGTTGGGCGTATTGATTCGTCAGCTTGAAAAGTTAAATTCTGAAAATTTCACAATAGATGAGATAATATTTGCCTATGAACCAATATGGGCGATAGGCACTGGAGTCACAGCGACTCCAGACCAGGCTCAAGAAGTGCATGAATGGATTCGGGATTTCGCTTGTAACTCAAAAACGGATGCTTTAAAACGATTAAGGATAGTCTACGGGGGTAGTGTCAATAAAGGAAACGCAAAAGCTATTATGAAGCAACCTGACATTGACGGTTGCCTAGTCGGCGGCGCTTCGCTTGATTCAGAAGAATTTTCGAAAATATGTATGGAAAGTTAATTACAAGTATTTGAATTTATGGAATTATTAACAAAAATTTTACTTGGACTGTTTTTTGTAATTGCAATTACACTGGTAGTATTGATTCTGCTTCAGCGAGGGCGCGGGTCAGATTTGGGAGCGGTCTTCGGCGGGGGCGGGTCACAGTCTGTATTTGGTAGCCGGGGGGCAGCCAATTTTATGACTCGATTGACAGCGGTTTTGGCGACGGTGTTTTTTGGAATCGCATTGGGGTTGGCGTACATTTACAACGGAGCGCAGGTAACTCCTAGCGTTACGGAGTCAGTGCTGGAAACAACCATAGATGAGAGCGAAGTTCCAGAAGTTGAAGAGCAAGTTGAAATTGAAACAACAGAAAATAGCGAAGTACCTCAAGCACCTGAGTCGAATTCGAATTAGTTAGCCGAAGTGGTGGAATTGGTAGACACGCCGTCTTGAGGGGGCGGTGGCGAGAGCCGTGCCGGTTCGAGTCCGGCCTTCGGCACCAGGTTTTTTGACAAACTGAGTGTACTATCGCAAGAACTAGTCAGTATCAGTATCGCTTAATTTGAAATTATTTGATAAAAGTCAATAAAATAAGCATTAGCGAGAGGAAAGGTTCATTTTTAACTTGAAAAGAAATTTGAAGAAAATTCACAAAAGAGGACAGTTAGGCCAATGCTGAGTAATTATTTTCCCATAGTTATGTTTTTGCTGGTTGCGGTAGTATTCGGCGTTGCATTACTAGTAGCCGGCCGAGTGCTTGGTCCCCATAAGCCGAATGAAGCTAAACTGTCTCCATACGAATGCGGCTTTGAAGCCTTTGAAGACAGTCGTATGAAATTTGATGTTCGATACTACCTGGTTGCGATTTTGTTTATCATTTTTGACCTGGAAATTGCATTTTTATTTCCATGGGCAGTTGCTTTGGATGAAGTCGGAATCTTTGGATTTCTGGCTATGATGATATTTCTTGGCATCCTGGTAGTTGGGTTTGTTTATGAATGGATGAAAGGAGCTTTAGAGTGGGAGTAGATTATGCCTATTGAAGGAATCATGAATCAGGGCTTTGCTACGACATCGCTTGATAAATTAGTAAATTGGGCGCGTACGGGTGCCATGTGGCCGATGACCTTTGGCTTGGCGTGTTGCGCTGTTGAAATGATGCAAGCTGGTGCTTCGCGATACGATCTGGACCGGTTTGGCATAATTTTTCGTCCAAGTCCTCGTCAATCAGATGTAATGATAGTGGCAGGGACTTTGGTCAACAAGATGGCACCGGCTTTGCGCAAGGTGTACGACCAGATGGCTGACCCCAAGTGGGTTATTTCGATGGGGTCATGCGCCAACGGAGGCGGATACTACCATTATTCTTACTCCGTGGTTCGAGGATGCGACCGCATAGTGCCGGTTGATGTCTACGTTCCCGGATGTCCCCCAACGGCAGAAGCGTTGATTTATGGAATTTTGCAGTTGCAACGAAAAATTCGTAATACTCACACAATAGCGAAGTAAGCCAATCTATGCATTCTGTTTCTGCTCTCAATGAGCATATTCAAAATTTACTTGGGGACAGTGTACTATCCAGCAATCAACAGAATTCTGAATTATCTGTATCGGTTGCTACTGGTAGCCTGAGGAATACTTGCGAGATATTGAGAGACGACCCGGTTGCAGCATTTGATCAGTTGATTGACGTTTGCGGAGTTGACTATTTGACTTACGGAGCAGAAGACCCTGGGAAAAAGTGGGATGGCGCCCGGTTTGCTGTAGTCTACCATTTGCTTTCAGTAAGGCATAATCATCGATTGCGAGTAAAAACTTTTCTCAAAAATGAAGCAGTAATTGTAGAGTCGGTTACAAATGTTTGGGAAAGCGCCGACTGGTTTGAGCGTGAAGTTTTCGATCTTTACGGGATTTTGTTTGATGGGCATCCCGATTTGCGCAGAATTTTGACAGACTACGGTTTCATCGGGCATCCGTTTCGAAAGGACTTTCCCTTGTCCGGCTATGTTGAAATGAGGTACGACCCTGACAAGGGCAGGGTTGTTTATGAACCGGTTTCAATAGAGCCTCGCACTTTGGTGCCGCGAATCATAAGAGAGGATAATTTCGGTGACAGAAATTCGTAACTATACGATGAATTTTGGTCCTCAGCACCCTGCGGCGCATGGCGTGCTCCGATTGGTGCTTGAGTTGGACGGGGAGGTGATTGAACGCGTCGACCCGCATATTGGTCTGCTTCATCGTGCTACGGAAAAACTGGCCGAATCAAAGCCATTCAATCAGAGTATTGGCTACATGGACCGGCTTGACTACGTGTCCATGATGTGCAACGAGCATGCATACGTATTGGCAATTGAAAAATTACTTGGAATTGAAATTCCAATCCGGGCTCAATACATACGCGTCATGTTTGATGAGATTACACGGATACTGAATCACTTGATGTGGCTTGGAGCGCACGGTTTGGACATTGGCGCCATGACAGTATTTCTTTACTGTTTCCGCGAGCGCGAAGATTTAATGGATTGCTACGAGGCAGTATCGGGTGCGCGAATGCATGCAACCTACTACCGGCCTGGCGGTGTGCATCAGGATTTACCGGACACTATGCCGCAGTACAAGACCTCCGAAAAGCTCAGCGAAAAAGATGTTCATCGAAAGAATGAGGACCGGCAGGGGTCATTGCTTGATTTTATCTGGGCATTTACTGAAAGATTTCCCGGGTGCGTAGACGACTACGAAACCTTGCTGACCGATAACAGAATTTGGAAGCAAAGAACAGTTGATATCGGCATCGTGTCTCCTGAACAAGCACTTCAGTGGGGGTTTACGGGACCAATGCTGCGAGGGTCGGGTGTTGAATGGGACTTGCGTAAAAAGCAACCATACGAAGTGTACGACAAAGTTGAATTTGATATCCCGGTAGGTACCAAGGGTGACTGCTACGACCGCTATCTATGTAGAGTAGAAGAAATGCGCCAGTCTAATAGAATTATTCGAGAATGCGTGAAATGGCTTCAAGATCATCCCGGTCCAGTGATGATTGACAATGCAAAACTGATTGCTCCGCGTCGTGAAGTGATGAAACGCGATATGGAGTCTCTTATTCATCACTTTAAATTGTTTACTGAAGGCTATTGCGTAAATGAAGGGGAAGTGTATGCAGCTGTCGAGGCGCCAAAAGGAGAATTTGGGATTTACCTGGTTTCTGACGGTGCCAATAAGCCCTATCGGGTGAAAATCAGAGCACCCGGGTTCGCTCACTTGTCAGCATTGGACCGAATGTGCCGGGGGCATATGCTGGCGGATGTTGTGGCTATTATCGGTACCCAGGATATTGTTTTTGGAGAAGTTGACCGGTGATGCTCTCTGAGACTTCCAAAATAAAGATCAATTCCGAGATTGCAAAGTATCCCCAAGGGCATTCGCGCGCCGCAGTTATGGCTGCGCTAAGAATTGGCCAGCAGGAATTGGGCTGGGTTAGTCCCGACTTGATGGAGCATGTTGCAGAAATTCTGGACATTGAGCCGATAAAAGTGGCAGAGGTAGCAACGTTCTATACGATGTATGACTTGGAACCAACAGGTCGCCACAAGATTAGTGTTTGCACCAATATTACATGCACGTTGCAAGGATGCGCGAAAATTGCGAGCCACCTGTTTAAAAAACTGGGAATCGGATTTGGTGAAACCACTGAAGATGGCCAATATACCTTGGTGCAAGTGGAGTGTCTGGCAGCGTGCGCTGGTGCGCCGGTTGCAATGGTTGGTACCAACTACCATGAAAACCTTACACCCGAGAAAATGGACTTGATACTGGAATCGCTAGAATGACAGCACAGCAAATCCGAATCTGCTTGCCGGAACCGGGCGTTGATCAACCCTGGAAACTCGGGTCGTACGAGGATAGGGGCGGATATTCAGCCTTGCGCAGGATTTTGCGGGAAAGAATCCCGCCTGAAGAAATAGTCAATGAAGTGAAAGCATCTGGATTGAGGGGAAGAGGGGGCGCAGGATTTCCAACTGGACTGAAGTGGAGCTTCATGCCGCAAGACTATGACGGTCAAAAATATCTGGTTTGCAATTCAGACGAAGGCGAGCCCGGTACCTTCAAGGACCGTGACATTATGCGCTACAACCCCCATGCATTGATAGAAGGCATGGCAATCTGCGGATACGCAATTGGCGCATCGATTTGCTACAACTATATCCGCGGCGAATTTATTGAGCCCTATGAACGGTTCGAGGCGGCACTGGCGGAGGCTCGCAAAGCGGGATACTTGGGAAAGAACATACTGAATAGCAAATTCGACTTTGAGATCCACGATCATTTGGGGGCGGGTGCCTATATTTGCGGTGAGGAGACCGGGTTGCTAGAATCGCTTGAAGGCAAGGCGGGGCAACCTCGATTCAAGCCCCCATTTCCTGCTCAATACGGAGCGTTCGGGCAACCTACGACCATCAACAATACTGAAACACTGGCACTGGTTCCAGCAATAATAAGAAACGGAGCGCAATGGTTTGTTGATATCGGTTCCAAAAACAACGCCGGAACGAAAATATTCTGCCTGTCAGGACACGTGGAAAAACCGGGGAACTATGAAGTCGCACTCGGGATTCCATTTGCAAAGTTGCTGGAAATGGCAGGTGGTGTGCGAGGCGGCAAAGAATTAAAGGCAGTTATTCCGGGCGGATCATCATCTCAAGTGCTTCCGGCGGAAGTAGTGATGAAAGTCAATATGGACTTTGACTCGTTGTCCAGTGCAGGGTCAATGCTGGGTTCGGGTGCGGTTATAGTTATGGACGAAGACACTTCAATGGTTGAAGTGCTGGAAAGAATCGCCTATTTCTATTATGAAGAATCTTGCGGTCAATGCACCCCTTGTCGGGAAGGTACGGGATGGATGCACCGCATCATTAAAAGGATCCAAAGCGGCAACGCTCGAAGCGAAGATATTGATGAACTTATTGGTGTGGCAAACCGCATTGAAGGACGGACAATTTGCGCATTTGGTGAAGCATCAGCTTGGCCTGTGCAAAGTTTTGTCAAGCATTTTCGTTCAGAGTTTGAAGATTTGATTTCCAGGCAGCCAATGGCTGCATAACAGCTTATAGGCTAGGTAAGTATGGTCAGAATCGAAATTGACGGGCAAGAACTGGAAGCAAGACCAGGTGCCAATGTGATCGAAATCGCAGACGAAGCAGGAATCTACATTCCAAGATTTTGCTACCATGAAAAACTGTCCGTAGCAGCAAACTGTCGAATGTGTCTGGTGCAGATTGAAAACGCTCCGAAGCCTATGCCTGCCTGTGCGACACCAGTCATGGATGGAATGAAGGTCTACACGCATTCAGAGTACGCGGTTGCTGCGCAGAAGGATACTCTGGAGTTTCTACTCATCAATCACCCTCTAGACTGTCCGATTTGTGACCAGGGCGGCGAATGCCCGCTGCAAGATCAAGCGGTAGGCTATGGTGGCCATGCGTCCCGTTTCATCGAGAAGAAAAGGGTAGTGCCGGACCATGACATTGGTCCGCTTATTCAAACAGAAATGACCCGTTGCATCCACTGTACAAGATGCGTACGATTCGGAGAGGAAGTTGCCGGTGTGATGGAACTTGGCATCACCGGTCGCGGTGAACATCTGAAAATTGATACATTCATTGGACAAGGCGTTAATTCCGAAGTTTCAGGCAACGCAATCGACTTGTGTCCGGTCGGGGCGCTCACTTCAAAACCGTATCGGTTTACCGCAAGATCATGGGAGTTGATTAGCCACGATTCAGTCAGTCCGCACGATTGCGTTGGAACCAACATTGATATACAAACCTTGCGCGGCGAAGTGAAACGAGTGTTGCCGCGAATTAACGAAGGAGTGAACGAATGCTGGATTTCGGATCGCGACCGCTACAGCTACGATAGTTTGATTGAATCCGCAAAGCTTGCAGAACCAATGATTCGTACAGAAGAAGGCATGGTTAAAACTGACTGGCGAACTGCGCTGGATACGATTGTTAATGGGGTGAATTCAGTTGTTCAGGAAGAAGGCAGCGATGCACTTGGCGCACTAGTTTCTCCAACAGCAACCTTTGAAGAGTCGTATTTAATCCAGAAGCTCTTGAGAGGGCTAGGAAGCCACAACATTGATCACAGATTGCGCCAGGTAGATTTTTCGGATGATTTAACTACGGCTTTGTATCCCGGCATGACAATTCCAATAGAAAAGCTTTCACAAGCAAAAGCAGTCTTACTGATTGGCTCGAATATCCGGAAAGAACAGCCTCTGCTGGGGTTGCGAGTTCGCAAAGCGTGGATGAACGGCGCAAGAGTAGCCGCAATCAACTCAATCTCATGGCAATACAATTTCGACTTGTCAAGCAACATCGTTGTGCCGCCCAGTAAGTTCACCCATAAATTGGAAGGATTGCTTGAAGCAGTAAGACAACTGAGGGCGGATAATAGTTATAGCCATCCTGACGGGGATGAATATTATGAAATGGCTGAAATGCTTTGTAATTGCAACGATGATGCTGTAATTATCCTGGGTCAAGCAGCGATATCACACGCTCAGTACAGTGAAATCAAGCATCTGGTGCAGCAAATTGCCAAGGTTTCCGGTGCTTCCATGAACATTCTTCCGCCTGCAAACAGTGTTGCCAGCTGGATTGCCGGTTGCCTGCCCCATCGGACTCTGAATGGAGTAGCAGTAGAGGATACAGGTTTGAACGCATGGAAGATGCTGCATAGCCCTCGACATGCATATTTTTTGTTCAATGTTGACCCCTTAAAGGACACTGCAGATGTTGCACAAGCTGTGGAGGCGATGAAATTTACGCGGTTTGTGGTTAGTTTTCAGTTTTTTGATGAAATTCCAGACTATATTGATGTTGCACTTCCCCTTGCTCCTTTTACTGAAAATTCTGGAACCTTTATCAACTGTGAAGGACGAGTGCAGCACGCAACTGCTGCTACGGAACCCGTTGGGCAAGCCCGACCAGGGTGGAAAATCCTTCGTGTGCTGGGAAATCTTTTTGATGTATCCGGGTTTGAGTTTACTACCATTGCAGATATTGCAGCAGAAGCTGCACTTGAGGAAAATCTCCATGTTTCACAATTTTCAGATATGGCAGAAAGGGCTAATGAGGCGGGGCAGACAAGCAATGGTTTTTCTGGCAGATTTGAATTAATCTCTGATGCTCCGATCTATGCAGTGGATGCCATTGTTCGAAATTCTCGGCCTCTTCAAGCAACTATAGATGCAGTGAACGAGCAGGCTCATGTTCATCCAGAAGACATGCAGCAACTAGGAATGAGTGACGGTGCCTATGTTTCCGTAAAGCACAGTACTGGTTCTGCCAACATGAATGCGATATCTGATGTGCGAATACCCAGAGGCTGTGTATATATTCCTGCTGGTGTTGGTGATGGAGCATTGCCTGCAACCGGTGTACTTTTGCAGCTGCAACACGAGGAATTATTGTGAGTTGGGCGATTTCATTCTGGTCTGGCTTGCCTTTTGGCATTCAAGTTACAGTAGAAAACCTGGTCAAAATAATCATAATTCTTGTTCCGTTGTTTTTGGCGGCAGCATACCTTACTTATGCTGAGCGTAAGATTATTGGTTACATTCAGGTTCGCATCGGGCCGAATCGAGTTGGCCCGCGAGGTTGGCTGCAACCGTTTGCAGACTTGTTCAAACTGGTATTCAAAGAAATTGTAGTCCCCACGAACGCGAATCGGTTTCTGTTTCTTTCTGCCCCTGTTTTATCTGTAACCCCGGCGCTTGCCGCATGGGCAGTTGTGCCTTTTACAGACAGTATGGTACTGGCAAATCTTGATGCCGGGCTACTGTACATACTGGCTTTGACTTCCTTGGGAGTCTATGGTGTTATTGTTGCCGGTTGGGCATCCAATTCAAAGTATGCTTTTCTGGGTGCGATGCGGTCTGCAGCACAGATTGTAGCCTACGAAATTGCGATGGGCTTTGCATTAGTCGGGTTGCTGATGGCGGCTGGGTCGTTGAATCTTGTACAAATCGTACAAGCACAATCAGGAGGCCTGCATCAATGGTACATTTGGCCGCTGTTTCCTTTGTTTTTGGTCTATTTTATTTCTGGTGTAGCAGAAACCAATCGTGCACCGTTTGACGTTGCCGAAGGAGAGTCAGAAATTGTTGCCGGCTTTCATGTGGAATACTCGGGACTATCATTTATGATATTTTTTGTTGCGGAATACATCAACATGATTCTGATTGCAACACTTGCGGCAATCATGTTTCTTGGTGGCTGGCATGCACCTGCAGATGTTGCTCCTTTTAACTGGATTCCACCGATGTTTTGGCTGTTTGCGAAAGTTGCTGTACTGCTGTTTTTCTTTTTGTGGTTGCGTGCAACTTTTCCAAGATATCGATACGATCAAATTATGCGGCTTGGCTGGAAAGTGTTCATTCCAATTACACTGGTGTGGATTGCAGTAATTGGTGTGGCTCGTTTCCTGACTCCTTTTGGTTTTATATTCAAGTAGTTGGAGGTTAAACTTAATGAACTGGATTCAACGCCAAATCAAAACTTTCCTGCTACTTGAACTTGTGCGCGGGCTAATGGTAACAGGTCGTCACTTGTTTACGAAGAAAAGCACAATTCAGTATCCGGAAGTTAAAACTCCTAAATCACCCCGATTTCGCGGACTTCATGCGTTACGGCGATATCCCAACGGCGAAGAACGCTGCATTGCTTGCAAATTATGCGAAGCTGTTTGTCCCGCATTGGCCATTACGATTGAATCCGAAGAGCGTGACGACGGAACACGTAGAACAACCCGATACGACATAGATCTGTTCAAATGCATTTATTGTGGATTCTGTGAAGAAGCCTGCCCGGTTGACTCCATTGTGGAAACAGACATTCATGAGTTTCATTTCGAGTTGCGTGACGACAGAGTAATTACGAAAGAGCAATTGCTGGCAATCGGTGACGAGTATGAAGCGCGCATTGCCGAAGCGCGTAAAGCAGACGCAACCTACCGATAAATAGAAAGCAATGTCATTTCTTGAATTTACTTTTTATTTCTTGGCGGCTGTTCTGGTTTTTGCGGCAATGATGGTCGTTGTGGTACGCAATCCTGTAAAAGCAGCCCTGTTTCTTGTTTTGGCGTTTTTCAGTGCCGCCGGAATCTGGATTACTCTGGAAGCGGAGTTTCTTGCAATTGTGCTCGTGCTGGTTTATGTGGGCGCTGTAATGGTGCTGTTCCTGTTTGTCATTATGATGCTGGATGTCAATCTTGCCAGGTTACGCGAAGGATTCGGCGAATACTTGCCGATTGGAGGCTTGGTTGCTGTGCTGCTGGTTATCGAAATGGGAGTGATAATCAATTCTGGAGTATTCAGTAGCGAAACAGTTCCGCGTCCCCCGGGTAGTCCTGAAAGCTACAGCAACACTCAGGAGCTGGGCAGCATACTCTATACTGACTACGCGTATCCATTTGAAATTGCAGCTATTATCCTGCTGGTTGCAATCATTGCGGCAATTTCGCTGACCTTGCGAAGACGCCCCAAAACACTTTACCAAAGGCCCAAGCATCAGATTGAGGCGACAAAGCAGGATCGATTGCGAGTTGTATCCATGAAGGCTCAATCATCAGCCCCTGGTACGCAGGAGTCGTCTGAGAAGTGATACCGCTTTCGCATTACTTGACTCTAGCTGCAATCGTATTTTCAATTGCAATTGTAGGCATATTCCTGAATCGGAAGAATGTTGTGATCCTTCTGATGGCAATTGAATTGCTGCTGCTGGCTGTGAATATCAACTTTGTTGCATTTTCACACTATTTGCAGGATTTGGCAGGGCAGGTGTTTGTATTTTTCATTTTGACGGTAGCAGCGGCAGAAGCAGCTATTGGACTGGCTATTCTGGTTGTGCTTTTCCGCAATAGAAGGACAGTCAATGTAGAAGATCTGAATCAACTAAGCGGATAGAGTCATAAGGCATGCTGCTGGTTTATTCGCTAATTCCGTTCAGTTGCCTGATTGCAGCAATCATCGCTGGCTTTTTCGGGCATGCAATCGGTCGCAAGGCGACTCACCGTGTCGCAATTTCTGGTGTAGCAATAAGTTTTGCATTATCGCTATACGTTTTGTTCGATGTAATGCAAGGGAATCTGTTCAATGGCCCTCTCTATGTTTGGGGGCAAAGCGGAGCACTGACTTTTGAAATTGGTTTCCTGATTGATTCGCTATCTGCTTCAATTGCCGTGGTAGTTACTTTTGTATCTTTGATGGTTCATATTTACACCATTGGCTACATGCACGACGACCCAGGCTATCAAAGGTTTTTTTGCTACATCGCATTGTTTACCTTTGCAATGCTTATGCTCGTACTGTCGAACAATTTTCTGCAATTGTTTTTTGGCTGGGAAGGTGTTGGCGTAGTTTCGTATCTGCTGATCGGATTCTGGTTTGACCGGGAATCGGCAATAGCTGCGAACATGAAAGCTTTTATCGTAAATCGAATCGGTGATTTTGGTTTTATCCTCGCGATTGCGGCAGTTGTGTATTTGTTTAATTCCCTTGATTATCAAAGGGTATTTGATCAAGTTCCTGTGGTTGCTGGATTGACATTTTCGCCATTTGGCGAGGTGGAGTGGCTCTGGGTTACTGTAATTTCTCTTTTATTGTTTGTAGGTGCAATGGGAAAGTCGGCCCAAGTACCGCTTCATGTCTGGCTGCCAGACTCTATGGAGGGCCCGACACCAATTTCAGCACTCATACATGCAGCAACAATGGTAACTGCTGGAATATTCATGGTGGCCAGAATGTCGCCTATTTTCAATATGTCGGAAGTCGCTTTGACTGTCGTAATTGTGATTGGTTCAATTACCGCTCTATTCATGGCGTTTATCGGACTGGTGCAAAACGATATCAAGCGAATTGTTGCTTATTCTACCTTGTCCCAGCTGGGCTATATGACTGTAGCCCTTGGTGCATCCGCTTACGCTGCAGGAATTTTTCATTTGACGACACACGCTTTTTTCAAAGCACTGCTATTCCTTGCGGCCGGTTCAGTGATTGTTTCCCTTCATCACAATCAAGACATACGTTCTATGGGGGGACTGAAAAAGATTATGCCCATTACATACTGGACAGCATTGATTGGCTCGCTTGCGCTTGCGGGGCTCCCGCCGTTTTCCGGATTCTTTTCAAAAGATGTAATTATTGAAGCCGTACATGCAAGTTCAATACCTGGCAGTGGGTTTGCATTGTTCGCCGTCACTCTTGGAGTTTTTATCACAGCGCTGTACTCCTTTCGGATGCTGTTTGTTGTTTTCCACGGCAAACCGAGAATGGACAAGGACACCTTGACACATGCCAAAGAATCACCGTGGGTCATCACTCTACCGTTGGTATTACTGGCGATTCCGTCAGTCATTTTTGGCTTTCTGTTCGCAGACTCGATGCTGTTTGGAGATTTTTTTGGTGAAACAATGATAGCTGCTGCGCAGCACGATACACTGGGACATGTGAAGCAAGGCTTTGCCGGAATGGAAGGAATAGCGGTTTCATTGGCGTTTGTTCAGCACAGTGTTTTTACACTGGCTTTCTGGCTTTCTTTAGCAGGAGTACTAGTCGCTTGGCTGCTTTACATTCGCATGCCCCATATACCAGAAATTCTCCGCAATCGTTTGTATATGCTATGGATGATTCTGGACAGAAAATACGGATTTGATGATTTTAACCAAGTTGTTATTGCGAATGGCACCCGTGCAATCGGAGGGGTATGCTGGCGCATTATGGATACGAAAATCATAGATGGATACTTGGTTAACGGTGTTGCGAAAATAGTAAGACGGAGTTCTGCATGGGTGCGACAGGTTCAGTCCGGATTCGTTTATCACTATGCTTTTTCGATGATTATTGGATTGTTTCTTCTTATTACTTGGTTTATTGCCAGATAGTAAAAGCCTGGATTATTTCTAATGCATTTCGGAGATAGTTTTGACTTGAGTCTTGTTGTCTGGCTACCTATCGTTGGCGGATTACTGGTGCTAGTTGCGGGCAATCGGGCGGATGAAACGGCAAGAAAAATTGCTCTGGGAATCTCGATTGCGACATTTATTTCAAGTGTCTCACTGTACTTGAAGTTTGATTCGACAACACCTGCTTTTCAATTCGTTGAAAACCACAAGTGGGTTGAAACATTCAATATCAATTACTCGCTTGGAATTGACGGCTTTTCCCTGCCTTTGATTCTGTTGACAGCTTTTCTGACTGTCTTGGTCATAGTCGGCAGCTGGCGGGTGGTTCAGTACCGTGTTGCTCAATACATGGCCGCATTCCTGATGCTTGAAGGTTTGATGATAGGAGTGTTCAGTGCATTAGATGCCATACTTTTTTATATTTTCTGGGAAGGAATGCTTATTCCGATGTTTTTGATCATTGGAGTCTGGGGCGGCGAAAACCGGGTTTATGCAACGATCAAGTTCTTCCTGTACACGTTGATTGGTTCTCTGTTAATGCTGGTCGCATTTGTCTATTTGTACAATGTAAGCGGGTCCAGTTTTTACATTCCTGACTGGTATCGCACAACGCTGGGGTACTGGCCGCAGATATTTTTATTTATTGCATTTTTCTCGGCATTCGCGGTAAAGATTCCGATGGTTCCGGTCCACACCTGGTTGCCAGACGCACATGTAGAAGCTCCCACAGGCGGCTCGGTCATTCTTGCGGCGATAATGCTGAAAATGGGTGCGTACGGTTTTCTCAGATTCAGCTTGCCGATTGCACCAGATGCATCTCACGCCCTTGCCGGAGTGGTGATAGCACTCTCGCTGGTTGCCATTGTATATATTGCTCTTGTTGCATTGGTCCAGACAGACATGAAAAAGTTGATAGCATATTCATCAATTGCGCATATGGGCTTTGTTACATTGGGAATTTTTGTGTTTAACACACAAGGAATCCAAGGTGCATATGTGCAAATGATTTCTCATGGCTTTGTTTCGGGAGCATTGTTTTTGTGTGTCGGAGTTTTATACGACAGACTTCATTCCAGAAAACTTGCCACGTACGGCGGCGTGGCGCATTCAATGCCAATATTCGCTGCGCTGATGATGCTGTTTGTGCTGGCAAATGTGGGTTTGCCCGGAACTTCCGGATTTGTCGGCGAACTTCTGGTGATTATTGGGGCATTTCAGGAAAACATTTGGTTTGCCGTGATTGCTGCAACAACTTTGATATTTGGGGCAGCCTATTCGCTACGCATGTACAAACGGGTCATTTACGGAAAAATTGTAAACGAAGCGGTTGCAACCCTGAAAGACCTGAACATGAATGAAAAATTAGTGCTGGGGCTTATTGCATTTTTTGTTTTACTATTGGGAGTATGGCCGTATCCACTGCTTGAAATAACTCAGCCATCTATCCAGCGCCTGATTGAGTTGGCATCAATGACAAAATTATGATTTGAGAAAGTTGCTGCAAGCTTAGTTTGGTTAAAATGGGCTTTGATTGCTGATGTTCAAATGCAATCTGGCGAGCCAAAATAATTAAGACGAGGATGAGTAATGACTAAATTTGAAGGTATTTTGCGAACCAGAAATGTAAACGGTTCCACTCGAATCTTGAATGATTGGGGTGTTAATTCAGAATATGGGGTTCTAAGAAAGGTTCTTCTTGGCCCCGTAGATCATTTTCGCTGGATGGGAGCAGAAAATCTTCAGTTCAGTTCTGTTTGTCGAAACACTGACAGACTGGGAGTAGAGTTTGACCACGCTCTTGCAGTTCAGCAACATGGTGAGCTGGTCGATGCTTATAAAAGTGCTGATGTTGAAGTGTTAATGCTGGAACCGAATCCCCATACGCCATATCAAGTTTATACTCGGGATTCCAATGTTATGACACCTTACGGGGCAATTGTTTGTCAGCTGGCAAACCCTCGTAGAAGAGGGGAGTACGCAGAGATTTTGAGATTTTACCTGTCGCACGGAATTCCTGTTTACGAACTTGCGAGCGCCGGTAATTTTGAAGGCGGTGATTTCAATATCATTGATCCGCAGTCGTTACTAATTGGCTATACAGGAAATCGAACAGAAGAGGTCGCGGCGAAACAGGTTGGCGATTGGATGGCAGCTGAGGGATGGGATGTCAAGTATGCTCCAATAGACGAGTTTTATGTTCACATTGACCTGATGGTTTGCATGGTAGCGGAAAAGTGTGCCGTAGTTTGCGAAGACACTCTTTCAGAAGATGTTAGCGAATGGTTGAAGTCCAAGGGGGTTGAATTTATTACGGCCAATTTTCGCGACACTATGAATTTGGCTGGCAATGTTGTAGCACTTGGCAACGACCGCGTTATTTCTACCGCTGGCGCAAAGAATCTGAATCAGAAACTTCGGGCTCACGGGTTTGAAGTGTACGACCCGGAGTTTTCAATGTTTACAATGGCAGGCGGCGGAGTGCACTGTGCCGCGCAACCTCTTAGACGTGATTCGGTTTAGCGGGGCAGTTGATCAAACTGTTTTATCGGCCTGTCTCGCTACTTTGGAGCGGTAAAACTTATTGATCTGCCCGCATTCGCAGGCAAGTCAAGAAGGGAATGATGCCGATAAATTTTATCAAGCATACTTTGTACCGAAGATCGAAATTCACTTGTTCTTCTTTCATTCAAGTTAAAGCCGAGTGCCATTAGTTCATTCGTAGCGGATAAATATCCTTTGTCTGATTGATAAAGTTCGTGATAAATCCGAAAGCGTTTTTTATCATACGAAATCAATTGTGTTGTTACTGTCAATGGGTCGTTCAGACGAACCTCGCGAATATAATTTACGTGCGATTCAACGACTGCATATTCTGCACCATCTCTTTTTTCCAAAGCTGTTCTTTCATTTGCCAGTTCCCAAAATTCGTACGTTGCCTGGTCGCATACCCATACATAAAAGCTAAGATTCATATGGTCGTACTCGTCAATCCACTCCGGCTTGACAACATCTTTATGCAATACCAAGGGTTTTGTATAGTCCATATTTTGACCTGCGGGTGTTAATCAGAGTTATCAGTTACTTCAAATTCAATTTGGGTGCCAAGCCTGTTTGCTCAATTGCTTCTGCTATGCTCATCAGCAATTCTTCGCTACCAGCCGGTGCCATCAATTGTAGCCCAACAGGAAGCTCAAGTGAGTCCAGTCCGACTGGAATGGTTATTGCCGAAAACGATAAATAATTTGCAACACAAGTATTTTGAAGCGCAAGCAAATTCGTCTTTTGATACTGGTCTGGCTCAGATACATCAGCAAGTTTTGGCGGTGAAATTGGTACAGTTGGGCAAATTATCGCATCGCAATTTTCAAATACATTCAACGCACTGAACGACAGTTTTTTTATTTGTCTCATTCGAGCAAGATAATCTACTGCGGTTATATCGCCGCCCAACTTTGTTCTGCCCAGCACATTTGGGTCGAGGGAATTGCCCCAGTCCGGGAGCTCAGACTGAATAAATTCCATAAACTCGGCTGATGCTGTACCGCCCTGGTTTCTTAAATCAACGGCTTTATCTGCTTCCGGAAAATTAACACTGACCACTGAAAATTTATTTTTATCAAGAGCTTTGGTTGCCTGTGAACACGTATTAGTGATTGAGCTTTCTGAATTGTCCCATAGAACTCCGTCTGCAATTCCCAAGCGTAACTTCTTTGAACGAAGTTTTGATAATTTCTTTCCAAGTGAGTCAAAGTTTTTGGTTTCAGGGTCAACTACACTGAAAGCAGCGATTGCATCAGACACTGACCGTACAAGAATTCCTGCTGTATCCAAATAAGGACTAAGTGGGACGATTCCAGCTGTAGACCATCGTTTTGCGCCGATTTTCAAACCGACAATTCCGGTAAAGCTGGCAGGGACTCTTACTGAACCCGCGGTATCTGTGCCCAAGGCAACAAATGCCGAGCCTTCGCAAATGCTCACAGCGGCACCTGAACTGGAGCCGCCTGGCACGCGAAATTCATGATTGTCCCAAGGATTTCGCGGGGTTCCCCAGTGATTGTTCGTCCCCAATCCACCGTAGGCAAACTCAACCAAGTGTGTCTTGCCAACGAAAATGCAACCTCCATCCCTTAGTGATTGAACAACAGGTCCTTCTTGGCACCATTTATGGGGCAAGGGGTGAGGTGTGCCGGAATATACTGGAAATCCCTGCAACCCATAGTTGTCTTTGACTGAAACGGGTATTCCATGCAATACGCCTTGTAATTTACCTCTCGAAATATATTTGTCAGCCTGTTTTGCTTGCTGAATAGCAGATTCTTCATTCCAAGACTTGTAGGCGTTCAATTTACTGTTGAATTGATTGTGGCAATGAATAGCATGCTTTGCCACATCGACGCATTTCAGATTCTGATTGGCAAGGCAATTGGAAATTTCTGCAATCGACAATTCGGAGATGCTATTGAAATTCGATGACAAGGCTATCCCCACAGTTCTGGTGCCGGAGGATAAAAGAGGTTGTTTTCGTATTTGATGCTTGCAGTTCGATCTTGCTTCAGCCAAAGTGATGAATCAATATCAACGTACATTGCCGAGCGAGCGAGCATCATTGCTGGTGCAAGCGAAAGAGAGGTGGACATCAAGCTGCCCATCATGAATTCCTTGCCAGATTTTTTGATTTCTTCGGCCAATTCAATTGCAGCGGTAAGTCCGCCAGTTTTATCCAGCTTGATGTTGAAAATTTCGTATGTATTTATCAGTGATTTCAAATCGAAAATATTATGAAAGGATTCATCGGCACAAAAAGGGACAATACCATTAAATTGCTCAAGTTCCTTATCTTCACCAACGGGGAGAGGTTGTTCAACAAACTCAATATTCATCTCAGCGAGAGCAGGTAAGCACGCATGCAGTATGCTTGTATTCCAGGATTCATTGGCATCTACCGTAAGGCGTGCATTTGGACACGCTTCGCGAACCGCTTCAACAGTTTCGGTAATTCCAACCGGGCCAAGTTTGAGTTTGAAAAAAGAATGTTCCTGAAATTCTTTTGCCGCTACTGCCATGTTTTGAGGTGTATCCAGACTTAAAGTGTATGCACCTGCCACAGGAAGCGGTTCAGGCAATTTCGCCAATTCCCATACTCTTTGGCCGGTTCTTTTTGCTTCCAAATCCCATATTGCACAATCTACAGCATTTCTTGCGGCGCCGGGCTTCAAGCGGGTTTGAAGTTCACTTCGTGTTAGACCATTGCGCAAGTCCGGTGCTATTGCCTGTATTTCGTCCAGTGTTTGTTCTATTGTTTGCTGGTAGCGTGCGTAAGGAACTGATTCACCGCGCCCGGTACATTTTCCATCCCCTAGTTCTACAACCACTACGCTGACGCAAGACTTGTGCCCTCTTGAAATATTAAAGGAATTTTTTAGACTCCAGTTTTCATGTTTTATCGAAAGTTTAATCATTTAATATCAATATGATATTTTGTTATATTAATGTATAAAATGATAAAGAAGGAAATTTACTCATGGTGAAAATTGGTCAATAATCGTACCAGCGCCTGTGACAATTGGATCTATACAGGGCATATCAAATTCGTCTTCCAAGGCTTGTATATATGACCGGGCATTTGACTCGCTCATATGCTTTGTATTGACTGATATTCCAACAAATTGAGCATCATCGCTCACTACTTTTACGGATTGAAGATTCAAATTCATAACTTCTTGAATAGCAGGCATGGGCCTGTCTGGCAGTCCGCGCATGTGAGTACGGGTTGGTTCGTGACACAGCACCAGGGAATCGGGTTGTGCCCCATGCAGTAATCCGAGACTAACGCCTGCAAAAGAAGGGTGATGTAGCGACCCTTGTCCTTCAATAATATCCCAGTGGTCGGATTCTGCCGGGGGACACAAGCATTCGATAGAACCAGACATGAAATCAGCAATTACCGCATCGACCGAGACGCCTTCACCGACAATGAAGATTCCTGTTTGCCCTGTAGCCCGAAAATCTGCATTCATGCCACGCCTCTGCATTTCTTTGGCTATGCTTAACGCGGTATACATTTTTCCGACTGAACAATCCGTTCCGACTGTCAACAGTCTGCGTCCGGTTCGTTTCTCACCGGTTGCGATGTACGATTCGCCGCTATGCTGCCTGATTTCAATCAGGTTGCCGCTACTGGATTTCGCGGCTTTGCAAATTTCAGGAACCGAATCCAACGGTGTATGCAATCCGTTTGCAATTGACATGCCGGCATTGAGCGCCTTGACCAGAGGCAAGGTCCACGATTTCGGAATTACCCCGCCGCGATTAGCGACACCAATCAGCACAGTCTTCGCACCAGAGTCAACTGCCTGTTGCATCGTTAGCGACGGAATTTTCAGGTCAGGCACGCATTCAGGTAGCCTGTATTGACCAATACAATCGTTTGGGCACCACTCCATTACGCCGAAAGCGGTCTTTGCAGCCAATTCGTCGGGTGCGTCACCAATGAACAGTAGATAAGGTTTTTCAAGTTTCATGAATGTGTTAAATTGTTCAACTATACAAATCCAGATGAATTTGTTTATATTTGCATGGCATCAACTAATTTTATTAAATAATACTCAATTTGTGATGAATACAGGAAACAGTTCGTTAGACTTGAGCTTGAATTTGTCAATTCATACTTACAAAGCAAGGGGAGCAGTGCAATTTTGATCAAAAGGGTAACAAACATAGACGGAAATATTTATCCCACAGAAGAAGCTTCTGTTCCGGTTATGGACAGGGGGTTTCTGTACGGAGATTCCGTGTATGAGGTATTCCGGACGTATCGCGGGGTTCCATTTTTCTTTCAACAACACTACGAACGGCTCGAAAACTCTGCGAGTTTGATTGAGATGAAAATCTCCCAAAGCAGAGAGGAGTTGACTGAGCAGATTAAACGAACTGTGATTGCAGCTGGAGCGAGTACAGAACACGATGTTTATGTACGATATCAGATTACCCGAGGCGAAGGTCCAATCAATCTGTATCCTGACCCTGAAATCAACACGCGATACGTAATTATTGTTGCACCAGTTCCAGAGTGGCCGAAGCATTACTACGAAGTCGGCATGACAATGGCGATTCCAGAGGTTCGTAGAAATTCAGTTGATGCTTTGGATCCGAATATCAAGGGTGGAAACTATTTGAATAATGTAATTGCTATTATGCAAGCCAAGCGACTTGGAGCAGACGAAAGCCTGATTCTGGACTCAATCGGTTACGTTACAGAAGCGTCAAACAGCAATGTTTGGTTTGTAATTGAAGGGGATGTAGTAACCCCCGGTTCAGGCAATTTACGCGGTTTGACAAAAGCCGCAATTTTTGATGCCTGCGAAAAGAGCAATGTCGTGGTGAACTTGCGCGATATATATCACACCGAGTTGAGTGCAGCAACGGAATGCTTTGTAACTAGTGCTACGCGGGAAGTTATGCCAGTTCGGAAATTGTTGCTACCTAACAATGATGGAGTGGAATTTCCAGAGGGAGGGGGTAAAATCACGAGGCAGATTCAATCAATTTATACAGACTATATTGAAGATTATGTTCGGAGACACCCTCACGAATCTTTGCTTGTACACTAGGGTCAACTATGGTAGCAAATCGTAAAATTCGGCTTGGTATTGTATTTGGAGGACAATCTTGCGAACACGAGGTGTCTGTGACATCTGCACGTTGCATATATCAAGCGCTTGACCCGCAAAAATACGATATTCAACTAATTGGAATATCCAAAGAGGGCGACTGGGTGTTTGCTGGTAGCGACCAGAAGCAACTTGAAGCCAAATCTGTTGAATCAAAAAAATTGCCTGCACTGCCTTTTGACTATTTTAATACTGGCAAGTTGCCTCAAGCCAGGCAGTTTGAAAATTCAGATTCCTTTCAGCCGGTAGATGTTGTTTTCCCGGTTTTGCACGGCCCATTCGGAGAGGACGGAACCATACAGGGATTCTTGGAATTGGCCGGAATACCTTATGTCGGTTCTGGCGTTACTGGTTCAGCCGTTGGAATGGACAAGGCAATTGCGAAGAAGATATATGATGCAGAGGGGATTCCGCAGGCAAGGTATTCAATAGTTCAATCAGATGAGTGGAAAGCTGATTCTGACTTGATATTGAAGAATCTTGAATTATATTTGTGCTATCCAATGTTTATAAAACCGGCCAACATGGGCTCAAGTGTCGGGGTCAGCAAGGCAAATACTAAATCGGAGTTAATTCTGGCGATAAATTTAGCGCTAAACTATGATTTGAAGCTTGTAGTTGAAGAGGCATTTGAAAATTGCCATGAGGTTGAAGTCTCTGTACTTGGCAATGAGTCCCCGGAAGCTTCTGTTGTAGGAGAAATTATACCTGGTGCTGAATTTTACGATTACAGCGACAAGTACATTAATGACAGTTCCCGGGTAGAAATTCCAGCTGCTATACCAGAAAATGCAAGTGAAGCAGTTCGCAAGTATGCTGTACAGGTGTTTAAAGCTATTGATGCTGCGGGCTTGGCGCGGGTTGACTTTTTTGTAAGCAAGGAAGATTACAAAGTTTATATCAACGAAATCAACACAATTCCGGGCTTTACTCCAATCAGCATGTATCCCAAGCTTTGGGAAGCAAGCGGGGTCAGTTATGCTCAGTTAATTGACCGGCTAATAGAATTTGCATTGGAAAGGAGCGAAAAAAGATCCAATATTCAAATGACGATGTAAAAATGCCAAATAACAGTGATTATTTAATTCTCGGAGCGGGATCTGCAGGTTGCGTTCTTGCTAATCGTTTGACCGAAGACGCGGATGTCAAGGTTCGGCTTATTGAAGCAGGGCCAATCGATAAAAGCTGGGTTATTCAGATGCCCGCTGCTTTTTCCCGCCCGCTTAACAATAACAGATTCAACTGGGCATATCGGACCGAGCCGGAACCTTATATGAACAACAGGGTTCTGGATTGTCCGCGTGGACGCGTGATTGGCGGTTCTTCTTCAATTAACGGAATGTGCTATATCAGAGGAAATGCAGCTGACTATGACCGTTGGGCACAAGAAACCGGTGATGAAAACTGGTCGTACGCGCACTGCTTGCCGTATTTCAGAAAATCTGAAACTAGAGTGAGCGGTGCGGATGACTACCATGGCGATGAAGGGCCTTTGGTTGTTACAACTGGAAGCGCCAGTAATCCTTTGTATCGTGCATTTATTGATGCAGGTGTTCAAGCTGGATACGGTTTTACTGAAGATTTGAACGGCTATCGCCAGGAAGGCTTTGGCACCATGGACATGACTGTGAATCAAGGGGTTCGCTGGAGTACCTCCAAGGCATACCTAAAACCTGCATTGAGCAGAAAGAATCTTTCTGTGCAGAGACGTACTTTGGTAACGCGCATTTTGTTTAATGGCAATCGAGCCATAGGCGTTGAAACATTTGCACGGGGCAAGCTTGAGACAGTGTATGCGAACCGGGAAGTCATATTATGCGGCGGCGTAATCAACTCACCGCAATTATTGCAGTTGTCCGGAATTGGAAATCCGGAATTACTTGAACAGTTTAATTTGCCTGTAATTGCAGACTTGCGAGGTGTTGGAGAAAATCTTCAAGACCATCTTGAAGTTTATGTACAGTATGAATGCACTCAACCAGTATCAATTGCACCTGCGTTGTCCTTGCATCGGCAAGCGATGATTCTGATGGAGTGGTTGACAAAAAAAGAAGGACTGGGCGCGTCGAATCAGTTTGAAGCAGGGGGGTTTGTTCGTAGCCGAGCCGGGGTGATGCATCCTGATCTTCAGTATCACTTCCTGCCTATAGCGGCGAATTACGATGGCAGGTCAGCTGTTAAAGGACATGGGTTTCAGGCTCATATTGGTCCAATGCGTCCGACCAGCAAAGGATACGTAAGAATTGTTTCCAATGACCCTCGAAAATATCCCAAAATTTTGTTTAACTATATGAAAACTCCTCAGGACCGACAGGAAATGCGAGACGGGATTCGACTAACTCGGGAAATATTCAGCCAAAAAGCGTTTGATCAATATCGGGGCAATGAAATTTCTCCTGGTTCCGATGCTCAGACTGACGAGGAATTGGACGCATTTGTTCGAGCAAAAGCAGAGAGTGCGTATCATCCTTCAAGCACATGCAAAATGGGGAATGACGAAATGTCTGTGGTTGATTCGCAAGGCAGAGTGATTGGCACAGAGCAACTAAGGGTTATAGATGCGTCCATTATGCCCAGCATTGTAAGCGGCAACTTGAATGCCCCGGTCATCATGCTTACAGAAAAACTTGCTGATGTAATTCGCGGTAAAACTCCATTTGCACCATCTACTGCCCCGGCTTACATTGCAGAGAACTGGCAGACTGAGCAACGTTGATAATCTATGGAATTTAGTGGGTGCGATACGCTTTGCAGCAATCGCCTGACCCAGTAATACACGGATACAATTCCGTCATTGTCCGAGACAGGCTTAATCAGACGCACACCCACTTTGTTTTATTTTGCTTGTGGAGAATTTGGATGAAAAAATAATTGATAATCGAATTGGAATAGCAACGAATTTCCATATATTCTAAGGAAGTGAAAATGAGCGACCCATGTATTACCATGGTTGCAATTACTGGTGCTGTTCCGAAAAAGGAAGGCAATATAAAATATGTCCGGAATCGCTTGGCTTCCAGTAATGCGAAATTGGTCAAGAAAGTCGTGGATGTTACAGACAAGTTCAATCGGCGACCAGCAACTCCAAAAGAAGCCAGGCAGATTCTTGGACTAAGACAAGTAGCATAGAGGGTAAATATTCAATGTACGATCTATATTATTGGACCACTCCAAATGGTCACAAAATCACGATGATGTTCGAAGATCTCGGCGCGGATTACCAAATTGTTCCGGTGAATATTGGAAAAGGCGACCAGTTTGAGCGGGATTTTTTAAAAATATCGCCAAACAATCGAATTCCTGCACTTGTCGACAACAAGCCTGCTGGTGGCGGAAATCCAATTTCTCTGTTCGAGTCAGGTGCAATTCTTTTGTATCTGGCTGAAAAGCATGGGCGGTTTATCCCTTCTGATATTGAAGGCTGGTCGAACGTGTTGCAGTGGCTGTTCTGGCAGATGGCAAATCTGGGACCAATGGGAGGTCAGAATCACCATTTTGTTGTCTACACTTCTGAACAAATACCCTATGCAATAAACCGATATGTTAATGAAGTTTCCCGGCTCTACGCGGTCTTGGATATGCAACTGCAAGACAGAGAATATATTTGCGGTGAATTCTCTATTGCCGATATGGCATGCTATCCTTGGATTGTCCCTCACAAGCGACAGAAACAGGACCTTGCGGCGTTCCCAAATTTGGAACGATGGTTTACAACAGTTCGAAACCGTCCGGCAACTATTCGGGCTTATGAAGTTGCCAAGGAAGTGAACCCCAAGCCAGCGGAAATGACCGACGACGAGAAGAAAATTCTGTTTGGTCAGAGTGCGGACACGTTGCGAAAGCGTGTGAGTGGTTAAATAGCACCAGCATTAGGGCCGGTTTCAAAAGGAGAATTACAGTGAGTACAGATTCTGGTGGTCCATTAGATGGCATTCGGGTAGTAGATTTCACAACATTGGCCCCTGGGCCTTTGGCATCATTGATTTTGGCAGGTGCCGGCGCAGAAGTTGTCAAAGTGGAACGTCCCGGAATAGGCGATGAAATGAGAATCTATAAAGATGCATTTGGTGACAATGGGTGTACCTTCAATTTGCTGAATGCTGGCAAGCGTAGTGTAGTTGCAAATTTAAGAGATTCACAAGATGTAAATAAAATTAAAAAGTTAATTGAAAAATCTGATGTAGTGCTTGAACAATTCAGACCCGGTGTGCTAAAAAAATATGGACTTGACTACGAGTCGTTGCGGAAACAGAATCCGACGTTGATCTATTGCTCGATTACAGGTTTTGGGCAAACTGGAACAAAGACCAGCATTGCAGCTCATGATTTGAATTATGTGGCGGATTCCGGAATGCTGTCTTTGGGGAAGAGCTATGAATACGGGCCAGCTGTGCCACCGGTCTTGACCGCTGACTTGGCAGCAGGGACCTACCCGGCGATAATGAACATGCTGCTTGCAATTATTCAAAAGCAGAAAACTGGAGAAGGGGCTTACATTGATATTTCAATGACGGACAACCTGTTTCCGCTAATGTTCTGGGCATTAGGATTGGGATGGGGGTCCGGCGAATGGCCCCAGTATGGGGACCACTTGCTATCTGGAAGGTCGCCGCGCTATCAGGTTTACAAGGCAGCGGATGGCAGGTATATATCAGTTGCGGCTTTGGAAGAACGGTTTTGGAATGAATTTTGCGATGCATTGTCAGTTGACCCGGCCTGCTTGGATGAGATGAATAATCCGCAGGTTGCGTGCAAACAGATTCAGGATAGAATTTCCTGTAAAACTTCAAAGGAATGGGAGAAAATATTTAACGGGAAAGACGTGTGCGCTGTTGTAGTCAAGACATTGGATGAAGCGATTCAGGATAATCACTATCAAGCCAGAAAGGTGTTCGAAAGACAGGCAATAGACGAGGATGGAAACTTGACTTACGCATTGCCACTCCCAATCGTAAGCAATTTACAAAAAAATTCGAATGTTGCGGACAGAGTTCCGAAACTTGGAGAGGATTCAAACATATTAGATGAACTGGAATGACAAGTAAAAAAACAATTGGCCTTGTTGGAACTGGGCTTATCGGATCGGGCTGGGGGGCAAGGTGCCTGGCGAGAGGGCACGATTTGGTTGTATACGACCCTGGTTCTGTAGCTGAAAAAATATTCAGCAAGAACTTGGAAAATGCGTGGTTTGCTCTGGAACGATTGGGGTTCGACAGAAATATGGCGGGCAGCTGGAATTTTGTGGATGATTTGGAAGAACTGTGCTCAACCAGTGATTTTATTCAAGAGAGCACACCGGAAAATATTGAGTTGAAGCGTCGAATTCACTTTGACATGGACAGGCATGCTCCTCCAGCAGTGATTATTGCTTCAAGTTCTTCTGGCTTGTTGCCAAGCGAGATTCAGGAGGGTGTGCAGAATCCAGAACGAATCGTGATTGGCCATCCTTTTAATCCTGTGTATTTATTGCCCTTGGTTGAAATCGTGAAAGGCTTGAATACATCTGAAGAAACCGCGTTATCGGCAAAGGAGTTTTACTTGTCCATAGGGATGTATCCTCTTATGGTGAAAAAGGAAATTGAAGGCTATATATCCGACCGCTTGCAAGAGGCAGTGTGGCGCGAAGCACTTCATCTGATTGCCGACGGTGTAGCCAGTACGAAGGATATTGATGATGCGATTGTTTACGGCCCCGGTTTGCGCTGGGCAATTATGGGAGTGTGTTTAACTTTTCATTTGGCAGGTGGTCAGGACGGTATGCGACATATGCTTGAGCAATTTGGGCCCGCCCTGGAACTGCCGTGGACGCATCTGAAAGCACCGGAATTGACGGATAAACTGATTGATAGAATGGTAGAGGGAACTCAATCACAGGCAGAAAATCAGTCTGTTCAAGAACTTGAACAACTGCGCGACAATTGTTTGATTGAGATTCTTCAAGTGCTAAAAAAGTACGACTATTCTGCTGGACAAGTCAATACGGGTCCAATCTAACTTTGTTGATTTAGGGACTAGTGCTCTTCCTGCCTGAACCTTTATAAGTTGCAAACAACGATTACAAATAACAGAGTAAAGGCTCTGAAGGGGCTGTTTCAGGCTCAAACAGTCGCCGTCGTTGGCGGTGAAGAAGCGCGGCAAGCGGTTTGCCAATGTGACCAGTTAGATTTCAGTGGAACAATCTGGGCGGTCAACCCGAATCGCGAGAGTTTGGAAGGCAGAACTTGCTTCCGGTCCATACAGGATTTACCATCAGCACCCGATGCTGCATTCATTGCAGTTCCCCGGGAATCCACCATTGAAGCGGTGAAGCAGTTTTCCGCAATGGGTACGCACGGTGTTGTTTGCTACGCTTCCGGGTTTGCTGAAGTTGGAAGAGAAGGTGTTGAATTTCAGAACCGGCTGGTTGAAGCCGTAGGCGATATGGCACTGGTTGGACCGAATTGCTACGGTGTATTGAATTACCTGGATGGGCTTGCACTTTGGCCAGACCAGCAAGGAGGGAAGCGGTGCGAGCGTGGTGTGGCCATAATTAGCCAAAGTGGAAATATTTCCATCAACTTTACAATGCAAAGACGCGGGGTTCCAATTGCATACCTGATTTCTACCGGAAACATGTCTGGTGCCAAGATTCATGACTATGTATTTGGAATGCTTGATGACCCTAGAGTTACAGCAATCGGACTGTATCTTGAAGGATTTTCCGATGCGGTAGCACTGTCGGAAGCAGTGTTGGCGGCCTTGCAACAAAAAGTGCCGGTTGTAGTACTTGAATCCGGTCATTCAAAAATTGGTGCAGAGGTAACCCGAAGCCATTCAAGTTCTTTGAGCGGCAAGAAAGAATTGAGCCGGGCGTTTTATGATAGATATGGAATTATTTCCGTTGACACCATTCCCCAATTTTTGGAAACATTGAAATTTTTGTCGATTATTTCGCCATTGCAGGACAAGTCAATTGCTACGATTAGCTGTTCTGGTGGCGAAGCTGCCTTGATGGCAGACTTGGCTGATAAATACGGACTTGATTTTGCACTGTTTACGGATGAGCAGAAACAGAAATTGCGCGATGTATTGGGGGACAGGGTAGTCGTTGCAAATCCGCTGGATTATCACACCTATATTTGGGGAAATGGAGAAGAGCAAAAAAAATGCTTTCAAGCAGTTTTTGAAGGTTCGCAATCAATTACAGTTAAAGCGTTTGACTATCCCAATGCTGACGCTTGCGATTCGAGTTCTTGGGATAGAGCACTGGATGCTGTGGTCAAATCAAAATTAGCAGCCGAAGCAAATGTCGTGGTTGTCTCTTCCATGCACGAGAACACTTCTGAGTCAATGCAAAACTTGCTGATTGAACACGGAATTGCCCCCATGCTGGGAATGGACGAGTGTTTTCGGGCAATAGTTATGTCTGCGCATTTTGGTTTCAAATGTCGTGTGGCGAATGAAATTGGGGTACTGCCGCCATTGCCGAAGCGAATTATGGGAAATGTCGTTGGCCAAACCGAGTATCAATCAAAACAGGATTTGGTAAAGTTTGGAGTGCCTGTTGTTCAAGGTCGTGAGGTTTTGGAAAGCAGCGATGCTGAAAAAGTTGCAAGTGAAATTGGCTTTCCTGTTGCTGTGAAGGGTTCGTCAACTGAAATCATACACAAAACCGATGCCAACGCAGTTCACCTGAACTTGAATACAGAGGAAGAAGTCAGGTTTGCAGTGAAATCAATGGAAGGCGTAGTGGACAAGTTTTTGGTGGAGTCCATGGCACCTTCTCCTTATCTGGAAATGTTCATCGGAGTTCGATACGATGAAAATTTTGGGTTTGTGTTGATTATTGGAGCGGGAGGCACTTTGGTGGAACTGGTTCAAGATTCGGTTGTATTGATATTTCCGTTTGACAGAAGTGACATTCTGCAGGCTATTGGACAATTAAAAATTGGCAAGTTGCTTGAGGGCTATCGAGGGTCAACTGGCGATACGAATGCTGTCATACAGGTAGTTGAATCAATTGTATTGTATGTTGAGAAAAATGCTGACAGTCTTGTTGAACTGGATTTAAATCCTCTATACGTTTATCAAGGGAATGGGGGTGCCATTGCAGTGGATGCCTATATACAACGAATTGAATCCAATTAAGTTGACCCGTTAATCTTGAACGCTTGCAAGAATTTTCTGAGCTGATATTTCGCCAGTCGGTAGATGGCATTGGCCATTAACTTTCATCATCCGTTTGTAATTGCCCTCGGCGGATTTCTTGCGCTTGCAATTGCTATTGGAATTGGGCGATTTGTATATACCCCGATTCTTCCTTACATGGTGGCTGGCCTTGAAATTGGGCGTACTGAAGCAGGACTAATCGCATCTGCGAATTTTCTGGGCTATCTGGTTGGTGCACTTGTTGCGGCAGTGAGAGTGATGCCAGGTAGTCGGAGATATTGGTTGATTAGTGCGCTCCTGGTAAGTGTAGCCAGCACCGTAGCCATGGGATTTTTTGGTTCCATGGGAGCTTTTCTTGTATTGCGTTTTGCAGGCGGTGTTGCAAGTGCATTCGTACTAATATTCGCATCTGCAATTGTTCTGGACCAGCTAAGTTTGCTCCGTCGACCTGATTGGATGTCAATGCTTTATGCAGGTGTTGGCGGTGGAATTGCACTATCTTCAATAATTGTATTTGTAGTTTCTTCCATAGAAGAGAGTTGGCGACCGTTGTGGCTCATCAGTGGTGTGGCTGCACTCATCATTTTGATTCCTGCATGGTGGCTTCTCCCGCTCAAAAAGAAAAGCATGTCCGACAGTACTGATACCAATGCCAGTAGTCGTATCAAGTCTTCAAGAGACAGCTCAAGTGGATGGCGTTTAGTAACTGCATATGGACTGTTTGGCTTCGGCTACATCATCACAGCGACTTTTGTGTCCGACTTGGTTCGGACTAATCCGTCTTTGAATCTCTTTGAGCATCTGGTGTGGCTTATGGTTGGATTAACTGCTGCACCGTCTGTTGTTCTTTGGGCTTGGGTTGGCAAACACTGGGGAACCAATCGTGCGTTTGCAATTGCTTGCATCGTAGAGGCAATCGGCGTGGCGATAAGCGCAGCTAGCAGCAATATATTTCTACTGTTGCTGGCAGCAAGTCTGCTTGGAGGAACATTCATGGGAATAACTGCACTCGGCCTTGTGAGTGCCAGAATCCAGTTTGCTGACAATGTGCGTCGCGGTCTTGCCCTGATGACAGCTTCATTCGGTTTGGGACAGATGATTGGCCCCTTGTGTGCTGGTGTACTCTATGACTCGCTGGGAAGCTACCTTATGCCGTCTTTGCTTGCATCAATCGCCTTGATAATCGCAAGTGCTCTTGTTTTTCAAAAAACTGATAGAGTAGCAAGTACGGTTTAGGGGTAGTGTTTGCAATTGATAAATCCACTCCTATTTTGGGGATAGCAATCTCGTTCTGCAATAAAAATTTTGCAATCAAACCTTGCAATATGAACATATAATATTCATTTTACAATGTTAAAATTAATTTTCTGTTTTTGATTTATAATTTTTGACAATGGAATTAGATCGACACACTTACAATATTGTTAATGTGGCATTAATGAGACAAGCCACTGTCGCGTTGCTCGGACCTCGGCAGGTAGGGAAAACTACTTTAGCGCAAAAGCTTGCTAAAGAGCAAGAAAACCTCTATTTAGATCTTCAAGATCCTGGCAATGTTGCGATGTTGTCCGAGCCATTGGAATTATTCAATTACTATCAAGATAGACTAGTCATTTTGGATGAAGTTCATTTGGTTCCAGAAATTTTCAAATTTTTAAAAATTTCGGTTGACAGAGGAAGACTGGCAGGCAATCGTAATGGTCGATTTTTGATACTGGGTTCAGCTTCGATAGATATAGTCAATCAGTCAAGTGAAAGCCTTGCTGGAAGAATTGAATTTGTCAACTTGCATCCGTTCAGTGTTTTGGAAGTGTCATCAATCAAAATGCAATTAAAACTTGCTATAGATATAGCTAGTCCAGCCTATGCTTTGAACTTGGAACAGCATGATAGAAAAGTTAAAAATCTTTGGATTCGTGGTGGGTTTCCAGATAGCTATTTTGCAAAAGACGATGTTGAAAGTTCTATTTATCGAACTAATTTTATCCAGACATATCTGGAACGGGATATTTTGCAATTCGGATTCAAGTACCCTGCATTGGTGTTGAGGTCACTATGGACTATGCTTGCCCATAACCAAGGACAGACAGTAAGTATATCCAAATTGGCTTCAAGCCTTTCAATTAGTACGACCACTGTGTACCGTTATATTGATTTGCTGGAAAAGTTACTATTGATCAGAAGACTTCATCCGTATCATGGAAATGTGAAAAAGAGACTCGTAAAGTCTCCAAAATTCTACATACGAGACAGTGGTATTTTGCATTCTCTACTAGGAATAACGACTTTTTCAGAATTGTTGTCACACCCGGTTGCAGGCCCGAGTTGGGAAGGGTTTGTAATTGAAAATCTGTTGAATGTTGCCCCATGGAATACAAATGCCAGTTTTTTTCGAACATCGGCTGGTGCTGAAATAGATTTGGTGGTTGAAATTCCAGCAATAAACGAAGTTTGGGCAATTGAGATAAAGCGCAGTTCGCCCAAAACAGTATCAAAAGGATTTCACTACGCCAGAAAGGATGTAAATCCAGACAGGTCATTTGTAGTGCATTCGGGTGAAGCCAGATACCCTCTGTCGAATGGAATTGAAGCAATTGGCGTTATTGGGATGACTTCACTGCTCCAGCTTCAAAACTTGAAATACGCTAGAACTGATTAGTGAGCCCCTAACTGTCAATTCATCGTATACTTGCCTCGCTAAATCAAGTTCGGAGTGAAATCAAGTTTACTATTCATGAAATTTATAACATGCAAGCGGGTTTCGGAAAATGAGCGAAGACGTTAAAGTTGTTAAAAATAATGCTGTGCTGGAAGTAACCATAGACCGTCCAAAGGCGAACGCTATTAATGTCGCAGTCAGCCAAGAATTGGGTGAAATATTTTGTGAATTTCGGGATGACCCGGATTTGCGGATTGCAATCATTACCGGGTCGGGTGAAAAGTTTTTTTCTGCAGGCTGGGACCTCAAGGATGTAGCGACAGGCGAAGCCAGTTTTGACGATGACTACGGTCGCGGGGGATTTGCAGGCTTAACGGAGTTGCATGACCTGAACAAGCCTGTTATTGCAGCAGTGAATGGAATGGCAGTAGGTGGAGGGTTTGAAATCGCTCTCTCTTGCGACCTGATCGTTGCTGCTGAGCATGCAGAGTTTTTTCTTCCAGAAATTTCTGTCGGTGTTGTAGCTGATGCAGCAACTTTCCGGTTGCCCCGAAGAATTCCTCGTGCGGTAGCAGTAGAAATGCTAATGACAGGAAGGCGCATGCCAGCAGAAGAAGCGTATCGCTGGGGATTGGTCAATCGGGTTGTTTCAATTGAACAACTTATGGACACTGCGCACGAGTTTGCCCGGACTATTGCCGACGGCGCCCCAATTGTGGTGAGTGCAATCAAGGAAATGCTTCGGGAGACAGAAAATGTCAAGCTTGAAGATTGCTACAGAATGTTGCAGGGCGGAGAATTCAAAGGTTACCAGGAGATGTTGGGGTCGCAAGATGCCATGGAAGGGCCGAAGTCTTTTGCAGAAAAGCGAGAGCCGAACTGGAAAGGAAATTGAAGCGGCTTGTATTTGAAGCAGGTTGTTCGATGATAAAATAGCTGCGGAAATAAAAAAGTGTTAACAGGCAATGATTTCATCAATGCAATCAACTAATTAATACAAAATAATTTCAGTTGTGGTAAAGTAACATGTCCCAGATGTGGTTAACGATAACAACTTAATTGTGGAATTTGCATAAAGAGGCAGAACAAATGGTAAAGAAAGCAGATGGCGAAATACTTGAAGAATGGCAAGTTGGTTCAAACGTAGAATTTGGTGAAACCAACACTTACCCAGAAAAACTAAAGAGAAAGGAGTATGAGCGGCAAAAGGCGGCGCTTCAGGTAGAGTTGGTAAAAGCCCAAAATTGGGTTAAAGATAACAAGCAAAAAGTAGTCATATTGTTTGAAGGTCGCGATGCAGCCGGAAAGGGCGGCGCAATCAAGCGTTTTACGGAGCATCTAAACCCTCGTGTTGCAAGGGTAGTGGCATTGCCGAAACCAGGAGAAAAGGAAGTTGGTCAATGGTTTTTTCAGCGTTATATTGAACATCTTCCCACAGCCGGGGAAATGGCTCTGTTCGACAGGTCCTGGTACAACCGCGCAGGAGTAGAAAAAGTAATGGGATTCTGCAATCGGGTTGAATACCTTGAATTCATGAGACAGACACCTTCACTTGAGCGTATGCTGGTAGATAGCGGCATATTTTTGTTCAAGTACTGGTTTTCTGTTAGCCAGGAGGAACAGCGTAATAGATTTGAATCGCGCGAACATAATCCTCTGAAAAGGTGGAAGTTAAGTCCAATTGACCAGGAATCTCTGAATCTATGGGAACAGTATACAGAAGCCAAGGAAACAATGTTTTTCTACACAGATACCCGGGATGCCCCATGGACAGTAATTCGTTCGAATGACAAGAAAAGGGCGCGTTTGAATTGCATGAGGCACTTTTTAACCAACATAGATTATCCGGGAAAAGACCACGAAGTGGTGATTCCGCCGGACCCAAAAATTGTCGGGCAAGTCAGGAATATATTCAATGTTGAGTCAGGTGCAGATTTAGGGAATATGCCTGTCAACTTATAGTTTTTGAAGTTGTGTCTAAATCGTGTACAAGGAACCAAATTCTGGCCTCTTGTCGTGAACATTAGCAAGCCGAAGGCAGTGCCATGCCAAGGCGTGGTTGCTTGAAGTAACCGGTTTGCCAATTTCTTCTTCTATTTCTTTTACGATTGATGCTACCCGTAAATTCGTACAAGATACGAAAACTAAATCAATGTTATCTGATTGACCCAGTTCAATAGCCGCGTTTTTGATTGACTCTTCAGTAATTCGGGCAGCTTTGTTATCGTCTTCTTCATTGAAGGAGCCAAAAACAGGAATTCTGAATCCGCTATTTTCCATATATTCAGCGACAGTTTCGTTCACATCTTCACGGTAGGGTGTTAAAACAGCAATATTTTTAGCTCCCAATGCACGAAAAGCAGTGAATGCCGCAGTAATTGGGGTTGTATATTTTGCATTGGGTCGCGATTTTCGCATGGCATCAAACACTCGTTGTTCGCCGATCACCATGGACGCAGAGGTGCAGCCGAATGCAAATACATCCATCTGTAAATCTTTTAGAATAATTTCGGTGCACTTTGGAATTCGGGCTTCCATTTCTAAAAGTGTTTCAGGTGTTATCGTTGCCGAATTTTCAATCCGGCTCTCGTAGAATGCAACTCCTTTAATATTCAGCAGAATTCTGAATTCGTGTTCAACGGTTTGGTCGGTACCTAGAACAATTACTCCAATGGCTGCACGTTCTGCAATACCACGGTCCAGTGAAAATGGAATATGCGATCGAATAGTTCGATTACTCTGAGAGACAGCCTGAGCAGGTTGAGCCATTGAAATTCTCCAGGATTATTGATTTAACAATTATTGCTATCTTAATGCAAAACACATTTAAGCATTTGGATTTATGAACCTCTGAAAATTTAAGAATCAGTATTAACGGCCCTTGGGGTCAAATGGCAGTTGGTCGATATCTGGTACTCGCCCCTCGATCATGTCTGATGCAATTCGTGCAGAACCGCAGGCCATAGTCCAGCCCATGTGCCCTTGACCTGAATTGATGAATAAATTATCAAATTTGCTGTATCCAATGTATGGGGTGCCTTGCGGAGTCATTGGACGAAAGCAAGTAGTATAAGTAGGATTTGAGTAATCGGCAGCATTGGGCAGCAAATCCTTGACAGCACGAAACATTGACTTGAAATCCCTGTATGTGTGACGAGTATCGTATCCAGCAAATTCAGCAGTTGCAGTTACTCGCAAGTTTTCACCGATTGGAGCTATGGCAACCAGGTTGTCTTCATCTACAGTACCTACTGTAAGATTGGTGTGCTTATTGTTGACGGGCAAAGTTAGTGAATATCCCTTTACTGGGTATATGGGTAAATCAATCCCCACCGGTTTTAATAGCAAGGGAGTTTGCGCACCAAGAGAAACTACAAACAAATCCGCTTCCAAATTTCCCTTTGTGGTGACTACTTCACTAATTCGATGTTGATTGGCTATGAATTTTACTGCCTTCGTATTGAACTGAAAACTTACACCTCGGTTTTGGCAGATATCCGCTAAAGCCTGAGTGAATTTTTTCGAATTCCCGGTTTCATCTGTTGGACAGAAAATTGCTCCGGCAATTTTGCCTTTTGCTTCATGAAATGCAGGTTCATGGTCAACGACTTCTGATGCAGTGAGTTGCTCCATTTGTTGTCCATTGTTTGAAAGGAGGCTGGAATGTTCCACCCCCGCACGAAAGGTATTCAAGTTACGAAATAAATACAACAATCCTTTACTGACTCTGTCAAACTTGAATTTATTTTCATGAACTATTTGATGAAGCCTCTGCTGAGAGTAAAGGCATAGAGTATGCTTTCGCAATGAGTTTCGAACTGCATCCCGATCGTTGCATTGCTTGAGAAATTTGACTGTCCATCTCCAGAATTCCCGGTCAACTCGAAAACGAATTCGAAATGCTTGATCATTCCGGTAAAGAGACTTGAATAATATCTTGGGTACCTTTGAAGAGGCCCAGGCATAAGCATGCCCGGGCGCGATCATTGCAGCATTCGCCGCGCTTGCTTCGGATGCGGCGTTATCTGCGCTGTCAACAACACTAACTTCATTGGTTGGATTGAGCGACAACTCATACGCTGTAGTCACTCCAACAACTCCAGCACCAAGAACCACGATTCGCATTGAATCTGTTCTGTTTTTCAGCCCTCAGCGCAATGCTGCAACCACTTGAATTTCGACATTGAACTTCGGTGATGCTAACTTGGCCTCAACACAGGCGCGAGCTGGGGCATTGTTAGTAGCAACCCAGGAATCCCATACCTGATTCATTTCGTCGAATTTCTTAATATCCGATAGCCAAATTGTCGCCGATAACAGTTTCGATTTGCCAGTACCTGCCCGTAGCAAATAACGGTCGATTCGTTCTAGAATATTCCTGGTTTGCTCGGTTACGCTAGCACCTGGCTTGTCCAAGGCAACCTGTCCAGAAAGATACACTGCGTCTCCATGAATAACGACTTGACTCATTCGTTTCCCTACTTCAATACGCTTAGTCATTAATTTCTCCTTTACTAATTAAGTTAATTGTGGGTTTCTGTAAATTCGTAAATCAAACTATTTTAGCCGGAATTTGATTTGGATGAACCGGATCGATTAATTTGTCTTGAAAAATTCGTACCAGTATTGAGTTGTAGCCTCGATACATGAAATTTCCGTTTCTTTCAAGAATTGCATCACGCTGGCTTTGATACACCGATCGAAGTTCATACCACGGAATTCCCGGATCTTCGTGATGCAGATAGTGAAAATTATTGTTCAAATACAAGAGTTGTGTCAATGGCGAGCCTTCGACAATAATCGATCTTTCAGAATTGGAAGCAGCCCAGCGATGTTCAGTATATGAACGAAGCAATGTAAGGGAAATTCCCGGTAATGCAAAACATAATGCATACTTCCACGGTGGCAGACCACCAATTTGATACACGAACACAAAAATACAGGTGCATAAGCCGAAGTGCACAGCCCAAGTGGCACCATCGCGGTAGTTTCCATTGATTACAGATTGGGTTGCGGCCTTCCAAAGCTTGTATATAGAGACAAACGGACCAATAATTAAGCGTCCTGCCAGTAAAAAATTTATGCGATGTATGAACTTTGTCCCTCTATTCATTTTGTCCCATTGTTCTTTAGCAAAATACAGTGATTCAGGGTCCGTATCGACATCCGTCAGAATTTCGCACTCATGATGCTGCGTGTGCTCTTGTCGATATATTGTGTACGGATACCACATTGCCAAAGGGGGATAAACTAGCAGAGTGTTAATCCACTTCTTTTTACTGGGGCGATTATGAACGGCTTCATGCTGTAAGCTGCCGTGCAAACAAACAACATATCCGCCCAGCAAAAATAATACCCAGATTGGGATTGAGTTACCATAAAGAACAAGCAAAAACCAGGACAAGTATGTGCAAATCGCTACAAGCCAAGTAACAATACTCGTTTTATACCAAGTATTAGAATGATCGAAAGCGTTTTGTTTCAATTTGAATTTTCACTATGTACAGTTCAAAAATATTCTTGAATTTAATCTTTACAATGATTTTACTGAAAATATCTGGATTTTCCAGTGCATTTATATTAATTCGTACCAGTAATTCTCAAATTGGAAAATGGATCGTTTGTGGATGCATTGCCATTCAGGCGAATCAGTTAAAATAGACATTGAATTTACTATATCCAATTGGAAGAGATTTGCAGCAGTTCGGAACAAATTTAATTAACGAGCCCCATGAAAAAAGTATTCGCCATGGAGGCAGGATACTAGCTGATCAGCTGGCAATTCAAGGGTGTGAAGCAGTGTATTGTGTTGCCGGCGAATCGTTCTTGCCTGCGTTGGACGGTCTGTACGACCATCCTGAAATAAAGACAATTCCCTGCAGACAAGAGGGCGGGGCGGCAATTATGGCCGAAGCACACGGCAAGATGACAGGCAGACCGGCGGTATGCTTTGTCACCCGCGGACCTGGTGCCACCAATGCTTCAATCGGTGTGCATATCGCACATCAGGCTTCTACGCCTATGGTTTTGATGATTGGGCAAGTGCAGCGCAATTTTATTGACCGGGAAGCATTTCAGGAAGTAGACTACCGGGCAATGTTCCAGCCACTGGCCAAATGGGTGGCTCAAGTTGAAAGTGTTGAGCGTATACCCGAGTACGTTGCTCGTGCGTGGCGTACTGCAATGTCTGGTCGGTCAGGGCCTGTGGTACTCGCATTTCCCGAAGATGTGCTTTACGATGAAGCGAGTGTGGAAGACTTGGATTATGTAGAAGTGAGCGAAGTGGTCGCCTCCGAAGATGTTCGCAATCAGGTTGTAAAATTTTTTCATGATGCTTCGCGGCCGGTGGTGATTGTTGGCGGTACCCCATGGAGCGAAAAAACATGCAGGCAAATTACCGAATTTGCCGACAGAAACAACTTGCCCGTAATAGTAGAATTCCGTTGCCAGGACTATATGGACAACCGCCACCCGAACTATATTGGGGATCTGGGTATCAGTACCAGTAAAGGACTGGAAGAAATTGTTCTCAATTGCGACAGGCTTCTTTGTATTGGTGCTCGGCTTGGCGAGTTGCCCACACAGCGATATTCGCTAATCAAGGCTCCAATTCCAGCCCCCGAATTCTTTCATGTTCACACTGACATATCCGAGTTGGGTCGAGTCTACCAGCCCCAGGTCGCAGTGAACGCTTCTCCTGTTTCCTTTGTAGATAAAATTGCTGATTTAGAGCTGGAGAATTCTTCCAGTTGGTTGAAATGGACTCAGCAAGCCCGAGCAACTTTTGTAAGTCACTCGACTTGTCAATTGGCAGATTCATCAATATTAACAAACGAACAGGCAATTGTTTGGTTGCGAGAAAACTTGCCGCATGATGCCATTCTTACTAGCGGAGCGGGAATTAATACCGGCGTGCTTCATCAGTACTATTACTATGGTGCCAAATATCGAACACAACTCGCTCCGATAGCTGGTTCAATGGGGTATGGACTACCTGCTGCAATAGCGGCAAAAATTTGTGAGCCATCCCGCGAAGTGGTTTGCGTAGTCGGCGACGGAGATTTCATGATGACTAGTCAAGAATTGGCAACTGCAACATTGCTGAAACTAAAGATATTGATTATTGTTGTCAACAATTTTGTACTTGGCACGATACGAAAATATCAGGAAAATCATTATCCGGGCCGAGTTGTAGCCACTGACCTTGAAAACCCGGATTTTGCGACCTATGCCAGAAGTTTCGGGGCATTTGGCAAATCGGTTCGAACATTTGATGAATTCGTCTCTGCAATGCGGCGCGCAAGAAACTTTGAAGGAATTTCCTTGATAGATCTTCAGATTGACCGAAAGAATTACTTGCAGTCACTAACCTGTTAATGATGGAACTGCTATGAGTTCATTGTTTGAAGTGTCCGGCAAGGTTGCGTTGATTACTGGAGCGTCCAGCGGGATCGGCAATCACTTTTCAAAATTGCTGGCAAGAGAGGGCGCATCAGTAATTTTGGCTGCTAGACGAGTTGACCGCCTGCAAGCAACGGTGGAAGAAATTTGTTCGTTTGGCGGAACCGCTGAATGGGTAGAAATGGATGTAACCAACTCTCAAAGTATTCGCAATGGATTTGCACAGAGTCTCAAAAGATTTGAAAGAATTGATATAGTAGTGAACAATGCCGGGGTGGCGTCTTACTGTATGGCATTGGAAGTTTCCGAAGAACTTTGGGACAACACCATTGGAACGAACTTGAGGGGTGCATGGCTGGTTGCTCAGGAAGCAGCCAAAGCAATGAGCAAGGATGGGAAAGGTGGGAACCTGGTAAACATATGCTCAATTTTGGGTCATAGTGTCATGGGCGGTGTTGCCCCGTATTCAGCAGCAAAAGCCGGACTTGAGCATTTAACGCGAGCCTTGGCGTATGAATGGGCGGAGCACAATATTCGGGTAAATGCGATTGCACCGGGATATATCATTACAGACATAAACAAAGAATTTTTGGAGTCCCCAAGAAGTGACCGAGCAAAGAAGAAAATTCCCCAAAAGAGATTTGGACAGCCGCAAGACTTGGACGGTGCGTTGTTGCTGCTAGTGTCAGAGGCTTCATCCTATATGACCGGAAGTGTAATTGTAGTGGACGGCGGGCATACACAGACCTCCATATAATCGGAGAACAGGAATCATGGATTTTAATCTGAGTGAAGAAGTTAAAGACTATCAAGGACGTATTCGCGAGTTCGTGAATACAGAAATTATTCCTGTTGAATCGTTGCCGGATGCTTATGACGAAGGCGAAAATATTTCGGAAAATTACTTGCAACCACTGCGGGAGCAGGCTAAGTCCGAGGGGTTATGGTGCATTCAAATGCCCAAGGATAGAGGTGGCGGCGGACTTGAAACGGTGGGTATGGCAGCATGCTACGAGGAGATGAACCGGTCTATATTCGGCCCCGTGGTTTTCAATGCGGCTGCGCCCGACGACGGCAATATGTTTATTCTTAACAAAATTGGAACCCCGGAACAAAAAGAGCGTTGGCTTCAGCCGATAATCAATGGTGAAGTTCGTTCTGCACTGGCAATGACGGAACCTGCTCCAGGCTCTGGCTCCGATCCCTTGGGAATGATGCTCACAACAGCAAAGAAAGACGGAAATAAATGGATTGTCCATGGCCATAAGTGGTTCATCACAGGGGCGGGCGTGGCTCAGCATTTTATATTGCTTGCGCGAACTTCGGATGACCCGCGCAAAGGCTTGACAGCATTTATGTTCCATCGAGATGACCCGGGATGGGAACTTGTGAGGCGTATTCCCATTATGGGCCCGGAAGAGCATGGTGGTCACTGCGAATTAAAGTTTCATGGATTGGAAATTTCCGACAAGAATCGACTAATGGAAGTTGGAGATGGAATGAAGGTTGTTCAGATTCGGCTTGGAACCGCGCGTTTGACCCACTGTATGAGATGGTTGGGACTATGTCGGCGGGCACTTGAGATTGCGAGTGAATATGCTGGGCAGAGAAAAGCATTTGGAAAGTATCTTACGGAACACGAAGGTGTTCAGTGGATGCTGGGAGAAGCGGCTAGTCGGGTTCATCAAAGTCGTCTGCTCACCATGCATGCTGCATGGAAGCTGGAACAGGGCGATTTTGCTCGCAAGGAAGTATCAATCGCAAAAAACACGGTTGCCGATACATTGCATTATGTAGTTGATACAGCTGCCCAGATGCTGGGAGCCAAAGGTTATTCCAAGGACACAATATTGGAATGGATGTATCGCTATGCCCGACAGGCCAGATTTGTCGATGGTGCTTCGGAAGTGCACAAAATGGTTTTGTCGCGAGCCTATATGAAGGAAGGAGATGAATTCTTTAAGTGGGGAGTTTGAGAGCTCCGAAAACCAAATGGTGACACGAAAGTGCTTGAAACTGTTTCACTAGACGACAAGTACACACAAGATTCTGGCAGAATTTTTATTACCGGAATTCAAGCCCTTGTTCGACTGCCGATGATTCAGGAGGAGCGGGACCGTGCGATTGGACTGAATACTGCAGGCTATATCACCGGTTATCGGGGCTCTCCATTAGGTGGATACGATTTGCAGTTATGGCAGGCGCAGGAACATCTTGAACAACATAAAATTATTTTCCAGCCCGGAATTAACGAAGATCTTGCAGCTACTGCCGTATGGGGAACTCAGCAAGCTGAGCTCGGTGATTCGGGCAAGTACGACGGAGTATTCTGTATTTGGTACGGAAAAGGTCCCGGGGTAGACCGGTCTGGAGATGCGATGCGACATGCCAATCTGGCCGGCACTTCAAAGTGGGGAGGTGTATTGGCAGCCTTGGGAGACGATCATGCCTGCGAATCGTCCACTACTGCTCATCAAAGCGAATATGCACTTGTAAATACGATGATGCCAATCCTGAATCCTTCTGGAGTTCAGGATATTTTGGATTTTGGGCTGGCAGGCTGGGCACTGTCCAGATATTCGGGTTGCTGGGTCGGTTTGAAATGTGTTCATGATACGGTTGAAGCAACTGCCTCAATTGAAATTAATTCTCGGGAAAGCCGGATTGCAGTACCTGAGGAATTCGAGCTGCCCGCAGGCGGCGTAAATATTCGGTGGCCTGATACGCCGCTGGAGCAAGAGGCCAGGTTGCATGAATACAAGTTGCCAGCGGTTCAGGCGTTTTGGGCTGCAAATAATTATGACCGAATTGTTTTCGATAGCAGCGAAGCAGAATTTGGAATCGTTACGACCGGAAAATCCTATTCAGATGTTCGGCGCGCTTTGAATGAACTGCGGATAGATGAGAGACAGGCAAGAAGATTCGGGATTCGTCTGTACAAAATTGCAATGAGTTGGCCGCTGGAGCGAGAAAAACTTTTTCGATTTGCCAAGAATCTCAAGAAGATTGTCGTTGTTGAAGAAAAACGCGGTCTGGTTGAAGACCAAATGAAGACACTTTTATACGGGCGATTGAACTGTCCAGTGATTGTTGGGAAGCAGAATGAATTCGGCGAAACATTGTTTTCAGCCAAAGGAAGGCTTGATGCCATGCAAATTGCCTCGGTAATTGGCGAGCAAATTCTTTCAACGACTCATTCGGATTCGCTTCAAGAGCGGTTGGGTTATGTCAACCGGCAAATTAATATGGCCACGGAATTGGCTCCAATTCAGCGAGTTCCGTACTTTTGCGCTGGATGCCCTCACAATTCCTCAACTAAAGTGCCGGAAGGAAGTATTGCATTGGCTGGAATCGGATGCCACTACATGGCATTGTGGATGGACCGTTCAACGGAGCGATTTACCCAAATGGGAGGGGAAGGAGCAAGCTGGATTGGTGAAAGTTTGTTCAGCAAGCGCGAGCATGTATTTCAAAATATCGGAGACGGTACATACCTGCACTCTGGTTTGCTGGCGGTTCGTGCAGCAGTAGCTTCAGAAACGAACATGACTTTCAAGCTGCTTTACAACGATGCTGTAGCAATGACAGGAGGTCAGCCATTTGATGGTCCACTAAGTTCTTCGCAGATTGCAAAACAATTACTGGCAGAAGGTGTTCGAAAAGTAACTTTGGCAACGGACGAGCCGGAAAAATTTCGCGAGAAAAACTTGCTAGGCAATGTTGACGTGGTGCACCGAAGGGAAATGGACCTGATTCAAAGGGAATTTCGGAATGAACCGGGGGTAACTGCGATCATCTACGATCAAACTTGTGCTGCAGAAAAACGCCGAAGACGAAAACGCGGAACATTTCCAGACCCGCCAATTCGCGCATTTATTAACACAGCGGTTTGCGAAGGATGTGGCGACTGCGGAATACAGTCGAACTGTGTTGCCGTAATTCCTGAGAATACAGAATTCGGTCGTAAAAGGCGTATTGACCAATCGGCTTGCAACAAGGACTATTCTTGTGTCGAAGGATTTTGCCCGAGTTTTGTAACGATTCATGGAGGCAACCTCAGAAAACCGGTCCTTGTCGATACAGAAGCAATGTTTGACTCATCCGAATTGCCTGAGCCGCAACTTCCGAATATTGATCAGGAATACGCAATTGTAGTATCTGGAGTTGGCGGAACAGGAGTGATTACTTCCGGTGCTATTCTTGGCATGGCAGCTCATCTTTCCGGACTTGGGTGCTCAATTCTTGATATGACTGGGCTGGCTCAAAAAGGCGGTGCTGTTGTTACACACATCATTCTGGCAAAAAAGCAGGAAGATATTACATCAATGCATGTTTCTACCGGTAGCGCAGCACTGTCTATTGGTGGTGATTTAATTGTTGCAGCGAGCAAGCATGTGCAGTCCTCTATGCGGAGAGATAAAACTCATGCGGTTGTGAATGATTATGAAATGATGCCCGGTGAATTTACAAGAAAGAAAGACCTTGTCTTTCCGCATGCGAAGTTGACTGAAGCAATTCGAGAAGCTGCGGGTTCGGACAATGTCACATTTCTTGATGCAAATGCCTGCACAGAGGTTCTATTTGGCGATACCATGATGGTCAACATGTTTTTAATAGGAGTTGCTTTTCAGCAAGGGCACATTCCTGTTCCGCTTGAGTCTATAGAGCGAGCCATTGAACTGAATGGGAGATCTGTAGAATTGAATCTTCAAGCATTGCACAGGGGAAGGCAGTATATTGCTGAACCGGAAAAATTCAGTATGGCAGTTCATGGAAGTAAAAACCAGGAAGATTCTGAGAAATTGAAGATGCATCAGACAATAGAAGAACTCATAAGCCATCGTGCCAGCATGTTGGTTGAGTATCAAGATGCAAAATGCGCTCGACGCTACCAGCAGTTTGTAGAGGCGGCGAAAAAAGCAGAATCAGAGCATGCCCCCGGAATGTCAGGGTTTGCTGAAGGTGTTGCCCGCTACTATTACAAATTGCTTGCATACAAGGATGAGTACGAAGTGGCGCGATTATTGACGAGTTATGAATTTCATACACAGCTTGGAAAACAGTTTGAGGGGGACTACTCGATCCGATTTCATCTTGCCCCTCCAATGCTGGCAAAGCGAAATCCAGTAACAGGATTACCGATTAAGCAAGAATATGGACCGAAAATGATGGTGGTGTTAAAACTACTGGCGCGTATGAAGTTCCTCAGGAACACGGTATTGGACCCTTTTGCAAGAAGCGAAGACCGTAAATTGGAAAGACAGTTGATTGCGGATTATGAATCAGTTGTCACAGAAGTTACCAAACGCTTGAATGCAGAAAATCATCGGGTTGCAGTTGAACTGGCGTGCTACCCTGAGACAATTCGAGGGTTTGGACATGTGAAGCGGCAATCTGTAACTGAAACCCAGTCAAGGGTGGAGCAGTTGCTGTCTATGGTTCGGGATGATGAATCCCAGCCTCAAGCGGCTTGATTTGGAAGTTTTAAGTTGGAGGTGTGAAAAAGTGCAAAGGCAAGTTCGACCAGATTTTAACTGGGAAGACCCACTTCTGCTTGATGAACAGCTAACAGAAGAAGAGAGAATGGTTAGAACGGTTGCTAATCGCTATGCAACCGAATCGCTAATGCCGAGAATCCTGGAAGCAAATCGCAATGAGCGGTTTGATACAGAAATCGCAATAGAAATGGGTGAAATCGGACTATTAGGCGCGACTGTTGAAGGATATGGATGTCCGGGAATGAGCAATGTTTGCTACGGACTGATTGCGCGTGAAATTGAGCGTGTTGATAGCGGCTATCGTTCTTTTATGAGTGTTCAATCTTCTTTGGTTATGTATCCAATTTTTCGATATGGAAGCGAAGAGCAACGGGAAAAATTCCTTCCGCGACTGGCGAAAGGAGAGTTGATTGGTTGCTTCGGCCTCACAGAGCCTGATCATGGTTCTGACCCCGGTAGTATGACTACCAGTGCAACTAAGGTTGATGGTGGATACCGTTTGAACGGTGAAAAGGCATGGATTTCAAATTCTCCAGTAGCAGACCTGTATCTTGTATGGGCAAAGAACGAGCACGGCGTGGTGCAAGGATTTTTGCTGGTAAATGGAACCGAGGGACTCAGCGCACCAAAAATTGAAGGCAAGTTTTCGCTTCGTGCATCAGCGACGGGCACAATTGTCATGAACGACACTTTTGTAAGTGAAGATATGGTTTTACCGGATGCACATGGTTTGGGAGCCCCGTTTTCCTGCTTGAACAAAGCGCGCTACGGCATAAGTTGGGGTGCTATGGGAGCAGCTGAATTTTGCTGGCAGGCAGCTCGTGATTATGCGATGAATAGAAAGCAATTTGGTCGACCAATTGCGGCAACTCAGCTTGTGCAGAAAAAATTGGCAGATATGCAAACCGAGATAGTGCTGGGACTTCAGGCATGCCTCAGAGTTGGCAGAATGCTTGATGAGAACAAGGCAGCCCCGGAATTAATAAGCCTGGTCAAGCGAAATAATGCGGGCAAGGCTTTGGAAATAGCGAGAATTTCTCGCGACATTCATGGCGGAAATGGTGTATCAGATGAATATCATGTAATACGTCATTGCATGAATCTTGAAGCGGTAAACACCTACGAGGGAACACATGACATTCATGCGTTGATACTGGGTAAAGCTCAAACCGGAATTTCCGCCTTTAATTGAACAAACAGCTAATAATTTGGAGAAATTAATGAACTTGCAGGATAAATCTCTATTTCGCCAGCAATGCTATGTTGGCGGTAAATGGGTCGATGCAGATAATGGAGCAACGATTAACGTAACGAATCCATCAAACAGCAATGTTGTGGGTTCAGTGCCAAAATTTGGTGCGGCAGAAACTTCACGCGCAATTGATGCTGCTGAAGAAGCTTTTCATAGTTGGCGCAAGAAAACTGCCAAGGAGCGATCTATACTGGTTCGTGCACTATCTGATGCAATGATGGAAAATCAGGAAGACTTGGCTTCGATAATGACGACTGAGCAAGGCAAGCCATTGTCGGAGTCACGCGGTGAAGTAGCCTACGCAGCCTCGTTTTTCGAGTGGTTTGCCGAGGAAGGCAAGCGCATGTATGGAGATGTTATTCCGCAGCATCTGCCTGATCGTAGAATTGTTGTGATTAAAGAGCCAGTAGGGGTTTGCGCTGCGATTACTCCATGGAATTTCCCTGCAGCAATGATTACCCGAAAAGCGGGGCCGGCGCTTGCAGCGGGTTGCACGATTGTGATCAAGCCGGCAAGCCAAACACCTTACTCCGCACTTGCTTTATGCGAATTGGCTGACAGGGCAGGTATTCCCCCGGGCGTGATTAATGTGGTTACCGGGAATTCTTCGGAAATTGGTGCCGAACTTACGTCAAACGAAAAAGTTCGCAAGTTGACTTTTACTGGTTCTACCAATATTGGCAAGGTGCTAATGAGGCAGTGTGCTGACAGTGTGAAAAAAGTATCTCTTGAACTTGGTGGGAATGCGCCATTTGTTGTTTTTGACGATGCTGACATTGATGCGGCTGTTTCGGGTGCAATTCAGTCTAAATACCGTAATTCTGGACAAACTTGCGTGTGTGCGAATCGACTACTGATTCACGATGCGATTTATGACGAGTTTTCGGAAAAGTTTAGTAGAGAAGTTGCAAAAATGAAAGTAGGCGATGGCTTTGAAAAAAATGTTGTGCAGGGACCTTTGATCGACATGTCGGCGGTTGAGAAAGTGGAAGCTCATATTGAAGATGCTGTGCAAAAAGGTGCCATGGTTGTTGCCGGTGGTTCAAGACATGAGCTAGGAGGCTCATTTTTTCAGCCAACAGTTATGACAAATGTCAAAGTTAATATGGCAGTGGCAAATGAAGAAACTTTTGGTCCGCTCGCACCGTTGTTTCGATTTCATAGCGAGGAAGAGGCAATTGAAATGGCCAACGATACAGAATTTGGCTTGGCCGCCTACATCTACAGTCGGGACCTAGGGAGAGTTTGGCGAGTTTCAGAGGCAGTTGAATACGGAATTGTAGGAATCAATACCGGAATCATTTCAACAGAAGTGGCGCCATTTGGAGGAATGAAAGAGTCTGGGATAGGTCGAGAAGGTTCCAAGTATGGCTTGGACGAATATGTCGAAATTAAGTATCTGTGCATGGCGGGTGTTTAACTATTTGATGCGGAAGGATTAATTTTGTGTCCGCAAAAACCGAATATCTGGTTCCTGCACCAACGCCGCTAGAGTTATTCTCCTCCTGGCTAAACGATGCATTAAAGGAGGATTTTATTGAACCGTACGCAATGACACTTGCAACTGCAACTGCTGAGGGACGACCGTCGGCGCGGCAAGTGCTTTTAAAGTCCTTTGATGAAAATGGCTTTGTATTCTATACAAATTATGAAAGCCGCAAGGGAAGGGAGATTTTTGAAAATCCCTATGCGAGCGCAGTCATTTGGTGGGATAGATTGCATCGTCAAGTACGTATAGAAGGCATGCTGGAAAAGCTGTCATCGGAACTGTCTGATAAATATTTTGAGACTCGCCCCAGAGGCAGTCAAATCAGTGCCTGCATTTCTCCTCAAAGCCGCGAGATTGACATTGAGAACTTGCTGGCTCAGTCAAGATATATGGAGAATGAATTGCACGGAGAGTCAATAAAAAGACCAGAGTACTGGGGTGGCTATGTAATTCAACCGAACAGAATTGAATTCTGGCAGGGGAAGCCGAATCGACTGCACGACCGTTTGGTCTATATTCTGCAGAACGATAAGTGGATTACACAGCGACTCGGCCCGTGACAATTCTTGCTACTTGAATATATTGGGCTATTCAGTGTTGGCTATATTCAAAAGTGGACCGCGAAAGTTCCATGCTCTTCATCTGAAGTATTAAGCAGGGCGTAGTACGCGGTGTAAATTGTTCTTATTTACTGCTATTCATTGACTGCATGCTTTGCCGATTGAAACAGATTTGAGTAAACCGTATCCAATGCTTCCGACAGAATATCAAAGAGGTCGTTTACCTGGCTCTCAGTGATAATCAAAGGCGGGCAAATTCCTACAGTATCGCCAGCTGGCAAAGCCCTTAGAATTAATCCGTTTCTCAGGCATTCTTCAAAAACCTGGCCGGCAACCTTGAGCTCAGGCTCGAAAGGTTGTTTTGTTGATTTGTCGGCAACGAATTCAACGGCACCGATCAACCCCGCTCCCCGAGCTTCACCGACCAGAGGATGATTGCCAAGTTCTTTCAATCGATTCTGAAATGGAACCATCACCTCTCGGACATGTCCAACTATGTCTCTCTCTTCATAGATTTTGAGTGTTTCAAGGGCAACAGCTGCACCGACAGGATGGCCTCCATATGTAAATCCGGTGCCGAACAAGCCGACTTTCTCACTCTGCATGACAAATGCTTGGTAGATATCTTCCGAAATCATCACAGCACCAATCGGTATATATGCTGAAGACAGTTGCTTCGCGCAGGTAACAATATCCGGATTCACTATTCCAAATGTATCGCATCCCCATGGATTGCCGGTTCTGCCGAATCCGTTAATCACTTCATCTGCAATTAACAGTACATCGTATCGTCTCAGTACTTTCTGGATTTTTTCAAAATAACCTTTCGGCGGCGGGATTACACCGCCGGCACCCATCAAAGGCTCGGCAATGAGTGCTGCAACTGTGTCGGGGCCTTCTGCAATTATCAGGTCTTCAAGTTCTTTGGCAAGACGAGAGGAAAATTCTTCTTCAGATTCCCCTTCGTTTCCAAAGCGGTAGTAGTGCGGTGTTCCGATCTGTTTAAATCGGTCCAATGGTGCATCAAATTCATTCTGAATGACCGGAATTGCCGTCAGGCTAGTGCAAATAATTGTTACGCCGTGGTAACCCTTGTGTCTTGAAATAATTTTTTTCTTTTCCGGGCGGCCCAAGGCGTTATTGTAATACCAGGTAAATTTGACTGCTGTGTCTACTGCCTCCGAGCCCGAAGTGACAAAATAGGCTTTTGACATTGATTCAGGCGCAAAATCAATCAAGCGGTCGGCAAGTTCAGTAACTACCGGTGCTGTTCTTCCCGCGAAACTGTGATTGTAGGGCAGAGTCAGGATTTGCTGCTTTGCTACTTCTGCCAGGCGTTCTTCGCTAAATCCCAGCGATGTACACCAAAGCCCGGCCAAGCCTTCAATGTATTGATTTCCAGAATCGTCCCATACATAAATACCATTGCCTTTAACATAGGTTTTTGGACCTATGGTTTGATGTGCAGATAGATTTGTATAAGGGTGAAGGTTCGACCGAATGTCTTTTTCAGCGATTGATGCTTCTTTCATCGTTTATGTACCAGTTGGTTTACACTTGCATATTCAAAGAATTCAATTCTAACACACAAGACTAAATGGAAGAGTCTGGAAATGATGCCTTGCGCCGAGTTATAAATTCGTTCAATGCTTCGTCGATTACCGGGTCGATATACGGCTCCTGGTACTCTTCCAGCATTTGCTTCCATTGAAAATTTGCGCGTTTGGTTGCATCCATTTCACCATCGGCAAGCCACTGCTCGAAACTGTTGTTATCAGCAATCGTGGAGCGGTAAAAAGCAGTTTCGAAGTTTTCCTGTGTATGTGCACAACCAAGAAAATGATTTCCTGGGCCGACTTCCCGTATTGCATCCAGCGCCTGAGCATTAGTCGAGGTGTCCACGCCTGACATGAAAGTCTGCATGATTCCAGCTTGGTCTGCGTCCATAATGAATTTTTCGTAGCCCATTGCCAGTCCTCCTTCCAGCCAGCCAGCTGTGTGCAGCATAAAATTTACACCTGCCAGCATTGCAGCTTGCAATGTGTTTGCCGACTCATATGCGGCTTGTGCATCGGAAATTTTTGATGCGCACAATCCGCCGCCGCTTCGGAATGGAACGCCGAGCCGTCGAGACAGCGCCGCGCATAAGTAAAGTACTTGAGACGGTTCTGGAGTACCAAAAGTGGGGGCACCAGACTGCATGGATATTGAGCTGCTGAAAGTGCCGAATATAACCGGCGCACCTGGCCGAATAAGCTGAGCGAAAGCCATGCCTGCCATAGCTTCTGCAAGAATTTGGGTGCAGGTGCCGACGACGGTAACCGGCGACATCGCACCGGAAAGTATAAATGGAGAAATGACGGTTCCCTGGTTGTTTCTGGCGTAAACCTTGAGTGCAGACAGCATTGTGTCATCGAAAGTCATAGGGGAGTTGACATTGATCAAAGAAACAACACAAGTGTTGCTGTCGACAAAATCATCACCAAAGACGATTTTTACCATATCTACTGTATCTTGTGCGCGTTCTCCACTAGTAACCGACCCCATAAACGGCTTGTCAGAATACTTGATATGACTGTAAACCATGTCAAAGTGTCGTTTGTTTACGGGCAGGTCAACTGGCTCGCAAAGCGTGCCGCCTGAGTGATGCAAGGCTGGTGTCATATAGGCAAGTTTCACAAAGTTTTGAAAATCTTCAATGGTGGCGTATCTCCTGCCATCATCAAGGTTGCGAATAAAAGGCGGACCGTATGCGGGAGCAAAAACCGCTGTATCTTTGGCGATACGTACGTTGTTTTGAGAGTTTCGCGCAACTTGAACAAATTCTGCGGGGGCGTTTTCCCGAATAATGCCTCGACACATTCCCTTGTCGAATCGAACGCGTTCGCCATCTACCGAAGCTCCAGCTTTTTCCCAGATTTCCAGTGCCTCCGGGTCGTCTCTGAACTCGATGCCGATTTCCTGCAGAATTTGCTCGGCGTTGTTTTCAATCAACTCCAGGGTTTCTTCGGGTGCAATCTCGTAAACGGGTACTTTACGGGTAATATAAGGCACAGTTTCTAGTTGAACCTTGCTTCTTTCAGCAACCCGCGCTGAGCGACCACCTGACCTGACTCTTCGTGCTACCATTTCAACACCATTACTTTAGTATAAAACCATAAAACAGTATGTCAGACGTAGTCGAATTGCAAGCAAATTTGCGACACCTGAATGTTCTAATGTGCCGTTTTCCACCAAATATAAAAGAACAGCGCAAATTGAATCAGTTCTAATTTCTTGGAAAACGCATTGAACGCCGATACGGGAAGACATCTTCCAATTCTCCAGCGCGAATCGACTCCTGCTTGCTCTTCCAGAACTCGGGTGTCATTAATTCCCCGTGAGTTTCAGCAAAATGTTCCCGAATCGCTGAGTGAACCAGAAAATATCGCTCAAATTCTTCCGGGAAAATATCTTCCTCGCTTACCGAAAACCATGGTACATCTGACATTTCCTCGTCAATTGTACGAGCAACGGGCATTTTTCGGATTTTGCATTCTGTAAGATAGCGAATTTCGTCATAGTCGTAGAAGACGACGCGATTGTTGCGGGTAACTCCAAAATTTTTCAGTAGCATGTCGCCAGGAAAAATATTTGCTGCGGCCATTTCGCGAATTGCATCTCCGTATCCGCGAGCAAAATACTTCGCTTCTTCTTCGGTTACGTCGGAAAGACGAAGGTCCAAAGGAATCATGCGATGTTCAATATAGACATGTTCCAGTACAACTACTTCGTCGTCCACCGTTATAGACCGGCTGCAAGTGGACTCGAGCACATCAAGCAATTCTTTATTGAAGCGATTTTTAGGTAGTGCAACCTGAGAGTATTCTAGTGTATCCGCCATTCTCCCTACGCGATCATGCTGCTTCACAAGGCGGTATTTTTCGATTACAGTAGAACGCGATACATCCTTTGGCGGTTCGAACTTGTCTTTAATCAGTTTGAATACATACTGGTAGGATGGCAGGGTAAATACCATCATTACAAGCCCTCGAGTACCGGGCGCCTCAATAAATTCATCTGTAGAGTGAGCAAGATGATGAAGAAAATCTCGATAGAATGCTGTTTTTCCTTGCTTATGGAAACCAATCGCAGAATAAAGATCTGATTTGCTTTTTGCAGGAAGAACATCCATCAAGAAGCGAACCGTTGCCGAAGGAACTTCGGCGGATACCATGAAGTAAGCTCTTGAAAACCCAAAAACAGCATCAAGGTCAGCAGGTTCTAGTAGCAGGGCGTCAACATATACAGCCCCTTGCTCATTATTCAGAATCGGTACGATGAATGGTATGTTTTGATAGCCGTTGATCACTCGGCCTATCAAGTATGCCGCCTTGTTTCTGTAGAACAAAGATGCCAGAACATCAATTTGATAGTTTAACTGTATTGATCGTCGGTTACGCGGCAGAACTATCCCCAAGTGCCGCAAGATATTTCTTACGTCGCGCTGAATATTCTCAAATGGAAGTTGCAATTCGGTATCGTTGAGAATTGCAGCTATGGTTTTGCGCAACCCGTTTTTTGCAGGATAGTAGGTTTTATAAATGGGTTCGTCGGCTTGCAGGTATTCCTTGGATACTGAAGACCGAACAAATATGTTGGAACTATTGTAGTACTGACGGTCAAATAATTTGCAAAATACAGAGTTGTAGTAGCTTTCTGCGAGTTCAGGCTGCCTGTGGTTTAACAGAAGTCGAATATAGCGAATCTTGACTTCTTCCCAAAGGGGCATGTCAAGCTCCTTGATTTGCATGTCATTGCGAAGAATATCAATGGTTTCCTGTACGCGCTGGTCATAGTAGTGAATTCGCTCCCGGGCTGCTTCTCGAACATCCAGCCATCGCGCCTCTTCAAATCGCTGCTTTGCTCCTGCTGTAATTTTCTGAAATATCGAAAAATGATGCTCAAAACCATTAAGAATAGTACTCGCGATTTTGATTGCGAGGTTTTTGTCTGGCGATTCTGCGGAATCGAAAGCTTCTTCCGGAGTTTCGCGTCTTTTGTGACTGGGTATCTTGAACGAGATAATTTCGGACATCTTTCAATAGAACGCTTGGTTTGATTGTCAATTTATACTGGTATTGAACACATAGGGAGTACAAGGGTACTCCGTGTAGCTATAAAACCTGGTAGCTTATAGTTATAAAAAATCTTTTGCATTGAGACAACTGCCAAAATTACACGAATAAATGTATAGTGCATCAAGGAAACTGTGATCAATTTGCAGGAATTTCCCGCTTTGCTCCAAAAGCACCAATCACCTGACCGCGCTCAAAATGTCCGCCCGCTTCATAATGGTTGTCGCCGTAGAATGTTCCTTTGATTCTATTATTTTCACTCCCTTGTTCGAAAATTCCATCCATCAGATTGATGTCGGTCCAGCCGCTGATAGTGCGGTCAGCACCTGTTTGCAAGTCTTTGACATTTTCGAACACGATGTTGGCTGTTGGGGAGGTATCGATACGATTTACAGTAATTTTCACATCTCCCTGAAGAATCGTTGAAGTACTCAAATCTGCCGAGCTAGTTGCAAGGTCCAGCACTAGTATAACGCCTCTCCATTCAGCACTGCCCGAAGCTCCTCCCATTGGATTTCCTGTTGGTTTTGCACCAAAAGAGAATGCTGCATTTTGCGAATACAAAAATTCTCGTGCTCGGTAAAATGCAAATCGGTTTACTGCAAAGAAGCTTGAGTCCAGCATTCCACCTACGGCAGCCCGGCGGGCATCAAGTCCGGTATTTCGAAAATTCTTTAAATTATCGCTTCCTTGTCCGATTTGAGCAGTGCCTTTTTTCATGATTGGTTGAAAGGTTAGGCTAGGACTTAGCGGTTCTTGAAGAGACAAGGCGCCCGCTGGCTTTCCGGCTAGTGTAAACTGGCAAGTGCCGTCAGCGCAATTGCTCAATGCTCGAGACATGCCATCAACAGACTTTACTGAAATATCGCTAGCTATCAAGGTGTTCGCCAAATTTCTGTGCTGTTTGACTATTTCCCTCAGTTCATTGGATGTGGCGTTGAAAATTTGGCCTTGGGCGATTGTTCTGGCACCTGAGGTATCAACAACTGCCCAGTTCTGACTGGTGTCACTAGAAGAGCTGCCAGCAATATTTGTGAAAGTCAGGGTCAATAGAAATAGAAAAAATTTGCGAGCCAGTTTCATTTTGCAACACCAATAATAGATTTTCGGTTTTTTTTTCCAGCACAGATTCGTCAATGCAAAGGCAACCTATGTAAATAATTTCAAAACGGTAGAAAATATTTACAATATGACTCAAATTCTACCCGATTCAAAGTGCAAAGCATACAATTTCGTATGCAAAATTGCCGGGTTTGAAATTTTTGCGAATAGACAACCTTCAACTTGAATGGATTGATTTTTCACAGCAGTATATTAAGTGATAATATATTAAAATGGCGGTATTGGAAATAGTGTATTTCCCCGGGCTATCAACTCAAAAGCAATAGTTGCGAGCGTTGTAACATTTGCAAGAATTTTCCAGTATGGTAAATCCTTTTGCACTTGGCAGTCTGAATATACTGTATTGATTTGATTTTTAATTTAAAAAATATTTGATAGAAACTAGAGCATTTGTTTGTGTTCGTAGCAAGTTCAGCATTTGCCCGACTAATCATATGCCTAAGCAAAATATATAGCGCATAGGAAATTTTTAAAGTTAGCCGAGATTGATTTATGGATAGTCATGCAAGAGTTGTCATCATTGGCGGTGGTGTTGTTGGGGTCAGCACGCTTTACCATTTGGCAAAAAAAGGTTGGTCGGATGTAGTACTTTGCGAGCGAACAGAATTGACAGCGGGTTCGACATGGCATGCTGCCGGATTGCTGCCTTTGTTTAACATGAGCTACGCAGTAGGGCAGTTGCACAAGTATTCGGTCGACTTGTACAAATCCCTTGAACAAGAAACAGGACAGGACGTAGGATTTCATGTCAATGGCAACCTCAGGCTGGCTTGCACCCGGGACCGAATGGACGAATATCACAAGTACTGCGGTACAGCGAACACTATCGGGGTACCGTTTGAAATTATCACTCCCTCTGAAGTAAAGGAATTGTGGCCGCTGATTAATACTGAAGGATTGGTCGGTGCCCTGTATCATCCCGATGACGGACACATTGCTCCTGTTGACTTGACCAATGCACTGGCAAAAGGAGCGCGTTCTATGGGGGCAAAAATACACCAGCATACAGAAGTCAAAACGTTGACTAGAACTTCCTCAGGCGAATGGAAGGTTGGTACGGTAAATGGCGATATCACTTGCGAGCATGTTGTATGTGCTTCAGGCAACTATGCCCAGGATACAAGCCGGATTATCGGCATTAATATTCCCTCGATAGCTGTTCAGCACCAGTACATAGTGACGGATGAAGCAAAAGAGCTAAGGGAATACAGGGATGCGGGCAATCCGGAATTGGCTGTTTTACGAGAATCTGATGCCTCGTACTATTTGCGAGAAGAGCGTATGGGATACATTTTGGGTCCTTATGAAATCGGTGCTCCTGCGGTTTTTGCCGAAGGAGTTCCCAGTACATTTGAAAAAGACCTGTTCCCGGGTGACCTTGATCGTTTGCTGCCCCATGTCGAAGCTGCAATAAATCGCGTGCCTTCATTCGAAACCGCGGGCATAAAGGATATAGTAAACGGTCCGATTGCTTATACCCCCGACGGTAGTCCTCTTGTGGGACCTGCCTGGGAATTGCCGAATGTATGGCTAAACGAAGGACACAGCTTTGGTGTTACTGCTGCGGGAGGAGCCGGATGGCAGCTTGCTGAATGGATAGTGGAAGGCGAGCCTGCCATTGATCTACTAGCCGTAGACCCGAGACGGTTCGGCGATTATGCCAGAGGCAAATATCTCGTTAAAAAGAATGAAGAAGCCTACGCAAATGTTTTTACAGTGCACTACCCCGACGAAGAGCGTCCTGCTTGCAGGCCTGCAAAGACTAGTCCTATTCATGACAAACTGAATGACCTGGGGGCAGTCTGGGGGCAGCGCTATGGCTGGGAGAGGCCGAACTGGTTTGCTCCTGAAGGCGTAGAAGCAGTAGATGACTGGAGTTTTCGCAGATCCGCGTACTTTGAGCACGTAGGCAATGAGCACAATAATGTGCGCAACAACGCGGGAATAATTGATATTACCAGTTTTTCAAAGTTCAGAGTCTCCGGTATAGATGCAGAATCCTATTTGGATAGACTGGTTTCCCGAAAGTTGCCCCGTTCGCCCGGACGCGTGCAGCTGGCGCATGCGTTGACAAAAAATGGCGGCGTACGAAGCGAGTTTACAATTACGCGAAATCAAGACGATTCATTTTATCTGGTTAGTTCAGGTGCGGCTGAAAGGTTTGACTGGAGTTATCTGAAAAAGCATCAACCTTCGGACGGTAGTGTTCAGTTGGAAAACATAACTACTTCTTACGCTACTTTGGTTGTTGCTGGCCCTAACTCCCGCAAGGTGCTCCAGAAGATTACGGATGCAGACTTGTCCAGCGATTCTTTCAAATGGCTGACGGCTCAGGATATTTATATTGGAATCGCGCCGGTACGAGCCATGCGGGTGAATTTCGTAGGCGAGCTAGGGTGGGAAATACATCATCCGGTGGAATACCAGCGTCATATTTTTGACCAACTGATGGAAGCAGGCGAGGAGTTCAATATTGGACAATGCGGAATGCGTGCGATGGATTCACTTAGAATCGAGAAGTCTTATCGCATGTGGGGACAGGATTTGACACGAGAATACACGATACTGGAAGCCGGGCTAGGAATTTTCGTGCACTTCGACAAAGGGGAGTTCATCGGCCGAGACGCATTGCTGCGTCAGCAAGATAGTGGAATCCCCCAAGAGTTCGTAACTGTTGTAGTGGACAATATTTCGGATGCTGACCCGCTTGGAAATGAACCTCTATGGGACGGGAATGAAATGATTGGCAGGGCCACGGCAGGTTCCTATGGACATTTCATTGAAAAAAGCCTTGCAATCGGATATGTGAAGTCGGGTTATGGCAAAATAGGCAATTGTTTTGAAATTGAGATACTGGGTAGCAGGTATCCTTGCACTGTAGTACAGAATTCACCTCATGACCCAGAAAATACCAGACTCAAGTCATAGTTCATAACAATCAATTTAATTTTTTTACTTAAGGAGCAGGAATGAAAGTAGTTGTTCCAGTGAAACGCGTCATTGACGCAAATATCAAAGTCAGGGTAAAGGCTGACAATAGCGGTGTTGAGCTGAACAATGTCAAAATGGCGATGAACCCGTTTTGCGAAATTGCGGTTGAAGAATCAATTCGATTAAAAGAGGCGGGTGTAGCATCGGAAATTATTGTCGTTTCAGTGGGTCCGCAAAAGAGCCAGGAAACTATTCGCACAGGTCTGGCAATGGGTGCAGACAGGGGAATTCTGGTTGAAACTGAAACAGACCTTGAGCCTTTGGCGGTTTCAAAGCTGCTGAAGGCTGTCATTGACAAGGAAGCACCAGAATTGGTGATGATGGGCAAGCAGGCTGTGGACAATGACAACAATCAAACCGGACAAATGCTTTCGGCGCTTCTCGGTTGGTCTTTGGGAACATTTGTTTCTGATATTGAAGTTGAAGAGTCAGGATTTCGCGTTGTGCGAGAAGTGGACGGCGGGCTGGAGACCGTGCAACTCTCAAAACCAAGTGTGATCACGGTTGACCTGAGATTGAACGAACCGCGATATGCATCGTTGCCGAATATTATGAAAGCCAGAAAAAAACCGATTGAAACTTATACGCCTGAAGAATTGAGTGTGGATGTCACGCCGCGAGTGACTGTGCTGGAAGTTGTTGAGCCGCCATCAAGACAAGCGGGCGTAAAAGTTCAAAACGCAGAAGAATTGATTGAAAAACTAACCGAAGAAGCAAAGGTTCTATGATGAGTATTCTTGTATTGATTGAGCATGACAATGAAGTCGTCAAGTCGTCCACGTTGAATACAGTTTCGGCTGCATTGCAGTTGGGTGGTGAAGTTCACGGATTGGTTATTGGTACAAACTGCGATGCTGTCGCAAATGACGCTGCGGCAATCAAAGGCGTTTCCAAAGTAGTAAAAGTGGATTCAGGCGAGTATCAGTACGGTCTTGTGGAGAATGTGGCACCGGTCGTGCAAAGTGTTGCAGATTCCTATTCGCATGTGCTCGCACCGGCATCCACTTTCGGTAAAAACCTTATGCCGAGAGTGGCGGCATTGCTGAATGTACAGCAAATATCCGACATCAGTGAAATCGTAAGTGAAGATACATTCATTCGTCCAATCTATGCAGGCAACGCACTGGCCAAGGTACGATCGTCAGATACAGTGAAATTGATAACAGTCAGAACTACTGCGTTTGACCCGGTAGAGCATGAAGGTGGAACGGGCACAGTTGAAGAATTGTCTTTTCAGAGCGATGCAGGTTTATCTTCTTTTGTAAAGCATGATTTGACGCGAAGTGAACGACCTGAACTCACTACCGCACGGATTGTGATATCAGGGGGACGCGGAATGCAAAGCGGTGAAAACTTCAGCATGCTGGAGCATATTGCCGATTTGCTCGGCGGGGCGGTCGGAGCATCTCGTGCAGCTGTAGATGCAGGTTACGTTCCCAACGACTATCAAGTGGGCCAGACTGGAAAGGTAGTTGCTCCTGACCTTTATATAGCGGTTGGTATATCTGGAGCGATACAGCACTTGGCGGGCATGAAAGATTCCAAAGTAATCGTCGCGATTAACAAGGATGAAGAAGCCCCGATCTTTCAGGTTGCCGATTACGGTTGGGTCACTGATTTGTTCACAGCGATACCAGAACTGGAGCAGGCGTTAAGTTAGTTTGCGGATAGTTTTGCTGGACTGGAGAATCCAGGAGTTCTGTTTGCTCGTTTAATACACTCGGTAAAAACGGCGAATTTTTGAAATTCGCCGTTTTTATTGGAGTATCAGTTTTATATAAGAGGTAAAAAACTAAAACTGAGCAGTTTCGGTTGAGTCCGCCATCGCAACTGTAGAAACTTGACCCGCCCCGGCTGTAGCTTCGTTGACGGCATCAAAGTAACTGACACCAACCTCATGCTGATGTCGAGTAGCAGAAAAACCGTACTGTTCGGCAGCAAATTCAGAGTTCTGCAATCTTGCGTAGCCTTTCATCCCGTTTTCCAGATAGTTTCTGGCAAGGTCGAAACTTGAATAGTTCACACTATGAAAGCTCGCCAGTGTTACGAATTGAAAGCGGTATCCCATTTTTGCAATATCGCTCTGAAAACCGGCAAGGCCCTCTTCGGAAAGATGCTTTGACCAGTTGAATGAAGGCGAGCAGTTGTAAGCCAGCATTTTACCCGGGAATTCCTTGCGAATAGCGTCTGCAAAAGTCTGGGCTTCTTCAAGGTCAGGCGTTGATGTCTCCATCCATAGCAGATCTGCGTAGGGTGCATAAGCCAAACCTCGTGCGATGCACATGTCCATGCCGCCAGTAATTATGTAAAAGCCTTCTACAGTGCGCTTTCCGGTAATGAATGGCTTGTCCACTTCATCGATGTTGGACGTTAGCAATCGTGCAGCTTCGGCATCTGTTCTCGCTATTATCAGCGTGGGAACGCCCATTACGTCAGCTGCAAGTCGAGCGGTTGTCAAGTTGCGAATACCATGCGAAGTAGGGAGAAGCACTTTCCCGCCCAAATGTCCGCATTTTTTCTCTGAAGACAACTGGTCTTCATAATGTACGCCTGCGGCACCCGCCTTGATCATGGCCTTTGTAATTTCAAAGACATTCAGAGGTCCGCCAAATCCTGCTTCTGCGTCTGCAACAATTGGCATGAACCAGTCAATATCAGTAGTTTGTTGCCCGCTGAGTTGCTCCAGAGTTTGAATCTGGTCCTGACGAGTAAACGCATTGTTTACCCGTTCGACAATCTGCGGGACTGAATTGGCCGGGTATAGCGACTGGTCGGGATAGGTTTGACCGGCGTTGTTTGCATCAGCAGCTACTTGCCAGCCCGACAGGTATATGGCTTTTAAACCTGCCTTTACCTGTTGAACAGCCTGGCAGCCGGAATATGCCCCAAGCGCTGCAACATAGTCTTCATGTTTCAAAAACTTCCATAACTTTTCAGCGCCCAATTCTGCAAGTGTATGCCTGACTTGAACTGAACCGCGAAGCCGTTCCACTTCACTCCAGTCATAATTTCGACGAATTCCTTTCCATCGTTCAGGTGCATAGGAAGGAGCAGGAAACTCTTTTAAATTTTTTGGTGGATTTGTAGGCCAATTGTAATTGCCGTTAGCTGTTTGAAGCATTCGTTGCATTTCCCCTGGATATAACGGTTTAGTAATTCAAATCAATAACGAAAAGTAGCATTTGTTTGAAGTATATCAGATTATGAGTCAATATATACTTTATTCAAAATGCTGTGCAACAATTTTAGCAAAATTTGTTTTTTCATTGAAGAACTCTTGTAAATGGTAAGTATATTATGAATTAAATCTTTTGCATAATGAAAAATCTATTCGAAAATGTCGCAATGCACAAAAAAATATTTGTCCAAAAAATCAGTTGAACCAATAGCAATTAAGCGTTGCGTGATTGATTCTGCCTTTTATTCAGGTGTTCCGAATCCACCACCGCCTGGAGTTTCAATTACGAAAATATCATTAATATTCATCTCAGTCCGGTCAGTTGACCCTAGTTTTTCAACAGAGCCATCTGCACGGATAACGTAATTGTTTCCTGTGCTGCCTGGGTTGCCTCCGGCGACCCCGTACGGCGGGATTTTCCGATGTCCTGACAGAATTGCGGATGTCATGGGCTCCAGGAATCTTATTTTTCTTACTGCACCGTTTCCGCCATTGAATTTTCCATAACCACCACTATTGGCGCGAATTGAAAAGCTTTCCAGTCGAACCGGGAATCTCCATTCCAGAATTTCCGGGTCAGTCAACTTGGCATTCGTCATGTGGGTATGCACGGCATCACATCCGGGAAAATCCGAACCTGCACCCGAGCCGCCGCAAATTGTCTCGTAGTATTGATACTTTTCATTTCCGAAGGTGAAATTGTTCATGGTTCCCTGAGCAGCGGCAAGAACCCCAAGAGCTCCGTACAAGGCATCTGTGATGTACTGCGATGTTTCAACATTTCCGGCAACTACTGCGGCGGGATACACAGGTTTCAACATGCAGCCGTCGGGTATGACGATTTCTATTGGCTTCAGGCAACCTTCATTCATGGGTATTACATCGTCTACAAGCGTACGGAATACATACATCACAGCCGCGCGTGCAACTGAGGAGGGCGCATTGAAATTGCTTTCCTGTTGTTCGGAGGTGCCAGTAAAATCAACTACTGCTGTCTGTGCTTCACTGTTGAACGAGACAGCAACTTGAATCGCAGTACCATCATCCATTTCGTAGCGAAAACTTCCATTCCGCAATACTTTCAAAACTCGCTTTACTGACCCTTCGGCATTGTCTTGAACATGCTTCATGTATGCATTGACAACATCCAGCCCAAAATGATCAACCATGGACTTCAATTCTTGTACGCCTTTTTCATTTGCTGCAACTTGTGCACGAATATCCGCCAAATTCTGGTCTACGTTTCTCACTGGATAACTTGCGCCTTCAAGAAGAGACCGAATTGCCTTTTCCAGAAATTTTCCCTGGTCAATAAGTTGAACATCATCAATTAGCACACCTTCTTCTTCAATAACATGACTGTCAGGCGGCATCGACCCTGGTGTAATACCACCGATGTCCGCATGATGGCCCCGCGAAGCAACATAAAACAAAATTCTATTTCCGGTTGGCTCAAATACAGGAGTGATTACTGTGATGTCGGGCAAGTGTGTTCCGCCGTTGTAGGGGTTGTTCAATATAAATGAATCTCCCGGTTTCACGCTATTTCTACGGTTATTGATGATTGTTTTGACTGATTCACTCATTGAACCAAGATGAACTGGCATGTGAGGAGCATTTGCCACTAAATCACCATATTGGTCAAAAACAGCGCAGGAAAAGTCAAGCCTCTCCTTTATATTGACTGAATATGCGGTGTTTTCGAGTGCCGCACCCATTTGCTCCGCAATCGACATGAAGAGATTGTTGAAGACTTCAAGCATCACCGGGTCTGCATCTGTGCCCACAACCGTATGCTTTGGGCGAGGGGCTACTCGGGACAGCACTAAATGATTGAATTTTGTAGTTTTCAGTTGCCAGCCTGGTTCGACAACTGTGGTGCCAGTTGTTTCTATTATTATTGCCGGGCCGTCCAGAATATCTCCCGGTAGCAGGTCTTCACGCTTGTATACATTGGCACTTCGAAATTCGCCTGATATGTATATTTGAACCGTATCCATGGGTGATAGCGGAGTTTGCCGAGCAACAACCTCCCGTTCCAATTCAGGTGCAATATCAGCATGGCCAATTGCTTCAACAGATATCGCCTCGACAATTACGGGCTTTTCAGGCATGGCGAACCCGAATCGTTGCATATGTGTTGATTCAAACTGTTCGCGGATTGAATTGTGGTCGGCAAAGTCAACAATCATGGCGGCATCTGTGCCGTCGTAGCGAACATGCACTCTTTGTTTTACAGAAATCCGGTCTTCGTCAATATTCTGATTCCGAATACTGTCTTTTGCTTTTTCTGTCAATTTGCAATAATTTTGATGGAGCGTATCCGTTAATTCGCCAGACAATTTGTTTTCCACAGCTTCTTCAAGCAGTGTACGAATATCGGCAAGACCGATTCCATAGGCGGACAGAACACCGGCATAGGGGTGAATAAAAACCCTGTCAACTCCAAGTGCATCTGCGACCAGGCAGGCATGCTGACCGCCTGCGCCGCCAAAGGAGCAAAGCGTGTATTCTGTAATGTCGTAGCCTCTTTGAACAGAAATTTTCTTGATTGCATTGGCCATATTGTCCACTGCGATCTTCAGGAAACCCTCTGCAACTCCATGCGCGGAGCGCCGGTTGCCCGTAGATTGGTGGATGAGTTCAGAGAATTGATTGAACTTGTTCTTGACTATTTCTGAATCCAGCGGCAGATTTCTGTCTGTTCCGAAGATTTTTGGAAAGTGGGCCGGCTGGAGTTTTCCGAGCATTACGTTGCAGTCGGTAATCGTCAGCGGACCATTTCGTCGATAGCATGCAGGGCCAGGATTTGCCCCGGCAGAATCCGGTCCAACCCGATATTTGAGTCCGTCAAAATGGAGTATTGAACCACCGCCTGCTGCCACAGTATGGATTCGCATGATGGGAGAACGTATCCGTACTCCTGCTACGTAAGTGTCGTAGGCGCGTTCATATTCGCCTGCATAGTGTGATACGTCTGTGGATGTTCCCCCCATATCGAAAGCAATGATTTTGTCGAATCCAGCTATCTTGCTTGTTTCAACTGCCCCTACAATCCCGCCCGCAGGGCCTGACAATATGCTGTCTTTGCCATGAAACAGCTTTGCATCTGTCAAACCTCCATTGGACTGCATGAACATCAAGCGAACCTTTTTCAATTCAGATGCAATTTCTGCAATGTATCTTCCGAGGACAGGGGACAGGTATGCATCGACTACCGTAGTATCACCTCGACTGATAAACTTCATCAACGGGCTGATTTCATGAGAAACAGAAACCTGTGTAAATCCAATATCCCGTGCAATTTCTCCAACTATTCTCTCGTGCTCATGAAATCTGTATCCATGCATAAAAACAATTGCACAAGAACGAATGCCAGAGTTGTAGACATTTTGAAGTTTTTCTCTGGCTTCAGTACGGTTTAGTGAAACAATTTCTTCTCCATTTGCACCGTGCCGCTGGTCAATTTCAACAATTTTGTCATACAGCATGTCGGGTAGCACAATATGTCTGGAAAACAAATCGGGTCGCGCTTGATATCCGATTCGCAACGCATCGCGAAATCCCTTGGTTGTTACCAGCACACAAGGTTCACCTTTTCTTTCAAGCAGGGCGTTAGTTGCAACTGTTGTCCCCATCTTGACGGCATTGATTTGGTGAGTATCTATGCCGGATGACGATGCTTGCATCAAATCGCGAATCCCTTGAAGTGAAGCATCCTTATAATGTTCAGGATTATCAGAAAGAAGTTTATGCGTAACAAGGTTTCCGTCCGGCATTCTGGCGATGATATCGGTGAAAGTGCCGCCGCGGTCAATCCAAAATTGCCATTGTTCGGGAATTTGCGTATTCATTCTTGGTGTAATTGCTGTAGCATGGTTTGCAGAAAGATTTTAGAGTATAGACGTTGCATGTTGCGATTCGATTTTTTCAAATTCAATGAAGATTAATTCTGAAACTGGATTCGTGGCGGGTATTTTACATGACCCGTCACCAAACTTTAACATGCGTCCGGAAAATTCAGCGCCAGAGGTCATCATAATTCACGCAATCGCCTTGCCACCGGGAACGTATGGCGGAACTGAGATTCAGGATTTGTTTTGCAATCGTTTGGATTTCGATGGGCATCCGTATTTTAACCAACTGAGGGAATTGCGGGTGTCGGCGCATTTTTTAATTCGCAGGGACGGTCAGTGCATCCAGTTTGTCTCATTGCATAATCGTGCGTGGCATGCAGGAAAGTCGTTTTGTCTCGGACGAGAGAACGTCAATGATTTTTCAATCGGGATTGAACTGGAAGGCTGTGATGGCGATATATTTACTGAAATGCAATATGAAACTCTGGATAAATTAATCGCTGTATTGCTGGCGGAATACCCGCTTATCAACCGACAGAAAATTTTCGGTCATTCTGAAATTGCACCAGAGAGAAAAACTGACCCCGGACCAAATTTCGACTGGAGTCGAGTACGTTAGGAACGGTATTCTGAACCCAATCCCGTTGCATCAACAATCTTGCTGAGTGTCATTCTACTTCCTTTTGACTCGCTCATGCTGCCACAAAACATCTGAAACACCTTCTTTTGAGTTAAGATAGCGGGCCATGACAAAAAGCAAGTCAGACAATCGATTTAGGTATTGACGAGATATATCCGATACTTGTTCTTCTGATGCTAGAGTATGAACACGACGTTCTGCTCTTCGACAAATGCTGCGGGACATGTGGCAATGCGATGCAGCTGCTGTTCCGCCCGGCAGGATAAACTCCTTTAGCGGACTGAGTTTGCTGTTCATGAAATCAAGTGTATCTTCCAGAAATCTGGTTTCTTCTTCTGTGACCAAAGAATAGCCCGGGATGCTGATTTCACCGCCAATATTGAACAGTGTATGCTGAATACCAATCAAGCATTCTCTGATGTCGTTTGGCAGATTACTGAGTAATATAATACCAATTGAACTGTTCAATTCGTCAACAGCACCCATGGCTTCTACGCGAGGCGAATCTTTTGGTACTCGACTTCCGTCTCCAAGACCAGTCGTACCGTCGTCTCCTGTTTTTGTATAGATTTTTGAAAGGCGATTTCCCATTTATCTGATGTAGTGAGTGGTAATGTGCAAAGCTAGATTTTACTAATTTATTGTAAATATCAATTGCAGAGTTTTATTAATCAGCTCCAAACTCTGCTATTCGTATCAATTTCAATTTTTAATATGAAATCCAAATACAAGTGATCAGGGTGTTATTGAATTTCAGTGAATCTTGAAAATTGAATAAAGAGCGTGCTCTTGTATTCGGCGTATATTAGCAGAGTCAAATGGCATCGCAGTGCCTTGTAAACGACTCAGTAGAGTCGTTGCTGAAAAAATATCCGGGGGACTCACTATCATTTTTGTTGCTCGCTTTGTGCATAGCAGAACAGGGACGTGCGCCCGTATCGAAAATTGAAGTTCAGGAACAGGCTACTTCAAGCCCGGTTACCACCTATAAAGGCAGAACCGCGGTTGTGAAGAAAGGAGACAATCGGTATTCAATCTCGTTTGAAGCCGGATTCAACTGGCACGACATAGCCGAATGGAACAATATTGAAGGTCCAGATTACACGATTTATCCAAATCAAATCATCAAGTTGTATCCGCCGACTGCCACGGCCGTGCAGACAACTGAATCAGAAGCGATTCACACATCGCCCGTGTCATCGGAACCAGCCGACAATCAAAGCACCGCTTCAACTACTGGAACATCTTCAATGTCCCCTACGGCTGCCGCCTCAAGTACAAGCAGTATTGTATCGGTATCCAACAACGCGGCTATTACCGGTGAAGTTGTTGGAATATCAAGCGGTGGTTCAAGCCTGTCAAAGTGGATTTGGCCGACAAAAGAAAGAGTGGTGCAAAATTTTTCCGTCGACCAAAAACAAAACGGCATTGAAATTGCAGGAGAAATGGGAGAACCGGTCAGAGTTAGCGCCTCTGGCAAAGTAGTATATTACGGTACCGGATTGCAAGGCTACGACAACTAGTGATTGTCCAGCATGACAAGAATTTAATCAGTGCTTATACGCATAATTCAAAACTGGTGGTGAAGGAAGGTGACCAGGTCAGGCAGGGACAAAAGATTGCGGAAATGAGCAACACAGACACCGATCGAGTCAAGTTGCATTTTGAAATCAGATTGAACGGTAAACCGGTCGACTCGCGTCGTTATCTTCCAAAGTCGTAGGTTGCTCAAGGCTTAAGCTTGGGAGAGTCGATTCCAATCCGGAGTGAAACAGAGCGCTTTTCGTTACTCTTCGGATTTCAGAAGCAGTGCAACTACCGTATTTCGTCCATCACCAACCAGAACATTGTAGGTTCTGCAAGCGGCATCTGAATCCATTGCCTCAAATCCGAATTTTTGCTGTCGGGTCGGTTGCAGAAGTTCAGGCGATGGCATGCGAAGTGTTCCTCCCGTGCCTGGAATTACGATTTCTGCATCAAACTCTGCCAACCGCTGGAAGTCGCTGATTTTCAAATCGTCGAAGTATTGCGGCGACCAGTCATCAATGATTTTATCAGCAGACACGACAATGCTTCTTTTGTAGTGTTGCTCATTGACAATGAAGCCGCAGGACTTGTTTGATTGGACCAAATTTGCTCCACCACTGTCTAACTAGTGCAGTTTCATGTTGTGCAATGGTTGAAATTGAACTTGTAAGTCTTTCAGTGGAGCAAAGTTATACCAGTTTCCTATGGTATTTTGCGAAACTGCATTTTGCTATTCCAAATCAGGCATTTGGACTGAATCAAGGTAGGCTTGCTTGAATCAGCACGACAACTGAGGTTACCGGAATCGGCGGTTGAAGCGGAACACAAACTCGTCAGTAGCCGCAGTTACGATTTCTCATGGACTGGTGCGAACTTCTCAGCATTCAATAGGAGCCTGTCCGAAACACACCGATCGACTTGGAAAGCCGTTGTGTCGAAATCTAGCCCTTGTCAGCGCCTATCAAGCAACTGCTACAAACCGTTTGGGCAACAGCAAGCGAACAGGCTCGATATCTGTCTCGTTCGTCGGTGAAACTTGCCGACCGCACTTGGCATACTCGTGTAAATGATGGTGCTTCAATTGCCAGGACTTGTCGTGACCGCATTTTAGGCAAATGAATCCATTTTTCCAATGATGCTGGTTCAACTCTTCCAAACAGGCCTCCAGAGTTGAATACTTCTGTGTTTGTTCAAAAAATTTCCAGAATTCTGCTGTATTTGAGTTTCCCTCGCCAGCATGCTCAATCAGATGGGTACTGTAGTATTTCAATACAAGCCTTTACAATGGTTTGACATATGCAGTCTAAATCGGTGCTGTAAATGGAATATGCCAATCCTTGACGAACGATCATAATGAATTGATTTCAATTGAATTTCTGATGAAAGGGGGGGGGGGTGAAGTGCATTGCATTTCAAATGAATTTTGCTTGCCCGGATGGTTTATAATAATCGGACGTTTTTCTGGTCATTCGGGGCTAGGACAAGATACATATTTTGCTGTAAAAAGATTTTCAGGTACAAGCTGATGAAATTGATATTGAAGGAGACCGAACCAATTGCATGGCTTTGCAGTCGAAAGAGTTTTGCTGTATTGGAATATAAATTAGCGAGGGGGGGGGGGCAATCTGGTGAATGTGCAGATGCCCAGTGCGTCGCACTTGGGCCTGCCCGCAGGTTGCTTGCCGCTTCGCTGCTTGTCTTGCTGGCTTTGCTGTTCCTGCAACCGGTTGCGTTTGCCCAGCAGCGGCTGTCGCCCCAAGTATACGCAGACGAAGCGAACGGAAAGACTATTCAAATCGGTTGGCTACAAGGTTGTCCAGGTCTCACCTATACTAGTTCTGCATCGGTTTCCCACATTTCACTTAGCGGTGCCCCGGCAGGGCTCTCTGTTACCAGAGCTTCCCGTGCCATATATTCTTTTGTTGATGACGGGGATACTTATTCGTACTGGTGCCATTTGGATATTACTCTTAGTTTTACTGGAAGCGTCACATCGGATACAACTGTTAACGTTAATATGGCTCATGGTGCCATCTATCCGCTCTACTCTGGTTCTCGGAACGCTGGCTCCTTCACGATCAAGCCGACACCCAAGGGTCTGGTCACAAGCACTCCCACCAACAGTAGCACGGTCACGGAGGCAGGCAGCCAGTCGACGTTCACAGTGAAGCTGAGGAAGGCACCGTCGGCCAATGTGACAGTCGCTGTTTCCAGCGACAACTCCACCGAGGGCAGTGTGTCGCCCAGCACGATGACTTTCACGACCACGAACTGGAACACGCCGCAGACGGTGACAGTAACGGGTGTCAGTGACAGTTTAAGCGACGGCAGCGTGAACTGGAATGTGGTGCTCAATCCGGCGTCGAGCGGGGACAGCACGTATAACGGCTTGGCCAACGTGAATGTGGCGATGACCACCACCGACGAGCCTGTCTTTTCGATCGACTCGCCGAGCGTGACGGAGGGCGACAGCAGCTCGGTGACCATGACTTTCACAGTGACGCTGAGTGCGTTGAGCTCGACGCAGCACACGGTGAACTACGCCGTTAGCGGTACGGCGACTTCGGGGACCGACTACACGGCGGTCACCGGCACCATGCTGACATTTGCAGCGGGGACCACGAGCCAGACGATTGCAGTGTCGGTGACGGGCGACACGGTGGCGGAGGGGAACGAGACTGTGGTGATTACGCTGAGCAATGCGTCGTCGGGCACGGCGATTACGACGGCGGTCGGCACCGGCACGATAGTAGACGACGACTTGGAATTTTCGATTAACTCGCCGAGCGTGACGGAGGGCGACACCAGTTCGGTGAACCTGGTGTTCACAGTAACGCTGAACGCATCGGTTTCGGCTCAGCACACGGTGGACTACGCCCAAACGGGCGGTACGGCGAGTTCGGGTACCGACTACACAGCTGTTACTAGCAACACGCTGACGTTTGCGGCGGGTACGACGAGCCAGATGATTACAGTGTCGGTGAGGGGCGATACTGTGGACGAGGGGGCGAGCGAGACGGTGGTGCTCACGCTGAGCAATGCGTCGTCGGGCACGAGCATCACGACGGCGACCGGCACCGGCACGATCACGGACGATGATCCGAAATTTTCGATCAACTCGCCTACGGTGACGGAAGGCGACAGCAGTTCGGTGAACCTGGTGTTCACGGTGACGCTGAGTGCTTCGAGCACGTCGCAGTACACAGTCGACTATGCCCAGACGGGCGGCACGGCGACCTCGGGGACCGACTACACGGCGGTCACTGCCAATACGCTGACATTTGCGGCGGGGACGACGACCCAGACGATTACGGTGTCGGTGACGGGCGACACCACGGACGAATCGAACGAGACGGTGGTGATCACTTTGAGCAATGCGTCGACCGGCACCGGCATCGGGACGGCGACCGGCACCGGCACGATCCGGGACAACGATCCGAAATTCTCGATCAACTCGCCGAGCGTGGTGGAAGGCGACAGCGGCTCGGCGGACCTGGTATTCACGGTGACGCTGAGTGCTTCGAGCTCGTCGCAGTTGACGGTCGACTACGCCCGGACGGGCGGCACGGCGATGTCGGGTACCGACTACACCGCGGTCGCCAGCAACACGCTGACGTTTGCGGCGAATACGACGACTCAAACGATTACGGTGTCGGTGAGGGGCGATACGGTGGACGAGGGTGCGAGCGAGACGGTGGTGCTCACATTGAGCAATGCGTCGACCGGCACCGGCATCGGGACGGCGACCGGCACCGGCACGATCACGGACGACGATCCGAAATTCTCGATCAACTCGCCGAGCGTGACGGAAGGCGACAGCAGTTCGAAGAACATGACGTTCACAGTTTCGCTGAGTGCGGCGGGCGCATCGCAGTACACGGTCGATTTCGCTGATGCGGGAACCGGGTCGGCGACTTCGGCCGACTACACGATCAGCACTTCTAGCCCGCTGACGTTTGCGGCGGGTACGACGAGCCAGACGATTACAGTATCGGTGACGGGCGACACGCTGGACGAGGGGGCGAGCGAGACGGTGGTGATTACGCTGAGCAATGCGTCGGCCGGAACCGCCATTTCGACGGCGAGCGGCACTGGGACCATAACGGACGACGACCCGAAATTCTCGATCAATTCGCCGAGCGTGACGGAGGGCGACAGCAGCTCGGTGACCATGACGTTCACAGTGACGCTGAGTGCGGCGGGCGCGTCGCAGTACACGGTCGATTTCGCTGATGCGGGAACCGGGTCGGCGACTTCGGCCGACTACACGATCAGCACTTCTAGCCCGCTGACGTTTGCGGCGGGGACAACGACCCAGACGATTACGGTGTCGGTGACGGGCGACACTTTGAACGAGGGGAACGAGACGGTGGTGGTTACGCTGAGCAATGCGTCGGCCGGAACCGCCATTTCAACGGCGAGCGGCACCGGCACGATAATAGACAACGACCTGGCATTTTCGATCAACTCGCCGAGCGTGGTCGAGGGCGACAGCGGCGACTCGAACAGCCTGGTTTTCACCGTGACGCTGAGCGGGTCGGTTTCGACGACGCAGACGGTCGAATACGCCGAGGGCAGCGGGACAGCGACTTCGGGGACCGACTACACGGCGGTCACCGGCGGCACGCTGACGTTTGCAGCGAATGAGACGAGCAAGACGATTACGGTGTCGGTGACGGGCGACGCGACTGACGAGGCGAACGAGACAGTGGTGATTGAACTGAGCAATGCGACGACTGGCATTACGACGGCGACCGGCACCGGGACGATCACGGACGACGACCCGAAATTCTCGATCAACTCGCCGAGCGTGGTCGAGGGCGACAGCGGCGACTCGAATAGCCTGGTTTTCACAGTGACGCTGAGTGCGGCGAGCTCGTCGTCGCTGACAGTCAACTACGCCCGTACAGGCGGTACGGCGACTTCGGGGACCGACTACACGGCGGTTTCTTCCGGCATGCTGACGTTTACGGGAACGACGACCCAGACGATTACGGTGCCGGTGACGGGCGATGCGACGGACGAGGGTGCGGGCGAGACGGTGGTGGTTACGCTGAGCAGCCCGTCGGCCGGCACGGGAATCTCGACGATGAGCGGCACCGGGACGATTACGGACGACGACCCGAAATTCTCGATCGACTCGCCGGCGGTGACGGAGAGCGACACCAGCTCGGTGAACATGACGTTCACAGTGACGCTGAGCGGTGCGGGCAATTCGCAGTACACGGTCGACTACGCCAGTTCGGACGGGGCTACGAACGGTGCGACTGCCGGAACCGACTACACGGCGGTCTCCGGCACGCTGACGTTTCCGGCGGGGACCACGAGCCAGACGATTACGGTGTCGGTGACGGGCGACACGATGAACGAGGCGAACGAGACGGTGGTGGTCACGCTGAGCGATCCGTCGGCGGGCACGGCGATTTCGACGGCGACTGGCACCGGCACGATCACGGATAACGACACGCCGAACTTCTCGATCAATTCGCCGAGCGTGGCGGAGGGCGACAGCAGCACGACGAACCTGGTGTTCACGGTGACGCTGAGTCCGGCGCCGGCGGCTACGGCGACGGTGAACTGGGCCGAAGGTACCGGAGGCACGGCGACATCGGGTACCGACTACACAGCGATTACAGGCGGCACGCTGACGATTGCTGCGGGGGCTACGAGCGGGACGATTACGGTGGTGGTTGCGGGCGACACGACCCACGAGGCGGATGAGACGGTGGTGATCACGCTGAGCAATGCGTCGACGGGTACGAACATTTCGACGGCGAGCGGCACCGGCACGATCACCAACGACGATTCGGGCCTTACGATCGACTCGCCGAGCGTGGCGGAGGGCGACAGCGGCTCGGTGAACCTGGTGTTCACGGTGACGATGAGTCCATCGTCGTCGTCTCAGGTGACGGTGGCCTACGCCTTTAGCGGCACGGCGATCGGTGGTACCGACTATGCGACCATTTCGGGCGGCACGCTGACGTTTGCGGCGAATGACACGAGCGAGACGATTACGGTGTCGGTGACGGGCGACACGATCAACGAGGCGAACGAGACGGTGATTGTCACGCTGAGCAGCGCCTCGGGTGCGGACATTGTGACGGGGACTGGCACCGGCACGATCACGGACGACGACACGCCGAGGTTTTCGATCGACACGCCGAGCGTGGTGGAGGGCGACAGCAGTTCGGCGAGCCTGACGTTCACGGTGACACTGAGTCCGGCGAGCTACCAGGCGTCGGTGACGGTGAACTGGAGTGTTACGGGCGGCACGGCGACATCGGGGACCGACTACACGGCCACTTCGGGCGGCATGCTGACGTTTACGCCGACCAACACGAGCCGGACGTTTACGGTGTCGGTGACGGGGGACACGAATGACGAGGGAGCGGGCGAGACGGTGGTGGCTACACTGAGCAATGCGTCGGCCGGCACCGAGATCGGGACCGCGAGCGGCACCGGGACGATCACGGACGACGACCCGAAATTCTCGATCGACTCGCCGAGCGTGACGGAGGGCGACGGCGGCTCGGTGAACCTGGTGTTCACAGTGACGCTGGGCGCGTCGAGCACGTCGCGGCTGACGGTCGACTACGCCGATGCGGGCACCGGGACAGCGACGTCGGGGACCGACTACACGGCGGTCGATGCCGGCACGCTGACGTTTGCGGCGGGGGTGACGAGCCGGACGATTGCGGTGCCGGTGACCGGCGACACGGCGAACGAGGCGAACGAGACGGTGGTGCTCGCGCTGAGCAATGCGACCGGCGGTGCCGGCATTTCGACGGCGAGCGGCACCGGCACGATCACGGACAACGACACGCCGAGCTTTTCGATCGACTCGCCGAGCGTGGCGGAGGGCGACAGCAGCACGACGAACCTGGTGTTCACAGTGACGCTGAGTCCGGTGTCGGCGACCCAGGTGACGGTGAACTACGCCAGTTCGGACGGGACTACGAATGGCGCGACTGCCGGCACCGACTACACGGCGAATACCGGCACGCTGACGTTTGCGGCGAATGCCGCGAGCCAGACGATTACGATAGTGGTGGAGGGGGACACGACATACGAGCCGGACGAGACGGTGATTGTCACGCTGAGCGGTGCGTCGACGGGCACGAACATTGCGACATTGACCGGCACCGGTACGATCACCAACGACGACCCGGGTCTTTCGATTGCCAATGCGAGCGTGACGGAGGGCGACAGCGGCTCGGTGAACCTGGCGTTCACGGTGACGATGAGTCCGGCATCGTCGTCTCAGGTGACGGTGAACTATGCGACTACAGCTACGGGTACGGCGACTGCGGGAACCGACTACACGGCTATTTCTTCCACCACGCTGACGTTTGCTATGGGGGAGACGAGCAAGACGATTACGGTGTCGGTGACGGGCGACACGGTGAACGAGCCGGACGAGACGGTGATCGTCATGCTGAGCAGTCCGTCGGGTGCGGACCTCGTGATGGCGAGCGCCACCGGTACGATCCGGGACAACGACACGCCGGGCTTTTCGATCGACTCGCCGAGTGTGGTCGAGGGCGACCCGGGCGATTCGACCAATCTGGTTTTCACGGTTTCGCTGAGTCCGGAGAGCTACCAGACATCGGTGACGGTGAACTGGGCTGTTACGAGTACGAGCAGTACGGCGACTTCGGGTACCGACTATGATGGACCTTCGGGAGCTGCTTCTGGCACGCTGACGTTTGCAGCACCGAATAAGACGAGCCAGACGATTACGATGTCGGTGATGGGCGACCTGGATTTCGAGGAGAACGAGACCGTTGTGGTCACGCTGAGCGGTGCGTCGACAGGTACGGCGATTGTGACTGCGAGTGGCACTGGGACAATTACCAACGACGACCCGGGCATTTCGATTGATTCGCCGACTGTTGAAGAGGTCGACGAAGATGAGACAGCCACGCTGACGTTCACGGTTACGCTGGAGCCGGCGCCGACGGCTCCGGTGACGGTGGACTATGCGGATGCAGGCACGGGCACGGCGGAGTCGGGAGTCGACTACACTGCGCTTGCTGCCGGTACGCTGACGTTTGCAGCGAGTGAGACGAGCAAGACGATTTTGGTTTCAGTGATCGGGGATATTCTGTCGGAGCCGGACGAGACGGTGGTGGTGACCCTGAGCAACCCGAACCCGTCGTACACGCTGGTGACCGCCAGCGGGACGGGTACCATAGAAGACAACGACGAACTGGTTCAGGACGAGCTGGACATGGAGATTGTGACGGAGGTTGCACGCGAGGTTACCACGAGCGTAGTGACTGCGGTCAGCAACCGGGTAGCTTCGGTGGCTGGCGGCGCGGCGGTTGCACCGCCGGTCAATGTGCCGGCGACTGGCGGGTTTGCAGACGGCGGCCTGCTTTCGATTCTGGCGCATGCAGTGAAGCACGACCGCGAGCGAGACCGTGGACTGGAGCGTTCTGAAATGTCGCTGTACCGTTCGCTGGACGACGCGAGCTTCGTCTACTCGCCGAGCGCTCTGGGTGCGACCGGTGCTTCCGGCGGGGGGCATTCCGGCATTCTGACAGTGTGGGGTTCGGTTGACTATCGCAAGATGTCGGGAAGCGGCGAGGGTACGTTGACATGGGACGGCGAGCTGGCCTCTTTGAATATTGGCACCGATACGCTGAGCGAGTCCGGGGTTCTGGTCGGCGTGGCGGTCGGAGCGTCGAAGGGAAGCTTCGGCTATCAGGGCAGTATCGGCGGCACCAGCGGTGTGCTGAAGATTCGGGTGAAGACGCTGAATCCCTATGTTGGCTGGTCGCTGTCGGAGTCGGCGAGCATGTGGGCATCGGTCGGCTACGGCAGGGGCAAGATCAACTACAACGACGAAGATACCGAGTCATCTTCCGGCAAGATGAAGCTGGCCAGTGCGGCTTTTGGTGGTCGCTATCGCCTGTTTTCGTCTGACGGCTCAGGAGATGGCCGCCTGGTTCAGGTGGATCTGAAGGGCGAAGCCTGGGGTGTGCAGAACGAAGTCGAGGGGGACGAGCGGCGTCCCATGGGTTCAAAGTCCCGGTCGCACGGAATGCGCGTTGCGGTTGAGACGCATCGCAGCGGTGTGCTTGAATCCGGCGCTTCGCTGGTGCTGTCGGGCGAGGCCGGCGTACGCTGGGACGGCGGCGACGGCGACACCGGAACCGGCTTTGAGATGGGCGGCACAGCGAACTACGGCAATTCTGCGACTGGAATGAAGGTGGTTGCGACGACTCGCGTTTTGCTGGACCATGAAAGCGGCCGGAAGGAGTGGGGTGCCGGCTTGACTGTGGGGAGCCGAGTGGATGGTCGAGAGACCGGCATGACCTACAGGTCTTCCCTGTCGCACGGTCAGGCGGAAAGCGGTGTCGACTCTCTGTGGGACAGCAGCGCTGCCAGTCGCACATCTTCCGAAGAGGATAGCTTGGCAACGCGTCTGGACGCGGAGGTCGGCTATCGATTCTATGGAAACAGCGGTCTGCACACGCCGTATGTTGGATTCGGAGCGGAAGAGAGTAGCAAGCGAAACTACCGCGTAGGCATGCGCTACGCGGGCGGTTCAGCAATCTCTTCGGGCCTGGAGTTTGAGCGTCGCGAAGCAAGCAGCAGGCGGCCTGACCACAGGGTCATGCTGACGGGGCGGATGAACTGGTAGGCGGGAAAGAATCAGCGTCAACCTGATCTGGACGTTTCAGAGAACTCCCCAGGTTGAATTCATTCAACTTGGGGGCGGGGGCTTTTCAACAGAAACAGGCCATGCAATTTGTCGATTCCATCTCGGTTACGCGCCAAAACGTCAAGCGCCTGGAAAATCGAAAATAGATCTTTCAACGAGCCACATCAGTAGCGGATTGCCTTGAACACAACTTTGAACCCGGTATTAATTTGCAAAATGGTAGTAAGTCCCGAATAGCTTCTAGGGAATTTGCTTGGTTGTTGCACTAGCTAGCGGATGGTCGGGCTAACAGGTGTAGAGCCGGGAAATGCTAAACACTTCACTTTGATGTAGCGACTTAGGTTTAGGCGGGATTATTTTTCTCCTGAATATTGCAAGAAATCAAGCGATAATCATATAATTTCTGGCAATCTCAGGCTTGCTTTTTTGCATTTTTTTGAATTATTCTTCAATAAAATTATCTCGTTATACAATTCAAAACGGGTTTTTTCAGAACTGACGAATTTTGTTTAATTGATACTAATACTTAAAAGCTTGTTAAGCGTTGATTACTGTCAAAAAGTGCATATCAGTTTTTGAAGCTGAGCAATACAATGCATCTGTTATCCAATCAAGGGGATTAAGTTCGAATGAAAATTGAACTAATAGTTGGCGATATCACACTGCAGAACGTTGATGCGATTGTAAACGCCGCAAACAGCGCGTTGAGGCCCGGTGGAGGAGTAGATGGGGCAATTCATAGAGCAGCGGGGCCTGAGCTTGCCAAGGAATGTCTGAAACTTGGCGGCTGTAATACTGGTGATGCCAAGTTGACAGGTGGATACGATTTGCGAGCCAAGTATGTTATCCATACAGTTGGTCCTGTTTGGCAGGGCGGTGACCATGAAGAGCAGCAGTTACTGGCATCCTGCTACATGTGTTGCATTGAAGTTGCCCGGTCAAAAGGCTTGAAATCAATTGCATTCCCTGCCATATCAACTGGAGTGTTTGGATATCCGTCAGATATGGCGGCTCAAGTGGCAGTTGAAACAGTAGAAGCAAATGCACTTGTTGAACTTGTTCGCTTCGTTTGTTATGACGAGAGCAGTGCAGAACACTACAAGAAACTGCTAAGCCATAAAATCTAATGACCAGTTTGTTGTATCCAGGTTCATCCTGTTCTGCGAATTGAGGTGTAAAGACTCGGGTAATTCTACTGTATATAGAGCTAGTTGAGTTAGTCATCAGTTCATATTTCCTTCGCCAATCCCGATGTGTTTTACAATGTGAATTTAAAGTGCAAGCAATTCTATATTGGCATTAATAGAATTGTGCTTTATCATTGGTAATGGTGATGTCAAAACAATCGCTTTAAATTTTTTATCCTTTATTTACCTGGTAAAACAATTAGAGAATTAGAAATGATTACAGGCAGTATTGTAGCTGTAGTAACACCTATGAATGAAGACGGGTCCCTGGATCTGGAATCATTGGCGAGGTTGGTTGAGCATCATATTGGCTCAGGTACCGATGCAATTGTGTCGGTTGGAACCACTGGAGAGTCCGCAACATTAAGCCACGAAGAGCACAGGATTGTTGTTGAAAAAACAATTGAATTTGCGGCCGGCAGAATTCCAGTTATTGCCGGGACGGGCTCGAACAGTACATCAGAAGCGATAGATCTAACAAAAGCAGCGCACGAAGTTGGAGCTGATGCATGTTTACTAGTTGTTCCGTACTACAACAAACCTACACAGGAGGGTATGTACCAGCATTTCAAGAAAATTGCAGAATCCGTCCCGATTCCACAAATTCTCTACAACGTGCCAGGCCGCACATCAGTAGACTTGCATAACGACACAGTGATACGCCTGAGTGAAATTGACAATATTGTTGGAATCAAAGATGCGACTGCCGATATTGAACGAGGCAGGAGGCTAATTGAAAACACAGCAGAAGACTTTGTTTCTTATTCAGGTCAAGACACTGCAGCATTGGAACTGATGCTATGCGGCGGGAAAGGAACTATTTCAGTTACTGCAAATGTAGCGCCGTCGCTAATGCACCGTATGTGCACAGCTGCAGTCGCAGGCGATGAAGAAAAAGCTAGCGAATTGAATAACAAGCTGATGCCGTTGCATGAAGCTGTGTTTATTGAATCCAATCCTATTCCGGCGAAGTGGTGTGTATCTCAGCAAGGCTTGATCAAGAATAATTTGCGTTTGCCGCTTGTACCATTGTCGGGTGCTTGCTATGATCAAGTTCGTTCTGCAATGCAGTTTGCCGAAGTGCTTTGATTTTTGAATTAATAATTTTTAACTTGGATTTAGTATGAAAAACGAACTACTGTATTCCGGCAAAGCGAAGTCGGTCTTTCTTACTGACGACGATAAAAAACTGATGCTGGAGTTCCGGGACGACACTTCGGCATTTGATGGTCGAAAAGTTGAAGCACTGAACCGAAAGGGCGCAGTGAACAACCACTTCAATGCATTCATCATGTGCGAGCTTGAGAAATCAGGTGTTGCAACGCATTTTGAAAAATTGGTGGATGACAATCGCTCGCTGGTGAAGTATTTGGACATGATTCCGGTTGAGTGCGTAATTCGCAATATTGCTGCCGGGTCCATTTGTCGCAGACTCGGTGTGGAAGAAGGTTTGGAACTGGAACCCAAGACTTTTGAATTCTTTCTGAAAGACGATGAACGGCACGATCCTATGATAAACGAGTACCACATTCGCTCTTTTGGCTGGGCATCAGATTCGGAAGTTGAACAGATGAAAGTGCTAACTTTTGAGACGAATTCGGTACTTGAACCACTATTTCGAAACGCCGGAATGATTCTTGTGGATTTCAAGCTGGAATTCGGGCGCTATGACGGAAAGTTGTTTCTGGGTGATGAGTTTACCCCGGACGGATGTCGATTGTGGGATTTAGAGACGCGAGAAAAACTTGACAAGGACAGGTTTCGCCAAGGTTTGGGCGATGTAGTGGAATCCTATCAAATAGCGGCCAACCGGTTGGGAATTGAATTGCCGGCGGCGTGAATTTCAACAGTAGAACTGCCTGATTAGCAGGAGTGGGATTAAATTACTGCGTATTCGCATGGGATTCGCTATAGCTTCCGTGCTTTTCTTCCACAAACAGGCTAAATAGGTTGATTCCGCGCGAAGCAAATATGTCAATTTTGCAGATTGGTGGGCAGCAAGCGTTATCTGCATTCAAACTTGAGCAGTTTCTATCCAGAGTTCAGGCTGTCAATTTCAGTGTCAAGTCGTTGCAGGCGAACTATGTTTACTTTGTTGCCCACACATCGCCATTGTCAACCTCGCAATTAGAAATCCTGTCATTTCTTGTTGGCGGGGGCCCCGTTTGTGCTTTATCGGAATTGGATAACGATTCAATTCTTGTTGTACCTCGGATTGGAACCATTTCACCTTGGTCAACAAAGGCCACCGATATTCTGAATCGTTGCGGATTTGACGCGGTTTACCGCATTGAGCGCGGCATCACCTGGAAAGTTCAATTTACTGACTCCAGTGAGCTAAATTTAATTGAACAAGTAGGCCCAATAGTACATGATCGTATGACAGAGTCGATTTTTTTGAAATCGAATGAAATAAAAGAACTCTTTAAACAGCATCAACCTCAACCACTTCGACATATTGATATCCTTGGTGATGGTATTAAGCGGCTAGATGATACGAACCGGGAAATGGGTTTGGCACTATCTGACGCTGAGATAAAGTCCATTTACAGATGGTACCGGGAAAGAGACCGCAATCCAACTGATGCAGAATTGATGATGTATTCGCAGATTAATTCAGAGCATTGCCGGCATAAAATTTTCAACGCTTCATGGACAATTAATAATCAACGAAAAAATAAATCGTTATTTTCGATGATACGGGAATCGCACGAATGCAGTCCGCAAGGCACTCTTGTTGCTTACGAAGACAATGCTTCAGTCATTGAAGGTTATTCGGCTAACAGATTCATGCCTGACTGTGAATCTCGGCTTTACGCTGGCACGAGTGAGAACGCTCATATTATTTATAAGGCAGAAACTCATAATCACCCGACCGCTATTTCTCCATTTCCGGGTGCTGCCACGGGTGCAGGCGGAGAAATTCGAGATGAGGGCGCAACGGGTCGCGCAGGGAAACCGAAGGCAGGTCTTTGTGGATTTTCGGTATCCGATCTTAGAATTCCAGAATTTGCACTGCCTTGGGAGGGTGAAACCGAGCTGCCGAAACGTATTGCCAGTTCGCTTCAAATTATGCTGGAAGCCCCTATTGGGGCAGCATCATTCAACAATGAGTTTGGAAGGCCCAATATCGGAGGATATTTCAGAACGTTTGAAATGCAAACCAATGATGAAAAGCAGTCGTACGGGTATCACAAGCCGATCATGTTTGCGGGCGGAATCGGGAATATTCGACCTTCTCAGGTTGAAAAGAAAAAACTGGAAGCAGGGGCTTTGCTGGTCGTAATTGGCGGGCCGGCAATGCTTATCGGGCTTGGAGGGGGAGCTGCATCTAGCCTGGGACAAGGTCAGTCAGGAGAAGAACTGGATTTCGCCTCAGTCCAGCGAAGCAATCCCGAAATGCAACGTCGATGCCAAGAAGTAATTGACCACTGTGCCAGTCTTGGCAATAGCAATCCAATCCTGTCAATTCACGATGTTGGGGCAGGTGGATTGTCGAATGCGTTGCCGGAAATTATTCACGCATCGGATCTTGGCGGAGAAATTATGTTGAGAGATATTCTGAACGATGACCTGCGTATGAGTCCGATGGAAATTTGGTGCAACGAATCTCAGGAACGATATGTCTTGGCAGTTGCAAACAACCAAGACTGGCAACGCTTTAAACTGATATGCGAACGAGAACGCTGTCCAGTTGCAGTTGTTGGGCAAACTACGGCTTTACGCGAACTGGTGGTGACAGATCAGCTTACGACACTTATTGGCGATAGCACTGTAATTGATTTGGAGATGGGATTCCTGTTGGATAGTCATTTACAGAGCTGTCGAAAAACAAATAGATACACACGCCCCCCGCCTGAAGAATCAGAAATTTTCAATCTCACGCTTGAGGACTGCATTGAAAGAGTATTGCGTATGCCTTGTGTAGGCGACAAGTCCTTTTTGGTTACAATTGGTGACCGGACAGTGTCGGGGCTCGTGCATCGCGACCAGATGGTAGGCCCTTGGCAAGTTCCCGTAGCGGATGCCGCTATAACTTTGGCTGATTATGAAACCTATGTGGGCGAAGCTATGGCAATCGGGGAGCGAGCGCCAGTTGCGGTTGTGGATGCTTGTTCCAGTGTGCGTATGGCAATTGGCGAAGCCTTGACGAACATTCGCTCCACATCCGTAAACAGGCTGTCTGACATCAAACTAAGTGCAAACTGGATGGTTGCAGCGAATGTGAAAGGGGAGGAGGCCAAGCTGTACGATGCAGTTGAATCTGCCAGTCAAATGTGCAAGGCTCTTTCCCTGTCAATTCCCGTAGGAAAGGACTCTATGTCAATGAAAACGGAATGGACTGATTCTTCACATAAGTCACACGAAGTGTTTTCCCCCATATCTCTGGTCGTGACTGCATTTACTGCATTAAGCGATGTACGCAGTAGTCTGACTCCCCAGTTATTGCAAATTGAAGAGTCGGAGTTGCTTCTGGTTGACTTGGGTCAAGGGTATGACCGGCTTGGAATGTCCTGCCTGTTTCAAGCATTCGATTTGTATTCGGGCCTTGTTCCTGATGTAAATGATTTTGACACGTTAAAGAGATTCTATAAAGCAATTACTGCGTTGTTGGATATGGGTTTGATTCTTGCCTACCATGATCGTTCAGACGGGGGGCTGTTTGCATGTCTGTGCGAAATGGCGTTCGCTGGTAGAAAAGGCCTGGATATTCAAGTTGGAGCACGGGACCCGATTCCTTTTTTGTTCAATGAGGAGCTAGGCGCAGTAGTTCAGGTTAAGCATAGTGAAATCAAGCAGGTAATGGAAATTTTTTCAAAATATGAAATTGAGCACCTTGTACACAATGTTGGTGTCCCGCTAGAACAAAACATAATCAGAATAAACTCTGGAGAAAATGAAATTTACAAGAACTCCAGAACAGAACTCCATCGCGCATGGTCTGAAACTTCGTGGCGCATGCAAACTCTTCGGGATAATTCCGAAACTGCGCTCCAGGAGTACGATCGGATTCTTGACGAGTCAGATCCGGGTTTGCATTGCAAACTTCCGAATGCATTTGCTGAATCTCCCCCGGTTATAGGAAAATCGCGTCCGACAATTGCAATCATGAGAGAGCAGGGCGTGAATGGGCATGTAGAGATGGCCGCGGCATTTACTCAGGCGGGATTCGACGCTTATGATGTCATGATGTCTGATTTGACTTCTGGTGGTGAGACATTAAGCCGGTTTCATGGGCTCGCAATGTGCGGCGGCTTCTCATTTGGTGATGTGCTGGGTGCTGGCAAAGGTTGGGCAAGTACAATTCTGTTCAATGAAGAACTAAAAAGCATGTTTACTGAATTTTTTCTGGATGAAAGCAAGTTTGCCTTGGGAGTTTGCAATGGCTGTCAAGTCATGGCGGCACTGAAAGATATCATTCCGGGAGCGGAGCATTGGCCTGAATTTCTGAAAAATGTGTCAGAACAGTTTGAAGCGCGTCTTGCAATGGTGGATATAGCTGAGAACAAGTCTGTATTGACAGGTGGGATGGACCACGCACTTGTACCAGTTGCTGTTGCTCATGGAGAGGGGAAAGCAGTCTTTTCATGTGAAGAGGATTATCTTCAATTAAAGAGCAATGGACAAATTGTTCTTCGCTATGCAGACAACCAAGGTAGGGCGACTATGAAATATCCCTGCAATCCCAATGGATCTGAATACTCAGTTGCGGGTATTACAAATCAGGATGGACGGATTACCGCAATGATGCCGCATCCCGAGCGAGTTTTTCGTTCGGTACAGTATTCATGGGCTCCAAGTGAATGGGGTGAATATGGACCATGGATGGAATTGTTTCGCAATTCATTTCGATGGCTGAGTGATTAGTGGAATGCTAAAGAGACTTCAAATTACACAGGCAGTACGTCAATATCTCAGGTCTCACGTAATTTCGGTAGCCTCTGCTTCTTGTTTTTTTCGCTGCAGATGCCACATTTCAGCATAAAGTCCGTGTTTGTCCAATAGCTCGAAGTGGGTGCCTCTTTCTACAATTCGCCCATCTTGAAGGACAAGAATTGTATCAGCATCAGCAACGGTTGAAAGTCGATGAGCGATTACCAGGGTTGTTCGATTGGCTGCAACAGTTTCAAGTGCATCTTGAATCATGCTTTCCGACTTTGTATCAAGGGAAGAGGTTGCTTCATCGAGAATGAGAATTGGCGGGTCCTTGAGCAGTGTTCTGGCAATTGAAACTCGTTGCTTTTCGCCGCCAGAGAGTTTCAAGCCGCGTTCTCCGACCACTGTTTCATAGCCATCCGGTAATGATTCAATGAAAGAACTAAGTTGCGACTTGCGCACTGCCTCATCCCTCGTTTCCGATGTACAGTCTGCGCGTCCGTAACAAATGTTGTATTCAATTGTATCGTTGAACAACACCGTATCCTGGGGAACAACGCCAATCGCCGCTTGAAGGGAATCCTGGTCGGTCTCTCGCAGATCCTGATTGTCGATTCTGATGGCACCTCCGGTAACGTCATAGAAGCGAAAAAGGAGGCGCACGATTGTTGACTTGCCTGCACCGCTGGGACCTACAATTGCAACCTTTTTGCCTTTTGGAACCTTGAAACTGACATTCCTTAAAATCTGTCTTTTCGGTGAGTATCCGAAAGAAACATCATCAAATTCAATTTCAGGCCCCTTTATTTTCAAACTGGTAGCGTTTTCAGCCTGCGGCAACTTGTCGTCAACAGCGAGCAGACTGAACATTCGATCCATGTCTGTTAACGCATGGTTGATCTCTCGAAATGTTGTACCGAGAAAACTCAGAGGAATGTACATTTGCAGCAGAAAGGCGTTCAGCATAATAAAATCGCCTAGTGTCATATCGCCAACAATGATCCCTTGGGCGGCGAGGTAAAGCAGTAATATCATGCCGATTGAAATGATCAAGCCCTGTCCAATATTCAGAAAAGCGAGAGAAGTTTCACTTTTAATCGATTCTTTTTCCCATTCTTGCAAATGTCTGTCATAGCGCTGGGTTTCAAACTCAAGATTTCCGAAATATTTCACTGTTTCATAATTGAGAAGCGCATCTACGCTGGATGAATTGGCGCGTGTTTCAGCGGCGTTCATTCGTACGCGAAATTGAGTTCTCCAAATAGTTACGAGTAGTGTAAAAACAGCATAGAACACAATTGTTGCAAAAGTGATTACAGAGAAATACCACTTGAAGTTGACAGCAAGGAAAATACAAACTACTGAAATTTCAAATACAGTTGGGACAATACTGAAAGCCAGAAAGAACAGAATGTAGTTAACCCCTCGTGTTCCTCGTTCAATGTCTCTGGAAACCGCCCCTGTTTCACGGCCTTGGTGAAACGCATGGGAAAGTTGATGCAGGTGTCGAAATACTTTTACTCCCACGCTTCTAACCACGCGTTGCGAAGCACGGGCAAATATGACATTTCGCAACTCTTCAAACAAAGTTCTGCATAAACTGAGCAGACCATAGGTCAGTAGCAGAAATATGGGAATAGTCAAGATAAGGTCAGGATTCAGGGATGCGTCGAACCAGTCTACAAGTTCCTTGATTGTTATTGGGACAGCAATCGTTGCCACCTTTGCAAATATAAGGCAAGCTGTTGCGACTGCGATACGCAACCGATAACCCCAAAGATAATCCCCCAGGGTGCGAAGTGAATTCCACGTGTTGCGATTTCTTATCTGTTCTTTTTTAGCCATTCATTCCATAGTGGGTAACTGCAGAGCTTATTTTCAAGTGCAATGGACTTGAATGCTTCAGGCAAAGTGCATGAAGTAGCTCAGCACCAATTATGCAGGTATAGTGCCGCTATTGGAAAATAGCAAGACTATGCTGATTGAGGGCGTGCTTTTCGATAGTGATGAACAACTCGAAATCCTAGCAGTGCAGCCAGGATTGCTCCGTGAATGATTGGCGAAGTAACATCAGCTTTAACCTGCAGGAAAAAGTGCAAAATACCCAACGGAGCAATGATGTATACCAGTCGATGAAGTTTAATCCAGCGCTTTCCACCAAGAAGTTTTACCATTTTGTTGAAGGAAGTTGCAGCGAGCGGAATCATTAGCGCAAATGCGAGCATTCCAAACAGGATGTAGTATCGCTCAATGACATCTGCGATGATTTGCTCGAAGTCGAAATATTGGTCAATAACAACATAGGTAGCTAAATGAAGGAGAACATAGACAAATGCGTAAACCCCGAGCATTCGTCTTAGCTGTGTTAGTGCGTTGAAACCGGTAATTATTCGAAGAGGCGTAATCGCTAGTGTGATAATCAGCAGTCTTAATCCCCATGTTCCCGTAACATTCGTAAAGTCTTCTACAGGGTCGGCGCTGAGATTGCCGGTATAGACATCGTATGCAAGCAGGGCGAGCGGAATCAAGCACAAAATGAATACGACGGGCTTGGCCCGCTTGACCCATAGCCGTTGCTGAGCAGCACCAGGCTTTTTCACAAATCGAGCCGCTCGGTTTCGGAGTGAGCTTGCATTCAGCGCTTATGAATTTTGCGAGTTATGCAGTGCTTCGCTCAGTAATTTACCGACAAGTCCATGCCTGTATATAGACTAGCTACTTGCTCAGCGTATCCATTGAACATCAAAGTAGGTTGTCGTCCGAACAAACTGCCAACTCGGCGTTCTGTCGCCTGGCTCCAGCGCGGATGGTCAACTTCGGGGTTTACATTTGCGTAGAATCCGTACTCGTTGGAAGCCTGCTCCTGCCAGGTGTTTAATGGTTGTTGTTCGGTGAACCTGACTGAAACAATTGATTTGATGCCTTTGAAACCGTATTTCCAAGGTACTACAAGTCGAATTGGAGCACCGTTCTGGTTTGGCATTAACTCGCCATAAAGGCCAATCGCAAAGATTGCAAGCGGGTTCATTGCCTCATCAATACGAAGTCCTTCCCGGTATGGCCAATTTAGCACTGACCCAAACAAGCCGGGTTTTTGACCAATCATTTCTTCCGGTCTGACGAGTGTTAGCATTTCAATGTACTTTGCTTTTGATGTAGGTCTATGAATCTTCAGAAAATCACCCAATGAAAATCCTACCCAGGGAACTACCATAGACCAAGCTTCGACACAGCGATGGCGATAAATTCTTTCCTCAGCCGGGAACTGCTTGAGAATATCCTCGATATCCCAATCTTTGGGCGATTCGCACTCCCCGGAAACTTCAAGGCTCCAAGGACGAGTTGTAAGCCTGTACCCTTCTTTTGCCGGAGACTTCTTGTCTGTTCCAAACTCGTAGAAATTGTTGTAGCTTGTTACATCCTCGTAACTGGTCAGCTCATCGTCAGTGCTGTACTGACTTTTGACAAGACTTGGAAAGTCGTTGGCGGCGTGCGCCGTTTTTACATTCTGCGTAAATAATGGAATCGCACCGCCAATTGCAAAAGCAGTGCCAGCTTGTAAAAATTTTCGGCGACTCTTGTAGACACTATACGGTGTTATCTGACTCGGACGAATATCGTCGTGTTTTTTTATAAGCATTTTTATCTCCAGGATATATTGTTGCTATTCATAAATTTCGACAATCTTACATTCTATTTTGCTTCTGTAAACTTAAATTCTTTCAAAGATTGCAGCAATGCCTTGTCCGCCGCCGATGCACATGGATACGATTGCATAGCGGCCACCGGTTCGCTTCAACTCGTAGAGTGCCTTCACGGTAAGGATGCAGCCAGTAGCACCAATCGGATGCCCCAAAGAAATACCACTTCCATTTGGATTGGTAATCTCGGATGGCAGTCCAAGGTCTTTCATTACAGCCAAAGCTTGAACGGCAAATGCTTCGTTCAGTTCAATAAGATCAATGTCATCCAGCTTGAGTCCGGTTTTTTCAAGAACTCTCTGAATTGCCGGAACCGGACCAATTCCCATGTACTTGGGCTCCACACCTGAATGGGCGTATCCAACCAGTCTGGCCATTGGCTCCCGACCCGCTTTTTCAGCTGCATTGGCTTCCATCATGACGACTGCCGCTGCTGCATCGTTGATGCCGGAAGCATTGCCAGCGGTAACAGAGCCTTCCTTTTTGAAGACTGTACGCATTTTTGACAATGCCTCGAGATTTGTATCCGCGCGAACATGCTCGTCTGTTTCAAACACGGTTGTACCTTTTCGACTTTTGATTTCGACAGGTGCTATCTGGTCTTTGAAACGACCGTCCTCCGCAGCTCTTGCAGCCCGAGTATGGCTTTCGACAGCCAGTCCATCCTGCTCGTCCCGACCAATACCCCATTTTTCAGCGATATTTTCTGCGGTAACGCCCATGTGGCAGTCATCAAACGGGTCGCTGAGCGCACCGACCATGATATCTACAAACTGAGCATCCCCCATTCGTTGTCCCCAGCGCATCCCGGTTGCCCAGTAAGGTGCACCACTCATGGATTCAGCCCCTCCGGCAATCACTGTTTCTGCATCGCCGAGCTGCACAGTTTGCGCAGCGCTTACAACGGCTTGAAGCCCGCTACCGCACAGTCGGTTCACAGTGAGGGCTGGTGTTTCTATAGGTAGCCCGCCTTCCAAGGCGGCATAGCGCGAGATATACATGTCTCGCTTGTCTGAATGCAGGACATTTCCAATTACGCAGTGTCCAACACTGGAGGGGGCAATGCCGGTTTTGTTCAAGACACCACGGACCGCCATAGCCCCCAGCTCGCATGCTGAAAACGATTTCAACGACCCGCCATAGTCTCCAATTGCGGTTCTTACTCCATCTAGAACTACTACTTCTTTACCTATCATAATAATTTTCCTTGGTTGGTTAGTTTACTTGGGTTCATAAATTTTACTGGGAATTAGCAAATTGCAGCTTCTCGCAAATCAAATATTCGCAAGGTTTCATGCCGAGAGATTCGTAAGTCCGGTGTGCTGAAAAATTATACTTTCCAGCATGTCCACATTAGACCGGATACATTTCCGTACCGCCTTGCCAAATTTTCAACAAAGCAATAGAGCGATGTACAAATTCCCATTCGACGAAATTGCGCAGACACTTTGAATCCACTATTGAGAAACATTGTGCCAATCGTTTCATTCATAGGTGATTGTCAAGCCTCCCACTAAATCATCAGCATAAATGGCCACGATATAGAATCCTATTTCCGGGTTCGTCAAAAATGTATTTTACACCGTTCAATGCAACTTGTGGGTTTAGTTTTAGCGCCCAGTTTCCCAAGCCATCACAGTTTTTAAAACTGTGATTTTGTTGGTATCATCAAACTCTGCAAATTTCCCTAAAAAAGAGTTCTTTGTTACCCTTGATTCTCGCTTAAGATGCTGAAATATCGACGCTGAGGGCGTGGTAAAGGGACACCTCCGTTGGGCAATACCGTTTTATTAAAAACTCACCCAAGAGGTGTCCTTATGAAACAGCTGAGCAGTATACAAAGTCGAGTGTGGGATGTCGAATATGATTTCATGAATGCGAAGTTGACCGGTTGCGGCGCGGGTAGCGAGGAAAGCGGACTATCCGACTTGCTGGAGAGGGGTTTGAACGGCACATTGAAAATGCGTCGTTGCGACGCGACGGATGCGCAGCATCGCGGCAAGCAGGGTCAGGGGAATGTGTTCAGGGGACCGCTGATTGACCTGGATCTTCATCATCCGCCGTGCAGAAGTTTTACCGCGAATCAGGCGTTCTACCTGTGCGGCTTGCTGGCGCAGGCATTGCTGTGCGCAGTTCAGTACTGGTTGCTGCCGCTGGATGAATGGCGGTGTAGCTTGGGGAACCATCATTCGGCGCGTGGTGCGTAGTCCGGCGGTGCTGACTCGCAGTACTCGCCGTTGTCGGCTGAAGTTCAGCAAGAATCTGCGCAGCAGTGTATATGAAATAGTTGAACGAAGCCATGGACAATACCTGCGGTTGAAAAGAATTCTTCTCGAATAGTCTTGCTCAGTGGCACTTAGCCGCTCGTCTTGAATCGGTCAATTGAGCAGACGTTCTTGCCTGCTGCCGGCAAAAACTCGTCCGCACGGTTGCCTTATGCCGCCGAATCAGACCCCGAAACCCTGCCGAAAGCCGGCTCGCACAGTATCGGCACCGAATTGCCCCGGATGACTCGGAAAAATTCAACGCTGACAGTTGCATGCTTTTTCCTGCACCGCCTTAATACAGATACTGCACTTTTAAGCGAGGTTCTGGGAACGGGAAGCACTCACGTTGTATTACAAGTCAAACCTTTATGATGGTTAGATGCATGCAATCTAATTTAGTGTTGCAAATGGAATTGATCTATACTGAAATAGTATTCATAGTTGATTGATTTCAATTGAATTTTTTATAAAAAAGGGGGGGGGGTGAAGTGCATTGAATTGCGAATGAATTGCCTGCCCGGATTGTTTATAATAGGCAGAAAGATTCTCTGGTTGTTCGGACCGGGGCAGTTTAAGTATTTTTGCTGTAAAAAGATTTTCGGGTACAAACTGATGAAATTGACATTGATGCTAGTTGAACCAATTGCTTGGCTTTGCAGTCCAAGGAGTTTTGCATTGGCGCATAAATTAGTGGGGGGGGGGGGTATTCAGGAATACTTGCCTATTCGAAAGCCCGGCTCGCCGACTCGCGCTTGCCAAGCACGTTGCCTGTTCGCTGCTGGCAGTGGCAATATCAGTATGCATGCTGTCTGATGCTCAAGCTCATCATAATTCAGGTCATCCATTGGCAGGGAAAATTGGCTTTAACAGTCCGGCAGGAGTTAGTGGAACTAATATTTACGCGAACCAATTAGCTGGCGGTGCGGTGATTCAGCTGACGCATGGTGTTTCGATATATTCTGCTTTTAACGCTTTTCAAACTCAAGCGCTTGCCAACCATCGGCTCACTAGTGCCCCATCTGGCCTCTCCATTACGAATGCGTGGGGAGATAATAGTGAAGACGAGTGCGACGGCTGCCTTAGACTAACTTTGGCCTGGACCGGCACCAACAGAAATGTCACGTCGGATACAACAGTTGGCATTGACGTCAAAGGCCGGGTGTTTCAATCCTCTCCCTTAAATGATTCGGCCAATAGAGATACCTGGTATACCATAGGCTCCTTCACAATCAAGCCGACTGCCAAGGGGCTGGAATTAAGCACCCCTACCAACAGCGCCACGGTCACGGAGGCTGGCAGCCAGTCGACGTTCACAGTGAAGCTGAGCGTGGCGCCGTCGGCCAATGTGACCGTCGCTATTTCCAGCGGCGACACTACCGAGGGCACTGTGTCGCCCAGCACGATGACCTTCACGACCCAGAACTGGAGCACGGCGCAGACGGTGACAGTAACGGGTGTCGATGATAGTATACGTGACAACAATATGAACTGGAATGTGGTGCTCGACCCGTCAAGTACTGACACCGGCTACAACGCCTTGGCCAACGTGAATGCGGCGATGACCACCAGCGACGACGAGGGACGGCCTTTATTTTCGATCGCCGATGCGAGCGTGGTCGAGGGCGACAGCGGTTCGACGAATATGGTGTTCACGGTGACGATGAGTCCCGCGCACAGATTAAGCAGGATAGTTTCCTACACCACTTCGAACGGGACAGCGACGGCTGGGAGCAGCGGCGACTACACGGCGGTGACTGGTGGCGACCTGACGATTGCGGCGGGGAGTACGAGCGGGACGTTCAATGTGTCGGTGAGGGGCGACACGCTGGACGAGGCGGACGAGACGTTCACGGTTAGGCTACACAATGCGGGTCCAGACACGAACATCGCGGCGGGGAGTGGCACTGCCACCGGTACGATACTGGACGATGACCCGAAGTTTTCGATCGACTCGCCGAGCGTGGTCGAGGGCGACAGCGGTTCGAAGGACATGACGTTCACGGTTACGCTGAGTGCGATGAGCACGTCGTCGCTCACGGTGAGCTACGCCCAGACAGGCGGGACAGCGACCTCGGGTACCGACTACACGGCGGTGACTGGTGGCATGCTGACGTTTGCGGCGGGGACCACGAGCCAGACGATTACGGTGCCGGTGACGGGCGACACAGTGGACGAGGGTGCGAGCGAGACAGTGGTGCTCACGCTGAGCGGTGCGACGAGCGGCGCGGGGATCGGGACGGCGAGCGGCACGGGGACCATAACGGACGACGACCCGAAATTCTCGATTGCCGATGCGAGCGTGGCGGAGGGCGACAGTAGCTCGGTGAACATGACGTTCACGGTGACGCTGAGTGCGTCGACGACGACTCAGACGACGGTGAGCTATGCCACGTCGGCCGGCACGGCGACGTCGGGTACCGACTACACGGCGGTGACTGCCGGCATGCTGACGTTTGCGGCGAATAGCACGAGCCAGACGTTCAACGTGCCGGTTACGGGCGACACGACGGACGAAGGAGCGAGCGAGACGTTCACGGTCACGCTGAGCAATGCGACGGGCGGCGCCGGGATTGCCGACGGCACTGCCACCGGCACGGTCACGGACGACGACCCGAAATTCTCGATTGCCGATGCAAGCGTAGTTGAGGGCGACAGCAGCTCGGTGAACATGACGTTCACGGTGACGCTGAGTGCGTCGACGACGACTCAGACGACGGTGAGCTACGCCACCTCGAACGGCACGGCGACTACTGCGGGGAGCGACTACACGGCAAGAACCGGCACGCTGACGTTTACGGCGGGGACGACGACCCAGACGTTTACAGTGTCGGTGACGGGCGATACGACGGACGAAGGAGCGAGCGAGACGTTCACGGTCGCACTGAGCAATGCGACGGGCGGCGCAGGGATTGCCGACGGCACTGCCACCGGCACGATCACAGACGACGACCCGAAATTCTCGATTGCCGATGCGAGCGTGGCGGAGGGCGACAGCAGTTCGGTGAACATGACGTTCACGGTGACGCTGAGTGCGTCGACGGCGACTCAGACGACGGTGAGCTACGCCACTTCGGATGGCACGGCGACTACTGCGGGGAGCGACTACACGGCAAGAACCGGCACGCTGACGTTTGCGGCGGGGACCACGAACCTGAGCCAGACGTTTACAGTGTCGGTGACGGGCGACACGGATGACGAGGGTGCAAGCGAGACGTTCACGGTCTCGCTGAGCAATGCGACGGGCGGCGCAGGGATTGACGACGGCGCTGCCACCGGTACGATACTGGACGACGACCCGAAATTCTCGATTGCCGATGCGAGCGTGGCGGAGGGCGACAGCAGTTCGGTGAACATGACGTTCACGGTGACGCTGAGTGCGTCGACGACGACTCAGACGACGGTGAGCTACGCCACCTCGAACGGCACGGCGACTACTGCGGGGAGCGACTACACGGCAAGAACCGGCACGCTGACGTTTACGGCGGGGACGACGACCCAGACGTTTACAGTGTCGGTGACGGGCGATACGACGGACGAAGGAGCGAGCGAGACGTTCACGGTCGCACTGAGCAATGCGACGGGCGGCGCAGGGATTGCCGACGGCACTGCCACCGGCACGATCACAGACGACGACCCGAAATTCTCGATTGCCGATGCGAGCGTGGCGGAGGGCGACAGCAGCACGACGAACATGACGTTCACGGTGACGCTGAGTGCGTCGACGGCGACTCAGACGACGGTGAGCTACGCCACGTCGGCCGGCACGGCGACGTCGGGGAGCGACTACACGGCAAGAACCGGCACGCTGACGTTTGCGACGGGGACCACGAACCTGAGCCAGACGTTTACAGTGTCGGTGACGGGCGACACGGATGACGAGGGTGCAAGCGAGACGTTCACGGTCTCGCTGAGCAATGCGACGGGCGGCGCAGGGATTGCCGACGGCGCTGCCACCGGCACGATCACGGACGACGACCCGAAATTCTCGATCGATTCGCCGACGGTGACGGAAGCCGACAGCAATTCGGTGAACCTGGTGTTCACGGTGACGCTGAGCGCTTCGAGCTCGTCGCAGCTGACGGTCGACTACGCCAGTTCGGACGGGTCTGCGAACGGTGCGACGGCCGGCACCGACTACACGGCGGTCTCCGGCACGCTGACGTTTCCGGCGGGGACCACGAGCCGGACGATTACAGTATCAGTGACCGGCGACACGGCGAACGAGTTGAACGAGACGGTGGTGGTCACGCTGAGCGATGCGACGTCGGGCGCAGGGATTGCGACGGCCACCGGCACCGGCACGATCACGGACAACGACACGCCGAACTTCTCGATCAATTCGCCGAGCGTGGCGGAGGGCAACAGCAGCACGACGAACCTGGTGTTCACGGTGACGCTGAGTCCGGCGCCGGCGTCTGCGGCGACGGTGAACTGGGCCGAGGGTACCGGGGGCACGGCGACGTCGGGTACCGACTACACAGCGATTGCGGGCGGCACGCTGACGTTTTCGGCGGGGACCACGACCCAGACAATTACGGTATCAGTGACAGGGGACACGACGCACGAAGCGGACGAGACGGTGGTGCTCACGCTGAGCAATGCGTCGACGGGTACGAACATTGCGACGGCGAGCGGTACCGGCACGATCACCAACGACGATCCGGGCCTTACGATCGACTCGCCGAGCGTGACGGAGGGCGACAGCGGCTCGGCGAACCTGGTGTTCACGGTGACGCTGGATCCGGCGTCGTCGTCTCAGGTGACGGTGAACTACGCCCGCACGGGCGGCACGGCGACGTCGGGCACCGACTTCACGGCGCTGGCCGCCAGCACCACGCTGACGTTTGCGGCGAGCGAGACCAGCAAGACAATCACGGTGTCGGTGACGGGCGACACGATCAACGAGGCGAACGAGACAGTGATCGTCACGCTGAGCAGCGCGTCGGGTGCGGATATCGTGACGGCCAGCGGCACCGGCACGATCACGGACAACGACACACCGAGGTTTTCGATCGACTCGCCGAGCGTGGTGGAGGGCGACGGCAGCTCGGTGAATCTGGAGTTCACAGTGACACTGAGTCCGGCCAGCTACCAGGCCACGACAGTGGACTATGCGACTGCAACTGCGGGCACGGCGACTGCGGGGACCGACTTCACGGCGATCTCGGCTACCACATTGACGTTTGCGGCCGGGGACACGAGCAAGACGTTCATGTTGTCGGTGACGGGGGACACGACTGACGAGGGTGCGGGCGAGACGGTGGTGGTCACGCTGAGCGATGCGACGGGCAATGCAGAGATCGGGACATCAAGCGGCACCGGCACGATCACGGACAACGACCCGAAATTTTCGATCGGCAATGCGAGCGCGACGGAGGGCGACAGCGGCTCGGTGAACATGACGTTCACGGTGACGCTGAGCGGTGCTGGCAATTCGCAGTACACGGTCGACTACGCCAGCACGGACGGCACGGCGACTGCGGGAAGCGACTACACGGCGGTCTCGGGGACGCTGACGTTTGCGGCGGGTGTGACGAGCCGTGCATTTACCGTTTCGGTGACGGGGGACACGATGCACGAGGCGAACGAGACATTGACGGTTACGCTGAGCAATGCGTCGGCGGGCACGGCGATCGCGACGGCGAGCGGCACGGGTACGATCACGGACAACGACACGCCGAGCTTTTCGATCGACTCGCCGAGCGTGGCGGAGGGCGACAGCAGCACGACGAGCCTGACGTTCACCGTGACGCTGAGTCCGGCATCGGCGATCCAAGAGACGGTGAACTACGCTGATGCGGGTACCGGCACGGCGACGTCGGGGACCGACTACACGGCGCTTGCCTCCAGCACCACGCTGACGTTTGCGGCGGGTACCACGAGCCAGACGTTTACGGTGACGGTGTCGGGGGACGCGACCTACGAGGCGGACGAGACCGTGGTGATTACGCTGAGCGGTGCGTCGTCGGGCACGAACATCTCGACGGCGAGCGGCACCGGCACGATCACCAACGACGATCCGGGTCTTTCGATTGCCGATGCGAGCGTGACGGAGGGCGACAGCGGCTCGGTGAACCTGGTGTTCACGGTGACGATGAGTCCGGCGGAGCCGTCGGGGTCGGTGACGGTGAACTACGCCAGTTCGGACGGGGCTACGAATGGTGCGACTGCGGGGACCGACTACACGGCGGCCTCCGGCACGCTGACGTTTGCTGCGAACGAGACGAGCAAGACGATTACAGTGTCAGTGACGGGCGACACGGAGAACGAGCGGGACGAGACGGTGACTGTCACGCTGAGCAATCCGTCGTCGGGTGTGACCCTCGTGACGGTGAGCGCCACCGGGACGATCCGGGACAACGACACGCCGGGCTTTTCGATCGACTCGCCGAGCGTGGCGGAAGGCGATGACGGCGATTCGAATGACCTGGTTTTCACGGTGTCGCTGAGTCCGGCCAGCTACCAGGATGTGACAGTGAACTACGCCGTTACGGGCGGTACGGCGACGTCGGGGACCGACTACACGGCGGTCGCAGCCAGCTCGCTGTCGTTTAATGCGGGGGATACGAGCAAGACGATTACGGTGTCGGTGACCGGCGACCTGGCGTTCGAGCCGAGCGAGACCGTTGTGATTACGCTGAGCGGCGCGTCTGCGGGCACGGCGATTGCGACATCAAGCGGCACCGGTACGATTACCAACGACGACCCGGGCATTTCGATTGATTCGCCGACTGTTGAAGAGGTCGACGAGGACGAGACAGTCACGCTGACGTTCACGGTTACGCTGGAGCCGGCGCCGACGGCTCCGGTGACGGTGGACTATGCGGATGCAGGCACGGGCACGGCGGAGTCGGGAGTCGACTACACGGCGATTGCCGGCGGCACGCTGACGTTTGCGGCGACTGAGACCAGCAAGACGATTTCGGTTTCGGTAATCGGGGATATCCTGTCGGAGCCGGACGAGACGGTGGTGGTGACCCTGAGCAACCCGAACCCGTCGTACACGCTGGTGGCAGCCAGCGGCACGGGCACCATAACGGACAACGACGAGCTGGTGCAGGACGAGCTGGACATGGAGATTGTGGCGGAGGTGGCACGCGAGGTTACCACGAGCGTGGTGGCGGCGGTCAGCAGCCGGGTGGCTTCGGTGGTCGGCGGCGCGGCGGTTGCCCCGCCGGTTGTCAATGCGCCGCCGGTTGATGTACCAACGATTGACGTGCCGTCGACTGGCGGGTTTGCGAACGGCGGCCTGCTTTCGATTCTGGCGCGTGCCGTGCGGCACGACCGCGAACGCGACCGCGGCTTGCCGCGTTCGGAGATGTCGCTGTACCGTTCACTGGACGGTGCGAGCTTTGTCTACTCGCCGAGTGCTCTGGGTGCGACGGGCGCTTCCGGCGGGGGGCGTTCCGGCATCCTGACCGTGTGGGGTTCGGTTGACTATCGCAAGATGTCGGGCAGCGGCGAGGGTGCGCTGACATGGGACGGCGAGCTGGCGTCTTTGAATATTGGAACCGACACGCTGAGCGAGTCCGGTGTTCTGGTCGGCGTGGCGATTGGTGCGTCGAAGGGAAGCTTCGGCTATCGGGGCAGTATCGGCGGCACCGGCGGCGTGCTGAAGATGCAGGTGAAGACGCTGAATCCCTATGCTGGCTGGTCGGTGTCGGAGTCGGCGAGCCTGTGGGCGGCGGTCGGCTACGGCAGGGGCAAGATCAGCTACAACGACAACGAGGCTGAAGCCGCCTCCAGCAGGATGAAGCTGGCCAGTGCGGCTTTCGGGGGTCGCTACCGCCTGTTTTCGGCTAGTGGCTCGGCAGACGGGCGCCTGGTTCAGGTGGACCTGAAGGGCGAGGCCTGGGGTCTGCAGAACGAGGTCGAGGGGGATGCGCAGCGTCCGATGGGATCGAAGTCGCGGGCGCAAGGGATGCGCATTGCGGTTGAAAGGCACCGCAGCGGCGTGCTTGAATCCGGCGCTTCGCTGGTGCTGTCGGGCGAGGCCGGCGTGCGCTGGGACGGCGGCGACGGCGACACTGGAACCGGCTTTGAAATGGGCGGCGCAGCCAGCTACGGCAATTCTGCGACCGGAATGAAGGTGGTTGCGACGGCACGCATCTTGGTGGACCATGAAAGCGACCGGAAGGAGTGGGGCGCCGGCTTGACTGTGGGGTGCCGAGTGGATGGTCAAGAGACTGGCATGACCTACAGGTCTTCGCTGTCGCACGGTCAGGCGGAAAGCGGTGTCGACTCTCTGTGGGACAGCAGCGCCGTCAGTCGCGCGTCGTCTGGAGAGAATAGCTTGGCGACGCGTCTGGACGCGGAGGTTGGCTATCGATTCTACGGAAGTAGCGGGCTGCACACGCCGTATGTTGGATTCGGAGCGGAAGACGGCAGCAGGCGCGACTACCGCATCGGCATGCGCTATGCGGGCGGTTCAGCAATCTCTTCGGGCCTGGAGTTCGAGCGTCGCGAAGCAAGCAGCAAGCGGCCGGACCACAGGGTCATGCTGACAGGGCGGATGAACTGGTAGGCAGGAAAGAATCTGCGCCGGCTTTCTGGCATCCGGACGTTGCAGAAGATGCAGAGTGCTGTTCTGTTCCGCATGCTCGCCGTTGTCGGCGAAAAAATGTCCGCTTCATGTAGTCGGTTTGGACCTTGAACCTTGCTGAAAGCCGACCTGTGTATTACCGGCACCGAACAACTCAGAAAAATTCAACACTGATGGTTGCATGCACTTGTTTTCACTGCTGTAATACAATTTTCCTCACTCTTCAGCGAGGCTCTGAAATTTGTTACTGACCGGTCAAGTCTCTAATTTCCTGTAAAAGTCTAGGCGGCTTTCGCCGCACTTCTGCGAGTTCTGGTTCTTGGCACGGGTTTTCTCGCCTCCTGCTCTGGATAAAGTCGCATGCGCAGCTCTCGGATCTGCCATTCTTCCGATTCCGAGTACCGGCGCTTGCACCAGCGTTCGCTCAATCGGATCAGCACCGAATACACCAGCTTGGTCAGATCTCTTTCGCCCCACAGATGCGGGATCACCTTGGTTCGTCGGCGCTCCTCTACGAAGCTGCGCTCCACCAGATTCACCGTGCGAACATTCTGCCGGTGCCGCGGCGGAACCTCCAAATGGTTCATCGAAGCTTCCAGGTCGTCGGTTAGGCAACGCAAGGCTTCGGGCAACTCGCGGCCATAGTCGGCCTGGATGGATTCCAGCCGGCGACGAGCCTCGGCTTCATCCGGTGCATCCCGAAAGTCGGTCACCCGATGCCGAAATTCCGGCCACAAGCTCGGCGGAACCTTCTGCCGCAGATTCTGCATCTTGTGAAACCAGCAGCGCACTCGCAAGGTGCGCGGCCACGTCTCCTCCACCGCCGCCATCAGTCCCCCGGCACCATCGGTGGTCACCGTCAGCGGCGGCTGAAGACCCCGGCGAATCATCCCTTGAAAAAACTCAATCACCGATACCTTGCTCTCGCTGTTGGCCAAGGTCAGGTCCAGCAGCACCCGACTGCCATCGCTGCAAATCGCCCAGCAGCACAGAACACCGCTGCGGGTGCCGTGACGACGCAACGGCTCGTACACCGCATCCACAAACAAATACGCCACGTCGTAGCCACTCAAGTCGCGCTCCTTGAAACGCTCGTAGTCCTCGCTCAGCGACTCGCACAGGCGACTGACGGTACTCTTCGACAACGAAAACTCGCCCAGCGCCGCCTCCATCGAATGCTCAATGTCGCGGGTCGACATGCCGTTCACATACATCTCCACCACCAGCGACTTCAGCGATTCGCTGGTACGCGGCATCTCGCTCCACAACCGCGAGCGATACGGCTCGCCCAGACCGCGAACCTGCGGCAACTTCACTTGCATCACTCCCTCCGCAGTCTTCAAATGCCCCGGTTCGTAGCCGTTGCGGTGCACCGTCGACGGCTCCGACTTGCGCTGGTAGCGCCCTCGATCCAAAAACTCACTCTGCTCATCTTCCAGCGCCTGCTGAAACACGCTTTCCACTGTCAATTTGATAAACTCCCGAAAAACATCCCCTTCGCCAGCGAAACCATTCTCAATCATCTCATTCAGCTCTTGCTTTTTCTCCTGGCTTGGACTTATCATTCTACTCATCGCGAGGTCCTCCTCGATTCTTTTGTTGTAAAAATGTGAAATTATTAAATTGTAATCGCACAGAGGACCTCTCGATCCCCCCAATTAGACTTTTACAGGAATTTTAAGACTTAACCTTACTGACCCAAGTGTGTGAGAAAAATTTCCCCGGATTCAACGAGTTCTTTAAACTTCTCTTGAAATTCTTTCTGTCGTCCTTGGACAGGAAATACTAGCTTGCTATCAATTACAGGCAGTCCAAAATCTTTCAGGTCGCTATATAGTGCATCATACACAGTTGTCTTGATCAACAGAATTTGGTTCGGATTGATTTCCCAGATTTCTTCAACAATTTCATCAAGATGATTTTTAATCTGCTCTATTCGAGCTTGCAAGGAACTGTCGGAAATTGGCTCCTTTACCGCCTCAATCAATCTGTAGCCTTCAAACTGAAATCGTGTGAGCCAATCCTTTTTGCGCGGCCGTTCTTCTTCAATTTCTTTAAATTTTTCACCGTAAATGGCTTTCATCAAACCAATCCATAGCCAATCATCTTCAGCTTCAGGATAATAGAAGTATTGCTCAATTGATTCTGGTGGTGATTCGGTTATAAAAAGCAGTTTCGTTTCTTCTGAAACGAATTCATTTGCTACATTTTGAAATTTGTTTGGATGTGCCATATACCTGATGAAAACTGGAAATTTGCTGTGAATTTATACCCTGTAGCATCATGATGGATTTTTACAAATTGTAATCCATACAGAATTTTCGCCAAGTCGAATTGATGAAGTTTATGTCCAGAATTCGGATGTCAATTGGATAAAGCAGGCAGTGAATACTTGTTTTTGCAAAGTTTCAGAACCGTTAATCATGCACTTCGCTTGAATCAAATGTGTGTGATTTTAAATTTGCTAATAAAATCCCTTTGGATTATTTTCTAATGGATATATTCAATTATAGTCGAGTTCAGATAAATTCAATCAATTGCAACATGGTTACCGGAGTGAGTTAGATATGACATCAGCAAGTCAAACAGGCAACAAAAAAGCGACCTTTCTGGGTCTTGGCGTTATGGGATATCCGATGGCAGGGCATTTGAAAACGAAAGGGTATGAAGTAACTGTCTATAACCGAACCGCTTCCAAAGCCGAACAGTGGGTTAATCAATACGGGGGAAAGTCAGAATCTACCCCGGCAAAAGCGTCTGAAGAAGCCGACATGGTTTTCGCCTGCGTGGGAAACGATAACGATGTGGAGCAGGTGTGTTGCGGGGAAAGCGGGGCATTTCAATCTATGAAACCAGGGTCGGTATTTGTTGACCACACAACAGCTTCTGCGACTGTTGCCCGCAAAATGTACGCTGTTGCAAGAGAGTCGTGCTTGAAATTTCTTGATGCTCCTGTTTCTGGTGGTCAGGCAGGTGCTGAAAACGGGATATTGACAATAATGGTGGGGGGCGAGCAAGAAGTTTTTGATTCTGCAAAACCTGCAATGGAATGTTACGGAAAGGCGGTAACACTCATGGGACCGTCGGGAGCAGGGCAGTTGACTAAAATGGTAAATCAAATTTCAATTGCTGGGCTGGTTCAGGGATTGGCTGAAGCACTTAATTTCGCGACTCGGTCAGGCTTGGACGAAAAACTTGTACTGGATGTGATTTCAAAGGGTGCTGCCCAGTCTTGGCAAATGGTGAACCGGGGCGAAACTATGGTTGACGACAAATTTGACTTTGGCTTTGCTGTTGACTGGATGCGCAAGGATTTGGCAATTTGTTTGGCACAGGGAAACGAAGTTGGTGCCCGTTTGCCAGTTACAGCTCTTGTTGACCAGTTCTATGCAGAAATTCAAGCAAAAGGTGGGGCAAGGTGGGACACATCAAGCCTGATTCGCCTGCTTCGCAATCCTTAGGCAATATGGTTTTTTATTCGTATATTTTCTTGTTAATTCAATACATTAATTGAGTAATATAAACAAATTTATAGAAAATTCTGCACTAGCTCAATTACAGGCGAGTCATGTCTTTACTCTTGATATAGGAATACCAATTGCAATTACAGGACAGGGACTGCCAACACCTCTTTCAAATCTGTCCATTAATTTATCCCAGTGCGTGGTTGAAGTGCCAAATTTGCTCTGAACAAAAATCTTTGACCAGATTCCAGGAAAAGAATCATTTGATTGATCAAGTTTTTTTGCAATTTGATTTCTTTGCGGAATCGTATGATTCAGATCAAATGAATCCTGAATTTCATTAAGCGTGGTGATGCCCAATTGCTCAATATGATTGCAAATGATAGTTTCAATACCATTTTGAAGCGAGTCCCCCCGAGTAATAATTATGCCTACACTGATTGCGCCGTTACTATGCAAACGACTGAAAGTTGTGAGATCTCGACCATAAAATGGATCTTTATTGTTCCACTCAATTTCAAGTGCGAGAGAGCCTTGCTCAAATTTTTTCACATGGTCAATTTCATGTGTAATAGACGAGGTTGTTGACCCATTTACTGATTTAACAATTTCAAATTTCCCTTTTTTCCATCCCTTGCTATTCAAGTCTCTTCCAATCCTTTGGGTAACTCTTGCTAAGCCACCGCCGCCTTGAATTAATTCCCAGACAGGAATTTCCAATTCAAGCAATATTTCTTCAATTTCTGAAATTGCATAGTGGAAGTGCTGAGCGATAATAGCATCAGCGTGGTGAGTCGACTGGTAGTTAAAAGCCCGGCTTTGAAGTCGCTGAAAGCACTCAATAGTTTTTTGCATTTTAATTTGTTTGCGTGGTATTCAGCCTGTAGCCAGGGTATAAGCGTCGCGTTCTATGATACGAGTCTAATTCATCGCCCCACTGGCTCCACCCTTCTCTTTTATTCCTGGCGAACAATTCTACATACGGACTAGGACTGCACTCCTCGATTATGGAATACAATGTTGGTGGCTTCCAAGAGTGTTCTTGCTTTCTATGAACAACCTTGATTCCCGCTTAAGAAGTTAAAAAATGCATTCTGAGGGTGTGGAAAGGGACACCTGTGCTTGGATTTCCGGTAAAATACCGTTTTATTAAAAACTCACCCAAGAGGTGTCCCTATGAAACAGATGAACAGTATACAAAGCCGAGCGCAAAATGTCGAATATGATTTCACGGATGCGAAGTTGACGGGGTGCGGCGGGGTATCGTTTACGGCGCGCTTGGCGAAGGAAAGCGGTCTATGCGAGTTGCTGGAGAAGGAGTTGAACGGCACGTTGAAGATGCGTTGTCGCGGTGCGACGGAGGCGCAGAGTATTCTGTCGCAGGTGTATCTGCTGTCGATGGGCGAGGGGCACTTGTCGGATTTGGACGATGCTCGTCAGGATGAGGTTTTCCGGGTGCTGAGCGGTCTGGGCGAGATGCCGGGTTCGCGGCGCATGGGAGAGTTTTTGAGTCGTTTCGGGGAGTCGGATCTGACTCGCTTTCGGGAGTTGGTGGTACGCTGGCTGTTGCCGTTGACGGCAAAGGTTGCGGCTCGCCATCGTTGTGCTCTGGGCTATGTGCCGGTATTCATCGACAGCACCGACATCGAGGTGGACGGGAAGTGCTTTGAAGGTGCCCAGCGGACTTGCTATCGCGGGGTTCGGCGTTATCAGATGCACTCGGTTTTTGTGGGGAATCTGATGGTGAGTTTGCGGTTGAACGACGGCCGCAGTCATTCGACGCATGGCTGGGAAGAGCAGCTGGAAGCGGATGCGAAGCCGCTGCTGTCGGGCGAGTCCGGGGTGTGGGTGCGAGCGGACAATGCCTACTACAAGAAGGACTTTGTCAAGTATTGCCGCGACCGCGGCTGGGACTACTCGGTGAGCGTGACGAACAAGCGCTGGAAGAAGCCGGTGGTGGATGCGGTGAAAGATTCGGACGATGCGGATTGGCAATGGATCAACGGTGAGGAGCAGGCGATTTATTCGTATCACCGGCCGAGCCGCTGGGGTCGGGATGCGACCTATGCGGTGATTCGGCGAACCAAGGAAGGTCGCCAGCTTCTGCTGGAGCCGACCTGCACGGTGATTCTGGTGTCGCACGACGAGTTGCCGATTTCGGTTGCGGTTGAGCGGCATCGCGGCAAGCAGGGTCAGGAGAATGCGTTCAAGGGGCCGCTGACTGACCTGGATCTTCACCATCCGCCGTGCAAAAGGTTTGCTGCCAACCAGGCGTTCTACCTGTGCGGCTTGCTGGCGCAGGCCTTGCTGCGCTCGATTCAGTACCGGTTGCTGCCGCCGGGGGAATGGCGGCGCAGCTTGGGAACCATCATTCGGCGTGTGGTGCGCAGTCCGGCGGTGCTGACCTGCAGTGCGGGCCGCTACCGGCTGAAGTTCAGCAAGAATCTGCGCAGGATGTATATGAAATGGTTGAACGAGGCCATCGACAATACCTGCAGTTTGAAAAGGATTCTTCTCGAATAGGCTTGCTCCGCGGCGCTTCGCCGTACTGAACGCCTTGAATCAAACTGTTGGGCAGATGCTCTCGCCGGCTGCCGGCCAAAACTCGTCCGCACGACTGCTTCATCCCGCCGATTCGAACCTCGAACCTTGCCAAAAGCCGATCCATACACTACCGGCACCGAATGGCACCGGGAAAATCAGTAAAACTCCCCCCTGACGATTGCATGCACCTGTCTTCACTGCCATAATACAGTTTTCCCCATCCTTAAGCGGGGATCTGGGTGAACAATGATATTGGTTTGCGACCGGCCCGGGGCAAGCGTCCTCAGTTTTCCCTTTACGCCAAACAGAACAAGCTCAGTGACATTGCGGAAGTAGAATCCTACTCCTCTTCCATCAGGGCCGCCATCTTTGCGAACTTTGTACCACACCAGATTTGTTTTATAGTCGAATCCCCATGCTTCAAGCAACTCCAAACCATGCGCAAGCATTGCATTGGGACACCACAGGTAGATATGCCCTTTGTCCGGTACGAGATCGCCTACAGGAAGTGCTGCCAGCTCGGAAGTTGACATAGTATTGTAACGATGCAAACGACGATGTTCGGGGGCAACTTTGCCTGTACGGTTATTAAACCTCCAAGGGGGGTCGATTAAAACCGCACCAAAGCCCGACTTGCGATTCCTACTAAATTCAATTAGTGAGTGAACTGTCTCGTTGTTTGAATTGTTCATGAACTGGTTTATAAATTGGATATTGTCAACTTTTTTCTGAAACTCTGCGTATTGTTCAAATTTACCCAGATCCCCGCTTAAGGGTTTGAAAGTTGTATTATGGCAGTGAAGACAAGTGCATGCAATCGTCGGTGTTGAGTTTTTCCGATTTGCCCGGTGCCATTCGGTGCCGGTACTGAGCGGATCGGATATTAGCAAGGTTCGAGGTTCGAATCGACGGCATGAAGCGGCGTGCGGACGCGTTTTCGCCGGCAGCAGGCGAGAGCGTCTGCTCAACAGGTCGATTCAAGATGTTCGGTGCGGCGAAGCGCCGCGGAGCAAGCCTATTCGAGAAGAATTCTTTTCAAGCTGCAGGTATTGTCGATGGCCTCGTTCAACCATTTCATATACACGCTGCGCAGATTCTTGCTGAACCTCAGCCGGTAGCGGCCCGCACTGCAGGTCAGCACTGCCGGGCGGCGCACCACGCGCCGAATGATGGTTCCCAAGCTGCGCCGCCATTCATCCAGCGGCAGCAGACAGTACTGAATTGCTCGCAGCAAGGCCTGCGCCAGCAAGCCGCACAGGTAGAACGCCTGGTTGGCAGCAAACCTCTTGCACGGCGGATGATGAAGATCCAGGTCAATCAGCGGACCCTTGAACGCATTCTCCTGACCCTGCTTGCCGCGATGACGGGCAACCGCCTCCCAAACCGGCAACTCGTCGTGCGATACCAGAATCACCGTGTAGATCGGATCCAGCAGCAACTGGCGACCTTCCTTGCTTCGCCGAATCACCGCATAGGCCGCATCCTGCTCCCAGCCATTCGGCCGGTGAGACGAATAAATCGCCTGCTCCTCACCGTTGATCCATTGCCAATCCGCATTGTCCGAATCTTTCACCGCATTCACCACCGGCTTCTTCCAGTTGTCGTTCGTCACGCTCACCGAGTAGTCCCAGCCGCGGGAACGGCAATACTTCACAAAATCCCCCTTGTAGTAGGCGTTGTCCGCTCGCACCCACACCCCGGACTCGCCCGACAGCAGCGGCACTGCATCCGCTTCCAACTGCTCTTTCCAGCCGTGCGTCGAATGACCGCCGCCGTCGTTCAACCGCAAACTCACCATCAGATTCCCCACAAAAATCGTGTGCATCTGATAACGCCGTACCCCGCGATAGCAAGGCTCCTGCGCACCTTCAAAGCACTTCCCGTCCACCTCGATGTCGGTGCTGTCTATGAAGACCGGCACATAGCCCAGAGAACAACGATGGCGATTCGCAACCGTCGCCGTCAACGGCCCCAGCCAGCGTACCGCCAACTCCCGAAAACGAGCCAGATCCGACTCCCCGAAGCGACTCAGAAACTCTCCCATGCGCCGCGAACCCGGCATCTCGCCCAGACCCGTCAGAACCCGGAAAACACCATCCCCACGGGCATCGTCCAAATCCGACAAGTGGCCCTCGCCCGTCAACAGCAAATACACCTGCGCCAAAATGCTCTGCGCCTCCGTCGCTCCCCGACGACGCTTTTTCAACGTGCCGTTCAACTCCTTCTCCAGCAACTCGCACAAGCCGCTGGCCCTCGCCAACTGCGCCGCAAACGTAACCCCGCCGCACCCCGTCAACTTCGCATCCGTGAAATCATATTCGACTTTCCGCACCCGACTTTGTATACTGCTCATCTGTTTCATAAGGACACCTCTTGGGTGAGTTTTGTTAAAAACGGTATTTTACCGGAAATCCTAACAGAGGTGTCCCTTTCCACACCCTCAGAATGGATTTCTTAGCTTCTTAAGCGGGAATCAAGGAAATTTATCATCAGAGCGACTGCTTTTGCTCGCATTTTATGATAAGACATCTATTAATTCAAACACTATATTTGGTCAATTATTAAAGATTCATGGTGAATTGTCCACATCTGGTTCTTTCTTGAACCAGTTTTATAATGCTTGATTGCTGTGGATGGCAGTCTCTTGACTTCGTCGATTTTGATCTGCAAGTATTTGATTCTGTTTATTTCACCTAGTGAGCAAAGGCACTACAAATCGGCTTTTCAGCCGATTTGCAAAGAGACCGGTGGGTGCCTGTCAGGTGCTGTCGAGTGGGAACAGCGTAGTGCTCGGCACTTTCAGCCCCATGGCCCGGTAGATGGTTCTCTGATTCTCCGTGGACTTCAATTGGACCGCATAGCGGCGGCGACCTTTTCCTGGTCAAGGCCCACTTCCGCATCGTCACGCCGCACCAGAAACTTGCGTAGCCGATGTGGAGTATCGACCCCGGCATCCAAGCTCGCAATTTTCAAAATTTATTCTTCTGCCAACTGGGGCATTTTGCGGATTGAATCCACATGCTTTGAATGCCTTGCTAGTCATTTGAAAAAATTATCAAATATAGACCAACAGAATCTATTATTTATGATAGAATCTACTGTTGTTATTCATGAAAGATACTTAGCGATAGAATTCATCCTTGCTTGCAAGGCTTTTCGCTGTATACTTAACAGTGCTGAGTGCATCGTCAAGAATCATTGCAGGCAGCACGGAAAGAATCACCAATGGAAGCTTCACAAGAAGAGAAATGCTTGGCAAGGCAATTCGGATAATCCAGCCTTGCAAATCAAAATTAAAAGTAGGAGAATTGACACATGGCACTTCAGGAACACCATACCATGACAGAAAAGCAATCTGCGGCAAGGGAAATTTTGAAAGATGCCAGATTCGAGGAGGACCAGGCAGAAGCGATTATTGCCACGGTCAATCTTGCCACCGAGAACTTGGCCACCAAAGACGATGTTGAAGAACTGCGCGGCGAAATGCTGGAAGGATTCAAACTTTTAAATCAAAGGATGGATTTTTCAGATGAAAGGACAGACAACAAGTTTGCCCAGATGGATGCCAGGTTTGCCCAGATGGATGCCAGGTTTGCCCAGATGGACAACAAGATTGATGCCAATGCCATTAGTACCGATGCCAGATTTGACAAGATTGATGCCAAGTTTGACCAGATGGACAACAAGATTGATGCCAATGCCATCAGTACCGATGCCAGATTTGACAAGATTGATGCCAAGTTTGACCAGATGGACAACAAGATTGATGCCAATGCCATCAGTACCGATGCCAGATTTGACAAGATAGAATCGAATTTTAAAAATCTGACATTTCGACTTGCCGTGACAATCGTAACTACGATTATTACACTTGGCACTTTGTACATGGTGATAACTAAATTCTTGGGGTAGAAAGATTCGGGTAGAAATTGCAGCAGTTCAACTTATATACGCTACTGGGACCGTATTATCCGCACAGTTCCTGTAACATTAAAAAAATCCCCAGTTCGAGGGTGTGTGTCAAGAAATCGACATTTTCAGCATGCTCATGATTTTTAAGTTGGTATTGACACACCAACCACAACATGAAGGTGCGCCCGTGTTCCACCGGTCAATGTTGCACATTCAGGCTCACTTCACCGTCTGCTTCATTGCGCTCTGTTGCGTGCACTACTGGAAAGCAGAATTTTTATGCACAGGCAATCCGTCTCGGCCGGGACCGTTCGTCAAGAGCTGCATCATCGGCAGATTAGTATCCTGACCTGCATCAATAACCGTAGCCGCTATGCGATTCCATCAAAATTCACCGAGGTTCAGAAAACCATCTACAGGGACATGGAGCTGAGGTGTCGAACATCGCACAGCTCCCCCTTGGCAACACCTGACAGGCACTCGCCCGGTTTTTTGCATATTAGCTTAAAGGCTGGTTTGTAGTGCCTTTGCTCACTAGGTGGAATAAACAGAATCAAATACTTGCAAGTCGAAACCGACAAAGTCAAGAAAAAGAACAAGCTCGGTGACATTGCGGAAGTAGAATCCTACTCCTCTTCCATCAGGGCCGCCATCTTTGCGAACTTTCTTTGCTTTCTTGACCTATACCATCAGAGAACTTGCCAATACGCCACTGAAGCAATGCCATTTAAACGAGAAATATCAGTTCGCAAATTACGCGGAATCCAGCACAGTACAATTTGCTATAATCTCTCCCTTACACGAGAAAATCTTGTAAATTGCTTGAATATGCCCGCATAGCTCATCTGGTAGAGCAGTCGATTTGTAATCGACAGGTAGTGGGTTCGAATCCCTCTGCGGGCTCCAGAATCAATAGAATTGTTTGATGCGCAACAATGTTGCTTGTGCCGATTTGGAACGCATTTGCTTGCAATTGGAATATTTTCGCTCAAATACGATTGACAAACAAGATTTGCCGTATTACAATTTCAAGATTGAATTGGATTTGCTCCGGAGGGGTTCCCGAGCGGCCAAAGGGGGCAGACTGTAAATCTGCTGGCTCAGCCTTCGGAGGTTCGAATCCTCCCCCCTCCACCGCAGGAGAACTGAACGAGTTAAGTATTATGAGTGCTTTGTTGAATGGTAATCAGTTTGAATGGCATAGTGCGCGGGCGTAGTTCAACGGTAGAACCTCAGCCTTCCAAGCTGATGACGTGGGTTCGATTCCCATCGCCCGCTCCAACCAGAGGGGTGAGGAAAATGGCAAGGTCGTTTACGGTTATCGGGTTGCCCACATAGCTCAGTCGGTAGAGCACTTCCTTGGTAAGGAAGAGGTCACCGGTTCAAGTCCGGTTGTGGGCTCCATTGGCGAGAGAATATTAATTTTAGATTTTATTTTGTAGGAACAGATTTGCATAGCGAGGGACGAAGAAGTGGCGAAGGAGAAATTTGAGCGGACGAAGCCGCATGTGAATGTTGGCACGATAGGCCATGTTGACCATGGCAAGACGACGTTGACGGCGGCGATTACGAAGGTGTTGTCGGAGCGCTACGGTGGCGAGGCGAAGGCGTTTGACGACATTGACAATGCGCCGGAGGAGCGCGAGCGCGGGATAACGATAGCGACGGCGCATGTGGAGTATGAGACGGAGGTTCGTCATTATGCTCATGTGGACTGTCCGGGCCATGCGGACTATGTGAAGAACATGATCACGGGAGCGGCGCAGATGGACGGAGCGGTGCTGGTGGTTTCGGCGGTTGACGGGCCGATGCCGCAGACGCGCGAGCATGTTCTGCTGGCTCGTCAGGTTGGAGTTCCTTATATTGTGGTGTATTTGAACAAGGCGGACATGGTTGACGATGAGGAGATTCTGGAGATTGTGGAGCTGGAGGTTCGGGAGGTGCTGAGCGAGTATGATTTTCCGGGCGATGACACGCCGGTGGTGATCGGCAGTGCGCTGCAGGCGTTGTCGGGGGATTCGGGGTCGTACGGGGTGGAATCGGTTTTGTCGCTGGCGGCGGAGTTGGACCGGCATATCCCGGAGCCGGAGCGGGCGGTGGACGGTGATTTTCTGATGCCGGTAGAGGATGTGTTTTCGATTTCGGGTCGCGGCACGGTGGTGACGGGCCGGGTGGAGCGCGGGATTGTTGCGGTAGGCGACCCGGTTGAGATCGTGGGGTTGCGGGAGACGACGAAGACGGTTGCGACGGGGGTAGAGATGTTTCGCAAGTTGCTGGACGAGGGTCGTGCGGGGGACAATGTCGGTGTATTGCTACGCGGCACGAAGAAGGACGAGGTGGAGCGCGGGCAGGTGCTGTCGAAGCCGGGTTCGATTACGCCGCACACGGATTTCGAGGCGGAGGTGTATGTGCTGTCGAAGAAGGAAGGGGGGCGTCACACGCCGTTTTTCCAGGGGTATCGGCCGCAGTTCTACTTTCGCACCACGGATGTGACGGGCGAGGTGGTTCTTCCGGACGAGGTGGAGATGGTGATGCCGGGCGACAATGTTCATCTGAACGGCCGGCTGATCAGTCCGATTGCCATGGAAGAGGGGTTGCGTTTTGCCATTCGCGAAGGCGGGCGAACCGTCGGCGCCGGCGTGGTCACCAAGATCGTCAAGTAGAACAAACTTGATTGTCGACGAAACGAGAATAGGCCAGTAGCTCAATTGGCAGAGCAGCGGTCTCCAAAACCGCAGGTTGGGGGTTCAATTCCCTCCTGGCCTGCCAAATGTAGCACGAAGAGGTGCACAATTGTCTGATGTAGTGAACAAGTTGAAGCTTTTTGGAGCATTATTTATTCTGGTCGGAGGACTGGCAGCGTTTTACATGCTGGAGACTCCTTCGCAATTGCTTCGGGTAAGCTTGCTGATAGCATCTCTTGTGGTGGCGGCGGCAGTTGCCTTGATGTCGACACACGGACAGCAGGCATGGGAATTCGCCAAGGGTGCGCGAGGTGAAATTCGCAAAATTGTTTGGCCTACACGGCGTGATACAGTGACCAGCACGCTGATTGTAATTGTGATGGTCATAATAATTGGTTTGTTTTTGTGGATGCTGGATACGATATCATTTTGGTTGATTTACGACATGCTGTTGAATATTGGGGGTTAAAGTAGTGACTCAAGATGCAGGCAGCGAATTGAATACCTCGATGAAGTGGTATGTTCTTCATACTTACGCCGGCTACGAGAAACGCGTGCAAAAAACGCTTGGAGAACACATTACACGGCACAAATTCGATGACAAGTTCGGAAAAATCGTTGTTCCGACAGAGGAAGTCATGGAAATGCGCGGGGGTCAGAAGAGGACAACCGAGAGGAACTTTTACCCGGGATATGTGTTTGTTCAAATGGAAATGACCATAGAAACATGGCATCTTGTAAACGGCATTCCCTATGTGTCTCGATTTATCGGGGGTGAAAAGCCTACGCCAATATCAGAAAGCGAAGCGCAGGCTATTATGGACAAGATTGAAGCAGGAGCAAAGAAGCCAAGGCCGAAATATTCATTTGCACCGGGTGAAGTCGTCAGGGTGATTGAAGGACCATTCGAGGATTTCAATGGAACTGTTGAGGATGTCAATTACGAAAGAAGCAAACTCAGGGTTTCAGTTTCCATTTTCGGTCGGTCTACACCGGTTGAACTGGAGTTCAGCCAAGTCGACAAAAGTTAATTTGGATTGTATTGGTTATTTTATAGAGAACTGCGAAATGGCAGCACCAAGATCAAAAAATGTAGCGGCAAGCATCAAAATGCATGTGCCTGCGGGCGAAGCAAAGCCCGGTCCGCCAGTTGGACCTGCTTTGGGCCAGCACGGCTTGAATATTATGGATTTTTGCAAAGCGTTCAATACGCAGACACAGTCAATGGAAACCGGTATGCCGGTACCAGTCGTAATTACTGTATATGCGGACAAGAGTTTTTCGTTTATTACGAAAACTCCTCCAGCTTCCTATCTCCTGAAAAAAGCCGCAGGAGTTGACAAAGGCAGCGCCGAGCCGAACCGCGACAAGGTTGGAAAAGTTACGCAGAAGCAATTGGAAGAGATTGTTGATATGAAGAATCCTGATTTGAACAGCTATGAAAAAAAACAGGCAATTCGAATCATTGCCGGAACTGCTCGTAGCATGGGTTTGCAAGTGGAGGGCAGCTAAGGCATGGCAACCAGTGGAAAGAGAATGAATGCCGCCAAGGAACTTGTGGATTCCTCGACACTGTATTCTTTGGAAGACGCAGTGGCACTCGTGAAAAAAACAGCTTCCGCGAAGTTTGACGAATCCGTGGATCTTGCGGTGAAGCTGGGTGTTGACCCCAAAAAATCGGACCAGAATGTCAGGGGGTCGGCTGTTTTGCCCGCAGGATTGGGCAAAACCGTACGCGTGGCGGTGTTTGCATCGGGTGCGAACGCAGACGCAGCGCGTGAAGCCGGTGCCGATCTGGTAGGTCTTGAGGACATTATTGAACTTGTCAAAAACGGCAAGATTGAATTTGATGCCTGTATTGCCGAGCCAGACGCGATGAAGCTGGTGGCAACGGTAGGTAGAATATTGGGACCAAGAGGATTGATGCCGAATCCCAAGACAGGAACGGTTCGCACAGATATTGCACAAGCAGTCAAAGAGGCCAAGGCAGGAAAAGTGGATTTCAAACTGGACCGGGCCGGCATCATTCACTGCAATGTCGGCAAAGTTTCGTTTGACCCCAAAGCCTTGATTGACAATATCAGCGAGCTGATTCGCGCATTGAAGAGAGCACAACCGGCAGTAGCAAAGGGGCAATATATTCGGAATGTCACTTTGTCCACCACAATGGGGCCGGGGGTCAAGGTTGATTCTGCAGAACTGGCCAAAGTATAGGAACTGAAAGCATGAATGAAAACTTGCAGCGAAAGCACCAAATTGTAGAAGAAGTTCGAGAGCGGTTTCTCGCGTCAAAAATCGTGATCTTGGCAGAGTACCGCGGCGTGGACGTGTCCGGAATGACAGAATTGAGACGATCGGCTCGCGAGTTGAATGTATATGTTCGTATTGTAAAGAATACACTTGCGAAGCGAGCGGTTGAAAATACTGGCTACGAGTGCTTGAAGGACCGGTTCCTGGGTCCGCTGGCAATTGCCCTGTCCGACGACCCCGTGGTAGTTGCAAAACTTATGCATGAATTTTCAAAATCAAACGATGCCCTTAAAATTCAGACTGGTGCAATGAACGGAGAGATTTTGTCTCCGGAAGAGTTGAAAGTATTGGCGACATTGCCAAGCCGTGATGAATTGCTGGCAAGGCTTGTGGGTACAATGAGCGCACCACTGCAGAACCTGGTGGGTACATTGAGCCAAATTCCGGCTAGCATGATTCGTGTTTTAAGTGCAGTTCGGGATTCTAGGTCGGAATAACGAGCAAAATTTGTAAAAACCATTCAGTAATATATTTGAGGAAGCTATATGTCATTGTCTAGACAAGAAATTATTGATGCAGTAGCCGAGATGTCAGTCTTGGACTTGTCCGAGCTCATCAAGGAAATGGAAGAGAAATTCGGAGTTTCTGCAGCCGCTCCGGTAGCATTTGCTGCTCCTGCTGCGGGGGGTGCGGCTGAACAAGCCGATGCAGCAGCAGAGGAGCAAACTGAATTTACCTTGGTTCTCAACAGTTTCGGCGAAAAGAAAGTTAATGTAATCAAAGTGGTGCGAAGCGCAACAGGACTCGGCTTGAAAGAGTCGAAGGATATGGTTGAAAGTGCACCGGTAACAGTTAAGGAAGGAATCGGCAAGGAAGAAGCTGAAGAATTGAAAAAAGAAATCGAAGAAGCGGGCGGTGTTGCTGAGGTTAAGTAATCATCCAGTCTGGGATGGCACTTGTCAGCAGAAATTCTGCTAGCATTTCCAAGTGTTGCTTGAAATGGCTCTGTCCTTTGGGCAAGAGTGGCGTTTTTGTGTACGCATATTTTTTATCCATATGTTCAACCTCAAATCAGTTACTCCACGATGAATTACAAATTCACTGAAAAAAAACGAATTCGAAAAAATTTCGGCAAGCGCAAAGATGTGCTGGCCGTTCCATACTTGCTTGACCTGCAAAGAAGGTCCTATCAGAAATTTTTGCAAGCTGATGTCGAACCCGACAAACGAGAAAGAAAAGGATTGCAAGGGACCTTCAATTCTGCGTTTCCTATAGTCAGTTTCAACGGTCTTGTTGAACTTCAGTTTGAACAGTACAGACTGGAGCAACCGGAATTTGATGAAGGTGAATGCCGGCAACGCGGACTGACATTTGCAGCACCGATGCGCGTGTCTTTGAAACTTGTATATTACGACAAAGTGGAGGGTGCCACTAAAAAGGAGCGCCAGCCGGTCGAAGTGAAAGGAAACGAAAAGGTATACATCGGTGATATTCCGCTCATGACTGAAACTGGCTCCTTTATTATCAATGGAACCGAACGTGTAGTGGTATCGCAACTGCATCGCTCGCCCGGCGTGTTTTTTGACCACGACAAGGGCAAGACGCATTCCTCTGGAAAGTTGCTTTTTTCCTGTCGCGTGATTCCTTATTGGGGCGCATGGCTCGACTTTGAGTTTGATGCCAGAGATCATATCTATATGCGAATTGATCGGCGGAAGAAGGAACCCGCAACGCTCTTGCTGAGAGCACTTGACTTTACAGAAGAAGAAATTCTGGAAAAATTCTACGAACGAGATACATTCAAAGTTGCAAAAAACAAGCAGTTGACATGGCTCTTGGAAGATCCCAGCCGATTGCGCGGGCTTCAACTGGATTTTCCAATAAAGAGTGGCAGTGGAGCAACTATCATAGAAAAGGATAAAAGAATCACACAGGCGGATATCCGCAAAGTCAAGAATTCACGGATTAAAAGAATTAAAGTTCCGATTAGTTTTCTTTTTGGACGCCGTAGTGCCAAGAACCATATAGATGAATCTACAGGGGAAGTGCTAATCAAGGCGAATCAGGAATTCAGGGAGCAATCAACAGAAAAAGATCCTTCTGCAGAAGAGTTGATTGACGAAATCATCAAATCCGGCTTGAGTCAGTTCGACACTATCTACACGAATGATATCGACCGGGGACCATACATTTCGGAAACGCTGGCGATTGACAATACCGCCAACGCACAGGAAGCTCGGGACAGAATATACAAGATTATGCGTCCGGGCGACCCCCCGACTCGTCAAGCTTCAGACGATCTGTTCAAGAATTTGTTTTTTACCGAGGGAAGATACGATCTGTCCCCCGTTGGTCGCATGAAGTTGAATCGCAAACTGGGCCGTCCAGCGGATAGTGGTAACGGTACATTGTCCAAAGAGGATATTATCGAAATCCTTGGCATGTTGATTGATCTAAAGGATGGCCGAGGAGAAGTTGACGATATTGACAATCTGGGCAACAGGCGTGTCCGCACAGTTGGTGAGCTGGTGGAAAATCAGTTTCGACTCGGTCTCACTAGAGTTGAGCGTGCAGTCAAGGAGCAGTTGAGTCAGGTAGATGTTGAATCGCTTACCCCCCAGGATTTAATCAATGCCAAACCAGTGTCAGCGGTCGTTAGGGAGTTCTTTCGCTCCAGCCAATTGTCGCAGTTCATGGACCAAACCAATCCTTTGTCGGAGGTCACGCACAAGCGCAGGGTAACAGCTTTGGGGCCAGGGGGATTAACACGAGAGCGCGCCGGTTTTGAAGTTCGAGACGTTCATCCTACGCATTACGGCCGAGTGTGTCCGATTGAAACACCTGAAGGGCCTAATATTGGATTAATCAATTCACTTGCCATGTATGCGCAAATCAATGAATACGGATTTTTGGAAGCGCCTTACCGCAAGGTAAAAAACAAAAAAGTTACAGTCGACATCAAGTTTTTGTCTGCCATTGACGAGGGTGATTACATTATTGCACCTGCAAATGCCGTAACGGACGATGGTGGCAAGTTGACGACCGACCTCATACCTTGCCGGCATAAGAACGAATTTACTTTGTCCAGCTCGGACAGGATTGACTATGTGGACGTTGCGCCAGCGCAAATCGTCTCAATCGCAACAGCTTTGATACCATTTCTTGAGCATGATGATGCGAACCGGGCATTGATGGGGTCGAACATGCAACGTCAGGCGGTGCCCACGATTGAAACCGAGACACCGCTGATTGGTACGGGAATTGAGTCCACCGTAGGGGTTGAGTCAGGCGCAACTGTACTGGCAAACCGGGGCGGGGTCGTGGATTCAGTGGACAGTGGACGGGTTGTCGTACGAGTTAGTGAAAAAGAAACCGGTGTCGGTGATTTTGGAGTTGATATCTACGATTTAATCAAATACAGACGTTCAAACCAGAGTACTACGATAAACCAGCGTCCCTTGGTCAAAGTCGGAGACCGTATCAACAAGGAAGATATTCTCGCGGACGGGCCAGCTACAAATTTCGGAGAACTTTCTCTGGGGCGAAACATACTGGTGGCATTCATGTCCTGGAGCGGGTACAACTTCGAGGACTCTATCGTTATATCGGAACGATTGGTACAAGACGAAGTGTATACAACCGTCCATATTGAAGAGTTGTCGATTGAAGCACGCGACACGCGGCTTGGGCAGGAGGAAATCACGCGCGACATTCCGAATCAAAGTGAAGAAAAACTCGCAAAACTTGATGAATCGGGGATTATCTACAAAGGTGCGGAGGTAAAGACAGGGGATATTCTTGTTGGGAAGGTTTCGCCCAAGCGAGATGAACAACCGACTCCGCAGCAAAAACTATTGCATGCAATCTTTGGCGAAAAGGCATCAGATATAAAAGACACTTCTTTGAAAATGCCTTCCGGCATGTCCGGGACAGTGATTGATGTCCAGGTATTCACACGGGAAGATCTTCCGATGGACTCACGCGATATGAGAGCATTGGAAAATATGGAATCTGAAATCGCACGCCTGCAAAAAGATCGAAATGACCAGTACAGAATTGAAGAGAATGCAGCATATGACCGAATTGCAAATCTGCTGATTGGACGAGTCGCACAAGGCGGGCCTGCAAAACTGAATGCCGGGTCGAAGATTACGCAGAAATACCTTGATTCGCTAAAGCGTACCGATTGGTTTGAAATTCGGGTGAAAAATGAGAAGACAGCCAGAGAGTTGGAAGCAATTCGCGAACAGATTGCCAAGCGGAAGGAATACTACGACCTGGAGTTTGAGCAAAAGCGCAGAAAAGTGGAGCAGGGCGATAAGTTGAATGCGGGAGTATTGAAGCGAGTAAAGGTTTTTGTCGCAATCAAGCGGCGATTGCAACCGGGTGACAAAATGGCTGGGCGGCACGGTAACAAGGGCGTGATCTCCAAAATTGTTCCAATTGAAGACATGCCGTACATGGAAGACGGGACAACTGTAGACATCATTCTGAATCCGCTTGGAGTTCCATCTCGCATGAATGTTGGACAAGTGCTGGAAACACACCTTGGGTGGGCATCTCACGAATTGGGCAAGCAAATTGGCGAGCTAATCGACAATTGTGCATCCAAAAAGGAATTGCAAGAGTTTCTGTTCAAGATTTATACCTCTGAAAGTGAAACTGGACTCATAAAGCACCTGGAAGACAATGAATTCAAAGAATTTTGCAATAATCTTAGAAACGGTGTTCCCATGTCGACCCCCGTTTTTGACGGTGCGACAGAAGAAGAAGTGAAAAACATGCTGAAGCTGGCACATTTACCGACAACTGGACAAGCCATACTTTATGACGGTCGGGACGGAGAACCATTTGAGCATCCAGTTACAGTCGGCTACATGTATATGCTGAAGCTAAGTCATCTGGTGGATGACAAAATGCATGCCCGTGCAACCGGTCCGTACAGTCTGGTTACGCAGCAGCCTCTCGGCGGCAAGGCAATGTTTGGTGGACAACGCTTTGGCGAAATGGAGGTCTGGGCTCTGGAAGCCTATGGTGCAGCCTATACACTGCAAGAGATGCTGACCGTAAAGGCGGACGATATGACCGGCCGAGCGAAAATCTACGAGAAAATTGTAGATGGCACTCACAATATGGAAGCGAATACGCCAGAGTCATTCAATGTGCTGGTGAAGGAGATTCGTTCGCTTGGTTTGAATGTGGAGATGCGCCGCTCGAATTAAGCAATGCGAAGAAAGTATTGATAAACAGTAAACGAGAAAATTCAGGAAGACGGATTTACGATGAAACATCTTGATAATTTGATGCGGCGTCCGGGCCGCTCTGACGATTTTGATGAAATTCGAATCGGACTGGCATCGCCCGAAAAGGTGCGTTCCTGGTCGTACGGTGAAGTAAGAAAACCAGAAACAATCAACTATCGCACATTCAAACCGGAGCGCGATGGCTTGTTTTGCGCAAAATTGTTCGGACCTACCAAAGACAACGAATGTCAATGCGGAAAGTACAAGCGCACAAAGCATCAGGGAGTGGTGTGTGAAAAGTGCGGTGTAGAGGTAACGCAAACGAAAGTTAGGCGAGAGCGAATGGGCCATATTGACTTGGCCAGTCCGGTCGTTCACATCTGGTTTCTGAAGAGCCTTCCCTCCAGACTCGGATTGCTTCTGGATATGACGGTGCGTGAAATCGAAAGTGTACTTTATTTTGAAGCCTACGTTGTAGTGGAGCCGGGCCTGACTTATCTGAACCGGGGCGATTGTCTCAGCGAAGAAGATTTTTTCAAGAATATTGAGGAATACGGCGACGAGTTTGACGCACGTATGGGGGCAGAAGCCATTCGGGATTTGCTCAGAAAAATTGATTTCGAGGAAGAAGCCGAATTGCTTCATGAGCAGCTAAATCAAACCAAGTCTGACACCAAAATCAATAAGTTGACCAAGCGATTGAAGCTGATTGAGTCGTTTATTGAGTCCGGCAACAAGCCTGAGTGGATGATTTTGCAAGCCCTGCCAGTGTTGCCACCGGATCTCCGTCCGCTTGTACCATTGGATGCCGGGCGCTTTGCAACCTCTGACCTGAACGACTTGTACCGGCGAGTCATCAATCGCAACAATCGCCTGAAGCGATTGCTGGATCTGAATGCGCCGGAAATTATTGTTCGAAATGAAAAGCGAATGCTTCAGGAAGCAGTAGATGCTTTACTGGACAATGGACGCCGCGGAAAAGTAACAGGAGTCAACAAGCAGAAACTGAAGTCGCTGGCCGACATGATCAAGGGAAAGCAGGGGAGATTCCGACAGAACCTTTTGGGCAAGCGGGTCGATTATTCTGGACGTTCTGTGATTGTGGTTGGTCCCGCACTGAAATTGCATCAATGCGGTATTCCCAAACGAATGGCACTGGAGCTGTTCAAACCGTTCGTATATCACAAAATCGGCGAACAAGACCAATCGCGGCAAACCAATATCAAAAAAGCAAAAAAGGCGGTTGAACAAGAGCTGCCAATTGTGTGGGACTATCTTGAAGAAGTGATTCGAGAACATCCGGTGTTGCTCAACCGGGCGCCTACACTGCACCGTCTGGGCATTCAAGCGTTTGAACCCTTGTTGATTGAAGGAAAAGCAATACAGCTGCACCCGCTGGTTTGCACCCCGTACAACGCCGATTTTGACGGTGACCAAATGGCGGTTCACGTGCCCCTGACTGTTGAATCGCAAATTGAGGCCCGGACTTTGATGATGTCCACCAACAATATTTTGTCCCCTGCGAATGGAGAGCCGATTATTGTGCCTTCGCAAGACATTGTTCTGGGGCTGTACTATCTGACGCGCGAAGCTGTGAACGTAAAAGGGGAGGGCAAGGTGTTTTCCGATGTGGCTGAGTTGCGTCGTGCATACGATGTTAATGCGGTGTCTCTCCATGCGAATATTCGAGTGCGAATCGAAGAGGAGGTTGTGAGCGGTTCCGAAAACCGGATTACGAACACTTTCTATAACACAACAGTGGGTCGTGCACTGCTTTCGGAGATTCTGCCGGCCGGCATCAGCTTTACATCTATCAACAAGACGCTCAACAAGCGAGAAATTTCAGAGATTGTGAATGAGTGCTATCGGAATGTCGGGTTGAAAGAAACGGTTCTGTTAGCTGACCACCTTATGTACTGGGGATTCAAATATGCAACTAAAGGCGGAATTTCAATTTGTGTAGACGATATTGAAATACCCGACAACAAGAAAGAGATTCTTGAAAAGGCCGACCGCGAAGTTGAAGCTGTTCAGAAGCAGGCGACTTCAGGACTGCTGACCGATGGCGAACGCTATAACAAGGTAGTGGATATTTGGGGACATGCGAGCGACATGGTTGCAAAGTCCATGATGGAGAAGTTGCGAGTTGAAACAGTAACTGACAAGGATGGAAGTGAAGTGGAGCAGGATTCGTTCAATCCGATTCACGTAATGGCGGATTCCGGGGCCAGAGGCTCCTATGCGCAAATTCGCCAGCTTGCAGGGATGCGAGGTTTGATGTCCAAGCCGGATGGCACAATCATCGAAACGCCAATCAAGGCGAATTTCCGCGAAGGACTGGATGTTCTGCAATACTTCATATCGACACATGGTGCTCGTAAAGGCCTTGCGGACACAGCTTTGAAGACCGCCAATTCGGGATATTTAACAAGGCGACTGATTGATGTTTGCCAGGATTTGGTCGTAACAGACTTTGATTGTGGAACGCAAAACGGAATTACACTGGAAGCATTGGTAAAGGGCGGTGAACTGGTGGTTCCGCTATCTGCCCGAATTCTGGGCCGAACCAGTGCAATAGATATCAAGAATCCGGTAAACGGCGAGGTTTTGGTAAAGGCAGGCGAAGTGATTGGTGAAAAGCATATCAAGAATATCAAGCAACTGATTCATCAAGTCAAGGTTCGCTCACCGGTTACTTGTGAAACCAAATACGGAATTTGTACTATGTGCTACGGCAGGGACTTGGGTCGCGGGCATCTTGTGAACCGCGGAGAAGCCGTTGGTGTAATCGCCGCCCAAAGTATCGGGGAGCCAGGCACTCAGTTGACCATGCGCACTTTTCATATGGGCGGAGTCGCAGAGCGCGAGCAGTCCATATCGGACATTGTTGTGCGCACCAAAGGGGTGGTTCGGTTGGATCGGGTGAAAACCATTCAGACTACCCGAGACGATTTTATTGTCAAGTCTCGTTCGGGTGAATTGAAAATTCAGGATGACCGAGGTGTGACGCAGGAACGCTATCCGGTTCCCTACGGTTCGGTTTTGACTGTTGAGGAAGATACAAAAGTGGAGCCGGGCCAAAAGATCGCCGAGTGGGATGCGCATGTCTATCCCATAATCAACGATGTGGAAGGCTATGTGAAGCTGGAAAACTTTGTGGAAGGCATCACTGTTAACGAAGTTTATGATGAAGACGAAATCACCGGAGCAGAGCAGCACTTTTTCACGGTTTCCGATCTTAAGCAGCGGGCAGTTTCAGCTGCAGAGGATCGTCCGGCAATTTGCCTGGTAGATAAAAAGGGCGAGCCAATAAATTTACCCGGTACGAATCGAATTGTCCGGTATCCTTTATCGCCGGGAACTCAGGTTCGGGTTGAACAAGGTTCCAAAGCAATGCCGGGGGACGTGCTGGCTCGAATTCCGCACGAGGATGCATCAACTCGCGATATTACCGGCGGCTTGCCCAGAGTTGCAGAATTGTTTGAAGCCAGGAGACCCAAGGAACCGGCAATATATGCCCGCAAGTCTGGTACTGTAAGTTTTGGTGAAGAGACAAAGGGCAAGGTGCGCCTGCGGATCACAGAGGACAGTGTAGGCGATGCAAATGATTCCGAAGCGAATGCAGACAATGATACGAACAAAGTTCATCAGGAATTGATTGCCAAAGGTCGAACGATTATGGTTTTCGACGGAGACCATGTTGACAAGGGAGACCAGATTGTGGAAGGAGCTCCTGTAGCGACTGACATTCTTGAGCTTCGGGATGTTGAGGAAGTTACTGCCTATATTGTCAGGGAAGTTCAGGAAGTTTATCGGTTGCAGGGTGTGACAATCAATGACAAGCATATAGAAGTAATTGTTCGGCAAATGCTGAGAAAAGTTCGAATTGAAGAAGTTGGTGATACCAAGTTCTTGCCGGGAGAGCGGGTAGAGCGGTCCCGATATCAGCAGGTGAACGATGAAATCAAGGAGCATAATCAGATGAACCCGGACAATCAGCTCAAGCCTGCGAAAGCTGTTCGGATTTTGCTTGGTATCACAAAAGCTTCGCTGCTGACAGAATCCTTTATTTCGGCCGCTTCGTTTCAAGAAACCACGCGAGTGCTGACGGATGCGTCTGTAAGCGGTCGGGTTGACCCCCTGCGCGGGCTGAAGGAGAACGTAATAGTTGGAAGATTGATACCTGCGGGTACGGGATTACTTCATCATGACGAAAGAAAGCGAATGCGTCCTCTTGAAGAAGCACTTGCTCAGGAATTGGAGCGCGACCGAGTGGAACTGGAAGAATCACGTACGGAAAGTGAAAATATTTTTCGAAGCGGGAAAGGGGTTGCTTGAAGCTGCGCGATTTTTCAAAAAATAAATTTCATTTTAGGGCTTGATTTAATTTTAGTTCAGAATTACAATTATAAAGTTTAGGACAGACTCGGACCCCGGTCTGTCCTTTTATTCATTAAATTCGAAACTCAACGAATATGCCGACTATAAACCAACTGGTCAATAAGCCAAGAAAGAAGCAAGTCAAGAAGTCGAACGTACCGGCTCTTGAAGCGTGTCCGCAAAAACGCGGAGTATGCACACGCGTCTACACAACAACGCCCAAAAAACCCAATTCGGCCTTGAGAAAAATTGCACGTGTGCGATTGACAAATGGATACGAGGTTACCACTTACATCGGCGGCGAGGGGCACAACTTGCAAGAGCACTCAGTTGTTTTAATTCGCGGGGGTAGAGTAAAGGATTTGCCGGGAGTTCGCTACCATACAGTTCGCGGCACACTGGACACATTAGGTGTAGAAGAGCGTCGCCAGGGCCGGTCAAAATATGGCGCCAAGCGGCCGCGTTGAACCCGGGATAAAGGAATCAAAGGAAACAGGTAGGGAAGAGCAGTGTCTAGGCGGGGCGTCGTTCCAAAACGTAAAATTCTTCCGGATCCGAAATTCAAGGACGTTTCGGTAACCAAGTTTATCAATGTACTGATGCACGACGGAAAAAAGTCGGTTGCCGAAAAGATTCTGTACTCGGCTTTCGATACGATTGCCGAACAAGTTTCAGAGGATCCAATCAAGGTGTTCGAAATGGCATTGGAGAATGTGAGGCCGGTTGTAGAGGTCAAAAGTCGGAGAGTTGGCGGGGCAACCTACCAGGTTCCAATTGAAGTAAGGGCTCCCCGGCGAAATGCACTTGCCATGCGCTGGATTATTGAAGCGGCTCGCAATCGCAGGGAAAAATCAATGTCGTTGCGACTGGCGCAAGAGTTGCTTGAAGCGTCCAACAAAGCTGGCGAAGCGTTCAAGAAGTGTGAAAACACGCACAAAATGGCAGAAGCCAACAAGGCATTTTCACATTTCCGGTACTAGAAACAGGAAAGGGTATAGCAGTAATGCGAAAGACACCTCTTGAACGTTATCGTAACTTGGGCATCATGGCGCACATAGATGCCGGCAAGACGACGACTACAGAACGAATACTTTTCTATACCGGTATCTCGCACAAGCTCGGTGAAGTCCATGACGGCAATGCGGTCATGGACTGGATGGAGCAGGAACAAGAAAGGGGCATTACCATCACTTCTGCCGCTACGACATGTTTTTGGAGTGGCGCCAATGAAGACTTTAAACAGTATAGAATCAATATAATCGACACGCCCGGGCATGTCGATTTTACTGTAGAAGTTGAAAGGTCACTCAGAGTTCTGGATGGTGCAATTACTGTGCTTTGCGCTGTCGGCGGAGTTGAACCCCAAACAGAAACTGTTTGGCGACAGGCGGACCGATACGGAGTTCCACGGTTGATTTTCATTAACAAAATGGACCGTATCGGTGCAGATTTTTACCAAGTGGTTTCGAATGTTGAGAGCAATCTTGGCGCAGTTGCGCTTCCGATGCAATTGCCTATTGGTTCAGAAGAAAATTTCAAAGGAGTTATCGACCTGGTTTCAATGAAAGCCTGGTATTGGGACGATACTACCTTTGGCACGAAGTTTGAAGTTCGGGAAGTCCCGGATGAGTTGATCGATGAAGCAATAGCGGCACGCGAGGTAATCGTAGAGGCGGCGGCTGAAGCAAACGATGAACTTACAGAAACCTGGTTGGAAACTGGCGTTCTTTCCGAGCAACAGATTCGCGCAGGAATACGCCAGTTAACTATCAAGAATTCGCTGGTGCCAGTGTTTTGTGGTTCAGCATTCAAAAACAAGGGAATCCAGCCGCTGCTGGATGCAGTTGTCTACTATCTGCCAAATCCTAAAGATGTTCCTCCCATTGAAGGAATAGTTGATGAGCGTTCCGGCAAGACTGAATTGAGAATGGCGGACGATAAGGAAAAGTTTTCAGCGCTGGCATTCAAGATCATGACAGATTCGTTTGTGGGGCAGCTTGTGTTTTTGAGAGTGTATTCAGGAATATTGGCCTCCGGGCAAATTGTGGCGAATGTATCGAAAGGAAAGAAAGAGCGAATAGGCCGTCTGCTTCAGATGCATGCGAATAGCCGTGAAGACATCAAGGAGATTTGCGCGGGAGACATTGTTGCTGCTGTTGGTCTGAAAACTGTGTCCACAGGCGATACCATCACAGAAAAAAGCGGTGAAATCGTATTTGAGAAGATTGAATTTCCAGAACCGGTTGTTTCGCAAGCGGTTGAACCCCGAACGAGAGCAGATGAAGACCGGCTGTCCGTTGCACTCAACAAGTTGTCCAACGAGGATCCATCTTTTCATGTAACCACCGACAAGGAATCCGGACAGACAATTATTTCCGGAATGGGCGAGTTGCATCTTGAAATTCTTATTGAGAGATTGAAACGGGAATTTGACGTGAATACAAATGTCGGAGACCCGCAAGTGGCTTACCGTGAAACCGTTACCAAATCAGTTGAGCAGGAAAGTCGGCATGTGCGACAAACCGGGGGCAGAGGCCAGTACGGTCATGTTGTGATTCGACTGGAGCCGCTGGAACGCGGGAAAGGATTTGAATTTGAGAATAAAATTGTTGGAGGGGCGATTCCTCGCGAGTATATTCCCGCTGTGAGGCGAGGGATTGAAGATGCGATGGGGTCGGGAGCCATTGCCGGCTATCCGGTGGTAGACGTTAAGGTTGTCCTTCTGGATGGTTCGTATCATGAAGTGGATTCCTCCGAACAATCGTTTCGTACCGTTGGAACCCAGGCGTTCCGCGATGCCGCAAGTCGTGCAGGTCCTCAGCTATTACAGCCCTATATGTCGGTAGAAGTCGTAACTCCAAAAGAGTACATGGGGACTATAACAGGCGACTTGAATTCAAGAAAGGGGTTGATTAGCGGCGTGGAAGATGTGGCTAGCGGCAAAGTGGTCAGTGCCAAAGTTCCGCTGAAAGAAATGTTTGGTTATGTGTCTACCCTGCGTTCTTTGACTCAGGGGCGAGCTACATATTCAATGGAATTTGATGTTTACATGCCAGTGTCTTCTCAGGAAGCAGGCTTGCGTTTGAAACTGGCTAGTTGAAAATTATGGTGCAACTTTTTGTAGGAACAGATTTGCATAGCGAGGGACGAAGAAGTGGCGAAGGAGAAATTTGAGCGGACGAAGCCGCATGTGAATGTTGGCACGATAGGCCATGTTGACCATGGCAAGACGACGTTGACGGCGGCGATTACGAAGGTGTTGTCGGAGCGCTACGGTGGCGAGGCGAAGGCGTTTGACGACATTGACAATGCGCCGGAGGAGCGCGAGCGCGGGATAACGATAGCGACGGCGCATGTGGAGTATGAGACGGAGGTTCGTCATTATGCACATGTGGACTGTCCGGGCCATGCGGACTATGTGAAGAACATGATCACGGGAGCGGCGCAGATGGACGGAGCGGTGCTGGTGGTTTCGGCGGTTGACGGGCCGATGCCGCAGACGCGCGAGCATGTTCTGCTGGCTCGTCAGGTTGGAGTTCCTTATATTGTGGTGTATTTGAACAAGGCGGACATGGTTGACGATGAGGAGATTCTGGAGATTGTGGAGCTGGAGGTTCGGGAGGTGCTGAGCGAGTATGATTTTCCGGGCGATGACACGCCGGTGGTGATCGGCAGTGCGCTGCAGGCGTTGTCGGGGGATTCGGGGTCATACGGAGTGGAATCGGTTTTGTCGCTGGCGGCGGAGTTGGACCGGCATATCCCGGAGCCGGAGCGGGCGGTGGACGGTGATTTTCTGATGCCGGTTGAGGATGTGTTTTCGATTTCGGGTCGCGGCACGGTGGTGACGGGCCGGGTGGAGCGCGGGATTGTTGCGGTAGGCGACCCGGTGGAGATCGTGGGCTTGCGGGAGACGACGAAGACGGTTGCGACGGGGGTAGAGATGTTTCGCAAGTTGCTGGACGAGGGTCGTGCGGGGGACAATGTCGGTGTATTGCTACGCGGCACGAAGAAGGACGAGGTGGAGCGCGGGCAGGTGCTGTCGAAGCCGGGTTCGATTACGCCGCACACGGATTTCGAGGCGGAGGTGTATGTGCTGTCGAAGAAGGAAGGGGGTCGTCACACGCCGTTTTTCCAGGGGTATCGGCCGCAGTTCTACTTTCGCACCACGGATGTGACGGGCGAGGTGGTTCTTCCGGACGAGGTGGAGATGGTGATGCCGGGCGACAATGTTCATCTGAACGGCCGGCTGATCAGTCCGATTGCCATGGAAGAGGGGTTGCGTTTTGCCATTCGCGAAGGCGGGCGAACCGTCGGCGCCGGCGTGGTCACCAAGATCGTCAAGTAGAACAAACTTGATTTAATCATTGCAGTATTAGCAAGTTATGACCAATTCAAGCGAAAAGAAAATAGACGCACAGAAAATTCGGATTCGTCTGAAGGCATTTGACCATCAGGCAATCGACCATTCTGCTGCACAAATACTGAGTACAGCTGCGAATTCTGGTTCGCATGTTTTGGGTCCGATACCTCTTCCAACCAAAATTGAACGATATACTCTGTTGCGTTCGCCCAATGCAGACAAAAAGGCTCGCGACCAGTTTGAAATTCGAACGCACAAGCGAATTATGGACATAATTGAACCGACGGATAAAACAATAGATGCGCTAATGCAGCTTGATTTGCCTGCCGGTGTGGATATTGAGATAAAGTTGCGGTAGTCACAGGAGCAGCATCAATGGCATTGGGATTGGTTGGAACCAAACTTGGCATGACGAGAGTCTTCACAGACGACGGCATATCAACTCCGGTTACTGTGATTGAAGTACTGCCAAATCGTGTAACTCAGGTAAAAAATATTGATACTGACGGCTATTCAGCTGTGCAGGTTACTACGGGTTCAAAACAAACGAAACGAGTGAATTCACCGCAAAGCGGTCATTATAAAAAGGCCGTAGTGGAAGCGGGCTGGGGATTGTGGGAGTTCCGAATTGACGAAGCATTGGCTTCTCAGATCAATACGGGCGACAGGTTCGGTGTAACTTTGTTCAGCGAGGGTCAAAAGGTTGATGTAAGAGGAGTTTCGATTGGCAAAGGTTTTGCTGGCGTGATGAAACGGCACGGATTCGGTGGTGGTCGCGCAACACATGGCAATTCAAAGGCGCATCGAAAGCCCGGGTCAATTGGACAAAATCAAACTCCTAGCCGGGTATTTCCCGGAAAGAAAATGGCCGGACACATGGGTTCTGAGTCCGTGGCGATTCAAAATCTTGAAGTGGTAAAAATTGATCCAGACCGTTCCCTGATGCTGATTAAGGGTGCCATTCCTGGACCGAAAAGTGCGAATATAATTATTACAACCGCAGTGAAAAAGCCTGCTCCTGAGATCGATATTGCCAAGTTGATTGAAGGCGATGTTGACGAGCCGGATTCATCAGAAGCATATGAAGAATCCAAATCTGCTGATGCCGACAATTCTGTAGATAAAGCAGTTGAAGAACTTGCGGAGTAGAGCGAATAGGATTTCCAGTCGACCCAGCATCATGGAATTAAAAGTTTTAGACAATCAAGGCAATGAAGGCGAAGCTGTAACGGTGTCAGCTAAAAATTTTGATGCCGTGTTTAAGGAAGCCCTTGTGCATCAGGTAGCAGTAGCTTGTCGGGCTTATAGTCGCTCGGGGACAGCTGCCCAGAAAAACAGAGCGGCAGTTAGAGGCGGGGGTGCCAAGCCGGTTCGACAAAAGGGTACTGGACGAGCAAGAGTGGGAACCTTAAGCAGTCCTTTACGAAGAGGCGGTGGAAGAACTTTTGCGGCGAGTCCCAGGGATTACAGCAAAAAGGTGAATCGCAAGACGTTTCGTGCTGCAATGCGTTCAATTCTATCGGAAATTGCGCGTAGGGGAAATTTGGTTGTTGTGAATGATCTGGCGCTGGAAAATCCAAAGACGAAGGAGTTGGCAAGTCGCTTGAGGACTTACAACTGTCAAGGAGCGTTGATTGTTGATATCGAGGTGGGTGAGAACTTGGATCTTGCATCGCGAAATTTGCCAAATGTGCATGTTTTGACACCATCGATGCTGAATCCTTCTTTGATGCAGGACCATGAAAATATTCTGATGACGAAAAGTGCAGTAATGAATCTGGATGAATGGCTGGCATGAACGAAGAACGCATGTACAACATTATCAAATTTCCGATAATTTCGGAAAAAAGTACCCGAATTGCAAATAATAGCAACCAGTTCGTGTTTGACGTGGCGCGCGATTCAACCAAGCCTGAAATTCGCAAGGCGATCGAAAAGATATTTGATGTTCACGTGGAATCTGTGCAAGTGCAAAATTTGCGCGGCAAGAAAAAGAGATTCGGAAGGGCAATTGGGAGGCAAAGCGACCGGAAGAAAGCTTTTGTACGTCTTCGTGCCGGAGATGACATCAATTTTGGGGATTCTGTTGAATAGTTGATAGCCATGGTTCTGGTAAAGCAAAATCCTACAACCCCTGGACGGCGAGGCACTGTAATCGTCAAAACGCCTGACTTGCATAAAGGCAAGCCACATCGCGCACTGACGGAACCTGTTCGAAAAACAAATGGGAGAAATAACAAGGGAAGAATTACGGTTCGTCATCGTGGCGGCGGGCACAAGAAGCAGTATAGAATTTTGGATTTTCGACGCAACAAAGACAATGTACAGGCAATTGTGGAGCAACTTGAATACGACCCGAATCGTAGCGCGAATATTGCATTACTGCTTTATGCCGACGGCGAACGTAGATACATCATTGCTCCGAAAGGGCTGAAGGCGGGTGATACGGTAGTGTCGGGACCGGAGGCCCCAGTTTCAGTGGGTAATTCTTTGCCATTGCGAAATGTACCGCTCGGTACAATAGTTCACTGCATTGAGATGAAGCCGGGAAAAGGAGCTCAGTTGGCTAGAGCAGCGGGCACGAGTGCCCAGTTTCTTGGACACGAAGGCGGTTACGCATTGATGCGACTCAGATCCGGGGAAATGAGGAAAATACTGCTTGATTGTCGAGTTACCATTGGAGAAGTCGGCAATGAAGAAAACTCGCTAAGGAAACTCGGCAAAGCGGGAGCCAAGAGATGGCGCGGTATCAGACCAACTGTTCGAGGTGTAGCAATGAATCCGGTTGATCATCCGCACGGCGGAGGCGAAGGGCGTACTTCGGGTGGCCGGCATCCCGTTACACCTTGGGGCGTACCAACCAAAGGCTACCGTACTAGGGACAATCGTCGTACTAGTTCAATGATTGTTCGACGAGCCAAGAAAAAGAGATAAGGGTGAATAATGGGTAGATCAATTAGAAAAGGGCCGTTTGTAGACCACCACTTGTGGCAAAAGGTTGAAAAAGCGAACGAGTCGAGAAGTCGCCAGCCAATTCGAACCTGGTCGCGGCGCTCCACTATCATGCCCGAATTTGTGGGTTTGACTATTGCCGTGCACAACGGCCATCAGCATGTCCCGATTTTGATTACCGAGAATATGGTAGGACACAAACTCGGAGAGTTTTCTCCTACGCGCATATTCAAGGGTCATGCAGCAGACAAGAAAGTGAAGTAATGGGGGTGATTGTGGAAACCAAGTCTGTTTCTCGTTATATTCGAGTTTCTCCATATAAAGTTCGCCCGGTGATGGATCTTATCCGTAATCTGCCGGTTGAAAGAGCGCGCGATATATTGAAATTCAGTAACAAGAAAGCGGCTGCATTGGTGCTTAAAGTACTGGATTCGGCAATTGCCAATGCCGAAACAAACAACAATGCAAATATTGACGAATTGATCGTTAAAGCTGCTTTTGCAGATGATGGTCCTCGAATGAAACGCTGGCGGGCTAGAGCAAGAGGCCGGGTGGACCGGATACACAAGCGCACCAGCCATTTAACGATTGTTGTTTCGGACGAAAATTAAAAAGGCGAGGGTATCTGTATGGGGCAAAAAGTTCATCCTACTGGAATCCGTTTGGGGATTACGAAAGATTGGAGTTCTCGCTGGTTTGCAACTGGAAGCGATTACGCAAAAAACTTGAAAGATGATCTAAAAATCAGAGAATTTGTTCGCAAGCGTCTGCCGAATGCAGCAATTGGCGAAATTAAAATCGAGCGACCTTCGCAGAATATGAAGGTGGTGATTCATACGGCAAGACCTGGAATCGTCATTGGCAAGAAGGGCGAGGATATTACTGACTTGCGTTATGAGCTGACTCGAATAAATGGTGCGCCAGTGGATGTAAAAGTGCAGGAAATTCACAAGCCTGATTTGAATGCAAGGCTTGTGTCCGAAAATATTTGCGAGCAACTGGAGAAGCGAATCATGTTTCGCCGGGCGATGAAGCGCGCTGTTCAAAATTCGATTCGGGTGGGAGCGCTGGGAGTCAAAGTTATGATTGCAGGTCGTTTGAATGGTGCAGAAATTGCCCGAACCGAATGGTACAGAGAGGGCCGAGTGCCTTTGCATACATTGCGAGCCAATGTTGATTATGGATTTTCAGAAGCACACACAACATACGGCGTACTTGGTGTGAAAGTGTGGATTTTCAAGAAATCGGAGCCGGAAGAGTCCGAGAGATAGTAACATGCTACAGCCAAAAAGAACTAAATTTCGCAAGCAGCAAAAGGGTCGCAATCGCGGATTGGCGACTAGAGGCAATCTAGTCAGTTTTGGCGACTACGGCCTGAAAGCCACTACGCGTGGGCGCATAACAGCACGGGAGATCGAAGCTGGCAGGCGTGCGATAAATCGCTACGTAAAAAGAGGCGGGAAAGTTTGGATTCGCATATTTCCGGACAAGCCGGTTTCCAAGAAACCACTTGAGGTTCGTATGGGGAAAGGAAAAGGAAATCCAGAGTACTGGGTATTCGTAACCAAGCCAGGTCACGTGATCTATGAAATTGAAGGCGTTTCGGAAGATATGGCAAGAGAAGCATTCCGTTTGGCCGGAGCAAAAATATCCGTGAGAACGGCTTTCTCAAAAAGACAGGGTTTATGATGCTAACCGCAAGTGAAATCAGAGGCAAATCCGCAGAAGAATTGCAGAAAGAATTACTAGGTCTGCGAAAAAAGCAATTTCAACTGCGAATTCAACGAAGTACCGGACAACTGGCGAATGTTTCGCAATTTAAAGAAATTCGCAAAGATATTGCCCGGGTTCAAACTATTTTAAATGAGCAAAAGAAAGCAAAGCAGAATGACTGAAGGAACTGAAAAGAAAGTGCGAACCCTGCAGGGTATCGTGGTGAGCAGTAAAATGGACAAGTCGATTACTGTAGTAGTTGAGCGAAAAGTCAAGCATCCGCTGTACAAAAAATATGTAAAGCGAATAACGAAGTTGCATGCTCATGACGAGGACAATCGTTGTCACGAACGAGACATGGTGTTGATTCAGGAATGTCGCCCGATTTCCAAAACAAAAAGCTGGAAGTTGGTTGAAGTGCTTGAAAGCGGGTATGAAGGAACTTAGCGAGGGGTTGGCGATGATTCAAATGCAAAGCATGCTTGATGTTGCTGACAATAGCGGAGCCAAGCGCGTGCAGTGTATAAAGGTTCTGGGTGGTTCCAAGCGCCGTTACGCAGGTATTGGGGATGTGATTCGAATTACCATAAAGGAAGCCATCCCAAATAGTCGAGTGCGCAAGGGGGAGGTTTTTTATGCCGTAGTTGTTCGAACCCGAAAAGGTGTGCGCCGAGGCGACGGGTCAGTGATTCGCTTTGATAGAAATGCAGCTGTGCTTTTGAATTCACAACTGCAGCCGATTGGCACGCGTATATTCGGGCCGGTTACACGCGAACTTCGAACTGAAAATTTTATGAGAATTATCTCTCTGGCCCCGGAAGTGCTGTAGGAAGAATTACAATGAACAAGTTTAGAAAAGGTGATGAAGTCATTGTGATTACCGGCAAGGACCGCGGTAAGCGAGGCGCAGTGCTGAATATTCTTCCTGACGGCAAGGCATTGGTTAATGATGTAAATGTTGTCAAGCGCCACACCCGGCCCAATCCAAACAAGAATCAGGTTGGAGGAATTGTATCCAAGGAGGCACCACTGCAAATTTCAAATCTGGCGCACTACAATCCTGTGACTCAAAAAGCGGACAGGGTGGGGTTTCGATTTCTGGAAGATGGCACAAAGGTTCGCTATTTTAAGTCGAATGGCGAAGTAGTGGATACATAGCGGAAAAGGGTGTAGGATGACTGAATTGAGTAGAATGGAGCAGTTTTACCGAAATGAGCTTGTTGCCAAGCTCAGGGACGAATTCGCGTATAAAAATGACATGCAGGTACCGAAATTGTCAAAAATTACGCTTAACATGGGGGTTGGAGAAGCGATTTCCAAGAAAGATAAAAATTTGATTACAAATGCTTGCAATGACTTGGCGTTGATCTCTGGCCAAAAACCTGTTGTTACCAAGGCAAAAAGAGCTGTTGCAGCATTTAAAATTCGCGAAGGCTTTGAAATTGGTTGCATGGTTACACTAAGAAGACGAAACATGTATGAGTTTCTGGACCGGTTGATTTCGATTGCAATACCTAGAATCAGGGACTTTCGCGGGTTGCCTGCGCGTTCCTTTGATGGAAGGGGCAACTACTCTTTCGGAATTCGAGAGCAAATTGTATTTCCCGAGATTGACTATGACAAAGTGGATGCAATCCGCGGTTTGAATGTAACGATTACTACAACAGCACCTACGGACAACGAAGCACGAACGTTGTTGAAAGGATTTAATTTTCCATTACGGCAAAACTAAAATGGCTAAGAAATCAGTGGTTGAACGTGAATTGAAGCGAGAAATTCTTGTGAAGCATTATGCTCAGCGACGCTCTGAGCTGAGAAAGCGATGCAAGGATGAAACGCTGTCCATGGAAGAGAGGTGGGATGCAATGATGGCTTTGCAGAAACTGCCTCGCGACAGTAGCAAGTCCCGGTTGCGACACCGGTGCTCTTTGACAGGGCGACCGCGCGGCTACTATAGAAAATTCGGATTGAGCAGAAACAAACTTCGCGAGGTAATCATGCAAGGCGAGGCGCCCGGTGTGGTAAAAGCGAGCTGGTAAAAAGGATATTAACTAAAATGGCGATGACAGACCCAATTGCAGATATGCTGACTCGGATTAGAAATGCCACTTTTGTGGACAGTTCTGATGTATCCATGCCAAGCTCGCGTGTGAAAACAGAAATTGCCCGCGTATTGGAAAATGAGGGTTATATTTCTGGATTTGAAGTCACTTCGGACAGTGCGAAAGCAAAGTTGACCATACAGTTAAAGTACTACAATAGCAGTTCGGTAATTGAAAGAATTGATCGTGTCAGCAAGCCTGGCAGAAGGGTTTATTGCGGTGTTGGCGAGCTGCCTTTGATTAACGGCGGGCTTGGTGTTGCAATTTTAAGCACATCTAAAGGTGTAATGACAGCTCAGGATGCCAAGAAAGCCGGAATCGGCGGCGAAGTGATTTGTTTCGTGAGTTAGCCTGAGAGCAGAGATGTCCCGTATTGCAAAAGAACCAGTAGTTGTGCCATCCGGTGTGGAAGTTACGATTTCCAATGGATTACTTGTGGCAAAAGGCCCCAAAGGGGAATTGAACCTTGCGCTTTACCCGCGTGTAGATGTTGTACACGAAAACGGGACTATCACAGTTGCCCCCAAAGGCACAAGCAAGCGGGCACAGGCAATGTCAGGCACTACTCGTTCGCTCATTGCCAATACGATTGCCGGAGTTGCAACAGGATTTGAAAAAGGATTGACACTTGTTGGAACCGGGTATCGTGCGAAAGTCACGGGGCGAACGTTGAGTATAAATGCTGGATTTTCGCACCCAGTTGAATATGAAGCACCAGATGGGATCACATTTGAAGTTACATCAGAATCAAGTTCGCAAGTTGAACTGGTTGTCAGGGGATGCGATAAACAGGTTGTGGGGCAGATTGCAGCGAATATTCGTCGAATTCGGCCGCCTGAACCCTATAAAGGCAAGGGCATTCGGTACGCAGGTGAGCGAATACGTCAAAAGCAAGCAAAGAGTGTGGGCTAGATAAAGAGCATGGCTGACAAAAGGAAAAACAGGCTTCGCCGGGCGAGAAAATCTCGGATACGAATACTTGGCGGCGAAAGGTATCGTTTATCTGTGCATCGAACGCCCAGGCATATTTACGCTCAGGTAATTTCTCCCGAGGGGGGACAAACTATTGTCAGTGCCTCCAGTCTGGACCCCAAGATAAGAAAAAATCTTGCTTCAGGCGGTGGAATTTTTGCAGCGCAGGCAGTTGGAAAGGAAATTGCCCAAAGAGCACTTGAAAAGGATATCAAAGTCATGGCGTTCGACCGGTCAGGGTTTCGCTATCATGGACGAATAAAAGCTTTGGCGGATGCTGTCCGTGAAGAAGGGGTTTCAATATAGGAGCAAGCAAGAAAGACTATGGCAGTAATGGAACACAATATAGCAGAAGAAGAGCTTCAAGAGCAGTTAATCAAAGTTCGGCGTGTTTCCAAGGTTGTCAAGGGCGGCCGTATATTTGGCTTTTCAGCCTTGACAGTGGTTGGCGACGGCAATGGGCTTGTGGGCATCGGCGTTGGCAAGGCGCGAGAAGTGCCGGTTGCCGCACAAAAATCCTTTGTTGCGGCCAAGAGCAATATTGTGAAAATTCACTTGAATGACGGCACAATCCAGTATCCTGTAATAGGCAAGCATGGTGCGGTCAAAGTAGTGATGCGACCTGCTTCGAAGGGAACCGGAATTATCGCCGGAGATACAATGCGCCTGATTTTTGAAGCAGCGGGTGTAAAAGATATTCTTGCAAAGGTCGTCGGAAATACCAATGCAATTAATGTTGCCAGAGCGACAATTGCCGGATTACGCTCAATACGTAATCCGCAGGAAATTGCTGACCGGCGGGGCAAGTCATTGAGTGAAATTTTTGGCACTCTGAAAGACGGAGATTAAAAATTAACGCTACCTCAAAAACAAAGCTGCGTGTCAAGCAAACACGAAGTATTCACGGCAGACTCAAGTCGCACAAGGCATGCGTGCGAGGCTTGGGGCTGCGCCGGATCAATCATACGCGTGTTCTTGAAGACACACCGCAAGTTCGCGGCATGATTAGAAAGGTGTCGTACATGGTGGAATATGAGGAAATTGCCGAATGAGCGAGCAAATTGAAACGAGGTATACGCCGGGAGCGCGTAAGGTTCGCAAGCGGGTAGGGCGAGGAGATGGCTCAGGACATGGGAATCGATGCGGCCGCGGCAACAAAGGGCAAAACTCGCGTTCTGGTGGAGGTGTGCGAGCAGGGTTTGAAGGGGGGCAGATGCCTTTGCATAGACGTTTGCCGAAAAGAGGATTTCATTCGCAGGCATTCAATTCGACTGCTGAAGTCAAGCTTGCAGACCTTGCGAAGTTTGCAGGCGAGACTGTTGATATTGAAGTGTTGAAAAAGGAAAAAATTATTCCAAGAACTGCCCTGCGTGCGAAAATAATTGTTTCGGGCAATTTGGAAAAAAAAGTGCATGTTCGCGGACTGATGGTGTCCAAGGGAGCGCGGGCTGCAATTGAAGCCGCAAAAGGAACAGTGGAGTAATCGACTATGGCTTTTCCCAGTATCTCAAAACGGGTTGCAAGCATCGGAACGCTTAGTGAGTTGCGATTGCGAATTATGTTCGTGCTTGGCGCAATGGTTGTGTTCCGCCTGGGAACTCATGTACCGGTTCCAGGCGTTGACCCAGCGGCAGTAGCGGCATTGTTTGAGCAAACAAGAGGGTCGATCATTGACATATTCAACGTTTTTTCCGGCGGTGCATTGTCAAGGCTTTCCATTTTCGCACTCGGTGTTATGCCGTATATTTCCGCTTCAATCATCATGCAGATGATGACTGCTGTAATACCGACGCTTGAACAGCTGAAAAAAGAAGGCGAAGCCGGCCGAAGAAAAATTACGGAATACACAAGGTATGGGACTGTTTTGCTGGCAACGTTCCAAGGGCTTGGAATTGCGATTGCGATTGAAGGGCAGGTAGCTGGCGGCAGTGCAGTGGTATTGACACCCGGTATTGGATTTAAGCTTACAACAGTTGCAAGCATGGTTACTGGAACAATGTTTTTGGTTTGGCTCGGGGAGCAGACAACTGAACGAGGAATTGGCAATGGAATTTCACTGTTGATTTTTGCAAGCATTGTTGCTGGATTGCCTTCAGCGGTTGCCGGAACGCTGGAGTTGGCCAGAACAGGCGCATTTACCCCTCTTGGTGTATTGGCATTATTTGTTGGCGCAATATTTGTTACAGGTTGCGTGGTTTTCTTTGAAAGAGGCCAGCGTCGAATAACAGTCAATTATGCCCAGCGCCAACAAGGTCGAAAAATGCTGGCCGGGCAAACCAGCCATCTGCCATTGAAAATCAATATGTCTGGTGTTATCCCTCCGATTTTTGCATCAAGTATAATTTTGTTTCCGGTTAGTCTTGGCAGCTGGTTTGGACAAACGGAAGGCATGGGCTGGATGCAGGATATTGCAACTACAATTGGGCCCGGTCAACCTATTTATATGGTTCTCTATGCATCACTAATTGTATTCTTTTGCTTTTTCTACACTGCCCTTGTATTTAGTCCGAAAGACATGTCCGACAATTTGAAAAAATCGGGTGCGTTTATTCCAGGCATACGCCCGGGTTCTCAAACCACGAAATACATTGATACAGTAGTTTCGCGTCTGACGCTGGCAGGTGCTGTGTATCTTGTTGTGGTTTGTCTTATACCGGAGTTTTTGGTAGTGCAGTGGAGCGTTCCATTTTATTTCGGTGGAACGTCCTTGTTAATTATTGTTGTAGTTATGCTGGATTTAATTTCGCAAGTACAGTCTCACTTGATGTCGCGCCAGTATGAGAGCCTGCTGAAGAAATCCTCGCTTTCCGGCGGCGGTTTGGGCGGTTTAACTTAGTCAAATTTAGTAGTGAAGAAAGTCAATGAAAGTTAGAGCTTCTGTAAAAAGATTCTGCAGAAACTGCAAAGTCATCAAACGTAACCGCGTGGTTCGTGTGATTTGCTCCGACCCGCGGCACAAGCAACGTCAAGGTTGAACAGACTGTTTGCCTGATGAATCCAAAATCAGCTTGAATTGAATAAATTAGGAGTAGAAACTTGGCACGAATAGCGGGAATCAATCTGCCTGTTCAAAAGCACATCAGAATCGCGTTAACTTCAATCTACGGGATTGGAATCAGCACGGCGGAAAAAATCTGTGCGGATGCGAAAGTGGACAAAATGGCAAAGGTGCGAACTTTATCGGAAGAGGATGCAGAGCGACTTCGGGCAGAAGTGGCAAAGTATCGAATTGAAGGTGACCTTAGAAGAGAAGTTTCAATGAATATTAAGCGGCTAATGGATTTGGGTTGCTATCGGGGTTTGAGGCATCGTCGCGGGTTGCCGGTACGCGGGCAAAGGACATCAACGAACGCTCGAACCCGAAAAGGACCGCGCAGGCCAATTCGTAAATAGGAGATAAAGCAGTGGCAAAGCCGAAATCACGCAAACGTAGAGCAAAGATTAAACGCACAGTCAGTGAAGGAGTAGCGCATGTTCATGCTACCTTTAACAATACAATTGTGACCATCACAGACCGGCAAGGCAACGTATTGTGTTGGTCGACTGCCGGAAAAATGGATTTCAAGGGGTCAAGGAAGAGTACACCGTTTGCGGCTCAGATGGCATCGGAAGATTGTGCAAAAAGTGCTATGGATATGGGAATGAAGTATATAGATGTACAAGTCAGGGGGCCGGGACCAGGTCGCGATTCAGCGGTACGAGCGTTGAATGCTGCAGGATTGGAAGTCGGTAGCATTACTGATGTTACTCCGATTCCACACAATGGTTGTCGTCCGCCAAAGCGTCGGAGAGTTTAGATTATGGCGAGATATACAGGTCCAACTTGCAAGTTGGCGCGTCGTGAGCAGGCAGATTTGGGACTGAAGCGACGAGGAGATTTTAAAGCGTTCAACGATAAGTGCCATTTCGAAAAGGTTCCAGGCCAGAAGGCGGGAATACGCCGGGTCAGGCTGAGTGTTTACGGAAAATTATTGCGTGAAAAGCAGAAACTGCGCAGAACGTACGGAGTCATGGAAAAGCAGTTTCGCAAGCACTTTTTTGAAGCATCCAGAAGAAGAGGTTCGACAGGAATTAATCTACTTCAAATCCTGGAATCTCGGCTGGACAATGTGGTTTATCGTATGGGATTTGGTTGCACTCGGGCGGAATCCAGGCAATTGGTGAATCATAACGCAGTTTTAGTCAATGACAAGCGGGTAAATATCCCGTCCTACGAAGTGAAGCCTGGCGATATTGTACAAATACGGGAGAAGAGCCAATCTCAGGAGCGAATAATTTTCTCCTTGGAAATTGCTGAACGCATAGGTTTTCCGGAATGGATAGAAATGGATACAGCTAATTTTAAAGGCGTATTCAAGGAATTGCCTAATCGGGAAGAATTGCCAGATGATATTAATGAAACACTGGTAGTGGGCTACTACTCAAAGTAACATTTCAAACTTATACGGAATATCAATGTACGACATATCGGATTTTCTTAAACCGCGAACTATCACAGTTGACGCTATAACCAACAAGAAGGCGAAAATTACGCTGGAGCCTTTGGAAAGAGGATTTGGGCATACGCTTGGAAACGCTCTTCGCCGTGTATTGCTTTCATCAATGCCAGGTGCGGCTATCACCGAAGTAAGTATTGAAGGTGCACTGCATGAATACACGGTGTTGGAGGGAGTTCGCGAAGAAGTAATTGAAATTTTAATGAATCTCAAGAATATCGCGATCAAAATGGAAGGGAAGGGGCGAGATAATATTGTTCTGAAACTCCACAAGAAAGGACCTTGCGTAGTTACAGCTGCCGATATTCAATTGACTCATGATATTGAAATCATTGACGAAGACCACGTAATTGCTCATCTTCAAAGCGGCGGCGAGTTAAACATGGACATAACAGTGACTCAAGGCAGAGGCTATCGAGTGCTGGATATGGCAGCGAATATTGACGGTTCATCCACTATTGGAGAAATGAAGGTGGATGCATACTATACTCCCATTCGTAAAGTTTCCTATACGGTTGAGAATGCACGAGTCAAGCAAAGAACGGATTTGGACAAGTTGATTTTGCATGTTGAAACCAACGGAACTATTGATCCTGAAGAAGCTATTCGCCATGCGGCTACCATTCTTCATTCTCAAATAGATGTTTTTGCCAACCTGCAGGAGACCGTTGAAGAAGAAGAAGTAATTGAAGAACCGGAGTTCGACCCATTGCTCCTGAAGCCGCTGGATGAATTAGAACTAACTGTGCGGTCTGCGAACTGTTTGAAAGCTGAGAATATTCACTATATTGGCGACTTGGTACAAAAAACAGAAGTGGATTTGCTGAAAACACCAAATTTAGGGAAAAAATCCCTGGTTGAGATCCAAGAATTGCTTGCCGAGCGAAATCTTTCTCTTGGTCAAACACTTGAAAATTGGCCGCCAGCATCATTGCGTACTGAAACAAAGTTACTTGAACGAATGGGAGACTAGCTAATCGTGAGACATCGAAAATCAGGTAGACATCTCAATCGAACTTCCAGTCATCGTAAGGCGATGATGCGGAACATGGCGGCGTCATTGTTTCGGCATGAGCAGATTAAAACCACTGTTCCAAAGGCCAAAGAGTTGCGCAGATTTGCAGAGCCGTTGATCACGCTAGCCAAAAAGCCCTCGCTAGCAAATCGACGCAATGCCTATGCAGCACTTCGGGACCGAGAAATGGTGCAAAAGCTATTTGAAACTCTGGCAGTGCGATATCAAGAACGTCCTGGCGGATATATTCGTATTTTGAAGTGTGGTATCCGTGCAGGTGATGCCGCCCCTATGGCTTATGTTCAGTTGGTAGATTCGGACATATTTGGTGATTCGGAGGAATAGGGATTTTTTGTTTGCCATCGTTCCCGTAGAATTATCATAAGTTGAAAGAAGCAAAGAGAAACAATTGCATCACTAGCAAGTTAAATTGCTGGAATGTGCCTTGTGTGAAAACCTGAAAATTTGCGATTTATTGATTTTTCCTTGAAAGGTTTAATCTCTATGGATGCAAACGCAATATTGGAATTTTGGTTTGGTAGTGAACCACTCACTCGAGAGACTTACGCTGAGCGTCGACAGCTCTGGTTCGGCGGCCCGGAAAGCTTTGATAGAGAAATCCGGGATAGGTTTAAACCTTGGATTGAACTTGCCGCCAAGGGCGAATTTTCGCATTGGCAAAATAGTGCAAGACCAGCACTTGCCCTGATTATTCTGCTAGACCAGTTCCCGCGTAATATCTACAGAGGCACAGCCAAAGCATTTCAATACGACACCAACGCGCTGGAAGTCACGCACAGGCTAATCAATTCCGGAGCGGATATGGAGTTGATTTTCTATGAACGAGTTTTTGCGTATTTGCCACTGGAACATTCTGAAGACATTGCGATACAGAAGTTGTCGGTTGAAAAGTTTACAAATCTGGTTGAATTTGCCAAGAATGAATCTTTCGGAGATGTGGTGGTAGAGTCTCAACAGTATGCTCAAATGCACTACGATATAGTTGAAAAGTTCGGACGCTTCCCTCATCGGAATGAAATATTAGGCAGAGTATCAACAGCTGATGAACTGAATTACCTGGAATCTGGTGGAGAAACATTCGGTCAAACCAAGAAGGATTGATTTAATTTTCGGCCATAAATCGCAAAGAAAAAAGCAGGCTGATTTCCAGAAATTGGTATCAAAAGGGCGTGAAATGATCGCTTGCTTTGATTCTAGCAGTATCTATTTCGTAAGATTTTCAGGAAGTATATAATTTCCAATAGATTTATAACTCACAATTGGACTTACTTTGGGATATTAATGGGAATAATATACATGACTCCCCATAGAACTGTTATAATACATTGATATGATAAGGACTTTTACATACAAAGCAAGAATGTCAGCAGACTGCTACCGGAATCTGGAAGAGTTTCTGAATCAGCAGACCATGCTTTGGAATTGTGCTTTAGAAGAACGCAAGGGGGCATACGAGAAGCAGGGTATAGGTATTTCTTATCTTGATCAGCAAAAGTCTTTAACCAAGATAAGAGAAGAAGACGAATGGTTCAGCAAGTTTCACTGCTCGTCCCAAAGAACCTGCTTGAGAAGACTGGAGAAAGCGTTTAAAAGATTCTTTGGCAGAGTAAAGAAAGGAGAGAGGCCGGGTTTTCCAAGGTTCAAGTCAAGGAACAGGGGAATCAAGTCTTTTGAGACAGATTCTTTTCGTATTCATAAGGCGGGCCCTTGGCACTGTGTCCGAATCAAGGGAATGGGAAAGTTCAGGTTCAAGGGAGAATTGAAAGGAGAAGCCAAGCTCCTTAGAATTGTAAAGACTCCTATAAGGATTAAAATGCAACTTGTCTGTAAATTGCCGGATATGGAAATTGTAGATGAAAGAGCTCCTGTAGGAATAGATGCCGGAGTTCTAAACAGGGTTAGTCTTTCCAATGGAGTACAAGTTTCCAAGAGAAAAGTTGACAGAATCAAGTTAAAATCCTTGCAGAAAAGAGTTTCCAAGTCTGTAAAAGGTTCCAACAGCAGGAAGAAGAAGGTTCTTGCTTTAAGCAAGGAGTGGCAAAGAGTCAGGGAAAAGAATAAAGGATACCTGCATGAACTGACTACAAGTTTAGTCAAGAATCAGACTTCCAAATTCTACATAGAAGACTTGAAAGTTAAGAATATCACAGCTACTGGCGGTAGCCGTAAAACCGGAATGAATCGTTCTATATTGGATCAAACGTGGGGAGACTTTAATGAGATGCTAAGCTACAAGGCTGAGAGTGCCGGTGGCTTCGTGCATAAAGTCAACCCTAAGTTTACATCCCAAACTTGTTCAAGTTGTGAAAGCAGGCCTGAAGAAAAGATAGGCTTGTCTGTACGCATGTACGAGTGTCAATCTTGTGGATACAAGGAGGACAGGGATGTAAACGTAGCAATAAATGTTCTTCGTGTCAGGTTAACCGGCACTTTGGGCGGGAGGCCCGAAGCACAGGAAGAAGGAAGAATTAAAGCATTCATTGGAATGCCTACTGCGCAGAACAGTAGGCCAGCCTACTCTTTTGGGTAGTTATGTATATGATTCCCAACACACCAGTACGAGTAGCAATCACAGGAGCAGCAGGGCAAATCAGCTACAGTCTGTTGTTTCGCATTGCATCAGGAAATATGCTTGGTGCAAACCAACCGGTAATTCTTCAATTGCTGGAAATTCCAGCCGCTATTGAAGCACTCAAAGGCGTTGTAATGGAACTTGATGATTGTGCGTTTCCTCTACTGAAGGGTGTAATTGCAACGGATGATTCAGAAAAGGTTTTTGGTGATGCAGATTATGTGATTATGGTAGGTGCAAGACCGAGAGGGCCGGGAATGGAACGTAGCGATTTGCTGGAAGCCAACGCAAAAATCTTTTCTTCGCAAGGAAGGGTATTGGACCAGTGTGCGAGTCGGAATGTAAAAGTTCTAGTAGTTGGCAATCCTGCTAACACAAACGCATTAATCGCCATGAATCAGGCAAGTCGTCTGAATGCATCACAATTTACAGCTATGACCCGTTTGGACCATAATCGTGCAGTCAGTCAGTTGTCCCAAAAGACAGGTGAATCGTCAACAGCTATTAAACGAGTTACAATCTGGGGCAACCATTCGTCAACTCAATATCCGGATATTCACCATACCATGGTGAACGAGAAACGGGCTCTGGAACTCGTGAGCGAAGACTGGATGAACAATGAATTTATTCCAACTGTTCAAAAGCGAGGGGCTGCAATAATCAATGCTAGAGGATTATCAAGTGCGGCATCCGCTGCATCTGCTGCTATTGATCATATTCGAACATGGGAATTTGGCACCGATGAAGGAGATTGGACAAGTATGGCAATCGTTAGCGACGGAGCGTACGAAGTTTCGGACGGGTTAATCTATTCATTTCCGGTTACTTGCAACAATGGAGAGTATTCGGTTGTTGATAATTTGGAAATCAACGCCTTTAGTCGAGAAAAAATGCGAGCAACTGAACAGGAACTGAGCGAAGAGCGGGATGCTGTTCGACACTTGCTTTAATATTTAACTCAGTGAATTTCCAACATCCGTAACTTTGCTATTGTCGGACAAGATTCAATACAAATATCAGTAATTTGAGGTTTACCGAATATCAGATATTCGGGTAGCCAAGCGTAAGTTTGATTTTGTGCAGAGGGGTTCTGGCTATTCTTAAAGCATGCTGTAATATCGCATACTTTTAATATCTCCAACTACGACATCTTTCAACAGCCATTGCAAATCGTTCCTTTTCTGCCCCCATATTACGATTAGGGGAATAAAACTCTGAATAACTTGGTGATTGTTCAATAAACAAATTTTGTACCAACCCAAGTTCGGTACAACCCAATAATGCAAGTTTTGCAGTTCCGTACGCAGTAATTTCAGAAGTTTCTGGTATGACGATTTTGCGTTGGACAACATCCGCGAAAAATTGGCAGTAGTATGGATTTTTTGACAAACCTCCATCAATTGGCAATTTTTCTGGAATGCTAATCATTTCAGTTAATTTATCAATCAACTGACCTGCTCTGAGTGCAATCCCTTCCACAACAGATTGGCAAAGATCTTCCTTGCTTGTGTTCAAGTTCATACCTAACCATAAAGCGGATGCAGAACGTTCCCAGTAAGGACATCCTAGTCCTGAAAGTGCGGGTACAAATACCAAGCCCCTTGAAATGGCAGATTTGGCTTGAAATTGATTCAGCGAGTCAACAGAGTCTGCAAGCGATGTACCTATTAACCAGTCAATCGCAGAACCCGCCGCATACAAACCAGCATCAACAGCATATGAGATAGATTCTCTATTCAACTGCCATGCTACGGTAGGGAGAAGTCCTTGGTTAGGTTCATTTACAATTTTCGAGCCTGTATTGGCAAGTGCAAAGGCGCCTGTACCAAAAGTTATTTTTGTGTCGCCCGGATTTTTACATCCATGTCCGTAAAGAGCCGCTTGTTGATCAACAATATTTGCAACAACCGGGCAATTGAAGTCAGCAGCAACTCCAAAATCATGAATTGTCGGGTAAATTTCGGGCAAAACTTCTACAGGCACTCCAAATAAATTACATAGTTCTTGGTCCCATTGAAGATTTTTCAGGTTCATTAAACTGGTACGGGAAGCCGTTGAGACATCCGTAGCAAACACTCCTGTAAGCCGGTCCAAAAAGAAAGAGTCTGTCGTGCCGATTCGCAATCTCTTTTTTTTAAGAAGAGTATTGGCTTCGGGTATGTGGTCAAGAATCCACTTCATTTTTGATGCGGAAAAATACGGATCAAGAGGTAATCCAGCCAAATTAACAGTCAGTTCTTCAGCACCGTCCAACTTCAATCTGTCAATATTCGATTGTGTTCTCAGGTCTTGCCATACAATTGCATTGTATATGGGAGTGCCTGTGAACCCATCCCATGCAACAATGGTTTCACCTTGATTGTCGACCCCCATAGCGCATATTTTCTGATTGTCAGATGCCCGACAAGCTTGTTCAATTCCTGATCGGACATTGCTGAGCAATTCTTCAGGGTCATGTTCCACCCATCCGGCTTGGGGTCGTATTTGATGATGCTGATTGTTAGAAATCAGCTGAAAATCGCCATTTTCTTTCAGTAATGCGGTTTTTGTACCAGTTGTCCCTTGATCAATGGCTACTATAGTGTTCATTGCTCTTTGCGGTATTTAGAAAAGTCAATGAGTTCATTTGCCGGGTATGCCAATGCGTACCAAGCCTGTACGTATTAACGCATACAGTGCTATTAATCCTAAAAAGACAAGTGCATTAACTATAGATGCCAGTGCATACAATTCAGGTTCAATCCCATGTCGCAAAGTTCCCCATGCGATTGTCGGCAGGGTAGGGATTGCCCCAAGGTTGTAGAAAGAAATTTCGAAATTGTTGAAAGCAAGTAGAAAGCAAACTACAAATGCTCCCAGTACGGCCGGCCAAACATTAGGCAAGGTTACTTCCCGAAAGCAACGAATTGGCTTGGCACCGAAAACCATTGCTGCTTCATCAAGCCGCCAATCGTAACGAACGAGCTGAGCCATTAAAACCAAAAACGCAAAAGATATCCCATAGGCGGAGTTTGCAAGCACAGCGGAGCTGATATTGCCGGGTAGTCCAAGTACATTTCTGTTGAACATCAAAGTAGAAATACCAATAAGAACTTGGGCCACGAAAAGCGGAGACAAATACAATCCAACTATCCACACTCGTCCTCGAAATGGATATCGTAATATTCCAATCGCAGCAATCATGGAAAGCAACGCAGCAATGCATCCACTGCCAATTCCGATAATCAAGCTATTACGTAGTCCGGTATGGAAATCACTCATGATTCGTAATCTGCCATACCACTCCCAAGTAAACTCTGGTGGAAACGGCCAGACACTGTTTTCCACGAAAGAAAGATAAACAATGTAAAAAATCGGAAAATACAAAAAAGCGTATAAAATCAATAGCATTACGCTTTGAATTCCAACTGTTACATTAGCTTTTGGGTTTACTGCCGACATATTATTTTCCGATGCCTGTAAAACCGCTTCGTTTTAGATTCATAGTTCTTGCAATGATTAGAATAATAATTAAGGCAACGGTGAACATAACAACTCCCATGGCTGAACCAAGTGCCCATGTTCCGGTTGCTCCGAATTGGTGGTCAAGAATGTTTCCATAAAGCGCACCGTCAACACCACCAAGAAACTTTGGTGTTACTGTAGCCGCTAGCGATGGAATGAACACAAGAATGAATCCAATCATTGTTCCGATTCGGTTTAGCGGCCAGGTTATCTCAAAGAAAGCCCTGAAAGGTCTGGCGCCGCAGACTTTCGCAACTTCAAGCAATTCAAAGTCAAAATTCAGGAGCGATAGATATATTGAAAGAAGTATGAAAGGAATCCAGAGGTAGACTAGTCCAATTGCGGTTGCAACGTGGGAATACATCAATACTTGAATAGGTTCTATACCAAAATTCATTAATCCCATGTTTAGCAAACCAATGGGGCCTAAAATATGCTGAATTGATGTAACTCGAAGAATAATTCCTGTCAGAAAGGGGGTTGCTGTTAGAAGAATGAGAATGAGTCTATAGCGACCTCCGTTTTTTGCGATTAGGTAAGCCACTGGATATGCATACAGCAGACAAATTATGGAAACACACAACGCCATTATCAGTGAGCGGAGCAGGAATTGTAGATAAATACCGGCAGTTAGAATCGTGGAGTAGTTTTCAAGATTCCATTCTGCGAATAGTTCGTATCGCTCGGTTTTCCAAAAACTGAATATCACGATGGAAATGAGGGGTATCACCAGAAACACTAGCACTAGTAGAGCACCTGGCAATGTTAGGGCGTAAAATCGAAACTTGCGCGAATGTATTACGCAGTTGAATATGTTAATCATTTCGAATTACTTAAATAGCAGTCCCCGGCATTGACCGCCCATGAAATATGGACTTCGCTATTTCGTTCAACAAAAGGTTGTTCACTTGTGGCACTAACTACAACTGTAGCATCTTCGGCAATTTCAACAATATAGTCAGAATACTGACCTTTGAATATGACATCTCGCAATCGTCCCCGCAATTGCGCACGATCTGACTTGTCTGTAGCTGATTCATTGAATTCAATTCGTTCACCTTTGATGTAGAGTTCAATATTGTCGCCGGTCTTCGCTTCAGCAGGCGCTTGAACTCGTACATTCTGTTGATGCCACTCAAAACTACTGTCATTTAACAATTTGCCTGCGAGACGATTTGCTGAGCCAACGAAAGAAGCTACAAAAGGACTATCGGGTCGAGAGTAGAGTTCCAGTTTCGGCCCTATTTGCTCTATCCTACCGTGATTCATTACCGCCATGCGGTCACTCATGGTTAAGGCTTCTTCCTGGTTATGAGTGATATAAATGAAAGGAATACCCAATTCAATCTGATAGCGGCGGACTTCCACCTCCATTTCCTTTCTTAATTCTCGGTCGAGATTTGCTAGCGGTTCATCAAGCAAAAGCAACGTAGGACGAGCTACCAAACCGCGGGCCAGTGCGACTCGCTGTTTTTGTCCGCCCGACAATTGATATGGATATCGCTCTCCCAATCCTTCCAATCGAACAAGATTCATCACCCATTCAAGTTGTTTGCGTTGTGCTTCTTTGTCAGTGCCTTGCATTTTCAATGGAAAAATAATGTTTTCAGCAACTGTACGATGTGGAAACAGAAGGAAATCTTGAAATACCATTCCCAATCCGCGGTTGTAAGGCGGCTGGCGAGTTATATCTTGATTATCAATTGTGACGGACCCAGTATCAGGCGATTCCAGACCTGCAATAATTCGAAGCAATGTAGTTTTCCCCGAACCGGACGGTCCTAGCAATGCAAAGAATTCCGTTTGCTGAATTTCGAGAGTGAGACTTTGAACCGCCTCTACATCTCCAAACTTCTTTGATATGTTATTGAGTTTGAGTACTGATTCAGTCAAATCACGACTCCAAGTCAAATTGATTTGGGGAGCACAACATGCGCTCCCCAAAATTATGCTTGTTTTAGCCGATTATTTCAGCAGCAAATTCAAGCTGCTTCAACCTCTGACCAAATTCGCTCCCATTTTTCAGGGTCAGAAGGCGCATCAAATTGATATAACCCCTGAATTGAGGAGGTTTCATTAAGGAAGAGGGTTTTAACATATCGGTCCGGAATCATGTCCCGAACATCGACAGTCGGTGCCCAACCAATTTCGGTTGCTACAATTGCCATATTTTTCTTTTCAAGCCGAAAATCTACCCACTTATGTGCAATTTCGAGCACTTCGCTATTGGTTACTCCAGAAGTAATTCCCCAAGTATCCACCCAGCCAAGTCCGCCTTCTGTTGGCTTTAGTACATGTTTCATATTAAGGTCGGATTTTCCATCCAGCTTGTCAAAATGGATTCGCCGATATATTCCCGACCACTCCGGGGAAGCCCAAACAACTTGCGCTCTCAATAAACGTTCCAATGTGTCCTCATCGTTCCACCTGTTTACCAGCAAGCCTTTTTGCTTAATTAGTAGTCTCTTGCACTCAGCAAGTTCATCGTCAGTAAGAACATAAGGATTGAATGGTTTTCCGTCCGGCCTCGGACCATTGGAAGTGCCCATTTGATAAGCTGCCAGAACACCTGCAAGCGCAATATTCTCCTCAAATCGGGCACTTGTGGAAAGATGGCCTTTGTACTTTTCGTTGAAAAGCAGGTTTACAGATTCAGAATCTGCTTCGTCCACCTTGTCTACATTCACGGTAAAGCCATAGCCTCCCCAGCAATTTGGAGCAGCTATAGTTCTTTCGCCGCCATCTTCCTGCAGCAAGTTAAACTTGGGTGGAAGAAAATCATCGAAAACTCCGCTCATATTGCTGAGTTGCCCATAATCAATAGGCTGAACAAGTCCTTGTTTTGCATATAGTCGTGGCCAAAACCCATCAGCCATTACCAAATCAAAATCCTGTGTACCGCCGGCGCGAAGTTTATTCCATGCTTCCGAGTTTCCGTCGAAAAAACCGGCACTGACTTTGACATCGTGCATGCTTTCAAATTCAGCTGTTAGGCTTTTTACATTGTAGTGTTCCCAGCCAAGCCAGCGTAGTTGCAATGTTGCAGCTTCTGCATTTCGAATGAACGGGCCGGCACTCTTTATCGTCAAGCCTGTTGCGGCTGCGCCAGCGGCACCTGCGGCTGTAGCCTTCAAAAACTTTCTTCTTGAAAATCCGTTGCTGCTGGATTTATCAAGTAATTGTCGTTTATTTTCTTTCATTTAATCCTCCTTGGAATCAATATTAGTCAACACTATTGTAATATGACCAAGTTAGAAATAAGAATTTAATAAATTTTTTAAAAATACAGTTTGTGATGATTCAATTATTTTTTCAGCATTGTGTGAAAAAATAGGCATGTACAGATTATGTCGCTTCAATATCAGCCCACATACTTTTCCACTTTTCAGGGTCGGAAGGGGCGTCAAATTGATATAAGTTCTGAATAGCTGAAGTTTGATTCAGGAACAATGTTTCAACGTAGGGGGCGGGAATCAGACTCCGGACATCGACTGTAGGTGCACAGCCCACTTTCGTAGCAATTGTTGCCATGTTATCTCGTTCCAACCGAAAATCTATCCACTTATAGGCAATTTCCAATAGTTCACTGTTGGTTACTCCTGATGTAATAGCCCAGCTGTCAACCCAGCCAAGCCCACCTTCCTTAGGTTGCAGAACATGCTTGATATTCAGGTTGGTTTTTCCTGCAAGTCGGTCAAAGTATATCCGTCGATAGGCACTGGACCACTCAGGCGAACCCCATACAATTTTTTCTCTCATCAGTTTCTCCAATTCGGCTTTATCCTTCCAGCGCTTTACAATCAAGCTCTTTTGCTTAGCAAGCAAACGACTGCACTCTGCAAGTTCTTGCTCTGTGAGAACATAGGGGTTGAAAGATTTTCCATCCGGTCTTGGGGCATTGATTGTACCCATGCTATGAGCTACGAGAATGCCAGTTAATGCTATATTTTCCTCAAATCTTGAGCTGGTCGAAAGATGCCCCTTGTACTTCTCGTTAAACAGCATAGATAGCGAATCAGAATCCGCTTTGTCGATAGTGTCAACGTTTACGGTTAGTCCATATCCTCCCCAGCAGTTTGGAGCTGCTATTGTTCTGCCGGCATTTTCTTCCTTTAATAAATCAAGGGCAGATGGGGTAAATTCCTTGAACAAGTACTTGATATTCGTTAGCTTCTCATAATTAATTGCCTGTATCAAGCCTTCTTTTGCATATAAGCGCGGCCACAACCCGTCAGCCATAACAATATGGAATTCGCTTGCGTCATCCATTTTAAGCTTGCTATATGCTTCAGTATTGCCCAGAAAATAATGTGCAACTACTTTCACATCGTATTGTTGCTCAAATTCTTGAGACAAGCTTTTTATGTCGTAAGGTTCCCAGCCTAGCCAGTTGAGCCTCAATACTGAAGCATTCGTATTCCGAATAAACGGTCCAGCACTGCCTGCTGCTAGACCTGCTACAGTAGTTTTCAAAAATTTTCTTCGACTGCTGGATTGAATATTATTTGAATTTATTTGCCGATTTCGTTTCACTGTACATTACTTCTCGGTAAATCTAATGGTTAGACTTTTCAGTTGGTCAATATTCACCAGTTTTGATGGCAAACATATTCTCTGTTCTGGTCGCACAGAAATTTTCTTGCTCCAAATCTCGCTTCCGTTTTGAATCATCTGGATGACACCACTCATAGCACGGTCTGCGCGTGTTCTCAATTGTAAAGAATTTAGTGCTTCTCCAGGCTTGGAAAGTATTTGCGGATAAATGTACTGTAGCGGTGGTTCGACTTCAATACGGATTTGCTCTCCATGCAATTTTGGTTTGGCCAAGGAACGAACAATACACTCAGCTGCCGCTTGACCTTCACGAGCGGCAATCCCAGAACTTTCTACCGACCGAAGAAGATTTCCAGCGGCATAGTAAGCTGAATCAGAACATTGCCAGTGCTGGTCAATAACCGGGCCACGTGTTCCAAAATCCCACTCCAGATGGCTATTTTGCACAAGTGCCGCTTCTGGCGTAAATTTTCCGGTGAATACAACGGCATCGCAATCCAGACTTCTACGAACTCCGTTCTGTTCAATTTCCACTCCTGTTACTATTTCTTTGCCAAGAATTCGTACCAAACGGGTGCTTTTCAACATAGGTATGTTGTGAATCATTGATACGAAACGGTCGGCCCATACCGATGCAATTGCTTCATGCTTTTCCTCAAGGACTGCCGTCGGCCGGATTCCTGCTTTAGTTAAGGTGAGTACTACTGAAAACGAAACCCACTCTGTGCCGACAATAACTGGTCTTCGGCATGGTCGATGCTTGGCGAGATGAAGAAATTGCTGAATAGCACTGGTTGTAAATACCCCCCATGGGCGAGAACCCGATATCATGCGGGGTGGGGCAGGGGTTTCACGAATTCCTGTTGCTAGCAAAACTGCCTGAGCATGAAGAGATTTGACCCCCTCGTTGTCAGCGACAACAATCTCGCCATTCGGAAGCAAATCGGTCACTGTAGTTGAAGTCCGAATGTTAATACCTTTGCATTCTCGCAACAGTCTTTCCACATACTTTGGTCCGGTATAAGGCCATTTGAACTGGCTAAATCCAAAGCCCGGATGCTTGCTGTGTCGCGGCAATCCTCCTGCATGTTGTTCGCGTTCAACAATAACAGCATTTTGAACTCCCCGGCGATTCAATACACGCGCAGCGGACAATCCTGCTGCACCGCCACCAACAATGATCACTTCATGGTCAGACATCGTTCACGCCCAATGGTAAGTTTTTGGGCCAATGAATCTTGTTTGCAGTTAGTTGCCATATACGCCAAGAACAATAAAAGCCTTGACATTGCCCCATCAAACATCGGGTGCGCCGTTTAAGTCCACTCAGATCTTGCGCAGGAACAAGGCTGGAGATTGCATTTTCTATTTCAACACGCGTAACGCGTTCGCAGTGGCACACAATTTCGCCATGGTCTCCTGTCTGGTAAGGTCGTGTGCAATGTTCAGCAAGATTTGGGACGGTGGCTGAAAGGATGTTATCGGGACTTTCTAGTCGATTAAAGTTTTTTTCGTAAAGATTGGCTACATACTGTGCGATACCAAGTGCTGATGTTAATCCGGATGAACGTATTCCGGATACGGAGATCCATTGTTCATTGGGATAGCAGTCAATTTGATAATCGGAATCTTCTGTTGCAGGTCGAATTCCAGCGTACGAGGCCGTAATTGAGTGATTGGCAAGCGCAGGAACAGTCTGGTGTGCGTATTCAAGCAATTGATGAAGAATCTCCTGACTAACTGAAGTATCCTCGCGGTTTTCCTGTTCTTCAGCAGTCGGGCCTACAATTACGTTCCCGAATATTGTTGGAGCAATTACGATACCTTTGGTTTTGGGGGTTGGAATTTGTAAAAGAATTGTCTTGACTAATGGTGATGCCGTTTTGTCAAAAACAATAAACTGACCTTTGCGAGGTTTGATCTTGAACCTGGGCGTTGCACGAATTTGCTCAACTTGGTCTCCATAAATACCTGAGGCATTTATGACAGTGATTGCGCGAATTTCGCCATCGCTAGTTTTCAATATCCAAGTTCCATTTTGCAAGGTTCCTTCCTGAACTTCACAGGAGCATTTCACTATTGCACCATTTCGAACCGCTTGCGTTATATATGCTAACGGTGTCGACCATGGGTCAATTACATTTTCTCCCTCAATCAGAAGTCCGCCAATAAATTTGGAGTGAATAGCTGGTATGCGTTGTTTAAGCTGGTCTTTATCCAGTAATTTTGTTACGTCTACACCATTTCTGCGAGCAGAATCCTGAATTTCAACGAGCTTATCCATCTGCTCCGGCAATTCTGCAGTCAGTACTGCTCCTGTTTCCAGCATCGGCAGATTCAAATCATCCATAATAGATAGATACTCTCTACGGCCTCTTTGGATGCAATGCAACTCCAAAGTATCGTGTTTGGCATCATAAGCTGTGTGGAGCAGGGCACTGTTCGCCTTGCTTGCTCCGGAAAGGATGTCCTTTTCCTTTTCCAGTAAAAGTACAGAAACTCCGCACAGCGCGAATCTGCGTGCAATCGCACAGCCGACAACGCCACCGCCTACAATAACAACAGGCCAGATTTTCGAATGAAAATTGCTCACAAATAGATTTTTTGTCCAAATCGTAGCAATTCGTATTATAAGACTCTACTAACGAAACTTGGCATTTGGGTTTAGTTTGTCTATTAATGAAGGACTGCGAAAGTTTTCACTGGTGTATTTGTAGTAGGGGAGAGCTATTGAAATGCTTGAAATCTCGGTAATTGTACCTACCTACAACCGAAAGCAACTTGTTTGTCGAGCTCTTGAATCAATCAAGAGGCAAACTCTACAGCCTTCCGAAGTGATAATAGTAGACGATGGTTCTACGGATGGTACTTTTGAAATGCTTCAATATGAGTATCCAGAATTCAACAATATCAGGCAAGCTCATTCAGGTGTTAGCAAGGCGCGTAATTCAGGATTGGCCTTTTGCGAGAATAACCGCTGGGTTGCATTTCTTGATTCTGATGACGAGTGGAAACCAGGCAAGCTTGAAAAACAAGCTGTATGGATTACTCGAAATCCTGACTATTCAATTTGTCACTGCGATGAAATCTGGATTCGAAAGGGTACACGAGTCAATCCAATGAAAAAGCATAAGAAGTTAGGGGGGTGGATTTATCCGCATTGCTTGCCGCTTTGTGTTGTTTCACCTTCAACTGTATTGATTCATTCCAGCGTTTTTGAACAAGTTGGTAAGTTTGACGAATCGTTGCCAGTATGTGAAGACTATGACTTATGGTTGAGAATTTCAAATCAGTATAGGTTTGGCTATATGGAAGAAAAACTTGTTGTCAAACATGGAGGACACGATGATCAGTTGTCAAGAGCTTATCCGGCAATGGACCAGTATAGAATTTTTGCCTTGGACAAGATCCTTCGGCATGGTAATTTGGATAGAGAAGCAAGAAATTTAACATTGGGCGTAATAGTTGAAAAGTTGAACATATATATTAACGGAGCAAGAAAGCGTAACCGGGACGATGTGTTGGCCAATTATCAGCCCATGCTTGAACAGTATTCAACTGAACTCGGTTCTTACTAAAATGTATTCTATAAATTTTGTAATAGCACTCGGAGCAGAAGCAAAGCCTTTGATAAGCCACTTTCGCTTGAAGAAATTACCAATATCATCGCCTTGCGAGATTTATAGCAACAAGGGCATCAACCTTGCTATTAGTGGAATTGGAAAAGTTGCGTCGGCAGTTACGGTGGGCTTTCTCCAAGGGGCTATTTCTGCTTCTGCAGACAGTGCATGGTTGAATGTTGGAATTGCCGGACATCGCAAAAAGGCGATAGGAGAGGATTTTCTGGTGAACAAGATTACAGACTACGGCTCTGAGTGCTCATGGTATCCGCCTCAGGTGTTTCGGCACTCTTGCAGTGTAGACAGAGTTACAACCGTTGACAAAGTTGAATATTGTTATCCAGAGGAAACCGGATACGAAATGGAAGCGTCAGGATTTTATTCTTCTGCCTGTAGAACAACTACTTCAGAATTGGTGCAATGCTACAAAATCGTTTCTGATAACGATGTGAAATCCCTTACTGATATTAGAGTGAACATTGAGGATATTTCAGACTTGGTAAGCAGTCACATCAGCAAAATTGAAGATATTACGGGAGAGTTGTCTGAATTGTCTTATTCTGTGCGAAATCGGAAATTGGTTGATGTTGCTGATGAGGAGATATTTATTGATAGGTGGAGATTTTCCTTTACGCAACGAGCTCGGCTTAAAAGGCAATTGGGAAAAGCGAAAGTTCTGGGAATTGATACATCACTTGAGTCATTCACAGAATTCGATAATGCAACATCTGTGCTAAATGAGCTCGAGAACAGATTTCAAGCTTGGTGGGTGCAGTAGATCAAGTTTCTTTCATGTACAAGACGATATACATAGAGGAACAGGTGAGGGAGTTGGCACTTACAAAAGCGATATTGGACCGGTTTTCATCCGCCAATAAGGTTGCTTGTGATAGTTATTCAGAGATTTTTAATCGCAAGTCGCAAGATTTTCGACTTCAGAAGAGCAATCCATCTTTAATTTTGGCTCAAAAAAACTACAAGCATGTCCTGCCTGCCCCTGCGGGGTACGCTCTGGGGTGTCCCTACAACTACTATTTTTCGGTCATGATGAACTGCGTTTACGATTGTCGATATTGTTTTCTTCAGGGAATGTATCGTTCTGCCCATCATGTATTGTTTGTGAACTACGAAGATTTCGCAGATGCAATAGTTTCCACTGCACGCCTGCACAATAATTCGGATGTCTGGTTTTTTTCAGGCTATGATTGCGATAGTTTGGCGATGGAACCGTTTGCCGGAGTTGCAGATTTCTGTTTGAATTTGACCCAAAAGGAGAAAAATATCTGGCTGGAGCTTAGGACAAAAAGTACACAGATTCGGAGTTTGCTGAATCGGTCGCCAATTAACAATGTAGTTGTCGCTTTTAGCATGACACCTCGTAAAATTTCGGAACAACTGGAAGTAAAAGTTCCGCTGCTGTCGAAACGAATTTTCGCTATCCAGCAACTTCAAGAAGCAGGGTGGAATGTAGGAATTCGAATTGACCCGCTAATTTATGCAAGCGACTATAAGCAGCAGTACGGGGAACTATTTGAGGAAGTTTTTTCTGTTCTGGACGTTGACCTGGTTCACTCCATAACTTACGGAGGATTTCGAATGCCAAGAGATTTTTTTCGCACAATTGAACGCTTGTATCCTGATGATAAATTCATTGCGCAACCCTTTGCTGAATCTGGCAAGCATATTTCCTATCCGAAGCGAATTGAACAAGAAATGGCAAAATGGTGTTTAGAAGAATTGATTAAATACATAGATATAGAAAAAATATATCATGCAACTGTTGAGGTTTAAATCATTTTGAGTAAACATACGATTGTAACAGGAACCAGTTCAGGAATCGGTAGAGCAATTGCCGAAAGATTATTGGAAGACGGGCATCAAGTATTGGGCATATCTCGAAGCAAACACGGTATTGATCATGCTGATTTTCAACTTGAACAATTGGATTTTTCCGAGTTGAGTTCCCTGGAAAATCGACTTCCTGAGCTCGCCAAAAAACACTCAGAGGTCTCATCTATTGTATTTTGCGCCGGGTATGGACAATTCGGAAATCTGGAAGAATTTTCCTACCGGCAAATTCAAGAGTTGATTAATACAAATTTGCTGGCGAATTTGTATTTGGCGCGTGCCTTTTTGCCATCAATGAAAAGTAAAAAAGAAGGAAATTTGCTGTTCATAGGCTCTGAGTCCACTTTGTCTGGTGGTCGACGCGGAGTTGTCTACGTAGCATCCAAAGCAGGTCTTGCCGGTGCAGCTAAAGCCCTTCGGCAGGAATGTGCATCAAGCGGAATACGAGTAGGCACTGTTGTTCCTGGAATGGTGAAAACAAACTTCTACGACAAATCAGAATTTACCCATGGTAGCGATTCAGCAAACTACATTGAGCCTAAGGATATTGCAGAGACAGTGTCAATGATGTTGAATTCAAGAAGCGGCACTGTATATGACGAAGTCCGGATAACACCGCTAAAATCAGTCATTCAGCGACGAAACAGGTAAAACCTTCTTGGCTTCTTTTGTGGCTAGATTATGAGCTTGTCGCGTTGTTTCCGGTAGCCGGAACCGTGTACAGCACGCCAATGTCAATGCGCTGGCGGTGTTAAAACTAACAAGGTGTCCAGGCGAAACAAATACTGGCTTAATTCCAGTTCGAGTACGTAGTACTGTTCCAATTTGCCGACCATTGTGAAAAAGCGTACTTTCAGAGCCTTTTTCAACACTCGGTATATCATACTTGCCAATGAGGCGAGATTTGGCTACACCAATTGCCGGGAGACCGGTTAAAATTCCAAGATGACATGCAAGCCCGAAACAGCGAGGATGAGCAATACCCTGACCATCGCATATGATGACGCTTGGAATTGTTTGGAGCGATTTGAATGCGTCTAACAGCACTGGTGCTTCGCGAAACGACAAAAATCCGGGAATATATGGAAATTCAAGCTGTCTATAAGCTACAGAGTAGTCAACTATTTCAAGTTCTGGATAGTTCAGCACTACAACTACCCCGCAAGCAGACTTTTTATCGGCTACCAAGCCCACGTCAGTACCTGCTACATAGTGAATATCACTGAATTTGTCACGAAGGATAACTTTTTTTGATAAATTTGCTTGAATACTTTTAGCTTCATTAATGGATACTTTCCAATCGTGCAAGTATTTTAGGGTCAAATTTTTCATGTCAAGAGGTCAATGATGGTAAAAATTGGGATATCCGGTGCTGCCGGAAGAATGGGGAAAACTCTGATTCAGGCTGCTCATAGCACTGAATATACAAAGTTAGGATTCGCACTGGAAGTAAAAGGGAATCCTTCGGTAGGGAGTGACGCTGGAATTCTGGTTGGGATCAAGGAATTGGGGGTTTGCGTAAGTGATCAAATGCAAACCGAACTATTTGATGCATTTGTTGAATTTACAACACCTGAAGCTACATTGGAGCACTTGGAAGCTTGTAGAAATGCCAGGAAGCCAGTAGTAATTGGAACTACGGGATTTTCACCAGACCAGCGAGATTGTATCAATAAGGCTTCAGCAGACATTCCTATCGTGCTGGCTCCAAATATGAGTGTGGGAGTAAATTTGTGCTTGAGTTTGATGGAAACCGCAGCAAAAACTTTAGGGGATACTGTGGATATAGAGATCATTGAAGCGCATCATCGTGAAAAAGTGGATGCTCCGTCCGGTACTGCAATCAAAATGGGGGAGGTAATCGCTAAAGTACTGGATCGTTCTCTTGACGAAGACGGCGTATTCACCCGTCATGGGCATACTGGACGGCGAGAAAGAAAATCTATTGGTTTTGCAACGATTCGAGCGGGAGATATTGTTGGTGATCATACGGCGATGTTTGCCGGAGATGGAGAACGTATTGAAATTACTCATCGCTCAAACAGTAGAATGACTTATGCCATGGGTGCTATGCGAGCGGCCAAGTGGGTGTTGTCTCAATCCAATGGGCTGTATGAAATGCGCGATGTGCTTGGTCTTGGCTAGTTTCAGGGTCACGCAAAAGGAGGCGATCCGGTGACCATTGTAATGTAGCATTCTGCCAAAGGGATATAGTCTGAGTTGGGCAAGGAGAAATATCGCATGAAGTCTTCCAGTGAAATTACACCGCTGTTGTAGTAGTCCATGATTAACTTGCTAGCCGGATGAAGACGGGTGGGGAACTCGCATAGTAATTTAGCTTGTTCAGGGTTCATGCAGTTATTGTATGATGTTGAAACTCAGTCGAAAGAAATTTTTGTGAGACAAGGCACAATTTAATGCGTTAAAATAGCGAAAATTTCAACACAGCTCAGTATTTTCTCAATATCGAATTAATGATTTTATGGGGAATTATATACAATGATAACCAATTGCCATGATTAGAACTTGTACATATACTGCCAAGCTTTCCAAGGACTGCCACAGGAACCTGGAAGAGTTTCTGAATCAGGAGACACTCTTGTGGAACTGCGCCTTGCAGGAAAGAATAGATGCTTACAAGAAGCAGGGCATAGGTATTTCTTATCTTGACCAGCAAAAGTCTTTAACCATGATAAGGGAAGAAGACGAGTGGTTTGAGAAGTTTCATTGTTCGTCCCAAAGAACCTGCTTAAGAAGACTGGATAAAGCTTTCAAGCGGTTTTTTGATAGAGTAAAGAAAGGGGGGAAGCCAGGGTTTCCAAGGTTCAAGTCAAGGAACAGGGGAATCAAGTCTTTTGAAACAGAATCTTTTCGTATTCACAAGGCAGGACCTTGGCAGTGCATCCGAATAAAAGGAATTGGCAAGTTCAGGTTCAAGGGTGAACTGAAGGGAGAAGCCAAGCTCCTTAGAATTGTAAAGACTCCAATTAGAATTAAGATACAACTTGTCTGTGAACTACAGGATATAGAAACTATAGACACAAGGGCTCCTGTAGGAGTGGATGTTGGAGTCTTGAATAGAGTTAGTCTCTCCAATGGTGTACAGGTTTCTAAAAGAAAAGTTGACAGGACTAAACTAAAGTCCTTGCAGAAAAGAGTTTCAAAATGTGTAAAAGGATCTAACAGTAGAAAGAAGAAGATTCTTGCTTTAGGCAAGGAGTGGCAGAGAGTCAGGGAAAGAAACAAAGGCTACCTGCATGAATTGACTACAAGTTTAGTCAAGAACCAGACTTCCAGGTTTTGTGTAGAGGACTTGAAAGTTAAGAATATGACGGCTACTGGCGGTAGCCGTAAAACCGGATTAAACAGATCAATACTTGACCAGACATGGAGAGACTTTAATGAGATGCTAAGTTACAAGGCTGAGAGTGCCGGTGGCTTCGTATGTAAAGTCAATCCTAAGTTTACATCCCAGACTTGCTCCAGTTGCAGGCATAAGCCTAATGAGAAAATAGGCTTGTCTGTACGCATGTACGAGTGTCTTGTTTGTGGCTACAAAGGAGACAGGGATGTAAACGCGGCTATAAATGTTCTTCGTGTCGGATTAAACGGCACTTTGGGCGGGAGGCCCGAAGCGCAGGAAGAAGGAAGGCTTAAAGCATTCATTGGAATGCCCACTGCGCAGAACAGTATAAAGTGGTCTGGTTATCAATGTATATAATTCCCATTTTATGACCCGCGGTTTGCTCATGTTGGAGGACGGCAGTTCATTTGAAGGAACTGCATTCGGTGCGGATGGTTATGCGGTTGGAGAAGTAATCTTCAATACTTCCATAACTGGATATCAGGAGATCGTCACTGACCCGTCATATGCAAAGCAAATTGTTACGCTAACGCATCCTCATATAGGCAATGTAGGAACAAATTCTGAGGACATCGAGGCGGATGTGATTCACGCATCTGGACTTGCCGTAAAAAGCCTGCCTCGGATTGTTAGCAACTGGCGCTCAAAAGATTCCATATCAGATTATCTTAGAGAAAGGAACATTATTGGAATTTGCAACATAGATACAAGAAGGCTAACTCGCTTGTTACGGACTAAAGGGGCGCAGAATGGTTGTATCTGCACTGGCGATGCATTAAGCCATGATGAAGCGTTAAAAAAGGCCAGAGAATTTGAAGGATTGAAAGGCATGGATCTTGCCAAGGTAGTAACTACAGAAAAGGGCTACAGCTGGGATAAGGGATTGCATGAATTAGCTGAAAATTCTTCAACCAGTTTATTAGAAAGTAAATATCAACTACATGTTATTGCTTATGATTTTGGAGTCAAGCACAATATACTTCGAATGCTGGTTTCACGCGGATGCAAGGTTGAGGTTGTACCTGCTACGACTCCAATTAGTGAATTGAACATGAATGAAGTGGATGGCATTTTCTTCTCCAACGGTCCCGGAGATCCAGAACCTTGCGCATATGCAATAGAAACAATTCAGGAAGCAATGAATCTCAAAATTCCAATCTTTGGAATTTGTCTGGGCCATCAGTTATTTGGGCTGGCGGCAGGCGGTCGTACGATGAAAATGAAATTCGGCCACCACGGAGCGAATCATCCTGTGAAGAATCTTGATACCGGTGAAATTTTTATTACAAGCCAAAACCATGGGTTTGCAGTAGATGATGAAGATTTGCCCGATTGTCTTCAAGTAACGCATCGATCATTGTTTGATGGTACGATTCAAGGGCTGGAGCATAAAGAACTGCCCGCTTTCTCGTTTCAGGGACACCCAGAAGCAAGTCCCGGACCGCATGAAACGGGTTCCATGTTCGACCAGTTTGTGCAGAATATGCTGAATGTAAAGAACAAGTTGTAAGCAGGGGGTAGATTTGCCAAAACGCGACGACATTGAATCTATTCTGATTATCGGAGCAGGACCGATTGTTATTGGACAGGCTTGCGAGTTTGACTATTCGGGTGTACAAGCTTGCCGAGCTTTGCAGGCCGAAAACTATCGTGTAATTTTGGTGAATTCCAACCCGGCCACAATAATGACGGACCCTGATTTTGCAGATGCTACCTATATTGAACCCGTACGCTGGGAAAATGTAGCGGAAATTATCAAGAAAGAAAAGCCTTGTGCACTTCTTCCTACAATGGGAGGGCAAACTGGATTGAATTGTGCACTCAATCTGGATGCGCATGGCGTGCTGGATGAATTTGGAGTTGAGCTTGTCGGTGCAACGAAAGAATCGATTGACAAAGCTGAGGATCGGGAGAAATTTCAGAATTGCATGAGCGAGATAGACCTTGAGGTTGTGCATGGCTCTCTTGCCCACAATATGGATGAAGCTTGGGAAATTGCTGAATCTTTGGGTTTTCCGGTAATTATTCGACCTTCGTTTACACTTGGCGGTAGTGGAGGCGGAATTGCTTACAATCGCGACGAGTTTGCTGATATCTGCCAAAGAGGGTTGGATGCGTCTCCTACCAATGAGCTTTTGATTGAAGAAAGCATCATTGGGTGGAAGGAGTTTGAAATGGAAGTAGTGCGAGACCATCGGGATAATTGCATCATCGTATGCTCCATAGAAAATTTTGATCCAATGGGGGTTCACACTGGCGATTCAATCACTGTGGCCCCTGCCCAAACCCTTACAGATAAAGAATACCAACGAATGCGCGATGCAAGCATTGCTGTAATGCGAGTCATTGGCGTTGATACAGGGGGGTCCAACGTACAATTTGCGATAAACCCGGATGATGGCCGCATGATAGTTATCGAAATGAATCCACGGGTTTCAAGATCTTCTGCGTTGGCTTCAAAGGCAACAGGATTTCCCATTGCCAAAGTAGCTGCCCGGCTTGCAATAGGCTATACGCTTGATGAATTGCAAAACGATATTACAGGCGGTGCCATGCCTGCTTCGTTTGAACCTACGATTGACTACATCGTAACAAAGATTCCCAGATTTGATTTTCGAAAATTTCCACACTCCGACTCTACATTGACAACCCAGATGAAATCAGTTGGTGAAGTGATGGCAATAGGCAGGACATTCCAGGAGTCTCTTCAAAAAGCCATGCGAGGCCTTGAAATCGGCTCCTGCGGATTTGAGTCGAAATTGAACGAGGAGATACCGCGAGATCGAAGAAATCATGTTATCAATGAAAATTTAAGCATTCCGGGCGCTGAACGCTTGTGGCATATTGCAGACGCATTCAGATGTGGATACAGCATGGATGACGTGTTTCGATTAACAAAAATCGATCGCTGGTTTCTTGCCGAAGTGGAAGACTTGTTGCATACAGAAGCTGAAATTGCACGCACTGGAGGGGAATATACAACTGATCAACTATGGCACTGGAAACAAAAAGGATTTTCAGATGGGAGGATTGCAGCTTTAACGGATGCGGAAGAAAGCGATGTTCGTGCTATTAGATACGCCAATAGTATTCATCCTGTTTACAAGAGGGTAGATTCATGCGCCGGGGAGTTTGCAACACCTACTGCCTACATGTATTCAACTTACGATGAGGAATGCGAATCAGAGCCAACAAATGACAAGAAAATCGTGGTGTTAGGCGGCGGTCCTAATCGAATTGGGCAGGGTATTGAGTTTGATTACTGCTGTGTGCATGCAGCGATGGCCTTGCGCGAGGATGGTTATCAGACAATCATGGTGAACTGTAATCCGGAAACTGTTTCAACTGATTACGACGTATCAGATAGATTGTATTTTGAACCATTAACTGTTGAAGATGTACTGGAAGTTTGTCGAATTGAAAATCCAGATGGAATGATTGTTCAGTACGGGGGGCAAACTCCGTTGAAAATTGCTCAAGAGTTGTCTGATTCGGGTGTATCAATCGTGGGAACGACTCCTGAATCAATTCATCAGGCAGAGGACCGCAAGTATTTTCAATCTTTGCTAGAGGATTTGCGACTGAAGCAACCTCCGAACGGAACTGCCAGCACTGTAGAGGAGGCGTTTACCGTTGCAGAAAGGATCGGATATCCCTTGGTAGTTCGTCCTTCTTATGTACTGGGCGGGCAAGCGATGGAAATAGTTCAAGACAAGGGACAGTTAAGCAACTACATGACAAAAGCAATAGATGTTTCGCACAGGTCTCCCGTCTTGCTGGACCGCTTTTTGAACGATGCCGTAGAAGTAGATGTAGATGCAATTTGCGATGGGAAGCAGGTTGTGGTCGGAGGTGTAATGGAACACATTGAAAGGGCAGGTGTACACTCGGGAGATTCGGCTTGTTCTTTGCCAGCCTACGATCTGGAGCAAGAAATTATTCAAGAAATCAAAGAACAAACTATCAAAATGGCACTTGGATTAAATGTTGTAGGATTAATGAACGTTCAGTTTGCAGTAAAAGGCAAGCAAATCTATGTGCTGGAAGTCAATCCGCGGGCATCAAGAACAGTACCGTTTGTATCAAAGGCAACTTCATACCCGCTTGCAAAGATTGGCGCGCGTTGCATGCTTGGACAATCCCTTGCAGAGCAGGGGATTTTTGAAATTAATGAGTTGGGCTACTTTTGTGTGAAAGAAGCTGTTGTGCCATTTGAAAAATTTCCAGGTGCGGAACCGATACTTGGTCCGGAAATGAAAAGCACGGGCGAAGTTATGGGAGTAGGCAAAACATTTAGCGAAGCTTACTGGAAAGCTTTTTCAGCAACAGGCTATACCTTTCCAGACGGCGGAACTGCCTTGCTAAGTGTTGCAAGTATTGAACAACAGGGAATTGTCGAGGTGGCACGCTACTTGAGTAGCAAGGGATTCAATCTGGTTGGAACAAAAGGAACCGCAAATTCCATTGCCAGTAATGGAATTGAAATTACCGTTGCAAACAAAGTTCAGGAAGGACGTCCTCATGTAGTAGACATGATAAAGAACGACGAAATTGATCTTATCGTAAATATTCCCAATAAGCGGCAAAGTGTCGCCGATTCAGAAACAATCTTGAAAGAAGCAGTGAAACACAAGGTGGCTTACTTCACTACTCTTGCATCTGCTAGAGCAATGTGCTCAGCCTACCAGAATGTTGAAACGCTGATTCCGTATCAGCTTCAGCAATTACATAAGAATTACGCCAGTTAGTTCAACTAACTGGCGTAATTAAATTGAGCAAAGAATTAAACTCAGTGATCTATTGCATTGGCTAATCCCTGAACGCTGCCAGAATGTGTAGCAATGCTAAGAATAGATTGTAAATCGATACAAATAGCGTAACTGTAGCCATTATGTAATTCGTTTCCCCACCATGAACAATCTCGCTTGTCTGATAAAGAATCAATCCTGACATCAGCAGAATAAGTACTCCAGACACAGCCAATTGCAGGAACGGCATACTAAAGATCACCGCCACTATTGACAATATGAACGCAGCGAGAATTCCTGCAAACAGCATACCCCCCAAGAATGCGAAATTCTTTTTGGTTGTCAGTGCATAAGCGGACAATCCCAAAAATATAAGACCGGTGCCTCCAAATGCTGTCATTATCAGTTGATCACCATTTGGAACAGCAGTAAGGTAATAGCTAATTATCGGTCCCAGAGTTAGCCCCATAAATCCGGTTAAAGCAAATACAAAGACCAGCCCCAACGCGGAATTACGAAACATGCCTGTCAAAAACAAAAGTCCAAAATATCCGACCAATGTCAGTATTATGTTTGGTTGCGGCCAGTTGTTTACAGCGGACATCGCTGCAACAAATGCACTAAACAACAATGTTGCTGACAACAGGATATAGGTGTTCCTGAGAACCTTGTTAGCAACTAGTTCACTCGGCGGTTGTCTTACGACTACCTGCTCATTGAATAGTTTCATATTTTGAATCCCTCCAATAGGTAAAATCTGAATCTATTTTACCTTGTTCAATACAGTTATTTCAAACAAAGAAAAAATCTTATTAAATTCAATTCTTAAAACATTATATGGGGCTGAAATTCATTAATTCAAATGGATAAATATTTCATACTCATCTGTGAAATTCCAAATAATTCAAGTAATTTACATGAAAGAAGTATAGAATATTTTTCATACCCTAGAATTATTGCTGTGGCAAGTCGCGAGGAGAGGTGGCTGAGTGGACGAAAGCGGCGGTCTTGAAAACCGTTGAAGGGCAACCTTCCGGGGGTTCGAATCCCTCCCTCTCCGCCAAAGATTTTCTATTCGTATTAAACAAAGTGCGAATATTTGCTAAAAAGGCATGCATGAACCAACCTTTCGGGGGTAAGTGGAAACCTGCGTTATTTCTTCAAAACAGCAGTACGGATATTTACTTTGGCGAGAATGAATGTTGATATGCGGGACTGAAATGGTGTTCATGGTAAATTTTAATGCTTTGGTAAAAATGACTTCAAGTGCCAATTCAGTTGGAAAAATACTGTCGTGAAAACTAATTCATCACCGAAACCAGTTCTCGTGTCTTGGTCGTCTGGGAAAGATTCAGCATGGGCATTGCACGTGTTGCGAGCAAATCCTGACCGTTGGGATGTAAGAGGAATTTTTACTGCTATTAATATAACGCATAATCGCGTGGCAATTCAAGCCACGCCGCGTAAAGTGCTAGAAATGCAGGCAGAACGATTGAATTTGCCATTGTATGAAATACCAATTCCGTCTCCTTGCTCAAATGAAGAGTATGAGTTGGCTATGAGTGAGTTTCTTGACAGTATCGGTGGACTTCCACAATCGAAGCAGGCTAGTACTTTAGCTTTTGGTGATCTGTTTCTTGAAGATATTCGGGAATACAGAGAGTCACGTTTGAAGGGAACTGGATTTAAGCCGATTTTCCCTGTTTGGGGAGAACCTACAAAAGAACTTGCCGAGCGAATGATTGATGAAGGATTGCGTGCAATTTTGACGGCTGTCAGCGGACTGAATCTTGAAAAGAAGTTCGCTGGGCGATGGTTTGACCGAAATCTTTTAGCCGAGTTGCCGGAGAATATAGACCCTCTTGGAGAAAACGGAGAATTTCATACATGCGTGATTGATGGGCCTATGTTCAGCTTCCCAATTAACGCCCAACCAGGAAAAATTATATCTCGTACAATCAACGCAATAACTGACAAAATTCATGGCAGTATTCCAGAGCATTGTGTTTACTACGCAGATGTGAATGTGGACTAGTGCCTGCTCAACAAGTCGACAAGTGTGTGTTGACGAATTTGAAAAAAAATCAACCTATTGAGGCAAGAACTTTCTCCAAACTCTCTTTTGCATCTCCAAAAAGCATTCGATTGTTTTCTTTGTAGAATAGGGGATTATCTACTCCTGCATAACCAGTCGCCATGCTGCGTTTCAGCACAATTGTTGTTTTAGCCTTCCAGACTTCAATAACAGGCATACCTGCAATCGGACTGTCAGGCGTGTCCTGAGCTGATGGGTTCACGATATCATTGGCTCCTATAATCAGTACTACATCAGTTTCTGGCATGTCTGGATTGATTTCATCCATTTCCAGAACAATGTCGTAAGGTACTTTGGCTTCTGCAAGCAAAACATTCATATGACCTGGCATTCGCCCGGCAACAGGGTGGATAGCGAATCGGACATTTACTCCTTTCTCGCGCAAGCGTCGAGTCAATTCAGCAATAGGGTACTGTGCCTGAGCAACTGCCAATCCGTAACCTGGGACAATCACCACAGATTTTGAGTTTTCAACAAGCAGAGCTGTTTCATCAGCATGAATTTGTGTAATTTCGCCTTCGACTGCTTCAGCAACAGATCCGCCACTCGTTCCAAATCCTCCCAAAATTACGCTTACAAAGTGTCGGTTCATCGCCCTGCACATGATATAGCTAAGAATTGCACCGCTACTGCCAACCAGTGCACCGACCAATATCAGCAAATCATTTCCAAGCATGAAGCCGGTGGCAGCAGCTGCCCATCCAGAATAGCTGTTTAACATTGAAATCACTACTGGCATGTCTGCACCGCCAATTGCCAGTACAAGATGCAAGCCAAGTATAAACGCCAAGATTGTCATGGCTACCAGATAAACCATGCCAGTTTCTACGGATTCGGCACCAATAAACATTGCACCTAGCCAAATACACACCAATCCTATTGCAAGATTAATCCAGTGCCTCCCGGGTAGCATTAACGGCTTGCTGGATATGATGCTTTGCAATTTTCCAAATGCTGCTACAGACCCTGTGAAAGTAATTGCACCAATGAATACCCCGATGTAGATTTCAATTTCATGTACGATTTTTTCAGCGCCTTTGTATGCGTCAAGCGGCTCAATATAGTTTGCAAACCCTACAAACACTGCCGCTAATCCAACAAGGCTGTGGAGAATTGCCACCAGTTGAGGCATAGCAGTCATCTGAACTCTCATACTGACTGACAAGCCAATAACCGCACCTATAGTCATCATGCCAATTACGATAGGCACATCGTCAATGGCCCTGGCCACAACAGTACCAACAACAGCCAGTATCATTCCCAGAATGCCGAAAATATTGCCGCGCACCGCGGTTGTCTGATGGCTAAGTCCACCCAGGCTTAGAATAAAGAATATCGAAGCGATGATGTAGAGTGAGTTGATCAGGCCTTCAAGCATCTTACTTCTTGAACATTTTCAGCATGCGCTGAGTTACAAAAAATCCTCCGAATATATTGACTGAGGCGATCAATATAGATATCGCTGCCAATGCAACAACAATTCCCGTCTCGGCACCTATCTCAAGCAATGCCCCTACGATGATAATGCCACTGATGGCATTTGTAACACTCATTAGTGGTGTGTGAAGCGATGGCGTTACATTCCATATCACATGCCAACCGACAAAAATTGCGAGTACGAAAACTGTAAAGTGAGTCAGAAACGAGGGTGGTGCAAACAACCCGACACAGACTATCGATGCAATCGCCAATGAAAAAAAGATTGGTCCCAGTTTTAACCGCTTTTTTTCCACTTCTTCTGGAGTGGTTGCAGGTTGTTCAACTGCCTTGGTTGGTTCAGTCTTCGGAGAAGCGGGAGGTTCAGGCTGTGGCGGGGGCCAGACTATCTCGCCATTATGAACAATAGTAGCTCCGCGTATGACCTCGTCTTCCATGTTAATTTGAATATTTCCGTCATTTTCAGGGCACAATTCATCAATCAGGTGCCTGATATTGGAAGCATATAGTTGGCTGGATTGAGCAGGCAATCGGCTTGGAAGATCTGTATAGCCAATAATCGTCACACCGTGTTCTACAACAACCTTGTCTTTTTGGGTAAGATCGCAGTTCCCGCCTTGTTCAGCAGCCAGGTCAACAACTACACTACCCGGTTTCATTGCCTCAATCATCTCAGCAGTAATAAGCTTGGGAGCAGGGCGACCTGGAATCAACGCTGTCGTAATAATTACATCCACCTCTTTCGCTTGCTCCAGAAACAGTGCCATTTCCGCTTCAATAAATTCTTTGCTCATAACTTTCGCATATCCGCCAGTACCGCTTCCTTCTTCCTCGAGATTGATTTCCAGGAATTCGGCACCCATGCTTTCAACCTGCTCTTTAACTTCTGGCCGCGTGTCGAAAGCGCGAACGATGGCACCCAAGCTTGATGCAGCGCCAATTGCCGACAGTCCGGCAACGCCAGCACCGATTATCATAATTTTTGCAGGGGCAATTGCGCCTGCTGCTGTTATTTGACCACCGAAGAATCGTCCGAAGTGATGAGCTGCTTCAACGACTGCCCGATACCCGGCAACATTGGCCATAGAGGAAAGGGCATCCAATTTTTGAGCCCGAGAAATGCGAGGTATAGCATCAATTGAAAGGGCGGTTACTTTTTTTTCCGAAAGTTTTTCAAGCAACTCAGGATTCTGCGCCGGCCACAAAAATCCAAGCAGGTATTGCCCTTCTTTTAAAAGATCTATTTCGTGCGAACCAATCTCTTCATTTTGTTCGGGCAGACGAACTTTTGCAATAATATCGGCATCATTCCAAACATCTAATCCAGTAACGACTTGTGCACCCGCAGATTGATATGCTGCATCATCGAAATCGGCGCAATTGCCCGCTCCGGACTCGACTACAACATCAAATCCTATTTTGACGAGCTCGGTAACAATGCTTGGTGTAATCGCTACCCGTCTTTCATTGGTTTGAATTTCTTTTGGAACTCCTATTTTCATAGTTAATTCAAATTGGGTTAACTAAAATAAAACAAAATTTCATTATACATTTCAATTAACGAATACCTGAAAATGTTAGTTTTTGAAAATATCCATCAGAATAGCAAGTTATTTGAAAGTGAAACGAAACAAGGAAACCGAAAACCTGTTTACTGTATGCGTGCAATTGAATGACATTGGTGTTCTTTGCTTTCAATTGGCAGTAGCAGTGGAAGTATTCTCCATATTTAAAGGAATAAACGCTGACTTTGCCAAAACTATGGCGACTTGTATCCTTTGCAACCGCGAATCACCTAAAATCTGGCTATAAACGAAAAGCCAAGATTATATAATGGGCATCCAATATCACTTTTTATATTGACTAATACAATTTTCCAAATTTGATTTGAGTGAACTCATAATCCACAGGTTACATCATGAAGAATACCCAAATAACAAAAAAACTGCCAACTGCTACAATTTCGGCGCAGTTTGCCGAAATCGCATCCAGAGTTAATTCAATATGGAGGAATCTTTGACTGCTCAAAAAAGGAAGAACGAATTCGGGAAATCGATGGTTTATTAGCAAAACCAGAGTTGTGGGATGATTTGGAATTAAGCCAGGCATTGAGCAAGGAGCGTGCATCGTTAGAACGCCAAGTCAAACCAATCAGTGATTTATCAAACTCAATTGAAGACGCAATTGAATTAATCCAGTTAGCCATTGATGAAGGCGATACAGAAGCGATTGAAGATTTAGAAAATGAAATTCATAAATATCAAAAACAGACCGAAAAACTTGAATTTCAAAGCATGTTCAGTGGCGAAATGGATTCAGCAAATGCTTTTGTGGACATTACACCCGGGTCGGGCGGCACAGAATCTCAAGACTGGGCTGAAATGTTGCTTAACATGTATAAGCACTGGGCGATGAATCATGGCTTTGCTTATGAAGTGGTTGACTATACGGCAGGGGCAGTAGCGGGCATTAAAAGCGCAACTTTAAAAATAAGCGGTGGCTATGTATACGGTTGGCTTCGAACCGAATCTGGAATCCATCGATTGGTTCGCAAATCTCCTTTTGATTCTGGCCAACGACGACATACATCATTTGCCTCGATTGTTGTCTACCCGGAAGTGGAAGACCGAGTTGAAATTGAAATAGACCCAAGTGATTTGAGAATTGATACTTTTCGCGCAAGCGGAGCAGGGGGACAGCACGTAAACCGTACCGACTCGGCTGTTCGAATCACCCACTTTCCTTCTGGGATTGTAGTTCAATGTCAAAATGAGCGCTCGCAGCACCGAAACAAGGCTGAAGCAATGTCCATGCTGCGAGCCAAGCTTTATGAGCAGGAAAGACAAAAGCGAGCTGACGAAAAGCAAGCTATCGAAGCTTCCAAACCAGATATTTCCTGGGGCAATCAAATTCGTTCCTATGTTTTGGACCAGTCCCGAATCAAAGATTTAAGAACAAGTGTAGAAACTGGAAATACTGCTTCTGTTCTGGAAGGACATATAGATTTATTTTTAGAAGCCAGTTTAAAATCTGGCATATAAGTACTTGAAATGAATAAAGATCAATTTTATCAATTACGACAAAGCAAGCTGCAATCAATTCAATCAAACGGGCAGTTGTACCCCAATGATTTTCGTCGAACAGTATTTTCACAGGAGATTCATCAAAAATATTCAAAAACTGATTCAGACACTCTAAGAGAAATAAACCACGTGGTTAGCGTTGCAGGCCGGCTATTGAGTCGACGCAGAATGGGGAAGGTAACTTTTGCCGACTTGAGCGATATGACGGGCAAGATCCAATTGTTTGTAAAACAAAGCGTAGTCGAAAACTACGAGTTGTTTGATGAACTGGATATAGGAGATGTAATTGGTGCGAGTGGCAAAGTGTTCAGAACAAAAACTGGCGAACTAAGTATAGAAATCGACAAGTTTCAACTACTGTCAAAAGCGTTGCATCCATTTCCTGAAAAATTCCACGGATTGTCCGACCAGGAGTTGCGGTATCGCCAACGGTATTTGGATTTGATTTTTAACGAAGATGTTCGAAATACATTCCATACTCGTGCAAAAATTGTTCGGTTCATACGGCGATTTATGGATGCACGGCAATTTCTTGAAGTTGAAACTCCCATGATGCATTCAATTCCGGGTGGTGCTTTGGCAAGACCATTCAAGACACACCACAACGCATTGTCGTTGGATATGTACTTGCGCGTTGCACCAGAGTTGTTTCTCAAAAGGCTAGTTGTGGGTGGTTATGAGAGAGTTTATGAAATCAATCGTAATTTTCGCAACGAAGGAGTGAGTACCCAGCATAATCCGGAATTTACGATGCTTGAGTTTTATCAAGCGTATGCGGACTATATGGATTTTATAGAGCTGACTGAAGAGATGATGGAAAATCTTGTAATGGAGGTAGTTGGCTCTTCAACTTTTGAGTATCAAGGTTTGAAGTGTTCATTGAAGCCGCCTTACAAAAAAATTAGTTTGATGGATGCTGTACTCGAACATAATCCGGTTTTGAAGAAAAGTGACTTGAAGGACTATGACCGGTTGAAGAAATATTTGAAAAATGACCTGAATGTGGAAGCTTTGCCGTCTTGGGGAGTCGGAAAGTTGTTGTTTGAAGTGTTTGAAAAAACTGTTGAACACAAGCTCCTGCAACCTACTTTTATTACTCAGTATCCTGTTGAGGTTTCCCCGCTTTCCAGAGTAAATGACAACAATTCATTTGTTACAGACAGGTTTGAGTTTTTTGTTGCGGGAATGGAAATTGCTAATGGTTTTTCCGAGTTGAATGACCCCGAAGACCAGGCAGCTCGATTCAGGAAGCAAATGGAAAACAGGGAAAGTGGAGATGTTGAAGCGATGCATTTCGACTCTGACTATATTCGGGCACTTGAATATGGCTTGCCGCCAAGTGCAGGGGAGGGCATAGGTATTGATCGCTTGGTGATGCTGCTCACAAACAATCCTTCCATTCGGGATGTTATTCTGTTTCCATACCTAAAGCCCATGAATCGGTAGTTAGATGCTGCGTCCAGTTGAGTTGTTTATTGGGTTTCGCTATATTCGTGCGAAGCGCAGAACACGGTTCATTTCATTTATCACTGGAACTTCTATTCTTGGCATTATTGTAGGTGTATGGGCGCTAATTTCAGTTTTGTCCGTTATGAATGGGTTTGAACGCGAATTGAGAGACAGAATTCTAACCGTTGTTTCACATGCCCGAGTGGTTGGAGCAGACAACTGGTTGCCAAACTGGCAACAAACGGCTTCAATCATTGAACAGCATCCGGATATTTTGGCAGAATCCCCCTATATTTTTTCTCATGCGTTGCTTAAGCACGGTTCAAGGGTCAGTCCGGCTTTGATACGCGGTGTTGAACCTCAGCTGGAAAGCAAAGTGTCTGACATTGCAGGCAATATTATTAGCGGAAACTTTGAAAGTTTGCAATCTGGGGAGTTTGGAATCGTACTGGGAGAAGACCTGGCAGCAGGAATTCGTGCAAGAGTAGGGGACAAGGTGATTCTAGTTAGTACCCGTGGAAGATCAACCCCTGCAGGGTTGTTGCCGCGCTTGAAACGTTTTACAGTTGTCGGCATATTCAATCTTAATTTCTACGAGTACGACAGCGGTCTCGCATTGGTTCACATTGACGACCTGGGGTTGGTACAGCGAAGTGAAAACTATGTAACAGGACTTCGACTGGTATACAAAGATGTATTTGAAGCGCCCAGAATTACATATGAAATAAGAAATATGCTTGGTTCTGATTATCGGGTGTACGACTGGACAGTTGAATACTCGAACCTGTTCGAAGCACTGAAAATTGAAAGACGAGTAATGTTCATCATTTTAATGTTGATTGTCGCTGTTGCCGCGTTCAACATCGTTTCAACCCTTGTAATGCTTGTGGCGGACAAAAAGGCGGATATTGCAATTCTTAGAACTCTGGGGATTAGTCCGAAGAGTGTAATGGCAATATTTATACTTCATGGAGCGGTAATCGGCTTCATTGGAACCCTGATAGGAATCGCAACGGGTGTTGCAACGGGATTGAATCTGGAAACGTTAATCCCTTGGGCCGAAGAATTATTCAACACAGAATTTTTTCCGGACCAGATATATGTGATTTCCAAGTTTCCGGCTGAATTGAGATGGAGTGATGTTTCACGAATTGGAGTTGCCGCGTTTGTGATCAGTCTGCTGGCAACGATTTACCCGGCATGGCGTGCATCGCGAACAAATCCAACAGATGCCTTGCGCTATGAGTAGTTGTGTATTGACTTGCCGTTCTCTGGCCAAAACATACTGCCAAGGTGATTTGGATGTAGAAGTTTTGACAGATATCAATTTAGAGATTCAACCGGGCGAGCAGGTTGCAATTATAGGGTCCTCCGGTGCGGGCAAGAGCACATTGCTGCACTTGCTTGCAGGGCTTGATACGCCAACTAAAGGCACTGTTTTATTGAAAGATACCGCCTTGTATGACTTGAGCGAAGCTCAAAGAGGAAAAGTTCGCAATGAAATGATTGGATTTGTTTATCAATTTCATCATTTACTCCCTGAGTTCACTGCTCTTGAAAATGTAATGATGCCCTTGTTAATCCGAAGAATTACTACAGGCCAAGCAAAAGAGGCAGCTTCTGAACTACTGGATAAAGTAGGACTTGCGCACCGTCTGGAGCACAAGCCGGGTGAGTTGTCTGGCGGGGAGCGTCAGCGAGCCGCAATAGCTCGCGCACTGGTTATTCAGCCGGTAGTTCTTTTGGCAGACGAACCCACAGGAAACATTGACAGAAAAACAGCAAAAACAGTTCAGGAGCTTATGATGAACCTTAATCAAGAAATGAAAGTCAGCTTGATTATTGCTACGCATGACATGCATCTTGCGTCGGCAATGGACCGAGTGTTACGACTTGAGGACGGAATATTAAAAGAAAACCAGGAAATTTAGCAACGAACAATTGTTTCCGAGTATTCCTCTATCGGAACTATTGCTGTTTGTCCGGTTGTACGCTTTTTCACATTTGTAATTTCAAAGTCCAGTTGAAGACGGAATGTAAATTTTTCAAAAAACAGATCGAACATTTCACCACCTGCCGTGCCAACTGCATACAACTCATTCTGGTTGTTGTCATAATCTAGCAAAATCGATGCAAGAGGCTGGGGTGCGGGTCCGCCAATGACTTTTGCACCGTGCAAAGGGTCGTAAACGCTTCTTTCGGAACAGCAGTAAATTATTTGTGCCATTTCCCGTCTCTCTTCATTCCTGTCAAAAAACACAACTTTTGAATGCCTATAGTTAATAAAACTTGCAGATTTTGCAGGATAGGTCATCCTATGGGCGCAAATGGCAGAGTAGGCGACTACTGCTTTAGCCTTACCTGTACCGCCAGACCAATTGTATTGAGTGCCATTTTTCATAGAAAGATTTGTTCGTTGTGATGCTGATTTTCCGAGATTTACCAAAATACAGGGAGTTGTTACGTACGGATAGTTGAAAACAAATGCCTGTCCTACGGGCAATTCATCTGGACGAACTGCCGATTTATTCAAAATCAGTTTAACTCGATTGTAATGTTTGGATGAAATTGCGGCCTGAGCTGGAGATACTGCTGTTTGACCGGCAAGCAGCGTTCCGGCCAAAGAGCCGCAAATTTTGAAAAAGTTTCTACGCTCGGATTTTTGTTTTTTTGTGGAATCAGGCATTGCAAATTCTCTGTATATCAGGTCGAAATTACTGTGATTCAAGCAAGTTTCCTGCCTCGCGACATTTTACTTTTTTAGCTCGTTCAGTCGGAGTAAATCCAAATTTGTCCATAATATCTTTAGTGGCACCGTTCGCTACTAATATTTGAACAACATCTTCGTGACATTCTGTCACTGCATGATGAAGCGCAGTAGCGCCTTTTTCATCTTGTGCGTCAATGTCCACTAATTGATATTGCTGTCCAACAGATTTTTCCAATTCAATAAGGTTGTGATGAAACGAAAGAATGGTTCGTACAACGTTTGCATGGCCGCTAAACGATGTACGCATTAGCGGGGTCCACTGGTACACATCTCTGACATTTGGGTCTGCTCCAGCATCAAGCAATGCTTGTACGATATCGGAATGCCCCTTGGCAGCAGCCACCATTAGTGCTGTCCAGTTAAATTTGGCCTTCACATCAACAGCAGCTTCATGTCGCAAAAGTAACTGCACGGTGTTTGTGTCCCCGTGTACTGCTGCAAACATCAGTGCAGTACCACCGTTGCCGGTAATCGCATTTACATCGGCACCTTTGTCAATCAACGCGGAAACAATATCGGAACGTCCGTTTCGTGAAGCAACCATTAGTGCTGTTTTGCCGTTTTCCAGCTTCAAATTCACGTTTTCCACATAAGGAATCAGTTTTTGCATGGTTTCGAGATTAGCTTTTTGAATGGATTTTCGAAATGCGTCATTATCTGCAACGGTAGTAGGGATTTGAAAAACTGCGATACAGCATAAGCTGGACACAGCAAGTACACGTATTTTGTTCCATAATTTCATTTCACGGTCACCTGGTTTTAACTCTACTGAGTTAAATTTGATGATACAGTAATTCCGCCCGGATAGGCAGCCCGAAATTCATAGTGGGACAGTACTTCTGTCAAGGCATTTTTCGCATCATACTTTCCGGTCATTCGGATCAAGGCATCATGATTTACCGCTTCATCCAAAACCTCCTGAAAGGCAGCGTGCTCTGTCGGTCCGAGTCTGTTTTGCTGGCTATGAATTATCCAGTAAGCAGCATCGCTGAAAAACCAACGCAGAGTAGGCTGTTTTGCAAGCAGTTTTATTGTTTCAAAATGCGACTCCTTTTCCCCCGGGGAGAGTAATACTTCGCCGATTAAAGGGCTGGTTTCCCGAGTATAGACTTCTAGCCGGACTACAATTATTGCTGCATTGCTGTGCTGGATCAACTCGGATTCAACACTGACTGCCAAGGCAGCATCGGTTCGAGCAAGTATCCTTCTGTCTTCCTTGGATTCGGGGCCGGCGACTTGAAAAAATACTGCTGACTCCCAGTCACCGCCATCAAACTGCACAGGCAAGCAAGTGACACTTGAACCGGTATAGTCCATGTTGTTTCTTACAAAATCCGGAAATCTTTTCATGATTCAAAAAAAAACGCATCTCAAACCTTGCAGGCTTAAGATGCGTCATTTGGTGTTTGTTAAAGTTTCTATGTAGTCGCAGTATCGCCGGCAGGAGAAGCTTTTTCCGAATCAGATGTTTCTTCTGATTGATTCTTTATTTTTTCATACCACAAGTCGTGATGTTGCTTCGCCCACTCGACACTCACTCGACCTTTTGTCATGGCATCAAGCGATCCTTCGGAACCGAAAGTGCCGATATATACATGACCCATGAAAATTGCTATCCAGACGAGTGCACAGACAGAATGCCAAACATGCATTGTCTGGTAGAGTTCCCTTGAATTTTCCATTCCAAAGTACTGTTGACCCCATCCAATTAGTACAAATCCTGTAAAACAAACTGCAACAAGTCCTATCAGGATTACAACCCAAAACCATACCTTTTCGCCGCCATTCGCTTTACCGGCGCTAGGATGAGCTTTTCCAATCATCCCGCCACCTTTTACAAACCACATGAAGTCAACTCCAGTTGGAATGTTATGGCGAATCCAGAAAATCAGCATCAATAGTGGCCCGATTGCGAAAAAGGGACCTAAGGTATTATGGACTGTGATGGAGAATGATGCCCAAACAGCAAATAGTTCGGGTCCGAACAACGGTATCAGCCATGCTCGACCAAACAACAAGCTTAGGCCTGTGATTGCAAGAGCAATAAACAATATTGCCGTGTACCAGTGCAAGGTGCGTTCCCAGAATGTCCATCTAGGAACAGTTTCTCCAGATAACGGTTCATCCAGATCAATTCTGCCTCTGAAAATAAAGAACAGCATGATCAAAATCGCAATTCCGAATAATGCCCATCCACCATAATTGGTGATCCATCCGTTTCGAATTTGCCGCCAATTCTGACCTTCAGGATTGAACAACGTATTTGTTTCGATATTTACATCGTTTCCAATAACAGAACTATATCCGCCGCCACCTTCGCGAACTACGCGCCAGTAATTTGAGCGCTGGTTGTTGTCTCCGGTTACTTGAGCTTGTACAGCAGTCTGCCCATCCACAAATAGTAAAGTGGTAAACGGCAACGCCATTGAAGCCGCAAGAATAAAGGCAATACTCCAGCTCATCATGCGGATTCGTCGAGATTTAATTTTGCTTTTTAGCTTGGTCATTTCGTGCCTCTCCTCACTTACCATTTATCTATCGCTTTGAACAGTCATGAAACGGTCATTCAGACTAGAGGCTCCACTTGATACCAATGGATCCTGCTCGCCCATATACACACCAGGTACATGACGGGTAATATCAGTGTCTTCTTCACAAGCTGTGAGAAACATTGCACTGGCAATAACAGTGCAGATTATTAAAATTTTCATTCGCATCTATTGGCGCTCCAGTTGATTATCGACCTATGTAATGAATACAAACAATAACTTGGGGAAATAGGGAGGAGCTTTTAACTCCTCCCCAATTTCCTTGAAAGTGCTTATCCGGTTGGATAGGCTGCCTCCCATCCCCAAGTTTGAGGACGACCACCGCGTTTGAGTATTCGCTCGCGATAGATGTCAGCAATCACATCGCCGTCACCGGCAATGAGTGACTTGGTAGCACACATCTCGGCGCAAAGCGGTAGTTTGCCTTCCGAAATTCGATTGCGTCCGTACATTTTGTACTCAGCATCCGAATTGTCAGCCTGCGGACCGCCTGCACAGAATGTGCACTTGTCCATCTTTCCACGAACTCCAAACGCTTGCTGCTGCGGATATTGCGGCGCACCGAATGGACACGCATAAAAGCAATAGCCACAACCAATACAAAGGTCCTTGTCGTGCAATACGATTCCGTCGTCTGTTGTGTAGAAGCAATCTACAGGACAAACGGCTGCACAAGGAGCATCTGTACAATGCATGCATGCTACCGAAATCGATTTTTCGCCAGGCATACCATCGTTCAGCACAACCACACGACGGCGGTTTACGCCCCAAGGTACATCGTTCTCGTTCTTGCACGCAGTAACACAAGCGTTGCACTCAATACAGCGCTCGGCATCACACAAAAATTTCATTCGTGCCATTTTTCATACCTCCTAAGTACTGAGTCTGCAGAGAGTAACTTTCGTCTCCTGCATCTGTGTTACTGAATCATAGCCATAGGTGAAAGCTGTGTTGCAGGCTTCACCTCTGACATACGGCGCAGTGCCTTCTGGATATTTGTCCACAAGATCCTTGCCTTGAAACCACCCGCCAAAATGGAAGGGTGTAAACACGACACCAGGTGCAACGCGCTCTGTCACCATGGACATCACACGAATTCGGGCACCTTCCGGAGTTTCAATCCATACCATCTGACCGTCGCGAATGTTCGAATCATTTGCATCCTTCGGATTAATTTCAACGAACATGTTTTGTTGCAACTCAGCCAGCCAAAGATTGGATCTTTGCTCCTCGCCGCCGCCTTCATACTCAACGAGCCGACCGCTTGTAAGAACAATCGGATAATCGCCTGAATAATCTTGGGCCTGAATCGAACCATATCGAGTTGGCAAACGATAGAATCGCTTGCGGTCTGGATAGGTCGGATATTTTTCAGCCAGATCGCGATACGGAGTGTAAAGCGGTTCGCGGTGAATTGGAACAGGATCCGGAAACGTCCATACAACGGCGCGTGCCTTCGCATTGCCGAACGGAGCACAACCGTGCTTGATCGCTACGCGTTGGATACCGCCCGAAAGATCGGTTTTCCAGTTCTTGCCTTCTGCCATCTGTTTTTCTTCGTCGGTAAGGTCATTCCACCAACCAAGAGACTTCAGAACTTTGTCAGAAAACTCTGGATAGCCGTCCCTGATCTCCGAACCGACCGGATAGGAATCTTCGGCAAGCAGGTTTACACCGTTGCGTTCAACTCCGAATCTGGCGCGGAAGCAAAGACCACCTTCGGCAACCGGCATTTCAGGATTGTACAGAACAGGAGTTCCAGGATGTCCCAGTTCGGGATTACCCCAACTCGGCCAAGGCATACCGTAATAGTCACCATTCGCCGGACCGCCTTCGGCCTTCAGAGTGGTGGTATTGAACGTATGCTTGTTGTCCCGATGCAGTTTGAGTCTTTCAGGACTTTGACCCGTGTATCCGATTGTCCACATGCCGCGGTTGATTTCGCGGGTGACATCTTCTACGTACGGTTCATCGTCGTTGACCTTTATGTTCTTGCAGAACTGCTTATGAATATTCAGTTTTTTTGCAAGCTTGTACATGATCGTTTGATCAGGTAAAGACTCCCATACTGGATCGATTACCTTGTCGCGCCACTGGATAGAGCGGTTGGACGCGGTAACTGAACCGTAAGTCTCGAACTGTGTCGCAGCAGGCAGCAGGTAAATGCCGTCTGTGCGGTCGTTCATGACTGCTGCATGAGTCGGATGCGGATCTATGATCACCATCATATCAAGCATTTCCATGGCTTTTTTCATCTCTGGACCGCGAGCTTGACTGTTCACCGCGTGGCCCATGTAGATCATGGCGCGGATATTGTCTCTTTGCCCGATGTTATCCTTGTCTTCAAGAATTCCATCAATCCAGCGAGAAACCGGAATGCCCTTGTAGTTCATCGGAAGAGTTGGCTTGCCGTTGTCACCTTCGACTTCGTTAGAGTCGAATTGGCCTTTGACCCACTCGAAATCCAGATCCCATACGCGAGACCAATGCTTCCACGCACCGTTTGAAAGTCCGTAGTAGCCAGGCAGGGTATGGGAAAGAACACCGAGGTCGGTCGCACCTTGGACATTGTCATGTCCGCGGAAGATGTTGGCACCGCCACCAGACTTTCCGATGTTGCCAAGTGCAAGCTGCAATACGCAATATGCACGCGTATTGTTGTTGCCGATCGTGTGCTGAGTACCACCCATGCACCATACAATGGTTCCGGGGCGGTTCTCATTCATGATCTGCGCTGCTTTCAGCACAACATCCGGAGGAGTTCCAGTAACTCTTTCGACTTCTTCTGGAGTCCATTTGGCGACTTCTTGCCGAATCTCGTCCATTCCGTAAACACGCTGGCGAATATATTCTTTATCCTCCCAGCCGTTTTCAAGAATGTGCCACAGCACGCCCCAGATTATTGCCACATCCGATCCAGGACGGATGCGAACAAAGTGATCTGAATGCGCTGCCGTACGCGTATAGCGAGGATCTACGACAATCATCTTGGATCCGTTCTCTTTGGCTCGCAGAATATGCTGCATCGCAACCGGATGCGCTTCGGCGGCATTGCTGCCGATAAAGAACATCGCTTTGGATTTGTGCATATCGTTGTACGAGTTCGTCATTGCACCATAGCCCCAGGTATTTGCTACCCCGGCTACTGTGGTGGAATGGCAGATTCGCGCTTGATGGTCAACGTTGTTGGTTCCCCACATCGCCGCCAATTTGCGGAAAAGATACGCCTGCTCGTTACTGTGCTTGGCTGAACCTAGCCAGTAAACTGAATCTGGACCGGATTGCTCGCGGATCTCCAAGAGCCGGTCGCCGATTTCATCAATCGCTTGATCCCAGCTAAGTCGCTTCCACTTGCCGCTTACCAGTTTCATTGGATAGCGAAGGCGTTTCTCGCCTATGCCATGCTCGCGTACTGTTGCACCTTTAGAGCAGTGAGAACCCAAGTTAAAAGGTGAATCAAAGTCAGGCTCTTGGCCTGTCCATACACCATTTTGAATCTCAGCAACCACTCCGCAACCAACCGAGCAGTGAGTACATACACTGCGGCGAATTTCTGTTTGAACCCCTGCCATCGGGGAAAAGCCAGCTGCTGCATGGGCTTTTCTCATCAGCTGAGGAGCAAACATCGTAGCCGCAGCACCTGCACCCAAGGCGAGGCCCGAACGTTTCAGGAACGTTCGTCTATCGACAGCTTCGCCAGCACCGGATATTCCGAGAGCCAGGCCGCTGTCGCTGCTTCTAACTAACTTCATATAGTATTCTCCATGTTAATGGGGTTAAAACCGTGCCCGCTTATAATATTCGCGAACATGAGCTGTTTCGCGATATCCAAGCGACTTTGGTTGCTTGATGGTCTCCCGGGTATCCGATTCTGCAGCTGACGCACTGGTCGCAGCTCCGGAAACGATTGCGGCACCTCCCAGCACCGCCATACCCTTAAGAGCGTTCCGGCGAGATTGCCGGTCAACAAAGTTGCTATGTTTCATAGACTTTTCTCCTCTTTAGTATGTTGAAAAGTGACGTCACATACATACCAATTCAGCTGTCGTTTTCACGTCAGCATGGAAAGGTATTCGGTTTCAAAGTCGATAAACTTGACGCCGAAGGTACCGACTTTGGTGTAAAACTTTGCTTTTCGTGCAGCTTCCAGATCCTTGAAGAATCTTCTGCCCCAGGGCTTCAGGTGCTTTTTGAACATGGTTTGCTGCACTTTGAAATCCATTTCGGTGCCTGACATGATTATAATCCCCATCACGTCCAGAAGACCGGCAATATGATCTTCCGGTTCTTTCAGGCCTTTGCTACGCTCAATTCCCAATGCCTTCAAGTCCTCGCGAAGCAAACTGAGTGGTTTGTCCATCATCATTCCGGTGATGTACCAAGAACCGTACAGCACAACTTCACCACGGCCTAATCCGATAAACAAGTCATGGTATTCATCGTCAAGGGCTTCAAGGTTGGTTGCATTGGCTGCTGCGTCGGCAAGGTTGTTCAACGCAATCAAGAATTCGCTGGTTGTCTTGCTGGCAGACACTTTGAAACTGGCAACTCCGTCCAAAGTCTCCCGAGTTGGCGGGGAATAAAGCAGGCGAGACAAGAGCAAGTAATAACTTGCCCGAACTTGGCTCTCATCGCTTACTGGATTTCGCACGTCACTAAAAGCGACGTTTTCTCCTCTCATAGCTTGGTAAAAATATTGATTTATTGTTAAGCTAACTATCCTTGTATTTAAGGATAATCTAATCAAAGTCTAAATGTCAAGAGCAATTTTCAATTTTCTGGAACAATCCTGAAAAGATTGCTCAGACAGCCCGAAAACTAGCAAGCGAAATTATTTCATATTTGACATATTTCATCTAGTAGTCTTTTGCTGAAGCTTCTTTTTCGAACATGTCCTTGACCCTGCAATTTTCACACATTTCGAGACGCGAAACGGAATCTGGATTTTGAAACATCCAGTGGTCTTTGAGCTTGTCCTTCATTCTTTCCAATATAGCGCGCGTGGCAAACGGTGTTCCGCAAACAACACAGTGAACAGGGGAGTCTTCGTTTAGCGTTCTTGTGTTCATTCGTAGGTCATGATTGAACACATACCGCTGATAACGGTTAATTGCTGATTCGGGGCATGCGGTTTCACATAGTCCGCATTGTACGCAGTTTTCTTCAATAAAACTAAGCTTTGGTGTGTCACCTCCTGCTTCAAGAGCTGAACTGGGGCAAACAGAGACACAAGCCATGCACAGGGTGCAGGTATCGCGATTTACCTTGATCTCACCAAAAGGCGACTCTTCGGGAAGAGTGACAATGGCATTTTTTCTGCTGGATTTTTCATACAGATAGTCCAGTGACATTCGAATATCGGTTCGCTTCAACCCGGTTGGCATAAATGTAGCAGGCGAAATGCTGAAACTCGTACTGGTTGCCTTTATCGATTCAATTAACTTCTTCTTCTTTTGATTCTGATGCAATTTGACTAGATCGACAGGGTAACCAATACCGTTTAGCAGAGTGTTTAGAATGCCAAACTGAATATTCAAATTCGAAACCACGGAATTGGGTACAGCGTCGGTACAAAGAATGTGTATTTGTTGCGTACCAAACGCTATGGCACCCAAGCACAAGTCAAGCCCGATGGAACCAATTTCTTCTACTTCAACCGGAATAATGTTATCAGGCAGCGACGAAGCCCACTTTTCTATTAGCGGGCGACCGTTTTCAGTATCAAATAACAGAATGGCAGGTTGCTCACCGCCAGAATCAAGGTAATGCTTCACGAGTTGCTGGATAGATTCCAGCTGGGAGCCAACCGGCGGGTAAACATACTTGACTGCGCCGGTGGGGCAGACAGTTGCACAGGTGCCTTGCCCCTGACACAGAAAGGGGTCCACTTCAATAATTTCACCGGCAGCTGAGATTGCACCAGTCGGACAAGATTCAAGACAATTTGTGCATCCTACAATCCCGCTCCTTCCATGTGCACAGATTTCCGGGTCATAGACAAAGAATTTCGGTTTATCGAAACTACCGATCATTTCAGGAATTTCGGCAAGCGCATCTGCCAGCCGGGATTCTGACTCTTCAATGGGGTAATAGCCTGGAGGAGGAACTTCGTTCTGGAGAACCCGTTCTGTATTCAAGTCTAGAACAATGTCGAACTTTCCAGAAGGCAAATTAACTGTTTTTGCCAAATCCACAGTATTTTCATTCAATGTAGCTGTTACTGAGAATGCGCCTAGATAACCGTATATTTCCAGCTCGTCCGCTCTGTATATATCTACGGGAGTACTATTTGAGATGTTTTTCTGCGTATCGGTTGCCAGCAGAAAACAATTAAGTTTTTCCTGGAGTTCTTTGTGGGCTTTCAGAATTTCCTTCTGCGGGCCTGTAATTAATAGATTGCCATTTGACATGTACTGCAAGATGGATGTTGTTGGATGCTCAACAGACAATGCTTGCAGACTTGCGGCACGCGCCAGCCCGTTTGCTGATGATGCAGAAAGTTGAAAATTACTTGCAGCTATACTCATCTTTATATAAAACTAATATTAGGTGGTAAAAATCCTATGACCGTTCAGTTTCGCTGTCCTGTTCATCCTCGATTTCAGAAGCAATCTCTAATTTTTCACCTGACTGTTCCGCGGTCTCTGTTTCTTTGCTTGCGTCATCGGTCAATTCTTGTTCATCAGCCAATGTTTCAACTTCTTCGGGTGTATCAGTGATTTCTTGCTGATTTTCCTCCTGTTTCTTCAATGCTTCCGCCTTCTTTCTCTCGTCATGATATTTCATGTCTGAAGTGACAATATCTCCGAGGGCTGCAAAGGTTGTAAAGTCGTCGTCGTAGTCGTTCAACCCGTCAAGCACACCGAATTGTGGTAATCGGAACAGCTTTCTCATTGCAAGTTTTTGGACAGCGGTATCTACTTCCGGCGACATGAATACCGAATAGTCGCTATTCTCGTCCAGCGACTCAATTGGCGGCAATTCGATTTCTTTCTTTTCCGCCTCCAAGACATTTTCTGACGGCGGCTCTTGACTATCATTAGTCTCTACGCTTTCCACCTCGGTTTGTGGTTTTTTCTCTTTGGACCGCTTTTTTCGGTTCGACCATCGATGTAGTGCAGAATCAGACATCGTTCATATTTCCAGTATTCATTATTTGGGGTTTGCTTCGAATTGAGTCTTCAACCCAATTCTTTCGCTTGCGTTTCTTTTTGACCTCCGGAACATAGTTTGTTACAACAAACTTTTCGACTTCATTCACTATATTTGACGGCAACGGTCCAGATAAAACCATACCATCTGTTTCAAGATGCGCTCCTGCTTCGTCCTGGCTCGCAGTTACCAGGTACGGCATGGGAATCTCCTCATCATCGTCCGGGTCATGGTCGCAGAGAACAAACGCATAGGGGACTTCCGACATCAAGTTATACCAGTATCCCTCCGAACTATCGACATATAGTTTAATCTGGAGTCCTTTCCACAAGTACTGCGACATGGTATCGGATTCCCGAATTTTAATGGGGCCTTCAATTTTGTCGGGACCGTCGGGGTCGAATATTATGCATTCCAACTCCCATTGCTTCTGTGTCCATTGCTTGACTGTTATCATCTTGCTTGAAATGACTGCCGACACCTTAATCACGGGTTGTTTAGTGACTTGACTGGTTTTATTTATAGACATTTCTCACTCGAAGCTTGATTCACGAATTCGTGCTGAATTTGAAATTATCATGCTCAATGCGCAAGCATGTGTAAAGAGAACTGTCCATTTGCGGTTGCGCCCACAGACAGCATAAAACCTGCGATGAGAAACAATCGCACAAGTTTTTTCAATCCAACTATTCTTCATTATGTACTCTGTCAGGTTGATGAAATTTCATTCGCATCGGACATTGAGCAGTTCAATTGCCTTTTTGCTTGAATGACTCGTACAACAGAGCCGGAAAAATCGCAATGAAATTAGGAACACCTCAATCTGCTATTGCAATATTGCACTTAAATTGAAATCCGACTGCAAATACAATTATACTCTGTTGCAATTGTATTAGAGATTATGAATGTGAATCAGGCAAGCAATCAAGAGAAATCAGAGGCTTCCCGACCAGTGCTTTCGTCTGCTGGACTGAGGCCCACGCATCCGGTGGATGCCGCAGACGAGTATGGCGATACAAGAAATTTGCGCGTTGCCGGTGAATTTCCATTGACAATTAAAGTCGACGAAAAGGAAGTGGTTACTCTGATGACTTTGGGGACCCATCCTGAACTGCTTGCCTTGGGTTATTTAAGAAACCAAAGGCTGATTGAATCTGTTGGGGACATAAAATCCATTGAGGTCGACTGGGAACGGGAAACCGCGTATATAACGACTCGCTTGGGCAAGGGGATTATTGACTGGGAAAACAAGCTTTCCAAAAGAACCGTAACAACAGGTTGCGGACAAGGAACGATATTTAGCTGCACGCTGGACAAGATTTACGATAGCCCGCTTCCAAAAGCTTATATCCGCCAGTCTACACTGTACGGGCTACTTGGCAATATTGCCCAATACAACGAAATTTACAAGCAAGCCGGGGCTGTTCATGGTTGTGCGTTGTGCGAAGAGACGGAAATCAGGTTGTTTGTTGAAGATGTTGGACGGCATAATGCAGCAGACACGATTGCCGGACAAATGTGGATGGATGGCACGACCGGAGAAGGAAAGATCTTTTATACCACTGGAAGACTAACCTCTGAAATTGTAATGAAGGTCGCTCACATGGGCATTCCGATACTGCTATCCCGGTCGGGCATTACTTACATGGGACTGGAGCTGGCACAAGACTTGCGGGTTACCATGATAGCAAGGGCGAAAGGGAGACATTTTCTGGCTTACAACGGAGTTGACACGATAGAATACGATGCTGTCCCTCAAAAGCGTCCACACGTTGCCGTTACTAGGCAAGCGATTGCAGGCTAGTCGGGCTTGAATATAGATAAAACTCTGCAAAGAGTTTGGAAAACCCGTAATCCGGCGGCATTGGCACTGTGGCCGCTTGGCATGGTGTATTGCGCAATTGTAGAGATTCGGAGACTGGCTTATCAAACAAATGTTCTGAAATCCGCCAAGTATGATCAACCTGTTATTGTTGTTGGAAACCTGACAGTGGGGGGCACTGGTAAAACTCCATTTGTAATTTGGCTGGCCAATTTTTTAAAGGCAAAGGGGTTAAAGCCGGGCATAGTTAGTCGGGGATATGGACGAAAGAATGCTGATGCCACTATTTTGGTTGAGGGTAGTTCCAACGCTCTTAATGCGGGTGATGAACCTGTTCTGATTGCCCGCCGAGCTGAATGTCCTGTTGCTGTATCTTCCAAACGGGCCGAAGCAATTGACCTGTTGCTTGCCAGCGACGATTGCAACATATTTATCAGCGATGATGGCTTGCAGCATTTGGCATTGCAAGCAGATTTGGAAATCTGCCTGATTGACGGCAATGAACAGTTTGGCAACCGATTTTGCTTGCCCGCCGGGCCGCTGAGAGAACGAACTACCCGATTGAATAGCGTGGATTTTATCGTGATAAACGGGCAGGGTGATGCTGAGTACAGTGTAAACAGCCAAATTGGGTCCGCAATAAATTTAGTGAACCGTACAACAACTTGCTCAATCACTTCATTTCGAGAACAGCAGGTAAATGTTGTCGCGGGAATTCGCAATCCTGACCGATTTGAAAAGTTGCTAAATGATTCCGGCATCCAATGCAGACCCTATTGGTTTCCCGACCATCATTTGTTCAATGAGTCTGATTTCAGCAATTTCGACAAGCCTGATATACCATTGCTGATGACGGAGAAAGATGCGGTGAAGTGCGAAAAATTTGCACATCCGAACTGGTGGGAAATTGTTCTCGACATTGTGCCGAATACAAGATTCATTGAGGATATAACCAGTTGGATAGACACGCGGTTTGCAACGCAGTAGCTGGATGAAAAAGATTTGCGACAACCGTCCATTTGACGTTGTAATCCCGGCACGCTACGAATCTTCAAGATTGCCGGGCAAGGCGCTTGAAATCATAGTTGGCAAATCACTCATTCAAAGAGTTGTGGAATGTGCTCAGGCTAGCCGTGCCGAACGGGTAATTGTTGCAACAGATAGCGAGCAAATTGAAGAAGAGGTATATAGAAACACCACCGCTGAGGTATGCAGAACATCTCGGGAACACAATACAGGCACAGATAGAATTGCGGAAGCAGTTGACCAGTTGAATCTGGATGAAAATCGTATTATTGTGAATGTGCAAGGCGATGAACCAATGCTGCAGGGCGAATTAATCGACTGTGTTGCCATGAAGCTGGCAAATTGTGAAGAATCTGTTATGGCCACTGCGGTTCGGGGGTTGGAAGAGGGCGATGAATTGTATAATCCGAATGTTGTGAAGTGCAGTATCGATTCGGATAATTATGCAGAGAACTTCTCCCGGCAACCGATTCAGTCATTGAAAAGTAACTCCTGCTATGCACATATTGGGATTTATGCGTACAAAGTATGGTATTTAAAGCAGTTTGTAGAAATGGACCAGACAAAGCTGGAAAAAGCCGAGCGGCTTGAACAGTTGCGTGCAATAGAAAGCGGGGGCAAAATAGTAGTTTATGTTTCAGAAGATTACAGGGGAATCGGAGTGGATACTTTACAGGACCTGGAAAGGGCAAGAGAGTATTTTCTAACTCAATAGCCAAGCAAAATGAATCAGGAATCAAGTAAGCGCAGAGTAGGCGTATTGTTCGTCTGTCTGGGGAATATTTGTCGTTCGCCTACATCTGAAGGAGTATTTCGCCATATAGTTGAGATGGAGTCAGTTGACCATGAAATATTTGTTGATTCCGCTGGAACAGGAAACTACCACTCAGGCTATCCTCCTGACAGCAGAGCGATTGAAGCGGCAGCTAAAAGAGGTGTCCAAATTGACCATTTGAAAGCAAGGGTAATCAACCACTCAGATTTTGAGATTTACGACTACATCATTGCAATGGACAGGCAGAACTTCAGTGATTTGAAGCATCTGGCACCAGCACACGCACATAGCAAGATAAAAATGTTTATGGAGTTTTCCGAATTGTACAAGGGGCATGAAGTACCAGATCCGTACTATGGAGGGGACTCGGGGTTTGAAAGGGTGCTGGATATGATTGAAGATGCGTCGAAAGGGTTGCTTGAGCATATCAAACAAAGTTTTGATTAGTTGTTAATTCCGTTATGTTCATTACAGTGAATATTTCAACCCAGACATTGACCGTCAAAGACGAGTCGGGGGGCACAAGCATGGAAGCAACCATATCTACGGCTCGAAACGGGGCAGGCGAGTTAATGGATAGCCACTGCACGCCGCGCGGCAAGCACAAGGTGCGTGCAAAGATTGGCTCAGACGCACCAACCAATACCGTGTTTCGCGGCAGACGGCCAACAGGTGAGGTTTATTCGCAGGAATTGAGAATGCGAAATCCAAATAGCGACTGGATTCTGACGAGAATATTGTGGCTAAGCGGACTTGAACCTGGTTTCAACAGACTTGGCAATGTAGATTCAATGCGAAGATTTATCTATATTCACGGTTGCCCGGATGACGACCTGATTGGTGTTCCAGGTTCTGCCGGCTGTATCAAAATGCGAAACAAGGATGTAATTGAGTTGTTTGACAGAGTCCCAGTTGGTACTTTGGTAGATATTCGAGAAGGAGCGTAAACTGAATTGACTTCGCCTGTTCACATTCCGTTAGGTCCGGTAATGACTATCGTATCGGGCGAGACACTAAACTCTGCTGACAGAAAAAGAATCCTGTCTCCTGTTGTTGGTGGTGTGGTGCTATTTGCTAACAATTGTAAATCTGTAAATCAAATCAAAGAATTAATCAAGGAAATTCATTCTTTGCGTGAACCCAAATTAGTTATTGCAATTGATCAGGAAGGCGGGCGAGTGCAAAGAATCAAGGATGACGTTACCTGTTTGCCGCCGCAGGCAAAGTATGGTGAATTGTTCGACAAAAATGAAGATATTGGCTGTGATGCTGCGGAGCTAGGTGGCTACCTGATGGCAAGGGAAGTGTTAGAGTTGGGAATTGACATAAGTTTTTCACCCGTTCTTGATGTAAGCACTATTGACTCCAAGGTAATCGGCGACCGGGCATTTCACTCCAATCCGCATACAGTGGCCACGCTTGGAGAATCATGGATACGAGGAATGTCGAAAGCGGGCATGAAAGCTGTTGGCAAGCACTTTCCCGGCCATGGCGGGGTGAAAGTGGATTCTCATGAAGCATTGCCCGAGGACAATCGCGAAATTCGCGAAATTCTTGAGTGCGACCTGATTCCTTACCGAAAGATTGGCAGTCGTCTTGCGGCAGTAATGACAGCGCACGTTTGGTTTCCGTCCGCTACAACCGCAATTCCAACATATTCACTATTCTGGCTTGAACATATTCTTAGAGAAGTATTAGTGTTTCACGGCATAGTAATTAGCGATGACCTGACAATGGCCGGTGCTGAAGATGCGGGAGATATGGATGCACGAATTATGACTGCACTTGCTTGTGGGTGTGATATTGCTCTTGTATGCCAGGATGAAGACTTAGCTGATGAAGCGATTAACATACTGGCGCAAACTCCCGATTCTTGGAAGTTGCCGTACGAAGTTTATGAAAAGCTGAAACCTGAACTTGAAGAAGAATTACTTGACATTAATAAATGCAGAGACCAGTTCTTGACAATGGTTTCCGAATCTTGACACTCAGTTTGATTGAAAGAAGCGGTTTAGAATTTGCTTAATTCTTCAGCCATTTCTCTTACGCTGATTACTTCAACCCCTTTTGCTATAGGGTAGCGTTCTTTGCCCGAGTACACGATAAAGGATTGCTCTGGATTTATATCTGTACGAGCATGATGAAAGCCTTTGCTCAAACTTGGAGCCAAGCCTCGTTTTATTTCCACAGCCCAAATTTTTGAACCAGGCAATTCCAGAACGAGGTCAATTTCGGCACCTGCAGCAGTGCGATAAAAATAAGGTTTCACCCGATAAGGAGCAACGCTTAGAAGAGTTTCCAAAACAAATCCTTCCCAGCTACCGCCTACTGCAGGATGCCCCAAAATTTCCTCATAATTGTCCAATCCAAGTAAAGTATGAACGATGCCACTGTCCCGAATGTAGTATTTTGGTGACTTGACAAGCCGCTTTCTTGTATTGGCATGAAACGGTCTCAGTCGACGAACCAAAAGAAGATCTACCAATAAATCAAGATATCTTGATACAGTTTTACCGGAAATTTGAAGTGCCTGTGCCAATTGTGCCGAGTTCATAGAAGAACTCTGTAAATGAGCAATCATGGTCCATAGCCTGCGCAGAGTTTCTGCAGGTATTCGCGGACCTAATTGAGGAATATCTCGCTCCAGATATGTTCGTATAAAGTTTTCACGCCACATTGCACTAGCCTTTTCAGAATTTGCAAGATAACTTTCAGGAAACCCGCCTCTGATCCATAAATTTTCGATTTGACTGTCTTCAATTTCCAGCAAGGTTAGCGGTGATAATTCAACAAAAGCAATTCGTCCTGCCAAACTCTCGCTTGATTGTTTCATCATATCGATTGAAGCAGAGCCGAGTATTAAAAAGCGATTTGAATTGATATTCCGTTGTCTACCGCTGTCGATTAACCCGCGCAGTTCCTGAAAAATTTCAGGAACTCGATGCACTTCGTCAAGTATCACGAGTTTGTTTTCTCTATGAGACAGATAGGTTTCCACATCTTCCAGTTTTGCCCGGTCTTTTGAAGATTCGAGATCCAGGTAAATACTTGGTCGTTGTTCAGCAATCACTTTGGCCAAAGTGGTTTTTCCGGATTGTCTGGGGCCAAGCAGAGCCACAGCTGGAAACAGGTTCAGACAATCTATAACACTTTGTAATTTTACTCGCGGTATCATTCTTGCAATTATGACATAGTAATCCCTAATTTCAAGGATAAAAACAGAATTTCAACTTAATTATTCATGATTTGCTTCGCTTGAATCTGCAATTGACTTGGCCGTCCATGTGTATCGAGAATCCTCTATGTTCAATCCTCTATTGTGCAGTATCCACAAAACGTCAATCTGGTGAATTTACATTTAGAGACTACGGACAGCCTGAATTTTTATTCGTAGACAGAAGCAAGTGTTAATCCAAATATGCAGCGACCACTGCAGGTTAATCAATTTCAGAATTAGAAAAAATTTCGTTCGCTATGATTGCGCCTGCATTGTCTATCACTGGACACCATTTGTCCCTGGACGTTTCTTTTGTAACTAGTTGGCTCTTTCCACGTACTCGCCAGTTTCTGTATTCACTTTCACGCGATCTCCTGTATTGACAAATTGCGGGACAGAAATCCGGAGACCCGTTTCGACAATAGCAGGTTTTGCGGAGCCTGCTGCAGTTTGACCTTTGATGGCAACTTCTGTTTCAATGATTTCCAATACTACGTTGTCAGGAAGTTCAACACTGATAGGAGCCTCGTTGTAGCAATTAATCTGGACTTCTGTATCGGGAAGCAAATACCCAACTTGGTCCGCTAATTCTTCTGCCCCAAGCTCCATCTGCTCGTAGGATTCGTTGTCCATAAAATAGTAGCGATCATTTTCGTTATACAAATACTGCATTTTACGTGCTTCGACATGCGCCTTCTCCATCTTGTCATCGGAACGAAAGCGGTCGTTGCGTTTTGTGCCAGCAGTAACATCCTTCATCTCCAGTTGCACAAAGGCGCCCCCCTTGCCAGGCTTGACATGATTTTTGCTCAATACTCTCCATAGCGAGCCATCGATTTCCAGTAAATTACCCACCCTTACTTCAAATGCAGATATTCTCATTATTTACACCATAAAATTGATTCAAACGAATTTGAGGTTATCCTAACAGCATAATGCAGTTTCAATCGAGAAATTAAATTTACTATTAGCAACTGAATATTATGAAGTATCAGCGCGGGACAAGTGCGCGAAAATTTCTGAGCCGAATTTCGGTTTCATGCGGTGTGTACATGATGAAAGCTGAAGACGGCACATACCTTTACATTGGCAAGGCGAAAAACTTAAGAAATCGGCTTGGCTCCCATCTTCGTCCTTCCGGCCTTTCTCACCGCTTTGAAGCCATCATGAACCGGGTTCGCGAAATTGAAACAGTGGTTACCAGTACAGAAACCGAAGCGCTACTTTTGGAAAACAACCTGATCAAGTCCCACAAGCCAAAGTACAACATAGATCTGCGAGACGACAAGAGCTATCCCTATATCCGCCTTGACGATTCGCATGAATTTCCCAAATTGGGTTTTTATCGAGGCAATCGAAAAGAACCCGGCAGATATTTCGGCCCCTTCAGCAGTGCAGCAGCAGTAAGGGAAACCTTGTCGCAACTGCAAAAAATCTTCCCTGTCAGACAATGTAGAGATACATTTTACGAACACCGCTCAAGGCCGTGTCTGCAATACCAGATCAATAGATGCACAGGGCCATGCGTAGGCCTCGTTGACAAACAAGCCTATCAGGAAGATGTAGATCAGGTAACGGAATTCTTGCTAGGGAAGAGCCAATCACTCAACCGGGTTCTGATGAAAAAAATGGAGCAGGCGACAAAGGTGCTTGACTTTGAGTCTGCTGCAAAGTATCGCGACCGAATCAGTGCAGTGCAGAGACTGAGAGAGTCTCAATATGTAGAAGGAGGCGACCAGAACACCGATGTAATTGCAGTCATGATTGAACATGGAATTGTGTGTATTCAGGTTGTGCAAATCCGTAGCGGGCGAAATATAGACTACCGAACATTTTTTCCGAAAATCGCCGCTCCGGCAAGTGCCGAAGAGATTTTGCTGGAATTTATCCCCAGGCATTATTTGGGACGCGATATACCGGCCATGCTATTGGTCGACCAGAAAAGCGATGAATTTGAACTGATTGCTCAAGTGCTAAGCGAGCAAGCTGAGAGAAGCGTCACGATACGGAAGCCGCAAAGGGGAGCCAGGAAGAAGCTGCTGGATATGGCAAGGTTAAACGCCAGCGATGCCATCCGACGGCGTATCAGCGAAAAAGATACAATGAACGAGCGCATGACAGCACTTGCAGATGTATTTGAACTCAGCGATGATTTTATTCGAATCGAGTGTTTTGATATCAGTCATACGCGAGGAGAAAAAGCTGTAGCCTCTTGTGTCGTATTCGACAAAAACGGTCCAATCAAACCTGAATATCGAAGAATGAACATTTCTGGCATTGAACCCGGGGACGACTATGGGGCACTCCAGCAGGCATTTATGCGTCGCTACAAAAAAATCAAGGAAGCTGAGGCAAAGCTGCCTGAAGTAGTGCTAATTGACGGAGGGAAAGGGCAGTTGCAGATTGCAATCAATGTGTTTCACGAATTGCAGATAGACGGTGTTCAGTTGATGGCAATATCAAAGGGCAAAGAACGCAAGCCGGGGAAAGAACAACTTTGGCAGCCTGAAAAGAAAATTCCTACCGAAGTTGACCGCGAAGCTTTGCTGATGCTGCAAAACATTCGCGATGAAGCGCATCGATTTGCATTGCTAGGGCATCGCAAGCAACGCAAGAAATTACGGGAAAAGTCGACACTGGAAGAAATTCCAGGAATCGGACAACAGCGCCGTACTTTGCTTCTGAAGCACTTCGGCGGAATTCAGGGCGTACTGCGTGCAGGAATAGGGGAGTTGGAAAATGTACCGGGAATTAGCCCAAAGCTTGCGGAGAAAATATACTATTCAATTCACGCTTCGGAGTAGTCAAGTTGCCAATTAATGTCCCAAATCTCCTCACTTTTGCAAGAATTATTGCAGTGCCCATATTTGTTGCGGTGTATCTGGTCGGATTTGACCGCGACTACCAGATTACTACATTGATTTTTATTGCCGCGGCGTTGACAGACTGGCTAGACGGTTATTTAGCGCGCAAGCTTGGAAAAGTTTCTCCGTTTGGAGCATTTCTTGACCCCGTTGCAGATAAACTTATGGTATGCACTGCACTTGTGCTATTAGTTTCAGATGCTACTGTGATGGCAGAGGTGAATTACGAAAAATTTTTTGTTATTGCAATAATTATTATTGTTGGAAGAGAACTTAGCGTAGCAGCACTCAGAGAATGGATGGCTGAAATAGGCGAGCGTGCGAACGTAGCGACTACAATGCTTTCAAAATTCAAGACAGTAGTGCAGATGCAGGCTATTATATTGTTGCTTTACGGTGCGCCAATCATTGGCTTGCCAATATTTTCCATTGGGGAATACTTGTTGTATTTGGCTGCATTAATAACATTGTGGACCATGCTAGTTTATCTACGAGTCGCGTGGCCGTTATTAACTTCGGGGCGCGATAAATAGCAAAATCTGAAAAAATCTATTAAAATTGGTAATCCGTATTGAGTAGAGCGGGAATAGCTCAGTTGGTAGAGCGCAACCTTGCCAAGGTTGAGGTCGCGAGTTCGAACCTCGTTTCCCGCTCCAAATTTCTGTACATCAGCAATGAATGTTCATGTGATTAAACTTTCCATTCTGGATGGTTTTCCTCAATTATACGGCCGGGTGGCAGAGTGGTTATGCAGCGGCCTGCAAAGCCGCGGACGCCGGTTCGATTCCGACCCCGGCCTCCAGTTATACAAGACTGCCAAATGCGCAACGCATTGACAGAGCCCGGGTGGCGAAATTTGGTAGACGCAAGGGACTTAAAATCCCTCGAGTGAAAACTCATGCCGGTTCGAGTCCGGCCTCGGGCACCACTTATAAAGATTCCAGTATCTAGGCAACCAAAAAGTATCCAACATTAAAAACTCATTGATTACAGTGCATTCCACTTAAATTATGAAGTGTATCTTTAACGCTTTTTTCAGGTTCGACAACGTCAAAAGGCAAGCATGCAAGTTTCAATTGAGAATCAAATCCGTAATAGTAAGGCTCTTTGAAATCATTGCTTATCGGATATATCAACGCTACAGTTTTGCAACCATATTTCTTCCCATAGGCAAATAATTGGTACATGTCGGACTGACTAATTCCATGTTTATCATCTTTTTTATCTTTTCCCTGATTTAGTCTTTTCCACTTTGTATCAAGTATGTATTGAGGCTTACTATCTTTCATGAGACTTATATCAGGTATCATCATAAAGACATTTTTATCACCTGTCTTCGCAAGGTAACGTCTCGGGGCTTGAGATTTAACGGAATAATTTGACTGATAGCGTCTGAAAGCATGTGTGACAAAGTCTTCAAAGATTTCTTCCATTGGAAATAGCAACGACTGATTCAAATGCTTTCCCTGAAATGTAGTCAGGCCATGTCCAAACAAGAATATTCCAACCCATTGCATCACTGTGTTGTAGTGCTGCATTGAACGGTCTACCTTGTGCTTCGTCCAATCATCATGGATATTTTTTGATTTTGGAATTTCAATAAAATTAATTTTCAGCTGATCCAACAATTGCAAGTTTACTGGCTGCTTTGCATAAGTTTTTAGCCTGTCAATTGTTAGATGAATGAGTCGATTGGCCGGACGATTAGCACTGAACTCATCAAATTCAACATAGAATTTTGAACGGTCAACCATATTGGCTCGTATATGTTGCGGGAAATGAATTCTTCCTTTCAGCACAGGAAGGTTATCCTCAACCAAATGGTAGTGTCGGGCAAGCCCTCTTTTCGTAAGCAATACCAGATCATTTAAAAACAAGCGTATGAAAACTTCCAGCATATTGAAGTGTCGCAGTGCGTTAATATTTGTTTGGTTTAACTGCGCCATTCGGGTGCCTCGCCAAGTACGCAACATATTGAGAAATATTTTCTTGGTTTCTTCTTCGTTTTCGGCAAGGTCAATCTTGGGCAAAATCTCAATTATCGTGCCTTCACTGGTTTCTAATATCCCAACAAAATTTTGTGCATACAGCTTGTCGTTTTTCAGAACCAGCACAGGTCGATAATTGCCTTGTTTATCATGCAAGTTCGCCAAGGCGAATTCCTTGAGACCTGAAAATTCCTTTGAGGTGATTTTCAGTTTTTTCTCAGTTAATTCATCAAATTCTTTTATGGCAGGCATAATTTTGTTTGAATGTCTTTAATTATCTTCGGCTTGGTTGTTTGTCTCATAGATCTGTCTATATTTATTCGGCTCTTTCCAGTCTGGGGACCCGATGGGCAGCAACTCGTAGATTTCCTTTTCACTATCCCCAAATTCATTGGCTATCAACAAATCATCGAGAAATTCAGTCTTTTTAACAAATCCGTTTTTATTCAGCACGAGAGCTATTTTTTCCCAATTGTCATAAAAATACTCTTGAAGTAGCGGGATTATTTTGTTTTGGAATGTTTTTGCCAAGATTTCAATTGAATCAATCTCCAAGAAATATGTATGCCCAATTTGATGCTCGCGGTCAAGTAGCACCACAATTCTTTCATTCATTCTTGATAGAAGTTGTTGTAGATTTATGCCATCAACATCTGTGCCAATGCTTTCAAGCCAAGGATTGGGCATCATTTCAACAAATTCAAATCGCCGGCGCAATGCAGTATCCAAGAGTGCAATTGAGCGGTCAGCTGTGTTCATTGTGCCGATAATAAATACATTATCGGGCACACCAAATTCTTCTTTCGAATAGGGTAGGGTGGTTGTTGCTTGATCTTTTGCTCCAATTCGTTTGGTATCTTCAATTAGAGTAATTAATTCACCAAAAATTTTAGCTATATTTCCCCGATTAATTTCATCAATTATCAAAACAAAATTTTTGGGACCAGTTCCATCAATCAAGTTCTCTTCCGAAGGGTCCCAAGTATTTTCTTGATATTCTTTTATTTTTGAATATAGCTCAAAATAACTTCTTGCATGTCCATGAAATGGTGTTTTAGAAGTATTAGAAGGCCTCACTTGCTTATATGAGTTTATTTGTCCCTTCCAAAAGTTCTGGTAATCTCTCTCAATTACCTTACGAGTCAACAAGTGACCTCTGAGAGTTCCACCAGTGGTAAATTTGTGAAATTTACCACTATCCTCAAAAACAACTTCCTCCAGCACAACTCTTTTTCTGTCTGATTTGGATAATAAAAATTCTCCATTTTCCTTTTCTTCAAGTACATGTTCGGCAAAATCATCTATTAGTAAGTCTAAATTGAAAGAGCAGTCTTGAGTATTTTTGTACTTTCTTGCACGGTCACAAACTCTTTTGAAAATTCCGTCTTCCAACTGGAAACTTAAATCAGTGCTTTCTAACTGAGGCTTTATCCCTTCAATAAAGTCTTCGTATGTAAAACTTTGATGGAATGTAACCATTTCAATCTGTCCTGCTTCTTTCAGCCGGTCAAATCGCTCTTTTAATTCAGATCTACTGGATTTTTCAACTTCATCCAACCCCGATTCTTCTACGATTGCTACAGCATGATTGATAGAATGCCAAGTCTTGCCAGTTCCTGGAGGCCCATAGAGTATTTGATTTAAAGGGTAGGTGCTCACTGGTAGCTTCCCATTTATGCTTGGACTTGGTATTCGACTTTCGATAAGGTCAAATATCCCACTGTATTCTTTAGCAGTTCTGAATGATTTGTAAGCGTCATGGGTTTTGTCAATTTTTAAATACCCATCAAATTTTGGCATGCCTTCCAATCTCGCTGGAGTCAAATTCAACCACAAAACTTCAATATTCTCATCATCTTTAGATGGATGAGGAGGGTATCCATGCTCCCAAACTACTCCAATAGCCTCGCCTTGATTTTGTTCGGAGCAAACCAAAATTTTGTCCCCCTGTTTGATGAAAGCAGAATCTGATTTACTAAATTGAATTAACCAGTTTTTCTTTAATTCTTCCCATGCATATTGATTTTCACCAAAATATTTCGTGTTTATCAAATGGGTATCTTGCTTGAACTGTAGGCCTTTTTTTCCCAGGGTAAAAATAACAGAATTTATTTCATACGGTGCAAGTCCTGAAAAAATTTCTCTGTGACGCTTTAATTCGCTTTTATATTTTTTCCAATTATTCCTGCCTATTGGTACGCCTAATTTATCGAATACATCGTTTGGAAAATATGTATTTGGAGCAATTAAAGCGAGAGTTTGTGTTAATTTTGACAATCCAACAGTATTAATATCCAGTACAGCCTGAACATCATCATCTACAATTTCTAATTCTTTTCTAACAACCTGTCGAAATAGTTTCCAAAGCAGTTCAGGAGAAAAGTTCTTTCCATCGTTGAAAAACAATGAAAAGACAGGATGAGGAAAGAAATGTGGAGGCGAGGGGATCTCACCCGTTAATTTAAATTCTTTGTGAACACTACCATAAACAGTTTTATATAAGTTTTTGGTATCTCTATTTGCAAGGAAACGAAAAAATGAGAAAGGGTCGATGTTCTTATCGTGTTGGATTAAAACGTCCTTACCCCAATCTACTTTTTTTGCTGTTTCAATTAAATATTGCTCGCCTTCTTTATCAATATTCTCTGCCAGTTGTCTAAACCATGGAATCCAGTTAAAAACATTCATCATTTTTAATTCTCCGATAGAAATTCTACCTTTTACTAATTTTGAAATAAGGTTAGAAAAAAACAGACTGAACACACTATATCAACAATTGCTCCGAATAAGATAAACTGTGTCACTCAGGTGTACAAAATCGCTAAAATTTTTCCAGCACTGCTCACAGCGGTGTTTTGAACTACCATCTGATTTTAGATTTTTATATCATTTAACCAAATCTATTCAAAGGTTAACCACGACAGTATTCCAAGCAATGAATCGACCTGAATTGAGCAAGCAATTCAACAAGGAATCAATTGAGCATCTCAAAAACGATACTCAGGCTTTTACCCGTTTCCTTCAGGAAAAGAATGACAGTACCATAATTTTTGTTCTTGAAAAATTTGGGCGCTTGAATAACGGATACAGCAAAAAGCCACTTTTGAGCCTTCTGAATAAAGAAAACGAAACGATCAGGTTGCTCTCTATCAGGAATCTCGCAAAATTGGGTGATATTGCTCTTTTGGATACATTGGCAAAATTTGCCCATGACGATGATAGTACGGAAGTCAGACGCGAATCAACTTCGGCAATCGGAAGATTACGAAATAAGAAGACTATTCCGACTTTGATTGATTTGTTATCCGACAATGACCCAAAAGTTGTAATGCAAGCCATGAGAGGGCTTCTTGTATTTTCAAAAAACCGGCAAGTGAAAAAGGAAATCAAGAAACTTGTCAATCATCCAAATGAACAGATCAAGGAGTTAGCTGAAAAGGAAATTAATGGAGCCAGCCGACAAAAAGAATCAGACAAAAAACACAGCGAATACCCCAGTTATCTAAAAGATACGGTTGTACATGGAGATGTAATTGATATTCTGAGTCATGTGCCTGATGAATCTATACACCTGACTTTCACTTCGCCGCCTTACTACAACGCCAGGGACTATTCGATTTATCGAAGCTATGAAGATTATTTAAGATTTTTGGAAAGCGTTTTTATTCAAGTGCACCGCATAACAAAAGAGGGTAGGTTTTTCGTTTTGAATACTTCGCCAATTATCATTCCAAGAATTAGCAGATCTCATTCAAGCAAGCGCTTTCCAATTCCTTACGACATTCACCCTTTACTGGTAAAAATGGGATGGGAATTTATTGATGATATTGTGTGGGTTAAACCTGAACCTAGTGTGAAGAACAGAAATGCAGGATTTTATCAGCACCGAAAGCCTTTGGGGTACAAGCCCAATGCGGTTTCAGAGATGTTAATGGTTTATCGGAAAAAAACTGACAAACTAATTGATTGGAATATGCGGCAATACGACCCGGAGACCATTGAAGCAAGTAAAGTTATTGATGATTACGATACAACAAATGTATGGGAAATTGATCCGGTTTACGACAAGGTGCATAGTGCTGTTTTCCCACAAGAGCTTTGTTGCAAAGTAATCAAATATTATTCATTTGTAAATGATTTGATATTTGACCCATTCGCGGGTAGCGGAACTCTTGGCCAAGCGGCAATTGACATGTCACGCCATTTCTTTCTTACAGAAAAAGAAGCGAAGTATGTGCATCATATGAAAGTTGGACTGGCAAAGAAAACCGATTTATTTAGCACTACTGAATTCAAACCAAAATTCGTCGAATTTGCAGAATTCAAAAAAATATCCGGCATGAAATAGATGGCAGTTTCAGAATCTACTGTTCAATCAATCATAAGGGAACTGCTAAAAGGCAATGATTATCGTCATCTGGTAGTTGCCATCATAAATGATCAATTCTTGGGATTTGCAATCGAGTTTCTTAAAAAGGTTGTTCATGCCAAGGCAAATGGCAGAGATTTAAATTCCGTTTTGGATAGCTCAGATTTATCAGCACAAGAAAAAAATGAAGATATCAACTGGTACAGGGATTCGTTCCTGAATGAAGACCTTCAAAAGGATGAAATTGCGGTCCATTCTGGCTTGAACATTAAAACCATTCACAACATGCGCAAATCTTCAGCAAAGAGAATTGTTGTTGAGGAATCACAAAAACACTTTGACATGTTACTTGATTCAATAAAGAACATGTTAAAAAATGAACCAACGTTAAATTCAACTTTAACGCTTTCCTTTGATGAAAGTGAAGTCAAATTAAATTTGGATGAAGGCTTGCTTGTGATGAACACACTGGCAGTTAAGAGAGCAGAATTAAGAGGAGGTGCCTGGAGTGCCGCTGGCAAGCGTGTTGAAAAGCATCTTATGGACACTCTGTGCAGATTATTTTCCGTTCCTTTTGAATCTTATTCCCATAAAGATGATGAAGATTCAACAAAATCTTTAAGAGAAGTAGATTTTTATTTAAAACAAGGGAAAAATTCATATAGATGTGAAGTCAAGTTAATGGGAAGCGGAAATCCGGGAAATGCTGACGCAGTTTTCGCCAGAGAAAGCAAAGTGTTTGTTGCTGACAAGTTATCTGATGTAAACAAACGACAGTTGAGTGAATGGGGGATAGAGTGGGTTGAACTAAGAAGTGACGATGGCTTCAAAAGATTTGGAGAGGTTTTAACTAATCTTCAAATTGACCATGAAAAACCACCTGCAATAATCAATAATGATGAACTAGACCGAATGCTGGATAGCGTATTCACAGAAATGTTTGCACAAGAATAAAGTAGGGCGGTAGATTTGGAATTCATCCAGCATTGCTGGACACAACATGTGAAGAATATTGAGATTTTTGACAGCGACTATTTTCTTACACTGCGCCAGAAAATCCAATGTCGTTCCTTGCTTTCCGAAGATGCCATTCTTCTGCCTGAAACAGGTTTTTTCAGAACTGACTAATTAGTGCAAGATGAATTCACCGTGCCTTGCGAATCAAGGAGCAAAGACAGTTATGATTGAATTTGACAACTCTGATATTCAACAACAATTGCTGTTAGGAGAAGATAGTAATTGGGAGTTCATACAAATTGAATTTCGAGGCGATGTTCCAGTAAACCCCAAGCGTGATGATATCGCAGATGAGTTGGCTGCTTTTGCAAACGCAAGTGGAGGCACAATTCTGTTCGGAGTTACAGACGATGGTAATATCCAAGACATGACCAAGGAACAACTAAACAAGTTAGAAGCACTGATAGTTGACATTTCTTTGGATAGCATTACACCTCGCATTGAAGTCACAACTGGTAAGCGGGAAATTAGAGGTAGCAGACTATTAGTAGTAGTTGTGCATCAGGGGCATGTAGCACACAAGAGCAAAGGAGGCGTTTATCAGCGAGTAGGGAGCACGAAAATAAAACTGGATGTCAATCAAACTTTGCGACTTGAGCAGCACCGTGGTCAGTCTCGTTTCTTGTGGTTTGATCATCAAACCGTTCCAGATACTGGTTTTGGCACATTTGAAGAATCTTTATGGAAACCTTTGCTGAGTTCAGAAAGCATATCCAATCCTGAATTGGGACTTGCAAAGATGGCCCTCCTGGTAGTTGACGAACTGAATGAATTTCGTCCAACAGTCGCAGGTATTTTGATGTGTACTAAAAATCCTGAAATTTGGATTCCCAGTGCCTACATAACTGCAACACTCTACCGGGGAAAAGACCGTGCGTCAGGGCAAGTGGACTCTCAGGACATCAAAGGGCCGCTAAGTCAGCAAGTTTCTGATGCGGTAGCATTTGTTATTCGAAATATGAGGATTGCAGCTCGCAAAACACCGGCCCGAGTGGACATTCCTCAATATAGCGAAAAGGCTGTTTTTGAAGTGATTGTAAACGCTGTTGTGCATCGAGACTATTCTGTTAAAGGAAGCAGAATTCGTATTGCAATGTTTTCAGACCGACTGGAGGTTCAATCGCCAGGGGCATTGCCAAATAATTTGACAATCGAAAGTATGGCTGAAAGGCAAGCTACACGTAACGAAGTTTTAACAACCATATTCGGAAGAATTCGGACTGGTGGAATGAGTGGTTCAGAAGACAGAGAGTTTTTTGTGGAAAAGCGAGGGGATGGCGTGCCAATCATTCAGATTGAAACAAAAAAACTGTGTGGGCAAATGCCCGAATTTCGATTGATTGACAACGCAGAAGTTCTGGTTTCAATCCCTGCAGCACCACAGGATTCCAGTCCCGGCAAAGTTGCAATATCCGCATACAATTCCGGGAAACCGCTGGATAACGTAAATCTACTTATACTGTTTCCAAACAATACTTGGAAAGAGGCGGTAACCAGTGAAGAGGGCTTGGCTCACGTGGAGTTGCACTCCACTCATTTGCCTATGACTGTTTTCGCCGCAAAAAAGGGGTATGCCGCTAGTTTGGAAATTGAATGGGTGCCTGCCAAGCGATCATTGGCAGTCAATATGAAAAAACTTCCAAATGGGGGATCGGTAATATTGTCTGAAGGTACTGGATGCATTCCTGGTTTGCGCGGGAGGCTGAATCCCATACTTGACACTCTTGGAAGAACCTATTTGTACGCTTTCAATATTGCCATCAACCAGGGAGCGCTTCAACCGGTCCATTTCGCAATCAATGAAGAACTTGAGCTTTCAGATTCAAACGGTTGCAAATTACGGGTGAATATCGTGAAAATGCTAGGCAGATCTGCTTTACTTGAATATCGTCCGGCTTCGTAAATAACTTGTCAAATTTCATTTCCGGGCAAGGTGCAGTTCGGCATCAAGGTATTTATTGCCGATAAGCTATCTGATTTAAACAAGCGACAGTTAAGTGAATGCTGGACAGCGTATTCACAAAAATGTTTGTATGAGGGAGTAAAGTAGGTAGGTAATTTAGAATTTATGCAGCATTAGCACCTACTTTGATCTAGCTGCTTGTGAAAGCGAATCAATCAAAGCTTCAGTATTTTCATCAATAAATATTTTCTCAATCAACTGTTCATCGTGAAGAAATCCGAATTTCTTCTGGTGGCGAAGTAAATCAATAAACGTATCGTAGAATCCAAGCGTATTCAATAAGCCCAGAGGCTTGTTTTGATACTTCAATTCATTCCACGCTATCACCGTCATAATCTCGTCCATTGTGCCGATTCCCCCTGGCAATGCCAGAAATGCATCAGACTGCTCAAGCATTATGGTTTTTCTTTCTTCTAGACTTTCTACATAGGTCATTTCTACACGCTGGTCGGGCATCATTTCAACCCATTTCAATCGATTCGGAATTACGCCAATAACTTCTCCATTCTGCTCAATAACTGCGTTTGCCATTTTGCCCATCAATCCAATGTCGCCACCTCCGTACACAACACCAATACCTTTGGAAGCCAGTATTTTTCCTGTTGCTTGGGCAGCATCTGAAAATTCGGGTTGATTGCCATTACTGGCCCCCATGAACAAGCAAAAACGCATAGATTTACCTTATTCCTGTTTTAAATTGATAAAAAATGAAACGCAAGCAAGAACGAAATTCAAACAGTGGTTTTACGCGTGAACTGCGATTACGTAAAAAATAACATTGTAAACGAGTAGGGTGATTTGTAACTGAATATTCTAAGTGGAATAGAGCGTACTTGTAGTATAAAGTCATACTTCAACTTCATCGGACACGATGAAAGTTGTAAATATATTTGTATAACCTGTAGATAGAGCTACTGGCTAATTCGATGCAATCATCAGCAGATACTGACAAAATTTATCTGACGACTTCATCCTTGTTCGAGGATTCTTGTAAATTGACTGCGCAAGTGCTCCAGAGCGGCTTTCGACCGAACTACTTGATAGCGCTCTGGCGAGGCGGCACTCCGATTGGAATCTGTGTGCAGGAAATGCTCGCTTACTATGGTATCGAGACAGATCATATTGCAGTGAGAACCTCATTGTATGAGGGCATAGAAAAGCGCACCGACAATATTCGCATTCACGGACTTGGGTATTTTATAGAGCGTACTACTGTCGACGACTCCTTGTTGATTGTTGACGACATTTTCGATACAGGGCTGTCGATTGAAGCAATGCTTGGTGAAATCAATCGACGGGCACGCAGAAATACACCAAGGAATATCAAGGTGGCGGCAACCTGGTATAAGCCGGCAAAGAACTTGACAGATCGCGTTCCGGACTACTATGTAAACACTACGGAAAAGTGGGTTGTTTTTCCTCACGAACTGCAAGGTCTTCGAAAAGATGAAATTCAAATCAACAAGCCTGTAATCGCAAAAGTAATGGATGAGTTGGAAAGTGAAATCAATATTTTGCCAGGCGGTTAAAGTAATTCTATAAAATATTCTTGATTGAATTAGTTACATTACTAAAATTATAAATCTACATTAGAAAATATAATCTATACATTTGTATTTAATGAATAAACTAATTGTAGAATATGAATCATTTGTTCATTGCTCGAGGATATTAACATAATTATGAACAATGCAAAAAGTGCATCGCCTCCAGATTTTATTGTTCACGCTTCTGTTGACTCGGTTGGAGTGGTGGTTGTTGAAGATGCAACGAAAGGGAAGGCATTGACAGGCTGGATCATGGAATCAGACAAGAATGCCGTTGTGCAAGCTAACGAGGATATTCCACTAGGGCACAAGGTCGCACTGGTTAATCTTCAAAAGGGTGAACAGGTAATCAAGTACGGATTTCCAATTGGGCGTACTGTTGCTGCTATTCGAAAAGGGGAGCATGTTCATGTTCACAATACAAAGACAGAGCAGTGGTAATGAATCAAATTAGAGAAATATTTGGTTATCGCCGAGAAAACGGGCGAGTTGGAATCAGAAACCATACGATTATTCTTCCACTGGATGATCTTTCGAATGCAGCATGCGAAGCGGTTGCAAACAATGTAAAAGGAACGCTTGCGCTACCTCATCACTACGGCAGGCTCCAATTTGGAGAGGATTTGGAGTTGCATTTTCGTACACTGATTGGAACGGGAAGCAATCCGAATGTTGCCGCCTGTATCATAATCGGAATTGAGCCAGGTTGGACCCAGCGGGTTGTTGATGGAATTGCATCAACTGGAAAACCCGTTGAAGGATTCTCAATCGAGCAAAATGGAGATATCAATACAATTGCCCAAGCCTCCCGAAAAGCGAAAGAGTTTTTGCAGTGGTCTTCGGAGTTGCGACGCGAGCCATGCGAAATTTCAGAATTGTGGGTTTCGCACAAGTGCGGAGAGTCAGACACAACCTCGGGGATTGGTGCAAATCCTGCTGTTGGCAATCTGATTGACAAGCTGGACCCGCTGGGCGTAACAAACTGTTTTGGCGAAACATCGGAACTGACAGGGGCGGAACTCCTATGCAAGCAACGAGCGGTTTCCGACCTGGTTGGTGAGAAATTTTACGCAACCTGGCAAGCATATATGGACGAAGTAATTGAGCCGCATAAAACGAGCGACTTGTCTGAAAGCCAGCCCACAAAGGGGAATATTGAAGGGGGCCTAACTACTATAGAAGAAAAGGCGTTGGGCAATCTTCAAAAGATTGGAAAACATGCGAAGTATATTGATGTACTGCGGCCCGCTGAATCGCCTAGCAAAGGACCCGGATTGTATTTTATGGATACTTCGTCTGCTGCCGCGGAGTGTGTTACATTGCAGGCGGCGGCAGGTTTTGTTGTTCATGTATTTCCGACAGGGCAGGGGAATATCATTGGACACCCTATTGAACCTGTAATCAAATTGACTGCAAACCCCAGAACAGTGAGAACAATGAGCGAGCATATCGACCTGGACGTTTCTGGGCTTCTACGGCGAGAGATAAATATGAACGAAGCAGGGGACTTTCTCATTGACATGATGGTGCGTACCTGCAATGGACGACTTACTGCTGCAGAAGCACTTGGGCACAGAGAGTTTGTAATGACAAAATTGTATAGAAGTGCTTAATGGACTTGAATAATGAAAGGGGGTTGCAAAGCTGCACTACCGTTCAAAATGAGGTATCACATCAGGGTTTGGTGGCTCTACTAGTTTATTGAACTGCAGCAGAATTTCATAGGCTTTCTGGCTGTACGTCAAAGTTCGATGAACTACAAAGCTTGGCATCATATCTTGCAACGCTTGCGGCGTAAACGTCGAACATTCAACAGTGTCAACAGATTTTGGGTGATAGATTACATCAGTATCAGAAAGCAATTCAAATTTCCCCGGTATTCTTGGTATGTGCTCTCGTTCCCAGTTGAATGAATGTAAAAATGCACCTGGTGAGCACAGAGAACTCAAAACTGCCATCAATTGAATAACAATTTTCCGATTAAAGTAATTGAATAGATCCCATGTCAATATAACGTTGTACTTGTGGTCTGAAATCCCATTCAATACTTTTTGTATGACATCAAATTGACTGATACTTGTTGGGTTCTCTTCTTCATTGTCATTTTCAATTCTTTCATATTCCCTTATGAGTTTTTCGTAAAAACTTAAAGATGTGTAAATAATGTTGGTATCAGCCAAATATTGAATTACCGAATTAGTAGCAGGGCACAAGTCCAGAATTCTTTGCTTTTTATCTGGATTGTTCACATGGTCCTTTAAAAGCTCAATAGCCTTCGTTGAGTACTGGAATGTAAATTCAGTATCTGTGGAATGATTGCTGGCGGGTAAATCCACCATTGGAATACCTCTACTCAATATTCATATTGCCAGTGTGCATACAATGGCAATATGAATATTGATGACTAATTTGTAAATTTGGAAGAAATCAGCAACTAATTTGCAGTTCCTAGTTCTGCCGATGGTGTTGATGTCTTTTGTGGCTGGCCTTGAACAGTTTGAGAGGCGATAGACGCTTCCGGCTTTTTAGCGGTAGCAGGGGGCGCAACGTTGGTTTTATCTTTGTCCATTTCAATTGATCCGTTAAAATCGCATTCGTTTTCCAATACTACATTAACAGCCTTGATATTTCCATCAACAGTGCCTTTTGTAACAATATGCACTGTTTCCCCTTGTATGTCGCCTTGAACATAGCCCTTTACAATAACTTTTGCAGCAGTGACATTTGCCTCAATATTGCCAGTTCTTTCAACGACAATTGTATTGTTAGGAACAGAAATTGAACCTGTAAATTTTCCAGCAATCAAAACGTCGGAGTTGCCGGTTATCTTTCCGTCGAAAATGACTTTCTCGCCAATCTGTGCATTAGAGGGAACTTTGGTTTCCTTTGGCTGACTTTTGGTGTCAACCGGTTTCGACCCAGCATCGGAAATTGGGTTCGCCATTTGTGGTACATCGCTTACGTTTTCATTTGAATCCTTTTTCCACATATCAGACTCCTGACTTCATTAAATACACTAACCATTGTATGCAATTAGTTCAAAATACAATTTGCTGATTAGTTTTACAGCAACATTGAAAAAGGTTCATTATACAAGCAATCGATTCAAACTGCTTAAAACTATTTGTAGCAAGCAAGGGAAAGTGACGAGTTTGATTGTAAATGATGACAGGGAGTTGGTCTGCACTTCAATGGAGACTGGTGCAGATAGATTTGTCCATTTATAAACTTTACATAATACTCCTTATACGAAACAATAAACATGGAAATTATATATGCGTCAAGATTTGGCGTATTGAGACTTTACTTCTTTCTTGCACTGATTTACAATATGCAAAACTGTTGAATTAGTTTGTAATTGAACAGTTGCGGAATTGTCCGCAAATATAGAGATGAAGTGATAATTATGTTGATTAGTGTTGGATTTGTTGTACTTGCATTTGTTGTTCTGTGGCTGGCGCTAGGCGGCACCCGGGACAAGGATGGTGTCGGTAAATTTTTGTCGCGAAGAAATATTACCGGTCTTGACGGTAGCGAATATTTGGTTCGCCGTTATTTACTGCCGAAGAACAAATTCTTTAATGTCTATCTGCACAAGTTTCTGGGAAGTGACGATGACCGCGCCTTGCATGACCATCCCTGGTTTTCTCTCAGCATAATTCTCAAAGGCAATTTGATTGAGCATCTGCCTGACGGCAGTGAATTGCGTTTAAATCGCTGGTCAATCAAATTTCGCCCGCCCAAATATTTACATCGAATTGAACTTCCAGAAGGCACGACAGCACTAACTCTTTTTGTCACGGGTCCTGTTGTTCGCACTTGGGGGTTTGTGTGTCCTCAGGGCTGGATGCCTTGGAATCGATACAACAAGAACGGTGGCTGTGATTAACCTAACAAGAAATATGTCTTGTTGAGTTGAAAAACAGAAACTATTTCCCCTGTTCCTGAACTAGCTTCAACTTCCCTACTCTACATAAATCACCGGCATGTTGAGGAAATGGTTCTAATGAAAAGCATTACACATTTTCAAATTGCCAAGGCCAATAGATTTGCTATTGCTTACCAATGCGCTAATTTGTTCAATTCTAATACGCAGTTGGTCGACAATTTGGAATTTCAGCGAGCCAAATCTGCATTTCGCCTTTTATCATCCGAAAAACAAGAAGCTCTAACAAAAAATGCTATAAATTGCATATCAGTCTTGAAGAAATACGATGGTAATTTGAAGTCTGCAAAGTCTGTGGTAATCCAGCACGACAAGGCATATCGTTCAAACGACCCAAGAGATATATTGGTAGAAACGGAGGGCGGCGAAATAGGTATAACATCAAGAAATTCAAGTGATTTCTTAAAATGCTCAAAAGTATCGAGAAATTTCGATTTCGGAAAAATTTGGTACGACAAACCCTGTTCAAGTTATTATTGGCAGGCAGTAAATCCAGTTTTTGATGACTTGGAGTCCAGAGATAAGCAATTCTGGAAGAACATAAGAAGCAAACACGATGACTATTACATGCCAATTCTACGAGCTTTCTTGAACGAAGTAACTCGTAGTGCAGATGCTGCTAAATTATTTCATTATCTTCTTGGCGGCAAGGATTACTACAGAATTGTAAGCGAACGCCGTTATTTGTACATCACACCCCACAACATAAACGGGCGATTAAATTTTGGAAGTAAAATTCGTTTGCCAAACAGAATTACATCTACCTACATTGACCCCAAATGTAAAACTAGAGCAAATATTGTATTCGACAATTATTGGACAATTACATTTCAATTATGCAATCCAACAGCATTAATAAAACCATGGCTTATGTTCAATATTTGCATTTTAGGAAGAAGTAATGAATTCGGGTCTGGTTCACATTATCTATAAGATATAAACCTTGATAATTAGTCAATTTTATCGGAACATTCTTTAATTGAGATAGACAATGAAATCATTTGGAATTAAACCGATTACACCTGTTATTGGTGCAGAGATTTCGGGAGTAGATCTGGGGCAGCCACTCACTCGGGAATGCCAGGATGCGATTTACCAGGCATTGATTGATTATTTGGTCATTTTCTTTCGAAACCAGCCCATTGAACCCGCCCAACATCTCGCATTTGCCGAGACTTTTGGCGAATTGGAAGAACCTCACATTCATTATCGGCATATTAATGGCTTCGAAAATATTCTGGTATTGCAAAATGACCCTGACAATCCGGATGGTACTGATGTCTGGCATTCGGATGTTTCATATAAAGAGAATCCCCCTTTTGCTTCAATTCTTTGGGCAAATCAAGTTCCTGATTGCGGTGGCGATACCATCTGGGGGAATATGTATGCTGCATATGAAGCCCTTTCACCTGAACTGCAAAAATATCTTGAAAGCCTTAAAGCTGTTCACGATTTTGGGGATTTTCGAAATATGTACTTCAATGGCGAAGTAAATAATGCAGAGATGAATCAAGCTACGCACAAATTCGGTTGTGCAATTCATGATGTCGTAAAAACTCATCCCATAACAAATCGTAAATATTTATTTGTCAATCAAGCTTTTACAACGCACATTTTAGGCAGGTCGTCAGAAAGAAGCAGGAATTTACTTGGATATTTGCTGAATCATATTAATCAGCCAGAATTTCAAGTCAGATTTCAATGGCGAAAGCATTCTATAGCCATGTGGGATAACCGATGCACGCAGCACTATGCTGTTACCGATTATGGTGATAGTAAGCGAATTATGCATCGAGCGACAGTAATTAATGACAGAAGAGCTTTCTGATATTAGATTATTTCATATTCAAGACAATTTACGAATATCCTTCTGCCCCCCTACTTCAATGATGCTAGTGCCATTAAAAAAGGCCCGTTCATTGGATGTTGCAGTATTCCAATTTTTGTGTTTTCTTTGTGGCTGGAATCAACATCCTCATAAGATTTTTCCAGCAATCTAAACACGTCTAATTTTCTAATGGCTGCAGGAATAAAATTCCAATCCCATAGCTTGTCAATTTCTAGTTCAGTACCTTCATAATCTTTCATTGGCATTAAGAATGATAGTGTGTCATCTTTAATTAATGGATACTGCTCGGACGAAAGTAAATTGGCTTTAGGATGCACTTCTGACATAACGCGAAATCGAACCTTTACTGATGCCCCTTCAACTTCGCGAGTTTTTGAAAATAATTCTTGCTTATCCATATTTTCCCAAATATCGGTTTCTGCCGCATGAGCAGATGATTTTGAATCTAAAACTACGTGGGCAAAAGCAGATTTAAGCAATGTGTCTACAGGTATAGTCTCGAAAAACGAACCGTGCACCAAGCAAATTTTCTTCCTGGGTGCAAGTTTAGAAGCTTCATTTCTGCCTTGAATAAGGTAGTAAACTTCCCGCAAATTCAAATGCTCAGGAAGTTCGTTCATTTCCCTTAGATTGTTTAATATTTTCTTTGTTAGCACAGTAATATCTTTTTTCCCAGTAGGTATAGTCGAATTAAATGAAGCAATTTGGTAGCTTTTGGTGGTTTTCATTTCTATGAACTCACCACCATGAAACTGAGAATTCGAATCTTTGTTGCACCTCAATATAAAATCAGGAAAGGTTTTTGGTCTACAGGCAACCATATGCTCTGGATAGTAGTTGAACTCTTCCAGATCATCGGCAAAATACCCTCTTCTACTCATCAAATTTGCATAAAAGTGGTAAATTGATGAGACAGTTGTAGCCACTGTATTAATGAAATAGTGGGGGTTGAAGTTTATCAGACATTGAATTAGGCGTGTATATAGTAGTCTTGACAGGCCACACCTTTCCTAATTCGGCTGTGTGAGAGTAATCGTTTCTGTAACGACCTATGTGGTCAGATTTACGGACTGTTTTTAATCGTTTTTTTATTAATTTGTAATTTAAAGGATCTTTCTCTATACCGATTGATTTTCTATTAAGTTGACTGGCTACGGTTAGTGTAGTACCAGTTCCAGCGAATGGATCAAATATGCAATCACCAGGCAAAGATGACGAAAGAATAATTCTTAACAGCAGTGCAATTGGAGATTGCTGCTTGTGAGCTCTTTCACCATCCGTTCGGATTGCCTCATCACCAGCGAAATACCCAGAAGTTAATTCTCTGATATCATCCCAAATGTCCGTTACATACACCCCTTTTTCCCGGGGTGTGTACCCATTTGGAAGCGGAGGGTCTATTCGTAAGCGATTGAATACTGCAGGCCGATCTCCTTTTGTAGCATAAACAATGATTTGATATGCTTTTCCATAGCGATTTATGCCAGGAACTGCAGATGTCTTCTTCTTCCAAATGATAAGGTTTTGAAATGACCATCCCGATTCTCTCAATGTCTGAAGCGTACGCTCCGAATTCTTTTCCCTTTGCATAAAATACATTGCAGCACCAGGAGCAGATTGTTTGTAAATTCTTTGGGATATGTCCGACATCCACTCCCAGTATTGAATTTCATTCATTTGGTCATCATGGCTTCTGTAGTTTTTGCCTTGATTAAATGGCGGGTCAAGAAAAGTAACGTTGAACTCTGGAACATCCAGATTGCTACTTGATAACCATTGCAGGCAATCAGCGCAGAATATTTTATGATTGGATGGTGTTTTCATAGAAGTTTTGATTTTTCACTCTATTCTAATTCAAAATTGATTGCATATACTCCATTTTCTTGTTTGTCTGAACATACAATTTAAATTTTCGACTCCTGTTAAATGTAAAACTGGCGGCATGCGATTATTTTGCATGCCGCCAGTTTTGCTATAGCAATCAGTTTAAAAATTAAGCATACCGATACGGAGGGCCGGCTTTTGTCATCGTCGTTGCATAGGTCTTCAATATATCAACCACCCGACGATTTCTATCACTGGTTTGGGCAATCTCATCCCAAAACTTCAAAGCTTCATCCGTAACCTGCTGCCATTCGGATTCAGGAATAGATGTGAGCTCAAGTTTCGTTCCTGTAGAACGAAAGTGAGCTTCCCCCCACCAGTACCAATGCTGTCGATAGTAGTGAGAACTGTCCATGCAAAGTTTGAACAACATCTTCAAGTGTTCCGGCAATTCATTCCACCTGTCGGAGTTGACGAAATAAGAACCCGCCCATGCACCGGATATATTGTTTGTGAGGTAGTAGTTGGTAACATCTGCCCAGCCGACTGTATAGTCTTCTGTTATTCCTGACCAAGCCACACCGTCCAGCTCACCAGTCTGAATTGCTACTTCAATATCTTCCCAAGGAAGTTGAACGGGTACAACCCCGAAACGTTGTAAAAACTTCCCGCCAGTCGGGAAAGTAAATACCCTTAATCCCTTCAAATCTTCAAGACTGCGAATTGGTTTCACTGTTGCAAAGTTGCAAGGGTCCCAAGCCCCTGTACTAAGCCACTCTACGCCTTCTACTTCGGCATACGCCTCTTCCCAGATTTCTCTAAGCCCGTACCACTCCCAAAGAACAGGTACGTCAAGTCCATAGCGCGTAGCAAATGGAAAATAAGCTCCGAACACAGAAACATCCACCGGCGCAGCAATGGAATCATCATCACTTTGAACCGCATCGATTGTACCGTTTTGCAGTGCCCGGAACAGTTCACCATGAGGAACAAGCTGGTCGGCACTATACAGGTCGATTACCATTTCACCATTTGCTGCCTTGTTGAAGGATTCAATCGAAGGTTTGATTACATGTTCTGCCAAAGCAGGGCCCGCATATGTTTGCAAACGCCAGCGAATGGTACTTTGCGCTTTTATATAGGGTGCGCCAATAGCGCCAGTCGTGACTGCCGCAGCAACCCCCGTTTTCTTCAAAAAATCTCTTCTATCAGTCATAAACACATACCTCCTAATTCAATTAAATAGTTAAACTGTGGTCAAAATAAAACATATACCGTCAACTCGTCAAGATATTTCTATTGTCCATAGTGCCATTGCGGCAACCAAAGTGCAATCTCTGGAAAAATCATTACCAGTGCCAGCCCCAAAATCATCACCAGCACAAACGGAAATATTGAACGATAAATATCGGTTAGTGTAATCTCTTTTGGTGCCATGGCACGCATTAAAAACAAATTGTAGCCAAATGGCGGTGTCATGTATGCAATCTGGCAAGTAATCGTGTAAAGCACGCCATACCAAATCGGGTCGAAGCCGAGAGAAATTACCAACGGAACATATAGTGGTGCCACAATGATCAACATCGCCGTATCGTCCAGGAACATTCCTAGCAGCAGGTAGGACAGTTGCATCATAATCAGAATCTCCCACGGACTAAGTTCCCATTGTTGAAGAAACAACGATTCAATTGCATGAACTGCCCCCAAACCATCAAATACAGCACCAAAGCAGAGTGCAGCAAGAATTATCCACATAAACATGCAACTAATTGCCAAGGTCTTTCTAGTTGTATCTTCAAATAGTTTCTTGCTCCATCGCCCTTTAAGCCCTGCTGCGATAGTTGCTGTAACAGCACCTACAGCAGAGCTTTCCACCAAGCTCGTAATCCCCAGCAAGAACAGTCCAGTCATGGAAAAGAAGATTAGAAATGGCAGGATACCCGCTTGAAGAAGTTTGATTTTCTCCTCCAAGCTTATTTGTCTTTCTTCCTTGGGCAACGGCGGTCCCAGTTTTGGCTGTAACGCACATCGAATTGCGATGTAGGCGATAAACAACCCGGCTAGCATCAATCCTGGAAAAACCCCGGCTAGCCAAAGTTGTCCAACAGGCTGACGAGCAATCATGCCGTACAGTACCAAAACAACACTTGGGGGCACAAGAATCCCTAGTGAACTACCCGCTTGAATCACTCCGGTTACCATCACCTTGTCGTAGCCGCGACGCAACATTTCAGGCAATGCAATACTGGCTCCAATTGCCATTCCAGCAACGCTCAGGCCATTCATTGCAGATATGGCTACCATTAATCCGATCGTACCAATTGCAAGCCCGCCTTTGACTGGCCCTGCCCAAACATGAAACATTCTGTACAAGTCGCTTGCCAAACCTGATTCAGAAAGCATGTAGCCCATAAAAATAAAAAGCGGCAAAGTCAGTAGCGGATACCAGTTCAGCAGCTTGAAACTTGCACTGAATGGTATTTCCATACCCCCCTCGCCCCACAATAACAATGCGCAAAGTGTGGCTACAAAACCAATAGCTCCAAAAACTCGCTGCCCCGTCAGAAGCATTAGCATCATCAGGGAAAACATCAAAAGAGCAATTAATTCATAGTTCATTGAATTGCCTTGCCCCTTGCTAATGCAAAGTCTTTGAAGAACACAGATATCGCTTGTAGAAGCATCAAGAAAATGCCAAAAGTCATTATGATTTTTATGGGGGCCAAAGGTGGTGCCCAGGTTGAGTAGTTTTTCTGTCCGTATTCCAAAGCATACTCAGTGCTTGATACGCCTCCTGCAAGTAGAAAAACCAGGTAAAAAATCAGGAAACAACAAGTAATGGCATCCATTGTTGCTTGCCTTTTATGAGACCAGCGCCCGTAAAGTAAATCCATACGAACGTGGGAATCAAGTTGTACTGAATATGCTCCTCCAAGCATATAGTATGCCGCCAGCATGAATTGCGCCATTTCAACAATCCAAATGAAAGATGTATCGAAAAATGTACGAGTAATCGATGAAAATAGCAGAACAGCCATCATTGCATATATCAAAAGCATAGCTATGCGCCCAACTCTTCTGTTAAACGCATCAATCCACTTTACATAGACTGTGACTGCTTTCGGCATTGTTGATCTGGACTTCTTGTTACTTCGCCAATTGGCTAAAATTTCCGAGCAAATTTTTATGGCTTTGCAAAAGAAAACAGTGAAAAGAAATTTTCAGTTGTTACCTCAAAAAATTCTTCCATTGAAATTCCCTTCAAATTCGCAAGAAACTCAGCAGTATGTCGAACATAGGCAGGCTGGTTTTGCTTTCCTCGCATTGGTACAGGTGCAAGATAAGGCGAATCAGTTTCAACCAGCATTCTGTCCATAGGAATTTTCTTGGCAACTTCTGCAAGATCAGATGCATTCCTGAATGTCACAATTCCCGAAAATGAAATATAGAATCCCAAGTCAAGCGAATCTTTTGCCATTTTGTAATCCCCCGTAAAGCAGTGCATCACGCCCCCTGCTTCGTCTGCATGCGATTCACGCAAGATTCTGATCGTATCTTCAGGTGCTTCACGACTATGAACAATAATTGGCTTTTGCAGTTTTCTTGCTGCCTGTATGTGCGTGTCAAACCTTTTTCTCTGCCAATCCAGTTCCCCGCTACTTCGAAAATAATCCAGCCCTGTCTCGCCGACAGCTACTACATCCAAGTCGTTTCCCAATTCGACAAGACGTTCCACTGTGGGTTCTTCAGCACCCGTAGTATTTGGATGAACCCCGACGGATGCATAGATATTTTTATGTTTTCTCGAAAGCTCCAGTATGTTTGGAAAGTCTTCCAAATTAACGGCTACACAAAGCATATGAGAAACACCTGCTTCCTGGGCACTCTTTAGCAGATCATCTACCCTGCCCTCAAAATCAGGAAAATCTATGTGGCAATGTGAATCTACAAGTTGCAAGATAAATTTACTCTCTAAAGATTCAGGAATACTCAGAATTTAACTTTTGAACTGTCAGCAATGCGTCTTCAACCGCAAGTTTTTTGTCCAATGAGCCATCTTCTAGTTGAAACCTCAAGGTTCCCACTTGGTCAATTGCATCAAACAAGTTCTTTTGTTCAAACTTCTGAGAAAGGGAATAAAGTTCTTTTCGCAAATTATCAAAAAATATTTGCTTTGAATTTCCAGTAGTACTCAAACGAACCAAGTCCATCAAAAGTCTCTGAATGTTTAGCAGAAATTCTCCCTCGCCTAACGAGGATGCCACTTCTGCAACTGCTGTAACATCTCCTGACCTTGATTGAGCCAAACTGAGAATTTGTTCAGCGCTGTCAACCGCATTCATCAATACTTTGGATTCGATGTATCTTTTTGCCAGCAATGGCTGTCCTGAAAATAATGAAAGTGACAGTTTGATTTCATTCACTGAAACACTTTCTTTCTCCAGCCACTTTGAACTTTCCTCAGCCGAAACTGGTTGAAAGTCAATTTTTTGGCATCTGCTTGAAATAGTTGGCAGTAAATTTTGAATATCAGAAGCTATTAACAACCAAAAATTGTTTTCAGCTGGTTCTTCAAGTATTTTTAGCAAGGCGTTTGCAGCGCCGATGGTCAAAGATTCAACAGGGTTAATAATAAATACCTTGTTTTTCGATATTTTGGAATGAGAATTTGCTTCATCTATAAGTGCCCTGCTTTGCGAAATTAATATGTTTGAGCGTAGATTTCTTGATTTTTGCTGAGTGTCTTTCCGCTCGTCGTATCGTTCTGCGTAAGGAAGAAGACTTGTATCCAGATTTTCAAATTCAATTTCACTGCAAACTACATGTAAATCCGGGTGCGTACTTGCTGAAAATAGCGAGCAATTAATACAAGTTCCGCACGGCTTGTTTTCTTCACTACTGCAAAGCAGAAATACGGCTAGTCGGGAAACAAAGCGAGAGCGTCCAATGCCTTCTGCTCCGACAAATAAAGTTGCGTGTCCAAGACGTTCTTGCGTATTAACAATCTGCGACCAAACTTCATGTTGCCAGGAATAGAGTTCAGGAACTTCTGTAGCCATGGTTCTTCAAAAATTCTTCAATATGTGCGCGGACTTTTCTACTTACTTCTTCAAATGCAGGTATGGCATCAACAATCTTGATCCTATCGTTATGAGATTCGGCCAATTCCTTGTAAGCTATTTGAACCCTCCGGTGATAGTCAAAATCTTCGGACTCAATTCTATCTGGTTCCCCGCTTTGTTCAACCCGTTGTTGGCCAGTCGTTATATCGGTATCCAGATATAACGTAATATCTGGCCGAAAATCTCCTTGTACCCACATCTCTAATTGGTGAATGCTTTCAAATCCCTTTGTCCTGCCGCCGCCTTGATAAGCATATGTAGAGTCAGTAAATCTGTCGCAGACAACCCAGATGCCTTCTTTGACCTTCGGTAAAATTACATTTTCCAGATGCTGGGCACGAGCTGCGAATAGCAACAAAATTTCAGCGTCTGCGCAAATCTGGTTGTTTGGCGACAACAACGTTTCTCGAATTGATTCTCCAAGTGCAGTGCCACCTGGTTCCCGAGTTGATAAATAGTCTAAACCGAACTCATCAAGAACAGAGCAAATTATTTCGATTACCCTTGACTTTCCGGCACCATCCAAGCCTTCAACTGTAATGAATTTTCCATTCGCCATTCTAATTCTTCTTCTTGTAATTCTTCAATTGCCGTACTGCTTTGTTGTGCGCTCGCAATGTTTCCGAGAATTGATGGCTTCCGTCCCCGCGAGCAACAAAGTACAAAGCTTTGGTTTCTGCGGGATGCAAAGCTGCGTGAATGGCAGCACGACCGGGCATCGCAATGGGGGTCGGCGGTAATCCATGCCGGGTATAAGTATTGTATTCGTGATCTGTTTTCAGATGTTTTCTCAATAAGTTACCATTGAAATCCTGTCCCATTCCATAAATAACAGTGGGATCCATTTGAAGTCGCATTCTTTTTTTCAGCCGATTCACAATCACTCCCGAGATCACAGGAAATTCTTTGTGCAAATACGACTCTTTCTGGATTATCGAAGCAACAATTAACCCTTCGTACGGTATGGAATACAGTATGTTTGGGTCACGATTGCTCCACTCTTCATTTAAAATTTCAAGCATTCTGGTATAGGATTTCAGCAAGATTGAAGCATCCGTTTCACCCAAATTATAGTGGTATGTATCGGGGAAAAACCAACCTTCAGGATGATCAGCCGGGATATTAATTTGTTCCAAAATAGCTTTGTCGCTCAAGTTGACCAGAGTTGCTTCAATATTTTTCTTTGACCATATTTCTTGCAGCATTTGCTGAAATGTCCAACCTTCAATAAATGTGATTGGATACTCGACGGCATCTCCTACAACCAGAATATCCAGAATTTCCAGAATGCTGGCACCGGGGGGAATTTTGTACTCCCCTGCTTTCAATTTACGTTCAAACTGCCCCCAGCGGGCGGTCAAGATAAAGAAAAACTTACTCGACAGCACTCCTTCTCTTTCCAGCATTTCGGCAAAGTCCGTTGCATTTTGCCCACGTTTGAGTACATAGACTTTTTCATCCAATACAGGTGATGGTCGAGTGAGATTGAAGCCAACAAAAACTGTAGCAATCAAAGTGATGAAGCACACACTCGCAATTATGATTGAATATTTTCGAAATTTGGATTTTCTGGAACTGGATAGTTTGGTAGCCAGTGCTAACTCCTTGGATTCAACTCTAATTTGATCGTTTAAAATTCATTGCAATTCAATCCGGTGAATTACCGTGTTCTTCTTTGAATCTATTCAAAGCGTGAAAATGCCAAGCTGCCATTTGTGCCACCGAATCCGAAGGAATTCGTTAGTGCACAATCGATTTTCATATCACGTGCATGGTTTGGCACATAATCAAGGTCACAGTCCGGGTCCTGATTCTCCAGGTTTATGGTAGGCGGGGCAACCTGATGATATATTGAAAGCACGGTGTACACTGCTTCAACTCCTCCAGCTGCTCCCAGCAAATGTCCTATCATTGATTTTGACGAGCTTACTGCTATATTCCCAGCATGGTCGCCAAAGGTTTCTTTGATGGCTATTGTCTCTGCAATATCTCCCAATGGAGTCGAAGTTCCATGGGCGTTTATATAATCAATCTCTTCGGGGTTCATTTGGGAGTTACGTAAAGCGTTCTCCATGCATCGCTTGGCACCGCTTCCATCTGGCAATGGTCCCGTCATATGATGAGCATCGCCGCTCATGCCGAATCCGCTGAGTTCAGCATAAATACGGGCACCCCTTCTTTTTGCAAACTCCAACTCCTCCAAAACCAGAATTCCAGCGCCTTCGCCCAGCACAAATCCGTCACGATCCACATCCCAAGGACGGCTTGCACCTGATGGGTCATCATTTCGTCGACTGAGTGCCTTCATGTTCCCAAATCCTGCCAGCGAAGTTGGAGTGATGGCAGCTTCAGTACCGCCAGCAACCATTACATCTGCATCGCCGTACTCAATAAATCGGGCTGCATCACCAATAGCATGAGTTCCCGTTGTACAAGCTGTGCTAACTGCAATATTGGGGCCCCTGAAGCCGCATTCAATAGACAAGTTTCCGGCCCCCATATTGATTATGGACATCGGAACATAAAACGGGGATACTCGCCGTACCCCCTTTTCATGATAATTAATCGCAGTGCTTTCAATTGTATTTACACCGCCAATGCCCGCACCAATGTAGACACCAATACTATCGGCGATCTCGTCTGTTACCTCAATTCCTGAATCTTGAACAGCTTCAAGTCCGGCGACCATGCCAAGCTGGATAAAGCGATCCATGTGCCGCGCTGATTTGGCTGAAATGTAGTCCGCAGGGTTGAAGTTATCAACTTCACCGGCAATGGTAGATGGAAAACCAGTCGTATCAAAAAAAGTAATCGATCTGAGTCCGCTTTTCCCCGCAGTAATCTGTTCCCAATTTTCATTCCTGTTGTTGCCGATCGGAGAAATAATTCCGAGTCCAGTAACAACTACCCGACGCTTACTCATTGGAATTCGGAGAAAACTGCCTCCAAATTTGGTCGAATAACGAGTGGCTTATACAACTGACGTTGCGAAAATGCTAGTTATCCAGATTTGCCTCAATGTGTTCGATGGCCTGCCCGACGGTTGTAATTTCTTCCGCGATTTCATCTGGAATTTCCAGATCGAATTCTTCTTCCAGTGCCATAACCAGCTCCACTGTATCCAATGAATCCGCTTCAAGATCGTTAATAAACGATGTTTCCCGCGTCACCTCGGGGACAGGTTGCTTGTCAGCACACAACTGATCGATAACCAATCGGATGACACGATCTTCAATCGAAGCTTGGTCGTTCATATTTTTGGTCCTCCAGACTCAATGAAAAAAATATTAAAAATTGTTACTTTAAGCGCAACGGGATTACCGAATTAATCTGTCTATATTATCACTGACTAGCTAAATTCGTGTACAGAAAATTTGCAAATTAAATTCTCGTCATCCCACCGTCAACAACTAAAGTTGCAGCTGTTATATAAGAACTGTGCGGGGAAGCTAAAAATACTACTGCATGAGCAACTTCCTGCGGAGTTCCCATGCGTCCTGCTGGAACTTGGGCAAGAATATGATTCTTCATGTCATCTTTCAGGTTCCTTGTCATGTCCGTCTCTATGAACCCCGGAACCACTGTATTGACAGTTATGTTTCTAGTAGCGGTTTCAAGGGCAAGCGATTTGGAAAATCCTATCATTCCCGCCTTGGCCGCTGCATAGTGAGATTGTCCCAAATTTCCAGCAACTCCGACCACAGATGAAATATTGATAATTCGCCCTTCGCGTTGTTTCATCATGCCGCGCACAAACAATTTTGACAAACGATAGACGGATTTCAAGTTCGTGTCAATCAAAGCATCCCATTCTTCGTCCTTGATCCGTACTAGCAAGTTTTCTCCTGATATGCCGGCATTGTTAACCAGTACGGTGACAGTTCCGTAGCGTTCGGTAGTATACTTGGCAGCCTTTTCCAGACTTTCTTGACTGGTAATATCCAGGCAAATTCCCTCTCCTGAAGCATTGTTCTTTTTCAAATACTTTGAGATTTCATCAGCTCCGGCATTAGTGGTTGCACTTCCGATCACAGTTGCTCCTTGCACTGCGAAGTTTTTAGCGATTGCCCTTCCAATCCCGCGGGAAGCACCGGTTACCAGGCAAACTTTATTCTCAAATAGTTGCGACATTTAGTTTCAATTAGCAAGTAATGAGAGAGGCGCCCCAAGTAAAACCGCCTCCAAATCCTTCAATTAGCACTTTCTGGCCGGGCTTGATTCTTCCGTCGCGTACTGCAGTGTCAAATGCCAGTGGAATTGACGCTGCAGACGTGTTGCCATGATTTTCCACCGTGAGCACTACCTTGTCCATAGGCATCCCAAGCTTGGATGCAATTGCGTTGATAATTCTATAGTTGGCTTGATGCGGTACAAACCAGTCGACTTCGTCAAGGCTTATCTCCGTAGATGAAAGAACTTCGTCAGCAACCTCCTTCATGCATTTGACAGCGATTTTAAACACTTCACTTCCCTTCATTTGTGTAAATGCTGAACCATTGAGCATGTGGCTGTAGCCATTGGTCCCAACTCCAGCAGGAACACTCAGCAAATCCTTGTATTGTCCATCGGCATGCAAATGAGTGGCATGAATTCCAGGTTCATCAGAGGCCTCAAGCACCATTGCTCCCGCCCCGTCTCCAAACAATACGCACGTTGCACGGTCTTTCCAGTCAATAATTCGAGAAAAAGTTTCTGCTCCAATTACAAGAGCCTTGGTAGCGCCGCCTGTGCGTATAAACTTGTCTGCAATGTCGATTGCATACATGAATCCGGCACATACTGCCTGCACGTCAAACGCCGGAGAACCGCTTATATTCAATCGTTCTTGCAATAAGCATGCAGAACTCGGAAACACCTGGTCGGCAGTAGTGGTTGCAAACACAATCAAATCTATGTCCGAAGTGTGTGCGCAAGCTTTATTCAATGCTGCCAATGCTGCCTGCTCTGCCAAATCGCAAGTAGACTCATGCTCCGTAGCAATATGTCGTTCAGCGATACCAGTACGAGAGAATATCCACTCATGACTGGTATCAACCATTTTCTCGATATCATGGTTGGTCAATACCTTTGAAGGAAGATAGCTGCCGGTCCCAGATACTCGGGAGTAAATCATGTAGTTTCTCCTCCTGCAACATCGATCTCTTGACGAATTTTTGCAGGGATGTTGTTTTCAATTTCTACGAATGCTTTTTTGATTGCATATTGAAATGCAACCGCATCGGCACTGCCGTGGCTCTTTATGACTGTTCCCTTCAGGCCAACCAATGCCGCACCATTGAAAACTCGAGGGTCAATTCTTGCTTTCAATCCCTTAAGTGCAGGTAAAGCCAATACCCCTGACAACTTCCGAAGAGCACTTTTCTGAAACTCTTCTTTCAGCGAGTGCTGGATGAATTTTGAAACCCCTTCGCTGGTTTTCAAAGCTATGTTTCCCACAAATCCGTCGCACACAATGACATCAATATCCATTTTCGGGGCGAGAATGTCGTCCCCTTCCACATAGCCGATATATTCCAGCTCACTTTTCTCGAACAGGTCATTTGCAATTTTCACAGCATTCACCCCTTTAATTTGCTCAGTGCCAACATTCAGCAGTGCAATCTTGGGCTTTGCCAACTTTTCCATATATTTTACATAGGTTGAGCCCATTATGCCGAACTGAAACAGTGAGCGTCCCTCGCATTCCACATTTGCTCCAAGGTCGGTGAAATAAACTCGGTTGCGAAGAGTAGGAATCTTGGAGATGATTGCAGGTCGTCCCACGCCTTCAAATGTCCTCAGCACTAAATAGGCAGTTGCCATCAAAGCACCTGTATTGCCAGCACTTATGCAGGCCTGAACCTCTCCCGACTCTACCATTCTCAACGCGACCTGCATGGAAGAGTCTTTTTTTTTCTTTAATGCCTCGATGGGCTTGTCACTCATTTCAACTACTTCAGAAGCATGTTGAACTTTCAACCGGTTGGCTTTGGAAAAACTTGTTTTTTTTAGTTGATGATGAATTTCATTACTGTCGCCGACCAGCACGATGTGTACATTTGACATCTCGTTCAGCACTGAAATTGCAGCTGGCACAGTAACTTCCACTCCGAAGTCACCGCCCATCGCATCAACTGCTAGTGACTTCATAGCGATGCAACAAGTACAAGTTCCAAATTGAACAACTTATAAACTGATATGTGCAAGCAGCCAGAATATTCAGAGGAACTTGGACTACTCCTGTTCTTCCACCGCTGATTCTGGCAATACTCGTTTTCCTCGGTAATACCCGCTCGCTGTTATATGATGGCGTCTATGCAATTCACCAGTTTCGGGATCTTCAGAAAGAGTTGACGGTCTTAAATACTTGTTGGCCGAACGCATATTGCGTCTGGACTTGGAAACTTTTCGTTTTGGAACTGCCATGATTACACCTGAATTGTTGCTTGATATGAATCCTGTGACAATAGAATTAGAAATATTTTATATAAAATGGAAGTTCAGAATCTGAACAAAGGCATGAAAATTCGTTGAATGATACTCATTTTGAGCAATTTAGTCAAAAAATTTACTGATTCAACGAACTGGTGAAGTTCTTGTTCAACTATTCACGATTGGCATCCTGTTCGCAAATTTTTTACGGAATACTCGATTTAATTACAAACTGGAAGCAAATATGAAATCAAATGCATCTTATCTTCCGCTGGTCTTGGCATCATCGTCCAAAACCAGAAAATTCGTGCTGGAAAAGATTCAAATCCCCTTTACTGTTGCCGTGCCTGATATCGATGAAACTCCGAATCTAAATGAGTCTCCCCAAGAACTGGTTCTTCGATTGTCGCTTGCTAAAGCCCAGCGAATAGCTGAAACTCACTCCGAACATTTAATCATTGGTTCCGACCAGGTAGCAGTTCACAACAACCAAATTGTTGGAAAACCGAAAGACAGAGATCAGGCCATAAATCAATTGCAATCGTCGTCTGGCAAGATTATCTCTCTATATACAGGACTGGCATTGTTGAATTCAAGTACGGGAAGCACTCAAAGCGATGTATTGCAATATCAAGTGTATTTTCGCAAACTTACTCAAAAAATGATCCTGGACTATATTGACAGAGATAAGCCATATGATTGCGGGGGAAGTCTTCGGTCAGAAGGCCTGGGTATAGCACTATTGAAAAAATTTGAAGGAGACGACCCGAATATTCTGCTTGGGCTGCCTCTCATTCGGTTAATTGACATGTTGTATGAAGAGCAAGTCTTTCCTTTGCAATTTTGAATTCTTCAAATGCCACCTGTAATAAACCATTATTAGCAGCAGCCATTCGATTCCGGTCGAAACTGGCGACAATGTTGTACTACAGAGTGATGAAAGGGCTTTATGAGCTGTACGATTCAAGGGAATGTTGCTTGCCTGCTACTGATTCTCCACCTCGAAACCTTCTTCCGTTAGAATTACTTTGCCATCGGCTTCTTCTACTGCCAACTGAATTAAAAATGCACCAAAGCAAGGCCCGTTCACGCATTCGCCAGTATCGGGCTCAAACATTGCTCCATGATTGGAACAAATGATGTAGTCGCCGGATGTGTCGAAAAATTCCCCCTGCTCCCAATCCAGTTGCAACGAAAGGTGAGCGCATTGGTTCAGATAGGCAAATACCTTGTCGTTATATCGTATAGCAAACGCCGGACTAAGAGCATCGCCCTGTTTTACCTGGAAGTTGAATCCGGTTGAACCCGATTCCAGAGTGGTTGATGTGCAAATAATATTTTCTGACATGGTTTTTTTTAGAGAAAAACAATATTTAACTACATTTTCTCAAGTACTGATGCCAAATTACCGGGTAATGGACTATCAAATGTAACAGACTCCTGCCTGTCTGGATGGTGCATGCTCAGCCGACCTGCATGCAAAAACATTCTTTTCAGACCAAGGTTTCTCATTTTCTGATTGAACTCTCGGTCTCCAAATTTCTTGTCGCCTGCAATTGGATGCTCAATTTGCTGGGCATGTCTGCGGGCTTGGTGAGTTCGGCCGGTATAAAGTACGATATTGACCAATGTGCTATTCTCAAATACTCTGGAAGGCGTGAACTTGCTTTTTGAGGCATAGAATTTTTGGGAATGGTTGCTCGGTTTGGCCAAGTGCTTGCCAGCATTGCGACCGGCAAGTGCAGATTCAACTGTGAGAGACTCGCCTTTGAATTGTCCTTTTAACAGAGCAGTATACTGCTTCACCAATGTTCCGCTTCCCTTCTCTTGTCGCCATAGAGCGTGCAATTGTCTTAGAAATAACTGATCTTTTGCTAATACAAGAATCCCTGATGTATCTTTGTCAAGTCGATGTGCGAGTTCAATAAACTTCAAGTCTTGCCGTTCTTGACGAATAGCTTCGATAATTCCAATACTGTGCCGTGAGCCGGCGTGCACTGTAATTCCCGCTGGTTTGTCAATTACAATCATGAATTCGTCTTCGAATATGATTTGATTAACAGCCTTGCCGAGTTCAGGGCTTGGATTCGGCGTTGATTTTTTTGAAACTTGAAAGACAGGTGGAATGCGTACGGTATCCCCGATATTCAAGCGTTGCTTGGCTTTTGCTCGCGAACTGTTTACCCTGACCTGTCCGGTTCGAATTAATTTGTATATACGGCTGTGAGGGATATCGGGAAGCACTGATATCAAATAGTTGTCAAGTCGCCGGCCTTCTGACACCTTGTCTATGCTAACACTGGTTGCAGGTTTATTCAGATTCATCATAAAAGATGGAACTTCATCAAGAAATACGTTATTGTCAATTAAATTTTGTATAATTCAAGTGTCGTCGGAATCCTGGCTTCATCAACATATTGTAATCCGGCGAAGAATCTTGGGCACAATTAAGCATTCTGCGAGTTGAACTTATACAAAATTGCTTGCTTGAAGTTAAGCCGATTGCAGAATCAGTTAATTGCCTTATTTATTGCTGCCACACCCGAAAGTTAGGGGTGGCAATCTATTAGTTGAACATTAGTCGTAAATTTTGTTTCAATCGTTACAAAATGTGTAATAGTCAAAAATTCAGAATTATTCCCTCCTATAGCGAGTATCCAAGCGTACGCGAATTTACGACGTACTATGAGGAATTCATATATGAAACGCATGTTATTCAATGCAACTCATTCGGAAGAGTTGCGGGTCGCCGTCGTGGACGGCCAGACGTTGGTCGATCTTGATATAGACTTTATCAATAATGAAAGTAAAAAAGGTAATATATACAAAGGAAAAATCACTAAAATTGAACCCTCCCTGGAAGCGGTATTTGTAGATTATGGAGCACCTCGACAAGGATTTCTATCGCTAAAAGGCGTTTCTCTCAGATATTTTTCCAACTACTCTGCGTCGACTCCAATGGCACAGGTTAAAGTTCAGGATGTTCTGAATGTCGGCGATAGTCTTATTGTTCAGGTTGAAAAAGAAGAACGCGGCAACAAAGGAGCAGCTCTAACAACTTTTATCAGTTTGGCAGGCCGTTTTCTCGTGCTCTTGCCACATAATCCCCGCGGCGGCGGAATCTCCCGACAAATTGACGGTGCCAACCGCCATAAACTGGAGGAAATTGTAAATCAGCTGGATTTGCCTGAAGAACATTCAATTATTGCGCGAACCGCGGGTATTGGACAATCTGCCGAAAACTTCCAAACAGATCTTCAGTACTTGGTAAACCTTTGGAAAAGAATCGAAAAAGCCGCAAGTGACAAAACTGAACCCTTTCTAATTTATCAGGAAAGCAGTTTGATTGTGCGTGCATTGCGAGACTATATGCGCGATGACATTTCGGAAATTTTGATCGATGACAAGGAGATTTTTTCTACAACAAAAAAATTCGTCTCCGATGTAATGCCATCGTCCAGCGTGCTGGTAAAACATTATGACAATAATACTCCCTTGTTTTCCCGATTTCAGATTGAACACCAGATTGAACGCGCTTTTCAACGAAAAGTCGATCTGCCAACCGGTGGTTCAATCATAATTGACCAGACCGAAGCACTGGTAACAATCGATGTAAATTCGGCACGCTCAACAAAGGGCGGCGATATTGAGGAGACTGCCTTTCAAACCAACATTGAAGCAGTTGAGCAAATTGCGAAGCAATTGCGAGTTCGGGATATTGGCGGGCTGATTGTAATCGACTTGATAGACATGTCTACACCTCGAAACAAGAGAAGCGTCGAGAAAAGATTATCAGATTCATTGAGACATGATCGAGCGCGAGTTCAAACTGGCAAAATTTCCCGCTTTGGGTTGCTGGAAATGTCTCGCCAACGGCTTCGCACGTCAATTGAAGAAGCAAGTCACGATTCTTGCCCTCGATGCCATGGAAGAGGCTTTATTCGCAGTGTAACCTCCAGTGCTCTGCATATTCTAAGGATCTTGGAAGAAGACGCACTGAAGGAAAACACTGAATTAATTCATGCACATCTGCCTGTGGAAATTGCAACATTCTTGCTGAATGAAAAGCGCCATGAAATCAATCAAATTGAAAAGCGGTTTGCAACTCGAATTGTTGTTATCCCTACTCCTGCTTTACAAACCCCGAATCATCACATTGTTCGTCTTGGCGTGGAAGATTTGGAAGGCAACGATGGCAAGATCAGCTATACATTGGATCTGCCGGAAAAAGGGAAAGAGAATTTTACTTTTGTAATCACAACGCAACCGAATGCCAGATCTATTGCGACTGTGGATGAGTCCTTGGTCTCTCTTCCCCCAGTAAAAGCAAATTCTGATTCGTTATTAAAACGAGTAGTCAAGGGAGTGTTTGGTGCTTCAAACAATGAAGCAGAACCAAATACTACCAAAACGAGTCGTCAATCCACTGGCCGGAACCAGCACCGTCGTCGCAAACCATCAGCGAAGCGGTCGTATAGCTCAGGTCGGAATTCTGCTCGGCAAAATTCTGGAAGAGCATCGCATTCTGGCAGGAGTGAAGGGCGACATTACAGTTCTAGACCTCCAAGACAGTTTTCTGGAAATAATAAATCAGGCGGCAGAAATTCGGGCAAAACCGAAGCGGGAAAAAGTGATTACTATCCCCGTAAGCGAACTTCCAATTCTGAACGAAAAATTTCAGGAAACCGGTAGCATCATGCAGTTGATCATGTGCTGATTTGATTCTCCCTTAATTCGGTTTGGATGCATGAATTTTTCCTACTTTTCATTATCATGCATCTAACCATAAGTAAGGAAAATCCGAATCGGCACATGCTCAACAGTGGTCTGCGGAGTTCATTCCAGCAACTGAGGTCTCCAGTAGCAGCTATTGAGGGGAAAACAAACTCGCCAGCGTGCTAATCCAGATCGTTTTGTTGTATTATTCGACAACCCTATGCAATAGTTATAGGGATTTTTTTGATCACCTGGTAAACAAAACCATTGCTTCTGAATGCGATGTGTGTGGAAACATATCGACTAAAACCGCCTTTTGAATATTGTACTTGTGTACATGAACCAGTATGCCTGCATCTCGTGCCAAGGTCTCGGGATTGCAGGATACATAGAGAATTTTTTCCACACCTTGAATGTCTTGAATTGAGTTGACAACATTTAATGCTCCTGACCTTGGCGGGTCGATAAGTATTGTATTGAACCCTTGACCCTGCAATACAGAATTCAGGTTAATCTGCTCCAGATCAGCTGCGATAAAATTGGAATTGTCCAAATCGTTAATTACAGCGTTTCTTCTTGCTTGTGTCACCAGCCCCCCAGATCCTTCTATTCCGACTGCGCGACCTGCAAAACGGGCCAGCGGTAATGTAAAATTCCCAATTCCACAAAATAAATCCAGCAAATTGTCTTGCGAACTCAACCCCAGCCATTCAATGGCTCTTTCAATCATCGCCTGATTTACAAATTTGTTTACTTGTACAAAGTCTAGCGGCCCAAATTCAACCCGAACAGCACCGTGAGTAATATTGTAGTACAGCGGCAAGTCGTTCTTGGGAAAGTGGAGAACAAGAGATTCCAGTCCGCCTGGCTGAAGATATACAATCGAATTGGTTCTATTGGCAAAATTTTCAAGCAGTTTGATATCAGATTCTGTAAACGAAGTTAGATGACGAAATACAAACGCTGCCCTATCGTCTGATGCGGCAACTTCAATTTGAGGCACCCGGTCCGGAATGGATAGACCTGAAATCGTCTTAACAAGTTCAGGCATGCACGCACTCAGTTTCTGGTCAAGGACATGACAAAAGTTCAATTGGGTAACATAGCTGCTGGCTCGCTCTCTAAAGCCAACCAGAACGCCTCCTTTTTTCGGAACCAGACGAACCCCGAGTCTTGCTTTGCGACGATAGTGCCACGGTGATTCAACCACCGGTTGATCAAGCTTTAAATTATCTATCTTCGCCAATCTGTAAAATGCATCAACGAGCAACTTGGATTTGATTGCAAGTTGATACGAATGATTCATATGCTGCAGTTGGCATCCGCCGCAGATTCCAAAATGCTCACAACGAGGGTCAATTCTTTCAGTTGATGAAAGTTCAATATGATCAATGTCCGCAGTTGCATAATTGCGCCGACGCTTTAAGTTGGAAATTGAAATTTTTTCTCCGACAAGTGCTCCAGATACAAATACTTTACGACCTGTATCCAAGGTTGCAATCCCGCGACCGTCATGAGTATATGATTCAATCACAACACTCTGCTCAGTGCTGAGTTGTGCGCGAGTATTCATGAAATTTGAACGTATCAAAAATTCAAGAATTCACTAAGACAGTTGATTGTCAACTGTCCAGAGTTTTAAAAATTCTTCAAATTGAGGATTTGAATGAGATTCTGATTCAACTCGCCCGATTAGCCAGTTTCGAACAATTCCCAATTCAGATTTGTACTCGTCGGAAGTGTAGCATCCCCGAACATATTGCAATCGAAGAAAAATCAGATAGGTGTTTAAAACATCAATGTCGCAGTAGTTTCTGATGCTTTCGTTCTCCCCAGCGAGAAATGCGTCCAAAATCCTTGTGTTATCCAATCCGAGTTTGCCGGGCAATCCAAGCAATACAGCTATTTCATGAAGGGCTGCTGTCGCCCTGACCTGGTATCGAGATAGCAAATCCATTACATCCACATGTTTATCGTGATATCGGCTCAAATAGTTGCTAAACTTGGCTTCTCGTTCAAATTGTCCAGTATCCCAATAAATCCTTGAAGGAATGGAATGCAATAATGCACGATATTGAATCACTGGCAAATCAAATCCGCTTCCATTCCATGAAACCAGTGTTGGATTATGCTCCTCGATTAAATCGAAAAACTTGGATACCATTTCCTTTTCACCGATGTCTGCATTGCCCAGGGACCACACTGTGAATTTGTTTCCTCGCCCTCTCAACGCAACAGAAATAGCAATAATTTGAAGATGATGCAATGGCAAGTAGTCTGCATGGGGTACCCTTAATCGACGTGAAGCCAACATTGCTTTGGCAATACCCTGGTCATCCAGGTCTCCAAGGTCGTACAAATTGCGTCCAGCCTCTAAATCAGGAATGGTTTCAATATCAAATGTCAGAATCATTTCGTGCGATACTCAATGATAGTTGAACGAATATTCATGCGATGCTTAACCGTCTGATGCAGGTTCCATGTACAGGGTACGAAGTTGTACTGACTTGTTGTTTTGAAATTCATTTACTTCCAAACTATATACCATTCTGTAGTTTGACAAATCTGGAAGGTTTTCGTACGATTCAAAGTAGTTGAAATAAATGGCATCGTAGTTGTTTTTGTTGCTTGACCGAACTCGAAGCTTTAAATGACCTTCACCGACCACTTCAAATTGGGTAATTTCAAATTCCCCGTCAAATGTAGGAGAAACGAATTGCTGTCCCCATGGACCTCCATTTGCAAGTGCTTGTGCTGTGTCCAGATTTATTTCTTCAAGCTCGCCATCCGTATATATCTCATCTACATGCAAATTGTCTCCGAAAATTCGATAGAGTTCGATTTGAAAGGATTCTTGAAATTTCTCCAAATTCTCAACTTCCAACGATAAGCCAGCAGCCATCGCGTGTCCCCCAAAAACAGGCACAAGCCCAGGATTTTTCACCGATATGTCAGCAATCAAGTCTCGGATATTCAAGCCTTGAATCGAACGACAAGAGCCTCGTAGCATCCGGTCATCGGCAGGAGCAAAAGCGATAGCTGGCTTGCCGGTTAAATTTGATACTTTTTGAGCTACAAGACCTACAACTCCCGCATGCCACTCTTTACTGTACAGACAATGGCCCAAAGATTTTCCGTCCAGTTTCTGCTCGATTTTTTCCATGTGTTGAGTTGCCTCTTTTATCATGTTGTTCTGGGTTTCTTTGCGCTTGATATTCAGCTTGTCCAATTGACTGGCAAATTTTTCTACCTCCTCCTTGGTGTCACTGACCAAGCACTGGATGCCAATTGAAATGTCTTCAAGTCGCCCTGCTGCATTCAATCGAGGTCCAACTGCAAAGGCCAAATCTTCAGCTGCAATTTTTCCAATATATCTACGGCCGAATTCCAGCAGCATTTGAATGCCAAGTCTGCACTTCCCTGCATTTATACGGGTTAGACCTTGTTGAACAAGAATGCGATTGTTATAGTCCAGTGGCACCATGTCAGCTACTGTTCCCACTGCAACCAAATCAAGATACTTCGCCATGCTTGGTGTTGCAATGCCTTCTCTTTCAAACCATCCTGTTTTGGAAAGCTGTGAACGAACAACCGACAACAGATAAAAAAGAACGCCAACTCCGGACAAATTCTTACTTTGAAATTGGTCGCCAGGTAAATTTGGATTGACGATTGCGTCCGCTTCTGGCAATTCTTCTCCGGGCAAGTGATGGTCAGTAACAACGACGGATATTCCTTTTTCATTTGCCAAACGAACTCCGTCAATACTTGCAATACCGTTATCGACTGTAATAATTAAGTCGGGCTGCAATTCAGACAAGAATTCCACGAAATTCTTGGTCAACCCATAGCCAAATTTAAACCGGTCAGGAGCACAGTATGCTACATTGCGGGCACCGAAAGCTTTTAGAACCAAATACCCAAGCGCACATCCCGTTGCCCCGTCAGTGTCATAATCTCCTGAAATCAAAATTGATGCGTCTGCTTGAATTGCTTCTATGATAATTTCTACTGCCGATTCAATTCCAGACAGGTCATGCGGTGGCAAAAGATTTGCCATGGAGTAATTCAATTCATTGGCGCTTTTCACTCCCCTGTGCCGGTATACCCTGTCTAAAACAGGGTGAATAGTCGAATCAATCAACGAACCGTTGGTCTGACGATGAACGATCTTCTTTTTACGGGCAGGATAATATAGAGAGGGCATGAAGGACTCCCTATGCCATGGTTTCCATTCTGATTCTGGTAATATCGCCAACCACCATTGAATATTCCTGAATCTTCTGCAGTGCCAGATTCATTTTATGTTCAACAGTGTTCTGTGTAACCATGACCACCGGAAGCACTTCTTCGTTTTCGCCTGAACCTTTTTGAATGACCGATTCAATGCTGATTTGTAAATCTCCAAGGATTTTTGTGATTTCTGCCAGAACTCCTGCCCGATTGACTGCGTTCATGCGTAAATAGTATGAAGTGCAAGCGTTTTTCATTGGAATGATTGGAATTTCTGTCAAAGAGTTCGGCTGAAATGCCAGGTGAGGCACCCTATTTTCTGGGTCGGTTGTGAGCGTCCGCACTACATCGACCAAATCGGCTACGACTGCGGAGGCAGTAGGTTCAGACCCCGCACCTGCACCATAGTACAATGTCGGCCCCACCGCATCCCCCGTCACCAAAATTGCGTTCATTACACCATTGACATTCGCAATTAGCCTTTTTTGGGGTACAAGACAAGGATGCACTCGCATTTCAATTCCCGCATCGCTACGAGTGGTAATTGCCATGGGTTTAATCTCGAATCCCAATTCGTCAGCGTACTGCATGTCTTCGCAAGTTACGTTGCTAATCCCTTCTTGATATACTCCGTTCAACTGAAGTGGAATTCCATAAGCAACAGCGGCCAAAATCGCTAGTTTATGCGCTGCATCCACTCCTTCAACATCAAATGCAGGGGCCGCTTCGGCATACCCCAGTTCTTGGGCTTCCGCAAGCATTTCCTCAAATGAGCATTGTTTCTCTTTCATTCCGGAAAGAATAAAATTGCTGGTCCCATTGATAATTCCAACCAGCGATTGAATACGATTACCTGTCAGACCTTCTCGCAGAGCTTTTATGATCGAGATTCCTCCGCCAACCGCCGCTTCAAAAGCAATTACAACAGAGTGCTTTTGCGCCAATTTGAACAACTCATTCCCGCGATTTGCAATCAGTTCCTTGTTTGCTGTGACTACATGCTTGCCGTTGCGAAGCGATTGAACAAAATAGTCGTATACAGGTGATTCTCCGCCAATCAATTCAACAATTATGGCAATGTCCGGGTCGTTGATGAGCGAATAAGCGTCATCAGTAATTTCGACGGCACCCATGTCGATATTTCGTTGTTTTGTAATATCTTTTACGGCAATGCGCTTTACAATTATTTCCCGCCCTGCTCTTCGGGTTATTTCACTTGAATTACGCGATAAAACATTGATTGTTCCACATCCTACAGTGCCCAATCCTAGCAATCCTATGTTTACTGGTTTCATTCGAACTAAATAATTTGAGTTGAAATTTTCAAATATGTAAAACGGACAAGCTGTCTTTTGATAGATTCAGCCATTCGTGTAGGTAATTGATGAATCTATGTGCTTCTTTCAGGTTAAATTCTGCAAATCTATTAGAATACAATGAACCGTATCATTATTAAATTTCTTTTGACCTTTTAATTTTGAGATCGGCATTGAATTGCCGCACACCTTATATGAATTGCCAAAAACGCAAAGTGGGCATTATATGAAACTTCACCAAATAGATTTAGCGGGGGCGAATTTAGTCCATTCTTTCCGCTCTGGCAAGTTTAATATAAACAACACGCTATACAAGCAAAGCATAATTGTCTCGGCAGATAATGTCATTGAAAACTGGAAACCTCAATATTTCAATCAGCTGACAATTCAGGATTTCGAACTGCTTGCAAGTTTCGATGCCGAAATTGTCATTCTCGGTACTGGCAAGAAATTACGCTACCCTTCTTCTGACCTGCTTGAACCACTTAGAAAACAGAAAAGTGGATTTGAGATCATGAACACGGAGGCAGCCTGCCGAACTTATAATATACTGATTGGAGACGGACGAAATGCAATCGCTGCCTTGTTGCAGGAACCCAAGTAATAGGTACTAGCTTTTCGGCAAATACTTGCGAGGGTCAACTGGCTTTCCGTTGTGTCGGATTTCAAAATGCAATTTTATCCGGTCCGCATCAGTATTTCCCATTTCGGCAATTTTTTGTCCTTGTTTTACCACATCGCCTTCCCTGACAACCACCTTGGAATTATGGGCATAGGCACTAATAAACTGCTTTCCATGACTCACAATTATCATTCTTCCGTATCCTTGCAGCCCTGTTCCGGCATATACCACTTTACCAGAAGCGCTAACTCGTACGGGCGATCCGAGTTCTCCGGCAATATCAATTCCGTTCTTGTTTTGCGCGGCAGAGAAATTCTGAACAATAGTCCCTCGCGCAGGCCAAACCCACTTTGCCGGCGCAGAAAACTGGGCTTCGTTCACAGTCGGGCCTGCAGGTGCTGCACTTGCAGATTCAGTTGACGCAGCGGAGTCCGATGAACTCGATTCAGTAGATTGCGGCACAGGAGTAGTGCGAATGAGTCCCTGGTCATCACTTTCTTGTCGAACAACCGGTTGTTCAACTTCGTTTGGATTGAACAGAAGAATTTTTTGGCCCGGGTAAATTAAAAATGTTTCAGTATCGATATTGTTCCATCTGGCCACATCGTGATAGTTGAAACCTGCCTCGAAGGAGATGGAATACAAATTTTGCCCTTTTTTTACAATTACAGACCTACCCTCGTAAGTTGTTTGTGGAGCTGACGGCTCCGCAGCTTGAATTTCAACCGTAACAACAGGTGCACGGCTCTGTTCGCTTGCGCAGGCTGCAATCAGCGCAAGTAACGCGACAACAATAAGATTACGAATAAAACCAGTAAACAAGTCCAATCACCAAAATCAACATTACACCCCATCCAATATGATAGGGATATTTTCTTACTAATGAGTTAACAGAGTCAACAGACCAATATGCCAAAGCTGCGACAAGATAAAATCGAATCCCCCTTCCAAGCGCAGATGCAATTACAAACGGAATTAGCGCCATGGAAAACACTCCCGAAGCAACCGTAAACACTTTGTAGGGAATTGGAAGAAATCCTGCTGCAAATATCATCCATATCCCATATTCACGATACCATTCTTGAATTATAGAAAAATTATTTTCCATTCTATAGAACTCGACAAGCCACAATCCCACGCTTTCATACATGTACGTACCAATCAAATAGCCTAAAACCCCTCCTGATACCGAGGTAATTGTAGTCAAGGCAGCAAGTCGCCAAGCTTTTGCCTTATCTGCCAGCACCATGGGAATAAGCATTGCATCTGGAGGAATTGGAAAAAACACTGCCTCTGAAAAACTTAGCACTCCGAGATACGCTGGTGCTTGCTTGTGGGAAGCCAGTACCAGCGTTTTATCGTAAAGACGACTGATGAGTGACATCTATATGCGTCCTTCTTTCCGGGTTCAAAATTTTTGAAGTAATAGCAAATCAATTTTCACAACTAATATATGTGATGCTCTATCTGAGTTCCAGGTAATTGATTCGGAAAGTAGTCTTCGCAATTGCCTTCCCGCAACACATCGCCGGTTGAACAATGCAACCCGCCCCCAAATGGATAGACGTTTCGAAAAGGCACTGGCAACACTTCAAACCCAAGTGAATCCAACTGTTCCATCTGGTGTATTTCAGAAGCTTCGACAACAACTGTTTTTCTGTCCAACAGAAGTATGTTCATAGAAAGCCATACACTTGAATAGCACAATGATGGCGGCTCGCTGTGAGCAGGTTTGGCAGCATCTATGATTTCCCAATCGTTGGCTGTGAAAATCTTTTTTTGCTCGGGTGGCAGTTGCCGTTCCGGATTATTGATAATCAAACCGGGTCGTAGTGGCACGAATGTGGCATCAATGTGAGTTGGCAATGTGCCTCCCGGAAAATTGATACAGTGAACCCTGTGGTTGGGGAAATGTCTTTGCAACCATCGCATACCCTTTAGATTGGTTGTAAAACTGTGTTGGCAAAACAAGTCTTTTCCCAACCGAAGAACATCTGCGGCATCGAACAGCGGCTCATGCTCTGTTGTGACATAATCTTTATTTTTCGTGCGCAAGATTTGATCTTCCAAATTATAGTTGTCGTAGTACCCTGCTTTGTATGTATCTTCAGACAGTCTTGGACGCGGTGCCTGCTCCCATTTGAAATTCGGATCTTCATCAAAGTACTTCAGCATGAGGGAGTGATAAGCAATGTATTCGAAGAACCTGCAACGAAATGACATGGGTGCACTAAGGATTTCACTCCCTACGGTAAGCAGTACATCCCGCGGCGGCATGCAACCGAACATAGTATCGACAGAAAAATCTGGTGTGTGGATTGCCTGGTTCCACTGAATAGGGCTGGCTCGGTCCACCCGAATATTTCTGGCGGTCAGCACATTTACAAAGTTATCAAGCTCTTCGCGCGCAGCCATGACAGATTCTGATGATCTGGGCCCATACATGCCCCACATGTCGCTATCTTTTGTTTTTATTTCCGTGGCGGGTTCTAACGGCGGCAAGCAGGTATTTTCTGCCCGACCAACAATGACGTGCCGCAATGGGTCAAATTCATTCCATGATGATACTACCGTACCTGTCATTAAATATCTCCTTCGTATTGGATAAAATTAAATTTGGTCGGGGCGAGAGGATTTGAACCTCCGACCACTTGCGCCCCATGCAAGTGCGCTACCAGGCTGCGCCACGCCCCGAATTCACCTAGTTGAATTTTTTGGATCTATCAATCATTTTCCAATACTTCAACAACTTTCTTCAAATCCGAAACCGCTTCTTCTACGACTTCAAAAGCCAATTGATTGTCTTGGGTTTCCAATTCTCTTCCGCCTTCGGCAAGCAAGCCACGTGCACCTTCAATGGTAAATTTCTTTATATAGAGAAGATGAATAATCTTCCTTACCAGCAAAACATCCTGGCGAGTGTAGTAACGTCGCTGCGACCGGCGTCGAATGGGATCAAGTTGATCGAACTCCTGTTCCCAATATCGAAGAACATGAGGTTGCACATTACAAATTTCGCTGACTTCGCCTATTGTAAAGTAACGCTTATTTGGAATTGGCGGTTGTTCCCTGATAGAAACATTCTTGGTCACTAAGTAGAACCTGCTTCTGAAAAATCAAGCCAATCTGCTTAACCAGGGACTGAGTTTTTTACTTGTTCCCGAAGTTTGTTACTCGCCCTGAACGTAACCACATAACGTTCGCTGATTGAAGCATCCATGCCAGTCTTGGGATTGCGTCCTGGGCGTGCTCGCTTATGCCGGGTTCTATAGTTTCCAAAGCCGGCCAGTTTAACACTTTGATGCTTTTCCAACGAACACCGAATCTCCTCAAAAAAAAGATCGACAAATTCTTTGGATTCGCGCTGACTCAAACCCAAGTTTTTATGGATTTCATTCGCTAAATCTGATTTTACAACTACCGAATCGCTCATATCTCTAACTCTATTTTCGTAATTCTGCGTTAAATTCTGAATTCAATCGAGCAATCACATCAGAAATTTTAACGTCTATTTCATTGTCTGTTAGTGTACGCGAATTTAATCTGAATATTAAACGATATGCAACACTTTTCTTATTAGAATCAATGCCAGTTCCAGAATACATGTCAAAAAGGATTAATTTTTCCAAAAAATTCCCTGCACTTTCCCGAATTGACTTCGATACATTAGCCATAAGTATATCCGAGTCCAATAAAAAAGATAAATCGCGTGTAATTGACGGATATCGAGAAATTTCCTTGTATTGTATATTTTTGCGGGCAACTATGTTATCCACTGAAAGCTGAAAAACATACACATTGCCATCAACCCCTTCATTTTGAAGCATATCGGGATGCAACTGACCAACTACTCCCACATGAATTCCAGAAAATTGAATGCACGCACTACATCCCGGATGCAAGCCATCAACCAGTTCATTGGAAAATTCGAAAGCTTCGCTACTTCCTGTTAGTTCAAAAATATTTGTCAGGTGTGCTTTGACATCAAAGAAATCTATGCTTCGCTCCTGAATTCCCCACTGCTCCGGTGCAAGTTGTCCGAATGCTATGCCGCCCAGCATATTTTTCTCCTCCTCGGGATAAAACACCCTGCCAATTTCATACAAGCAAACTTGCTTCTTGCGGCGGCGGTAGTTGGCCAAAAAAGCATGAAACAACCCCGGCCAAAGGCTAGTACGCATTACTGACAAATTCTCTGCAATTGGATTCGATAACGGTTTCCCCTGTATGGATGGAACAAATTTTTTCTGTAAATCGGGGTCAACAAAACTGTAGGTAATTGCCTCAAAATAGCCTGCGTGGTGAAGTGCGTTCCGGATATCCTTCAAATCAACTTCGTACTCTCTTATTTTTTTCGGGTGCCCTCTGCCCAATCGAATTGAACTGGGGACCGAATCGTAACCGTAAATTCTTGCAATCTCTTCAATCTGATCGTGTTCTGCTTCCAAGTCAAAACGGTAGCTATGAGGTAGTACCGACCAACCGACATCATTTGCTACTACATCCTTGTTTACACTCTTTAAAATCGACTCAACCTTGATTTTCGGTATTTCTACTCCCAATACTCGGGCAATTCGTTGGTAACGTACCTCACAATGTCTTTTTTGGGGCAGATATCGCTTGTCAACTACATTCTGGAGCTTTCCAGCAACACCATCTGAAATTTCCAATATAAGCTCAGTGGCACGCTCCATAGCCTGTACTTGCAAATAGGGGGCCACGCCACGCTCAAACCGATGCGATGCCTCGGTGCGGAATTCGTAGTTGGACACAGAAAAACGGGCGGCTCTTGGTGTGAAGAATGCGGCTTCAAGGAATATATTGGTTGTTTCGGAGCGAATTCCACTGAATGCACCACCCATAACCCCTGCAAGTCCAATTGGCTTGCTTTCGTCTGCAATGACCTGCGTGCCTTCCACTAGAGACAGATTTTCGCGGTCCAGCGTAGTCATGGTCTCTCCAGTTTTTGAATACCGAACAACAATACAGGATGATTCGATCGTATCCAGGTCGAAAGCATGCATTGGCTGTCCAAGTTCAATCATTACATAGTTTGTAACATCTACGACCGGATGCAAGCTTCTCAATCCACTGCGACGCAACCTTTCCTTCATCCAATCCGGAGTAACAGCATCTGAACGAATATTCTGAATTACTCGTCCGACATACCTAGGGCAATCCTCTACGCTTTCTACACGAATTTGCAGTTCTGCAGTTGAACCAGCAGGAATTTCACGAAATTCAGGCGTTGTCATTGGCGTGTTCGTCAATATGGAAACTTCGCGTGCAACACCAGCTACGCTCAGGCAATCAGCCCGATTTGGTGTTAGTTCAATATCGAAAATATTGTCTTTTAGCTGAAGATGCTCAACCAGTGGAGTTCCTGCCGTTGCTGCATTGTCAAGAATCATCAAAGTTCCGGTATCCTCTTCAAATCCTGCCTCTTTTGCTGAACAAAGCATCCCGCTAGACTGGAAACCATGAATCTCTCGAGCTTGAATTTTCTTGCCATCTATTTCACTGCCGACGAGTGCAACAGGATAACAACTTCCTACAGAAACGTTTGGAGCTCCGCAAACCACTTGAATTGCATCAGCAGTACCAACATCCACCATGCAGATCTTCAGGCTTTCATTCTCGGGATGAGTAGCCACTTCCTGCACTCTGCCTACAACAATTTTGTCATCGCAAATTTCAACTGGTGTAATTTTTCCAACTTCAAGGCCTGCCATGGTCATGCGCTCCGCAATTTCTGCGTCGGACAAACACGAATTTACCCATTCCGCCAACCAGCGACTACTGACTAACATAATTTACTGTCCGCAAGCACTATTTGAACTGATACAGCATTTCGAGATCATTCTCAAAGAACAAACGCAAATCATTTACGCCATATCGAAGCATGGTGAATCTCTCCACACCCATGCCAAACGCGTAGCCGGTATAAATTTCGCTATCAATGCCAACATGCTGGTACAGCGCCGGATGAACCATTCCGCAACCAAGCACTTCCAACCAGCCACTTCGCTTGCAAACCTTGCATCCCGAGCCTTCACAGAATACGCAACTGATATCCACTTCTGCAGAGGGCTCCGTGAACGGGAAGTACGACGGACGAAAACGAAGTTTCAAATCTGACTCAAAAAACTCTTTCACGAAATACTCCAGAATACCTTTCAAATCGGCAAATGTTGTTGAATCGTCCACGACCAATCCTTCCAACTGATGGAACATGGGAGTATGTGTAACATCCGAGTCACAACGATACACTCTACCTGGCGCTACTACCTGGATTGGTGGTTGCCTTTCTTTCATATATCGAATTTGAACTGGAGATGTATGCGTTCTTAGTAATGAATTGTCTTCGAAATAGAATGTATCCTGCATCGCTCTTGCCGGATGCTCAGGAGGAATGTTCAATGCTTCGAAATTATGAAAATCGTCTTCGATTTCAGGACCGAATGCGATATCAAATCCTGCGCGTGAAAATATTTCTTCCATTCGCATGATTGTTCGGGTCAGTGGGTGAAGACCACCTTTTGCGAACGTTCTGCCAGGCAAAGTAACATCAATTTTTTCTGCTGCGAGACGCTTTTGGTCTGTTTTCACACGCAGAACATGCCGGCGTTTCTTTATTTCATTTTCAAGTTGAGTTTTTGCAGAATTTATTTTTTGACCAATAGCAGGTCTCTCCTCTGCCGGTAGAGAACCTACTGATTTCAGTAAATTCGTTAATACCCCCTTTTTGCCAAGATACCGGACACGCGCTACTTCAAGTTCCGACTCTTGCGAAGCAACGGCAATCTCACTGCTTGCCTGCTCTAACAGGCTATCAAGGGAATCCAAGTCGGTAGGTGCCGACATTTTGGGCAATTCAGACAATCAAATTCAAATCGTGGCGCACTGAAAACTGAGAAGTAATGTTTTGCTTGCTAGCTACTCAGTGCGAGCTTTGCTTTTTCTGCCAGGCGGGAAAACGTTTCTTTATCGGAAACTGCGATTAAAGCCAGCGATTTTCGGTCAAGTTCGACACAAGCAACTTTTAGCCCTTTCATAAATGTGCTGTAATTCATTCCGCATTCTCGGGCAGCGGCATTGATGCGCATTATCCACAGGGAGCGAAAATCACGCTTCTTGCGTCGACGGTCGCGATACGCATACTGACCGGCTTTAATAACAGCTTGCTTGGCAACTCGATATACGTTTTTACGCGCACCGCGATATCCTTTTGCTTGTCGAATGACTTTCTTATGTCTCGCTCGGGCGGTAACGCCGCGTTTTACCCTTGGCATTTTTCAATCTCCTGTTAAGCGTAAGGAAGCATTTTCTGAGCACTGGCAGAATCGGACTTGTGTAATATTGCCGATTTTCGAAGATTTCTCTTTCGCTTGGGCGACTTTTTGGTAAGAATATGAGAGGCGTGCGAATGCGAACACTTGAACTGCCCGGTAGCAGTTTTCCTGAAACGCTTCGCAGCACCTGATTTAGTTTTCAACTTTGGCATTGTTCAATTTTTAACGTTAAATTTCTCGTTTACTTGCACTCTTGACCGGAGCCAGTACCATAATCATTTGCTTGCCTTCCAGCATCGGCTCCTGTTCAACTGCACCAATATCGGCCAAATCGTCTTTTACACGTTCCAGCAATTGTTGTCCCAGTTCTTGGTGAGCATACTCGCGACCTCGGAATCGCATTGTCACCTTGGTCTTGTTGCCAGCATTCAGGAAGTCCTTCAGCTTGCCTAACTTGACATTATAGTCTCCCAGCTCGATTGAAGGTCGGAATTTGATTTCCTTGATTACCATGTGCTTTTGCTTGCGCTTTGCATCATGTCGCTTCTTGCTAGCAGTATAAAGAAACTTGCCGTAGTCCATGAGCCGACAAACTGGCGGCTCTGAGTTCGGGGCAATTTCAACAAGATCCAACTCTTCACTTTGTGCATGATTCATTGCCTCCTGCAATGGCATCACACCAAGTTGCTGTCCATCTTCATCAATAAGACGTACCTGCGCTGCATCAATATTCTCATTGATTCGATGCACTTTTCCAATAGCCGTACCCGTAACCTCCGTTTTTTAGTTTAGTTGATTTGGCAAATTACCAAGATTATTGACAATAGAAATAAATGAGTCAATGGTCATCGATCCCATATCATTTCCATCCAATGAACGAACAGCAATCTCCTGCTTGTCCATTTCCCGGTTACCAATAATTACCAGAAAGGGGATTTTCTGCAGAGTTTGCTCTCTAATTTTAAAACCAATTTTCTCGTTTCTCAAGTCTGAGCGAACCCTGATTCCCCCTTCATTCAGCAAATCGGTTATTTTATATGAATATTCTGCTTGCGATTCAGAAATATTCATAACAACCGCTTGTACAGGCGCCAACCACACGGGAAGCTTGCCTGCGTACTCTTCAATTAGAATACCGATAAATCTTTCGATTGAACCCAGTATAGCACGATGTATCATTACCGGTACTTGCCTGGAACTGTCTGACTCTACATAACTTGCCCCCAACCGACCCGGCATCGAAAAATCCAATTGAATTGTTCCACACTGCCATTTTCTTCCTATGCTGTCATTTAAGACAAAGTCAATTTTAGGTCCATAGAATGCCCCCTCTCCGGCATCGGTATTAAATTCGATACCGCGGTTTTTTAATACAGATTCAAGTGCCAATTCCGCGCGATCCCACAACTCATCTGACCCGACCCGCTTTTCCGGCCGGGTTGACAAGCCAATGGCAATATTATTGAATCCGAAATCACTGTAGACGCGAAATGCGATTTCAATTAGCACCTCAATTTCTTCGCGAATTTGATCTTCGGTGCAAAATACATGAGCATCATCCTGCGTAAACCTTCGTACACGCATGAGTCCGTGCAAGGTTCCAGAAGGCTCGTAGCGATGTACGATTCCAAATTCAGAAATTCGTAGCGGCAAGTCCCGATAACTTCGCAATCGCTGATTAAATACCTGGACATGTCCCGGACAGTTCATCGGCTTGAGCGCATAGGCCCTGTCTTCAATATCGGTGGTGAACATATTCTCTTTGAACGTCTCCCAGTGGCCTGATTGTTCCCATAGGGAGCGATCTAAAATCTGCGGCGTATGAACCTCCTTGTAATTGTACTCCTCAAGCAAATTACGCATGTAGGACTCAATCAGTCTGAACAAGGTCCAACCGTTTTGGTGCCAAAACACCATTCCCGGTGCCTCTTGCTGAAAGTGAAACAAATTCAGCTCCTGTCCAAGCTTGCGGTGATCTCGCTTTTGCGCTTCTTCAAGCTGTTTAAGGTATTCCTTTAAATCTGCTTCGGTTGCCCATGCTGTTCCATATATTCGCTGCAGCATTTCATTTCTGGAGTCGCCACGCCAATACGCCCCCGCAACCTTGGTCAATTTAAAAGCCTTCAACTTTCCGGTACTAGGGACATGAGGGCCGCGACACAAGTCAACAAATTCTCCTTGACGATAGACCGTAATATCTTCTGAATCTGGAATTTCTTCTATGATTTCGGCCTTGTACTTCTCCCCCATATTCCGAAACATATGAACCGCATCATTTTTTTCAAGCACTGACCGCTCAACCTGTAAATCTTTTGATGCGAGTTCTTTCATTCTGTCTTCAATTGCAACGAGATCGCTTTCAGTAAACCCGCGTTCATACGCAAAATCGTAGTAAAAACCATCTTCAATCACCGGACCGATTGTTACCTGTGCACTTGGAAACAACTGCTTGACAGCATGAGCCAGTAAATGAGCAGTTGAATGGCGAATCACTTCCAGCCCTGCTTCATCCTTTGCCGTAATTACCCGAATTGAGGCATCCGATTCAATTGTTCGAGATAGATCAACCAGTTGCCCGTTCAACTCGGCAGCTACGCTTGCACGACGCAAACCCGGACCAATGTCTGATACGACCTGGTCAACTGACACGGCAGCGTCATAGTTCATTTCAGAACCGTCAGGCAAAATAATAACTGGCATTTTTATCAATAAATGTTAGGAAAATATTCAGACAGCAAGCGTAGTATTTGATTGCTTTCCAGAACCAAACACATGGCAAAAGAGCGAATTATATGCTGATACTCAGTTCAAAGATGTAGAATTTCTGCTCAAAATATTCTACATGCAATCTCGCAGAAATGGTGGGCGTACCTGGGATTGAACCAGGGACCTCCTCGATGTCAACGAGGTGCTCTCCCGCTGAGCTATACGCCCACTTTGATTTTATTGAATGCACTGGTTATGCATAGTTTCTTGCCAGTACCACAAAGTATTCTTTGTAAAAACTGCTACTGAACAGCCAACAATAGATTGCAGACCATATATTAATAAACGCGAACTCAAATTTCAACAGCAGATAGCGTATTTGCCCACCACATTTATTCAGTCACTCGCAACCAAACAGATTCATTAGAGTTTTACCCCGCATAAATCTAAAACAATTTGAAGTGAAACTGTCAAGGTTATTGTTCTCTGAGTGTTTCCCGATGGAAACATCCATGATGGTTTTATACCGGATTTCAACTGGTTTGGGCACCACAAAAGAACGGCTTGGAATCAGTTGAATTCAACCTGACTACAAACCGTTGATGTATGGATGCATCGGACAGAATTACGGAAGAAATATTTGTAGATTTCTAAGGACGCTTGCCACCAAATGCTCCAATTATTCTATCTCGCTCAAAGTGCCCTCCAACTTCCTGATGTTCAGAGCCGTAGAAGGTGCCTTCTATTTTGTTTGTCCCTGAACCTGTTCTGAAAAACCCGTTTGACAGCGGAATATTGCTCCATCCCCCAAGCGTGTGCCGTGCACCTGTGTTCAAGTTGCGAACATTTGTAAAAGTTACATCAACCGTGGGAGTTGCGCCAAGTCCCTGCACAACAATCCTGGTATCTCCATGCAGTGGATGTAATTGGTCAAGCGAATTGGTAACTTGGGAATAATCAACACCTAACATAACACCGGTCCAAGTTGCACTGGAAATGGTGCTACTCGGATTTGTTCCTGGACTGTTCCCGAATGAAAACGAGTCTACTTCTTCTGATGTCGCCCGAGTTCCTTGATAAAATCCGGTTATTTCAAACCCGAAAAGACTGTTATCCAGAATCCCGCCGACAACCAAATTATTTACGTGCCCGTTAGCTGGAGCATCTTCAAGTTGCGAACGAATCTGCCATATGTCAATTCCGTTTCGGGTAAACAATGGCTGAAATTGGGCTACATTAAGTGAAGGTAAATCGTCGTTTAGCGAGAATTCTTGACCAGCTATTGTGCAGGTACGGTTACCAGGGCAAGTCGCTTCCAATCTTGAGATTCCAGAATCAGTAATCATCAACACATTGCTCGCGATGAAGCGACTCGCTGAACTTCTTCTACTCACGATTAACGACCTTATTTCTGCCGCTGCGCGATTCAAGATTTCACCTTGAGCAATTGTTTGGGCTCGTGAGAGGTCTGAGACTACCCAATTCGGATAGTTGGTTGTTCCACCGCCCCCGCCGCAGGCAGCAAGATAGATGAACGCGACCACAAGAAAAGAATAACGGATTGTTTTCATTGAGTTCATCTACATGGTTTACAAGACTAACATCTGGCTAGTATATTGATTAGTTGAGCAAAGTATAAACATAATTCAAGATAGAGAGTTTCCCGTTGGAAAGACTTTGAAGGCGGAATTTGCTGATTTGCCAAGGTAGAAAATCGGCGAAAACCGCAGAAACCGGTGTTTCAAGCCCCCCCAAAACAGATTCTTGGGGTAGAAAAATTTCACACAGTCAAAATCGCGCGTGAAATCAGCAACTTGGAAACTACGAAACTAACTCTCTCTAGGTCGTATTCACAAACGCAGCTTCTTTCAATGCAGTAATTCGGTCTCGAACTTCTGCTGCCAGTTCAAAATTCAAGTCAGCAGCGTGGCGATTCATTTGCTTTTCAAGTTTGGTAATTTCTTTTGCAACTTGCGAGGCATTTCCCAAATCAATATCTTTGAAGTTGATTTCAATTGGATCGGATTCGCGCACTCTTTTCCCCTTCTGCCTCTTGCCTGTGCTGAATCGATGCACTCCGTCAATAATGTCTTTAACTTCCTTTTGAACTGTTACTGGAGATATTCCGTTTAACTCATTGAATTGTATTTGCTTTTCTCTTCTTCGACTTGTTTCAGAAATCGCTTGCCGCATTGAGTCGGTTACTTCATCGGCATATAGTATCGCTTTCCCATTCGTATTGCGGGCCGCCCGTCCAATGGTTTGAATTAACGAGCGAGTTGATCGAAGAAACCCTTCTTTGTCGGCATCCAAAATTGCAACCAGTGATACTTCCGGCAAGTCCAGCCCCTCTCGAAGTAAATTGATCCCTACCAGTACATCAAAAACTCCGGCACGCAAATCCCTGATAATTTCAACTCTCTCCACAGTGTCAATATCGGAATGCAGATACCTCACGCGCACCGAGTGATCACTTAAGTAATCCGTCAAATCCTCCGCCATTCTCTTCGTCAGAGTAGTAACCAAAACACGCTCGCTGGCCTGGGCACGAATTTTGATTTCAGACAGTAAATCATCCACCTGAGTCCGCACGTCCCGAATTTCCACTTGCGGGTCAACGATTCCCGTGGGACGAACTACTTGATCAATGTAATTCGGTGACTTTTCTTCTTCGTAGGGACCCGGTGTTGCAGACATGAAAATCACTTGGCGAACTTTCTGCTCAAACTCATCGAAGCGAAGGGGACGATTGTCCATGGCAGAAGGAAGCCTGAACCCAAACTCCACAAGAGTTTCCTTTCTGGATCTGTCGCCGCGATACATTGCCCTCAATTGTGGAAGTGTTACATGGCTTTCGTCAATAAATACAAGAGATTTCTCCGGTAAATAGTCCATAAGTGTATCCGGTGCATCTCCCGGTTCTCGCTCGGATAAATGCAGCGAATAGTTTTCAATTCCAGAGCAGTATCCAATTTCACGAATCATTTCCAAATCGTAGTTTGTGCGCTGTTCCAGACGTTGTGCCTCTACCAGTTTATTTTGGCAGTAAAGTTCTTCAAGTCTGTATTTGAGTTCCAATTCAATACGACCCAATGCCTTTTCAACCGTGTCGCTGGTTGTTACATAGTGCGATTTGGGGTATACCGTGTACCGCACTAGCTCATTGCCTATTTCTCCGGTTAGCGGGTCAAACAAAGATAGCCGGTCAATTTCATCGCCGAACAACTCGACACGCAATACATACTTGTCTGAATCGGCAGGAAATATATCTATAACATCCCCGCGCACTCGAAACCTGCCGCGGCGTAGTTCTGCATCGTTTCGCGTATACTGGAGCGTAGCCAATGTACGAAGAATTTCGCGTTGATCAATAATCGCCCCTTTTCTCAGGTGCAGAATCATCTTGTTGTATTCAACTGGATTTCCCAATCCGTAGATTGCAGATACTGTGGCTACAATGATTGTATCGTTTCTTTGAAGGAGCGCATTCGTAGCGGATAACCGCATCTGGTCAATATGGTCGTTTATGGAAGCATCCTTTTCTATATAGGTGTCGGAGCTCGGCACATAAGCTTCTGGCTGGTAGTAGTCGTAGTAGGAAACAAAGTACTCTACTGCGTTGTATGGGAAAAAATCCCTGAGCTCGGAATAAAGCTGTGCTGCCAGTGTCTTGTTATGGGCAAGAACCAACACAGGCTTGTTAATCGATTCGATAATACAGGCCATGGTGAATGTTTTGCCAGTGCCGGTCGCACCAAGGAGTGTTTGAAATGCTTCCCCTGCCTGTAGCCCGTTCAGCAATTTTCTTATAGCCTCCGGCTGGTCACCGGCCGGCTTGAAATCTGCAACTAATTTTAAATCTCGCACTTTCTTTATCAGGATTTTATTATGATTGAGATATACTAACTCAAATAACCCTTAGTTTGTCTATCTAATTCTTGCAATATTACCGTGGATAATTCAATACTTTCCAATAGAGTAAACTCCATCAAGACTTCCGCAACAATAGCTGTTTCAACACTTGCAAAAGAACTAAGAGCAGCGGGCCGAGATGTAATCGGGCTAGGCGCTGGCGAGCCGGACTTTGACACGCCGGACCACATCAAAAACGCGGCAATTGCAGCAATGCAAAGCGGAAAAACCAAGTATACCCCCGCTGATGGCACACCTGAAATCAAAAGTGCTATCGTCAATAAATTCGCAAATGATAACAACTTGCACTACGAACCTAAGAACATTGTTGTCTCTACTGGTGCGAAACAAGTCATTTATAACTTGCTGACTGCCATTTTGAACGATGATGACGAGGTAGTAATTGTAGCGCCTTACTGGGTATCCTATCCTGATATGACCATACTGTGCGGTGGCAAGCCTGTCATAGTGGAAACAGACATCAATCAGCACTTCAAGCTCCAGCCTGAGCAATTGAAAAGTGCAATTACCTCGCGTACCAAGTTGCTCATGCTGAACAGCCCCAACAATCCTACAGGAATTGCCTATACAAAAGAAGAACTGAAAGCCATTGGTGCAGTACTGCTTGAATACCCGCACGTAATTGTTTTAACTGATGACATCTACGAGCATATTCAGTGGACCGGCAAGCCGTTTTGCAATATTGTCAATGCCTGCCCGGATTTAAAGAATAGAACAGTTGTCATTAATGGAGTGTCAAAGGCATACGCCATGACTGGCTGGCGTATCGGATATTCAGGTTCAAACGAAGTGCTGGCCGGGTCCATGAGGAAAATTCAGTCCCAAACCACTTCCAATCCCAATTCAATAGCACAGGCAGCTGCAGCAGAAGCGTTAAATGGACCTCAGGATATTATTCAATCAATGACGACGGAGTTCAAAAAGCGACACGATTTTGTTGTATCTGAACTTAATTCAATTGACGGTGTGAAGTGCCTGGAGGGAGACGGGGCTTTTTACGCATTTGCAGATTTCAGAAAAGTAATCAACAAACTGGATTCAATAGAAGACGATGTTTCTCTTTCGCAATACATTCTTAACGAAGCGGAAGTTGCAGCGGTGCCAGGGAGTGCATTTGGCGGTGCCGGACATTTGCGCTTTTCCTACGCTACAGACATGTCAACGCTGGAAGAAGCCATGCGACGTATGAAGCAATTGCTTTCCTGATCATTATTTATAAGTTTAGCGAGCATTGATTCGCTGTCGCATTCTATATTCATCTCACCGTAATATCTTTTTTCTTAATCACTGCCCGGCATGCTTGGTCATATTACTAAATGAGCCTGTTGAATCATTATGGAATTGTTCGGATCAACGGCGATGATGCTCCAAAGTTTATTCAATCGCAGTTCACAAACGATATCAACGAAGTTTCAGAAAAAAAATTCAGATATGGTGCGTACCTTACGCCTAAAGGGAGAGTGTTCGCAAACTTTTTGATGTTCAAAGCAAATAGCGATTATTTGCTCGCTCTGTCTTCATCACTGGTAGAACCAACAGTTAAAAGGCTAAAACAGTTCGTGCTTCGCGCAAAAGTAGAAATTGAAGCGGCCACAGAATTGAACTTTGTTGCAATGGTAGACGCAGAAATTCCTGAATTTATCTCCAGCTATTTTGTTAAAAATTACTCAAAAGATGAAAATACGGCTTGCATTTTGGACGGAAAGTTTTGCTTCCGTATGCTAGGCAATACTCCCCGGGTTGGGTTTATTGTCGATAAATCTGAACCGAAAGCTGATATTGACCCTCCTTTTGGTATTTGGCAGCGCATTGATATTGAATCAGGGATTCCGCTAGTTGACTTGAACACATCGGAGCATTTTGTACCGCAAGCACTAAACCTTGATTTGATTGATAACGCAGTTTGTTTTACAAAGGGTTGTTTTCCAGGGCAAGAGATTGCTGCCAGACTTCACTATCGCGGCGGTGTCAACAGAAGAATGCTAAGGGCAAGCATATCAACTACCCGAATCCCTGCTCCGGGCACTATGATTCAGTGCAAATCACTAAATTCAGATCAAACGGGAACTGTTGTCAATTCTGCAATGCTGGAATCAGAAAAGGAATGTCAATTGCTAATATCCGTGCCTTTAGTATTTTTGCAGCATCAGGATTTTGAAATTGAACAGTTCGGGGCACTAAAAATTCTGCAAGATGCACTGCCCTATGAAATTCCAGAAATTTAGCGAATTATTGATTGGCAGAATCTGCTTCGTCAATTTCCACAATCCTGTAGAAAGTCTCTCCTTCTTTAATCAAGCCCAACTCCATTCTTGCTCGCTCTTCCATAGTTTCATCCCCTGTTTGCAAATCAATAACTTCGGCTTTTAATAAATTGTTTCGTTGCTGAAGGTTTTTGTTATGAGCTTTTTCAGTTTCAATTTGCTCTTGCAATTCGGAAAAACTGGTAAATGAGTTCTTGCCAAACCAAAATGTAGACTGCAATCCAATCGCAACCAGCGCGAGCAATGCAAACGCAATCAACCACTTTTTTCGACTACTCATCCGATTCACACAAATTAAAATAAGTTTGAGTAAGTAACTTCTTCCCCAAGTTCGTTTTCTATCCACAAAAGCCTATTATACTTCGCTGTTCGCTCGGAACGACTTGGAGCACCGGTTTTAATTTGGCCGGCAGACGTAGCTACCGCCAAGTCAGCAATCGCACTATCCTCTGTCTCGCCTGAACGATGAGAAATCATAACGCCATAATTTGCCTCCTGGGCAATTCGAGCCGTTTCCAGTGTTTCGGTCACGGTGCCAATTTGATTCAACTTTATCAATATGGCATTCGCAATATTCGAATCAATTCCGGTTTGCAGTATTTTGGGATTGGTAACAAACAGATCATCTCCGACCAGTTGCATCTTGCTACTCAACTTGTCGCAAAGTATTCGCCAACCATCCCAATCGTCCTCCGCCATGCCATCTTCAATTGAAACAATCGGAAACTGCTCAGCCAGGTCAGCCAGATAATCAGCGAATCCCGATGCATCCACCCGAAGATATTCTGACTTCAAAAAATACTCCTCGCCATCCCGAAGTTCTGAACTGGCCACATCCAATGCAATGGAGATATCTTTGCCAGGCTCAAAACCAGCACTTTCAATTGCATCCATAATCATTCTGAGTGCATCACTATTTGAACGCAAATTGGGGGCGAAACCGCCTTCGTCGCCAACCGCTGTACTATGACCGGTTTGGTCAAGTATTTGTTTTAGCTGGTGGTAAACCTCGGTTCCTGCCCGAACAGATTCTTGAAAACTTGGCATACCCGTCGGGACAATCATAAATTCCTGAATGTCAATATTGTTGTTCGCATGCGCACCGCCGTTCAAGATATTGAAAAACGGCATTGGCAATGTCAAAGTATCAGATGTTTTCAAGTATTTGTACAATGGAATCCTTTGGGATTTGGCAGATGCTCTGGCAACGCCAAGTGATGCTGAAAGAATAGCATTTGCACCCAAACGACCTTTGTCAAGGGTTCCGTCCAGTTCAATTAGTATCTGGTCAATTTCATTCTGCTCATATGGATTTTTCCCTTTCAGAGCATCTGATATTTCCGTATTAACATTGTTTACAGCATGCAAGACGCCTTTCCCCAGATAACGATCTTCTTGCTGGTCTCGAAGTTCTACCGCTTCCATTACTCCCGTTGAAGCACCCGAAGGGACCGCTGCACGACTGCGAGAGCCGTCGCTCAATACAATTTGCGCCTCAATGGTAGGATTGCCACGAGAATCTAAAATTTCTAATGCTGATATGTTTTCAATTTCTACTTGCAATTTTTCTCTCCAAGTTTAAATATGGCGAATTCGATGTTTCGCAATATAGTCAATTTCTTTAAGGTCGCACAACAGTGATTCAAGTTGCTTCAATGGCCAAGCGTTTGGTCCATCGCTCGGCGCATTGTCAGGGTCGGGATGCGTTTCCATAAAGATTGCAGCCACTCCACACGCAGTTGCCGCGCGTGCAAGATACGGAACAAACTCCCGCTGCCCTCCGGAAACACCGTTTCCAGCACCTGGCAATTGCACTGAGTGTGTCGCATCAAATACCACAGGACAACCCGTTTCCCGAAGTATTGCCAGAGATCTCATATCTACAACCAGATTGTTCCATCCAAAACTTGAACCTCGTTCGCATACCAATACTCTGTCTTTTGCACCAGATTTTACAGCCTTCTCAACCACATGCTTCATTTCGTGCGGAGAAAGAAATTGCGCTTTCTTGATATTCACAACCTTTCCGGTAGAAGCAACTGCCTGAATCAAGTCCGTTTGACGGCACAAGAAAGCAGGAGTTTGCAGAATGTCGACATGCTTTGCTGCCGAACAGGCTTCTTCTGGGGAATGTACATCAGTTAGTACAGGAATACCCAAATTGCTTCGCACTTTTGACAATATTTCAAGCCCGTCTTTCAAACCGGGTCCGCGATACGAGCTTGCTGATGTGCGATTCGCCTTGTCATACGAAGACTTGTAGGCAAAGGAAATAGAAAGATTGTCGCATATCCGTTTAATTTCCCCGGCCACATCTAGCGAGTGGGATTCCGATTCGATCACACACGGTCCGGCAAACAGGAAAAACGGTTGCTCCATACCGACTTTTGTACCTGCAATATTCAATTGCTTGCCACCATTTTCTCGGGAATTTCGGCAATCTTTTTCTGCATTCTTGCTACCTGAACAAAGTTGGTAAAAAGCGGATGCCCGCTACGAGGTGTCGACGTAAACTCCGGATGAAACTGACAACCAATAAACCACTGGTGATCAGGCAATTCCACCATTTCCACCAAATTATCTGCCGAAATACCGGAAAAACTGATTCCTGCATCCATAAACATCTGCTTGTATCGTTCATTAAACTCATAGCGATGGCGATGTCTTTCGTTGATTTTACTGGTACCGTAAATTTCTCGCGCAAGCGATCCGTCCTGAAGCGTGGCACTTTGGGCACCTAGCCGTAACGTACCGCCAATGTCTTCATTGGCACTACGCGTTTGAACTTCGCCGTCCTCATTTTTCCACTCCGTTACTAGTGCAATAACCGGATGAGGCGTATTCGCGTCGAATTCTGTGCTGTGCGCTCCGTCCAGTTTTAGCACATTGCGTGCGAATTCGATTATTGCAATCTGCATTCCAAGGCAAATTCCCAAATACGGCACATTGTTTTCTCTCGCATAGCGAACCGTCTGAATCTTCCCGTTCGTGCCGCGAGAACCGAATCCGCCTGGCACAACAATTGCATCCGCCTGTTCCAGGCTTTCTACACCATTTTGTTCAATGTCCTCCGCATCCAGATACAGAATGTCCACTTTGGTCCGAGTTTGGAAACCAGCATGAACAACTGCCTCAGCCAATGACTTGTAGGAATCAGCAATATCCATGTATTTTCCAACAAACGCAATCTTTACCGCATTCGTTGTATTTTCAGCACGCTCAACAACCACTTGCCACTCTGCCAAATTGATACTGTTAGCTTCTATACGAAGCTGATTGACAATAATTTCATCGACCTTTTGTTCGTGAAACAATTGCGGTATGTTGTAAACGTTATTGCTTGTCAGGGCAGAAATGACTGAATTCTTCTGAACATTTGTAAACAATGCAATTTTTTCCCTTGCCGATTTTGAAAGTTTGAAATCGGTGCGGCAAAGCAGTATGTCCGGCTGAATACCAATGCTTCGGAGCTCTTTTACAGAATGCTGAGTTGGCTTGGTCTTTATTTCACCTGCATAGTCCAGAGTGGGTACCAGAGTCAAATGAACAAACAATGTTTGCTTGGGACCGAGTTCTATGCGCATTTGCCGAATTGTTTCAAGAAAGGGAAGGGATTCTATATCACCGACTGTTCCGCCTATTTCTACAAACACCACTTCATATCCCGATGCGGCTTCGTGGATACATGCTTTGATTTCATCAATAATATGAGGGATTACTTGCACAGTTTTGCCTTTGTAATCTCCCTTTCTTTCTTTTCGAATTACGCGCTCGTAGATTTTTCCAGTGGTAAAGTTGTTGGCTTTCTTCATCTTGACATTGACAAATCGCTCGTAGTGGCCAAGATCCAAGTCGGTTTCCGCTCCGTCATCAGTAACAAATACTTCGCCGTGTTGAAAAGGACTCATAGTACCTGGGTCTACATTGATGTACGGGTCCAGCTTCATCAGGGTAACCGAAATTCCCCGGGCTTCAAGCAATGCTGCCAAAGACGCTGAAGCAATTCCTTTTCCCAAGGAAGAAACAACGCCACCGGTAACAAAAACGAATTTATGCATTTAATCTGCTAGACTAGATTGTGACATGACGAAGATATGTAAGCACCAATTTCGGGATTGAAGATTTCTATCGGACGGTGTTACAGAATACCAGATAGGACTGTAATTTGCACCAGTAATTTCCACGCGTTCCATTATCCATAGGCTGTTTCTTTCAGTGAATTCAGCATAACCGGATTATCAATGCGGGTTTCATTCTGAGCTTATTCAAACCTATGCAATCTATATCAGCCTGACAGCCATTGATAAAATTGTTCCAAAGCATGAGTTACCAAATTGGCTGATTTGTCAAACTTGGCAGCAGGCGAATTTCTACACCTTGTTCACCGATTTTTGCCAAGAATTTAGCAGAAACAAAATACGGCGGAACAGCTACAATTTCTTCGCCAAAATAAACTATCGGCAGTAGTTTTCGCTCCCAAGGTGGTATAGAGTATTCCTGAAATACTTTTTTTAGCGAGCTTGAGTGCTTGCGACCCGGCAATTGAATTCTTTCCCCTCCTACTCGAAATCGAACCGTTGCCGGCAACAACTCGGGAATTAATTTAATTCCTCTGCCCTGCACAAATTCCGGAACCAGTTGCAAATTGGCATTTTCAATTTGTAGCGGCGAATTCACATGCCATTCTTGCTGTTGTCCTTTGTCCACTTCAAAACAATACGGAACCAAGAACAGTTTGTTTTGAAATCTGCAAATCCTCACACCGTTCCACTCAATCTCTCCTGTTTGCGCTGTACCATGCACAACCGTATCAAGTAAATTGTCAATCATTTGTTTTCCGGGTTCTGGCAATAATTCGCTTCTAATCCAATAACGAAGTAAATTTACCTGGCGATGCCGGCTTAAATGTTTTAAATTTTCAATGGATAACTGAGTTCCGGTATACAAGCAACCTGTTTCCTGTGCTTTGCACACTGACAAATCCATCTCCCCCAAGTCTTCAAGCAGTTTTCTGCTTGATCTTAGATTGTTCGCAGACTGAGTTATTGATTCAACGGTACCCGACCAGCGTTCTTCAAGTTTTGGAATCACTAGATGTCGGATGTAATTTCGGTCGAAACTAGTGTCTTGGTTAGATGGGTCTTCAATAAAGGAAAGATGGTGTTTTTTCGCATAATATTGAATTTCTTTTTTGGAAACTTGAAGCAAGGGGCGAGCCAGCCATCCGTCTCCGAATTTTCTAACAGGCTGGATTCCTGATAATCCACGAGATCCGGCACCTCTTAGTAAATTCAGCAAGAGTGTTTCTGCCTGATCCTCTTTATGATGTGCTGTCAGCAATACTTGATTTTTACCAATTTGAGATGCAAGCCACCTGTAACGGCTTTGGCGGGCTGTTTGTTCGTCAATTCGATTCCCCTGAACGCCGTAAGTCAACCTCGTGCTGATATATTGAACTTTCAACGAGTTGCTAAATGCCTTGCAGTGCATCGCCCAGTTTGCAGACTCACAATGCAAGCCATGGTCACAATGCAGGGCTACTACCTCGATTCTGGTGATTTGAGAGACTTTGTGAAGCAATACTGTAGAATCTATACCGCCACTATAGGCAACATAAACAGTCGATAGAGATTCAATTGGCAAATACTCGCTGACCCATTGAGCGATAGAGTATGAGTTCACCTGACTAATTTAAACCGGTTCGAATTTTCCATAAGACATTAGCTTCTCGTATCGGCTGGCAAGCAGCTGCTCTTGCGGCATATCCATTATGGATTCCAAACTTGTTTGCAGTTGAGTTTTCAATCTTCGGGCGGTTTCATCTACATCTCGATGAGCCCCTCCTATTGGCTCTTTAACAATTGCATCAACAAGTTTATGCTTGCCAAGAACGGTTGTGGTTAACCCCATTGCTTGCGCCGCTTCTTTCGCACGATTCGAGTCCTTCCAAAGAATAGATGCACAACCTTCTGGAGAGATCACGGAATAAATCGAGTATTGCAGCATAATTACCCTGTCGGCAACGCCTATCGCCAATGCACCGCCAGAGCCACCCTCCCCGATTACAGATGCAATTATTGGAGTATTCAATTCAACCAAGGTGAGCAGGCTTGTAGCAATCGCCTCGCTTTGGCCGCGCTCTTCAGCGTCAATGCCGGGATATGCCCCAGGAGTATCAACAAATGTAAATATTGGCATTGAAAACTTCTCTGCAAGATGAGCAATTCTTTGCGCCTTTCTGTACCCCTCCGGTTTTGGCATGCCAAAATTTCGTTCAATCTTGGAGTTGGTATCTCTGCCTTTTTGATGACCTATGATGGCAACGCCTTGTCCGTTGAACTTCGCCAATCCTGCCACAATTGCCTTGTCGTCCCCAAATGACCGGTCACCGTGCAGTTCTTGAAAATCGGAGAAAATGCGAGGAATATAATCCAATGTGAAAGGCCGCAAGGGATGTCTTGCCAATTGCGTGATTTGCCAAGGATTCAAATTGGAAAAAATCGATGCAATGAGTTTTTCGCATTTTTGCTCCAAACGGTCAATTTCATCAGATAAATCAACATCATCGTTTTGCAAGTGCACACGTCGCAATTCCTCAATTTGCGCATCGATTTCTGCGATAGGTTTCTCAAAGTCCAAGAAATTTGCCATGCCTGCAATCTGCTAATACTTTAACCATGACATTTTCGGGTAGCAGACCGATACCCTCTCCCCGCCCAAAATCTTTCTTAGTCCTTCCAGCAACTCATCGCAAATTTGAACTCTGCATTCATCGCCCAAATCAATTATTCCTGCTCCTGAGCTTGATATATAGTGCACTTCAATTTTCTGGTTGCCACCATACTGTTCAAACAAGGATTTCATCTCCATAACCGCTGAACTGCTATTATCGCCCTGCTTTATAGTCAAACTTAACTTCACATCGGAAGAATTACGAATAAATGAAAGATCAAACGCCTTATTAGCGTAAAATCTTGCTTCGCTTGCTCGCTCTGTTGCCGACATTTTTCCCACAACAACCAAGACAGAATTTTCTTCCAGCAGTTTTTTGTATTGTTCATAGGATTCTGAAAAGAATGCTACTGATAACGAACCTGTTGAATCTTCCAAGTCAATAAATGCAATTTCCTCGCCCTTTTTGGTTCTTGATGTCTGTCTATTATTAACCCACCCGCCTACAATCAATGTTTTGTCGGAATCTGCATTAATTTTATTGATTGCACAATCTACAACTTGTTTCAACTCATCCTCATAAATTTCCATGGGATGACCTGACATGTACAAGCCCAAAAACTCAAATTCTTTTCTAAGTAGTTCTGGAGATGACCATGGCGGTACATCATTCAAAAAAAACGCATCGGGACCTTCCGCCGATGCAAACAAGCTCATCTGTCTGTGTCGCCTGTCATCTTCTTGCCTGCGAGCATAATTGTACAAATCATGAGCTGATTCGTAAACTTTGGCCCGGTTACTTTCCAAATTGTCGAAAGCACCTGCACAAGCCAAGGCGCAAATTGAAGCCCGGGATACTTTAGTGAAGTCAGCACGGGTGCAAAAATCGACGATATCCTCAAACACACCTCCATTTGCGCGTGCAGAAATAATAGTTTCTGCAACCGGTTTGCCAATTTGCTTGATTGCTCCTAATCCGTAGAGGATTTGCTTGTCACCAATCGCTTTGAATTCATAATTTGAGTGATTGACATCCGGTGAAATTATGGTGATACCATGAGACTTTGCCTCTGAGATGAATTTCACTATCATGTCAGTTTGCATGTCAACTGACATGCAGGCCGCCAAAAACTCAGCTGTATAGTGCACTTTCAGCCATGCAGTACGATATGCGAGTATTGCATAGGCGACAGAATGCGATTTGTTGAATCCGTATTCACCGAAACTCTGGATTAAATTGTAAACTTCTGTGGCAAGTTGTTCGGAAAAGCCCTTTTCTGTAGCTCCATTAACAAATCGCTCACGCTGACGCTTCATTTCGCTGGCGACTTTCTTTCCCATTGCCCAACGTAAAATATCCGCTTCTCCCATCGTGTAACCGGACATTGTTTGTGCAATTTTCATGACTTGCTCCTGATAAAGAATTACGCCATATGTGTCTTCAAGTATTGGTTTCAATACAGGATCCAAGTAATTGATATTACCTATATCTCTTCTGTTTTTAATAAATTCCTGATCCATTTTTGTTTGCAAAGGACCAGGCCGAAACAAAGCCAATAGCGCAATTAAATCGTTTAGCTCTTTTGGTTGCATCTGCAGAATCAGTCGCTGCATTCCATTTGATTCCAATTGAAATATGCCAATTGTTTTTCCAGTGCAGATATAGTCGAACGTTGCTTGGTCGTCGAATAACATACTGGCTTCCGTAACTTCAGATTCTCCCACTGCTTTTTTGCTGTTTACCCACTGAAGTGTTTTGGAGATTACAGTCAGGGTAGTAAGCCCGAGAAAATCAAATTTAACCAATCCGATTTCTTCCAAATCATACTTGTCAAAGTGCGTAATGTCCTGATTACCATCGCTTTCAACCATCAACGCAACATAATTTGTTATCTCCGTGGGAGCGATAACTACACCACCGGGATGCCTGCTTACATTCTTTACTATACCCTCCAGCGATGTAGCGGTATCTATCAGGTCCTTCACTCTAGGTTCGTTTTTATATCGTTTATTGAATTCCGAACTTCGCTCCTTGGCTTTTTCCAAAGTAATATCCAAATCACGCGGGATTAATTTGGCCAATTGATCATAGAACATATAGTCAGGTTTTAGTGCTCGCCCAACATCTTTCACTGCAGCACGTGCTGCCATTTTGTTGTAAGTGATAATTTGCGCCACTTTATCTTTGCCGTAAGTTTCAGCAACGTGGTCAATAACCTTGTCCCTTTGTTCCACGCAAAAATCAATATCGAAATCTGGCGGGGACACTCTCTCAGGATTCAGGAATCTTTCAAAAATCAGTCCATATTTGATGGGGTCAAGCGCAGTAATGCCGAGTGAATATGCCACTAGCGAGCCTGCGCCGGAACCGCGGCCCGGCCCTACTGGAATCCCCTGTTTCTTTGCCCAGTCGATAATATCGGCTACAATCAAAAAATATCCGGCAAACTGCGTGGTGCGAATGATTTCCAATTCCTGCTCCAATCTGGTTTTATAGGTATCAGAAGTGCCATTTGGCATGAGTTTTTCTAATCCTCTGCGGCTTGCAAGTGCCAGATGTTCGTCTATTGAATCTGCTTCAATTGGATGAGGGTAAGCTGGAAGATGAGATTTTTCTAAATCAAACATAAGATTGCATCGCGTAGCAATTTCAAGGGAATTGGCTAGTGCCCCTGGAATATCAGAAAATTCTTTCTCCATTTCTTCTGCTGAGCGAAGATACTGCTGCTCGGTACAGCCTGGACGGCGATTCTTGTCTGTAACAACCCTGCGGTCGTAGATGCACATTTTTATTTCGTGCAATTCAAAGTCTTCTTTTTCTAAAAATCGAGGCTCATTGGTTGCCACAACCGGGGTGTTTGTTGAATCTGCCAATTCCAGTAATCTTTCGCCGTATAAATCGTCCAACTGACTACCAATTCGTGAAATCTCAAGATAGTATCTGTCCGGAAAAAGAGTTTGATATTCATTTAAAATTTTTAACGAGGCATCCAAACTTTCATTGTGAAGCAATTGTTGTCCAATTTCTCCTGTCAGGCCGCCCGAAAGAGCAATCAATCCATCGGTTTCGCCATACAGCCAATTTTTCCTGACAAAAGGTTGAATGGACTGTTTTCGTTCGTGATATGCGCGAGTCAATAATCTGCACATAGACTGATAGCCTTCCAGATTTTGGCAGAAAAGCACAAAAGGATACGGTGAATCTGGCTGGTTCGAGTTTTCTATCAAAAACTCTACTCCAATTATCGGCTTTACTCCGGCTTCAAGACAGCAGGAATACAACTTTACTGCGCTGAATATGCGATTTAAATCGGATACTCCGACAGCAGGCATTTGAAATTCTTGCACCTTTTCAACCAATTTCTCCACGCGGATGATACTATCCACGATTGAATACTCAGTGTGAATGTGCAAATGTACAAAACTCATGAAACTGAAAAATTCAATTTGTTCATTGCAATGCGCACAGGCGCAAAAGTCTTTCGATGAATTGGCGTTATGCCGTAATTCAACAACGCCGCTCTGTGTCGAGTCGTGCTGTAGCCCTTATGGGCAGCAAACTCATAATTGGGATACTGTTCGTTCAAACCACACATAATTTTATCGCGAGTTACCTTTGCCAGAATCGATGCTGCTGATATTTCAGGTACCAAAGAATCTCCTTTCACCACAGTCTCTACTGGAACGCTAACTGCCGGTGCCTGATTTCCATCTACAAGTGCCATGGCTGGCTGGATTGAAAGCGACTCCAATGCTCGCTTCATGGCAAGTAGAGTGGCTTGCAATATATTCTTTGCGTCAATTTCCTCTACGCTGCCAATTCCAATCGCCCAGCACAGGCATTTTAACCGAATTTCAGCGGCCAATTTTTCCCTATGCATCGGATAAAGCTGTTTCGAATCTGCCAGACCGCTAATTTTTTTCGTGTCATTCAGTATCACTGCCGCCGCAACAACCGGCCCAGCCAGCGCCCCTCTTCCTGCTTCATCTACACCAGCACAAAATTTACTTTCCATGGCGTGCAATCTTTACAATTTCGTCTGCCACTCTATCATTCGCATTGCAGCATAGCTGCTGTGCAATTTTTGCAAACTGATGCGTAAGTGAGTCTCTAAGTGCCTGGTTATCTAAATACTGCATAACTGCATCTGCCAGATTTTCCGGATTCGCCTCTTTCTGTATAAATTCGGGAACCATGGCTGTTTCGCACAAATGATTCAAAATTGAATAGTGTTTGACATGCCCCAGAATTTGAACCATCAGGTAAGTGAATGTTGACACCTTGTACGCAACGACCACAGGCTTTCCAATTAGTGCTGCTTCCAGGGCAGCTGTACCCGAAGCTGTTAAAACTACATCAGAAGCTGCTATTGCCTCCTGTGCATGTTTTTCTACTGTTTTAATTTTTATTTTCTGACCTTGTTCTCTGATAATCCCATGAAATTCCCTGCTAATAGCTTCCGAAGCCAAAGGTGTAACAAATTTTATACCGGGGCGTAAACGGGCCAGCCGGGCTGCAACTTCCAGAAAAACAGGTGATAAACGTTTTACTTCATTCAATCGACTACCAGGTAGTACTGCAACTACAACATCGCTACTATTAAATCCCAAGTTCCCACGACACTTTGAAAAATCCTTCTTCGCAATCAAATCTGCAAGCGGATGCCCTACATACTGATGCGGAATATTGTACTGCTCATACAATTTACCTTCAAAAGGGTAAATTGTCAGCATTTTAGAAACAGATCGCTTGATTTTACCTACACGATAGCTACGCCACGCCCAAATTGTCGGACTAACATAGTGAAACACCGGAACCCCGGCTCGGCGAAGTATTCTTTCAACTTTCAAGTTGAAATCTGGAGCATCAATCCCAATAAAAACATCAAGATTTACTCGTAAAAACTCATCAATCAGTTTTTTTCTGAGTTTAATGATTCTGGCCAAGTTGGTAGCAACCCCTTCCAACCCTACAATGTTGATGCTTTCCATTGGATACAAGGATTGGGCACCTTGAGCAATCATCTGTGGACCACAAATTCCGATTACCTGAAAATCAAGGTTACGCTGTTTCAACGAAGAAATGATTCCAACCCCCAATTGGTCACCAGAAGCCTCGCCGACTACTATTCCAATTCGTAACATGGATTTTTGCAACTGAAGCTCAGCCGTCAGCAAGGAAATTCATAAGCGACAAACCAATGGAGCACTGTCAACTCACTTTCCCGGACCGAACAACACCTCGTTGACTACTTTTTATGAAGTCTGCAAAATACGCAATATGTTCGTTAAAATTGCCGGTTGAACGGAGCGAAGCAACCACTTGGTCAATATTTTCTTTTTTCCTGAAGTACAGATTGTAGGCTTTTTTCAAGTTGGAAATATCGTCGGGTGAAAAACCTTGTTTTTTCAATCCTCTAGTATTTATGCCTGAGGCTCTCGCCGGATTGCCCGCAACAAGAACATAAGGAGCAATATCTTGGCGCACTACTGTATTGATACCCGTTATTGAGTTTCTTCCAATTCGGCAAAACTGATGAACAAGCGTAAATCCGCCCAGAAAAACACAGTCGCCTATATTCACATAACCTGCAAGATTTGCTCCATTTGCAAAATTTGAGTTGTCTCCAATTTTGCAATCATGGGCAATGTGGCAATAAGCCATAACAAAATTCCCCTTCCCTACCTTTGTAACCGATTCCATACCGCCTGAACCGCGGTGCATGCTTACATACTCTCGAATTACGTTTTCATCCCCGATCTCCAACTTGCCCGAATTATTCTTGGAATGAGCAATCTGCGGCGAACCACCCAGTGACACGAATTCGTGAATTCGGTTATTCGACCCAATCAAGGTATGGCTATGTATAACCGAGTGTGCACCGATACGGGTATTGTCTCCTATGACAACGTTTTCTTCAACAATTGTGTATGGACCGATCTCGACATTCGCCCCGAGCTCCGCTTTACTTGCAATAATCGCCTTGGCATGAATCATTCAATCTCCTGAAAGGTGAACAGAAGTTCTGCTGTACATACTGTAGTGCTGTTGACCGAAGCTGTTGCAGCTGTTCTCCAAAGATCTCTTCGTCGACGAACTGAACGAGTTTCAATTTCGAGTTGATCGCCTGGTACAACCTGTCGCTTAAAGCGAGCTTTATCAATTCCTGCAAACAGGTAGACGCGTTTACTGGTTGCCTTTGCTCCGAGTGCAAGACTTGCCATAATCGCTGATGCTTGAACCATTGATTCAACAATGAGCACACCAGGGAATATGGGGTAATTTGGGAAATGCCCCTGAAATACTGGCTCATTTTCAGTTACATTCTTTACTGCGAGCAACCACTCGTCGTTGTAATCCAGTACACAATCCACCATAAGCATCGGATATCGGTGCGGCAATAGTTCCCGAATTTCATTTGATGCAAGTGAAGGCATGTCTGTATTACAATTTTCGTAGTTTAGCCAGTACTTTTTTCCATTTTCCAGCTTCCTGAGCAGGAATATTGGATGAGTAGGTACCCGCGACCGATATAGTTTTCGTTACAATACTACCAGAAAGAACTATCACATTATCTGCAATTTCCACATGTTCAACAATACCTGTTTGTCCCCCAAACATGCAATTTTTCCCGATAATTGTGCTACCGGCAATTCCAACATTGCCGGCAATGATTGAATTTTCCCCAACCCTGACGTTGTGTCCGATTTGAACGTTGTTGTCAATCTTGACTCCGTCTCCAATAATGGTATTTTCAATGGAGCCTCGGTCAATCGTTGTTGCAGCACCAAGCCGCACATTGTCTCCAATGATAACTGAACCAATATTTGGCACTTCCGTCCATTGCCCATCTTCAAATTCATAGCTAAATCCTGGGGCACCAATAACCACACCGGCATGAATTTTGCAGTGCCTTCCAATTCGTGTATTTCTATAAACACTCACATTACTGTCAATGCGAGTACCCGCCCCAATGGTTACACCGTCGCCTATCGAACAACATGCCCCAATTTGCGCATCATCGCTGATACTAACAGACTCGCCAATTACCGTATTCGCTCCTATTGCCACTGTGTCAGCAATAATCGATGTATCTGAAACTACCGCAGTATCATGACACTCTTTTGAATTTCCATTTTCATCCTTGTGCAAGCACGCGATAATTCTGGCGAACGCCGCTCTGGGATTGTCTGAAATTAAATAGTTTTGATTGGAGCCTAAGGCATGCTGTTCTTTCAAAACAATAGCTCCGGCCATCGTATGCTGCAAAAACTTGCAATGCTTTGAATTAGACATGAACGAAATAGAATCTGGAGTTGCATTCTGAAGAGTTGCAACACGATTTACGATTTTAGTTTCATCGCCTTTGACGCGACCATCAATTTGTTCGGCCAATTCTTTCAGAGTCCAGTCTCTGACATCATTTCCTTGACGTTTCACTGACCTTTTTTGAATTCTTCTTCCAGTTCTTGAAGCACTTGCTCAGTCAAATCAATTCGGTTGCTTACCCACACGACAGGTTCCTGAACAATCAGGTCGAATTTTTCCCTCTGACCTATGCTGGCGATCAACTTGTGAACCAGAATTTGCAATTTCTCAATTTCCTGATTTCTTCGAAAATTCAAATCTTCCCTGAACTCATCCTGTTCACGTTCCAAGCGCCGTTGAGACTTGCGAATTTCTTGCTCCAACGCAGTGCGTGCCGATTCGCTCATGCTACTACTTTCGTTAGCCAACTGTTCTTCCAGAACCTGCAGTTCTTTCGCTTGGGCGCGAAGCTGCTCTCTGCGTTCAAAAAATTCTGACTCTAGCTGGTTTAATGAAGCTTTGCCTTGCGGTGCTTCCTCTACAATTCGGACAGCGTTTACAAACCCGATTTTCGGAGGGTCATCACTCTGAGCATGTGCCAAGTCGACACAAAATGCAAGCAGGAGCAAAAACGGTATTCTAAATTTTTTATTTTCAGTCATTAATTTTCCTAATCCAAGAAAGTCCCAAGCGATATCTGGAATCGGTCAATACGGTCTCCTGCCTTTTGTCTTACAGGCAACGCGTAACTTGCACCGATCGGACCAATTGGAGATAGCCAGATAAAAGAAAGACCAGCTGATGCCCTTATCTCACTAAAATTAACTTTTTGGTTTGAACCGAAAACATTTCCCGCATCCATGAAAATAGAGAATCTTTTGTCTGGACTTTCACTTGTACCGAACAACGGCAAAAATAATTCTGCTCTACCCAGTATGCGCACATTCCCGCCCACGGTCTCTGCATCGGGACATGCTACAAAAGTGTTTGGGTCGGTACCGGATCTACACAGTTCTCGCGGACCAAGCGACGAGTATCGAAAACCTCTTACTGTTGATGAACCACCCGCATAGAAATTCTCAAAGAAAGGGAAATCACTATTGCCCAATCCATTACCATAGTCTAACTGACCCGTTAGTTTCATTGTTGTATTTTCTCCTACGGAAAAATACTGGGAATGCTCCGCCTGCAAAATATAGTAATCGACCTTTCCAAGTGCCAGCTGAAGATTTAAATCAAGTTCTGACCCCTTACTTGCAAAGACTGCACGGTCGCGGGAATCCCTTGAATATCCGAGAACAATTTTACCAATTGTAATCTTCGGGGTAGTGGCTATGAAATCCTCGATTCTGTAGTCTGTTCTTTGGGTACCGGCGCGTCTGAATTCGTGCTGGTCCGCATCCATGCCAAAATTAAACGAACTAACTTCAGACAAGGGGTATTTGTATCGTACTCCGACTGAAAATCTATTTTCCTGGTAGTTTGTCACTTCAACATCAAGAGAATCAAACTCGCGGTAATCTAAATGAACACCGCGTGAAACGCCTGATTCCCGAAAATATGGTTCCAAAAAGTTGATGGAAATGTCTTTGTCAGATTTGCCATAAGTTATTTCTGTACCGATCTGCTTGCCCGTACCGAAAAGATTCTTTTGCTCCAGACGTATTTGAAGAAGTGCATGTTCGGATTCACTATAGCCTACGCCGAAAGAAAGGAAACCAGTCAATCTTTCTTTTACATCTACATAAATATCAACCTGGTCTTCTACATCTGGGACCGGTTCTGTACGCAAGTCGACAGATTCAAACAGGCCCAATCGACCCAGACGCTCCCTTGATTGAAGAAGTTTTGCGGCTGAATAGACACTGCCCTCGTAAACTCGAAGTTCTCTGCGAATAACCTCGTCCTGAGTCGTTATATTCCCGAGAATTAAAATACGCCTGATATGAATCATTCTTCCCGAATCTACAGCATAGTTTATATTCACGGTCAGATCTTCCCGGTTTATGTCTGGAAAAGCTTCGACATCAGCAAATGCGTAGCCATCGTCAGCAAGACGCTGTATCATTGCCTGGCGCGTCTCACTCACTCGAGTTCGTGAAAACAATTCTCCTTCTTCAATATCTACCAATTCTTCAAGATTCTTATCAGACACCACTTGCTGGTCCGACAGAACTTTTGATTTGCCGAAATTGTACTGCTTTCCTTCTTGCAGTGAAATTACAATGAAAATATCTTCTCGGTTGTCGCCAATAATAGTACGCGCCGAATTCAATTCAAAGTCAATGTAGCCCAGATTGAGATAGTAATTGGCGATTTTCTCCAAATCTGCATCCAGTATGGTTCGCGAGTATCGATTTTTGCGATTCAAAAAGCCCCAGGTCTTTTTCGTCGACAAGGACATTTCATCCAGCAATTCCGCCGAGTCTACATCTTCATTGCCGATGAATCTGATTTCCTTGATCAATGCTCTTGGACCTTCAAAAATTTCGATCGCGACATTCACCCTGTTTCGTACTTGCGGTTCCACTGCAATTCTTACATCAGCTGAAAAGCGTCCTTCCGAAATATACTCCTGCTTCAATCCTTCAACAAAACGTTCAACCTGCTGCTCATTGTAAACGCGGCCTTCGGCAATATTGTTCGATTGCAGTGCATTCTCAATTTGCTCGTCCTTGAAACGCCTGTTTCCGGTTACTGAAATACTTCCAATCGACGGACGCTCAACGACAACAACCACTAATGTGTCGCCATCCCGCTCTAGTTGAATATCAGTGAACAACCCGGTTCCGAACAATGCCTGAATGGAACTGTTGGAAATTTCATCATCTATTTCATCGCCTACGCGAACCGGAAGCGCCGAAAACACTGCTCCGGGAGTGACCCGTTGCAATCCTTCAACGCGTATATCCTGAATTACAAATGTATCGATCCCAAAAACAGATGTTGAAATCGCCAAAGTACTATACAAAAGGAAACTTAGTATTTTTCTTTTCATGCTAAAACAAGTTGGTAAAATCGTTGTACAAGGCAAGCGTCATCAGCCCCAGTATCAATATCAGACCAATCTGATTTCCCCTGATCAATGCCTTCTCACCAGGGGGAGACCCAGTAATCGCTTCATATAAATAAAATAACAAGTGACCGCCATCCAAAACAGGTATTGGAAGCAAGTTTAACAGTCCCAGGCTAATACTGAGCAAGGCGAGAAACATCAAGTAATTGCCAATCCCCGACTTGGCTGCCTGACCTGCATAGTATGCTATTGTAACGGGTCCGCCGATTGAATCAGCTGGCGTTGAAAAATCTAGTAACCTTACCAGCATCTTGATGGTTAAAACACTCATTGAGTAAGTGGCTTCAACCCCTTTCACCAAAGATTCAATCACTCCGTACCGAACATATGCTCTTGTTTCTGCATCACCAGAAGATTGCTGACTCACGTCCACAGATACTCCTATCTGCCCAACCGTGCGTCCATCTATTTCTACCGGTGCCGGAGTTACTGGCACCTCCATGAGTTCATCGTCGCGTTGAAACATTATCGTCAACGGCTTGTTGGCTGACCCGCTAATTATATTTACCATTTGCTGCCACGATTGAACAGGGACTCCGTCGATTTGCAAAATTTGGTCACCAGGTCTCATACCTGCAGATTTTGCAACTCCGTTGAGCGTCACTTCTGAAATGATTGGCAAGAATATCGGGACAGCGGGATAAACTCCGAGAATATTTTCCATACTGCCCGAATCCATATCGCTTTCCTGGATTGTGCCAAAATCAATCGAAAGCAGTTTTCGCTGCCCGAACTCAGTAACGACCTCAAACTCAACAGTCTCTTCATTTAACACCCTATCCAGCATGTACAATCTATGCTGTTCCCAGATTTGATTGCGCCTGCCGTTGATTGACACAATTTCATCACCAATCTGGAACCCCGCACGCTCGGCAATTGAATCCTTTACTACAGTGCCAACTACAGGGCGCACCCCCTCTGTTCCAATCAGAAAAACACCCCAGAACAGCAGGACTGCCAATAGAAAATTTGCCAAGGGACCGGCTGCTACAATGGCAGTTCGTTGATAAAGCGGCTTTCGATTGAAGGCAAATGGCTGCAGACGTTCACTTACCTCGTCACGTGCCTCGTCCAGCATTCTTACGTACCCGCCGAGCGGAATGGCGGCAACAACATACTCGGTTTGCGTCTTCTTTGATACAAAGCCGAACATTTTCGGCCCAAACCCTATTGAAAACCGAATGACATAAACTTTAAATTGCCGGGCAACCCAAAAGTGTCCATATTCATGGAATGAAATTAGAACCCCAACGGCTATGACAAAGTAAACTATGCTGTAAATGATTTCACTCATGCTGAAAAATAAAAAGTGTAAAAACTACTTCCCGTAAGATTTTATTAAACTGTGCGCGGTTTGTTTGGCTATTTTATCCAATTCCAAAATTTGTTCTACACTTTCAATCCTGTTATTGCCAATCTTTTCCACGCATTGTCGGACAATTCGCGGAATTTCCAAATAATTCACGCTTGAACTTAGAAAGGCATCTACTGCAATTTCATTTGCCCCGTTCATTACGACAGCAGCTGTTCCATCCGAATCTGCGAGATCTCGCGCCAGTTTTAAACACGGAAATCGGTCCATGTCTGGAGGCAAGAACTCCAGCTTCGGCAATTCTGTGAAATCCATGTACCCGGCACCGCCGTTTTTTCTTTCCGGCCAAAACAGCGCATTTGCAATCGCAACACGCATGTCAGGAAGCGCCATCTGAGCAATTACTGAGCCATCCTGATACTCTACCATGGAGTGAACAAATCCTTGGGGATGAACCACGACATCAATCTTGTCAGACGGGGTATCAAATAACCATCGAGCTTCAAAAATTTCGAGTCCCTTGTTCATCATGGTAGCCGAATCAACTGAAACTTTTTTCCCCATATTCCATACCGGGTGTGCAACAGCTTGCTCGGGAGTAACTTGTTCCAAGGATTCAATGGGCATTTTCAAGAAAGGCCCGCCAGTGCCAGTCAACAAAATTCTTCGCAAGCCCTGAATTGGTGTGAAACATTGATACTTGCCTTGTGCAGAACTCGCACTACACTGAAATATTGCATTGTGCTCGCTATCGATCGGAAGTATTGTTGCGCCGTATTTCGTTAATTCCTCCCTCAAAATCGGTCCCAACATTACCACAGGCTCTTTATTGGCAATCAATACTACGGCACCCGTGCGAACTGCCGCAAGCAGCGGTTCAAGACCAGCAGAGCCCACAATTCCAGCGATAACCATATCCGTATCTGTTGAACTGCAAACGTCGACCAAACTGTCTGTTCCGTATGAGACGGACACTTTTTCACACACAATCTGTTTCAACGAGTCGGAATCTTCCTTGTTCTGCACCACAACGTGGCGCGGGGTGAATTCTTCGCAAATTGCCGCCAATTCTCGGCTCCCCCGGCGAGCAGCGAATGCGAAAACAGAAAACTCGTCCGGGTATTTTCGAATAATTTCCAGTGTCAACTGTCCAATCACACCAGTTGCACCTAGTACAGTGACACTTCTAGTCATCAGAACGAAGCAAAAAAGTTCGTGCTACCAAACGCGAAAAACGGAGCGGCAGAAAGCATGCTATCAATTCTGTCTAGCAAGCCGCCATGTCCCGGCAGCAATTTGCCACTGTCTTTTACACCCGCTGTACGCTTTGCCATGCTAATGTAAAGGTCGCCGCCAACTGAAACCATTGCCACCACAACTGAAACTACTGCAAGTTTAAACGCAATTCCCGGTTCGCTACCCCACAGGTAGGCACTCAATGCCAAAGTTCCTGCAAGAACAACAATCATAGCTCCTGCGAACCCTTCTACTGTTTTTCCTGGACTGATATGCTCAGCCAACTTGCGACTGCCAAACTGTCGCCCTGCATAGAATGCAACAGTATCCGCAGTCCATACAATCAAAAACAAGCCAAACAGCCAAAAGATGCCATGCTGGTGCAGGCTAGCAACACTAAAAACAGCAGCAGCAATCAAAAACAAGCCGGGCACACCGTGTATTTTGGAAATTTTACTGGTGAACAAGCCCGCTATAATTAGTATCCAGGCTACAATTCCTGTCAAATAAATCAAATTTGCAAAGTGCTTGAAATACCACATTCCAATGCACAACACCAAGTATCCGACCAAATATGCACCTAATGCAGGCATTTTACCTGCATTGTTCAGTTGGGCATATTCATAGCTTGCCACGAGGCCAAGCGGAAGTAAAATCAGATAAAACAATTGTGCTGTTGGCAAAAAATACACTAATGCAAGAAGTATCGGGGCAATAATCAGCCCAGTTACAATTCTTTGCCTATGCGAGTTTTTTGACATGTTCTGCCTGTTCCACCTGATCGTCAGTTTGCCCGAATCGTCTGACTCTCATTTGATAGGAAGCGAGGGATTTATCGAATTCCTCCTGACCAAATTCCGGCCAGTAAGTGTCCGTAAAATACAATTCAGTATAAGCCAGCTGCCAGAGCATAAAATTGCTAATTCGCTGTTCGCCGCCGGTTCGTATAAACAAGTCCGGTTCCGGCATCCAGCTTGTACTTAAGTACTTTGACAGAGATTCTGCTGAAATATCATCCAATGCCGTTTCACCGTTAACTACTGAGTGTGCGACTTTCCGGCAAGCCTCTGTTAAATCCCATTTTCCTCCGTAGTTCAACGCAATAGTCAAGCATAGACGATTGTTGTTTTCAGTCAGTGTTTTTGCTACTTCAATTTTTTTTTGAATTGCTTCGGGCAATTTTGTTATATCGCCGATAACCGATAATCGAACCTGGTTTTCATGCAACGATCTTACTTCGCGGTCCAATGCCCGCGACAACAAGTTCATGAGCCAGCTGACTTCCTGCTTTGGTCGTCGCCAGTTTTCACTACTGAATGCAAATAAGGTCAGATACGAAATTTTTTTTTCAATACAACACTCAACCAATGTTCGAACTCGTTCCACACCCTTGCGATGTCCTTCCAGCCTTGACAAGCCTCGTTCGCGAGCCCATCGCCCATTGCCATCCATTATTACGGCTATATGCTCAGGAAATTTTTCGTTAATATGCAATGTTCAGATTCAAAGACAATCAGGAAATGTATTGGTTTATAAGTAAAAATCTGGTAGTGGCTTGCAGTAATTTACAGTGTCATCCAAGTGTACTTGCAAAGTTACACTGTCATTACCTCTGTTTCTTTCAGTTTCACGATTTCATCAATTTTTACTGTAAATTCATCTGTAACCTTTTGTACTCGGTCAACGCCTTGTCGCTCGTCGTCCTCTGTAATTTCTTTTTCCTTGAGCCACTCCTTCAAATCGGTGTTGCAAGCTCGGCGAATATTTCGGATAGCAATCTTGCATGACTCCCCTTCGGAGCGAACAAGCCGAGTTATTTCCCGACGTCGTTCTTCCGTAAGCGGTGGAATCGGAACTTTAATTGATTCGCCAGCACTTGCTGGATTCAAACCGAGGTCAGACTCAATGATTGCTTTTTCAATTACGGGAGTCATGGCTTTCACCCAAGGACTGATGCTAATGGTTCGAGCATCATTGACGTTAAGAGTTGCCACTTGGTTTAACGGAGTCAAAGTGCCGTAGTAGTCAACTTGAATGTGGTCCAGCAATGCAGTACTAGCCCTGCCTGTACGCAACTTTGAAAGCTCCTTTTGGAGATTGGCAATAGATTTTTCCATTCGCAATTGTGCGTCTTCAACTAAATCATCAATCATGTTCACTCCTCCTTGGATACAAGAGTGCCTTCGTCGCTTCCCAGGCCAACCCTTGCAATAGAACCCTCCTTGCAAGCATTAAACACGCGAATTGGCAAATTATTTTCGCGACATACCGCTACGGCCATCGCATCCATTACTGTGAGATTCTTGTTCAATACCTCGTCGAATGTCAATTGATCATACTTTACAGCATCCGCATTGATATTCGGTTCTTTGCTGTAGACACCGTCTACTTTTGTACCTTTCAGCAATATATCTGCTCCAATTTCAACTGCACGCAAACTTGCGGCAGTATCTGTAGTTACATGCGTGTTTCCCGTTCCGCCCGCAAATATTACTATGTGCTTATCTGCAAAGTAACTTTCAAAGGATATTGCATCGTATGACTCCACCAACGCTGGCACAGAAACTACTGACTGAACAACGGCAATGGAACCGCGTTCGTGCAATACTTGTTCAAGAGCCAAGGCATTGACAATCGTACAAAGCATCCCGATTTGGTCCCCGCGCACTCTTGAAATTGGCAGCCCGCTGGCGCGTCCGCCGCGAAAAAAGTTGCCGCCTCCCACTACAACACCAACTTCAATGCCATGACTCGCAACGTCATGCAGCTCATCTGCGATTCGATTTACCGTAGCCGAATCAAAGCCGACACCCTTGACACCTCCAAGCAGTTCTCCGCTAATTTTAAGCAGAATTCTACGATACTGCCTGGTTTCAGCCATGCTTTCTACATCTGCCAAGGCTATTGAATTTCTTCACCCAGTTCCATGCGTGCAAAGCGTGATACGGATGCATTCGACTGCTTAAGCAGTTTCTCCACAGTAATTGAATCATCCTTTACATACGTTTGACCATTAAGGGTTACCTCTGCCGCATATTTTTGCAAACGACCTTCCACAATTCGCTCAATTATGTGGTCTGGTTTACCGGTAGCCTGAGCTTGTTCAGTGTATATCTCGCGTTCTTTGACGATTGCAGACTCAGGAATATCGTCAAAACTCACCCAGGAGGGACGCATCGCCGCAATATGCATGGCAATATCCTTACCCATATCTGCCTTGTTGTCGGATATTTCAACCAGCACTCCAATTTTTCCGCGATGATCATAGGAATTAACAACTGACCCGGCTAAAGCCGAAACAATTGAAACTCTGCGAACTGCGATGTTCTCCCCTATTTTGGAAATCAGGTCGCGACGCACTTCTTCTACAGTACTGTCCTTACCGGGAAACTGAAGCGAAAGAAAACTGTCAACATCATTGCTGTCCTGTCCAACGGACAGTGCCAGCTTGCCCAATGGAATCGCAAATTCGCGAAACATGTCTCCACGGCCGACAAAATCGGTTTCGCAGTTTACTTCAACAAGTGCGCCAATACTGCCATCTTCAATGACAGAGCTGACAATCAACCCCTCGGTCGCTGTCCGCGCAGCTTTTGAGTCAGCCATATCAGCCCCTTTCTTTCTTAACAACTCAATCGCAAGTTCCGCATCCCCGTTGCATTCGACCAGAGCATTCTTGCAATCCATCATGCCAACACCCGTCTTGTCGCGAAGTGCCTTAACCATCTGTGCATTAATTTCCACGTTTCATGCCTCTTTCTAATAATATCTAGTTTTGCTTAAAGTACTGTTCACATAAGACACCCGACAGTCAACTTTTTCTGCAATCATTGCTGGTTTCCAATTCAACTTGTCAAGATAACGAATTTTTTCAGTCTTTTTGCTCAATTGGTCAAGTTCTTTCTCTTGTTCTTCGCTCAAACTTAGACCGGCAGATTCTGGTTCTTCAGTTTCAACCGCATTTGCTTCTTCAGAAACAGCAACTGGTTCTTCTTGCGGTAATTCTTCACCTTCCTTGACCTCTTCAGGATGCGGACGGGTCATTTGCCTAATCACATTTTCAATGTCAGTCCTGTTAAACTTATACCGCGTTTGCGCAGTACCCCCGAGACCATGGCCCATCGACCGGAGTATCTTGCGGACGGTTTTATTGCCTTTTTTAATGTCTTCAAATCCAAAAGCAACTGATAGGTCAGAAACGTCATACTCCCGTTTATCGTCAAGTCGCGCAATTACGTCTTCAGGGTCTGAGGAGAACACCTTGCCAGAAGAAGTCGGAATTAGCTTTACAGGCGAAAATACCATTTCTTCTTGCGGTAATTCTTCACTTTCCTTGACAGTTGATTCGGGTTCTTCCTTCGGACTTGATTCCTGAACACTATCGGCTACGGATGAAACTTCACTTTCCGGTTCAGGTTCCAGATACTCTTCATCTTCGTCTTCCAAGGTGCCGTCTCGAATCGGTGCTACTGCAGCTTGGGCACCAGTAACTTTATAGACAGAAATCTTGCCAAATTGTTCATCTGTGTAGTCAAATTCACTTTCCTGCAAATCTGAAGCACTTGCGCGTCCTTCAATAATTGCGTCAGCCGCTGCCGAACAGTAAAGTCGTATTGCACTGATGGCATCGTCGTTTCCCGGAATTATGTAGTCCACATTGTCAGGGTCGCAATTCGTGTCTACAACCGCCACCACGGGTATGCCAAGTTTCCTTGCCTCAGCAACAGCGATATTTTCGTGTTTGACATCAATAACAAACAATACATCGGGAATTCGCGACATTTCTCGAATTCCGGCAAGATTACGGTCCAACCGAAAACGTTCTCGTTTGACATGCATCAGCTCTTTCTTTGTTAACCCGGTTGCATTTTGCTCTTCAAGTCTGCTGTCGAGCTCGTTCAGCCTGTCTATTGACCTGCGGATTGTTCGATAATTGGTTAGCATCCCTCCCAACCACCGATGGTAGACATAAGGGCAACCAGCTCTTATTGCTTCTTCTTGAACAATTGCACCTGCCTGCCGCTTCGTCCCCACAAACATTATGTTGCCTCTTTTACCGGCAACACTGCCCAGGTAGTTCATCGCATCGTTGAACATTTCCAACGTTTGCTCAAGATTAATAATATGGATCTTGTTTTTATGCCCGTATATGTACGGACTCATTTTAGGACACCAGTAGCGGGTTTGATGTCCGAAGTGAACGCCTGCTGCCAAGAGCTGGCGCACGGTAACATTACTCATTTTTGACTCCATTTAGGGTTATACAACCATGGCATCAACTTGCCAACCTGAACGGCACCCTGACAAGCTGCAACAAAGCCATGTGAATTTAATTTTCGTATATGGTAATCACAACTTGCTGTATAAGCAAATTATTTTTGCCGGACGAGTGAGATTTATTATTCTTCTTTTGAGAAACAAGAGGCCATCATCTGTTGTCCACACCTTTTTTCATTTGATGAATTTGCCTGAAAATTTTCGATGCCGATTTAAATATCCAGCTGGCAAGACAGCATGAATGAACTTTGTTCAATGTTGCAAATCCCGTGATTCACTGCAATAATTTCATCTACGCTACGATTCGGGTTGAATTGTCCGTACAAAAAGGCTGTAAAAATATTCAATCAACTAATTTTGCAGGTAAACCTGTATGGTATTAAATTTGTCCGCCAATGACAGTCCATTTGAAATCATGGCGCATTTGGAGTAGTACAGAATTTTAAGATTTTTCTTTTGGGAGCAAGCTTCGAAATTACAAATGGCAGATATAAAAATCAAAAGCAGCAAAGAAATTGAAAAAATGCGTACTGCTGGCCAGTTGGCGGCAAGCGTACTCGATATGATTGAGCCTTATGTTCAACCCGGGGTCAGTACTGACGAATTGAATACAATATGCCATGACTATATCACTGGCGAACTGGATGCCATACCTGCACCGTTGAATTATCGCGGATTTCCCAAGTCAATCTGCACTTCTGTGAACAATGTTGTCTGCCATGGAATACCGGGAACTCGAATATTAAAAAAAGGCGACGTAATCAACATTGACATCACAGTAATCAAAGATGAATACCACGGCGATACAAGCCGTATGTTTCAAGTCGGTAAAACTTCAATTCAAGCTCAACGGTTATGCCGCATTTGCTATGAATCAATGATAAAGGGAATTGAAATTATAAAACCGGGCATACGCTTGGGTGACCTTGGAAGTGTCATTCAAAGACATGCAGAAAGCAATGGGTACTCTGTAGTAAGGGATTATTGCGGACACGGTATCGGCAGAGGATTTCATGAAGAACCGCAAATTCTGCACTACGGCAAGCCGGGCACTGGGCTTGAACTGGTGCCAGGAATGACATTTACTGTTGAACCCATGGTAAATGCAGGAAAAAAAGAAACCAGAACCCAAGCAGACAATTGGACAGTAGTCACTAATGATGGCAGTCTCTCCGCACAATGGGAACACACCGTGCTAGTAACCGAGTCCGGCTATGAAATACTCACACTATCGCAAAAGTAAATCTGAAATTTCTGACCACAATTTGGCCGTTCGTATCAACAAGTGAGTACAATCGGCAAAGTAGCAAAATACTCACATAGAACATTCACGCAAGCAAAAACAAAGGATTTGAAAGAGATTAAGTTGAGGAGAATATATGTCAAATTTATCAAGTACCATTGAGCAAGCCTTCGATAACCGCGCAAGTATCAATCCATCCAACTGTCCTGCTGATGTTCAGAATGCAGTTGCAAGGACTCTGGATGAATTGAACGACGGAAATATACGGGTTGCAGAATATTGCGACGGCCAGTGGAAAGTGAACCAGTGGGTCAAGAAGGCAGTAATTTTGTCGTTTGCTATCAAGGAGAATCACATTGTCCAAGGTCAATTTGCAAAGTTCTACGACAAAGTCGACACAAAGTTCAGCAATTTCAATTCGGAAGATTTTATAAAAGGCGGTTACCGGGTTGTTCCGCCTGCAACCGTTCGCAATGGGGCATACATCGGTCGAAATGTAATTTTAATGCCAAGCTATGTAAACATAGGCGCTTATGTTGATGATGGAACGATGGTGGATACTTGGGCTACGGTCGGGTCATGCGCACAGATAGGCAAGAATGTTCATCTCTCCGGCGGCGTAGGAATTGGCGGGGTTTTAGAGCCGTTGCAAGCAACGCCTACAATCATAGAGGACAATTGTTTTATTGGTGCCCGAAGCGAAGTTGTTGAAGGTGTGGTTGTAGGTCGCGATTCGGTGATATCAATGGGCGTATATATAGGCCAAAGCACAAAAATTTTCAACCGGAAAACAGGAGAAATTACTTATGGATATGTGCCTCCTGGGTCGGTTGTTGTATCTGGAAATCTCCCGTCTCAGGATGGAACGCATAGCTTGTACTGTGCTGTAATTGTAAAACGGGTAGATGAAAATACTCGTCAAAAAGTCGAATTAAATGAATTATTAAGAATAGATTAATAATCTATTGGTTTAACTAAATTATTTTTATCGAACGCGGATTAACTGATACAAGCAATTCGTAAGGAATAGTCCCTGCGGTGGTAGCGACTTCTTCCACTGGCAGACCATTGCCAAACAATTTCACTTCGGTACCAACGCCGGCCGAAGGATGGTTGCTCAGGTCAACCGCAAATGTATCCATTGAAACCCTACCAACAATTGTGGCCCTCTTCTCTTGTATCAGGACCGGAGCCCCGGTAGGAATGTTCCTGGGATAGCCATCCCCATAGCCGCAAGCAACGATTCCAATTCGCCGAGTATCAGGGCTTGTCCATACTCCGCCATACCCCACCGAATCCCCTTTTCCAACTTGATTGACCGCAATAATTGTTGAATAAACATCCAAGGCGGGCTTTAAATTAAAATCAGTGTGTGGTAAATGAGGGAACGGCGAAACACCGTAAAGCATGATTCCAGGCCTGACCCAGTCAAAGTGACTATCAGGATAGGCCAGGATACCCGCCGAGTTGGCAATGCTTTTTGCGGATGAATAAGCGTAAACAGAATTAAAAAAAATTTCCAGCTGCTCATTGGTTTTGTATTGCTCCGGCTCGTCTGCATACGCAAAATGAGACATAAAGCGTATTGAATCCATGCCAAATGCCATGCTGTTCAAGCGTTCTACCACTTTGTGTATTTCATGTGGTGCAAAACCCAATCGATTCATACCGGAATTGACCTTCACCCACACAGGCAAGCCCCATCCTTTCTTTTCAGATTCAATTAGCTTAATCTGCTCGTCGCAATACAGTACTACCTCTAATTTTTGCGAACGAATATCTTCCAGCTGCCCCGCTTCATGAAACCCTGACAGGATGCAAATCGGCCTGACAATTCCCATCTCTCTCAGTTCAAGCGCCTCTTCCACAGTGGCTACAGCAAACCCATCGGTTTGGGGTTCCAATATTCTTGCCACTTGTACTAGGCCATGCCCGTAAGCATTGGCTTTAATCACACACATTACGCGTGTATCGGCTACTTTCTCGCGTACTCTCGAAAGATTATGAAGAATTGCCGAGCCACTAACCGTTCCGTACACTCGCATGGATTAAGACTGGGGCAAACTGAACTATTATGGCAATGGATAAGATGAGCTCTCTACGTCTTCGTACTTACTGAGGTTTTCGAAACGCGTGAAATCTTTCAGAAAGGCTAGTTTTACTCTGCCAATTTCCCCGTTTCGATGTTTCGCTACAATTATATCTGCAGTACCGCAGTCCTTAGAATCCGGGTCGTACACTTCATCTCGATAAATAAATAGAATAATATCGGCATCCTGCTCAATTGCCCCAGAATCTCTGAGATCTGCCATCATCGGCTCTTTCTTGACCCTTGACTCCACTCCGCGATTCAACTGCGACAACGCAATCACCGGAATATTTAACTCCTTCGCAAGAAATTTCAAATCGCGAGTGATCATCGATAATTCAGTGTTACGGTTAAGCTCCGTATCCTTAACCTGCATCAGTTGTAGATAATCTATAATAATCAAGTCCAACCCATTCGCTTCCCGATTCAGGCGTCTGCACCGCGCTACAATATCGTGAGGAGCTATGCCCGGCGAAGAATCAACAAAAATAGGCGCTTCGTTTAAGATGTCTAGCGCATGACTGATTTGCGCCCAATTCTGTTCTGCATCTTTTCCATCGCCCAGATTCCCCTCGCGGATGTTTTTAGAGTTCACACTACTCAGAGAAGACAACGACCGCATTGCCAATTGAACGTCCGTCATTTCAAGACTGAATATTGCAACCTTAAGATTTTGCCGAATAGCGCAATGCTCGGCTATATTCATTGCAAATGCAGTTTTCCCCATGCTTGGTCGGCCTGCAATGATAACCAAGTCTGAACGTTGAAATCCTGAAGTAAGTTTGTCCAAATCAATAAACCCAGTCAATATTCTCGTAGAGTACTGGTCTGGGTCGTTGTATAAATTTTCTATATCGCTGAACGCACGGGTTGCCGAATCAGATATTTTTACAAGTCCTTGGTTTCGATAATCGTCTATTCCGATTTTAAACACTTGTTGCTGAGCATCCCCTATGATTTGGTTAACCGGGGTGTCATCCCTTTTGTAAACCATTTGCTGAATATTCTGTGTGCTTTTAAGCAATGACCTGAGCATTGCACAATCACGAACTATCTTGGCATACTCGCTGGTATGAGTAGTATGAGGCGTTTCATTAACCAACGATACCAAATACAGCAAACCTCCAACAGCCTCTAGCTCACCGATACTTTCAAGATGATTTTTTACTGTAACTACATCGATGGAATAAAATTCCGATGCAAGTTTCAGCATCGCTTCGAATATTACCCTGTTTTTATATTGGTAAAAATCATCCGGCTTGACTAAAACACTCGCAAATTCGTACTGATTGCTATCCTGAAGAATTGCACCAATCAATGCCTGTTCTGCAAATTCATCGTTGGGCGGAACCGGAAGGCTTGTACCGTACTGGTCTTGTTCTGGACTAGTATCATATGGCGGTGGGTCTCGCTTATAGGTCACAGCTGCCAATGCTTAGTCTCCCTTTTCCTCTGACTCTGCACTTTCCTCTTCACTCTCAGAATCGGATGCGTCAGCAACTGAATCGTTACTGCTCTCAACAGTTTCTTCCGTTTGTGGAACGATTTGTTCAGCAAAGTCTTCACCACTCGCTGTTACAATCACATTGATGTCAAAACTAACTTCAGGGTGCGTATGAATGACTACCCGGTGCTCACCGGTGTTTTTGATCACCCCGTCCGGCATGTCCACTTCGGAACGAGCCAATTCCATACCCACTTCCACAGCACCTTCAACAATGTCAGTTACAGAAATCGAGCCGAACAGGCGCCCATCGGAGTCAATAACATTTCTAGCGAACGTCAATTCTTTTACTGCCTTTTCTGCTCGAGCCTTTGCAACATCCAAACGATGCTTTTCTTCCTTCAGTAACTCTTCGCGCCGCTTATTTACCTCTTCAATGGCTTCTGGTGTAGCCAGTACAGCCTTTTTTGTCGGTAGTAGATAATTTCGAGCATATCCAGCCTTTACGGTAACGGCATCTCCCAGCTCACCAAGGTTTGTTACCGATTCAAGCAAAATTACTTCCATAACCTGTACTCCTTTTTACTGAGAATCTGTGTATCCAACCAGTGCCAGATATCGTGCGCGTTTGATTGCTGTTGCGAGTTTACGCTGATACTTTGTTTTGGTTCCCGTGCTTCTGCTGGGCATGATTTTGCCTGAATCAGTAATATACGGGGTTATAAGTTCCAAATCCTTGTAGTCAATCTCCGTAATTCCCTTCGCGGTAAACTTGCAGTATCGACGACTTCTGGGTTTTCGGTTTCTTTGTCTATTATGCGCCTGCCTATTCATCTTTATTCTCCTTGGTTTCTGCTACTTCTGCACCTTTCTGCTCCTCTTCAGACAATGATTCGGACTCCTCGCTCGAATCGGTACCTTCAGAATCAACAGATACGCTTGTCTCAGCCACGTTTTCTGCCGCAGAGGGTTCATCCGCGGGTTCAACAGAAGCACTGTCACTATCTTCAGCACCTTTGTCTACCTCTTCTGATTTGGCTTCAACAGGCTCATCCATTTCCTCTGCCGAGCTACTGTCTGCTACAGAATCTGCTGAATCGCTGTCTGCGTCGGCATCTGTCTCGGCTTCTTTAGCTTCAACAGGCTCACCTGTTTCCTCTCTCGAGCTACCGTCTGCTGCAGAATCTGCTGAATCGCTACCTGCGTCGGCATCTGTCTCGGCTTCTTTGGCTTTTTGCGCAGCCAATTCTTCAGCTTGCCTGGCTTCTTCTGCGAGTTTAGCCTCCTCTTCTTCTTTCTTAATAATCGCCGCCAGCATCGGAGACTGCTCTGTGACAGCGTTGTCCATTCGGATTACAAGACTTCGTAATATCGAGTCATTGTAGCGAAAGGCATTTTCAATTTCGTCCTTTACGGTAGATTCGCACTCGATATTCAACAGAAAATAACCTGCCTTGTATAGCTTCTTGATTGGATATGCAAGCTTGCGCCTACCCCAGTTTTCGTAGCGATGAACCATCCCTCCACTGTCTTCCACTATTTTTTGATAGCGGGCAACAATTTCGTCGATTTGCATACTCTGGTCGGGATGCACCAGAGCGACAATTTCGTAATGACGCATATTTATGCCTCCTTTCGGAAAATAGCCTTAAACTACCGGTATCGTTAAAGCAAGGAGAATATTGGAAATTTACCGGACAGAGATAATTTACATTGAGTTCAGTTAAATTTCAAGCAAAAAATAGAGCTTAAAAACGATTCAACGCTATTTCCATACTGGTACTCACTATTTTTGGAACTGCGGCTTTCTTTTTTCGACAAACGCTTCGACTCCTTCCCTGAAATCTTCTGTAGCACTGCACTCCAGGAAATAAGTCAACTCCCGTTCCAGCTGCTGGCGCAAGCTATTCTCGAACGAACTTCTCACAAGCATCTTGGCATTTTGAGTTGCCAGTCTTGCTGAACTGGCAATTTTCTGGACGTATGATGCCGTCGCACTCTCCAGTTCGGAGTCGGGCACTACCTTGTTAACCAATCCGATTTCGAGCGCAGAAGCAGCGTTGATTCTCTCTGAGAACAGTACCAGTTCCATGGTCTTTTTTACCCCAACGATTCGCGGCAAGTAAAAAGTACTGCCACCGTCTGGGGATGTACCTAAAAAGTTGTATGCCGAAGTGAAAAATGAATTTTCAGAAGCAATTGCCAGGTCGCAACCCGCTACTAGACTAATTCCAAAGCCGGCAGCAGCGCCTCGCACACTTGCAATTACAGGTGCCGGATGCAGCGCCACGCGCTCAACAAACTCATGCACCGACACTATCAAACTTCGGAATTTCTCCGTTCTCGTTGCAGTATCCAATACCATCAACTCGTTGAAGTATCCAATGTCGCCGCCTGCCATAAAGTGCCCGCCGTTCCCTACTATTACTATGCATCGCACTGAAGAATCTCCCTCAGCCAAACTCATTGACTGGTTCAGACCGTTCAGCAAATCCCAGTTCAATGCATTCAATTGGTCGGGGCGATTCAAGGTGACTGTAAAGATGCCATTCTTCAATGATGTACTGACTACTTCCATAAACTCGCTTCCACCGGTTAGTTGCCTGACAATTTAGTTATGCTTGTCTGCATATTTTCGAAAACAAACTTCGTCTCTTGTTCAATAGAGTTTATCTTTGTCTCCATTTGTCGAAATCCATGACCTTCGTTTTCGTACTCAATATATTTTATTGGACATCCTTTTGCTTTAACAACTTTGACCAGTTCCTTGGACACCTCAGGTGCTACGATTTTGTCATTCAGTCCTTGAAACATTATCAACGCACAGTTAATTTGAGCAACTTTGTGTATCGGAGAACGCTGATAGTAAACACTGTCCCGATTCGTCCCCTGTGTTTGATAATACTCTTCTCCGAGCAAATAATCCAGGTATCTGGACTCGAACTTGTGAGTTGTTTCTGCCAAAGTAGCCAAACTGCCAATCCCGTAGTATGAAATTGCAACACGAAACATATCCGGGTAATGTGTAATCAACTGGAGTACAGCGTAACCACCTGCACTTTTGCCGCGAATACATACTTTATCCTTGGAAGCATAGCCGTTCTCCACTAAAAACTTGATTGCATCAGCTACATCTTGCACATCAATTTCTCCCCACCGACCCCGTAACTTGTTCCGAAACTTTCGACCAAATCCGCTACTGCCCCGATGGTTCACATCCAGCAGTGTAAATCCCAGTGAAAGCCAATACTGTTTTATCGAATCCAACACCGGATAGCAACGAGAAGTTGGTCCTCCATGAATAAAAACCATGAGAGGAGCTTTGCTTCCAGTCCTGTCAGAACAATGCACTGACGAAGAATAAATAAACGCATGGGCGTTCTCACCATCCCTGGTATCGAACCATACAGACCTGGGTTTACCAGGCTGCTTATGCGAAAATAACCGATTTGACTTCTTGATAACTTCCACCTGCCCCTTGATAGCATCATACCGAACCAGCTCAGCTTCCGTCTTGTAAGAACTCCCAATAAACAACAATTCAATTTCATTGGAACTTTCACCCCCCGACAAGTACTCGATTCTCGAGTAACCAATTCCTTTCAACTTGCGAATTCCCTTGCATAAACTTATTTCAACCAGCTCATCCCCGTAATCTATTGTTCGAATCGCAACAATACGGTTAGAAGCAAGTTCTACCCACCTTCTTTCACCAAATATCCAATGCGGTGCCCCATACTCTGCCATATCTTGAGTCAAACATTGCACACCGTTCTCAGCTGACCACAAATACAAATTCCAATAATTTTCAAACGAGTTATCTTTAGTATCTTTATCCATGGCAAAACATAGTCGACCGTCAGCAAGGTAATTCAACTGGCAGATAGAAGAATCTTCTCCACCTGCGATTGACCGGACATTAGCCAAGCTAACTTTACCACTGGAAATGTTCAAATCACCTACCATCAAATATGAACTGTCCCAAGGCATATTAGGATGATTCCAAGACAACCATGCGAGCATTTTGCCATCTGGCGATACACGCGGCGAAGAAACAAAATCGCTATCTTCAACTAAATTTGCGACCTCTGCAGGAGAACCAGTTTCAAGAGGAACCCATGCAATTGAATTCTTATTTTCTTGGCCTCCAGTTTGAATCTCTTCACGCACAAAAATTAATTTTCTGTGATTATCGAAAACTTCAAAATCTGCATAGCTGGAAACAGGCGCGCCTGGCTTGTTTTCAGAAGTGACTGGCCGAATCAACCTAGTGTCATCAAGATTTTGGCAATAAATTCGCGAATCTACTTTGTTGTTGAATAAAAATCGTCCCGATGAAAATGCAAAGCAGCTTCCTCCGTATTCATGAACTTTGGTGGAAACATTGAACTCTGCCGCAGTAATGAATTCTCCTGGATATTTTACGAGTCCACAGTGACTATTAGTGTCTCTGCGAGGTTCTATCCAATACAGGACTCCTTGATGGCGAACTGGATAGGTCGACAATTGCTGCTGCTTGAAAAGTTCTCGGATTTTATCCCCGTTTACAGTGTTATCGCCAGTATGCATAATAATTACAAGGGAGCGAGTTTGGCATTGTCTACTTCTATGCCGTGTTCCTCGAAAAAACCGGGCCGCACTTCCAAAGCGTATTGATATGGCTTGCTTGAACTGTAGTATTTGGCATTGGGGTCGCTTTCAACTTGCGGCTCCATACGCTGTACAGAAATTAATTCCCCTGTTTCAGAAAAAAAACCTATATCCAAAGAATCGTAAACGTTGAACATATGATATTGAAAATCCACCGGCTGGCTGTATACGAACAATATTGAGCTAATTTCGATAATTTCGGGACAAATATATTGATACCCAGCACTCCGTTCATCGGTTTCATCTGCAATGCGGCTTCGTAGTTTAACAACCTCTCCATTACCTTTTTGAATGGAAATTCGTTTGATTTCCATTTTCTTCCAAGCCGGGGTTGCAAACTTGCAAGTTTGCCCGCTGAAAACTGGTTCAGAATACAAAATTATGACTGATGAAGTTATAATTAATGATATTGAAACAAATATATTACGAATAAGCTTCATGTATTACCTTACATATTTGATCTACGTGTTCTAGTGGCATTTCCGGATAATTTGGCAGTGATATAACCTCATTGCATGCCCGTATTGATTCAGGAAAATCTGCATCGGAGCAGTCTAACTTTCTATATGGGGATTGTTTGTGTATCGGCATGGGGTAGTAAATCTGATAGCCAATTTGATTTTTTGAAAATGCTTCTTGCAGTTCACTTCTTCTGGTAGTTCGTATTGTGAAAATATTGTAGACATGACTTGAATCCTGTAGTTCTATCGGCAACCCCAAGGGCAGTTCTTGCAACTGGTCCCAATAGCGCATGGCAATTTGCCGCCTTTTTTCGATAAACGAAGGTACAAATTCCAGTTTTAGCTGAAGCAGTTTTGCTTGAACTGCATTTAGTCGACTCGTACAACCAATTGTTTTATGTACGTTGTAGCCAGAAATTCCATGATTTCTCAATAATCGAAGCTCTTCCGCAAGGTCATCCCTGTTAGTAACAACCATTCCTCCATCCCCAAACGCCCCGAGAATTTTAGTTGGATAAAAACTAAAGCAGCCAACCTCCCCAAATGTTCCCGCAAACTTGTCTTTGATTCGAGCCCCAAACGCTTGGGCAACATCTTCGATAACAGCAATTCCGTGCCTTTTCCCTAAATCGCAAATTACATCAATATTAGCTGGGGCTCCAAATAAATGAACCGGAATCAGTGCTTTCGTGTTTTCCTGAATCGCATTTTCAATTTGATTCGTATCAATATTGAAGTCTGTACTTCGAATATCAACAAAAATGGGTGTGGCACCAACCAGTGAAACAGCTTCTGCAGTGGCGAAAAAAGTAAAATCAGGCATTATGACAGTATCTTCCGCCTGAACTCCCGCCGCTTTCAGGGCCAAGACCAATGCGTCAGTACCACTACTTACGGTAATAGCATGTTTTATGCCAAGGTACTGAGCTACTCTGGATTCAAATTCTGCAACAGCTTCACCCAGAATAAAATTTCCGTTGCTGCCTAGCTCGCGAATTGATTCAAACCATTCAGTCTCGAACTGCGAGTACTGGCTAGTGATATCGAAATAGTTTATGGCATCTTCTGGCATTACCCTTGCGAAACTCCGTCTCGAACCATTTCTGCAACTCGTAGCGCAGTCAAGCCGTCTTCACAAGTTACCAAGGGTGGCACTTCTAATTTAATAACATCTATGAAGTGATCAATTTCGGACTTCAATGTTAAGTTTGACTCAACAGGAATTGACTCTACGGTTACTTTTGTATACCCGTCTTCATCACTCTCTTCCAGCGGAGAAGTCATTGAAACAGTTTGATTGAGCATGTCCAGTGAGAAACTGAGGTTCTGAGCATAAATTCGAAGATTGCGAATTTTCTTGTCAGATACTCTAGAAGCGGTTGCATTTGCAACCGCCCCGTTTTCAAACTCAATTCTGGCATTTGCGATGTCAATGTGAGAACTGACCACGGTTGAACCCATTGCAGATACATTGGTAACCGGGGATTGTATCAACTCAAGAATCAAGTCAATATCGTGAATCATCAGATCTGTAATCACATCAACGTTGTGCTCCCTTCCGTTAAACTGTCCCATTCGGTGTGCTTCTATGAACTTGACATCGTTCAATTCGGCTTCTACAGCCCGAATTGCCGGATTGAATCTTTCTTGATGCCCAACTAGCAATCTTGAATTGCTGTTAGCACACATTTTAACGATATTCTCAGCATCTGCCACCGTAACGGCAACCGGTTTTTCCAGTAAAATGTGAACATCAGAAGCAAGAAAAACCTCTGTGATCACAGGGTGTTCTGTCGGCGGCACTGCGATGCTGACCGCATCTACCTTGCCTATAAGCTGCCTGAAGTCTGTATAAGCTGCACAACCATAGGTTTCCGCAATTAATTCAACACGACCTTGGTCCAAATCGGCAACTCCAACCAACTGGCACTCTCCATGCTCAAAATAATGCTTGGCATGGAGATTTCCCATGAATCCAACACCGACAATACCAACTTTTACTTTTGCTGACAATTTATACAAGTAGAAAATTTAGGGAATTAAACTTCGTTTATTGGATTTCAATGAAAAACAGAAAGTAGTTGACGAATTATTATATACATCAAAATTTTTCCAGACATTCAACCTGTGCGATATCAATGCCTGCATTTGAATACAAAAATAAAATCACCCCGCTAACGTATTTGTTTAATCATCTCTTCCAAAGTAGAATGAATTTTGCAATCCTTGGAATAGCAACTTGTAAAGCAGTGGCAATGAACACCAGGTTTCTGTATGAATTTTTCAGACGCAATCAACTACTGAATCAATTATTGTAATGTTACCATTACCGCGACAAATTAAATCGGCAACGGTGCGAGAAGTATAAATGTTCAATCCATTGAAAAAGCGTTTAGAGCAAATGCTGTTCATCGAAGAGGAAGCCTCCGAAAGTGAAAAAATCCGCGCAGTTAACATAGCAGCTGCTGCACTTCTTATCGAAGCCGCACAAGCAGACCAGAAATTCACCAATGAAGAATGGAAAGAAGTGGAACGTTCACTTACTTCACACATGAATATTCCAAGAGCAGACTTTCAGGAAACCATTGACTTGGCTAAAAACAGGCTGAGTCAATCAACCTGTCTACACGAAATCACGGAAGTTGTTAATGAAAACTGGCACTTGGGAGAGAAAATTCGTTTGATCGAATCGCTGTGGCGAGTCGTATTGAGCGATAAGCGAATTGACGCACATGAGCAGCACTTGATGCGCAAACTTCAAGGATTGTTGCATATCCCTCACAAGGAGTACATTGCGGCAAAAGTGCGGATCCAAAATTCTATAAAGAATTAGTTCCAATAGATTTGATTCAATGAATTTGGCTCCCCGGGACGGGCTCGAACCGCCGACAAGGTGGTTAACAGCCACCTGCTCTACCAACTGAGCTACCGAGGAACTCTGACACAAGATGATAATCTGTGTGGCGTAATTCGTCAATACCAAGTTTACATGCTACTGCTGATTTTGGTTGGAAATTCGGGCATCGTTACAATATTTAAACAAGAATGGGACTTGCGAAGTGCTTTCTCCACTAGTTCCGGTGTCTTCGCCTTGGCAAAAATAAACCCCGGATACTTGTCTCCTTCTGGCCAAGGTGTCAATTTGCTTCCTGCCCGAATATCAAGCTTGACATCCAGTATATGCTTCACTCCCTGAGCTTGGGTAACACCTTCAATTCTTCGAACAATTCCGCTATTCGGAACAGGTATCATCAATATTCCAGCCGCTTGTCGAAATTCAATGGACTGGAATTTTCTATTGGTTGCACGACTCAGAATGTACTCTTCCAGGCCGAAATTCGTTACCAGTTCAAACAACCTTGCACACTCGCCGCCAATTGTGCGCGCAGCGACCTCAAGAATCCAGATTGTCTCCCCGTCAACTCGAATTTCTGCATGAATTGGGCCGAATACCAGTCCATAGGCTTGACATGCCTTTTCAATTGTTTCTTGAATCTGTCTCTGCGTCTGTTCTTTTAGACGCGATGGAGTGACATAGTAAGTTTCTTCAAAGTACGGTCCTTCCAAAGGGTCGGGCTTGTCAAACAGGCAAATCGTATCCAATTTTCCGTCAGACAAATAGCCCTCCAAGGCATGCTCGGAACCTGCTACATATTCTTCCACCAATACTTCATACAATGCCTGACTTCCAAATTCCTTTTGCAAAATTTTTCTTATTCGCCCTAGTGCTGCAAGCAGCTGCTCCGAATTATTCGCGCGTATAACTCCTCTGCTGGCAGAAAGATTCAACGGTTTTGCTACGCACGGATACCGAATATTTTGCAACCGTCCAACATCTGTGCTGTTGCAATTGACTTTGATGTACTTTGGAACGTTTAGTTCAGTATATTTCAATAAATCCCGCGCTACATCCTTGCGACGAGTTGCCTGAACTGCCTTCAAAGAATTATGGGGAATTTTCAGCTTATGCGAAACTTTGGCAGCAATTTCAACTACTTTATCGTCAGAACCGAAAACTGCGCTGACTGAGAAGTCGCGTAAGTGACTGGCAATTTCGAGTGCCGCTTTCTCGGGATTTGCAAAATCCAGGCGAACACCGTGAACATCCTGCTGTACAACACTTGGCTCGCCGTCTGTAAAAAATACGAGTGGAATTTGCCGTCGATTTGCCACCGAAATATAAACAGATGCCCGGTAACTGTGTGCCGGGGCAATCAGTGCAAAAATTCGGCTAGACTTAGCTAACGGTGAATTTGAATTGTTTTTCGAAGCTTTACGGCTAATGAGCGGCTCCGCAACCGCCGCAGGCACCAGTGCCTCCTACTGATTGAAAAACATTATGAAACACAAAGGTTGCCTGAATTCCGTCGTCAACATAGTCAATTTCTGCACCGTTCAAATATTGAAGCGCAACAACATCAGCAAACAAGCGAAAATTCTTGCAATCCAATACCTTGTCGTACTCTGTTTCGGATTCGGCGTAGGTCATGCCATAGGTCATTCCGCCACATCCGCCGCCTGCTACATAAACACGAATTCCACACACATCCTCGTCAGTCATGTCAATCAGCTCCGCCATCTTTGTTCCTGCCGATTCAGTAACACGGATTTCGGAATCTGTTATCTGCTTGCTAAAATCAACTGTTTCCATATTTTTGCCGAATGAATTTTGATTGTGAATAGTTCAAATTTTGTTAAATTATACGATAGCACATCGGTAGATGCTATGTGGACCATAAAAAAATATTTCAACTGGAGTTGTTCAGTATGCCAAGAATGGTAAATTGTGTTGTTCTAAAACAAGAGTCGGAAGGGCTCGAATCACCACCGTATCCGGGAGAGCTGGGGAAGAGAATTTACAACAGTGTTTCTCAGGAAGGCTGGAAGCAGTGGCTTGAGCGTTTGGTCACGATTATTAATGAAAACCAGATGGTAACCGGAGATCCTGGCACTCAAAATTTGATTGAGCAGCACATGCTAGGCTTCCTGTTTGGTGAAGGAGACTTGGGTGGTTTGCCGCAAGGGTTTACTACGCAGCGGAAGAAATAGACTTTGGCACATCCCTCTTTCTCAGGGTTTGCTTGTAAACATTCCTGCAGTGCAATTCTTTGCCTTCCAGATATCTCGCCATCGCTTGTTCAAGCAACATGCGACTTTCCTTTTCTTCCTGCTTTGATGAAATATTGCCGGATGCCAGTGCAAGCAACGTTCGCCCGCTAATTGACATGCTGCCCTCGATTAGCGCCGGAACCGGGCCTTTGTCGAATTCATAAGAGTAGGTTTTGTTCGCTAGCACTGGTGCTTTGCCGTCGAATTCAGTTTCCAGTACCAATGCGTAGCCCAATTCCTTTAGCAGCAGTTTTTCAAATATGCGCAAGGTTTGAGGGATTTTGCCGCGATTTGCAAGCTCGTTCACAGCAAGCAAATACGACTCGAATAAATCCGGATGCGGGTCATGCGTATGAAATAGTTTTACAAGCAGTTCATTCAGATGGTATGCACTGTAAAGAAACTCTCCCCTAATTTCGACAATATCATTCTGTAAATACGCTGTAGTCATTGTAGGAACATTGCCCTTTCCCGACCAGTTGATTGATAGCAATTGAAATGGCATTAAAACGCCCCGATACTGCGATTTGGTTTGCTTTGCACCTTTGGCAAGCAAATTTAACCGGCCGAAGTTTCGTGACAATACATCAACAATCAAACTGGACTCCGAAAAAGGAGTGGTCCTAAGAACAAAGCAATCTTCCCTACTGACACGCATAAGGCTTTAATCAAACTCCGTGTAGCCAAAAGATTCCACAAAGCGTTGGTCTGCTGTCCAGTTTTTGCGAGTTTTCACCCACAGTTTCACAAAAACCTTACAGCCTAGATTCTTTTCTAGTTGCCTTCGCATATTACTGCCGATTTTTTTAATACTTTCTCCCTTTGAACCGATTAAAATGCGCTTTTGCCCACTGGTTTCCACCCAAATCAAAGCATGTACATTCAAGACATCTGCTTCAAACTCATACTTTTCAATTTGCACTGCGCTGGCATAAGGCAATTCTTGTCCGCATCGTCGAAAAATTTGCTCTCTCAGCAACTCACCTGCTCGAAATCGTTCATTTTTATCAGTTACGACTCCCTCGGGAAACAACGGCTCTCCCTCAGGAAGAAAGTTTGCAATGACAGACTTTAAATCAATAATATTTTCATTTTTAGCAGCAGAAATTGGAACAATATCTGAAACACCTGTTCGTTTCGACAGATCTTCAATTACCGGCAGCAATCGAGTTTTATCTGACAATAAATCAATTTTGTTGATCACCATTACTACTGGCAACTGTTCGGATTGAATTTGTTGCCAAATCACCGAATCCTCTTGTCGCCAACCTTTACGGTCCAGAATTAATAGCACCAGGTCAACCCCGGATATGCTGGAAATTGCAGTCTTGTGAATGGCATGGTCCAGCAGCTTGCTTCGGTTTATATTGAATCCTGGCATATCCACAAACACATACTGACAACAATCTTCATTCAAGATTCCAAGAATTCTGTGCCTTGTTGTATTTGAACGTTTCGAGGTAATGCTGATTTTTTGTTTCAGAAAGCAATTCAGCAGTGTAGACTTTCCTACGTTTGGACAACCAGCAATTGCAACAATTCCTGCTCGAAATTCCTTTTTGTCAATCATTTCCCAATATCAGAGCATAAGCATTTTTAGCGGCAACTTGCTCTGCAAGCTTAATGGAGTTGCCTTCTCCCCATATGCTCTCATTAAATCCTTCAATTTTGCATTCAACAATAAATCGAGGTTGATGTGGCGGTCCTTCGGTTCGAACCAGCTTATATGTTGGCAGAGACTTCTTCTGACCTTGCAAGTACTCTTGTAATTGTGACTTGTGGTCCTTCACCAGAATCTGGTTGTCCTGTTCTTCAATCAAGCTCTGAAAATGAAAGTAAACAAATTCTTTGACGCAATCCATCCCGCCATCCAGGTAAATTGCCCCTACTATGGCTTCCAAGGCGTTTACCTGAATTCTCATGCTTGCCATTTTGTTTGATTTCTGAAAGGATTTGCCAACACGGATGAACCGGGCTAAATTCGTTTTTTGAGCAACTGAATTCAAAGCTTCGTTATTGTTAACGATCTTGCTCTTCTTCAGCGATAGCTCTCCTTCCGGGGAAGCGGGATTCTTACGGTACAGCATATCAGACACAATAAATCCTAGTACTGAGTCACCCAAGAACTCCAATGTATCGTTGTTGTCGGTGCCATAGCTACGATGAGTCAGTGCGCGCTCAAGCAAGCTAAAATTGTGAAACTTGTACCGAAGTATGCGAGTCAGTTCGCTCCTGTTGTTCGCATCAATTGAATCGGATCTCAATCGTTGCTGTTGCATTGGTCCTATGCACACGCTGCCACTTATTCTATCGATTCCCCAATTCTGTCCCATCGCACACAAGACCAGAATGAACACTCGTCTGTGCTATCCCAGCTAAACCAAATTAGAAAGGCTCTTCCAACAATATTCGCTTCTGGAACATAACCCCAGAATCTACTATCATTGCTGTAGTCACGGTTATCCCCGAGTACAAAATAATGGTCGTTCGGCACTGTAAACTGCATAGACACAGATTGCTGGTTTTCATCTACCAGAATTAGATGCTGGTTTTCTCCGATCCTCTCATTCAACAGCAATACCTCCCTCACTTGGCGAGAGGAAGGAATGGCATACATGCCAACCGATTCTTGTGTAACTTCAACACCATTGACTGTCAGCTTCTTGTTCTCGTAAACCACAGTATCACCCGGAATCCCCACAACTCTCTTGATGAAATTAACGGATTCATCATGCGGAAATTTGAATACCATTACGTCGCCGCGTTGAGGTTTGCCCACCTCCCAGATTTTCTTGTCGAGTACAGGAAGTCGAACGCCGTACTCGTACTTGTTCACCAGGATAAAGTCTCCTACTTGCAGGGTAGGCAACATTGACCCGGAAGGTATGCGAAATGGTTCAAACCAGAAGGAGCGCAGCAACAGAACAATCAGCAAAACTGGAAAGAAAGCCTTGGTGTAGTCTACAACTCCGCGAGTCCCTCTAACGAGTACTGAATTGCTGCTTCCTACAACAAAGTTGCTCCTTATTATCCGCCAAATCAAGTCCAGGAACCAGACAATGCCTGTAATACAAACTACAAGAACTAGCAGTTCTTCAAAATCAAGGCCAAACATTAAATTGAATTATCATCTCAAGCAAAATAATCAAGATCAGGTTCAGCGTGCGCCGAACCTGATCGATCAGGAAATTTAGAAATTACAAAAACTTGCAAATCAACGCAAATTATAACGCAAGCAGTATCATGTAATTGAACTTAAATAATTGACTGTATATTTGCACTTTATGAATGAACAATCTGTCCAAATTCGAAGATGTGCTTGATTTTGATAAATTCGTCCGGCAACCTAACTGTAAGCATTGTTTCTTTGCGTCCCCGACTAAGTACTCAAAAAATTTCAACACTTGAACTGCAACTTGTCTGCTCGCGGCATAAGGAATACATTTTTTCCTATTCAAAATAAAAGTAAAATTCAACAAATCGAAATTCATCCTGTTTGGTTCATTTGCAAATTTTATCGGACATTGTAGTTGTTGGAAGCGGACTCGCCGGCTTGGCACTTGCTCTGGAGTCTGCAAATTCAGGGTTTCGCGTACACTTGATTACCAAGGAAAAACTGACAGACAATTCCAGTTTTTACGCACAAGGCGGAATTGCTACAGTTTGGAGCGATGAAGACTCGTTTGAATCACATATTCGAGACACATTAATCGCAGGCGGCGGGCTATGTGAAAAAAATATTGTTGATTTTGTGGTTCGAAGTGGTCCCGAATCTATTCAGTGGCTAATAGACAAAGGTGTTTCATTCACTCGACGGGAGCAAGAATCAAAGCATCCCGAAGAGTACCATCTCACCAAAGAAGGTGGGCACAGTAGTCGTAGAGTGATCCATGCAGCAGATTCAACCGGACAAGCAGTTGAAACTACTCTGGTAGCGAAAATATTGGAAAATCAGAATATCGAGGTATTCGAAAATCACATTGCAGTCGAGTTGATTACTCAATCAAAGTTAAAAAATGCCCAATACAATCAATGCCGGGGGGTATACACTCTTTCTGTAGAATCAGGGAAGGTCTGCACTTTTATTTCAAAAATCGTTGTACTCGCCACTGGCGGTGCCGCCAAGGCTTACCTTTACACAAGCAATCCAGATACTTCAACTGGCGACGGAATCGCCATGGCATGGCGGGCGGGATGTCGGGTCGCAAATATGGAGTTCGTGCAATTTCATCCAACTTGCCTTTACCACCCTCAGGCCAAGTCTTTTCTGATTACCGAAGCTATTCGCGGCGAAGGCGGAAAACTAGTTCTGCCTAACGGTAGTGCATTCATGCACAAGTACGATAAGCGAGCCGAGTTGGCACCCAGAGATATCGTTGCTCGTGCAATTGACAATGAAATGAAAACCGAAGGGCTGGATTGCGTTTATTTAGACATTTCTTTCAAAACCGAGAAGTTTATTCAGAATCATTTTCCCGGGGTATATCAAAAGTGCCTTGGTTTCGGCATTGATATTACCAGGGAACCTATTCCTGTTGTTCCAGCGGCTCACTATACATGCGGCGGGGTTGTTGTAAATCAGAACGGACAGACGGATATTCAGGGACTTTACTGCGTGGGCGAATCTTCCTTTACCGGATTGCACGGTGCAAACCGACTGGCTAGCAATTCACTGCTGGAGTGCTTGGTATATGCTCGTACAGCAGCCAGAAATATTCAGGTCAGTTCACAACAGAACCAGCAACTTCAACAAGATATTCCGAATTGGGACGAAAGCCAAGTTTCCGACCCCGATGAACTGGTTGTGATTGTCCACAATTGGCACGAACTTCGGCGGTTCATGTGGAACTATGTAGGAATAGTGAGAACACGAAAACGACTTCTGCGAGCACAGGGAAGAATTGAACTGTTAATGGAGGAAGTACGGGACTTTTACAGCCAGTTTCGTGTAAACCGAGATTTAATCGAGCTTAGAAACTTGGTTCAAGTTGCAGATTTGATTGTGAAATGCGCACTTGAGCGAAAAGAAAGTCGCGGGCTTCATTACATGCTAGAACATCCGGATACTAATTCGCAGTATGCAAACAATACGATCATTTATCCTGACAAGTCAGATTCATAGCAACTGCCGCGCCAAAAGTCTTGTACGAAGCAACAAATTCTCTACTGTCAACTTGCCAAGTTTTAAGGGCTAGTCAATTTGATATTTCCGGATTTTTTCGACCAATACCGCAGAAGAAGTATTACGGGGCACTTCTTCTCCCGTTAACCAAGCATAAAGTTGTGGAGATGAATGGTCAAGCAACTGATTCAAATCCCGAATTTCCTGATTCGATAGCTTCTGGAAATTTTTTTCGACAAAGTGGGTGAGTAGTGTATCCAGTTCACGCGTTCCCTGACGGCAACGCCATAGAAGGCGATTCTTTTCCAAAAGCCTGTCCGGTTGGGAATCAAGATTCACTGCCGAAGCGCAATCAATTTTTTGATTTCTGCTATCGCCTTTCCCGGGTTCAAATTCTTGGGGCATGTGTTTGTGCAGTTCATAATCGTATGACAACGATACAGTCGAAACGGATCCTGCAATTCATCCAGGCGCTCTCCGGTTGATTCGTCTCTCGAATCGGTAATCCAGCGATACGCCTGAAGCAAAATTGCCGGTCCCAGATACCTGTCGCTATTCCACCAATAACTGGGGCAACTAGTTGAGCAGCAAGCACACAAGATACATTCGTACAATCCGTCAAGTTTTGCCCTCTCCTCAACCGATTGCAACATCTCTTGGTCGCTGGGATGCGAAGACTTGGTTTGTATCCAAGGTTGAATTGAGGCGTATTGGGCATAAAAATGCGTAAGGTCAGGCACAAGATCTTTTACAACCGGCAAGTGTGGAAGAGGATAAATATTAACTGTATCTTTAATTTCCTCAATTGGCTTGGTACAAGCCAGTGTGTTTGTTCCACCTATATTCATCGCACATGACCCGCAAATACCCTCTCGGCACGACCGGCGAAATGTAAGCGTAGAATCCACTTCATTTTTGATCTTGATCAACGCATCCAGAACCATCGGACCGCATTGGTTCATATCCACTTCGTAAGTGTCAGTGCTGGGGTTTTCTCCGCTGTCCGGACTCCAACGGTAAATCTTGAAACGTCTGATATTGCCACCGTCGCCGGTTGCTTTGTAGTACTTTCCTTTACGTACAACTGAATTCTTGGGGAGACGAAGCTTTGCCATTCAAAAATCTCGATAAGCCTGGTTAATACACTCTTGCTTTGGGTGAAATCAATTCAACATCATCAGTTAATGTATACAAATGCACTGGTCTGTAGTCAATGGAAACATCACCAGCGGAATTCAGTTCAGCCAAAGTATGCTTCATCCAATTTTTGTCATCGCGGTCTTTGAAATCTTCCCTTGCATGTGCCCCCCTGCTCTCCTGTCGATTCAATGCAGAATAAATTGTCACTAAGGCTTGCCGCATCAAATTGTCCAGCTCAAGCGTTTCAACCAAGTCCGTATTCCAAACCATTGAGCGGTCGACCACGCGCAAATCCTGCATTCCTTCCCAAATTTTATTCAATTTTTCTGTTCCTTCTTGCAGAATTTCACCTGTTCGGAATACACCACAAAAGTTCTGCATAATCTTCTGCATTTGCAATCGTAGATCAGAAGTTGGCGTGGAACCATTGGCATTTCGCAATTTATCAAAGTGTTCAATTGCATCTTCTTCTATGTTTCTTGGCAATGACCGTTTTGCTTCATTGGGCTTGATCAGTTGTCGTGCCCGATCTGCTGCCGAGCGACCAAATACTATCAAGTCCAGCAAGGAATTTGAACCCAGGCGATTTGCACCGTGAACTGATACACAGGCTGTTTCTCCAATCGCCATCAGTCCGGGAACAATAAAATCATTGTCCCCGCCTTTTCGTATAACTACTTCACTTCTATAATTTGTTGGAATCCCCCCCATGTTGTAATGTACCGTCGGAATGACTGGTATCGGTGCACGAGCAACATCAATACCCGCAAATATTTTTGCAGTTTCCGAGATACCGGGCAACCGTTCTTGCAGCACCTCCGGTCCCAAGTGTTCAAGATGCAAAAATATGTGATCAGCTTCGGTGCCCACACCCCTGCCTTCACGAATTTCCAGTGTCATAGAACGGCTCACAACATCTCTGGAAGCAAGATCTTTGGCATTGGGTGCATATCGTTCCATGAAACGCTCGCCATCCGAATTTGTGAGGTATCCTCCTTCTCCCCGGGCACCTTCAGTAATCAGACATCCGGAGCCATATATTCCCGTAGGATGAAACTGAATAAACTCCATATCCTGCAACGGCAAGCCTGCTCTCAATACCATTGCATTTCCGTCTCCTGTGCAAGTGTGTGCCGAAGTACACGAAAAATAGGTGCGCCCATAACCACCAGTCGCCAGAATTACAAGCTTCGCCTGTATTCGATGCAATGTTCCGTCATCCAGTCGCCAAGCCATAATGCCGTGACATTCGCCATCTCTCATCATAAGGTCAAGTGCAAAGTATTCAACAAAAAACTCCGCCTTGTTTTTCAGCGCTTGTTGATACAGTGCATGCAGGATTGCATGTCCTGTACGGTCGGCAGCAGCACAGGTTCTCATCGCCTGTCCTTCACCAAAATGCGTCGTCATGCCGCCGAATGCCCTTTGGTATATCTTCCCTTCTTCGGTTCTTGAAAAAGGCACGCCGTAGTGTTCCAGTTCTACCACTGCATTGGGGGCTTCTCTGCACATGTATTCAATTGCATCTTGATCGCCCAACCAATCTGAGCCTTTGACCGTGTCATACATATGCCAACGCCAATCGTCTTCATTCATGTTTCCCAGCGCAGCACTAATACCGCCTTGTGCAGCCACAGTATGACTACGCGTAGGAAATACCTTTGTGATGCAAGCTGTAGACAATCCTGCCTGTGCAACTCCAAATGTAGCACGCAAGCCGGCCCCACCTGCTCCTACAACCACTACATCGTACGAGTGGTCAATCACATCGTATGAACTCATTACCATTGGGATACCAGTTACAACGCTATTTGCAACACTGAAATCAAACTGAAAATGACCAGAACAACTGATAAAAACTTGACAAGGAGAATGTACGCAATTTTATATCCTTCGCGGTGAACATAATCCTCAATTACCACCTGCATTCCAAGCTGAGCATGATAAAACAAACAAACAAGAAACGATATCAGAAGCGTTGCAGTCCAAGGTTGTGCCAGCCAGGAGTAAACATCCAGAAAGCACGCACCTGTCATGGTTGCAACTGAAAATACAAACCATAGCGATAATGGCACCAACGCTATTGCTGTTAATCGCTGCCACCACCAATGCGCTGAACCTTCTCTCGCCGAACCAAGTCCAATCACGCGTGCCAAGGGAGACCGATAACTCATCCGCTTTCACCACCCGCAAGCAAAATAGCCCACTATCCAAACAAGAATAGTCAGGACAACAGTAGCTGCCAATACTAGCCACCCGCTCTGATAGACTGCTCTTATCTCCATTCCCTTTCCTGCATCCCAAAACAAATGCCGAATCCCGTTGCACAAATGATAAAACAGAGCGAGTATCCAGCTAAACAGGAATATTCTACCGATGAGGCTCGAAAGAATTTCATGTGAAGATACATAAATTTCATGACTGTACGCAATTGCCCCAAGCCATAGCGCTATTAGAATTGCGCCGATAGACAACACAATTCCAGTGAGCCTGTGAAAAATTGACAGAACTGAGGTAAGCTGAGGCTTGTAAACCTGAATATGAGGAGAAATCGGACGATTATGAGGTGACATTCAATTCAACTACGAAGTTATCTTAAGTTCTATCTATCGTGTAATCTAAAAGTTCCAAGCACTAAAAATCAATGCACCTGCCATTCTTCTCCCAATCGCCAAAACGAGTTGGGTCAGGCGGTTGCTCTTCCGTTTTTTGCCTCAAAGGTACCGATTTTTCAGAATCTTCTTTCTTTTCCTCTTTTGAAAAATCAGGAGTTTCCGTATGGTTACTGTTTCCTGACATGCCAATTACGCCAAACAATCAATAAACAATATTTTATCGCAAAATTCTATGCTGTTTGGGAGCCAAGTGAAGATTTTTTGGTAGTTTTATGGAAAAATCTTCCATCCATTGCTTCTGCAAGCAGAAATCCAGCTACCCTTACCAAGGAATGTCATCTAAATCGTCTTGCGATTGAACAGTTTTTTCTGTTGTTCCGGCAGACGTTTTGACAGATTCATTACTTTGGCTCGAAAAATCTCCTTGTTGCAAGTTATTGTCATTGCGACTACCTTGAAAACTTTCTTGGTCGAAATCCCTGCTACCCAATAATTGCATATCCGTAGCGATGATTTCCGTCGACCACCGATCTTGTCCTGTCTTCTGGTCCTGCCACTTTCTGGTTTGCAGACGCCCTTCCACATAAATTTGCCGGCCCTTCTTGACGTATTCATGGGAGATCTCGGCCAATTTGCCGAAAAATACAACGCGATGCCATTCAGTACGTTCTTGACGTTCATTGGTTTGGCGATCCGTCCAAACATCATTAGTCGCCAAACTGAGAGTCACAACCATTGCACTATTCTGTGTGTATCTCTGCTCAGGATCATTCCCAACCCTGCCCACCAAAATCACTTTGTTCACTCCACGACTCATTTTTCCATACCCAATTAATTCATAATAATATGCTTATGCGCCTACAACAGACTTGTTGGTACACAGGCGATAGCGACACTAGTTTTCAAGTGCTGGATCGTTGCAGATTGCCCCAATGCCAGCAGTTTCGCTGCAATTCAACTCACAGGCTTCATTGATACGAGTACACTGGACGAATTGTAACTGCTATGACAATCCATAGTACCACAATCAACCCTGCCAATACAAAAACACCGAGCGCATCGAACAATCCATAGGCAACTCCGCCAGCGATTCCTCCAACAAATGCTCCTGCGAATGTACAGGTACTAAACGCACCCATTGCTGCACCCCGCATATGCTGAGGGGCTGTTCTTATTGTAATAGAAGGCAGCAAAGCTTCCAATGTATTGAAGCCCACGAAAAACAACCACAGTCCCAGCAGTAGAGCTCCTGTAATCTGCGTTCCAGCTGCAAGACCGCAATGCCCTGCCAGCAAAACCACCGATGCAATCAGCATAATCAGGTAAGAGCGATTCTTACGGGAACTGAGCCGGACTAATGGCACCATTGCAACGAATGACAAAAGCAGTATTGGAACGTATATTTTCCACAACTCGGCCCGCTCGAACCCGGCTGTATCAACAAGTAGCGGGGGCAACGCAACAAACAGGGCTGTCATCACCGCATGAAGCGAAAACGAACCAGCACAAAGCCGAATCAAGTTCCTGTTTGTAAGTACATGTCGATAATCATACTCCTGTAGTGATTCTTTTGACTTGTTTTGCTCAGTTGGCTGATTTGGTACCACGCACCACAGCAGCATCAATCCAGCTACGGCCAATGCAAACGATGCCCAAAATATTCCCTGCACCCCAATCCAGCGGTCAAGCACCGGTCCAATCATTAACGATAAAGTAAAAGCAGACCCGATTGAAACTCCTACAATAGCCATGGCCTTGTTCCTTTGACTGTCGCGAGTCAGGTCACCGATAAACGCTAAAACCACGGCAGCAATCGCGCCGCCGCCCTGCAACGCCCTGCCCAGAATGATTCCAAATATTGAATCTGCTGTAGCTGCGACCACACTCCCAATAGCAAACACAATCAATCCCAAGGAAATTATCGACTTGCGTCCCCATCGGTCCGAGGCCAATCCGTAAGGAAGCTGCAGCAATGCCTGCGTCAATCCGTAAATGCCTAGCGAAATTCCGATTAACAGCGGAGTCGCCCCGGGTAATTGATGCGCATGCAGTGCCAGAACAGGCAGAATTAAAAATAATCCCACCATGCGCATTCCGACAATTGCGGAAAGAGAGCCTATCGCTTTCCTTTCAAACTCTGTAAAACGTGGATTCACTGCTCTTATGCTTTGCTAAATTGATAAAGAACAGGGTAATATTATCAGTTTAAAATTTTTTCGTTGAAAACAATCAAATCTATATGGATGTAATCTCAATACGCGGTGCCAGAACGCATAACTTGAAGCAAATCAATGTTGACTTGCCGCGCAACAAATTGAACGTTATCACTGGCTTGTCCGGGTCGGGCAAATCTTCGCTTGCCTACGATACGATTTATGCTGAAGGACAGCGTAGATACGTTGAGTCGCTTTCGTCCTATGCCCGGCAATTTCTCTCCCTTATGGAGAAGCCCGATGTTGATTCTATTGAAGGATTGTCCCCTGCAATCAGCATCAATCAGCAAGGAACAAGATTCAGTCCTCGCTCCACCGTTGGGACAGTTACTGAAATCTACGACTACTTGAGAGTTCTGTATGCTCGGGTCGGCGAGCCCCGTTGTCCCGAACACAAAATCAATCTTTCTTCGAAAACCATTGCCGAAATTGTTGGTGCCATACTGTCGCTGCCGAATGAGACCCGGGTCGCACTGCTTTCACCGGTTGTCAGGGGGAGGAAGGGCGGACATGAGCAGTTGTTTCGCGACCTCGCAAAGCAAGGCTATGTAAGGATGCGCATAGATAACCAGTTGTATGAGATCGACAATGTACCGATATTGGACAAGCATGTAGCCCATACAATTGAAGTGATTGTCGATCGCCTTATTATTCGGGATAGTAATCGCCAGCGACTCGTCGAGTCAATCGAAACCGCCACTGGACTTTCCGATGGAATTGTTGCCGTTCATGTTTTTTTGCAAAGCGGTGAAATGGACCACGAAGGAACACTGTACAGCACTAAATTTGGTTGCCCATACTGTGGATTTGTACTTGATGAACTTGAGCCGCGAATATTTTCCTTCAACAATCCCAGTGGTGCTTGCAAATCCTGTTCCGGGCTTGGCTACTACTCCAGAATGGACCCTGAAAAAATTGTTGCCGACCCATCTCTGAGCCTTGCGTCGGGAGCAATTCCGGGATGGGACCGAAGAACCAACTACTACTTCAGCATTCTATCGGGAGTCGCCAAGCACTACCGCTTTGACATTGACACTCCATTCGAAGATTTGCCGGAAAGTGTGAAAAGAATTGTTCTGCATGGAAGCGGGAATACCAGAATTCGCTATCTGCATGTTCGCAGCAATGGTTCGACTTATCAGCGGTCTCGAGTGTTTGAAGGTGTTCTTCCCACCTATGAAAGACGATATCGCGACACCGACTCCGACGTGATGCAAGACAAATTGGCAAGATTTCTTACATCCAGTCCTTGCCAAGAGTGCGGAGGCAGTCGCCTGGATATAGGGCCGAGGAATGTTTTGATAGCCGACCATCCAATTCACAAAGTTACAAGCATGAACATAAGCCAGAGTATCGAATGGTTCAAAAACCTTAGTGTAGACACTCAAGCAGCTCCGGTTGCTGAAAGAATAGTAAGAGACATTAAGGAGCGACTAAGGTTTCTCGCTGATGTTGGACTGACGTATGTCACTCTGGACCGCGGAACAAACACTTTGTCTGGAGGTGAGCTTCAGCGAATTCGGCTTGCATCTCAAATTGGCTCCGGACTCGTTGGCGTAACCTATGTTCTGGACGAGCCTTCTGTTGGACTTCATGACCGGGACAACCAGAAACTCTTGAATACGCTAAATCATCTTCGGGATTTGGGGAATACGCTAATTGTTGTTGAACATGATGAAAAGACCATACGCAATGCTGATTACATAGTTGACTTGGGACCAGGTGCTGGAGCACACGGGGGCAATGTAATCATCGCCGGCACACCAGACGATGTAATGCAATGCGAACAGTCGTTGACGGGTGCCTATATGAAAGGTACGCGGCGAATACCGATTCCCAGTGCCCAATTCCCGCTCAACCCGAACAAAGTGCTTAGAATTGAAGGGGCAAAAGGTAATAATTTAAAACAAATGAATGTCGACTTTCCCTTGGGCTTGTTTACTTGCGTTACCGGAGTATCAGGTTCTGGAAAATCAACGCTGGTCAATGAAACAATCTATCCTTATCTGGCTACAAGACTCCACCGGGCAAATGCAGATGTGGCACCGCACAAAATGATTAGCGGAGTTGAGCACATTGACAAGGTAATAGGAATTACGCAACAGCCAATTGGTCGAACACCTCGTTCAAATCCAGCCACTTACACAGGCTTGTTTGGCTTGATTCGAACCCTTTTTGCCAAAACTCCAGAAGCACGAGCGCGGGGTTACACCGCCGGACGATTTTCATTCAATGTCGACGGAGGCAGATGTGAAGCCTGCAAGGGAGATGGACTTATACGAGTTGAAATGCATTTTCTTCCAGACATGTTTGTTCGCTGTGAATCCTGCCAGGGAACCCGATACAACGATGCTACTTTGGACATTGAATACCGAGGTCTAAATATTGCAGAAGTTTTGAATTTGACTGTAGATGAGGCATTGGAAGTGTTTCATGCTGTGCCTGCTCTCGCAAAAAAGCTTCAAACCCTGCAAAATGTTGGACTTGGTTACATACAACTTGGACAAAATGCAGTTACACTTTCCGGCGGTGAGGCACAGCGGGTAAAACTTTCTCTTGAGTTGTCAAAAAGAGACACCGGAAATACGTTCTATATTCTGGATGAACCCACAACCGGACTTCACTTTGAAGATATAAAGCAACTGCTATCAGTAATTTTTGCCTTGAGAAACAAAGGCAATACGATTGTAGTTATAGAGCACAATTTGGAAGTGTTGAAAACTGCAGACTGGATAATTGACTTGGGACCCGAAGGTGGCAGCAATGGCGGAGAACTTGTCGCAGCTGGCACGCCTGAACAAATTTCCAAAAATAAGGCATCGTATACTGGCCAATGCCTTGCCAAAGCTCTGAAAAAACATAGTAAAAGCAATGGCTTTGAACCCTTCTTGTTTACCGACCAAAGGCTTTTATAGATGTGATTATTTCCATAATTCACTACTTGCACGAGAATTTTTTTAATTACCTAATTAAGCCAATCATAAGTTGTTTTTAAACAGAATCATCGGCCTTCCGCGACGACTTGTCCTGACCAAATGATTCTCGCCAAGACAAGTTCATATTCAATAGGTTGGTAACCTAATAGTGTCGGCTATGCTTGCTTATATGCAGAGGTACTCTTTCTACAAGGGAACATGGGGGCAGATTATTGCTTTAAAGAACTTGCTTTGATGTAAACTTATATTCCAATACTCAAAGCCCGAGAAAAGGATTGTATGAGCGATAGAAAAGAAAATATTGACCTTGACCCGCAAGAAACTCAGGAATGGCTAGAGGCTCTATCCAGTGTAATTGACCGTGAAGGCCATGAGCGCGCCCACTTTCTGATTGAACAATTGATTGACAATGCTCGCCGGTCCGGTGTACACATTCCTCACCGCCCCACAACTGCCTACGTAAATACCATCCCGGCAGTCCAAGAGGAGCGCAGTAGCGGAGACCATGGACTTGAATGGCGAATTCGCTCGCTGGTTCGCTGGAATGCATTGGCCATGGTTGTGCGAGCAAATCAAAAAACAACTGAACTCGGCGGGCATATTGCCAGTTTTGCATCTTCAGCCACGCTGTACGATATTGGTTTTAATCACTTTTGGCACGCGCCTAGTGCAAATCACGGCGGGGACTTGATATTCATACAAGGACATTCAGCCCCTGGAATCTATGCCCGTGCATTTCTGGAAGGACGATTGAACGAGCAGGATCTTGAAAAATTCAGACAGGAAGTGGGGGGCGACGGACTTTCATCCTACCCTCACCCGCGCTTGATGCCAGATTTTTGGCAATTTCCGACAGTTTCGATGGGACTAGGCCCCATCATGGCTATCTATCAAGCTCGCTTTATGAAATATTTGCATAACCGCGGCTTGCGAGACACCGCCAAGCAGAAGGTCTGGGCGTTCGTGGGAGATGGCGAAATGGATGAACCGGAGTCTATTGGTGCGTTGTCACTAGCGGGCAGAGAAAAATTGGACAACCTGATTTTCGTGGTCAACTGTAATTTGCAGCGACTTGATGGTCCGGTACGGGGCAACGGCAAAATCATTCAGGAACTGGAAGGACATTTTCGCGGTTCAAACTGGAACGTAATCAAACTGATTTGGGGGTCATACTGGGACCCGCTTCTTATGCGAGATACCAAAGGGCTGCTTCGACAGCGTATGGAAGAAGCAGTTGACGGCGAGTATCAGGCATTCAAGGCCAAAGGCGGCTCATACACTAGGGATTACTTTTTCGGCAAGTACGAAGAACTGAAAGCAATGGTTTCGAATATGACCGACGAAGATATCTGGCGCCTCAACCGGGGCGGACACGACCCTCACAAGGTGTACGCTGCATATGCAGCCGCAGTCAAACACGAAGGCAGACCGACTGTTATCCTCGCGAAAACGGTGAAAGGATATGGAATGGGTGAAGCAGGCGAAGGTCAAAATATTACGCACCAGCAAAAGAAAATGGGACAAGATGCACTGCTTTCATTTCGCGACCGGTTCAATATCCCCCTGACAGACGATGAAATTACCAACGCCCCATTTTATCGCCCGCCGGACGATAGCCCGGAAATCCAGTACATGCTTGAGCGACGAAATCAACTGGGAGGCTTCTTGCCTGCCAGAAGAAGTATTTCGCAAAAACTGAAGATTCCGGATTTAAATATATTTGGCAATCAACTCAAAGGCACAGGCGAACGTGAAATTTCCACAACCATGGGATTTGTTCGGGTACTGACTGCTCTGCTACGCGATGAGAATATCGGAAAACTGATCGTTCCCATTGTTCCGGATGAATGCCGAACCTTTGGCATGGAGGGAATGTTCCGCCAGTTGGGAATTTATGCACCGTTTGGGCAATTGTATGAACCTGAAGATGCTGACCAGTTAATGTATTACCGGGAATCCAAAGAGGGTCAGGTTCTCCAGGAAGGCATTAACGAGGCGGGAGCCATTTGCTCATGGATGGCGGCCGGAACGGCATACAGCAATCATGATATCCCTATGATTCCATTTTATATCTTCTATTCAATGTTCGGGTTTCAGCGAGTGGGAGATCTTGCCTGGGCAGCAGCAGATATGCAAGTCCGGGGTTTTTTGATCGGAGGAACTGCTGGAAGAACAACCTTGGCGGGTGAAGGTCTTCAGCATCAGGACGGGCACAGCCAGCTGCTTGCAGCAACCATACCGACTTGTATCGCTTACGACCCCGCCTATGTTTATGAACTTGCAGTGATAATTCACAATGGCTTGCGAAGAATGTATGTGGAACACGAAGCAATTTACTTCTACATCACCTGCATGAACGAAAACTACACCCATCCCCCGATGCCGGAAGGTGCAGAAGCCGGAATTATCAAGGGAATGTATCTGTTGCACAGTTCTGAAAAAAGCGATGAGTCCGTTCCGCGCGTCCAACTTCTCGGGAGTGGCACTATTTTGCGAGAAGTGGTCGCAGCAAGTGAAATTCTTGAGACCGACTTTTCCATAGCGGCAGATATATGGAGTGTGACTAGCTTTAACGAACTGGCTCGTGAAGGACAAGCAGTCGAACGAAACAATCGATTGAATCCCGACCAGCAGCAAAATATTAGTTATGTGGAACAGTGCTTGCTCCCCACAAAAGGACCGGTTGTTGCTGCCAGCGACTACATTAAATTGTATGCCGAGCAAATTCGGGCTTTTGTACCGCGTCGCTACATCACACTAGGCACAGACGGCTTTGGACGATCGGATACCCGAAGTAATTTGAGGGATTTTTTTGAAGTGAATCGTTACTTTATTGCAACAGCTGCCCTTAAGGCACTAGCCGATGACGGGGTAATCAAGCCAGATGTAGTGGCCAAGGCGTTTTCCCAATTCGGCATAGATTCCAAGAAACCCGATCCGATACTTCAATAGTTAAAATTCTACGCGGGTTGAAGAACCGAGTGCATGAGTAAGGCAAGAACAGTATTGCTTCCCGACATCGGCGACTTTACAGATGTCGAAATCATTGAGCTGCATGTTGCGGTTGGCGACAGGATTTCTCTGGACGACCCTGTGCTTACACTTGAAAGCGATAAAGCCACCATGGATGTACCATCGACTGTTTCGGGCGTGGTCAAAAACATCGCGGTGCAAATAGGCGACAAGGTTTCCGAGGGGGATTTACTAATAATTGCAGAAGAGGCAAAAGAAGAAGAAACAGCCCCGGAAACATCGGAAAATGCAAATTCAACTGAAATTGTTGTGGATGAGATTCCAGAAACTACAGGAAAAACCTCGGTTGACAATTTGGTTGAAGTTCAACTGCCGAATATTGGCGACTTTAGCGATGTAGAAATTATTGATTTGCACATCCATGTAGGTGATGTCATTGCGGTTGACGACCCGATTATCACCCTTGAAAGTGAAAAATCCACCATGGATGTTCCAACTACTACAGCGGGCGTTGTCGTTAGTATTATGGTGCAAGTCGGTGACAAGGTTTCAGAGGGAGATGCTTTGATTTCAGTGGAAGAAATTGTCGAAACAACAAAATCAATACTCTCTGGAGACGAGGATACACGGCCAGCCAAGGAAACCGAGTCATTGGTGCAACTGACACCTGGCTCCAAACCTGCCCGCCAATCACAGCACCCGGAACAATTCGGTTCGAAACCTCCGGTTTCCTTGCCGCCACCTGTTGAACGTGCAAAAGGAATACTGCCTCACGCCAGTCCGAGTGTAAGGCAATTTGCACGCGAATTGGGCGCAGATCTTTCCAAAATTCGTGGAAACGGTCCCAAGGGGCGAGTCACTAAGGAAGATGTACAAAGTTTTGTCAAATTGACTATGGAATCTGTGGCAACACCCAACGTAGAAACGATACCGGGAGTACCACCCATTCCTGCCGTTGATTTTTCGAAGTTTGGAGATACGGAACGAGTCGAACTGTCAAAAATCAAGCGAATTACCGGCAACAGACTTCATCGGTCATGGCTGGATATTCCACACGTTACTCACCATGATGAAACAGATATCACTGAATTGGAATCTTTCCGAAAAGAAGCCAATGAGAAAGCAGACAAGGATTCCCCCAAAATTACGATGCTATCTTTTATATGCAAAGCAGTAGCCTATGCGTTAGCCGAGTTTCCGACATTCAATTCATCGCTTTCTTCTGATTCGGAAGCGCTAATACTCAAGAAATACATAAATATCGGCATTGCAGTAGACACTCCTAATGGACTGGTAGTGCCGGTTATCAAAAATATTCAATCCATAGGCATAAACGAAATTGCAAAAGTTTTTCAGGAAACAAGCGAACGGGCTCGAGCCGGAAAACTAACCCCGACTGACTTTGAAGGTGGTTGCTTTACAATTTCCAGTTTAGGCGGAATTGGTGGACGGTTCTTTACTCCCATAATCAACCCTCCTGAGGTTGCGATTCTTGGTGTCAGCCGTCATCACCAGGTTTTGGTTCCGAATAGCAGTAAAATTGATTTTCGATTGATGCTACCGCTATCGCTGTCTTATGACCATCGAGTAATTGATGGTGCAGAAGCCGCCCGCTTTGTAGCCTATATTAGCTCACTGCTTCAACAACCGCTTCAGATTCTGCTTTAAATTATTATTTTTATTAATTGTTTTAAATGAACAAATTACATGCAGAAGTTGTTGTTCTCGGATCTGGACCGGGAGGATATACCGCCGCATTCAGAGCCGCCGACCTTGGCAAGAAAACCGTCCTCGTCGAACAATACAACACTTTGGGAGGTGTTTGTTTGAACGTTGGTTGTATTCCATCAAAAGCCTTTCTGCATGTTGCAAAAGTTATTTCTGACGCAAGAGAAATAGAAACCTGCGGCATTTCATTTAAAGCACCTGCGATTGACCGGGCAAAGCTAAGAACTTGGGTTGAAACTGTTCTGAGCAAATTGACAAGTGGATTGAATGGTTTGGCGAAACAGCGAAAAGTACAGGTCGTTACAGGCTATGGCCAGTTCACTAGTTCCGACACTATTGAAGTTGTAAACGACAAAGAAATAACACAAATCAAGTTTGACGATGCAATCATTGCATCTGGCTCGCATGCTGCCAAACTCCCCTTTCTCCCAGACAGTCCATTAATCGTTGATTCAACCGGCGCACTTGAACTTAAGACGATTCCGAAGCGCATGCTAGTTATTGGCGGGGGAATAATCGGATTAGAGCTGGCAACCGTTTATCATGAGCTTGGTTCTTTAATTACGATTGTTGAAATGCTTGACAGCCTGATTGCAGAGGCAGACCCCGACCTTGTACAGCCGTTGATGAAGCGAATCAGAAGTCAGTATGAAAATATCCATCTGAATTCCCGCGTCGAATCCGTAAAAGCCCAAGCCGATTCTGTTGATGTTGAAATAGAAACGCCCAAGGGGAAAGTTGTTGAAAAATTTGACATGGTTTTAGTTGCCACCGGAAGGTCACCAAATGGAAAACTTGTTGGAGCGCAGAGTGCTGGTATTGAAGTAGATGAGAATGGATTTATCAAAACCGATCAACACCAAAGAACCAATGTGCCTCGAATTTACGCAATTGGAGATATTACTGGACAGCCCATGCTAGCACACAAGGCAACACACCAAGGTAAAGTCGCTGCCGAGGTTATCGCAGACATAAAGTCCAGCTTCGATACAAGTATTATTCCTTCCGTCGCGTATACCGACCCCGAAATTGCCTGGGTTGGATTGACTGAACGTGAAGCAAAGAAAACGGGATTTGAATACGAAAAGGCAATATTCCCATGGGGTGCAAGTGGCCGGGCCCTTGCTATGACTCGGTCCGAAGGAATTACCAAACTGTTGTTCGACCCTCAGACAAATCGTATTATCGGTGCAGGAATCACAGGAGTTAATGCTGGGGAACTAATTGCTGAGGCAGCGCATGCAATTGAAATGGGTTCTGATTCCATGGATATCGGACTAACCATTCACCCGCATCCGACATTATCAGAAACAGTGGGCTTTGCAACGGAAATATACGAAGGGACAATAACCGATCTATATATGCCTAAAACAACCAAAAAATAGTTCAATCACTTAAGAAATATCCGATTCAACCATCACCGCAACTTGTCAATTTGACTAACTCCTCCCATGTAAGGTTGAAGCACGGCTGGAATTCGAATACTTCCATCAGCATTTTGATAGTTTTCCATTACAGCAATCAATGTACGCCCTACTGCCAGCCCGGACCCGTTGAGTGTATGAACAGGTTCAAGCTGATTCGTTTCAGGGTTGCGCCATCTTGCCGACATTCTCCTTGCTTGAAACCCCTCACAATTACTGCATGAAGATATTTCACGATAAGTGCCTTGCCCTGGCAACCATACTTCAATATCGTAAGTTTTCGCCGCAGAAAAACCCATATCGCCCGTACACAAAATAACGACTCGATAAGGCAACTCAAGCATTTTCAAAATTCGTTCTGCATTTGCTGCTAACTCTTCAAGTGCTTTATAAGATGATTCGGGTGTAACAATATGCACTAGTTCCACTTTTTCAAACTGGTGCTGGCGTATCATTCCGCGAGTATCTTTTCCGTAAGACCCTGCTTCCTTTCGAAAGCAAGGGGTATGCGCCGTTAATTTCATCGGCAAATCTTCCAGATTTACGATAGTGTCGCGAACAAAATTGGTTAGCGGCACTTCGGCAGTAGGAATCAAGTAGAAATCTCTGTCGTCATCCAATCTAAATTGATCTTCCTCAAACTTTGGCAGTTGACCCGTTCCGTATAGAACTTCGTTCTTGACAACAAAAGGAAGATTAATTTCCTTGTACCCATGTTCACGCGTATGAACATCCAGCATGAATTGTGCTATCGCCCGATGAAGCAGCGCAATTTTGCTGCTCATCACAACGAATCGAGAACCTGCTAGCTTCGCAGCCAATTCAAAATCCATCATTTCTAGGTTTTCCCCCAAGGTTACGTGGTCTTGAGGTTCAAATTCAAAATCAGGCAAATTGCCCACTTTGCGAATTTCCAGATTGTCATTTTCATCGCTTCCAACGGGTACGCTTTCATGAGCTAAATTCGGAATCCCGTCGTAAAACTTCTTCATTTCTACCTGAACAGCTGAATTTTCAGATTCAAGCACTTCCAGTTCCTTGCCTATTCCGGCAACCTTGCTCATTAGCTCGTCTGTACTTTCACCTCGGGATTTTGCCGCACCAATTTCCTTTGACAACTGGTTTCGCTCTCGTCGTGCGGCTTCAGTTTTCGACTGAACCGTTTTTCGCTGCGATTCAAGATTTTCATAGTACGGGATATTGAAATCATAGCCGCGAGACTTTAGCCTCTCGGCAATTTGCTTGTATTCGGCTCGCAGAAATTGTGGGTCATGCATTTGAGTAAGTTCCGAGAAAAAATGATTGTCAAACTAGCTCTGTTAATATTTTACTCGCGATGCGAGAGTGAATGTTGCACCGTTGATACATGATCAAGGCGCAATTCGCATCAGTTTCATTAAAACTACATGAAATATCGCCCTACTTGCCAAACTGCTTTCCGTGCAATTGCCGCAAGTACTCTCCTATACGCTTTTCTATTCCCCGGTCAACTGGCTGGTAGTATTTACGTTGCGTCATGCCATCAGGAAAATACGTCTGTCCTGTCGCATGTGCTTCTGATTCATCATGATCATACCTGTATCCCTTGGCATATTTTAAATTCTTCATCATTTGGGTCGGTGCATTCCGCAGATGCAACGGCACCTCAAGATTACCATGGCTACGTGCATCGTTCGTTGCCAAACCAAATGCTTTGTAAACAGCGTTGCTCTTTGGAGAACAGGCCATGTAAACAACCGCCTGTGCTATGGCAAGTTCGCCTTCGGGTGTACCAAGTCTACGATATGCATCCCACGCTCCTAAAGCGACATCCAATGCCCTTGGGTCTGCATTGCCTATATCTTCGCTTGCAATTCGCGTCACCCTTCTGGCAATGTAGAGAGGGTCACAACCACCTTCAAGCATACGAGACAACCAATACAATGATGCGTCTGGATCAGAGCCTCGAATAGATTTGTGCAAAGCAGAAATTTGTTCATAGAATATATCGCCTTGCTTGTCAAATCTCAATACGGGCTCACCAACAATTTCTGCAGCCATATCAACCGAAATGCTCGTATTTGAACTTTGGGTTAAATACCCTGTTGCAATTTCGAGATAGTTTAATGCCCGCCTGGCATCCCCAGCCGAACTTTGAGCAAATACCTCCTTTGCTTTATCTGATAGTGTCATTCCCTCAGGCAATGCCTCCTTGCCAACACTCATCGCCCTGTCAAGAATTTTTTTGATATCTTCCGTGTCAAGCTGCTTTAAAACATACACTTTCAACCTTGAAAGCAATGCGCTATTTAATTCAAACGACGGGTTTTCGGTTGTTGCACCTATGAAAATCAATACACCGTTCTCAATGTGAGGCAGGAATGCATCCTGCTGTGCCTTGTTGAAGCGATGCACCTCGTCAATAAATAATACGGTTCTCTGCCCCGCAGTTTTTGCTGATTCGCCTCTGGCTATTGCTTCTCGAATATCAGAAATCCCTGAACCAACAGCTGATATAGCCATCATTTGAGCATCAAACGACGCTGTGACAATTCTCGCCAATGTTGTTTTTCCACATCCCGGAGGCCCCCAAAATACCATGGAATGAGGAATTTTTTTGTCAACAGCAGTCCAAAGCGGCTTTCCTTTTGCAAGCAAATGATCCTGCCCTACTACATCGCCTAAACGCTCGGGGCGTAGCAAGTCGGCAATAGGTGAGAAATTTTGCTGAAACAGATTGCTGTCTTCGTTTGTACTGGCATCAGCATACAACACAGTCCTATCCTTCCTGAATAATGTCTACCCCTTCAGGACTCTCAAATTGAAATGTCTCGTCACTGAATTCCGAATTGCGAATAATCTCAAAAAATTCTATCCTGGTTGTATCTCCAAGCAGTCCAACCATTTCAACAACTTCAAGTGTGTTTGCACCAAATGCAAGCCGCATGACCTCGAACTGGGCATTTTCCGTAATTTTGGGTTCCAGTACGACCCAGGACAAGTTTCCCTGCACTCCCAAATCAACAACATTGTAGTTTTTTTCAATTTCTCCCTTGCCTGCCAAGATCACAGCAGGGGTATCCCCGATTACATCAGACGAATTTTGTATTGTCACCTGTTCCAGCTCAATATCGTAGGACCATACTTTTACGCCGTCGCTCACAATCGTTTGTTCATACGGAGACTTGTATTCCCAGCGAAATTTGTCCGGTCGCGCCAGCCACATCAATCCTGTGCTTTCATCTATTACATTTAAACCTTCATCCAAAACCACCTGATGAAATTCTGCAAAAATGGTAGAGTCATTCTCAAAAAAAGAGGCCAGTCGCTCGGTAGCTGATTCTGAAAGTGCAAGAGACGGGGAAAAGAAAAAACACAATGCCACAACCATCCCGATCATACGATTATTGACAATCCAATCCTTGCAACGAGTTTGAGCTTTCATATTAAATCTGCTTCCAAATTACTTTGATTATTAGTCATCGGGAGGTTCAACAAACACTTCCCGCTTGCCGCCTGCCTGTACTTGGCTAATTGCACCGGCCTCTTCCATGGCTTCTATAATTCTTGCTGCTCTGTTGTAGCCAATGCGCAAGTGACGCTGAACAGAAGAAATGGTAGCGCGTCGGGTCTTTGCCACGAAGTACAAAGCATTATTGTATAGTTCGTCGTCCTGACCGCTGTAATCATCGCCATTAACAGATGCCATACCGCTACCGCTGACACTTGACCCCGTAGCGTCTTCCGTTACTTCGCTGTTGTATCTTGGTTCACCCAAAGTTTTCAGAAAGTCTACCACTCGTTTAACTTCATCATCGGATACAAATGCACCATGCACCCGTATAGCAGTTCCACTGCCTGGCGGTATAAACAGCATGTCGCCCTGTCCCAACAAGGTTTCCGCCCCTCCTTGATCCAGGATGGTTCTGGAATCTGTGCCTGAAGCAACCTTGAAGCCAATTCTGGTTGGAATATTCGCTTTCAAGATTCCCCGAATTACATCACTTGACGGCCTTTGCGTCGCAACAATAAGGTGTACGCCGGCGGCACGGGCTTTTTGAGCAATTCGAATGATCAACTCTTCTGCCTTGCGCCCAAGTACCATGATCAAGTCAGCCAATTCATCAATCACAAACACTACGTAAGGAAAAGGCTTAAGATTCTCGGGATTTTCGGAATCAGCGGTGCTTGGGTCCAGTATGGGCTCTGCGGAATTCTTGATTTTTTCATTGAAACTCTCCAGATTTCGCGTCCCCAGTTCCGCCATAATTCTAAACCTGCGCTCCACTTCAACAACGCACCAGCGCAAGGCGTTCTCTGTTTTTTGCATATCGGTAATTACCGGTGCAAGCAAATGCGGAATTCCTTCGTATACGGAAAACTCAAGCATTTTGGGGTCAACCATAATCAGTCGTACCTGATCGGCTGTAGATTTGTACAAGAGGCTTAAAAGTATCGCATTCAGGCAAACAGATTTTCCTGCACCAGTTGTCCCCGCAATCAGCAAGTGCGGCATTTTTGCCAAGTTTGAAACAACAGTTGCTCCTCCAATGTTCTTCCCTAGCGCCACTGTCAAAGGCGCATTGCTATTTTTGTATTCAGAAGATTCCAGTCCGTCTATCAATCTTACAACTTCGCGCTTTTTATTGGGTATTTCTACACCAACATAAGGACTTCCCGGAACGTTGTCTGCAATCCGAATACTGGGAACGGCAAGCGACCTCGCCAAGTCTTTTGAAAGATTTACAATTTGACTTGATTTCAAGCCCGCTGCTGGTTCGATTTCCAATTGTGTCACGACTGGCCCGGGATGGATACTTTTCACAACAACTTCCAATTTAAAATCGCGCAAAGTATCTTCAACTTTACTGGATATTTGCATAAGTTCTTCTTTTGAATAAGCAAACTTGGGGGTTTCCGTGTGATCTAGCAAGGACAGGTCTGGCAAGGATTTTCCTGTGGCAGTTTTGGCTCTTGGCCTGGCTTGCGGTGCAGTTGCCACATTCTTGGGCTTGCGATTTTCTGGAGCAGGTGTTTTTGGTTTTTGGGGCGGCGGCTGCGGTACAGGTTGACTTGATTCAGACAAAATACCAGTAATGGAAGGTTCAACTACAGCGGTCTCGCCTTTGATGTCAGTTTTCTTTTTTCTGATGTCAAATTTAGATTTTCTTGGCTCCTTTGTCTTTTCAATGACGGGTTCCTCCTGTTCTGCTGGCCGGATTTTTCGGCTGATTATCCAGAAAAAGCCTCTGCCAACCCGTTCAGCAACACCCAGCCACGAAATCAATCCCATGCACCAAGTCCCAACAACTACTAAAACCAAAAACAAAGCGGTCGTAAAATTCGTGCCAGCAGACCGAGATTGCGATACCGCCAAATTACTGTCGCTTGCGGCCAGGGACAACATCAATTTACTAATTTCATATCCCAGGACACCGCCATTCGGAAACGATACGCCACTACTCGAATTTGACAAGTTGGTTTCGTACCAGCTGTAAAGAGATTCCAATCCACTAGCCCCAACAATTGCCACTACAAATCCCAAAAAGAAAAGTATCGGTCCGAACAAGTGGTCGTTTCTGTTATTTTTCCAGCGATAACAATAGTTCCATCCAAACAGCGCAATCGTAATTGGAATCAAATAAACTGAAAAACCAAATCCTTGAAGGCCAATATCAGCGATATACGCACCAAGAACACCACCTAAATTTTCGACGACACTATTCGTTTTAGAGTGCGACCATCCAGGGTCGTCCGGTGAGTAAGATACTAGGCAAAGCGCGATAAACAGTGCGAGCAAGAACAGAAGTATCATGAAATACCCGCTTGCAATTCGAGTTAATGCACTTGAAATTTTTGGCGATACTTTCAATCCGGCTCTGAATTCAATGGAGGTTGATATAAATTATGTCTATGCAACTAATCAAGCCTGTTTCGAGCTACTGCAGAACAGTTTCAACGGTTATCTGAAGTAAACAGTTCTGAAACAGGCTGTAAACTTTTAGAAATTTTTTGGGAAACACCGCAATTAATTAGCAAAAACAGCAAATTCAAGTGCTAATTATCTTACAAACATGGTGTCTTGGCAAATTGCAAGTAAGACAGAGCAAGCAATTTCAGATATAAAAATTACTCCCAAGTATAGAAATTTAGCCAAAAAGCAGGCGAAACTCGCGATTGGATTAACTTTCAAGTATTATCTTCTGACACTTTAACCTGCACGACATCTGTTTAACTACTACTTATTCATTGCAGATTATCGTTCTTGAGTTTATTACGCATTGATTTTGGCCTGCTTGTCGCAAGAAAAAAATTGAACAAATTGTCATCAAAATACCCCAAGTGAAATGAGTAACAATTTTGGTAGACTTCTGGAATTAACCGCACAATTTTCGATTATAATTTTTGATTTGCTACAACAATCTCACTAACGCTCTGGATAGAGTTCCTTTTTAGCCCAGTGGAGTAGCCAAAAAGTAGTATATTTCTTAAAATTTATGTAAAAATCGACATGCATGACGATTCATAGCAACTTGATAATTTTAGGCTCCGGACCGGCGGGATATACTGCTGCTGTGTATGCGGCTCGTTCTAATCTCTCCCCTATTTTGATTACCGGAATTGAAACAGGAGGGCAGCTTTCGAAAACAACAGATGTTGATAACTGGCCCGGAGATGCAGAAGGTGTTCAAGGCCCTGACTTGATGGAAAGAATGCGCATGCATTCCATCAGATTTGATACGAAAGTAGTGAATGACCATATTCACGAAGTCGATTTCAGCACTCGTCCATTTAAAATTTATGGAGACGATGAGTACACCTGCGACAGTCTTATCATTGCAACCGGGGCGTCAGCCAAGTATCTTGGTCTTGAATCCGAGAGCAATTTTATGGGCAAGGGAGTGTCGGCTTGTGCGACCTGCGATGGTTTCTTCTTCAAAAACCAAGACGTAGCAGTAATTGGGGGTGGTAATACAGCTGTTGAGGAAGCTTTGTACTTGTCGAATATCGCCTCCTCTGTCACGCTGGTGCATCGACGGGACAAGTTACGGGCAGAAGCAATATTAGTTGACAAGATAATCAGCAGGAGCACAGACGTTGGCGGACCGATTGTACTGAAATGGAATCATGTAGTAGATGAAGTGTTAGGCGACGAAACGGGTGTTAACGGATTAAATATAACGAATGTTCACACAAAGGAGATGACTCAACTGGATGTAAAGGGAATTTTTATTGCTATTGGGCACACTCCCAACACAGAAATTTTTGCAGAAAAACTTGAAATGCAGAACGGTTACATTGTTACTACAAGCGGACTAAACGGAAACGCAACAGCTACAAGTGTTCCGGGAGTATTTGCAGCAGGCGACGTAATTGATTTTGTCTATCGGCAGGCAGTAACATCGGCCGGTACAGGATGTATGGCAGCACTTGATGCCCACAAGTTTCTTGAAGAGTCTGGAGTTTTGAAATGACACGCCAAGATAATGATGAACAAAATCAGTTCAAGAATTTGATGGATGATTTGGGAGTAACTCCAATTTCGAGTCAGCGTCCGCGTCCAAAACGCCCGCAACCACTGCCAAATCCCAATCAAAGCATGCTTGACGATAAACGGGCTATGCAGGAATCTTTAGACTGCAATCCAGAAGATTCGCTCCATTCATTTGAAATGGATGAAGAGTTGCAAAAGCCCGGTGTCAAAACGCGAGATTTCAAGGATATGAAGCGCGGCAAGATCGAGGTGCAGGCATATATTGACCTGCATGGCTATAAAACCCAAGAAGCAAAAGCTGAAATTTCAAGATTTATTTCCAGCTCGGTCCAAAGTAACAAGCGATACGTACGGATCGTACACGGCAAGGGGAATCGGTCCCGACAAAATATTCCAGTACTGAAGCACCTGACCTACACAGTGCTAGCTCAAAACAAGTATGTTTTGGCGTATTGCCGTGCACCGGTGCACGATGGTGGCTCAGGAGCGACATACGCAATGCTGAAGAAAGCTCGCTAGCTGTTTATCTTGGCTCGTTCAGAGATACAATTGCATAAGCTGCAATCCCTTCTTGACGTCCGACAAATCCCATTCTTTCGTTTGTTGTCGCTTTGATATTGATTCGGTCGGCATCCATCCCCAATTCATCGGACAAGTTCTGCTTCATGGAAGACACGTACGGACTTAACCTGGGTGCTTCGGCAACTACTGTTGCATCCAGGTTGGAAATTGAGAATCCAGAATCACTCAGTAATTGAGCGACGTGTTTTAAAAATTCCCGGCTATTGGCATCCTTGAATCGAGCTTCCGAATCTGGAAAATGACTACCTATGTCTCCAAGCCCGGCAGCTCCGAGCAACGCATCAACTATAGCGTGAATTAATACATCAGCATCTGAATGGCCTGACAACCCGGCTTCATGAGGAATATGCACTCCGCCCAGAATCAAATCCTTGCCAAATTCAAGCCTGTGAACATCAAATCCAAATCCTACTCTCATGACAATTCGCTTTCTTGTTTTTGAATTAATGGCAGTAGTGAATTGGCTGCAATCAGGTCATCGGTCGTGGTGATCTTCAGATTTCTGTCGTTCCCTTTCACCAAAATCGGGTTATAGCCTTGAACTTCCATCGCTTGAGATTCATCTGAAATACTAAAATTAGATTCAATGCAATGATTCAGTCCATTCAACAACAATTCAATGGGAAACAGTTGCGGCGTCTGAGCCCGGTAAAAGATGTTTCGGTCCAATGTCTTCTCAACGCGTCCGGAATCTGAAATTTTTACAGTGTCGTGTACTGGCGAACACAGCAACCCGCCATTCAAATCACTTCCGACTTGATTGATCAATAATTCAACTTCATCTGAAATCAGAAATGGTCTATTGGAATCGTGCACCAAAACCCAGTCGCTACCTGAACATCCGCTGTCCAGTAAAGCCTCCAAGCCATTGCGAACGGTTTCAGCCCGGGTCAACCCCCCGTCGAATACTCCCCGAACATTAGGATGCAAACTGGACACCCAGTCCCTTCGGTCGTTATTGGGCGACAATCCAACAAACACACCATCAATCATAGGGTGTGAAGCCATGACTCCTATGGACCACTCAATTACTGTCTTGCTCCCGAGTTGCATAAATTGCTTGGGTACACTGGTATTCATTCGCACACCAGTCCCTGCTGCTGGAATCAATGCCCAATAGTTTCTGGTACTCATATATCCTTAGTTACACCGATAATTAACCACATTGTAATCAACCAAGAATTATCTCATTTGAAGTTTCTGTGAAATCCATGAATTTATACTCCCCGTTGAACCCGCCGTTGCCAAGTAAAAACAAGGGAACCGAGATTTGGCATGGACTAAAAGGAAGTTCGGATGCACTGGCTGTTAGCCGTGCTGCGACCAATCTTCCAGGCCCTGCAGTTGTAGTCTCAAGTAATACACGCGAGTTCGATTACTTCGTTGATGCCCTTCGTTTCTATTCGGACCAGAAGACACTTATCCCAATTTACCCTTTCTCAAGTTGGGGATGTCTACCATACGATGCATTCAGTCCTCGACAGGACATTACCTCAAATCGACTCTCTATTCTTTCTAAACTACCGGCTCTCCACAGAGGAATCGTCGTAATTAACATAGATAGTCTGATTCAGTGCCTGCCTCCTGCCCAATATATCAAAAGTCACAACTTTTCGGTCAAGGTGGGCGACAAGCTGAATATTGATAATTTTCGCAACCTGCTGTTTGAATCGGCTTACAAGCAAGTTCCACAAGTTGAATTTCATGGTGAATATGCGGTAAGAGGCGGTGTTATTGACGTATTTCCGATGGGGTCGGACCATCCCGTACGAATTGAATTATTCGACGAGGAAGTTGAAACACTTCGATGCTTTCTGGTGGATGAACAACGTTCTTTCCAAAAAGTGGATGAATTCAGCGTATTGCCGGGCAGTGAAATTCCATTAACCGAAGAAGGAATCACCCTGTTTCGCCAGGCTTTCAGACAGAATTTTCCGGGAGATCCAAAGTCCAATCGCGTTTACCGCTTTATCGACTCGAAAAAGATTCCGGAAGGAGCTGAGTTTTACATGCCACTGTTTTTCAATTCAACTTCCAGCTTCTTTGATTATTTGCCGGATTCTACATCCATTTTTGTGGCGGAAGACTCATTCGAGGCAATCAAAAAGTATTGGAAACAAATTGAAGAGCGCTTTCAGGTTGTCAGCGAGAGTTCCTACCAGCAACCCCTCAATCCAGACATGCTTTACATGGAACTAGAACATGTAAAGAATCGCATCAATTTTTTCAATAGCACCATACTCAGTAAAAATAATAAAAAATCGGGGGTGCGGTTTGATGTTTCCTCACCTTTGAATTTCACCTCAGCCAGCGACATCGCCAATCCCTATGATTCTCTGAAAGTCGCCTTGCAAAAAAACAAGGGAAAATTCCATATTGCCGTCGATACTGCTGGCCAAATGGCGATGGTGAAAAACGCATTAAAGGACACAGGCATAAAATACAACACAGATTGCAATTGGCAAACTCTGCTTGAAGACAAATCCGCATCCATTACAATTCAGTTGGCACATCTACCGACAGGGTTAAATTTGCCCGAGGACAATATAAAAATTGTTACCAGTGCAGATTTATTCGGAGCATCTGTCTCCAGCATGCCCACTACCAGACCAGAAGTAGAAATCTCCCGAAAAAACAAATTACTGGCTGTGGTAGAAGAATTAAATATTGGCGACCCTGTGGTTCATGAAATTCATGGCATAGGACGTTATAGCGGGCTTGAAACGATGAATTTTGATGGATTTGAAGCCGAGTTCATGGTAATTCAATACTATGGTACAGACAAACTTTATGTTCCCATATATTCGGTTGACTGGGTAAATCGATACGTCAGCATTGACAAGGACAACATACCGCTCCACTCGCTAAGTTCAAAGAAATGGGCAAAAGCCAAGAAAAAGGCACAGCAAAAGGCATACGATATTGCTAGCGAACTTTTGGAAGTGCAGGCACTTCGCGAAGCCCGTCAATCACCACCTATCGAGTGCCCTCCTGACCTTTACAGCGAGTTTACTGCAAAATTTCCGTATAACGAAACTGTGGACCAGCTGTCCGCAGAAAGGGACGTGCTGGCGGACATGTCATCGAAAATTCCAATGGATAGACTGGTCTGCGGAGATGCTGGCTTTGGAAAAACAGAAATTGCCCTTCGATGCGCATTCGCTGCAGTTGCCAATAACTATCAAGTTGCAATCATTGTTCCCACAACGATACTTGCACAGCAACACTACGATGTATTTAGCGACAGATTCGCCGAGTGGGGTGCTAAAGTAGGTTTGTTTTCTCGATTGCAAACAGGCAGCCAATTAAAGAAACGAGTGAGCGAACTGAATAGTGGAAGTATTGACATTGCAATTGGAACCACCCGTTTGATTCAATCGGATGTGAAGTTCAAGAATTTAGGCTTGCTGATTATTGACGAAGAACATCGCTTCGGAGTGCGACAGAAAGAACACCTAAAGCAAAGAAGAACCAATGTCAATGTGCTGTCTCTTTCAGCAACTCCAATCCCTCGCACGCTCAGTATGGCACTCAACCGACTGCGTGAAATCTCAATCATCGCAACTCCGCCCGAGAATCGTCTTGCAGTTCATACATTTTTCCGCGACTGGTCACCGGTACTGATACGGGAGGCTTGTCTTCGCGAGCTCGGGCGCGGGGGGCAGATTTTCTATGTACACAATGAAGTCAAGTCAATCAACAGAGCGGCTCGCAATCTTGCAAAAATTGTTCCCGAAGCTAATATCAGAATAGCCCACGGACAAATGTCCAAGGTTGAATTAGGGCAAGTTATGAAAGAGTTTTACCAGCAAAAATTCAACACTCTTGTATGCACCACCATTATTGAAAGCGGTCTTGATATTCCAACAGCAAATACGATTTTAATAAACGCTGCGTCCAAGTTCGGACTAGCTCAGCTTTATCAACTTAGAGGAAGGGTCGGAAGGTCGTATCAAGAGGCGTTCGCCTATTTCCTTGTAGAAAGTAAGGCATACCTTGCAAAAGATGCTAAACGCAGACTTGATGCCATTGAGTCGCTTCAACAACTGGGTGCTGGGTATGCTGTTGCAACCTATGACCTGGAAATTCGAGGAGCAGGCACAATTCTTGGTGAAGCGCAAAGCGGTGCCATTGACGAAATCGGCTATACACTCTACTCCGAGTATTTATCAAAAGCTGTTGACGAGTTGAATCGAGGTGTAACGTCGGAAAAACAAACTGTACAAAATATGCTCAACGACGAAGCAACGCCAAGCGAAGTTAATTTGAACACCCCGACGCTGATTCCGGAAAGCTGGATACCTGATGTGAATCTGAGATTAACACTCTACAAGCGCATTGCATCTGCACGAGCAATTGGAAAACTGAGGGAATTGCGGGATGAGATGAAAGATCGATTTGGCAGTATACCAGCACCGGCAGAATGGCTTTTGCAGACTGCCGAAATAAGAATGCTAACAAGACAACTAGGTATTGAAAAGCTTGATGTTGGTCTGAATTCCACACGAATCAAGTTTTCGAAGAACGCAGATTTCAATGTGGCGGGCCTTGTAGAAATTATGAACAGCCAGCCCGATTCAATTCAAGTGAAAAACAACGATTCAGAGATTCAAGTTTCTCACTGTTTTGAAGAATTAGAAAAACGAGTGTCGCACGCCAGCGAACTGCTATTGTCTTTGACACCTAGCAACAGCGACTGATTCTACACAGCCAGGTCAGGTAATATCGTCGCATTGGCTTGAAGCGGCTACCAGCTCATCTTCAAAACCAAACAGTCTCATATCCTCAATTCGCATTGGATACAGGATTCCATCCAAGTGGTCGCACTCATGCTGTACAACTCTGGCATGAAACTCGCCTACTGTTCGGTCAATTTCCTTCCCTTCCAAATCAAAGCCTCTGTAACGAACATCTTTATATCTGGGTACAACACCTCTTAAACCAGGAACACTCAGGCAACCCTCCCAGCCATATCCCTTTTCGTCGCTCAATGGCGAAATTTCTGGATTAATCAAGATAGTGAGTGGTACCGGCTCGGCTTCCGGATATCTGGGATTTGCTTCTATACCGAAAATGACAACTCGTTTCATCACACCAATTTGCGGTGCTGCTAGTCCGGCACCATTCAAACTTTCCATTGTGTCTAACATATCATCCACAAGTGGCTTCAATTCAGAAATCTCTTCCAGCTTCACGGGTTCAGAAACTTGAAGCAACTTTGGATCGCCCATTTTCAATACTTGTCGAACAGCCAATTTATTGCTCTCCTGTAATTTTCTTAACGAAATTAGCCAATGCTTGGCAACTGAAAGTAACTCTGCAATTTCAATACGCACTCGTACATCAATGAAAGTTTTTTCAAATTTCAAGCATGCACCAAGTGCAGCAACGAATTGAATTAGAATTGCTCAAGTTTGTCAATCAATTTCATCTGGAAATTATATACAATGACAGTCATTATGTACCGTTCTACACAGTCATGGAAGTCATGTTATTCCTTTTTCGCTGTTTATTGCGGTTCTCCGCCTGAATAATTATTCATCGGTCCGATTTGGTGGATATTGGTTACCGAATTCAAGCTGCTTTCCACCTAATGCCGCAAACAGGCAATAACCTGAAGCCAAACCTAAAATACAGCAAAGAGTACCAACCTGCACTGTCCACTAGAATTGTCAAGTGAAGTTTCTTGAAATATCAACTAAAACAATAACTAATCTTGAACTTGACTTCCATTGTATATAATTTCAAATTATTTCATCCTTTCTGCTTAAATGAACCAAAATTTTGTTAACTCAAAATCAATTATCGCTTTGTGCAAAATATTGGCTATCGCGACCATCCTTGTATTATCCGCGCCATCCCATGCTGGACTAGTTCATATTGAACTTATTATATTTTCGCATAAATCCCAGAGCGACGAATGGATTAAAGGAATACAGGAAATTTTTACGGTAAAAAAGTTAAACGATCTAACCGAACTAAAAAGCCCTGATAGCGGCACTCCAAAACTTCTGCCTACGAGTTCCACCCAACTGGTTAATATAGCGAAGGTGTTTGACAATCATCCCGACTATCACATCCTGAACTATCTGAGCTGGATTCAGGATACAGAGAAAAAATCCAAAACCGAAGCGATTTCGCTTGACACTGAAATTTCAGATCAGGTACTGTTTCCCCACTTGGTACTCTCGGGAACAGCAATTTTGTATGAAATCGGAGAAAGATTGTATTTTGAAATTGATACAGTCTACCGTCCCGTTCCAGATGCTGAAACCGAAATTGTCGAATTGACCGAACCAGTTGCCAAATTAATTAGAGAAAAAGAGTTTTCAATGACTGAACGAAGGGCAGTGTCAATCAATGAAACTCACTTCTTTGACCACCCGGAATTCGGTGCCATATTGAATGTAGTGAGGCCACCGAAACCAGAAAGCTTCGTACAGTAAATGACCACCTGTTAGCCTATAGTTTGAAAACTTCCGAATTTGGAGAGTACGATTCATCAGCAATCCGAATAGCTTCGGATACCAAGAGCCGCATATTATCACTCCCGATGCGATACGTTTCGTTCAACTGCTCAAATTCAATTTTTTCAGTGCCAATGCCAGCCGCCCAATTAACCGAAAGAGATATGCATGCATAAGCGATTCCTTTTTCAGCTGCCAAGGCTGCTTCTGGCATTGCTGTCATACCTACCAAGTCACAACCATCATTTGAAAGGCGCTTTATTTCTGCCGAGGTTTCAAATCGAGGCCCTTGCACAACACCATAAGTACCACGTTCAAAAATCGATAAGGATAGGTTTTTAGCCGCTTGCAAGAGAGTAATTCGCAAAGTTTGGCAAAATGGCGCAGTAAATTCAACATGCCCAACACCGCTCTCGCCTCCCTCGAAAAATGTGTTCTCCCTACCCCAAGTGTAATCTACCAACTGGTCTGGAACTGCTATTGACCCGGGTGAAAGTTTTGCATCAATCCCTCCAACAGAAGTAAGTGCGATTATGGCACCAACTCCAAGATTGGCCAACGCCCAAATATTTGCACGATAGTTAATCTTATGAGGTGGAATTGTGTGTTCAGAGCCATGGCGGTAAAGTACTGCAATGGGCTTGCTGTGCAACATGCCCAAACTGAGTGAGGATGAAGGAAGTCCATATGGTGTATCCACCTGTATGGTCTCCCAGTCTTTGGATTCGGGAAACATGCGACTTGAACCGCTACCGCAGATAACACCAAGCTTTGCCGTCAATTCAATCATAAGAACGATATGATTTCTACGCTATGCTAGCTTTCAAAAACAGTTGGCATTTGTCGGTGAAGAAATATTTTTATAACCGACTTAAGATTGAAGTTGCTACACTTCGTCTTCAATAACTAGGGAACCCCTGTCCTGATTCGATTGATGTGCACTAACAATAGAATTCCAGCTTTTGCAACCTGGACACTGCCAATGGAGAGTTTTAACAGTAAATCCACAATGCTGGCATTTGTATCTTCGCTGTCCTTCTATTGATTTGCAAATCAGTTTTTCAATCAGCTTGTTGTCCTTGGAATGTGAATCATTTCCGTTGCCTTTGAGTTTCAGCAATATCAACCGATGCAAGCTGTGCAAGGAAGGATTGCGACGAGTCCAGTCCGTCAAGTATTTTTCAGCTGAATCAATGCCTCGATGCGTTTCAAGTGTATCTACATAGGCAATTGCAAGTTGCGCGTCGTTTACAGATTCGGAAATATTTCTCAAAAAATCTTCCAATTCTTCCGGCTGTTCCAGCAATCGATAGCTTTCAGTAACAAGATCCACTATTTCAGCAACATACTCTGGGCACTTCTGCTCAATCGTTCTCCATATTGATATCGCATTTCGATGGTCACCTCGCAATGCCCTTAACCGCCCGGATTGTAGAATGGCTCGAACGCATTTCTGGTCTACAGCAATTGCTTTTTCAATATTTTCTTCTGCAACGCTATATTTCCCCTTGGCAATTGCTGCCTCGGAAATTTCACAATAGTATTGAGCAAGAATCGAAGAAAATTCCGAAGGAGAAATCTTCATTAAACTTCGAGAAACCTGGATACATTTGTCCCACTCTTTTTCCTGTTCATAAATTTGCCGGAGATGTTCATATGCCTGCTTTCCGTATTTTCGATCGTCGGTCAAATCACTGAAAAATCTTTCTGCTCGGTCAAAAATTCCGGCAGTGTAGTAGTCCTGCCCTAGCTCAAATATCGCCTGCATTTTTTGGTCCGAAGTCAAATCGGAGCGGATTATCAGATTTTCATGAATTCTTGTTGCACGTGCGACTTCGCCACGACGGCGGAACAAATTTCCCAGAGCCAAATGAATTTCAATGGTTTCTGTATCTACTTCCAGCATGTCAAGGAACACTTCAATAGCCTTGTCATGCTGTTCGTTCAGCAAAAAATTAATCCCCTGCAAATAAGCAGCAGGCAGTCTCTCCCGTCGACGCCATTGAATTCTGGCAGCACGCGCAGTCAGCCATCCGGATGCAGCAGCAGTGGGTAACAGAAATAATAGCCAGAGAGGATCCATTCTAGATTTTGCGAGCGGTTTTTCCGGCTTTGCCGTTCGCAGCGATGCGTTTCTTGAAAGAAGTTAATTTACACACAATTACCCCTGTAACGATACCGACAAAAAATGTTGCAATAACAATTAGAGATAGCGGCCATTCCAAGTCAAGGCCAAAATAGTACGACAGATTTACCAAATCCCGGTTCTGAATGGAGAAAGTAACACCGAACAATAAGGCTACTGTCAATATGAAAAGGAATAATAATTTTTTCAACCAAATGTACAGCCGACTTGATGGTTACAAATAAATAATTGAACAATTGTCTTGCATCAGTCGCCCGAGCTCCTGCCTGAAGTTTCGGGCAGGATATTGACTCGTTGCTTGAGCTCCCGACCGGGCTTGAAATGGGGAAAATACTTGCCAGCCACTTCCACTGACTCCCCCGTTTTTGGATTACGACCGCGCCGCGGGGGACGATATCGCAAAGTCAGGCTACCAAATCCCCGTATTTCTACGCGTTTTCCGGCAGATAATCCCTCAATCATGCAATTCAGGATAATGTCGACCGCCACCCGAATATCCTGATGCGTAAGGTCTTCCTGCTTTTTTGCAAGTGCTTCAATTAATTGAGTTTTTGTCATATCTAGTCCTTTAGTTGGTGAATCTACTGAGATATAGCTGATGTAAGCTTCTCCCTTAGTTTGGAACCAAGTGTTTTTGGTGTTTCCGGTGCGGTTTGCTTGACTGCTTCATAAGCTTCCCCCTCCATGTCTACTTCCAAAGACCGAATAGATAGAAAAATCTTTCTTTTCTTTCGGTCAATACTTGTAACTTTGGCCTGGATTGCTTGGCTAACCTCAAACTGCTTGCTCGGATCTGAAATTTTATTAGTTGAAAGTTCAGCGTTGCGAATAAATCCTGAGACACCTTCAGAAAGATCCACAACTACTCCTTTTTCATTGATGGAATTAATCACCCCATCCACAATTGCCCCCTTACCATGGTCAGCTATGTAGTGTAAATAAGGATCCTCAATCAATTGCTTTACGCCTAGAGAAATTCGCTCCCTGTCTGCGTCAACAGCCAGTACAACAACTTCAATTTCTTCATCTCGCTTATAGTTTCGTATTTCCTCTTCGCCGTCCCGAGTCCAAGATATATCGTTTATATGAACCAGTCCGTCAATACCGTTTTCCAGCGAAACAAATATTCCAAAATCGGTTAGCGATTTGATTTGCCCCTTGATTCGATTGCCCGCATCGTGATTCTCAGCGAATTCAACCCAAGGATTTGGCTTGCACTGCTTCATACCAAGTGAAATGCGATGCCGTTCAGCATCCATTCCAAGAACCATAACTTCAACTTCACTGCCGGTCTCACAAACATCAGCAGGGTGAATATTCCGAGAGGTCCAATCCATCTCTGAAATATGAACCAGCCCCTTTATATACTCGTCCAAGTCTACAAATACCCCGTACTCGACAATACTTGATACAGTTCCAGTAAGCTTATCCCCGACTTTGTATCGTTCTTTGATTTCCAGCCAAGGATCTTCTTTCAACTGCTTTAATCCAAGCGATATTCTCGTGTTTTCCTTGTCATACTTTAATACTTTTACCGACAAAGTCTCGCCAATGGATACCACTTCGGACGGATGCTTGACGCGATGCCACGAGAGATCTGTAATGTGCAGCAATCCGTCAATTCCGCCCAGATTCACAAATACACCGTAACCGGTCAAATTCTTCACTGTACCTTCAATAATCTGCCCTTCTTCTAAAGTAGAAAGCAGAGCCTCTCGCTCTGCCATCAGTTCTTTTTCAAGCACAGCTCTTCGAGATACTACTATATTGTTTCTAGGTCGGTCTAACTTGATAACTTTAAATTCAATCGGTTCTTTTTCAAATTCAAACTCTTCATCGTCTTCCGGGGGGAGCTTTGTGCCGTAGAGCGAACCGGGCAGAAAGCCTCGAATATTACTGATGGAAACAGTAAAGCCACCCTTTACGCGGCTAGTCAATACTCCGGTAACAACTGTTTGGTCTCGGTAAGCAGCCTCAATTTCTTCCCAAGCTCTGGCTCTGCATGCTTTCTCCCGCGACAATCGCGTGCGACCGGACCCGTCTTCTACCGCTTCGATTTCAACTTCAACCTCGTCGCCTACATTGATATCTACGCCGCCTTTCATGTCCATAAACTGGTACAGCGGTATCTCTGCCTCCGACTTCAATCCTGCGTTGACAATTACGCTATCAGTGCCAACATCAACAACCTGGCCGAGAATTACTTCGCCTGGTCGCATTTCCAAACTCTTGATACTTTCTTCAAATAGTTCTGTAAATGATTCTTCTGCCATATCTCTCTTCTACTGTTCCAAAGTTGGATTAATCTGTTTCAATTTCAAATTGCACCTCCAATAATCAAAATAAACTCACTAAGCATTCACCGCCTTTCCCCTCACCAAACTCAACAGATATTCTACTACCTCATTCAATGTCATGGATGAAGTATCAAGAATTAACGCATCCTCAGGAGGGATTAACGGTGCGCATGAACGATTGGAATCTCGTTCGTCTCGTTTTTTAATTTCAGTATAAAGGTTGTTAAAGTTAGCATAAATTCCTTTATTTTTCAACTGTTCGTATTTTCTTCTTGCTCGAACCCCCAAATCTGCCGTCAAAAAAACTTTGAATTGCGCCTGCGGAAATACCACTGAACCCATATCTCTGCCATCTGCAACCAACCCGGGAAAACGCAAAAAACTTCTCTGAATATCCAGCAAGGCATTGCGAACTACAGGGTCGGCAGCCAGCTTTGAGGCATTGCTGCCAAGTTCTCCAGAACGGATTTCTCTCCCTATGCTATTTCCGTTTATCAAAACATCTGCTTCGTCGCCGGTTGCTGATGGAAGCATGACTACATCAGAGTCCCGCAGGTATTTATTCACTCTTTCCTGACTCTTGTCATGCGGCCCCAACTGATCAAAAACATATGCATACGACCTGTACAATGCACCGCTGTCCAGAAAGTGCCAACCCAGCATAATTGCCAGTTGCTGCCCAACAGAACCTTTTCCGGCGCCAGCAGGACCATCCAGTGTTACGATTGGTATATTCAAGTGCTTCACTAGTTTTCCGCTTCAATTACTTCCAAATCAATTCCGGCTTGCTGTGCGACGCTTTCAAATTCGGGAAAGGATGTTTCAATGCACTCGACATCCTTCACCAAAACTTTTTCCTTAGCACGAGCGCCTGCCACAGCAAAACTCATTGCAATGCGATGATCTTTGAAGCTGTCAACTATGCCGCCTCTAAGCACCCCGCCTTTGATAATCCATCCGTCGGATTTTTCTTCCACTTGTATTCCAAGTTGCCGAAGGCCTTGTGTAACAGAGTCTATTCTGTCGCTCTCCTTGTATCGCAACTCTTCACAGTGGCGAATGCTTGACTTTCCCGACGCAAACGCTGCCGCCAACCCAAGTAAAGGCATTTCGTCAATCATTTTAGGAATATTGTTTTTTTCGACTTTTATTTCCTTCATTTTATTCGTGCCGCGAATATGCAGATCTGCAGCATTTTCACCATCATTCGGGCAAGAGGAATTGACAAGCTGTATTCGATTGGAGCATGCCAAGTTCAGCACTTTTTCCATTCCGGTCCGATTCGGATTAACGCCAACCCGTTCAATGAGCAAATTTGATTCTGGATGCAGCAAAGCAGACAAGACAAAAAACGCTGCTGATGAAAAATCGCCGGGAACCATTAGATTTCGCCCCTGTAGCTGCTTGCCGCCTCTCAACTGAGCTGCATTGCCAAACATCTCAACACTACTGCCAAATTGTTTTAGCATAATCTCCGTATGATTGCGGGTTAAACTAGGTTCAATAACCTTTGTAATGCCTTCGCTATACAAGCCTGATAGTAATATTGCACTTTTAACTTGAGCACTGGCTACCGGCATGTTCCACTCCACTGCAGACAGCTTTGGCACAGGATTAATTTTGACTGGCGGTGTTCCAGATTTGGACAACTCTATTGAAGCCCCCATTTTTTGCAATGGCTCGGCAACTCTATCCATTGGCCGGTTCGAAAGCGATGCATCGCCGACCAGAACAGAAGAAAATTTTTGACCGGCCAAAATTCCCATCAACAGTCGCATTGCAGTTCCAGAATTGCCGCAGTCAATTGGATTTTCTGGCTTTTTTAACCCGCCCAGCCCCCTTCCCTCAATCACAACCTTTTGATTAGAGATTTCAATATGAATTCCGCAGGAACGAAAAGCTTGAACCATCGCAAGTACGTCTTCACCGAGCAACAATCCTTGAATTGTTGTTCGACCACTAGCAATTGCTCCTAATAGTACTGCGCGGTGGGAAATTGATTTGTCGCCAGGTACTGATATTTTTCCGCTAAGCGGCCCACTCGGTCGTACAACAATATTCTTCACAGTATTTCCTTGTTTTTCTTGATTTTTTTATTAGTTCTGGCAACCTGTATCAAGAATATTTGAAATCCAGGATTCACACTTCCGAAATTTAGCATTCAATTGGCTTGCAGTCATTGATGAGTACCCTTGTTATTTTTGAATCCTTTGGTCCCTGGCTTTCTTTGCAGATTGAAGTATTTCGTAAATTTCGTCACTTCTACCGCCTGAAACCTTTGATGCCAAGTTGGCAAGAGAATCAGAATATCCTTTTAATTCCTCAACGATATTCTGCGCATTTGCTATGCAAATGTCTCGCCACATGTCAGGGTCGCTTGAAGCCACGCGGGTAAAATCATAAAATCCGCCAGCTGCAAGATCAAAGCACATCTGACTATCAGGATGCTTTGTCATGTAGTCCACCAGTAAAAACGCAAGAATGTGTGGCAAATGGCTGGTTGCAGACAAAATTCTGTCGTGGTCTGCATAATTCATTTCGCTAACACTGGAGCCGGCAGTTTCCCACATTTTCCTTACTTTGGCGACAGTATCCGGGGCACAACTCTCATTCGGAGTGAGTACAGTGTGATGATTAATAAACAGGTCGGGGTCCGCTGCCTCGACTCCTGAATGCTCCCGACCCGCGATAGGGTGGGCAGCAACAAAATTCGGAAATTTTTCTCCAAAATGCTTCACTGCCGATTGAACAATAGAAGTTTTTGTACTGCCGACATCAGTGATAACACTATTGCCAAAGTCACTTTGCGAAATCTTCCTGACAATTGCATCTGCTGCCAATACAGGCACTGCGATTACTACCATATCGGAATCTTGTACTTCTTCTTCCAGATTGTATGAATACCGGTCGATTACTCCCAGATCAATAGCTTTCTTCAAATTCGACTCAGTGCGACCCACTCCCACAATCTCCCCAGCAGAAGAAGTTTTTCGAAGTGCCAGTGCAAGCGAACCGCCAATCAACCCAACACCGATAATCAGCAATTTGCCAATATAAAACAAGTCGTTTTGCATTATCGGTCAGGCAAGTATTTGAAATTCTTTCAGCGCTCGCGCATTTTGCGAACTGGTTCCCACAGTAACGCGAAAATGGTTGGGCATGCCATAGCTAGTTAAAGGACGCACAATAACCCCTCTTTTCAATAACTTTTCCCAGGCATTGCTTACTGGCTCATTGATTTCTACAACAACAAAATTCCCGGCAGTTCCTGAAGTCTTGAACCCCAGTTTTTGCAATCCCGTGTGCAACACTTTCATTTGGGATTGATTCAACATGCAACTTTTCTTGGCATGCTCCTTATCTTTCAAAGATGCCAGTGCTGCGGCCTGGCCTATGCTGTTCGTGTTGAATGGAGCGCGAACCCTGTTCATCAAATCAGCAATTTTTGAACTGGACACTGAGTAGCCAATTCGCAACCCGGCCAATCCAAATATTTTAGAAAATGTTCTTGAAACTACAAGATTTGGGTAGGTGTCAAGCCACTTGATGCAATTGGGATACTCCGGGTCGGTACAGTACTCTGAATAAGCTTCGTCTACCAGAACAATAACATTTTCTGGCACAGTTTCCATCAACTTCTTCAGCTCCGACGAACGCGACCAAGTGCCTGTAGGATTGTTCGGGTTTGCTATGTACATGATTTTTGTTCGATCATCTACTGCTTTAGCCATAGCATCCAAGTCGTGCCCGTAGTCCACTGCTTCAACAATTTTCAATTCTGCCTGAACATACGCGAGCGCCAGTCGAAAAACCACAAAGGAATGTTCAGATATCACCCCTGAATCGCCAGGATTCACAAACACCCGTGCAACCAAGTCCAATACTTCATTCGAGCCATTGCCCAAGGTGATTTGATTCGCTTCAACGTCATGGAACTCTGCTAATGCATGTGTCAACCTCCATCCACTACCATCCGGATACATTGAAACATCCAGTCCCCTGTTCAGAATTTCTTGGGCGAGTGGCGATGGACCAAGCGGGTTTTCATTTGAAGCCAACTTAACGGCATTGGTAATCCCGTATTTCCGTTCAATTTCTTCTAGTGGCAACCCTGGCTCGTAAGGTGCCAAATCAGAAATTCCCGATACTGCGATACGATGCGGGTCAAACACTTGGATTTTACAATTCAGCTTGGGGGTATGAACCAAGAATCCGGAACAGTGTGGATCTGCTTTTTACTTCGTCTAGCATTGCGGAAATTTTGCTGTCCTGAGTGTGTCCTTCAAAATCAATAAAAAACACATAATCCCACATCGCTTTTTTGCTAGGACGAGATTCAATCTTTGTCAGGCTTACATTATTTTTTGCAAACGGCTCAAGCAGTTGCATCAAAGCACCCGGTTTATCCTGCTGTGATAGCAAAATACTTGTTTTATCCTTGCCCGTGGGTTCGGTCTTGATGTTCCCGATAATCAAAAATCTAGTAGTATTGCCAGCATTGTCCTCTATGTTGGTACGCAAGACATTCATTTCGTACATTTCTCCAGCAGTTTTGCTGGCAATTGCTGCTAGCGTGCTATCCTTTTTTGCCTTCACAACTGCTTCTGCATTGCTGTTAACAGTCTCGATTTTCACACCTGGCAGATTTTTACTAATCCACTTACGACACTGCAGTATGGATTGGGTATGTGCCAATACGGATTTGATGTCGGTCAGTTTCTCGGCCTTGCTTACAATTGTATGATGAATTTTCAGATTCACTTCGCCGCAGATCTGCTTCGTAGAATCTGCGAGACAATCCAGTGTGTAGGTAACCACACCTTCTGTTGAATTTTCTACTGGAACAACACCGAATTCGGCGCGACTAGTTTCGACTGCATTGAATATGTCTACAATGGTTGGTTGGAAGATCGACTCAATTGCATGTCCAAAATGCTTGATTGTTGCTTGCTGGGTAAAGGTTCCTGCCGGCCCCAGTATCGCAACTTTCGTCAGTTGTTCAACAGCCCGTGTGGCGGACATGATTTCCCTGAATATATGAACCATGTTTTCATCGGATATTGGTCCGGTGTTGCGCACCTTGACATCTTGCAAGATTTTCGCTTCGCGCTCGGGAACAAAATACTGGGGATTGCTGGACAGTTGGCGCTTAGTATCGGCAATTTTCTTGCCAACAGCTCCCCGTTTGCAAATTAATTCTTGTATTTCGACATCAATCTCGTCGATTTCTTTTCGCAACGGTTCCAAGTTCTGTGTTGGGTTCATTCAAGTTCTTCCGTTGAAGTTGCCTGTTCCTCTATTTCACCCTCTTCTTCATCGCTCTCAACAATTCTGGCCACGGCAGCCAATTCTTGTCCCTCCCCCAGTCTGATCAACCGAACCCCGCCAGCAGCCCGACTCAGTCGTGAAACCGAGCATGCTCGGGTGCGAATCAATGTGCCACCATCGGTAATTAGCATAACTTCATCGGTTTCCGTCACTAGTAATGCGTCTACTATTGTAATCTTGCCGTCCCGTCGTTTTTTCGGCAATATCACAACCCCTTTTGTATTCCTGCCTTTTACTGGAAACTCCTTCACAAAAGTTCGCTTGCCCAAACCATCACTGCTAACCAGTAGTGCAGTAGCATCTTCTTCGATATCGGCAGGAACCAAAATCATTGAAATTACAGTTTCCTCTTTACTCAATTTGATCCCGCGTACGCCGCGAGCCGCTCGTCCCATGGGGCGGATCTTTGACTCACAAAAGCGTGCTGCCCGCCCAGCACTATTAAACAAGAGAATATGGTAATTTCCTTCAGTCAATCCAACATTGACCAATTCATCATCATCATTGAGAACAATTGCTCGAATCCCGTTACTTCTTGGATTGGAAAAAACACTTAAATCACACTTTTTTATCTTGCCCTTCCTGGTTGACATTACAACGTACCTGCCTTCGTCAAATCCTTCTATTGGAAGAACCACAGTAACTTTTTCACCTTCAGACAATTTCAGTAGATTTACCAGCGGTCTACCTCGAGCCGTTCTGCTTGCCTGAGGAAGCTTGTAAACTTTGATCCAGAACAATTTCCCAAAATTTGTAAAGCAAAGGAGTGTATTGTGGGTATTCGCAATGAACATGCGACTTACAAAATCATCATCCTTGTGAGTTGTCGCTGTCTTGCCCTTGCCACCCCGATGCTGCGCTTCATAATCTGATGCAGGCTGCCGCTTGGCGTACCCTGCACGAGAAATTGTAACAATCATGTCTTCCCGGGCAATCAAATCTTCGTCGGTGTAGTCCTCTTCAGCTTCAATTATCCGGGTTCTCCGAACATCATCTTTTCCATATTCATCACGAGCTTCTATCAGCTCCTTCTTGATTACATCTTCAAGCAAACTGGGAGTTGCAAGAATTTCCACATTTTTAGCGATTTCCTGCAGGACACTTTTGAATTCATCAAAGACCTTTTCCTGTTCAAGCCCGGTCAAACGATGCAACCTTAAATCCAGAATTGCATCAACTTGTGCTTCAGACAGCCTGTAGCCTTGGTCAACTATTCCAAAGCCAGAATTAGCGCCCTGCTCCAGATCGTCAATTTCTATTGAACCTCTTAGTTCAATTGCAAGCTTTGGATTCCAGAATTCGGCCTGCAAGGTGTTTTTTGCTTCTGGACGATTTGGTGCCGCACGAATAATATCAATGAGCCTGTCGATATTCGAGAGGGCTACCGTAAATCCTTCCAGCAAATGGGCTCTTTCACGTGCCTTGCGTAGTTCGTATATTAATCTGCGAGTAACAACTTCCCGTCGATGACGTAAAAAATTACTCAGTAATGCTTTTAAATCAAATAGATTTGGCTGATTGTTTTCCAATCCCACCAAGTTGATTCCATATGAAATTTGCAACTTGGTTTGAGAATACAAATTATTCAAGACTACCTCGGGAATTGCATCCTGCTTGAGTTCAATCACAATTCTCATGCCAGACTTGTCGGATTCATCGCGCATATCGGAGATGCCTTCCAGTTTCTTTTCCCGAACCAGATCTGCAATCTGTTCAATCAAGCGTGCCTTGATAATCTGGAACGGTATTTCAGTAACAATAATTGAAACTTTTTTGGAATCTTTGCTCGTCTCAAACTCAGCCTTGGCACGAATGCGAATTGAGCCGCGCCCGGTTTGGTAAGCCTTGATAATTCCGGCTCTGCCATTAATGATTCCTGCTGTTGGAAAATCTGGACCGGGAATGTACTCCATTAAATCCTGGACACTTAGAGAATCATCATCAATTAATGCCAGGCAAGCTCCTATAATTTCGGACAAGTTGTGCGGGGGAATCTTGGTCGCCATTCCTACGGCAATTCCGTCCGAACCATTCATCAAAAGATTGGGCAACCGGGTGGGCAAGACCGTCGGTTGCAACTCGGTTTCATCGTAGTTGGGAATAAAATCTACAGTTTCCTTGTCAATATCTGCAAGCAGTTCGTGTGCCAGCTTGGAAAGACGAACTTCGGTGTATCGCATCGCTGCTGCTGAATCCCCGTCAATCGAACCAAAGTTGCCCTGACCATCAATTAGCGGATTTCGCATTGAAAAATCCTGAGCCATACGAACAATCGAATCGTAGATTGCTGATTCTCCATGCGGATGATACTTACCCATCACGTCACCGGCTACGCGGGCAGATTTCTTGTAGGGCTTGTTCCAGTCATTTCCCAGCTCTGCCATCGCATATAAAATTCTGCGATGCACAGGTTTCAAGCCATCCCTTACATCGGGCAAGGCGCGCCCGACAATTACACTCATGGCGTAGTCAAGATACGACTTTCGCATTTCCTGCTCAAGATTGGCGGTAACAGTTTCTTTCGCGATAGATTCCATTTTAAAAATTCAGGTTACTTGCCAAATATTACATTCGGCACTGTTTGATGAAACATTCAGTCAGGCCTTTCCAAGCAAGAAAGGCAAATGGTCGAACCTTTACTATTTTATTTGATTTTGAATTTTTAATGATTTGATTTACACAAATCGGGACATAAACATAAATGGGAAAACAAACACGAACTGCTCCGAGTAAATACTGCATCAATTATTTCAATATGTTAATCAATCTTTTCAAACTTCTGTACTAAATTACATCTAATCACTACATTTCACTGAAGATTGAACAAAAATACAATTGTTGATGCTGTCATGCGCAACATATAAGCTACAAAATGCTCTTCAAAACTGAAGTTTTAACTTTTGGGAGCTTTTCGTTGGTTCAGATACTTATGAAACTTCCAGTAAAGTCCAAAAAGAAATTTGAAAAGAAAAACATGCCTCTAACTATAATTAAGGAAAGCCCGAATCAGCACATGAACAACGGCGGTTTGCGGCGTTCGTTCCGGCTACTGAAGTTTTCAGTAGCGGATATTGAAGGGGAAAACAAACTCGACAGCATACTCATTCAGATCGTTTCGTTGTATGATTCGACAACCCTTTATAATAGTTATAGGCATGAAGAAAAATTAGCTCAAGTCCTTGTAATTAGATATATAATTCTCTCAAAATTTTAGTACTCTGCAGTCAAAATGCATGTATATTACTTGAAGAGTCAACAACTAACTGATTGGGGGGGGCTGGGATATGGAAAGTGCTCAATTCAATTGTGGGATGCTTCGTGCGGAATTTGAGCCTGCTGAAGACATGGAAAGCCACATCCGTGTTATTCAGGGCAATCTCGAAAATCAAGGTTATACGAACTTCAAATCCAAATTTGATGCCGATTCATTTGATTTTCAAAGGGATGGTAGCATTCTGAACTATATAGGCTTTTTGGAAGACCGAAGAAACGGATTTACACTGGCACCTACCAGCATAACTTTCCACACGCGCGACTTTGGTGATTACGACTTTATAGTCTCAGCATTAATGGCCGGGCTTGAATGTATACATAATGCAGTATCAATCAGTCGAATCACTCGACTTGGCTTTCTGAACATCAGAGCTGTGGATTCGCAAGAAGAAAACATATGGAAAGATTATTTCAGTTATTCCAGTGTAGAAAAACTCGGTTTAAAAAAGCAACATGCTCAATTTCAGCAGGTCTTCGCTTCTGATTTTGAATCGAACAGCAAGAAGGGCAGTCTAACATTGAATGTTCACCTCGAAAATTCTTGTGATGACATATCAACTGATTTAGGTGTTGATGAATATTCCTTTATTGACCAATTAGTTTCAACAGAGCGGGAAACTGAGAGCCAATTGGGTCGAGTGTTTTCCGGCGTACTTGTAGATCATTTTGTTGAAAGTTCATTTAGTTTGGAGAATGATGAAATTGACATGTTTTTTTACAGGCTCATACAAAAAACAGAATCTTTCTTGGAAGCGGTTGAGCAGGCGATAAAAAGACAAATGTATTTTAACCAAGTGATCTCCATACTTGAATCAAATGTAATTCAACCGGAAATTTTATCGAAAACGGAAACAGAATCAATACCTGAACACATTGAAAAAATACGAAATGTTCTAAATACAAGAACATACGATCTTGTGAAGTTGTTTGCCGTATCAGAAAGAACATTATTTCTTTGGATTTCTGGCAAATCACTCCCGGAAACCAAAAAACGAGATTCAATTCTTCAGTTGAGCAAAATATGCGATCAGTTAACAGAATCAAATGTCAAAAGGCCAGATATACTCTTTCGTATGAAGAATTTTGACGGAAATACTCTGATGGATATTTTTCAGTCAGGCAAAGTTACAGACAAGCATGTGAAGGCACTTATTGAAGAAGATAGAATTATGGAGCGCGATTATCAAGAATCCGGATTGCCAGATCGCAAGTCAATTCCAATTAGTGATTGGAAATCTTACCTTTCTATACCTGGAACCATAGAAAACTATTAAGGTAATCGGCAATGCACGAGTGTAGTTTGAATTGGGAACAAGGAAGCGTTTTGAATGAAGGTAGTGCAAAAAGCCTTGGATTGATTAAAGAAAAACAGTTTGAATCTTTGCCAGTGGTCATCACACATGATTGCGACCTGCGCCATCACAAAGAGGACACTGTAGAACTGATTATTGGAGAGAAAGTCAAAAATCCTGACCCTGTTTATACCAACGCTAAAAATCCTCGACAGTTACATCTTGATTTTCTTTCTGCTGAAGGAAAATCAATTCATTTAGACATGAAATATTCGAATAGAAATTTTATCTCCAAAGAAGAATTACTGAATTTAAAGCAAGAAAAAAGTGTGTTTGAAATATCATATGAGAGTAAGAAAGTGTTGAAGCAATGGCTTGCAGCTCGGTATGGCCGGCCCGCCTTTCCGAATTCGTTCGAGAATTGTTTGCGTGAAACCAAAGGAGGCAAAACAGTAGGACGTCTTTTGGAAAAAATATTTGAGCCTATAGAACCACACATTGTTGGATTATTCTTTGACTTGGGCGAGCACATGTTGATTGAATTGAAAGAAATTCCTTATGAATTGAATATTTTTGTAGTCTACGATGGTAAAACCAATAGTATTGAGGCTCGAAACGCAGCATCGGAAGCAGTTCGAGAAATAGAATCACTTTTTTCTGATGTTTACGGAACTTTGGGAACCGCTAAAGGAATTAGTCTTGAGTCATGCAAGGCAATTTCTGACACAAAATTTGCACTATCGGATATTCGAATGATGGAGCAATGGCGATTGGAGTATCTTAGCATTGGGCAAAATTCATCAGGAGTATATTTGCAAACTGGTGAAGTTTAAGTATATAGATTTTGGTACTGTGGAAATGACGGTGCTATAACAACAAGTGAAAAAGGGTCGCGGTTAAACATTGATGTAAAAAATAGGAGATAAAATACTACAAGTTTGACCATTCCTAATTCTCTCGTTTTAGATGTCCCCGTTGCCCAGATAATCACCTATCCCTCTGAAAAGCAAATTTTGAAATTGGCTTTGGTTTCGACATTTTTCTAAAAGTATAATGGTCTTATCAAAAGTTATATAGTAACATTGAGTTTTTTTAGCGAGCCAGCTCAAGAATAATGTTTTGGAAAAAGTTAATAGAATTTTTAAATTTTGGGCAATTTATTAATAAGTCCCAAAAGCATCGTACTAAAACCTTGAATGTACGACCTCCTCAGAACAGCGAGGACAACAGGAGCTGGCGATACGACGCAAGCAAGGCGAAGAACCCTCACAAAGGCAATTTAATCATAAAAGGATACCAACCTGCCCGAAATGATGGGGACAGCAAGAACAGTAAATACGACACACGCAAGGTGAAACGCCCCCGCAACGGCAACGTGGTCATAAGAGGATACCAGCCCGGCCGGGACAGCGAAGACAGCAAGAAACGGAAATACGATACACGCAAGGTGCAGCACCCCCAAAACGGCAACGTGGTCATCAAGGGACATAAGCCCAAAAAGCCGACAGAATAAAGTTTCGAATTGAATAAACCGGCGTTTGTTTTGTTTCTACTTCACCTTTGTCTATGAAGTCATTCGCCCTGATGAAGGGTCATATAAGTTTTCCTGCTCGATGCTTACTGGAATCTTGGATCCTTCCACTTCAAGTTCATAGTTTCCATCAAAAAGATAATCGTCTGACACCCCTTTCGAGTTACGAACATATCCATACGCAATATTCTTTTGCACCGCATAGCCCCACCCCCCGCTTGTAACCCAGCCAACCCGCTGACCATTCCTGTAAATTGTCTCTCGCCCCAAAATGGTCACACTCTTGTCATCCGTTGTAAAACAAGACAATCTTTTCACCAGTGGTTTGTCTTTCTGACTTAGTAATGCTCCATACCCAATATACGAATATCCTTCACCCAATCTGACTGACTTTCTCATACCCGCTTCCAAGGGGGTGTAGTCGGGCCCAATATCACTTCCCAAAGCTCTGAAACCTTTCTCAAGTCTCAAGGATTCTAATGCCCGGTATCCGACATTGGTCAATTCCCATTTTTGCCCCGCTCCAAACAGCATTTTGTATACACTTGCCATACTTTCAACGGGAATATGCAATTCCCAACCCAGTTCGCCCGCAAAGGAAACTCGAAGTGCATTCACTTTTGCGCCGGCAACTTCCAAGCTTTGATATCTTGCAAACGGAAACACATCGTTGGACAAGTCACTTTCAACTACTTCCTGCAAAAGATGTCGAGAATTCGGCCCAGAGATAGACAGTGTTCCAAATTCTGAAGTTACATCAGAAAGAGTCACTCTTCCAAGTGATTGGGGAATATTTCTTTGAATGTGAACAAAGTGATGTGTTGCGTAACCAGTTCCTGCAACAATAAAAAACTTGTCATCCGCCAAGCGAGTAATAGTTACATCGCATTCAATCCCGCCATGATGATTCAGCATTTGAGTATAAATAACAGCACCCACCGGGCGATTGATACGATTGCTACATAACCTTTCAAGAGTAGCCAATGCATCAGGTCCTTCCAACATGAATTTAGCAAACGACGATTGGTCGATGATTCCAACTTTCTCACGCATAGCCATATGTTCTTCACCTATCTGATTGAACCAATTCGGTTTTTCAAACGAGTAGACATCCTTTGGCTCCTCACCTTCAACAGCAAACCAGTTCGGCCTCTCCCAGCCTAATTTTTCACCGAAACAGGCTCGCTTTGTCTTGAGAATTTCGTAAATTGGAGACTTGAAGCAAGGGCGACCACCTTCATGTTCTTCGTGGGGCCAAGAAATCGTATAGTGCTTCGCACACAAATCTCGCGTACGTGCCTTGTTCCAAGTATGGCCCTGATGAACTTTTCCAAATCTACGAATATCAACGGGCCCCATGTCCATTTCGGGATATCCTTGAACAATCCATTCGGCAAGTGCCCTGCCCGCACCACCTGCACTTGCAATTCCAAATGCGTTAAAGCCTGTTCCCACATAGAAATTTCTTAACTCAGGTGCTTCCCCAATGATGAAATTCCCATCAGGAGTAAACGATTCCGGACCGCATATCATTTGCTTGATATCAGCTTTTCTTAGCCCCGGCACCCTTTTCAATCCTGCCTGCATTAACGGCTCAAAGTGATCAATGTCAAAATCCAGTAAAGTAAAGCCAAAATTTTCTGGCGGCTCATCCACATTCCAAATCAAAGGATTTAGTTCATATCCGCCAAATACCAAGCCTCCAACATCCTCCTTGAAATAAATTAACCGGTCCGGGTCCCGAACCGTAATCATGTCAGATGCAACGCCCGGAACCCGGCCCGATACAATGTAGTGATGCTTCATCGCAACGACTGGCACATTCACTCCCGCCAACTGCCCTATCTTTCTTGACCATAAGCCGGCACAATTCACAACAACCTCGCATTCGATTCTACCCATGTTTGTAACTACACCGGCTATTCGACCGTCTTTGTGTAAAATCTCTTCAACTGTGCAACCCTCAAAATACTGCCCACCCTTACTTCGGGCACCTTTAATTAGCGCCTGCGACAAGTCGGATGGATTGGCTTGCCCGTCTGAAGGTATGTATGCGGCACCAATGACATCAGAAGCGTCAAGAATCGGACAAAGCTTTTCAACTTCAGTTCGATCAATAAAGTGCATTTCAAGCCCAAACGCACCCGCCATTGATACTTGCCGCTTGATTTCATGCACCCTCTCCGGCCTGCAAGCCAGCCGCAATCCACCACTCATTTTCCAGCCAGTGCTCTGCCCTGTTTCGTCTTCCAGACGATCGTACAATTCAACCGAGTACTTTAGTAGTTGGGTAACATTCGCATTGGAGCGCAACTGTCCAACCAGCCCGGCGGCATGCCACGTCGAACCGTTTGTTAGTTGTCCCTGTTCCAGAAGCACAAAATCCAATTCCCCAAGGTGCGCCAAATGATATGCAACAGAACTACCAATAATTCCGCCACCGATAATGACAACTCTACAATTTTCCGGAATCACTGCAAATACCCCTTCACTACAGCCCCAAAGCCTGTTTGCGGCGAATCGCCGCAGCAGACACTAGCCTATCCGTAATAATCGCAATAAACGCAACAGACAAACCCGCAACCAGACCTCGTCCCGGGTCCGCCTTGGTCAATGCAATATAAACTTCTTGACCAAGGTCACGCGTGCCCACCAATGCAGTAATGACAAGCATGGACAAGGCAAGCATTACAGTTTGATTCAATCCAAGCATTATTTCCGGCCAAGCCAGGCGAAGTTGCACCTTGGTAAAAATTTGCCACTTTGTACACCCCGAAGTTTTTGCTGCTTCAATGAGTGCCGGAGAAATATTCTGAATTCCATAAAGAGTGTAACGAATTGCCGGGGGCAAAGCGTAAAGCACCACTGCAACCATCGCAGAAAAATCCCCAACCCGGAACAGCATTACAACCGGAAGCAAGTAGACAAAACTTGGCAAAGTCTGCAAAGTGTCAATCGTAACATGTACAACTTTCTGAAACACGGCATTTCGCGAAGCGAAAAGCCCAACCGTTATACCGATTAAAGAAGCAGCAATAACCGAAAGTCCGCACAGGTAAACACTGATCATGGCTTTGGTCCATTGCCCTGTAATCAGGATAAAACCGGCAAGAGAGACTACCAAAATTGCGAGCCTTAGCCCGCCCAGTTGATATCCTGCCAAACCAAGAAACAAAAGCACTCCCGGCCACGGCACTGTAAGCAAAAACAATTTCACCGGCTTTAGAACATTCAGCAGCAGGAAAACTTTGACTGCTTCAAGCTCATCGAAAAAATTGATATTGATCCACTTGACCAGATCATTCCAAAATTGGCCTGTTGTAATTTGCCAGTTTGCCGGCCATTCGGAAATCAGCGGAAAGACAAAACCAATCGCTGTGGTAATCACAAGGATAGACAGTGCCAAAAACGTGTTTTTATGCCTGCTAATCCAGTTCTTTGCCAGGTTTGAATACGGCTGAGGTGGCTTTGCTGCCCATGCTTGCGACAATCGATCCATTACAACCGCAATCAAAGTAATTGCAACACCTGCTTCAAGCCCATCTCCAATTGCCTGTCTGCGCAATGATGCCAGTACGTCAAATCCCAATCCGCCCGCTCCAATCATGGAAGCGATAATCACCATATTCAGCGAAAGCATAATGACCTGATTTACTCCGATCATCAAACCGGGTTTCGCAGAAGGCATAAGCACTTTCCAAGTCAGCTGGTGTCGAGTGCAACCAGCCACTTTGCCAAATTCCTTGATTTCTGTGGGCACTGTTTGCATAGCGAGCATTGTTACCCGAACCATTGGCGGCATTGCGTAGATTACAGTCGCTGTAATTGCCGCAACTGGTCCAAATCCAAATAAAAACAGCACTGGGACCAAATAGGCAAAAATTGGCACTGTCTGCATCAGGTCCAGCATCGGAGTCATGAGTTTCTGAAACCACTGGTATCGATATCCCAGTATGCCCAGCAACACTCCGAACACAATTCCGATTGGTACCGCAACAATAATTGATGCTAGCGTGACTGCCGCACTCTCCCACTGACCGAACACAAGCAAATACGCCATGCACAGAAACACCATCAAAGCCAAAGTCCAGTCCTTGATTCGCCAAGCAATACCGACTACCACGATCATCAGTCCTAGCCAAGACACTGGCAGAGACTGGTAAATCGTTCCGTCACTCAGAGGAAACTTGAATCCGGTTGATAATAAAGACTTGATAAATTCATATGGAATTTCAATACCAGTAGCAAGTGTTCTGGTAAATTCCTTGAATGTCCAGGGAAACAGGTAAGCTTCGTCGCTAACTAGCCATTTCATGAAGCCAGTAACGCAATACTGGATACTTGTACAACTGCCCAAAGCAGCTGACTCCCACTGCAATGGCTTCATCGGCTTGAGCATCCAAGGCCACAAGTCGCCGCCAATCCAAACTACTGCGACTGCAATTGATGCCAGCATCCATCCAAGTGCACGCGACGAGTAAAAATTGAATTTTTCCAGAATTGCTGCTTGTACTGTCATTGAGTAGCAGATTGAGGCTTTTTCGGCTTATTCACCAGAACATCCAGAACCGAAGCCCGTGTAATCTGTCCAACCACATCACCTTGGGAATTGACTACATTGTAGGGATGATTCGACTCAACAACATCAGAGGCCAAATCTTCAATTTTTGTGGAATCAGGCACTTCGCCGCTAACATTTGACTCCAGATTGATTGACTGCATCACTGTTTTGGCAGTGAATACCTTCGCTCTTGACAAATCGTTCGTAAATTCTTCAACATATTTGGTTGCCGGGTTTAAAACCAACTCTTCCGGAGTTCCAATCTGAATAATTTCCCCGTCTTTCATTATGGCAATTCGGTCCGCAAGCCTTACAGCTTCGTTGAAATCGTGAGTAATAAATACGATTGTTTTACTCAGCATAGACTGAATTCGTATGAATTCATCCTGCATTTCTCGGCGAATAAGCGGGTCAAGAGCCGAAAATGGTTCGTCAAGAAACCATATCAGGGGTTCAACAGCAAGCGACCTCGCAATGCCCACCCTTTGCTGCTGACCACCGGACAGCTCTCTTGGATAGTAGGCTTCTCTATCTTGCAAGCCCACCAATTCAATCACCTCTCTCGCCCTTTTTTCGCGCTTTTGCTGGTCGACTCCCTGAATTTCAAGCGGAAAAGCAACATTTCCCAGTACAGTAAGGTGCGGCATCAAAGCGAAATGCTGGAAAACCATGCCCATTTTATGTCGTCTGAATTCAATCATCTCAGTTTCTGACTTTTCAAGAAGGTTTTCGCCTTCAAACTGGACGATACCGCTGGTTGGCTCAATCAACCTTGAAAGGCATCGCAACAAAGTGGATTTACCGGAGCCAGACAAGCCCATAATAATGAAGATTTCACCCGCACCGACTTCTATATTCGCGCTCCGAACCGCTCCAATTAACCCTGCAGCAGAAAGCGAATCATCCGAAATATTCTCAGGAGCATGGTTCAGGAAAAACCGCTCGGCATTCTTCCCAAACAATTTCCAGACATTTTCGCAAGTAAGTATGGGCTGGCTATTCGGCATGATGAGCACCTACTGCACTTCAAAGCAAAAAAGCGCGCCAAGTTCACAGAACATTGGCGCGCTCAATTAAAAATACGGGACGAATTACTTCGTCCAGGCTTGCCAGACACTCTTGTTGCTATCCATCCATTCGGCAACAACATTTTCGACTGACTGACCTTCAAGGTCCACTTTGACTATAAGCGCACTCATCATATCGTTGCTGATGGTAATATTCCGAACAGCCTGAAAAGCTTTGGGCCACTTTTCGTCAACGCCTGCCCAGCCAACCATTTTGATCCAGCCGCGCGGCTTGCCGCAATCATAGGCCATATCCTTGTTCATGCCCCAAGAGGGGTTTTCGTAGCATTCGTCCGTATAGACGGGAAAATCAACCCACTCGCCTTCAAATTTGGCTGTAGCCCAATGCGGCGTGTATACCCAAGCCAGTATCGGTGCCTGTCTCTGATAGGCAGACTCAATTTCAGCAAACAATGCTGCATCTGTTCCCGCATGCACAACTTCATAGTTCAGTCCCAAGGATTCTGCGCGTTCGTCATCGTATCCACTCCAAGTGACAGGCCCGCCAAGGTAACGTCCTTTGGGATGGGTTTCCGGAGTGGAAAATGCCTCTGCACAATCATTCAACGCTTTCCAATCCGGCAATCCCGGACATTTGTCTTTCATGTACAGAGGATACCACCACTCCTCAATTGCATTCATGCCGGTTTCCCCCAAATCTACGGTATTTCCGGTAGCCAAGGACGCTACAAGCGCATCCTTGCCGGTAGTCTCCCAGATTTCCACGGCCAGATGAAGGTCGCCCGACTCCAGTCCAACAAATTGAGCAATATAGTCGGCGGGTACATATTCAATGTTGTACCCCATCGACTTGAGCACTTCACCGGTCAAAGTTGCAGTAATGAACTGTCCGGTCCAGTCATGCCAGGTAATTTTGATTGGGTCGCTTGACTCCGATTGTGCGAGGACAGGCTGCACAGTACCAAAAAGAGCAAGCAGTGTTGCAAAAAACATTGCGCGAAAAGTTGATTTCATTGATTCCTCCTAATGAATTACAAATTGTAAATCTATGATTCGCCAAATTAGTGACTAAAGAAATAGTAATTGTATCATTGTAAAATACAATCTCCACTGCGTTAATTGAACTCGTTTTGGGACAGCGCCCAATTCTTCTCGAAACGGTCGCGATTCATGTTTGTATATCCTTCATAACCGGGCTCCTGGTCAGGATACAAATCAGACATGGAAGCAGCAACATTTTCACTATCCAGGTCTGAAGTTACTTCCTGAACCATTCCCCACATGTATTCCCGTAAATTCAAAACCAACTTGAATGCAGTCAACTCGCGCCGAAGTTGTTCATTCAGGCTTCCAAAATACATTTCAAACAGCATGTTTTCGCTGTCGTTGCTAAAGTCGGCATTGCATCCCACAGCGACTACATCGAACATTGGATGGCCGAACCCTCCATAGTCCCAATCAATCAACCAAACTTCTTTGTTTTCATCAAACATAAGATTCTGCGGTACAACGTCGTTGTGCGTAAACACTGGCTGAAATGGGCTAATTGCCCGCTCCAGCAAATTATTGATTCGGAGAATTTCCGGCAATTCTGGCAGCAATCGAGAATTGTGCTCTGTTCCAATTTTTATGTATTGGCGAATGACCTGAAACGGCCAGAAATACGTCAACGCCCCGTGAATACTTGTCGAACCTTTGTGCAGTTTTTTCAAGCATGCAACAATTTTTCTGCAATTTGCTTCGTTTCCTTCCATGTCTTCAGGACGCAAGCATCCGCCCGGCAGATAATCCACTACCGCCAAACCCGCTTCCGAGTACCGCAGTGCAGGTGTCACACCAATTTCAGCGGCAGCCTGCATGGAAGCCTGAACCGAAGTTTGAATTATGTTGTGAACCAGTATGTCAGAACCGATTCTTGCAACATATTTACCGGATTCATCAATAATTGTGTAGCTCTTGTTGCACAGACCGCCAACAAGCGGGCTAATCTGAATATCGTCTTTCCAACAAGGGAGCCCCCTTAGATGCTCCTCAATCTTCTCCTCACTCCAGTTCGGTTTGATCATTTCTTATCCTACTCCTGATTAATTGATGCAGGTTTATTTGAGTGTCTATTATGTTACAGTTTTTACCTCAGTAATTGGAAATTCCAATTTCCAATAAATCAGTAAGGATATACTTAGCAACCATGCAATCTTCCGAAACTATCATTGATGCCCGATGGATTATTCCTGTCAACCAGCGCCATGCTTTTCTGGACAATCACAGCATTGTAATTGAAGGCAATAAAATCAAGGAAATTGCACCATCAGACGAAGTTTCCAAACGATATCCTGCTACTCGGCACATTCAATTGGACCGGCACGCATTGATTCCCGGTTTTGTTAACGCACATACCCACGCCGCAATGATTTTAATACGGGGAGTTGCAGATGATTATTCCCTGGATACCTGGCTAAATAAATACATCTGGCCGATTGAAAGCAAGTGGGTAAATGAAAAATTTGTACAGGATGGCACAAAACTTGCCGTTGCCGAAATGATTCGTAGCGGAACAACATGCTTCAATGACATGTACTACTTTCCTGATTCTACCGGAGACCTTGCGGAATCGCTTAATATCAGGATGTGCATAGGTTTAATCGTACTGGATTTTCCAACTCAATGGGCAAGCTCACCAGACGAATACCTCAGCAAGGGGACTGAAGTTCATTACAAATTCAAGGATTCAAGCTTGGTTTCAACCGCTTGGGCACCCCATGCACCTTACACTGTTTCAGACGATACATTAGAGAAAACAGGTAGTCTTGCCAAAAAATTCGACATCCCTGTTCACATTCATGTCAACGAAACTGCCAATGAAGTTGAAGGTCACAGAAAAAATTTCGGAGTTTCTCCGATTGAACGATTAAACAAGCTGAGTCTTATAGATTCGAGATTGTTAGCAGTGCATACGACACAGCTGGAAGACTCAGAGATTGAGTTATTTGCAGATTCAGGTGCGAATACTGTTCATTGCCCAAAATCGAATTTAAAACTTGCAAGTGGTTTTTGCAGAGTGGGAGACTTGTGTGCGGCGAATGTAAACGTTGCAATTGGAACAGACGGTGCAGCAAGCAACAACAGCCTGGACATGCTGGAAGAAATGCGGTTTACTGCCCTACTGGCAAAAGCAGTAAGCAATGACCCTGCTTCGGTTACCAGTTTCAAGGCGCTCGAAATGGCTACAATCAACGGGGCGCGAAGTATTGGATTAGGTCATATAATTGGTTCATTGGAGCCGGGCAAACTTGCGGATATTACTGCAATAGACCTCGGTGGAATAAACAGCGCACCGGTGTACGACCCGATTTCACAAATTGTTTATTCCTCGTCAAGAGAACAAGTAACAGATGTATGGGTCAACGGAAACCAGGTATTAGAGAATCGGGAACTAGTGTTCATAGATGAACTTGAATGCATTGAGACTGCCGAAGAATGGAAATGCAAAATTCAATCGAAATAACCACTGACTGAAATTTGGACTAGCATGGAAAATGTAGACTCTGCGGAAGTTAAAAAGTTTTCATCAATCGCAGAACGTTGGTGGGACCCGGAAAGCGATTTCAAACCACTTCACCAAATCAACCCTTTGAGAGTAGACTATATTAACACTCATTCTCCCGTTGCCGGAAAACGGGTGCTTGATGTGGGATGCGGCGGTGGAATTCTATCGGAATCATTGGCTGAACTGGAAGCGGAAGTTACCGGAATAGATGTATCGTCAACCGCTCTGGATGTTGCAAGAATCCATTTGCTGGAAAGCAAATTGAATGTTAACTACCTTTTAACAACAGTGGAAAACTACGTTGCACAATCTCCCGAACCATTCGACATAATTACATGCATGGAGCTATTGGAGCATGTTCCCGACCCAGTATCTGTTGTTCAGGCTTGTTCAAGATTGTCTACCTCTGGATGCGATTTGTATTTTTCAACCCTGAACCGAACAGTGAAAAGCTGGTTGTTCGGAATCGTTGGAGCAGAGTACGTTCTAAATCTATTGCCGCGCGGTACTCATCAGTACGAAAAATTTATCAAGCCATCAGAACTCAATCGCTGGTGTCAGACAGCCGGAGTCAGAATTCTGGATATTACCGGATTGCACTACAACCCTTTGACACAATCGTTCAAACTTGGGCCGGGAGTTGATGTCAACTACATGATTCATTGCAAGAGAAGTTGAATACATTCAATCTGGTGCTATTTGATTTTGATGGTACTTTGGCCGATACTGGCCAAGATATGGCATCTGCTCTGAACCTTTTGTTAAAAAAACACAGTAAACCGCCGGTACCTTACGACAAAATTCGCCCCTACGTATCAGGAGGAACTCCAGCGCTAATCAGAATAGGTTTCGGACTGACTCCAGAAAATCCTGAATTCAAACATCTCAGGGAGATGTTCCTAGAAATCTATGAGGATAATCTATGCGTAAAAACAGTGCTGTTTCCAGGCATGAACGATATTCTGGACGAATGCAGCAAGCGGGAAGTGCCATGGGGGGTTGTAACAAACAAGCCAGAGCATTTGACAAGACAGTTGCTTGAACAGATGGGTATTGCTGAGCAAGCTGCCTGCATAGTGGGTGGAGATACACTTGAAGTGCGTAAGCCGAATCCAGAACCTGTGCTGCACGCCTGCCGAATAGCGGAACGAACTGCTGAATCTTCAGTGTTTGTAGGCGATGCTGAAAGAGATGTGCAGGCCGGGCAAAGTGCGGGCCTTTCAACTATTGTTGCTGCCTACGGGTATATACCCCCAGATGAAAATCCGACCACTTGGGGTGCCAACTGGGTTGCAGATTCGGTGGAGCAGGTTGCCGATTTTTTGTGGAACACAAATGCATTGAATTAGCACGCTTAATCTAAACTCTTTGATCCGGCAATCCAATCGCAATCAGAGTCCCAACTTGGGCGTTATTCAGTTCCAGCCAACTCCCTACTTTCAATGATTTTGGCAAGTCAATCGGACCATACCGAGTGCGAATCAACCGATTCACCTGGCAACCTACCGCTTCCCAAGAACGTCTTATTTCCCGATTTTTCCCGCCAATGAGTGAAATGCGAAACCACTGATTCAGTCCTTTTCCCTTATGGTATTCAACCTGGTTGAGTTTCAGCAAATCGTTGCCGGATTTGACCCCTGAACGCAGTTGATCCAGCATCTGGGATGTTACCATGCCATACACTCGGCACAAGTAACTACGTTCAATTTGCTGGCGAGGGTGCATTAATCCGTTGGCCAATTCACCATTATTGGTAAACAATATGAGCCCGCTAGTGTTGATGTCCAAACGTCCAACCGATACCCATTTTCCATTATCAATTTTTGGAAGTGCATCCAGGAAAGTCGGACGATTTAGCGGATCTGAGTACGTACTCACTTCTCCCACTTTTTTGTGATAGAGAATTACGCGAGTATCTACGTTGCAGTTGTCCGCTACTACTCTTTTTCCGTCAAGAAATATCTGGTCCCCGGGGTTTATCTTGTCACCAAGTTGAACAGCACCCGAATCTGTATGAATTCGACCATCCTTGATCCATTGTTCTATTTCCCGGCGGGAACCTAATCCCAAGTTGGCCAGAAATTTTTGTATGCGCACCCCTATTCCACTGAATCATTCCACTGTGCTATCACCTGACTTTTTCCCGTCAATGCCCGCTGTTTCATCGTTCAGAATTTCCTGCCGCACAAATTCGATATTGTGGATATTTTCAAACGGCTCAATTGCCTCTAACTCCGGCAACTCATCAAGCGATTCCAGATTAAAGTACTCCAGGAACTTTTTTGTAGTTCCGAACAAGGCAGGACGGCCTGGCACCTGTTTATGCCCGGTCTGTCGAATCCATTCGTGACTTAGCAAAGTTCGCATAATTTCAGATGAAACGGAAACGCCCCGAATATTTTCGATATCCCCTCTTGATACTGGTTGCCTATAGGCGATGATTGCAAGAATTTCCATGAGTGCTCTCGAGTATTTTCGCGGTCGAACCTCCGACAGTTTCTGAATCCATCCGGCATACTGCTCCTTCGACTGATATCGGTATCCGTTTTCAATCTTCTTTAACTCAATGCCTCTCCCGTCGCACTCTCGCTGCAACTCAAGCAATGCCCGTTGAACGTCCAATTCGTTTGGACGCTCTTCCTCGTCAAACACATTTCGAATTTGATTCACAGTAATCGGCAACTCGGAGGTCAGTACCAATGCTTCAATTATGTTTTGCAATTCTTTCAACGAAATACCTGCCTGCTATCTTAGTTGAATGTGTATCGGTGCCTCGGGATTAGCCTGTATCGCATTCACTACGTCTGAGTTGATCAGTTCCAGCGTGGCAAGAAATGCCACTACTACTCCGGCTACGCCTTCTTTTTGATCATACAATTCGTTGAATTCCAAATGATCTCTCTTTCGAAGCTTGTCCAGTATCAAATTCACCCGGTCCTTTACAGAATATTGTTCCCGACCAACCAATAACGCGTTATCCTGTGTTGCAAGCCTGGTAACTTCGGTAAACATGACAACTAATTCTTCAAGGTCAATATGCGGTAGCTCAGAGACAGCTTCTTGAATACCACTGTCAATACTCGCAACAAAAATTTCTCGACCTACCCTGGGTCGCAAATTTAAACTTTCTGCGGCAATCTTGAATTGCTCATATTCTTGCAAACGCCGTGCAAGTTCAGCTCTGGGGTCAACATCTTCATCCTCTTCATCTTCGCTCTGTCTTGGCGGCAAAAGCATACGAGATTTTATGTGAGCAAGTGTCGCTGCCATGGCCAGATATTCACCCGCCAAATCCATGTGTATTTTCTTCATCATATTGATATACAACGAATACTGCGTTGCGATTTCTGCAACAGGCAAATCCAGAATATTAAATTTATTTTTACGAATAAAGTACAGCAACAGGTCAAGCGGCCCCTCAAAACCCTGGGTTATTACTTCCATGGCACCAGGGGGAATATAGAGGTCCTCCGGGATTTCCCGACTCAGGGACTGAACCACTTCAGCGAATTCAATAATCTCCGCATTCATTTGATTTTTTCGAATTTAACGATATCCACCGGTTCCGACATGCCGGCGAACGATGTCCATAGTTTCCTCAGCAACGATGCCCGCTCTCTCACATCCGTCAAAAATGACTTTTTTCAGGTATTCTGGATCATCAATATAGGGTTGAGCTCTTGCTGCATGCTCGTCTTGCTCCTTGTTCACCGCATCAATCAGCGGTTTTTTACAATCAGTACAGCCAATTGAAGCGGTTCTACATCCTTCACTTGCCCATTTTTTAACTTCCTCATCCGAATAGACCTTGTGCAAGTCCCATACAGGGCACTTTTCTGGTTCGCCAGGGTCATTTAATCGAATACGAGCGGGGTCTGTGGGCATAGTATTGATGCCTTGGTAAATTCGGTCCTTGCTGTCTCGTAGAAATATCGCGTTATTGTAAGATTTTGACATCTTCCGTCCGTCCAAGCCAGGTACTTTGGAAGCTTCTGTGAGACAGGCTTCGGGTTCCGGCAATATTTTTCGACCACCGCCTTCTACATATCCCAGTAATCGTTCCCGTTGCCCAATTGAGAGGCTTTTTGATTCTTGCACCAGCTTGTAGACCTCCTCAAGTGCATTTTCTTCGCCTCGTTCCTTATAAGCAGTAACCAACTCCCGATAGCGTTCAGCTGTACCGCGACCCAGCCTCTCTATGGCAGACTCTGCCTTTTCCTCGTAATTCCCGTCTCTGCCGAATATGTAGTTGAATCGCCTGGCAATTTCTCTCGTCAATTCTATGTGGGGAACCTGGTCTTCTCCAACGGGAACGAGAGCGGCGCGGTACATCAGAATGTCAGCACCTTGCAACAATGGATAGCCAAGGAATCCGTGGGTAGAAAGATCTCTATCAGAAAGTCGTTCCTGCTGGTCCTTGAAACTGGGCACGCGCTCCAACCATCCAAGCGGGGCAATCATTGACAAGAGCAGATACAGCTCTGCATGCTCTGGCACGCGAGATTGTACAAAAATGGTTGCCAGTTCCGGATCTACTCCAGAAGCAAGCCAGTCAACTATCATTTCCGAAACATTGCTTGTCATTTCCTTGCTGTTTGCCGAATCGTATTCGGTGGTCAATGCATGCCAATCGGCAACAAAAAAGTAGCACTCGTGTTCGTGCTGAAGTTGCACCCAAGGCTTGATCACTCCGTGATAGTGGCCCAAATGGAGCCTCCCAGTCGGTCTCATTCCTGACACCACGCGGCTTGAAATTTCAGTTAGCGACATAAGTATTAACCCTTTCCTATTCTAATTACTTTTTGATTCAGACACCTTGAAAGCAACCGGGAGACACATCCATGTCCTGGGATTTGCAAACTACGGTCAATTTCCACGAGCGGTTCCAGCACAAATCTGCGTTCATGCATCCGGGGATGTGGAAGCTCTAAATCTGGTTCAGACATTTCAACCTTATCATACATCAACAAATCCAAATCAATTTCACGCGGATAATTTCGCGGCTTGTTTCGTATTCGTCCCATATCAGTTTCGATATTCATCAAGACACGCAAAGTTTGCAATGGATTCAAAGTGGTTTTTACTTTGCATACAGCGTTCACATAGTCAGGCTGTTCAATCCCTCCAACGGGTGCTGAAACATATAAAGACGATTGAGCTTCAACTTCAATCTGCCCAGCGGATTCTATAGCATCAATCGCATGCAACACCTGAATCTCAGGATTGTTCAAATTGCTCCCAATTCCAATAAATGCAGATGCTTGTTTGGACAATTTTATTTTGAACCGTGAAATAAGTTAAGCAAATCTTCTTTTCAGACCGTGCGATTTTGCATGTCCACGCCTTCGCTCCCAATGATTTGCAAGTTTGATGTCTACTTCTCCAACCTGTGCACGCAGTTGAAAAAGACGAAGTGCGGCTCGAAAGTTTCGGTGATAAATCATGTTACTGGACGCAGGATGCTCATATTCCAGTCTGTGTTGCATCCCCCATATTTCTATAATTTTTCTCCTGCTGTTAGAAGGTATAAAGATTCTCTGCAATTGTCTGTGAAGAACTCGGTCTTCAATACTCCCCCCTCTTCTGCGAAACTTGGGTTGCTTCTTTTTGTTTGCTGGAACTTGATTGAAATTTTTCAAAGCAGGCCACAGTACGGCTGCGAAAGTGTACGCCATACTCAGGTACTCGCCATTCTTCAATCTCCGGTCCGTATCTTCAAACAGCAAATCAAGAAATTGCTCGTAATTGAATTCAACACCGCTGAACAACTTGTCAGAATACACTGGAAACAGTCTGGCAAATAGTCCGTAACGAAGACTCAAGTTGTAAAAATCCAGGGCATATCCGTGAAACAATGATTTTTTCAACTCATCCGAAAGCCGCGCCCGTGGAACTTCCTCAAGAAGGCTTGAACACGGTGCTATGCTTTTACCAGTATTTGCTTCCAGCTCAAACCCAATCGATGAAACAAATCTTATGGCTCGCAGCATGCGCACCGGGTCTTCCCGATATCTTGTATTCGGATTTCCTATAACCCGGACAATCTCGTTCGTTACGTCTGCGTAGCCGTTTACATAATCAAGTATTGCAAAATCGGACATTCTCAAGTATAGGGCGTTCATTGTAAAATCCCTTCTGAACGCATCCTGCTCAATTGACCCGTAGCTGTTATCACTTAATACTCTACCCTGCGAAGATACAACTCTCCGTCTTCCTGCCTGATTCCTTAGAGAAGGTGCTGAGCGATAAGTGGTAACCTCTACGAATTCGTTGCCGAACTTTAGTGGAACAATTTTAAATCGTCTGCCTATAATTCTGCTGCCCGGAAACAATTCTGTGATTTGCTGCGGGGTAGCATTTGTACTTACATCAAAGTCTTTGGGGACTGCTCCGCGCAACATGTCGCGAACACAACCGCCCACGAGTTCTGCCCTGAAACCAGCAGCTAATAATTTGTTGATTGCCTCTTTGGCACCGAAACTCACGATTGACCGGTCAATTCCGTGCTGATTCGGCAATATCAATCTGGGCTTTAAATTTCTGTTCACGCGACCTTTGTTCTGCCTTGCAAAACAATGCGGTTAAAATTTATTTTCATCTCTTTATGCTATTATTTGCGTATATTTTAAAAGTTAATTTTACTCGCTCCCTTCGTCTAGCGGTCAGGACGCCGGCCTCTCAAGCCGGTAACAGGGGTTCGATTCCCCTAGGGAGCGCCATAAAACAATCAACTACATACAAGGCCATATACCAAAGTGAATGAACTAGAGCTAAATACCGAAAATTCTACCGCGTACGACATCGTTGAAGTAACCGCAGAAAATTTTATGGAAGCGGTTGTTGAAAAGTCGAAACAGGTTCCTGTAATGATTGATTTCTGGGCACCTTGGTGCGGACCTTGCAAAAATTTGACTCCCATTCTTGAAGAACTTGCCCGAGAGCACAACGGAGCGTTCCAACTGGCCAAGGTGAACATCGATGATGAGCAACATCTCGCAGCGCAATTTGGCGTACAAAGCGTCCCCACCGTATTCATGGTAGTCAACGGTGAAGTTGTTGACGGATTTATGGGAGCACAGCCCAAGAATACAGTGCAAGAGTTTCTGTCCAAACATGTTACACCCTCGATAATCCAAGAAGACGGGCCGCCTGCTCAGGAACAAAAACAAGGTGGCAAAGACAACTCCCTTTTGGCACTTGCAGAAAAACAACTGATGGAAGGATTGCTTGACGAGGCACAGGATACACTCAGCAAATTTGAAGATAACAAACAGGACCCGCAATACAAATCATTAATTGCCGGCGTTGAATTGACGCGTGAATTGAAAAATTGCAAGGAAAGTGAACAAGAACTGCGAACCATTTTGGAAAGAAATTCTAACGATAATAGTGCTCGGTACAAGTTGTCGATTCTTGAGTTTTTTCAAGGAAATATAGAGGCCGCACTAGAAGGGCTGTTGAACATTGTGAAGAATGATCGTTCATTCAATAATGATGCAGGCCGACGTGGCATGGTGTTGATATTCGATGCATTGGGCCCAAATTATGACCTTGTAGGAAAATACAGAAATTTACTGGCTCGAACACTACACTAGCCTCGCGGGTGGTGCATTTTCACAACGTCGGACAGTCGAGAACTTGACAAGTGAGTGTAGACTTGCGTAGTTTTTAAATCTGAATGACCAAGGAGTTGCTGAATTGTTCTAAGGTCAGCCCCGTGGTCCAGCAAATGAGTTGCAAACGAATGCCGAAGTGAGTGAGGGGACAATTCCGACTTGATTTGCGCTATCAGGGCATACTTGCGCAACAACTGCCAGAATGCCTGTCTCGTCATCTGCTTTCCTCGCGCTGTTACAAACAAATCATCGCTGATTTGCCGTTTTCTGATTAAATCCCTTGTACCGTCCAGATAGCGTTTTAACCACTCAATAGCATAATCGCCCAAAGGTACAAGTCGTTCCCGCGAACCTTTCCCTGTTAGTCTGACCCAGCCATCAGGAATATTTACCGAATTAACCTGTAAACTGACTAGTTCTGATACTCGCAATCCTGCTCCGTACATCGTTTCCAGCATAGTACGATCGCGAATACCCAAACTTGTTGCAGTATCTGGAGCGTCCAGCAATCGCTCAACTTCACTCTCGGTTAAAGATTTTGGCAAGCTTTTACCAACAAACGGGCTGGAAATGCTGATTACGGGTGATTCAGAAATTATCGATTCTTCCACGCAGTAGCGATAAAAGCGCCGGAATGTACTGAGTTGCCTGGCTGAAGAACGTGCACTGTAGTGAACTCTATTTGCCAGATAATTCAGTATTTCGCTTCGCTCGGTAGTATCCAATGTCTTGCCCATCTGGTTCTGCCAAAGTGCCAATGCGGTCAAATCTGTACGATACGCAACCAATGTTTCCTGAGAAAGTCCCGACTCCGACCACACGGTGTCCAAAAACTCCTGTATCAGTACCTCATCGCGTTCTGATGGCTGCTGTTTTTCGACTGAAGTCATGATTCTGATTCAGCCGCTGCTTGCCTCAACTGACGCAAGTCTTCCAGATTGGATTCAATCAACGCTCTTCTTCTGGGGTCAAGTGTAATGTTGAGTAATTTCTGCAATAAATTCTGTGCATCGTCAATCAAACTGGCTTTGGCCAACTCCTCCGCTGCCCGAAAACGCGCGGATTGCCCCCAGTCGTCGTTGAAATCGCCTACCAGCCTTGCTGACCGCAGAAACATATCGGCTGATAAAACTGGATTTTCCATGCTTGAGTAAGCCTCAGCTATCCAATAAAGAACTTCTCGCTTGAAATTAACATCTAGCGATAAACCATACAGAATTGTCATCAATTCAACTACAGCTTCAAATTGTTCTTTTTCCTGCAGGTCGAAAATTACCTGAATAATCTTGTCAATTGATGTCATCTCGGTGCCGGGCGGCAAACTTCTCACCAAGTCAAACATGATTTGCACACTTGATTCGCTATTGTTTGCAAGAATCGCAAGCCGCGCCTTGCGCAGAGACCAGTCAATTTCTTCCAGCTCATTTGGCACCTCTTCTATTGCGTTTGAAATCAATGATGCGTTGACATAGTCCTGTATCAATATTGCCCGATTTGCCATGCGCAATTGCGCATCCGGAGAAGCAAAAGCAACGTCGAAATGCTTGTTTTCCAGAAACAGCAAATCAAGTATTCGATCGTATCCAGCACGCGCCAGTTCACTTGACAACGACGCAATGCTAATGCGTCGTAATTGTTCATTCAATCCGCGTACTGCAAGAAATGCATACAACGCTCTGGCAGTGACAGGCGAAAGAACCTCATACTCGCGAGCCAGTTCAATCCAAGGTTCATCTTCTCCAACAATCAGGTTAAAACTGTTTCCAACATTCTCAGCATAGGCCGCATAGGCATTCAGAAGTTGTTTTTCTGTATTGAGTTCCACTACTGGAATCTTGTTAAGGTTTTGCGCACTTGCAATCAACAATTCATTTTCGATTGCAACGACTTGCATTTCCACGTCTCCGGCAATTCGCGCAGCCAGTTCAATCATCGCCCACAACTCCTGCTTCAAATCAGGCCTGCCTCCCAATTCAGTTTCCAGTTCTTGCCCCAAACTCATAATTTCGCTTGGCGTAGATGCACCGCTATGCAATCTTGCCAATCGTTCCAATAGTTTCCCTTCTCCTGTCTGCAAGGCTTCAACGCGCTTGGACGCTTCGCCAAATTTACCAATACGCAGCAATACACGGGTAAAAGTGTGCTCCCAGTCCGGACTACTAGGTCGATAGTCCTTGTCGAAGCGAGTCAATGCTATGTAGGCTTCCTCATACGCTTCATCCGCCAGGTATGAATTTATAATCAGATTTCTCCAATTTAGAACACTTTCTCTTGAATCAGCAGAGTTCCAAATCAGGTCTCGCAACCGCTTACGCGCTGAAGCAGTATTTCCAAGGTGAATTTCTGCGTTTACTGCGTAAGGCTGTATTTGAATACTATCATCCGGACTAAACTTGTATGAAGTCTCCTCAACACGGTCAATGACATGTTGCCAATTCTGAAGCTGCACTGAGGTTTCATAAAACAACAACTCCCATTCAACCCAATTTAATTCACTGCTATAGTTTGGTCTCCAATCTACAAGCAATTTGTTAGCAAGCTTGATTGCACCTGATTGAATAAGTGTTTCAATTTGCTCCAGCGAGACAATATCCGGTGCGAAGTTCTTACTGCGTTCTGAGTATTTATCATGCTCTGGAACTGGGAAATCATCCTCAACTTCCCCAACTACCGTTGATGATGGCTCCTCTGATATGCTTTCCTGTGCTTCCTCTGGATTGACAGCGTTTTCTGCCTGAACTTCCTCAACTACCGTTGATGATGACTCTTCTGATACGCTTTCTTGTGCTTCCTCTAGTTTGATGGCATTTTCTGCCTCGACTTCTACTTCCTGTCCACTAGCAACGAATGAAATGCAAACCAGAACAGCTGCCAAGCCAGCAAGAAAAACAGTACTGCGAACCATTAAATTGTCATGCTTCACTGGTGCAGTTTCTATGTAGTTCAACGAATGTAAAATCGTGCGAATCAGATTCTGGTTGCGAGCTCAGCCCAATAATTTGAAAACTTGGATAGTGAAAAACTGCCAAAACTACTTTTTTATTTTTTCCTTGATTCGCGCAGATTTGCCAGTTCTTTCTCTTAAATAATAGAGTTTCGCGCGGCGCACATCTCCGCGCCGCTTTACTTCAATACTATGAATCGTAGGGCTGTGACTTTGAAATACGCGTTCCACCCCTTCACCATAAGAAATTTTGCGTACGGTAAAAGAAGAGTTGAGGCCCCGATTTCGTTTGGCAATCACTACGCCTTCATATGCTTGCTGGCGCTCGCGTCCCCCCTCCCTAAACTTGCTGGTTACGCGTACTGTGTCCCCTGGTGCAAAATCTGGAAGCTCTCTTTTGCTTTCCGCTTCCAGAGTGTTGATTATATTCGACATTATAAATTCTCCATATTTCGATTCTCGCGCAGAAACTCTTCCAGAGCCTCTTTTTGCTCATTGTTTAAATTCAACTTTTCCAGTAAATCAGGCCGTGTTTGCCATGTTTTTCCGAGCGACTGCTTAAGTCTCCACCACCGTATCGCTTCATGGTTTCCAGAAACCAGAACCTGTGGGATCTCATGTCCTTCAAATACTTGTGGGCGAGTATAGTGTACATAATCCAGCAGTCCATTTGTAAACGATTCAAAACAAGACGACTGTTCATTTCCCAGCACACCCTGGATTTGCCTTGCAATCGCATCAATCAAGACCATTGCGGCCAATTCCCCGCCAGTCAATACATAGTCGCCAATCGACCACTCTTCAGCTCCAATTATATCCAATGCACGCTGGTCTACGCCTTCATATCTTCCGCATAGTATGATCAGCTCTGAAATTTTCGAAAATCGCACTACATCGGCATGCTCAAGCCGGGTTCCTTGCGGGCTGAGATAAACAACAGGCGTGTCACTCGGCAACTTTGATCTGATATGCGTAATACATCGTACAATCGGTTCAGCCATCATCACCATGCCCGGACCGCCACCAAATGGACGGTCATCTAAAACCTGATGCTCGCCCAAACCAAACTTGCGTAAATCTGCAATCTGCAAATCCACCAGTTTGTTGCGAATTGCCCGGCCCGAAACTCCGTAATCAACAAGAGCTGAAAACATTTCAGGAAAAATACTTGCGACATGAATTTGCATGACTACTGAATTGGTCTAAAACTCCGGATCCCAATCAACTGAAACTTTTCCGCTGGCAACATCAACACAGTGCACAACTTCAGGAATGTAAGGTATCAATCGTTCCCTGTCACCGGATACAACCAAAACATCGTTCGCACCGGTTTCAAGCAGATTTTTCACTTTTCCAAATTCTACACCGTTAATTGAAATCACAGACAATCCGATCAACTCAGACCAGTAAAATTCACCCGAGGGAAGATTGGGCAGCTGACTTGAATCTATGCAAATTTGACAGCTTTTGAGTCGCAACGCTTGATCGCGATTTTCAACTCCTTCCAGCGATAATAAATAAAACTTCCCGTGCGGCACGAATTTGGTGACTTCGCGAGTACAATCACCATACTTCTTGTGCCTGAATTCGAGTACCTGAAAGTTGAGCAAGTTATCAGGAGGTTCAGTAAATGAACGCACCTTCACTTGCCCCTTGATGCCGAAGGCATCAACCACACGAGCGACGACTATATTTTTGAGGGAATTATATAGAATAGTAACCATCTATACAGTTCTGCACAGTAGGCATCCTAACGGCTGCTTTAAGTCTTCCTTCTTCCTGTGCTTCGGCCCTCCCGGCCAAAGTGCCTGTTAATCCGACACGAAGAACATTTATTGCTGCATTTACATCCCTGTCCTCCTTGTAGCCACAAGCAAGACACTCATACATGCGCACGGATAGCTCTATCCTCTCCTTGGGCTTGCGGCCGCAGTTTGAGCAAGTCTGGGATGTAAACTTGGGGGAGACTTTACATACGAAGCCACCGGCACTCTCAGCCTTGTAGCTTAGCATCTCATTAAAGTCCCCCCATGTTTGATCTAAAATAGAACGATTTATTCCGGTTTTATATATTTTTCCTTTCTTGGTTAGATTTTCAATTCTTAAGTCTTCTACATAAAACCTGGAAGTGTAGTTTTTAACTAAACTTGCAGTCAGTTCATGCAGATATCCTTTATTCTTCTCCCCGACTCTCTGCCATTCCTTGCTTAAAGCAAGAACTTTCTTTTTCCTGCTGTTGGAACCCTTTACAGACCTTGAAACTCTTTTCTGCAAGGTTTTTAACTTAGTCCTGTCAACTTTTCTTTTAGGAATCTTTACTCCATTAGACAAACTGACTCTATTCAAGACTCCTGCATCTACTCCTACAGGAGCCCTTGCATCCTCTACTTCTATATCTGGCAGTTCACAAACCAATTGAATCTTGATTCTTACTGGAGTCTTTACTATTCTTAAAAACTTAGCTTCTCCTTTCAGTTTTCCCTTGAACCTGAACTTGCCTATTCCTTTTATTCGCACAGAGTTCCACGATAAAGCCTTGTGAATACTAAAAACATCAGTTTCAAAAGACTTGACCCCCCTGCTCCTTGCCTTGAACCTTGGAAACCCCGGCTTCTCCCCTTTCTTTACTCTGTCAAAGAATCTCTTGAACGCCTTGTCCAGTCTTCTCAGGCAGGTTCTTTGGGACGAGCAGTGAAACTTGCTGAACCAGTCATCTTCTTTCCTTATAGTTGTCAAAGACTTCAGCTGGTCAAAATAAGAAATACCTATGCCCTGCTTTTCGTAAGCTTCTATTCCTTCCTGCAAGGCACAGTTCCACAAGAGTGTTTTCTGACTTAGAAACTCATTCAAGTTTCTGTGGCAGCCTTTGGAAATTTTAGCCGTGTATGTATAAGTCCTTATCATGAGGGGGCAGCAATATTCTGGTTACTATTCTATATAATTCCCATTTTTGACACCCTGCTCCTTCACCCAAGAGCATTTTTCAAATTAACCACGTACAGATTTGAGAAGCGTTTGAACCCGGCCTGAAAGTTGCGCACCTTTTGAAACCCAATAGTCAATTCGCTCCAAATCAAGGCGCAGTCTTTCATCGCCTTGTTCAATCGGATTGAAGAACCCTACACGTTCAATAAAACGCTTTGTAGACGAGCGCCGGCTATCAGCCACTACTACAGTATAGAATGGCCTTTTCTTGGCACCGCCGCGAGCAAGACGAATTACAACCATGCGTTGAATTACTCCTAGTTAACAATAAAAATTTGTGTTGAAATCTTAAAAATACAAGAGAATTGTAGCATTTCCTTGACAAACAATCAAAATTTAGAGTGCATTAAGCCGAATTTCCTGTCCTTTATCTAATGGGGACTCTTCGGGGTCAGTGTTCCTTATTCCACTTTACCGTATTGGGAATGTGCCGCAACTCTGGTATCAGAAAGGCAGGTTGCCGATATTCGGAACTTTACCGTGCTTTTTGTTTTTTACCACCTTCTTGCTTAATTTTTGCATTTTCTCCAACTTCCGAAGTAACCGGCTGATATGCTGCGGTTCGACTCCCGCCCCTTTTGAAATTCTGGCTTTTCTGGACCCTCTTATCAAGGCCGGATGCTTTCTTTCCTGGGCAGTCATCGAGTTGATCAAAGCAATTTCCTTCTTGACGCTATCTTCCAAATTGTTCATTTTCCCCGTCATGTTGGAAGGCAGATTTGGAATATATTTCATAATGCTGTCGACACCCCCCATATCCATGGTCATATTCAATTGCGACCTGTAGTCTTCCAGGTCAAATTGAGCGCCGCGAGCAATTTTTTGCTCCAGTTTCTTTGCATCCGCCTTGTCGGACTTTCTCTCAATGTTTTCAATCAAGGTAACTACATCGCCCATGCCCAGAATCCGGGAAGCAATTCTTTCTGGATAAAACGGCTCAATTGCTTCCATGCCTTCCCCTACTCCGATAAGTTTCACCGGTTTGCCAGTGACCTTGTATGCAGACAGTAGTCCACCTCCCCGCGTATCCCCATCCAGCTTGGTTACCGCCAAACCGGTCAACGGCAGAGCTTCATGAAATTTCAAGGCACTTGTCACAGCATCCTGACCGACTGTTGCATCCATTACAAACAAAGTTTCCTTGGGCGAAGCATATTCATGTACCAATTTGATTTCCGACATCATCTCATCATCAACATGAAGCCGTCCTGCTGTATCAATAATCAGCACATCGCTCATTGATTCTTTGCAGCTTCGGATGGCAGATTGTGTTATTTCAACTACGTTCTTTATTTCTGGAGGCGAAAAGAAATCAACGCCAATTGATGCTGAAAGCCTTTCGAGCTGCTCAATTGCGGCGGGACGGTAGATATCCACGCTCGCTGTAAGCACCTTTTTGGCTTCCACTTCTTTCAGCATCTTCGCCAGTTTCGCTACAGTTGTGGTTTTACCCGTCCCTTGCAATCCGGCAAATAAAATTACTGTCGGCGAATTGGAATTGAACTGAAGTGATGCATGTGCACCCCCCATCGTCTTCGTGAGTTCATCACGCACAACTTTGATCAATGCCTGACTCGGTGTAAATTCCCTGGTTACTTCCATCCCGACCGCGCTGGTACGTACAGTCTCTACAAACTCTTTCGCAACTTGAAGTGAAACATCTGCTTCCAGCAACGCTCGCCTTACATCCTGCAAGGCCGGTTCAATATTTTTTTCTGTCAAGCGTTGTACGCCTCCAACGCGTCCCAACGCATTTTCCAAACGCTCTCGAAGTGCTTCAAACATTAATATTTCCTTTTACTATTGAAAAAAATTTGGTTTAATCGAAAAATAGTTAAAAATTATCTTTCAGATAGAATTAAACTGTTAATCCTTTAGAGCAAAACTTACGCATACATAGATTGGACGACATTCCTATAGGCATACTACTTGCCGTTCTTATACTCCTGATTATATTTTCCGCTTTTTTCTCCGCGTCCGAAACTGCGACGATGGCACTGAATCGCTATCGTCTGCAGGACAGAGTTAACAAGAAAGAACGAAAAGCAATCATTCTGCAAAGACTGATTGACCAGCCAGACCGTCTGCTGGGGACTATTTTACTCGGCAACAACCTGGTGAACAACGCCGCGGTCGCAATTTCGACTATTATCGCATGGCGGCTTTATGGTGAATACGGGGTGGCTATATCAACAGCGTTTATTACAATTGTAATTTTGGTGTTTGCTGAAATTCCCCCTAAAACAATTGCCGCATCGCATCCGGAACGAATTGCATTCTTCGCTTCATACATTCTTGAGTTTTTACTGAGAGTTCTGCACCCGGTCGTATGGTTTGTAAGTTCGGCTACAAAAATCTTTAATTTCATCCCCGGTGTTGGCGGCAAGTCCAGGTCGGATTCACTGAGTACCGATGAACTACGAATGGCGGTGCTCGCTTCAACCGGGCATTTATTGACTCATCAGGAAAGCATGTTGCTGGAGATTCTTAACATAGGCACTGCCACAGTAGACAGTGTGATGGTTCCCCGCGCAAATATTCGAGGGGTAAACCTTGACGACGAATTGAGTGAAATCATTGAGTCTATACAAAACAGTCCCTATTCCAGACTCCCAGTTTACAGAGGTACCATAGATGAACTAACCGGCGAACTTGAAATTCGCAAACTGCTTCAATCCTACAATTTTGACGAAATCAAGAAGGAACACATTCAGGAAACTGCAATTGAACCGATTTTCATGCCAGAGGATTCACACATTCTGGAGCAAATCAAGAAGCTGCAGTCCGATATGCGCAATATGGCAATTGTCGTTGATGAATACGGCGATATAAAAGGGTTGGTAACTCTCCGGGAGATGCTGGAAGAAATCGCCGGTGTTGTTGGCGGCCAGCTACCCTCGGGTGTTGTTCCAGGCATCCGAAAAGACGAAGACGGCAGCTATTTGGTTGATGCTCAACTAAACGTCCGCGACCTTAATCGGGTAATGAACTGGCACTTTCCTACAGATGGTCCAAATACACTAAACGGGATAATTTTAGAGCATCTCGAGGATATTCCACAGTCTGGAACCAGTATAAGGGTGAACGGCTATGTAGTTGAAACTGTAAGAGTCCGAGGCACAGCGGTTGTGGTCGCACGAATCAAGCCTGACGACCAGCAAGCACAGATTCCGACAGAGGATGATGTTGATTGACCTGCGGCCACTCAAAGGAGAAGCATTGATTCATTTGTCACTACTCCGTTGGAAGCAGTCAAATGCAACTATTTCGTTCTCTTTGAACTACTTCGCTTTTGATTGAAATTCAGCAGCGTACGGACTTACGTAGTCCGGCAAAGCCAGAAAGGCATTTTCGTAGTCTTTCAAATTGTATCGGGACACTGCAATAGAGTGAATATCTTTTGCATGAGGGGTCGAAGCGATTGACCACCCAATTACCGAGGACTGTAAAACTCTTGAAATATCTGGAACCATATCGTCGCAATCATAAGCTACTCCATGCCACTGGTCACCGCATATCTGAATCTCGTTAAGCGAAGTCAAGTTTTCACCCTCGCAAAGCTCGGCGACATTGTTGTTATTTCGTTTGCAGGTTGCCCAATAGAATTTTTCACGCTTGGCATTCATCAGAATCAAAGTATTTGAATGGATGTTTGCTTGGGCCAAAGCCGCAAGGCACGAAACTGGAATAACTGGCACATCAATGCCGTATGCAATCCCTTGCACCACACCCGCGGCGACTCGCAAGCCTGTAAACGAACCCGGTCCCTTCCCGAAGGCAACGCAATCCAGCTCGTTGATTGAAATGCCAGACTCTGTCAACAGCTGATCAATCAGCATCAACACACTGCTACTATGATTTCTTTGGGTATGCTTTTCTTTAATAAAAATTTGCTCTTCGCAATTCACAGCCAATGAAAGCGTCTCATGAGACGCACTTAAAGCGAGAATTTTCATTTTTCGAAGAACTCCCTCACGTCACTCAATTTAGTTGTTTGAGGAAATTGTGCCAGTGTTTCAAGAATAGTAGCGCCATAGCTCTTGGAAGTCAGTCTTGGGTCGCAAATTGCCAGCACACCTCTATCATTGAAGTCGCGGATCAATCTTCCTGCCCCCTGCTTCAAAGCCAATGCAGTTTCTGGAACTTGCCATAACGTAAATGGCTCGTGTCCTTGCTCCTTAAGATATTCTATACGAGCTTTCATCATGGGACGTTCGGGGGGTGCGAACGGCAACTTGCTGATAACGACACAAGATAAAGCACTACCTCTTACATCTACCCCTTCCCAAAAACTTGTCGTACCAAGTAGTACGGAACTACCATGTTCTTTGAACTGTTTCAACAAACTGGAACGGGAATCAGAGCCTTGAACAAGGAGTGGGCAATCCAGTTCATCACTTAGAATCCTGTCCACTTGTTTCATTGCTTGATAACTTGTGAACAAAACGAATATCCCACCAGTTGCCAGCGGTACAATTTGACGGACCACATCAGCGACTTGAGAGTTAAATTGACGTGAATTTGGATTATCCATATTCGGTGGCAAGAATAGCAAAGCCTGCTCATCGTAGCGGAACGGACTGAGCCATTGCTCAGCACTAGCAAATTGAATTCCCAAGCGATTTTGAAAATGTGAAAAATCGTTTCCAACAGCAAGAGTTGCAGAAGTAAAAATCCAGCTACAGTCGCATTCCTTTACGATGTTGCCAAGCCTGCTACCCGGGTCAAGTGGAGCTTGGGATAACTTCAACTCCTTGTCGGACACTTCGTACCATTCAGCATGAATTTCCTTTGTGGTTTCAATTAACTGATTATATGTAGTGCGAAATAATTGAATACGCTCCAGACATTTTTCGATAGTTGGATAAGCACCGCAATAAGAGGTTAGTTTATCTTTCAAATCACCCAGCCATTCAAATACATCTTGCATTGAATCAAGAAACTCTTTGTTTTCCCGTATTGCTGACAACGGGCCTTCCTTCAATTCGGGGTCAACAGTTTTTTTTGCTTCGTTCACCAAATATACTAGTTCGTTTTCAATATCCGCCACAAACGCATAATCTATTTCAATTTCCGAATCCTCGATTTCACGCTGAATATCTTCAATAACACTATTTATTTCAGATAATGCAAGGCTAGCCCCCATATGCTCCGCTGCCACATCAGGCAAACGGTGTGCCTCGTCAACTATTACAACATCTGCCTGTTTTAATAATCCCTGTTGCGTTTCTTCCCCTTCCCACTTTAATAAATCCAGACAAAGAATACTGTGATTTACCACCAATACATCTGCATCGTTCAAGTCGCGGCGCACGCGGTTGGCATAACAATTCTTCCACCAATCACAGCGGGTGCCGATGCAAGATTCGGTTGTTGAAGTTACTTTTCTCCAAGCTGGATCATTTGGGGATACTCCAGACAGGTTCGATATATCGCCGTCTTCGGTACGACCAGCCCAATCACCTATCAACGCCATCTTTGTATTTGAGTCCTTGTCAAATAAATCCGTTTGCTTTTTTTGCTGTTCAAAGCGATGCAGGCATAAATAGTTGCTACGCCCTTTTAGCAGTTTAATTTTAGGAAATATATTGAGCGCTTCACAAACCGCAGGTAAATCGTTATATACAATCTGCTCCTGAAGATTGATAGTAAACGAAGATATGATGGTTCGATTCTTGCCGGACAGCGCCGGTACAAGATATGCGAAAGTTTTTCCTGTCCCAGTGCCGGACTCGGCAATCAGAGTCTCCTTTTGGTCAATGGCCATCTCAACAGCACCGGCAAATTGCTGTTGTACATCGCGGACAGAAAATCCCGGAATCAGAGATCGAAAAGGGCCATCAGGACCTAGTAAGTCAGAGCTGGAATTCATAGAACCTCAAATCAATCAGGCTATTGTACACCTGATTATCGGGAATTGTGGGGTCAAGCGGCCAGCTTGTCCCAGAAACTTTTTATCTTTCTCGTCCAGTTTGTCTTGTGGGGATTGTGCCTTGCCCCGCCTTTGCTTATCAGCGTATCAAATTCTTCAAGCAACGATTTTTGCTTGGGTGTCAGAGCGACAGGTGTTTCTACAATCAACTTGCAAATCATGTCGCCAGGCTGGTGGGTACGGACATTCTTTACGCCTTTGCCACGCAAGCGTACCCTTTTGCCAGTCTGAGTTTCAGGTGGCACGATGAGTTTTGCACGTCCTTGCAATATGGGAATCTCAAGTTCGCCACCCAATGCAGCAGTCTTGAAACTGACCGGCATCTCAATATACAAATTATCACCGTCACGAACAAATATTGAATGCTCGCGCAACCGCACTTGAACATACAAGTCACCTGGTGCCACTCCGCGAGGTCCAGCCTGCCCCTTGCCCGCAATTCTCACTTGATTACCATCGTCTATGCCCGCCGGTATTTGAACTGAAATTCGAGTTTCAGTTTGCACCCTTCCCTGTCCACCGCAATCTGTGCACGGAACTGCAATCACCTTCCCGCTACCATTGCACTGAGGACAAGTCTGCTGCAGAGTAAAACCAAGCTGCTGAGTGCGAACTTGCCCATGCCCATCGCATGTTGGACATGCTGTTGGCTTTGTGCCTGCTTTAGCCCCGCTACCATCGCATGCATCGCAAGCTTCCAGGTTTGGTATTTTGATTTCTTTTTCTATTCCGCTGGCTGATTCTTCAAGATCAAGCTCCATGGTAAAACGCAAGTCCGGGCCTGTTTCAGGTCGTCTCGACCTGCGACCCCCACCGAAAAAATCACTAAAAACGTCTCCGAAGAAATCACTGAATCCATCCACACCGGCACCAAAGGATGAAGAGCCATCAACCCCTGCGAAGCCAAATTGATCGTAGCTGGCGCGTGTTTGAGAATCTTTGAGGACATCATATGCTTCCCGAACTTCTTTGAATTTTTCTTCTGCTTCAGCCGAATTGTCAACATTCCGGTCTGGATGGTATTTCATTGCGAGCCGACGGTAAGCTTTCCGAATATCAGAATCGGAAGCGTTCTGGCTTAGGCCAAGTACTTCGTAGTAGTCGCGCTTTTCCATTATTCGCAGAAAAACTTCAATTTAAGACTTCTTGTCCTTGTCTTCTGAAACTTCTTCAAAATCAGCATCTACAACCGTGTCATCCTGCGAACTTCCTGAATCTGCATTAGCACCAGCACTTGCCGCCTCATCAGCGGATGCTTGGCTGTACATTTTCTCTGCAAGCGAATGACTCGCTTTGGAAAGCGCTTCCGTCTTTTCTTTGATGACATCAACATCTGCATCGCTTGACATCACTGACTCAAGATCGGATATTGCGTTCTCCACAGTGCTTTTTTCAGAATCGTCCAACTTGTCTCCCAAGTCCGACATGGTTTTTCGCGTCGAATGAATCAGGCTTTCACCCATGTTCTTTGCATCCACTACTTCCCGCATTTTGCGATCTTCATCCGCATGTTCTTCAGCTTCACGCACCATTCGTTCAATTTCCACATCATCCAGCCCTGAACTGGACCTGATTTCTATGCGATTTTCTTTGCCCGTCGCTTTGTCCTTTGCCGACACATGCATAATTCCATTTGCGTCAATGTCAAAAGTAACTTCAATTTGCGGCACCCCGCGTGGTGCACTCGGAATATCCGTCAAATCGAACCGCCCCAGCGACTTATTATCCTTGGCCATTTCCCGCTCCCCTTGCAGCACATGTACAGTAACTGCATTTTGGTTATCGTCAGCTGTTGAAAATGTCTGGCTTTCCTTGGTTGGAATTGTGGTGTTTTTCTGTATCAACTTTGTCATCACACCGCCTAGTGTTTCAATACCCAGAGACAGTGGAGTCACATCCAGTAACAGCACATCCTTTACATCGCCTCCAAGCACACCGCCCTGGATTGCAGCGCCTGCCGCAACCGCTTCGTCCGGATTGATATCTCTGCGAGCTTCCTGACCAAAAGTCTTTGCAACGGTTTCCTGAACTTTCGGCATGCGCGTTTGACCACCAACCAGAATGACATCGTTGATATCACCCGCAACCAAACCGGCTTCTTTCAATGCGCTTTTGCACGGCCCAACAGTCTTTGCGACTAAATCGTCTACCAATGACTCCAGTTTTGCTCGAGACAGCTTGAAATTAAGATGCTTTGGACCGCTCTTGTCCGCGGTGATATAGGGCAGATTCACTTCGGTCTGACTACTGGAAGACAACTCGATTTTCGCCTTTTCAGCACCTTCCTTAAGTCGCTGCATGGCAAGCGGATCGCCTCGCAAATCCATGCCTTGATCCTTTTTGAACTCGTCGGCAAGGTAATCAATCAGTCGCCGGTCGAAATCCTCTCCGCCCAGAAACGTATCACCGTCCGTGGAAAGCACTTCAAACTGCTGGTCGCCGTCAACTGAAGCAATTTCGATGATTGAAATGTCAAATGTGCCACCGCCCAGGTCATACACAGCGATCTTGCGATCTTCGCCCGACTGCTTGTCCAATCCGTACGCCAGCGCAGCTGCGGTAGGTTCATTGATAATTCGCTTTACATCAAGGCCAGCAATTTTCCCTGCATCTTTTGTTGCCTGGCGCTGCGAATCGTTAAAGTAAGCGGGTACAGTAATGACCGCCGCCTCTACTGTTTCACCCAAATAGTCTTCTGCTGTTTGCTTCATTTTTTGAAGAATTCTGGCGGCAACCTCCGGGGGAGAGATATCTTTATTTTCTACACGAACCCATGCATCGCCGTTTTTTGCCTTGACAATCTTGTATGGCATCAAATCAAGGTCCTGCTGAACAACCTGTTCATCGAATTTCCGTCCAATCAATCGCTTGACTGCAAACAGCGTATTGTGAGGATTGGTTACGGCCTGTCGCTTGGCAGACTGTCCAACCAGAACCTCATCATCATCGGTGAAGGCAACTATGGAAGGCGTTGTACGGTCGCCTTCCTGATTTTCAATAATCTTTGCCGACCCGGAACCTTCGTAAACTGCCACGCAGGAATTTGTGGTACCCAAGTCAATTCCAATAATTTTTCCCATATTTACCTCTCGATCCGAAAAATTTGATTATTGTTAATTTGAGGACAATTGCTGTTTTTTTCAAGCACTTGCCTCAGGTTCTGTCTTTTTGCCACTGTCATCAACCTAGCTTTCGTCGATTTTCACCGTTTTTTGGGCAACTATAACCATGGCGGGCCGAAGCAACCGGTCATGCAACTTGAATCCCTTTCGGAAAGTGGCAACAATGTGATTCGGCTCGATTTCCTCGCTTGGCTGCATTGTCATTGCCTGATGCAGTTCCGTATCAAACCGCTCACCCGGCTGCGGCGCAATTTCTTCCACCGAAAATTTTTGAAATACATTATTCAACTGCTTCAAGGTCAGCTCAACTCCATTGTGCATGGCTTCAAACGATTCTTTTGAATTGTTCTTTAATTCTACTTCGCAAGCCTGTTCCAGACTTTCTTTTACATCCAGCAATTCCGTTGCAAACGAAGATATCCCATACTTGCGGGATTTTTCCAGCTCCGCTGCTGAACGCTTTTGAATATTCTGTTTTTCTGCCTCCAAACGTAAAATTCTATCCTTGCCTTTCTCAAGTTCTTCCGATACTACGAGCAACTGCTCGGCAAGTTCTAGCTCATCCTCTACTTCGCTCGTCTTTTTATTGCAAGGCGCTTGCTCGGCAACAGAACCAGTTCCACTGGCTTGATTCTCAGCCTGTGCCTTCTGGTCCGCTTCCAACACCTCCTCTTGTACTTCCGGCGGCATATCGGAAACATTCTCTGCAAATTCAGAGTGCTTATCAGATTGCTTCGCTTTACCCATTCATGATCTCCAAATCAAATTATCCAAGTTTTTGCTGTATCCATGGCACTACTATATGGAGACAAGAATTGAAAATATCAATAAAATGAAAACCGAAAAGATTTTATTGCTGATTCAAGTGAGTCAAAGCATTACTTAGCATATGCGCTGTCACGTCCACGACGGAGATTACCTGGTCGTACTGCATGCGCGTCGGCCCGATTACCCCAAGTACTCCAATGGTTTGCCCTTCAACCTCATAAGGCGCAGTAACTACGCTACACTCATTCAATCCCGCATACCCCGATTCGTCGCCGACGAATATTGATACTCCCTGAGCTTTTATACTCTGGTCAAGCAGGCTCAGCAAAGAATGACGCGTCTTGAATGTTTCAAATATTTTTTTGATTTTCTCGATTGCGGCAAAATCAGGAATACTAAACAGGTTTTCTTCCCCGCTGACTAGAACATCCTCAGAACCCAATCCCTCCCGGTCAATTAAACCGCTTGCGATGGTAATGGCAGTATCCATCAGACCGTGAATCTGCTCCTTGTCTCGCTTCATTTCCCTTAGCAACTGCTCCTTGACAACATACAGCGATTTTCCTCGGTACATGTCGTTGAAAAAATTCGCAGCTTCGACCAATTCATTCTCGGAATACTCCCGGTCGTTGGAAATCACTCTGTTTTGAACCTGCCCGTCTTCAGTAATCAGTACTACCAGTACGCGTTTTGTGGAAATCGGTACAAATTCAATTTGACGAAACGTAGTAGTTGACAGATGCGGCAGAAATACAATGCTTGCAAACTTGGTAATGTCTGACAGAAATTCAGACGCAGTCTGCATGAGTTCCTTTGTATCATGCCCTTCGTTCAGGCGCCCCTCAATTTGTGTAACAGTTGAGCTTCTCAGCGGCTTTACGTTTAACATGGTATCAATAAAGAAACGATATCCCTGAGGTGTGGGGATGCGACCAGCAGATGTATGCGGTGCGCGTATAAAGCCCATGTCTTCTAAATCAGCCATTACGTTGCGAATGGTAGCCGGACTCAAGTCTACTCCCGGCTCGTGCGCAAGGGTACGCGAACCAACAGGGCTGCCCTGTTCAATAAATTTTGAAACCAGCATGCGCAACAATTCTTCGGCGCGTTTGTCCAAATCCATGATTTTCCTGCCTTGCCCGGTGGTTTATTGCTTAAAATTGTTTCCTGTTATAGAAGCATACTTAACTATCATACAAATATTTTCAGCATTTCGTTAAATTATGGTTTTATCGCCGCCAAATCTCAACCATGTTCGTAATCAAAATTCGCCAAGTCGCGTAAAATAGCGATGCAGGACGGCAACGAGTTGATAAATTTTACTACACACACAGACGAAACCATGACCCAAGTCAAAAGAATTGCAATTCTTGGAAATCTTGAAAACGCCATAGTGCAGGAGATTGTAGAGAAAATCTCTGAAGTGCTGCGTGCAGGCAAAATTCAGTACAACTCGTATTCGCTTACTGGAGAGTTTGTACAGGAGTCTCCGGAAATTCTGGATGACTTTAAACCAGGCATTGCAATTGTTATCGGTGGAGATGGCACATTCATGAATGCTTCGCGAAGACTGGCCGATACTCAAGTCCCACTAATCGGCATCAACCTCGGCCGACGCGGTTTCCTGACCGATGTTTCTGTTCGTGAAGTTGCCAGCTCCATTCAAAAAATATTAAACGGAGAGTACGAAATCGAATCCAGACTGCTCATCGAAACTGAGTTGATTCGGGAGAACAAAAAGATTTCCACGTATAGCGCCCTGAATGACGTAGTAGTCAGCAAGGCAAACTTTGGTCGTCTGATTGAGTTTGAAATTCATGTCGACGGAAATTTTGTTACCACTGCAAGAGCAGACGGCATTATTGTTTCTACTCCGACAGGGTCAACCGCTTATTCACTTTCTGCTGGCGGCCCCATTGTCTATCCTACTCTGGCAGCACTCGTGCTGCTTCCGATCAGTCCCCACACACTTAGTAACCGCCCTATTGTACTCAGCGACTCCAGCAATATTGAAATACGCCAACTTGGTACGGAGAACAATAATTCATGCCTGGTCGTAGACGGGCACATTCAAACCCCGTTGGATGGCTCGGAAGTTGTCAATGTCAAACGTTCCACCAAGTCAGCCAATTTTGTTCGCATCGCAGGTCATACCTTCTACAGTCAACTACGACAAAAGTTGGGCTGGGGTGTAGAATCACTGGACGGAGCGAAATGATCAAGTCGTTACATGTTCGAGACTACCTGCTGATTCCTGAACTCAACATTGAGCTATCAAACGGGCTAACCGTATTTACTGGCGAAACCGGTGCCGGCAAGTCGCTAATTGTGGATTCACTAGCACTGGCTTTGGGCTCGCGAGCAGAATCAGGAGTGGTTCGAAAAGGTTGCGAAAAAGCCGAGATCTTCATCACATTCGATGTCAGCACCTCTCGTGTAAAAACATGGCTGCACCACAACGACTATGACAACGGCGACGAGTGTATTGTTCGGCGAAATTTGTATTCGCAGCGGCCCTCAAAGGCATTTATTAACGGAAGACCCGTTACTGTTCAAACTCTTCGGGAACTGGGAGAACTACTGGTTGATATACACGGTCAACACGAACATCAACTTCTGTTAAGGAAGCAGGAGCAAAGAAGAATTCTTGACGGCTATGCAGGCCACCTGGACAATATCGCGAAGCTTGAGGACATTTCCACATCTATCCGAAAAAAGCAAAACTTGCGGGCGGAAATGCTAAAGATGCGACAAGAACTTGAGTCGCGAAGCGAACTGCTGGCTCATCAAATTGAGACTCTGGAACAGTTGGAGCCAACTGCAGAAGAGTTCAGCCGATTGAACAGCGAACTTGAAAAACTGTCGAATGCCGAAGAACTTTCCGCATCGCTTGAAAACATAGCGCAACGACTGCTTTACGGAGATGATGGGACCGCTAGCAACATACTGAGCGACTGCATACGACAATTGGATGAACTTGTTCAGTACGATCAAACCCTTGAAGAGTGTCGAACCATGATGGATGAAGCATCAGTAAGAGTCAATGATGCAGCTCGCGAGATGCGTTCAGTTTCAGATCGAATTGAGTCCGACCCTGCTCGCATCACAGAATTGGAAAGTCGCATGGCAGCACTGCAGCATCAAGCCCGAATACACAGCACAACGCCCGATACATTGGATGCAAAACTGGCAGAACTAGTTTCAGAATCCGCCGAAGTCGGCGATAAACTACAAGCAATATTGAACATTGACACCAGCATTCATGAACTTGAACAGCAATATAACGAATTTGCTGATATGGTCAGCGCTTCGCGTAAAAAAGCCGCGGAAAGCTTCACGAAGGAAGTCACCGAGTTGCTACGACATTTGGGCATGGAAACCGGTGTTTTTGAGGTTCGCATGGAGCAGTTGCCCGATAACAGCTTTTCTCGCTATGGAAACGAAAATATTGAATTCTTTGTTGCCACAAACAATGCACAGGAAGTTGGTTTGCTATCGAAGGTTGCTTCTGGCGGTGAGTTGTCAAGAATCAGCCTCGCAATTCAGATAGTTGCTTCCGACGTTACAGAAATCTCCTCTATTGTGTTCGATGAAGTCGATGTCGGCATTGGCGGCAGAGTCGCTGAAAGCGTCGGGAAACTGCTGCGCAAATTGGGGAAAACTGCCCAGGTTCTTTGTATTACTCACCTGCCCCAGGTAGCCTCAATGGGAAACAACCAAATGAAAGTGGTAAAGCATTCTGGCAACAATGCTACTATTGCCGTTGAACAACTGAACAATGAGGATAGAATACTGGAAATTGCAAGAATGCTAGGCGGTGCTAAAATTACCGAACGGACAACTGCGCACGCCAAGGAAATGCTATTACAAGAACCCCAATGATTCAAGCAGAAATTCAAACACTGTATTCGCCAATTGTACGAGATGCTACTGTTTACGAGTCGACGGCGATTTACGATCTCATCAAACCCCATGCAAGCGCAGGGATTCTTTTGCCGCGGTCAGAAAAAGAAATTTTAATCGACATCAGAAAATTCATCGTGGTAGATGAGAATGGAGTCATTGCAGGTTGCGGCGCATTGGAAATATATACAGAAACCTTGTGTGAAATTCGAAGCCTGGTAGTATCTTCAAAGCATGAAATGAAGGGCTATGGCAACTTGCTGGTCCACTCACTTGTTGACAAAGCAAACTCTCTCGGACTGGTTCGCGTGATAGCTCTTACTTATAAACCTGATTTTTTTCACAAACTGGGGTTTAAAACGGTTCCAAAAACAAGATTTCCCGAAAAAATACAGAAGGATTGCCACAAATGCTGTAAATTTAATAGCTGCGACGAGATTGCAGTTTTAAAAGAATTGACTTGAAATAAATCTACTAGAGTATTAATCTTAAATGAAAAACTTATATAAAATTCGAATCATCGCCTTAGTTTCCATATTTGCGACAACTGGATTTGTCGGTTGTTCACCTTATCGGCCGGATGTTCAGCAAGGCCAAGTATCTTCAATGAACGAGGCTTCAAATCTGCAAATCGGCATGACCCGTGAAGAGGTTTTTGAAATTATGGGCACTCCTTTAATCAAAGATTCGTTCAATGCCGACCAGTGGGTTTACGTTTATACGATATCCAAAAGCGGGGAAGCAATTGAAGTTCAGGCAAAAGTAACTGTCAAATTTGACGACGACAAAGTTTCCGAAATTATGGGAGTTTCAGAACCGACAATGTCTGATTCAGAAGAATCTGATTCAAGCACCTGACAACTTGACGAATGCGTCACTGAACAAATCGGATTGATACCCCTATTGCTTCACAATTCGTTTTCCTGAATCCATTGTGAAAATCGAAGTTTCAGACGTTCCTGCACCTGTGAATACCATTCGTAGTCCTTTGCAATTCCCTTCGCAAGGTTTGCCGGGTGAGTTGGCAGGTATGCGCGAATGTCTACAACGCCTCCTGAATCCATCCAAACCAACTCTACTGCTGAACTGCGCGCAGGTCCGTAGGAGATGTATTTGGCCTGCTCTGCCATTCGAGCAGTTTCAGTTGCAAAGTTAATAAATTTTTCTGCCATGTCCCGATTCGGGGTATTCTTTACGATGCTCCACATTCCGTACTCGTAAACATGGCCATCCCACATTGTTTGTATAGGGTGCTTTTCATACACTGCCGCATTGAAAAACCGGCCGTTGTACCCGGCCGCCATCAAAGCCTCACCCGAAACCAGCAGGTTCACTGCTTCATCCGGGTCATCCCACCAAATAATATGGTCCTTTATTTGGGTTAGTTTACGAAATGCCAGATCAATTCCCCGGTTTGTACTCAGCAAGTTGTAGAGGTCCGATACTGGAACGTCGTAGGAGCGCAAAGCCCACTCAACCAAAGCATGCGGGTTTCTGGGCAATGCACGCTTTCCCGGAAACATCTCCAGATCGAACAAGTCTGATACTCGCCGCGGACGTTGATTGTGATAGTGTTCCATGTTGAATGCAATCACCATTGCGTACATTACATTTGCGACACCGCATGGGGTCAGGGTATTAGGAAAAAAGTCTTCATTAGCAGGAGTGCCGTCAGGTGCAGCGACCAAAAGTTCATGATTAATGGATTCAATCAAACCAAGTTCGCACGCTTCCATATTGTCTGACATTACCATGTCGACAATATCCCAATGGTTTTCCATGTCATCAAAATCCATTGATCTCAGCGGTTCAATGCTTCCGGTATACGGTACGGTCTCAATCTTGATACCAGTCTTCTCAGTGAATGGGGCGAACAAGGCAATTTCCTGGCTTCTTTCATAGGCACCTCCCCAAGTGGCGATAGTAAGCGTATCTTCTGCCAAAACAGTATGACTTACTCCCCACACAAGAAACAGTGCAAGTCCAACACTCTTCAATCTGGCACTACGTAGCATTCTCTTCTCGCCGTATTTCTTCAACACAATTCATGTAAGCCTGTACAACCATGGCTTCTGTCACAACTCCTTTCAAGACGCCGCGCTCAACAACTGGAATACTTTCGCCCTGGAAATTCTCGATGCTTCCCATTGCTTCCCAAATTGACGTGTCAGTATTGAAAATTATAGACTCTGGCTTCGCATAACTTTCTACATCCACGCTCATTGATTTTCCTTTCAGCGAATGCTTGCCCAAGTCCGCCAGTCCAATTGTACCAAGATAGTACCCGCTTGAATTGACAACATAGGCTTCGGTTCTTTTTTCTGTGCACAACACCTCGTACACATGCTGCAAACTGTCTTTTGCCAGCACCCGGGTATAGTCTTCGCTTACGAAATTGGCCACCTTTCTTTGCTCCATGACTACCTTGTCACGCCCCCTGCTCAAGTCGTATCCCCGATTTTCCAACTGCTTGTCAAACAGCGAGCGCCCAAAAATCCTCAAGGTGACCACATTCGCAAATACAACACTTACCATCGCTGCGGTCGCAAGCTCATAATTATGCGTCAGTTCAAAAACAATCAGTATCGAAGTCAACGGTGCGCCGATTACCGGACTGGCGACGGCAACCATGCCGCATATGGCATAGACTGTAATATGAGAACGAATATCTTCAACGAAAAACTCAATTCCCAACCCGAACATGGCACCAAACAGTATGCCAATCAACAAACTTGGCGAAAAAACTCCTCCTGCAACTCCAACGCCAAGACACAAGGCAGTTAACATCAGCTTTGCGATAAATATTTGCCCAAGCTCACCGAAAGTGAATGCTTCTTCAATAATTGCAAAACGCAATACTTCACGACCAATTCCCAGCACTTCGGGAAATTCAAGAGCTACCAGACCTACAGCGAGGCCTGCAAACATTGTTCGAATTGGCAGTGGGAAAAAAGATTTCGCCGAATACGAATTAATAAAAAGCAAGATTCGCATGAACGCAACAGCAATGAAAGCACCCAAGACACCAATGAGCGCGAACAGGGCAAATTCGTACGATTCTTCAACAGTTAGCGGTTCAATATGAATTATCGGTGGCCGCTCGAATACTACACTGGAAACAACATAGCCAAGTGCAGCAGCAACTGTAATTGGAGCAAATGCACGAAGCGAGTAGTGTCGTAAAATCACCTCGTGAGCAAATATCAATCCCGCAATCGGAGCATTGAACGCCGCTGAAATGGCTGCTGCAACACCGCATCCAATGCCAATTGTTCCGTAACTTTTGCTACCGTGAAATATACGGCTTATCCAGGAACCCACTGACGCGCCCAAATGGGCAAGCGCACCGTACTGTCCAACAGAACAGCCCGTTCCTAATGCAAGAAATGATGATACACCTGTAATGGTGCCGGATCTAACTGACATGTAACTATCCAGCGACTGAGCTGCATAAATCGCATCTGCAGGGTTGTGTGCACGGCGTTCCGCGATGCCCAGACACAGTATTCCTACTATCAATCCTCCCGCCGTAGGAACAATAACTGTTACCCAAGGCAACCAGGAAGCATCTCCGGCAAGCATGCGACTCCGCGGTTCAATAAACAATTTCCCATTTAGCCAGACTACTCCGTCTACAAAAAAAACAGCCAGAAGCGCCATAACAGTTCCGACCACTATCCCCAGCACTAGCACTATTAGTGTAGAACGTACTATCCCAAGCAATCGAAATCTCCGCTACGCATTTCTGAAATAAGCATGCTGTTTGGTTTTAGACAGAGGTGAAACTTTACGTCACCTGACTGGTTTAACTGAATATCCTCAACCTACCCCATGCGCTGCATTCGTCTTCCACCCATCAGGTGCATATGAAGATGAAAGACAACTTGCCCGCCATCGGAATTACAGTTTACTGTCAAGCGATAACCCCCTTCGTCGATTTCCTTTTCTTTGGCTATCTTTGCTGCAACCGTGAAAAGATGCCCCAGAACCTGCTCATCATCTTCTTCAATATCGTTAACAGTTGGAATTGGCTTTTTGGGAACGATTAGTACATGGACTGGAGACTGCGGCTCTATGTCGTTAAATGCGATTACGCTACTGTCTTCGTAGACGATGTCGGCTGGAATCTCCCTGTCTATGATTTTTTCAAAAATTGTTTTTTCTGTCACTGGATACTCCGATTGGATAATTGACTGTCAAAACATGTAAATTCCAAGCAAATGTCTGGCTAGCTTGACAGTTGATAACATAAAAGTTGAATTGTTGGATATACTATTTTTCCACATTCATTGTGGCTAAAACATTTTAACTTAATCTGGCAAGTTTGAACGCTTGCAAAGTATTTCGACCCAATTCAATTTTGGACAAGGAGAGACCAATGGACACATTTCGCAGCTATCGCATTCATCAGAACGAAGACAAAAAAATCATTGCGGGATTCGAGGAGCTTCGGCTTGAAGACCTTACAGAAGGTGAAGTTGTTATTCAAACAAGCTACTCAACGATCAACTACAAGGACGCTCTTGCAGCGACCGGTAAAGGAAGAATTCTCCGAAAGTATCCACTGAACGGCGGTATTGACCTCGCTGGAACGGTTATTTCTTCTTCTGACAACCGTTTCAAGGATGGCGATTCGGTACTTGTTGTTGGCTGCGGTCTGTCCGAAGTGCATGACGGCGGTTATTCCCAAATCGCGAGAATACCGGCCGATTGCGTCGTGCCCATGCCTGACGGAATGAACGAATTGGAAGCGATGAGCTTGGGTACCGCCGGATTCACTGCTGCAATTGCTGTCATAAGAATGGAAGACAACGGACAGGTTCCGGAACGCGGGCCAATTGTGGTAACCGGTGCTACAGGCGGTGTTGGCAGTTTTGCCATAAACATGCTTTCCCAGTTAGGCTACGAAGTTGCCGCTTTGTCCGGCAAGCCGCAGCATGATAACTATTTAAAAGAACTGGGGGCAAGCCAGGTTGTGAACCGACATGAGTTGGAAATGGGCGGGAGGCCGCTTGAAAGAGCTCAATGGGGCGGCGCTGTCGACAATGTTGGTGGTGAAATACTCGGATGGTTAACGCGCACCGTGGTGCCATGGGGCAATGTTGCATCAATCGGACTTGCGGGAGGAGTTGAGTTAAAGACTACTGTGATGCCTTTTATTCTCAGAGGGGTCTCCCTTCTTGGCATTAACTCCATTGAAATGCCAAGAGAGGTTCGCGATAACGCATGGGCGCGACTGAGCGCAGATTTGAAACCCTCCAAGCTTGATTCAATCGTCAAGGAAGTTATAGAGTTTGACGACTTGCCCAAGGCATTTGACAAATTCATGGATGGCTCAATTGTAGGACGCGTTGTTGTCAAAACGAATTAACACAATCCGATGAATCCCTTTTGATAATATTCGAATTGCAAGAATGCCGATTCCAGTAAATTGTTTCATAACAGTTGATTATCGCTGTCTTGGCACAATAATGAGAATATGGAACAACTAACAACTCTTATATCTGAAGACCAGGTCTACACATGGCTGGAAAATCTGCAATTGTGGATGTTCATTGGTGCCATGGTGTTTCTTCTATTTGAGATTTGCCGCTACTTTGTTATTGGAAAGCTAAAAGCAAATTTATTCACTGATGCATTTGCAAACTTTTGCACTCTTGGAGCTGCAACCGGAATTGATTTGCTAGCGGCGGCAGTCTATTTTTTCAGCTACTACTATGTATATGAATACGCTAGCCTGGTACAGCTGCCCATCACGATTTGGTCCATAGTACTTTGTGTTCTGGTCGCAGATTTTGCGTACTACTGGGAACACAGATTTACGCACAGAGTAGGATTTGCATGGGCTTCGCATTCTGTTCATCACAGTTCTCCCCATTTCAACCTGTCTGTTGCTTACCGATTCGGGCCTTTGGAAGGCTTGATTTCCATACTTTTTCATATTCCCTTGGCCATCCTCGGTTTTAACCCATTCGTGATATTCATTGCCCAGGCAATCGTACTTGAATATCAGACGTTTCTACATACGGAAGTAATTGGCAAGCTGCCAAAGCCAGTTGAACTGGTGATGAACACACCTTCTCATCATCGGGTTCATCATGGACGCAATCCACAATACATTGATAAAAACTACGCCGGGATGTTCATAATCTGGGACAGGCTTTTCGGTACTTTCGCTGAAGAGCAGGAAAAAGTTGAATACGGACTCACTGACCAGATTAATAGTACTAATCCGTTGATTGTGTTTTTTCATGGCTTCGCGAGATTGATCTCCAAAATGCGCAATGAAAAAGGATTGAAGAACACTTTCGCAGCACTAATAAGCCCGCCTTGATGGTGCGTCAATCCGCATTTCATTCCCGTTTTTTAGTGCCTATCCCTGACAAGATGTATGAAATTCGAGTCCTTGAACTCTTGAACAACAAATAATTTTCATCTTATGTGCGGTAGATTCAATATCATTACAAACACGGAAACACTATTTACTGCTTTCCAAGCACTGCAACGGGATCTGAATTTTGCAAACATTGAACCCAGATACAACATCAGTCCGTCAAAACGCGAAACTGATATAGCAAATGCACCGGAAAATTCACTTACACGAATTCCGACCATTCGTAATGACGAAGGCCAAACACACTTGAAACTTGCTATCTGGCCGATTGTTCCGGTCTGGGCAAAAGGAAAGATACCAAAGTACTCCACTGCAAACGCTCGTTCCGAAACTATGACAGAGCTGGCAAGCTTTCGAAATGCGTGGAGACAAGGGCAACGATGCCTGATTCCAGCAACAGGATTTTACGAATGGCAAATAGTTCCGGGGACCAAGCACAAGCAACCGTGGCATATACGCCACAAATATCAGGAAATAATGAGTTTCGCCGGACTTTGGGAACAAACCCGACTAAGCGATGGAAAAGTCATTGATTCCTGCACAATTGTCACTACTCAGGCAAATACACTCATGTCCGAGATTCATAATTCCAGTTATCGAATGCCTGTAATTATTGACCCGGAGTACAGGGAGCAGTGGCTCAGCAAAAACCATGATGTCGCACTTTCTCTGGCAAAGTCCTATCCTGACGGCTTGCTGGAAGCGAACCGAGTATCTACTTTGGTTAACAATCCCAAAGCAGACATTGCCGATGTTATATCACCATTAGTCGACGAGAAAAGTTAATCTGGTGTGAATGAATTCATTTCTTGATTTCAAACCCTGTCGAAAATCTGTTGTATTGATTCAAGTGCATTTGAAATTCGCTCAAGAACTGTAACGAATTAAAATCACCGGTCAACTAACAACAATTCAGAATTTCCTAAAAATTTGCCTTATACCTAAACTTCAATCTTTGGATTTACAAACTCTAAGTCAGTCAAAAAATTCGGCTCGGGCTTTTGTTCCAAAATTTCCAAGAACTTGGTATACGCAAACAGCTGATTTCGTTTTCTCTTCGAAATTTCTGAAACGATATTTAACCGCTGAAGTACCAAAACAGCCGACGATACGGCTGGAAATGTCAACCCAGTGCGCTTGACTAGTTCCTTGCGAGTCAGAACCGGATGATTTTTGAACGCTTGATAAACTTTTAATGACGACTTCGTATTCTGGATTGAATGGATGACTTTCAGTTCATCCTGTTTGAACAGGTCAGTTAGATTTTCCGCCAATTTGACTACATTGTTCGCAGTTACTGTTACTCCTTGAAGAATGTATGCCAACCACCTCTCCCAATCACCGGACTTTCGAACAGTATTCAATAAATCGTAATACTCCCGGCGATTCCTGTAAATGTACTGGCTCAAATACAGCAGAGGTTCTGTAACCAAATTTTCATTCATTAACACTAGCATAATCAATATCCGCCCCACCCTGCCATTGCCATCCAGAAATGGATGTACTGTTTCAAACTGAACATGCACCAATCCGGCTTGAATGAGCGCAGGTAAATTTGGTTTATCTTCATGCAAGAACTTTTCCAACTCATGCATACAGTCAGGTACCAAATTAGCGGGCGGCGGAATAAAAACTGCTTTACCCGGTTGCATGCCTCCTATCCAGTTTTGCGACAAACGGAATTCACCCGGCAAATTCAATGCATTGTGGCTACTAGACATCAAAATTCTATGCAATTCCATGAGGCCTTGGCTTGAAATTGAAAGGTCTTCCTTGAGTCTTTTGATTCCATGCTCAATTGATGCCACACAGTTCGCAACATCTTCAAGGAATTCCTTTTGATACCGCCCTTGCTCCCCAATTTCAAACAGGTACAAATCAGTATACGAACAAGGAATTCCCTCAACCAGTGATGATTGAACTGCTTCTATTCGAATGCAGGTAGCTTTCAGAATTTCCGGTTCTGGAAACAATCGAGCAAAACCCTGAAGCTCTCCCAATGCAAATTGCGCCTCGAGCAGCTGAGGCAACAAGCTCGCCAAACTTAAAGGCGGACTCGGAGGCAACGGTACTGGTACAAATGCATCAACCCGTTCATTACCAATTGTGGTAACTTCGTAATGTCCGGTCTTTTCTCTTTGCATTTGAAGTTCTCTAGAATTTTCAATTAATTTAAAATATTATCATTATTTAATAATATAAAATTATATTTAAATATTAGTTATTGGTTTAATTACTGAATCCATAACAATCGCTGCCTTTACTATAACTCTTCTTATTAAATAAAATTATTGATATTTTTAATAACAAGTGAAAAGAAGCAATTTTTTGCTATTACTGCAATTGAATTCCAGACTATTTCGAATTGAAATATACCGCTATATGAACAAAAAGCAGGGTGGATATTTTTTAATTGAATTCATTCCTAGTATTGAAATTTTAGAAATGGCCCAATTTGTTCCATTCAAATAAAGCTTAATAGTTTGTTAACCCACTCAGGCACTACCTGAGTTGCATTTCCGTAGTATCCCTCGTCAAACATTGCCTTGTTAGTGGGTTCAAAATTCAACTCCAATGTACTTGCCTTGGAATATTTTGCTTCAGCAACAAATCCACTTGCAGGATAGACATTTCCACTGGTTCCAATTGACACAAACATATCGCAGTTTTTTATCGCTTCCCGAATTTCTGTCATTCTATAAGGTGTTTCACCGAACCAGACGACATTGGGACGCACTTGCTTTCCGGTCTCGCACGAAGGGCAACTTTCATTTTCTGCCCAATCCGCTAAATTTTTCCATATATTTCCACATTTCATGCATTTGGATGATTCAAGGTCTCCGTGCATGTGGACCACAGAATTATGCCCTGCTCTCTCGTGCAGGTCATCAACATTCTGAGTCACAAGTTTCACTGAACCTGTCCAACGTTTTTCCAGTTGAGCAAGTGCCACATGAGCTTCGTTTGGCTGGGCATCGCGCGCCACTTTCAATCGCCATCGGTAATAGTCAAGCACCTTGTTCGGATTACGGGCGAACGCCTCGGGTGTTGATACTTCCTCAACGTTTACCTTGTTGTATATCCCGCCGGGCCCGCGAAACGGAGTGATTCCCGATTCTTGAGAAATTCCTGCACCTGTCAATATAACGATGGCACTGTCAACAGATAATCTTTTGTTTATATGCATTTTGCTAACTGTGATTCTTGTTCAGTATTGGTTGCATCAACTGAATTCCAGTGAACACATCAATTACGCCCAAGCTAATTTCTGGATTAATTCAGGCATAGCAAAAAAACTTCGGCATTGCTCTTGCCTATAAGAACTTTTGGCTATCTTCCCCATCGTACTCTCCATTCTCGGTGCAAAATCGCTAACACTTAATTCTTTCAATTGAATTACCTCTTCCTCCTAGGCTAACTATTTGAACGAATGGTATTGTACGCCAAATTTTGCAGGCAATGTGCCGTAGGCATGCCTGGCAAGAATAATCAAATTACCTCAACTTGAAGTAATTTCTCTGGGTTGCTAGAATTTCGGTCACGTAGGATGAATTGATTTATCCTATACAAATATGAGAAAATCACTTGTGAAATTTTAGTAACTGATAAAATTTTTCTCGTCACAAGTCGTGATTAAAAGTTTTGTTTTGAGGAGGCTATATGAAACTGACTGAATCACAAATCGACTCCTTTCACAAAAGTGGTTATTTGCTACTGCCAGATGTTTTCAACAACACAGAAATTTCAGTTTTGCTTGAAGCGGCAGATGAAGTTTACGCTATGAACCGCGAAGAGATTTTTCGTGAAAGCGATGGCACAACTGCCCGTACGGCATTTGCGGCACACAAGTACAACGAAGCTTTTCACCGGCTCGGCCGCCATCCCCGGCTAATTCATCCTGTTGAGCAGTTGCTGGATGGCCCCGTTTACATGCACCAGTACAAAGTGAATGCAAAAGCCGCCTTCACAGGAGACATATGGCAATGGCACCAAGACTACGGAACCTGGTCAAGAGATGACCACATGCCCGAAGCGCGGGCAATGAACATTGCCTTGTATGTGGACGACGCAAATGAATTCAACGGACCTCTTTGGATCATCCCTCGTTCGCACAAAAGCGGTGTGTTTGAAGCGGGCCACGACCTGCAAACTACAAGCTACCCCCTGTGGACGCTCGACAAGAAAACTATTACCAGACTGGTTGATGAAGGCGGAATTGTTTCAGCCAAGGCCAGCGCAGGCAGTGTGCTGATGTTCTACAGTACGCTGGTACATTGTTCCCCTCCGAATATTTCACCGTGGCCACGCACGGTTGTATACCTGTCCTTATGCCATGTGGATAACCACATTCGGAGATTCAAGCGACCAGAATGGGTAGCGCACAGAGACTTTACACCGATTGAATGCCTGTCCGATAACTGCTTGGAAGAACTCGCAAGCAAACCTGAAAAACAGGTCGCTTGAAGCATGGCATGTTCAAAATGAATTGTTTGTGTGAACACTGACTTCGCCTGACGATATAAGGCTTATTGCTCCGCTATCCTCGCGAATCCTTAAGGCACCGGTCTCGTCTACATCAACAATTGTTCCTGTAATTTGGGGCGTGCTGTCCGAACATGCCCTCATGCCAGAATGGGCGTGAAGTTTCATCCATTCACTGCGAAAACAGGAAAATCCCTTGTTTGAGAACTTTTGCAATCCCTGGTTCAGACGAATGATTAAAGAAGGCACAAGCAAGTTTCTGTCTGGAACTCGGCTGGTGATTGACTCCAGAGTTGCTGCCGGCTTCTCAATTGATTGAATATCTTCGTCTTTTAGCGAACAATTCACTCCGATTCCGATAATTGCAACAGAATTTTGCACTTCCACAAGAATTCCTGAAATTTTCTTGTCGTTGAAGAGTACGTCATTCGGCCACTTCACCTTGAATTCTGCTCCTGTTTCTGCGGCCAAAAATTGTGCAACAACAACAGCTACAGCAAGACTGAGCCCCGGAAAGTATTGTCCTTTTTCAAATCGCCATGCAATCGACAGCATAATATTCTGATAGGCACCGCCAATCCATGATCTCCCCCGTCTTCCTCTGCCGACGGTCATGAACTCCGCTAGGCAAACCTGTCTGTGCTGGAGTCGACTATCCGATTTGGATAAAAGGTATTGATTCGTGGAGTCCAATTCCTCAAACACTTCTATTGAGTTAGCAAATGTTGGATCAAAGTTACTCACAGAGTTGCGAATCAATTCGGCATCAAGCGGAACAATCTCCTTGCTCAAGGAAATCGTTCCTTTTTGATCAGTGATTATCGGAACATTGTTCGAACGTAGCCACTTGACGGTTTCCAAAACCTTTTCTTCAGAGATTCCGGCAACCTGGGAAACTTCTTTCAAACTGCAGTTTCCCAATTTGTGCACAGTTCTTAAAATGATTGCTCGCATACTTGTTAAAATCTAGCATTGATTATTGAAGCTAAAAAAACAAGTCTATTATGCCAATCAAAAGAAATCCTACTCGCTCAATTCGCATAGGCAATTGTACTATCGGTGCAGACCACCCCATTGCAGTTCAAAGCATGTGTACAACTCCTACCAGCGACTTTGCGGCATCGGCAAAGCAAGTAAATACTTTGCACAATGCAGGGGCGAAAATCATACGACTTGCAGTAGACAACAAGAAAGACGCAGCTTCGCTTGAATCCATCCGAGACAACACTGATGCGAATCTAAGCGTGGATTTGCAGGAAAACTATCGAATGGCTGCGATTGTCGCACCATACGTAGACAAAATTCGATACAACCCGGGGCATTTGCATCATCATGAGCGAAACAAACCGGTTGTGGACAAAGTGAAGTATCTGGTTGATATTGCATCCGCACACGACTGTGCAATTCGGGTTGGCGTAAATTCGGGCTCCATTGATCCAGCAAAGCACAAAAAGTCTTCAAATGGCAATGCAGCAATTTCCATGGTGGATAGCGCACTTGAGCATTGTGAAATTCTTGACAGTATCGGCTTTCAGTCCTATTGCGTTTCACTCAAAAGCTCCCGACCCGAACTAGTCGTGGAAGCCAATCGAAAGTTCGCAAGCCAATGTCCTGAAGTACCTATTCATCTTGGAGTTACGGAAGCAGGCTTGCCCCCGGAAGGCATCATCAAAACTCGCATTGCTTTTGAGCAGCTGTTTGCAGATGGTATCGGGGACACAATACGAGTCTCGCTCACACTTCCAGAATCTGAAAAGCATCAGGAAATCATTGCTGGACAACAGATACTGGACGACTTCGCGGCGGGACGGGTTCGAACAGTCGTGCGATTCGACCCAGATCGCCTCAATATAATTTCATGCCCAAGCTGTTCTCGTGTGGAAAACAACGCATTTGTAGAACTCGCAAAAGATGTAAAAAAAATGACCAGGGAATTTGAAAACTGTCCGATTACTATTGCAGTTATGGGGTGTCGGGTCAACGGGCCTGGCGAAACCGACGACGCGGACCTGGGTCTCTGGTGCGGGCCTAACTTCGTAAACTTGAAAAAAGGGGAAAAGAAAATTGGTGCCTTTCGCTACAACGAGATATTGGGCCGTCTTCGTGAAGAAATCGACATTCTGACCAAGAACCAAGACTGATTCCAAGCCACCAGCTCGTGTTCAATTCGCTCGTTAATACGCTTTACAATTGCAAGCTTGCAGCATACTCCACAACTTGAATCTTTCTATTCGTCTGTAACGCATCCCTCGCTCGCATTCTTGACTGTCTTGATATACCGGTAGAGCGTGCCGCGAAGTGCCTTGTACGAGGGCATCGACCATTTCGATTTTCTTGCCATTAGTTCAGATTCGCTGACATCTACGTCAATCGTATTCGAAACTGCGTCTATGGTAATTTTGTCTCCATCTCTTACAAGAGCTATCGGACCGCCTTCCTGTGCCTCGGGTACAATATGCCCTACGATAAATCCATGGGAGCCGCCCGAGAATCGACCGTCGGTGATTAATGCAACATCAGACCCCAGTCCTGCTCCCATGATTGCAGATGTCGGGGTTAGCATTTCCGGCATTCCCGGACCGCCCTTCGGTCCCTCGTAGCGAATGACAATTACATCGCCCTTGCTGATTCGCCCTTGCTCAAGTGCAGCAAGCATGGCTTCTTCAGAATCAAAAACTTTCGCAGTTCCGGAAAATACTTCCCCTTCCTTTCCGGTGATTTTTGCCACTGCGCCATCCGGTGCCAGGTTGCCTTTCAATATTTGTATATGGCTTGTAGACTTTATCGGATTACCGAGTGGACGAACAATTTCCTGCTCATCGGCAAGTCCCGGTAGTTCATCCAGGTTTTCAGCAATTGTTTTTCCTGTAACAGTTAGACATTCACCGTTCAAAAGCTTGTTTTCAAGCAAAAACTTCATAACTCCCGGTATTCCGCCAACAGCATGCAGGTCCTCCATGACATACTGCCCGCTCGGCTTTAGATCTGCCAGATAAGGTACTCGGTCGCTTACACTTTGAAAATCATCAATTGAAAGCTGCACGCCAACTGCCCGCGCCATGGCAATAAGATGCAAAACGGCGTTTGTGGAACCACCCAGAGCATTGACAACAACCATTGCATTTTCAAAAGCATCCCGGGTCATAATGTCTTTCGGCAATAGCTGCTTTTCCATCAAGTTCATCAGTGCTGCACCGGTATCGTAGCATTCGGCAATTTTTGCCGAGTCATTCGCCGGCGTGGATGAACTGTACGGCAATGACATCCCCAACGCTTCAATTGCACTTGCCATTGTATTGGCGGTGTACATGCCACCGCAAGCACCAGCTCCGGGGCATGCGTTGCGAACAATCTCCATTCTTGTTTCTTCATCAATTCGACCGGAAATGAACTCGCCGTAGCTCTGGAAAGCATTAACAATGTCAACTTTTTGGGACCCTGCCTTGCCTGCGCGGATGGTCCCGCCATATATCATCAGAGACGGACGATTCAGGCGCCCCATTGCCATCAAGCATCCAGGCATGTTCTTGTCGCATCCGGGAATCGTAATCAAGCCGTCGTACCACTGCCCCGCAACAACGGTTTCAATGGAATCGGCAATCAAGTCGCGAGACTGAAGCGAATAACTCATTCCTTCTGTTCCCATGGATATGCCATCGCTTACGCCAATGGTGTTGAATCGCATTCCAATCATGCCATTTTCTTCAACACCTTTTTTGGCTTCGACAGCCAGGTCGTTCAAGTGCATATTGCAGGTGTTGCCCTCCCACCAGACGCTTGCAATGCCGACTTGCGCCTTGTCCATGTCCTTTTCGGTCATGCCGGTTCCATAAAGCATCGCCTGCGATGCACCTTGGGCTTTCGATTGCGTGAGACGCGCACTAATTCGATTCAATGATTCCATAAGCTTGTTCTACTCCTCTTTGCGAATTGGTTGCAAAAGATCCTGAAATCTCGTATTCAGGATATCCAGTCTTGCACTGGACAGCCGATATGCCCAGTCTTCCCATCGTTCAGCAAGCAATTGTGCTTCGCTTTTTATTTCAGCATCGGCATCAGCAGCAGCATTCGCCTCGAATACTGCAAAATTCTGATTCTCGCCCACTCCAAGTCTGACGGTCACAATCAGCCCATCAAACGTTTCCACCCTGTATGCTGTCAACGATTGCCAATCAGCAACCCTCTTTACATCTTCAAGTTGGATATTATCCAGCAAATCGGCAATGTCGTTAATTTTAAACTGAAAAGACACTTCCTGCCCATCAGGAACATTCGACAACTGAAAATCTTCTTCGCCTGCTGAGTTTTTGAAAATACGAAATTCTTGATCTTCACCAACAAAAATACTAGCCTCGCGAACCTTCGCAGAGTCAATGTCTGCGATATCCCGGTCAAGCCATTCAACCAGGTTGCGCTCAACAGAAAGTATGCTTTCGACCAGCCATGCCTGATTCTCTCCGGGAATGCGAACATACAATTCATAAAACCCGAAATTCGTTTTTGACACCGATTGCTTGCCAACCAGCAGTCTTGCAATTTCCTCGCTACCTTCAAATACAGCAACTTCCACTGCATTGGACCCAACTTCCGAAATATCAGCAACATCAATTTGCGCATAGCGCATCGGGTCTGATGTCTTTGCCTCAAGCTTTCGCACTTGTACCAAGCCTATAAGCAGGTTCTTGACCGGGTCAAAGTTTACCGGATACGAGTCCTTGCTCGGCATTGTCCACTCGTCCTTGCTTCCGACTACCTCCCATTCTTTATCAGCATTACGAATCAAGATTCGGTCAATATCATTAATGTGCCAAATCATTTTTGGAAATAGAATTTCATCTTCTTCGATGTCGGGACCAAACAGGAAATCCCGCGTCGGCAATACCAGGACAGCGAGTATGCAAATCGCTAAAATCGCAATCAAGTAGGGGCGTTTCATTCTATTTCAAATTTGTTCAGTATGGCAGTAGACAACTTGCGGGATCTGCGCCGTACGCCGACTGTGCAAACAAAAATTCCGCAAATCGCAACAATTCCCGGGACCAGTACAATATTCATGAATCGGACAAGCATCTGAAGGTTGTCAATACCTTCCCTGAGGTTTTTCCGTACTTCCCTCAGCTCCTGACGAATTCTCAATTGGTTATCCCGGGCACTTTCCAGTTGTGCGCGTTGCTTGTCGCTTAGCAAAGCGCCGCTTTGGTTATCAGACTGCGCAGAGCTGAACTCAACCAGTAGATTCTCCACTTTGCCCAGCTCTTCAAGCAACTTTTGCTCATGCTGAAGAAATTGTGCCTCCGCTTCGCGACGAATATTTTCAAGACGACTAAAGGGGCGAAAATAACTACCGCGCCCCCTTACCTCGATCAAATCTTCGTTGCCTGATAGATTATCCACTGCATTTTGAATAAATTCGCCGTTGGATGCTTCTGCGAACGCCAGCGACGAGCCCAGCAAATTCTGAAATCGAACCCAGAAGCGATCCTGTAAAAAATCAGTATCTGCCACGATGATGGCATTGACAACGCCTGTCGAATACACTGGCTCTTTTTTGCTGTCAAGCAGCTCGGGAAAGGAAGATTCGGCGGTTCCGCTAACTCTTGCTGCCAATATAATTTCCTGCCCGCCGCTTGCATAGTCATCTAAAAGCGCATCAAGATTTGTCTGGTCTACCGCCTTTTCATAGTCTATCAACATTGCTTCGGTTGTAGAAACAATGAGCGGGGTTACATTCACTCCCGAAGTGCTTTCAATGCCCAAGGAGCCAGCAGATGCCAAAATCAGATTTCCAAGCTGTGCTGTAACTACGTCTTTCCTGTTCAACTGCAAAGGCTGAATATTCATCCAAACCGGATAGAAAACGGTTTGTCCGGGTGAATCTTCCGAATAAACCTGAGCTGCAATTGGCAGATCTCCCACAATTTTTTCTTCTTCCAGAACAATTCCCCATTTTCGAGTCAATCGGTTCAGGTTCGAATCTGTATCTTGCATGCTTGAATCTGGTGCTTGCTGCGTTTGAACTGCATACGACTCCGAATGAGGGTCGATCAATGCAACCAGTCCCTTGCCACCCAATACGAACTGCTCAATTTGAAACAAACTCTCATCGGACAGATTACGGGGATGAATCAACATCAACACATCCAGGTCCTCAGGAAATGGTTGATTTTCCAGTCCCACTGGTTTAATTTCAAACAAATCATCAAGTTGTTGATAGAAATACCATGGCGGCCTGGCCCCCTGCACTCCCGGCATAAAACTTCCAGTTCCTGCAACACCGAGAGAATCTACAATTCCAACTACAACACGAGAGGGATTCGACAACTTGTACACCATTCTGGTAATGTCGTATTCAAGCAGCTCCTCCCGGTCCGGCGAAAACAGTGGAATCACCTCAAGGTTGTCAACCGAGTTTGTCCCAACCAGACCGAAGTACGCCAATTCTCCAGTTGCAGATACAGAAAACCCCTGCAAACCGTACCCCACCGCCTGGTCCTCGTCTTCGGAAAACAATTCTGGCTCTATTATCTGTAATTTGATGTTGCCGTCAGACAGGCGCTCGTATTCTCTCAGCAAATTTTCAATTCGACTTATAAGCGATCGAATCCCCGGCACTCCGGCAAGTTCGGACTTGCTGGCAAAGTAGCGAAGCGTTACTGGTTCAGACAAATTCTTCAGAATGCCTTCAGTTCCTTCTGATAATGTGTAGAGCTTGCGCTCGGTCAGGTCAATTTGGACCATGGGAAGAAACCGGGATACAGCCAGGTTCGCCGCAATTACCAATACAAATGCCGCCGCAATTGATACGACATGCCCGAATATATTTCTGTTCAACTACCTGTCCTTCTTGTACTCAATTATCACAGCGCTCAAATAGAGGAAAAATATAGCGATGGATATGAAAAAGAAAATATTCGAAAATTGAATAACACCTTTGGATATCGCTAAAAAGTGGGTCAGAAAATTCATGTTGGCTAGTGCATTTATAACCGCTTCAGGCAGTACTACGGATAAAGATTCATTCAAATATGAAAAACCTCCTAGCATAAACACCAGATTGACCACCACCGCCAGTACGAAAGCAACAACCTGATTCCGCGTGAGTGCTGACATGCAGGAGCTGATGCTCAAAAATGCCCCGGCCATCGCCCAGCTACCTAAATAGCTTGCCAAAATTACCCCGTTGTCCGGCTCTCCCAGGTAGTTCACTGTAATCCACATGGGTGTAGTCAATAGCAAGGCAAAGGCAGCAAAACACCAGGATGCCAGAAATTTCCCGAACACTGCTTCCCCTACCCTCACGGGCATGGTAAGCAACAGCTGAATAGTGCCAGTCTTGCGTTCTTCAGCCCACAGCCGCATGCCGAGAGCCGGAGCCAATACAAGATACATCCAAGGATGAAATGAAAAAAAAGATTCCATATCGGCTTGTTCACGCTCGAAAAAATTACCAACGTAAAATGCTAAAATTCCATTTACAAGCAGGAAAATCACCAAAAATACATAAGCAATCGGGGTATAAAAATAGTCGGCCAACTCGCGTTGGAATATAACTTTCCAAACAGTCATTTTGTTTTTGAATTTAACTGCAGTCTGATTTGCGAAATCTGTTTTCGTCATTGGAACTTGAATAAATACAGCCAGTAATTGATTGAATCATTGAAGCCGTTCATTAATTTTATTTGCCCATTGTTGAATTTCAACATATAAATCCCATATTTGAATCAGCACCTGCTCAATTCAAATTTCTATGCCATGGATGCAACTGCACAATTCTACCAGCGACTAAAGGTTTTCGGTGACGCTGCTTCGGAGATTATTCCAGGAATTCAGCGTGGAATTGAAAAGGAAAGCCTGAGAATTTCCAAGGATGGCTACCTGTCCCAGAAATCTCATCCGCATGCGCTGGGCTCAGCACTTACACATCCATATATTACAACTGATTATTCGGAATCGCTCATTGAACTTGTTACACCGACTGCAAAATATACAAAGGAAGCTCTGAATTTTCTTACAAAGCTGCACTGGCTGGTTTACCACCACTGTCCAGAAGAGTTGCTTTGGGTCAACAGTTTGCCGTGCGTACTTGGTGACGACTCCATGATTCGAATCGCAGAATATGGAAATTCCAATATAGGGCAAATGAAGCATGTATACCGCAACGGACTGGGCCTGCGCTACGGAAGAAAAATGCAGGTGATCGCCGGCATTCACTACAACATTTCAGTACCCGAAGAATTTTGGAATCATTGTTCCTGGCAGCAAGATGCAAATCCGCAAAACACTATATCCAACGGCTACATGGCGGGCACTCGAAATTTTCACCGATATTGCTGGCTATTGTTCTACCTGTTCGGAGCTTCACCCGCCGGTTGCCGTTCATTCTTTGATTCAAATGAAATTCCTGGCTTGTCATCTTTGGATAACCACACTGTCTTCGGACAGTATGCAACTTCACTGCGCATGAGCAACATTGGATACAGAAATCCAGTTCAATCCGAAATTCGGATCGACCATAATTCTGTTGACGGCTATATTGATTCGCTCTGCCGTACAGTCAATACATCCTACCCAATGTACGAAAACTTTGGAGTCAAGCAAGGTGAAAAGTATGTGCAGCTTAACTCCAACTTGCTGCAAATTGAAAACGAATACTATTCAGTCATACGACCAAAGCGTCGAATAAAACCACTGGAGAAACCAACCCAAGCACTTAAAGAACGGGGCGTGGAGTATTTGGAACTCCGTTGTGTCGACCTGGATCCTTTTGAACCCATAGGAATATCCGAGCAGGAAGCGCAATTCATGGAGGTGTTCGTAGTTTACTGTCTTCTCTATCCGAGCCCGCCTTTAACCGAAAACCAACTTCAAGTTGTTACATCAAACAAAGATACAACTGTGTTAGAAGGACGAAAGCCCGACCAGACTCTGATACGGGATGATTCAAAAACAAAACTCACCGACTGGGCAATTGAATTGCTTGATCAACTGGAAGCAGTTGCAGAAGTATTTGAATCTGCCGGAGGTGCGGAAGGATACATTGAGACAGTGCGCAATGAAAGGGAAAAAATTTACAATCCTCAGCTAACGCCATCGGCAAAAGTATTAAACGAGATCATCGAAAACAAAGAGTCGTTTTTCAACTTCGCAATGCGCAAGGCAAACGAATCAAGAAGTTATTTTGAACAGTATCCTCTTTCAGATGAGTCCCGGGAGAAATTCCGGACTGTTGCACAAAAATCAATTGACGAGCAAGCGAAAATCGAAGAGGAAGACAAATGCAGTTTTGACGAATTTCTTGATCAATATTTTTCTCGACATTAGAAAATCAATTTTAAACTCTGCTGCAATCCGAAAGCTATAGCGAGGCATTGCCCACGCATTCCGGAATTGGTTATGCGGACAGCTATATTGATTTCAAGATATTAATCAAACTGTCTCCTTGATATTTTTCATCTCTTACGAACTCCTGCTCCTAATACAGTGGAAAATCCCTGAGCATACCGAAAATGTCAATTTCTTGGCATTCAACTCGGGGGTGCCAAACCCTCAAACTGGGAATTAGCACTTTTGGGGACTTTAAAGTTAATAGCAACACTGGAACCATTAATGTTCGCAAACTCAGCCATAATCTTGACATTCAGGGTAGAGGACTAGCTTCAGGAAGATACCGACTTTCACAAGCAGTACTATGCGAACAACCTGAGCGCCGAAAAAAAGCCCCGCATCATTTGCAAACGACACGGGGGTTCTCAAGGATTTCAGCAAGCCTTCCCGTGCTTACTGTATTTGTCGTTCACTCAGAATCTGATACTTGCCCGGGCAACTGCACCGTGATAAAACTTGCCGTCTGCTTCATAGCCGACATAGTTCAGATTCATGTTCAGGCCGCCCTGCTTCTTCAGCGCGACTCCCGCCCTGAATGCATTGATATTCTGCGGCAATCCGCGTACTGGCAGAGAATTTGTAAAGTTCAGCACCCCCAGCTGGTCCCGCTGGTTCATCGCCAGTTTCCCCGGACCGCTAGTTCTTGTGCGATACATGCTCAATCCAAGTTGCGGACGCACCTTGATCTCGTCCGACCAGTTCAGCCAGTCCGAAGCCTTCAGCTGAACCCCGGCACGCCAGCCCTGATAGGTCTGCCTGTAGCCCGGAACATCGGCAACCAGTACTGCATTGCTGGCCGAATGGCCGCCCTGACTCAGCGAACCGCCGTAAACCCCTAGCGAAGGTGTCACCGTAGCCTGCTCGCCTGCATTCAACTGCATACCAGCTCCCAGCTCCAAATGCGTATGAACCAGGTCGAAGGAGCCGCTCATCTGACCACCCGCTTCAAACACGTTCTTGAACGAGGTAGAGGCGCGGTAGTCGCCGTACGACAGCCGAACTCCCGCAAACAGCGAATCCTTCTGCCAGCCACCCCGGCCCTCGTAGCGCCCGCCCTCGAAACTTGTCCGGCGATTCAGCGACAAACCCGTCGTATCCGCTGACCCGGTAGCACTCGGCATCGCCGATACTCCAAAGTAGCCGTACTCGCCTATGCGGGCATCCATTCCAACCGCCAAGCCCTGCATGGCGGAAACTTCACTATCCGAATACATCTTCGCCCACGTCTGCACGCCGCCGCTTCGATACTGGCCGGCACCCTTTACTCCGGCGAATGTCGCTCCTGCATTACCCGACTCGTAGTCCACCAGTTGGAATTCGGAATCATCGCGCAACACCAGCCACAGCACTGCCAGCGCCCCGGCTGCATAGAATGCGCTTTGATTCGAGTCCGAAGAAACCGCACCGCCGCCCGCAGTAACCCGAGGATCGGTGTTCAGTATCCGATAGTTTGAATCGCCAAATATAATCGCCATATCGTTCCTATCCCGAAGCGTAGCTCCCGAACTGAGCCAGTTGGCCTTGACTGTCGCCACATCAGCTTCTCGGGTTGACGCTAGCGATGCCAGTATCTGAATGCTCGGACTGGTGCCCTCGAACTTGATCGTGTTCGCCGTAATGCGACCGCCCGTGTACGTTCCGGCCGCCGAAGCACCATCCGCCACAATCACAATCTGGCCGCCAGATTTCACCGTAACAACGTCATCGCTATCGGTACCCAGATTCACATGCCCGCTGATAAACAGCCTGCCATTGCGAATCTCCAGCGTGCTGGACGAGAAGGAAACATCTCCTACTGTCGCAATACCCGAACCGACTTTCACCATTGAAGCCACATTGGTCACCGAACCGAGTATCTGCCCGCTTCGCAACGTTATCGTGTCGCCGTCGTCGCCGCCCATGTCAACCGTGCCGTAAATTACACCTCCGTCCAGCACCAGCTCATCGTCGCCGCCAGCCATATCAAGTGCAGCTGCTTTGTCAACCACTCCACTCACCACCAACTGCTGAATACCGTCGCTGAACGTCGTCGTTGTCGGCACCCGCTCGTCGCTGGCCACACTAATCACCGCCTTCTCTGTGATTGAACTCAGAACCTCGTAGTTGGTAGCAGCCAGCGTAGCAATCTCAGTGCCGCTTGCCATCACCTTGGTACCGGTACCCAGCCAGTTGCTCTTGGCATAGGTCTCATCCACCCCCTGCGTACCGCTCGCCGTAGTCAGAATTGAAACCAGCATGTCGCCGGAACTCTTGCCTTGAAAGTTGATGCTGGCAGCCGTGATTTTCCCCAGCCTGGTGTTGTCGGTATTCGACCCCGTCGCTTCAATCACCAGCTTGGCAGCACTCGCCACCGTAACCGTTCCACTGCCCAGATTTACATGCCCCCTGACAATCAACCGGCCTCCTGAGACCGTTAGCGTGCTGGTGGAAGCATCTGTGAATGTTGCCGCATGCACCGACGCATCCCCTTCGCCCCGCTTGACCATGGTTTCCAGGTTTTCAATCGGCAGTTTTATGCTGCCACTCAGCAACTCCAGCGTATCGTCGCCCGCACCGAAGTCAACCGTTTCCGAGGCAACCACCCCGTCAACCGTGCCACCGCTGTTGACCAATCGATCATCGCCTTCGCCGAAGTCCATTGCACCTTTGATCGTGCCCTTGTTCGTCAAAGTGTCCGCTGCTTTCCAGAACAATATGCCTCTACCATTGGTCTCGCCGCTCTTGCCGACGAAACCTCCAGCTCCGACCCGTACCGTGCTGGTTGTACCTTCAGCCCCCATCAGTGCGATTCCCCAGCTATTGGCATCGTCAACTTTAATAGAACTCTGGACATCAATATAGACATTTCTCGATGCACCAGCACTCAATTCTCTTTCATAAAGCGGATGATTCGTGTCCGTTATGTCACTCGCATCCGAGCTCGTCGCGAGCACCAGGATGCCGTGGCTTTTCTCACCGGTTGTAACAACCTCCCGGTTGATTATGAAACGAGTTTCTCCTTGCGTGCCGCTACCGCTGAAAGTTCCTCCGCTGTCAAGTCGAATGAAAGTACGAATGTCCTCTGCCGCTGCTCCCGACACATCAACAGATGCGACTAGCCCGGGGGCATTATCTGAGCCTGTAAGGACTTTTGCGGTGGGGCTTATCGTATAGACTAGGCCTGCGCCTTCCTGAGAACTCCTATGGCGTATATATGACCCAGCACTGCCCTTGAAGGATTGCGACTGCCGCCACGCATTCCATCGATTAACACCGCCTGTTAATTCTCTTATTGCTTTAATCGCATCGGCAATCGCCCTGCGGTTTGCATACCATTCCGGCTTCCTGAATTGCAATGTCACCATTGGCCATTTGCTCGCAGCATCCGGATCGGTGGGAGCAACAAACGGAGTCTTCCCGTCAGCAACCAATCCATCGTACTCATCTCGATTCCCAGTCACGGCAATATCGCCAGGTTCTGGAATTTGAGCAACAGTAACAGTCGTACCGTCAGCATACGTTATCGGTGTCGTTCCTGTCGATATGCCGTGGCGAAAAAAGCGCTCCAGATGCTCCAGTTGCAACCCTGCCGAACTGGTGGTATATGCACTTCCTCCCCAAAGCCGGGCTGATGTCGTGTCATCATTCGCGTAGAGATACCATACAGCATCACTGAACTCTATTTCAAATGAACTTGACGCGGTTTGCATTTGCAATGCATCGGCTTGTGCAGCTAGCACTGCTTCTATGCCGTGACTTCGCTCACCCCCCGTGAGAATCTTCAGGGGTGTGCCGACTCTGATACTGCCGAGTCCTCTTGGATAGAGGACTTGAATACCCGGACTATCGGCTCCGGTAGTTTGAATTTCATCATCATTGGCGGGGGCAGGTTCAGCAGCTCCAGCTGCATTGTGAGTTCCCGTATTCCGAATTTTAAGTTGCGATGTGTCGCGTAGCCGTACGGTCGCAACACTGCTGTTGGCAGTGTCCATATCAATCCGAATTCCCCGCGGGTAAACTCCGTCCCTCAGTGGAGCCCAAGCTTCCACCGTGCTACCACCGGATATGTCAACGGTTACCGGTCCCATATCTTCAGCAGCCGTGTGTCTGACCCACATGCCTAAAACTCCGAAACTGCCATTTGAGATTCCTTCTTTGCCCCCAGTTAAGGTTGCTCCGTTCATCACGCGCACCGCTACCGAAGTAACTGGCACGTCAGGATGAATGTGTACAGCTCCTTGGCCCCTGCGGTCAAGTCCCCTGCCGGTAGATTTCACGTCGACACCGTCAACTTCAAGCACAAAATCCGTGAGTCCGTTCGGATTGTCCAGCACCTCGAGCACGGCAACGGTGGCAAGGAAGTTGTCGCTGTCATCCAAGTTGTCTTTGTATTTCCCCTGAATAAATTTGTCCTGATTCTGCTCAACCGGAATCTCCTGGCTACCTGCAGGCCCGATCATTTCCAAGTCCGGAGCGGAAGCAGTCGATTTATGGTCGCCCGTCGTGTCCTTGGCAACACTTAGCAGTCTCCAGTAGATCCCGCCGAGAGTCTCGTCTGAATCACTTACTTTTGGAATGGAAGTCCGGTCGTCTGCAACAAAGCACATTTGGGACGAATCGCTCGTGCACGCCTTTTTCACGTACCGCTTCGGCGGCGTATAGTCACCTGGATTCGGCGTTCCAGTTTCGCGCTCAACCGCCCACTGTGCAGAAAAGGGCCGGTAACCTGAAGCTGATCTCAAATCGTAGCGGATATACCCGTCCGAAGACACCGTCTCCGAATTAATCGTACCAGTATGGTCCGGATAGCCATCACCATCAGCGTCGAAATTCATATAGGTCTTTTCATCGGCATTGTTCACACATCGAACCTTGAATGATCCAGTACTGTAGGTTTCGTAGCCGATTCGGGTAGGATGATTGTCCAAGCCCGTTCTGCCCGGAGCCTCGTATCGCACAGGCCCAACCCTGCTGGAGCACTCCCAGTATGAAACAGAAGACCATGCGTCTTCGCTGTATGTAGCAGTATAAATCACGGAGACAAGTCCGCATACCAGTATTGCAGTTGCAACCAGAAACGATGCAAATGCATTCCAAATACGCGAGACACCGCCGACCATACCATGGAAATTCAGAATCTTCTGGTCAGATCTTTGCATTTTTAAATCCTCTCCTTTCAGCAGTTTGCTACAAGATTACATGATTAAAACAATCTAAAATCATGACAGTACAAGACATTTTTATCTGTTAATGTTGTACAGAACCTTGCTTATTAATTACAATGGTAAACTTACCCCCCCCCCTCTGTCAAATAATATTTTGTGATTGCAACTGGACGTACCCGCACTCCATACAAAAAATATGAGCCTCATACTACAAACTTGTTCTTTCGCTAATCCCGCCGCGACCTTCAGGCAAAGAGTTTGAGAGTGCACCATTTTTTGTTTTTGTTATGACTGCAGTCCCAGTTGAGATGTAAAGACAGTCTTGGCTTCGTCGGTTACTGCACGATATCACCGAAAACAACGAATCGTTTTTCAACTTTGCAGTGCGCAAGGCAAACGAATCAAGAAATTATTTTGAAGAGCAATCTCTTTCAAATGAGTGCCGGGAGAAATTCCGGCTTGTTGCACAAAAATCACCTGACAAGCAAGCGAAAATTGAAAAAGAAGACAAACGCAGTTTTGACGAGTTTCTTGATCAATATTTTTCCTGGCAGTAGAAAATCAATTGTAGCCCCTGTTGCAATTTGAAAGAGCGGATTATCCAACATCACCTCCTGCAGATTATCGGATCGTACATCTGGTTAGGCAGAAGGCGTTGGACAGAAAGGCTACTGCAAGAACGACAAGCATAATCCGGTTCTGCTGATATTTTTAGAGGAGGTTAAAATTAATAGTACCAGACGGTCGCAAACTCAATCATAATCTTCACACTCAGGATTGAGGATTCACTTCAATAAAGCACCGACTTTCATAAGCAGCACTGTGCGAACAAGTTGAACGCCGAAAAAGGCCCCGCATCATATGCAAACGACACGGGGGTTTCAAGGATTACAGCAAACCTTCCCAGTTTGTTGTCTTTGTCGTTTATTCAGAATTTGACCTGCATCCGGGCCAGTACTCCGTGATAAAACTTGCCGTCTGCTTCATAGCCGACATAGTTCAGATTCATGTTCAGGCTGCCCTGCTTCTTCAGCGAGACTCCCGCCTTGAATGCATTGATATTCTGCGGCAACCTGCGTACTGGCAGAGCATTTTTAAAGTTCAGCACTCCCAGCCGGTCCCGCTGGTTCATCGCCAGTTTCCCGGGACCGCTGGTTCTTGTGCGATACATGCTCAATCCAACCTGCGGACGCGCCTTGATCTCGTCCGACCAGCTTAGCCAGTCCGAAGCCTTCAGCTGAACCCCGGCACGCCAGCCCTGATAGGTCTGCCTGTAGCCCGGAACATCGGCAACCAGTACTGCATTGCTGGCCGAACTGCCGCCCTGACTCAGCGAACCGCCGTAAACGCCTAGCGATGGCATCACCGTCGCCTGCTCGCCTGCATTCAACCACATACCAGCTCCCAGCTCCAAATGCGTATGAACCAGATCGAAGGAGCCGCTCATCTGACCGCTCGCTTCAAATACGTTCTTGAACGAGGTAGAAGCGCGGTAGTCGCCGTACGACAGCCGAACTCCCGCAAACAGCGAATCCTTCTGCCAGCCGCCCCGGCCCTCGTAGCGCCCGCCCTCGAAGCTTGTCCGGCGATTCAGCGACAAACCCGTCGTATCCGCTGACCCGGTAGCACTCGGCATCGCCGATACTCCAAAGTAGCCGTATTCGCCTATGCGAGCATCCATTCCAACCGCCAGGCCCTGCATGGCAAAAACTTCGCTGTCTGAATACATCTTCGCCCAGGTCTGCACACCGCCGCTTCGATACTGACCGGCACCCTTCACTCCGGCGAACGTCGCTCCCGCGGAACCCGACTCGTAGTTAACCAGTTCGCAGCAGAAGTCGTCGCGTAGCACCAGCCACAGCACCGCCAGGGCCCCGGCTGCATAGAATGCATTCGAGTCCGAAGAAGCCGCACCACCACCGCCACCTCCAGTAATCCGGGGGTCGCTATTCAGTATTCGATAGTTTGAATCGCCAAATGTAATCACTGAACCGTCGGCACCCCGAAGCGAAGCACTCGCATTGCGCCAGTTGGCCTTGGCTGTTGCTACATCAGCTTCTCGGCTTGGTGCAATCGATGCCAGTATCTGAATGCCCGGACTGGCACCCTCGAACTTGATCGTGTTCGCCGTAATGCGACCGTAAGGCTCGCCTGCCGAAGCACCGTCCGCCACAATCACAATCTGGCCGCCGGCACTCACCGTAACAACGTCATCGCTATCGGTGCCCAGATTCACATGCCCCTCGATAAACAACCTGCCATTGCGAATCATCAGCGTGCTGGACGAGAAGTCAACACGGCCCACTGTCGCAGTACCGGAGCCGACTTTCACCATTGTATCCACATTGGTCACCGAACCGCGGAGCCACCCGCTTCGCAACGTTATCGTGTCGCCGTCGCCGCTGCCCATGTCAACATCGCCGGAAATGCTGCCGCCGTCCAAGTCCACCGTGTCATCGTCTGCACCCAAGCTAATGTCACGGGTAGCTACACCCTGTACCTTCACCTCCTGAACTCCGGCATCATCTTCATAGTTTATGGGTACATCTATGCGCTCGTCCCTTCCCACGGTAAGCAAGGTTTTTGTGACTATTGGAGAAGTCAGAGGCTCGTAGTTGCTATCGCCAAGATCTGCGGTGATATCCCTACCGCTCACCAGCACCTTGGTGTCCCCCACCAGCCAGTTGCTCTTCGCATAGGTCAAATCCGCCGCCGCAGTCGTACCCGCCGTAGTCAGAATTGATACCAGCATGTCGTCGGAACTCTTGCCTTCAAAGTTGATGCTGGCCGCCGTAATCTTCCCCAGCTTGGTATTGTCGGCTTGTGACCCCGTCGCTTCAATCACCAGGTCGGCGCCGTTCTTCACCGTCACCGTGCCCGAGCCAACATTCACATGGCCTTTCACAATCAGGCGGCCATCCCTCACCTCCATCGTATTTGCTGTCCCGTCGGTAGTGAATGCGACCGCACCAACCGTCGCATCTCCTGCACCGCTCTTCACCAGGGTTTCAAGGTTGAGTATGCCTATCTCTACCGTTCCGCTCTTGATTTCCAGCCTGTCTTCGCCAGCCCCGAAATCAAGCATGTCCGGTGTCGCACCGGCAGTCACGCCGGTAACCGTCCCGCCGCCGCGAAGCACCAGCCGGTCATCGCCGGCATGAAAATCGGTCTTGCCCTTGATCGTGCCGAAGTTCGTCACCGTGTCTGCCGCTTTCCAGAACAGCATGCCGCCGCCAGCAGAATTCTGTTGGCCCACTGTAGCTCCAGAAGCAACTGTAACCATGCTGGTTGTGCCTTCAGCGCCCATCAATGCGATTCCCCAGCTATCGGCATCGTCAACTTTAATAGAACTATGCACATCAATATGGATATTTCTCGATGCAGTGGCCCTCAACTCCTTTCCGTAAAGCGGATGGCTTGTGTCTGTTGTCTCACTCAGGGTTGAACTCGTCGCAATCACCAGAACACCGTGGCTGCCCGCACCGGTTGTAACAACCTCCCGGTTGATTACGAAACGGGTTTCTCCTTGCATGCCGCTACCGCGGAAAGTGCCACCGTTGTCGATTCGAATAAAAGTGTGAATGTCCTCTGAAGACTGTCCTGACACATCAACAACTGCGACTAGCCCGGGTGCCCGGTCTGAGCCTGTAAGGACTTTTGCCCTGGGGCTTATCGCATAGACCAATCCTGCGCCTTGCTGATAACCCCTATGGCGTATAAATGACGCAACACTGTCCCCGAAGGATTGCACCTGCCGCCACGCGTTCCACCGAGCAACACCGTCTGCGGATTCCCTTATTGCTTTAATCGCATCGGCAATCGCAATGCGGTTTGCATACCAATGCGGCCTCGCGGATTGCATTCTAACCATTGGCCATTTGCTCGCAGCATCCGCGTCGCCGGGAGCAGCAAACGGAGTCTCCCCAGCCGTCGTTAATCTGTCGTAGAATCTTCGGTCGGTAGTTGGGGCAATCTCGCTAGGGCCTGGAATTTGAGCAACAGTAACAGTCGTGCCGTCAGCATACGTTATCGGTGTCGTTCCTGTCGATATGCCGTGGCGAAAAAAGCGCTCCAAATGCTCCAGCTGCAACCCTGCCGAGGCAGAGAATGTAGTGCTTCCCCAAAGCCGGTTGGATTTCGTATTGCCCCATGCGTAGAGCCACCATACAGCATCACCGAAATCTATGTCCCCATATGAGCTTGGCGCAGAAAGCCTTTGCAGTTCAGTTTGCAACGGGTCGACTGTCGCAGCCAGCAATGCCTCTATGCCGTGGCTTCTATCGCCCCCCGTGCGAATCTTCAGGGGCGTACCAACTCTGATGCTTCCAAGCCCTCTTGGATAAAGGACTTGAATACCCGAACTATCGGCTCCGGTGGTTTGAATTTCATCATCATTGATACCAGTACCGGTAGGCTCAACAGCTCCTGTCGCCCCTGTATGGCCTGACGTATTCCGAATTTTAAGTATTGACGTGTCGCGTAGCCGTACTGTCGCAACATTGCGGTTCGCAGCGTCCATGTCAATCCGAATTCCCCGCGGGTAGTCACCCTCCCTTATCATAGCCCAAGCCTCCACTGTACTGCCGCCGGATATGTCAACGGTTACCGGTCCCATATCTTCAGCAGCCGTGTGTCTGACCCAAATGCCTGAATTTCCGTGGGAGTTTCGGTTTGTTGCCAGTCTGCCACCGGTTATGGTTGCCCCGTTCATCACGCGTATCGCTACCGAAGTAACTGGTTCGCCAGGATGAACGAGTACAACGTCCGGAACATTCCATCTTTCAAAATTTTGGTTGGTAGCTCTCACGTTGACACCGTCAATCTCAAGCACAAAGTCCGTAAGGCCGTTCGGATTGTTCAGTACCTCGAGCACGGCAACGGTAGCAAGGAAGTTGTCGCTATCGTCCAAGTTGTCTTTGTATTTTCCCTGAATAAACTTGCCCTGGTTCTGAGTTACCGGAATCTCCCGGTTGCCTGCAGGCCCTATCATCTCCAAATCTGGAAGCGAAGCTGTCGATCTATGGTTGCCTGTCGCGTCCTTGGCAACACTTAGCAGTCTCCAGTAGACCCCGCCGAGAGTTTCGTCTGAATCACTTACTTTTGGAATGGAAGTCCGGTCGTCTTCAACAAAGCACATTTGGGACGAATCGCTCGTACACGCCTTTTTCACGTATCGTTTCGGCGGCGTATAGTCACCAGGGTCCGGTGTCCCGGTTTCGCGCTCGACCGCCCATTCAGCAGAAGAATCCCGATTGGTGGTAGCTGATTGCAAGTTGTAGAAGATAGATCCGTCCGAATCAATCAGATTCATACCACTCATACCATTAGTTGAATCCGGATAGCCATCACTATTACCATCGAAACTTACATAGGTCTTTTCATTGTCATCATTCACGCATCGAACTATGAATGATCCGGTACTATAGGTTTCATAGCCGATTCGGGTAGGATGATTGTCCACGCCTGTTCTGCTCGGAAGCTTTAACCGCACAGGCCCAACCCTGCTGGAGCACTCCCATACATTAACAACAGACCATGCATCTTCGCTGTATATAGCGGTATAAATTACGGAGCCAAGCCCGCATACCAATATTGCGGCTGCAACCAGAAACGATGCAACAGCATTCCAAATACGCGGGAATTCACCGACCATTCCATGGAAATTCAGAACTTTCTGGCTAGAGTCTTGCATTTTAAAATTATCTCCTCTCAACAGGTTGCTACAAAATTGCACGACTAGAACTATCTAAAGTCATGGCAGTACAAAACATTTTTTCCGTTGGTTGTACAGACCTTGTATCTACAATAGCAATGGTAAACGCTACCCCCCCCCCCCTCTGTCAAATAATATTTTTTGATTGCAGTCGGAAGACATTCCATACAAAAAATACAAGTTTCATACTACGAACTTGTTCTTCCGCTAATTTCCACCGCAACCTTTAGGAAAGAGTTTGAGAGTGCACCATTTTTTGTTTTTGTCATGTTGGCAATCCCAGTTGAGATGTAAAGACAATTTTGGCTTCGTCGGTTACTGCCTGATTTTGGGGGATTCACCCCCTTGAAACCCGCATAACTCCAAGGGATGTTTTTTCATTAAAATGTAGTGCTTTAACGATATTAACGCTTTATATGCACGCTGAAAGCAGGTATGGTTTACTGCATGTTTATTCGCAAGAAAGAGTTCTTCAACCGCACCTGAATGCAGATCTTCGAATCGCACCGTAAAGTACAGCGGATAAAGTAGAAGGTGTTGGGTATATCGGCTGGACCTGCAACAACGAAGAGCTAGCGAGCCTCGGAGTGCTGCCCGACAACATGCTATGGCAAAAGGGCTACAGCAAGGACAACAAATCAGGTTCTGTTGGCACTTTTGACCACTGTGAAGGCATGCCGCTGAAACGGCACCTGTTTTCAGGCAGTACTTGGAAAAGGGGCACTCTGTCCGATGCAGTCAATCAAATTTAAACTCAGTACAGTATTGGTCTGGTGGGAATCACCGTCTGATTGTTCATTATTCGCAGGCGTGGGTTCGCGAAGAGGCACCTTGGGCGACTACTCAAGCGAATCGGCTACAGCTAGTCAAGCCTAAAGAAGATGGCGATTCATCGCGGCACGTCAGGTTTCTGACACTACGCGGCAATGCCAAAGTGAGCATCAACAAAGAGAAGGTTATCCCTTTAATATCCCGAATTTTGATTGGCAATATGCTCAATTGCTTCACCCGCTTCAAATTTTTCGATATTAGCCAGAATCGCAGCACTTCCAGTCCTTGGATCCGGCTTGCTAGCGCAGTGCGGAGTCACAGTGATTGCCAGTTCATGCCAGAATGGATGATCATTTGGAAGTGGCTCTGTTCGGAAAACATCAAGCACGGCTTTTGCTATGTGCCCGCTACGAATTGCACTTAGCAACGCTTCATCGTCAATTGCTTCGCCCCTGCCGCAGTTGATTATGCATGCGCCGGCAGGCAATTGATTCAGTGTTCTTTCATTGAGAATATTGTCCGTGCCTGGTGTACGAGGCAGCAAGCAAACCAGCACCTTCGACACAGAAAGAAAATTTTCAAGCTCTGCTTCTGTAGCGTATGATTCCACGCCTTTTATTTGCTTTCGCGACTGGCTATATCCCGCGACTTTAAATCCGAACGGCAATAGTGCTTCAGCGCAAGCTTGCCCCAAGTGCCCCAATCCCAGAATTCCCACGCTAGTATCACTCGCAACCTGCATGTAAGTATGGAAAGGATGCTTCCAGACTTTCCTCTGTATACTCGACGCATGAATATGGAATCCGAGTACATGGTGGACCACATAGGTAACAATACCATTGGTCAAGCCCGGTTCGACCATGCGAACGATCGGAACGTTCGGGAGCGTAGAATCAGACATCAAATCCTCAACACCTGCCCACATGGAAAAAATCGCCTTGAGGTTCGGATAGCGCGACAAATCCCCTTTGGGCGGTCGCGCAACGATTGCATACTTGATATCTTCAACCGCACCCACATCGGGCCAGATTCTCAAATCCAATGCAGGGGCTCTTTTTCTCAACTCCGAAATCCAGCGCTCGATATTCTCCTCTGTAGTTGAAAGCAGTACTGCGCCGTTCATGCCGCTTTATTCAAAATCTACTGGATTTCAATCAGTTCTATTGTAAATACCAGAGTTGCCATTGGCGGTATCGCCGGTGGTGCTCCGCGCTCGCCGTAAGCCAGTTCCGGCGGGATCACAACTTCCCAGGTCGACCCCGTAGGCATCAACTGAAGAATCTCTTGCCAACCCGGAATAATACCCTGCAAAGAGAAAGTCGCAGGTTGCTGCCGTTCGTATGAACTGTCGAATACAGTCCCGTTCACCAGCGAACCACGATAATGCACTACCACAGTATCCTCTGCTTTTGGTTTGTCCCCGGCTCCTTCTTCGACAATCCGATACAAAATACCACTGTCGGTCTTCTGAACACCTTCAAATTCGGAGAAATTGCTTACAAATTCCTCGGTAATCTGCCTGTCTTGTTCCAGCATTGCTTCACGCTCCTTTTCTAATTCTTGTTGATATTCTTGGAGCACTGTCTGCATTTCTTCACTCGACAATCGCAGTTCGGATTGACTGATCAGGTCTAATACTCCCGCGGCCAATGCTTCCGCATCAACCTCTACTCCAATTTGTTCCAGGTCCCGAACTAGATTCGCTGCTGCATTAACTCCAACTGTATAACTGAATTTCTTTGCCTTCGAATCCAACTCAACCTCATGTCCACTCACTCCCGATACAGTAAACATTAATACGAATAAATTAACTGTTACGAAGCACTTTTTGATTAATGAATGCATTAGAATATACCTTATAAATACGCAATAAAAATTTGATAATAAAAGTTTTTTACCAACTTCCTGTATTCGGCATGGACTTCCATGGCTCCTGCACCGGTAGCGGATCGCCTGCTTGAAGAAGTTCAACAGATATGCTATCAGGTGATTGGACAAATGCCATTCGCCCGTCACGCGGCGGGCGATTGATCACCACGCCGCAATCGCTCAACCTCTCGCAGGTCCTGTAAATGTTTTTCACCTGGTAGGCGAGGTGCCCAAAGTTTCTCCCGCTATCGTATGGTTCCGGGTCCCAGTTGTAGGTAAGTTCAATCTGTGCGTCCTCGTCGCCTTCTGCCGCCAAGAATATCAGCGTAAATCTGCCTTCTTTGTAGTCTGAACGCCTGAGAACCTTAAGACCAAGACAATCAACATAAAATCTTAGTGATTCATCTATATCGGATATCCGAACCATCGTATGCAAGTACTTCATACTTTCAGCCACTCGTCTCAAAGAAATTTATTCGGAATCGGCTATCCGTTAAAATAAGTGTAATCAAAAAAGAAACAATTGCCCGGGAGAAACTTAAATTGCCGATTGATTCCAAACTTCTTGAAATTATACGTTGTCCTGTAACAAAAGTTTCACTGTCTATCGCAAAGCAGGATGTACTTGATAAAGTCAATGCTGAAATTGAAGCTGGAAATATCCGATATGCTGATGGCAATGTCGTAGACAAGATTCTTGAAGAAGGCTTAATTACAAATACGGGTACAACGCTTTACAGAATCGACTCCGACATTCCAATCATGCTTGAAGAGAAAAGCATACCGATGTCGCAACTGGAATAGCAAGTCATGCACCTTTTCGATAATGGTCCATTAGAATCTGTGCAACTTCCGGTCGACTAAATTCAGTCGGCAACGCTTGCCCTGCCGACAGCATTTCCCGAACACGGGTGCCTGATAGCAGCACAAAGTCTTCCTTTTTGTGGTCTGGGGCATCTCGCATCATCATAACTTTGTTTAATTTCTTCGAATAGGCAGTGTGGTCGGCTTCGAAAATTTCAATTTCCAGTGTACCTGCCGGCACTCGGTCGCGGAATATTGTTTGTGAATCAAATGCTCCGTAGAAATCTCCTACGCCCGCATGGTCCCGACCCACAATCATATAGGATGCTCCCAAGTTCTGGCGCATTATAGCGTGCAGAACTGCTTCTCTGGGACCGGCATAAAGCATATCAAATCCATAGCCTGTAATCAGCACAGTGTTCTTGGGAAAGTACAATTCAACCATTTTGCGAATAGCTGCATCTCTGACTTTTGCCGGAATATCGCCCGGCTTCAGCTTGCCGAGAAGCATATGAATTACAACACCATCCGAATTTGTCCGCTCCAGTGCTATCTTGCACAGTTCCTCATGCGCACGGTGCATGGGATTTCGAGTCTGAAAAGCAACTGCCTTTTTCCAGCTCAGTTGTTCAATTTCACTCCGAATGCTATAGGCAGCACGAAACGTGTCGGCAAAATCAGTTTCAAAATAGCTGAAATTCAGCACTTCAAGCGAGCCGGAGAGAATGTATTCCCCTTGCGACATGAAAGTCAATACGCCCGGATGCTCAGTTGAAACTGTTCCGAACACTTTCTCGGCAATGTGTTCGGTTTCACTTGCAGATAGCCGGTCAATTGATTCTACATTTTGAATCGCAAGTACAGGATTGCCTTCAATTTGACTGTCTCTTAGTGCAATTCTGCTGCCCGGTTCTATCCCGGCACCAATATCATTGACTCGATTCAAAATCGGTATCGGCCAAAAAAGGCTGTCCTTGGTGTGCATGGAATCTGCAACGGAAAGAGCATCAGCCTTGTTCATGAATCCTTCAAGCGGATTGAAATAGCCTGCGCCGAGCATAACAACATTGGCTCCTGCAGCTGAGTCCAGCAGGACTGAAGGCAGGTTTTCAGCTTCTCTTGCTAGTTCACCCCTTCGACTCAAGTCAAAGACAAACAGAGGTTTAAGTTGATCGGTCTGGTATGGATTAACCACAAAATCAACCGTGCAGCCTATACTGCCACAGAGTCCAGCAAGTTTGAATTTTCAGCACAAACCATACGTCGTTCCTTCACTGCATCACTCAGTTGATTCAGCAGAACAACCGTATCTTCCCAACCTAGGCACGCATCTGTGATGCTTTGACCATAAACCGGAACAACTCCTGGCGTAATGTCCTGCCGCCCCTCAACCAGATGGCTTTCAATCATTACACCAATGATTCTTGTGTCTCCGGCGGCTACTTGACCCGCAACATTCTCCCCTACTTCCATCTGCTTTGAGAATTGCTTGCTGCTGTTTGCGTGACTAAAATCAACCATGATGCTAGTCTGTAAACCGCAGTCTGCCAGCAAGTCAGCCGCTTTGTTGATGTGTTCCGCAGTGTAGTTCGGTTGATTCCCGCCCCGCAATATAATATGGCAGTCTTCATTTCCGACAGTTTCAAAAATTGCGGTTTGACCCTCTTTTGTTATTGACAAGAACCGGTGCTGCTTTGATGCAGCATTCGCACCGTCTACAGCAATTTTCAAATTACCGTCTGTCCCGTTTTTCAAGCCAACGGGACAGGACAAGCCTGAAACCAACTGCCGATGCACCTGGCTTTCTGTAGTGCGAGCTCCGATTGCACCCCAGCTAACCAGGTCGGCAATGTACTGTGGAGTAATGATGTCCAAAAACTCGACACCTGCCGGTAAATCCATCTTGGAAATGTCCAGCAAAAGTTTTCTTGCCATCCGAAGCCCCTTGTTCATGTCGAACGAACCGTTCAGGTCCGGATCGTTGATCAAGCCTTTCCAGCCAATTGTAGTGCGCGGTTTTTCAAAGTATACCCGCATAACTATCAGCAAATCATCCTGCAGTTCCTGCTTTATATTTGCCAACCTTTGAGCATATTCACGCGCAGCTTCAACATCGTGAATGGAGCACGGCCCAACAACTACAATCAACCGGTCATCCTGCTTTTGCAGCACATTATGAATTGCTGAACGGGCGCCGGTCACCGTTTGTATCACCTGCTCTGATGCAGGTGCCTCTTCCATGATTTGATACGGGAAAGCCACATCGCGAATCGTTGCGATGCGCATATCGTCAATTTTAGAGTCAATATTCTTGTTCATGGCTTTCCTTTAGCCGGTGCAAATTGGAACATCCGCCTGTTCTCCTCAAATGGAGAATTGTTCTGCTTGGTTAAATAGAAACGAGTAATTATAAGCAATAATTCAGAGTTATGTAGAGATACTCGCGACACCCGGCCGCAGTGATGCTTTGTTTGTTGATTCATACTCTCAGATAGTCATCAAACCCGATTCAAAGTTAGTAGCCGCCGCAAAAAATTTGCCGGGAATTCAACTCGGGCAATCAAACCAATTGAAATGCTATTAATTGCCAGCTGATTTGCACTTGGCTTACCGATTGATTCCAGACACATCGCTGAGAGTACGCTCCTCTTCGGCAAGCCCTGGAATCCGCTTGCGCTCTGTTCTCCGAACAGAAACGTGCATCATAATTGTACTCAGTGCCACGATTCCGAACAACAGCATGAAAGAAGAAGTCCATATTCCCGTAAGATCTTTCAATACCCCAAACGCAATCGGCAGAACAAATCCCCCAAGTCCTCCAAACATGCCCACGACACCTCCAACAGAACCGACATGGTCCGGATAGTAAGCCGGTATGTATTTGTAGACAGCCGCTTTTCCAAGCGACATTACAAAGCCAAGAATGATTGAAAGTACAACAAATGCTGTGAGGTGAACTTCTATCGAAAATTCAATCGGACCATCAATTCCTTCAATGATATAGGTCGTATGCGGGTAGCTCATGACGAACAAACAAGCTAAAGATACAATGAAAGTGATATACATCACGACTCTGGCACCCCAAATATCTGACAGCCAGCCGCCGAATGCCCGGAAAACAGAACCCGGTAGTGAATATGCCGCCGCAAGCATGCCCGCCAGCGCAAGGTTCAGTTCATATGCCCCTACATAGAATCGCGGCAAGTACGACGCCAGTGCCACAAAGCCTCCGAATACAAAAAAATAGTATTTTGCGAACCGCCATACTTGAATGTTTCGTAATGATGCCAGCTGAGACAATGCGCTAGGCGGCCGTTCTCCCGATTGCTTTCTTTTTTGAAGTGCAGGGTCATCCTTGCTCAGAACATAAAACAGAACCGCTACAATTGCCAAAATCACAGCATATACCTGAGCTGTATGCTGCCAACCGACTGCCAGAACAAGAAACGGCGCCCCGAAATTGGTGACCGCAGCACCTACATTGCCCACTCCAAATATTCCAAGTGCTGTTCCTTGCCGCTCTTTGCTAAACCAGCGCGATGTGTAGGAAACACCGACAATGAAAGAACCTCCGGCAAGTCCCACGCCCAAAGCCGCAACAAGCATCATACCGTAGGATGTAACCGTTGACAGAAGATAGGTACATACCGCAGTCGCCAGCATTTGAAACGTAAAAATAATACGTCCTCCCAACTGCTCGGACCACACGCCAAGAAACAGCCGGGATATCGAACCAGTCAGTATCGGAGTTGCAACCAGAAGTCCAAACTGAGATTCAGACAACCCCAGCTCTTCCTGAATACGAACCCCAATAATTGAAAATATAGTCCAAACAGCAAAGCAAACGGTAAATGCGAATGTGCTAAGACCAAGTGCGCGATATTGATCAGATTTTGGCGGCAATTTACTCCCTCCGATACTGGTGAATCTTGACAACTAAATTCATGCGTAAGCAGTTCAAAAAAATATAAATTAACAAATGCCTCTGCATAAAATCAAGCCGTGCACAAGTTGTTGTAAAGCGATGTCAATGCTTGGCAGTCCAATGATTACAACTATGCCTGCTTTCATGCGAAAGCACTAATAATTATAGCGAAATCAACGCCAAGGTTTCACCTATCAATAAGTGAATGCAGTGTCAATGACAATTTTGATGCCAATTTAAAAGTGCACTGGCGGGCTATCAAATGAAAAGCCCCGCTACAACCCAACCTCAACCAATATAAGTCAACCGATTCAGCAATGAAAATTTGTATGATTAGACTGCTATCAGAAGTGCTTAACAAGATATTTCGGCATTCTTGCGAGTGTAGAACCACCATGTCATGCATACACAGACAGCATAAAAGATGACAAACGCAACCAAGGCCGAATTCGGTTCTCCTGTCATCGCAATCGATGTCCCGTAGCTCTTTGGAATAAAGAAGGCGCCGTATGCTGCTATCGCAGACGTAAAGCCGATGATGGCCGCCGATTCCCGCTCGGCTTGCTGCTGGATCGTCTCAGGGCTTTTCCCCGCTTCCAGACGCGCAACCTCCTTGTGAAAAATAACCGGAATCATCTGAAAAGTGGAGGCATTGCCTATGCCTGTTGCGATGAACAGTATCATGAACATCGTAAAAAATCCCCAGAAAGCACCTGCTTCTTCTTTGATACCCAAGAAAAACAGTACACCGATAACTGCAAGAATCATTGCAAGAAATGTCCAGAAAGTCACTCGACCACCGCCGTACTTGTCTGAAACCCACCCCGTAGCCGCACGACTTAATGCACCGAGCAACGGTCCCAGGAAAACATACGCCAGCACATTAATGTCGGGGAACTGCGTTTTTGCCAGTAGTGGAAACCCGGCCGAGTAGCCGATAAATGAGCCAAACGTGCCAGTGTACAGCACGCACATGATCCAGTTATGCTTGCGCTGGAAAATTATTGACTGCTGTTTGAACGACGACTTTGCATCGGCAATGTCGTTCATTCCAAACCATGCTGCAACGCTTGACAGCGCAACGAACGGCACCCATATAAAGCCAGCATTCTGCAGCCATATTTTTCCGCCGTCCAGTAATTCTTGAGGTTCCCCCCCAATTGCGCCAAATACCCCGAATGTAATCACAATCGGAACTACAAATTGCATCACGCTAACCCCGGCATTCCCCAAGCCTGCATTCAGGGCGAGCGCATTGCCCTTTGTCTTGCGCGGAAAGAAAAATGAAATATTGGCCATGGAAGATGCAAAGTTTCCTCCGCCGAGACCGCAAAGCAAAGCCAAAATCAAGAACACAAAGTAAGGTGTTTCCGAATTTTGCACTGCTAAACCGATTCCAAATGCGGGTATCAGGAGCGATGCAGTGGAAAGAGCGGTCCATCTCCGTCCACCGAATATCGGTACCATGAAACTATAGAAAATCCGAAGCGTAGCACCTGACAAGCCAGGCAAGGCAGCAAGCCAAAAAAGCTGGTTCGTGGAGTATTCAAACCCGACTGCCGGCAGCTTTGCGACAACAACTGACCATACAAGCCATACTGAGAATGCCAGCAGCAATGCCGGTATTGAAATCCAAAGATTGCGGGTCGCTATTGCCTGCCCTTTTTCCGACCAGAATTGCTCGTCATCGGGTCGCCACTCGGTAAGAATCCTGCTCATTTTACTTCCTCCCCAACACCGTATGGTTTGTCTGGAACATCACTAAGAAATTTTTCTGCTTTAAGAGTGGGTATTCGCTTGTGCTCCATTCTCCGTATCGCAACATGCATCCACACTGTGCTGACAAATACAACGACAAACAGCAGCATGAATGACGAAGTCCACACTTCGAGCCAATCGTTCAAAATTCCAAACACTATCGGAAGCACAAACCCTCCAAGCCCACCAATCATGCCGACCAAGCCGCCTACAGAGCCAACATGATTCGGATAGTATACCGGAATATGCTTGTATACCGCTGCCTTGCCAAGAGACATCACAAAACCCAGCACTATGGTAATCATTACAAACAGCACCAAATTGACTTCAATGGTAAATTCAATCGGACCGTTTATGCCTTCAACAACATAAGAAGTTTCCGGATAACTCATAATGAACAGACAAATCAACGATACAATGAACGTTGCATACATCACTGCTCTAGCACCCCACTTGTCTGACATCCAGCCGCCCAAGGCGCGAAAAACTGAACCGGGTAGCGAATAAGCAGCCGCAAGCATTCCGGCAACCGCAAGATTCAGTTCATATGCCCCAACATAAAATCTCGGCAAGTAAGATGCCAAAGCAACAAAACCGCCAAACACAAAGAAGTAGTAGGTTGCAAATCTCCACACCTGAAGGTTGCGCAACGGGTCCAATTGCTCCTTTGCAGTCGGCGGACGCTTGCCTTCTTTCTTGCGCGCTACAAGTGCCGGGTCATCCTTGCTCAAAAAATAGAATGCTACCGCAACAATTGCGAGAACAACAGCATAGACTTGCGCAGTCTGCTCCCATCCCAATGCAAGCACCAAGAACGGTGCGCCAAAGTTTGTCACTGCTGCACCGACATTCCCGACACCGAATATTCCAAGCGCTGTGCCTTGGCGCTCCTCGCTAAACCAGCGCGATGTGTAAGCTATACCAACAATAAATGACCCTCCGGCAAGCCCGACTCCAAGAGCAGCTACCAGAAACATCCCGTAAGTAGTTACAGACGACAGCAGATAAGTGCAAACTGCAGTTATCAGCATTTGAAAGGTGTAGACAATTCGGCCGCCTAGTTGCTCGGTCCATACGCCTAGAAAAATTCTGGAAATTGAACCTGTCAGCACTGGTGTTGCGACCAGCAAGCCAAACTGTGTTTCGGTCAAACCCAATTCTTGCTGAATTCGAACCCCGATTATTGAAAATATGGTCCAAACAGCAAAGCAAATCGTAAATGCAAAAGTGCTTAGACCAAGTGCACGATATTGATCAGATACAGTGGGCATAATTTTCTCCATGAAAAAGAAACAAGCAATTTCGAACTCTTGCTCAGTTCCACCAGCCTGTTTCCATTGCCGTCATTCCATTGATAAATTCCTTAACTCCTTAACTCAATCCCTTCAAAGGAAACTTGCTTCCCTAGTATAAATTATAAGTTTGTATTCGATAGTTTATTATGAATAATTATGCTTGCTTACTTGCGAAGTCGCAAAAAATATATCAATAAAATATTTGATTTTTGTATTTGTTTAGTGTTAGAGTTTTATATAGCAACCAAGCTACAAATAATCAGGTAAATGGCAATGGAAGGCCGATGAAATGAGTCACTTTTTAGACCGACTTGTGTTTTTCAACAGAAAGACTGAGAGTTTTTCAGGAGGACACGGAATCACCACAAACGAGGACCGTGGTTGGGAAGAAGGCTACCGTCAACGTTGGCAGCACGATAAAATCGTCAGGTCTACTCACGGTGTAAACTGCACTGGCTCCTGCAGCTGGAAAATCTATGTGAAGGGCGGCATTGTAACTTGGGAAACCCAGTACACTGACTACCCGCGTACTCGCCCGGAAATGCCAAACCACGAACCGCGAGGATGCTCACGCGGAGCCAGCTACAGCTGGTACTTATACAGCGGCAATCGCTTGAAATACCCCATGGTTCGCAAGAGTTTGCTACGCTTATGGCGCAAAGCTCGAGAAACAGCCAGTCCAGTCGACGCATGGATGTCAATAGTTGAAAATCAAGAAAGCGTAAAAAGCTACCAGCAAGCGAGGGGTCGAGGCGGCTTTATTCGCTCCAGCTGGGACGAAGTGAATGAAATCATTGCAGCAGCCAATATCTACACGATTCGCAAGTGGGGACCAGATCGAATCATCGGATTTTCACCAATTCCTGCAATGTCAATGGTATCGTATGCAGCCGGTTCGCGTTATTTGTCACTTATTGGCGGCGTTTGCATGTCGTTTTACGACTGGTACTGCGACCTGCCCCCGTCAAGCCCTCAAACATGGGGGGAACAAACCGATGTTCCAGAAAGTGCGGACTGGTACAACTCCTCGTTTCTGATTCTGTGGGGGTCGAATGTCCCTCAAACTCGCACGCCAGATGCACACTTCTATACAGAAGTTCGGTACAAGGGAGCCCAGTCAGTTGTTATAACCCCAGACTATTCGGAAGCTGCAAAATTCAGCGACCTGTGGCTTCATCCCAAGCAAGGCACCGACTCGGCAATTGCCATGGCCATGGGGCATGTAATTCTGCGTGAATTCTATTTGAACCAGCAGTCCGAGTACTTTACCGACTATGCTCGTAAATACACAGATTTTCCCATGCTTGTTCAAATGGTTGAGCGCGACGGAAACTGGATTCCAGACAGATTCTTGCGGGCGAGCGACTTTGAGGATAATTTGGGAGAATCCAACAACCCGGACTGGAAAACGGTTGCTTACGATAACAAGCAGAACAACCTGGTTGTTCCCAACGGATCTATCGGATTTCGCTGGGGCGAGGGCGGCAAGTGGAATCTTGAAGAACGCAGTGGAAACAATGATGAAGTAACACTCCGTCTTTCGCTTGCGGAAAGCAGAGATGATATTGTTGCTGCCGCATTTCCCTATTTTGGCGGTCGTGCATACGAGCCATTCACCTCTACAGACCATCCGGAAGTCCTGGAGCGAAATATTCCTGTCAAGCGTATAAACACTGGGTCCTCCCAGGTTGTTGTCGCTACGGTCTTCGACTTGTTTTGTGCCAACTACGGCCTTGACCGAGGATTTGGCGGCAACAATGTTGCTTCGGACTTTAATGAGAACATCCCGTATACACCCGCATGGCAAGAACCCATAACCGGAGTTTCTGCTGAACAAGTCGTTGCTGTGGCGCGTGCATTTGCCAGCAACGCCGACAAAACCAATGGAAAGTCCATGGTTATTCTTGGGGCCGGACTTAACCACTGGTACCACATGGATATGATCTACCGGGGAATTATCAATATTCTTGTTATGTGCGGATGCGTCGGCCAGTCCGGCGGAGGCTGGTCCCACTATGTTGGCCAAGAAAAACTTCGACCTCAGTCCGGATGGTTGCCGCTAGCATTTGCTCTGGACTGGAATCGTCCGCCGCGACAGATGAACTCAACTTCATTCTGGTATGCGCACACTGACCAATGGCGATACGAAAAACTTACCGTTTCCGAGATCCTGTCTCCTACGGCACCTGATTTGCCATGGGACGGTTCACTAATTGACTTCAATGTACGCGCCGAACGCATGGGATGGTTGCCATCAGCACCACAGCTGAATAAAAATCCAATCAATGTTGCTGAAGAAGCGAAAAATTCAGGTCAAGAAATTCAAGACTATATTGTTGACAAGTTGAAGTCGGGGGATATCGGATTTGCCAGCGAAACTCCTGACTCCCCTTCCTGCTTCCCCAGAAATCTGTTTGTCTGGCGTTCCAACTTGCTTGGCTCCAGCGGCAAGGGACACGAATATTTTTTAAAGCATCTGCTCGGAACAAAGCACGGCGTTCAACACGAAGATCTGGGCAGTGAAGGCAAGGAAATACATCAGGAAATCGCATGGGAGGACGCGGCGCCAGAGGGCAAACTGGATCTACTCTGCACAATTGATTTTCGCATGTCAACAACCTGTCTGTACTCGGATATTGTTCTACCAACTGCCACTTGGTATGAAAAAAACGATTTGAATACATCCGACATGCATCCATTTATTCATCCGCTATCGACAGCAGTTGACCCGGTTTGGGAATCTCGGAGTGACTGGGGCATCTTCAAGGGAATTGCGAAGGCATTTTCTGAAATTGCAAAAACCGAACTGGGCAGCCAAACCGACCTGGTATTGACTCCCATCCTTCATGACACACCTGCCGAACTTGCGCAGCCTCTTGAAGTTCAAGACTGGAAGCGCGGCGAATGCGAACCGCTTCCGGGCAAGACAATGCCTGCCATTGCCACGGTGGAGCGAAACTACGGGGAAGTTTACAATCGCTTCATCTCTCTGGGCCCATTGATGGAAAAACTGGGCAATGGCGGGAAAGGAATGAGCTGGAACACATCAGACGAAGTTGAATTCCTGAAAGAATTGAACGGCATATTTGAAGATGGGCAAAGCGACGAAAGCAGAGTACGCATTGATTCCGACATAGATGCCGCAGAGGTCATACTTGCTCTTGCACCGGAAACCAATGGCGAAGTAGCAGTAAAGGCTTGGCAGTCCCTTTCCAAGGCAACCGGTCGCGAACACCGTCATTTGGCGGCACCACGCGAACATGAAAAACTTCGATTTCGCGACCTGCAGTCGCAACCGCGCAAGATCATTTCTTCTCCAATTTGGTCCGGGCTGGAATCTGAAAATGTCAGCTACAATGCCGGATACACAAATGTACACGAGTTGATCCCGTGGAGAACATTGACAGGAAGACAGCAGCTGTATCAAGATCACTTGTGGATGCGAGCGTTTGGGGAGCAATTGTGCGTTTACAAGCCGCCCGTCGATCTGAAAACCATTGCACCAACAGCGGAGCGCAACAGCAACGGCAATCCTGAAATTGTCCTGAACTTCATCACGCCGCACCAAAAATGGGGAATTCATAGCACCTATACAGACAACCTGCTGCTGCTAACTCTATCCAGAGGCGGTCCGATTGTCTGGATCAGCGAAACCGATGCAGAATTGGCGGGCATAGAGGACAACGACTGGATTGAAGCCTACAATATAAACGGCGCGCTTACAGCGCGCGCTGTTGTTTCGCAACGTATCAAGCCCGGAATTGCTCTGATGTACCATGCACAGGAAAAAATCGTCAATGTACCCGGGTCGGAAGTCACCGGCACTAGAGGGGGAATTCACAATTCAGTTACTCGAACCATCCCCAAGCCAACTCACATGATCGGTGGATACGCACAGCAAAGCTACGGTTTCAACTACTATGGCACAGTGGGAGCAAACCGCGACGAGTTTATTGTAGTACGTAAAATGGCAAAAGTTGACTGGTTGAACGAAGCTGTGTCAAATGCCTGATGAACCTTTACCACACTTTGAACCATAAGGAAGATATTCAATGAAAATTCGCGCACAAATCGGCATGGTGCTTAATCTGGACAAGTGCATAGGTTGTCATACTTGCTCGGTAACCTGCAAGAATGTCTGGACCAGTCGGGAAGGCATGGAGTATGCCTGGTTCAACAATGTGGAGACCAAGCCGGGAGTTGGCTATCCAAGCGAGTGGGAGAATCAGAATCGCTGGAATGGCGGCTGGACGAGGACTTCTTCCGGCAAAATCCGACCCAGAATCGGTGGCAAGTGGCGAATACTCTCCAAACTGTTCGCCAATCCCGACCTTCCTGAAATCGACGACTACTATGAGCCGTTTACTTTTGACTATGAAATTCTTCAGAATTCACCTGAGAGCGAGCATCCTCCCACCGCACGCCCCCGCTCTCTTATATCAGGCGAGCGAATGGAAAAAATCGAAGCAGGACCAAACTGGGAAGAAATATTGGGCGGCGAGTTTTCAAAGCGTTCAAAGGATTCCAACTTCAAAGATATTGAAAAAGAAATTTACGGGCAATTTGAAAATACATTCATGATGTATTTGCCGCGCCTTTGTGAACACTGCCTTAATCCGAGTTGCGTTGCCTCCTGCCCCTCCGGTGCAATTTACAAACGGGAAGACGACGGCATCGTATTGATTGACCAGGACAAGTGCAGGGGCTGGAGAATGTGTATTTCAGGATGCCCCTACAAGAAAATCTACTACAACTGGCAAAGCGGAAAATCCGAAAAATGCATACTGTGCTACCCGCGACTTGAAGAAGGCGAGCCGACCGTTTGCTCGGAAACCTGTGTTGGACGTATTCGCTATATCGGCGTCATCCTTTATGATGCTGACAAGATTGCCGAAGCCGCCAGTGTGGAAGATGAGCAAGATCTGTATGAAGCCCACTTGAAAGTTTTTCTCGACCCGAACGACCCGTCGATTCAGGACCAAGCGCAACGCGATGGTGTCCCAAGAGCATGGGTCAGGGCAGCTGCGAATTCACCAATCTGGAAAATGGCAATGGATTGGAAAATCGCTTTTCCTCTGCATCCGGAATACCGTACTCTGCCAATGGTGTGGTACGTGCCGCCACTTTCTCCAATTCAATCGGCTGCGGCAACCGGTCATATTGGAACAAGCGACGGGATTCCGGATGTGAATTCATTGCGAATTCCGGTTCGCTACCTCGCCAATCTGCTCACCGCAGGCAAAGAGCAACCAGTAATTGCCGCACTGGAGCGCATGCTTGCAATGCGCGCCTACATGCGTACAAAGACTGTGGAAGGTGTAATCGACGAAAATATTCCAGAACGAGTTGGACTGGATGTACATCAGATTGAGGACATGTTTCAATTGATGTCCATTGCCAATTATGAAGACCGATTTGTCATTCCTACCACGCATCGGGAAATTGATGAAAATGCCCAGGTCTTGCGCGGCGGTTGCGGATTTTCCTTTGGAGATGGCTGCGTCGATACGAAAAAGCAAAATCCTTTTGCAATAACTCCGTCAACCTCGGCTTCAAATGCACGAACAAGCGTTATGGTAGAGATGCAGAAATGAAAACCTTTCGTGCACTTGCAGCACTGCTTTCCTACCCCACCCTTGAACTTCAGCAGGCAGTTCAGGAGTTAAAGCATGTACTAAAAGAGGAAAATTTGCTGAAAAAATCTACACTTCAAGAACTGGATTCGTTGTTCGAACATCTTTCTGCGTTTGATTTGCTGGATCTTGAAGAACAGTATGTTCTTCTGTTCGACCGTACCCGAAGCTTGTCTCTACATCTGTTTGAGCATGTTCATGGAGAGTCAAGAGACCGGGGACAGGCGATGGTGGATTTGCGACAACAGTATGCCGATGCCGAACTGGAAATTTGCTCAAATGAATTGCCAGACTATATTCCGCTGTTTTTGGAGTACTTGTCAACGCAAAAGTTGTCTGTTGCAAAGGAGCAACTTTCCATGTGCACCCACATTCTGGAAGCACTGAAAGAACGTCTTGTCAAACAGAACAGTCCTTATGCAGCAGTGTTTGCAACCTTGACCAGCTTGGCGAACACCAAGCCCGATGCGGACCAATTGACAGAGTTAATGTCCAATTCGATTGACGACCCCAACGACATGGCTGCAATTGACCAAGTTTGGGAGGAAAATGCAGTTACATTCCGGCCGGTGAGTAAAAATTGTTCGCCATCAGCTTATCGTTCGGATTATCCAGTGGTGTTCAAACCAGAATTAAAAACTGAAATTAGCCAAGAGAAATGAACGAATATATTAATTTCCTGTGTTTTGGAATCTACCCGTATGTTGCAATTGTGGTCTTTGTTGCAATAAGCATCGCCCGATTTAACAGCGACCAGTACACCTGGCGGAGCGGGTCCAGCCAGTTGCTGCGAAAACGCCAGCTCACCGTCGGCAGCAACTTGTTCCATATCGGAATCTTGATTGTGTTTATAGGACATCTGGTTGGATTGCTTACACCGATCGCACTTTTCGATGCATTGGGAATCTCTCATACCGCAAAGCAAATTATGGCGATTGTTGTCGGCGGTGTTGCCGGGGTGGCATGTTTCATCGGATTGGTAATGTTGATTCACAGACGACTGGCCGACCCCCGAATTCGAAGGACTAGTTCAAAATCTGACATCTTTGTTTTGCTTCTTCTTTTGGTTCAACTTACAATCGGCTTGTTTACCATCGTAATTTCAATGGGGCATCTCGACGGAGAAGAGATGGTGCGATTCATGACTTGGGCACAAATGATAGTGACATTTCAGCCGGGTGCTGCCGATTTGGTTCTGGATGCTCATCCCCTGTTTAAACTTCACTTGTTTCTGGGCCTGACTGTTTTTCTGGTATTTCCATTTACCCGGCTTATTCACGTATGGAGCGCTCCAATCTGGTATCTCGGCAGACGCGGTTATCAAATCGTCCGCACCCGAAGTGGACGAATAATTGAACGATAATACAAGTGTCCGCGGATTCTGCCTGATATGGATTCCAGCATTCGCGTCAACGACGAGGTAATTTCAGAAGAATCCATACTGGAGGAAATGCAGTACCACCCGTCAGCTGAACTTCCCAAGAAGCAAGCAGCAACGGCACTGGTAATTCGAAGCCTGCTACTGCAGGAAGCTCAACGCCTCAAAATCAATGCTACGTCAATGCAATTTGGAAAGGGCCGTTATGAAGCACCGGAAGAAGCTCTCATTCGCTCCCTCCTTGAATCTGAAATTTCCATTGAGCTGCCCGACGAAGATACTTGTCGAAAATACTACGAATCAAGTCCAGGCAAGTTTCTCTCTCCTGATTTGTATGAACCAAGACACATCCTTTACTCAGCCAATCCTGAAAATACTGAGGAAGTTCAGGCGGCAACCCTCAAGGCCAAATCCACAATCAAAATTCTGCAGCATGAGCCGGCAAAATTCGACGAAATTGCTCGTAACGAATCAGATTGCACCTCCGGCCAAAGCAATGGCTATCTCGGTCAACTTGGTCCAGGAGAAATGGTGCCTGAATTTGAATCTGCGATAGTCAACCTTGAAGAAGGACAATTGCATCCAAAGCCAGTGTATACTCGCTACGGTGTTCATGTGATTCGACTGGAACACCGAATCAACGGGAACCAACTGCCGTTTCGCAGTGTTCATCAACGCATCGCCGACTACTTGTCGGATACAAAGTGGAGACTTGGAGTTCAGAAATACATTCGTACACTGATTGACAAGGCGGATATCAAGGGATGGAAACCTGATGAACACGAATTCAAAGTAGTATAAAGAATATTGAATTTCAAATTGTCCGATTAGTCGGTAGCATATTGATTTCATACTTGTAATTGAAAAAAATCCAATGCTTCAAAAATTGTTTTTGCTAATTGTCGGACTTGCCCTCCTGTATTTGGTGGTTGTCTTTGCGTTCTACTTTCTGCAAAAGGGATTCATTCACTACCCTTCCGCCAGAATAGACACTACGCCAGACAAGCATGGGTTTGAATATGAGAACATCAATTTGAACACTGATGATTCAGCCCGATTGCATGGCTGGTTTCTGCCTCACCCTAACCCACGCTTTACCCTTCTCTTCTATCATGGCAACGCCGGCAATATTTCTCATAGGATCGACTCCTTTCGAATCTTCCATGACTTGGGACTATCTGTCTTTATCTACGATTATCGAAGCTACGGATTGAGCACCGGGAAGTTGACAGAAAATGCAATGTACCAGGATGCGGAACTTGCCTGGAAATATCTAACCGATACAAGAGGCATCCCACCAAAGCAAATTATTGTGTTTGGACGGTCACTAGGAACTGCGATGGCGAGTTGGGTCGCATCGAAGTATGCACCGGCAGGATTGATTATGGAATCGGGTTTTACATCTATTCCGAACATGGCTCGTATTTACTACAAGTGGATGCCAACCCAATTCATGGTGAAATGGTATTATGACAGCTTGTCAAGAATCGGTAGTGTCAAATGTCCCACACTCTATGTTCATAGCAAAAGAGATGATCTGGTGCCCTACTCCGAAAGCATCAAACTATATAAAGCAACCCAGTCCCGCAAGGAGTTTCTGGAAATTTTTGGCGGGCATAACTATGGGTTCGTGGAAAGCGGCAGTACCTACACAGAGGGGTTGGACAGGTTCATTAAAAGTCTGAAGATTCAGTAGATTCTTTGCTATCTCGACTACAGGTGTTCACCACCGTTGATATGAATTTCCGAGCCGGTAACATAGCTTGATTTCTCAGCACAGAGAAAATAGATGGTTTGCGCTACTTCGTCCGGTGTTCCCAGCCTGTGCAAGGGAATGGTATCAACTAGCTCGCTCGTTCCCGGAGAAAGGATGGGTGTATCAATTTCCCCCGGAGCAATCGCATTTACCCGGATTCCTTTTGAACCGAAATCCGCTGCCATTTCTCTTGTCAATGCAGCCAAAGCCGCTTTGGAAGTAGCATAAGCCGTTCCGGCAAATGGATGTACCCGTGAACCTGCAATTGAAGTCACATTTACTATAGAGCCTTGGCCGCGAACAAGTTCATCCATTAACCCCCGGGCCAAGATAATAGGAGCAAAGAAATTTACCTCAAAAACCAGCCTCCATGTTGCCATGCTTGTTACAAACGGCCCCATTCTTTGCCCGTTGTCACTCTTGGGGGAAATTCCAGCATTGTTCACCAAGGCATGCAAGGCACCTCCCGCCAGTCTCTTTTTCAATTCCGCCAATCCAATTGAGCGGTGGTCAGGGTCGCCCAAATCTATCTGAATATGGTCTTCGGGCCCGGCTTGCCAAGGACATTCCTTTGAAAAGGCGCGTCGCGAGCATGTAATCACGCGCCAGCCCTCCTCTTCAAATAACTTTGCAGTCGCATGTCCGATACCTTGGCTGGCACCGGTCAAGACCAGAGTTCTCTGTCCGCCGCCCTTTTTTGTATCAGGGGAAGCCTTGCCAGGCGAAATTTGCCCAGTAACCGGACATTTTTCCACTTCTTGCTGTTGCGTCGTTTTCATGCAAACACCCGGTTAATCATCCTCTGGTTGCTGGAATGCAGCATTTAATTTCTTCTGTACATCCATTGGAGCAGGTTCATAGTGTCCAAATTCCATTATAAACGAACCTTCCCCGCCCGTAATTGCATTCAAGCGGGACTGAAAATCCGACATTTCCGCTAACGGCGCTGACCCAGTGATTCGAACTGAGTTGTTGGCCATTGAATCGGTATCGCTAATTCGTCCTCGGCGAGAGGAAAGCTCGCCGGCAATATCGCCCATGAATGAATTCGGTGAAACAATTTCGACTTCTACTATCGGCTCCAGTACAACCGGGCTAGCCTTGTTGAACGCCTCGACAAACGCTTTTTTACCCGCTGTAACAAAAGCCACTTCTTTGGAGTCAACCGAATGGTGCTTGCCGTCGTAAACGACAACCCTGACATCCTCAATCGGGAATCCGGCATAAGCACCTGTTTGCAGCACTTGGCGTACACCTTTCTCTACTGCTGGAATGAACTGCGACGGGATTACTCCGCCAACAACCTTGTCTACAAATTCAAAGCCTTCGCCCCTTTCCATGGGTTCAATGCGTAGAAACACCTCGCCGAACTGCCCGGCACCCCCAGTTTGCTTTTTATGCCTGCAATGTCCTTCTGATGAGTTCTTGATGGTTTCCATATACGGAATGGTTGGAACCGATGTACTCACCTCAACATTGTAGATTTCCTTCAATCGCTCAAGTGCGATTCGAAGGTGCAGGTCTCCAAGACCGCGAAGTACGGTTTCATTCGCAGCCGGATTTCGCTCAACTGTGATGCAAGCATCTTCAGCTGCGATTTTGTAAAGAGATTCGGAAACTTTCTGCTCGTCGCCGCGGCTGGAAGGAGAAACTGCCAATCCGACCATCGGACTTGGAAGCTTGCTGGTGTTCATTCGAATAACTCTCTCATCGTCAGCGCTACGAATTACGCTTCCAAGTTTTACTTCGTCAACTTTCGCAATTCCTCGAATATCCCCGGGAATCCCGGCCGGGGCATCTGCATGCTCCTTTCCTTGCAAAGCATATAAATTGGCGAATTTTACTGACTTTCTCGCATCATCAACCAATGTCGGCATGTCTTTTGTAAGTGTTCCTTGAAATATTCTAAATACCCCCAACTTACCGACGAACGGGTCAAATGAAACTTTGAAGACATACGCCAATAAATTTTTGTTCGCATCCGCTTCGAATTCAACGGACTCACCGCCTTCTTCTTCGACAAACTCAGGTTTTCGCCCCTGATGTGGATTTGGAAGCAACTGCGAAATCAGGCTCAACAACTCCGGTACACCGGCATCGGTTTCCGCCGAGGTGAAACATACCGGCACCAAATGCCCTTCCAGCATTGCTCGCACAAACGCATCCGCAAGCTTTTCCTTTGAAACCTCGCCACTTTCAAAGTATTCTTCCATTAGCTCTTCATCCATCTCCACAATTTGCTCCAGAATTGCGGTATGTGCATCTTCTACCGAACCGATTGAGGAATCGCCTTCAGATTGATGAAGGCAATCAACTACTGACTGACCGTTGCTGACTGGAAGATTGATTGCCAGGCACTCATTTCCGAATTCTTCCCGAATTGAGTTGTAGACGCTTTCGAATTCAACATTTTCATTATCAATTCGGTTCACAACAATGATCCGGCTTAGATTGCGCTCTGCTGCCCAACCCATATAGCGTCGAGTCATAGTTTCAATCCCGGCCTGAGCATTTACCACAATTGCTGCTGTTTCAACTGCATCCAGCGTTGAAATTGCCGCTCCCATGAAGTCCGAATACCCAGGAGTATCAATCAAGTTGATGTGCTTGCCTTCGTAATCCATTGACATGATGGATGCACTCAATGAACGCAGATGCTGCTTTTCAAGTACATCGTGGTCGCTAACCGTATTTTTTCGATTGATGTCGCCTTTAGAAGGAATCGCGCCGGACTTGCTCAGCATTGCCTCGCAAAGCAGTGTTTTGCCTGAGCCTGCTTGACCCACAATAGTCAGGTTACGTATGTCTTCGGTAGTGTAGGACATTCATTCCTCCAAGTATCTGTTTTTATTTCCAGTGCCGTTTGAAGCACGAATCTCAACCATCAATTATAGTGAAGTGCTTGTTATATAAGAAATAGCAAGAGAATTGAACTCAATCTTTTCAATTGTCGAAAAATTATTCCTGTCAAATTGGATTTCAGTAAAGCAACATATGATTTTGAATCGCTTTGATTTTCTTCATTTTATCTGTCGCGACCGGTTTTGCGATAGAAATTTGCTTCATTTTCCTTCATATTCGTATAATACGCAGTTTAATTTGAACAAACATCTATTTCGTTCCACAAAAACACTTCACAGGAAGTAGGTTAAAGTGAAATCAGGAATAACTGCTATAGTCGGAATTATCGGATTTATTTTCTCGCTAAGTCTGTTTGCTGAGGGCGACCCGGCAGCCGGCAGAGAAAAAGCATTTACTTGCACTGGATGCCACGCAGCACCCGGAATGCGAAATGTCTACCCCAGTTACAGAGTGCCAAAGATTGCGGGCCAGAATACTGAATACTTGATCGAAGCGATGCGAGCCTATCGCGAAGGGTTGCGTACTCATGCGACCATGCACGCGCAAACGGCGCAGTTCACCGACCAAGACATTGAAAACATCGCCGCCTACTTTTCTCAAAGCGATGTCGAGCCGGCAACATCGGTCATATCTGCCTTCAAGGGAAACCCTTCTGCTGGAAAGTCAAAAGCAACACTTTGTATTGTTTGCCATGGCGAAGGCAGTACAACCCAAAGTTCGGCAACACCGATATTGTCTGGACAATACGAGGATTACATCATTCATTCATTAAAGAGCTATCAGTCAGGGGAAAGAGAAAATGCAATTATGGCCCCTACCGTAGCAACACTCAATGATGAAGATATTCAAGACATTGCGGCTTACTACGCGGCAATGGAATCAAAAATATTCACACCCGCAGAATAATTTGCAGTTTTATTGCGGGTAACTTTATTCTTCTTGATTTTGCAAGGGCAGTGCCGTCTTGGCACTGCCATTTTTTTCAGCACTGATGCAGCGACCGTTTTTGAAGACAAGATAATTGCCGGCAATAGCAGGTACCTTGTCGCCAAGCACAGTTACATCTGCGATGTTTAACGGATCTGTGGCAGATACTGTGACTATATTGCCGTCATTAGATCTGCCCCTGTTACGCATCGTTCGCATGGACTCCACAGCTTCTGGCAATGCAAACTGTTCTCCCGAAAAACCGCTTACAAATCTTCCGCCTCGAATTTCTCCTCGGTCCTCCATGCGCCGGTAAATTTTCAACAATTCATTCCAATACGGAAAAAACGACTTTTCCTGAACTGCAACATCCCGAAAAATAATTCCATACCGATTCAATAGAACCTTGGCACTGTATGCTACCGCCTCTTCTCGGGAAATCTCTTTTCTGCTGGACTTTTCTATGAGCGACCACCGACCAGAAAATTGAACGCTATGTCCGCTAAAGCGACGCCAGCGCGCACTTTTGCGACGCTTATGCTCTGGAATCAGCAAGTTTCGAATTCCACCATAGTGATCGCAAGTCACCATCCCGAGTGAAAACAGTTCAACCAACCCTTGTTCTACATGACTCGGCAAATGGTTAACCTCATGAACAATATCGTCATAAAACAAAGCCCCTTGTAATTGCAGAGTTTCTTTAATTTGACAGGCTATAGAGGACAGATTGGCTTCTGTGTTATTTTGACCTTTTGCCAATGCTCTCCACATCGGCAAGCTCTCTCTCCGTAAAAATGTCAACGGAACAAATCGCAGGTTTGCGCTATGTCGATATATGGTATTTTGCTTCTGGCTATTGACCGGATTGGAAACTCTCGCCCATACGACCTGCCCCGAGGCGCTTAGATAATCCAGCATCTCTGGAGTGTATCCAAATACTCTGGCAGGCAGCAACTCCGACTCCCATTGCCCAGCAGGCGCTTCATAACCTTCGAGCTGGCGTAAAACTGCATTTAATGCATCAACTCCTTCTGCTACCGAATCCGGCACCAAGCGTAGCCAATGAACCAGAAAGCTGGAATAGTCAATTGAACTTACAGGGGCGATTTCGCTTCTGAGCATACGCAAAGTACGCTTGTGCACACGCGCCAAAAATCGCCTCTCGCACCACTCTGCTTCTGATTTTCCACCCTCATACCTGCCCTTCAAAATGCTGCCTTCAGATTGAAGTACCGCAAGTGAATCATTGACCAAGTCAACGGAAATCATCAATTCGCCTGCCAAGCTACTTGCTGTGCGAGGCCCTGTCATCTCCAATCTGCTTCTTAACAAGCCAACCAGCGCAAACTCTGCATCAATATCATCCTGGTTGCCAAATGAAACTGAAGAGATAACCGGAAGCATGTCAAATTTCTGAACCACCGCTTGAAGTTCCTTCAATCTCTCCGCTGCAACCCAGATTTTCGATTGGTTTGGCAATGTAATTTCTGTGGCTCGCCTGTTTTTTGCAAGTGCCTTGAATTGAGACTTAAGTTGATTTGCTGATTTGGACTCGTTCAGTTTATCGATTTTCAAATATCCAAAAAGGAGTAGTGAATCGTGCAATTCATCAGCGTTTTTGGGATCGGGTTGCATTTCTTTACGAAGTTCAGAGAAAATTTTTGGGTCCAATTGGGCCAATTTTTCAGCATCTTCAATAGATACGCTCCTGCGTTGCTGAACAGCAAGCGTTCTGCGTTCTTCTGCCGGTGCATCATCCAGAAACGCGTAAGGTTTGGCAGTCAAAACTTCCGCTGACAATGGCGAAGGCTGCCGCAAATCCTTGCAGACGACTGATATTTCCCCTGCCTCCAGCTGACCTAGCAAGTTTTCCAGTTCGCAAACATCCATGACTTCATGCAGGCAATCGTTGATTGTCTGATCAACCAGAGGATGATCTGGGACCTGAATCGGGCCGCTCAAATTTTCCTGGCAAGCAACTTGGTCGGGGAACACAAGCGCCAATAGGTCTTCTGCATCTGCTCGCTGGAATACAGGCGGGACTTTCTTTCCGTTTCGATTACGAAGAACCGCCAACGCGGTGTTGCACACCCATCTCCACCGTGTCGCGAACATTGGTGCCGTAAAAATAGCTTGTGTCAGCGTTTGTCGCACGGTGTTTTGCTTTAAATAATTCTTGACTTCCTCCAATTCAAAACTGTGAGTCGGTCCCAAAGACAAAACCAGACTGTCTTCCAGCGCAGCGGCTTGCAACTCGAAATTGAATCGAACACAGAACCGCTTTCTTAAAGCCAGTCCCCAAGCACGGTTCAACCGCGAACCAAACACACTGTGGACAACCAGATGCATATCGCCAACTTCATCAAAAAAACGCTCGAACACCACTTGCTTCCGATTCGGCAACACTCCAAGCACCATTTTTGCCGAAGCGAGATAATCCACTATTTGTTTGGTGGCGTAATTGCTCAGAGAATAATCCTTTCTAATGGAATCTATAACTTCGTCCATTGCATGCCGGTCCAGCCGCTCTGCAACTTCGCTTCTCAATTCGGAAACAGCATGGCTCAATGCCTGACTGCGACCACGCCCTTCTCCCAGCCAGAATGGAATATTGGGCGGCAGGCCGCCTGCATCTTCTACACGAACAACTCCTTTTTGCACTTGCAAGACTCGGTAGGAGGCATTCCCGAGCTGAAATATATCTCCCGACATGCTTTCAAATGCAAAGTCTTCATTTACAGTACCGATTCGAACATCTTCGGGCTCAAGAACAACATCAAAATCAAACTGGTCCGGTATTGCACCTGCATTCATTGTAGCTGCCACCTTCGCTCCTCTACGTCCGCGAATTTTCCGATTTACAGCATCCAAATGAATGTAGGCGCTACGTCGCCCTTGTCGCAGAGTGAATCCTTCTGCCAGCATTTGAACAATCGCTTCAAACTGCTTTTTTTCAAGATTTCTATAGGAGAATGCAGTCTTGATACAATCATAAAGATCGTTGATTTTCCACTCGTGTACACTGGCTTCGGCAACAATTTGCTGGGCCAGTACGTCAAGCGAACCGGTAGCAATTTCAAGACACTCCATTTCACCATCGTTAATCGCCTTCAGTAACGCTGCGCTCTCTACCAATTCGTCTCGCGTTGTAGGAAAAAGTCGCCCCTTCGGCAATTTCCCTACTGCATGGCCAGAGCGGCCGACTCTCTGTAAAAATACGGAAATAGATCTGGGAGACCCTATTTGTATCACCAGATTCACATCTCCAATGTCAATTCCCAGTTCCAGCGATGCAGTGGCTACAAGTGCCTTCAGGTCTCCAGCTTTAAGTCTCTGCTCTGCATCGTGGCGATGTTCCTTGGACAAGCTTCCATGGTGGGCGGTTACACTCTCTTCACCAAGCAATTCCGCAAGAAATCGAGTAGCTCGCTCGGCATGCCTTCGAGTATTCACAAAAATCAAAGTTGTCTTGTGAGCTTGCACCAGCCCGGCAATTTTCTGGTAAAGCTCCCCCCAAGTCTCTGTTGACATCACGGCTTCAAGCTGTGCAGCAGGAATTTCTATGGACAAGTCCCATTCTCTAATGTGGCCGGAATCAACAATTACGCAGTCATTCTTTGCCGAACCGGTCAGAAAAGAAGCAACTTGGCTGACTGGTTTTTGAGTTGCAGACAAGCCAATTTTCGTTAAATTGCGACCGGCTAGTATTTCCAGTCGTACGAGCGATAATGCAAAGTGCGCACCTCGTTTGTTTCCGGCTAGCGAGTGAATTTCGTCAACAATCACTTTTTCCACAGAGCGAAGCATTTGACGACCGGATTCGGCAGTTAGCAGCAAGTACAAAGATTCAGGAGTTGTTACAATTATGTGGGGTGGTCGGCGAATCATGCTTCTGCGCTCGCTCTGAGTCGTGTCCCCAGTTCTTACAGCAGTCCTTACTTCAATTTCTGCGTATCCACTTTCAGCAAGTTTCCGCTTGATTCCTTCAAGCGGAAATTCCAGATTGCGCTTGATATCGTATGAAAGTGCCTTTAATGGGGAAACATATACAACATAAGTTTTCTGTTCCAATCCTTCATTGGAAAGCCCTTTTTGAAACAGCTCATCCAAAACAGCGAGAAAAGCAGCCAGAGTTTTGCCAGAACCTGTAGGGGCAGCAACCAGAACATCGCGATCTGCCTGTATCGCAGGCCATGCGCCTTTTTGACAGTCTGTTGCACTTTGAAAGTTTTCCAAAAACCACTTTGCAACAGCTGGATGAAATTCTGAAAATAAATCGCTAGCCAAAAGAGTAGTTTGCCTCTAAATTGGAATTCCAAACGGTATTGCCGAATTATAAGCGTAATTCTGACCAGTACGGCTTATCATACCCTTCTGGCACCTCAGTAATGTGTTCCCGATAAAATGCTGATGCCTTCTCGTGCCAATCCTGCCGAAACTACCTTTCTGCAAGGCTTGGGCCATGCAATCCTGCAAGATTTCATATTAGCAAATAATTTTAGTTTGCTCACTCAGGCGATTGCATATTCCGAACAGGTAGAAGTTGTCAGAAACGCATCGTTTCTCGTTGAAAGGCTGCAAAGCCTTGAAAGCAAATGCATTTGCATGCATTTGCCTTGCATATACAAGACCCGATTGCATGCGGTCAGAAAAACAACCATCTTTTCTTCCTTTTTTTAATTTAATCAATAATTTACTTGACAACAATGTGAAACATTGCTACTCTTGTTCCTGTTATGAAAGTAGTCAGTCATTTTTGTAAAAATCAACTTTTCAACAAGGCTTGAAAACTGTGAAGCAAGGAGTAGATTGCATGAAGCTGCCAGGCCAATTGCTGAAAAGTCGGCAGTTGGCCTGCAAATCAATGATACAATTTTGAATAATACGTAAAGAGGCAAAAGATGAATACCATGGAACCAGGTAGTGGCAACTCCCCCAAAGAAAATCTGATTCAATCCAAATGGATTAAAAAGTCCATTGACCCCAGCTATTTTGCAATGATTGCTGTACTTGTAACAATGGTATTCGGGTTCTGGAATATGAGCGCCAGGCTTGACGATATAGATGCACGTATAGATACACGATTTGATGCTGTAAATGGGCGATTTGACGATGTAAATGGGCGTTTTGACGATATATATGCACGATTTGACGATATATATGAACGATTTGATGCGGTAAATTTGAGAATCGATGACTTGTATGGGAAATTTGGTCAGTTGCAAAATCAAAGAGCAAGGGATAATGAACTGCTACGTGAGGAACTGAGAAATCAGTTTGGAAGATTAGATCGCAAAATTGATGAGACAAACGATAACTTTAAAGAAGAGTTAATGGCTCTTTCGAATAAAGTTGAAGACCTTAGAGTGAGAGTAGAGTCAAGTCAGTCCCAAAATTCGGCTTCACCAGACAACGAGTCCATTGTTGAGAATGAGACTGGCGAGGTGAAGGATTTGATGAACAAGGATTCAAACAACTCGAAAGTCAGTTTCTCTGCCAATCAGAAACACATGAGCATTGGGCTCTAGTCTCCTGTACAGACTTAGCAGTCTTGAAAATTCTCTACTCGGAATCAATATTGACATGGGCAAATCATATTTTCACTGAATCTTTGCGCTTTCAACGCGAATGTCTGCAATCATAATTCAAGTAACCTAAAACAATTTTCAAGATTGTAACTCTCCCAAATTGGACTTGATCTCTTATCAGGCACAATTCAGCAAATTATTTATTCTGAAACTGTTATCAATTTGAAGATGCTCAGGTGATTGCCCATTCTGTCATAACTGGATATAGAGTTTATTCAGATCGAATGAGTACAAATTTCTTGGCCAAGGATTTTTCCTGTGCAACATGAATCTCGCCTAATAAATATGTCCTTGCTACGAGCGGTTTGATTTGGTTGTTTTCAATAACAAGACTTTTAAATGTGAAGCAAGAAAGAGATTGCATGAAACTACTGGGTCAATTGCTGGAAAGTCGGCGGCTTGCCTGCAAACCAATGATACAATTTTGAAAAATACAACAAAGAGATGAATACCATGGAAACAGGCAGCGGCAACTCCTCCAAAGAAAATTCAATTAAATCCACACTGATTAGAAAGGCCGTTGAACCCAACTATGTTTCACTGATTGCAGCGGTTGCAATACTGGTATTTGGTTTCTGGAATATTATGATTGCTCTTGGCAATATAAATACGGAAATTACTAAATTGCGCATCGAATTTAGTGAATTGCGCATCGACTTTAGTAAATTGGAAAATCAAAGTGCAGAAAACTATAGGTCTCTAAATGACAGGCTTGTTAAGCTGGAAAATCAGAGCGCAGAGAATTATGAGTTGCTAAATCAAACCGCAGAGAATTATAAGTCGCTAAATGACAGGTTTGCCAAGTTGGAAAATCAAAACACAGAAAATGAAACTAGCGGGATGAAGGACTTGAACAAGAGTTCAAATCACTCGAAAGTCAGTTTGTCTACCCGTCAGAACTTATGAGCATTGGTACCTATACCTGTATAGATTTAGCGGTTTTGAAAATTCTCTGCTGGGTATTCAATATCGACTTGTGAGCGAATCATACTTTTACTCAATTATTGCCCTTTCAATGCGAATGCCTGCAATCATAATTCAAGTAAACCCAAACAATTATTCAAGATTGTAACTTTCCAAAATTGAACCTGATCTCTTATCAGGCATAATTCAGCAAGTGATTTATTCTGAAACTGCTATCAATTTGAAGATGCTCAGGTGATTGCCCATTCTGCCATAACTGGATATAGGGTTTATTCAGGTGGAATGAGTACAAATCTCCCAATGACTGCCTTACCAAGGATTCTTCCTGTGCAAACTCATCCTGAATGAAGCCTCTTGGGGTCATGCCTGTTTTTTCAAGAGCTGCTGATACATGTCGTTGAAAAGACCCGCTTTCATAAAGTTAAATCACATCAGAAAATTTTGTTAAAAAAATCTATTTTCAAATTGCTCAGATGAGTGTAACATTGTGCAAAATTTAAACCATTTTTTGTTATGACTTAACTTCGTTGCTGCAAACTCTACGCTCAATATTTTCGCTATTGCTGAGTTTCGGCTTGCTATTGCTCGCCAATGGACTACTCAGCACCCTGCTTGCCCTTCGAGCACAATTGGAGGGTTTTTCCACTACATATGTGGGGTTAATTACAGCCGTTTACTATTTGGGAGTTTACATCGGCGCAATGTACGGCGACCGACTCGTCAATCTGGCAGGACATATTCGTGCATTTGCAGTCTACGCAACCATTACATCGATTACTGCACTGATTCATGCAGTTGCTGTAGATGAATATGTATGGCTAATTACTCGGTTGATTACCGGGGTGAGCATTGCTGGATTAATAATAGTAACTGAAGCATGGTTGAACTCAAAGGCAGTCAATAAAAATCGCGGGCAAATTATGGCAATGTATATGATTACCAATTATTTCGCAGGCGGTGCAGGACAACTCTTTATTCCATTTGCTGACCCATCTACATATATTTTATTTTCAGTAGCTTCGATCTTCTTTTCGTTGTCTCTGATTCCGGTACTGCTTACGAAGTTTGCAGCACCGGAAGTTTATGCCAGAAACCCGGTCAGAATGCGCGACCTTTACAAGTTTTCGCCGGTTGGAATGTGCTGTTCCTTTTCTTCAGGCATGGCAGCAGCAGCTTTATGGGGACTGGGGCCTGTCTACATTGTAGGAATCGGAATGTCTGTGGATACTGCTGCCTACTTCATGGCGGCTGTTATATTTGGAGCGGCTTTGTTTCAATGGCACGTGGGGAAACTTTCGGATGGCCTGGACCGCAGAAAAGTAATAATCTGGATTTGCATTGGCAGTGCAATTCTGGCTTTTCTAATCGTTCTAGCCTCAAACTTATCAATAATTCTGTTTATTGTTATAGCAATTTTGTACGGGGCACTGTCGTGCACTTTGTACTCGGTCGCGATGGCCCATACAAACGATTTGACATCTCCCGATGAGTTTATGAAAGCAGCCTCGGGCATTTTAACGGCATATGGTACAGGTGCGATTCTTGGTCCCATTTTTGCAGCTGCTTTTATGGAATGGTTTGATTTAGGGGCATTGTTTATATACTTGTCAATTATTTTCAGCCTGAATGTGGTGTTTGTATCTTGGCGTATGACAAAGCGAACTGAACTACCCGATGTAGAAGCCGAGTGATTTTACGGGGAATTATATACAATGATAACCAATTGCCATGATTAGAACTTATACATATACTGCCAAGCTTTCCAGGGACTGCCACAGAAATTTGGAGGAGTTTCTGAATCAGGAGACGCTCTTGTGGAACTGTGCCTTGCAGGAAAGAATAGATGCTTACAAGAAGCAGGGCATAGGTATTTCTTATCTTGCCCAGCAAAAGTCCTTAACCCAAATAAGGGGAGAAGACGAGTGGTTCGGCAAGTTTCATTGCTCGTCCCAAAGAACTTGCTTAAGAAGACTGGAGAAAGCTTTCAAGCGGTTTTTTGATAGAGTCAAGAAAGGGGAGAACCCGGGGTTTCCGAGGTTCAAGTCAAGGAACAGGGGAATCAAGTCTTTTGAAACAGACTCTTTTCGTATTCACAAGGCAGGACCTTGGCACTGTATCCGAATAAAAGGAATTGGAAAATTCAGATTCAAGGGTGAGTTAAAAGGGGAAGCCAAGGTACTTAGGATAGTAAAGACTCCTATAAGGATTAAGATTCAGTTGGTTTGCGAGCTTGCGGATGTACAAGTAGAGGATGAAAGAAGTCCTATAGGCATAGATGCCGGAGTCTTGAATAGAATTACCTTGTCCAATGGAGTGCAATTTCCTAAAAGGAGTGTAAATAGAACCAAATTAAAGTCCTTGCAGAAAAGAGTTTCAAAATCTGTAAAAGGTTCCAACAGCAGGAAGAAGAAAGTACTGGCCTTGCAAAAAGAATGGCAGAGAGTCGGAGAGAAGAACAAAGGATACCTGCATGAACTAACCAGTTCCTTAATCAAGAACTACACTTCCAAGTTTTATGTAGAAGACTTAAGAATTGAAAACCTAACCAAGAAAGGAAAAGTTTATAAAACAGGAATGAATCGTTCCATTCTGGAACAAACGTGGGGAGACTTTAATTTTATGCTAAGCTACAAGGCTGAAAGTGCCGGTGGCTTCGTATCTAAGGTTTCTCCTAAGTTTACATCCCAAACTTGCTCCAGCTGCGGGCATAAGCCTGATGAGAAGACAGGCTTGTCTGTACGCATGTACGAGTGTCAATCTTGTGGCTACAAGAAAGACAGGGATGTAAACGCAGCAATAAATGTTCTTCGTGTCGGGTTGACTGGCACTTTGGGCGGGATGCCCGAAGCGCAGGAAGAAGGAAGACTTAACGCATTCGCTGGAATGCCCACTGCGCAGAACAGTATACAGTGGTCTGGTTATCAATGTATATAATTCCCATTTTACGACTATTCACACTACACATTTCATAGACCATCATTGGTGCATAATTTATTCGGGGTACATCGTTGGGTTTGCACTGCCCAAAGAGAGGTTTCAGGAATTCTCGTGTTTTAGAACCGATTACCTACATTGATGGAGATAACCCGTAATACGGTTCCTGAAGTTCCAGCTTGCTTAGGAATTGGGAGAAAAACCACTGACCAACGATAATGTGGACAGTGGTTTCACTGCTTCTCTTATGGTGGAGGTGGCGGGAATTGAACCCGCGTCCGTGAGCCCTCCGCTCGCTGGCCACTACATGCTTAGCCTGCCCTTCAATCTGCAATAGACATTCTGGACAGGCAAGAAAACCTATTGCGGCCCTCAAAACTACTTTCGTAGAAAATTCGTCTTCGAGTGTATGAGGTATTGCCCCAAGACTAGTCCGTAAAATTCTGACTCCAGTTCGGGCACTACAGACACTGCCCTCGTGGAGCTTGGCGGTTAAGCCGCCAAGGCAAAGTTGTCGTCGTTGGCAACTATTAGTTTGCAGCAGGATTAACGAGGTCACTGCACCTCGACATGCTCCAACGGTTTTGCAACCCGCGTCGAAACCGAGTCACCCCCATAATGGCTTTTTCTGCAATATCAAATACCGCATTAGTATCAATTATAGATGCCAAGCTTTAAGAAATCAACACAAAATGAAAACTCAAGCACCAGTAAATCTGTAGAACTTGACTAGTAATTGTTAGTAATTATGCGGAATCATTTTGTAAAGGAAATACAAAGGTATGAAATTTCTTGACCAAAATTCTATTTCAAATTGCATATCATTCTTCAGAGTCATCTATTAAATCTCGCGTGCTCTCTTTGCTGCTCACGCTCAATGTCGCGTGTTCTGATTGCTGAACGCTTGTCATATTGCTTCTTTCCTTTTCCAAGTGCAAATAACAACTTTACTCTGCCATTGCTCCAGTACATCTGCATGGGCACCATCGTGTATCCTCTTCGTTCTACAGCACCGATAAGGCGATTAATCTCAATTCGATTCAGTAGAAGTTTTCGAGTTCGGGTCGGTTGCGCACTAATGTGGGTTGAAGTGCTGGCCATGGGGGATACATGAGCCCCAATCAAGAACAATTCCCCTTCCTTGGAAATGATATAACTTTCTTTCAAATTGACTCTGCCCTGTCGAATGCTTTTAACTTCCCAGCCCTCCAAAACCATTCCGGCTTCATACTTGTCTTCCAGAATGTAGTCGTAGGAGGCTTTCCTGTTTGTTGCAATCACCCTGCTCGAATCGTTGTTTTTCTTTTTTGCCATATTACTGTTGCAAATTCAATATGATTCGTTCCTTGTACCTACCTTGAACGGCTTCTCCGTCTTGCTTTTTTCGGGGTTGAATCGAAAACCTCCCCCAATCTAATTTCGATTTGCTCAAATGTAGGATGCTCTTTCGGTGAATATCCTGTCAATGCTTCGCTCATTCGGTGCACATGCTCTGCTTTTGTGCCACAGCACCCCCCGATAAGCGTTGCACCTGCATCCCGAGCAATCTGCGAGTATGTAAACATTTGCTCCGGGGAGGCACTATATACGATTTTTTCACCTTCCCATTCTGGTACGCCACAGTTCGCTTTGGCAGCAATTGGAATTCTTCCATTTGAAGACTCTGCCATTTCCAGTACTGCTGCAACTGTCTGTGCAGGACCAACACCGCAATTCGATCCCACTGCCGATGGTTGTTTTTTCATTCCCAAGCATATTTGGATAAATTCCTTTGGGCTAATGCCCATCATTGTTCTGCCTTTTGTATCAAAACTGGCAGTACAGCCAAACTCCAAACCAGTTTGGCTTGCACCCTCCACCGCGGCAAGAATCTCTTCTTTCGACGACATCGTTTCAATCCACAAGACATCCGCACCCCCCCTCTCAAGCGCCAAGGCCTGTTCTGTAAATGCCTTTACAGCATCATCTACACTAAGTTCACCCAAAGGTTCAAGCAGTTCTCCCAATGGTCCGATAGAGCCAGCTATCAACACGTCCTTGCCGGACCGCTGAACTGCTTCTCTTGCAATTGCGGTTGCTTTTTCATTCAATTCACTGACCCGATGCTCATTCTTGTGGAGTTTTAATCGCATGGCATTCCCGCCAAAACTGTTGGTCAGCACCATGTCAGACCCTGCCTTGCAAAAACTCAAAACCAGATTCAGTACACGCTCAGGAAATTCATCGTTCCAAAGTTCCGGGGCATCGCCTGAAACCAGTCCCATATCAAACATGTTCGTCCCTATGGCACCATCCATGACTATACAGCCCTTTTGGCTAATCTTCTGTGCAATTTTACTTTCAGACATTTATAGTTTCCTTTGTTGAGACTCCAATATTAAACTACATTTACCGGCCATCCTTGCGCACTGCTTGAATTCAATGCTGACTGGTATAATTTTGTTTTCAAGATATTTACAAAACTGGTTGTTTACTCATCAATGTTACAGCAGCTCCATCTCAGGCAAATCTGTCGAACACTGGCGGTCATCACATTTTTTTTGACCTTTTCAGCATCATCTGTATCAAACTCAGCAGAATTGCTGTTGTTTGAAGATGAATACTGTCCTTGGTGCCAATTGTGGGACAAGGAGATTGGCGGAATCTACGATTTGACCCCTGAATCCTGCCAGGCAGGACTTCGACGAATTGATATAAATGAGGCAGTACCAGAAAATATCCATTTAAGTGAATCCATTATTTATACACCCACTTTCGTTCTTGTACATGAAAAAATTGAACGAGGAAGAATCGTGGGCTATCCAGGAGAAGATTTTTTCTGGGGAATGCTGAACGAGTTGATTGCAACAGAAATTCCGGGCGAGATTCGCGATCTCAATTCAAGCAACTGCAAAATTTCCTAGCTTGTTCTGGCTTAATTTCACCAATCCATGCCGCAAATTTCAAAATCCATTCTCGTTCCCTACTCGGCTCAGCAGATGTACTCACTGGTAACTGATGTGCCCTCGTATACGACGTATCTTCCATGGTGCTCCAAAGCCTATGTCAATGCACAGCACGATGATGGATATACCGCCACAATCGAGTTCAACCTGAAAGGCATCAAAAAGTCATTCACCACTCGCAATACGACTCGTCCATATCAGGAAATTGAGATGAAACTGGTGTCGGGACCCTTTCAGTCTTTACATGGATACTGGAAATTTACCGATCTGGGTGAAAATTCCTGCAAAGTGGAGTTTGAATTGAATTATCAGTTTTCATCAAGAATACTCGAGTCGACTGTTGGGCCCGTTTTCAAGAAAATTTCCAGCTCAATGGTAGAAGCATTTCACTCGCAAGCTGTAAAGCAATTCGGAACGCCGAAAAATGATTCAGATTGAAGTTGTTTTTGCATCTGAACACAAGCAGAAAATTGTTGAATTGAATGTTCCAGAAAACACTACTGCATCAGAAGCAATCCAGTTGTCGGGAATTCAGGATGAGTTTCATGATTTCGACTTCAGCACAGCTACAATCGGCATCTACGGAACGGTCGTACCGAGAAACTATTTGCTAGCCAACAACGACAGGGTTGAGATATATCGCCCCCTCAAGCAGTCACCGACTGAAGCCCGTCGCAAACGTGCAGCTGCGACATCCCGAAAGAAATGATCAAGACTTGGCTTCCCTTGCACGAAGCTCGGTTCTTCTCACCTTTCCGGTTGTAGTCAACGGCAGTTCATCAATGTATTCAATGTATCTCGGATACTCGTATGCTGCAAGTTGCTCCCTTACGGAGTTCTGAATGTCCTGTGTTAATTGCTCGTCTTTCTGATATCCCTCTTTCAGAACAATAAACGCTTTCACCACCTCGCCTCGTATCTCGTCCGGCACACCGACCACCGCAACCTGAGCAATAGAATGGTGCTTTAGCAGGCAATCCTCGATTTCACCGGGCCCGATACGATATCCAGCACTGGAAATCACATCGTCCTTTCTTCCAACAAACCAAAGGTATCCATTTTCGTCCTTGTATCCAGTATCTCCTGTTCCCCACCACTTCCCTATAAACTTGTCCTGGGTCGCTTCTGCATTGTTCCAATACCCTAAAACCATAACCGGATCATCTCGGTCCGCTGCCAACTCTCCAATCTCTCCTACGTCAAGCACATTGCCATCTTCATCAACGGGTTCGACTGTATGGCCCGGATATGGCTTTCCAATAGAACCGGGTTCTACCGGCATGATTGCCGCACAGTTTCCAACAATATAGTTGAATTCTGTCTGCGCCCACATTTCGTTCATTTCAATTCCAAACGCTTCTTGGCCCCAATGGTACAATTCCGAACCCAATGATTCTCCCGCCGACATGATGGTCCGAATATTGATATTGTATTGTTCGTTCAAGTTTGGCACTTGTCGTAGCATCTTCAAAGCAGTCGGAGGAATAAAGGCATTCCGTACCTGATATTTTTGCATAAGGTAGCAAGCTTTCTCCGGGTCGAATTTACCGCCTTCATAGCCTAAAGTCGGAACACCGTAGTAAAGGGATGGAATCAACGCATCCAGTAGTCCTCCTGTCCATGCCCAATCCGCAGGTGTCCAAAATAAATCATTCTCTTGCGGAAAAAAGTTGTGCGAAAGCTCGAATCCGGGCAAGTTGCCAATCAAGCATCGATGCGCCGCCAAAGCACCTTTCGGCGGTCCTGTAGTACCCGATGTGTAAACCAGATACGATGGGTCTTCAGCCAAGGTATCTACAATTGCAAACTGGCTACTCGCTTTTTCAAGATCTTGCCAAAATCCGGAACTGCTGTCGCAGTTAATGATTTTCCCCAAATTCGGCAGTTCATCCTTAAGCGAGTCAATTAGCTCAACATGGGCAGCATCCGTAACAACGATTTTCGTACCGCTATCACCTAGCCGATACTTGATTGCATCCGATCCAAACAGAATCGATAACGGCAGTGCAACTGCACCGAGTTTGTAGACTGCCATGTGCGTAATTACAGTTTCCGGTCGCTGGGGGAGCACAATTCCAACACGATCACCCTTCTCCACACCATAGTGGCGCAACATGTTTGCACACTTGTCCGACAATCGTTTCAGGTCAGAAAAAGTAAACTTGCTTTCCTTGCCCGCTTCGTTTTCGCAGTAGATTGCAATTTTATTTCCGATAGCAGGTACATGCCGGTCGCACGCAGCATATGCCATATTGAAATACTTTGGAACATCCCACTGGAATTCTTTGCGAATCGAATCCCAGTCGCTCCATTCTTTCCCAATCAATGCAAGCTTGCTTGTAGTCATCATTACCAGTACTGAATAGCGTTTGTATAAATCAACTCCAATGATTCCTGAGTAATCTCGCAAGGCGCATTGTGAATCAGTCGCTTTTGCATAAATGCACCTTCTGCAAGATCTTTTATATCATTTGCTCCATATCCAACACCGGAAATGCCGTTCGGCATTTTTGTAGCCTTCATCATCTCTTGCAAATGCACAGATAGTGCGTCGCCAGCGTCATCCGGACCGACATCCCGGATATTCGCTCCAAGCAATTCTGCTCCTTCAATATGCCTCTCCGAACTTCCAGCATAGGTGAATTGAAAAGCGGATGGTGCGCCGACAATTACCGATATACCATGTGGTACGAGCGCAGCCCACTTCGGATACCCCACCGGACAATAATCCCTTACAAGCCCTGCAATAGAATAAGACATTGCATGCGGCAGATGTACGCCGCTATTGCCAAATGCCACACCTGCCATCGTTGCCGCCAGCATCATTCCGCGCCTTGCTTCTGTATCTTTCGAATCCAGCGTTGCCCGAACCAGATACTCGCCGGTCAATCGCAATGCCTCCCTGCAACCAATGTCGCTATACGGGTTTGCTCCCTGGCTTAATGGTCTTTTGTCAGGACTGGAAGGATAATCTCGAAATGTAAAGGGATTCGCCGTGTAACTCTCCAAGGCATGACTGAGAACGTCAAATCCACTGGAGGCTACAACATTTGCAGGTAGTGTAGCAGTTGTAGAAGGATCAATTACTGCTCTGGTTGGCTTGAGCTTGGGCGATGCGATTCCGGTTTTGACTTTCAATTCAAGAAAATCAAACACAGCAATACCAGTGCACTCACTTCCTGTTCCAGAAGTTGTCGGACATGCAATGTGGGGCTTCAAATCACCGGGTACAGGAATGCCGCCGCCAACAGGTGCATTTACATAGTCCAGAAAATCCGCCGGGTAGGTACTGTAGAGATTTGCCACTTTGCAGGTGTCAATGACTGAACCACCGCCAATTGAGATAAAGCCATCAAATTTCCCTTCCATCGCAAACTGAGTTGCTTCTTTAAACGACCGGTCTGTAGGTTCTATACGAACCTTGTCGTAGATATCAAAGGAAATCCCAAATTTTCGCAAGTTGTCAATAGCGTTGCTTACAGGCTCGAGATTTTTCACCCGTGAATCAGTGAACAAACCTACTCGCTTTACGCCCAACTCGCGAGTATCGTATGGAAGCTCTTTCAGGGCACCAAAACCAAATTTTATCGGGTTGAAATCTACCGTAAAGACAGATTCCTTTCCTTCTTCCAATAACAAATAGTGATGACAGCAACTCATGTGCTACAAAGCCTGGTCAAGGTCCCAAAGTATATCATCCAAAGTCTCTAGCCCTACCGATATTCTAACCATATTCGGCAGCACTCCCGCAGCAGTCTGTGCTTCTTCACCCATCTGCCGATGCGTAGTCGAAGCAGGATGAACTACAAGTGTTTTTGCATCTCCTACATTTGCCAGATGGCTCATAAAATTCACCGATTCAATAAATTTCACGCAAGCATCACTTCCGCCCCGAATACCAAAACTCAAAATACCCCCTGCCCCATTTGGAAGATACCGTCTACCCAAATCATAGTATTCATTTGATTTCAGTCCAGGATAGTTGACCCACTCCACTGCTGAATGATCATTCAGAAATTCTGCAACCGCAAGCGCATTCGAGCAATGCCTGTCCATTCTGACATGTAACGTTTCCAGCCCCTGCAGGAACAAAAATGAGTTGAATGGGCTAAGTGATGGACCAAGTGTTCGCAGAATCTCGCACCGGGCTTTCATCGTATACCCGAAATCTCCGAATGTTTCATAAAAACGAATCCCGTGATACCCCTCTGAAGGTTCGGTCATCGTTGGAAACTTGCCATTGTTCCAAGCAAAATTGCCCGATTCTACCAGGACACCGCCGATTGAAGTTCCGTGCCCGCAGATAAACTTGGTGGCAGAATGAACCGTAATGCTCGCACCATGCTCAAACGGTCGACACAAATAAGGAGTGGCGAAAGTATTGTCAATAATTAGCGGAACTCCTGCATCCTGAGCAATTTCACTTACTTTTTCAATGTCCAGTACGTTGCCCGACGGATTTCCAATTGTTTCTGCAAAGATGCACTTCGTATTCGAAGACAATGCCTTGCGAAAATTTTCCGGGTCATTTGGGTCTACAAGTTTCGCTTTGATACCCATTTTTTTGAAGTTGAACGAAAACTGAGTATGCGTGCCGCCATAGAGGGTATTGGCAGAAACAATTTCGTCTCCCGCTTCCAGAATCGTCAATATTGCCACCATCTGTGCGGCCATGCCCGACGATGTGGCAACAGCCGCTCGCCCGCCTTCCAATGCCGCCATTCTCTGCTCGAAAACAGCATTGGTTGGATTCATCAAACGCGTATAAACATTCCCGAATGTCTGCAAATTGAACAGGCTTGCCGCATGGTCCGCATCATCAAAAACATACGCCGCTGTCTGGTAGATTGGAGTTGCCCGAGAACCAGTTGTCGGATCCGGCAACTGCCCCGCATGCAGGCAAAGCGTTTCAATTCCATATTCTCGGTCAGCCATTGAATTTCTGCACTTACGGCAGCCACTGAGGTCTTGCAGACGAAATAACCTTGGTATCCACACCAATAAAACTCAGCCCGCCGAATAACCTTGCGTGTTCAATCTTCATGCACTTATCCATTACAACATCCAGCCCTGCTTCATAAGCCTTCTTCGCTGATTCTTCATGAACAATTCCCAACTGCATCCAAAGAACATTTGCTTCCACTGATATTGCAGATTCAGCAAGCGGCGCCACCGCTTCCGGTTTTTGAAATATATCCACTACATCAATTTTTTCGGGAACATCTTCCAAGGCTGGGTAGCATTTCTGCCCCAGTATTTCTGAATAATTAGGATTCACAGGAATAATTCTGTATCCATGCTCAAGCAGGTATTTGGCAGCAAAGAAACTGGGACGATACCAATTCTTCGAAAGTCCGACTACTGCAATAGTGTTGTTCTCCTTGAGTATTCGCCTCAGCGATTGAATGTCGTTAACTGCAACCTTGCTCATTACGCAATTTCTTCCATGCAAAATGGGAAATTCATTTGAACTGCCCCAAAACAAAAAACTCGCCTGCACTCCACACGCCTAAATCTGTGTGCCCGTTCATTTTTCGCTCTTCCCCAATTTCAACGAGCTGGTAATAGACATTTCGTGCAATCAACGCATTGAGTCCATTGCGAATTTCAATGAAAGGCGCAGGTTCGCCTGTGTCGGAATTTTCTACCCAAATCCTGTTTTTACTACTGGCCAATACAATATCGTCGGTCTTGGTCCGAAAGTGCAATTCCTGATTCTTGCCCTCACCCGAGTTTTCCAATTGTACTGCAACAAATGGCGCAATCTCGACCTGAATTCGCAACTTTTCAACCGGAGTTACCAAATAATACTCGCCGTCTTCATCCTTTCTCAGAACAGTTGAAAAAAGCTTTACCAATCGCTGCCGTCCTATCGGAGAGCCCATATAGAACCAAGTACCATCTTTGGCAATCCGTATGTCAATATCCCCGCACAGTTCCGGATTCCATTCATGAACAGGCGGCAACCCTTTTCGGGATATTTGCTCTACAAGGCTCGTTGGAGCAGATTTAGCAGTATTCATTTTTCTGGCGGCACCGCCCTCGGTTTGCCCTCTTCATCAATCGCTACAAATGTAAACAAACCGTCAGTTACTCGCTCTACTTTACCAGATGCTCTTCGTTTGACCCAAGTTTCGACGCGCACCGCAAGTGATGTAGTTCCTATCCTTTCGGTAGAGCAGTAGCATGCTATGACATCGCCTATGTAAACCGGCAAATGAAAACTCATCGCATCCACCGCAACAGTAACAATTCTTCCCTTGGCAACTTCGTAGGCATAAATTCCACCGGCAATGTCCATTTGCGCCATTACCCAGCCACCAAATATGTCCCCGTTCGGATTCGCATTTGCAGGCATCGCAACAGTTCGAAGCGAAGCAGAATGCTGAGGTATTTTCGAACAGTTGTTTGGGGTACTTGATTTACGAGGCACGGTAAACTCCAGTTTATCTGAGTGCTTATATTGCTGTCTTATTTGACTCTTGAACTTCAGGATAATCCAATCAGACAATAGACTGCGTCGCTTATCCTTTCAATTTGCCAATTGCATAAGTCAAGAAATCAGAATTGTACTATCGGGATAAGAAATAGTGACTCAATGGATTGTCAATCGTAGGTCCGTGCATCTTCAATAACAATTCCGTCGTTCGGCAGTGTATTCGGTTCAACCAGTTTTACATCTGCCCGTAGCTTGCAAAATACTCGTACTGCGGACTGAACTTGATTGGCTATATCATCTGTAATTGATTCAGATTCACAAACAAACTCCATGACATCCTGATGGTCCTTGCTGGATACAACCAGTCGCGCTTTTGTAATTTCACGAACTTGCTTTACAACTTCTGCAACCTGGGACGGGTGCACGAACATGCCGCGCACCTTTGTAGTTTGATCTGCTCTGCCCATCCAACCGCGAATTCGCTTGTTGGTTCGACCACAAGAACTCTGACCTTCCATAATGGCTGACATGTCTCCCGTCGCGAATCGAATCAACGGATAATCCGGATTGAAGGTTGTTACAACCACTTCGCCAACCTCTCCAACTGCAACAGGATCCCCTGTTCCGGGCTGCACAATTTCAACAATGATATCTTCATCCAGAATCATTCCTTCTCTTACTTCTGATTCATACGCAATTAATCCAATATCGGCTATGGCATAGCATTGATTCAAACGAATACCATGCTTCTCCAGTTCCTCGCGAAGCGATGGTGGAAGCGCCTCTCCCGATACCAAACCGACTTGCATGGATGAAATATCCATCCCGCTTTTCCGAGCCTGGTCGAATAAAATTTTTAAAAATGAAGGAGTCCCGATATAACCTTGCGGCTTGAGATGTGAAATGGCTTGAATCTGCTGCTCCGTTTGCCCTACACCTGCCGGAAATACTATACATCCAAGTTTCTTTGCACCGTTCTCAAGCATTGCACCCGCAGGTGTGAAATGATACGAAAAAGTATTATGTATCAGCATGCCACTACGAAAGCCCGAAGCATACAAAGCACGAGCCATTCGATGAAAATCACCCCGGCCGGTTACAAATTCATAGATAGGGCCAGGCGAGGAAAATATGTGGGTTACTGGATGGTCTGTAATTGCCGCCAGTCCTCCAAACGGTGGATTGTTCTTTTGCAATTCCAGAAGATCGGATTTGCGGAGTATGGGCAGCTTTGCCAGTGCTTCGCGAGAATCGACAGAATCAATATCCACATTGGATAAAACAGTTCTTGCATACTCCGAATGTTCAGCAGCATGCTTTAGCTGGTTTGGCAATCTCGAAAATAACTTTCGCTCGCGCTCCTCAGGATCTCTGGTTTCAAGAGTGTCGTAGTAATCAAAAGTCATATCTTCAACCTGATTAGAACGATTCGGGTTGCATGAATCGCATTATCACCATAATGAGGCTATTGCAATTGCTGCAAACTGATGATGCCAACTACGCTAACCAGCGCTTTCGCCGGCGATAGTGCTTCACATCACGGAAGCTTTTTCGATTTTCGCCGCTAACTCCAAGATAGAATTCCTTTACATCTTCGTTCTGCCGCAAGTCGGCGGCTTCGCCGTCCATCACAATCCGACCATTCTCCAGTATGTACCCGTACTGGGAATAGCGCAATGCCATGTTTGTATTCTGCTCTGCCAGCAGCATTGTAACCTGCTCCTGTTGATTGAGCTTTTCAATAATCTCAAAGATTTCTTCTACCAGTGTGGGGGCCAGTCCCATAGATGGCTCATCCAGCAACATCACCGAAGGTTTAGCCATCAAAGCCCGCCCTACGGCAGTCATCTGCTGTTCACCACCTGATACGTACCCGGCAAGTCCACCTCGCCTTTCTTTCAATCTTGGAAAATATTCGTACACTTTCTCCAAGTCGGCTTGAATCGCCGAGCGACCGTCCCGACGAGTGTACGCACCGGTTAGCAGATTTTCTTCCACAGTAAGGTGTTCAAAGCAATGCCGCCCCTCCATAACCTGAGTAACTCCGCGAACTACCAGATCAGAAGGTGTCAATGCATCAACCCGTTCTCCGCGAAAAATAATAGTTCCTTTTGTAACTTCGCCGCGTTCGGCACGCAGCAAATTTGAAATTGCTTTGAGAGTCGTAGTTTTACCGGCACCATTGGCCCCGAGAAGGGCTACGATACCCTTCTCGGGAACCTCTAGTGAAACTCCCTTGAGAACAAGAATAACGCGGTCGTAGATAACCTCGATATTATTTACGCTAATTAGCGTCCCGTCAGAGGTGTTTTCCTCAACCGATTGTTGATTCTCATTCATCGTTAGAACTTAATTTGAGTGATTTACCCGCAATCGGATCCCATGTCCATCCCGGACCGAGGCGTAATTCCCTTCTCAGATGCATACGCCATGGATGACTCCATGATCATCGGGTTCACAATTGACTTGTCAGTTTCGATCCAGTCGGTTACCTCAACCCACTGCTTGCCGTCCCAGCGGCTAAACTTTACCGGACCGCCACCTTCATGATCAGCACAGGTGATAGTCAATGGCGCCATCAAGCCGTCAGCACCAATTTCTTTTATGCGATCGGCTGATATGCTGAGATTTTCAAGACCCCATCGAATTTGCTCGCCCGACATTACCTCGTTGCCGAACTTTTTCTGTGCGGCAAGAATCGCTTCAGTGGTCACAATTCCTGCGACAAGGCCGCGGTTGTAGTAGATCGTTCCCACGCGTTGCGGTGAAATATTGCCTTGCCCGGCACCGTGAACAACATCCAGAATCTGCTGTATTACCGGAAAATCAGATCCTGATGGATGAAATCCCGCTGCTACGTATCCGACTGCTGCCTTTCCTGCGGGAATGACATCTTCTTCAGCGCCGCTCCACCAGACACCTATAATCTTGTCTGACGAAAATCCTACGCGCGCTGCCTCTTTCAAAGCGGTGGGATTCATTACTCCCCACCCTCGCAGAATTACCCAATCGGGCTTGTATCGACGGGAAATTTCAAGCCAGGCTGCTTTCTGGTCAAGACCAGGGTGCGCCACAGGATAGTGACGAACTTCAAATCCGTATTTTTCCGCCTGAACATTCAAGACAGGCTGAGTTTCACGGCCGTAGCTTGAGTCATGGTACAGGTTCGCAATTTTCAAGCCCTTCAGCTTGTCCATGCCACCTTCCTGCATACCAATGTATTTGATCTTCGCAGTGTTTTGACTCCAATAGTTCGTGATCAGCGGAAATACCCATGGAAATACTTTTCCGTTTGATGCATCTGTCCTGCCGTATCCCATGGAAATTATTGGAATCTTGTCTGCAGTAGCCCGTTCAATCAAACGATAGGTAATGCCGGTGCTCAATGGATGAACAACGCTTGCGCCTTTTTCACCCTGATTTTTCAAGCGCTCGTAGCATTCCACTCCACGATCGGAGTTGTATGCAGTTTCGCACTCTTCCCAAACAATCTTTACACCGTTCAAGCCGCCGTCGCGCAGATTAAGAAGAGCCATATAGTCTTCCATTCCGCCCCAGAAACCTGAACCTCCGGCAGCATACGGACCCGTTCGATAGACAAGTGCCGGAATAAATTGCTCCTGCGCCTGTGTAATCGAAAAAGGTACCACTGCCATTACTGACGCTGTAAGCGCCAAAATTGTAGCCTTCAGTCTTTTCATAGGTAAAATCCCTCCAGACATGTGGTTTTATAAAAGTTCAATATTTAATATAGTTAATCAGTATTTGCGTTGTGTTGCAATAGTTCTTGCAAAATTCAAGCAATGAAACCATGAAATCAGTAAGGAAACGGCCACTGACGCAACTTCTCCTTGATGATTTGCCATAGCCTGGCAAATCCCAATGGCTCAACTGCCAGAAAGAATATTATTGTCCCGCCGTACACTATCAGTTCAAGATTGGCAAGCGCTGCCCCGGAAAGCGTTCCCTCCCCTAAATGCGATGCCACAATATTCAGTGTCGGAGGAAGCAGTACGATGAACGCAGCTCCCAGAAACGAGCCCATTACTGATCCTAGCCCGCCAATAATAATCATAAACAGTATCGTAAATGAGCGTATAAGGTCAAATGCTTCAGTGTCCGCATTGCCGACGTAAGTAAACACATACATCGCTCCTGCCACTCCACAGTAGAATGAACTGATTGCAAAAGCAAGCAACTTGGTGCGTAGCGGGCGAATTCCAATGATTTCGGCAGCAATGTCAAAGTCGCGTATCGCCATCCACGACCTTCCGGTCATGCCCCGAACAATATTCTTGGCCAGCAACGCGAGCACTACTACAACAGATAAAGTAACAAGATACTTCGCCTCCGGACTCGCATTTGGGCCTGAAACAATTACGTTGATGGGTGCGAGAAAATCAAAGATACCGCCTTCTTCGGCCAATGAGCCAAACAAGGTCGCGGTCGGTGCCGATGCCACCCCTGCCGGGTCGTAATTTGTAAACCATCCGACATGGTCAAATATCCACAGCAGGAAGAACTGTGAAGCCAAGGTTGCAACCGCAAGATAGAAGCCCTTGATTCGAAGCGACGGAATTCCAAACAGAATGCCGATTACTGCCGCCATCAAGCCAGCCAGAAAGAAATCCACAACCAAAGGAATTTCCGGCAAGCGAAGCACAAGGTTGTAGCACCCAAAAGCCCCGACTGCCATAAACCCTCCTGTACCCAGCGAAACCTGTCCGCAATAGCCGGTCAGCAGGTTCAATCCCAACGCCGCCAGGCCAAACACCAGGAACTGCGTCATAATCGGACCCATGATGTACTGATTGCCCGTAACAGGCGGTACAACGAATGCGACCGTCAAAATCAGGATAATTCCGAGTCGGTCATTCGAAATCGGGAATATGGCTTGATCAGACCGATATGATGTCTTGTACTGTCCTACTTCACGATAAAACATAACAACTCGCCTTACACCCGCTCAATAATCTTTTCACCAAACAGTCCCTGAGGTCGAAACATCAAGAAGATCATGCCTAGCATGTAGGGAGTCCAATTTTCAGTGCCGCCTCCAAAGAACGGAATACCAACAAAAACTTCAAACAGCTTTTCTGTCGCCCCCACTATCAAGCCGCCAATTATTGCGCCGGGAATTGATGTAAAACCGCCGATAATAACCACCGGCAATGCCTTGAATGCAAGCAGTGCAATACTGAATTGCACTCCGAGTTTCGACCCCCACATCAACCCGGATACCAGTGCAACGATCCCTGCTGCTGCCCAAACAACCGCCCAGATATTTTTGAGAGGGATTCCCACACTCAGTGCCGCCTGATGGTCATCTGCAACCGCCCGGAGCGCTCTGCCCACTCTTGTCTTTTGAAAGAATATTGCCAAAGCAGTTACCAGAACTGCTGCAATCAGTGCAGCATACATGTCGAATTGACTGAGATAAACACCGCCCAAGTTGTAGGGGATATCAGGAATTCCAATATCCAGCGCATGCACATCTGAATCCCAAACACCCTGTGCAACTCCTTCTATAACGTAGTTCAACCCGATGGTTGCCATAAACAGAATTATGGGTTCCTGGTTCACCATCGGACGCAGTACTATTCTTTCTATTGCAATTGCCAATGCAATTACGATTACCAAGGATACAGCCAGAGAACGCCATGCAATAGCACCATCTGTAACCAGGCAAACTGCCGCCAAACCCAGCAGTACTCCAACTGCCCATTTCGGTGTTCGAGTTGCGGTGGTAAGCATCAAGAATACCAGCATGGTGACAAACACCCCTCGCCACATATTCTGACCGCCATCGAAAAACAGTGTCAGTACAACCAAGACTACAGCAGAAACCAGTATCGGTCCCCTGCCAACGTATTTATCGGAAAAACCTTTGACTGAAGCCGCCATTTGAGTCTTTGTCATGGCATAGATTATTCCTGCAGCAGCGGCTAGAATAATTGCCAGCCATCCGGTCCACATCCAGAAGTCCGAGGCCACCTCAGTAAGCAGTACAAACGTCAGTGCTCCGAACAGAACAAGCGCACCCTGAGCAAAGTTGAAAATCGACGATGCTTTAAAAATCAGCACCAGGCCCAAGGCAACAAGCGAGTACATGATGCCCGACAGCAACCCTCCCACAAGAACCTCAATGAAGAATAGAAAATCTTCCATCGCTATGTTTAATGCTCCCCTAAATATGCTCGAATTACGTCCTGATTTGTCCGCACCTCGTCGGGCATTCCATAGGCAATTCTCTCACCATGGTCCAGTACGACCACATGATCGGAAATATCCATGACTACACCCATATCGTGCTCAATCAGTATGACAGTTGTACCAAATTCTTCGTTTACGTCAATTACAAACCGTGCCATGTCTTCCTTTTCTTCCAAATTCATACCGGCCATGGGCTCGTCCAGAAGAAGAATCTTGGGTTCCATTGCCAATGCCCGTCCCAGCTCTACACGCTTTTGCAATCCGTACGGCAGCTTCCCTACCGGTGTCTTGCGAATATTCTGGATTTCAAGAAAATCAATAATATCCTCAACATATGCGCGTTGCTCGGTTTCTTGCTTTTGCGCCGGATAATACAAAGCCTCACTAAGAAAATTGCTTTTCACCCGGACTAGCCGTCCAGTCATAATGTTGTCCAGAGTCGTCATGCCTCGAAACAGTGCAATATTCTGAAATGTGCGGGCAAAGCCCATTTCAGCGACCTGATGTGGTGTCGCATTCGTTCTGTCTTTTCCTTCAAACAGAATCTTGCCTGAATCAGCCTTGTAAAAGCCGCTTATGACATTCAGCATGGATGTCTTGCCAGCACCATTGGGCCCGATAATCGAAAAAATTTCCCCCTTGTAGGTACTGAAACCGACATTTTGCAACGCCTTTACGCCACCGAAATGAACAAAAACGCCTTCCACTTCCAGAGCATACTCTGAAAACTTGCGCTCAGTCGAGGTCCCGTTCCCGGTTGCTTCCTTAATCTGCTGCTGTGCTGCTTCAGCCATTACACTTGGAGTTTCAACTAACTTGCCAATTTCATATGGTCGTAAATTTTGGTATCGCGAATTTCCAAATCTGCCACCATGGTTCCCTTGCGCCCATCTTCGAAAGTCACAACATTTTCAATGTGTCCGCGTGTCTTGTCCGAATACAGGGCTTCAATCAAACTGTCGTAGCGTTCCGAAATGATTCGACGTCGAACCTTCCTGGTACGCGTCAACTCGCCGTCATCTGCATCAAGCTCCTTGTGCAGAATCAGAAATCTCTTGATTTGCGAGCCGGCAATTTGCGAATCGCTCGACAAGTCCTGATTTGTTTTTTCAATACATTCGCTGATCATGGCGTACACCTGGTCGTTTGCCGCCAGTTCCTGATAACTCGCGTACGGAACATTGTTGCGTTCAGCCCAGTTTCCTACCGCTTCCAGATCTATATTGATGAACACAGCAACGTAGTTCCGGTTGTCACCAAATGTTACTGCCTCACGAATCTGGGGGAAGAACTTCAGCTTGTTTTCTAAAAATTTGGGGGCAAACAGCGTGCCATCGCTTAGCTTGCCCACATCCTTGACTCGATCTATGACTTTCAAATGGCCTTCATCGTCCCAGTACCCTGCATCACCGGTGTACACCCACCCATCGCCGGTTCTTGTCTCAAGTGTCGCCAGCGGATTCTTATAGTAGCTTTGAAACACTCCCGGACTTTTATACATCACTTCGCCGGCATCGGTGATATTCACCTCAACTCCTGGAAAAGCTCTGCCAACAGTGTCTGCCCTGACCTCACTGTCGCTCTGCAACGTGATATACACCGAGGCTTCTGTTTGTCCGTACAACTGCTTTACGTTAATCCCCAAAGAGCGGAAAAAATCAAAGATTTCCGGCCCAATCGCCTCGCCCGCAGTATAGGCGAGTCGGATACGGCTAAATCCCATTGTATTTTTTAACGGACCGTAAACAAAAACCCTTCCAAGCAGGTACAGAAACCGATCAATCAAGTTTACAGACTCCCCTTCCAGCAATCGCACACCGCAACGTTTCGCCACGCCCATAAAGTAATCAAACATCTTGCGCTTGAACCAGGTCGCATCTTCCATTCGAACCAAAACATTGGTCAAAATGTTTTCAAATATTCTTGGCGGACTGAAAAAATAGGTTGGCCCCAACTCCCGCATATCGTGCATTACTGTAGCACCGCTTTCCGGACAACTCACACAAAACCCCGCAACGTACGACTGACCGTAGGAGAAAATATGGTCCCCAACCCACGCCATCGGCAAGTAGGCAAGACACTCTTCGTTCTCTGTTAGTTTGTCGAAATCTATAGAAGCGACTACGGTTGAAATAATGTTCTGGTAAGTCAGAATAACTCCCTTGGGAAATCCCGTAGTGCCGGAAGTGTACAAAATCACCGAAATATCCCTTCCAGAACCCTTGTTAATCTCGGCTTCAATATATTCAGGGTTTTCTTCGTTGAACTGCTTGCCCTGCTCAATCAAGTTTTCATATCCAACAAGCCAGTCCAGCGTGTAGTGCCGCATTCCTCGCGGGTCATCGTAGAAAACACAAGACAACTTGGGGCAACTCTCGGAAATCTCCAGCATCTTGTCCACTTGCTCTTGATCTTCCACAAGGGCGAACTTGGCATCAGCATGATTGATGACATACTCCATTTCCTCGGCAACCGAATCCTGATACAGCGGAACCGGTACGCCACCCAAGCACTGGGCAGCTGCCATCCCCCAATACAGACGGGGGCGATTGTCTCCTACGATCGCCAGCTTGTCGCCACGCTGAAAGCCGTTGGCAGCCAAGCCGCAAGCAAGTGCTCGAACTTCGCTTGCAACTTCTGCCCAGGTCCAAGACTGCCAGATGCCCAGATCCTTTTCGCGAAGCGCAGTTTTGCCTCCACTGATCTCTTTGCGGTGAAGCAGCAGTTTCGGAAAAGTGTCCAGTTTTGAATCCAGCTTCATGGCAGATTTTCTTTAATCATAATAGTTCCTAAAAAACACCAGTTTCCCCGATCATATTTAATTTTCTGGTCGCTTGAACGCAGTGTATTTCGATAAATTCGCTTCTTTAATTCAGGTTGCAAAGTGAAATATACCAATTTCACGATATTTATATTGAAAAAATTAGGCACCTTGCTTTAAATCCTGAAAAACGTACGCTAGCAACAATAAGGTTTTTACGTGGCTTCTTCTTGCTGAAGGGCGAAAATTGAAGTATAGCCGCCAGACCAGTCCGGCGGAATTTGACAGGAGCGCTCATCATGATGCGCCCATCTTGCCGGTTCGCCCCGAATAATAGTCTGAAAGTATTTTGATGGAGTCGGTACCGGTGTGTACGGCATCGCATCCGCTGAGGAAAATGTATTCAGGAGCAAAGGACGACCATGGTCGGAATCGTTCGGTTTGGATGCGTGAAGCATTCGGCAGTTGTGAATGGTAAGCGACCCAGCCGTAGCCGGAAGTTCAACTGCACAACTTGTTTCCAGTTCGCCGGCGTCCTCGGATGAAAGACAACCGGTCCAGTTGCCAGCCTCATTGTACTGGTCGTACAGAACGCCCTTGTGACTTCCGGGCAACACCATCAATGGCCCCTGTCTGGAATCACAATCGTACAAGTACAGACCCACTGTAAGTGGAGAATAGTTTGTATGCGGCCAGAACTGAATGTCCTGATGCCACTTGACTTCCTCGCCGCCGCGTGCCCACTTGAAATTAAGCTTTGAATGATGAAACTTTACGTTCGGCCCCACCAAGTCGGCAACAATGTCGCCGATAATCGACTTCGACGCGTACTCCCAATACACCGGGTGATGGTCATTCGGACTTGTAAGTCTTCGAAGGCGCGGCATCTCCTTTGAATGCCCCTCTTCCAGATCCCATACTGCATCAGACTGAGTGATTTCTCTACTACGGTCAATCATTTCGTCAGTCGCACTTCTTAATCGCAGCACCCACTCTTCCGAAAGTGCTTTTTCTACCAGCAAATAGCCATTCTCAAAATAAAATTCCCTCTGCGCCTTGGTCAAGACGCTCGGAGTGAATCCCAGAATTTCTTCCTGCCTCATAATGCTTTCACCATTAATTGAATCCTAACAACTGGTCAGGCAACCATAGCACAATTTGAGGAAACATCATAACAACACACAATGCAATTATCTGTAATACTATAAATGGAATCATTCCTTTAAACATGTGCTGCAGTGTTATTTCCGGAGGACTAATTCCTCGCAAGTAAAATATCGCCGGGGCCATCGGCGGTGTAAGATAGCTAGTTTGAATAATAATCAAAAACAGTACACAGAACCAAACTGGATCAAATCCCATAGCCTTGACCACCGGGATGAAAACAGGAATGAATATCAGCAGAATTGAAATCCATTCAAGAACGAATCCGGCAATAAAGCTGATGACCAGGAATACACCAAGCGTAGCCCAATCTGTCAATGCTGAGTTTTCAATGATTTGCTGAACCAGCACCACCCCTCCAGAAGCAATAAAAACCCCTGAAAACATGCTCCCTCCCAGCAAAATCAACATAATCATACAGGTAACTTTTACTGTTTTGACTAATGCTTCCTGTAATACTGGCCAGCTAAACTGGCCGTAAAACAATGTCAGAATTATCGAGCCGAATGCTCCCATACCTGCGGCTTCTGTCGGTGCTGCCCAGCCAAACATAATCGAACCCAAAACCGCAAATATCAATAGCAACGGCGGCACCAACGCCTTTGATGAAATCAAAAGTTTTTCAGATAATGTCGGGTCATCAGGCGATGGCGGAATTCTGGCACCGTCGGCGGGGCGTACAATACAGCGAAAAACGATGTACAGTATGTACAGACTTGCCATGAGCAATCCCGGGAAAAACATGCCAACAAACAAATCGCCTACTGATACATCTGCAACAGGCCCCAGCACTACCACAACCACTGACGGCGGGATTATCGTACCCAGCGAGCCACCCGCACATATTGTTCCAGAAATCAGTCCCTTGTGATAGGCATACTTCATCATAATTGGAATGGCCAGCAAGCCAACAACGGTTTCGGTTGCACCTATTACCCCGGTGGAGGCTGCAAAAATTACACACATGACAATTGTTCCAACAGCGAGTCCGCCAGGAAGCCTTCTTGTCCACAGGTGCACAGCTTCAAACAGTCGCTCTGCCACTCCGGAACGTTCCAGCATTGACCCCATGAAGACAAACAACGGCACTGCTGCCAAAACAAAATTTGAAGCTACTGAATCCACTTTTTCAGCAAACTGAAATATGACCGATGGTCCGAAAGTAATCAATCCAAACCCGAGTGCGACCCCCATAAGTGACAACGCAACTGGAAAACCGACGAACAATGCGAATAAAATCGCCGGAAACATTGCCAATGCAATATACTCGCCCATAGCCGACTAAGACGATGATTTCTCAACGATGAACAAGTTGCTCACTGAACGAACCAATTCGGCCAGTGCCTGAACGGACAGCAACAGAAATCCGGTAAAAAACACCACGCGGAAAGGCCAAATTACGGGATTCCAGGCCGATTCGCCAGACAGCTGTCCCGAGCTATAGGCATCAAATGCGTAGATTGCCAAGCGGTACGAGAGCCAGAACCCCACCGGTAAAAACAAAAGCAAATATCCAACCGTATCCACAGCAGCTTTGACTCTTGGATTGAATTGGGTGTACAGCACATCAATTCTGATATGAGCCTTCTCTCGCAAGGCAAATGCTGACCCTAGCAAGAAATTCGCACCAGTCAACATGTATCCGAGTTCGTAAGCCCAAATCGTAGGCGCGTTGAACAGGTAGCGTGACATGACTTCGTAAACAGTTGCCAAAATCAGTGGCAACACAATCCAACCGGCTAGCAAGCCAAAGCTTCCGCTAATCCGGTCAATAGTAAGAAGTATCGCCTGCATGAGTAATTCTCCAACACTCCACTGACTTCAAAAGACTTGAAAAAATAGCCGAGGAGGAACTTCAACTCCTCGGCTCAATGGAGAATTGAAAAAATTAATTTGCTGATGCTACGTTTCTATACCTTGCAGCATCTTTCCAAAGGTCTTCGTACGCCAGTTGGCTTTCATAGGCTTTTTTGAACCATGCATTCGCTTCGCCCTGTTGCTTGCCCCATTCAATCGCCTGTTTTTTCACGGCAACTTGAACCGCTTCATCAAGTTCGATGATTTCATTTCCAGCATCCTGAAAAAACTGCAATGCCTTTGCATCTTCATGCCCTATCCGGGTCCAACTTTCAAAGGTAACCATTTTCGCCGCCAGTTCTACCAAAGCCTGGTCGCGCTCTGAGAGTTCGTTATATGCTTCGACATTCAAAACAAGTTCAAACGGTGCGACCGGCTGATGCACTCCTGGAATAATTACATATTTTGCAATCTTGTGAAATCCCGGTGAAATATTTTCGTACAAAGTGCCCCATTCGGTTGCATCTATCGCGCCGCGTTCCAGCGAAGTGTAGACCTCAGCACCTGGCATAGTTACCGGAGCTGCCCCCATGCTCTTGGAAATTTCAAGCCATGCCCCGGCGGTCCGAAGCTTGAGCCCGTTCAGGTCCGCCATGGTGCGCACAGGCTTGTTCGAGTGCAGAAATGCTTCAGCTGTACGAATGAAAAGCGGCATGGATACGACCCCGAATTTCTCCATTCGAAAATCGCGCCACATTTGTAGCCCGCCGCCCTCGTAAAGCCAGTGCAGCATTCTTTCAGAATCCATAGAACCGGCAAAACCGCCGAACACAACGGTAGTTTTGTCCTTGCCCCAATCATAACCCATCCAGGTATGCCCGGCCTGGGCAATTCCATTCTTCACCGTCTCAGAGACATTCAAGGCCTTGCCAAGTGTGCCTCCGGTAAAAACATGGACTTTAAGCCGTCCTTCGGTCAGGAATTCGACTTTTTGGGCAAAAGCTTTTGCCCCAAGCTCCATCAAAGGACCACCGCCCCAAGATGTCGCCATTTTCCAGGTTACCTGAGCAGAGCTGCTGGCACTGAACAGTGCAAGACATACTGCTACTAGCACAGGTAATGCCCTAATCTTCAACAAACGAACTATCGCCATTGTAAATTATCCTCCAATATCTTTGGTTGATTGTAATTTGAGAATAGTTGGACCATTCAGCTGTTCCTACTGTAATTTTGCAAGCACTGAATCAATGTCCTCGCTGGTCAGTTTCCAGTTGTTGTCCAGCTCGGACACTACGACCAACATAAACCTATCAGCAAGAGCACGGGCTTTTTCGGCATCACCCAGATGATCTGCCAAAATGGCAAGCGCAAGTTGCCGAGGAGAACTTCCTTCATAAGTCCATTCAAAACCCAATTCTGTATATCGCGCAATATCGTAGCGCTCGTCCAATGGTTTTCCATCAACTGTTACTTTCAGTCCATCAATTGTGCGTTCTCCAATATAGGTTTTCATGATTTCTCTTCTATTGATAAGCAAATTGATTTCTTATGTTTTTTTAATCGAATATTGAAAGAACACCGTATTTGATGCCAACTTACATTTGCTGGCGGTTCTCCACCATGGTCAAGAATCGCTCGTACTCCTTCTCGGAAACAGGGTATGTATGTTCCTCGTCGGGAAATTCCCCCTGTTTTACTTCTTTTACATATTCACTAATACCATCTACCGCAACTTCGGTTAGTTTTGCAAATCGCTTGGTAAATTTCGGTTTAAAGTCGGTGAAAACCCCCAGCAAATCGTAGCACAGTAGTATTTGACCATCAGTCTCTACACCGGCACCGATTCCGATAGTCGGTATTTCGAGTTGCCGGGAGACAATGCCAGCGATTTTTCCGGGCACTCCCTCGAACTCCAGCATGAAGCATCCGGCATCCTGAATGGCCAATGCATCTTCCAGAATTTTCATCGCGGCCTCTGCAGTACGGCCCTGAACCTTGAATCCACCGAACATTGCAATCGTATGAGGCGTTAATCCAATGTGAGAAGCAGTAGGGATTCCCGCATCTACCAAAGTCTTCAAGATATGACTCTGGCTTTTCCCGCCTTGCGGCTTTACCGCATCGCTTCCGGCTTCCTGCATGAAGCGCGTGGCGTTATGAAGCGCAATCTCCGGTGTATGGTAGCTTTGATACGGCATGCAGCCCAGGACAAAGGTATTTGGAGCCCCGCGACGGACCGCCTGAGCATGCATCACCATCATCTCCATAGTCGCAGGTATTGTATTCGGATGACCATGTGAAATCATCGCAAGGCTATCACCAACTACTGCAACATCAACTCCTGCCATTTCTGCCCATTGTGCGGACGTATAGTCCGGGACAGACATGTACACCATTTTTTCACCAGTTTTCTTCGAATCCCGGATTTCGCCAATTGTCCGTTTGCTTATTTCCGATGCCATTGGAATCCTTGAAAATAATTAGCGTCACTTATTACCGGTTTCTGGAAAAATCCACATCGCCGCAACCATAAATACTGCTAGCACTCCCCCTACCGTAGCTACCAGAGGGTCTCCAAGCATACGTTCCAAATAATAGAAAATGCCACCTACCACCAGCACGATGACAGAGAGTCCCAGCTTTATATGCACAGGCATTTTATGTCTTCTCCTCAGGATTCTATGCTTAGCGGGGCAGATGCAGCCACATCCGGGCGCTTGGGCACCCCGCGAAGATCTTTTTTCAAGTGTTTTTCACTGTACCCGTTGAACAAATGACCCAATAGTCCGCGATTCAAGTCGGAGGTGCCGAACATCCAGTCCGCAACCGGAAATGTAAGGTTCATATTTTTTTCCATCATCAAACGGGAATTGTGATGAGCTGTGTGATGGCGCCTGATCGTATTGACCAAGGGTACGTTTCGGACAAACCAATTTTCATCAACATGGCAACAAAAGTGCATGAATTCGTAAATCAGGTAAATGGATGTCGTCGAACACATGAACAACCAGCCTACATTGGGGGTTACAAGAAAGTGAAGAAGTATGGCACCCGGTATCGAAAGCAGAATGAATACAACTAACGCGTAAGGTGGAAAGAAAGTCACTCTCCAGTCTTTTTGGTCTCTGAATCGCATTTCACTGTCAGTAAAAAACTGATGATGCTGAAGTGTGTGACGCTTGTAAATTGCTTTCAACGCCTTGATCTTTTGGGGACGATGCATCACCTTTAAATGCAGATACCACTCGAATATATTGCACGCCAAGAGAAATACTGGAACTGTGAGCCATTCCCACCACTGAACATTCTCAATATGCTGAATGTATATCCACATCGAGACTAGCCCAATGGTATAGATCATCAGTACATGTATCGGCCCGTTGTACCAACCTGCAATCCTAGCTCGATATTCTTTTCGATAGGCTTTTTGCTTGTCAGTGATCATAACGACCTCCTTTCTTGTTCAAAGAAATAATTTATTTATTGGCAGCTACGAAAAACGCTCGCACTCGTTGCTTCGTAAAATAAATATTCATAATATATTATCTATAATACCACTCTGTAGGCAATATTCCCAAAATCTTAAAGTTACGAAGCAGACAAATCAAGATAAAGATAAGCAACGGGTCTCTCAGTTGACCCGTTGTTGCTATCTGATGAAAGCCTTGCTATGTCTTATTGGCGAACAGCAGCTCGAATCAGGTTCGCGAATTGTTGAATTTTATCCATGTCGCCCGGCACATTTGGCCAGTTCACTTTCAAGTCGTCCCCAAGCCAGCGAGGCACCACATGAATATGAAAGTGAAATACAGATTGCGCTGCTCCTTTTCCGTTTGCTTGAACCAAGCTAATTCCGTCCGGGTCCAACGCCTCTTTAACTGCTGCAGCGACTCGCTTGGCAGCCGCGCCTACATGGCCAAACAACTCGTCCGGCATTGAGAATACATCCTCGCAATGTTTCTTGGGAATAACCAATACGTGGCCCGGGGCGGCCGGATTGATATCCATAAAGGAAAGCGTGTCATCATTTTCATAGATTTCAATCTTGGGTAGTTCCCCTCTAACAATTCTACAAAATATACAGTCAAGTTCCTCGTTCATACTCACAATCCAGTTATTACTCGGTAGATTCTGTGATATCAATCGGATGCTTCAAGAAACATCGCATCCCCGTAACTATAAAAACGAAATTTGCTGTCAATTGCATGCCGATAGGCATGCATTACTCTTTTGGTCCCCCCGAAAGCACAAACAAGCAACAGCAATGTCGAACGCGGCAAATGAAAGTTGGTAATCATTGCATCAATAACCTTGAATGCAAATCCGGGCTTGATATACAGGTCAGTTTCTCCGCAATAAGGCTCAAGACATCCTTCCATTGCGGCAGTCTCCAAAGTTCGAACAGATGTTGTGCCAACCGCAATAACCCTTCTGCCGCATTCTTTCGCTTGCAAAATTTTTGAGCAAGCCGCCTCGTTCAACTCGCAATATTCACTATGCATTTTGTGACTTTCGAAATCATCATTTCGTACCGGTGCAAATGTACCGCTTCCGATATGTAAAGTCACATAAACAATTTCAATACCCGCTTTAACAAGATGATTCAGCATGGCTTCGGAAAAATGCAAGCCTGCTGTTGGAGCAGCAACAGAACCAGAGTGCTTCGCAAAAACAGTTTGATACCGGATTTCATCTTCCATATTCACAGACCGTTTGATATAAGGCGGCAACGGCACTTCTCCGAATTTGGAGACAAGTGCTTCTGCATTGATATTATTGCCAACTCGCAGTAAAAATAAATTGTCTTTTCGGCCGCAAACAACTAGAGAATTCTGTTCACTGATAGTAATCTCGTTCCCTGGTTTCAAAGTCCTTCTTGCCTTTGCCTGCCCTAAAATTTTATTTTCATCAATGATTCGTTCCACCAGAATTTCTACGCTACCTCCCGTTGACTTGCGGCCTTTCAATCGCGCACGTATTACCTTGGTATTGTTGCAAACCAATAAATCGCCTTTCTGCAAAACTTCCAACAGACCTGAAAACGGAATTTCTCGAGGCAAACTGGATTTTCTGTCTAGCACCAAAAGTCGGCTGTCACTTCGTTCCTCGGTTGGAAATTGAGCGATTTGAGATTGCGGCAGGTGAAAATCAAATTGACTGGCATTCAATTTACCCTGAATTGCCCAGTTCAACTTTCCGGAAGCATTGCCCATTCAGTCCACGAACCGTCGTACAAACGTAAAGCTGATGGGCGAACCTGGTGGAATGCCAGCAACAGTATTGACGCAGTTACTCCAGAACCGCATGTTGTGATAATGGGGTCATCCTCGTCATCAATAACAAACTCCATCAAATCGGCAATCTCCTCGGGGCTTTTCATCGTTCCGTCTTGATTAATTACATCCATGTAGTACAGGTTTGTACTGTTAGGAATGTGTCCCCCGCGAAGCCCCGGACGCGGCTCTGGCTCGGTACCATTGAATCTGCCCGGTGACCTGGCATCGACAATTTGAGTCGACGCATCTGAAATACCAGCAACGATATCACTCCAGGCGGCAATAAAACGATCCGGCGATTTCGCCACATAATTTTGCGGCTCAATTTCAGAACTTCCAGACTCGCACTGCCCGTCTGCTCGCAACCAGGCTGAGAGTCCACCATCCAGTACTTGCACGTTTTTATGACCGAATGACTTGAACATCCACCATACGCGTGCCGATGCAACATAGTTGCCCCGATCGTACACAATCAGATGATTATCAAGGGATATTCCCATTTCGCCCACACAACTTTCAAAATGCTCTATTGTAGGAAACATATGGGGCAATTCGCTTTCCTTGTCAGCCACTTCGTCAATATCAAAATACACAGCACCCGGTATATGCTGTTCTACATACTCACTTCGGGCATTCTTCGGTAAATTCGGCATGTACCAGGTAGCATCAATAAATATGACCTCAGGAGCATTCAACATGCCTAATGCACCGTCAGCCCGAATCAACGGACTTTTGTATTTTTTCATACCAACCCCCTAAATGTTATGACTTTTGCATTATTATGATGTTTTTTCCATTACTTGTTCAATTCGCGGGTACCACATCGCCAGTGTCAGCCCTCGGACTGCCATGAAAACCATGATTCCAAGCCACAAACCATGATTGCCCATCGCTATAAATCCAAAATGAGCTACAGGAACAAACGCCAGCGCTGCCAAAATCACGCTGTTGCGCATTTCAACAGTACGAGTTGTACCAATATACACCCCGTCAAAAAAGAACGGCCAAACACATACCAGTGGAGCGAATACAAGCCACCCTAAATATTCGCCTGCAACAATTCGTACACTTTTGATTCCTGTTATCAGCGATACAATCAATCCGCCGAAAACAAAATAAACCAGACAAAATACTAATGCAAAAACGATAGACCATGCAAGTGTTGTTATCACCACCTTGCGCAATCGGATACGATTTCGTGCACCAAAAGCACCCCCCGCCAATGCCTCGGCAGCATGTGCGAATCCATCCAGCCCGAACGCCAGAAAGTGTATCAGATGCATCAAGACTGCATTTGCCGCCAATACAATGTCGCCCGTACGAGTACTTACCCATATAAAGTAAATGATAACGGCTTCCAGACAAAGTGTACGAATCATGATATTGAAATTTACTTTTGCAAGCACGCGCAAGCGCTCATTCTTGAATATTGCCAGTCGTCCAAGCTGCAGGTTCGAGTAGCCAATCAAGCGAAAACACAGCCAAAATCCGCAAAGCGCCGTTACCACCTCGCTAATTACGGTTGCAAATGCCACGCCCTTCACACTCCATCCAAACCCGAGCACAAATACAACATCAAGCACAATATTCATTCCATTCAGCAATAACTGCAAAACCAAAGCTGAGCGCATTTTCTGGGTTCCAAACAGATATCCAACCACAACCAAATTGCAAAGAGCAAACGGCATGCCCCAGATGCGAACAAGATAATAGTCCAGTGCATAGGATTCCACATTTTCTGTTCCTTCAAAAAACCAGAAAATGGCCGCCCCTATCGGTTTTTGAAATACCAAAACAACAAGGCCTATCGTTAGCGCCACCCCAAGTCCGCGCAGATAGACAGCTGCAACTTCTTCATCATCCTTTGCACCCATGTTCTGTGCAACAAATCCGGTTGTTCCCATTCTTAAAAAACCCACAACCCAATACATTGTGGTGAAAATTAATGAACCCAAGGCTACCGAACCGATGTAGACAGGATCTGGAAGATGCCCGACAACTGCTGTGTCAACTGCTCCTGCAAGCGGGATGCTCGCGTTTGAAATAACCACGGGCCACGCCAAATTGAGCACTTTTTTGTGCCAATCCCAGTCTTCGGAAAATAAACGTTTGATCAGCTCCATTCAGATTTGCGTAGAAATTGTGGCAGTAAAGGAGAAATAACCAAGTTTATCGAATCACTATATGAAAAATTTGAGGCAAAATACACTTTTGGCTTTGACAGATTGCTTCAAATCGTAGAAAATTCATCAATTGTTGCCGGGATGGCGAAATTGGCAGACGCGCCGGACTCAAAATCCGGTGGTGGAAACACCGTGAGAGTTCGAGTCTCTCTCCCGGCACCAAACTTTCAAGTGCGAGCAATTATGAAATTCCTGTTTGATATATTTCCCCTGATTCTTTTTTTCGCGGCGTACAAGATATACGACATCTTCGTTGCGACCGCAGTGGCAATTGCAGCTTCAGCAATTCAAGTCGTCTACTTTTGGGCAAAGAACCGACGCTTTGAAACAATGCATGTTGTTACGCTGGTTGCACTAGTTGTATTTGGCGGCATGACGATTGTGCTAAAAGATCCGGTTTTCATCAAGTGGAAAACCACGATTGTCAACTGGATTTTTGCGGCAGTCATCCTGTATTCGCAATTTGCAACCAAACGCACTGTACTGGAGATGCTCCTGGGATCCAAAGTCAAGCTTCCTTCAGAAGGCTGGCGCTCAATGAATTTGAGTTGGGGATTGTTTTTTACCTTCGTAGGAGCACTAAACATTTATGTAGCGTTCTACTACGGCTTGGACTTGCCTGAGGCGCGTCGGGAAGAAATCTGGGTCAACTTCAAGGTATTCGGGGTAATTGGGCTTACTCTGATATTTATTGTAATCCAGGTATTCAACATGGCTCGCTACGCAAAACTACAGGAAGCAGAAAAACAGGACTAGTGTCTGTATCTCAATTCAGGCGCTGGCTATGCTATTTTCACTTTCCGCAAGTTGGCAAAGCATATATTGCAGAATTCCCTTGGCGATGTAGTATTCCCATTCACGAGGAGTGTCAATCCGCACTTTCGCCTTGAAAGTCAAAACAGACTGGTCTGGACGGACAGCAGAAACATCCACCTCGTCGCATCCTCGCTCTAAACCGTGAATGTCGAATACTTCATCTCCAGAAATATTCAAGGATTGCCGCGACTCGCCAGACTTGAACTGCAGGGGCAAAATTCCCATGCCGACAAGATTCGACCTGTGGATTCTTTCAAAGCTTTCAACAATTACAGCCTTAACCCCAAGCAGCAATGGCCCTTTTGCTGCCCAGTCGCGAGAAGACCCGGAACCGTATTCGGTTCCGGCAATGACAATCAAAGGAGTTTCTTCCCTTTTGTAGCGCATTGCTGCTTCATAGATAGTCATCAGATCTCCTGATGGTTGGTGACAGGTCCAACCTCCTTCTGTATCTGGAGCAAGCTCATTCTTGAGTCGAACATTTGCAAAAGTGCCGCGAGCCATGACTTCATGATTGCCTCTTCTGGAACCGTAGGAATTGAAATTTCCCTGAGATACACCGTGGTCAAGCAGGTACTTGCCCGCCGGACTGTCCGGCATAATAGAACCAGCCGGGGAAATATGGTCGGTTGTAATACTGTTGCCGAGCAAAGCCAACACCTTGGCACCCCGAATATCTTCTATCTTGTTGCCATAGCGTCCAGCATCTTCAAAGAATGAAGGCTTGCGTATGTAAGTAGAGTCAGCATCCCAGTTGTAACGGCTTGATTGCGCAAGCGGAATCGCGTTCCAATTGGAATCCCCCTTGAAAACATCTGCATACTTGGAACGAAACATTTCTACAGACAGAACATCGCTGACAACATCACTGATTTCTTGCGAGCTGGGCCAAATGTCCTTCAAGTACACTAGTTTGCCGTTACTGCCTGTTCCGAGTGGATCGTTGTACAAATCAACATTCATGGAACCAGCCAGTGCATATGCAACAACAAGTGGTGGCGAAGCCAGAAAATTCATCTTGACTGCCGAATGCACTCTGCCTTCGAAATTCCGATTTCCAGAAAGTACAGAACAAACAATTAGCTCATCCTGCTTGACCGCTGCTGCAATCGGTTCCGGCAACGGACCCGTGTTTCCAATACAAGTCGTGCATCCGTAACCTACAATCGAAAATCCAATCTGTTCCAGGGGTTCAAGCAAACCGGAACACTTCAAATATTCGGTTACAACCTGTGAACCCGGTGCAAGCGATGTTTTTACCCATGGTTTCGTATTGATTCCGAGGTCAACGGCTTTCTTTGCCAGTAAGCCGGCCGCAATAATCACGTCAGGATTAGAAGTATTTGTGCAACTTGTAATTGCAGCAACAACGATGTCACCGTCTGACAATTCAGTCTGCTGTTCATCAATTTGAATACTGGATGAAATGGGGCCTGTTTCCGGTCTTCGACTCTGGATATGCTCTCGCGCCGAATTGGCTGCATTTCGCAGCAAAACTCGGTCCTGCGGTCGTTTCGGCCCTGCGATACAGGGCTGAATCGTACTCAGGTCAAGCTCCAGGATTTCATTGTATTGAATGATTGACTTGGTACCCGGCTCTCTGAACATGCCTTGATGTCGGGCATATGCTTCCACCAAGTCAATTTGCTGCTCAGACCGGCCGGTCAAGCGTAAATACTGAAGTGTGTTGGCATCAACTGGAAAAATTCCGCTCGTGGCGCCGTATTCAGGGGCCATGTTCGAAATTGTCGCTTGGTCCGAAACGGACAAGTTATCCAAGCCGTCTCCGAAAAATTCAACAAACTTACCTACCACTCCATGCTTTCTTAGAATTTCAACAACTGAAAGAACTATGTCGGTTGCAGTTGCACCTTCCGGTTTTTCACCATGCAACTTGAATCCAACCACCTTCGGTAATAGCATGGCTATGGACTGTCCGAGCATGGCAGCTTCTGCCTCTATGCCGCCAACACCCCAGCCCAGAACACCGATTCCATTGATCATTGTCGTATGGGAGTCAGTTCCAACAACCGTATCCGGATATGCGGCACGTACTCCGTCTCGATTACTACTACATACGACATCTGCCAAATACTCCAGATTTACCTGATGGACAATTCCGGTTGAAGGCGGAACAACGCGAAAATTTGCAAATGCTGACTGTCCCCACTTCAGGAACGAATACCGCTCGGTATTCCGCCTGTATTCAAGAACTGCATTCAAGTCCAGTGCGTTGCTGGATCCATAGTGGTCAACCATTACTGAATGATCAATGACCAAATCTACTTGAACTTTTGGATTAATCGCCCTCGGGTCACCTCCCATTTCCGCCATGGCATCTCTCATTGAAGCCAAATCCACTACTGCTGGAACACCTGTGAAGTCCTGCATCAATACTCGAGCTGGCGAAAACGCTATCTCTGTTTCCGAGTGGTCAGCAGGGGACCAATTTACAATTGCGGATATTTGTTCCGCTGTAACATCAATTCCATTCTCATTACGAAGCAGATTTTCCAGAAGCACCTTTAAGCAGTAAGGCAAATGACCGACTGGATGTTGCCGAGCCAACTTTTCAAGTGAATAGATTTGATATCGCTCACCGTTTACTTCAAGTGTCGTTCGAGTCTTATAACTGTCTTCCATGGAAAAATTACGATAAAGGTTTTGCTGGTTAACTTACAGGATTTGTTCAAATATAAATTTAAATTCCGATCCAAGATTACAACGCGTCATTCACGTAAAACGGAATCTCACATGGACTCCTCTCCATGCCGGCATCTGCTGCAGTCGCGCTCAACCCAAGACACGAATGCGTGTAAAAACTGATGCAGATGCTTGGCTATGCGTACGTGTTTTGCCTGTGTTTTCAATCAACGCTGATCGAAACTGCCTTCTTCTCCACTTTCTGCTTTGGAATCGTTAATTGCACGACTCCATTTTCGTAGTTTGCGTTAATTCCTTCAATTTGAATCGGCGTTCTAAAGCGCAGACTACGTACATAGGTGCCAACCCTTCGTTCTTGCTGGACCCAGTGCCCGTCTTCACGAGGCGTACGAACAACTTCCGCATTAATTGTCAAAGTGCCCTCGACACATGAAATTTTCAGTTCTTCCTTGTCAACTCCCGGCATTTCGACTGAAGCGTAAAACGCCTTGTCATCTTCATATATATCCACCGGCGGAGTAAGCTCGGACGTGTTTTCAGGTTGACTCCCGGACTTTTGACCAAGAAACTGCTGAAAAAGATTCTCAGGATCGTCTGGATAAATATAGTATCCCCCAAACGGCGATGTGATTTTTTGTACCATTTTTCTATACCTAGATTAAAAAAATTTATGCAATACACCAGTTACAACTGGAATGAATAGACAGTTTTAACACCATTCAAGTGCCAACTGTGAAATATCAATTTGACTGCTTACTAATGAAATTGATCTTTTTTACTTGTCCCCATTATACGCAACTCGCGGTGTTGATTAAAGCATTTGCACTGGTTCACTACATACGAGACTCAGGCGGCCTTTCCTGACATAGTTGTTCAGCGACTGATGCAATCTGATTCGGTGATGGAAGTGCTCGCACTGCAGCAGTGCCAAAGTTAACCAAGCGGACATTGAGTTCCCCGCAGTAGAAATTCCAGAACGCGGTACGCGTGTTGAAACCTCGCGACTATGTTCTGCTTAATATAGCAAACATGATTCAGCCTAACTTGATGCTTGAAACTAATGCGGAATCAAAGTCTCCCTCTACGAGTGTGTGAAAATCGCAAGCAAATTCAATCCCATCAAGTAGAAATTATCACAATGCTAATGCAATGCTGGCGTTTGTCGGGCATTGTCAAAGAATTTTACAGCCTGTTTCTGTGCTGTATACTACACCTGTTCCAATGCCTAAATATCCTCCAGGTTGAATGAATTCAACCTGGAGGGTTCTTTGCAACGTCCGAGATGCCAGAAAGCCGTCGCTGATTCTTTTCTGCCTACCAGTTCATCCGCCCTGTCAGCATGACCCTGTGGTCAGGCCGCTTGCTGCTCGCTTCGCGACGCTCGAACTCCAGGCCCGAGGATACCGCTGAACCGCTCGAATAGCGCATGCCGACGCGGTAGTCGCGCCTGCTGCCGTCTTCCGCTCCGAATCCAACATACGGCGTGTGCAACCCGCTGCTTCCGTAAAAGCGATAGCCAACCTCCGCGTCCAGACGCGTCGCCAAGCTGTTCTCTTCGGACGATGCGCGACTGACGGCGCTGCTGTCCCACAGAGAGTCGACACCGCTTTCCGCCTGACCGTGCGACAGCGAAGACCTGTAGGTCATGCCGGTCTCTTGGCCATCCACCCGGCACCCCACAGTCAAGCCGGCACCCCACTCCCTCCGGTCGCTTTCATGGTCCACCAGGACGCGTGCTGTCGCAACCACCTTCATTCCGGTCGCAGAATTGCCGTAGCTGGCTGCGCCGCCCATTTCAAAGCCGGTTCCAGTGTCGCCGTCGCCGCCGTCCCAGCGCACGCCGGCCTCGCCCGACAGCACCAGCGAAGCGCCGGATTCAAGCACACCGCTGCGGTGCCTTTCAACCGCAATGCGCATCCCTTGCGCCCGCGACTTCGATCCCATCGGACGCTGCGCATCCCCCTCGACCTCGTTCTGCAGACCCCAGGCCTCGCCCTTCAGGTCCACCTGAACCAGGCGCCCGTCTGCCGAGCCACTAGCCGAAAACAGGCGGTAGCGACCCCCGAAAGCCGCACTGGCCAGCTTCATCCTGCTGGAGGCGGCTTCAGCCTCGTTGTCGTTGTAGCTGATCTTGCCCCTGCCGTAGCCGACCGCCGCCCACAGGCTCGCCGACTCCGACACCGACCAGCCAGCATAGGGATTCAGCGTCTTCACCTGCATCTTCAGCACGCCGCCGGTGCCGCCGATACTGCCCCGATAGCCGAAGCTTCCCTTCGACGCACCAATCGCCACGCCGACCAGAACACCGGACTCGCTCAGCGTGTCGGTTCCAATATTCAAAGACGCCAGCTCGCCGTCCCATGTCAGCGCACCCTCGCCGCTGCCCGACATCTTGCGATAGTCAACCGAACCCCACACGGTCAGGATGCCGGAACGCCCCCCGCCGGAAGCGCCCGTCGCACCCAGAGCACTCGGCGAGTAGACAAAGCTCGCACCGTCCAGTGAACGGTACAGCGACATCTCCGAACGCGGCAAGCCGCGGTCGCGTTCGCGGTCGTGCCGCACGGCACGCGCCAGAATCGAAAGCAGGCCGCCGTTCGCAAACCCGCCAGTCGACGGCACGTCAATCGTTGGTACATCAACCGGCGGCGCATTGACAACCGGCGGGGCAACCGCCGCGCCGCCGACCACCGAAGCCACCCGGCTGCTGACCGCCGCCACCACGCTCGTGGTAACCTCGCGTGCCACCTCCGCCACAATCTCCATGTCCAGCTCGTCCTGCACCAGCTCGTCGTTGTCCGTTATGGTGCCCGTGCCGCTGGCGGCCACCAGCGTGTACGACGGGTTCGGGTTGCTCAGGGTCACCACCACCGTCTCGTCCGGCTCCGACAGGATATCCCCGATTACCGAAACCGAAATCGTCTTGCTGGTCTCAGTCGCCGCAAACGTCAGCGTGCCGCCGGCAATCGCCGTGTAGTCGACTCCCGACTCCGCCGTGCCCGTGCCTGCATCCGCATAGTCCACCGTCACCGGAGCCGTCGGCGCCGGCTCCAGCGTAACCGTGAACGTCAGCGTGACTGTCTCGTCCTCGTCGACCTCTTCAACAGTCGGCGAATCAATCGAAATGCCCGGGTCGTCGTTGGTAATCGTACCGGTGCCGCTTGATGTCGCAATCGCCGTGCCCGCAGACGCGCCGCTCAGCGTAATCACAACGGTCTCGCTCGGCTCGAACGCCAGGTCGCCGGTCACCGACACCGTAATCGTCTTGCTCGTATCCCCCGCATTAAACGACAGCGAGCTGGCTGCGACCGCCGTGTAGTCGGTCCCCGACGTCGCCGTACCGCCCGTAACGGCGTAGTTCACTGTCACATCCTGGTAGCTGGCCGGACTCAGCGACACCGTGAAAACCAGGTCATTCGAATCGCCGTCATCGCCTTCCGCCACGCTCGGCGAGTCGATTGAAAAGCCCGGCGTGTCGTTGTCCCGGATCGTCCCGGTGGCGCTCACCGTCACGAGGGTCACACCCGACGACGGATTGCTCAGCGTGACAGTCACCGTCTCGTCCCGCTCGTTCTCCGTGTCGCCCGTCACTGACACTGTAATCGTCTTGCTCGTCTCGTTCGCAGCAAACGTCAGCGTGCCGGAGGCCGCCGTGTAGTCGGTCCCCGCAGTCGCACCATTCGTAGCCCCGTCCGAACTGGCGTAGTTCACCGTCACCGACCCCGACGGCTCCGCCGGACTCATCGTCACCGTGAACACCAGGTTCACCGAGCTGCTGTCGCCCTCCGTCACGCTCGCATCGGCAATCGAAAGACCCGGGTCGTCGTTGGTGATCGTGCCGGTGCCGCTCGCCGTCGAAATGTTCGTGCCCGACGACGCACCGCTCAGCGTAATCACCACGGTCTCGTCCGCCTCGTAGGTCGCGTCCCCCGACACCGTCACCGTAAACGTCTGGCTCGTGGTACCCGCCGCAAACGTCAGCGTGGTGCTGGAGGCAAGCGCCGTGTAGTCGGTCCCCGACGTCGCCGTGCCGGTACCCGCATCAGCGTAGTTCACCGTCTCTTGGATCGCCGATGCCGGACTCAGCGTCACGGTGAACGTCAGGCTCGTCGTGCTGCTGTCGCCCTCCGCCACGCTCGGCGAGTCGATCGAAAAGCTCGGCGTGTCGTTGTCCGTGATCGTACCCGTGCCGCTCGCCGTCGCGATCGCCGTGCCCGCCGACGCATTGCTCAGCGTAACCGTCAATGTCTCGTTCGCCTCGTGCATCGTGTCCCCCGTCACCGAAACGGTAAATGCACGGCTCGTCACACCCGCCGCAAACGTCAGCGTCCCCGAGACCGCCGTGTAGTCGCTTCCCGCAGTCGCCGTGCCGTCCGTGCTGGCGTAGTCGACCGTGTACTGCGAATTGCCAGCACCGCTCAGCGTCACCGTGAACGTCATGTTCACCGAGCCGCTGTCGCCCTCCGTCGCGCTCGCATTGCCGATCGAAAATTTCGGGTCGTTGTCCGTGATCGTGCCGGTGCCGCTTGATGTCCCGATCTCTGCATTGCCCGTCGCATCGCTCAGCGTGACCACCACCGTCTCGCCCGCACCCTCGTCAGTCGTGTCCCCCGTCACCGACAACATGAACGTCTTGCTCGTGTCCCCGGCCGCAAACGTCAATGTGGTAGCCGAGATCGCCGTGAAGTCGGTCCCCGCAGTCGCCGTGCCCGCAGTTGCAGTCGCATAGTCCACTGTCGTGGCCTGGTAGCTGGCCGGACTCAGTGTCACTGTGAACTCCAGATTCACCGAGCTGCCGTCGCCCTCCACCACGCTCGGCGAGTCGATCGAAAACCTCGGCGTGTCGTTGTCCGTGATCGTGCCGGTGCCGCTGGCCGTCACGATGTCCGCACCCGACGCGCCGCTCAGCGTGACGATCACGGTCTCGTTCGCCTCGTTGATCGTGTCGCCCGTCACCGACACCGTGATTGTCTTGCTGGTCTCGCTCGCCGCAAACGTCAGCGTGGTGCTGGCGGCCAGCGCCGTGAAGTCGGTGCCCGACGTCGCCGTGCCGCCCGTGCGGGCGTAGTTCACCGTCACCTGAGACGACGACGCCGGATCCAGCGTCACCGTGAACACCAGGTTCGCCGAGCCGCTGTCGCCCTCCGTCACGCTCGGCGAGTCGATCGTAAGGCCCGGATCGTCGTTGGTGACCGTGCCGGTGCCGGTCGCCGTCGCAATGTTCGTACCCGTCGACGCATTGCTCAGCGTGAGCACCACCGTCTCGTCCGCTTCGTGCGTCGTGTCCCCTGTCACTGATACCGTAATTGTCTGGGTCGTGGTCCCCGCCGAAAACGTCAGCGTGCCGCCCGCAATCGCTGTGTAGTCGGTACCCGACGTCGCCGTGCCCCCGGTACCCTCGGCCCAGTTCACCGTCGCCGCAGACGCCGGCGCCGGACTCAGCGTCACCGTGAACACCAGGTTCGTCGTGCTGCTGTTGCCCTCCGCCACGCTCGGCGAATTGATCGAGAAGTTCGGCGTGTCGTTGTCCGTGATCGTGCCGGTGCCGGTGGCCGTCGCAATCCCTGCGCCCGACGTCGCATCGCTCAGCGTGACCACCACCGTCTCGTTCAACTCGTTCGCCGTGTCGCCGGTCACTGATACTGTAATCGTCCGGCTCGTGGTCCCCGCCGGAAACGTCAGCGTGCCGGAGACCGCCGTGTAGTCGGTGCCGGCCGTCGCACCGTTCGCAGCCCCGTCCGAACTGGCGTAGTCGACCGTCAGCTGCGACGAGCTCGAAGCGCTCAGCGTCACCGTGAACACCAGGTTCACCGAATTGCTGTCGGCTTCCGTCACCGTCGGCGAATCGATCGAGAATTTCGGGTCGTCGTCCATGATCGTGCCGGTGCCGGTCGCTGTCGCAATCCCGGTGCCGGCCGTCGCATTGCTCAGCGTGAGCACCACTGTCTCGTTCCCTTCATCCACCGTGTCGCCGGTCACCGATACCGTGATCGACGCGCTCGTCTGCCCCGCCGTAATCGTCGCCCAGCCGGAGGTCGACGTGTAGTCGGTTCCCGCAGTCGCCGTACCCCCTGCAGTAGCGTAGTTCACACTCAAATTCGACGTGCTCGCCGCACTCAGTGTCACCGTGAACACCAGGTTCGTCGTGCTGCTGTCGCCTTCCGGCACGCTCGGCGAGTTGATCGAGAATTTCGGGTCATCGTCCGTGATCGTGCCGGTGCCGGTCGCCGTCGTAATCACCGTGCCCGACGACGCATTGCTCAGCGTGAGCACCACCGTCTCGTTCCCCTCGTCCACCGTGTCGCCGGTCACCGATACCGTAATCGTCCGGGTCGTCACCCCCGCCGCAAACGTCAGCACACCGGCAGTGACCGCCGTGTAGTCGGTCCCCGACGTCGCCGTGCCGCCCGTTTGCGCGTAGCCCACCGTGTGCTGCGACGCGCCCGCCGCACTCAGCGTCACGGTGAACACCAGGTTCACCGAGCCGCTGTCGCCTTCCACAACGCTCGGCGAGTTGATCGAAAATTTCGGATCATCGTCCGTGATCGTGCCGGTGCCGGTCGCCGTCGAAATAACAGTCCCAGCCGACGCATTGCTCAACGTGATCACCACCGTCTCGTTCCCCTCATCCACCGTGTCGCCCCTCACCGACACCGTGATCGTCTGGGTCGTAGTTCCCGCCGCAAATGTCAGCGTATTGGCAACAACCGCCGTGTAGTCGGTCCCCGATGTCGCCGTGCCGCCCGTTTGCGCGTAGCCCACCGTGTGCTGCGACGCGCCCGCCGCACTCAGCGTCACGGTGAACACCAGATTCACCGAGCCGCTGTCGCCCTCCACAACGCTCGGCGAGTTGATCGAGAATTTCGGATCGTTGTCCACGATCGTACCAGTGCCGCTCGCTGTTGCGATTCTCGTGCCTGCCGAGGCATTGCTCAAAGTGATCACCACCGTCTCGCTCGCCCCCTCGTCCGTCGTGTCGCCGGTCACCGATACTGTAATCGTCTGGGCCGTCGTCCCCGCAGCAAACGTCAGCGTATTGGCGGTGACTGCCGTGTAGTCGGTCCCCGAGTCCGCCGTCCCGGTGCCTGCATCGGCGTAGTCGACTGTATACTGCGACGAGCTCGACGCGCTCAGCGTCACCGTGAACACCAGGTTCACCGAGCCGCTGTCGCCCTCCACAACGCTCGGCGAGTTGATCGAGAATTTCGGATCGTCGTCCGTTATGGTCCCGGTGCCGGTCGCCGTCCCGATGCCGGTGCCGGTCGACGCATTGCTCAATGTGAGCACCACCGTCTCGCTCGCACCCTCGTCCACCGTATCGCCCCTCACCGACACCGTAATCGTTTGGGTCGTGGTTCCCGCCGCAAACGTCAGCGTGTTGCTGACGACCGCGGTGTAGTCGGTTCCCGACGTCGCCGTGCCGCCCGTCCGGGCGTAGTCGACCGTCAACTGCGACGAGCTCGAAGCGCTCAGCGTCACCGTGAATACCAGGTTCACCGAGCCGCTGTCGCCCTCGACCACGCTCGGCGAATTGATCGAGAATTTCGGGTCGTTGTCCCGGATCGTCCCGGTGCCGGTTGCCGTCGAAATAACAGTCCCAGCCGACGCATTGCTCAAAGTGATCACGATCGTCTCGCTCCCTTCATCCACCGTGTCTCCCGTCACCGACACCGTAATCGTCTGGGTCGTCGTCCCCGTAGCAAACGTCAGCGTATTGGCAGTGACCGCCGTGTAGTCGGTCCCTGACGTCGCCGTGCCGCCCGTCTGGGCATAGTCGACTGTCTGCTGCGATGTGCTCGACGCATTCAGCGTCACCGTGAACACCAGGTTCACCGAGCTGCTGTCGCCCTCCGTCACGCTCGGCGAATTGATCGAGAATTTCGGATCGTCGTCCGTGATGGTCCCGGTGCCGCTCGCCGTCCCTATGGTCGAACCCGACGACGCACTGCTCAGCGTGATCACCACCGTCTCGCTCGCCCCCTCGTCCACCGTGTCGCCCGTCACCGACACCGTAATCGTCTGGCTCGTCGTACCCGCCGCAAACGTCAGCCTGCCGGAAGAAACCGCCGTGTAGTCGGTCCCCGAGGTCGCCGTGCCGCCCGTCCGGGCATAGTCGACCGTGAGTTGCGACGTGCCCGCCGGATTCAGCGAAACCGTGAACACCAGGTTCACCGAACCGCTGTCGCCCTCCGTCACGCTCGGCGAGTTGATCGAAAAGGTCGGCGTGTCGTTGTCCGTGATTGTGCCGGTGCCGCTTGCCGTATCTATGGTCGAACCCGACGACGCATTGCTCAGAGTGACCACCACCGTCTCGTTTGGCTCGTTTATCGTGTCCCCCGTCACCGACACCGTAATCGTCTGGCTCGTCGTATTCGCCGCAAACGTCAGAGTGTTGGCGGTGACCGCCGTATAGTCGGTTCCCGAAGTTGCCGTACCCGTACCTGCATCGGCGTAGTTCACCGTGTACTGAGACGTGCTCGCCGGACTCATCGTAACCGTGAATGTCAAGTTCACCGACCCAGTGTCGCCCTCTGTCACGCTCGGCGAGTCAATCGAAAAGGAAGGCGAACCTTCGTTGTCGGTGGTGGTCATCGCCACATTCACGTTGGACAAGGCGTTGTAGCCGGTGTCAGTGCTTGACGGATTGAGCACCACATTCCAGCTCACGTTGCCGTCTTGTATATTGTCATTGGCACCCGTTACTGTCACCGTCTGCGCAGTGCCGTAGTTCTGGGTCGTAAAGGTCAGCGTGTTCGGCGACACGCTGCCCTCGCTGGTGTCGCCGCTAGATACAGCGACGGACACATTGGCCGACGGCGGCGCCGCCAGCCGTACCGTGAATGTCGACGTGCTACCCGCCTCTGTGACCGTGCTGCTGTTGGTGGGAGTGCTTACCGTCAGCCCCTTGGGCGTCGGCTTGATTGTGAAGGAGCCTTCGTTTTGCCAGCCGGATAATGCGCCTCCTGAATTAATCTTACTCGCGTGGACTTGAATGGTAACTGTTGTATCACTCGAGACACTTAAGCAGGTGCCGGTGCAGCGAAAAACAATATGATAATCGTCATCGCCATCAACTGTAATACTAGAAATTGAAAGACCACTGGGGGCATTTTGTAACCGGTGCTTAGTTGAATCGTATTGGTTTCCAAGTCTATTTTCATACCCGTATCTAGCTTGGCGAATTTCAAACGTCGCACCATTTAATTGGTTTGCAAAAATACTAGTTCCACTATACGGACTAACAAAGCCAACATTTTCCGCATCAGCATCAGACAGCATGCATACTGATATTATCACCGCCAGTAGCGAACAGGCAACGTGCCTGGCGAGCGCAAGTCGGCCGGGCGGGCTTTCGAATAGGCAAGTATTCCTGAATACCCCCCCCCCTCACTAATTTATGCGCCAATGCAAAACTCCCTGGACTGCAAAGCCAAGCAATTGGTCCAATCTTCTTCAATATCAAATTCATCAACTTGTACCCGAAAATCTTTTTACAGCAAAATACTGAATCTACCCCAGCCTCGAAGACCAGAGAATTTTCAACGATTATAAACCATCTAGGCATGCAAAATTCATTCGCAATTCAATATACTTCACCCCCCCCCCCCTCAATCGAAAATTCATAGTGAAATCAATTCACTATGAGTGTCTTTCAGGATTGATAAATTCCACTTGCAACACTAAAACCGAATTGTATATTTTCTGATTATTATCCTTGTAGAACTGATTTTTCTCTGACCGATGTTTCAATTCTATATTAAGAAAAGAGGTGATAAAAGGAAATAAAACCAAGTTTGAAATTTCATGCTCTGGTGTGATAAAACAAATCATATACGTTTAGCATCACTGTTTCCATAGGTTTGCGGAACAAAATGCACGGCAAACTAAGTTACACGACTCGACACGGTTTAAAGAGAACAAATCTGTCGCAACTTCATTCCCGGAACTGTTCGCATCATTTCAGTGCGCATGGACTATTTTCCGCCGGAATTCAAACCGATATCGAAGGTTATCAGGGAACTAGAGTTAGCGTTTATTTCCCGGCACGTTGTAGGGATGCGACTACCATAAACTGATTCGAAAGTGGCTGGAAAAACTTGCCCGGAAAATTCAAAATGAAATCGACCCTTTCGGTTATCGGGTGTTCGTCGGCAGTGCAGAGTCACGCCCACCCTCGCCTTTTGAGGGGGCTCACGACCTTGACAATTTCCTGAAACAGGTTTTTCAGGGCTGACTAATTAATCGCCGTGCCGGGTCCTGTTTTTTTCTTGGAGAATTGTACACAGATTTGCCTCTTCCGATTTATTCTCCAGAAACAGTAATTCAGAAGAAAAAGGGGATGCAGTAAGAAACGGGCTTGATTCGCCAGGCTAGCTGAACTCTTCAACTGGACTTGCGAACAATTTTATAAGGGAATTATATGGATAACTTGACAAACCAGTAGAAATCCTGTACAATAAGACTATGTTGAATTATATAAGGATTAGAATAAATGCCTAAGAAAAAGCGCGCTTTCCCAGGCCGTTCCGAGAGGGTCGGGCTGACTGTTTTCGAGTTGTTCGAGAAGTTTCCGAGCGAGTTGTCGGCGCGCCGCTGGTTCGAGTCGGTGCTATGGGGCGAGGGGCGGTACTGCGGGCATTGCGGCGGTACCAGGACGAAGGAGGTTCCGAATGAAAAGCCGATGCCGTACTGGTGCGGGGAGTGCCGCAGCTACTTCAGCGTCAAGACTGGCACGCCTATGCAGTCGAGCAAGATACCTCTTCGCAAGTGGGCGGTAGCGGTGTATATGATGACTACCAGTCTGAAGGGCGTATCCAGCACGAAGATGCACAGGGAGCTTGGAATTACGCAGTCTTGCGCCTGGCACATGATCCATCGCATTCGCGAGGCCTGGAACCAGGATTTGCTGGACAGGATGGCGGGCGTAGTGGAAGTGGACGAGACTTATGTCGGCGGCAAGGAGCGAAACAAGCATGCGTCGAAGAAGCTGAATGCGGGGCGCGGTGCGGTTGGCAAGACTGCCGTGGTAGGTGCAAAGGAGAGAGGCAGCAGGAAAGTTGTTGCGAAGCCTGTATCCGAGACCGACAAGTCGACATTGCAGGGGTTCGTTGCCGACAATGTTGAAACTGGATCGACTGTATTCACAGACGAGGCGAGAGCGTACTTGGGCATGGTTGACTTCGAGCACAGCGCGGTCAAGCATGCGGCCAAGGAATTCGTGAACGGCATGGCGCATACGAACGGGATAGAGTCGTTCTGGGCGATGCTGAAGCGGGGGTACATGGGAACCTACCACCAAATGAGCGTCAAGCATCTTCACCGATATGTAAATGAGTTTGCTGGAAGGCACAATATCCGCGAGCTTGACACGATTGACCAGATGGCAAGCGTTGTCAAGGGCATGGACGGCAAGCGGCTGAAGTACGACGAGCTGATATCGTAGGGGGGTTCAATATGGCGGAATGCAATGTAGAGAACAGGACTATATTCTGCGACGATAATATGGATGTCATGCAGGGTATCAATTCAGAGTGCGTCGACTTGATCTACCTTGACCCGCCGTTCAACAAGGACAAGACTTTTACTGCTCCTATAGGTACAAGTGCGGAAGGCGCAAGCTTCAAGGATATTTTTCGGGAAGAAGATCTGAAAGAAGAATGGTTGTCTGCGATCAAAGAAGATCATTCCGAACTTTACCAGTATCTCAATGGTATCAAAGGGGTTGGAAAATCATACAACTTTGCCTATCTTGCCTACATGGCCATTCGTCTTGTCGAATGCCGTAGAGTCTTGAAAAAGACGGGAAGCATCTATCTTCACTGCGACCCGACGATGAGCCATTATCTGAAAACAACCTTGGACTGCATTTTTGGAGAAAGCAATTTTCGGAATGAAATTATCTGGCTGCGCAAGCAGGGAGAACAGCACAACCTGGCTCGAAAAAGACTGCCCAGTTCTCATGACGTGATCTTCTGGTACGGCGGTTCCCCCCGCGCAAAGTACAATATACAGTACACGCCCTACTCGGACGAGTATATTGAAAAAAACTACAAGTACAGCGACTCCAAAGGCAAGTATTCCACTTTTCCATGCACAAACGATGCTGGAGGCAACAAGGAATACACATTCAGAGGGATCCGACGGGCATGGAGATTTTCAGCCGAGCGGATGCAGGAGTTGCACGACAGCGATATGCTGGTTCAGGCCAGGCGTGATTCCCCCTTTCGGTACAAGAAGTACCTGGATGAAAACGCAGGCGTCAAAGTGAATGACATTTGGACTGATATCCCGCAAAGAAGAAATGAAGAATACGTCGGCTACCCGACGCAAAAACCTGTAGGACTACTAGAGCGAATTATAAAAGCAAGCAGCAACGAAGACGACATAATACTCGACCCTTTCTGCGGATGCGCCACCACTTGCGTGGCGGCTGAAAGACTAAGTCGCCAATGGATCGGAATTGACATTTCAATAAAGGCATACGAACTTGTCAACGAGCGACTAGTAAAAGAAGCCGCCGATCCGAACGACTTGTTCAAGTACCATAACAAGGTGCACATGAGAACGGATCCGCCGAAAAGAACGGATCAAAACACGGACTACAGAGAAACAAAATTCGTGTATGTAATATCGCATCCGAACTATCCTGGAGAATTCAAAGTCGGCATTGCGAAAAACTGCAGGCAGCGTCTGAACTCCTACCAGACTTCCGATCCAGACCGGCAGTACAGACTGGAGTACAAGCGCGAAACACCCTGGTTTAGAGAAACAGAAAGCCATGTCCATGAAAAACTCGAAAACAAGCACGAATGGGTAAAAGCAGACCTGAAAACTATAATCAGGGAAATAGAGGGATACAAGCCAGCCGAATAGCATTCGCGAATACGATGAGCCATAAGGACAAGAAAAATTCCAAGCCCGCTGAATTTTCGCAGCGAGACATGCCAGACGATCCAGCCGAACTGGTTCGGGCATTCGGGCGAGTGAACAGAAAAAGAATCGCCGAAGCGCAGGCGGCGAAAACCAGAAAACAGATGCAGTGAGCGCTCGCTTCTAGGGAGCTCTTGTCAAGTTATCCGTATAGTTCCCTTTTATAAATATACAGCTGGTTCTGCGATTCGCCGATTTCGGATACGAAAACTGGCTTGGAAATATCGCTGTTGCACTCGGAAACGCCGTAACAAAGCCTGAAATTGTAATAGCATAACTCAAAAAAGAAGCACTTTGGCAACTGTTTATCAGGCATTGTCGAAGAATTGTCCAGCCTGTTTTTGCACCATACACTGCACCCGTTGCAACACCCAAATGCCAGCAGCTTGCAGAAGGTCTACGCTGATTCTATTCTTGTCTACCAGTTCATTTGCCCTGTCAGCATTACCCTGTGGTCGGGCAGCTTGGCACCTCCTGCTTCGCGACGATTGAATTCCAGGCCCAAGGATACCGCTGACTCGCCCGCATAGCGTATGCCGATGCAGTAGTCCCGCGTACCGCTGTCTTCCACTCCGAATCCAACGTACGGAGTATGCATCCCGCTCATTCCATACAGTCGATAGCCGACCTCTGCTTCCATGCGCGACACTAACTGCTTCTCTTCGGATGCACGAATGGCAACGCTACTGTCCCAGAGAGAATCAACCTCGCTTTCTACTTGCCCGTGCGACAAGGAAGCTCTGTAGGATAGCCCAGGCTCTCGGCTATCCAGCATCCACCCCGCAGTCAAACTGGCACTCAACTCCTTCCGGTTGCTTTCATGGTCTACCAAGGCGCGGGCTTTCGCAATCATCCTCATTCCGGTCGCAGAATTGCTGGAGTCCGCACTGCCACCTAGCTCAAAACCGGCACCTGCGTCGCCGTCGCCACCGTCCCAGCGCAAACCGGCTTCGCCTGTGACCGTCAGCAAAGCACCGGATTCAAGTACACTGCTACGATGTCTCTCAACCGCAACGCGCACTCCGTGAGCCCGGGATTTCGGTCCCACCGGACGCCGTTCATCCCCCTTGACCTTGCCCCGCAGCCCCCAAGCCTCTCCCTTCAGGTCCACCTGAATCAAATGTCCAGCTGCTAAACTGTCAGCCGTAAACAAACGATAGCGACCGCCCACAGCCCCACTGGTCAATGACATCTTGCTGGATGCTACTCCTACCCCATCGTCGTTGTAGTTGATCTTCCCCTTGCCATACCCGACGATCGCCCACAGGCTTGCCGACTCCGACACCGTCCAGCCAACGTAGGGATTCAACGTATTCATGCGCATCTTCACCGTACCCCCGCTGCCACCGGCACTGTCCCGATAGCTGAAACTTCCTTTCGAAAACCCGACAGCCAGGCCAACTAGAACACCGGAATCGCTCATCATATCTGTTCCAATATTGAAGGCAGTTAGATCGCCGTCCCACTTCAATGCATCTACGCTGCTTCCTGACAGATTACGATAATCAAGAGAACCCCACACCGTCGGGTTGTCGGAAAGTCCCTTGCTGGACGTACCGGATTGGCCGCTCGCACCCAGCCCAATGGTACTCGGCGAATAAACAAACCTCGCACCGTCCAGTGAACGGTACAACGACAGTTCTGAACGCGGCAAACTGCGCTCCCGCTCGCTGTGCAGCACTGCACGCTCCAGAATCGAAAGCAGATTCCCTCCCGCTACTCCACTAGTCGGCGGCACAGTAGCTGCCGCTCCGCCAACTGCAACGGCTATCCGGCTACTGACTGCGGTCAGTGCGGCCGTGGTAATCTCCCGAGCAACTTTCGCTACAATTTCCGTGTCCAGCTCGTCCAGTACAGCCATATCCTCTTCGTCGCTCGCTTCCACAATCGGCGAACCAATTGACTGAGTGGCCGAGTCGTCTTCTCTAATCGTCCCGGTACCGCTCGCCGTCACGATGGTCGCACCCGACGCGCTACTCAGCGTAATCACCACCGTCTCACCCGACGCCCCCTCAAACTCCGTGTCGCCCGTCACCGACACCGTAATCGTTTTGCTCGTCTCCCCCACCGCAAACGTCAGCATGCCGACGGTGACAGCCATATAGTCGGTCCCCGAAGCCGCCGTCCCAGTACCCGCATCCGCGTAGTTCACTGTCACTTGAGCCATCGCTGCCGGGGCAAGTGTCACCGTGAAAACCAGGTTCGCCGAGCCGGTATTGCCCTCATCCACGCTCGGCGAATCAATTGAAAGCCCGGGGTCATCGTTGGTAATCGTCCCGGTACCGCTCGCTGTCGAGATGTTCGCACCCGTTGATGCATCGCTCAGCGTAATCACCACCGTCTCGTTCGCCTCGTGCACTGTGTCACCTGTCACCAATACCGTAATGGTCTGGCTCGTGGTCCCCACCGCAAACGTCAGCGTGTTACCGGTAACAGCCGTGTAATCGGTCCCCGAAGTCGCCGTCCCCGTACCGGCATCGGCGTAGTCCACCGTGAGTTGCGATGTGCTCGTCGAACTTAGCGTCACTGTGAACGTCAGGTTCGCCGAGCCGCTATTGCCCTCCGCCACGCTCGGCGAATCAATCGAAAAACTGGGAGTCTCGTTGTCTATTATCGTCCCGTTGCCTCTCGCCGTCGCAATGCTCGCGCCTGCCGACGCATTGCTCAGCACAATCACTACCGTCTCGTTCGCCTCGTACACTGTGTCGCCTGTCACCGATACCGTAATCGTCTGGCTCGTGGTCCCCGCCGCAAACGTCAGCGTGCCGGCAGTGATAGTCATGTAGTCGGTCCCTGAAGTTGCCGTCCCGGTACCCGCATCCGCATAGTTCACCGTGAGCCGCGACGTGCTCGCCTCACTCAGAGTCACTGTGAACGTCAGGTTCACCGAGCTACTGTCGCCTTCAACCACGTTTGGTGAGTCAATCGAGAAACTGGGCACATTGTTGTTCGTCATCCTCCTGGGACGACTCTTTGTGACCAACGAAACACTGCTCAGCGAAGCCCTGAACGACGAACTCACTGAGTCGCTGCCGACTTCAGCCATGCTCGGCGAATTGCTTGAAAAATTCGGGTCATCGTCGGTGGTGGTCATCGCTACATTCACGTCAGACAGGCCGTTGTATTCGCTGTCCTCGCTTGACGACGGATCAAGCACCACATTCCAGCTCTGGCTACCGTCAACTACATTATCATCAGTACCTGTCACCGTCACTGTTTGCTCAACATTGTAGTTCATGCTCGTGAAGGTCAGCGTACTCGGCGACACAGCGCCTTCAGAGGTATCGCTACTAGCAACATTGACCGTCACACTCCCGGCCGGCACTTGGCCCAGCCGGACTGTGAACTTCGACGTGCCAACAACCTCCGTAACCGTGCTCCTGTTGGTGGGTGTGCCTACCCTCAGCTCCTTGGTCGTCGGCTTGATCGTGAAGCTTGCCAAGTCGCGCCAGCAATCAGTGCATGTGCGCGGAGTAACCATTTCGCCTATAACCTGAACGATAACTGTTGTATCCGACGAAACATCGCCCGCCCAACTCAAATTTAGTTCAATACAATCTGGTTCGTCCGATGACCTGCAATCAAACCCATTGCGCCTGCTCTGTTCACCATCGGAAATTGAGAGGCCAGCAGGAGCATTTTTGAGTCGAACATGAGAGGTTTGCCAATAAGCAAAGTGTCCGCTGCCATGTTTGGCAACAAACCTCGCACCGTCCAATTCAGCTTCATAAATAGTAGTTCCAATTCCTGACGGATTGCTAAAGCCAGTGGCTACCGCATCAGGTAGCATGCACACACCTGATATTGTCACTGCTAGTAGCGAATAGATAACGCGCTTGGCAAGCGCAAAATTGGTACTCGGAAAACTGGCTTCACTGGTTAGTGCGGCCTTGTAACCGGTCAGAGCAAAAATCTTTGCCGTTGCCTCTAATCCTTTCATTCTCATAGATTAATCACCTTGAAGATAATAAATGCAAGCGAGAAAGCCTCATAATTCTTGCAATTTAGTCATCAAGTTGTATGTCAGATTAGATAATTATACAGAAAATACCTAAGTTCACACCTAAAACAGTTTGCTCTTGACAGCAATTCTCATTTTGAACAGTTTGTTATATTCGCACCTCCTGATTGAAGCGGGAGAAACAATGATACCCATCAAGTAAATTGAGAGTGAGGATAAGGTGGTCGGTCTTGCATCAGTCTCGTCAGCAACGGCTCCCAGCTTTGGAAGTGGTTGCACTTGGGAATTACGGCCAATTCGGCGATGAAGCCGCGTTTGGTGACCAGTTTTTTCACACCCGCTACCAGAGCAGGCACATTTCGTCGCAGACAGCGTGGAAGTTGAAGATGGCGAGGTTGAGCATCAGTAGCAGCGCTGGCTAGTTCTTTCTTGCCGTGTCTGAAGTTGTGTTCAGGGTAGTATCCGTTTTCAGCTTGTTGAATACTTAACTTAAGTACAGGGACATTAAAACTGATTCACTGGTTTTCAAAGCCGTATAACCTGATTTTTCGTACAAAAAACAGCCTATAACGACTCAGAGTCATTCAGCTTCCATCTTTGTCCCCAAAATCGACAGTAGCTCTTCCTCTGTTAAAATCTCAACTTCTAGTTCTCTCGCTTTCCTTGCCTTGGACCCGGGATTTTCACCTACAATTAAAAAATCTGTCTTTTTTGAAACGCTTGACGTTGTAGTTGCACCCAATGAACGAAGTTTTTTTGTAGCTTCTTCTCTGGTCATTGAACTCAGGGTACCCGTCAATACCATTGTCTTGCCGGCAAACACACCAAATTCTTCATTTAAACCTGTCGACTCATCAATGCATTCAAATTTGATTTCATGCTCTAAAAGTTTTTCTATAACGTCTAAATTATGTTTCTCCTCGAAGAATTCATTAATGCTAGAAGCAACAACAGGACCAACATCCCTTACTTCACTCAAGTCTTCAATACTAGCTTGCATGAAATTTTCCAACGTTTTAAACTGGACGGCCAAAGCAGCGGCTGTCGTTTCGCCAACTTGGCGAATTCCCAATGCAAACAAAAATCTTTGAAGTGTTGTCTCTTTGCTCTTTTTGATCTCATTCACGAGGTTTTCCGAGGACTTCTCTCCCATACGCTCGAGTTCGCACAGTTGTTCAACCGTCAGTGAATAGATATCAGCTACATCTTCAATCAACTTGCTGTCAACAAGCTGGCTTACAAGAACACGCCCAAGACCCTCTATGTTCATCGCTTTTCTGGATGAAAAATGCCAAATGCTTTCCTTGATTTGTGCCGCACAGGTCATTACGCCAGTACATCGCGACACGCTTTCATCTTCATCTCGAACAATATTTGCACCGCAAACTGGACATTGCGAAGGAAACTTGAATTTTTGGGCATTGGAAGGACGCTTGTCTTTCGAAACTGAAACAATTTCCGGAATTACATCCCCTGCACGGCGAACGACAACAGTATCTCCTACTCTGACATCCAGCCTGCGAAGTTCGTCCTCGTTGTGCAAAGTAGCATTGGACACAGTAACGCCGCCAACAAATACCGGTTGCAGCCGCGCAACCGGTGTTACTGCGCCGGTCCTGCCAATTTGAACATCAATATCCAGCAATTTTGTTGCTTTCTCTTGTGCTGGAAACTTGTGCGCTACCGCCCATCGGGGAGCCCGTGTAACAAATCCGATTTTTTCTTGCAGTGCCATGTCATCCACTTTGTACACTGCCCCGTCAATCTCGTAAGGCAAATTATCGCGCCTGGAAAGCAAATCAGCATACAGTTTCAGACACTCGTTTACACCGTATGCACATTTCACATCCAAAGATGTTTTGAAACCGGATTGCCTGAGCCATTGAATCTGCTTGAACTGGCTTGCAGGCAGTTGGATTCCCTCCGCCTGTGCGACCATATAGAAAATTGCATCCAGAGGCCTGTCGTTGGTAATCTTTGGGTCAAGTTGACGCAAGCTACCCGCGGCAGCATTACGGGGATTTACGTAAAGCCTCTCGCCTTTCTCCCGTTGTTTTTCGTTCAACTCGTTGAAGCCCTTTACACTCATAAATACCTCTCCCCGCACTTCCAACACTGAAGGCACTTCAGCAATCCCCAGTCGAAGTGGGATACTGCGAATTGTACGGACATTGGAAGTCACGTCTTCACCTGTTTCGCTGTCTCCCCGAGTTGCGCTACGAGCAAGTAATCCATTCTCATAGACTACACTAATTGCAAGACCGTCAATTTTAGGTTCAAACACATACTGAACCTGCTCGGCATTTATCAGTTGCCGTATTCTGTTGTCAAAATCTCGCGCCTCGTTTTCATAGAACACATTGTTCAATGAAAGCATTGGAGAAGAATGCTTTATTTCTTCAAATGCGCTGTCTGGCTTGGCACCGACTCGTTGTGTTGGAGAACTCTCTATCACGAGCTCCGGATTCTGTTCTTCCAGAAGAACCAAACTGCGGAACAGTTTGTCGTATTCTTCGTCGGAAACAACGGGGTCATTCAGTACATAATAGGCGTAGTTGTGCTCTTCCAGTTGTTTGCGAATTGACTCAATACGCTTTTGAATCTCTTTCAAGTTCGTTCAATCTGCCCCCGGGTAATGGGAAATGGAAGGTGTAAACAAATCCATGGACAGTGTATCGTCAGCTGCACTTCTGAATAGTCGAAGTGCAGTCTGGCTTCCTGGCGGAACACCGAAATCGCTCATTTCATCTGCCAGATTGTTGATTTGCGATTTGATAACACTTAAAGATGAAGTCTTGAAAGGCCTGAAATTCTGATCAAGCAAATCAACCGACATTCGGTCTTGCAATTCGGCTGCAGTTTCCATCATAACTTCAAATGCCACCCCGGGATTGCTTACGCAGGGAAGGTTGCTAACGAGAACCAATACATCGGATTTCGTTTGCTCACCATTGATTTGCTCTTCTTCAAATTCAATTTTCTCTTTGGGTAGCGAGTAATTGACAAGGCTGAACAGAGGATGGCCACCGTTTTCCGTTTCAGTCATTTCGTAGGTGTAGGGGCTCAGTTTCTTGAATCCGCATTCCCTTGCAATGTATTCCACGCCTTTTGCAGAAAAACCGCTGTTGTCTGCAGGTCTGAGAATCATAATTGCCTGCTGATTGAAATCCGCGGTTTTTTCATAGAGAAATTGTGCTTCCTCAAGTGCCTCCTGCATTGACATTGACAATCGATAAGGCCGTTTCAGCAAAGTGGAGAACTGAAGAACCAATTCGGTGAAATTCAACCAGTCAGTGGAATCGACAGGGCCGGCACTATCTACTAGCTGCATGGTAAGCACAATGTCCGTATAATAGTTTGCTGAAAAATTATTCTCCAAATCCTTCCAGTTTCCAGTATCGACATCCATGCCAATCAAACAATGGGATTTTTCGAGATTTGTTTCGCAGAGGCGGTATGTCGACAGCAAGTGGTTGCTTGACTGTGCGTGCTGGCCCTCAGGCAACCAAGCTACAACGTCAATCATGCGGTCGCTGGAACTTCGAAAATCCGGCAATGATGCACCATTGATTAATGGTACTTCCTGCGCGGCTTCAAGGGCAGATTCACCATTGTCTTCTTCTTGCGTGTTTCTTTGAGCAAAAAGCGGCAATTGAGATTCATCCTCATCACCATCGCCTGCACTATCATAGTTTGGATATTGCGGCTCATATTCTGAAATCGGCTTTTCCTCGTTCCACAATTCAAATTCTTCAACTTTCGGTTCGTACTCATACTCTGGTTCATGAATCACCGGGTCGACAAATTCAATTTCAGGTTCAACCTCCGCTTCGGTTTCGTAAGTAATCTCTTCGTCAACAGTTTTAATCTCTTCATCAACAGTTTCTTGCTGGATTTGCGATCGAGGTTCCTGATACCCGGCATTCCACCCCTCATCAATTTCTTCGTATTGGCCAGTATCTTCCGATTCAACCACCGGGCCCAGTTCAACGTTGTCGTCACCGTAGTCCAGACGCTGTTCATCTGCAACAATTCCAAAAACAATATTATCCTTGGTTCGATTATCCGCTGGAGGTACCCGCGGCTTTTTCAGTGACCTGATTAGAATATACCTGCGCGCGAACAATCCCAGTGCGACTGCCAGCACTATCAAAACACCCAGTACCAAATAAGTATCCATTACGCTGCGTACTGCCTCGCCTGGTCAATATTGACGGAAAGAACTTTCGACACATTCGGCTCCGGCATTGTAACCCCGATTAACGTATCTACTGACTCCATGGTAATCTTGTTGTGGGTAATCATCATTAGCTGAGTGGATTCAGACAATTTTCTCAAACTATCGCAAAGACGGATCACGTTCTCATCGTCCAGAGGCGCATCTATTTCATCAAGCAGGCAAATCGGAGACGGTTTCAGCTTGAATAAAGACAACAGCAAGGCGACCGCCACGAGCGCCTTTTCGCCGCCTGACAATGCTTGAATTTGATTTACACGCTTTCCCTTCGGGCGAGCAAATACTTGAATACCTGCATTTTCAGGGTATTCACCCTCTAATTCCAAGTGTGCACTGCCCCCATTAAACAACGCTGGTAAAAAGCTCTGGAAATTCTCGTTTACCTGTTGAAATGTTTCAAAGAATCTCTTTCTTGATTCATTGTCAATCTTCTGAATCGTTTCCTCCAATGTTTTCAGGGCTTCGGCTAGATCTTGATGCTGACGGTCCATGTATTCCTTGCGAAGCACTTCCTGATCATATTCTTCAATTGCCGTCAGATTCACCGCACCTGCTTTTTCAATTTTATTTTGCAATCTCTGAATCTTCCGTTCATTTTCTTCGCAATCGTAGTCGTCTGGCAAATTCTCCACCGACTCCTCCAGGCCCGCCCCCTGGTCTTGTATACTTTTCTGAATTGCTTCGCTTTTCGCCGCCAACAGTTCAACTGACGTTTGAACTTCATTCAGTTTGGCATTCATCTCCTCTACATCAATCTGACTACGAAGCCGACGCTTGTCCAATTCAGAATACCGAGCCTCGACTTCGTCCACACTTCGAAATGCATCAGACAATCGCTCATCAATCAACTGGCGTTTTACAACCAGTTCTTTCAAGTTTTCCTGAAGCGGAACTTCAGTTGCAGGTGAACGCGAAACTCTATCCTTCAATTCATGAAGCATATTGGATTCAATTTCAATTCGACGATTTAGCTCTGCTATCGCATCAACGCACGCGTTTTGCTCGGCTTCATATCTCTGCCGGTCCAGTTCGATTTGGTGCAGCCCAAAGGTAATTCGTTCAATGGCTTGTCGAATTTCATCAACTTGATGATTTGTTTCTTCATATTTCGTACTGATTTCACTTCTTTTCAACCCCAGTTCTTCACAGTTCTTCTCTGCCAGATTAACCTGGGCTGCCAATTTTTCCTGTTTCGCTTTCCGTTTTTCTGCATCAACTTTTAAATTTGCAAGTTTCAAGCTACTTTGAGCAACTGAATTCTGTCCATTTGAAAACTCTGCCTCCAGTTCGCGAAGTTCTTGCCGGGCATTTTCGAGATATTTCAACTCTTTGCCAAATACCGCGTTCAATCCAGTGAGTTCTTGCTCTGTTTTTTCAATGCTTTCCTTTATTCGATTCAGCTGCTCCTTTGCCTTATCCTGCTGGCGATCATTTTCATCAACTTGGTGCTGGTATTGCTTCATCAGCTTCTCAGACTCCATAATTCCAGCCGTTTCCGACTCTCCTGCTGCCGGTGAAAACCAGTTTTGTCCAACAATTGTGCCGTCAGAAAGTACGAAGCACTCGGAACTTCCAAGAGTGGACCGTTCTTTCAATGCACTTTCCAGTGAATGTGCCATATAGACCCCTGCCAGCAAGTTCTTAATACCCTTTTCTTCGCATTTTACATGCTGAGCAAGTGTTTCCCGTTCGCTAGCGTGCGAATTTACCGTCGCTTTCGTATCAACCAGATATATCCGGCCAGACAGGGTGCCGACAGAATTCAATGCGATTTGATCCATGTCTTCTACACAAAACGCTGCCAGTTTTTCACCTAGCACCCTATCCAATGCCCGTTCCAACCCGTCTTTAACCTCTATTTTTGAAGACAATCGCGGCGAATTACCCAAGCCGTTTTCAGTAATCCACTCGGACAGTTTTTCATGATTTACAGAGTTGAAACTTCCATTGCTTGCCAGGGCCAATAGCCGAACTCGCTTTTCATTCGAAGTTTCACGCAGTTGTTCAAGCTCCTCCAGAAGCCGGTCGCGGTCAATTCGATACTGAGACAAAGACCGGTCAAGCTGCTTCTGCTGCTGCTCAAACTGCTGGCATTCTTGCTGTTTTTCTTCCACTTCCTGTTTCAGAGCAGAAATCCGTTCGACAATTTCACCAGAATGGTTCTTCTCAATTTCTGATTCGCACCGGACAATGGCATTCGCAATTTCCGCCTGCTGCTCCTGCACACTGCCCAAACTTGCCCGAACTGACTCTCGCTGTTGAACAGCTTCAAGCATCGCCTGGTCAACCTGATGCAACTCACTCGCATACTGACTTAATCTGTCCTCTCGCTCACCCTGTTTCTCCTTGCATTCATCCAGACTTGCATCTTCCAAACCTCTTTTCTTTTCGAGTTCCTGTATGCAAGCAACAGCAACCTTGCTCTGCGATTCACGAGTTTGCATCTGCGCTTTCAGATTTGATATTTCTTCCTGAAGCTCATTTATTTTTTGCTCATCGCTTTGCCGAGAGGTGCGAATTTCATCGATTTTCCTCTCTGCATCCGAAATGTCAGCGTTGACCTGATATTGCTGCAACTGAATCTTGTTTGTTTTCTCCTGCACTTCCAATTGCCCTTTGCGAGTCTTCTCCAGGTCGGCTTCTGCTGAACGAACAGCAGCAACCCGCTTTTCCTTTTCAAGTTCAAGTTCCTGCTTCAGAGATTTTTCCCCTTGGCTCTGTTCGGACAAGTGTTTCCACTCGAATGCAAGCAGCTGAATTGCCAGCGTTCGCTCACGCTCCTTCATTGAACGAAATCTTCTCGCCTGGTCAGATTGGTACTTGAGATGCCGAACTCTGCCTTCTACCTCTGCACGCATGTCCTCCAGTCGTTCCAGATTGGCAACTGTCGAACGAATTCTGGACAATGTTTCTCGCCGCTTGTCCCGAAATTTGGTGATGCCAGAAGCTTCCTCGACAAACGAACTCAACTCCTCGGGCTTGGACTCTACAATACGGCTGATCATGCCTTGCTCAATAATCGAATACGAACGGGAACCGAATCCAGTCCCCGAGAAAAGCTCGGTTACATCCTTGCGGCGCACATGATTGCTGTTAATGAAATACTCGGACAAGCCATCCCGAGTCAAAACCCTACGCACGGTAATTTCAGCATACTTTGCCCACATTCCAACAGCCCTGCCGGAAGCATTGTCAAAGCACAGTTCAACACTCGCCCGACCTGCGGGTTTTTTCAGGTTTGAACCATTGAAAATAACATCTTCCAGAGTACCTCCGCGAAGATTCTTGGCGGATGACTCCCCTGCCACCCACCGCACAGCGTCAATCACATTGGATTTGCCGGCACCATTCGGGCCTACAATCGCCGACATGTATCCGGGAATGTAAATCGTAACCGGGTCAACAAATGATTTGAATCCCGAAATTTTAATATGAATCAACCTCATAATCTGAATCGCCCAATGTGTGTCAATTCAGACAAAAACACCAAGCCATAGTCAGCTTTACGCTTCTTCATGAAATCAAAGGTTCGCACTTCTGGCTATTTGCTAGAATGTTCCGTGTCTGTACTAGTCGTGAGGTTCTGTTTGTTGAAATGATGGTCTAGACGATATTTCGTCGTACCACTCTTTTAATTGTTTTCTTGATACTCGCCAATCTTCGCTTGCAAAACGAAAATCCAAATAACCCAATACGCAACCTACTGTAATGTGTCCTATTGTAAGGTCGCCAGCCAAATCTGCAACTTCTCTCTCAAGTGTATCAAGCGAACGGCTGATTACACTTTGATAACGGTCCAAGGTAGGCTGATACTGAAACTCCGCAGGCTTCTTTCCTTCAATAATTCGTCCGACAGCAGCGTCCAGAATCCCGTCTCCTATCGCCTGCTGTCGCAATGCAGTCCAACGTTCTTTGGAATCGGCCGGGAAAAACTCCTTTTCGCCCAAGCTGTCCAGATACTCGCAAATCACGGGGGAATCAAATATTGCCAAACCCGAATCCGTGATTAATGCCGGCACTTTCCCAATTGGATTGCTTTCCGGCAAGTCGGTGCCAGGATCCCATGGATTGGTAAACACATTCTGAACCGAACTTTGAAGGCCGGATTCAATAATGACAATGGACACCTTGCGTACGTATGGAGAGGTTGTAGAGTATCGAAGTATCATGTTTGATAAATGCTGAAAATCGCCGGCGAATATCGCTCTGTCAAATTCAATGTTTCAAAAATTTATTTCGTCTTCCAGACTTTGCAAAAAATATACTTATATGGTATATAAAATCCTTTGGTGAAATCCTACCCCAGAAAATATTCCAGAATTACAAATATTTTAACACAGTGGCAACTCGAAATTCAATTAATATTGAACAAACGACTTCGGTTCATGTTCCCCAGTATCGCCTGAAAAAAGGCGAGAAGTACATGAATTCGAATCAGCGCAAGCATTTTCACAAACTGCTGGAGGCTTGGCGGCAAGAACTTTGCGACGAAACATCCAAAACTGTTCATACCTTGCAAGACGAAACAATCAATCATCCCGACCCAACCGATCGGGCCAGTCAAGAAACGGACATGTCGATTGAACTTCGGAACCGGGACCGCGGACGCCGTTTACTGCGTAAAATCGATGATTCGCTTTCGCGGCTGGAAACAGGAGACTACGGATACTGCGAAGGCTGCGGGGTGGAAATTGGAATTCGAAGACTGGAAGCTCGGCCGACTGCTACGCTATGTGTTGACTGCAAGACACTTGCCGAACATCAGGAACGCAAGAATGTATAAGCAGGTACCAACGATATTTTCGAACTGAACCAATCAATTCGCTGTTTTTAACACCACTACTGTAAATAAATCTGGTGCAATCCCTTGCATGACCTGATCATACGAAACGGATTGCTTGCTACATCGGAAGGAACTGTACTTGAAAGAGATTTGGCCTGTGACAAGGGCCGGATCACCCGTATTGACCGAACGATTTCCAGCAATGCAAAACGGGAAATCGACGCATCTGGCAAGCTGACCATGCCTGGTGCAATTGACGCACAAGTGCATTTCCGCGACCCTGGAGCCACGCACAAAGAAGACTTGGGCAGCGGTTCCAGAGCGGCAGCCCGGGGCGGTGTGACCAGCTTCCTGGAAATGCCGAATACGCAACCACCCACAATTGACCAGCAGGCACTCGACCGCAAGCTTGAACGCGCCGCAGCATGCTCATCTGCAAACTACGGCTTCTTTATTGGTGCAACCCCTGAAAATATCGACGCAGTCAATCATGCATCACCGGTATGCGGAATCAAGATTTTCATGGGCTCAAGCACTGGAAGCCTGCTTGTCCACAAAAATGAGGATCTGGAACGCATATTCGGAAACGGCTCCCGGCTGATCGCAGTTCATGCAGAAGACGAAGACCGGCTTCGTGAAAGAGCGAATCAATTTTCAAAGAATCCTGCAAATGCAGGCCAGCCGAATCTTCATTCCAAAATTCGCGATGCCGAGTGCGCTTTGGTCGCGACAAAAAGAGCGGTGGAACTTTCGCATCGTTTTCAAAGGCGCCTTCATGTTCTGCATTTGACCACTGCACAGGAAGTCCACTACCTGAGAGCCAATCGCACACCTGACATTACAGTCGAATGCACTCCGAACCATTTATTTTTAACAGAAGAAGACTATGACAGACTGGGAACACTGGTTCAAATGAATCCCCCTATTCGCTCGGCAGAACATCAAGAAGAACTGTGGAAAGGATTGCACGATGGCACCATAGATTTTATCGCGACCGATCATGCCCCCCATACACTGGAAGAGAAAGCAAAGCCCTATCCCGCCTCGCCATCTGGCATGCCAGGAGTTGAAACTTCCCTGCCATTGCTGATTACCGCCTGGAAATCTGGCAAATGCTCGCTGGCACAGGTTCTCAAATGGATGTGCTGGGGACCGGCCCAAGCTTACAACATGATTGGCAAAGGAGTGCTGCAAGAAGGCTACGACGCCGATATTGCGATTGTGAACGACACAGACTATTTCAAGGTAAACAATGAAAAATTACTGACCAAGGTCAAGTGGAGCCCCTTCAACGGGACTCCGCTCACGGGTTGGGCTGAATGGACTATTGTTGGCGGCGAAGTGGCTTACTCGGAAGGAAGAATCAACGATTCTGTTCGCGGCAAGCCTGTCTTGTTTTCCAGCGATTAAACTCAGTGAGCAGATTTCTCAGAATCCAGCAGAACTGTAAATGGTCCATCGTTCAAAAGCTCTACCTGCATATTCGCCCCGAACCGACCACTTTCAACTTTATTGCCCAGCAACTTTTCCAGTGCCGCAATGTAAGACAGGAAAAGCTGCTCTGCAAGGTTTGGTGCCAGCGCATCCGAGAAGTCCGGCCTTCTCCCGCGCGAAGTATTGGAATACAGAGTAAACTGGGGCACAGCTAAAACAGCTCCCCCGTATTCCAGTATTGAATACTGCAAGCGACCCTGATCATCCGGAAATATCCGGAGGTGCACCGCTTTTCCAGCAAGAGAATGAACTTCTTTCTCGCCATCTCCTGATGCAAACCCGACAAACAGTAACAATCCTTTCTCAATTTCGCCGACAACTTTGCCATCAATGCCGACGGAAGCGTGCAGAACTCGCTGAACAAGTACACGCATGGGCGAGTCTGTACACCTCAAATTAATTTGCTGGGCTAAAGCAAAACAGAACTGCTACTCATCGTTGTCAATCGCTTTCATGCTTAATCTGATTCTGCCTTGCTTGTCAACATCCAGCACTTTCACCTGAACTACATCGCCTTCGTCCAAAACATCGGACACTTGATTCACCCTTTCACGCGAAATTTGAGAGATGTGGACAAGGCCGTCCCGTCCGGGCAAAATGTTAACAAATGCCCCGAAATCCATAAGTTTCACAACTGTGCCCTGATAAATCATGCCAATTTCAACATCCGAGGTAATTTGCTTGATTCTTTCCTGAGCTGCCAAGCCGCCCGACTTGTCTACAGAAGCGATACTCACAACCCCATCATTCGAAACATCAATTACCGCTCCCGTTTCTTCCGAAATTGCACGAATCGTTGAACCGCCCTTGCCGATCACGTCTCGAATTTTTTGCGGACTAATTTTCATCGTAATAATTCGGGGTGCGAACTCGGACATGTCCTCTCTGGGTTCGGCCAGCGATTTTGCCATTTCACCCAGAACATGCAGCCGGGCATCCTTTGCCTGAGCCAGCGCCTGCTTCATAATCTCTTCGGTGATTCCATCAATCTTGATATCCATTTGCAATGCGGTAATACCATCTTCTGTGCCTGCAACTTTAAAATCCATATCACCCAGATGGTCTTCGTCTCCAAGAATATCGGTAAGGATCACATGCTTATCGCCTTCTTTAATCAAGCCCATGGCAACTCCGGCAACCGGCGCAGATATCTGCACACCCGCATCCATGAGCGACAGGCTTGTCCCGCAAACCGTCGCCATCGAGCTCGACCCGTTCGACTCGGTTATCTCGGATACAACCCTTATCACATACGGACTATCTTGACGGTTCGGCAACACAGGAAAAATGGCTCGCTTCGCTAGCCGACCATGCCCGATCTCCCGCCGCTTGGGCGAACCGACTCTGCCTGTTTCACCAACGCAGAATGGCGGGAAATTGTAGTGGAGAAGAAAGGGATCGCGGTGTTCTCCTTCCAGAGCATCGATTATTTGCGCATCCCTGTCGGTACCAAGCGTGGTAATCACAATTGCCTGAGTTTCTCCGCGAGTAAATACAGCAGAACCATGCGTACGAGGGAAAACTTGCGTACGGATATCAATCGGGCGAACAATGTTGTTTTCCCTGCCATCGATTCTCGGGTTTCCGGCCAGTATCCGATTACGAACAACAGTGGACTCCAGGTGTTTTATACTGTCATGGAGCTGATCTTGCTCAGTTTCGGCCAACTCGTCGTAGTTGAACTCGTCAAAGAGTTCATTTCGTATCTCTTGCAACCGGTCCTGCCGAGCAGCTTTCTCAGCAATCATGTAGGCTTGTTCAACCTTCTCTCGCGCCAGAGAATCTATTTTCCCGCCATAGTCTGCGTTCGACTCGACGGGCTCCCAGTCCCATTTTTTCTGCCCCGCCATTTCGGACAATTGCTTGATGGCATCAATCGCACCTTGCATTTGATTGTGGCCGAACATTACAGCCCCGAGCATTTCTTCTTCGCTCAGAACACTCGCCTCCGATTCAACCATAAGTACAGCAGATTCAGTACCTGCAACCACCAAGTCAAGCCTGGATTTTCCGTTCAGTTCACTGACTTGGGGGTTCAAAACATATTCTCCATCAATAAATCCAACCCGGGCTGCTCCCATTGGGCCATTGTATGGAATGCCCGAAATTTCAACTGCTGCCGAAGCCCCAAGCAAAGCAATTACATCCGGATCAATGTTCGGGTCAATGGACATGACAGTGGCAATGACCTGAACTTCATTAAAAAATCCTTTCGGAAACAGCGGGCGAAGCGGGCGATCAATCAGACGGCATGTCAGAATGGCTTTCTCTGACGGCCGACCCTCTCGCTTGAAAAATCCTCCCGGAATTTTCCCGGCAGCATAAGTTCGCTCTTCATACTCAACTGTTAAAGGAAGAAACCCGAAGCTTCTTGCTTCAGGTTCAGCTACTACTGTTACCAAAACTGATGAATCTCCCATGCTTGCCACTACGGCACCGGTTGCCTGCCTGGCAATCCGGCCTGTTTCCAATCGTACTTTATGGCTACCGTACTGGAATTCTACTTCTGCAATATTACTCATTGATAATTTTCCTAAACTACTTATCGTTTTACTTTCTGAGACCAAGTTTTGTGATCACATTTCGGTACTTGTCAGGGTCTACCCCCTTCAGATACTGCAAAAGCTTTCTGCGACGATTCACCATGCGCAGCAATCCCTGGCGAGAATGGTGGTCTTGCTTGTGCTCCTTGAAATGATCAGTCAATCCCTTGATTCGCTCAGTCAGCAGTGCGACCTGAACCTCGGGAGAACCTGTATCTATCTCATTTCGCCGAAATTCGGCGGTTACTTTTTCCTTTTCGGCTACTGATAAAGCCATAACTAATTACTCATTGTGTATTAATAAACTCTAAACAAAATTGCGGAATATACAGAGATGCTAGACTCTAGTACAGTTGCAAACAAACGCGTATCATATACGAGATAGAGGACTTATGTATGAAAAAGTCTTTTGGGTGCGACGCGACCATCTCCAAGCGATGTACCCAAACCCAAAAATCCGGCAGATTTCTCGTAAAGCCTGACAACACCTTCAGGTGGCAAATCATTCGCCCGAACCGCTTGGCCCCGGCACAGGTAATAGGCGGCACCAGCTGACAACTCCACCTCCGGCAAATGCTTCAGGGCTTGATCTCCGGGAATCAGCAGCTCCCGTCGCTCCGATACAGTCGGCAAGTTTTCAAGTTCATCCAGAGTAACACTGTCGTCAATACTCAAATGCCCCACCGCCAACCGGCGAAGTGAATCTACATGTGCACCGCAAGCAAGTTTTTCGCCAACCTCATGCGCCAGCACCCGCACATAGAACCCGCTTGAGCAACTCAATTCAATCTTTGCATGATCCTTGTCCAACCGCAGCAACTGAATCTCATAGATCCAGACAGGCCGTGGATTGCGCGGCAATTCAATACCCTGACGCGCATATTTGTACAACCGCTTTCCTTTCACTTTCACCGCTGAAAACATCGGCGGCACCTGCATTTGTTCGCCAAGAAAACTATTCAAAACCTTGCGAATTTTTCGTTTTGTGACATTAACTTCCTTCTCGCATGTAACTTTCCCGCTTCGGTCTCCGCTATCTGTCGACACTCCAAGCTTGATCGTGGTCTCATATCGTTTATCAGCGGAAAGAAAGTACCCGGCCACCTTTGTAGATTGGCCGAAGCAAAGCGGCAGCAAACCGGTAGCAACGGGGTCCAGACTTCCAGTATGGCCGGCCTTTTTTGTTTCAAGCAACCACTTTGCCTTGCCCAGCGCATGATTGGACGACATGCCAGCCGGCTTGTCCAGCAAAAGAACTCCATTGGCATTGCCTAGAGTACCCGTCAAATCTGAGTGCACTGAACTTGTCCCCCGTCCTAGTTGACACTGTCAATCAGTTTTGCAAGGCGCTCGCCGCGCTCCAGATCGTGGTCTGCAACAAAATTTACAGCAGGAACGGTTTTTATACCCAACCGGTGCCCCAGTAACCGTCGAATATAGGGGGAAGCGTGATTCAAGGTATTCACAGACACCTCCAAAGAATCTTCAGGAAAACTTGACGTAATGCATACTTTTGCATATTTGAGATCTTTTGATACTTCAATAGAAGTGATTGTTACCATTCCGATTCTGGGATCGGAAAGATCTTTCAAAAATATTTCGCTCAATTCCCGGCGCACCAGAGACGCTACACGCCTTGTTCGGCTTACGCCGTCGGCCAAGTCGCTGTTTACCACTTAACTTCTTTAGCTAATGAATAGACATAAAATGCAATTTGCACATTAACCTGCAGCAGTCAATTGACTTCAATTTCCTGGTAGACTTCCAACTGATCCGCTATTTTAATATCGTGAAAATTGCGGATGCCGATTCCACACTCAAAGCCTGCCTTGACTTCCGGCACATCATTCTTGAACCGTCGAAGCGAATCAATGGTACCGCTGTGGACCACCACCTGGTCTCGCAGTACGCGAACTGGCAAATTACGCTTTGCCAAGCCATTAACAACATAGCAGCCCGCAATGGAGCCGACTTTCGGAACAACAAACACTTCCCTGACCTCTACCATGCCAACCACCTCTTCCCGAATATCAGGTTCAGCCATGTATTTGCAAATATTTTGAATATCGTTGATCGCATCATAGACCACATTGTGATAATAGACCTGTATGCCTCTTTTTTCGATCAAACTTCTTATCGCCGCATCGGCTCTTACATTAAAGCCTATGACTACCGCTTCGGCGGTTTCAGCCAAATCTACATCGTTCTGGTTAACGCCGCCAACTGCCCTGTGTACCACTTTAACCTTGATTTCCTCATCCGACAGTCGCTCTAGTGCAGTTGACAAGGCATCCGCGGAACCAACCACGTCTGCCTTTACGACCAAATTCAGCACTTTGGGCTTGTTTCCGTTCCAGAAATCACCGAAGCGAGCCTCAGTTTGCTGCGGCTTTGTTCTTCGAAATTCAATAAGTTCATCTGCCAGCTTCTTTGTCGGTACGCTCACAAACACATCCCCAACATCCGGCACATCCCCCAATCCTTCAATTTCAACAGGCATGGACGGGCCAGCACTATCCAGCCGCTGACTTTGATCATTCTTCATGGTGCGCAATTTCCCATATTGCCGCCCCGCTACAACATACTCTCCCTTGTGAAGGGTTCCCTTCTTCACCAAGACAGTGGCAACCGGCCCTCTGCCCTTGTCAATTCGAGCTTCAATTACCACCCCGCTTGCTTTGCCTTCCGTTGGAGCTGCAAGATCCAGCATGTCTGCCTGAAGTCTTACTGCGTCAAGCAAGTTGTCCACTCCCTGTCCGGTAAGAGCAGAAATTTCCACCATCAGAACATCTCCACCCAACGCCTCCACTGCAACTCCATACTCAGTCAGCCCACCAGCAACTTTCGAGGAATCAGCACCGGGCTTGTCCATTTTGTTTACGGCAACCACGAGCGGCACTTCGGTAGCCCGTGCCAGATTAATGACTTCGGCTGTTTGCGGCATCACACCGTCGTCTGCTGCAACCACCAAAACTACAATATCTGTCAATCGAGCACCACGGCCGCGCATCGCTGAAAATGCCTCGTGACCCGGCGTATCAAGAAATGTAATATTTCCGTTCGGCGTATCTACTACATAGGCTCCAATATGCTGTGTGATGCCTCCTTTTTCACCAATTGCAACCTTTGTTCTCCGCATGTGGTCCAGCAATGTAGTCTTGCCGTGGTCAACATGCCCCATAACAGTTACCACTGGCATGCGAGGATAGTGTTCCCGGTCATCGTCCTCTTCTGCAACTACACTAATCTGCGGTTCCGCATCCTTGGCGATATGCCCCATTTCCTCAACTACATACTTCGCAGTATCGCGGTCCAACATGGATTCAATTTCCACAGAATTGCCCACATCCTCCAGTAATTTTACGACTTGCCGAGACTTGACCGACATCGCCTGAGCCAAATCTGAGACACTTATCAGCTCCGGCAGTTCCACTTCATAGACACGAGGAGCGGCAGGTTCCTGAAATCCGTGCCTGTTACCTGATATAGCCCTGGTGCGCTGGCCCGTTAATGATTTTTTCCTGGGAAATTCAATACTTTCATCCAGCTGCAACTCTTTTTTAGCCTGGCGCTTCTTTTGCTTTGATTTCTTTGGTTCCGGCGGCGGTTCCAAAACAGGCTCAACTGGTTTTTCTTCAACTACTGGGTCGGCCTGGGGCACTTCGGCTTCCTGAACCGGCTGTGCCTCCTCCACTTCTTTTGCCTCAACTTTTTGATCTTCCCTGGCTTCCTCGGCAGGTGCTTCATCCACTTCTTTATCATCAGCATCTGACACTGTATCATCAGCATCCGGCAATATTTCTGAAGATACTTCCACCTCTGGCAAGGGTTCTTCTTGCGGCAGCTCCGGTTCTTCAACAGGCGCAGTAGCCAATTTCCTGCGACGATTTTCCAAAGGCTTGGAACGACGTCGCGCCGGCTTGACTTCAACATGAATTCCTTTCTTGTCCGTACTCTGTCCAGACGGTGACTGCACCGGGCGATCCGACCGAAAAGCTTTCAGCAACTTCCCTCGTTCTTCAGCACTAATTTCATCTTCTGCTGTTTTGCCTTCAATGCCGGCAATGACGAGCACCTCAATTACGTGCTCATCCGGTATCCGAAGCTTTTCAGCTAGCGATCGAACTGTTTCTGTCATTCGTGGCTCCTAGTGCTTTACTCCAGGCTTTCAAAAAGAGGTGCTCTGGCTGTCATTATCAACTTCTCCGCTTTTTCCTGGGACATTTGAATACCTGGAATTTCGAGCAAATCGAACGAGGAGCAATCAGATACGTCACTCATTGTGCAAATTCCATTTTCAGCAAGCAACCAAGCGGTATCTTCGTCCATTCCGTCCATACTCAGCAAGGAATCATCCGGAACCTTCTTTCTTTCCGATTCATATAATTCAAACTCTTGAAACAGCAATAAATCTTGCGCCCTTTCTTTGATCTCCTTCACAAGATTGTCATCCAGTTCCTTGATTTTTAAAAGATCCTCGTCAGAAGCATCAACAACATCGTCCAAATTCTTGTAACCGTTCTGAACCAGAACAGAAGCAACATTCTCGTCCATTTTGAGAGATGTCATAAACTTGTCTCTTTGCTCCACAGCTTCTTCTTCCGCCTTCAAAGCAGCTTCGTCGCGCGTCATGATATTCAACTCCCATCCTGTCAGCTGAGAAGCCAGACGCACATTCTGCCCGCCTCTGCCAATCGCCTGCGACAATTGAGACTCCGCAACTACAACATCCATGTTGTGCTTTTCTTCGTCAATAACAATGGACAAGACATCTGCTGGCGCCAATGCGTTAACAACGTACTGAACTGAATTCGGCGACCACTTGATAATGTCAACCCGCTCCCCGGCTATTTCGTTGGAAACAGCCTGCACGCGCGTGCCGCGTATCCCAACGCAAGCTCCGATGGGGTCCACTCTCGGATCTTCTGAATAAACCGATATCTTTGCTCTTTCACCAGGGTCCCGTGCGGCATTTGAAATCTGAACCAGCTGCTCCTGAGTTTCAGGCACTTCCAGCTTGAACAATTCAATCAGCAACTCTGGACAAACGCGGTCCAAAATGAGTTGCGGCCCCCGGCTTTCCTTTCGAACATCCACCAAAATGGCATGAATCCGGTCGCCACTGCGCAGCATATCTTTTCCAATGGCACGACTCCTCGGTAAAATTGCTTCTATATTCTTTGACTCGGTATTCTCTACCTCTATAATTGCATCCCCCCGCTCAACCCGTTTTACAGTTCCAAACACCATCTTTCCGATTTCGTCACTATACAATTCGTAGATTCTTTCCCGCTCTGCTTCGCGTACTTTTTGCTGCACTACTTGTCGGGCAGTTTGCGCTGAGATTCGACCTAGTCCGGCGTTCGGAATCAACTCTTCAATATACTCGCCAGGCTCGATTTCAGGCTGTTGCTTGTGAGCATCCGCCAAAACGATTTGCTTGTCGGGGTATTCCATTTCCACGTCATCGGAAAGCACCTCCCAGCATCGAAAAGTCTTGTAATCGCCTGTAATTCGGTCAATTTCGACACGGGCTTCGATATCCTCTCTATGATCTTTGCGCGTCGCAGCAGCCAGGGCCAGTTCCAAAATGCCAAATACAATTTCTGGCTCAAGGCTTCTCTCTTTCGACAACGCCTGAACGATTGCGGGAATATTATCAAACACTATAGTATTCTCCGATGAAATTATTCCTTAATGCCCGGCTTTAACCGAGCTCGATCTATGTTCGCCAACTCAATTCCATGCTCATCCCCATTAATAACTACAACAATGGAATGATCGGAAACTTCTGTTAATTGTCCAAGAAAATTTCTTTGACCGTTGCACTTGATATGAGTCTTGACGCTTACATTCTGTCCGAGTGCTTTCTCAAAATGCTCCTTTTTGACCAGCGGGCGCTCAATTCCCGGAGACGACACCTCCAGTGAATAGTGACCGGAAATAGGGTCCTCAACATCAAGTATGGACCCGACCTGCTCGCTTACAAACGCGCAATCATCCAGAGCCACGCCGCCAGGCGCGTCGATATACAACCGCAATATTCTCGCATTGTCTCGCCCCAGCAACTCAAGGTGAACCAATTCGTACCCAAATTGGTCAACACTGTTTTCAAGTAGCTGATAAAGACGATTCGTATTTGTACTCTGATTCAACATCGGCTCCTCTCGCTGCTTTCAACTCAGATTTTCTAACACCCGGATATATTGTTAACTACCTACAAATTCAAAGCCCCGCAATGCGAGGCTTTCTGGCAACTGAAAAATTTTCAACCGAGTCTATTCACACTGCAACCTACTCGATTGTCACCCGTTGGACGAGATGCTTCAAATCCAAAGCAAGTGAAATGACTAACCAATTGCTCCAACGAAATATTCTAACACATTATCTCAATATGCTATGCAGTACATTCTTACCCCTGCTTAAGGTGCTGAAAAATCAATGTTGAGGGAAGCTGGATACTGCCCTCGGGGATTTCGGTACAACGCGTTTTTCACAAAAATTCACTTGCGAGGTGTCCTTATGAAAAACCCGGGTGTGAAGTGTGGAGTACGATTTCACGGAACCGAAGTTGATTGTGTTGCGGCGATGCGTCGTTTTCAGCGCGTGGGAGCGAAAGAAAGCGAACTATTTTTCGAGTTGCAGAATTGCCATGAAATTCAGGAAGTTTATCTCACACTTGAATTTCGACTGATGAATACAAATTGAGTTAGGTTCAAGTTTCAATAATTTGCTTCACGAGTTTGTAAACAGTTGTTTGACCTATGGATCTTGGCCAATCTATGCATGGCTCTACATCCTTTTCTTGTGCTCGCTGATATGCTCGCTCAACTGCATTTTCGATTTTTTCTATCGAAAAATTATTTGAATCAATACTCTTGTTATAGTTAGGTATGTGGCGCTTTAATTTCGAATCTACATCCTTTGCTGAGTCAATATCTGTACCGTCTTCAAAATGAAGAAGTAACCAATATTCAAAGTTGGGATTACTGACAGCAAACCCAAAGTTTTCACATTCAGTAGACCACTGATAAGGTTCATTCAGCTGTCCTTCGCTCCATTGATTTTTGTCCATCACTATCCAAGCTTGATCAGTGTCTTGAAATTCGAGTTCTTTCATTGCTCGTTTCATTTGCTTCAAAACCGCCCTAGGATTATTTCCACTTGGTTTACTTCTTGGGCACTTAATATTTACGCTACGAAAAAAGCTATTTAACATTTCAAAATATTCAGGCTCAGTTTTTGTGCCTTCTGTACAAATCAAAAAAGTTTTCCTGAGTGAAATTGAACCTGTGGTTTGCCTCCCGGTATTCATTAATCTGTGTCCAAAAGAGCATTGAAAATTCCTGTTGATTGAATACGAGGCACACCTCCCAATCGACCATCCATATAACTTTTTCGAATGTCTTTGTAATCGCGAACTCCCTTGTAATCACTCAGTGAAACAAGAGTAGTTGCGCCAGTTTGGTATCGTTCTGTAAACCAGATTTCATCTCTGCGGAACAATTCTTGGTTGATTAACGAGTTGTCATGAGTCGTAAAAATTAACTGATTCCTTGAGTCAGGAGAACAACTGTCCAAGTACATCTGGATTAACTGTACAGTCATGTGACTATGCAAACTGCGATCAATTTCGTCAATTATGTATAACCTCGATTCAACTTCAGGTGACATTACTTTCGAGGCAAGGTCAATAAACGCTGGCAAGAGTTGTATGACACGTTGTGAACCATGAGATTCTTTGGGAAATCCGATGTTCACTTCGGATTGATTAGTATTGTGGTATGTGGCTATCTTCTTTGCAATCAGTTCATCTTGTTTGGAGGTAATTACTAAATGCTCTATATTTTGTTCCCCGGATAATTGGTCATATTCAATCAAATTAATATATTTACTTTTATTGGGATTGCCAAGTATTTGGTCGCGAAGAGTGGATTTCATTTCATCTGGAATTGGAGTATCTTCAAAATCTAAACGAGAAATTCCAGTATCCAGTTTGGCTAGAATTCTATTAACTTTTTGGTTAAATGGCTTATTCCCTTCCAGTAGGTCCCACGCTTGAAAGTATGTATCTCGGGAAATTAAACGCAGAGTTTCCTTGAACCACTTGTGCACAGACTTTAATTCTTCGGGTATTTGAGAAGCTAATTTGTGGGAACCAATATTTGTAAGAAAAAGTTGATTGTCCCATGTACTATCGAATATAAATTGAAGTCGTTGTCGAAGTGATTCATCGGTAGTCAAAGAATCATCAAAGCTAATCTGAGTACCTTGCCGGTCATAAAGTTTCCTCTCCCTACTACTATTCACAAGAAAAAGATTTTCTTCCAATACTTCTTCACTGTTTACAGAAAAACTGTACTTAAAAATTAAGTCATTACACCAGAGTTCAAAAGCAAATTTGGTTGGGGAACTAGAGCCTTCTTTGTTCAAAACAAAAGGTTCAACCGGAATTGGAGAATCGGCATTCGGTCCATAAATTATTAATGTCTGAGCGAAGCTTAACGCTCTGAAAAAATTTGTTTTTCCAGAAGCATTTCCCCCAAATATCACAGCAACTGGCAAAACTCTGGTTTGAAATTTTTTCAATTTACAAACCCGTTCGCCATGTTGGCGTTCATTTGTGGCAACTGTTGAAAATGTAGCCTTGTCACGGAATGACATCCAATTTTCAACTGTGAATTGGATTAGCATACTGAGTCCTTGGAATTGGCTAATTCAATCGTAAATATTTGCATTCTATATGATGATCTCATTATATACTTGATTGCCATTTAAGGTGATGAAGATAATGAAAAATCAATACTGATGGTGCATGAAAGGTACACCTCCTCTGGGATTTTCGGCCAATACCGTTTTAATGAAAATTCGCAAAGAGGTATCCTAGTGAAACAAATAAGCATGATTTTATCTAGTGAGCAAAGTCCCTACAAATCAAAAGGACAGTCAATCTCGTAATCTTCAAACAGTTTGACCAAATTATCAATGGTCACATCTAGCACGCTGGCAACCCTTCTAACCGAAACACAACCGTTTTCAATCCCAAGCCCAATAACTTTCATAAACATTTTTGAAAACAACGGAGGCGGCTTTCTTCTCAGCTCAGTGCGACCATTGTTTCGCAGTGCCAAATCAGAGAGGTTGTCTGCTTGAGATTTCTTTAACCACTTAAGCGCTACTAGCCTCCACTTCAAAGCAAGGGCAGACACTTCCAGACTTTTTGCCCTAGAATTTAGTCTTGTAATCAACTTGGCATCATCCAAATCGCTCCAGTCTTTTTCCAAGCCTAACACAGTAGTTGGCATCAGCAATGCGCCCGCAAAACTATCAGCCAACTGTTCAGTTCGACTCTTTTTGCTTCTCGCCAGATTTTCCAAGCGTTCTGGTGGCATCGCATCCCACGTCAGCAAATGAAACAGCTCGTGTGCCAAGTCAAAATGCCGCCGCCCAATACTCTCTCGCCGGGAAACCAGAACTGCGTCCAAGTTGGGTAAACTACATGCAACTCCTGAAATGCCTTCTTCTGTATCCACCATTAGTACTAAAATCCCCAGTTCTTTTTCCATAACTTCGCGCAAGCGGGTTGCTGGAGCATCCCCAAGTTTAAATTCTGTTGCAAATCGTTCGCCCGCCCTCATTGCCTCTTCATAAGTGGAACTCTTCGCAAGACCCAATCTTCGTCGTAATAGCGGAAACTCGTAATTCGTTTGCATGGCCAATTCTCGAAACATGGCCAACCAGCATCCAGCTTTGGACCCGAAACTTTCCAAAGATCTTAAGTCTGGTTCAGAAGTCCTCCATGAAAATTTACCTTCACCGACCAGCATGAAGGGGTCAGTAAAGAACTCTAACGAAGCATTCAACTTCTTAATCAATATCAACAGTTCATCAGCACTTACTTTCCTTGCACCATTTTCAATCGCCGATACAGTTTGCCTATCTTTAATACCTAGCAAATCGGCCAGATTTTCCTGGGTGAGCGACCGTTTCTCGCGAAGATACTTGACTCGATGTCCAATTAAATTTGCATTCAATTTATCAGTCTCCAAGATAAATAAATATTTCTTGCTTTATATTATAAGAAATTTATTCTTGCAATTTATTATTTGCAAGAATTTTATTCATTATCTAATTGTAATATGACAGTTAATGTTTTTCGGGTTTATATGCCAAGCTACGATTTGCCCTTGACAGATAGACTACTTTTTCGGCAAGTCACAGCCATTTGTTTTGAGATAATACGGAATAGTTGCAAAATCATATTTGTAATTTATGCTTAAGAAAAATGGTGAACGGCAATAAGGCAGATCCCTATGAATTTACCAATCAGTTTTATACTGAACAAGATACGATGGAATATATTCTTGACTTTGTCGCATAGTGCCCGCAAATATTTGATTATCAAATATTCACATTTTGAAATTAGGCACTACATCCTGGCGTGTTGCCCAGGATTCATAGACCCAGTAGTTAGTCAATCAGTACAGGAATTTTTATTTAAGCAAATTTGAAGAATTTAACGTGAGAAGTGAAATACGCTTCATCTTGTTCACTCCTTGATAACCGTTCTAGCAGATTCCGTGTCTAAGCAAGATGGATGTAGCCTTGTCCCTTTACGCTGAGTGTCATTGCCAGCAAGTTTCACGCTCTTGAAATAGTTTTTTTCTTGTGTCCGAATCGACATAAGTCAGAGGATTGTCTGTTGTCCAGTCAATTGCACTTTCCCAACGTAGCTTCGATGTCCAGTATATCTTTTCGTCACTAGAATCAGACAAGGCCTTTATTTGATTATCTGTTACAATGTTTAAACCGTTTCGCTCTGGGTCAGTTAAACCCTCAAGCCAATCATTCTCCTGAGAGGGGCGGAGGGTAGCAATGGGGGGGGGTTTTCCAATGACTAACTGCCTGTCATTGTCTATTTTTCCGACCAACCAATTGTCAATATTCGTTTTTTCTACGCCTACAGCATCCGCCAGCTGTGCATAACCGACATTTATCGGATATGTATAAATTATTTTTATATTTTCCAAGCTTTTCGGAGCAGTCAAAACTGCGCCGGCCCATAATGATACATACAGCGGTGTAACTTTATTCACAGACAACAGGCAGCCGGCTTGTGACTGGGCAAAAGCAGTGGGAAGGCAAGTTGAAATTAAGTACAGGCTAATCGCACAAAATTTCAGCGAATATTTGGCGTGAGTCATCTTGAATATCATCATTACACAAGTATATGCATCTAAACTAAATAAAACCCGAATCAGCACATGATCAACGGTGGCTTGCAACAATCGGTCCGGCAACTGAGGTTCCCAGAATCGGTGATTGGAGCGGAACACAAACTCGTCAAGATATTTCTCGCTAGCATACTCAATCAGGTCAGTTAAGTGTTATTATAAGATAATCCTTAATTCAATCTAGATGCAACTAGAAATACTAATGCGAACACTATGGCGGGCAAGAAGGCGCCTGCAAGAAAAAGCCGAGTATAGCTATGGTGAGATTTTGTTAGCGATACAAGGAGTCCAAGGTATGCACCAAAGCCGACGATACAGGTCAATATTAGTAAAGAATTTTGAAGTATAATGTTGCTGGTATCAGTGTCCCAACTATCCGACCACTTATTAAACGCGAAAATAAAAATAGCAATCATATAGAAAACAGCCCCTGTTGTTGCAACAAAAAAACGAAAAAAAACATTAATCTGTTTTCCTGTACCAGAAAAATAAGCATCAGATAACTTTTTTACAAGTTCGCCCAAGACAGAACTGAGTTTATTTGGCCAATCTTCCGGCATTCTTAACACAACCTCGCTAACATTAGTTGATTATTTCTCTTTGAGACTACTTCTTCCAGTTTTTTTCTGGAAGCACGCATACATCTCTGCCATTTCAGCATTTCTACAGGCAGCTCGTCTATATACACATTGTGCGGTGCCAACCAGTTACCTCACCCGATTGTCGGGCGACAGCATCGGCGGGGGCTCGTTTGAAACTGTTCACAGTACACGGCATTATAACAGGTATGTCTTAACCTTCGCGGCTACCTGACTCCTTGTTAAGCGTCAAATGAGATGATTTTATAGCCTGAGCAGTATGAAATTTCAAAAAATGTCACGAAAGTTATCTAAAGTATGCCTTTTGCACAGCAAAACAGTATTTCGGGAGTTCTGTTTCATCTATTTTAAGTGACAAGCTAGTCCTTGGCAGATTTCAGGCAAGTGAAGGCACGGTCGGTTGAAAGTTGATCTGTTTCAGCGGAACGAACTCGCTTTCCAAAGAACTCTCGCATTGCTTCAGCAGTGTGCGAGTGTTTTGAACGAAGAATTCTTTTCAGCGTACCCTGCGCAACTATTTTGCCACCTGAATCGCCACCTTCAGGTCCAAGATCGATAATCCAGTCCGCTTCAGCTACGATGTCCAGATTATGCTCTACAACTACAACCGTGTTTCCTGCATCAACAAGAGCATGAATCACATGAATCAATTTTTCTATGTCTGCTGCATGCAACCCTACAGTCGGTTCATCAAGAATATAAAGAGTTTGAGGAAGAACCCGGTTTTCGTCCTGTATTCTTCTCGCACTGGTCGACTTTGCCTTGGAGAGCTCGGATACCAGTTTTATTCGCTGAGCTTCGCCGCCACTCAAAGTCGGACTAGGCTGACCAAGCGTTAGATAGCCCAACCCAACTTCAACCAGCAATTCCAACACTCGTCGTATTGATGCCAAAGGCTTGAAAAATTCTGTCGCCTCTTCCATGCTCATTGCCAACACATCGGCAATTGACTTGTCTCTGTATGTAACTGTCAGTGTTTCTGCATTGAATCGCGCACCGTTGCACGCTTCGCAATTCACCCGTACATTCGGTAAAAAATTCATTTCAATTTTCTTTTCCCCCTGCCCCTCGCAAATCGAACAGCGACCGCCTTCAACATTAAACGAAAACCTGCCAGGTTCATATCCGCGAAGTTTCGCTTCAGGTGTCTCAGCAAACAAGGCTCTGATTTTTTGCCATAAGTTCAAATACGTAGCCGGGCATGAACGAGGAGTTTTGCCAATCGGTGTCTGGTCTACTTCCAATACGCGATTAAACATTTCCCATCCTTCTATACGTTCGCAACCGTAAAACTCAATTGAAGCCTCTTTGTTTCGCGAACGGGAAAGTAGTTCTACAAAATTTCGATGGAGAACATCGCGCACCAACGTGCTTTTCCCACTACCGCTCACGCCGGTTACACAGACCAATGCTTTTGCCGGAATCGTTGCCTTGACTTTTTTTAAATTAAAACGCCAAGCTCCTGTGACTTGAATAGACTGCTTGGGGTCCGGTGCACCGCGTTTTCTTGGCTGGGGGTGCATCAATGGTTCTCTGAGAGATTTGCCAGTTACAGAATTTGGATTTTTACGAATGTCATCCAAAGTGCCGGTCGCCACCACTTCACCGCCTCGTACGCCACCGCCCGGCCCAAGGTCGACAATGTTGTCGGCGCATTCAATCGTGTCCTCGTCGTGCTCGACAACTACAATCGTATTGCCCTTTTCACGCAACGTCCTCAAAGCTTCAAGCAAGCGTTTGTTATCGCGATTATGCAGTCCTATTGTAGGTTCATCCAGTATGTAGCATGCACCGCACAAACTTGAGCCCAATTGCGCCGCAAGTCTGATTCTTTGAGCTTCGCCGCCACTCAGGGTTGGTGCTGACCGATCCAAAGACAGGTAGGACAATCCTACGGATTCCAGAAACTCAAGCCGGGAATTCAATTCCGAAAGTACATCAATAGCAACAGTTTCTTCTCTCTCGGTCAACTTCAGTTCAGCAAAGAATTTATGCGCATCCCGAATAGAAAATTCGTTGATCTGGTCAATGGCTCTGTTCTTGAATCGAACTGCAAGTGCCTCTGGACACAGCCTCTTGCCATTGCAATCGGGACAGGCTTCACTAATCGCTGCTTCATCCTCGCCTTCGTCAAATTCACTGGTGCTGCCGTAGAGTCCCGTGCCTACACAAGTATCGCACCAGCCATGCCTTGAATTGTATGAGAATAATCTGGGGTCAAGTTCACGAAAGGAGCGAGAGCAGCGAGGGCAGGATCTGGTAGTCGAGTAAGATTCAACCTTTTCAACTGTTTCAAAGTCATCATGCTTCAAAATCGCAATCTTGAAGTGTCCCTGAGAATGCTCCAAAGCAACCCGAATTGCTTCTTTCAAATTCTCCAATTCAGACCGTCTGAGGCCGAGTTCCCATACAGGCATATCAATGTCGTGCTCTTTGTACCGATCAAGCCGAGGCCAATTTCCTGTAGGTACCCGTTCGCCATCCACATACAGATAGGGTACATTTTTCTTATGGGCCCAAGTTGCTAAATCTGTATAGAAACCCTTGCGCGCTACTACCAGCGGTGACATCACCAGAAGCCTCTTGTTTTCATGCCGGCTCCAAATTTGCTCAATCACTGCGGCAACCGACTGCTCATTGACCTTTACATTGCAGTCCGGGCAATACTGGGTACCAAGCCGTACAAAGAGTAATCTTATGAAATGGTAGACTTCCGTCAGGGTTGCCACTGTGCTTTTTCTTCCTCCGCGACTCGTACGCTGTTCAATCGCAACTGTTGGCGGCAATCCGGTTACAGCATCGAAATCGGCTCTTTTTGCAGGCTGAACAAACTGCCTGGCATATGCGTTCAGTGTTTCAAGATAGCGTTTTTGCCCTTCAGTAAACAAAATATCAAACGCAATGGTGCTTTTTCCACTACCGCTAATTCCGGTGATTACAGTGATCGCATTGTAAGGAACGGACAAGCTGATGTTTTTCAGATTGTGTTCACGTGCGTTTTTTACAGCAATTTCTGTATTCCGCTTGCCCTCAGTCAATTGCGGAACGTATGCTTCTCCATTGCCTTTGGACATTTGCCTGAAATACTGACGCAAAGAATTTCCCGTATGGCTGGATTTGACCTTTGCTACGTCTTTCGGCGTGCCTTCTGCAATTAACCGACCGCCGGCATCTCCGCCTTCAGGCCCCAGGTCTACAATCCAGTCGGAACAGGATATCAAATCAAGATTGTGCTCAATAACAACCACGGAATGCCCGTTAGCCAGCAACTTTCTCAATGAATTGATCAACTTGGAAACATCAATAAAGTGCAATCCTGTTGTAGGCTCGTCAAACAGAAACAGAATCTTTTCGGATTTCTTGCTTCCACCGCTCCCGCTCTTTGCAATATGCGCAGCAAGCTTCAAACGTTGCGCCTCGCCGCCGCTCAATGTAGGCACAGGCTGTCCCAGTTTCAAGTACTCAAGTCCCACATCAATCAACGGTCTCAAGCCGCGAATGATCTTTTCGTTGTCATAGAAAAAGTCTGCCGCTTCGGCAACTGTCATGTCCAGAATTTCTACAATCGACTTCGGTTGATGCGCACTCCCCTTTCTGCTTATGGAAGGCCTTACTTTCACATCGCCAATTTCGGCTTTGAATCGGGTGCCGTCGCAATCCGGGCAACGAAGATAAACATCGCTCAGGAACTGCATTTCTACATGTTCAAATCCACTCCCCGCACAAGTTGGACAACGCCCCAAGTCCGAATTGAAGCTAAAGTATCCGGCTGTATATCCACGGCTAATCGCCAATGGCTCCTTGGCAAATTTTTCCCGTATCGCAGTGAGCGCCCCTACATAGCTGACAGGATTGGAACGAGCAGTTCTACCAATCGGAGATTGAGACACCATCACAGCGCTTGACAGTATTTCAACTCCTTCGATACTCTGGTGAATCCCGGGTGTCTGAATTGAAACCCCCTTCGCCCGGCAGATGCCCCGATACAAAGTTTCTTCCACGAGTGTTGACTTTCCAGAACCACTTACCCCTGTTACGCAAACCAACCGATTCAATGGAACAGAAACATCAACCCGTTTGAGATTATTTTGCTGCGCACCTCGCACAGTCAGACGAGGGTAATTCTTCCATACTTTCTCCAACGGCCCGTCGGGCAAATAATCTCCGTTTTTCAGGCAGGCACCCGTTATGGAGTCGTCAGAATTCAGCAAATTGCCGAATGTGCCAAAATGAACAACAGTACCACCGCGTTCGCCGGGGCCGGGCCCCATGTCCAGAATTCGGTCGGCAGCACGAATCATTTGCTCCTCATGCTCTACGACGAGCAATGTATTGCCGGCTTGTCGCAAGCGATGCAAAATTCCGATGACTCTGCCCACATCTCTGGCGTGCAAGCCAATTGTAGGCTCGTCCAGTACGAACAGCGTATTTACCAGAGTTGTACCAAGCGCAGTGGTCAAGTTGATTCGCTGAACTTCGCCGCCGCTTAGCGTTTTCGATTGGCGGTCCAAATTCAAGTATCCCAATCCAACATCAACCAGATAGCCCAATCTTGCACGTATTTCTGTCAGTACAAGGTCAGTTGCTTCGTCAACCGGCACTGGCAGCTTGATATTTGCAAAAAACTTTGCGCAGTCTTTAATCGGAATCCTTACTACATCCTGAACTGTAAGCCCCGGCAACGAATTGAACTGCTTGTCAGACAGGGTAAATGCAGGATGCCGAAACCGCTCCGATGATTTCAGGAAATTTTTGTTTTGACCTATGCGCCATAGAAAGGCTTCCGGCTTTAGTCGTGAACCGCAGCAGTCGGGACATTCTGTATACGCTCTGTAGTAGGACAAATACACCCGGACATGCATCTTGTGCTTGCGATTTTCCAGCCAGTTGAAAAACCTCCGCACTCCATACCAGCGCCCGCTATACAAGCCAGCCTCGCCTTCCATTACCCAATCCTTGTCCTCCTGTTTCATCTGATTCCACGGAACATCGACTGGAACTCCTTTTTCCGGCGCATGCTTGAGCAGGTCATCCCAGCTCTCTCCATACACCTTTGAAGTAAAAGGCTTGATCACCCCTTCGCGAATTGAAAGCGACTCGTCAGGTATGACCAGCGAATAGTCGATGCCGATCAATTGACCAAATCCGCGACATGCCTCGCAAGCGCCTATCGGAGAGTTGAAAGAAAACAGATTGGGCAGCGGCTCAGAATAGCTCTTGTCGCATTTTGCACAATGCAATTTGTCTGAATAGGCAATTCGCTTGCCTACTCCTTCCCGGTTCCGACCCAGTTTCTGAGTAAATACTTTTCCGTTTGAACGCTTCAGCGCGACTTCAACGGCTTCAACCAGACGAGAACGATTCTCTGCGGTCGGTGCCAATCGGTCCTGAACCACGATTACTGCGTCACCTTTACGTTCAGCAATCCTTTTGTATCCTTGACGTTCAAGGTATTCTTCCGCATAGTCAGTGGAAATGTTCTTTGGCACCACAATCGAAAAAAGAATTTGAATCATCTTCGTTTGCGGTTCGCTGGACTTGTACTGCTTCAATATCAAGTCGGCGATTTCTTCGGAAGTGTTTTTCTTGATGTGGTCCCCGCAACTTGAGCAGTAAAGCGATGCGGCTCTCGCAAAAAACAATTTAAGATGATCGTTCAGTTCCGTCATTGTTCCGACAGTGGACCGAGTCGTTCGGACAGGATTCACCTGGTCAATCGCAACTGCCGGCGGCACCCCTTCAATTTTCTCGACTCGCGGCCGATCCATTCGGTCCAGGAATTGCCGGGCATACGGTGAAAAAGTCTCTACATATCTCCTTTGTCCTTCTGCATAGATCGTATCAAATGCCAGTGAAGACTTGCCCGAACCGCTAACTCCCGTAACAACCGTCATGTGATTGAGAGGGATGTCAATATCCAGATTTCTGAGATTGTTTTGACTTGCACCCCGAACACGAAGTGCAACTATTTCCTGTTTTTGTTTAGAATTTTTCAAGTTAGCCTAAAAAATACATTTACTTCAAATCGCAATTTTGATTGTTGGGTGGGCGTTGAATCAACAACAACAGCTCGCAGAAAAATACGCCGGCTTTGCTATTTAGCAATATACTGGAAAATACAGCAAACAAGTTGAAGATTTATATTTGAATTTCGATTATTTTCAAGTTCCATGAATAATACTCCTGTACAGCAGAGCGAAGTTGCGCAATCATCCTCTATGAAACGAGAGCCAATCACAGTAATGCACTGGGGTGCATACAACCCGGTGTATGAAAACGGCAAGCTGGTGGATTTCAAAGGAGTAGAATTTGACCCTGACCCCTCTCCTATTGTCAAAGGACTCATTGACGGGTACGACCATCCGGCCCGCGTCAAGCAGCCAGCAATTCGAAAAAGCTTCCTTGAAAATGGACTTGATTCCGATACAACGCTAAGAGGCAAGGAACCGTTTGTAGCTGTTTCCTGGGAAAAAGCTGAAAAAATCGTTGCCGATGCGCTCCGCAAGGTGAAACAGCAATACGGAAATGAAGCGATTTACGGTGGATCCTACGGTTGGGCAAGTGCTGGAATGTTCCACCATGCCCCCAGCCAGTTGCACAGATTCCTGAATTGCTTTGGAGGATTTACCTACTCTGTCAACACCTACAGTTTCGCGGCGGTAGAAGTCATCATGCCTCATGTAATGGGCAATTTTTTTCATTTGCTCGTAAACAGTACTTCCTGGCCGTCCATTATTGAAAATACAGATTTACTTGTAGCGTTTGGCGGACTGCCTTTGAAAAACGGGCAAATTGAATTTCGCGGTACCGGCCGGCATGTTCAAAAGCAGTACATGGAGCAAGCCAAGGCTCGCAATGTGAAATTCGCCAATATCAGTCCAATTCGCGATGATACGGATGAGTCGCTGAATTCAACCTGGTATCCCATCATACCAAACACAGACGTTGCGATGATGCTGGGACTTGCATACGAAATCATCGCCAATGACCTGCATGACATGGAATTTCTTGAAAAATACTGCGTGGGCTTTGATCGTTTTCATGACTATCTCGTTGGCAAGTCCGACGGACAGCCCAAAACTGTTGAATGGGCATCAAGTATTTGTGGAATATCAGCAGAAAAACTTGAAGATCTGGCTCATCGAATGGCCAATGGACGAACCATGATTTCGGTTAGCTGGTCATTGACAAGACAAGAACACGGGGAACAAAGCTACTGGATGGGAGTTGTGCTGGCAGCAATTTTGGGTCAGATTGGGCTCCCGGGTGGTGGAATTGGATTTGGATATTCAGCAACCAACGGGGTTGGAAACTCGTGCGGGCGAGTGCGTTACCACAGTTTTCCAACAGGCAAGAATCCGGTTTCCCGCTTTATTCCGGTAGCACGAATCTCGGATATGCTGCTCAATCCCGGTAAAGAGTTTGACTACAACGGCGGGCGTTATACTTATCCCGACATTCACCTGGTTTACTGGGCGGGCGGAAATCCATTTCATCACCATCAAGATTTGAATCGCTTGATCAAGGCTTGGCAAAAACCTGATTGCATCATTGTCAATGATTCGGTCTGGACTTCTACAGCAAAATATTCGGATATTGTTTTGCCGGCTACAACCATGCTGGAAAGAACAGATATTTCAGCTTCTCCAAGAGACTCATTCATTGTTCACATGGACCAAGTTCTGCCGCCGTATGAAGATGCACGGAATGACTTTGAAATATTTTCTGGCATTGCAAAACAATTGGGTATTGAAAAGGAATTTACAGAATCGCGAACCGAATCTGAATGGCATCGATATTTATACGAAGAATCCAGGAAGCAAGGTATTACAGAGGGTTTTGAATATCCTGAATTTGAAGAATTTGTGAACAAGGGCTGGCACCAAGTTGAAGCACCGGACAAGCCGCGAATACTACTGGAACCGTTTCGAGAAAATCCCATAGAGGCACCGCTTCGCACTCCTTCGGGAAAGATTGAGATATTCTCTGAAACAATTGATTCTTACGGCTACGATGATTGTCCCGGACATCCAACCTGGATGCCACCTTCCGAATGGCTGGGAAAACCTGGACGAGATGCTGATGAACTGCATTTAATTTCAAATCAACCTGTTCCGCGATTGCATTCACAACTGGACCATGCCTCTCATAGCCAAGCAAGTAAAATCAATGGACGCGAACCGATTCGAATCAGTAAAGAAGATGCCGTTGAGAGGAATATCAAAAACGGCGATACAGTGCGAGTCTACAATCAAAGGGGAGCATTTTTAGCAGCTGCATGTATTGAAGAAACAATGTCGCGAGGAGTTTTGCAAATTGCTACTGGTGCATGGTTTGATTCAGATGATTTGAACATGTGCAAGCGCGGCAATCCCAATACTGTTACCCATGACCTCGGAACCTCGAAACTCGCACAAGGTCCGGCTGCTCTTTCCTGCTTAGTAAGAATTGAGAAGTTTTCAGGACAAAATTCTGAAGTAACAGCCAATTATTCACCAACTGTCTAGCCCGCGAATACTTTCTGCGGTAACACTAAAGTCTTTCTCAAATCTTCAGTACGCTGATATATCAAATCTTGCATACCAAGACTCCGAATTGACAGTCGACACTAATTGTACAACTGACCAGCTACATAGATGTTCTACATCCATCGGCTCAGAAGACAGGCAGCACTACGCAAAGCCAGCAACTGAATTCTGGCTAATCGCCAGAATGTAGCGCCTAATTTCAAAATTTGAGTGTTTTATAATCAAACACTTATAAACACTACATGGTAAAGTCAAGGATCGCTTTCAGTTAGTTCAAAGGTTCCCCATAACAATAATTTCGTGCAAGGAATACTGAATCAGGAATATCCCAATGTGCATCGGTTTCTGAGTCTACCCCGCCACCAATAATACCACCAAAAAGAATATTTCCCCATGCCATGCCACCACGCGTTGGTACCACTTGCATTGTCGCAACGCCGTCCCCATCATTACACACAATATTTAACGGGTCATCGCTTTTTTTGAATTTTACAGATCCAGGAGCAGTAAACGGCCATTCTCCCTTTTTATTCGTAGCAGTACATTGAATTAGTTCTGTACAATTCGTAATTGAGACTTGGATATTATCTGTTGTACCCTTTGTAATTGATGCACAACCAACGAGTAAAGCATAAGTTAGAGTGATGGGAATCAGTAGTTTAGTCGTGGTTTTCATGTTTAGGTCCTCCTTTCCAGTGAATTTGTATTTCTTAGAATCAAGAAATTATAAAGTATGCAAGCAAATTGCTTTTGACAAGGCATGCAGGCTGATCTTTTCTGGGCGCATAGGCGGAAAATTTTTATCTCTTATGACTTGGTTCTGAATACTGACAACATCATAAATTATTGATTTGCACTAATTTGCCACAGGAAATTAGTGCATTCAACACCCAAATCAACTCAATAACTCCATTTCACGCAAAAATCGCGAGGGGACGGCAATTTTTCCATACATGTTATTGGAATAAGTGATAGTGAGTCTTTTGTAAGTTCGAGTGATTGCCACAAAACAGCTCCTTCGCTCTTCTTCCATTTCCTGGCTGTTTTCACCTTTTTTTATTGCATGCAAATTCGGAAAACAATTTTCTACCATCCCAATCAAATAGACATGATCAAATTCCATACCTTTCGATGAATGAATTGTAAAGCAGGGAACAGAACCTTTTTGTGGTGTTGAAGCCTTTGAACGAAGGTCCAATTGCTGGAGTAAACGGTTCAGGGTTAAATCCTGTTTATTCTTCATGATTTCAGCCGTTATTTCACGCCAGGCTCTTTTTTCTTCTTCGTATTCGTTTAATTGATGTTCATGATCGGATTCAGAATGAATTGAATCTAGCCACTTGAATGCGTCTTCACTAAACGTCCGATGGTCTAAGCGGTCGGATAAATTAGGTAGTGAAACTTCGATGAAGTTTCTAGCAGTGCCTGACAAGTCACTACAGTTTAGAACTTCGATTTTCCATGCCTGAAGAAAGTCAATATTATCAGCACTTGCATGCGAAATGACATCTTCCAAATCAAGGTCAATTTTTTCCAAAGCATTAAAGGACTCGCACACAATTCGCAAATATTCCCGGTTGCAACGGGAGTTCGCAAGGCGCAAAATAGTGTGTAGCCATTTCACGGACTCACTATCGAATTCTGTTTTTCGAGTTCCGAGAAATCCTCCGACACCAATGTCTTCTAATGCTTTAACAGCATTGGCAAGAAGTTTATTCGTACGTGCAAGAACAACAAACCTGCTAGGAGGATTTGATTGTCGCTTTAATATGTCTTTGGCGACCCAATACATCTCTTCATTAAATTCAGAAAAATTTTCTACTTGGACCACTGGTTGCGAATTACTCGGGCTGCGAGGATTCGGAAGGCCCGTATATCTGAAATTAGTTTTTCTTTTGGATATAAGTTTGTTTGCGAGCTCAACAACTTTTGGTGGACACCGGTAGTTTTCTGGCAAAAACATTACCTTCATACTAAAATTCTTATACAGGTCTTGAAGTCGTTCTGGGCTTGCACCATTCCATTGATAGATGATTTGATTTTCATCGGCCACGACAAAAATATTCTTGGTTTCGGGGTTTACCAGATTTTTAAGAAGTTCATATTGTCCAAAATTGGTATCCTGAAATTCATCCACGCAGACATACCGATAAACAGGGTAGATCAATTTTTTTACAGCAGGGAATTTTTTAAACAAATCAAGTGTTTCTGCTATTAATGTCGGGAAGTCTACTACGTTGGACTTAATCATTAGTGAGCGATAACTCGCGTAAATTCTTGCAAGCAACTCGGCATCATCAAACCTATGTTTAAGTATGTGAATCGCTTGGTCGGGGGAAATATTATTATCCACAAGCCGGGTAATTAGTCGGAGTAGTTCTGCACTGGTGCGATATGATTTTCCATTGCCTACAGTTTTTATTGCATCGTCTAACACAGCAAGTCGGTCAGCCTCCTGATACAGAATTGTAAAATCTGGCTTTATATTTATATGGTGACCGTGTTGGCGCAAAATATCCACCGCAAAAGAATGAAACGTTGTTAGCCTTGTTCTTTGTTCTGAATTTGGCAATAGTTCAGTAATTCGATTACGCATTTCAGCGGCTGCTTTGTTCGTGAATGTCAACCCTAAAATCTTGTAGTGGTTGTTTGGACTACTTTCTATCAGACGAGCAATTCGATGCGTAAGTACAAGAGTTTTTCCAGAACCAGGGCCAGCAACAACCAATAGAGGACCTTCATCCCATTCTATTGCTTTGCGTTGATTATCGTTAAACTGATAACTCGATATCATCATTGAGTGCTACTTGCCAGTTTTACGGACTGTTTTATAATTTCTTCCAATTGACTTGGCACTTTTTCGGTTTCAATCATTTCTTTCCCCACCCGATCAGCCATGTGGGTTTTATAATGGTCCGATTGAGCATCAATTACACTATTCCAGTAGTCAATGGTCCCATCCGCTGGAATAACATCTTGCTCTTTTTGTGGTGAAACATTGTCCTTGTATAGATGACCATAACCTTCCATACAAAGGAATAATTCCAAGTTTCCATGCTCAAGTTGGAATACTCTATCTTTCACACTTTTTGAATTCAGATGGCTTTCCGCAGATCTTCTATATTTGTTCCCCGCATCATCCTTGTCTACAACAATTAACCATTCAATTCCAAGTTGATTTGCAAGCTTGACAATCTCTTTTACAGCATTTCCTGCCTCAACAAGGGAGACACCTTCGGCATATAAGTTGCACTTCAATGCCTGACTACAATATGAAAGTATTGTGGCATCCGTCTTGCCTTCAACTAACACCCAGCACCTTGAATATAGCAATTCTCCCCGAGTATTTCGAATGTGATATTTAAGTTTGGCAATTTCTTCAGGCTTGAACACGCCATCTTTGACCTCAAATGCGGTAACACTTCCGTTCACTTTACGAAGACGACGAATGAGCTTCAATTCAACATTGGCCAAAATATCTCCAGAATGCGTAGCAACAACTTTTTGCCCTGGTAATTTTCCCAGCATTTGGCTAACTACCTGTACAGCTGACGGATGTAAATGAGCTTCAGGTTCCTCAAGAGTCGTTAGTGGGTCCCTACTTTCGCTTTTTAATTGATCTCTAAGAAACGCTTCAAACAGACAAATTACAGCAAAACTTTGGGTTCCACTACCGTGACGAATGATTGGAATATGAGCACCGGTTTTTGCCTCAAGCAACACTTGCGTTTTTGATAATACATCAAATATTCTTGTTGGAATTGCTTCAATTGCGACAGTTTCATCAGTACCAAGCGGCAAAAATTTAGCTGTTTTTCCAAGATACCGCTTGATGCTTTCAAACGATGTATGTTTATCCAGTATTTCTTGATTCAATTCCTGTAAAGAATGCTCAATAGACTCTCGTTCTTTCTCACTTAGGTCTGGAGAGCTTAGAAAAGGTTTCCAGAATTCAGAGTTGGCTCGAAATTCACTAGCAGCATTACGTAATGAATCAAGATGATGGTATGGAATCAATCGTCTCAATTCGTATAAAAGTTGATGCGATCTATAGACATTCAAACGTTCTCCCGAGGACCTTAGAAAATCTACTGTCATCTCATAATTATTACTTGTTAAATCAAATTGACTCTTTACTTGGACAGTAACAATATTCAACTCACTGTCTATATCTATTTGTATAGCACCTTCTAGCGGACCCAAAATTGATTCATCCCATTCGCCACTTTCGACTTCAGAGAATGTCAGGATAATTTCTATGGGTGGCGAATTCTCTGGGGACGCGGTTGCATCTTCCAAGTGATAATCGTAGTCATCAAACAGTTGCCGTTTGTTTGAAATCGGTTTAGAAAGGCAAATTTGAAGAGCATCTAGAATTGATGACTTTCCGGAATTGTTTTCCCCGATTAAAATGCACAGCTTGTCTAAAGGCAGGGTCAACTCCAACTCTTTAATGCCTCGAAAATTCTTTATTTGAATTTGCTTTAAATGCATATACTGGTACTCTTGAAATTATTCTATGTGAATATCTATAGCCAATTCTTAAATCCCCTGACAAGCGTTAGATGAAATGCATTTAAGATTAGCGCAAGGTTCGGCCGCCTTTTTCTGTTTAGTAAAAATTGATAAGTTTCAGGACAATATTCTGAAGTAACAACCAATTATTTACAAAAAACCACTAGCAGTTTCTGTGATACCACTCAAGTCTTTCTCAAATCTTCAGTACGCTGAACATCAAATCTTGCATGCAAACACTGTCAATTGCTTAATACCAATTCTACAACCGATGGTTTACATAGATATTCTACATCCAAAATTTAAATTTCGCCTCAAAGACAAGCTGAAATATTCTATCCAATCACAAATGAAACTTCAGCTAATTTAATTATCAAGCACGTCCATCTTCGCGCCACTCGCGCAGTTCTTGCTGTGTAACCACTATATTCAACTTGTCACGCCTTTCCAACATTGCCTTGCCAATTATTGATACAACCAGACTTCTGAAGGTGGCCCGATTAGAGTCAAAATCGTTTTGATATACACGGATAAAATCCCACGTTTTACCGCTTAGTAAACTCTGTTTCCGACACCACTCTTTTATAGCCAAATCCCTTTCTTTTGATTCCGCCACTTTATGAACGTTTGTCTCTACAATCCAATTTACTTCGTTATCGTCAAATCTCTGTACAACAATCCAGCCAGGATTGCAAAATCCAGTTGAACCATCGGGTTGCAAATAGTTAATACGAAATGAATTTCCAAAATCATCTAGACTTGCTTCATCAAGCGCAACATAACTTAACACGTCGCTAGCCCTGTTCAAGAACTCAGTAAATTCTTTTTCAAATTTTGAATTTTCGCTTTCCAATTTGCTAGTCATAGTGGACACCTTGCTATGTCAGACTTTGTATTCAAAGACGACCCAAATCAATTCATGTTTGCACAATCAAAAAGTTTAACTTATCCGTTATGGGCAAAAGTTTTTTCAATGCACTTTAATAAATTATCCTACAAAAAATTCTTGCCTGCATGGTCACTAAACGAATTTGCATCACGGATATACTTCATCACTGTTGCCGGATTGGTATGCCTTGTAACTTCCATAATTTTATCCAGGCGAGCATTGTGAACTGCTGCACTCGTAACAAAACCTGCTCTCAAAGAATGGCCGGAAACATTAGATGGGTCCAATCCAATTAACTCAGCGTAATGCTTAACCAAACGAGGAATATCGGAGTGATGCAATGGCAATCCTCTTAATGTTCCTCCGCGCCTCATCGTTTGAAACAAATAACCATTAACAATTTTAGAAGTTTCCAGCCAACTTTGTAATCTGGTAATCGGCTTCAATCTCTTGCCATCGGGAATCGCTATTTTTTGCCCCCTCCCCTCTTGGTCGGTCTTTGACTTCCGAATATAGAGAATCATTTGCTTGGAGTGCTGACCGTCTGGTTGTTGAATTATTTCTACATCATCAACCATTAGGCCGCAAATTTCTGACCGCCGCAGTGCTCCAGCAAATCCCAAGGAAATTATTGCTGCGTTGCGCAAGCCAATCAAGGATTCATCGCAAAAACTTAGCATATTCTCAATGTGATGCTCCCGAAGCGCCATTACTTGACGGCAAGATGAACCTTTAATTCGGGACAACCCCCTCAAGGTTGCCTTTACCGAAGGATGATTTGTAGGGGAAGCAATTCCGGCTTCTATAAATTTATGGTTAATTGCACTTCGATATAAAACTAATGTGCCAATTGACAGCAATTTTCCACTTTGAAAACTTGGTTGGGTAGCAGATTCAAAAAAAATTTACAATATTTTCAGGTGTTGCTGATAATGGGTCAATCTCAGCAATATCACACCATATCGAAAAATAGTTCCAACCTTTTTCGTATGCAACTCGTGTGTTTTCTGCCAGTGCAGAAGTCAAGATTTCGGAAAATAACTCACTTTGTTTGCTATTCAACTGGTTCATTTGTAATCCCTCCAGAGACAATAATTATTAAATTTTAGGTTCAGTATATCCATATACCGAGGAGTAATTACTGGGAAAAACGATGCTTTTATCATTGATAACAGTACTAAGGAAGAACTAATTCGGAGGGATCCAAGGTCAGCTGAAATTTTAAAACCAGTATTACGAGGAAGGAACATCCGAAGATACAAAACTCAATGGGGCAATGAGTGGCTGATAGATGTTCATAACGGATATGAATTGGTTCCTCCAATTAAAATTGATGACTACTCGGAAATTAAGAAACATTTAGATTCGTTTTATCCAGATCTAGAAAAGAGACAAGACAAAGGGATTACGCCTTATCATCTCCGTAATTGTGCTTACCACGCAGAATTCGAGAAAGACAAAAGATTGTATATGGCCTGAAATTGTACAAGTTCAACTCAAGTTTTATCTTATGACTTTAACGCCGGGGTTCTACGCTGAGTAACGAGCGCCTTCATGATTAACGGGTATGAGAAAATATTAAAGTCTCTTAGTTGGGATACTAAATTCTAAATATTGCGAGCTTATATCATTCCAAAAACTTTTATTCAGGCGGAAGATTAGGCGAGAAAGGGATATAGATATATCAAAAGGTATTTCGTGGAAAGTTTACCAATTCCGAAGTAAATTCTAGGCAATTCTGATGAATTTGTTAATCACAAGTTGATCAACTTCTAGCAAAAGAAATTAGTAATTCAATTATGGTTGAAAACGATAGCCTCAATTGAAAGAGAGATAGATAATCTCGCATATTAACAGTCTGAGTTACCAACTATTTGAATTGACAAACTCAGAAATAGAAGTAATAGAGAGATTTGATGGCTAAAAGCCAATTTGTCATCCCTGCCTGCATGTAGATTGGGTGATAATCTAATTGAATTTAAAAATATTACTTCAATTACAGTGCATTGATTTTTCAACTAGTTTAATTTCATCAGGCGAAAAATCATATAGTTTATATGCGAGATTATCTATCTCTCTTTCAATTGAGGCTATGTTTCAAATTTTTTAACCTCTAGAAGTTGATCAATTGTATTAACAAATTCATCAGAAGCCTGAATTTTTGGAATTGGTATTTTTTCAACGAAATACCTTTTGATATATCTATTTCCTTTCTCGCCTAAACTTGTGGCAATTTTGGGAATGAAAAATCTCGTAATATTTGAGTTGAGAATTCCCAAGAGATAATACTGTCTCATACCCGTAATCATGTAGGCGGTGTTACTTATTAGAACCCCGGCGTTAGCATGAGAAAAATTTGGTTGAGTTGATATATCAGGCCAAACGATCTTTTGTTTTTCAAATTCTGCGTGGTAAGCACAAGTATCCTGCAGTTCATACCAAGAGTGGATTGTCTTTTTCCTGGATTTTGTACCATTTGGTAATGTTCTTCCAGATTGCTCTAATCTTTCTTTTCCAAATGAAAGTAAATGTTGCTTAATTGCTTGATATTCATCAATATCAATTCCTAACGCTGGAATTGTTGCAATTAGCCAATTTTTTGTTTGCTTCCAATCAGTTAGGTATCTACGAATATGACGACCCTTTAGGATTGGTTTTAAGATTTCAGCTGACCTTGAATCCCTTCGAATTAGTTCTTCCTTAGTACTGTTATCAATGATAAAAGCATCGTTTTTCCCAGTAATTACTCCTCGGTATATGGATATATCCCATTCTTTTAACGGAGTACCAATATTTTCAATTTTTTCTTTTAATTCATTCTCTGCATCTGTACCGATAAATATGGGACCACTACGTATATAGTCAAATTTCTTCATGGTAATACCATGCTTTAATACAAATTCACCAATATCGGTCTGTTCCTTAAATTCTTCTGTCATTTTGGCAGCAACAAATTGTTGAGTGCTTTCTTCCTTTGATATGAGTAATATGCTAGTGTCTACTGTTGCCGATGCAAATACTTTGATACCGTTGAAATCAATCAACAGTTTTTTATTCCATTCAAATTTGGCCAATAGTTCAATTAATTTAGCACCGTAATTTGCTCTCATCCATTTATTACTGGTGATAAAACACAAGTGTCCTGAATTTTTGAGAAGCTTCAAACCAAATTCAATAAACAAGCAATAAATGTCACCAGTTGAAGCAAATGATTCATACTTTTCACTTCTATACCGATGCGCTAGTTCACCACCATTATTTTGTAGTTGGATGTAGGGCGGGTTACCAAATACAATGTCAAAACCGTGGTCAATACCAAACATGTACTTCATGTCGAACCAATCTGCTTTGGAACTTTGGTCAAACGGGTCCCATTTCGCAATTTTAAAAACCTCATTTTTATATTCTTCGCTTAAACCATAATCTTTTCTCAATATATCTACCAATTCCTGCCGTAACTTCTTGTCATTTTCTGCCAAAGATAACTTCTTAGTTTGATTAGTTGCATGAAAGTATTGTTCTCTATTCAGGTTTATTTTCTTTTGTTTTTCATACACATCTTTATCAAAAATTTCTCTTTGAACCCCCTTTTTATAGAGTTTTAGAGAAAGTAATGAATCGGCTGACAAAAAATGCATATCTAAATTTGGCAATGGCTTAATCCCAAAATTTCGCGCCTTGTCATCAATTCGATTCTGTTCAATAATCAATGAAACAAAAAATCTAAGTTTTGCAATTTGACATGCAATCGGTTGAATATCTACACCAAAAATACTGTTTTGAATCAAATACAGTTTTCGACCAAAATCTGAATCGTTGTATTTTTGAAACGTTGAATTAATATCCAACAATAGCTCTGGGTTTGCTGAATCGTCAATACTATCGTGAGCCAGTTCTAACATTCTCTTCACTCGATTTTCTTGTATTTTTCGCCAAATTTTATTGTCGGAATCAAGTCGTCGTAAAATCAGCGTGAGTTTAAGCAAAAGGCTTACAGGAAATGCACCTGAACCAACTGTTGGGTCTAAAATTTTGAGTTCTGAAATTGCCTGAACCAACTGCTTTTTTTCTTCCTTAGAGAATAGACCTTGTGCATGGTCATCATCATGAGAGTGGTCAAGCAGGCAACCTAAACGGTGACTCAACCGAACCATATTACCATCTGAAGGCTTGCATTTGTTTTTAAGGGTTTCCAGCAATGATTTATCCACGATAAATTCAACTATTTGCCGAGGTGTGTAGAATGAGCCAGTTTTTTTTCGTAGAGATTGATTTCGCCCCGTGGAAATAAACGCCAACAATCCTTCAAACACCCTTCCAAGCAACTCTGGATCCAATGCTACTTCTTGCTCAATTGGTGTATTCTCTTCAACTGTAAATTTATAACGCCGCAATAAAGGAAATAAGCCACATTCGTTATCGAAAAATAACCTATTTGGAATAGAAATTAATTTGTGTATCGACTCGCGGTCAGAGAAACAGTCAATGAAACCACCGCCTATTTCAGAATCTTCATTCTTGCCCAAGCAATCAAACAACCCACCGTTAATAAATGGTGTTCGTGAAAACAATTCTAACAACTCATCTGGCAACCTCATTTCAGACTTGTAAATATATTTTGTCGGTGAAGATTTGGTTTGACCTTTATCACTGAAACCACGTTGATCAACTTCTGTATTCAATGTCGCAAAAAATAGGTTTTGTAAAACCACTCTGTAATATGAATCACCTTCTTGTGCGTCGTAATTTTTTAAATACTGAGTTACATGAGATTCATTAAACAACTCCTCTTCCACTAACTCTTTTTCTTTAATAAACCAAATGAAAAGAATTCGAGTTATTAATCTGATAATCTGTTCATTCTCATCATTACCATCAGGGAATGAAGAATGAGAAACAGCTGTTTGATACCATCTCAACAACTCATCATAGAACCGCTTATTCAATTCCTCAATATTCAATTTGCCCAACCATGCTTGGAATAATCCATCAAAGTTCTTGGGCTTGTTGTATTTGTTTATCCATGATAGAAGTTGGGAAAAAGATAATTCTTCTAATATGTCCATATGAGCTCGATGAGGATTAATAGGGTCAATTTCTCTTAGAAGGGACACATCTCCTAATACTTTTAGCTTCCTATCTCCCTTGTGTTTCCGTCGATGGACTAAAGAAAGAGTTAATTTTTTTGCGCTATTTTTGAAAAATACTACAGTTGGTGCCACTGATATTCTTTTGTTAATTTCCCGAGTAAATTTGGCATATTTGCCCCTAGGATATGTATCCTCTTTCAATTCAACAGCGAAGAATAGAAAACTCCTCTCATTACTCTTTTTATTACTCTTTTCAAAAGAATTACGATTAAAATGTAGTTCTCTTTGTTTGAAGGGCATTTCTTCATCTGTGTATTGAAAAACCAACTTCACAGACTTAACATGATTAAGGAACTCCTGCTCTGAATTTGTATTTTGTTTTTCACCCGGAAATTCTCGTATGAATTCAGATGGACAGCCTGTCAAATCTAGGCTGCGTTCACTTTCGTATCCCAAAATTGAAAGGATTTTTCTTACAGCAGTAGTAAATTCAAGCGTTGATACACCGGACAGTGCATTTTTTATTTCCACACTAGTATTATTTTGAATCATAACTTTTGCACGATTAGATACTCGCAATTGAATGTTAAAACAGATAAGCGCAACGATTTCTCAAGAATTACTTTTTGATGCTCACAAATCACTTCAATTTGTAGGACGAGGCAAAACTAACCAAGTTACAAGTTCAAAATTATTTATATCATTAGGAAATTCTGATTTTGGTGGAAGTTTAAAGTCAGTTTCCCCAACACTTAATCCTCTTGTTTGAGCTTTTTCAAACCTGACACTGATATGATTGATCACTTGACGCAATAGCTCTTCATAAACCTCCATTTTTTTACCATTATCTGTATCCTTGTCAAATTGACTACACAATGGTCTTAGCGGTCTTGATTTGCCAATAGCCAGAGATTCGAAAAGTTCCAAAATTTGCTTGGTTTCTGTACAGCCAAGTTGAATTTCTCCATCATAGGAAATATAAACACTGTAAATTGGATGAATTGGACTAGCCACTTGTCGAGGATTTAACTTACCTGAATTAACCTGACGCAAGAAAAAAATCACCCCACGGTCTCCTTTTGAATCATGTCCATCAGTAACTGCATACACTCCTTTGGGCATCTTCTCTAGTTCTTCCCTGTTTTTTTCCAAAAAGTGACGTAATTGAGAGAAAAAATAATCTAACGTGAAATCACTCATTACTACATTATTCGACAGTTCATCTAAATCAAACACCTCCTCCTTTAATTTTTTCAATTGATCATCACGAAAATTCAATTCTCTCTGAATTCCCGGCAAATCTGGTTGTTTTTTTAGAAAGTTGTCATCACCGCTCCCGGTGATATTCGCTAGCTCCATACGCGAGTGAACTCTATTTCCCAATTTCAGATAGATCTCCATATCATGCGTAGGCCAATAATTAATCAATTGTACAGAAGAATTTCGACTGCCTATTCTGTCAATTCTTCCAAATCTTTGAATAATTCGTATGGGATTCCAGTGTATATCGTAATTTAGTACGGTATCGCAATCCTGCAAATTTTGACCTTCAGATATGCAATCAGTCGCTATCAGCAGGTCAATTTCATCCGAACTTCTAGTTCTTTGTAATCCTCTTGAGACGGGCGAGAAATTATCTAAAATGGAATTGTATTTATTCTCTCCTACATCAGTATGAGTTGTATCACCACAAACCATAGCCATTTTTACCTCAAGTTGGTCTGTCAGTTCCCTCAAATTTTTGAATAGATACTCCGCGGTATCTTTAAATGTGGTAAATACAATCAATTTTCTGCAAGGATGGCCATCTAAATTCTTTTGTGAAGATGATGCCTTCTTCTCAATATCTTTTTTGAGTTGTTCTAGCTTCCCATCCCTTTGTGGTGTAATCCGTTTAACTTGGTCCAAGACAGCTTCCAGACTTTCTTTGTCAGCCTCTAAGTCGCTTTTCCAGGCGGGTAAATCAAGTTCTCCGAAACGTAAGTAGTAACTTTCTCTACTGATTTTATATTCATCATCAGTCTCTTCATCTTCGTTATCCTCAATTCCGGTCTCAATAAATTTATCTGCATCTTGTTGGCGATACTGGTCTATTTTTTCTATAAATTCCGATATTTTTGAAATTGTTCGATTAAGTGTTTTAGTAAGAGAATGTGCCGAACTTTCCAAGCGCTTTAAAAAATTCGTACGCATCATACCAATGAGAAATTTCTCCCGATCTTTTTGCTGAAATCCCCATTGGTCTATTAAACGCCTCTTTGCTTCCTCATCAGTAACATACTTTGAGGGAGTATAAAGAGACAGTGAAAACTGTTCAATTTCCTCTGTCAATTTATTGTATGAGAGCTCACATTCTAGATCGGTATGAGGGGAGTAATTATCCGGTTTACTTTTAACAGGAAATTTACCGATTTGCTCTAAATCAACAGTGTAGAATTTCTCAATTTGCTGTCTGGAACGAGCTATGGTAACCTCGCTCAATAATGAAATGAACTCAATTCCCAAAGTTTCTAACAGATCCTGTTTAATTCTTTTCCCTGTTCTTTCACATTCTTCTTCCCAAGCCTTGAATGATTTTTGTGCTTGGCTCATAAATGTATCAATATTTAGAATTCCCAAATTTTGCTTGAAGGTATCAGTCTGCTTTTCCGTTATTAAATGAATCTGATTACGTAAATCAATTAAAGATGTGTTCACAGGAGTCGCAGAAAGCATAAGAACCTTGGTTTTGGCTCCTTGTTTTATTATTTCGTCAAGTAACCGGGAATAGCGGCTGTGCTTGATCAATTTCCCGTCTTCACCACGGCGTGCATTTATATCATTTCTAAAATTGTGAGATTCATCAATGACTACCAAGTCAAAGTTTGACCAATTAAAATTTTTCAGCTCAATACTTCCTGCCGTTCCCTTATCTCTTGACAAATCTGTGTGCGACAAAAGGGTATAGCCAAAACGATCATCAATAAAAGGATTGTTAGTGTGACTGTTGTATGCCGGATAAAGCTCCCAGTTGTTCCGTAGTCTTCTCGGACACAGCACTAAAACTCTGTCGTTTTTCAATTCAAAAAACTTTATCACTCCGAGTGCAGTGCGAGTTTTTCCTAATCCTACGCTATCAGCAAGAATACAACCGTTATTTCGGTAAAGGAGTGAAATTATTTTTTTTACTCCGTCTTTTTGAAATTCATATAGAGAATTCCAAATCTTTGTATCGTAGAATTTAACACCCTCAAATTTTTCTTCGTTGTCTCTAATAGCATCTAGCTCTTCCTTATAAATTTCATAGAGGGTTTTGAAGTAAACAAATTCTGGTGCTACATCCTTGCCAATTCGATTTAATTCATCCAATACTTCTTGTTTGACATTTTTGGTAAGATTCTCATCCGCCCAGATACTGTCAAACCATGCCTTGAATTGAGATAGTATCTTTTTATGATCTGTTGCAACATTGATTTCTATGTTTGAGCCCTGTCCACAACCTAATCCTCTTTTTGTAAAGTTGGAGCTACCGATAATTGCACTACCACTATTGGAAGATTCAGCCAGATACAGCTTGCCGTGTAAAAAATTGGATTCTTCAATTGAACGGATCTGCACGCTATCTTTTTTTATCCACTCTGCACATTGTTTAGCCAAAAATTTCTGTTGAAGTTCCTCAGTAGGTAAAATACCTTTTTCAGTGATAACAATACTCTTGATTGTCTGTTCACTTGGATCTAACTCACCTACAGAACCTGGGTCACCATAAAGAAACCTAACATCCTCTATACCATGAAGCTGTTCTTGCAATACCTCATAGCCAAAGATTGTGAAATAAGCTGATACCAAACGAAATACATCAGCGTCAGTGAGCACTTTGCGGAGAAAATCAACGACCTTATGCTCGCGATTGTCTAGGATAAAACGATAATCTTCCAATTAATTTTCCGGGTGCTATAGGTAGTAAAAATAATTTTTCTGTTGAAGATATTCTATTTGTTCTAATTAATGAAACAAGGAATACAAATCAGTATTTAACAATTAGCCTACGCAAAATAAAAAACACTACATACATAGCTCGCCCTTTGAATTGATAATTGTTTTTTTATTGTGCCCGAAAAACTCATAACATAACAATTTACCAATTATGTTTAGCCAGGCTTTCCTCAAGTTTACCTTTTAAGTCATCAGGTATAGCGCTGTTCAACAATTTTTTTGAAACTTTTTCAAATTCATATTCTTCATAATCGGGAATATTGAAGGAATCCAGTACATAAATTATTAACTTACAAGTGTCTATTGGATGACTATCTAAAATACCTTTATCCTCTAAATCTCGAGCAAATGACCCAAAGTGGATACTACCATCTAGTCGCTGGCTTGATTGGTCCTTGACCCGCATTTGGGTTGCTAAATCAACCGCTTCTGGAAATACAGCTTTCAATAATGGCAACCAATGTAACATTTCGTGAATTTCAACTATGGATAGAGAAACAGGTTTTGTAGAGAGACGGATTTCCCAATATTCTCTAAGCCACCTTTCCCACCATTTTTGACGCAATTCCGTATCCACCTTGAGTAAATTTTTATAAATATTTATTGCAAATAATTTTCTATCTGCTTCGGATGAATCTCTAAAAAATTTAGGAACCCACAAATTATTTGTTTTCGTTGAATAGAAGCACAACATGTTTGTGTACATTTCAACAAACTTTTCACGGTGAGAGTTTGACCCGAAGCACTTCATTTTCTCAACAGCGCTTAAAAAAACAGAACACAAGGCTTCGGCAATTTGAGGTCGTAAATATTCGGAATAGTAAAGACCATCCCAAGCGACTTGAAGTTCGCTGATGTCATCAAATTTGGTTAAAAGGGGGATTACATTATTTCTGGTCCAATTTTCATCAACTGCAAACAAGAAATTACAATATTGCACTAAAATAGCACGACTTAACCGGCCGTTTAACGAAGTATCTTCCAAGATACATTCAAATGTATTTTGAAAGGAACTATTGAATTGAACAGGCCGAGGATCCTGATTTTGCCACCATGAAGAAAGACTAAAAATCCAAACTTGGCATAGTTTCCCCGCCGGATGGTTTACAGCTCTAAATAACCAGTCATCGATACCAAAATCTTCTTCCTCTTGAATTAATTGAGTCCACAAGTCACCAGCGATTTCGTCTATGTTTTCGAGATGCTCATACATTATGGCACTGTCAGGAACCTTAATAAATAATTGACTTAAAAATTCAGCTATTACTTTATGGTGAGTTTTTTGCAAACGGCTAATTTCTAACCATTGAAAAACTTTTTCAAGTTGATGTTCGATGCCTATAGGATTAGACCAAGCTTGCAACAACAGGACCCATAGGTCAGTTTCCCATTCCTCTTCGCCCTCTAGGGTGAATGCTAATTTCATTCCCCACTCAGGTTTTTGAATTACTGCCTCTAAAATCTCTGCTTCAAAGCTTATTCGGCTATTTTCTTCATTCCCTTTAAATGAAATATGTTTGACGACAATTTCTATAGGCTCCTTTTCAAGTATCTGTTCAATTGACCAAGGGCTCCGTTGTCCTACGAACTCATCTGAGCTAGAGGAGAAGAAATAATTCAAATCTGGATATTCCTTGGGTTCAAAATCAGGATATTCCGACAAAATTTCATCCAAATATTGTTTCGTCAAGACACACTTGGGATTGGCAGAGTTAAGCCAATGCATCCAGTTAAACCGATAATAAGCTAAGTTTAGTTCATTGTTATCTTCGCTTTCCGACCCTTGCCAATCTAAAATTGATTGGATTACTTTTTTGCGATGAATGAAATCGGCACTTGGATAAATTACTTTCATTGCCATAAATATTTCGTGTTTTTGCAATATTTCATTTAACCCAATCCTTTCTAGAAGCCAATCAATTTTTTCATTATCATTCAAGTCTCTTCGTCTCGATAATCCGTGCACTGCTAATCTACGAAGAATCGGGGCAGTTGCTCCGCTAAGGTAGTCACACCAATATGCTCCTACCGAAGGGAGTGGGTTAGATACTTGCAACTCTAGGCAATCTCGAGCAGCATCAATTAGCACATCTTCGAATTTAGGTATATTATTTTGCTTGTGAGGTTCAATAGCTTGGCGTAAAAAACTAACTTGGTCAAAAGTATTGTTAATCTCGGTCCATAAGCATAATTCGTGATGCAACGATTCAAAAAAGACTACAAGCTGTGAAAGTAAACGTTCTGAGATAAGATTTAAATTTGGTTGCAACCCCTTTTTCCAAAGTTTTTGCAATACCGAAAATGCATTTGAGTGATAGTTCAGATATCCAATTTCACTTCCAGTGCTATGTTGCATGGTTAAATTATGTAAATGGTATTTAGTTATTGCCTCAAATATTTGAACCATCCTGTCAACCAAATTATGTTTATTACAGCACTCAAGTAATATTTGAAACATAAAAATATTTTTCCAACTGTCAAATGTTGCAAGTAATATGCAAACCCAGCGGTCTAATGATTCCGGGTTAATTTCATCTGTTTGAATGCTCCTAACAATCTCAGACCAAAATCCTGGATTTATGCGTAACTTATGTTGAGCAACTAAGTTGAAAAGTTCGTTCGGGTGTTTAACAGCAAACTGCCTTGCTAACCATTGAGCAAGGCTTTTGTCAATGTCGGACAACTGACCCTCTCGAAATAAATTGTTGAAGGCATTTCGTTTATTCAACCAATTAATCCATTCCGGTGAGGATTTCGCATTTTCAAAGAACTGTACTTTCAATTTGTCTTTTATTGCTTCTTCAATTATTCCAGTTTTTTCATCCATTAAAGATGGTGGTTTTTCCAGAATATTTGGAATTTCACTTTTCCAGTCAAGAATACTTCTATTGGTGTAATCAGCAAGTTGACGGATAGAATTGGAAAGAGCGTCATTGTTGGTATAGGGGATTGGTTCTATACCTAAAGATTCCCATCTATCACTATCTTTTTCTTTGACGAGAGCGAATCGTCTTTTTACCAAACTCTGTGACATTAGAGACTTGGAAAGATAGTTTAATATTGTCTCGCTGTGACTGAATCCAATGAACAACGTTGTGTAATTTTTGAACAGTTCAATTAGAAATTTCGAAGCCCAGCCGTCATGCAAATATGCTTTTCCAAAATCAATGTCTGTAAGCACCATGTTGTTTGGCTGGTCACATGTACCGTGGATATGCAATATGCCCTTGAATCTACTACCTAATGGCAGTGCAGGAGCTTTATAAATTTCCGGTTTAGAGTTGAATATCTCCCGAGCAGCTTGCACAAACAATAAATCAAAATTTGTCGTTACAATTCGTACCTGTTGTGACTCAACAAAAAGACGTAGTAAATTGCAGTGCAAACTAGTCGGCTGGGGCTTTCCACAAGTTAACTCCTTGGCTGCAAGGCTATGGATTTCTACTCCAGCGCGTTGAAGGTCTCCTAAAAAACAGTCTTCGGCTTCCCCGTCTTTAATTTCTCTATTAGTACTAGCAGAAATATTTTTTACTAATTCCTTAAAACTAGGGCAGTTAGCAGGTTCTCCCATAGATACTCCCGCTCCAGCAAACACTACAAGGCTTCTGTCGCGAACGGCAGTTAGAAGATTACTTGGAAATTCTATACCAGACAATTTCATACTGAGTTTAATCTTTAATCAGTAGTAGCGATACATATTCTGATTCTTCTAATTTACTCTGTTAATCATATTGAAGAAAAATCTTGGAGCGAAAATTGAACAGATACCCCTACCTAGCCCAATGAAATTGGCTACTAAACTGTCGAATCCTCGCCATCAATAAACTCATCATTGCATAGTTTTAAAACGCATGTATGTCCTACTAAATCAAATTCAATCAAAAGAACATTATCTTCGTCAAGGCATTTACGATTTAAAAATGAATTATACCCATAAGATGAACCTTGTTGATTTACGACAATAGTCCCGCACCCTACATTTTGTTCGTCGACTGCATTGAATTTTTTATCAATCAATAATTTTTTGATGTCAGCAGGCATGCCAAACACCAATTGATGTTCATAATCAGGTATACGAACGGCTATCCAGAGATTGCCAGAACTTGACCAACCAAATCTTAAAACTCTCCGAAGTTTTACCCTTTCAGAATTTAATTTCCGCACTGCTTCCACATCAAATGGCGTTATACGAACTCCGCGAAGTGCCCAGATATCTTTACCAACATTTGATAATATGCAGCTAAACGATAGATAAGTGTTGAACGTGTTTCGATTCATCCCAAGCTCAATACATTCTTTCGCAAAACTTGCCCTGTTAATTACACCTGATTGTGTAGAGCGAAGAACATCAACAAAAATTTGCTCAGTTTCATCTAGGCATTCCCTATAGTCTAACGACCGGGTTGGCGAAATATTTCCATTAGAATCGGCTACAAACTCATTGTGGTCACGGAAAAATGATTCAATAGTATGTCTATCTGGAACTACGAGAGGCCAAGAGTTAGGTCCTCTATCTCTGCGCCCACGATAACTTCTTTCAGCTCCTTCTCTAATAACAGATATATGAATTGGTGCTACTACGGACAGCATCTTGATTGCTACATTCCTAAGACGATTACGAGTACCTACTGGATACCAGAACCACTCTTTATATAGGAATCTGAATTCTGGTAGCTGATGAATTATATTTTTGGCATCTTCAAGCTGAATATCTACATGATTAGACTGACATTCATCAATTACTTCTTGTATGTTGGTAACTCCTGAAGCCGATGCCTGCTTCTTTGCTATGGAAATAAATTTATTCACACATCTATAATTTGGCAACTGGCAAGTAAAAATAAACTCCTTATTTAGCAATTTTCGGATGTCAAAGGTGGGTTGCCTGCCACAAATTTTTGCTACGCTAATCAAACTCAATGGATGAAAATTAACCGAAGATAAACCCAATGTTTTCAATAATTCACCCGCCTCATCGACACTGAGTATTATTTGTTGACCTAAAACTTCTAAAGCTTCATCTAAGCAAGGCATGAATATTGGGTGTTTCGGCACTCGGTTCAAAACTTTCTTTTCAATTTGCCTCATGCGTTCTCGAGTTAAATTAAGAGATACGGCGGACTTATCTAACGTCAGCGGTGCCTCGCCTAGCCATCCCAACCGCAATAGCACGGAATTTAATCCATAATTGTCATAATTGGAGAGCACTTTAACAAAGTGCAAGAGTGCCTCGTCTAGACTTAGCCTAGAAAGTTCTTTTATTCTGGATTCAATTGCAAGTATTGCATTAGCTAATCTTGCTTCCAACTGTTCATCGTTTATTGGCAAGCTATTAATGAGCTCAAATATTGTACCCTTGCCAAATAATCTCAAAACATCTGCAAACCTTGGGTCACTCGCACTAATCTGATTTACCCAAGTTGCATCTAGTGCATCAATTAGAATTTTCAAGTTATCGCTTTTACTTCTTTCATCCTCCTGTTCAAAGATTTCATTAGGCACCGGATATAACTGATTCAATTGCATATTTTCTGATTCAACAACACAAACATACTCAATCATCGATAGCATCCCTATATTGGGAACTTTTAGCAGGTTGTTGTAAGTTAATTCACCAATTCTACTGGTATCTCCGATAATACTATCATGTAGAACACAATTTCTGGTTCGAGTCGAGAAAGGGAGATTTTCAATAAATAACATTGGATTTGGGGGGATGTCTAGTACTTGTCTATTTGCAATTTGTGCATACCTTTCTCGAACAATTTTCACTAGGAAATCACGAATTGTAGCGGATATTGGATTATTGTAATATTTCCAAACAAGTGCCCCAAGAGAGTTGTATGTACTATTTACGGGCAAACCTAGTTCTCTTATTAGCCAAATAGGTAAAACTTCTTCCTTCCACAATTCCCGTACTGTTTTAGGTAGAAGAGGCGTAACCGGCTCTCCCCAGTTTGCTACTATGGTATTCTTTAACATTTAACTGCTTCCATCAATATCCATACAGAATAATTATTTAAATGAAAAAAAACAAACCAAAAAAATCTCTATCTCAGTCAGAGATAGTAGTTCTATCAGTTTACTTGCTTGGAGGTGCAGAACAATCTATTGATACAGAGGATGTAGCAATTCAATCTAATAGTATTGCACCAGGTAGATTCGCTTGGCGCAAATACCCAAACCAAATCAATTTAGAGGTAGTTCGAGTATGTCTATCGCACGCAAAAAGACCAGAAGATGGTTCTTTCATTCAAGGGTCAGGGCAGTCAGGCTGGCAACTTACTACCAATGGATTAAAATTAGCACGAAAATTGTTAAAAAATATAGACAATACTCAACTTATTCCTATTAAATCCAGTACAGATATTTATTCTGTTGATAAGGCTAGGGAAAGTCGCGAACGAAATCGAATTCTGTCGTCTGTTGCATGGGGTAAGTGGGTTCAAGGCAACAAAGATATTACTTTGTCCGAAATAAATGATGTATTTCGAATCGACAGCTATGCAAATGAACAATTACAAAGCGCAAAAATTGTTCGTCTCGCTAACATATTCTACGACGACGAACATATCGGACCATTTATAGAACATATAAATCAACAGCTAGAAAGTATAGCCACCAAAGAATCATGAACGAAAATGTAATTAAAGTAACCTCGCATATTGGAAGAGACATCATTGCCTCTGCGACGGCATTTAAAACTGAAGCGGCAGTGGTATGGGAGTATGTTGTTAACAGTCTTCAATATGTTGACCCAGGTGTATCACCAAAAATCCAAGTGCGTGTCGAGAAAGTAGGTAAAAAACACAGAATTGTTATAAGTGACAATGGACGCGGTATGAATGTAGATGGGCTGAGAAATTTCTTTCGAATGCACGGAGAAAATATTGACCGGGTTGCCGGTCACGTTGGCAGAGGGAAGTTTGGAACGGGTAAATCTGCTGCATTTGGCATTGCCACCAGTTTACAAGTACAAACTGTAAATAATGGTTTTCGCAATATTGTAGAGCTTACTCGCGACATGATTAATGACTCTAGAGGCGATGAAATTCCAATTAATTGGTTGGAAATGAATGCAAAAACTAATTCGAAAAACGGAACTACAATTGTCATCAGTAATATTTACATAAAAGAATGTAGGATAAGGACGATTGTTGAATACATTGAGCGCCACTTACAAGCGTTCCGCACACTTATGCCGGAAGTCGCTGTTAACAACCACATCTGCACATATCGAGAGCCTGAAATTAGCGAAGAATGTAAATTCACACCATCACCGAAGCAAGTGGAGATTTTCGGGAATGTGGAACTAATTATTAAAGTAGCTAGAGCCCCTCTCACTAGTGATGAGCAAGGCATCACAATTTTTTCCGGTATAAATAACCTTGTAGCAGTTGAGGATGCAGGAGTTTCTAGTAAAGAATTTGGAAACTATCTCTTTGGAGAAATTTGTGTGCCGGCCATCGAAACTTACGACAGTGTCATTGAACCTTACGACACCTCACGTTCTCTTAAACTCAATCCTCACCATCCCTTGGTACCTGCATTGATTGGATTTATCGGATCAAAATTGGACGAGGTAAGAAAACGACTAGTCCAGAAATCAAAAGAGGCAAAAAAAACTGAGCAAGCTCGTAGACTAGCAATTGAAGCAGAAAAAATTTCGGATATATTGAACAAAGATTTTCAAAATATCAAACGACAATTGCAAGATATTCGCACCGCATCCACCGGCTTGATTGCACCTGCAAAAAAGAAAGAAAAGGGACTGGAAATAGACAAAGTAAACTGGACTCAAGGTACCCAGCAATTGGGCAATATTCATCAATTAGACAAAACGCTTAGCGCTCCTAGAAGAGAAACCGAAGTGTCAGACAATAAAGATAGGAAAAATGTAACCAGTAGTTTGTTTGGCGAACTTGATGATCTTGGTACCAGTACAGTTGACCCCATTAGTGGTAAAGATAGTAAAAGAAACTCAAAAGGTGGCTTTCGTGTTGAGTATAGAAATCTGGGGAAAAGCGAAGAGCGCTCTCGTTATGATGCAAATTCTTTATCAATTCTAATTAATTTGGATCACCCCGTAATTGCAGCTGCGCTTGGTTCAGAAAGTGTAGAATCCCCCGCATTTCGTAGATTGTCATATGAAATTGCATTCAGTGAGTATTCTATGGGCCTAGGGTATGAAATTTCAAAGCAAGATTCAAGTATTCCCCCAGATGATTTGCTGTACGAAGTTCGGTCAAGTCTAAACAGAGTTGCATTATCAGCAGTATCTTTATATCGGGACTGAGGGATTTTATATTGTTGATGTTACTTGACTCACAAGATATTCAATCTTCAAATTTAACAACATTGACTAATCTTTACTTTCCACAGTTTTACTACTAATACGGATTTATGAAAGCTAACAACAGTTAATCTGTGCGTATTACTATACAGTCCTCGTGAACACAGTATTCTCGTTATTCATTAAGGCTTTATCACAATTTAATGTTGAAGGATGCAGCACCCTATCAACTAATTTACGAAACATTGAAGAATTGCTAAATAGCCCATTGGTAAAACAAAAAGAAATTTCAAAGAATCACCGGCTACATGGGAGCGAGGCGAAATAATGAACAAAATGAGGAGGAATAGCATTGGCAACTTGGATAGGTAGAGATTTAGAACAAAATTTTTTAAAAGTTCTCGAAAAATGGCGCGAATCCTGCCTTTTGAGAGATGGTGGTATGTTTACAAACGAAAACCTTTGGACTGCGGCTAACTTTCAAAATTTGGAAGAAATATTTGACGTAAACAGCCCGTCCCAAGAAGAGGGTCTTTATCAAGAACTACGTCGACGACTAGCAAATTCTGAAGCCAATTTGATTAAATTGGCGGCGGAAGTACTATGGTTTTTTCTGTTATTCGTATCGGATAGAGCTATTTCAGTTGACATGAAAACAAAAGAAATCACTGAAACTTGGGAGCTGTCCAAAGAACGATTCCCACCACTTAGCGTAGGATACGACCGTATACTACACTACGACTTATTAGTGGGGATTGCATATCCCGGCACGTATTTTCGAATAAATTTATGGAAAGAATTCGGTTTTTTGCTCACAATTTTGAAAGAGTGGAAATCCTTGCTAATTAGTGAGCAATTAAAATACTTTCCTAATAAACCTTGGATATTGTGCCAATGGGTCAGCACTATCCAAGGTAAATCAAACCCCACTTTTCGACATATGTTTCTCTATTTTTGCTACCCAAAATACTTTGAACGAATTTGTAGTAAAAATCACAAAGAATTAATTTACAGGTCATTCTCGAATTTGCTGGAAAATTCCGCCGACCCATATAAAGAAAATAACTCTCCTTGTGGATTGGACGAGTCACTTTACGAAATTCGAAAGAAATTGGAGAGTAAATATGAAACTACTAAGCTTGATTTTTATGAGGGGCCGATCAACTTGAAATCTCAATGGCTCCTGAATGGGGACACCCCAAAATTAGACTCTCTTATTGTCAAATCCACAATTGAGGCTGCTACAAAAGACCTATTCATTGATACAGAAAAAGTTGAGCACGTTCTACAAATATGGCGAAGCAGAAAGAATTTAATTATTCAAGGTGCTCCTGGCGTAGGCAAGACATTTGCAGCTTACAAACTAGCATATGCAATGATTGAACAAGAGAGTTCACAGCATGTCGGATTTGTTCAATTCCATTCATCTTATTCTTACGAGGATTTCATTCAGGGATACCGTCCAAGTGAAAGCGGATTCAAACTTCAAGATGGCAAATTCGTAAAATTTTGCGACGAAGCACGTGAAAACCCGGAAGACAAGTTCGTCTTCATTATCGACGAAATAAACCGGGGCGATCTAAGCAAAATTTTCGGTGAATTGTTACTATTGATCGAACCGGACAAACGTAATGAAGATTGGGCAACACCTCTTGCATATAGCAATACTGGTGAAAAATTCTTTGTGCCTGAAAATGTCTATTTGCTCGGTCTAATGAATACTGCCGACCGCTCACTGGCAGTTGTAGATTATGCCCTCCGCAGACGATTCGGTTTTTATGAAATGGAACCTCAGTTTGATTCAGAGAAATTCCATGATCATCTACACAAAAATGGAATTTCAGATGATATGTTTCAATTAATCCAAGACCGTATTGAAGGCCTGAATAAAGAAATCTCAGAAGACCGGTTTCTCGGCCCGGGCTTTCGTATTGGACACAGTTTTTTTTGTGATAAGCCATATAAGAGCCAGTCCGAAAATGAATGGTACGAAATTATTGTCAATTCTCAGATTGTTCCACTGCTGGAAGAGTACTATTTCGACAAGCCTGACCGCATTGAAGAATTGAAAAAAGAGTTGCTGCCTGATTCCGAAGAGTGAAAACTTCAATTCCAATCCAGAATATCTATTTCATGCTGTGCTACGCGTGGGACCGTCTGGAAGAAAGCAAGGTTGTTGATGTTGGCAATGACGACACAACCGAATTAGTAGATTTATTCGCAAAAGTTCTCATCAGCGGATTGAAACACATACTGCGGAGAGGATTGGACCGTGGATATGTTCAAGTGCGAGATGAATTATCTACTCTACGCGGCCGACTGGACTTCAATCGAAGTATGGGGCTTATGGTTCGTAACACACCCCGCATGGTTTGCGAGTTTGGCGAGTTGCAAAATGACATTCTCACCAATCAGATACTGAAGACATCTGCTGAAAGACTTATTCGAGTGTCAAATGTTGACAAGAAATTAGCTGATAAGTTAAGTTTTCTCTTGTTGAACTTCAAGAATGTTTCGACTCTGCGGCTTTCCTACCATTTGTTTCGAAAAGTTGAAATTCATCGTAACAATGCCTTCTATGATTTTCTCATTGAAGTTTGCAAATTAATCTTTGAATTAACTCGACCTGAAGAGGACGGCAAGCACTACAAGTTTAAAGAATTTGTTCGCGACGAGAAAGAAATGGGGAAGATTTTTGAAGAATTTGTCCGAAATTTCTATCGAATTGAACAAGATAACTTTAAAGTTGGGCCGCTTCAATTACGTTGGAATGCAGAAGGCAGCATAGACCAATTAAAAATGCTTCCAGTAATGAAAACGGACATTCATCTTGAAAAAAAACAAGGGCAGAAAAAGCAAATAATTATTGATACAAAGTACTATTCTGAAACGCTCCAGTCACATCGGGAGGGAACGAAGAAAATTCATTCCGAGAATCTTTATCAGATTTTTTCATATCTCATGAATGCCGAAAGCAAAGGGCATAGTTTTAGAAATGCAGAAGGGATTCTTCTGTATCCAACCGTAAACGAAGAAGTAAATTTTTGCGCAAACTTTCAAGGTCATCAGATTCGAGTATGCACTTTGAACCTTAATCAGCACTGGCAAGGAATTCATAATGACCTTCTCAAATTGATTGGAGAATAGTAATTTTCTACTAATCTGCCCTGCACTCTTACTGAGCTCAAGTCCGAATGCACCATCCTTGTCATCCTGCAATATGCTCTATCTCTAAAATAACTAAATTACATAAGAGTATTGTCAATAGTTTTAACCTTGACCGATTCGACATTCTGGAATTTAACCTGCCAGAACTCAATGATCATTTCAGCAATCTGGTACTAAGTAGAATAGATCCTTTTACCATCATAAAAGGATGAATTAGTCGCTGGACAGTATTCCAGAAATAGATGAAAATGTCTGTTCACTTGGGTCTAACTCACCTACAGAACCTGGGTCCCCGTAAAGAAACCTAACATCCCCTACCCTATGAAGTTGTTCTTGTAATACCTCATAGCCAAAGATTGTGAAAATAAGCTGATACCAAACGAAATACATCAGCGTCAGTGAGCACTTTGCGGAGAAAATTAACAACCTTATGCTCGCGATTGTCCAGAATAAAATGATAATCTTTCAATTAATTTTCCGGATGCTTCAGGTAGTAAAAATAAATTTTGCTTTTGAATTTTGCAGCTAATCAATGCGACCGCCTTGTTCCATTAACTCCCAAATTTAGTGCGCACGATTGATGATGCAGGTTGATTGAATCCCGCCAATGTGTAGTTTCAAAATCAATTACAATAACCCAATTCCAAGTTTTTGCCTCATCAATCTACAGACCTAAATATTGCAAAATGACTGTTAATATATTGGAATCTAACAATCTGATACTATTTTTCGCATTTATCATGCCAGGCTTCATTAGTCTGAAAGCTTACGAACTGCTATCCCCACAACACCCCAGTGACATTAAAAATCAATTGCTTAATGCTACTACTTATAGTTGTATCTATTACGCATTGTTTATTTTTCCAATTCTATGGTTTGAAAATAGCAATCTCAAAGAGTCAGTTGCTGCCAACTACTTATTTTACATATCAATACTATTAATAGTACCTGCTTTGTGGGCTTTTTTTTGGAAAAAATGTAGAATTTCAAAAATAGGTCAAAAAATTTTTTCACACCCATTAGCAAAACCTTGGGATTTTGTATTTCAACAACGAGACCCTTTTTGGGTTATCATAGAGTTGAAAGATGGAACAAAAATAGGTGGTTTATATAGTGAAAAATCCTTTTCCTCTAACTCACCAGCCGATGAGCAAATTTATCTTGAACAAAGATGGAATTTAAATGAAGCTGGAGGACTTGAAAAGAAGAGGGAATCTACGAAAGGCATTATAATTTCAGCTAGCGAAATAAAGTATATTGAATTTTTAGAGCTAGAATATAATAACCCTATTGAATTGAAATAATTAGAGGTGAAAAATGAAAAAAGATAAAGTTCAGCAAGTTCAAGAAGTTCATCCTCCTGCTACCAAGTATTTTATAAGGGGGTACCAACCTATTCTCAAGAGAGGGAGCGATGGAAAGCCCTTAACCATCAAACCCCCACCTAAAAATCCATAAATCTACAAAAGATAATAAAACTGTAGAATAAGTGGCATAGCCGCAGAGAATTCCTTTTTGACAACTTGGTCTTTGGTAATGCCCGATGGAATGCCGGACCATTCAGAACATTCAGACGATCATCTGCATAAGGAATGCGACTCACACTACTTCACCAGTTCCTCAAACAAACTAAAGGTTCAGGTAATCGGATACGCACCCGAAAATCCTTTCGCAAATCCAATCACCTTCTTTCTTGTTCTGGACTCTGCGTAAAACTCACTCAGGTGGAATCAGAACAAATTTCCCAATGAATTGCTTGGCCAGGAATTCTTCTTGCGCGGCATGAATCTCGCTCAATGGAAAAGTCTTGGCTACAAGCGGCTTGATTTTGTCATTTTCAATATAGGAAACAAGATTTTCAAATACATGTACCGGTTGGAAAGTGCAGCCGTACAGTGTCAGATCTTTCAGATAGAGGGACCTTAAATCCAAATCAACGATTGGACCGGCAATTGCTCCCGAGGTCGCATACCTGGCACCTCGAACCATAACATCAAGCAGCATGGGCCAATTATTTCCACCAACCAAGTCTACAACCACATCTACAGAATCGATTCCGATTTCTTCAACAAGGTTTGCGTTTCGGTCAACTACCCTATCTGCTCCAATATCCAGAAGAGCGTCCGCTTTGGACTGGTTGGCAACTGCGATGACATGAGCACCGCGAACTTTTGCCAATTGAACAGCAGCCGAACCCACGCCACCCGAAGCACCGGTAATCAACACGCGTTCATCTTGGACCGATGATCTGGTAAGCAGGTTTTCTGCAGTTGAATATGCACACGGAATTGAGGCAAGCTCTGCGTCAGTCCAATTGCAATCTACACGAAAGGATATCTTTGCAGGTGCTGTCAGATATTGAGCGAAAGCACCATCCATTTCAGATCCAAGCGTCATATACTGATGCTCGGAAATTCCACTTTCAGCTGACATAACACTCATTACGATAACCCGCTCGCCGATTCGAGTGGGTGAAATGTTTTTTCCAACAGCAACAATATGTCCACAGCAATCAGCCCCCTGTATTCTGGGGAATGGCATGACTTGTCCAATAGAAGAAGCATCTTCTTCATCTATGGTATCGAAACCACCTGCACCGCCAACATCGGTTGCATCAGTAACTTTTTTCGAATACCAGCCGATTCGGGTATTGATATCCGTGTTATTGATTCCAGCCGCAGAAACCTTGATGAGTACTTCATCATCGCCCGGACTTGGTACGGGCACATCTTCGCAGTAGCGTAGCATGTCCAAACCGCCGTGTCCGGTGAGCTGAACCGCAGCCATGTGAGACGGAATTTTGTGACTACTGAAATTGGTTGTCATTCGTTGTATTCCCCGAAAATGTAATACGCCTGAAAAGTTTTGGAAAACCTGTGTGCTCTTGCCACGGGTGTTTGAATAAAATACTATGCTCCTATCCGAATCACCGGGTCACCTAGTGTGTCATAGTTGGGTTCAATACCCAAGCCCGGACGGTCCGATGCAGTGATTCGACCCTCCACCCGTTGCGGTACGCCTTTTGCGACAAAGACTGTATTGTAGGCATTCAAATCTGTAGAGGCAAAGCAGAATTCTTCTGGAGCGGATATCGCCAAGTGTGTAACGGCTGCTGTAACAATATCGCTGCCCCAGACATCTTCAATCGTCATTGGTATCCCGGAAGTAATACAAATATCGCGAATCAGTCTGGCGTTCGTGAGGCCACCGACTTTGGAAATCTTCAAACTGATAATGTCCATTGCATCGTCGGAAATTCCCTGAACAAGGTCGTTGACAGTCTGTATTGATTCGTCCAGAATCAGAGGTCTTGCCGTACGTTGGCGGATGGAAAGACACTCCCTGTAGGTTCTGCAAGGTTGTTCAATATAGACATCCTCATTGGCAATTGCAGCTACAACACGCGCTGCTTCATGCTGAGTCCAGCCTCTGTTCGCATCCGCAACCAGAATGTCTTCAACATTCAAGACAGCTCTCGTTGCAAGGATTCTTTCAATATCATCATTGGCGTTTCCGCCAACTTTCAACTGGAACTTTCGATAGCCTTCCTCATGGTAACTCTTGATAGTTTTCGCCATCGATTCTGGCGAACCCTGGGCAATTGCTCGGTAAAGCAAGTAGTCATCTTGCATTTTGCCGCCCAGCAATGCGTGAACCGGCAGATCTGACGTTTTGCCGAGAATATCCCAGCAGGCGATGTCCAGCGGAGATTTTACGTATGGATGCCCAAGCAATGCCCGATCCATGGCATAGTTGATTGCATTGATATTTCTGGGATCTTTTCCAATCAAATGGGGAGCAATTTCAGCTATGCCAGCACGGACACCAGCAGGATAGGAAGGAAGGTATGCTGTTCCCAGCGGACAGCTCTCTCCAAATCCGGAAATTCCAGCATCTGTCTTCACTTCGACGACTGTAGTGTTGGCAACTTCAATAAATCTGCCGTCCGACCAGGTATATCGCCCATCTTTGAATGGCAGGTCAACTTGATACGCTAGAATTTCAGTGATTTTCATGGCGGTATTCTACTCCCATCAAGAGAAATTGGTTCTTCAGTTTTTTGTGAGCTGAATTCAAATGGGGCATAGTATATTAGGAAAGTAAAAAGAATAATTCGCAACCATGGAGAGAGTCAAGATGCGGAAAGAGGAAATGTCGGATTCGTCAAAGGACAGCATACGGCAGTATCAGTTCACAGACAAGAAGATGTGGGGTGCGTTGCTTGGTATTGAGCAACCTTGGCAAGTGTCAAGCGCGGAGCTGGAGATTGGCGGTCAGATTCCGGGGCGATCTCCTAACGGCTGTCCTGCTGAGCTTCTGCAGGGCACAGTTCGAGTTTGGGTGTCGTATTCCCGTGGCGGGAAGGTGAGGTGTCCGCGTTGCGGTGCGAGTAGTGTGCACCATGACCATCGCGAGCGCAACTGGCGACATTTGGACACAATGCAGTTTGCGACGCTGGTAACAGTAGCAGTACCGCAGGTGAAATGCGAAAAGCACGGAGTTCATGAGTTGTCGGTGCCGTGGGCAGAAGATACTTCTCGTTTTACGGTGCGATAGCCTGGCGATTGACTGACTGCTGGAGGCGAGTGCATCGGCTTGGCGAGACTATCCGGCGACATCTGTAAGGAGTGATGAATGCCACGGTCACCGGGGGCAGCAATGCTGAGGTGGAGACGCAAACCTTCGCTTGCGTTTTGAACGGTCTTGCCCCCGACTCGAAAAGTAAATCTGCAAATAACTCAGGGATTCGGTTTTTTCAATGCCAATCTGGTACTAGGAAGCATAGATACTTTTACCACCATATCAGGATGAATCAATCGCCAGATAGCACATAACAAGTTAGTTTCTCATAGCATTAAGAACGGCAATTTGAAATTCATCAAGAATAGCAAACCCATACAAGAATCAAGTTTGGTTAATGGTATAATCGTTATTTAATGATTATTATGTAAATATATTTACAATATGTCTGTATGATTCATCGTTTCTATGTAAAAAACTACATGTCAATTCGGGATGGTGTACTACTTGATTTTCGTATTCCACGAACTACCCCGAAACTTGACCGGTTCCGTGAAAGTCGGAGTTCACCTAGTGTTCAATTACCCACTGTTATACTCTTCGTTGGACCAAATGGCTCTGGAAAAACTACAGTACTAAAAGCAATAGAAGATACAGCCCACTTTATTGCTCATTCATTCACAAACAATCAAGAGGGGCAGATTGTGGAATTTTCACCATTCAATTCCACGGGTCAGCGGTACAGTCCAACACGAATCGAAATGGACTTCGACTTTGACATGCCTGAAATACTTGATTCAAAGTTCCCTCCTTCGCTATATCGCTACAGCCTTGAAGTAGAGCAATATGCTCGGGATCATAAGGATTATCACCGGGTTGTCTATGAAGCAGTACATATCTATCCGAACAGGCGCCCTCTTCGGCTATTCGAGAGAAAAATTGGCAAGCCTACCTACATGAACAAGAATTTAGGAATTGGTCAAAAAGATGAAAGAGTATTGACTGCACCTCCGAATGCGTCACTAATCTCCACTCTTGCTAGATTTGAAGTTGAACCGTTTAAAAAATTAGCACAGAATGCCGATAACATTTTTTCGAACATTATAGGCTCCGGGCCATGGCGACCTAAAGACAAGTCTGCAATAGAAATATATAAAAGTTTGCCAGATTTAACTGATCATGTTTCTCAGCTTCTACCGCGTTTAGATATCGGAATAAAAAAAATGGAAGTTCTTCAAACTTCTGATTATTCAACACTTAATTTTGAGCATCACGGAATGGATGCTCCAATTGAATTTTTTCAAGAGTCCGCTGGAACCCGTCAATTAATAAAATTGTTTCCTCTTTATCACTTTGCTCTTGATTCAGGTGGTCTTGCTATCATTGATGACTTTGATGTTGAACTTCATGAAGTTCTTGCCACTGAATTAATTCAGTGGTTTCAGTGCAAAAAGCATAATCCACGCGGTGCACAACTTTTCTGTACATCCCATAATTCCTCCCTATTGAGCGAACTGGAGAAAGAAGAAGTTTACATTGTTCAAAAAAATCGAAGAAATGGCGGCACTTCTGCGTTTAGTGTAAAAGATGTTCAGGGAGTTCGCCGTACTGAAGATCTCCACAAGTTATACCGTGGTGGTGTACTGGATGGCATTCCATTTTTGGGATAACCATTCGAAATTCTATGCCTATAAAACCGCTAATTAAAAAGCGAAAACGCATATTTGTGGGAACCGAAGGTGAGAGTGAAAAGGCACTTGTTAAATGGTTGCAAATGCTATGTGATAATGCAGGGGCTTGGGTACATCTGACTTGCGTTGCCGCACAAGGAGGAGATTGCTTGAGTGTTGTTGAATACTGTTACAAACAGTATCAGGAAAAAACAAGAAAACAAGGAAGATTTATTGGTCAGTTAATATTGTTGGACACCGACCGTTTAGAAAGTGATATACGGGCAGGTCGAGGCCCTGCTTCTTTCGAAGGAGGAGTAAATTTTGAACTAGTATTTCTTAAACCAAATATTGAAGGTTTCTATTACCGTTTACACGAAGGATACGAAAATAAAGCACCTTCAGTACACAGAACCGACCGTGAACTGATAAAAATATGGCCAGAATATAAAAAGAATACACCCTCAATTGATTTGGATAGCAAATTCACGGTTGAAGATGTAAAACGTGTCGCTAACGTAGATTCAGACATTCTGAAACTGGTGAATATTCTTGGTCTGTAACAACTACAATATAAGAGTAATAAATCTGGTGCAAGGAAATTGTAGCAATGTTCACCGGCATATGAATCGATGAGTAAAGATTTTAGTCAGTGTGTTAAATCAGGTTTATCCTGGCAAAAAACTAATGCAACGAGGTCACGAGCAAATTGGCTACAAAACGCCTTGAAGCAGTTAGACCAAATCAACGAGGAAGCAGCTGAAGAAAATTTTCCGGAAATAGATGGCGAATCCATTGCGATAGCTAGGGGACTTCTTCAAAAGTTGTGTGACAATCCCATAGAACCTGCTGTATATCCTTCCATGGATGGTGAAATTTCCATATTTTTTAAGTCACAGTCCCTTCCAGCAGCTGTCTTGATACGCATAGATAATAATCAACGAGTGGTATGTCATTCGTCAATAAATAAAAATAACAAGCAAAAGCACTATAGCGAGATTTCAGAACTGCCAGACGATTTCTTGAAGAGTCAACTATTAGCGTTAGAATGAAATTTTATTTCAGACATCCTCATCAGTCTCAGAATCTACGTATTCTTCGGTCACAGGGTCCCACCATGCCGAGTCCCAATTCTCAGCTCCCTCCTGATGCTGAATCATAGATGCTGGCACCCAACGTTTTGTTTGTTGCCTCCCCGGTTTTCCCATGTATTCAATTTGATACATCAAATTCCCATCCATAATAGTGGGCTGTATGACCTTTACCTCTTCTCCTACAAGCCCGGTTCTCGTATAGCACACATGCGACCCGGGCTTGAATACTCGAAACTCGTCGGTAGGACCGTTTTGTTCAATTTCATCGCTGATTAAATCACCAGTAAAACTTGACACCTCTTCTTGAATTCGTAATACATCCTGTTCTTTAAGTTGAAACTCGTCGGTGTCACACTCTAATTTCAATGACTCAAGTATTCGAGTCATTATATGTTCGAAATTTAGGAATAATCGTTCCGTCAATCGTAAACTTCCATACGTTTCATCATACACAACCACACACCCCTGTCGTCGTACATCAAAGTTAATACTTTGTACTGATATATTAGTGGCGTGAGAATTAATATCTTGCAACGAAACACTGTATTCCCGTGCAAATACATCAAGTAGCTTTTCAGCGAACAAAACCTTGGTTTTCCCTTTGAAACAATCTATATCCAGATAAAGCAAAACGCCTGTTGTATGAAACATTCGAGAGCGTGGAGCCATATTAGAATTCTTCTCCTGGAGTTCTGTGTAGAGATAGTTCTGCCCAGTATTCTTGTACTTGTATCCGACCACTCTTTCTGTAACTGACATTTGACACTCGGCAAGAAATCCATTCTCGCCACTCTTAAAATGGCCTTTCTGGAGACCCGACGATATAATTCTTGTATTGACCCAAGTAGTTATTGTAGGCTGAGTTAGATTGTGTGGTTGACATTGTTTTACAATAATTGCTGGTTCCAAACCGGTATACCAAGCATTGACTTTATACGCATTAGCCATGTGTAAATATGTTGCTCCAGGGTAGCATTCGCGAAGTGCTTGCAACTGTGTTACTTCTCCAATACTTTGAGTGCCTTTGTGAGTTTTAATACTATAGTTTACTTCCCCTATATTGCGTAACGGGTAGCCATAATGAGGTTGGTCGCCGCCCATATTTGCTATTACATCAAATTCTACCGGCCTGCTTCCGCCAGGTTTAGCTGCCGAGTGAGCATCTTTAAAACCATCCGGCCAAACTACACCTGATGGTGTATTTTTAGATGCGCCAATCAATTCAAGTTCAAAAGTTAAACATCGACCGTGAGCAAACTGCATGAAGCGATTCTCAAGATATAGGTAAGATGGCTCCACAGACATTTCATGGTACTCTTGAAATGAAGTTCCATACGCTTGGAACGCTGAATGAGGGGCGATAACAATAAATATTCCAGGCCCACTTCTCCCGACTCGCCCAATTCGCTGTAGATAAGCTTTGCGGGTGTTGGGGACACCAAGATTCAAACCAACCTGAAGATGCGGAATATCAATTCCCAATTCCAGTGCAGAAGTAGAAACGATGCCACGAAGATTACCATTTCGCAATCTTTTCTCAATTTTTTTACGTGCTGACTCTTCATAACCCGCTCGATACGGAAGCACATCAGCATCTTCTATCAATTCATCATCTGACTTACCAAGGGATAAATTTTCGTTACTTTCTATTGCTAAACTTTCCACCTTCTTTCTTGAGTCAATGAAAGTGATAAATCCTCCTTCAACACCATTTGCCAGTAAATGCTTTTGAATTAATTTTGCGACTTTATATTCTTCATGCATGGGACATGCAATATGCGCTACGATTCTATCGTATCTTTTTGCGCCATCGGAATTGTGGTCAACCACAGAAAATTCTAATCCAGTAAGCTTCTTCATGTGGTCTCTGGGATTTTCTATAGTCGCAGAAGTAGCAACGAATTGTATTTGCTGTTTATTTTTATCATTTGAAAGAAAATGATTCCGAGCGCATATCAACCGACGTATTAGAAAAGCGAAATTACTTCCGAATACACCTTCAAGAGAGTGGGCTTCATCCATTACAATTATTGAAAGAGAACTTACAAACTCCTTAACAACTGATAAGGCTAAGCGTGACATTAGCCAAGCATGGCACACATCCGGTGTCATCACAACAATATTGGAATTTTTAAGTATTTCCTCGCGCTCTCTAACCGGAATTGAACCATCAATCCGTCCAACAGCACTGCTATCAAGCTTTAGTGAGCGCGCCATTTTTTGCCAATCACTAACTTGGTCACTTGCAAGTGCCTTAAGCGGATAAAACACTAATATTCGCTTTTGTGGTTCCAGCATCACTTTATGAAATGCTAGTGCTCTGAAGATCAAACTCTTTCCTGATGCAGTACCTGTCGATATAATTACATTCTCCACTTTTCCGAGCGCTTTAAGAGCTTCTGCTTGATGTGCCCACAGTTTTTTTTCACCATCAATAGTTTCCACTTGCTCCCGAAGATAAATCCCAATACGAGAATCAAACAGAAATCTGGGTATTTGGGAGTATTTTGCAGCTTTTCCAGGCAACTCAAACTGCTCAACTACCGATAAATCGTCACTCTGAAGAAAAGTTTTTAAGGCGTTATACATATGCTTATCTTTCCAACTTTAGAGATTTTGTAGATATACAGATTGTAATATAAAACAGGAATTAGCCTGAAGATATTTGGGCAAGATTCGCTGAACGGTAGCGTATTAAGGATTTAAATACATTTCCGGATTTTCTTTTGGCTGTACTTTTTAGCTGTGTATTGCTTTTCGTGAAATCGCAATATTTTACCTATCCATAGTTAATGCTGTCTCGCTTTGATTTTGTTTCAAACCAGAAGATTAGCGAACTATCACTATACGCACTTGTTAACTTATCACTCATTAATTGTCTCAATTAGATATCCCATTCTGCTAGTGCATAGCTTTCCATCAGGTGCCTTGTGTTTGCGAATTTCACCGGAAGCAATACTTCTGCGAAATTGTTTCGTACAAAAACCGCATTGATAAATGTAGGCAATTTGACCGTTCTCTGAATCAAGACTTTTCCCGCTAATATTCAGTAACTCTCGGTAAAATTTTTGCGTTTTCTTTATATATGTCGGTCCTTTAGGAACAAGTTGGATTTCAAATCGCGGAGAAAAGTTCTCGTTAGTTATAAATGCTTCTTGAATTTGGTCTACATTGAATAAACGGAGGGTTTCTTGTTTAACACTCCAGGCATAGAGAATATATTCATCCTCCTGTGTCTTTCTCAATGAATAAGGTTCGATTCGTTGAACTGTATCATCAAATCTTAAATCTACGCATATCCAATTCGTTGCTGCAAAGCGAATTTTTTCAATATTTTCCATGACTTTCTTTTGCAATGGCAAATTTAAAGTAATATCTCGAACAATACTATCCCCCTGAGTTAAATTAATAGATTGATTTTGTAGCAGTTTTTTGTTTTCATGAAGCCATGTAAAAAAATCATTCAAAGTATTCCAGTAATAGTCCACTGGGGGCACGAACTGGAGTTGTCGTTTCAGCATTGGAACCCATCTATTTTCAAGATGCTCACAGTTCGCTTCAACATCCTTGTACCTTGGGGGTTGAATATTTTTGAACTCACACTTTTTGACAAGCACATCTAACAAAGCGGTTGCTGAAGGTCGCGCTTCAGAATTTCGAAATAAACTTACAATATCGTACAAGTCGCGCGGACTGCTACGTTCAGCCAATGCTCTAATCTTTTCTGCCAATGCTTCCAGATAACTGTATGCCAGCACCTCAAAACCACTTTCTGGACGATCACTATAGAAATGTACTACTGGCATTCTGGCAGGGGGCAGTACTACAGTCTCAGAAGCAGTAATATCAAGCTTCAAGCGCGGAAAATCCCCATATCTTGGCGATACCGGACCGCGATAAATCAACTTTGCTTGGCAGCTTTTATTTCCTCTTGGATTCTCGTATATATCGAATAATTGCGAATCAACCGTGATTTCAATTCTTGATTGTTGGTATATCCACTTTGAAATATCACTAAATGCACGAGTTAAGAAATCTCTGCTTAATTGATATTCTTCACGAAGCGTAAAGTCTAAATCCTCAGAAAACCGATAAGTTTCGAAATAACATTTCCTTAGACATGTGCCACCCTTGAATATCCAATTCCCAGACATCTCGGAATGATACGAAATTCCTGCCAAAACCCAGCCAAGCACATAGTCTTTCTCGATGATGTGCGGGTGAATTCCGTACAAATCCGAAATTCTATTAATTTCTTGTTTGGTTATCATGGTGTAATGTGCTTATGAAACGATTCCGGCACCCGAAGATTCCAGCGAGTAATCAAGCGACTGCAATTGTCAACTGTGGTTAATTTTGCATGCCCCTTGGTTAACCGCAATTTACAAGCGTTGATTAGTTCGTTTCCAGCTTGTGTACATTCCGCCAGATATCCGAGTCGTTTGAACAAGGCACCATTGCCAATTCGTTCTGCATACTGAATTAGTTTGTCTATATCTTTATCGCTTTTCTTCAAATACTCTTTGAAGCAATCAGCCACATGCCATATTCCACCATTGATATACGGTTCCGACAGCATATCCAAAATTGTTCTGTGCATGTCTGAAATGGCAACTCTGGTCTGTTCGCGCCAAATAATCTCTGTGCCAAACATTTTATCTTCTCTCATGTGAGCCAAAGAAAAATACGCACCAGGTTGGTAATTTTCCTCTGAGGTGAATCTACGAGCGGTATATACTCTAATCTCGCGAAACATCTGGTCCGTAAAATCCCAATACTCTGAACCTGTAAATCCACCAATATAAGCAGGAGAAAACTTTACCGGGACCAGTATCCATGGATCGCAAACGGCAATTCTGCATTCTTGAAGTTGTAGTTCAACAAGAAAGTATGCACCGGGAGCAACGCGACGCACCCAACCTTGCGAAGCCCATCTTGAAAGCATTTTTGCCGATTGCATGTGGGAAATTTCCAACTCATGCGCAACATCATCAATTGTCACAACATCCTTTCCAAGTGCTGCCAATCTGATGAGTCTTTTCCTGCCAACCGGAATTTTTAAATCTAGTTCATCCATATTAAATAGTATAGCAAATATACAAATTATCATTAATTATGCGAATAATTTGTATAATTATATAGCATTTTGATATAAGCCATTACTTATTATTCATGATAATCAAGAATAAAAAGTGTATTTTTATACTATTGCATTACACTAAATAATACAACATGATTCAGCTTTATCTAATTGGGTATCTGAACTTCTCGCTTCCGGGAGGTGCGTTTTTACAAGCAACGAAGCAATTCAGGATCTGGGGATTGGAAGAGGCTCTTTTCTGGATGCAGCTGAAAGACTCCAAAGGAAACGACATTTATTCAGCCCCAAGCAAGGATTTTATGTAATAGTTCCTCCGCGATTTTTATCTTGGGGTGCACCACCGCCATCTTACTACATCAATGATTTGATGGGATTCAAATACTGCCCCTACTATGTAGGGCTTTTAAAAGCCGCTGCATTACATGGTGCGACTCATCAAGCAGTAATGGAATTTCAGGTAATGGTTGGAAAGCGTATCTCAAAAATTCACGCAGAACGGTCCATTATTGCTTTTTATTTCAGTAAGAATATTAGCAATGTAACCCGCGGCATTCAGCTACGTAAAACCCCTACTGGATACATGAAGATTTCTTCGCCGGAACTGACTGCATTGGATTTGGTACGGTATCCCAACGGCACTGCCGGATCAGATAATTTGGCAACAGTACTGAAAGACTTGGGACCTTCTCTCAACGCCCAAAAGCTTGCTGAATTGTCAAAATCCTTTGAGCGGACAGTTACTCAGCGATTGGGATACTTGCTTGATTATTTGGGATATGAAAACCAAACAGCCCTTTTGCATAAAGAGATATCCAGTTCTCAATTTAACTGGGTTGAATTAACACCTTTGCGCTCGTCCTATGCTGACCTTCTGATACCACCAGTGGAGAGAGATAAAAAGTGGCGGATTATAGTGAGGTCCCACCCCGACCCGGATTTCTAACATGATTTCACTATCCTGTATTGATAAATGTTTGAATTACGCGTAATAATTTTGTGGTCACTTCTGCCCTTTTTGGCCCATCTATCGGAGAATTTCAGATAGCCAAAATTTTCATTTTGTACTGGTACAGAACATTAAAATGTTGAATTTGCGGACAAAAATGCAAGCAATGATTTGTTGAACATATCGGCTTGCTCAACATTGGAAAAGTGTGCAGCTCCCTCAATTACCTCCAAAGTAGAATCAGGAATCAGGTCGTGCATCACTCTTGATTCGCTAACAGGAGTTGCAGCATCCAAGGCACCCGCAATAATGTGGGTAGGTACTTGAATATTCGCCAAATCTTCAAGGTAGTTCATATTGATAATTGCGTGGCAACATCCTAGGTATCCTGCTGCCGACATGTTCCGAATTTGCGATTTGATTTCTTCATATTCCGGCGTAGGCGGCATACTTCTGTATGTATCAGTGAACCATCTTTGCATAGCGGATTCCACCATGGCCTCCATTCCTTCTTTCTCGCATATCTCCACTCTGTTTTTCCAAACTGGCATCACCTGCTCGCGAACGACAGACATTGTATTGCACAAGCACAAGCTATTCAGTCGGTCAGAATGGCTTATCCCCAAGCCTTGACCAATCATTCCCCCCATGGACAAGCCTACCCAATGGACTTTCTCTATCTTCAGGCAATCCAGCAAGGCAACCATGTCAGTCACCAAATCCTCCATTGAGTACTTCCCCTCTGGCGCAGACGAGCCGCCGTGCCCTCTCGTATCAACTCGCAGAACATGGAAATCCGGTTCAAGCACAGGCAACTGACTTTTCCACATTATTCCACTTGACCCCAGCGAGTGACTGAATACTACAACTGGCCCATCTGGATTACCAGAGAATTCATAGTTAATTTCAATGTTGTTGGCTTTTATTTTCATCGGACAAAAACAATTGGATATTCAAAAATATTGTGCAAACTTTTAGTTTACCAGTCCATAGAATCAAAATAGTGAAAAACTGATAACATTAAGTCGTCAGGATTGACAGAATTCAATTATGCCAAGCGATAAATTTCAAATATCGAAACTAATTCAAAACCCCTTGTGGTTTTATACTACAGCAATTTTGTGGCTGCCTGTTGGAATCCCTCTGTATACACTCATCAGATTTGGGGGCTTTCCAACAGAGTTGTTCATCTGGATTTCCTTGCTTCCAGCGACGATTGGAGGTGTCCCGCTAGCACTGGCATTGCGCGCTATTTATCGAAAGAATTATTTCAAGACTGCCGGGATTTCTTTAGTCGTTTTGGCTCCGCTTACAGTATTAGGCGGAGTAGTGGGAGGGTTATTGGGACCAGTGGGAGTAGTCTTGTACCCGGCATTCTTTAGCTTGCCCGCTTGGATCGCCTATGGAATTGTCTGCTTGCGGGAAAAGCTTAAACAAAGAAATACCCTATCTCCTTGATTCAAAGCTCCGCAGAATTCTGATCTGGAGAACGATGCGATGCACTGAAATTTGCCAAATCACAAGCTTGAGTCAGGCATCCGGGAGTTTCCTGAATCAGCCAGTTGCTACACTGAATATCTACAAGCAATGGAAGGCATGTTCAAATTCCTATAAAATTTGATGTCTCATTATTTAAAATTGGAGTTTGATTCACTTGTACTGATTAAATTTCCAGATTTGGGAGTCTGCTTAAACCATGACCTATACAACGAACGCACAGGCAAATAACTGGAGTTATCCGACTTCCATTCGATTCGGACCAGGTCGGGTTGGCGAGCTCCCCGATATATGCAACGAATTGGCAGTGAAAAATCCGCTGCTTGTTACTGATCCGGGCATCGCTTCCCTTCCCATGGTGCAAAAATCCGTGGAACTATGCAAGTCCAAACTGAACGGTTGCGACGTGTATTCCGATTTGCAGGGAAACCCTGTCAAGGAAAATGTGGACAAAGGGGTTGAACAATACAGAACCGGCAACCATGACGGAGTGATTGCATTTGGCGGCGGCAGTGCACTGGATGTAGGCAAGGCAATCGCATTAATGGCTTGGCAATCCAGGCCAATCTGGGATTTTGAAGATCGAGAAGACTGGTACAAGCGGGCAAATGCTGATGCAATCGCCAAGATTATTGCGGTGCCAACTACATCGGGTACAGGTTCAGAAGTAGGAAGAGCTTCTGTTATCACAGACAACACCGACGAAACGAAGAAAATTATTTTCCACCCCCGAATGATGCCCGAATGCGTAGTTCTCGACCCAGAGGTCACCATGGGGCTGCCGGCACACCTGACTGCCGGCGTTGGCATGGATGCACTTTCACACAATCTCGAAGCGTATTGCAGTCCGGTATTTCATCCATTGGCACAAGGAATTGCCACTGAAGGCATTCGATTGATTCGAGACTGGCTTCCCTTGGCTTGCAAAGACGGCGACAACCTGGAAGCTCGCGCCCAAATGCAGATTGCCTCTTCAATGGGAGCCGCTGCGTTCCAAAAAGGCCTCGGTGCCATGCACAGCTTGAGTCATCCCTGCGGCTCGGTGCTGAATACGCATCACGGTACAACGAACGCAGTAGTAATGCCGTACGTGCTGGAATTCAATGCTGCTGCGATTGAGGATAAGCTAATTACCCTGTCCAGACTGCTTGACCTGCCCTTTCCGTCAGTAGAAGCTTTCATTAGCTGGATCCTTGAGCTTAGGAGCGAAATCGGAATACCGGATACGCTGGCTGATTTGGGTGTCGAACTGAATCTGGTTCCCAAGCTTGCGCATATGGCTTTGATTGATACGTCAACACCAACAAATCCGGTTGAAATGACATTGGAGGGTTTTGAAGAACTCTATGAGAATTGCATCAATGGAAAAATTGATGTTCAATGACTTGCGCAAAGGCTGCCTGTACAAAGACAACCTTCCCTTGCCGTGCGAGGATATCTGGATTTTCGGGTACGGTTCCCTCATGTGGGACCCCGGATTTCCTTTTGTAAAATCCATGCCGGCAAAAATATTCGGATATCACCGCTCTCTTTGCATTCGCTCCGTCCGGTATCGCGGAACTCCGGAAAGGCCCGGGTTGGTATTCGGTCTTGACCGCGGCGGGTCATGCAGGGGAATTGGATTCCTGGTTGCCCTTTCCGATCAGGCAGACGTTGTAGACTATTTAAAGAACCGTGAAATGATTAACAATGTATACAACGCAAGTTTCAAGCCAATAGTACTTGCAGATGGTCAAATAGCGAGCGCTTTAACTTTTATTGTCAGACGACAGCATCCCAGCTATGTAAAAAGTTTGACCGCTCGCCAAAGAGCGTTGATTGTAGCAAAAGCAGCAGGCCAAAAAGGGCTGAATCTGGACTATGTAAATTACGCCATGCGCAAACTGGACGCTATGGGGGTAAAAGATCGCGCATTGCTGGAGATTTGTAAAATCGCCACAAGTGAAAATTAATACAAATTTCGTACAATAATTGTTGTCAGAAAATAATCCGCGTGCAACTTGTCTGCGCAGAGCGGAATTTTGAATCGGACAGATTTCTATATTCATGAAAATATTCGGAACATTTACCAAATCCAAAGGAATTGCTATTTCCCTAGCGTTAATTGTGCTTGGACTTGCACTTTTTCCAACCTTGCTTAATTTGGAGGAACCGACAGTACAAGCAGAAACGATCGAACTTCCCGAACCGGTATCTGCGGAAAATCGACATGTTTGGTCGGCTGCTACGACTGTCAAAGTAGTCAACAAGTACCACTACAGGAATCGGCCGCTTGACAATGAATTTTCCGAGATCATTCTGAACAAGTACCTTGAATTGCTGGATCCGCAAAAATTTTATTTTCTGCTCAGTGATGTCAAGTCTTATGAATCCTATCGCTTTTATATCGACGATTTTCTGCGAAACGGGAATCTTGATGCTCCCTATGCGATTTTCCAGGACTTTCAGGAACGTGTTCGAGATCGAATGCAATATGCAAAGTCAATGCTCGAGTTCCCGTATGATTTTCAATTGAAAGAAGATTTCTTACTTGATCGGGCAACCGCCAATTGGGCAGTCAATAAACTAGCATCAGACGATTTGTGGAAAAAGATTGTAAAGCATGACATGCTCAACTTGAAACTTGAAGATACTGACTCTGACTCAACCGTTGAAACTCTGAGAAATCGATACGACCGAATTTACCAATCTGTATCGCGAACCAGTTCAGATGATGTTTTCGAAACCTTTTTGAATGCGTATCTTCGAACTATTGAGCCGCATTCAGAATACTTTTCACCCCACAATTCTGAAAACCTGAAAATCAACATAATGCAGCAGATTGAGGGAATTGGCGCAATGCTCAGATCGGAAAACGAGCATACCGTAATCGTTTCAGTCGTCCCGGGCGGCCCGGCTGCTCGCAGCGAGAAAATTCATGAAGGCGATAAGATTGTTGGTGTTGGAAACAATGATCAAGGCGAAATTGTCGATGTTGTGGGATGGCGTGTATCCGATGTGGTAGATCGGATTCGCGGCCCCAAGGGTACCAAGGTCTATCTCAAGATACTTCGTAAAGATGCATTGCCAGGCGAGATTCCTTTTGTTTTGGAACTCGTCAGAGACAATGTTAAACTTGAAGATCAAATTGCAAAAAAATCAACAGTGGAAATTCCGACAGACGACCAAATTCTCCGATTGGGGGTTGTGTCTCTACCCAATTTCTATTCCAATCTTGGATTGGATGGTCGCAAATCAAATGCCGAAGAAAGAAGTGCATCTTCAGATGTAAAACGAATTCTCACTGACCTAAATCAACAGAGAGTTGACGGGATCGTTATAGATCTCCGCGGAAATGGCGGCGGTGCGTTATCAGAGGCTGTAAAGCTGACCGGCATGTTCATCAAGTCGGGTCCAGTGGTTCAAATCCAAAAATCTGATCAGAATAAAGAAGTAGCCTACGATACCGATACAGAAGTCGTTTATTCCGGCCCGCTTGTTGTCCTGATTGACCGAAACAGTGCTTCAGCATCGGAAATCTTTGCCGGTGCAATCAAAGATTATCAACGGGGGATATTGATCGGCGAAACCACCTACGGCAAAGGAGTCATCCAAACACTCTGGCCTTTGGACCGCTGGATCAATTTCAAAAATACTGGAAATTTAAAAATCACCACCGCTCAGTACTACAGAATCAATGGAGCCAGTACGCAGCATGTCGGTGTGATTCCGCATATTGTGTACCCCACCAATAAATTCCTTGGCGATTTCGGTGAAAGATCGTTTGATAATTCCTTGCCGGCTGACTACATTGACTCGACAGAGTTCACACCCTGGAATCGGGCAAACTATGTAACCAGCAACCTGGATTCAATACAGGAAATGAGCAAAACCAGAACAAAATTCAACCCCGTTTTCAATTATCTTGTTGAAGCCGAAGAGTTTCGCAGATCACTTGACGAAAAAGATACAGTGTCATTAAATGAGAATACCCGACGCGACGAATTGAACAAGACCAATAAAATCAGACTTTCAAAAATCAACGAACTGCGCAACGAATTGGGGCTGTTTCCGGTTGACGAATTGAACGTTGATGCGTTTCCAGAAGAATTGGCAGGTGATGCCTACTTGAACGAAGCGTTATACGTACTGGCTGATCTGGTTTCTTTGAGTTCCGGTATCGTTTACCAAGGTGCCAAATTCAACTTGAGGTCAAGAAGTTTCCACGCCAACTGAAACCGTTTTATACAGATATTTACTGCTGTGTCATCTTTCCACGATAACCGACTAGCTGTATCCAATTTCAAAATTTCAATCCATTCAAGAGGTAATCGATGAAATACTCCCACTGGGGCACATCAATTCGTGACAAAAGCGGTATCACCACCTTAATGAGAGACCTCAGTTGCGTACATACTGATAACGAATCTCTAAGTATGCTGGGCGGTGGCGCTCCATTGCGTATTCCTGCGATTGAAGACTACTTTCGAAAGCAAATGGAGGCAATCATGGAGCAGCCGCAAGTGTTTGAAGACTTGTTCGGCAACTATGGCGAGCCCCAAGGTTTGACACGGTTCGTCGAATCGCTTGCCGCCCTTCTGAGCAACGAATTCAACTGGAATATCGAACCGGAAAACATCGCCATTACAAACGGCAGTCAAATGGCGTTTACTTTATTGTTCAGAATGCTAGCCGGCAAATTTTCCGATGGCAGTCGCAAGAAAATTCTGCTGCCGATCACACCCGAATACATCGGATACAGTGACACGGGAGAAGAGTATCCCCTGTTTCACTCCCGACTTCCCCAAATCGTTGATATTTCAGCCAACACCTTCAAGTACCGGGTTGATTTCGACAATTTGGCAATTTCGAGCGACATAAATGCGATTTGTGTTTCCCGGCCAACCAATCCGACCGGCAATGTTCTTGGCGATAGCGAAATACACAAGTTGTCCAATATCGCCAAGCAAAACGATATTCCATTAATTATTGACAGCGCCTATGGATTGCCCTTTCCCGGCCTTGTATACACAGACGCAAATGCGATATGGAATGAAAATATTGTTCTTGTACTGAGTTTTTCAAAACTTGGTCTTCCGGGTACCAGAACAGGTATCGTTGTTGCGAATACAGAAATAATCGACATGCTCGCTTGCACAAATGCTGTCGCTACACTGGCATCAAGCAATTTCGGGGTTACCTTGGCCTGCAACTCTGTTGCCACAGGCGAAATCCTTTCAATCAGTCGTGAAATTATTTTACCCCGATACAAGAAAGCCGCCTCGTTTGCAACTGAAACCGTTCATTCAAAATTGTCAGAGGTTCCCTATAAACTGCACAGTGTTGACGGAGCATTTTTTCTTTGGCTTTGGTTTCCTGATTTACCAATAACCTGCTATGAGTTGTATGAAAGACTGAAGGCCCGCAATGTAATCATCGTGCCTGGAAATTTCTTCTTTCCGGGATTGCAGGAAGAGTGGGCACATCGAAATGAATGTATTCGCATCAGTTATGCGCAACCTGAAGAGGATTTCAGCAAGGGGGTTGAAATCATTGCTGATGAACTAAAGCGAGCTTACGCCAGCAAAACTTCGGAACTTGCGCTGGCGGAATGTTGACGGTTGCTGCAAATTGAACCGTGCAATATCATCAAGTTGACTGCCATGGTTTTTCGCGTTTGGCAGCACTTTCCATATTTACTTTAAACAATCCTGTTCAAGCCTTGAATTCTGAGAGAATGGAAGCGGTTGAACCACAACGCGTACTCATTGAAACACCTTGGAAGTTATACTTTTGAAACATCTTGATAACCACCATGCCGGCACTTGTGCATAGGCTTGCAAATTATTAGTTGTTAATACAAGTAATCCTTGTTATAAAACAGTTACATTATTAAAAATTCTATCTTTAGGAGTAAGAAATATGAAAATGAAAAAATCCTTTTTGGGTTTTCTGCTTGCGATGAGCATTGGAGTTTCAAATACTGCAATGGCAGCGGACATTATCATGGGAGTACCAAACTGGCCCTCGGTTAAAGCCACAGCAGACATCCTGAAAGTTATCATTGAAGAAAACATGGGATTGGAAGTCGAACTTCAAACGAGCAGCAATCCGGTTGTGTTTGAAGCAATGGACAAAGGCAGAATGCATGTTCACCCCGAAGTTTGGCTACCGAACCAGCAAAACTTGCATGACCAATACGTTGTTGATAAAAAGACGGTATTAAAAAACCCGTACGGTGTGCCCTCATCACCCGGTGAGATGTGTGTGACCAAAACCACCGCAGAACGTCTTGGAATCGAAAGAATCGAAGAACTTGCCGACCCTGACATGGCGGGGAATTTCGACACAGACGGAGATGGCAAAGGCAATATCTGGATTGGTGCGCCAGGATGGGCTTCAACCAATATTGAGAAAATTCGGGCCAAAAGCTACGGCTATGATGAAACCATGAATTTGGATGTCATGGACGAGACGCTCGCGTTGGCGAATGTTGATGCCGCAGTAGCAAACAATACAAATATTGTTTTCATGTGCTACACGCCTCATCATATGTTCACTTTATATGATTTGGTTCCGCTTGGAGAACCCGCTTACGACCCGGAAAAGTGGGTTGTTATTCAGCCCACGGACGATCCTGACTGGCTAGAAAAGTCAAGTGCTCCAGTAGCATGGGACCAAGCCTCTCTTCATATCATGTATGCTTCCGTGCTTGTGGACGAATATCCGGAAGTCGCCAAATTTCTGTCAACTGTTCAGTTTACTGTCGACCATTTGTCAGCAATGACCTATGCAGTTGTCGTAGACCAGATAGACACTGCAAAATATGCGATGGACTGGGTAAAAGACAACGCAAGTCTAGTCGATTCATGGCTATAGCCGTAAACCGCTGAAATTTTAAATTTTCATAAATCAAAAAGGGTGGTATTCGAAAATACCACCCTTTTTCTTTACTGCAAGACAAAGCCAAGAGGACTTTTCAGGGCCGACGGACTATCGTGAAATTCACCGATTCATCAATCCGCTTTGATATTGAAATCTCAAATCAATCCACAAAGTTTAAAAATTGATTCATATAGATCAGCATTCAACTTAACGATTATAACGTTGTGTTTTCTGCCGATAGTGTCCCTGAATGATTCTGTCAATGACCATTGCGCAGAAAAGTATTGCCAGCCCAGCCAGCACACCTTGTCCTTTCGCTGCATACTGCAATGCTATCAACACATCTTCCCCTAGTCCTTTGGCTCCAATCAGGGATGCGATAACCACCATGGACAAGCACATCAAAATAGTCTGATTAATCCCTGTCATAATGGACGGCAAGGCAAGCGGCAGTTCAATATCCTTAAGCAGTGTCCATTTGGTACAGCCAAAGGCCCGCGCTGCCTCTTTGGTATTTTCTGGCACTCCGCGAATGCCAAGAGCTGTAAGGCGAATCACCGGCGGCATTCCGAAAATAAGTGTTGCAAGAACACCCGGCGGCTTTCCTGTACCAAAAAAAGCAATGATTGGAATCAGGTATACGAATGCGGGCATAGTCTGCATAAAATCCAGAACAGGCAGTGCTGCGTTGTACGCACGCTGACTTTTGCCAAACCAGATTCCTAGCGGAATTCCGAACAGCAGGCACAAAAATGCAGCAGCTCCGAGCAATGCTACTGTAATCATACTTGTCTCCCACAGGCCAAGCAATCCAAGATACGCAAGAGAGGCAGCCGTAAATATCGCTATACGAGGTCCTGCAAGTCTCCAGGCAGTTACAACAATAACAGCCATAACTACTGGCCAAGGAGTTTCCACAAAAACCGTTTCCAGTCCGTCAAGCACTGTACGAATTGACACTACAACACTGTCGAAAGCTCCTGCTCCCCTGAAAGACAACCAGTCGAACCCTCCTTCCAGCCAATTCGAAATAGGAGAAAAATATGCTTTTTTCTCAACTGGAAAGCCCTGAGTATAGGGAGCAAGTTCTGGAGCGATTTTACCTACTGTAAATCGATAAAGAGTCAAAGGAACGATAGCCAGCCACAAAACACAGCTGAAAAATGCTCGCCTCCAACTAAGCATCGTGGCCACTTTCTTGGGTTCTGCACGCCATGTCGTGTATTGGCGTTCATATCGCATGTTGCCGTAAAAGCCTTGGACAACACGCAAAAGAACAAAAAGCACGATTCCGACGATCAGAAACCCCAAGGAACCCGAAGAAGCTGCTGCCGCCTCTTCTGTCAACCGGTCAACCAGTTTTTGAAGATTCTCCGCCCGGGAAAGAAAGTTTGCGGCTTCTTCGGCATTGCTTCCCAAGGCAGCTTCATACTTCTGCATGAAACCGTCAATTTTGGGTTGTATCTTTTCAATTCGCGCCAGTTGCTCTGCAGCTAGCTCACCCCACGCGCCCTTGCCAAATTGAACAAGGGCAAGGATTTCAAGAACCGTAAACATCCAGAACATACCCCACATTCCCCGTGCAGCGCTCCAAAACGGGCCTGCAATGGCAGCCATCGTGTTCCAGGAGTAAGGAAATTTGGTCGTCGATTGGATTTTGTCAAATTCTTTCGCATAGTATTCCTGATTCGTGCCGGCAAATTCGCCAACCGAACTGGCCAGCTTGTCAGGCTCAGGTACAATTCCCAATTCTTGCATTATTCTTTACCCCCTTTTATCCCTACGAGAAGGGTTGTTTTATTCACAACACCGACATCTTTGCTCCCATCTGTAATTACAATGGGCTGATTCGTCGTTGCAGAAACATCGATTAATCCACTTAAATCGGTTTCGTGAGATACACGAGGCGATTCAGCGAGATTTTCACCGGGTTGAAGCTGATATTCGTCGATTTTCTCCATTATGGTATGGGCGAATATCAACTTCAGCGTTGAAATACCCTCGACAAAGTCGGTAACGTACTGGTCAATCGGATTGGTCACGATTTCTTCCGGTGTGCCGATTTGCACGACAACACCGTCTTTCATAATCGCGATTCTGTTGCCAATTCGTATGGCTTCATCAAGGTCGTGCGTAATGAAAACAGTTGTCTTGTCAAGTTCCGAAGACAACTGCATAAACTGTTCTTGCAACTGTCGGCGAATCAACGGGTCAAGCGCCGAAAAAGGCTCGTCCATCAACAGTACTTCCGGATCTGATGCCAAGGCACGCGCTAGTCCAACACGTTGCTGCATCCCGCCGGATAGTTCGCTGGGAAACCGGTCTTCGTAGCCGTCAAGATTCACCAGACTAAGGCAGCGTTGAGAAACTTCCCACCGCTTCGCACGCGGTTCGCCTTGCACTTGCAAGGGAAATGCAACATTGTCACGCACCGTACGGTGAGGAAACAATGCCATATGCTGAAATACCATTCCAATGTGCGCTGCCCTTAGTTTCCGCAAATCCTCATCGTTGAGTGCCATCACATCGTGGCCAAGAACATTGATTGAACCCGATGTCGGCTCGATCAGACGATTCAAATGACGCACCATGGTTGACTTGCCCGACCCGGACAAGCCCATCACACAGAATATTTCGCCCCGTTCAACTTCAAATGAACAGTCGGCGATTCCGACAACACAACCGAATTTCTCCAGAACTTCAGGCTTCCCCAAGCCTTCTTGTTTGATTGCCTGAATTGCTGTATCCGCACTATCACCGAATACTTTCCAGACTTCATCAAGTTTTATTACAGTTTCCGACAAGTCACTAACCCTCAAATTTTATCGGCAGAATTTCGTTATGGTTTTCAATCTTTATACCATTTACATACAAACTTCAACAAATTATTTGAATTTGCATATTGGAAACCGGGTTTCAAGGCAGCAGATCCTGGATTGCAGTAATAGCCAATAATACATACAGCTTATTCATGCAGCGAGTAGCCCATTGTGTAGGTTGCAACGATCTTCTCCAGGCAATCTTGTTTTGAAAGATGATTCGTAAACCGTTCGGGATATACTGCCGGCAGGTCGTAAAAAGGAGCATTGTTAACGATCCAATGAGCAAGAAACTCTCCTGACCCGCCGCCGGTTCCTACACCGATGCAAAATCCTGTCGCTAGCCAGAGTCCTGAAAAGCCATGCACAGGTCCAAGAAGTGGAAATCCATCCGGGGTGTAACAGATCGGGCCATTATTCACTACCTTGATTCCAGCCTCTCCGAAAACGGGAAATCGATCAATCAACTTCAATAAATGCGGCTCCAGTCTTTCTGTGTCCGGGACCAGTAATTCTTCCGTAAAATCTTCCGGAATACCATCAACCGCCCAAGGTTTCGGACTGGATTCATAAATTCCAACCAGTAATCCAGAATTCTCCTGTCTTATATTTGCGGGCACATAAGGATCCCTGACGGTTGGAACTTCAAAGTCAAGAACTTTCAATTCAGGAATTTCGCCGGTAACAATTTCGTGATGTTCCATTGCATACACAGGAATATTCAATCCAAGACTATCCAGCAATTCTCGCGCCCAAAAACTGGTCGCAACCACTACGTGCTCAGCATGAATTTTCTCCGATTCTGTATGTATGTACCACTTGCCGTTACCGAGCTTCTCCAGACATTGCACCGGGCAGCCGATTTGAATTTTTGCGCCAAGCTGTCTTGCAGACTTGGCCAATGCATGCGTGGTACCTGAAGAATCCACATGGCCGTCATTCGGTGTATACGCTGCGCCCAGTACACCGTCTGTGTTCAATAACGGATGAATATCTGAAATTTCATCATTCGAAATGACCCTGTACTCCACCCCAAGCTGTTCATATAACGGCTCAAGTTGTCTGTAGTACTCCAATTCCGAACGAACAGTTGCAAGCCTTATACTTCCGGCATCATGAAAACCAATATTTTGCCCGGATTCACTTTGTGCTTTCAAATAAGTCTCAATAGAATTCACATACAGGCGGGTAATACTGGGAAAGTGGCCGAAATGTGTTACATTTCCCGCCGCATGCCATGTAGAACCGGATGTGAGGTTGCGCTTTTCGACGAGCAGAATATCGGTCCATCCCAGTTTTGCCAGCCCATACAAGACACTGCAACCGACGATGCCGCCACCGATTACAACAACTCTTGCTTGTTCAGTCATTATTCAGCTGGCATGACAAGGGTTTTCGAAAGCCTGATCGGGTACATTTGTCGAATTTTGGCATCAACATCAAATTCAATGTACTTCGGATGGTGCGATTGCAGAACACTTCTGGCTCTTTCTGTTGCTCGGGCCCAAATGTCTTTCCCGCCTCCCTCTTTCCAGGAATTTGGGTCCTGACGATCGGCCTGTTTGGGATAAACGTACTCGGATTCCATTAATTTCATCGTCTGCGAGTGTCCGAGATAATGTCCGGGACCTGCTACCGTGTCTTCCACTACGGAAACCGACAATGTTTCATCGGTCACTTCAATTCCTCTGCTGATTCTTCGTACATTGGAAATCATGTCATTGTCAATCACCATGGACTCAAACGAGCAACCCAGCAGGCTCGCCAGCATTCCAGCCGACTCGAACACAAATCCTCCGCCTGACAATGCCCCTGCCAAGACAGTCAATGCCTTCTCGTATCCTGCCTGATTGTCAGGCAGCTTGGAATCAGTCATACCGGCACCCATCGCACCCGGAATTCCATAGTATGACGACATCTGTCCAGATGCAGCACCAAGCAAAGCCTGTTCACCGCTTCCACCGCTAAAAGCCCCTGTTCTCAAGTCGGAAACAAAAACCCAATTGCCGATGATAACAGGATGCCCGGGTTTCAGCAGATTGATCACGGTTAAGGATGCCAAGCTTTCAGCGCATCCTTGAACAAGTGTGCCTGCCAGTGCCGCCGGGGAAGTAGCTCCTGCTTGGGGCCCTGTCAACGAGTGAACAGGCATGCCTATATCAACTGCTGCGCATGCCACATCAAGACTGTCGCTTGCAAATGTCATTGGCGATACGACCGTCGTCGCGTGGGCAGTGCAAAACGGACGACGAGCGAACTGCCCTTCTCTGCCCGCGATCAAATCCAGCATTGGCTGCAGTTTGTACAAGTTCTCGCCTGAGCAAAAACTGGATGATATATGCTTCCGGGTGCCAGCGACGGATGCATAGACTGTGTTTACATCCAGTTCATATAGATCGTTGATATCAGTCGCAACCACTGGTCGTGTAAACCACTGAATATTCTCGAGAGTATCGCATAGCCGCGAAAGGTCGTAGAGATCTTCCAGTGTGCTTGGCCGGTATTCTCTGTGGTCAATATCCAGCATTGACACGGCTGCCCCGCCTGTGCAAGCGTTTAACATGCCGTTACTGGCCTCAAAATCAAACTCCTCGCTTCTGCCATGCACGATAAATTTCTTTGCAGACTTGTCAATGGCATCTTCTACAAGACTTCGCGGAAAAATAAGACGACCCTTTTCGTTCAGCAGGCATCCACTGGATAAAGCTGTGTCCAATACACGCTGAGTTGGCTCTGCCATTCCGACATTTTCCAGCAAGTCAAGTGCAGCAAGGTGCACGCGTTCCACTTCACGCTCGGAAAGCGGCTTGAATACCGGTGAAATCGGAGTACCTGAACAGATTGATGCGCCAGCTCTGCCCTCTGAACGCAATCGTTTCATAGCATCGCGGGAACGAACTTCCGTAGGCTTGCGCTTGCTTCGGGTTGATGATGCCATTTGCTGATTCAATTCAACTTGAATTCTTGAATTTCAGGTGGTCTCGGTAGATTGAATTGTAATCCCAAAGGTTGAAAAGCAATTAGTAAACCTTGCTTACTGATTGTAAGTTGAAAATCAAAAACTGAGGCAACAAATTGAATCAACTGCAGCTCAATCTATCCCCCGCGATGCTTGAATGAATCTCGCCGAAAACTGTACAGAGCATCAGGGTCAACGGCGACATCAACAACCGCCGGTTTGCCGCAGTCGAGAGCCGCTTGGACTGTATCACAAATTTCCGAAATTTTACTGACCCGAAATCCAGCCGCCCCGTAAAGTTCCGCAATTTTATCGAAAGGCGGACTACTCACATTTGCCCCGATATATCTTTCATTGAAAAAATCTCGCTGATATGCTTTTTCAGCACCCCAGCACTGGTTGTTCATCACTACTGTTACTGTATTAATTCCATAGTCTACAGCAGTACTGAGTTCCGAAAGGGTCATGCCAAATCCGCCGTCTCCCATCAAACTTACTACGGGCCGTTCCGGTTGTGCAAGTTTTATCCCCAGCCCGCAAGCAAAGGAAAATCCTATCAAGCCAAAATCAAGCGGGGTGAACAATGACTGAGGCATATAGTAGTTCAAAGCGTCAGTTGCTTGCAGACACAATGTTCCGGCATCCATGGTTACCGCTACATCTTTTGGCAATACATTGCGCAGTTCATGAAACAATCCGGAAGGCCGTATAGGATGGGCTCCTGTTTCGGCTTCAGCATCGCGATTCTTCAAGTATTCCGCACGCCTTAATTTGTACGCCTCCGTCCATTGCTCTGCATTCTTTATCAATTCCATATTCAACAGAACATGGAGCAGCTGGTCGGCCACAGCAGGTGCATCGGCCCAAATTCCGATTTCAACCGGGAAATACCGGCCAATCGCAGTAGGTTCCAATTCGACTTGAATAATTCTTGCGTCTTTATTGATATTGTCGTATGAGTAAAAAGTTGAATTGAATCCAAGTCTTGTACCCAATGCCAGAATTACATCTGCTTCTTTTACAAGATTTGAAGCCACCGGATTTCCCCGAGGCCCCATTTGCCCGGCGTTCAATGGATAGTCGAACGGAATTGCATCTCCATGACCCGGCGATGTTGCAATCGGACAATTCAAGGCTTCAGCAAGTTTGATGGTACTCTGAAACCTGCCTGAATTTTTTACCCCTCCTCCGGCAACAATTACAGGTCTTTCCGCCAGGCTCAGAATTTTCGCTGCCTGCTGCAACTGTTCTGCAGAAGCTTCCGGCAAACTGCTATTGCGATAATTATTCGGTGTTTGAAAAGGTGGAAATTCAGCAACATTCGACTGCACATCGCGAGGCAAGTTAATCTGAACCGGCCCTCGGCGAGGTGTCATTGCAACGCGAAACGCCTCTCGAAAAGTTTCCGGTATCCGCAAAGTTTGTGTAACAGTCCAAGTCTTCTTGGTGACCGGTGCAAAAAGCGACTGCTGGTCAACTTCCTGAAACGCATCGCGGTAAACGTGTTCCGATGACAGGGCACCCGCAATGGAAACGACCGGAGAAAACGCCGCCTTTGCCTGAGCGATTCCGGTTACAAGATTTGTTGCTCCCGGCCCATTCTGCCCCGCCAGAATTACACCAGGAGAACCGGATGCGCGAGCATATCCATCAGCCATGTGGGAACCTGTCCGCTCATCATGCACTCCGATGAAATTGATGTCGGTAGCGTCGTATAGCGCATCAAAGATTTCCATGGTTGCGGAACCGATCAGTCCGAAAACATGCTTTACGCCTTCAGCCCTAAGCGCTTCTACAACAGCTTGTCCACCCGTTAATTTTTTCACTTTGTACGAATTAGCCTTAATGATTGATAAAACTCAATTTTTCCTGCTGAAAATTCCGTCCAGGAACCTTGAAATTGGATACAGGAACAGGTTTGGCTTCTCCATCAAGCCAACATGCTGCAATTTCGGAATGATCACAGTTTTTGCCCCTTTTATTTCAGATGATATTCCGTACGACATCTCTGGTGTACTTCCACTGTCATTTTCACATGTCATAACAAGTGCTGGAACTTCAATCGGCGGATACGGGCGAATCAATTCCTTGACTCCCTTTGCCAACACCTCCCGGCACTGTGTATATGTACCGGGGTCGTTATGCAATATCCACTTGCGCATTTTGTCAACCACCTCGCAACTTTCGCTACGAAACTCTGGTGTGAACCAGCGTTCAAGCGATGTTTCCAGTGTACCTTCCGGGCCACCTTCTGCTGTTTGAACAACTCTCTCCTCAATAATTTTCTGCTCATCAGGGTCTCGCTCGTGCGGTGAATTAAGAATAATCAACGCCTGCACAAATTCAGGAAAATCCATTGTAAAACGACGGTTGATCATGCCCCCAAGCGAGAATCCCAATATTACGGATTTATTGATTTGAAGTTCTTCAAGCAACCCTTTAAGTTGTTTCGAGAACAGTTTCAACGACGGCACTTCGGGCGGCGGGATGCTTTCGCCGTGCCCGTACAAATCGTAAGCCAGTACTCGGTAGTTCCGGGACAATACCGGGACATAGTCATCCCACAATTGTCGGTTTATACCGAGTCCGTGAATCAAAGTAATTACCGGAGCAGATTCAGACCCGCTTATTTCATAAACGGTTCCATTTACAGACTTTGTCATCTGCCGTGTACTTGGTGTATTTCAAGAACGATCAATGAAACGCCGGAATCACTTCTTGGCAAAATAGTTCAAGGGATTTCTTTTGCTCCTTTTGCCCCAGTCCCATACTTGCCATATACGTAAACTCATCCACACCGATTTCCTCGTACATCTTCAACTTTGCAATCACCTCGTCCGGGGAACCGAGCATCAAATTCTTCTCCAGCATCTCGGGGGCATATTGTTCTAGCTCAGCCAAATTCTCCAGAGGGATTTTCTTGGGAAAGCCGTTGTGTACATCACCAAGATTGAGAAACAAATTCCCGAACATCCCCATACTGGTTTGAATTGCATTGATCGCCGCATCGCGACCCGCGGAATTTTCGTACAGCACTGCATGTCTCATAATTGCAAATGTGGGGCGTTTGCAATCTGGATGCTTTTTCATCGATTCTTCCACTCTGGCTTTATAAAGCTCGACTTCGTCCATCGGCCTTGCAATTGGCCACGAAATGATATTGCAGTTATTAGCCACCGCCCATTCAAAGGTAATCGGAGACCGAGCTGCAACCCATATTGGCGGGTGGGGCTTTTGTATTGGCTTCGGCACCGAGGTCGCAGTTGGAAACGACCAGTATTCGCCGTTGTGTTCGTAGTCGCCTTGCCATAGATTCTTTAGAGCCGGAAGCATTTCATGTACATACTTGTATGCATCCGGTACTTTTAAACCTGGCTTCATACGATCAAATTCCCTCTGGTAAGCTCCTGAGCCAATGCCAAACTCCAGCCGACCGCCGCTAATCAGGTCCACAAACGCTGCCTCGCTTGCGAGATTGATCGGATGCCAGTAAGCTGCAACTGCAACTGCTGTTCCCAATCGAATTCGTTCAGTATGATTGGCGAGCCAAGTCAGTATCAAAAATGGATTGGGAGCTATCGTCAACTCCAAACCGTGATGCTCGGCTGCCCAGACAATGTTAAATCCACCTTTATCTGCCATTTGCACCATTTCAAGCGTATGACGCGTGACAGAGTTCATATCCATCCTGTCATCCATTCTTTCCAGATTGATTACAAGCTGAAATTTCATTGCCACTCCAAGTGATTCAAGATACGATAAAACTTGTTGTGCTATCGGTTGATAAACTGGCTTTCAAGAGGCTCGCTGGAGGTGTTCATCCACACAGCCTTGGGACGAGTATAGTCGTAAATCGCCTGAAACCCGCCTTCTCTGCCGTAGCCAGAATAGTTAAATCCTCCTGTTTCTACAATTGGAGAAATTGCGCGATATGTATTCACCCAGATTATGCCTGCTTTGAGTTGGTTTACTATGCGTAAAGAACGGGCACCGTCACGGGTAAATATACCGGCGGCCAACCCATGCTTGGTATTGTTTGCCATTTTCACGACTTCTTCCTCATCTCTGAAGCGCAGCACACTCAAAACGGGCCCAAACAGTTCTGTATCAACAATGCGCAGTTCTTGCCGGGGGCAGGCAATTACCGTAGGTTCATAGAAATAGCCGTCAAATCCGTCTGGCTGCTTGCCGCCGCAAAGCACTTCCCCGCCCTCGGCTTGGGCATGAGATACTTCACGCTTTACTTTTTCAAGTTGCCCGATGGTGCATAGCGGCCCCATCTGTGTTTCTTCTGCCATTGGGTCGCCAATCAAAATTTCTTTTGCCTGGCTTGTCATTTTTTCCAGAAACTCATCCGCAATGTCTTCCTGCAAGTACAGTCGGGACCCCGCGACGCAACTTTGTCCTGATGCACCAAAAATTGCACCAAGCGCCCCGTTCACCGCACTGTCTATATTTACGTCATCGAATACGATGACAGGAGACTTGCCACCAAGTTCCAGCGATATTTCAGCAAAATTATTCGCAGAGTTATGAATGATTTGCTGGGCAGCGGCAGGACCGCCGGTAAAAGCAATCCGGGATACAAGCGGGTGTGAAGTCAGTGTTTTCCCACAAGGGTCACCATGACCAGTTACAATATTGACGACACCCGGTGGGATGCCTGACTCTTCGATTAGATGACCAAACTCGAGCATGGCAGCCGGTGCAAATTCCGACAACTTCAATACGACTGTATTTCCAGCTGCAAGAGCAGGTCCAAGCTTGATTGAACTCAAAAACAACTGCGAGTTCCAAGGCACTACTGCTGCAATTACACCAAGTGGCACGCGGCTTGTAAAGACAAACATATCAGGCTTGTCTATGGGCAAAGTGTCGCCGTTTACTTTGTCAGCGCATCCGGCAAAAAAGTAGTAGTAGTCCGCAACATATTTTGCCTGCCAGCGTGTTTCCTTGAACATCTTGCCAGTGTCGATGCACTCTACCCGACCCATTTCTTCGGATCGCTCAATTAGCAAATCTGCCAGGCGGCGCAAGCAGCGCCCGCGCTCGCTTGGTGCCATTGATGCCCATTCTCCCTTGTTGAATGCGCGGTCGGCGGCTTGAACAGCCCTGTCAACATCATCTGCTGTAGCTTCTGGAACCAATGCCCAAGGTTTTCCGGTTGTGGGATTGATACTCTCAAATGTTTTACCGTCGGATGCTGAAACCCATTTGCCATCTATCAGCATTTGGTACCTTGCTAACTCTGTTGCCATGAACTGAATCCCCCTGCTTTGTAAACTGCCCTGTTCATTATCATTGATTTGTATTCAATAAAAATGCAACTATTCCACTCAAAAAATCTTTATTTTGGACACATAGTGCCTGTAAGCATTTAATTATAGAACATTCACATTTTGAAATTAGGCACTACTTCGGGGTTGTCAGAGAGAAAACCTTGGATTCACACGGGGTTGGATTCAAAAATCCGTTAAAGTCAGTGAAAAGTGACAACATCCAGAAATGGAACCCCTATTGCAAGTAAATCTACTAATTGCTTTAGAAGGTTTTTTACCGCAAATTCAACGGTAGAAGCGACAAGCTTAGACCGGTGATAGATTGTTGTATTGAATCGTTTTTGCTGTGATATTAACTGGCAATTGCAAACTGCGATTCAACGGGGTTCAAACGAACACTGGAATTTGATGCCAGATTCACCAGTACATCGAATGGCCGCTGATGAACAGGTGCAGTCTTGGCGGTAAACTCGGGATGCCATTGCACTGCAATAATCTGTGGATGCTCATCGGATTCAATTGCCTCGACTACTCCATCGGGTGCACTGGCAACCACTTCAAAGCCTGGTGCTATCTCATTTATGCACTGGTGATGATACGATGGACAGATGAATTCAGTTTCCCTCAAAAGACTGGCAAGTGTCGAATTCGGTTTGACTTTTACTGAGTGCTCTACTTTTTGCCTGTCATCGCCCCGATGCAATACTGAATTCCCGTAGTGATCTGGAAGATGCTCATGCAAAGAACCGCCAAGCGCAACATTGACGACCTGCATACCGCGGCAAATCGCCAGTAAAGGCTGTTTGCTATTGATAACGCATCGTGCAAGTGCAAGTTCGTAAGCATCTCTTTCTTGGTCTACAAACGCTACCTGATCATGCTCCATTCCACCATAGGTCACCGGGTCCATGTCGCCACCTCCAGATAAAACGTAGCCATCCACTACGCCAAGCAAATATTCCGGGGCAGCATTGCATGGTGGAATCATCATGGGGACACCTCCTGCCCGAACAACTGCTTCTACATACGTTGCGGGAAGAAGGAACCGGTCTTCATCATTGCGATGAAGACTTGTAATTCCAATGATTGGTTTATCCATTCAAATAGTTGCCTGCCAGCACTTTATCCCAAATTAGCTTTAATCCACTAGTAAACTGATTCGGCTCTTCGCGTATTCCACTGGTAATTTCATCTGCCGAAAACCACCTGCCTCTTACTGCTTCGCTTCGGTCCAGTACAAAAGGGCCGTTGTCGTGAATTCGATAAACCCAGCTAAATTCGTAATCTGAATCCGGGCTTGCCTGAAGCTTAAACAAGCGAGTGGGAACAATACTTAATTCCAGCCGTAATTCCTCCTGTGTTTCACGAATAATCGCTTGTCCGTACGTCTCCCCTGCTTCAACATGTCCTGAAACTGAAAAATCCCATTTATTCGGATTTGAATCCTTGAACGGTGAGCGGAATTGCAAGTATACACTGTTTGAACTGTTCACGACTATTCCGTAAACAGAGCGATGAAGCAATTTTCTTCGGTGAACAACTTCCCGTGGTAAGCGACCAATAACCTGGTCATTTTGGTTTACAACATCAAATATTTCCACACTAATGCCTGCACTGTCACGATTGACTCAACCACAAATTCCAAAATCAGAAATCTTCTCGTGCATTCGTTGAACAGATGGGCTATTCCCCTGCTGTTGAATTTCCTGCACTTACGATACTAATTCTCGGCTTCAAATACAAAAACAAAGAAAAACCAATTATAGTCAGAAAATCCCTTGCGCTACAATTAAAATCAACATGTTATCTTTGCATGCAAAACTTTGCCAAGTGGAAATTGCCGCCTGCTTTAGGGGAGACAATTTCCTAATCTCTTTTCAATAATCGTCAATACGGGCTGGCAGTCTTCTCCAAAACTACAATCCTTGCTACGAAACAGTCGGAATTGAACTGCTGTAAAGTTACTCGATACCAGAATGCAGCATTTCCTTGACACCCACATCAAAGGGGTGGTCAATTAATTTTTCTTTTTGATTTTGCTGCCCCTTCAACTGCCAGTCAAACCACGCTTTAATGAAATAGTTTCGCATTACGTACGGAAAGTAGACTTGTTTTCCATCCTGTTCAATCCAGCCAAGCGTATTGTATTTCTCTGCATCAAACGAATTTTGATTTCGACCCAAAGGCACTCGTTGACCTACCAGCTTCTCACCCGGTGTATATGTCGCATCATCAACAGCTGAAGCATGCCCTTGATCTTTAAACATAATCATCATTTTTCTTGCCATGGCTCGTTCATAGGAACTTTTAGCTACTGGTTGCGGATTATATTCCGTTGGCCAGACTTGCTCAGCCGGCAACGGCATGGTTTCCTGAATATTGCCCCCCGCATCTGCATACCACTTGAAGAAAATCTCTTTGAATACCATGTGTACAAAGTTATCGTCTGAGCCAATTACAAACAGAATGTCTTTGGGCACTCCATCCGGTTTGCTAGCATCACCCGATTTATCAGGGAAACCGCCGTAAGGCTCCCAACTTCTGGGAAGTCCATTGTTGAAAGCAACAGCAGTTTTGACCTCCGGTATATTAACCAAGGCTGATTGTGTAGTAATAGAGCCCAGCGAGTGCCCCATAACTCCAATATTGCTGACATCAATTCTGTTTTTGAAAAACGAGTCCTGTTCGTTTAGTTCTGAAATCGAACGAATGACTGTTGCCAAATCTTCAGTTCGTTGTTCAAACAAGTCTCCCATCATTCTGGTAGCTTTAACTCCTCCGCCTCGTACAGCATTGAGTTTCGAAATATCGGGAAATCCTTGCACTCCCCTATCAGGGTCGCTCTCTTCGTTATATAGAAATCTGAAAAATCCTTTAAAAACTGCTGTACTTCCAGAGTGAACCAATCGATAATCCTGTAGCAATTCTTCTGGTGTTCGAGTTTTTGCGTAGTTTGATGCCGGGTCTTCAAATACTGGTGTAGTGCCACTATCTGAAGTGTAAGCAATTGTTGCAACAATGTATCCGTTAGCCGCCATGAATTCCGCGGCGCGATTCCAAGTGTTGTGTCCGCCGCCCAATCCATGAATCATGACGACCAGTGGAAACTGGCCATCAGCAATACTGGCATCCTTGTAGCTCTGTCGTTGAATGATTTTATTACCGGAAGGATTCTCCATACCATGATGTGCCTCCAACGAGCGAGGCAGTTCAGCATTGCCTTCGTAGAAATCTACATCAGTAGCAAGCTGACCATCTTGAGCCGCAAATAAGGGAGCAGGTACAATATTCAGGCCGCTGGCTCGCTGGTCCGATTTATTTGCCGGGTAGTAAATATTTGTATGAATAGATCTTACATCCCCTGCAGCTTCAATTTTGGACAAAAGTTCTCTGTATTGATCGGACTTGTATTTTTTACCCCAATCATCAAAATTAGCATCCTCGTTGTGAAAGAAATACGACTTTACACCTGCCGCGTATTTAACAGGCTCGCTTTCCATTGCGGCTTTGTCTAGTTCCATCTCCAGTTCAGAAATTGTGTTCATACAACCTGCGAGTAGAAAAACACTTGCGTATACAAAAATTTGTTTCAATTCGCAAACCTCTTAAAGTTTTTGTTAATGGAATTTTGTGTGTATTAACTTCAAATAAAAAACTATGAATGCCCCAACTACGGGCCTATGCATAAATGCAAAAAACGGCCCGAAGTGCGAATACTATTGAAATTTGTCACATCAAGCCGTTTGCTTAACTGGTAGCGGGGGTAGGATTCGAACCTACGACCTTCGGGTTATGAGCCCGACGAGCTGCCAAACTGCTCCACCCCGCAGTATTCCAATTAGTATACCAATTAACTAACTTCTTACAACGAAATATACGGTTTTTTACGTCAATACATTCCTGAAATTGCTGTCTCGCACAATGACAGCAAATTTCCTACCCATGGAAGTATCAACAAGACTCCAATTGCATTGACACCAAGCAGAAATTTGGAATTCAGAGGTGCATCAAAATGTTTCCGGTCGTCTGTTAATTCATCGAAGTACATGACTTTGATTACTCGTAGATAGTAGTAGGCTCCAACCACTGCGAATACTACTGCAACAACCGCCACCCACACTAGTTCTGCATCGACCAATGCTTGTATCACTGAAAGTTTTGCATAGAATCCGACCGTCGGCGGAACACCTGCAAGTGAGAACATTAGCAACAGCATCATGAATGCCATCCAGGGGTTTCTGGAGTTTAGCCCGATAAAGTCGTCTATTTGGTCCGATTCATTATTTTTTCTTGCCGACAACACTATCATTCCGAACGCACCCAGACTCATGACTGCATAAATCAGTATGTAAAACAGAGCTGCCGCATATCCTTCCTGAGAGCCACTGAGAATCCCTAAAAGCATATACCCCATGTGTGCAATTGTTGAGTAGGCAAGCATTCTCTTTATATTCACTTGTGAAATCGCAATTACATTGCCAACAATAATCGACAGCAGCGAAATAATGATCAACATATCCTGCCAAACAGGCACGAGACTGTCCAATCCGCCGACAAGCAACCGAATCACCATCGCAAATGCTGCAATTTTCGGCGCAGTTCCCAAAAAAACCGTAGTCGAAGTTGGTGCACCATGGTAAACATCTGGCACCCACATGTGAAATGGAGCTGCGCCCAGTTTGAACGCAAGAGCCGTAATCACAAATACCAGTGCAAAAATCAGTGCAGGACTTTCGGCGGACATTCCGGAAACCGAGTCCTGAATTGCTGCAATATCCAGCGAACCGGTCACTCCGTACAGTATGGACATGCCATACAGCAGAGAACCGGATGCTATCGCTCCAAGCACAAAGTACTTCATTGCGGCTTCCGTAGCTTGCGCCGACTTTCTTTGAAACGCCACCATTGCATACAGACAAAGCGACATCAACTCCAATCCCAGATAAAGCACAAGCAGGTGACTGGCAGATGCCAAAATCATCATACCGACAACACTGAACAATCCAAGGACATAATATTCGCTCCTGGCAAGCCCTCTTTCATCGGAATACGATCTGGAATAAACAAATACGAAGACTGTCAAGATGCAAACTGAAATCTTGATCAACTTTGAAAGCGTGTCGTCAACAAACATCCCGTTGATAACAACCGCCCTGCTTTGATCAATTCCCAAAACAACAATAAATGCTGTGATGACCAAAGTAGCAATTGCCAGTTGATAGGGAAGCCCTCGAAAACGTTTTAACTGAGTCTGGTCGACCACAAGAATAACGCAAGCCATCAAACTGATGACAATTTCAGGAATCAGGCGATGAATTTCAAAATCTACAGGCATAAGCGCTATGATTCAATCGGTGAATACCAATAATTTAAAATTTTTACGTTGGAATTATCGTAAATCAAGGGATAATTGCCTACAACAATATACACTGAAACTTATCAAGTTATGAACGAACTAGTTACAATTCCTGCGCGCAAAGGCAAGGCTACGCATGTCAAACAGGGCCAGAAAATAAAAGTTATCAATACGCATGGCAACCAGGTAGTCGATACCTGGGCCTACAATTCTTCCGATTTAAGCGAATTTCAATCGAACGAGCATACACGGCCCTGCATTATGAATATGAAGTTCAAGCCTGGTGACTCGCTCTACACAAATCGTCGCCGGCCCATCCTTGATGTAGTGGAAGATACTACACCGGGAGTTCACGATTTGCTTATGGCAGCTTGCGACATGCATCGCTACAAACTACTGGGCTGCACTGAGTATCATGACAATTGCTCCGACAACCTTGTCAACTGCATGGCGGAGCTGGGATTCAAAATTTCCGATGTTCCAAGCCCGGTCAACCTGTTCATGAACATTCCCTGGACGGGTTCAGGCGAACTGTCGTGGGAAGCACCTGTAAGCAAGCCCGGCGACTATATATTGCTTCGCGCAACAATGGATTGCGTGATTGCATTTTCTGCGTGTCCACAGGACATACTTCCAATCAATGGAGTTAGCCGGAGCCCTACCGAAGCGCATTTTCAGATTTATTGATACCGACAAAACTGTGAACTCCAGAGTTGAAAGTTAGCCAATTTATAAAACAGCGGATGAAAGACAAATATTCTCCAGCAACACTTGCTGCACATTTGGGAAGAGACAGGACAGCCAGTGCCGGCTATGTCAATCTTCCCATTTATCACGGTTCAACGGTACTCTACGAATCATACGAAGAACTACTGAGGTTGCCGGAAAAACGCAAGCAGCTTTATCAGGTCACATACGGAAGATTTGGCACCCCTGCCAGCTTCGCGCTTGAAAAAGCCATTGCAGAAATGGAAGGCGGATACTCCGCAATTTCTGTTTCTTCCGGACTGGGTGCGATTACCGCTACATTGCTGGCATTTGTCAAAAGCGGAGACCATATTCTTGTAACTGACAGCGTATATCACCCCACTCGCAATTTTTGCGAAACCATGCTTAAGCGAATGGGTGTCGAAACCACGTTCTACAATCCAGCGTTAAATTCTGATATTGCAGAACTGATTCAACCAAATACAGTGCTGATTTTTTTGGAATCTCCGGGTTCCCTGACTTTTGAAGTACAGGACGTGCCGGCGATTACCAAGGTAGCAAAGGAAAGAGGGATTGTCACGGTCATTGACAACACCTGGGGCACCCCCCTGTTTCTTAAACCATTTGATCTGGGCGTAGACGTGTCTGTTCATGCAGGAACAAAGTACATCATCGGTCATTCAGATGCGATGCTGGGAATAATCAATTCAACCGAAGAACACTATTGGACGATTCGCGACAGTGTTGCCCACTTGGGGCAATGCGCTGGACCTGATACGATTTTTCTTGGGCTAAGGGGATTACGCACAATGCCCACTCGTCTTCAACAGCACTGGAAGTCTGGCATTGAAATTGCCAATTGGCTTGCAGAGCGGTCGGAAGTTTCCCGGGTGATTCATCCCGCGTTGCCCGGTGACGCAGGGCACTTGCTATGGAAGCGGGATTTCACAGGGGCTTGCGGGCTCTTTGCGTTTGAAGTTTATGATTCATCCCAGTCTGCTGTGGCAGCACTGATTGACACCGTTAAATTGTTTGGAATAGGATACAGTTGGGGGGGCTACGAAAGTCTTATCCTTCCAGTGTTTCCAAATCAGTCGCGGACTGCTGCAAAATGGAATTCCGACCATCAATTGATACGAATTCACATCGGACTGGAAGATGTCAATGACTTGAAGTCAGATTTGGAAGCTGGTTTTGACGCAATGGGCAAAACACATTGACTTTCGGGAGAATCAAAAAAAGAAAAAACCTCCCCGAATATACAGAAACACCGACAATTCAATCCTTCAATTTATGTACGATTCGGCGAATTTCTTTGATTCTGTCCTCGCTCCAGATTTGAAATACAATGTCCCTGCGCTTCGCATACCGACTCGCAGCTGCCCATTTCGCCTTGTTCACAAGATACAGCTGATATTTTTTGCGGCTGACATCTCCTGACACAGTCGGCACGACCGTGTACTTCGCCGGCTTTATCTCAACCAGGTATCTTTTGTGCTCAACTGTTTCAAAATATATGTCCGGCCAGTACGTCCTGAATCTCTTTCTAACAGGGTCATAGTATCTTACCGGTTTTTCCTCTGAACTCCACTTGATGACGTTGGGATGCATATCCATGAACTCAAACACACTCATCTCCCAACCGCTCCTTCCAATAATCCTGTTCTCGTTCCCGATGTACTTCTGCCTGTTCGCCACTGTGTATTTCTTCTCCTCCGGCCAACCGTACGGCTTCTGCCGCCATTCATGCCTTTTGAAGTTGCTGCGAGCTTTCTTTGCAACTGTCTCTCGTATTCTTGGGGCATATCTTTTTGGGATCGGCCGCTTTGGCTTGCGCCTGAGCATGCCAAAAACAAAAAAGGCAAGAGCGATAATGCTTAGGAGAAAAACAACCGCATCCACTTTTTAATTCCCCGCTTAATAATCGAGACTTGCAGTACCCTGATTGATGCCTAAAAGCTCATTCAATTTTTCAGGAAGCTTTTTGAAGAAGGATTTTGACACTCGGCTTTATAGGCTTTTTTTCTCTTGAGCATATTACTACTGCGCAAAGTGTCAATGCCAAGATTCCATTGAATACATATGGAATGTACTTATACGAATTGCTTCGCATTTTACTAAACCTGCCAATCAAACAAACTCAGGTTTTCCAATTTACCACCTTTTCTCAATACCAATGGCGGTAATTGAGTTTTTCTTCTCCACTCCTCTATCTACAAGTAAGGCAAGCTTGAATTGGCACATGTTCAAAGGGGTACCCCATTGGTCCGGCAACTGCGTTTGCCAGAATCGGTTATTGAAGCGAGAGACAAGCCCGTTAATGTATTCCTGAAAGCATCAATGCGATACAACTTGGAAGGTTGCTTACCTGAAATTATGATTGCAGACTTTCGCATTGAAAGCGCAGTATTTCAGTAAAAGTGTGATTTGCCCATGTCAATATTGATTCCGAGCAGAGAATTTTCAAGACTGCTGAGTTTGTACAGGAGACTAGAGCCCAATGCTCATGAGTTTCTGATTGGCAGGGAAACTGACTTTCGAGTTGTTTGAATCCTTGCTCATCAAATCCTTCACCTCACTAGTCTCATTCTCAACAACGGACTCGTTTTCAAGTGAAGCCGAATCTTGGGACTGACTTGACTCTACTCTCATTCTAAGGTCTTCAACTTTATTCGAAAGAGCCATTAACTCTTCTTTAAAGTTATCGTTTGTCTCATCAATTTTGCGATCTAATCTTCCAAACTGATTTCTCAGTTCCTCACGTAGCAGTTCATTATCCCTTGCTCTTTGATTTTGCAGCTCATTAAACTTCTCATTCAGCAACTCATTATCCTTGGCTCTTTGATTCTGCAACTGACTAAATTTCCCATACAAGTCATCGATTCTCAAATTTACCGCGTCAAATCGTCCATATACATCGTCAAATCGTGCATTTACATCATCAAATCGTGCATTTACATCATCAAATCGTGCATATATATCGTCAAATCGTGCATATATATCGTCAAATCGTCCATATATATCGTCAAATCGTGCATTTACGGCATCAAATCGTGCATCTATACGTGCATCTATATCGTCAAACCTGGCGCTCATATTCCAGAAGCCGAATACCATTGCTACGAACCCGAATACCATTGTTACAAGCACAGCAATCATTGCAAAATAACTGGGGTCAATGGATTTTTTAATCCATTTGGATTGAATCGAATTTTCTTTGGGGGAGTTGCCGTTGTCTGGTTCCATGGTATTCATCTTTCGCCTCTTTATCGTATTATTCAAAATTGTATCATTGATTTGCAGGTCAACCGCCGACTTTTCAGCAATTGGCCTGGTAGACTCATGCAATCGATTCCTTGCTTCACAGTTTTCAAGCCTCGTTGAAAAGCTGATTTTTACAAAAATGACTGACTACTTTCATAACAAGAACAAGGATAGCAATGTTTCATATTGTTGTCAAGTAAATTATTGATTAAATTAAAAAAAGGAAGAAAAAATGGTTGTTTTTCTGACAGCATGCAATCGGGGCTTGTATATGCAAAGCAAATGCAGGCAAATGCATTTGCTTTCAAGGCTTTACAACCTTTCAACGAGAAGCAATGCGTTTCTGACAACTTCCACCTGTTCGGAATATGCAATCTTCCGAATGAGTAAACTAAAAACTTCTTTGCCAGTAAATGCAGAAAACTGCAAACCAGAATTCCTGCTCTGGCATTGAAATGTTCTACTTTATTCGTCAATGCTTTAAATGAATCCGGGGCAACCTTTCCTGATTTTTCTTCAAGGCACTTAAATGTTGCAAAGTGCAATACACCATTCACACCTCTATCAGCACCTTCGCCACCTGAATTATGATGCTTTCCTTGGGTACCTATTGCTCCATATGCCCATTTTTCAAATCCAAAAGCATTCTGATTCGCAAATTCTCCAGCAGTGGTCGGATTGTATGGAGTACCTCAAGATTCTATATCGCCGGATTTCAGATTTGGAAAACTGGCCCGAATTCGTTCACACAGTAATCCGACTGAAAATCTGAATATGTCAATTCCTGTCCACCGATAAAAACTTCTGCGATAATTCCAATAAAGCGATTCTCTTTCTATTGCTTTTACCTGATGCTTTTGTCATATTTTCACTATTTTCTGATCAATTCACTACAATTAGAAATGTATTGTATTTTTGCCATTTGTCAGAACCAGTCTATAAATCCATAATTTTATGTATGAGTAGTAGAACCATCATCCAGGAGATAAACAGTCTTGTCAGTTCGCGTTCGACGCTTGAGCTGGCTACTGCTTCCAAAGATGGAATCCCTAGTGCCAGCTACACTCCGTTTGTATACGGGGAAAATTTCAACTTGTACGTATTCATAAGTACGCTGGCAATTCACACGCATAACATTGCAGGTAACAACAAGGTATCAGCAATGATTATTGAAGACGAGAACAAATCGAATCTCTTTATTCGCGAACGCTTCACCTTGCAGTGTCAGGCCAAAATGCTTGAAAGAGAGTCTGAAGATTTCAAGAAATGGATCCAGTTGTACAAAAAACGCTTTGGAGTCATTGTAGATACACTGCTTCAGCTTGCCGACTTTTGCATGTATGAGTTGAAGCCAGAACGCGGTGTATACGTAAAGGGATTTGGACAAGCGTATCGAGTGGACGGACCTGCAATGTCCAGCGTCATTCATATCAAAAACCCTGCAAAGGATGCACAAGAAAGCAAAAATCAACAACAGGAGTAAATTCAGTTGATCGTAGAGCAAATTTGGACCGGAAACGCTTATCGTAATTTCAACTACCTGATTGCTTGCCCTGAAAGCGGAGCGGCGATGGCGATAGACCCGCTTGACCACAGAAAGTGCTTGTCTCGGGCGAAAGCTCTGGGCTGGACTATAACGCAAGTTCTCAATACACACGAACACGGGGACCACACCGGCGGCAACGATCAAGTTATTTCAGCGACAAGTGCAAAGTTAATTGCTCACAAAAATGCCAAAAACAAGATTAGAGGCATTGACCAGGGCGTAGGTGCGGGCGATATACTAAAGGTCGGAACAGTTGAACTGGAAGTACTCGATACACCGGGTCATACAATGAGTCATGTATGCCTGTTATCGCACGGAGAGTCACCAGCACTGTTTTGCGGCGATACGCTTTTCAACGCCGGTGCCGGCAATTGCCACAACGGCGGGCATCCGAACGAGCTCTATGAAACATTCGCGAACCAGCTGGAAAAACTTCCAAATGAAACCAGAATCTACCCCGGCCACGACTATATCATAAACAATCTCCAATTCACGCTTGACCGGGAACCGGATAATAATGCAGCACGCACATGGCTCACAAAGCTTGAAGGTCAAGACCCGAGCAATGCCTTGACGACGACTTTGGCAATGGAAAAAGAGTTCAACACATTTTTCAGATTAAGCAGTCAAACAGTGATTGAACAACTACGAGAAAAATTTCCCGATTTGCCGGACAACCCTGACCGTAAGACAGTTTTTCTAAAGCTTCGTGAGCTGAGAAATCACTGGTGATTAATCAGCTTTCAGGTTTGGCAATATATTTTCCGGAATGTCAGATTAATTCGCATTAGGGCTAAAGAAGGCTTTTTGGGAACGCAATGCTTCCAGTTTTGCTGCGTTGCACCGCACATGATCAGTGCCGACCCATGACCAGGCATATATTCCCATTTCAGGCTTTTTTCTCGTACATGCTTCATCGAGAATTTTCGAGAAGCTCCCAAGCTGATTGATGCAATAACTGGATTCGCGCCGAGTTCAGGCTCGTTATCTCGATGCCAGCCCATGCTGTCTTTTCCATCCCGGTATAAATTCATTAGTACGCTGTTGAAACGAACGCCCGTTGCAGCTTCCAGCTTGTCCCGAATCTCATTTAAGGTTGGAGTCCATTTTTGCGGCTTGTTTTCAAGTCCGGAGTAAGTATAAACTGCACCCGGATCCCCATGCCAGGCCGACAATCTCGGCGAATTGATCACTCGGCCACCCATCCGAATTTTCGGTTGTTTCCAGTTGGTTTTCAACACGAACTCCTCGAAATACCTTATTCCGGTCTGATAATCAAAAAATTCATCTTGAATCCAGAGTTCACCGTCTGCAAGCTCAATCTGAACAAAATGTCTTGCTGCCAAATACTCACCAACAGACTTGCCAATTTTCAAGGAACCACTGGCCTCACAATTTGAATTCATAACCGGTCGATTTTCGTATGCTTCGCCTTTCTCCCTCCGCGACGTACACGCTGTTCCTGCTTTTCTATTTTGACACTCAGCAGGCACCAACCAAGCAGAACTGACCTGCACTCATCCGTTGAAATCAATTCAAGCGCGCTCTGCCGGTCAGGATGCGCAAGCACGACCAGGAAACCGCCTAGTTCTAGCATTTCGAGGCTCCTGTTCACCAGCTCGTCATTCAAACTATACTCGTCAATCACAATCACACCGAATTTGTGGCTGCCAATATCGTTTAAAAAATCCAATGGGCTTTGACGATGAAATGCAACCCTCAAATCTGATTGCAATATCTGCTCCTGAGGCAATTCGACAGTATCAGGTTCAAGATTTATAACGCACCGCGTCATTGGATCCATGCCGCGCAAAATTGACTCTCCGAAGGCTAGCGGCAACTTTCCGATTGCCAGAATCAAAGTCTCTCGCTTTGAAGAAACAATAGTGGTCAAAAAGTCGCTTGCAGAGGGATGAAGAGTTTCACTCATTGAATATCCAGCCATTTTGAGCTTGAAAGCCAGAAAGTTTAAAAAAAGTTATTGAATTTGTTTCTAAATACAATTGGACGAAAGTGAGTTTCTGCCTTATAATAAATTATTTAATGCAAATAAAACTATTTATAAAATTCAATGGATAATTCAGACCTTGATTCCCATTTACGCGAACACGGTGTAATGCCAACTCCGCAACGGTTGAGGATAGCTCGCGTTATACTCATAAAGCATGCTCACATGTCCGCTGAGGAAATATATCGCAATGTAAACGGTCCTTGGCCGCCTGTGTCTCGCGCTACCGTATACAACACTTTGGGATTATTCGTAGAAAAAGGCTTGTTGCGAGAAGTGGTTGTTGACCCGAACAAAGTCTATTACGATTCTAATGTTGAAGCGCCTCATCATCACTTTTACGACAAAGAATCTGGCGAGATCACTGACATACCCGCCGAGGACATTGATATAAAAAATGTTCCCGAGCCGCCGGATGGCAAGGAAATCGACCAGGTCGACGTTGTTGTCAAGTTGAAGCAATCCGCATCAACTTAGTGTAGCCAATTCAATCAAGAGTAAACCGCAGGAATTCTTGCGGTTCTTCCGTTTGGCGCGATTGTAGCGATGTTCAAACACGAACAATCTTGCCCGGGTTCATGATGTTGTCCGGATCCAATGCTTTTTTAATCGTTCTCATTACACTGACAGCCTCGCCGTGCTCCGCAATCAGAAAATCAAGCTTGCCATGGCCTATGCCATGCTCCCCCGTGCAGGTTCCTTCCATTTCCAACGCTCGCATTACCATGCGTTCATGAAGTTCTTGCGCCCTTCTTTCTTCATCCGGGTCCGAATGGTCCACAACAAATACCAAATGAAAATTCCCGTCACCAGCATGCCCCACAATGGGAGCGATCAAGCCTGATTCTTCGATATCACGCTTTGTCTCCATAATGCATTCAGCCAAGCGGGATATTGGAACACATACATCCGTAGCCCAAATCTCTGCATTCGGACGCATCATTTTCGCTGCATAGGCAGCATCATGCCGAGCTTGCCAAAGTCGATTTCGTTCTTCCGCATGCACTGTCCACTGAAATGGTCCACTCCCATACTCTTCGCAAATCGCTTGTACGATTCCTGTTTGGTCAGCGACAGAAACATCCGTTCCGTGAAACTCCAAGAACAATGTGAACTCTTCCGGGTAGTCCGTCTTGGAGTATTGATTGATGGCACGCATCATTACGTCGTCCAGCAATTCAATTCGAGCAATCGGCACTCCTAGCTGGATAGTTTCGATTACAGTCCTTACGGCATTTTCCAAATCCGGGAAATTAACAACAGCTGAAGCAATTTCACCAGGAATTCCATAGATTCTTAATGTGATTTCTGTAATTACTCCCAGTGTACCTTCAGACCCTACGAATAGCCGGGTCAAATCGTACCCGGCCGCGGACTTTCTTGCGCGTTTGGAAGTCTTGATAATTCTCCCATCTGCGAGCACCACTGTTAAAGAAAGCACGTTTTCACGCATGGTTCCATAGCGTACAGCATTGGTGCCAGAAGCTCTGGTTGAGGTCATTCCACCTAGCGAAGCATCTGCTCCCGGGTCGATTGGAAAAAACAATCCCAAGTCTTTGAGATGATGATTTAACTGTTTTCGGGTAACTCCGGGTTGAACTATCACATCCAAATCGTCCGAATTTACTTGAAGTATTTCATTCATCTCGGCCATATTCAGGCAAATTCCACCGTGCAACGCGCCTACATGCCCTTCCAGGCCTGTCCCGGTACCGTAAGGAATTACCGGAGTCAAATTCTTGCTACAAATTTCAACAACCTGCGAAACTTCTTCGGTTGAACGAGGTGCGAATATTGCATCGGGCGGCATTGAATCATGAAAAGATTCGTCTTTTCCAAACTGCTCGCGTACACTTTCAGAAGTGATGATGCGCTCACCGAAAAGTTCTTGAAGTTCTTCAATGGTTCCTTTGCAAGTAACCGAAATTGCTGCTTCAGTCATAACGTAACACCGTCAAGTTTGTTGAATTCGATACACAAAAGCATAACATGTCCTCACTGTGCATGCCAATTTGTGCAAACTCAACCGAGAAATTTGTCTTTCCAAATCCCGAGTTGCTCGCGCGTAATATGAAAGATTTTTTCCATGCTGAAAGTGGTCCAATTCCACTGCTTGGCACCCGGAAATGAATGATGCGGAATCCTGGAAAACACATCAAATCTTTCACTATCTCCTGCAATTGCCTCCGCCAGTAATTTACCGGCAAGATTTGCAAGTGCAAAACCATGGCCTGCATATCCGATGGCATAATAAACATTCTTTTCCAATTCGCCAAAGGCGGGCAGGTCACTGGGCGTAAGCGCAATTCTTCCATCCCAGGCATAGTCAATCCGGACATTCGCCAATTCTGGATAAACTGACAGCATCTTTCGCCGCATACCGGCCTCAATTTCTTTCTCATTTCTTGGAAAAAGATTTCCACCGCCCCCGAACAGTAGCCTTTTGTCTTCAGACAATCGAAAATAATTCAGATTGTACCGGGATTCGTAAACAGCAACATCCGCTTTGTTTATCTTGTTCGCAATATTATCGTTTAACGGTTCAGTTGCGATGATAAAGCTACGAACTGGCAAGATCATACGCTGAAGTACAGAAGACAATCTGCCCAGATAGGCATTGCATGCGATAACGGCTGTACGAGATTTTATTTTGGCACCGCAAACAGTTTCAACCAGCACCTCGCCAGAAGAATTTGTAAATTCCTTGACTGACGAATTTTCGTAAATACGCACACCGGCATCAGCTGCTACATTGGCCAGTCCTACTACATAGTTCAGAGGATGAATGTGTCCTGCTCCCATGTCAAGCTTCCCACCGAAGTAGCAGTCTGTTCCCAGCATTTCTGCAATCTCTGACCTGCTGATATAGTTCACCGAAGAATAGCCGCACTTGTTTTGAAGATATTCCACTTCAGCATGAATCTCTTCACTCGCCGCACGAGAACAAGCCGCTGCAATAATTCCAGGCTTGTAGGCACAAGGCAGGTCGTGACGCTGAAGCCGGTTTAGAACTTCCTGTTTTGCCTCCTCGCACAATACCCAGAATTCATTCGCACTTTCACTTCCAAACTCTTCTTCAACTTCACTTTGCGACCAACTTAATCCGGTGCCTAGTTGGCCGCCATTTCTACCCGACGCCCCCCAGCCAACACGATTGGCCTCCAAGAGAACCACGCTGTAGTTTCGCTCTGCCAGATTCAGCGCAGCTGAAATTCCAGTGAATCCACCGCCGATAATACAAACATCGCAATTGATGGAATCTTCCAGTTTCGGAAAATCCCGCACACCAGTTGCTGTTGCAACATAGTACGAATTTGCATGAGGTTCAGACAGAACTGGGTTACTTGCCACAACGACTACGCACTACAAGTACCAGTTGTACTCTCTGTCCGTTATATATTGACCGAATTTTTCTCTCTCGCCGCTTTTCAGCTCACAGAACAGTTCTACATAGTTGGAGGACAGGTAGTCAGCTGCAAACTCTGAATTGCGAAGCCTGTCAATTGCAGAACTCCAGTCAAAAGGAAGACTGGGATCTATTTCCATAACAGCGTTCGTACCGATTGCAGGCGGACCAGGGTCAACAGAATGTTCCAATCCATAGTGAACCCCAGCTAAAATCGCCGCGAGTACCAAGTATGGATTTGCATCTGCTCCTGCAATACGGTGTTCCAGTCGTCTTGAGCCTTCCTCGCCCGCTGGAATACGAACTGCTACCGACCGATTATTCGCGCCCCAGCTCCTGGTTAGCGGAACATAGGATTCTGGTACAAATCGTCGGTACGCATTTTCGTGGGGAGCAAAAATCGCAATCATGTCGCCCATTGAATGAAGAAGGCCCCCAACTACATGGCGAAGTAGACTATTTCCGAGAGGACTGTCCCCTACAAACACATTTTCGCCCATTTTGTTTTTCAAACTCAAATGAACATGCATACCGCTTCCGCTGAGGTCAGTAAACGGCTTGGACATAAACGTGGCTCTCATCCCCTGTGTCTTGGCAACTGCCTGTATCACCCGTCTTAAAAGCATGCAATGGTCGGCAGCAGACAACGGGTCGTCAACATGGCGCAAGTTGATTTCATACTGTGACGGAGAATACTCGCTCACTAATACTGAAGCCGGAATTCGCTGCTCTTTGCAGTATTCATTCACATTGTTCATAAATTCCATCTGTTCGTCCAGATCTTCCATGGAGTACACCTGAAATTCATCGCCCCGCGCTCCTGTTCTGTGCGAGAGGGGCATTTGCGGTCGCCCGCGCCAGTCCAGCTTCTGGTCAAGCAGGTAAAACTCCAGTTCAAATGCAATTTCCGCGATAAATCCCAACGTGTTGAATTGGTTAACAACCATTGAAGCAACATTTCTTGGGTCTACCAAACAGGGGGTGCCGTCGTCGCTGAACATTCGTGTCAGTACTTGACCGGATTTTTCCATTCTCCAAGGAACTATCGCTGTCGTCCCTGGAATCGGAAACAGTGTTCCGTCCGGGTCGCCGTCTTCCATACCTCGCCCGCATGGATCTGAACTATCGCCATCTACGTTCAAAAGAAAACAACTTTCCGGGATTTGCATTCCCTGAGTGTAGACTTTCTCACCTTCTTCACGCGTAAACCGCTTGCCACGCGCATGACCGCAATTGTCGAAAAAAATCGCGTCAATATATTGCAAGTCTGGATGTTTCTTTACCAACTCCTCAAAATCATTCAATGCTAATTCGCGTTCCATGTGTTCTTAATGCCAAATTTGCTGGCGATTCGATTATTGTGATTGTTAATTGTAATTCTTGAATTGCCAAATCAAGTAAATTATTGCAGTGAAGCAAAATTTGGGTATTATCAGGCTACAATCAATTTGCTGGAAAGTATATTTTACGAATATTGGCACTTAATATTAATTGGAGAATTTATTATGACAATTCAAGTAGGAGACAGAATTCCAAAAGCAACACTGTATAAAATGGAAAATAACAGCCCGAGTGCTGTAAATACAGAAGAATTTTTTAAAGGCAAGAAGATCGTACTATTTGCCTTGCCAGGTGCATTTACACCCACTTGCTCGGCAGCTCATCTTCCAGGCTATGTAGTGAATGCAGACAAATTGCAAAACATGGGTGTAGATGTAATTGCCTGCTTGTCTGTAAACGATGTCTTTGTGATGGGAGCATGGCAAGAATCACAAAATGCTGATTCAATCGAAATGCTTGCTGATGGCAGCGCAGAGTTTACCAAGGCTGTTGGCTTGGAACTCGATTTAACCGATAAAGGGCTAGGGCTACGTTCAGACAGGTACGCCATGATCGTTGAAGACGGAGTCGTAACTGCACTGAACCGCGAGGCTCCGGGCAAATTCGAGGTTAGCGACGCTGAATCGATTATGAATCTTCTGTAAATGTGAATTATCCCAGCAAGTCGCTCGTACTCAATTTCACATCTATGCGTGCACCAATATGACCAATAACGCGTGATGCTGCAACGGTTGCCGCGTCCATGCACTCGGAAATTGATTTTCCGCTGGTGTACGCATACAAAAAACCACCGGCATAAGCATCTCCTGCTCCGGTTGTATCAACCAATTCGGGCACAGCAAGTGCATCCTTGATAAATTTCTCTTCTTGGCTTACTGCGACTGAGCCCTGCTCGCTTCGGGTAACAATCAAGGTTTTTACTTTCCCTTGAAGAGTCGCCAGACTCTGCTCCAATCCTTCAGTCTGGTAAAGCTGCTGTACTTCCAGTTCGTTAGCAAGCAGAATATCAACGCCCCCCTGTCCCACTATTTCCTGAAAAGATTCTCTGTGTCGGTCAACCAGAAGCATGTCTGACAAACTAAGGGCGACTTCGGTGCCGAATTTACTGGCCAGATTAACCGTTTCACGAATTAATTCATGAGCCGAAGGAAAATCCCATAAATACCCCTCAATCAAGACCACTTTTGATCTCTCGACCCCATCCATATCAACATCATCTATTGACAGCATAGCATTTGCACCAGGATATACGCACATTGTACGTTCGGCATCAGGGGTAACATAAATATTGCAACGGCCAGTCATGGGGCCTGTCTCGGCACTTTTCGTATCGCATGCGACTCCGGCATCGCGCATATCTTTTACAAACACTTCCCCTACTTCATCCTTGCCAGTCTTGCCGATGAACTTGCTGCAACCGCCAAGATAGGCAACACACACCATAGAATTTGCAACGGAACCACCTGATATTTTGGCAACAGGTTCTGCAGCTGATGCCATCTTGGCTGCTTCATCTGCCTCTATTAACATCATTGACCCCTTGGTCAGATTCATGCGCTGGAGATCGCTGTCATCAACAATAAAAAAGAGGTCAACGATTGCATCACCCAGTCCGAGAACATCAATGTCTTTTTTCATCAGCTATAACCCGCTCGCTCAAGAACCGAATGCAACAATACATTCGCACCCGCTTCGACTGACTCAGGCGATGTGTTCTCAATTTCTGCGTGACTGATTCCATCGTCACAGGGAATAAATATCATTGCAGTCGGTGCCACCCGAGAAATGTAAACAGAATCATGGCCGGCACCGCTAACTATGTCCATGCAGTCATAGCCGCACTTCTGCGCACTGTTGCGAACAATGCCAATGCATGACTTGTCAAATTCAACCGGCGGCGAACACCAGAAGTCGTTAATCTCGAGGTTGACCCTCTCCTGCTTGTTCAGTGTATCAACCAAAGATAAAAGATCGGAATGCATTTGGTCGAATACATGCATGTCCGGATGGCGCAGATCTACCGAGAAGACTGCCTTTGATGGAACTGTGTTTCTCGATCCTGGCTCGATCCGAAATTCTCCAATCGTTACTCTTGCATCAGGTTCATAGCGAGTTGCCAATTCATAGATTTCGGGCAGCAGTTTTGAAGCGCAGTGAAGAGCATCCTTGCGCATATCCATAGGCATTGGCCCGGCATGAGTTTCTTCGCCGGTGATTTCAATATCATACCAGTGGACACCTTGAACACCCTTTACAACACCAATTTGAATGCCGCGGTCTTCCAGTATCGGCCCCTGCTCTATGTGAGTTTCAAAAAATGCGGAGAATCCATGGTTTTCAGGAAGCGAATTTTCAAGATATTCGATTCGCTTCAGTTCCTCGCCAATTGTCTTGCCGTCTTTGTCAGATCGCCCATGTCCGTACTCCAGATCAAACACTCCCGCATAGACCCCGGACCCGATCATTGCAGGTGCAAATCTCGCACCTTCTTCGTTGGTCCATACCACAAGTTCCACGGGTAATTCTGTGGCAACATGATTTTCATTCAAGGTTCGAATCACTTCCAGTGCTGCGAGCACGCCATACACACCATCAAACTTGCCGCCGGTAGGCTGCGAGTCCAAATGGCTTCCCATGCCGACCGGATGAGCTGCTTCCTGCTGTCCAGAACGACGAAAAAACATGTTCCCCATGGCATCAACACTGCGCAGGCAATTTTCTTTTACACACCAATCAGAAAGCAGGTCCCTGCTTTCTTTGTCCAGATCTGTCAACGCCAACCTGCAAACTCCTCCCTTGTCGGTCGCACCAATTTCCGCCATTCGCATTAGCGAATCCCAAAGTCTTTTGCCGTTGATTAATATTTCCATTGTTAATCGCTATAGTTTTCCCTGATTATTTTCTCTAGGCTGGCTCAAGAAGCATCAATCATTTTAGAGTAAAACTGCTTGATTCATACGAAATCAAATTCCTGCATAAAGATACCAAGAATACACCGTTTTAATTGCCCAGCGTTTTGCAGAAAATCGCTACCAGAAACCCAAGAAGAGTAGAAAGTCCTACTACTGAACCACCTTTAAGATAGGCTTCGGGCGCCATAGTCTGCGCAATCATGGTAAGCATTGCCCCGGCTGCAATTCCTTCGACTACTGCAAATGCATGCGGGTCTGCACCAACAAAGAATATATTGCCCAGTGCCGCGCCGATACCTGTTAGCAAAGTCAATGAGCCCCACATAATAAACACGCGGCGAAAACTCATCCCTTGCTGTCGCATGCCAATCGAGCTTGAAAGTGCCTCAGGATAATTGGACAAGAACAATCCTGCCATCAGTGACCAACTGATGTGGGAATGTATCAACGAGCTTCCAATAACCATTGATTCGGGCACTCCGTCCAGCATGATACCCAGCCAAATTGCCATTGGCGCTCCGCCATGCTTTCCAAGATCCTTGGCCATATCGGCCATTGATGGTGCCATGCGACCTAAATTGGCATTTTGAGTCGCATGCTTGATCCAACGCTCTATGCTTTGGGACTCAATGCCTTGCTTGCCTTCAAGATACTCTGAAATTTCACTGTCTTCAATATACAGCATGAGTTGCTTTTGCACTTTTGGATAACGCTCTACCAGAGTGTTGAAGTCAGACTTTCGCAACACCCAAAGCTCGGTATCGACAGAAGCGACTGCACTGTCCGAACGGGTAGTCCCAGTAATAAAAGACTTGCCGCCAAAAGCCTGATTTTCTTTGATAATCTTGCGTTGAGCCAATGGATCCGAGTGATCAACCAGTACTACATGACCAGACTTAACGATATAAAGGCGGTCAGCTATATCATCGTGCTTGAAAATCGTATCTCCTTCCTTGAATCGAATGCAGTACAAATACTCTGCTACAGAGGTCAGCTTCTTTTTGGACAAACCCTTTAACAAGGGAATACGACCAATGCTCTTTGATATGCGGAGAAAGTCTTCACTATGACGAGACACGATGTGTGCTTGCGGAATAACTTCACCACTTTTGATTGCATTTATAGCACTTTCGCGCCATTCAGCAACTTGCTCGTGAGTTAATCCTTGTCGCTCAGTGAGGTACTCGGTAACCAGCTCGGCACACAATACATTTGTCGTTGCAGTCGCCAAGTCGATGGAATCTTGAAGCAGTCGATGAAAATCCTCGCGTGCAAACTTCCATAAACTGCAATCCTGAGTTGCAACTGCATTCCGGGTGTGCGGCGAAATGGTGATAAATGCATGCCAACCAAACACTTGCCCGTCAGTCCAAACTCTTGACTGTTGATAGTCTACGAGGGGGTCGGTAATTGTAACTTCACCTTGCTCTACTATATAGAGAAAATCTGAAGGGTCGCCTGCATTCAATATCGTTGCGCCTTTAGGAACCTTTTCGTGGATCACCAGCGATGCCAGCCTTTCCAAGTCTTCCGCAGGCAGATCATGGAAAATCACCGCTCTTTCAATTGCAGTAATAATTGCCTTGAAACGTTCTCTGCGCTTTCTCCGCGCATACTGAATGACGGTTGAAGACTTGCGCAAGAAGCCGCCGTGATTATTGACAATTTGATCCAGCACTACAAAAAGAATTCCGCCGATAATGCATCCAATCGCCAAAGAGAAAAAATGTCCTCTTGCCAAAGCGGCGCCAACCAGATCAATTGTCAAAGCGGCCAATAACGCACCGCCGCCAAATGACATCAATATACCGACTGCGCGATTACTAGGCTTCCACACCAACGTGGTTAAAGTTCCAAGCGGCAGAGATGAAGCACTAATAATCCCCATCCAAAATGCAAGCATGACTAATGAGTCAGACATATTTCGTTTCCAATTCCGTCCTGGAATTACCAGACAGGATTTGTTCCTTGTTGGCTGATTAAATCGGGCTTTATAGTACTATCAATATTGATTATATATTAATCCATAGAGATGCTGAATCTCATATTAGAAAAACTATTTTATTTATTATGAATGAGTAATATTTAATTATTAAACTAATACTTTAAATTGAATTCTACTCATCGAAAAATTCTTGAAACCGAAACTTGCCGAATATCGGTGTAATTTTTCCCTGAATTTGCCAAGCAAATAAATGGCTACTTGTTTTCGCCTGTGTACTCTGCGTAGTAGGTTCCAAAAAGCTCTCGGTGGCGAATAATATTCATCGCTATCGTGATCAATCCTGCCGATACAAGAATTCCGGTAATCGGAGACAGGAACAAATTGAATACGTTGTAGTCCAGCAAAACCATCGCCTGGGAAAAATTGTCCTCGCCAATTTGTCCGAGTATAACCCCCATGACCAATGCGGGAATGGAATAGTCTCGCTTTCGCAAGAAATAGCCTACTACACCTGCTATGAACATTGTGTAAACATCAAGAATATTGCTTCTTAATGCAAAGGCACCAATAGTTGCGAATACCAGAATTGCAGGGGCAAGCAAATTAAATGGAATCCTCAGCAAATTCACAATTCCTTTCGCCTCTACTACGCCAAGAAACAGAATCGCCAGACTCGCCCAGAACATGGATGCAAACAGTACCCATACAAGGTCATGCGCTTCAACCATAATCAATGGACCAATATCCATGTCATGGAGATTGAACACGGCAATCATCATCGCAGTCAAAGCACCTCCAGGTAACCCGAGTGCAAGTAGCGGGATCATTGCTGCACCGGTTGCAGCATTATTGGCAGTTTCCGGCGCAACCACTCCCTCGGGTTCCCCAGTGCCGAATTTTTCCGGCTTTTTCGACCAGCGAACAGCTTCGTTATAGGACATGAATGCAGCCAGCGTTGCGCCAATGCCGGGCAATACTCCGCAGAAAAATCCAATCAACGCCGAACGAACAACTACAAACTTCATGCGCCAAAATTCAATAAAACTTGGGTAGCTTACCGAAACCTCCGGTGCTTCGTACTTGCCTTTCGCCAGTCTTATTCCTTGCATCAAAACTTCGGCAATTGCAAAAAATCCGAGAATCAATGGAATAAAATGAATGCCGCCGTGCAAGTACAAGGTCCCAAAAGTAAATCTCGGCACTCCGCTAACAGGGTCACTGCCAATCGCGCCAATCAACAGCCCCAGCAACAATGAAAGCCAGCCTTTAACCAAAGAACGTGTTCCAATTCCGGCAACAACTGCCAATCCAAAAAATACCAGCGCAAAGATTTCCGCGTAGCCAAAAGTTCTAATGGCGAAGTCAGCAACTGGTTCGGTAAAAGCCATCATTGCGACTGCGGACAAAGTGCCGCCGAATGCGGAACAGGTAACCGCATATCCAATAGCTTTGCCTGACTGCCCTTTTCTTGTCATAGGGTAGCCATCAAACGCTGTAGGGGCATTTTCAACCGAACCCGGAATATTGAACAGTATTGCGGTAACCGCCCCGCCATAAACCCCAGCGACATAGATAACTCCATACAGCATGATTGCGTGCGTAGACGACATCCATGCGGTGAACGGCAGCAAGACAGCCGCAAGTGTGAGCATGCTCAAGCCGGGAACGGCACCGAAAACCAAGCCGCCTACCAGACCGATAATGAAGATAACAATCCCGAAAGGGTCTGTGAACAGTTGCGATGTTCCAAATAAAAAATCTTCCACTACGTCAGAAAACCCAGTATATGACCATTAATAGTGTTGAAAATTCCGGCACCAGGCGGTAGATAGGTAAAGATGAGTTTTACAAATACAACGACAAGCATGGCATAGACTCCTACTGTAAACAGTATCAGAGTTCGTAGCCGCGCAATTCCCATCAGGCGCAGGTAGACAAACAAGAAGAACGGGGTGACCAGTAAAAAGCCGACTTTGTGCATAAGATACGTGTATAGAATTGGCACTGCAAATATCAGTGCAATTCGAATGCGGGTAGCCTTGTCCGTGCTGCCTTCCGTATCTGACCCTTCGCCTTCTACGGGTGTTTGCCTGGCCCTGAAATTCGCGTAAATGGACAAGCCTGACGCAATCAGTATTCCAACCAGTATCATGCGTGGCCAGTGTGCCGGACCCAATTCGTAAACTATCTGAATATCATCGAACTGAAATGTGTACGTGTATGCAAGCAATGCAAAAATGAACCAGCATCCACTCTCAATCAGAGCTGACCGACGACCGGAAGTGAATTGATTCAACAAGGCTTCTGTCCTCAGAACATGTGCAGACAAACCAAACTAAAATCCGCCGACGGAACTGAATACAGTTAGCCGCCGGCGGAAATCAAGACAGGAAGAAAGGAATTAAAACGACTTATAAGCCTTCTCTTACGTTTATCCCGAGTTCACGGTACGCTGATGCGTAGATCCCCTCAGCTTCTTTTAAAAGTGCCGCGGTATCTTCGCGACTGCGGTAGGAATCCACAATATCAAGACTCTTGCGCTTCACAAACTCCTGATGCTGGTCGGACTTGTATGCTTCCGAGAATACCTTGGCAAGATATTCAACGATTTCCGGTGGCGTACCTTTCTTTGTGAACATGCCCCTGAATCGAAGCAATGGCTCCCAGTCCAGACCGTAATCCGAGCCAGTTGATTTCGTATTCGGGAAACTGTCAAACCGAGTTGGCCAAATTGTCAAAATTGGCTTCAATTTTCCACCTTCTACATGCTTCGACACATCTCCAGGCTGCTCCATCAATACATCCAATTGACCACCGATCACTACACCATAGCGCTGTGCCGCCTTGTCATTCAGCACTTGCTTGACTTTGATGCCAAAGTGCTTTTCAAGAACTGCCATGGTTACCAGTTCCATTGGGATATTGATATTGGATACGGTCATTTCTCCCGGATTTGCACGAGCATACGCTAGAAGCTTGTCAAAATCCGGTTCTCCATTTGTCTGGAATCTGTCATCCTCAGCGTTGATAAACAGCATTGTTGGCGCAACATTCATGATTACTAGCGGTTCAAGGTCTTCAATTGGATTCAGATCAATTCGACCTTCAACGTATCGGGATGTAATTGTGTCGATATGTTGCAAAAGCGTGTAGCCATCTGCCGGCGCTTGCAAAAATTCAGGCAGGCAATTCATGCCGCCCCCGCCGGTGATATTAATCTTGTTGATCTTGGCACCCATGATTTCGGCGGCAGGTCCGGCAATAGCATCAACCGACTGGTCTGAGCCACCCCCTTTTCCGTAGCAACATATCACAGTGATAGGACGATTTGGATAGTCCCCATGGCCATCCGCTTTGAGCAAATTCGCAGCAACAAGACCGAATACCGCAATAGACGCAGCAGACAACCCAAGTGTTAGTTTTCGGATTGAAAATTTCATCACCATTAACTCCTATTTATAGTTTTCAATGCAGGAATAATCTGAACTAAATTTTTAAGTTCAGTAAAAAAGTATAGTTTATTTTTAATTTGCCAATACTTGCAATATTAGATTTGAAAATGCTTATAACTTCACTTTGTGCTGTTTTATTATCGAAATGCTTTCAGTATGGATTGCAATTCAACGGTTGTACAGCAGTACGGGGCTTTTTATCGCAGGTATGCCAGTCCGGTGAAAATTTCCTGTCGAACTCTGAATCTCCTGCCTATAACGCCAAACTTTCTGTATGCCCGTCAACTGCCAAAGCCTGACCACTAATTCTTGCTCCTTTGTCGGAACAGATGAATAAAATCATCTCGGCAATGTCTTCAGCTTCTACAAAACACCTCATGGAAACTTGCTTCTCGTACTTCGCCCGAACATTCTGGTAGGTATCTCCCAGAGTTTCGGCTTCGGCATTTATAACGCGGTCAATTCGTGGACCGGATACAGGACCGGGACATATTGCATTGACCCGAATTCCATAGGCTCCAAGTTCCATTGCCATCGTCTTGGTTAATCCCACAATCGCCCACTTGGAAGCTGTATACGGTGTTCGCAACGGATATCCTTGTATACCTGCAGTCGAAGAAAGATTCACAATTGAACCGGAATTGCGCTGCTTCATCACCGGAATTGCGCGTTTCGAACAAAGAAATGCGCTTACAACATTCACACGCAGAGTCTCGCTCCAATCATTTGCATCCAATGTTTCCAAAGGTCCATTCTGCCCGGATATTCCAACATTGTTCACCAAAACATCAAGCTGATTATCAAGTTGCTCCAGTACTGTATCAAACAGTTGATTCACCGCGCCTTCATCTGCCGCATCGGCGAAATGCGCAGTTAAACCAGGCTCGTTTTCACTTAATTGGGCAACCAAACTTTCCTCACGGTCACACAGATGTACGTTTGCCCCTTCTTGTGCAAACGCTTTAGCAACTGCGTACCCTATTCCGGAACCACCTCCCGTAACCAAGACCCCCTTACCTTTCATGCAACTACCTTTTTAACAAAAATTAAATGATTAAATATCCAGAATTAATCTACTTTCACCCGTAGCAGCGCGAGAAATACATATCATCATAGATTTGCTCTCGTTTTTTTCATTTTCGCTCATTACAACATCGCGGTGCTCGACTTTACCGTGCAACACTGTTGTTCGGCATGCCCCGCACAATCCTTCCTCGCACGAGTAGTCAGTTTTTACTCCTTCAGCTTGCAGAGCATCCAGTATTGTCTGATTTTCAGCAACGGGGAGTGTTGCCTGTCGTCGTGCAAGCACTACTTCAAACGAATGGTTCTTCCAGTTTTCCGGAAGTATTCGACTAAATCCTTCCGAGTGCACGGACTCCGGCACCCAATCGGACGCAAACGTACGCGCATCCTCCATCAATCCACTCGGCCCGCATAAATACAACTGCTTGCCCTCGTAATAGTCTGCAAGCACGCTCTTGAGATCAATTCCTTTCGCCGGGTCGCCGCCGTCATAGTGTGTGACGAGTCGGTCCCCGCATAATTTGCGCAAGGTGTCAAAAAACGCTGCTTCACTCGCCGATTTTGCACAGTAGTGAACCGTGAATTTCGCTGAGATTTCGCAAAGACGATAGCACATGGACACAATCGGCGCGACACCAATACCGCCGGCAATCAACAGGTGTTCCGGAGCTTCCTCATTCAATCCGAAACTGTTCAATGGATGCGCTGCAAGTACTGTATCTCCGACCTTCAACTTCCCATGAAGCCAGTTGGAGCCGCCGCGACTGTCAGGCTCATACAACACTCCAACAACATAACGATGGCGCTCTGATGGATTATTCACCAAAGAATAGGAGCGCCGCAACTGTGCTTCGCCTACAAACAGGTCAAGATGAGCTCCTGCCGTAAACGGCGGCAAATCTCTGCAAGCGGGACTGCGAAATTCAATCTGAATCGTATCTTCCGTCAAAGTTTCAATCGCCGTTGCTTCCAGCTCTATCCTGGAAAAATTAATCGGATTCGGAAACTTCTGCCCATCTGCCAGTAGCAGCCTGTCTACTCTTGCATCTTCAATTACATGGGTTTGCAGAATTTCTTCAATATCTTCCCTGGTTTGATAGTGATACCAGACACCTTCTGGATAGATAACCATTGCCGGTCCCAATTCGCATCGTTCAAGACAACCTGCATTGTTAACACGGATTCCTGAAATTCCCAGTTCTTTTGCCCGTTGCTTCATGTAATCGCGTAGCTCGACTGAGCCGCGCATACTGCAGCATCCGCGCGGGTGGTCGGACTCCCGAACATTCACGCAACAGAAAATGTGCTTGCTATAGTGCATTTTTATTCATGTCAATTGAACGATTCTATATTCCGGAGAATTGAATTTTCATATACATTACTTTATCACCGAAGGGTGACAGCGAAGATATTGATTCGGATAGTCTACCTTTGCACCCAATTTTTCTGCGACATGCCAAACCCAACGGGGGTTGTACAACATGCCCCGGGCAAGTGCAACCATATCCGCATCGCCGTTGCTGATAATTTGTTCTGCATGAACGGCTTCTGTAATCATGCCAACAGCAATCGTTGATATTTTTGCTTGCTCCCTGACTGCCCTGGAAAAACCAACTTGATAGCCGGGTCCTGTTTCAATTTTTTGATTGTCCACAAGACCGCCGCTTGAAACATCTATCCAGTCGCATCTCAAAGTTTTCAACTCTTTGGCAAATGCTACAGTTTCTTCCAAATTCCATCCTCCTTCCACCCAGTCCGTAGCTGACACTCGCATCCCTATCGGCTTTTCATTCGGCCATACTTCTCGCACTCTCTTATAAACATTCAATGGAAACTTCATGCGATTTTCGAGCGAGCCTCCATATTGATCTTCTCGCCGATTCGACAAGGGAGATAAAAACTGGTGCAGCAGATAGCCATGAGCTGCATGCAACTCGATTGCCTTGAAACCGATTCGGTCTGCTCGAATTGCTGCCTGGGCAAACTTTTCTACAAGTTCCTCGATTTCTGTAGCAGCAAGTTCGATTGGAGTAAGAGCGGAATTTGCATATGGAATTGAGGAAGGCCCAACCGGCCGCCACCCACCATCAGCTTCGCTGATTGGTGAACGATTTTGCCAAGGCGGTGCTGTAGATGCTTTGCGTCCTGCATGTGCGAGCTGAATTCCGATTGGAACATTCCCGTATCGATTACAAAACTCTACAACATTCTTCAGAGCTGATTCGGTCGCATCGTTGTAAAGCCCCACGCAATACGGACTGATTCTTCCTCGGGGTTCTACATTTGTCATTTCGATAATGAGCAATCCTGCCCCGCCAATTGCAAATTGCCCCAAGTGCATCTTGTGCCAGTCTGAAACACATCCGTCCTGAGAAGAGTACTGGCACATGGGGGAAACCATGATGCGGTTTTTCAGATGCAGATTTCTAAACGAAATTGAACGAAACAATGCTGGTGAAGGCATAACTTGTAAAACCCCTAAAGTTTCAATTGAATACCAGTGAATTAAACTCTAAATCTTGCTGTGTGCCAGTACTAAATTGTATTTCTACTTCCTGCCAACTTGTTTAAAGAGTAATTTGATTTTGAAAATTTGCAGTACAATAAATTTCAGACAGGAATTGTCACGATTCCGGGTAAAAACTAATTTTCAAATTGAAGGATAAATCATATTCGTTCATTGAGCATCTGTGAGCGAGGAAGATTTTCTTTGTTGGTTGCCAATCTGTCAAATGCAGTAAAAAAATGGAAAAACAACTTGAAATTGATCAGAAGCAAAAAGCAGATGACCTGCTTTCTGCACTGGAAGTCGAACGCCGTCGTCCGCTTATTGTTTACTGGACTACCCACATGGCGAAAATGTCATCCGGTGCCGATTTGCCATTAATGGACCAGTTGCAGAAGCTTCCGTCAAAAGACGGTGTCGATATTCTGTTGCACACGTCGGGAGGGGATACAGAATCACCTGCGCGGTTGATTAATCTGATTCGAGAACATGCGTCTCATATTTCTGTACTTGTACCATACATGGCTCCAAGTGCAGGTACTACATTTTCTTTGGGAGCGGACGAAATACTGATGTCCAGCATGGGGTATCTTGGTCCTATCGACCCCTCGCGGGTTCATCCACTTTTGCCCAAAGGGGCCGGGCAAGCACACCCCGAAGCAGTATCTGTGCAAGATATGCGACATGCGATGAAGTTTATTCGAGATGAAGTGAACGCGAACACAGCGGCATCACCGGAAGCTTGGGCACAGATAATATCTGCACTTTTTGACAAAATACACCCTCTTGCCATCGGTGCAATCGAACAAAGCTATGCTCTATCCAAGCTTACTGCCAAAAGTTGTCTGGAAACACACATGGATGCTCAAAACGATGCTGAAAAGATTGAATCGATTATTGATACGCTGTGCGACGACTACATGTCTCATCAATATCGTATTAGTCGACGAGAGGCAAAGAATATCGGATTAAATGTTGTTACGCCAAGCGTTGATGTTGAAAACCTTATGCTGCAGATTTTTCAGCACTACAACAGCAGAGAGATAATCCCACCACTGAGCAAGGCTCCTGCAAAGAATGAAAAGGTATTTGGAAGCATTGCCTGGATTGAATCGACCCGAATGAAATTCCATTGCAGTCAGGAGTTTGTTGTTGGCGACAAAAACAACTTAACTCCGGTCAACGATGTGTGGAAAATCTATTGAAATACTTTGCAATTTCCATTCGACCCCTATCCGACCCCTATCCGACCCCTATTCGACCCTCAACTCAAGTTTTGACAAATTTATCTGGTTGACTGACTTGATTTTTCGGTCAACTAACCCTTCAAAATTTTCCAGTACGCCTTGGGACCTGTGCTGTAAGATGCAACCAATTCCTTATCTTTAAGTTGCGTTAAAGTTCTTTTTATTTGGCGTTGACTCGCAAACGGGAGCAAGTGTGCATGAATTTCCCGGACCGTAAGACCATCCTTGTTGTTCGTTAACGAATTTAGAACTGTTTTTTACCGGGCCAGCGGGTCAACCGCAACCCCTCGATGAGGCAATACCCGGTTGCTCCGAAAGCATGCCATTACACTCCCGCCAGTATCTTTGATCTCAAGCGGTGGCAAAGGTTAAGCTTAAAATTCTTGTAAAAGCCTAGGCGGCCTTCGCCACACTCCTGCGAGTTCTCGTTCTTGGCACGGTTTTTCGCATCCTGCTCTGGATAAAGTCGCTTGCACAACTCGCAGATCTGCCATTATTTCTGTCCCGAGTACTAGCGCTTGCACCAGCGGATAGTCCGACCGACAGGCGTAGCGCAGGAAATGCGAAACATTTCACTTTGATGTAGCAACTTGGGCTTGGCGAGGACATTTTTTCTCCTAGAGATTGCAAGAAATCAAGCGATGATTATACAATTCCTGACAATTTCATTCTTACTTCCTCGCGCTTTTTTGAATTGATTCTTCAATAAAATCAAATTATTGTACAATTCAAAAAGGGGCAAACTGACGAATTCGCCAATCAGATCATCATTTTTATGCCACAGCCAACCCCGGAAAATCAACAATTTCGCCCTCAATTTCTTTTCAACGGGAAACTCCGGGTACAGACTGCTATGTAAAACTCGATATCATCTGACGCTAATCAGAGGATTTGGAGTTAATTCCAGATTTTTGACAATTTCCTCAAAATTTCTTCATACTCGCAACGCGAAAGGCTACAATCAATCAGTTTCTTGAACTCATTCAATTTCAGAAAGCATTGACGTGCCATACTGTTGGCAAGATTGTCATCTATGTCTTTATTTTTCTTCCGTCCATGAGAAGTTTGTGTTTTTGCCAGTGTCTTCTGCCCATTCTTTGTAATGTAACGGAATTGTGCATGGTGGGTTTCTGTACGTTGAAAACCTTTGCTTTCCAAGGCATGCTCAACTTTGCGTTTGACAAGCATTGCTTCAAGTACTCTTGGACAATCGGTTTCTTAGTTCGGATTGGAGCCTAAGCGCATCATCGGCCAACAGCTCAGCCTGTTCTTCAGCAATATCATTCCACAAAAACTGCAGTTCATCTTCAAGAGAAACTTCAAGCTCATCGCGAGATTCATCGAATATGTAGATATCGAAATCCCCCTCAAGTTCGTAAAGCAATCCCTTTGAGTCAAACTTCACATCAAAGTTCAAGGGCGGGTCAGCGCGGTAGATTGAATTGTTGATTTTCACTTCAGTCAATTGAATTGGACTTTTGTCAACTGCAAGAATTTTTACTACGTTGCGAATAAAAACCGGTTTGTCGTCTTTGTTGAAACCAACATCACCGTAAAGAAAAATTGGTTGTCCAAGATTGTCAAAAAGAACTGATTCGGCATTGTCGACCTCAGAATAGCAAGCAGTCAATTGGTGCCCGGTTTTCAGGTCAACATGAACCTCACTCTTTTTCAGGTCAATTCCAGACAAGAATCCAGAGATGAAGTAAGACTCAACCTCCACTTCCTCTTCGTGTAGATATTTTTTTAATCCTGAACCAGTGAATATTGTTTGGTGATTTTCGTCTTGAATGGATAATTCAAGCCCGGAAGCGTCTGGTGGTAGCATTTTATGGTAAGCCTCGACCAATGGCTGAACAAAGTTTCCATCCGGCAACAAATTCTTGAAATGTTTTATGTCCGCTTGGCTCAATCGTTTTGCAACTTTATGGAACATACGGACAACTTCCATGACATCACTGTCAGCACAATCGTGCATTTGGCCAACATACAATGGTATAGAAAGGCTTCCCGCTTCCAAGGTTGCATCACAAACCAAGGAATAACGATTCCAGTTATCTTTCTCCAAATCAGCGTCGGCACTCATCCCCAATTGGCACTTGGCTAGCAAGTTGATAATCTGTTGCAAGTACCAAATTGAGTTGGCCAAGGCAACCGCAGCAATGGCATGATGGCTGTCGGGGTTACTTTCGGCAAGGTATTCAAAGTGCAATATCAATTTACGGGGATCCCCTTTGATATTCATCTTCTTTGGCATTTATCTCCTCTGGTCATAAAAGTAAGGAAATAAGAATTGGAAGTACCTAAATCCCAGTTTAATACATATCTGGATTATCAAGTACTATTTTACTATTTTTGTTTGTCAAGTGCTATTTCAAAACGAGTTATTTTCGTAGTCGCCAAGTTGTTAATTTTACGAGTGAATTTAAGTATCTGTACAAGATATGCGGCATGCGATGAAGTTTATTCGAGATGAAATGAACTTGAAAACAACATCGTCGCCGGAAACTTGGGCACAGATAATATCTGCACTTTTTGACAAAATACACCCTCTTGCCATCGGTGCAATCGAACAAAGCTATGCTCTGTCCAAGCTTACTGCCAGAAGTTGCCTGGAAACACACATGGATGCTCAAAACGATGCTGAAAAGATTGAATCGATTATTGATACGCTGTACGACGACTACATGTCTCATCAATATCGTATCAGTCGACAAGAGGCAAAGAATATCGGATTAAATGTTGTTACGCCTGGCGTTGATGTGAAACCCTTATGCTGCAGATTTTTCAGCACTACAACAGCAGAGAAATAATTCCGCCACTGAGCAAGGCTCCCGCAAAGAATGAAAAAGTATTTGGAAGCATTGCCTGGATTGAATCGATTCGAATGAAATTCCATTGCAGTCAGGAGTTTGTTGTTGGCGACAAAAACAACTTAACTCCTGTCAACGATGCATGGAAAACTTATTGAAATACTTTGCAATTTCCATTCGACCCCTATTCGACCCCCATTCGTCCCTCAACTCAAATTTTGACAAATTTATCTAGTCGACTGAATTGGTTTTTCAGTCATTTTCCAATGTGCCTTGGGACCTGTGCTGTAAGATGCAACCAATCCCTTATCTTTAAGATGCGTTAAAGTTCTTTTTATTTGACGTTGGCTCGCAAACGGGAGCAAGTGTGCATGAATTTCCCGAATCGTAAGACCATCCTTGTTGTTCGACAATAAATTTAGAACTGTTTTTTGCCGGACCAGCGGGTCAACCGCAACCCCTCGATGAGGCAATACCCGGTTGTTCCGAAAGCATACCACTACACTCCCTCCAGTATCTTTAATCTCAAGCGGTGGCAAATGGGCGGCGTGAACTTCTTCTGACATCCTCTTCACGCCTCTTCCCCATGCCTCGGTTGTCCCTCGTCGAAAAAATGTACGAGCAATGTAGGGATTCCAAGGCTGAGACTTTTGCGTTTCAAACAACGATTCTGGAGTTAATCCAAAATGCAATGAACCCGGAGATTCTACTTCAAGCCTGTCGTCATAAACAGCGATTCCGATTGTTCCTCCGCTCAATGAAGAATAATCGCGATGGCATAAAGCATTGATGATGGCTTCACGAGTTGCTGCATAAGGATAAAGAAGTTCATCAATGCGCTCCATACGACCATCTTCAAATCTTCCAGCAACCGGCAATGTAGAGCGCAAGAAACGTTGAGCTTCTTGGAGCAGCATAAAAGCATTGCCGTAAAATTGTCGATTGTCAATAAATTCTGTGCGATCTATCCCCTTGAACTGAGCAACACGCAATGTACACTCTGGCATTCTGCGTTCAATTTGCTGGGCTTTGCCAAATAACACCACTGCCGCCCGAAGCAGTACGCCATCCTGCATCAAACCGAGGTGCTTCAGTAAATCAGTAGTTCTCATACTTCCTGGCGACCTTAATCTGTTTTGTTGAATCGCCTCTGTAACCATGCCCCGAATTTCCGCGGCATCAAGGTCTTTTACTGTCCAGCCATTAGCGGGCTGAATTTCCCAGCGATGAGTGTCGTGAAATCGCTCCATGAGCATCAAACTATATTCCTCCGATGACATGACCACTGTGGTATTGCCGACTCGGCGATAGGCTGTGCCTTTGTAACTGTAAGGCTTCGAGGCACCATCACTTACAAGTACAGCGATGATATGATTATCTTTTTTGACGCGAATTTTCTCGATCGTCGGGTAAACATTTGGTTCGATCCTGAAAATTTCTGTGCTCAGCTCTTCAATTGTTCGGTCACCAATTTTTTGTCCAACCATTTCGCCATTCGGTGAAACTCCAAACAGTATCAAGCCGCCTTGCTGGTTCAGCATTGCGCAAAGTGTTTTGGCAGCCTCTCTGCGGCTCCCTGTCGTCTTCTTGAACTCCAGTGTTTCAGATTCCCCATTTGAAACCAATAAGGAAATCTGATCAAGTGTAATTGCCATTAGAAATACAGTCGTTGAATAACAATACCATTGAGAAGAATCTCGCGATTAGAAGTAATGATAAGTCTGGAAAAGTATAAAAGTCAAGAATTGCAGGAAGTTGATAGAGAATGGGGTTTCAGCGATGACGGGAATGTTTTGCAGGAATTAATCGGCTCTGAATAACCCTGTTTGAAATATACAACAATTTAATCTTATTGAAGAATCAACTCGAAAAAGTGCAAAAAAGCAGGCTGATAATGCCAGAAACTGTATGATCATCGCTTGATTTCTTGCAATATTCAGGAGAAAAATGATTCAGCCCAAGCTCAAGCCACAGCATCAAAATGAAATGTTTCGCACTTCCTTGCTCTAAGCCTGTCGGCCGGACTGTTCGCTAGTGCAACGACCAGGCAAATTCCCTGGAAGTTGTATTCAAAGCAGTAGCCGCTACTGGTCAGCTCGTTGAAGGATTCATTTTCGATTTTCCGGGTGCTTGACATTTTGGTGCACAACCGGAATCAATACCTTCCCCCCGCAAATGCAAAAGCCACAAGCAAATTCAATCCCATCAGGTAGCAGCTGCCACAGTGCGAGCGAAATGCAGTTTTAAGTGCTGGATTTGTCGAAGAATTGCATAGCTTGCTTCTGCACCGCATGCAACATCTGTTGAAAAACCCAGAGGCATCCTCCAGGCTGAATGAATTCAGCCTGGAGAGTTTCCTGTAAAGTTCAAATGCTGGAAGGACGAAGCAGATTCTTTCCTGCCTACCAGTTCATCTGCCCTGTCAGCATGACCCTGTGGTCAGGTCGCTTACCGCTAGTTTCGCGACGCTCAAACTCCATGCCCGAAGATACCGCTGAACCGCCTGCATAGCGCATGCCAACACGGTAGTCACGGGTGCTTCCGTCTCCCGCTCCGAATCCAACATACGGCGTGTGCAAACCGCTGCTTCCGTAGAATCGATAGCCTACCTCCGCATCCAGACGCGTCGCCAAGCTATCCTCTTCAGACGATGTGCGACTGGCGGCACTGCTGTCCCAGAGAGAGTCAACTTCGCTTTCCACCTGCCCGTGCGACAGGGAAGAACTGTAGGTCATGCCGGTCTCTCGACCATCCACTCGGCTTCCCACAGTCAAGCCGGCACCCCACTCCTTCCGGCCGCTTTCATGGTCCAGCAAAACGCGAGTCGTCGCAACCACCTTCATTCCAGTCGCAGAATTGCCGTAGTTCGCTGTGCCGCCCATCTCAAAGCCGGTTCCAGTGTCACCGTCGCCACCGTCCCAGCGTACGCCGGCCTCGCCCGACAGTAGCAACGAAGCGCCGGATTCAAGCACGCCGCTGCGATACGTCTCAACCGCAACGCGCACTCCGTGCGAACGGGATTTTGAACCCAAGGGACGCCGCTCGTCCCCCTCGACCTCGTTCTGCAGACCCCAGGCCTCGCCCTTGAGGTTCACCTGAATCAAACGGCTGTCTGCTGAACCATCAGCCGAAAACAGGCGATAGCGACCACCAAAAGCCGCACTGGCCAGCTTCATCTTGCCGGAAGATGACTCGGTATCTTCGTCGTTGTAGTTGATCTTGCCCCTGCCGTATCCGACCGATGCCCACAGGCTCGCCGACTCCGACAGCGACCAGCCAACATAGGGATTCAGCGTCTTCACCCGAATCTTCAGCACACCGCTGGTGCCGCCGATACTGCCCTGATAGCCGAAGCTTCCCTTCGACGCTCCGACCGCCACGCCGACCAGAACCCCGGACTCGCTCAGCGTGTCGGTGCCAATATTCAAAGAGGCCAGCTCGCCGTCCCATGTCAACGTACCCTCGCCGCTTCCCGACATCTTGCGATAGTCAACCGAACCCCACACTGTCAGGATGCCGGAATGCCCCCCGCCGGAAGCACCGGTCGCACCCAGAGCGCTCGGCGAGTAGGCGAAGCTCGCGTCGTCCAGCGAACGGTACAGCGACATTTCAGAACGCTCCAGTCCACGGTCTCGCTCGCGGTCGTGCTTCACTGCATGTGCCAGAATCGAAAGCAGGCCGCCGTCCGCAAACCCGCCAGTCGACGGCACATTGACCGGCGGTGCAATCGCTGCGCCGCCAGCCACCGAAGCTACCCGATTGCTGACCGCAGTCACTACGCTCGTGGTAACCTCGCGTGCAACCTCCGTCACAATCTCCATGTCCAGCTCGTCCTGAACCAGCTCGTCGTTGTCTTCTATGGTGCCCGTCCCGCTGGCGGTCACTAGCGTGTACAGCGGGTTCGGGTTGCTCAGGGTCACCACCACCGTCTCGTCCGGCTCCGAAAGGACATCTCCGATCACTGAAACTTCGATCGTCTTGCTGGTTTCAGTCGCTGCAAACGTCAGCGTGCCGGCAGTAATCGCGGTGTAGTCGACTCCCGACTCCGCCGTGCCCGTGCCTGCATCCGCATAGTCCACCGTCACCTCGCCCGTCGGCGCCGGCGACAGCGTCACGGTGAACTCCAGCGTGGCTGTCTCATCTTCGTCGACCTCTTCAACAGTCGGCGAATCAATCGAAATGCCCGGATCTTCGTTGGTAATTGTCCCGGTGCCACTCGCCGTCACAATCGCCGTACCTGTCGACGCACCGCTCAGTGTGACCACAACGGTCTCGTTCTCCTCGAAATCCAGGTCGCCCATTACCGACATCGTAATCGTCTGGCTCGTCTTATTCGGTGCTGCAAACGTCAGCGTGCCGGAAGTAGCTCCCGGAGATCCCGGTCCCGTATAGTCGGTACCCGAAGTCGCCGTACCGCTCGTAACAGCCCAGTTCACCGTTACCGATGCCTGGTAGCTTTCCGGACTCAGCGAAACCGTGAAAACCAGGTCATTCGAATCGCCGGTGTCGCCCTCCGCCACGCTCGGCGAGTCGATCGAAAAGCCCGGCGTGTCGTTGTCTATTATCGTACCAGTGGCGCTCGTCGTCACGAGGGCCGCTCCCGACGGACTGCTCAGTGTGACGGTCACCGTCTCGTCCCGCTCGTTTTCCGTGTCGCCTGTCACCGACACCGTTATCGTCTTGCTCGTTTCGTTCGCCGCAAACGTCAGCGTGCCGGAGGCCACCGTGTAGTCGGTCCCCGCAGTCGCACCATTCGTAGATCCGTCCGCACTGGCATAGTTCACCGTCACCTGCCCATTCGGCTCCGCCGGACTCATCGTCACTGTGAACACCAGGTTCACCGAGTTACTGTCGCCCTCGGTCACGCTCGCATTGGCGATCGAAAGCCCCGGATCGTCGTTGGTGATTGTGCCAGTGCCGGTCGTCGTCGCAATGTTCGTTCCCGCCGACGCATTGCTCAGCGTGACGATCACCGTCTCGTCCGACTCGTACGTCGCGTCCCCCGACACCGTCACCGTTATCGTCTGGGTCGCGGTTCCCGCCGCAAACGTCAGTGTGCCAGAAGTTGCCGTGAAGTCGGTTGCCACCGTTGCCGTGCCCGTAGTTGTAGTCGCATAGTTCACTGTCGCAGTCTGGAAGCTGGTCGGACTCAGCGTCACGGTGAACGTCAGGTTCGTCGTGCTGCTGTCGCCCTCCGCCACGCTCGGCGAGTTGATCGAAAAGCCCGGCGTGTCGTTGTCTATTATCGTACCAGTGGCGCTGGCCGCCGCTATCGCCGTGCCAGCCGACGGATCGCTCAACGTGATTGTCAATGTCTCGTTCGCCTCGTCGTTCGCGTCTCCCGTCACTGAAACTGTAAATGTCTGACTCGTCGTCCCCGCCGCAAACGTCAGCGTGCCGGAAACTGCTGTGTAGTCGGTTCCCGCCGTCGCCGTGCCGTCCGAACTGGCGTAGTTGACCGTATACTGCGAAGCACCCGCCCCGCTCAGCGACACGGTGAAGGTCATATTCACCGAGCCGCTGTCGCCCTCTGTCGCGTTCGCATTGGCAATCGAGAATTTCGGGTCGTTGTCTGTGATCGTCCCGGTGCCAGTCGCCGTCGCAATGTTCGTACCGGTCGCCGCATTACTCAGTTGAACCACCACGGTCTCGCTCGCACCGTCGTCATTCGTGTCTCCCGCCACCGACACCATAAACGTCTTGCTCGTCTCCCCTATGCCAAACGACAGCGTGCCGGAGGTCGCCGTGAAGTCGGTTGCCACCGTCGCCGTGCCCGTAGTTGTAGTCGCATAGTCCACTGTCGTAGCCTGGTAGCTGGCCGGACTCAGCGTCACGGTGAACGTCATGTTCTGCGAACTGCTGTCGCCCTCCGTCACACTTGGTGAGTCGACCGAAAACCCCGGCGTGTCGTTGTCCGTGATTGTGCCCGTGCCAACCGCCGTAGAAATGCCCGCACCCGCCGTCGGATTGCTCAGCGTGATGATCACCGTTTCGTTAGCCTCGTTAGTCGTGTCCCCCGTCACCGACACCCTGATCGTCTGGCTCGTCGTACCCGCCGCAAACGTCAGCGTACTGGCAGCAACCGCCGTATAGTCGGTCCCCGAAGTCGCCGTGCCGCCCGTCTGGGCGTAGCCGACCGTGAGCTGCGTCGAGCTCGACGCACTCAGCGTCACGGTGAAGTCCAGGTTCACCGAGCTGTTGTCACCCTCCGTCACCGTAGGCGAGTCGATCGAGAATTGCGGGTCGTTGTCCAGTATCGTGCCGGTGCCGGTCGCCGTCGCAATCCCCGTGGCGGCCGATGGATTGCTCAGCGTAACCACCACTGTTTCGCTCACCTCATCCAAAGTGTCATCCGTTACCGGCACCGTAATCGTCTGGCTCGTGGTATTCGCTGCAAACGTCAGCGTGGTGCCCGTAGGAGCCGTGTAGTCGGTCCCCGAACTCGCTGTACCGCTAAGGGCATAGTCCACCGTCAACTGCGACGTGCTCGACGCACTCAGCGACACCGTGAACACCAAGTTCGCCGGGCTGCCGCCCTCCGTCACCGTAGGCGAGTCGATCGAGAATTTCGGGTCGTCGTCCCGGATTGTGCCGGTGCCGGTCGCCGTCGAAATCCCCGTGGCGGTCGTCGCATTGCTCAGCGTAATCACCACTGTCTCGTCCGCCTCGTCTGTTGTGTCACCCGTCACCGACACCGTAAACGTCTGGGTTGTCACCCCCGTCGCAAACGTCAGCGTGTTGCTAGTAACAGCTGTGTAGTCGGTCCCCGAAGTCGCCGTGCCGCCCGTTTGCGCATAGTCGACCGTCAGCGACGACGAGCCCGACCTTGCTCCACTCAGCGTCACAGTGAATGTCATGTTCACCTGGCCGCTGTCGCCCTCCGTCACGCTCGGCGAGTCGATCGAGAATTTCGGATCGTCGTCCAGTATCGTGCCGGTGCCGACCGCCGTCGAAATGAATACCGTCGAACTACTGAGCAGCCTGACCACAACCGTCTCGTTGCCCTCGTCCGCAGTGTCGCCTCTCACACCCATAGTAATTGTCTTGGTTGTCTCATTCGCCGCAAACGTTAGCGTGCCTTGCAAAGCAGAGACTAATTGCCAGTCGGCCCCAACAGCCGCCGTGCCCTCGAAGACATTAATGCCGTAGCGGACTGAGTGCGATGCCGAAACCGACGCACTCAGCGTCACTGTGTACACCAGGTTGTTCCCGAAGCCGCTGTCGCCTTCCGCCACGTTCGGCGAGTCGATCGAAAATGTCAGGTCGTTGTCCATTATCGTACCGGTGCCCGTGCCAGCCGTCGCCGAAATTGTGCCCCCCGACGGATTGCTCAGCGTAATCACCACCGTCTCGTACCCCTCCGCCGTCGTGTCGCCCGTCACCGATACTGTAATCGTCCGGGTCGCCGTATTCGCCGGAAACGTCAGCGTGCCGGTGGCGGAGGATGCCGTGAAGTCGGTCCCTGAAGTCGCCGTACCACCGGTACCCTGGGCGTAGTCCACCGTCACCTGAGACGACGATACCGGAGTCACCGTCACTGTGAACACCAGGTTCGCCGAACCGGTGTCGCCTTCCGTCACACTCGGCGAGTCGATCGAAAATTCCCGGTCATCGTCTACTATCGTGCCGGTGCCGACCGCCGTCGTAATCGCTGTGCCCGACGACGGATTGCTCAGCGTAATCACCACCGTCTCGCTCCCCTCCGCCACCGTGTCGCCCGTAACCGACACAGTAATCGTCTGGGTCGTCGTCCCTGCCGTAAACGTCAGCATGCTGGAAGAAACCGCCGTGTAGTCGGTCCCCGACGTCGCCGTGCCTCCCGTCCGGGCGTAGTTCACCGTGTGTTGCGACGTGCTCGACGCACTCAGTGTGACTGTGAACGTCATGGTCACCATGCCGCTGTCGCCTTCCGCCACGCTCGGCGAGTCGATCGAAAAGACAGGCTCGTCGGTGGTGGTCATCGCCACATTCACGTTGGACAAGCCGTCATACGTGCTGTCCCCGCTCATCCCAGGCGACGCCGGATTGAGCACAACATTCCAGCTCACGCTGCCGTCGCTTAAACTGTCACTGGCACCCGTTACTGTCACTGTCTGCGGCGTGCTCCAGTTCATGGTCGTGAAGGTCATCGTGCTGGGCGACACACTGCCCTCGGAGGTGTCGCCGCTGGTAACAGCGACGGTCACACTCGCCGACGGCGCCGCCCTCAGCCTCACTGTGAACGTCGATGTGCTGCCAGCCTCCGTGACCGTGCTACTGTTGGTGGGGGTGCTTGTGACCAGCTGCTTGGGGGTCGGATTGATTGTGAAGGAGCCTATGGTATAATATTGACTATCGACTAGGCCGAAGGAATTCCACCCCAGGCCTGTGATTTGAACGCTAACTGTTGTAGCCGCCGCGACAGTTCTGCTGGTACCGGTCCATCTCAAAGTTAAATAAAGTTCTCCAAAACTATCGACGTCGACGCTGCTACTCGCAATTTCGAGGCCAGATGGGGCACCTGAGAGCCGCGCAGTGGTGCGAGCGTTGTTGTTATACCCCGCATCATTCTCTATAAACTCAATCGTCGCACCGCCAGCTAATTCGTCTGCATAAATACTACTTCCACTATACGGACTGAGAAAGCGAACAGTATCCGCAGTTATACTAGCAACAGCATCAGACAGCATGCATAATGATATTGCCGCTGCCACCAGCGAACAGGCAATGTGCCTGACGAGCGCAGGTCGGCGAGACGGGCTTTCGAATATACAAGTATTCCTGAATACCCCCCCCCCCCTCTCGCTAATTTATATGCCAATACAGCAAAACTCTTTCTACTGCAAAGCCAAGCAATTGGTTCAACTAGGTTCAATATCAGTTTATATTTCATCATGGTTTCCTACCTGAAAATCTTTCGATAACAAGATTACTGAACTTGCCCGGTGCCCTAACGACCACAGAACTATTCGGGCATTATAAACCATTCGACATGCAAAATTCATTCACAACAATGTATTTTTCACCCCCCCCCCTTCTAATCAAAAATTCAATTGAAATCAATTTATTATGAACTGCTCGCCCAAGATTTATCTATTCCATTTGCAACACGGTTGTTTCGCGTTGCTTTGTCCAGGGTTTGCCAGCCAAATCCTTGCGAGTTCTTCATCGGAAGCTTCTGATAGAGTTCAAGTAGGGATATCCCGTTTCTGCCGGCTCTTCCAAGTGCCTTTTATACTTCTTCTACAGTTCATACCAAATACGTTTTTCAATTCAACAATCTTCTTAATTCTTGCACAATTGCCGAACCCATATCCTCGGTTCCTGCACGAATTGCGCCTTCACGATATAGATCAGGCGTACGAAGCCCGCTATCAATTGCATGTTCAACAGAACGCTCGATTTTGTCTGCCAGCTCACCCTGCCCTAGGGTATGCCGAAGCAGCATGGCAAAAGACAAAATAATTGCACAGGGATTGGCTTGCCCCTTGCCCGCAATATCAGGTGCTGTTCCATGCACAGGCTCGTACAATCCTTTCTGGTTTGAGTCTAGGGAAGCGGAGGGCAGCATGCCAATTGAACCGGTAAGCATTGCTGCAATGTCAGACAGGATATCCCCGAACATGTTGGTCGTAACAATCACATCAAATTGCTTTGGTTCTCGAACCAGTTGCATCGCGGCGTTGTCAACCAGCATGTGGCTTAATTCCACATTAGGATAGGATTTCCCCACCGATGTTACAACCTCTCTCCAGAATGCAGTTGTCTCCAGTACATTCGCCTTGTCAATCGAGCATACTCGGCAATTCCTGCGACGCGCGATTTCAAATGCAACACGCGCAATACGTTCAATTTCATCTTCTTCATAAACAAGCGTATTGATTCCGCGTCTCTTGCCGGATTCCATTTTTTCAACCCCTCTCGGAGTCCCAAAGTAAATTCCGCTGGTCAACTCGCGGACAATAAGGATGTCAAGCCCTGCTACAAGCTCTTCTTTCAATGATGAAGATGAACAAAGAGCTTTGTAAAGTATTGCAGGACGCAGGTTTGCAAAAAGATCAAGTTCGGAGCGAAGTGTTAGCAACGCAGTTTCAGGCTTCAGTTCTCTCGGCAGGTTCTCCCACTCTACTCCACCTGCAGCACCAAACAAGATTGCATCGCTCTGCTTGGCCAGCTTTAACGTACTTTCTGGAAGTGGGTGCCCCGTTTCCTCGTACGCATTGCCACCGAGCTGTGCTTGCTCGCATTCCAGGTCCAAACTGGCATAATCATTCAGCACATCAATGACACGCATGGCCTGAGCCATTATTTCAGGTCCAACACCGTCTCCCGGGATAATTGCTAGCTTTGTTGTCATGAGAATTTGGCTCCAAAATCAAGTAATCAGGCAAGTATACTTGGCAAAACCCTGTCTCTCATGAAAAAATGTTGTATAAATTCAACATTCATAATTTATATAGTGTGTTCAATCAGGTTGCTTACAGTAATTCCATGAAATTGCCCTGTAAAACAGAATTTCAATTCAAGCGTCAGCAGTTTTTGCCATGACGAACCATACTGTTTTGTCTGGGAACCAACCTGCTGCGACTTTTCGCCGGCTGATGATTTCCTTGTCCGAATCAATCGGGGAACATCACATCCCGATTTTGGAAGAAGCCTCGCACCCTTCTGATTTGATAAAGCCCCACGCAGTTCACTACGATTTGGTCAAGATGATTTGCCGTGCCGTATATCGGGCCAACAAATGTTTTCATTTGGATGCTCCCATCAACTTTGAAGCCACGTTTGACAAATTGGGAGAAATACACGGTAAATTGCTGCAATCGGAAAAAACCGACATTGACCAGATGAGGCTGATTCAGGATATTGGAACGTATGCTTCAGAATTTTTTCAAAGGAACGGCATGCTTCCCAAACTTGACGAGCCTGTGCTGCAACCCGACTACAATCCGCTGGAACAATCGAATGTCATGTGGGTTGGACAAAGTTTCGCAAGAACAGGATAGAAGCCTGGATGCGATAATCCCCTTCTGCACCAGGCGAGGAAGGGTCGCAATAAAATGCCGGATAATTGATGTCTGCCCCGTTGCTAGTCAATATCAATATTCTGCTAGCCGCCACCCGCAAGTCACATTGAAAACTGCGGGCAATTCGAAATTTCAAAGACAACTCACATCTTGCAAGTTTAGTCTTCGTGGCCCGTCAATTGACTTACTGCAATACTGATAATCAAGTCTTTCTCGGAAGAGTCGCTCTTGACAATGTGCATGGTCAACCACGACAATGCCGAGGAGCAGAATTTGTATTCAATCCCCTCGTTCTCAAGATAAGTCAAAAACAACAGCGCTCCAATTCGCTTGTTGCCATCGCTAAACGGGTGCTCTTCTTGACTTTGTCGATTTCGATTTGCAAGTATTTGATTCTGTTTATTTCACCCGGTGAACAAAAGGCGCTACAAACCAGCCTTTAAGCCGATACACCAAAATACTGGGCGAATGCCTGTCAGGTGTTGCCGAGATGGATTGTCGGCTGTGCATGAGAATTCTGCTTTCCAGCTGGCGCACTCAACAGAGCGAGCAGATGGCGAAGTGAGTCTGAATGTGCGGCGTGCCCCAGTGGAACACAGGTCAACCTTAATGTTGTGCTTGAGCTGTCAATAGCAGCTTAAAAAATCCTGAGCATACAGAAAATGTCAATTTCTTGACGCACTTCTCGGGGGATTTTTAAATGTTGCAGGGACTATGCGGATAACATCGGTACCCGCAATTTGTATAACTTGAACTCTGCAATTTCTACCCGAATCTATTATCCCAAAAATTTAGTCAGCGCTGCATACAAAGCCGCAAGTACAATAATGGTAGTTGCGCTTGTCAAGATAAGTCGATTTGTCAGATGGTCAAATTTCGATTCTATCTTATCAAATCTGGCATCGGTACTGTTGGCATTGGCATCAATCTTGTTGCCCATCTTGTCAAACTTGGCATCAATCTTGTCAAACTTGGCATCGGTACTGTTGGCATTGGCATCAATCTTGTTTTCTATCTTTTCAAACCTGTTGCCCATCTTTTCAAACTTGTTGTCTGTCCTTTCATCTGAAGAATCCATCCTTTGATTCAAAAGTTCGAATCCTTCCTGCATCTCGCTGCGCAGTTCTTCAACATCGTCTTTGGTGGCCAAGTTCTCGGTGGCAAGATTGACCGTGGCAATAATAGCCTCTGCCTGATCTTCATTGAATCTGGCATCTTTCAAAATTTCCCTTGCCTCAGATTGCTTTTCTGCCATGATGTCGTATTCCTGAAGTGCCATGTGCCAATTCTCCTACTTTTTATTTTGATTTACAAGTTTAAATTATCCGAATCGCAGTGCAGGTGCTCCTCTCTTTGCCCAAGTTTCCATTGGCAACTCTTTCTGCACTGCCTGCAATGATTCTTGGTTAAGGATACAGCGAAAAGCCTTGCAAGCAAGGATTAGTTTCATCGCTAGTAATCTTTCATGAATAGCAGTAGTGAATTCTATCATAAGTATGCTTCAGTTGGCAAAAGAATAAAATTTGAAAATTGCGAGCTTTGGTGCCAAAATCGGCACCCCCGCATCGGCTACGCCAAGTTTCTGGTGCTGCGCGGCGATGCCGAAGTGAGCCTTGACTGAGAAAAGGTCGTCTCTATACGGTCCCATTGAAATCCACCGAAGTTCAGAAAACCATCCACCGGGCCATGGGCTGAAGGTGCCGGACACCGTGCTGTTTCCCCTCGTCAGTACTTGGCAGGCATCCGCCCGGCATCTTTGCAAATCGGCTGAAAAGCCGATTTGCAGTGCCTTTGCTCACTAGGTGAAATAAACAGAATCAAATACTTGCAGATCGAAACCGACAAAGTCAAAGACATTGACCAGATGAGGCTGATTCAGGATATTGGAACGTATGCTTCAGAATTTTTTCAAAGGAACGGCATGCTTCCCAAACTTGGCGAGCCTGTGCTGCAACCCGCTGGAACAATCGAACGTCATGTGGGTTGGACAAAGTTTCGCAAGAACAGGATAGAAACCTGAATGTGGTAATCCCCTTCTGCACCAGGCGGGGAAGGGCCGCAATAAAATGCCGGATAATTGATGTCTGCCCCGTTGCTAGTCAATATCAATATTCTGCTAGCCGCCACCCGCAAGTCACATTGAAAACTGTGGGCAATTCGAAATTTCAAAGACAACTCACATCTTGCAAGTTTAGTCTTCGTGACCCGTCAATTGACTTACTACAATACTAATAATCAAGTCTTTCTCGGAAGGGTCGCTCTTGGCAATGTGTATGGTCAACCAGGACAATGCCGAGGAGCAGAAATTGTATTCAATCCCCTCGTTCTCGAGATAAATCAAAAACAACAGCGCTCCTATTCGCTTGTTGCCATCGCTAAATGGGTGGTCTTTCACTACAAAGTAAAGCAAATGAGCAGCTTTTTCCTCCAGCGATTGATACAGGGGCTTGCCATCCATTGTCTGCTCCAGATTGCCAAGAATTCCTTTCAGCATCTCATCTCGCTGGCTGCCGAACAAATCTGTTGCCAGATTTTTCGAAACCAACTCCCGCTTCAGTTCAGCAATTGCTTCAACCGCATAGCTGTAGTGCAATACTTCTGTGGAAGGCTTGATATTGGGGGAAGCTACTGGCAAGGCTTCATCATACCTGTGAAGATGGTGCCAAGTTTGAGCATATTCTGCAATGATCTTCGAGATGATCGAATCGTCATTCGACGGAGAACTCATTCCCATTTTACTACCTGTCCAAACTCACAATGCTATCGTTTGCGCCGCATATTGAAATGCTCAATCCTCGCCTGTCGCTGTAAAAGTTGCTTTCCCCGTAGCACCTTTTGACTTGCTTTTGCCGGGTACCAGAACACCTGGAATGTCCGGTGCACTTGGAACTGCATCTGCGTTTTGCGCTCGATGACGCAAAGCATGGTCTACCAATACCAATGCGAGCATTGCCTCCACTATCGGAACCGCCCGTAAACCGACGCACGGGTCATGCCGACCTTTCACTGAAATATTGATTTGATTTCCTTCTGAATCTACTGTCATGCCGGGAGTCACAATGCTTGAAGTCGGCTTGAATGCAACAGTAGCTAACACAGGCTGTCCGGTTGATATGCCACCAGCAATACCGCCGGCATTGTTTGAAGTAAATCCTTGAGGTGTCATTTCGTCTCGATAATCCGAGCCTCTCATGGCAACACTTTTGAATCCTGCACCAATCTCCACCCCTTTCACTGCGTTAATTCCCATCATGGCACCCGCTATTTCCGCATCCAAACGATCGTACAAGGGTTCGCCCCAGCCAGAAGGAACATTATTTGCGGCGACAGTGATACTGGCACCAACCGAGTCTCCGTCCCTGCGTAGTTGATTGATATAATTCTCCAAAGCGGATACTTGCGAGGCGCATGGCCAGAAAAAAGAATTTTCCTCAATGCATGCCCAGTCAATCGAATCGGGTTCCATGCTACCGATTCGTGACACATATCCCTGAATAGTTACTTCATAGCGTTTTGCCAAATATTTTTTCGCGACTGCACCGGCGGCAACGCGTAAAGCAGTTTCCCTTGCCGATGCTCTTCCGCCCCCCCGGTAGTCCCGAATCCCGTATTTGCGGGCATAGGTGTAGTCTGCATGCCCCGGGCGAAACTGATTCGCAATCTCCGAATAATCGCGCGAGCGTTGATCGGTGTTTCGAATTAGCAGGCCAATTGGAGTTCCGGTCGTTCGACCCTCAAATACTCCTGACAAAATCTCGACTTGGTCGCTTTCCCGGCGCTGTGTTGTGAATTTCGACGCGCCCGGTTTTCGACGGTCCAAATCCGGCTGAATATCCTTTTCCGACAATTCCATTCCGGGGGGGCACCCATCCACGATGCAACCAATCGCCGGCCCGTGGCTCTCACCAAATGTGGAGAGCGTAAACAGTTTCCCGAAAGTATTGCCAGACATCCTTTCAATCGCGTTCTACGCAATGGGCAAAGTCACACCGGACTGGCCCTGGTACTTGCCGCCCCGCTCCTTGTAAGATGTTTCGCACTCGCTGTCTGTTTCAAAAAAGATCACTTGGGCAACTCCTTCGTTTGCATAGATCTTTGCAGGTAAAGGCGTAGTATTGGAAAACTCCAGTGTCGCGTATCCTTCCCACTCGGGTTCGAAAGGCGTAACATTGACGATTATCCCGCAACGCGCGTAGGTTGATTTTCCAAGGCAGACTGTGAGTACAGACCGGGGTATTCTGAAATACTCGACGGTTCTCGCCAGTGCAAAGGAATTCGGCGGGATTACACAGACATTGCCAGTAAAGTCAACAAAACTGTCATCTGAAAACGCTTTGGGGTCAACAATCGCTGTGTGGATATTGGTAAAGATTTTGAATTCATTCGAGCAGCGAATGTCATAGCCGTAACTTGAGGTTCCGTACGAAATCACCCTTTCATTTTGAATCTGGCTTACCTGACCCGATTCAAATGGTTCAATCATTCCATGTTCGGAAGCCATTCGCCGAATCCACGAATCTGCTTTAATGCTCAAATTGCAAACCTCAATGCACTTGCCAGAACACTCTAAGTATTCTGTATAACAATAGATGGAAATTCGCCGGTAAAGTCTTTTTTCTTCAAAGACAACCTGGCCGCCGTTGTACGGGCAATCTTCTTGTAGATCGCCGATGCCTCACTTTGAGGATTAGCAACTACAGTCGGTCGCCCGCAATCAGCATCTGAGCGAATTGACATTTCCAACGGCACACCGCCCAAATACTCGACACCGTATTCCTCGGCCATTCTCTGGCCGCCCCCTTCTCCGAAAATATGTTCCTGGCTCCCGCAATTCTTGCAGATATGAATTGACATGTTCTCCACGACTCCAAGCACGTTGATTTCAACCTTTTCAAACATTCGGAAAGCCTTTCTTGCATCAAGCAAAGCAATATCCTGCGGCGTTGTAACAATGATTGCACCGCTCACCGGTACTCGCTGAGCCAAGGTAAGCTGCGTGTCGCCTGTTCCCGGTGGAAGGTCAATGACCAGATAGTCAAGATTGTCCCAGGCAGTTTGCCTGAGTAGTTGCTCCAGTGCCTGCGTTACCATGGGGCCCCGCCAAATCATTGGAGTTTCTTCTTCAATCAGAAAACCAATCGACATGGTTTGCAGGTGATAACTGTGTACCGGTTGCATGGACTTCCCATCCTTGGACTGGGGCTTTCCTCGAACTCCAAGCATTCTGGGTTGGCTGGGACCATAAATATCGGCATCAAGCACACCGACGTTCGCACCTTCTGCTGACAATGCCAATGCCAAGTTTGCTGACACAGTAGACTTGCCCACGCCGCCCTTGCCGGACGCAACAGCAATCATGTTCTTCACACCGGAAAGCGGCGAAACCCCTTTTTGCACAGAGTGCGAAGAAATTTTCGTGTCTGCTTCAATATGAACATTGCTCAAGCCGTCCAGGCCCGACAAATTCTTCTCTATTGTTGACTTGAGTTCTGGAATCCAGCTTTTGGCCGGGTAGCCAAGAGACACAGATATGCTTACAGTTCCGTTGTCAACAGTAATATCCTTTACGCTTTTGTCTTTCAGAAGACTGGCCCCGGTATGCGGGTCAATCACTGCATCAAGTGCTGATTCAACAGCAGATTTGCTTAAACTTGTCATTAAATATCTTAACTCTCCTGGAAATTTTCAGTGCTTTCAGACTAGCAAGAATATTGTAGCATATAGCCCCGGAACAACATTGCCTACCCGCAACGCTCGCGAGTCCAGTAAAATTGATTGTCAAGTTCTTGTTGAAAACAAGAACAAATTAACCACTAACTTCACTTGCAAAAAAATGACACGGAAAATTCTGGTAACAAGCGCATTGCCGTACGCAAACGGACCGATTCATATCGGCCACCTGGTTGAATACATTCAAACGGATATCTGGGTAAGATACCAGCGAATGAATGGAAACCAGTGCTACTACGTTTGCGCTGACGATGCGCATGGCACGCCGATTATGCTTCGGGCCAGAAAGGAAAGCATTGCGCCGGAAGAACTGATTGACCGATACAAGAAGGAGCATGAAACGGATTTTGCAGACTTTGATATTCGCTTCGATAACTACCACACCACGCATTCTCAGGAAAACAAGGAATGTTCCGAATTCGTATATCAGCGTCTTGTTGAGGGTGGATACATTCGCCGTAAAACCATTCAGCAGGCATACGACCCGGAAGAAGACCTGTTTCTCCCGGATCGCTTTGTAAAAGGAGGCTGTCCCCGCTGCGGTGCCGAAGACCAGTACGGAGACAGCTGCGAAAACTGCGGCGCAACTTATTCACCATCTGACTTGGTGAACCCTGTATCCGCCTTGTCCGGAACACCGCCCGAACAACGCGAAAGCGAACATTTGTTTGTCCAGCTCGGCAAGTTTACCGACATGCTGCAAGAATGGGTTTCAGGGGATTTCATGCAACCGGAAGCTCGAAACAAGCTAAAGGAATGGTTTGAAGTAGGTTTGCAAGACTGGGATATTTCACGGGATGCACCGTATTTCGGGTTCAAAATTCCAAACGAGGAAAACAAGTACTTCTATGTTTGGCTGGACGCACCGATTGGCTACATGGCAAGCTTTAAAAACTACTGCAACCAGACTGGCCTGAGCTTTGACGATTTCTGGGGAAACGAATCTCAAGCGGAGCTCTATCATTTTATTGGCAAGGACATTCTCTATTTTCATACATTGTTTTGGCCAGCTCTGCTGCATGCAGCAGGCTTCCGTAAACCTTCTGCGGTATATGCGCATGGATTCTTGACTGTCAATGGGCAAAAAATGTCCAAGTCCAGAGGGACATTTATCACGGCCCGCTGTTATCTTGACCATCTCGACCCAGAGTATTTACGCTACTACTATGCATTCAAATTGAATGAGCGAATTGAAGATTTGGATCTGAGTCTGGATGATTTTGTGCAGCGGGTAAATTCCGACCTGATCGGAAAATTGGTCAACATCGCCAGCAGAAGTGCAAATTTCATCTCGCAGAAATTCGACGGCATGCTGGGTGCTGAGCTGGACGATGCGGACAGCTATCAGGAAGCAGTGAATGCCAGAGCTTCGATTTCCCAGGCTTACGAGCAACGTGCCTTCGGCAAGGCGATGCGAGAAATTATGGCGATTGCCGACAAGGTCAATACCTATGTTAGCGATATGCAACCTTGGGTGATGGCAAAAGACCCTGCTGCGAGCAAAAAACTACAGAGAGTTTGCACTCAGTCAATTAATCTTTTCAGAGTCCTGGTTTTCTACCTGGCTCCTGTTGTGCCTTCTCTTGCGAATCGCACAGGAGAGTTTCTGAACGAACCCATTGAAAACTGGGAACAGATTGACAATCCTTTGCTGAATCACAGAATTTCAAAATATTCGCACCTTTTGAGTCGAATTCAGGAAAAAAATGTAAAGAAAATGGTACAGGCATCCATGGAGGCGGAAGAAACTTCAGATAAGAAACAGGTGCCTGAAAATATTTCGATTGACTACCTGTCCAAAGTGGATCTTCGCGTTGGGCGAATTCTCGAGGCAAGCGATGTTGCTGATTCAAGAAAGCTATTGAAGCTGAGTGTTGACCTCGGTTCGGAAACAAGACAAATTTTTGCCGGAATCAAGGGAGAATACGAACCGCAGTCGTTGATTGGACGCTCAGTTGTAGTGGTGGCCAATCTGGAACCAAGGAAAATGAAATTCGGAAATTCTGAAGGAATGGTTTTGGCTGCTCACGATGAAGACGGCTTGTGGCTGATTGATGTAGACAGCAAGGCAAAGCCCGGTTCCACCATAAGTTGATGCGTGCCCCAAGTGGTTGAAGTCAGCCTGTCAAGCAAGAAAGACAAACCGTCTGCTATAACAAAAGAAATTGATGCATGCCTGCCGCAAACTCAGTGTACTCTTTGCGGCTATCCTCGCTGTACCGACTACGCTGATGCAATCCGGCAAGGAACTGCAGACATCAATCTTTGCACTCCGGGTGGCACAATAACGGTCCAAGCCTTGGCATCCCTATTGAATTTGGAGGCAATACCTCCGCTCGAAAAATTTACCGGCCGGAAACTTGCCAAAATACGAGAAATTGATTGTATTGGCTGCACGCTTTGTTTGAAGCCGTGTCCAGTCGATGCAATTGTTGGTACAGCGAAATACATGCACAGTGTTCTTGCTTCGGAGTGTACAGGTTGCGGTCTATGCGTACCTTTATGCCCTGTTGACTGTATCGAAATGCACAGTTTTCAGCCCATTGAGAAAGGAAAAGTCTGGAAGTCATTTCAAGACCAAGAAGTTCAACGATGGAGAAAACTTGCTGAATCGCACTTTACGCGGCTAGAATCCATTGACTGCGCAAACGATTTGGATACAACCGAATCGGATAGAAAATTGCAAATTCGCGAATCTGTGAATCGAGTGCGTCGCAAACGCTGGAAGCAGTCTCGCAGGCCCGTCAAACACAACAAAACCTAGCAAGGCTGAATGAATACTGCAAAGCGACACGAAATTTTTTCGCGTTTCAGATCTGCCAATCCCAGTCCTACAACCGAATTGAACTACGGCAGCAATTTTGAGTTGCTGGTTGCAGTTGTCCTGTCTGCCCAGGCAACGGACAAGTCCGTCAATCTGGCGACGAAAAAGTTATTCGCAAAAGCTCCTGAACCGCAAGACATGGTAAATCTTGGTTTGCCAAAGGTCAAAGAACTGATCAAGACGATTGGACTTTACAATAACAAGGCGAAAAACCTGATTGCCCTATCGCAGGTTCTTCTTGACGAGCATAATGGCCAAGTGCCCGACACCTTGGAACAATTGACTGCTCTGCCCGGAGTCGGGCGCAAAACTGCCAATGTTATTCTGAACACTGCTTTTGGAAAGCCGACCATCGCTGTCGATACTCATATATTTCGGGTGTCCAACCGAACCCGCCTTGCAAGCGGAAAAAACGTGGTTCAAGTGGAAGAAAAGTTAACGAAAATCGTGCCCAAAGAGTTTGTTTGTGACGCTCATCACTGGCTAATTCTGCACGGACGCTATACCTGCACCGCTCGAAAGCCACTGTGCAACAAGTGTATAATCTGCGACCTTTGCGAGTATCCAGAACGAACTTGCACAAGCCTAAGTGAACTTTCAACATTCCAGAAACAAGATGAGCGAAGACCTTGAGCAACGAAAGTTCTTCTTTGCCCTTTGGGAAAAAATTCAATCCAAAGGCAAAATGGACACCATGGAAAAACAATCTGCCAAGGTTGTTGGAATGCATCCGGAATTACACCCGATGCTGGCAGAACCTTCCAAATTCACTGAGTACGAGTTTTCTGAGGAAGAAGGGGACCCATTTGGACACCTGGCACTCCATGCTCTGCTACTGGAATTGATTTTCCTAGACAATCCTAAAGGGATCCGGGCCTTGTACGATAGACGTATAAATGAAGCTCAGGACAAGCATGCCGTCCAGCACGAATTCATGGAAAGCATATTCGACTGGATGGCTGCATCTGGCACTTCTGACGAGTCAGAAGTCAATATGGACGAACTTCAGAATCTTCTGGAACATCGTTTCGGGACGGTGGCAAAAAAATGAGCCATTTTTATTGCAGCATGCCTGTGCATACCTTGATATTCCGAAAAAATCAATAAGCATCAATTGGTGCAAAGGCACTGCAAATCAACCCTTCAGCCGATTTGCAAAGATACCAGGCTGGTGCCTGTCAGATGCTGACTAGGGGAATAGTTGCGGTGTTCGTGCCGGCAACTGAGGTTTTCAGTAGCTATTATTGAAGCGGAAAACAAACTCCAGCATGTTCATCCAGATCGTTTTGTTGTATTATTTGACACTCTGTAATAGTTAGAAGCATGTAAATATTTTTCTTTGTACATTTTGTTTGAGAGGCAAAAGGCATGGTTGAATGGTTTTCAAACCAAGAAAACGTACTTGAGATCAACGGGGCGATGGTGCAACAAAGTGTTGCAATGTAACCTGTTGCACCTACAGCCAGCGTGAATAGAGTTTAGGTGAACAAATGATTACCCCCCCCCCCTCTCGCCAGATGCGAAAAGCAATCCGATCATCAATTCGCCGTACAAAGAACCTGACAAGCACTGGCCTCTTGACTCTGGGTTCAGAGTTGACAATACGAACCAACCAAAAGTAGGACGACGAAAGAGCGGAACAGATTTACCTGTACCGAAACCGTACAAGCAAACTTCCAATGATTGGCGTGCTGCAAGGAATTTTGAGCCGCACCTTCAAATCGAGCTACTGCGTTCGTGCCTTAAATCATGGAGATCCCGAGGTTATCCCGGAACGTCTCGACATACGAAGGAGTTGCTTCAGCATTGGGGGAACGAAGAACTAGATACCCGCCCGCTATGGTGTCAAAGAGAAGCTGTAGAAACAATAATCTGGCTGAAAGAAGTCAAAGGCATTGACAACAAACAGAGCTGGAATTATGTTCATCAACAATTGGCAGAGGTCAATGAGAAATATAACGATGACATAGAAAGATTGGCGGTGAAGATGGCAACCGGCACCGGTAAGACTTGGGTAATGGCAATGCTGATTCTTTGGTACGCGGTAAACCGACCGGAAAATCAATCCGCGGATGTCCTCATTATTACTCCTAATCTGACGGTCCGCGACCGTCTAAAGGTATTGAGCACTGAAAAGGGGAGCGATGGTGAAACAAGCATTGGCAATGTGGAGTTGAGCTTGTATGAAAAGTTGCTACCGCCTGGAGTGATATTGCCTGCTGGACTGCATGTTACAGTTCGAAACTATCATGTTTTTTGGCCTCGTAAGGAAATATTCGGGATTGGTGACAGCGAAGAAAAAGCTGCCAAACTCGAGAAGCAAATACTGAAACATGGCCCGAAAGACAGACTGAGCCCGGATTTGGATGAAACGGAAGAGCAGATGCTTGACCGGGTTTTGCCGAATCATCGTAATCGTGGAAAATTACTGGTTCTGAATGATGAGGCACATCATTGCTATCGAATGAGCGGGCGAAGAAGTCACGAGGGTAGATGGTTTACCGCACTGAAAACGATCAAGCAATTGGGTCGACTGGAATTGGTCATTGACCTTTCTGCCACCCCTACATATCTAACCTTGCCTGCTGGACTGGATTATGAGTTGTTTCCATGGATCGTGAGCAATACACCCCTTATTGAAGCGATTGAAGCGGGGCTTACGAAGATTCCACAGTTACCAGTAGACGACGACACTCATCAAGAAGTCCCATTCTATCGCAACATTTACAAATCGTTGAACGGGCAAAAGTTGGAAGCGGGAAATTTCCCTCCCGAGTTAACGCGGCTGTTGAAAAGAATACACGAGGACTACTTGAAATTTAAGGAGGCTTACGCAAGCGTGCGAAAAATACCGGTATTGATTGTAGTGACAGGGACAATTGATGATGCAGAGGCTTGCTATCGAGAGCTGGCTGGCGAAAAACTGGCAGACGGTTGGTGCAAAGGTAAATTTTCTACCTTTTCCAATGTAAGAGAAGACGGACATGGACCACACGAATTTCCGCGTACATTCATTATTCACTCAAAACTGGATAGTGTGGAAGAAACTGTGGATAGGGAGGTGGAGCGAAGTGCCAAGTTTCAGGAAGTTTTTTTCCCTCAATTAGAAAAGGAATCTAATGCTGATTACATCAAACGTTTGCGTCATGTACGAGACACAGTAGGCCAAGCTGGACAACTAGGTGAAATGGTTAGATGCATTATCTCGGTTGGAATGCTGACAGAGGGTTGGGATGCGAAAACAGTTACACATATTGTTGGCTATCGCGCCTTTGAGAGTGACTTGCTATGCGAACAGATAACTGGACGGGCTCTCAGACGCACGAGTATTCCAATCGAGGGAGAGCCAGTTGTTCCCGAATATGCCCGCGTGACTGGTGTTCCATTCCGGTTTATGAGAGGCACGGACAATCCAGAAAAACTTATTGGTCGCGAAACATACCCTGTCGAAACGATGCTGCGGAGAAAAGAGTTTCGAATCACTTTTCCCAAAGTTTCAGGGTATGAACTTGTACGGCCCGGACAAGAAGTAGTTCTTTGCAGAACCAAAGCTTCTGCTCCCTACAACCCCGGAGTAGCTAATAGTCCGACCGGTACCCTGATAAAAGGCGTTATTGGTGCAGAGTGGGAAATGAAAACTACGATTGCCAGCCGGCATCAATCAATTGTCTATGAATTGGCAAGGCTTGCGATGTATAGTTTTTTGGTTGAGCCTGAAGAGAAAATTCTTGATAAATCAGTCAGGCAAAGGGCTCTGTTTGCATCTATATTGCTGGCGACCAGAGAGTGGCTTGAACTAAAAGATTTCAGCGAAACAGAGAAGGCAAGGCTTCTAGTAAGTCCACATAATATCGCTATTCCATTGGAAATCGCACTTTGCTGTGTCAGCAAAGACGGTGTGGAACCGAAGATTCATCCAGTTTTTTTATCGGACCGGCCGAAAAGTAGCGATACTGGGCGCATCAAGTTTGACACTAGTTTAGGGAACAGGTATCCCCTTGACACGAATGCTGTCACCAATATGAGCGAGTTGAACCGAGCAGCGTGTCACTCCGCCACAGAGGCACATCTGAGCAAGATTCTTGATGCAGATCCAAGAGTTGCTGCTTGGGTGCGAAATTATCGATTGGGGTGGACGATTCCTTATCGAGATCTGAAAACAGGGGCGCAACGACAGTATGAACCAGATTTTGTTGTCAGAGTCAATGATGAGAGTAAAGTTCCGCGTACGCTTATTCTTGAAGTAAAAGGCGTGGTGGATGATGACTCCGAACACAAAGCAAAAGCGGTTCGGCAATGGTGGTTGCCAGCCGTCAACGGGTCAGATGAACCTGTTTGCGAAGGCAATTGGGAGTACCACATGATTTCTGCAAACGACAATCTTGAAAACAAGTTGAACTTAATTTTGAATTCTGCGAATTGAGGTATACCAACTGTGAAAAAAAATCATTCAAAATCACCGAAACCAGTGGAATCCTATAAGCAACCTGGTCAACGAGTAAATCTGCCAACTGACCAGACTGAAGCGTATATGGAAGATGAAGACAAAGAGCCTGTGAAGTACACTCCGAATCTACGAGAACACAAAGGCAGACCTGCTTTGGCTTGGGACCGTAAAGCTGACGACGCAGAAAGCGTATGGGCATATCCATTGTATATTCAGGAAAAAATTCACCCCGGAGCTTTCGTAAACTCGCTAGCGAAACTTCAGGAAAACGAAAGCAGACAAGGAGACTTGTTCAATGATTTCAACGGATTGCCCGAAAACGCATCCTATGAATGGTACGAACATCAAGGGTACTGGCAAAATCGAATTATCAAAGGGCCGAACCGAGAAATCATGGCATCGTTACTGGCAAAGGAAAATATGGGCGGAACCGTCCAAATGATTTTCTTTGATCCGCCGTATGGGATTAGCTACAAAGCAAACATGCAGGCAGATACCAGAAACCGCGAACCAAAAAGTGGCGACAAGGTTCTGAATGATCGAGTATCGTGCAAAGCGTTTCGCGACACTTACGAACGCGGCATTCATTCCTATCTTGATGTTACGAGACAAACGGTGGTACTAGCTCGAGATCTGCTGGCAGAAGAAGGAAGTTTCTTCATGCAAATCGGAAAAGCGAATGTTCATCGGCTAGCAGTGTTGCTGGATGAGATATTTGGGGAAGAGAACAGGGTGGCTACGATTACTTTCGCAAAAACAGGATCAACTCCAGCAAAGAAAATTTCCGAAATTGCAGACTATCTCCTATGGTATGCCAAAAACAAAAAAGTGTCTAAATTTCACCAAATATATGAAGAAATTGGCAAGAGGCAGGATGTAGTCAAAAAATTTGGATGGGGAGCAATGTTAGAGTTGAAAGACGGAACAACTAGGACACTAACTAAATTAGAGCGTGAAAATCCAGACAAAGAAATTCCCGAGGGAGCATTAATCTTTGAACGGATGCCCTTATTATCACAAAACACTTCAACAACAGGTTTATCAGAGCCTTATGAGTGGAACAGTAAAACTTATACATGTAATGTTGGGCATCAATGGAGAGTCAAAATTAACGGCATGGACCGGCTGGCTGAATTAAATCGATTAGATGCAGGTGAATCTGGTGAATTGGAATTACGATGGAAGTTATATGAATTTGAATATCCTGGGACTCCAATAAACAATATTTGGTCAAAGAGTCTTTCACCAAATGATATGCATTATGTTGTGGAAACGGCGGAAAAGGTCATTGAGCGATGCATTTTGATGACTACAGATCCTGGTGACATAGTATTAGATCCGACGTGTGGTTCCGGAACAAGTGCGTTTGTGGCTGAAAAATGGGGACGGCGCTGGATAACCATTGATGCGGCGAGTGTGGCGGTTAGTCTAGCGCGGCAAAGGTTGGCGACCGGCATCTTTCCGTACCATTTGCTTCTGGACTCATCAGAAGGACAAACTGAGGAGTATAAACTCAATTATCAATTATTAGCTGGTTCGAACGATGTACCAAAGTTTGATGGGGGGCATGGACACGACATAAGAAAAGGCTTTGTTTACGAACGGGTTGCGACTGTATCCGCGGGGATATTAGCCTATGACAAAAATGTCCCACCAACTCTTTTGGTAGATCGCACAAAAAAGAAACCCGGAGTGATTCGAGTAGCTTCTCCTTTCACAGTTGAGTCCCATAATCCTCATCAAGTCGTAAATCCTGAACTTGCACTACACGAAGATCTTGGAGACGCTGGCTTGGTGGAGAACATCATTAAAGCACTGGAAAAATCCGGGGTTCGGTCAGGGAAACAAAAATTGCAAATCAGCGATATCCAACCGATCGAGTATAGACAATTTGACCCTTTTGGTGTTACGCATATAGCGAAGATAGACGGAGAAGATGCTGGCGTTGTCATCGCGCCAGAAGACTGTACAGTTACAAGGCACATGATTACCCGGGCCGCGAATAGTTGCTTGGATTTGTCGGGTGGAAGGATACGAATGTTGTTGATAGTCGGTTTTGCTTTTGAAGTAGCTAGGGGAGAGCAAATTGAACGCCGGGGGAAACTAACAATCTATAAGGCACAAGCGAACCAAGATCTTCGTATTGCAGAGTTGAAGGACAGCGAGGGAGATCAAGCATTTGTCCATGTTGGAGAGCCAGACATTACTGTTGAATCAATCGGAGACAATGGTCAGCTGATATGCAAAGTCAATGGCTACGATACATATGACCCCAGAACAGGACAATTGAAAATTGGAGGAAAGGATGAAATCGCTTGTTGGATGCTTGATACCAATTACGACGGGGAATCCTTTTTCGCAAAGAGAATTCATTTTCCGGGTGCAGCCAGAGACAATCAAATCAAGAACTTTGCCAGGAAACTAGGCAGTCGAATTGAAAAAGAACTATGGGAAAACACTTTGTCCTGCATTTCCGCTCCTTTTGATCGTCCCCAAACGGGTCAAGTTGCAGTACGGATAATCACTTGCACCCACACTGAATTGACAGCGGAAATAGATGTGTAGAGCTTGTTCTATAAATGGTACAGGAGTTTGGGTTAACGGTCATCTGACAAAATCAAGCCGATTAAAAATGCACCCTTGGGGTAGTTGTCCCGCAAATTCGCGAGGCTATTCGATTGCACTATGCTGTGCGCTTGCGTCACCTGATATCAATGTACAAAATTGCTTTCCTGCTTGATGATTCCGTATATATCAGTGAGTGGGAATAGCATTACGACACGATTCTTTGTTGATAACAGCAATGCAAGGGATTGTATTGCATGCCTCTAACTATAAGTAAAGAAAGCCAGAATTGGCACATGATCAACGGCGGCTTGCAACAATCAGTTCGGCAATTGAAATTCCCGGAATCGGGGATTGAAACGGAACACAAACTCGTCAATATATTACTGCAGGTATTGATACGATACCCAAAGGTTCTCACCAGAAAACTCTTGAAATTGCTGATGACGATATAGTTCTGATTTCGTCCAATAATCTAAAATCCTAAACTTACATAACATTTAAATGAAATTTACATAAAATTAATTGTAGGTTTAATTGGTTGAATTTATTATTTGCGACCTACTATTAATTTTGCTGATATAGCAATTCACTTACAAATGAGGTAATTCCGATATGAAGGTTTCCAAATCTGTTATCACCGCGGCTGTCTCTGGAGCACTTGCCCTGAGCAGCTTGGCCATGTCTACTAATGTTTCAGCAGAAGAAAAATGTTACGGCATAGTTAAAGCAGGACACAACGACTGCCAGTCAGCCACAGGTTCCTGTGCCGGGTCGGCAACTGAGGACAATATGCCTAGTGCATTCATTCTCGTTCCAGACGGCCTTTGCGAGAAAATCACTGGCGGCAGCCTGACAAAAGGTTAATCTGACGTTTAGTTATTACTCTGCTTACCACTGAATTTCCTGCCAATCCGATTCCGCCAGATGCGGTCGGAATCGGGTTGCGTAGCGAACACTATTCCATCGCGACAACTACAAGCCCTTCGGTTGACTGGTTTGAAGTTCATAGCGAAAACTTTTTTGGTGACGGCGGCCTGCCCCACGCTGTACTCAACCAAATTCGCCAGCAATATCCGATTGCATTTCATGGAGTTGGCCTTTCTTTGGGGTCAACCGATAACCTTAGCAAAACTCACCTTGCACGACTCAAAACTTTAATTGCCCACTACCAGCCCGCCTTGGTTTCGGAACATCTTTCGTGGAGTTCAATCAACGGAGCATACTTGCATGACTTGTTGCCGCTTCCCATGTGTGAAGAATCCGTCAGACATCTTGCCCACAGAATTGAATATGTACAGGAGTACCTCAATTGCCAGATACTCGTCGAAAATGCCTCCACTTATCTTGAATTCGTCCACTCCGACATGACAGAGTGGGAGTTCGTTACCACCGTTGCTCAAAAGAGCGGATGTAAGATTTTGCTGGACCTCAACAATATTTATGTGAACGCCTGCAATCACAAGTTCAATCCAATTCAGTTCATTGAATTTGTCCCGCCGAATTTGGTCGGAGAACTTCACTTGGCCGGGCACACAGTCAACAGGTTTTCAGATGGGGAAATTCTTATCGACACCCATAATCAGAGGGTATGCGATGAAGTCTGGGATTTGTACAGGCAGGCGGCACAACGATTTCCTCATGCCCCAACATTGATTGAATGGGACAAGGACATGCCGCCATTCAATACACTTCTGGAAGAAGTGTCCATAGCGCGAACCGTACGAAGCGAATTGCACCATGCAGCTGCGTGAGCTACAAACCGAGTTTGCAAAACAGATTACCGGTGCGGCCTCCAATGACCTGCTTTCCAAAATCAACTCGATTGATATAGAAGCGGCGAGAAGAGTACAAGTCTATCGAAACAACATTCATTCCACACTTGTCGAATCGCTGCAATCGATTTATCCAGTTGTACAGTCAATAGTCGGAGAGGAATTTTTCAAGCAAACTGCCCGAAAATATATTGAAACCCATTCTTCCACAAGCGGCGACCTGCGCGAATACGGTGAAAAATTGCCGAACCTTCTTGAGTCACTGGAACAGCTGAACGAATTGAGATATCTTTCTGATATTGCGCGAATTGAATGGTTGTGCCATGTTTCCTGGTACGCAGAAAACGCGGAATCAATTTCTATTGAAAGACTGCAGAGTATTGAAACCGAGTCTTACCAGAACATCCAGCTAGTGCTACATCCATCTGTTTACGTTTTGAAATCTGAATTCCCTGTTTTCAAAATCTGGGAATTTTGCCTTGACGAACAAAAAACCGAATCCAGTAAAACGATTGATGTAAATTCCGGCAGTCAATGCGTGCTGGTCAAGCGGGATGGACACGAGGTCAAGGTTTACCATATTTCAGATGACTTGCATTGTTTTATCAGCATGCTGTCCCAAGGCGGCACGCTTGGACAACTGATTTCGCAGCTTATGGAAACAAATGCGGACTTTGATCTGGCAAAATCTCTGCACCAAGTCTTTGCACTCGGTACAATATACAGTTTAACTATCCACGGCAATTGAGCTCGTATCATACAATAATCAATTATGTCCTCAATCTCTAATTTTTATCGTAAGTGCATTTGCATACTGGACTGCGGTGCACCCATCGCAGATCTTGCAATCAGGATTTGGCTTGCCAATGTGTTCTTTAAAGCTGGACTTGCCAAGATTTCAAATTGGAAGTCAACAATTTGGCTTTTCGAGAACGAATATTCGGTACCGGTGCTATCCGCCGAATTTGCCGCTTATTTGGGAACAGCCACAGAATTGATATTTCCGGTTCTTCTGGCTTTTGGACTTGCCAGTCGAGCTGCTGCCGGAATTTTGTTCTTGTTTAATATCGTGGCGGTAATCTCGTATCCGGCACTGGATGCAAACAGTATTCTGTGGCATCAGGTATGGGGAATCATGCTGCTTGTTCCCCTGCTTCGAGGACCGGGCAAGATTTCTATTGACCACTTCATTAGCAATCGTTGGATGTCCAGCAAAGGATAACTGCCTTGACTATGCTAGACACCGAATTTGCCGTAGAAGTTGCTGATGTCGAGTTAAGCGGTAGTTCAAGTATCAACTTGAATTTTTTCGAAACGCTTCAATCGTACGGATTCAAGGATTTTAAAACGAGCCATATACAGGATCTCCAGGTAAACCTCGGAAAACTGTGCAATCAAGCCTGTAACCACTGCCATGTTGATGCTGGCCCGAAGCGGACAGAGATTATGGCATGGGAAACAATGGAGAAAATTCTGTCATGGAGTGCAAAGCACAACTTGATAACTGCCGACATCACCGGTGGCGCACCAGAACTTAACCCGAATTTTCGAAACTTTGTTGACGGCTTGATCGACTGCAACATGAATGTGATGTCTCGTTGCAATCTCACAGTACTATTCGAGCGCGGACAGGAAGACTTGGCAGAATGGTACGCAAACCGCCATGTAAAGATCATCTGTTCTTTGCCTTGCTACACCAAGGGCAATGTGGAACTTCAGCGCGGCAAGGGAATATTTGAAAAAAGTATTCGCGGACTTCAGCTCCTGAACGAACTTGGATACGGAGTAAACGAGGACTTGCCATTGGATCTTGTCTACAACCCGTCCGGGGCTTTTCTCCCACCCGCTCAGGCCGAATTAGAATTGCAGTATAAAGAACGACTGTACGATGACTTCGGTATTCAGTTCAATCAACTTTACACGATCACAAACCTTCCAATCAGCAGATTCAAGCACTACCTGAAACGAACTGGCGAATACGACAACTACCTTAATTTGCTATACGACAACTTCAATTCGGAGACAGTAAACGGGCTTATGTGCAGACATACCCTCAGTGTCGACTGGCTCGGACGAGTATACGACTGCGACTTTAATCAGATGCTGGGAATTTCGGCAGGATTCCGTCCCCAAAAACATGTTTGGGATTTAACTTCCGACGACTTGTCCTACCAGCCGATTGCCGTCGGCAATCATTGCTATGGCTGCACAGCAGGTTCTGGGAGCAGTTGCGGCGGCGCGCTGGTTTAACTTTTTAGTTCAGCGTAAACTTTTCGCTGGCGAACCAATTCAAAAGAAACAACCCCAACCGCAACTGAAACATTCAGGGTATCAACTTGATGCGCCGTTGGAATACTGGCCACCACATCGCATTTTTTTTCTGTTTCCTTTCGCAGCCCTGTCCCTTCGCTTCCGAATACAACTATACTTGGGTCGGTAAAATCCACATCGTAAACACTGAATGACGACTCGACATCCAGACCAACTACCCATAGTCCAGCGGATTTGAGTTCATCCAATGCCCGGGCGAAATTTGATGCCCGAAAAATCGGAATGGACTCTGCCGCACCTGTAGCAACTCTTGAGACGGTCGCAGTAATATTTGCACCTCTATGACGAGGGATTATCAAACCACCAGCTCCGGCGGCACTGGCACTCCGTATGCATGCACCAAGATTGCGCGGGTCCTGAATACTATCCAACGCGACAATGAATGACCTTTGCGTCAGGGATGAAAACCATGAACTGAACGATTCTTGCGGTGCTTCTGCTGTATCTTGACTGTACTCTGCAATTACACCTTGATGCCGCACTCCCCCTGTCATTTCATTGAGCCTGCTTTTACCAACACGATAACACTTCACACCGTTTGTTTCAGCTAGCTGTTGTATTACGACCAGCTTCTGATCATTTCGCTTGTCACTAAAATAAATTGCAGAAACCTCTTTTGCACTAGATTCCAGCAATCCTCGCACCGCGTGAATTCCGCAAACTATTTTTTTCTCCATTTTCTCCCTGCTCCAAATCGAAGACGCATATCAAAATTTTCCAGGCGAAAATAGGTGTATCCTAGTTCTGTGTTTACATCAGATACCCGAACACGAATAGAATCGCCGATTGCAAAATTGGTGCCGGTTATTCGACCTGTCATTTTGCGGTGCGAACTGATGTAGTCAAAAAACTCGTTACCGAGAGCCCCCACAGGAATCAAGCCGTCCACAAACGGAGAATGCAACTGAACAAACAATCCGAACGACTTCACATCTGAAATTGTTCCCTTGAAAGTTTTTCCGATTTGCGTTTTCATATACTCGTTTTTTAACCAGTTTGAAGATTCCCGGGTGCAGGAATCCGCTCTTCGTTCAAGATAGGAACTTTGTTTTGCAATTTCCGATAATGTCCCTTTGCTTTCCAATGAAGCTTCGCCTTGTAAAATTCCAGTAATCAAGCGATGCACCAGCAAGTCGGGATATCGCCTGATGGGCGAAGTAAAGTGAGTGTAAAGGGGAAAGTTCAGCGCAAAGTGAGGTTTGGCCACATCCGAATATACGGCTTTTTGCAAACTGCGCAACAAGTGAATTTGCAGCACTTGCTGCAATTTTGCATTTCCGTTCAAGGCCGTAGCGGCAGTTGCATAATCCGAGATCTCGGGAACCCTGTCCTCAGGAAAATCAATGCCAAACTCTTTTAGCAATTGACTGGTCTCCCAAGTATCGCGAATCGTCGGCGGGGCGTGTATTCGATACATTCCTGCCTTTGCCATGTGCTTGTTAACAAGATCTGCCGCACACACATTCGCGGCCAGCATGGATTCCTCTATCAGACTGTGTGCAATATTTCGACTAGTATTTCCAATCCTTTTGACATTGCCGCAATTGTCAAACACAAAATACGGTTCAGGTATATTCAATTCCAAGGCATTTCTGCTTCGGCGTTGAATCAGTAAACTTTGATGCAGCTGCTTCAGGTTCTCCAGATTGGATGAAACTTCCTTACCAAGTTTTTGATTGCGGGATTGAGCGGCTTGCTGGTAGGTCAGACGTTTTGCTGACCGAATGATCGCCTTGTAAAATTGGTAACTGTCAATCACCCCTTCTGTGCTAATGTTCATTTCGCAAACAAGAGCCAAACGATCTTCATCGGGTTGCAGCGAGCACAGTTTGTTTGACAACTTGTGAGGCAGCATCGGTACAACTTTTTCGGACAGGTAAATGGAGGCTCCTCTTTTATACGCCTCCCTGTCGATTTCAGTTCGCGATTGAACAAAGTGAGATACATCCGCAATAGCCACGCAAAGTTGAAATCCATTTGCGGTTGCTTCACAGTAAACCGCATCGTCAAAATCTTCGGCACTTGCGGGGTCAATTGTAATAAACGGTGTTGCTCTTAAGTCACGTCTGGGATTTCCAGCCGATGGTTGTTGAATCAACTCGGAAATTTGCTCCAATTCCTGCGGAACAGCTGCCGGCCATTCTGGCCGAATCCCGTATCGAGTCAAAGCAATTTCATTTGCAACCGCGCGCTGGCTGTCCAGTACACAAAGGTCAGTGCCGCTCCATTGAACTATTCCCTTGCGTTTGGAGGGGCTTCGGCAAATTATGGCAGACACAATCTGTCCGTCCTCAATATAATCGTAATCGCCATTTACGTCGATATCCCCCAAATCGGATACCCCAACCGGCTCCAAATATCTGGAGCGTACTGAAAATTGTCCGTCAGACCACAAGATGCCTACAATTCTATGACTATCTTGCGGTTCCACACTTTGAACTAGCGCTTGCAAATTGCCGTTTCGGTCCGTACGAATTCCGCCTAGCTCCACTTTGTCACCAGGCAGCAATGCGTCATAATCACTGCTTTTCAGGCGTAGAATCTCTCCTTCGGAGGTAAGGGCTTTTGCTCCAAAGTTGTTCGCGAATACTACAGTTGCTTTGCTGGAAAATTTTCTTGTCGATTTATGACGTTCACTTTGCTTTTTTCGAGGCATTATTTTTGTATTGGAATGTGGATTAAAAATAGAGGATTATGCGATATATCTTTGAACTCTTGTCTTGTTAACTGCTGTTACATGGAATCAAGTCGGAAATGGTGCCGAGGAGAGGATTTGAACCTCCACGGGGTTGCCCCCACTAGCACCTGAAGCTAGCGCGTCTGCCAATTTCGCCACCTCGGCATAAATGGCCTATTATAACCAGAATTTTGTGAACAGGAGTTTATGACCAGTGGTGCTTCAATGCATGCAGCATTCATCTTTCATGTCAATTGACCTGCTCGCCTATCGGGAGATTCTCGTGTTCAAATTCAGATTTGAAGCGAAATGATTATACACATACATCTAAAGTATGAGTAATTTTATATAATAAATACAAAGACATAAGAATAAATGTTGAATAGCAGAACAATTTTCTTGATAATTCGTATCTTGTAATTTATATAATTGATGAAAATTCAGTCTTTTGGTTTTCGAGTTAGAAATTGTGTTTTGCTCCAATTAACAGCATGAACACGCTAAAACACTGATGATTTATATATCCTCATTTGAAGAGAGGTAATTCAATTGGATGCAAAAATAGTTTGGTTATTTGTTTTCGTTATCCTGTATTGGGCTTATTGCATATACTGGGGAATTAGAGGTGCCATGACGGCGCATACTGCGAGCGACTACTTTATCGCAGGACGCCGTTTATCGCTGTGGGTATTCATTCTTGCGGCGACAGCAACATCCTTTTCAGGATGGACGTTTATGGGGCACCCTGGCTTGCTGTACCGTGACGGATTTCAGTATGCCTACGCCTCATTTTATGCAATAACAATTCCATTTACAGGCGTTATGTTTCTCAAGCGCCAGTGGATGCTGGGCAAGAGATTCGGGTTCGTTACACCGGGTGAAATGCTTTCGTATTACTTTAGATCCGATGCCATACGAATTCTGGTTGTTTTGGTAGCACTGTGCTTTTCGGTACCCTACCTTGGGCTTCAGTTGCGTGCTTCTGGCTTCCTTTTCAACGTGTTGACTGATGGTTGGCTTGGTGTTGAATTTGGAATGTGGTTGCTTTCAGCAGTCGTGTTTATCTATGTGGCATCAGGAGGTCTGAGAGCAGTAGCATATGTAGACACCTTGCAGTGTATATTGCTTGCGTTCGGAATTATTGCTGTCGGAGTGATCGCCCTCAATTTGATTGGCGGATGGGGTGCGCTAAATGAAGGCATCGCAAATCTCGCTTCAATAGACGAAAAACTTACGCCTGACGGCTATAGCCACTATATTGCTATCCCAGGTGTGATTCAGTTCGTTTCTTCAGGCCCGAGTGCTGTAGGCGGAGCATGGACCGGTATTATGATTTTGAGCTACATGTTTGCTCTTATGGGAATACACTCCTCGCCAGCTTTCTCAATGTGGGCATTTTCAAATAACGATCCAAAACCCTTTGCACCTCAGCAAGTGTGGGCTTCTTCATTTGGGATTGGCCTGATATTGTTTTTCTTTACAGCGTTTCAGGGAATCGGCGGACACTTTCTTGGGGCTGACCTTACCTACCTTGCGGCGTTTCCAGACGCAGTCAACAACGCCTTAGGAGAAGGCTTGCAAGGCAAAGACTTGATGGAGTCGGCCGGCAAGCAAGGAATGCTGGTGCCGCAGTACATTCATGTGCTGCAGGATGGTGCTCCTTGGCTGGTTGGACTGCTGTCGGTTTGCGCACTAGCTGCAATGCAATCAACTGGTGCTGCTTACATGTCTACTGCGGGTGCTATGCTTACTCGAGACTTGCTTAAGCATTTCATCATGCCAAATGTTGATCACAAGCAACAAAAATTGTTTGGACGCATCGGTGTTGGCGTCATTGTTCTTGCAGCACTTGTCGTAGCAACAACATCCTCTGATGCCTTGGTTCTTTTGGGTGGATTGGCAGTCGCTTTCGGCTTTCAAATGTGGCCGTCGCTTATGGCAGTATGCTATTTTCCATGGCTAACCAGAGCAGGAGTTACATTAGGTCTGGCGGCTGGAATGATAGCCGTTGTCTGTACAGAAACCATTGGGCAAAGCCTCGGAATTACCGCATGGGGTCGTTGGCCATGGACCATACACTCCGCAGGCTGGGGAATTATTTTCAACTTGGGAATTGCTGTAATTGTCTCTTCATTTACGCAAAACGAAGAAGATACGAAACATAAAATGCAGTTTCATAATTTCCTTGCAGAACATGCTTCTCTCCCAGCTGCCAAGAAAGGACTGGTGCCGATGGCGTGGATCATTACTTTGGTCTGGTTCTTCTTTGGAATTGGCCCTGGTGCTGTAATTGGCAATACTATCTTTGGAAATCCAAACGATGCTGCCACTTGGATGTTTGGCATTCCATCCATCTGGGCATGGCAGATCTTGTGGTGGGTTCTAGGAGTATTCATGATGTGGTTCCTTGCTTACAAGATGGAAATGTCCACTCTGCAAGAGAAAAACATCGAGGTACTTCACGAAGATATTGGAGATGCCCAAGAGGCAAAAGATACTGCCTAGTATTGTAATTTTCGTTAATGTGAGAAGGGAGGGGCAACCCTCCCTTCTTTATTTATACAGATGCATTCATTAAAATATTGAGCCAGTATTGGTATAAATTCTGAACTCACTGGAACTGGCTTAACCGTGTCTCCGATCTTTGTTTTTAGTTTCTGGGTCGTGCTGATGACAGCAGCACTAGTATTTCCTGTCAGTCGTTTGATCTGGGTAGTCAGTGTCCGTCGCTTGCAGAAAAAATTGCAGAAAACACTGGATGAGCAAGAACTTGCAGCCCAAAAGCAGAGGGCTTACTTCATCGGCTTTTTTATCAGCCTTGTTTTCTCATCATTTTTCAACTTCAAGTATCTTGGACTTGGTTGATTCAAGTGGACCCGAAAATATACAAATTTCTGAAGTACACCGCTATTGTGATGGTGGTTGGCTTTGTCGTTTTTAGTCTATACGACAGTTTTTTCGTTACTCGAAACGCAGGAGATGTCCCCTATCATGCCGCCAACAAACTATTTGAAGACGGGCACTTTCAGCGAGCATTGGAAGCATACGATCAAGCTCTTGAAGAAGATCCCAACCACGTACATGCAATGCGCGGCCGCGCACGGTCGCTGTTGCAAGTTGGCCGATATTCTGAAGCACTGAATTCATTTAACGAAGCGGTTGCCATGGAACCCGATTTTGCCGGAACATATGCCAACCGCGGCATATTGTACGACCATATGGGAGAGTATGAACTGGCAATAAAGGACTACGGGACAGCTTTGCAACTAGATCCGGAAATTGCCGAAGGTCCCCATTGGCTCACTCGTTTTTTGAGAAAACAAGCTGAAAAACCGCCTGGAATTCTGGAACGGGCGAATTATCTTATTTCAGAATTAAACAAACCAGAATCGGAGCGCTTGCTGAGTATTCCTGAAATTGACGAGCAGCAAAGAAGTTATCAGAAGTAGTATAGCCCTTGCAATTGAAAGGCAGGCAAACCGCTATTAATTCATGCACACATGCTGTAGCAAAGATTTGTTTGAATTGCAATCATCTTCACTGATTGTCATGACAATCGAAAATTTTATTTCTATTTCCAAACTTCAAGCACATCTACGAAAAGCACACGAAAGAAAAACAGCAATGCGATACATCCGAACAGCAACCTCACCGTGTCTCTTTCTCCCTCTTCGTTTCTATAGGTAAGTGCATGGTAGGCAACTGCTCCTGTAACAATTAGAAAAATTATGTCAAATCCCATTTCTTTTGCAATACTCGCTATTGATTATCCAAAATACTGTTAAAAACAAGGTGGAAACATGCATGGAAGTTTCAGATACTTGTATGCTAATTCGGCAATCAAAACAAGAATGCACAAAGTACTTACCAAAATAACGGCATATCGAACACCTGCGCGAACTGATTCTGGAGTAGCATCTGGCAAATCTGCCACACCAAGCGTAGCCCTGTCCAGTTTTCCGGTATCGCGCAATTGAAATACCATTCGATTGTACTGCCTGACCCAGTGGGGTACAATTCTGTTAAACATATACCTTGCAAAATGAGACTCTAAAACCTTGTTTGACGGCTGATATCCAAACCACCATTTGTAAGCAAGACCGAACAGGTCGAATTCCCGAATTTCAAGTATTGCAGAAATTTCCAGAATATTTTCAATATCAACAGGTAGTGGTTCATCCATACTGGGAAACTTGATGTCATCACTGTCTGGCGATGCAGCCCCCATCAACTTGTAGAACCCAAGCAAAACATACATTAAACCAAGCTTCATGTATTTCAGTCCGAATTTCAGATACAAGTACAAAAACTTCGGAGCAACCCGTAGATATATCCATCCCATTCTCACGTATAGCAACAAGAATAGTCCCACGCGGTATGCTAAGTACGCCAGCACTAGTATTCTTTTCTTTAGTGCAGAAATCATGCATCACCAGCCGAATTTTAAAGTGTATTGAGAGAAAATTGATATAAATGCGAATTTTTCAAGATTTTGGATTTTCACAGTTGCAAGGGAACTTTATGAATATTACTGCAAAATACTCCCCTTTCCATAAAGCAATTATGGTCAGAAATACAAGTATATTCTCTTTGTCGTTTACTATTCAAAAAATGTTGACTAATAAAAGCTTTATAACATTCGGAAAAATGAAATTTCATATTTGACATTGTTATGTGAAACAGACACATCAGGAATTTGAATAGATAATCTGCACGACTCGTGCAATTACGGAGTTATCTTTGACCAATTCATAATGAAAATTTTTTCTTTTGAATCGGTTGTTTCGCTATAGGCACAAGAATTCAAATCAGGAACAGTGTTTTAAACAAAGCCACATTGCAACAAGTATCAGAACGACAAATTTTGCGATACCGACCTAAATTATCAACACTTGGTCATAAAATTTTCCTTTTGATGTATTCTATTCAATACCACAGTACCCCCTAACAGGAGACCAATCAATGTCAGAAGCAAAAGTATTAAAAATCTTTATCGCTCCCGAAGCAGGGGAGGATATGATAGAAATCGATGTGGCAAGCGCTATTGAAAGCAGAGGAATTATTGGTGACCGATACTATGTTTTAAGCGGAACGTTTTCAAAGTCGAAAATTGAGCCTGACCAGGAAATTACATTGATAGAATCCGAAGCATTCAAGGAATTGAAATCGGTTCATGGGGTGCATCTTGATTATTCGGAATCAAGAAGAAATGTGGTTACTTCTGACATTGAACTAAATAATTTGGTCGGCAAACAGTTTGTTGTAGGCGGCGCAACTCTGAAGGGAATGCGGCTTTGTGAACCGTGCGCATATCTGAGCAAGAAAACCGGAAATAGCAAGTTGGTCAAACAGTGGCTTCACCGCGCCGGATTGCGGGCGAGTATAGTCAATAGCGGAAAAATAAAAGTTGGTGACTCAGTAATCGTTTAATTTGTCGGAAAATAACCAACTCATTCAAATATTGATTGGAGAATGATCGTATCTTTACGGTCTGGTCCAGTAGATATCAAATGAACAGGAACTTCAGTCAATTCCGAAATTTTCTCTATATAATCCTTCGCTTTACTGGGCAATTCACTGTATTTCGTAATTCCTCGCGTAGGCTCTCGCCATCCGGCCATTGTTTCGTAAACGGCTTCACACTCGCTTAGTCGTTTTGCACTGGAAGGTAGGTTATCTAACAACTCTCCATGAGTACGATAACCGGTACAAATTTGAATTTCCTCCATTTTATCCAGAACATCCAGCTTCGTAATGCATAAGCCACTAAAGTTGTTTTGTTGTTGTGCACGACGAACCAGTACAGAATCAAACCAGCCGCATCGGCGAGGACGACCTGTTGTAGCTCCAAACTCTTGACCCTGCTCTGCCAGAAGTTCCCCAACGCCCCCAAAGATTTCAGTTGGAAAGGGACCCGCACCAACACGAGTTGCATAAGCTTTCACAATACCCATCGCATAGCCTATTTTTGAAGGTGCAATTCCGGCACCGGTAGCTACTGCCCCAATTCCTGTGTTGGAAGATGTTACATAAGGATACGTCCCATGGTCTATGTCCAGCATTACACCCTGCGCTCCTTCAAACAGCACCTTTTTACCGCATTTGATAAATGAGGCCACTTCTGTACTTACATCCGCTACCATGGGCTTGATTTTTTCAGCAATGGACAAAAGCGTATCCGTAGTTTTGACAGCATCTACTCCATTAACACCCAACTGCTGTCGAAGAGAAAAGTTGTGGACTTCAACTAAATCCTTAATTTTGCTCTCAACACCATCGTTTGAATACAACTCGTGGATTCTCAATCCGCGCCGGGCGATTTTGTCCTCATATGCAGGTCCAATACCCCGACCTGTTGTACCAATGGCACTTGTCCCCCTTGCGGCTTCCCGCGCTTTGTCCAGAGCTACATGACTCGGAAGAATCAGAGAGCAGTCTTCACTAACCCTCAATCGAGAACAAACGTCCCCAAATTTTTCTTGAATCATTTCAATTTCATCAATTAATGCTTCAAGAGAAACAACAACTCCATTGCCAATGAATCCAATAACTTGTTCATGCATGATTCCTGCCGGAATCAAATGCAACACAATCTTCCTACCCTCATTCACTAGAGTATGTCCAGCATTGTGACCACCCTGAAATCGAACAACGCCGTTTACATTCTCACTCAAAAAATCGACAATCTTTCCTTTGCCTTCATCGCCCCACTGAGCACCAATAACAACGGCTGTTTGAGTCATGATGAAATTTCAAATGAATCAGATTATGGGTTGCACTGACCAATTTTGACCGCTTTGAACAAGCACTCGGTCACATAGCTTAAGTAGCGCCCTGCGATTTTCTCCAGGCAGTTCTTGAATGATTCGCTCCCCTTCTGCAAACAACTTCTCAATCTCACTGGCAGGCGGATTGGAATTCAGCTGCACCAATATTGGTTTTTTGTTCTTGTTCTGGTTGCCTTGAAGAAGCAATTTTAAATCTCCGCTAAATCCAGTAGCCGGGCAAGGAGTTCCGTACGCTGACATTACAGAGTCATACCGCCCACCCTTGGAAACTGCTTGTCCGTATCCCGGCACATAGGCCGAAAAAACCACGCCTGTGTGATATCGATATCCACCGACTTGTGCAAAATCAAAATGCAATGTCAAGTCTTTGTTTTGCTCACCAACTTTCTTTAGTATTAATGCAAACTCACTGAGCTTGTTGTCAAGACTTTCGGACAACCCGATTAATGTTTTTTGTGCCGCCTCAAACTCTTGGATACTTCCATTCAGTTCTGTCAGAGTTAGTACAAGTTGCAAATTTTCATCAGATACATTGTTCATTTTTGCAAACAATTCAAAGTCAGGTTTTGATTTCCGTTGAAGGATGCTTAATACCTCTTCTTCAAATTCATCGCCCAGTGCCAGCCTTTGATAAATTTCATCAAAAATACCAACATGTCCTATTGATAGAAAAACAGATTCCGCACCGGCAACGCGAAGTGTTTCCACCATAAGTCGAATAACTTCACAATCGGCATCCGGTGAATCTGAGCCAAACAGTTCAGCCCCGTACTGCAATTGTTCCCTGGTTCCCCCGACATTCAAAGGCCGCGCCAATAAAGTTGAACCAAAGTAACATAGTCGAACCGAGGTTTCCTGAACAGGCATGTGCATAGCGGCTATCTGGGCAACTTGCGGGGTCATGTCTGCCCGAATTCCAAATAGTCGGCCGCTCATGTGGTCTGGCGACTTCACTGTAAGGACATCCAGATCTCCATTTGTCCCGCACAGCAAAGATTCAAGGAAGTCCGCAAGAGGCGGGACAACTAGCTCATATCCATTCCTGTACAGACAGTCCAGCAAACTACGACGCTTTTGCTCCAGTTCCCAACTGTCATCAGGTAGAATTTGTTCAACGCCTTCCAGTTGTGTCCAGTTTTTCCTCATATTACATTCCGGACCAAAGGGACTTGGCAGTCCCGAATTTAACAAACTGTGCTAAAACCAACCAGCTAGCCAAAGAACAATCAGGCCTATTGAAATACCGAAAACTCCGATTTGCCTCAATTTTGCCGTACTCAACTCCAACACCATTTTCGAAAATCTACGAATGTTATTCGGCAACGCCAGCGCCATGATTCCTTCAAATACGCAAATCAACCCGAAGGCTGACAACAGTATTTCCCACTTGCTCATCAAGTGCGTTCGGTAGCACTACTCGGATCTGCCTGGAATAGCGCCTTTGAAATATTCAAAAAACTCTGAATTGGGTTCAAGAATCAGCAAGTCGTCCTGATTGGCAAATGTTGTTTGGTATGCATTCAAGCTTCGGTACAACTTGTAAAAGCCAGGGTCTCTTCCAAATGCAGTCGCATAGGTCAATGTAGCTGTTGCATCGCCTTCGCCGCGAATTTCCTGAGCATCCCGATATGCATTTGCAAGAGTAATTTCCCTCTGCCGGTCGGCATCTGCACGGATTCGCTCAGCCGCTTCAGCACCTTTTGCCCGAAGTTCCTTAGCCACTCTGGCTCGCTCTGCCTCCATACGGCTATAGACACGTTCACTGACTTCAGGGTCAAGGTCAACCCGCTTTAGCCGTACATCAACTACTTCCACACCAAATTCCCCTGCTTCCTCGTCTACGCCTCTTCGAACAAGTTCCATAATTTTTGCGCGATCGCCTGAGATCACATCCTGAACTGCCCGCTTGCCGAATTCCTGCCGCAAACTGTCATTCACGCGCTGTGCCAGACGGGCCCGAACATTAGACGGCAAGCCTCCAACTGTGACATAGTATTTCGCCACGTCCCGGATGCGCCACTTGGCAAAAGAATCAACAACCAGATTTTTCTTTTCCCCTGTCAGGTAAAGTTCGGGGTCGGCATCCATTGTCTGAATGCGAGCATCAAAAAACTGAACGCTATTGATGAAAGGCTTCTTAAAATGCAGGCCCGGATTGTCGTGTGAACGAACAATTCTTCCGAATTGAAAAACAATTGCCTTCTCCCTCTCGTCCACAAAGTACACTGTCTCAAATGTCAAGACACCCAGTACGATTACGAGAACTCCTATCAATATTGATTTAAATGACATGAATTTGCCTCACTTTAAAACTTGTCTTTATCCGCCTACACGACCTGATCGGTCGTCGCTACGACCCGAGCGACCTGTATCGGATGTTAATCCCGGCGATAAGCCAGTCTGCGATGCGCCATCCCCGACTCCAATATTGTCGAATTCCGACCCGGCACTGTTTCGTCTCTGCAAGATCTGATCCAGCGGCAAGTAAATAATATTGTTGCCGCCCTTTTGGTCAATAATCAGCTTTGTGGAATTGCTAAGAACTTGTTCAAGAGACTCGATATACAAGCGATCCCGAGTAATTTCAGGAGCCTTTCGATATTCATCGTGAATTTGCTCAAACCGCGAAGCCTCACCCTCTGCCCTTGCAATTACACTTGCTTTGTAAGCTTCCGCTTCTTGTACAATTCGGGCAGCCTGTCCCCGAGCTCGTGGAATAACATCATTGAAGTACGCTTCAGCTTCGTTTTTCAATCGCTCCTCATCTTCTCTTGCTTTTACCGCATCGTCAAACGCTGCTTTTACTTCTGCAGGCGGTTGAGCATTTTGCATCTCGACTGCACGAATGTTAACTCCGGTCTTGTACCGGTCAAGAATCTCCTGAAGCAAAACCTTTGTTCCTTGTGCGATTTCTGCACGTCCCTCGGTAATGACAAAATCCATAGTGCTTCCGCCAACAATTTCCCGAACCGCGCTTTCTGTTGCCTGTCGAACAACCAAATGCAACGGATCGCTGACGTTGAACAGCATATCCTTGGGATCCTTGATGTCATATTGAACAGCAAACTGAATGTCAATAATGTTTTCGTCGGCAGTCAGCATCAGTGCTTCCCGCGTTACCGGTGTAAGTGTTTGGGTACGGTCATTCACACGGTAGCCTGCCTCCACTGTATTGACCTTTTGCACATTGACGATCAACACTTCTTCAATTGGAACAGGATAATGCCATCGAAGTCCTGCACCAGTTGTTCGGGTATACTTGCCAAACCTCAGTTCAACGCCTTGCTCACCTTGGTCCACGACATACAATCCACTTGCGAACCACAAACCAAGTGCAACAATAATTACACCCGTAACCAGCGCGCGACTTGGACTGCGGCCGCCACCCGAATGTATTGGTGTCGTACCGCCTCCTCCTCCGGACTTTCGGATGCCTCCGAAAATTCCGGAAAACTTCTTGCGAACATCACTTACGATATCATCAAGATCCGGAGGACCAGATTGACCGCTGTCGCCCGGCTTCCGTTGCCGGTGTTTTGAATCGGGTTCATCCCAAGGCATAAAAAATTTTACTCCTTCTCGCCCATATTGAATGAAAGACGAGTACTACGTGTGAATTTATCAAGTATAGATTATGGAGACCATCTCCAATTTATCAACTCATTATACGTAAGAATGAGAAATTAATAGCAATATATCGTGTAATTCTACAATGTTATTTAAACTCAATCTGACTTCGCAATTCAATCTGGCAATTTGGCTGCCTGTATAACAGCTATTTGCTTGGCAAAATGCTACACTGATTTACTGTCCGGTCAATACTCCTGTGCTTTGTACTTGCGAATGCTGTTCACTTACAATTCTTCATGGGTTTCCTGAATATCAAACTCAGGCTTGACTCTCCAATACTCTTCCCTGAATTCCCGATTCGAAACTAGCCAGCCAAAATCTCTGGGGGACAATTCAACTTCAAGCAAAGCGTCGCCGGATTCAGTGACACTTTCATTTGTGACTCCAAGCTTGTCATATACATTCGACCTCAACTTGCCGGCGCAAGCCGGCAGACAAATACTTCCTGCCCGGCGTTCGGAACGAAAAATTTGTCCCAAAGCCGTTATCAGTAAATTTATCCCCTCGCCGGTCTTCGATGATAACCATATTCGCCTTATGTCCCCTTGTTCATCGTATTGAACTCGTGAAGCATCACCTGTCAAATCTATCTTGTTGTAAACCACCAATCGGGGGATATTTGCAGCATCAATCTCTTCCAGCACTTCTTCAACATTGGATTTTCGAGCCTCTACATCAGAATTGGAAACATCAATTACCTGAATAACCACTGCCGCACTGGATACTTCCTCAAGCGTGGCATGAAACGCTGAAACCAGACTATGCGGAAGCTCGCGTATAAATCCGACTGTATCCAAAACAATCACAGCACCATAGCCCGGAAGTTCAACTTGCCTTAGTGTGGGATCCAGAGTCGAGAACAACTTGTCCGCTGAGTAAACGTTTGCGCCACTCAAGCGATTAAACAGGGATGACTTCCCGGCGTTGGTGTAGCCAACCAGTGCTACCGTTGGAAATGGAACTTTTTCCCTGCTTCTGCGGCGCAATTGACGCTGTACCCGAATACGCTCCAAACGCTTGGTCAATGTCTTGATGCGCCGTGAAATCAAACGTCGGTCAGTTTCCAGCTGTGTTTCACCCGGTCCTCGTAAACCAATACCGCCTTTTTGTCTTTCAAGGTGTGTCCAGCCTCGAACCAGTCTCGTTGAAATGTGCTGCAACTGCGCCAACTCAATTTGAAGCTGTCCCTCGCGGCTTGATGCTCTCTGTGCAAATATGTCCAAAATCAAACCAGTTCGGTCAATAACCGGGCATTGAATTGCACGCTCAAGATTTCGTTCTTGAATCGGCGTAATGGGGTAGTCAACCACCACCAAAGTCGCTTCGCACTCCAGTACCTGTTGTCGAAGTTCTTCACACTTTCCCTGCCCAATCAGTGTTGGGCTATGCCTGGCAGGCCGTCTGGCAATAATGGCACCTGCAACCTCGGTATCAGCCGATTCGGCTAGCAATCGAATTTCTTCCAGATCTTCCAATCCGCAATTATGGCGTCCCGAAGTTAGTCCAACTAATACGACTCGTTCGCGACTGGCTTCTTCGGGCAGACTGTTCTGTTTCAAACTACGAAAGACTACTCCTTGTACAAATAGATGCAGATTTACTGCCTAAAAATCGGCAGCATTAGCTATCCATGGATTTAGGTTCTGGCCTCGTCAAAGTAATCGAGCGCGCAGGAACAATCGTTGAAATTGCGTGCTTGTAAACAATTTGACTCACACTAGCTTTCAAGACGATGACAAAACGATCGAAAGATTCAATCTGCCCCTGAAGTTTTACTCCATTCACAAGATAGATCCATACCGGTGTTTTTTGTTTTCTCAACTCGTTTAATATTGGGTCCTGTATGGACGTGCTTTTTTGACTAACCTTCATCATTTTTTGCCCCTTATCAAATTTTATATTCTATTTTGTGCAACATAGACGCACTTATGTTTTCAAACGTGAAATAAAGTTCGTGCTTCAAATAAAACCAAGCCTGCAGACTTCAAAGGATTTATCGGTGCTACTCGACTACTCTATTCAATTTGGTAATTATTGTAAATTATTTACCTTCATTTTATCTATTTCAGGGAAAAATAACTTGATCCAGATATTGCTTGAGTAGTCCAGTGCTTTCGGCAGAATCATTGTTTACCCAGACAACACCTTTACTGTTTCTGATCCAAGTCAATTGCCGCTTTGCAAGCGCATTTGTTGCCTGAATGGTTGATTTTATCATTGTTTGAAAATCAATTTTTCCTTCAAAGTACTGCCATGCCTGTTGATAGCCGACGGTTTTCATGGATGGCGTTGAAGCGTCCAGGTCAGGACGTTCAAACAAACTCCTTGCTTCGTCTACAAACCCAGATTCCAGCATTTGATTGAATCGATTCTCAATGCGCGATTTTAACAATTCGCGGCTACTGACCGTAATTGCAATTTTCAAAATTTTGTAGGGGATCGGAATCCTTCGACTACGACGCATCTGCTGGCTAGGCGGAGCACCGGCACTATAGTACAACTCCAGAAGACGCTGAATACGCTGGGCATCGTTCGGGGATATTCTTTTTGCCGATTCAGGGTCAACAACCTTGAGTTCTGCATGAAGTTTCGGCCATCCCTCGCTAGCTGCGCGTGCCTGGATGCTCATGCCAATCTCGCTAAATGTGCCGGGTAAATCCGACAACCCTTCCTCCAGCGCGCGAAAATAGAACATTGTTCCACCTACAAGCAGTGGAATACGCCCGCAACTGAACGAACGATCAATCTCTTGCAATGCATCACGTCGAAATTTTCCTGCTGAATAGCGCTCACTCGGATCACAAATATCAACTAGCCTGTGAGGAACTGAATTGAGGGTTTCTTGATCCGGTTTCGCAGTGCCAATGTTCATGCCGCGATATACCTGAGCGGCATCAACACTGACTATGTCAAAGTCGTATTGACTGGCAAGCTCCACGGCAACATCAGTCTTGCCTGCCGCTGTCGTTCCCATCAAAAATACGACAGGCAACGAAGTTTCCGAGTTGTATTCAGATTTCGTGCTACCTGCCCCTATAGAACATTTTGTCGAGTTCTTCCATTGTAACCTGCTTCCAGGTAGGTCTTCCATGACTGCAGTATCCGGAATGCTCCGTTGTTTCCATGTCGCGCAACAAGTTGTTCATCTCCGGAATCGACAGCGAATGGTTGGCGCGAATTGCACTGTGACACGAAATAGAAGCAAGCAACTCGTTGCGTACGTGCTCAACCCGATCGCTTTTTCCATGTTCAATCAAATCGGCGATAACATCCCGAATCAGCTTTTCCGTATCAATGTTCTTGAGCATGCTTGGAGTTGCCCTTACTGTTATGATCTGTTCTCCGGTTCTTGAAACATCAAATCCCAGAGCAGTAAAGTTCTCAATATTCTCTTCTGCTACATCGGCTTCTTCGGCTGTAACTTTAATTGCAATGGGCACGAGCAGCTGCTGCATCTCCAATTCTTTGTTGTCGCATCTTTCTTTCAATTGCTCGTACAATATTCGCTCATGCGATGCGTGCATATCAACAATGATCAACCCCTTTTCATTTTCAGACAGAATGTAGGCACCGCCAAGTTGAGCGAGTGCGAATCCCAAGGGGGGAATATCCAAATTTGATTCTTGTGCTGGCGATGGCTCCTGAGGTTTGAGAATTGCTTCAAATTCTGCAAAACTCGAACGTCCTTGACTGAGTGGCAAATTGAAACTGCGTTGTGTTCCATGTCTATGCCCACCCAGTGACAATCGCTGCGGTTCACTAGTCATACCAGTAGAAGTACTGCTACTATGATGTCCCGGCCGCGCCTCTGCTATCGCATTCTGTATTGCAACTTTGACCCCGCTGTAAACTTCTCTTTGCTTTCTGAATCGAACTTCGGCTTTGGCAGGATGAACATTTACATCGACAAGATCGTGCGAAATATCAATGAATAGTGCACAAACCGGATATCGGGTGTGGTCATACAAGACATCAAGGTAAGCTTGCCGCACTGCGTGCATCAAGCTACGGTCCCGGATTGCGCGATTATTTACAAACAGGTACTGCTGGTCGGGTTGCGAGCGAGTGTGGTCAGGTACTCCTATCCAGCCGGAAATCTTCATTGTGTCCAAAATGCTATTTACCGACAAGCACTGCCCTGCGAACTCATCACCGAGTACCAGTGCTACTCTCTCAAGTTTTTCCAATTCGCTACTCGCGATTCTGTATTTAACTGCACTACGATTATTATGTGCAAATTGAATCTCGATATTCATACAGGAAAGAGCAAACTGCTTGACTAGCTTGTCCAAATGGGTGAATTCCGTACCAGGAGTTCTGAGGAATTTGCGACGCGCCGGAACATTGAAGAACAGGTCTCGAACTTCAATTGAAGTACCAATTGGATGCAGTTCAGGTTCAGGATTTTTGGTTGCCGAACCCCCCTCGGATACTACTTTCCATGCATTCCGGTCTTCGGCTGTACGAGTTGTAAGGGTCATTCGGCTCACAGAAGCAATACTGGGCAACGCTTCTCCCCGAAATCCCAGTGTTCGAATGCTTTCAATACTCTCAAAATTTTCAATCTTGCTGGTAGCATGCCTTGCCAGAGCAAGCGAAATTTCATCCCGATTGATTCCTGTTCCGTTATCTTTGACCAAGATTCGCTCTGTGCCACCCTTTTGCACATCTACTTCAATTTTCGTCGCACCCGCATCCACACTGTTTTCCATCAATTCCTTCAGCACAGAAGCGGGTCGTTCAATTACCTCGCCAGCGGCGATTTTATTGATTACTGTATCGTCCAGTTTACGTATTCGCTGAACTGTGCTGTTTGAAGTCCCCTCGTTGTCGCTCAATTTTGAATTCCTTACTGATTTCCTGATTGCAGTGCCACAGAATTGCGGTGATACTTGCTTGCGAAAGCTACAATACCAGATGTAATGCTTTCCGCCAATTTTTTCTGATACGCTCGGTTGCTGAGTTGCATTTCTTCCTCTGGATTTGATATGAAGCCAGTTTCAATCAACAAAGAAGGTATGTCAGGCGACTTCAATACGACAAATCTCGCTTGTTTTACCCTGTTTCCATGTATTTCACTGACTTTCCTTAATTCTTTCAATAAAATTCTACCTAATTCCCGACTATATTCAATCTGCTTTGATACAGACATGTCCAGAAGTGTTTCTGCTAAATCATCGTCCTTGTCTCTTGGACTGCTCCCACCAATCAAGTCGGAAGCATTTTCTTTTTTGGCAAGAATTCTTGCTTTCTCGCTGGTCGCCCCTTTCTTGGAAAGAGCAAACAAAGAAATTCCAGACATCGAAGGCTTATCAAAGGCACCTGTATGAATTGACAAGAACAAATTGGCGCTGTGCTTGTGAGCTATCTCAATCCGCTTTCTCAGGGAGATGTAGTAGTCCCCGTCCCGGGTTAGAACCGCCTTCATTCCGGGTTGCTTGTCGATTTCTTTCTTCAACAATCTTGCAATCTCCAGCACAACTTTCTTTTCCTGAGTCTTTTTCGCACCAATTGCACCCGGGTCCTCACCGCCGTGCCCAGCATCAATCACCACAATAAATTTGCCCTGCGAATCGGATTCGATAACTTTAGATGTCGCAGAAGTCTTTTCTGCCGGTTCAATGTCAACAATAAGCCGGTCGCCGTACCAGTCATTCGATATTAAGGTAAAAGCATGGTAGCTGACTTTTTGATTTAACTCGAAAATAAATCGAGTCCTCGTCGAAAGCAGGCCTACTCGAACTCTGTCAATGTAAGGCCCGGCTTTTTGAGATGAAAGTGGCTTTTTTTTGTATACACCATTGGTAATGTCTATAACAATTCGTTCAGGAGCTGGCAATTGAAAAATGTTGTATTCGACGGGGGCGCCTGTATCAAATACAATTCTTGTTTTTTCCGGTCCGTGCCAAGTTCGAATTTCCTTGATTTCTACAGCATTGGCATTTGATGAAAAAACGACAACTAGAAATAGCAGGGCTTTTAACGTAAAACCAACCAGTTTACGCACTCGCTGAACTGTGCTGTTTGAAGTCGCCTCGTTCCTGCTCAATTTTGAACTCCTTCCTAATTTCCTGATTGCAGTGCCACAGAATTGCGGTGATACTTGCTCGCGAAAGCTACAATACCAGACGTAATATTTTTCGCCAATTTTTTCTGATAGGCCCGATTGCGAAGTCGCTTTTCTTCACTTGGATTTGATATGAAGCCAGTTTCAATCAACAAAGAAGGTATGTCGGGCGACTTCAATACAACAAATCTCGCTTGTTCTACCCTGTTTCCATGCATCTTGCCAACTTTCCTCAATTCTTTTACTAAATTTTCACCCAATTCCCGACTATATTCAATCTGCTTTGATACGGACATATCAAGAAGTGTCTCTGCTAAATAATCCTCCTTGTCTCTCAGGCTAACTCCGCCAACCAAGTCGGAAGCATTTTCTTTTTTGGCAAGAATTCTTGCTTTCTCGCTAGTTGCCCCTTTCTTGGAAAGAGCAAACACAGAAATTCCGGCTGCCGAACGCTTATGAAAAGCATCTGCATGGATTGACAAGAACAAATTGGCGTTGTGCTTGTGAGCTATCTCAATCCGCTTTCTCAAGGGAATGTAGTAGTCCCCGTCCCGGGTTAAAACTGCTTTCATTCCCGGTTGCTTGTCGATTTCTTTCTTCAACAGTCTTGAAATCTCCAGCACTACCTTCTTTTCCTGAGTCTTTTTCGCACCAATTGCACCCGGGTCCTCACCGCCGTGCCCAGCATCAATCACCACAATAAATTTACCTTGCACATTGGACTCAATAACTTTAGGTGTTTTAGAGGTTTTTTCTACCGGTTCAATGTCAACAACAAGTCGGTGATTTCCGTACCGGTCATTCGGTGCCAAGGTAAAAGCATGGTGGCTGGCTTTTTGATTCAAATCGAAAACAAATCGAATCTTCCCCGGATGCCGGCCTACTCGAACTCCGTCAATATAAGGCCCGGCTTTTTGAGATGAAGGCGGCTTTCTTTTGTAAACACCGTTACTAATGTCTATCAAAATGCGATCGGGGGCGGACAATTTCTCAATTTCGTATTCGACGGGACTATCTGTATCGAACACAATTCTTGTTTTTTCCGGCCCATGCCAAGTTCGAATTTCCTTGATCGCAACAGCATACGCATTCGATGAAGCAGCGACAACTAGCAACAGCAGGACTTTCAACGTAAAATCAACCAGTTTTTTCAAATTCATTGCAACGGTACTCCTTGTCCAATCGAATACACAGAAACTATACGAGCATTTCCAGCATGCATGATTTCTACTTGAATGTCTGCCTCAGGTATTATATCCTTACCGCGGCTTGGCCACTCAATTAACCAAGTGCTCCCAGAGTCTCTGAACTCATCAATTCCTATGTACAACAACTCCTCTGGCGACTCGATTCGATACAAATCCAGATGCAACAACTCCTGTCCATCTTTAGTAAGATACGGCTCCATGATTGAAAAAGTGGGACTCGGATTTGGACCGGGAATTTCCAGTCCCTCCAGTATTCCCTGAATCAGTGTTGTTTTTCCGGCACCGAGTTCTCCTTCGAAATAGTAGCAACAACCGTGCTCCATAGCAGATGACCAGCTACGCCCCAAATCTTTCATTTCCTGTGCAGAATTAATTTTTATTTCCATTGCTCAACCGATTCAGTTCTTTTCGAATTTCAGGCAGCAAATCCGTAGCGAGCAGACCAAGCTGGCCATCTTTCGCAGCACACTCGTCCCCCGCCTTGGCGTGTAGCCAGACACCCATTTTTGCAGCACTGACAAGCGGAACACCTTGGGCTATCAGTGCACTGATTACACCAGTAAGAATATCTCCCGTCCCTCCTGTCGCCATCGCAGGATTACCGCGGTCACAAATCCACACCCCTGCTTGCGAGGCAATTATTGTGCCCGCTCCCTTCAATACGGCTACTCCGTCGAATTTTTTTGCAATCGATTTGGCGGCTGCATATCGGTCGCCTTGTATTTCGCTTACTGTAGTATCCAAGAGTCTGGCTGCTTCCCCCGGATGAGGCGTTAGTATCCAGTTTTCACGATGGAATGGCTTGTCCGCGAGCAGATTCAAAGCATCTGCATCCACAACCAGCGGGATTTCGGTCTGGCCAGTAGCCGCTTCCCAAATTCGCTTCGCCCAATCGTCTTGGCCCAAGCCCGGTCCAATTCCTATTGCATGCATTCCAAGGTAAACTTCCTGCCATTCTTCGAGACAATTGACTTCAAATATTCGCATCTCTGGACATCGAGCGGCCGTCAAGTTTGCACGGGTTGCAACTGATACAAGACCCGCACCGCTTCGCAGCGCAGCTTCACCGGCCATCTGAACTGCACCTTCCATGGTTCGATTGCCTCCGACTATGCAAACCCGGCCTGCGGACCCCTTGTGTGTGTTCGCGGAGCGTCGAGGTATATGTTCCTTGAGCTCGCCTTCATCAATCAGACGAATTTCATAATCAACTGAATCGAATACTTTGTCCGGCAAATCCAAGGTGTCAAGTCGAATTGAACCGGCATGCTCCCTGCCATTTCCAGAAAGCAACCCTGCCTTGATTCCAATGAATGTAGCAGTTACATCAGCCTGAAAAGCAACACTCAAAGGCTGCCCGGTATCCGCATTCAATCCAGAAGGAACATCCAGACTCAATACCGGAATACCAGACTTGTTGACTATTTCAATCACTTCTCGCATCTTTCCCTCTGGTGCCCGTGTCAATCCGATTCCAAGCAAGGCATCCACGATGACATCGCCTTTCGCATGGAAGGAATTTTCTTCAATAAAGTTTACTTGCCCGCCGTTTCGGTCATAATCGCGAAATGCCTGCATCGCAGTTTCAGTTTTTGGCAAGCCAAACGATTCAACTACTACACTGAGTCCACTATGCAAAGCCTCAGTTGCTAAAACATATCCATCGCCGCCATTGTTTCCAGGACCGCAAATTACCTGAATCGATTCGGCGTTGGGCCAACACTCTTGAAGGATACAGTGAGCTCCCTTCCCGGCCCGGCTCATCAACTCGTACTCCGAAACCCCCAGTTCATCTACGGAAATTTCATCAAGAAGTCGAGCTTCCTTTTGAGTAAGTATTTGTTTTAAAAACACTTATACGAAGTTTTCTTTCCAAAAACGGTGGATATTTTTACATACAGTATTGGGGCTATATTATAGCCTATTTGAAGTGCCGAACTGACATCAGTTTGTAAAAATTCAGCGGCCGTTGATTCTGAAATGCAAAGCAAAAGTGCTATGGCATTCTGATACTACAAATCCAATACCAATTCAGGTGTCTTTGAGCGGGCACAGCAAATCAACACATAGTCTTTGTGGTCGTCTTCTTCAAGAACCATATCGCGGTGTTCTGGCTCACCGTCCAGATATCTCGTCAAGCAGGTGCCGCAGAATCCTTCTTCACAAGAAGTATCTACCCAAATACCATTTTCGCGCAGTACTTCAACTATAGATTTCTCTACTGGAACTGTATAGACTTTGTTATTGCTTGCCAGTCGTATTTGAAACTCCCGGTTTTCTTCTCTCGCCGAGTCGTCCGGCCTGACAACCCCTTCAATGTAAAAATGTTCAAAATGAACCGAGTTCTTCGGCCAATGAGCGGAAAGTTCTTGGGCGGCCTTCATCAACCCGGGCGGCCCGCAAAAATACAGATGCATACCATCTTCATAATCCCGCAGGCACGCTTTCATGTCCAACCCTTGCTGCGGGTTTCCGCCATCAAAATAGAATTGCAATGCCCCATGCTTGACCAATTCCATAATTTCGCTCCTGAACGCGGTTTTTTCCGGTGAGCGAGTACAGTAGTGAATGGTATAGTTGGACTTTGACTCTTCCAGTTCATAAGCCATTGCCAGTATCGGAGTGATTCCAATTCCTCCAGCAATCAGGATGTGTCGACTTGCAGCTGAATTCAATTTGAACATATTCTTTGGTTGAGAGATTTCCAGCAAACTTCCTGCCTTGACTTCGTTGTGCATGTATTTTGAGCCGCCTGTCCCCGGCTTCTCACGCAAAACCGCGATACGATAGCGGTTCAACTCCTTTGGCGAACTGCTAATCGAAAATTGCCGGATTAACCCAGGTTTGAGGTGCACATCAATATGTGCTCCCGGAACAAATTGCGGCAGTAGTACCTCAGCCGGGTCAGCCAACTCAAAGCTTAGTATGTCTTCGGCTTCGTAGCGAATTACCTGAACACGTACCTTAATTAACGAAGTAGTCACCAGAAATTATTTCAACGAGCATGCATTGCGTGAGAGTATTGTTGCTATAGTAGCCTGAGTAGCCCAAACACACTGTTCAAATTTGATATACAAGATAACCATGTATTATATCCGTCAAGCAAACAATGCTACTAACCCTATTAGTTCGCAAGCCCACAACCATAACGGTACCTGATTTTGTTGCATCTGTCCTGCATTTTCGCTTTTAAACGGGGTTTTGAGCAATTTTTACCCAGATAAATTGTACCCGAGACGCATATGGCAGGCCCCAGACTAGTCTGTTTCAGTATGCAATTCGTGTCTTACCCTTGCCCATCGTAAAATTACGCCAAGTATGACTTTTATTGTTAGACAAATCGGTCGGCGGGAATTTATCGCGCTAATGGCAATCACAATGTCCATGGTTGCAATGTCCATAGATGTCATGCTTCCGGCCTTGTCCCTGATTGCTGACGACCTGAGTGCGAAGAGCGTAAATGACAGACAGTTGATTATCGGGATGCTATTCCTTGGGCTATCCTTCGGACAACTTGTATACGGGCCAGTATCCGATACCGTTGGACGACGGGCACCCATGATTGTGGGATTTGCAATATTTCTGGTCGGGTGTGTTATGTCGGCGTTAGCTGAGTCGTTTACTACCATGCTTGTTGGAAGGTTTCTACAAGGATTAGGAGCAGCGGGACCTCGCATAATGAGTGTAACAATCATTCGGGACCATGCAGCCGGCGTGGAAATGGCCCGAATCATGTCGCTTGTGATGATGATATTCATTCTGGTACCCATACTTGCCCCCAGTGTTGGTCAGCTAGTGCTATTTATTGGAGATTGGCGAATAATTTTCTGGCTGTTGGTTGCCCTGTCTGCACTTTCGCTTACCTGGTTTGTTTTTCGGCAGCCAGAAACCCTGAAACCTGATGACCGAAATCCTTTGAAACTGTCTATATTGGCTCAGACTTTCGCTGAAACTGTATCAACTCGCCAGACTTTGGTAAACACCTTGGCAGCAGGTCTGGTTTTTGGCGCATTTTTGGGGTATATAAATTCAAGCCAGCAGATTCTTCAAGAATTATTCAGTACTGGAAATTTGTTCCCGGTCTACTTCGGAGCACTGGCAGCTGCAATCGGTATTTCGTCATATTTCAATTCTCGCCTGGTCGTGCAATTCGGTTTGCGACCGATGTGTCGATGGTCATTGATATTTATAACTACTGTGTCGGCGGTATATTTGATTTACATTCTCTTTTTTTCTTCCAATGTCTGGTTATTTATGATTTGGCTATCTCTCTGTTTTCTGGCCATTGGCACCCTTTTCAGCAATTTTCATGCGCTTGCAATGGAGCCAATGGGGCATATTGCTGGTATGGCATCGTCGGTAACCAGTGCAATCATGACACTAATATCGGTAGCACTGTCCTACTTTATCGGACAAGCCTACAATGAAAGCGTCTTACCCTTGGTCATTGCCTTCATTGTTCTGCATCTGCTGGCTCTTGGATTGATACTGAAATTCGACCATAAATTCAAACTCAAATCCGGTATTCAGTGAATACAGATGCCAAAAGAACCAAAAAAATGAAATTTCTGGATTCAGAAATTGCTCCCAATTTGAGAATAATTGATCGCTTATCATTTCGGCACCCAAATCAACAGTTAAAACTGGTTGCATGTCTGGCGGAACAGAATGGATTTGAGGCAATATTTACGATTGCATCTGCGAACACTATGTTTATTCTGCACAACTCGCTGGCCTTGTTCGTGAAATCCAATCAACTCTGATGCTCCAAGAGCAAAAATCTAGTTATCCCTTTGTCCGGAACTGCAATTGCCGAAAACATAAAACGTATTGATTTTCAATACCTCTGGTAGATAATATGAAAGGCTTATCAAGCCAAATCTGGATATTTAATCTTTAATCGGGGGGAAATCATGCAACTTGAATTCGTTTATTCAAGAAACTTTCGTGGTAAAGTCAAAGCAGTAATTCTTGACTGGAGCGGTACTGTATCTGATGCATATGTTATTGCGCCAGCCGTTGTATTCGTGGACGTATTCTCAAAACACGGCGTTGAAATTTCAATGGAAGAAGCACGCGGTCCGATGGGATTGCGAAAAGATCTCCACATAAAGGAACTGACCAAGGTTCCCGAAATTAGAGATCGTTGGAAAAAGGTTCATGATTCCGACCCTGTCCAAAGTGATGTGGACCGAATGTTCAAGGATTTTGTTCCAATGCAATTGGAATGTCTTCGCCGCTACACAACATTGCTACCCGGTGTTGCTGATACTACCAAGAAAATCCAGGATTCAGGAATCAAAATCGGAAGTACAACAGGCTTTTTACGAAGCATGGTGGATATTCTTGCAGAGGATGCAAAAGTGCAAGGATACAATCCCGATGTAACGGTAGCAGGCGATGAAGTTATTAATGGTGCTCGCCCAAAGCCTTTCATGATCTACAAGAATCTGGATATGCTTGATGTACACCCGATCCAGTCTGTCATCAAAGTTGATGATACGGTAAGCGGTGTCGGCGAAGGACTTAACGCAGGTTGCTGGACCGTCGGCATAGCACGATACAGCAACTACATGAATATAAACAGTCTGGAAGAAGCTGAATCAATTTCTGACTCGGAGATTGCCCAACGGCTTGAGTATTCAAGGGATCTGCTGGTAAAGTCAGGTGCCCACTATGTAATAAATGATTTTCCTGAACTACTGGATGTCATTGAAGACGTGAATGAGCGTCTTTCACGGGGAGAGAAGCCCTGATATTTGAAAAACTATTGTGCGGCGACCTTATTTGTTTTTTGATGGTTTTACCAAGTGTTCAATCCAATTCGCAACTTCCCGGAATCTTCGTTTAGTACTTAGGATGTCTGCGTCAATTCCCAATGCCCAGGCAAGGTCGCGTCTTTCGGGATTGGTGTGAATATCGTCAAGTTTCTGTGCATAGTCATTCACTGCGGCTTCATCGGCAAAAAATCCCATGCCGATGAGCCTTTCAGTGCGACACCGAATTAATGCTGCCATTTCTTTCAGGTTGTACTCCGGATGGTACTGGATGGTCCACATTACCCCGTTTTCTGATTTGATTTCCAGTGCTTGCACTTCCGAGTGATCATTGCCGGACAAAACTGTTGAACCTTGCGGTGCACCATCAATTTCATCTTCATGACTGGCAAAAGCATCAAAAACCTTGGGTTTTCCTTCATAAAGCGGATGGCTGAGTCCTTCACTTGTCAGGGTTATCTTGCGTGCGAAGCCCATCTCTCTGCCCTTCGGGTTCTTCCTTACACTACCACCAGCAGCAACTACTCCAACCTGTAATGCCCAGCAACTACCAAAACTGGGGATGCCGGCCCGGAATATTTCTTTCTGCAATTCGACTTGACGTTTTACTGCCGGATTATCCTTGTCTACCACAGACAAATTCGAGCCTGTCATTGCAGTACCATCGTAAGAACTCAACTCGACTCCCGCAGGCAGTGAACCATCTGGGTCCGCTGGAGTAATTATGTCCACAGTTGCTTCTGGACAAACTGTTCGCAGCATGGCCTTATAAAGGTCGCTGGCAACACTCATACCGCCCGCTTCCAGCTCTTCGCGACCCTTTTGCTGGTATCCTTCAATTACCAAAAATTTCAAATTGTCTTGCATCGCTTTTTAATCATTCCAATCATTTTCGTTAGTGAATTTTGCTATTCATCCGGTCAAGAATTCCGATAAATTCACCATAGTCCTCACATACCGCATCTGCTTTTGTTGAATTTGCATCAGTATTGCGACTGCCAACAAATAAAATTGCGCGCATTCCAAGAGCATGCGCTCCGTCAATATCCTTCTTCTCCCTGTCCCCGACATGAACAATTTCGGTCGGGGCAACATTCAATTGCTTGGCAGCACATAAAAACATGTCGCGATGAGGCTTTGAATGCCCTACTTCATCCGAGAAAGCAAAACCGCTGAAATAGTCAAGCATGCCAAACATCCTAAGCCACTCTCTTAAATTCCGCCCCGGTGTTACAATCGTATCGGAAATCACACCGAGAGGATATTGTTTGCTCAGAGATTCCAAAATATTTTTAATTCCTTGAACCGGTGCCGGCGGAATCTCAATTTCCATATTTTCAGTAGCTGAAACTATTTTGCGAAACGCATCCTCAGGAATTTTTCTACCAATTTTTTCGAAAATCCGTCGAATTTGCACATCGACTGTCCATGTAATGCAATTATCGTACCAGTCAATTCGAAATTCCGCGTCGGTTTCGTCGTAAGCTTTATTTACAACATCCCGCGAAATAGCCTGGTAGTCATTAGCTGCCTTCCACAGTAGGTGTCGCCGCTCATCGTGCTTGGTGCGCAATCCCCTTCTTTTACGTTCAGGTTCATCAGAGTCATCTTGAATGACTGTATCCCACAGATCAAATGTTATTGCTGAAATTTTTGTCATAAAATACGATTTCCTAACTAATATGATAGAATAACGCCTAAATTTGAATATCTTCATCTTCAATGAGGATGAAATCCTAATCCGCCATTTCAGCTGATTGTGATTTGTTTCCTTATTGTAGATGATTTTTCACTTTTCACCAGATAACAAGGATACTGATGAATAAATTTTTCTATATCAAGAGTTTATCGCTGACGACAATTGTTCTCAGCACTGTGTTCGTGCCGCGTGCAGTATTTGCAGCTGACGGGCTAGATAGCGGTGATACAGCCTGGTTGATTGTATCAACTGCTTTGGTTCTAATGATGACGCTGCCGGGGCTTGCACTGTTTTATGGTGGACTGGTTCGCTCCGTGAACGTTATATCAGTGTTGATGCACTGCTATGCCATTGCCTGTATATCTTCAATTCTGTGGTTTGTATTGGGATACAGCTTGGCTTTCGGAGACGGTGGTTCATTGAATTCGGTCATTGGTGGTTTCGACAAAGTCTTCCTGGCAGGAGTCAGTTTTGATACTTTGGCGGGCACCATACCAGAAACCGTGTTTTTCATGTTTCAGATGACATTCGCAATTATTACCCCGGCCTTGATTGTTGGGGCATATGTAGAACGGATCAAATTTGTACATGTCATTTGGTTTAGCGGAATATGGCTACTAGTAGTCTATGCTCCGGTCACTCACTGGATTTGGGGCGGCGGCTTTCTGGCTACACTCGGAGTTTTCGACTTTGCAGGCGGGCTGGTTGTTCATGCCACGGCAGGCGCTTCTTCGCTGGTCATTGTCGCATTATTGGGAAAACGAAAGAAATTTCCAGACGACTTGCCCCCACCTCACAATCCAGGTCTTACTGTAATCGGAGCTTCGCTCCTTTGGGTGGGCTGGTTTGGTTTCAATGCCGGGAGTGCTGTCGCATCCGACGGGTCTGCCGGAATGGCTATGGTAGTAACTCATATTTCTGCGGCAACTGCCTCACTTGTGTGGCTGTTTTTGGAATGGTGGCAATTCAAGAAGCCTAGCCTGATTGGCACAGTTACTGGCACCATAGCAGGACTTGCCACAGTTACCCCTGCCTCTGGTTTTATTGGCCCGATTGGCGGGGTCGTTTGCGGGCTTCTCGGGGGGATAATCTGCTACTACGCTGTAAATATTATTCGAGAGAAAATGAAGTTGGACGATTCGCTTGATGTTTTTGCAGTCCATGGTGTTGGCGGAATTACCGGAACACTCCTTATTGCTGTTTTCGCTTCTGCAAGTCTAGGCGGAGTGGGACTTGAAGATGGAATGTTTGCACAGTTGATTCGCCAGGTTGCCGGTACCGTAGTGGTCGTTATCTGGTCTGCCATCATTACATATCTGATTGTCGTAGCACTTCGAGCTGTTGTTGGACTCCGAGAGTCTGAGAAAGCAGAAGCAGAAGGACTTGACTATACCGCTCACGGCGAAAGAAGTTACAACCTCTAATTGATTTAGGAACGAAAAAATGAAAGCAATAGTTGCAGTAGTTAAACGTCACAAGGTTGACGATGTAATTGACGAACTTCGAAAAGTACCTGTTCTCGGTATCACAACATGGGAAGTACTTGGGTTCGGTGCAGAGCCCAAGGAAGATGTTGAAATTTACCGCGGGCATGAGTACAGGCTACGCCTGAAACCGATGGTGCTGATCATGTCGGCAGTAACAGAGGAAATGCTGGAAGGTGTGATGAATATCATCAGAGATTACGGCAATACAGGGGAGATCAGTGCTGGCAAGATTTTTGTTCTCGAGCTTGAAGATGTAATGAGAATACGAACCGGAGAATCCGGTCTTGCAGGACTGCTCAGATCCGAGCAAAAGCTGGAGACATCCTAGTAGATTTCTGGATTTGTCTTCGAATTTGAAAATTTTCAGAGTATAGATACTCTGAGTAACCATACTGAACAACAGGCGATCTTACCAATTGATCGCCTGTTGCTTCATTTGTACAGATTTCAATCACAATTTCCAGATGAGAATCTGTCTGGAAATTTTTACCAACCACGCCAAAAATGATTGCTTTATTGGCTCACGAATACATTCAGAAGCAATTCCAAAAAAGATTTACTCTGCTATTATTCGCAAACCACGCCATCTCCGTCTCCATCGCGCATGAATTTGTAGGCTACATGGCTCTTCCGCACTGGGGCAATTCCATGTTTTCGCGCCTCCTTGCAGGTAATTCTTCCGTTACCGTCATCGTCCCATTGACTAATTGCAGAGGGGCTTGAACCGGCCACCGGTGAATTTAATCCCGTACCACTCGCTGGTTGCCTGTTATTTTCAACAACAACCATTTCAAAAGAAGAACAGTTTGACAATACTGATTCCAGTGCTTGCGCTTCCCTTGAGTCGACGGTTAATCGGTATTTTCGTTTTACTTCAACAATGCGATTAGCATACCAGCAACGATTGATTTGAGGTAGCCATTCGGCAGCATCATAATGTTTTTTCTGATGCCGATTCACCTGAGGACTGGCCAAGGTAAGATTCAAAAGATCTGAGGCAAATTGCCGTTTTACAGCAGGACTAGATGCACAGAGTCCGCTATCATGAGCTTCGGCGGCGGCTACTATATGCTCAATGTCGGTCTGCCCCTTGTTGGCAAAAAAAGTACCCGTGTAAGGACCATATATTCCCCCCAAACTGGAAATAATACGATCTTCAACCGACTGCGAATACGGATAGTCTTTACGGCTGTATGGTGCACACCGATTTTCCGATGCAACGACCAATCCGCGCCAACTCTGCTGAGCATACGATGATTGTGCATGCCAAAACAGCAAATTGGTAAAAATCAACGCGGCAACCACAATCGCAGTAGATTTAATTTGAAACATTTTTGTACCTTTCAGTTACGAACAGAGGCAGAATTCAATTATTGGACTTGGAAGTGTTGTCAGGGCCGCCACCCCCAAGAAACAAACTGCCGACTTCAACATCTTCAAGCAAATCAGTTCCGGACCCAGCCTTGACTATCTGACCCGAAACCAGTACATAGCCAATATCAGAGAATTCCAAACCTTTTTTTGCGTTCTGCTCTACCATAATGATGGTTTTATTTTCCGAATGCTGCAGATCGTCAAGAATTTCAAATACCATATCGATAAACCGGGGTTCAAGACCGATAGACGGTTCGTCGACTAGCAAGATTTGTGGATTCATAATCAATGCACGAGAGATCTCCAGTAATCTACGTTCACCGCCCGACAATATCCCTGCTTTCTGATTTCGACGTTCTCGCAATCGGTCATATTTTTCCATTATGAGATTCGCAGCTTCTTTGGCTTCCTCTTGCGAGTCTTTCAAAAAGCCGCCCATCCACAAATTTTCTTCAACCGTCATGTCTGGAAAAACCGAGTTATCCTGCAGTACGTATGCAATTCCTGCATCGCGTAACTTCTGATTAGAACTCATACCGGTTATATCTCTGCCGTCTATAGAAATCGTACCGCTACGAATATCTGTAAATCCATAAATTGAGTGCAATACAGTAGACTTGCCAGCACCGTTTGGTCCAATCAGACAAAGCGATTGCCCTTTCGCTACCGCGAGGTTGATATCATGCAATACATTGATTTTTCCGTAACCTGAATTCAACCCTGAAATCGAAATAAACGGCATTGGATTTGCCAAATCATTCAGAAATTCCAAGCCTGGACGATTTGGAAACGATTCTTTGACCTGCCTTACTACATCGTCAGCGGACAGTGCGATTGATTCGTCTTGTTCCTGCATATCCGGGGCTTGCATCAGGCTGCTCCCAAATAGGCATCAATAACCTTGGGGTTACTTTGAATTTCCTCAGGTGTCCCATCGGCAAGTGATTCGCCATGTGCGAGACAGTAAATGTGCTCGGCAAGGGACATGATTACCTTCATGTTATGCTCAATCACCAGCATAGTAATACCAAATTCGCTATTTGCACGCTTGAGCCTATCAATCAAGCCATTAATCAAAGTCGGATTAATACCGGCAGTTGGTTCATCCAGAAGTAATAGTGTCGGTTCTGCCATTAGGACCATTGCAAATTCCAGCAGTTTTTGCTGCCCGAATGATAAATCTCCTGCCTGAAGCTGGCGCTTTTCATACAAGCCTACGAATTGCAGCAAAGAGACCGCTTTCTCGCGGTCTTCAATATTATGCGGCTCAAATATTGAACGCAATTTGCTTTGCGCGCCTGGTGAACTAATCAGCATATTTTCTACACAAGTCATGCCGCCGTAGACATGGGTTTGCTGAAACGTTCGCATTAACCCAAGACGGGCAATTTCAGGAACTCGCAATTTGGAAATTTCTTTTTCCTTGAATCGAATGGAACCTTCATCAATCGGATGGTACCCAACAACTGAATTAAACAGTGTGGTCTTGCCCGACCCGTTCGGACCGATAAGTCCTATAATCTTCCCGTTTGGCACAGAAAGTGAAACAGAGCAATTGGCTACAACGCCGCCGAATCGCTTCGAAACACCCGAAATTTCCAGAATTCCTGTCATGCTGCATCTTGCTTGCTTGCAGATGTCCCGCTTATTTCAACCGCCTTGCTAAACCAGTCCGGGTACTGCTTCCTGAAATAACCCATAATTCCCTGTGGAAAAAATACGACTATCACCACAATAAGCAACCCCAGTGCCACTCTCTGCCAGCCCAGCAAGTAGGTCCAGAACAATTCCTGCGTAATATGGAAAACTACCGCTCCAATCACTGGTCCCCATAGAGTACCCTTGCCACCCAGAATCGCCATAAGAATCATCCATACTCCGAAAGTCGTGCCTGCGAAGGCAACGTCAATCGGATCAATGAACCCTATCAAATTTCCGACTCCGCCTCCTATGAGCCCGAGGAAAACAGCCGCAATTGACCAGGCCATAATCTTGTATCGAGTTGTGTACAGCCCCATGGCTTCGGCTTTGTCTTCATTGTCTCGAATTGCATTCAGAGCAAGCCCGAAGCGACTGCTGTACAAGAATTTCAGCACAAAAAACACTATTACAGCGATTACAAAGAACATGTAGTAGTAGAATGTTGAACGATTCCCCATTGCTTCTGGAAATACAGGTGTCACCAGTCCCGAACCTGCACCTACATAACTGATTCCAGAGAATATTTCACCGGCTGCAATTCCCAGTCCGAGCGTGCAAATTGCAAAGTAGTGCCCGCGCATGCCAAGAATTCCGGCTCCAAGTACTATGGCAATCGCCAAGCAAACGATCACACTTGCTCCCATGCCCAATCCAAGTCCAGCAAGATACTCGGCAGGTGACAACAGGCTTTCTTCACCGCCGGCAATTTCAACAAATTCGTTCACATCAAAAAACAGGTCGCGCTGAACAATTGCGGTTACATACATTCCAATGCCAAAAAACAATATGTTTCCGAATGAGTTGTACCCCATCTGTCCTCCAACAATGTCCCATGTCAGAGCAAATACGACCATCACCCATAAAAAAGCTAGCTGTGTTTGATAATTTGGAAATAGCATGGGGGCAACCACGCTGAAAATTCCGATAGCGGTGTAACCAATAATCTTGCGCTGCATAGTGCTACTTGAGGTATTTGCGTTTACGAGACATTGCCAGATTCCGCAGCACCAGTATCACCACCAGTAGAGAAAATACAAATGCTGCTTCAAACTCTGCACCCAGAATAAATCCGGCGAATTTTTCGAGTGCGCCCAGTCCAAGCCCCGCCGCCACTACTCCCGCCAAGTTTCCAAGCCCGGCAACTATGACGATCATAAAGGAGCGCACCGTGTAGGTAAGCCCAAGAAACGGATGAATGACCCAGGTCATAACTACCAACGCACCGGCTGCGCCGCATATTGCTGCATTGAGTGAATATGTGAATGCAAACACGCGGTCGGGGTCAATGCCCATAATTCTCGCTGCCTGAGCATTCTGGGCAGTTGCCCGAATGGTCTGGCCCATACGGCTACGCTTTAGAAATATTACCAGCACTACTCCTAAAACCAAGGCTAGCACAAAAGAAACAATCTGAATGTTTGCAACTGTAACCATCCCGTCAAACAAAAGGATTGTGCCAAAATCTGTTTGCGCTGTCTGGACATCTGCGCCGAATATTTCGTTCATCAACTGTTGCAGCAAAATACTGATACCAAAAGTTGCAAGCAGAGAAGTAAACAAATCCCTGTCAACAATACGAAATATCACAATTTTGTAAATGACCCATCCAACAAAAAACAGGGCTACGGCAGCTACCGGAATGCCGACAATTGGATGTATGCCTGCCAGGGAAAGATACAGTGTTATAAATCCGCCGAGGATTACGAACTCTCCCTGGGTGACATTAATGATATTCATTACACCCCACACCAGGGCTAGCCCGTATGCAGCAAGTGCAAATATTGCACCCACCAAAACTCCATTAATCAGGAGCTGCCACGCAAAAACCGGTGCATCGACCAGAATAAACAGACTATCCATTACCAGTAATTCTGCACCCGCACCGGTTTTATCGGGAACGGATATTTTGAATATAAACTAAATAGCAACTAAGGCATGGGTCGGGGATGAATAAACGATGTTTCCGCCCAGTTTGTCGGTGCCACTACTTTGTACTCCCCGCCTTGAATTTGGCGCAAAGCCATTGGTTTTGCGATGTTCTTACCAGTCTCATCGAATTTTATATTGCCATAGAACGTTTGAATTTCTGTAGCTGCCAATGCATCGCGAATCGCACCGGTGTCGAAACTGTCGGCTCGTTCTATTGCATCGGCGTAGACCAGAACCGATGCAGTTGATTCTGCAGCCTGATATGGCGGCACATATTCGTATTCTTCTTCAAAAGTCTTGGCGTAGTCACCCGCAGAACCAAACCAGTCGTCGCGGTAGCTCATCTTTTCGGACCATTGCGTAGCGCACAGGAAATTTTCAGCTGCATCGCCGAATTTTTCAACGTCATTAACACCCGCGGACTCGCAGTGCGTCAATGCGATCATAGGGACGTTGACTTTTTGCTGTTCAACTTGGCGAGTTACCAATGCTGCCCCTTTTGAGTGCCCTGATACAACCAGAACATCCGGTTTTAATGCCTTGACTTTCGTCAATGTTGAAGTCATATCGTTGAGTTCGCGAGGCAGCTTGTCATCTACTACAACTTGCATACCGTAACCATCCATGATTTCCAGGACTCCAGCACGGATATCAAGCGAAAACGGGTCATTTTCCACTGCAACCGCCACTTTTAGGTCGCTGGGCTTTTTCCCATCGTTCTTTGCCTGCTCGGCAGCAAGGTTAATTGCCTCAGCCAAATACTGCTCAGAAGTCGACAATACAGCAAACAAGTACTTGTACCCCTTATTAAACAAAGAGCGAGAGGCACCATTCCCTTCAACCATCGGTATTTTGTACTTTTCGGTTACTGGCGCAATTGCTTTTGTCAAACCGGAACTATACGGGCCAAGCATAAACGTTATGCCGTCCTGCTGAATCAGCCGCTCAGCAAGCTGGGCGCCGCGTGCTGGTGTTGATTCATCATCGTAGTATTTAATAGCAAGTTTGTATTTCTTGCCTCCGACGGTAATCCCGCCCATTTCATTGATTCTTTTTACCGCAAGGTCGTAGCCATTTTTTGTATGGTTACCAGCAGTCGTATATTTTCCAGTCAGCGAGACTGCAGCACCTAGCGTAACCGTGTCGCCTTCCACTTTTGCCAATGCCAGATTGGATGCCGCAACACAAACTGCAACGGTAATACCCGCCAACACTTTCAGAACTTTTGATTTCGAATAATGCATAGATTTGCCTCCATTTTAGAGTAAGAATTAGTTTCGCTACCCAATTGGGTACTTATGGAATATTAACAGTTTTATACAGTCGATATGGTAACAAATCAAATGGGTTGACAGCTACAAATCGTATAACAGACTAGCGAGCCACTTCAATTCCATAGCCAAATTCTTGTGCGTTATGCTGACACCAAAGCCAAAAATCCAATCCAAAGGTCTGTAACGCATATATGTCAAATCCAGAATCATAGCTGTGAATAGTTACACTAAAGTGGCCAACCAAGGTGGAGACTACATCATTCTCCGCTAGTGAATCAACATCAATTGGGCACCCCTTTTTCAGGAAAGATCGAACTTGAGGGCCCTGTGCCCGAATAATGGTTCTCGCTGAAGATAAATTGGTTACTGTCGCACCTTCCCGATGCAGTACATCTCGCAGCTCGGACAAGAGTTGTGCAGGCGGCGCGGTTCCTGATTCGTATAAATACATTTCAGGACCGTTAGACATGACCACAACGTCGTTGTTGATGATTGACTTCCCATGCTCGGGAAATTTCTCGATCCCCGGTAAATTGGCATCAAGTTCACGATTGAGTTTCAAGCCATTAATCTGAAACAGCGATTGCACCCATCTTTCTCGAAACAGTACTCCCGGAGTTGAATCAATTGCTCCATATTCACCCGGTTCATAATGGTTTCGCAACACCGACTTGGACTTTTCGTCACGCACGCGCTCTTTCTCCTGCAGGGTCGAAAAAAATATGATGCACAATTTCAACCGGAACACTTCTGCCAGTCAGTAGCGATGTAGCGTGAACCACTCTCCCAAACTGCTGGTCGCCGTCTTTAACCAGCCCCAATGCAATTTCCTTGTTAAGATGAGGACTGAAGCAGGCCGAGGTTACATGGCCCATTGTATCTGCTGGCGGAACAATATTGCCTCGTTCCACAATTTGCGCCCCGCGAGGAATAGAACAATTGTCCTTCGAGATAATTCCAACGAGCCTTAATCTTCCTTTATCAGTCAGCGCGGGACGTTGCGATAGTTTTTTGCCTATAAATTCGACATCCTTTTTCATCATTCGCTCAAACCCAAGGTCGGCGGCAGTGGTTCTTCCATCTAGTTCTGATGCAACCACGTGGCCTTTTTCAATTCTCAGCGTCGTCATTGCTTCAAGGCCGTACGGCATAATATCCCACTTTTTGCCCGCATCAAGCAGACTCTCCCAAACGGTTTCAGCGTATTCGGAAGGGACATGAATTTCATACCCGAGCTCCCCGGAGAAACTCACCCGGAAAATTCTCGAATCAATGCCTTCAATTCGACCTTCCGCGTATCCCATATAAGGTAAATTTTCATTGCTCACATTGACACCCTGAATAGCGGCAGACAACACATCCCGACTCAAAGGCCCCGCCAACGCCATTCCCGCCCACTGGTCAGAAATTGAAGTAAGGTGTACATGCAAGTCAGGCCAAACAGTCTGAGCGTAAAATTCCAAATGCTCCATCACCGGACCAGCATTGCCGGTTGTTGTCGTCATATAGTATTCGTTCTCGGACACCCGGGTTGTAGTGCCATCATCGAACACGAAACCGTCTTCTCGCAGCATCAGACCGTATCGACAACGCCCAACAGGCAAGGATTTCCAGCGATTGATGTAGACTCGTTCAAGAAATTCGCCCGCATCTCTTCCTTGTATTTCTATTTTTCCAAGAGTGGACACATCCACCAATCCGACTTTGGAGCGAACATGGCGTGCCTCGCGATTGATCGAGTCTACGGCTTGTTCTCCAGTTCGAATATAGTAGTATGGGCGTTGCCATACACCCGAGTTTTGCATATTCGCATTATTTTTCTCATGCCAATGATGCAAAGAAGTTCTGCGCAATGGTCCCACTTGCTTCCCATGTTCATCAGCAGCAATTGCCCCCATGCTAACCGGAGTGAAGGGTGGACGAAATGTCGTATGGCCTACAGAAGGGATATTTTCATTTCGCAAGTTCGCAAGATTGGCCAAGCCAATTACATTACTAGTTCGTCCTTGGTCTGTTCCCATACCCAAAGTGGTATACCGCTTGAGATGCTCCACTGAGATGAATCCTTCCTGAAAGGCAAGTTCAATATCAGCGATTGTTACATCGTTTTGAATATCCACAAAGTTTTTCGTTTTTTGCTTGGGCAATTCAGGAACCTTCCAGATGGCCTGCATCGGGGTAGTCTTTGCAACTGTTAATTCCGGAACAGGCACCTTCTCTCTTTCAGAATAACCGGCTTCAAGCAGGGCTTCTCTGCCGGCTGCTACCCCCTGACGCATGCACTCAATAGTTTCAAATTCACCGTTGGCACTGCCAGCCACCTGAATTCCCGGCAATTTTTGACCCGGTATGAATGATCCAATTGCATCGTCGAATTCCAATTGCCCTTGGGCATGAGAAAACAAATGCACCGTAGGATTCCAGCCACCAGAAACACAGAGAAGATCACAGGGAATTCGCTCCGCCCCCATGATGGTTTCGTGATTAATCAATCGAGAAACTTCAACTGAGCGTACTTTTCTTTTTCCTTTTGCCCTGACAACAACGTAGCCCTGCATTAATCGCGTATTTCCCAAGTGCTGACGGGCTTCGCTGCCAGGGGACTGCTGACGGCAGTCTACAACTGCTTCAACAGAAACACCCATGCTATTTAGAGCAGAAACTGTTGCGTAGGCGCTGTCGTTGTTTGTAAATACAACTGCACGCTTGCCTGATTGAACTGCAAACTGATTAGCATAGCCGCGCACCGCCGATGCCAGCATTACACCCGGCTTGTCATTATTGCCGAATACCATTGATCTTTCTATGGCCCCACTCGCCAGCACGATTTGTTTCGCACGAATGTACCAAAGTCTTTGCCGGTCGACATAATTGTCCGGTTGAGGCAAATGGTCTGACAATCGTTCCAAGGCAACCACCATGTTCTGATCGTACCAGCCAATCGCAGTTGTTCTGACCAGAGAAGTTACATTCGGCAATTCTTTAATACTCTGCTGGATTTCTGATACCCAGGACAACGCGGGTTCACCGCCAAACTGAACATTGTCAAATTTAAGTTGACCACCAAATTTAAACGATTCATCAACCAAAATGACCTTTGCACCAGAATTTCCTGCTGTCAGCGCAGCAGCCAATCCCGCGGGACCGCCGCCAATAACAAGCACGTCGCAAAATTCGTACTTCTTGGAATACTCGTCAACATCACGTTCTGTAGCAGATTTTCCAAGACCCGCAGCTTTTCTTATCCAATGCTCATACGTCATCCACCTTTTTCTGGGCCACATAAAAGTCTTGTAGTAGAATCCGGCGGGCAACAAAGGCGATGCCAAGTTTGACGATGCCCCAATATCAACCTTGAGGGAAGGCCAGCAATTTTGTGATTCTGCTTCCAATCCATCAAACAATTCAATTTCAGTTGCGCGAATATTCGGCTCGCTACGCGCACCCGTCCTGAGTTGAACCAATGCACTTGGCTCCTCAATGCCCATACCGAATATCCCTCGTCTGCGGTGATACTTAAAGCTTCTTCCTACTAATCGGACTCCATTTGCAAGCAGTGCCGATGCAAGCGTATCCCCAAGATAGCCTGTGAATGACTTGCCATCAAACTTGAACTTTAACAACTTGCTTCTGTCAATTTGCCCACCGTGAGGCGAACGATACGATTGCTTCATTTGCTTATTCTTGTTCGCGTGGCTTATGTACAGGAGGTTCGCTACTGTAAACTTCGTGGGTCAAAGTGTTTCGATGCACCTTTATCCAATGTCTGCAGCCTGCAGTATGATGCCACCATTCAGTGTAATCTCCCCGAGGATTAGTTCGCGTATAAACATAATCGTACCATTCATCTTGGGACGCTGACTCTGATGGTCGCTCAACAGATGCGTCCCCTTTAAAGGTAAACTCAATCTGCGGCCGTTCGCCGCACCAGGGACACCGAATCAACAGCATTGGTTAAACTCCGCAAATTTCAGTTGATTAATGGGCATTGGGGAAAGGACCTGAACCTTTTTCATCCAGAATCGCTCCTTGGGCAAACCGGTCCAACCTGAATTCTGCATTTAACGGATGCTGCTCGTCGCGGGCAATCGTATAAGCAAAGCACCAGCCTGACCCCGGCGTTGCCTTGAAGCCGCCGTAACACCAGCCGCCATTCAGGTACATTCCATCTACAGGCAGACGATCAATAATCGGACTACCATCCATAGACATGTCCATGGCACCACCCCAGGTTCTCATTAAGCGAACCCTGCTTAAAACAGGAAACAAGGTTAGAACTGATTGGACAACATGCTCAACTCGCGGCATGTTGCCGCGTTGTGCATGCGAGTTATACATGTCGAGGTCGCCGCCAAACAAAACTTCCCCCTTGTCTGTTTGACTGATGTACACATGAGTTACTCCTGAAGTAACCACCGTGTCAATGATTGGTTTCAATGGTTCGGTTACCATCGCTTGCAACACATGGGTCTCTATCGGCAAACGGATGCCTGCCATTGCCGCCAACTGACTTGAATTTCCAGCAACTGCAATTCCAATTTTCTTTGCACGAATAAATCCCTGCGTGGTATCTACCCCGGTCACACTACCGTTTTCAACACGAATTCCAGTCACTTCACAATTTTGGACTATATCAATACCTCGTGCATCTGCTGCTCGAGCAAAACCCCAGGCAACTGCATCATGCCTCGCTGTTCCCCCGCGTCTTTGCAGCAAGCCGCCATAGATCGGGTAGCGTGTATTCGGGGAGCAGTCCAAATACGGCACCATGTTCTGCACCTGATCGCGCATCAACAGTTCGGCATCAATTCCATTGAATCGCATAGCATTCCCCCGCCGGGCGAATGATTCCATTTCAGAATCACTATGCGCCAGATTGAGCACACCCCGCTGGCTGAACATTACGTTGTAGTTCAAATCCTGCGATAAACCTTCCCACAACTTTAACGAATGCTCGTAAAAACGAGCATTCCCGTTTAACAAGTAGTTTGAGCGTACTATCGTAGTGTTTCTGCCAGTGTTGCCGCCGCCAAGCCAGCCTTTCTCCAAAACAGCCACATTGCTTATTCCGTGCTCTTTCGCCAAATAGTACGCGGTTGCCAAACCATGCCCGCCGGCACCAATAATCACTACATCGTAGGCTGTCTTGGGAACCGGATTGTGCCAAACGGCAGGCCAATGTCGATGCCTTGTGAGCGCATTACTGGCAAGTGAAAATATTGAGTACTTTCTTTTCTTGGCCATAAGCTAACTAAGCGGGTTGAAACACCAGGGATTGGAATTCTTGCTGCAAACGCTCAATTACTGTCTTGCTACCGGCAAGCATGTTGCGATTGTGAAGATCCTGAATTTCCACCCAATGAATATTTTGGTTTTCCAAAGGAGCAGGACTCCCGTTGTAGTTGGTAACAATGCAAAAGTTCAAGTGTACCAGTATATTTTCGTAATCAAACGAATAACTCATGTAAGCTTCAGAATCTTGCACCTCCACGCCAAGCTCTTCAAGCAATTCTCTGGCCAAGGCATCTTTTACAGATTCTCCGGATTGAACTTTTCCGCCGGGAAACTCCCACTTGCCCTCATGCATCTGATTTTGATTCCTCTGACTGATCAGAACACGCCCGTTCTGATCGAATAGCACTCCAACTGCGACCGGCAGTCTCTCAGGTTCGATACTCTGCATTGATTTTCACGTATTCCAAGCTCATGTCGCAAGTCCAAACTGTGGCACTACTGTCTCCCAGCCCGAGATCAACCAGAATATGAATTTCTTCGCTACTCATTGCTTCAGCGCCTGCCTGTTCGGTGTATTTTTCACTCACGGCACCACCGCAAACCACTTCAACTCCATTGATCGAGATGTTTACCAAGGAAATATCAAGTTCTTCTACACTGGTTCGTCCAACTGCACCAAAGATGCGTCCCCAATTCGGGTCGGAAGCATAGATTGCAGTTTTAACAAGCGGAGAATTGGCTATATTTCTGCCAACTTTGAGACAATCTCCTTCGCGCCAGCCCCCCACAACTTCAATTGAAACGAATTTGGTGCATCCTTCGGCATCGCGAACTATCATTTTCGCAAGTTCCTCTACAATTTCATTCAATTCGTTGCAAAACTTGTCCCATTCTTCGCGACTAGAGGGAGAAATTTCAACTCCAGACGCACCGGTAGCGGCAATCACACAAGCATCGTTTGTAGATGTATCTCCTTCTACACTAATTCTGTTGAATCCCAAGTCAACTGCTCGAATTAGCGCTCTGCTTAGAAATTCCCTATCTATTGAAGCATCTGTGGCAATAAAACTCAGCATCGTGGCCATATTCGGATAAATCATACCGGCGCCCTTTGCAATTCCCGAAATCGTAATATCCGAGCCCCCGAACTCAACAACTCTACTAATCGCCTTGGGAATCGTATCTGTAGTCATAATTGCTTCTGCGCTTTTCACCCAGTTGCCTGCTGACAAATTATTGATACATTCCGGCAGAGATTCCTGAATTTGACCTACAGGTAACCTCGTCCCAATGACTCCGGTAGAAAAGGGCAGCACTGACTCAACTGAAACATTCAAGAGTTTTGCCAATGATTCGCATATCGCAAGACAGTCTTTAATGCCTTCTTCTCCCAGACCGGCATTTGCGATGCCACTATTTATAACCAGCGCACTAATCCTTTCGCTACTGGCAAGATGCTTCTCAGCAACTGTAACCGGTGCCGCCCGCGCTTTGTTCCGGGTGAATACACCAGCAACATTCGCACCATCTGGAAATTGAAAGATAGTGAGGTCGTTGCGACCGGACCTCCGCAAACGCGCAGAAGTCGCTCCGATTTCCACCCCGGGAACTGGAAGAATATTTTCTGGATACTTAAGTCCAACAGTCATAGCAAATTCAAATTAATTCTCTAATTAACCGGAAGCAACCGCACAATTTTGTCCAATTTTAAACTGATCTTCCGTGGCATATTTTGTATTTCTTGCCAGAACCGCAGGGACATGGCTCGTTGCGACCCACTTTTCTGCCATCCCGCACAAAGGGCTGAGGAGCCGACATAGTCGGCTGCTGCCCGAGATCTGGAGAGTTTTGAGTCGACGAGGCTTCTGCCCCAAACGTTGACAACTCCGGATGCAAAAAATCCATTCTTTGCTTGGGACGCTCATTTCCAGACCGAATATTTGGCTTTTCACTGTTTTCCTGTATTTGAATTCTTGACAGCACTCGAATTGCCGAATGCCTGAAGTTGTCCAGCATCTCCGTAAACATTTCAAAAGCTTCTCGCTTGTATTCCTGTTTGGGATTTTTTTGAGCATAGCCTCGCAAATGAATACCTTGACGCAGGTGGTCCATATTGGCAAGATGTTCTTTCCATTGAGTATCCAGAACCATCAGCATGACCGACTTTTCCACGCTCCGAATTACTTCATCCTGTATCTCCGTGGTTTTTGCCCTATATTCGTTGTTTATTGTGTTTTCAATACGTTCCAGCAAATCGGCCGGGCTTGATGAATTGTCACCGTCAATCCAATCAGCAACCGGAATTTTCGAGCCAAACTCCAATTCGAGATCGCGAGCCAACTGTTCGACATCCCATAGTTCAGCCAGAGAATCTGGCGGTATGCTGGAATCAAAAATTTCGTGAATGCAGCGAGTTCGAATAGATTCAATTGTATCGGAAACATCTTCCGAATACATTAATTTGTCGCGTTGCTCGTAAACAACTTTTCGCTGCTCGTTAGCAACATCGTCATACTCCAGCAATTGCTTTCGGATATCGAAGTTGCGCCCTTCAACTTTTCTTTGAGCATTTTCAATTGCTTTGGTAACCCAAGGATGTTCAATGGCTTCGCCTTCCTCCAATCCTATCTTGTCAATCATTCCGGCAACCTTGTCTGATGCAAAAATCCTCAGTAAATTGTCTTGCAAAGAAAGATAAAAACGGCTGGAACCAGGGTCGCCTTGACGACCAGAACGACCTCGAAGTTGATTGTCAACCCGACGAGACTCATGACGCTCCGTACTCAACACATGAAGACCCCCCGCTTCAACTACTGCATCGTGTCTTTGTTGCCAATCGGCGTTAATTCGCTCAATGGCTTCAGAAGATTTGGCATTTGCTTCCATTAGCTCCATTTCGAGATTGCCACCCAGTACTATATCCGTACCCCGACCTGCCATATTAGTCGCAATTGTAACTGCACCCGGACGCCCCGCCTGGGCAATAATTTTTGCTTCTCTTTCATGTTGCTTCGCATTGAGCACTTCGTGCTTGACCGGTTCGCGCTTTAGTAGTGCAGACAATAATTCAGAGCTTTCAATTGAAGGCGTTCCAACCAGTATCGGCTGCCCTTTGGACGAGCGTTCCTTTATTTCCGATACAATGGCTTTGAACTTTTCTTCCACGGTTCGATAGACTTGGTCTGGCAAATCTTCGCGCACCATTTCCATATGAGTCGGGATTACTGAGACTTCCAGGCTATAGATTTGCTGAAATTCTTCAGCTTCTGTGTCAGCGGTACCAGTCATTCCGGCCAATTTGTCGTACAGTCGAAAGTAATTTTGAAAAGTAATTGAAGCCAATGTCTGATTTTCCCGTTGCACTTTTACTCGTTCCTTCGCCTCTACTGCCTGGTGCAACCCGTCTGACCAACGCCTGCCCGCCATCATTCGACCTGTGAACTCATCGACAATCACGATTTCACCATTGTTCACAAGGTAGTCAACATCTCTCTGAAACAGGTTGTACGCACGTAGCGCAGCATGAATATGATGAAGCAAACTTACATTCGAATAGTCGTAAAGGCTGCCACTGTGCTCAAGCAGCCCAGCCTGAACGAGGAGTTTTTCAGCACTTTCATGTCCTTCGTCCGTCAAGTAAACCTGCCGGCTTTTCTCGTCAACTGTAAAATCGCCGGGACCGTCTTCTTCCAACTGTTTTTTCAGCTTGGGAGCCAACTTGTCGACCTGTTCATACAGCTTGGTACTGTCCTCCGCCGCCCCGGAAATTATCAGAGGGGTTCGCGCTTCGTCAATCAGAATTGAATCCACTTCATCAACAATCGCATACGTCAGTTTCTTCTGAACCCGATTCTCATTTGCAATCGCCATGTTGTCGCGCAAATAGTCGAACCCAAATTCATTATTGGTTCCGTACACAACATCGCAACAATATGCTTGCTGTTTTTCGTCGAAACTCTGGTTGGGCACAACGACTCCGAGAGTAATACCGAGAAAGTCATAAATTGCGCTCATCCATTTCGCATCTCGACGTGCCAGATAATCGTTCACTGTAACAATATGAACTGAGTGTCCTGCAAGCGCATTCAGATAAACTGGCAGGGTTGCAACAAGAGTTTTACCTTCACCTGTGCGCATCTCTGCAATTTTTCCCCTATGCAGAACAATCCCCCCAATTAATTGCACATCGAAGTGCCGCATGTTCAAAGTTCGTCTGGACACTTCGCGGACGACTGCAAACGCTTCCGGAAGTATGCCTTCCATTGTTTGTCCTTGCGCGATTTTATCCTTGAGTTCAGGTGTCTTTGCAGCCAGCTCTGAATCCGACAGGTTCTGCATATCTGTCTCAAGCCGGTTGATTTGAACAACGTATTTGCTTAACTCTTTTAACAGCCTGGCATTGCGACTGCCGAATACCTTGTTGAGCATAAAGTTCATTGCATTGAAGAATTTGTTGATTCGATACTCTTGAATCTAGCGATAAAATATAAATAGGGTCAAAATCCAGTCAATCAAGTTCAAATATCATAAAATAAATACAAACAATCCCAATTATTTCGAAAGCCTTTCAGCACTTTTGGCGAACTACACCAATTTTAATCAATTAACCGCCAGGATTCACGAATCCTGTCAATTATCTCCACCATCGGAAGATACAAATTCTGTATTGTTTCAGGATTGGTCAAAGAGTGCCGGGGAATCCATATCGAAGCACACCAGACAAGTGAATATTCGCAAGGGTATTATTGAAATTGTCGTCGATTCGCCTACATGGGCACATCAAATTATCAATCAGCAAAACACTTTGATTCAAAGAATGCGAGACTGCGGGCATTCAGGTATTGCAGAATTGTCCGTCCGCGTAAAAATTGTCAAAAAATTCAAACAGCCTCAACACATTCTGGCGAAACCACAAGAGCGAAAGTTTCCCAAGAACTCAGGCAAACTGTTTTCCGACCTTGCCGCCAATTCAAACAATCCTAAAATCAAAGAAATATTTTTAAGGCTTAGCAAGAAAGGACAATCAAAGTAAATTCACAACAATTGCGTTACCCTAGTTCAAGGCATCCAACGCCTTGTAGAAAAATCACTCTGATTTCGTGCGGAATTTCAAGAAAACCGGGATTGATTTGAATCAGGCAGTAACGGGCAACGGCCGAACCATGGTTCTGGGCATATCTTCATAACTGTCAAAGGAAGTCAATTCCCATGCCGATTTCTTGGCTGCCAATTCTTTAAGTAATCTGTCGTTAAGGTAGTGTCCAGACTTGTATGCGGAAAATGAACCAATTAGCGGGTATCCCAGCAAATAGATATCACCGATTGCATCCAGAATCTTGTGTTTTACAAACTCGTCCTGATAACGAAGTCCGTCTTCGTTCAATACGTGGAACTGGTCCATAACTATTGCATTTTGGAGGCTACCGCCTTGAGCAAGACCGGATTCCTGCAAATGTTCCAAATCAGCCATAAATCCAAAGGTTCGGGCTCGGCTAATTTCTCTGGTAAATGAAGTGTCGGCAAAGTCTACTGTGGCTTCTTGAGTGGTACTACGAACGGCGGGGTGGTTGAAATCAATACTAAAGCAGACTTTAAACCCGTCGTATGGTTCAAATTTCGCCCACATATCGCCTTCCTGCACTTGCACAGTCTCCTTGATGCGCAGGAAATATTTCGGAGCATTCTGAGATTCAATACCGGCTGATTGAATCAAAAATACAAACGGTCCTGCACTTCCGTCCATAATTGGCACTTCACCATCCGTCACATCAACATAGGCGTTATCAATTCCCAGTCCCGCAAATGCAGACATTAAATGTTCAACCGTGGATACCTTGGCTCCGTTTTTTTCCAAGGTGGTGGAAAGACGGGTACTGGTTACACAACTGGTTGAGGCCGGAATCTCAACGATAGGATCCAAATCAACTCTCCGAAAAACAATTCCCGTATTTGGCAGAGCTGGCCGCAATGTAAGAAAAATCTTAACTCCTGTATGTAGTCCAACGCCGGTTCCTTTGATAACGTTGGTAAGCGTTCTTTGTCGAATCATTTAGTAACCATATTTTTTAGAGAACAATGGAGGGGAAATAATATTTACACAGTAAAAACAATAAAAATTCGCCAGCAAGCCTGAATCCTGATAAAAGGCTACCTCAAATACATTCAAAAAATTAATAAAGTTTATATTACTGAAAATTTATAAACTTTCCGAATTATACATGAAATTAAAAATTTACAACTTAATTTTCAACAATTAATTTTACTTTCGGTTGCAAGTTGCAATGTACAGTCATAATTTTTTCAATCTCATTCACAGATGCAGTATTTGTACACAGGTACGCCTCCGCTACAGAACCCGGCTTTTACCCAATAAGAAATTCGCCACAACCCCCAATTTCCACTACAAACAGTCAGAGCGGTCGGAATGTGGCACTAACTGCCCGCCAATTCCCTCTTTCGAAGAATTGCAGGAACTTCTTCGTCCTCATATTCCCGGTGCTGGTGCATTTTCATGTCATTCTGGTTTAATACATGAACATTGTCATGATATTCGTGATCTCCTAATCCTGTTGCAATAATTGTCACACGGATTTCATCACCAGCAGACTCGTCAAATACCATACCCGGAATAATGTTTGCATCATTAGATGTAAACTCCCGAACAATTCGAGTCAACTCCATGAACTCTTTTGTCGTCATGTCGTCGGAGCTAGTTACATTTACGAGCAATGCACGCGCATTGGATACATCGACATCAGACAGCAGTGGATTCCTGATCGCACTGTTGACAGCCTTTTGCATTCGACCCTCACCCGATGCAGAACCATTCCCCATCATCGCAGAACCTGATTCGGACATTACTGTACGAACATCTGCAAAATCCACATTGATTTTCCCTGGCCTGATTACAACATCAGAAATTCCTTTTACAGCATTCAGCAAAACATCGTTCGCTTTTGCATAAGCATCTTGCAACAACGAATCTTCCAGCTCCTCCAGAATTTTTTCATTCGGAATTGTGATGAGCGAGTCCACCTGCTTTTTGAGTTCAGCGAGCCCGACCCTTGCTCCGTTCACACGCGTCGGTCCTTCAAACTCAAATGGTGTAGTTACCACTCCAACAACAAGAATATCGGAATTTTTTTCCTTTAACGCATTAGCAATAACAGGAGCTGCTCCGGTTCCGGTGCCGCCGCCCATTCCAGCGGTAATAAACACCATGTCAGATTCGCAAAGCGACTCAACCAAGTCTTCCGTATCTTCCAGAGCGGCTTCTCGACCTATTTCCGGGTTTGAACCCGTACCCAACCCTTTGGTGAGTGTTTTTCCAAACTGAATCTTGTTCATTACTTTGGTGCGCGCCAACGCCTGAGCATCGGTATTGGCAACAAAGAATTCAACTCCTTCAATTTTCGAGTTCACCATGTGGTCAACTGCGTTGCTTCCGCCACCGCCAACACCAAGAACCTTTATTTTGGCAAGCGGCCCCGCCGAATCCATTGGATGAAGCGTAAATCGGTTACGACTGTTCATTTGTAATATCTCCATACTTATAAAACTCTAATTTAGTGGTTAAACAAATCTGTGTGTCAGAATCCGCCCTGAAACCAGTTTTTCATTCGACCGGCCAATTCCGGCTTCGCAGGCACCTCTACTTTCATGTCACTCGGCATTCCTTTCATTCGCTTCAGCCAATCAAAAGAAATAACTGGTTTAGAGACAGTCTTTTCATTCTTTATTTTTTTCAAGCCAATTTGGCCCCGGTTGTAGTATCCGAATTCACACAAGCCTATTGCCGTGGAAAATTTCGGATGGCGAACAACCTCACTGAGCGTTCCAGTATAGGTGGGCATTCCAATACGAACCGGTGCTTCAAAGACTTTTTCAGCAAGATGTGAAATTCCTTCCATTTTTGAACTGCCGCCGGTGAACACAATTCCGGAACCAATTAAAGTTTTGTAACCGGTTCTCTCAATTTCACTGCTAATGTGCTCAAAAAGTTCTTCAACTCTCGGCTCGATTACCTCAGCCAGTGCCTTGCGAGTCAAGTTGCGAACGGGCTGGTCACCTATTCCCGGCAATTCTATCTCCTGTTCGTTCTCAACCAGTGATACCTGTGCGCACCCAAATCTGTGCTTGATTTTTTCTGCTGCCGAAGTGGGTGTTCTCAGTGTAATCGCTATGTCCTTGGTTATTTGAGCTCCAGCAATTGGAATCACTGTGGTATAGCGAATTGCCCCGTCGTAATAAATAGCAATATCGGTAGTGCCGTCCCCAATATCTACCAGGCAAACACCTAACTCTTTTTCATCCTGGGTGAGTACCGAGTGGCCCGCTGCGACCTGATCGAGAATAACATCCTCAGCTTCCAGCTCACAAAGGCGGATACACTTTAGAACATTCTGTACCGCGCTAGCATTACCGGTTATGACATGCACCTTGACTTCCAGCCGAACTCCGCACATTCCAATCGGATCATAAATACCGTCTTGGTCGTCAACTTTAAATGCTTGCGGTATAACATGGAGAATTCGCTCATCAGTTGATATTGGGACCGCTCTGGCAGCTTCAATAACTCTCTCAACATCGCTTGATCTGATTTCGTTGTCCTTGATTGCCACCACGCCCGCCGAATTGTAGCTACGAATATGGGTCCCGGTGATCCCGGCAAATACGCCGAAGATTTCACAGCCCGCCATCAATTCCGCTTCCTTTACAGCACTTTGAATCGAGTGGACGGTTTGTTCAATGTTCGAAACCATTCCTTTTCTCATACCTTTCGCTTCATGCTGGCCGACACCAACAACTTCTATGGTTCTGTCCGGTGCAACTTCACAAACGATTACTGAAACTTCCGACGTTCCAATATCCAGTCCGACCAGTAGTTGATTTTCAGAATTTTTCATAGTTCGACCACTCTACATTTAGGTTGATTTGATTTTTATACTTCCGGGGACTTTGGGCAATTTGTTTTCCCACTGAACTGCAACACCATCCGGATACCGCATGTCCACACTACCCAATGAATCACTGAGTGATTCAAATACTTCACTGTACAGCCAGATAAAACGTTCAATGTCTGGACCAGGTTGTCCACTTCCCAGCACAACTCTGATACTCTGGTCTTCCAAGCCGCTGTCTTCAACTTTCGACTCTTTCACAGGCAACACTCCAATCTGCCATTCCCCCCTGGCAGATTTTCGCAACTCTCGAATTTCCAAGCCCTTGCTATGAAATTTGCCTGCCCATCTTCGGTGCAAGTTAAGCATGTCACGAACATACTCTTCGTCACCGCCCAAAACAGGCAGCTTGCTGTTTTGATAGTCTGGCAAGACAACCTTTTTGCCAGATTGGTCAACCCATTCACCGCTTTCCCATCTCGCCTCAACAACATATTCATGCACTCGAACCTGCAGAGTATCCGGCCATTGCCGTCGAATTGTGGCTTCCGAAATCCACGGAAGCGATTGTGCGACATCGGCTGCTTCTGCCAAGTTGATTCTGAAAATATTGCTGGGCATGTTTTCTGCAAGCACGCGCTGAATTTGCTGCGTATATGTATTGCGCAAGTCTCCTTGTATTTCAATTCGTTTCAGCGGAAAACGGTGTGGTTGCAGAAGAAAATCAATGCCTAGGCCCGCAAAGGCAAAGACGCATAAAAGCACTGCAACAACTGCAATTCCGCTTTTTCGCTTGACCGCGAACGGTTCTGTAGACCTTGCCTGAATTTGGTCGTCTGTAGTTGGTCGATTTTTAATTGAAATCTTCATAGCTACTTCACACTGTTCCGATAATTTTCACTTCCGGTTGCAAGCTGACACCATGTATCGCTTCAACCTTTTCTCTTGCAAGTTCAATCAATCCTTCAATTTCAACTGCCTTTGCCTTACCGCGATTTTCAATAAAATTCGCATGCTTCGGTGAAATTCTCGCGTGTCCAATAGCATGGTTTTTCAACCCGGCAGACTCAATTAATTCAGCGGCATACCTGCCAGGCGGATTTTTGAAAACAGAACCTGCATTGGCAGTTTGCACCGGTTGCGTTTCCATGCGTATCCTGAGCAACTTCTTTATTTCCTGCTTCCCTGCTTCCGCTGAATTTGGAACAAGATTGAACTCTGCTCCGGTAAACCACTCATTTTCGGGCAATTTGCTGTAGCGATAGCCATATTCCACTTCTGAAGCACTTCTGCGATGACGTACAGAAGAACGATCAATCGTATCGGCGCACTGGACAATTTCCCAGGTTTCACGACCAAAGCATCCCGCATTCATTGCCAAGGCACCTCCTACAGTGCCAGGAATACCAATAAAAAATTCAGAACCTGACAAAGCATTTTTCACAGAGTATCTAGCCGCTTTCGCGCATGGAACCCCTGCCTCTGCGTATACAGAGTTGTCGCCACACCTGCTTATTCGGTCCAGTCCTTTCAACGTCGAGATCACTACCCCGTCAAATCCACCGTCCCGTACCAGCATGTTGCTCCCAAGCCCGCACCACACAATTGGCATATCGCAGGGTATTCGCTTGATGAATTCACTTAGGTCATCCGGCCCGGCCGGGGTATAGAACCACGCGGCAGCTCCACCGGTGCGCCAGCTTGTATGTCGGCTCATTGGCTCGTTTCTGCACAGTTTCCCATTCAAGCCCTGTGCAGAAATTTCCGCTACATGTTTCAAGTTTTTCTCCATAGCCATTTTTATGCGTGCATTATTTCCATGCAATGCTGAACAAAATCATCTGTTGCATTTGGTTTGGACAGTTCCCGAATCCGCCTTGAAAACTTCTCGAGCAAACTGCCGTCATTCATGAACTTTAGAAGTTCCTGCTTGAGTCTTTCAACTGAAAACTCGTGCTGTGTCAAGACGACTGCGCATTCATTTTTTGAAAGATGCTCCGCATTTAGTCGTTGATGGTCCCGAGCTGCATACGGGTAAGGAACCAAAATAGGCGGCAATCCAATTACTGCAATTTCTGCCAAGGTCATCGCACCGGCCCTTGAAATGACCAGATCAGCCCACAAGTAAGCCTGTGCCATGTCTTCAATATATTCTCTTACATCTGCCTCAATACCGAATTTGCGATAGTTTGCTGCAACATCCGAAAAGCAGTTCTTGCCCGTTTGATGCAGAATCAAGGGACGCTGGTTTTCCGAAAGTTCTCCTATCGCTTGCGGAACAACTTCATTCAGTTGCTTTGCTCCCTGGCTACCGCCAATAACAAGAAGATGTAAATTTCCAATTTCTTTCGGGCTGGTCTTTGTCCGGGAACTGGCGGCATCCAGAATCTCTTTCCTGACCGGTGTGCCAACAAAAATCGAGTTGCCCCTGATGCTGGTTTCAGCGAAACCGGTCAAAGTTCGACTAGATAGCGGCGCGAGCAATTGATTGGTTAAACCTGGAACAGTGTTTGACTCGTGTATTAATAACGGTCTTCGCAACAACCAGCTTGCGAAGCCCCCTGGACCGCAAACAAACCCGCCCATGCCGATGAGCAAGTCGGGTCGCCGCTTCAGGATAATTCGTGCACACTGCAGCAGAGAAACAGCAAGCCAAAACGGAATCGTTAGTAGTCGAACCACTCCAGAGCGCCAAACGCTTCGTATTGATACGGCTTCAAACTCAAAGCCCGCATTCTTGGCTATTCTTGATTCAAGTCCGCCGCGCACTCCCATCCATACCACTTGAATGTCCAGCTTCTGAAGCGCATGCGCTACAGTCAATGCAGGATAGATGTGCCCGCCGGTACCGCCAGCCATGACAATTACAGTATTCATTGCTCCTGTCCACCCCTCAAGTTGCGGCTAATCGACAATACAATTCCGATAGCCGCAGAGTTGGCAATCAGGCTTGTTCCGCCGCCACTTAGAAAAGGCAGAGTCAAACCCTTGGTAGGCAATGCCCCCATATTAACTCCTATGTTGATCACAACAGAGATTGCAATCATGATTGCAATTCCCTGTGCCAGCGTCATTGAAAACATGTCGTTGTCCGCAGCCGCACACCAGGAAACATGGAAAATTCTCCATATCAGAGTGGCGTATAGACCAACAATAGTAAAAACACCCAGCAGTCCGGTTTCTTCCGCGATGATTGCAAACAGAAAATCCGAACCCGCGTAAGGCAGGTAAAACAACTTCTGTACGCTTGTGCCTAGCCCTACCCCCAGTAGTTCACCGCGCCCGAATGCAATCAGAGACTGTACCAATTGAAATCCGGTGTTGAACGGATCTGCCCAAGGGTCGCGGAACGACATCCACCGAACCAGTCGATACGGTTCAAGCGCAACAAGCAACACAACTGCAATAACTCCGAAAGCAATAAAGATTGCTACATGTGACTTTCGCATTCCACTAAGAAAAAGCATGCTGCCAAGAACAGCCGCCATAACGAATGCACTGCCAAAGTCCGGTTCAAGCAATAGCAAGACTGCGTAGACAAAGTAGAACAGCATTAGTGGTCCCACGTCGCGAATCAAGCTGTCCAGTTTGCCTCGGCGAAATGCCAAATAGTGAGCCGAGAACACTATAAATCCAATTTCAGCGAACTCGGAAGGTTGAAGATTCCATCCTCCGAGTGCAATCCAGCGCTGGCTGTTGTTAATTTTGCTTCCAATTCCTGGAATCAGCACAATTACCAGAAGCACCGCTCCGCCCACAAGCAAGAATGGTGCCATTTTGCGAAGTCTTTTTGGATGAATCAAAGCTGCTGTGGTCATCGCTGCAAGCGCCAATAGCACATGTACTATGTGCTTCCGCAAGTAGACAAACGGATCTCCTGCATCATAGGCATGAGCAATGGTTGCAGAGTAGAAAGCGACTAATCCGCATGATACGAGTACCAAGTAAACAATCAACAGCACAGGGTCCATTTCAATCCGCTGGCCCTTGATGCCGAGTTGCTTGGCGTGGTGCTTGTAGTGAGCAGCAATCATTCGTTGTGGAACTCCTTTACCGCCTGATTGAAATGCTCCCCTCTTTGGCGAAAATCAATGAACATGTCGTAACTGACGCACGCCGGGGAGAACACAACCCCATCTCCGTTCTGGGCCATTTCTGCAGCAACGCTCACGGCACCGTAGATGTCGTCAACATATCGAGTATCAACTGCTTTCTGTACTGACTTCCCAATCTGTTTCCGGTCTCGTCCGAATACAACACACCCCCGAAGTTTTCCGTTGACGGCCTTGGTCAACTTGGAGAAGTCGGTTCCTTTGTTTATGCCGCCGGCAATCAGTACTACAGATTCACCCGAAGACCGGATTGCAGCTATGGCCGCATCGACATTTGTTGATTTTGCATCATTGATCCAGTGAACTCCGTCCCAGCTTCCCACATTGTTGCAACAATACGGCAAGCCTTCAAACTTGGCAATTTCCTTGGTTGCAGCCGAAACGGAATACCCCGCAGAATCAGCCAATGCCATTGCTGCCAAAATGTTCAGCTCATTGTGGCCGCCCTGCAAGATGCACTTGTTTACTGGAAGTATTTTCTGGGAGCCTTTGGCAAACCAGCGAACCCCTTTTACTTCAATGATGCCGTAATCAAGCTCTCCTGGCGGCGTGTCCAAGCCGAACGAAATCGCTTTGCCCCTTATTCGGGCTTTACGACATGTAAAGTCATTTCGATTTATGACTGGATATTTGGCACCGCGATAGACTTGAAGCAGCATCTCAGAGTATTCCTCATTTGAACGCTGCGAGTCGAGAATATTTGGAGCAATATTGAGTGCCACTGCCACATTCGCATTCATGGAACTGGACTGCTCAAGTTGCCCGGGAGACAATTCAAGAATATATACATCAGGCTCAGAGCCTGTTAGCAATTCAAGGGTGGTTGTCCCACCGGATCCTCCCTTGCGGACAGAGCCGCCATTGCTCCTGATGATCTGACACACCAGTGTCGCAACTGTGCTTTTTCCGTTAGTTCCGGAAATTGCAATGACGGACCCTGAGCACTTTTCCATAAACAGGTCAAGATAACTCACGACTCTGGCACCGTATTTCTTTGCGATGCGAGCCACTTCGCCATTCTTGGCAACTCCTGGGCCGACCACAGCCAAGTCCGTGTGCAAAAATAGTCGAGGCTTGATCGGACCTTTGTGAAGAGGGATGCCAGGCAGTTCTCTGTGAAGTGCTTCTTCAAGAGGCGGGCTATCCCGGGTGTCCGCAACTTCGACTTCCCAGCCCTCCTCGAACAGGTAACTAGCACATGCCAGCCCACTTTTGCCCAGTCCGATTACAAGTGCATTACCAACAGAATCAATGAATTCATCAATATTTTGCTTATATGCCGGTTGCATGGTTGATTCCTCCTTCCAATGATCAACGAATTTTCAGGGTAGCGAGTCCAACCAAAACCAAGACCAACGCGCCTATCCAAAAACGCACGGTGATTCGAGGTTCAGGCCAACCCTTAAGTTCAAAGTGATGATGCAGTGGGCTCATTAGCCATACCCGTTTCCCAAACAGATTGAATGAAACCACTTGCATAATTACAGAAATCGTCTCGAGTACAAAGATGCCGCTCATAATGATGAATACAATTTCTTGCCGCACAATGACTGCAACAACTGCAACTGCAGCGCCTAGCGACATGGAGCCAATATCTCCCATGAAAATTTGCGCGGGATAGCAGTTAAAGTACAAAAATGCCAAGCCCGCCCCAACCAGCGAGGCGCAAAACACCAGGAGTTCGCCAGCACCTTCGACAAACGGAATTGACAGATAATCTGAAAACTGTGCATGCCCTGTTGAATAGGCAAATATCGCAAGACCGCCCGCAACCAGCACCACTGGCATGATTGCCAAGCCGTCCAGGCCATCAGTTAAATTCACGGCATTGGAAGTTCCGACCAGAACTAGCATTGAAATCGGAATGAACCATAGGCCCAAAGCGAGCGATACATCCTTGAAAAACGGAACAATGTAAGCAACTTCCTGGGGTGCGGCAGCAGTTTGATAAAGAATAGTTGACACTAGAAACGCCGCAAGGATTTGAGACAAGAATTTCTGACGAACCGTCAATCCTACGGAATTGCCGCGTTTCAGTTTTAGATAGTCGTCAACCATTCCAATCAGGGCAAACGCAATTACCGCAGCAAGTGCAATCCATACGAATCTGGTGGACAAGTCTGCCCAGAGCAGTGTTGAAATCGTGATTGAGATGACGATAAGCAGGCCGCCCATTGTCGGTGTTCCCTTTTTGGGAGAGTGAAACGGCACATCGTCTTCGCGAACAACTTGTCCGATATTCAACTCTTGCAGTTTTCTGATAATCCAAGGACCCGAAGCAATGCCAATTCCAAGCGCAGTCAGCACACCGCAAACTCCGCGGAATGTCAGATAGCGAAAGACATTAAATACCGAAAAGTCATCCGCAAGAGATAAGAAAAAAGCTGTTAGCATGATGGTTCCCCTATCAATTTGTGAACAACTTGCTCCATTTTCATTCCACGCGAGCCCTTGACCAGTATCGTGGTCCCAGAATCTACTTCTGCGACCAGATCCGACACAATTTCTTCGTGTGACATATAGTGTTTTGCCCCGCGCCCGAATTCCTTTGCTGTTGCTTCGCTCAGCTTGCCAATCGCATAGATTCTGCCAATTCCGGCTTGCCGAGCCTGACCGCCGGCTTCGCGATGAAATTCCTCGGCGTTATCTCCCAATTCAAGCATGTCCCCCATAACCAGACGACGGTCGCCGCCAACACTTGCCAATACATCAAGCGCCGCCTTAAGTGACGCAGGATTGGCATTGTAGGTATCATCAATCAGGTCGCCGCCTGCGAAGTGCTGGCGCAAGCGTAATCGCCCTTCCACGTGATTGACAGATTCCAAGCCTGCTTTCACTTGTTCCAGGGAAGCACCCGAAGCAAGACCGGCAGCGGCGGCAGCGGCAGCGTTCTTGACATTGTGCAATCCTGCAAGATTCAACTTGAATTGAACTTCGCCTGCAAACGTGCTGAGCAAAACTTCGCTGGAGAACTTGTCCAGCTTGACTTCAGCCGCGACATCGGCTGACTTGTCTGTACCAAAAGTCAAGATGCTATTTTGCTGTGCCTGCTTCCGCCACAACTCGATATACTGGTCATCCGCATTCAAGACTGCAGTTCCATTGTTCCCCAGGCCTGATATGATCATTCCTTTTTCGGCGGCAATCTTCTCTACAGATTTCAGGTTTTGCAAATGCGCAGAATTGGCATTTGTAATTATTACCGTCGTCGGCAATGCGATTTTCGCGAGATACTCGATCTCTCCTACTTGATTCATTCCAATTTCAACGGCGGCAAATTTGTGTTCTGCTCGCAAGCGAAGCAGTGACAGCGGCAATCCAATCGCATTGTTAAAATTTCCGTGGGAAACCATGCCCGGCCCTGTATGCCTGAGAATGCTGCCAACCATTTCTTTCACTGTAGTCTTTCCATTCGACCCGGTCACTGCAACTACCGGAAAGTTGAATCGCCGCCTCCAGTTCGCTGCCAATTTCCCCAGAGACAATTCGGTATTTTCAACAACTACCTGAGGCAGTTCTCCTTCAAGCCGGTTGTCAACAAGCACCCCGGCAGCTCCTTTGCGAATGGCTTCAAGCACAAATTTATGGCCGTCGAAACGCTCGCCCCGCAAAGCAACAAACAACTCGCCCCCGGAAACACTCCTGGAATCGGATACAACAGCGTTGATTCCCGCATCCGCACCAATTCGGGTTCCTTTTACAGCACTTGCAAGTTCAGACATTTTCATCATTCTGTACAACTCAAAATATTCTGGATCACTTCCCGGTCTTTGAACCGGTGAATCTGATTGCGGTAGATTTGTGTTGATTCATGCCCCTTGCCGGCAACCAATACAGTGTCATTCGTATCAGCATTGGATATGGCATGCTGAATTGCCTTCAGGCGATCATGCTCCACTACTGGCTTCGTCTTCATTCCTGCCAGAATTTCTTCAACGATTTTTTCCGGGCTTTCAGAACGCGGGTTGTCATCGCAAAGAATCACTTGATCAGCCAGTTTTTCTGCAACTCTTCCCATTCGGGGTCGTTTCAAGCGGTCCCGGTCTCCGCCGCAACCAAACACGCACCAAAGTGAGCCTTGGGTCGTCAACTCCCGCAAACTCGTGAGAGCCAATTCAATGCCTTCCGGAGTATGGGCGTAATCCACATAGATATTTGGCTGTTCCGGCTTGCTTGAAATTTTTTCCATTCTCCCGGGTACAGGATTCAATGTTTCAAGCGTTTTGGCAATTTCGGAAGCTTCAATTCCAAGTGCATAAAGAACCGCGGCAACAGCCGTGATATTTATGTCGTTAATACGTCCATGCAATTTCGACTGGATGGCGAACTGCTTGGCATCAATCAACAGAGAAACTTCCAGTCCATTATCGTCTGGACGTGTATTCAACAATTGAACATCGGATTTGTTTTTTCCGTACGTAATTACGCGTTTCGCACGAGTGATCTTCGCCAGTTCCCGACCAAACTCATCGTCCATGTTCAGAACTGCACAGGAAGACATCTCATTCTCGAAAAGTTTCGCCTTCGAAGAACGATAGTTTTCTAGCGAGCCATGGTAATCAAGGTGGTCATGAGACAAATTTGTAAACACTACTGTATTGAATCTTGTTCCTGAGGTTCGCGACTGATCCAAAGCATGTGAAGAAACTTCCAATATCGCGTACTGTGCGCCCGCTTCCAACAACTGAGCCAATTGAGATTGAAGCGCTACCGGATCAGGAGTAGTAAGCTGGCTGGAAGTAAGATTGCCTGTGGTGCCAACTCCCAGCGTTCCGATAATTCCGCTACACCTTTCCAGTTCTTCCAGCGCATGCGCTGTCAACCATGCGCATGTACTCTTTCCATTTGTTCCGGTAATCCCGACAACATTCAAATTGCTGGATGGCATGCCGTAAAACCTGTCCGCGATGTAGCCAACCTTGCTTTTCAGATTTGCTACGCCAATGCAGGGTATCTTGCATTTTTCAGGTTGCGGCCAATTCAGGGACTCATAGGCTACTGCGGATGCACCGGACTGAATAGCCTGGTCAATGTGATTTCTCCCATCACTACAACTACCGGGCACTGCAAAATATAAAGTGCCGTCTTCTACCATTCTGCTGTCCATGCTCAGATTCTGAATCAAAGGATTGCCGGAAATTCCGGAACCATTGAAATCCGCCATAACTGCACGCAATGGCATTCCTTGGTCAACCTTGTTCAATTCTGGAATCATGCTGCACCTTAATTTGCACTGGCGAACTGAGCAAGATCATCTGGACGCTGATTCAGGATTCTCAGCGTCTCAGTCATAATTTCACGAAATGCGGGGGCTGAAACATATCCGCCGTAATGCACTTCCAGCTTTGGATTGTCGACTACCACGATTGCTGCAAGCCGAGGGTTCGATACGGGGGCAAAACCAACAAATAATGCCAGATGCTGGTTTTCACTATACGATCCGTCAATCAGTTTTTGCACTGTTCCGGATTTGCCGGCAACCCGATACAAAGGTACTTTCGCACGTCTTGAAGTGCCTTTCGGCGAAACAACCGATTCCATCATCCTGGTAATTTCCCAAGCCACCGACGCAGGAAGCACGCGTCTGCCTTCAGCTACAAAGTTTCGCTTCTTTATTGTCAACGGCACCAGAACTCCTCCATTGGCAACTGCACCATAAGCCTGCACCAGTTGCAAAGGCGTAACTGCGAAGCCGTAGCCGTAAGTTAAAGTAGCGTGTTCGCTTTGACGCCATTTTGTTCGCTCTGGAAACAGTCCCGCCTGCTCTCCAGGCAATCCGCTTTCAGTTACAGCACTGAGCCCAAGCGACCGATAGAAGTCAGCCAGTTTTTTCGCATCAACCTGAGTTGCAATCTTTACGACACCGACATTGCTTGACTTGACTACAACGTCGAAAACAGACAAAGTACCGAAATTTCGAATATCTTCAACAGAAAAACCGCCGATTCTCATGTAGCCCGGCGAGGTGTCAATTGCCGTTTCCGGGGAAACGACCTGTTCCATCAACGCTTTCGCAACAGCAAAGGGCTTGATGGTTGACCCGGGTTCAAACACATCGGTAACTGCAGAATTTCTGGTTACACTTCTGTCGCTCCAGTCGTTCGGATTAAAGCCCGGTGCGGTGGCAATCGCCAAAATCTCTCCGGTTCGCGGATTTATAACAATTCCGGTAGCCAAATCCGCCTTGTGTTTCTTTACTGTATCCAGCAGGCTTTTGAAAACGACCTGCTGGATTCGGGAATCAATACTCAGAACAACATCTTTTCCATCTCGAACTGACCGAACATGCTGAACCGTTTCAATGGTACGGCCCAGTCTATCCTTTACAACGCGCCTGAGGCCTGGTTCGCCTTCAAGTGTAGAGTTAAGAGACAACTCAAGGCCCTCAAGTCCAACATCATCAATGTTTGTATAGCCTATCAATGTTCCTACTGTTGCACCGTTCGGGTAGTATCTTCTGTATTCTCTTTGCAAGAACACACCCGGAATTTCAAGATCCATGACCCGCTGGGCATGTTCAGGTGTGAGATGGCGCCTTAAGTAAATGAACTGTTTTTCTTTGGCAGCATAATCACTTACATCGCTTTGAATTTTTTCTTCGGGTACATTGATTAATTCTGCAAGTTCACCAATTCGGGAATTTGAGCTTGAAAGAATCATCGGTTCTGCCCAAACAGAGTCTACAGGCGTACTAATCGCCAGAATGTTGTTATTGCGGTCGCGAATAATCCCTCGATTCGCAGCGACCGTCTCGTTTCGCATAAATCGTGCGTCGCCTTGGTCCTGCAAAAATTTTGATTCAAACACTTGCAGCTGCAATGCGCGCACCAAAAGAAGGCCCAACCCGATCGCAATTACCGATACTGCGACCAAATCGCGCAAAGGAATTCTGTAGACCGTATTGTCAGGTTCGTGATTCATTCACTTGTCACCGTGTACTGGCTACCGTTTGAAATTGGCAAAACGAACTGGGTTTCAGGCTTTTGCATATCAAGGTTGGTTTGCGCCCAGCTTTCAAGTTGCTTGTATCGCGACAGAGCTGCCCTTTCCAGTAGCAGCCTTCTCCACTCTATATTTAGATCGTCTCGTTCTTCGTACAACGTTTGCAACTCAATAAAAGAAATTCGGTTTTCGTGTCGAATCCCTACGACTGCAATCGCCGAAACCAGGCAAATTACTGTGGTGATATAAACCAGACTACGCATGAGCATCTCCTATTTTCTCCGCCACTCTCAATATGGCGCTACGCGCTTGACGGTTTGTGTTGATTTCTTCTAAACTTGGTCGGAGAGCACGACCAATAATTCTTATAGTTGGACGAAATTCTGCCTGACGAAAGGGAACTCCTTGTGGACCTGGAGCACCAATCGAAGCACTTCTCATAAATCTCTTCACGATTCTGTCTTCAATCGAATGAAATGTAATTACTGCCAGACGCCCCTGCAGTTTCAACAGCTCCAGGCATTGCGGCAAGAATAACGAAAGTTCTCTGATTTCACGGTTGATATGCATTCGAATGGCCCGGAATGTTCGCGTTGCAGGATGCTTGCCGGGTTCTTGCGTGGGTACGCATTCGGACACCAAACTAGCCAGTTCACCTGTGGTTTCAAGCGGTCTTTTAGTTCGAATATTCACCACGGCTTGCGCGATACGTCTCGCGTAGCGTTCTTCTCCCAGTTCCCGAAGGATTTTTTCCAGTTCTTTTTGATCTACCCGGCGAAGCCAGTCGGCCGCACTTTCATCTTCATCTGTGTTCATTCTCATATCCAGCGGTCCATCGTTGTCGAAACTGAAGCCGCGAGAAGCATTGCCCAGTTGAGGAGACGACACGCCCAGATCAGCGACTATGCCAGCCGCTTCAACATCTGGCACCTGTTGCCTGAGCACTTTTTGAACATTGGAGAACCGGGCATGAATAGCAAGCACACGCGAATCCGAAACATGTTCCTGTCGAGCTGCTTTCACTGCGTCTTTGTCGCAGTCGATGGCATACAGCCTACCCTTTGAGCTCAACTTCCGAAGAATTAAACGCGAGTGTCCACCCCGACCATAGGTGGCATCTACGTAGGTTGAATCTGATATAATATTCAACGCGTCAATCACTTGATTCGCCATAACTGGCTTGTGCCATTCCTTGATTGAATTTTTGTCGGTAAGCATCATCAAAAACTACTTGTCTCAGATTGGAAGCGATCTTAGTATTTCGTCGAACTCTGCGTCGTCCTTAATCTCGGCCAACAACTTGTCTTGAACTTCATTCCAGGAGTCTTCAGCCCACAACTCGAATTTTTCAGAAATGCCTGCCAGAACTACCCGATTTTCGATATTCGCATACTCTTTCAACTCTCTGGGAACCAAAATACGTCCTGTAGAGTCCAGATTGCACGCTTTGGCATTCCCAAGTAGAGCTCTGGCGATACTCACAAACTTGGCAGAAGCATTTTTATTCTTCTCAAGAACTTCCTGCAGTTTCAGCCAGGCAGGGCCTGGGTATATCGTGAGGCACTTCTCATGAATGTTTCTCGTGATCACCAAATTTCCTCCACAGGATTGCATGATGCTTTCCCGGTAACTTGCCGGCATCATCAATCGACCTTTGTTGTCAACTGCGATTTTGTTGCTCCCGCTAAACACGGTTCATCCTCTCTGTTTTGTTGTTTCAAATTGGTTTTTATTTGATATATATTACCACTTAATGATAACTATTTACCACTATCTACCACTTAATGACCCCTGAATATCGCATAAATCAAATACAAATGTCAAGTAATTTTTTTTCATGCAATAAAAACAGTGGATATTGTGCTTGAATTTGCAACCCATCAATTGAAGGTGAATTGAGGCAAATCTGGCTTGATTGCTGGTCTTGACTCCAAACGCGAGGGAGTCAAAAATATGGAAATGGAGTGGAAAGGAAGTTGGCCTGTAAGCCGGGTTCTGTCCGGTTAATTCAACCGGAGACAGTCATTTATCTGGGACTCGAGTCACCGCGAGCCTCTAGCAACCTACCCAAATCCAGCGCGGGCAACGCTTTCGGATTTCTATTTGGTCTTGCTCCAAGCGGGGTTTACCCTGCCATCCGCGTTACCGCGAATGCGGTGCGCTCTTGCCGCACCATTTCACCCTTACCTGCATATTCGTAAAAAACTCCGAATATCATCGGCGGTATATTTTCTGTGGCACTTTCCGTCGATTCACACCGCCCAGGCGTTACCTGGCACTCTGCCCTGTGGAGCCCGGACTTTCCTCCCGTTCGCAAATTTGCAACGAGCGACTGTCCAGCCAACTCCCTTCATCAAAACAGATTTTACTACACAACGGGCTTGGCAATAACTAACTAGTTTTTGTTAATTCCAAAGCTCGTTTATAAAGGCGATTGCGACGCTGTCCCAAAATTTCTGCCGCCAGCTGCGCTGATTTGCTCGGCGAGTATTCGCGAAGCAGTATTCGCAATGCATGGTCAGTAAGTGTGTCAGTTGGTTCTGCCGCCTGATTCACTGCCTCAATAACCACAACAAACTCGCCTTTTTGGTGCTCAGAATTCTGCGTTACCCAATTGGCAAGCTCTCCCAAAGTGCCAACCCGAATCGTTTCATAAACCTTCGTCATTTCTTTCGCCAAGCATGCATTTCGCTCTGTTCCAAAAATTTCGGCCATATCAAGCATCGACTCCGAAATACGATGTGGAGCTTCAAAAAATACTATAGACCGGGACTCCAGGGTCAGATGCTTCAAAGCCTTTCTGCGGTCTTGCCGACGAGCCGGGAGAAAACCTTCAAATGCAATCCGGTCAATTTTTAATCCGCAAGCAGACAGTGCACTCAGCAAAGCACTAGGGCCGGGGACAGGAATAACCTCAACTTCGTTCCTGTGGGCAAGATTTACGAGCAATCTGCCGGGGTCGTTCAGCAACGGAGTGCCCGCATCTGAAATCAAGGCAATATTCTTGCCCTTGTTCAACTCGGAAAGAAGTTTTTGGCATTTTACAGATTCATTGTGATGATGGTAAGACGTTACCGCGGTGGCAATGTTGAATCGGGACAGTAGCTTTCGGCTATGCCTTGTATCTTCTGCGGCGATGAGGTCAACTTCGCTCAGAACCCGTGCAGCGCGTAATGACAGGTCATCAAGATTCCCGATCGGCGTTGCCACCACGTATAGTTTTCCAGTCTTTTTCAATTACCAATTTACAAAGTTATAATTGCAATATGGGTACCATCAGCATCTTTCAGCACATCGCCATGGCAATTCTTCAGGTTAATTGCAGGAAACTGATATCGAAATCTTCTTCGCACTTTTCACTGACCTGTATTTCTGTGATTCTATTCACGTTCGTTGCAGGCTGTGCGGCCCCTGTTTCCGAACCATCCAAAGATACCCCGGCAATTGCAGTAGAACCAGAACCATCTCCCGCTCCCCGGCTCGACACCGCAGTTATACCATCAGTTGAAGATTTTTCTCCCGACCATGAGTTACTTCCAGAACCCACAACTCCAGCAAAGTCTGTGTGGGAAACCTTGATGGATGCACAGAATGAACCAGCCAACTATAACAAGCACTTGCTTGAAGCGATCAATCAACTATTGGACAAAGGCAGAGTTTCTGAAGCTGTATCGATATTTCAGCTAATTGCGTTTCAACCTCTGCAACTGCAGGATCTTGTTGCTTATGAATTGACAGAAGCAAGAATTGACCAGGCACTTTCAAGACATAACTCAGCACTTGGAAAATTGGCAAATATTGACCAACGACCAGGACTCACTCCGAAACAGAAGACAGAATTAATTCAATTGAGAATAAACTCACTAGGCACACTTGGAAACAGAATTCGCCTTGCTACCGAACTCATTTCACTGCATTCAATTGTTAAATCTGATCAGGAAAAAGCCATGATTGGCCACCAAATCTGGACGTTGCTTCAACAGTTTTCAATTGAGGAACTTTCATCTGTTCTTGCGGAAGCGCAGGAGGAAATTACAAGAAAATGGTATGAATTGGCACTGTTACTGAACTTCGTTGAACATAATCCTGAACAATATTCAATAGCGGCAGATAATTGGTTGCTCGAAAATCCAACGCACCCCGCTGTTTCAACCCTTTTGTCCGGGCTACTGCCAGACCAGCCGCTTGCTACAGGCTCTATTCGAAGTATTGCGGTGCTACTGCCGCTGACTTCGGTAAACAGTGCGGCATCCCATGCATTTCTGGATGGTTTCCTCGCACAGTTCAATTCTGACACAACACCACTTAAGCCTCATGTTGAAGTCTACGACATTGGTTCCGAACCGGTATTTGTCAGCCAATATCACAAGCAAGCCATATCAGAAGGTGCTGATTTCATAGTTGGCCCGCTCGGTGTTAACTCAGTGGAAACAATCGTAAAATACGGGGACTTCCGGGTGCCCACTCTGCTGCTGGGCGAATCTTCGGAAAAAAATCTACCGGAAGATGTTTATCAATTTGCCTTGACACCCGAGCATGACGGAGAGAATGTCGCTCGGCGAGCGATTCTGGACGGCCATACCAGAGCACTAGTTTTATATCCGCCAACCCGTACAGCTGAAAGAATTTTTACAGGTTTCAAGCAAGAATTTCAACAATTGGGGGGTTCTATCATAGACTTTGAAGTCTATCAGCTGAATCAAACCGACTACTCCGCTTCCTTGGAAAAACTCTTGAACACTGGTGAAAGCAGGCAAAGGTACTACAACATACGCGCACTGCTAGGCAGTTCATTCGAATTCGTTCCCAGACGCAGACAGGATGTAGACTTTATTTTTCTCATTGCAGACTCTCTTCACGGAAGGTTGATAAAGCCGCATATCGATTTTCTTAAAGCACACAATGTTCCTGTGTATTCAACTTCACAAATTTTTTCGGGACAACCTGATTCTGCCAATGACCTGGACTTGAACGGCGTGAAATTTTTTGACATGCCTTGGTTAATTGAAAATTCTGACAGTATGGAATTGAAGAAGCGTAAACTTGAAAGCACTCACGAGACACCGAGCAATCTGGACAGGATTTTTGCGATGGGGATTGATGTGTACAACCTGATCTCTCGTGTAACAATACTACGCGATGTGCCCGAGGCACGGCATCATGGGGTAACTTCTGTACTTCGAATGGATTCACAAAGGCGAATACTTCGAGACCCTGCCTGGGCAGAGTTTCTGGATGGCGAACCCAATTTGATTTCAGGTCATTATGGAAGCAAGGTTCCCGAAGTTTCAAATATCATGGTGCCGTCAAAATCAGCAAGGCCTGAGGAAAGACAATAATTAATCTATGTGCCTCATAACTGCTTGAAGTAAAATATACCCATTGTTTTAACCAACTTCACAAATGGGTGAATTGATGGATTCAAAGCTGTATTCAGCATCTCGAAACTTTCTTATCTACCTCTTTGCATTCATTCTGCTTGCGATTTCTTCAAGCATTGTCTACAGTGACACCGTGGAGACTCGGGATACATCCACTGCGGGAAGGTCGTTGACTCAGCATATTGATGACCGGGGCATTACTCTCAGCATTCGCAACAAAGCTATTGGTCATTCCGAGCTGGACAAATCCCATATCAATGTAACTACGGTAAACGGCATTGTATTGCTGACTGGCGAAGTTCCTAGCGCAAGGGCGAAAGAGATTGTCGAAGAAGTTGCCCAAAACAATGGGAGTGTTCGTCAGGTAGTCAACGAATTACGGGTAACCGAATCTATTAGTGCCAAAGACATTTTGCATGACCAGTGGATCAAGTCCAGAATCAGAATTCGACTTGGCCGTGTTGAAGAAATTCCAGAAAACAGGATCATCGTCGTTGTATCAAACGATGTTGCCTACTTGATGGGAATTGTAACTGAAGAGATAGCAAAATACGCTGCTGAAGCTGTTCGAACTACAAAAGGCGTTGATCGGGTAATTTCAGTATTTGAAATCCAGCAAAATCCCGACAATTAGTCGGGGATAGAATTTGGAGCGGGTGATGGGAATCGAACCCACGTTATCAGCTTGGGAAGCTGAAGTTCTACCATTGAACTACACCCGCAGTATTTTGAAGTATTAAGGAACCCTCAGTTGCCCAAGCAATAAAAAATACTCTTTTTGGACCATTTTGTCCAATGGAAATTCATAAGCCTTAAGGTCCTGGAATCACAAATCATCAAATTTTTTTGATCCAAACGCAAAATCCGCTAACTGGCGCCAATCGGTCTCCGCATAAATTCCAAAGTGCAAAATTGCACTTTGGAAAGAGAGCCTACTATTCCTGAACGGAATGCATTGCGCCGTCTACGCCCAAGTATTCGGATTTATCTTCAGAATAGAACGTAGTTGAATTGCTTGAGCTCAATACTGAAAGCATGCGAGGGATCTTACGATTTTCGGCTTCCAGTTTTTCTACTACTCGCCTTGGGCCAAAACTATCCAACAGTTCAAATGGACCCTGCTTCCAGTTGAACCCCCACCTCATTGCGCGGTCTACATTTACAATGTCATTCGAAATTTCAGGTACAAGGTCTGCTGCATAGCAAAGCGTTTCCGAAACCAGGCTCCACACGAAGCTTCCATGCTCATCATCTCCAAATATTAACGAATTTGCATCTTGATTGATATTTACAGATGAGGCAGATTGCCAAATTTTGTGCTCCGGGTTATAAACTTCCTTGGTTTTTGTACCATCCTCACTCGAAACGATTCTAAAGAATCCACCTTTGGTTTTTCGGCCCAGTTGGCCGGACTTCAGCATGGCTTGCTCTTCAGCCGGAAATTCCAAATACTTGCGCCCTGCATCGTCGTCCGGCAAATTTTCCTCCAAATTCCTGGCTACCAAGTCCATAACATCGAGCCCTACAAGATCGATCAGGCCGTAGAGACCCGTTGACGGTATTCCCAGAACTTTAGTCATCAATGCGTCGACTTCTTCAATAGAGATGCCATTGCGGCGAGCATCGCAACCTTTGTGAAAACCCGCCAGCATCCAGAAGCAACCAATCCGATTCCCTATAAAATTCACTGTATCCTTGGCGTAGACAACTCCCTTCTTCAATCGACTTCGACAAAATTCTGCTAGCGCTTCGGTAACATCGGGAGTAGTGTCTTCACCTGGTACGAGTTCCAGCAATTTCATTACTTTTACCGGGTTAAAAAAGTGGGTAACCGATATATCTTTCCGAAGTTGTTCGCTCATTCCTTCATAGATTGAGCGCAAGGGAATGCCGGATGTGTTGGTAGAGACAATCGAACCTTCAGCTCTTGCATCATCCAGCCGCGAGAAAATACTGCGTTTCACTTCAAGATCTTCCACCACAGCTTCGCAAATCCAGTCGTAGTTCCGGGTCAATTTCAAGGAGTCGTCAAACCCGCCTGTAGTTATCAATTCTAGAGAGTCCGGATTCTCCACCATCGGCATTCGGCCTGCCGACATCATTTGCTTGCCCTTCTCTGCTGTTTCCTGAGTTACATCAAGCAGTAGCACTTTGCACCCTGCTTCTGCACAAGCTGCGGCAATGCCGCTTCCCATGGTTCCAGCTCCCAGTACTGCAACCGAGTTAATTTCCCGTTCGTTCATTCAGATACCTCGTAAAAATTACAATTCAAATTCTCTATGCCGATTCCGCAACCGTCTTTGTGCGACCCAGAAGAGGACGTTCGTCAATCGGCCAATGCAACAATGCTGCGATAACCCCAAGTGCAGCGCAAATCCACCACACCAACTCGTACGACTGTGTGGCATCAAACAAAACTCCGCCAAGCCATACGCCAATAAAACTTCCTACTTGATGACTCAGGAATACAAATCCGAACAACGTTCCCATATAGCGCGGGCCAAACACCTGACTGACAATTCCCGAAGTAAGTGGAATCGTGGCAAGCCAAAGAATCCCCATAGTGGCAGCAAACACCAAGGCAGTCACTACGGTCGGAGGTGTCAACACAAAAATTGAAATTGCAATTGCACGTCCAAGATAGATCAAACTCAGAACACTTTTCTTTGTGTATTTGTTTCCCATGTAGCCTGCAACCAACGTGCCAATCAAATTAAAAATACCAACCAGCGATAAGGCCCATGCACCAACACTGCTTGATAATCCCACATCCACCAAATACGCGGGCAAATGGATTCCAATGAAAGTTACCTGAAATCCGCAGACAAAGAATCCCGTTGTTAACAATACATAGCCGCGGTGGTGTGCCGCCTCGACCAAAGCTTCCTTCAATGACTGAGCAGGACCGGTTTCTTCGGGCTTCCCTGACAACACCCAGGCAAACGGGATTACAGCTACCAGCATACCGGCGAGTAGCAGAATTGCCGGTATCCAGCCGTAATTGGAAATCAGCACATTGCCGACCGGTACCAAAATAAATTGTCCAATCGATCCCGCCGACGCTCCAATTCCCAAAGCCATAGATCGCTTCTTTTCCGGAACCGAACGGGCTATCACTGCCAGAACTAGCGCAAAGGTTGTGCCCGACAATCCGAAACCGATCAGCATTCCATTCGAAATATAGAATCCAAGCGGACTGGAAGAAGACACCATTAGTACCAGTCCGACCAAATAGCACAGCATTCCCACAAAAATGACGCGGCCGTATCCGAATCGGTCTGCAAATGCTCCGAAAAGCGGTTGTGACAATCCCCAAAAAATATTCTGAATGGCAGCAGCGAAAGCGAAAATGCTTCTTCCCCAGTCATACTGCTCTGTCACAGGTACAAGAAATACCCCCATGGTAGATCTAATTCCAAAACCTACCAGTATGACCAGACATCCGCATGCAACAATAATAATCGGATGCCGCCAGTTGAGTTTGCTACTACTTGCCATCGTGAATCACCAGATTGGTATTACCTTGGATTAATACCGCTTCTATTCAAAGAAATTTCTTGCCGGTCACTCGCCTAGTGAAACCAGCAAGCTTGATATCCCAGTGATATATTTAGCTGAAGAAATTTTCGACCCGTAACCGAATTGAAACTTCATCGACTTCGACAGAATGACCAACAGGTACGCACTTTTGTAAAGCACGGAAATCAAGGATTATATATAACTCCTGCAAATTTTTTACCCCGCCAACTTGCTTGAGCAAAATTTCTGCCAGTATTCAATTCAACGACAAACATAAAATCATTTCAATAACGACAATTGATTGGAAAATGCGACTACAAAATTCATATCTATATCGTTCAATGTTATATTTGTTTGAGTTTTCAATACTGCCCGAAATAAATCAGGCGATATATTGGAGTTGAAAATTACAAAGTTTGAACAAAACCAGCAAAACTACTTAACTGATATAAAAACGTAATCAATGGCCAAGTCAAAGTTCATGAGGTTCGACACAATGTCGCTTCATGCGGGGCAACGTCCCGATTCCGCCACGCGCGCACGCGCCACTCCGATTTACCAAACTGCTTCGTACGTTTTTCAAGATGTCGACCATGCCGCTTCCATTTTTAATATTGAACGTACCGGACATGTCTATTCCAGAATCACGAATCCAACAAATGCAGTTCTGGAAGAACGAATTTCTGCCCTGGAAGGCGGCATTGGAGCAATAGCCACAGCAAGCGGTCAAGCTGCCTTACACTTGGCAATTGCAACCATTGCAAGTGCAGGCGACCACATTGTTTCATCGCAATCCATTTACGGCGGCTCGCATAACCTGCTCTCGTATACATTGCCTCGCTTTGGAATTGAAACCACCTTTGTTGACCCGGAAGATATTGATGCTATCGAAAAAGCAATCCAACCGAATACAAGGTTAGTTTTCGGTGAAGTAGTCGGAAACCCGGGATGCGAAATTCTGGACATTGGCGGTGCTTCAGAAGTTGCACATGCTCATGGAGTGCCATTATTAATTGATTCGACTTTTACAACTCCGTATCTGTGCAAGCCCTTTGATTTCGGTGCTGATTTGATTGTTCACTCGGCAACGAAGTTCCTGAGCGGACACGGTGTTGTAATTGGCGGGCTAGTGGTCGACAGCGGCAAGTTTGACTGGGATGCTTCCGGGAAATTCCCCACGATGACAGAACCCTACGATGGTTTTCACGGGTTGACTTTTACAGAAGAATTCGGGCCTGCAGCATATATCACAAGAGCGCGCAAGGAAGGGGCAAGAGACTTTGGAGCATGCATGAGCCCCACGACTGCTTTCCAAGTGCTGCAAGGACTGGAAACATTGCCACTTAGAATGGAGCGCCATGTCTCCAATACGCGTAAAATTATTGAATTTCTCAACAATCATCCTGCTGTCGAGTGGGTGAAATATCCAGAAATTCCCGATCATCCGGGGCATGAACTTTCGAAGGAGCAACTTCCATTGGGTTGCGGCGCAGTATTTTCATTTGGCATCAAAGGAGGAAGAACCGCAGGTCATAAATTTATTGACAGCTTGAATCTGTTTTCACATCTTGCCAACGTGGGGGATGCTAAATCGCTGGTAATTCATCCTGCTTCCACTACTCATCACCGGCTTGATGCCGAAGCCCTGGAATCTGCCGGAATTTCCGAAGGCTTGGTTCGGCTCTCGGTCGGGCTGGAGGACCCGGATGACCTGATTGAAGACTTGGAAACAGGCTTGCGAGCTTCCCAGCGCATCAAAAAGTAAGCAAGAATCTTGTAGTATGAGAATTGGAGTTCAAGGCGAGACCGCGTACGCATTTACTGCCGGAAAGAAAATCAACCCTGATCTTCCTTCTGTGCTGTTTGTACACGGTGCATCGCTGGATCACACTGTGTGGACTTTGCAGGCGCGATATTTTGCCCGGCACGGATTGAATGTTGTCGCTGTCGATCTGCCTGGCCATGGTCGTTCCAAAGGAGAACCGCTGCCTACGATTGGCGCTTATGCGGATTGGCTAAAGGAGCTTCTGGACGAATTGAATCTATCCAGTGCTGTTTTTGTAGGACATAGCATGGGTTCTTTAATCGTGCTGGAAGCCGCTGCCAAGTATCCTGAACGAGCAGAAAAACTTGTACTTGTCGGAACAGCAACTCCCATGGCTGTTACAGATGAACTGCTGAATTTTGCCAAATCGAATGACCATGAAGCCATCGACATGCTTACTGCTTGGGGGCATAGCCCATCTGCCCATTTTGGTGGCTGCGATACGCCGGGAATGTGGATGATCGGCGGATTGACACGCCTCTTTGAAAGAGGTTCACCGGGGGTTTTGTACAATGATCTCAATGCCTGCAACGACTACAGAAACGGAATCGAGTCTGCACAAAAAGTCCAATGCCAAACTATGCTGATTCTCGGTGAAAAAGATATGCTAACTCCAGTGCGTGCGACCCGAGACTTGGTAGATTCGCTAAAATTTTCTGAAGTTGTAGTCATTCCCGGAACCGGTCATACAATTATGTCGGAAAAACCGGATGTACTCCTTGACTCACTTGTACGCATAGTTCAACAAGAAGGATAAAGATGCTTGATCGAATAATTGAAGTTTTTACAGTAAATCCTTGGGTATACCAAGTATTTATCACTCTGGTACTGACTGCTGTTGCAAGCGAGGTCCGAAGATACCTGTTCAAGTATATTGCCCGAAAATCGCGAAAGACAAAATCCATGTGGGATGATGCGCTTGTTGATGCAATTCAAAAACCTGCAGGTTTGATTATCTGGATTGCGGGGGTTTCGCTCGCCATTGACATCGTTCATTTCGAAACCAACGCAGAGATTTTTGTCGCAGTCCCGCCGATTCGTTCTGTAGCGATCATTGCAACGCTGGGCTGGTTCCTTATCCGGCTCGTTGAAAATTTGAAGAAAACTTACGTCCAAAAAAAGAAAGCCCGCGGCGAAGACTATAACCAGGCGAATCTTGATGCCGTCGTCAAAGTGCTACGCCTTGTCATCGTGATAACTGCCGCTTTAGTTGCAATGCAGACCCTCGGATTCAGCATTGCCGGCATTTTGGCGTTTGGCGGGGTTGGCGGTATTGCGGTAGGCTTCGCTGCCAAGGAGCTTATATCAAACTTTTTCGGCGGCCTGATGCTCTATCTCGACCGCCCTTTTGTTGTCGGGGATACGATCACTTCATCCGACATGGATGTTGAAGGAACTGTAGAAGAAATTGGATGGCGGCAGACTGTGATTCGTCGATTTGATTCTCGCACGCTATACGTCCCGAATTCAGTATTTACAACTTTGGCTGTTCGCAACCTGACACGCCAAACCAACCGCAGAATTTTCGAGTATGTTGGTATCAGGTATGATGATTCTGCAGCGTTAACCGCTATAGTTGATGATGTACGGGCCATGCTTGAATCGCATTCTGAAATTGACAAAACCAACACTTTGATGGTCAATTTCGACCGGTTTGCACCTTCGTCATTGGATATATTTATCTACTGCTTCACTAAAACAGTGGAATGGGCTAAATACCACCAAGTGAAGCAAGAGGTATTGGTGGAAGTCATGAATATTATTGAGAAGCACGGTGCAGAAATAGCATTTCCCACATCAACGCTGCATCTTTCAGGACCTGCCGCAAACAAGTATTCCGATGAAAACATGGTAAAACCTGCAGACAGGCAATCAGATTAGATTTGTAGCACCCGGGGCAAATTTAACGCGTTAAACCTGGGTGAGGTGCTATGCAAAATCAGACTTGCGATGCAGCTGAACTTGGCGAGATTCTTCCTTTCTGGTGACATATTCACGATGCAAGATGTAAAGGGTGCACATTACAATCAAGGTTGCACCCGTAATTGCTGATACTGTCGGCACTTCCTGAAACACAAAATATCCAACAAGTGCCATAAAAATCATTCTTGTGTAGAGAAACGGTGCAACAAAATGGGCATCTCCAATAGCGTACCCCTTTATGTCCAGATAGTTTCGCAATGATGAAGCCGCACCGATTACAGCCAGAATAATCCATTCATTCAAATTTGGTGATTCCCATACAATAATTGCGGGCGGCAAGCTTCCCACTGACAGGATAACGGTGAAGTAGAACAAAATGGTTCCAGGTCGTTCAGTTTCCGACAGTTGTTTCCCCAATATCAGCACAAGTGCAAATGAAAATGATGCCAGTATTGGAGCAAGCAGGTCTAAATGAAACGGCTCCGGCAGATAGCCAATCACGCCCAATGCACCGATAAAACCCAGTATTGAAGCCACCACACGACGAGGACCGATCTTCTCGCCTAGCATGGGGCCGCTCAACGCAGTAACAAAAAGAGGAGTAGTAAAGAATAATGCTGTTACTGTCACCAATGGTAAAATCATTATTGAATAGAATCCACAATTAATCGCCAGTACGCCCAGAACACCTCGTAGAAGATGAATCTTCCATTTGGATGTTCGTACAGAATAGTCGGCGCGAGGGAATATAAAAACTGATGCAATTAACAGACCAAGAACACCCCGTAAAAACACGGTTTGCGCTGAGTGAATACTGCCTGCCAGTTCATGAACTCCGCCACTCATTACTGTAGCTGCTGCGGCGGATAAAACAATCCACCCGGCTCCGCGGATATTATTGGCTGCGGTGGCCACTTAGTTGTTCAATCGGCTCATACTGCCGCCAATGACTGTAAATTGTATTAACAATTAATTTACCAATTCGGAGGTAAAAACTATGAATCTTGGACTTGAAGGAAAGAACGCTATTATATGCGCGTCAAGCAAGGGACTTGGCAAAGGTTGCGCGAAAGCCTTGGCGCAAGAAGGAGTAAATGTCTGGATGAATGGCAGAACAAGTGAAACCCTTGAAAACGCGGTGAAAGAAGTCAAAAGCGTTGCCAAGGGAGGCAGCGTTACCGGTATTTGCTGCGATGTGACCACTGAAGAAGGTCGAAACACAGTATTGAATGCAATCTCCAATCCCGATATTCTGGTTAACAATGCCGGCGGGCCACCGCCCGGATACTTTCGTGAATGGGGGACCCAAGAGTGGAGCACCGCAGTGAACAACAATATGCTGACTCCGATCGACTTCATTAACCGAGTCGTTGACGGAATGATTGAGCGCGGGTTTGGTCGCATTGTGAATATCACTTCCTCCTCGGTGAAATCCCCTATTCCGCAACTCGGGCTTTCCAATGGTGCACGCGCCGGCTTGACAGGTTTTGTTGCAGGAACATCAAGGCAAATCGCTCATCATAATGTCACAATTAATAACATTCTGCCTGGTCGCTTCGACACTGACCGTTTGCGGTCTACCTATGAGCATGCCGCAAGAGACGGGCAGAGTTCTGTGGAAGAACTAATGGAGCAGGGAAAAGAACCCATTCCCGCCAAAAGATTTGGAAATGCAGACGAGTTTGGAGCACTATGTGCATTCTTGTGCAGTCAGCATGCCAGCTACATTACCGGACAAAATATTCTCATTGACGGAGGACTTGTCCCGCTTACCCAGTGAATTCATAATTTGCCAAGGCTGGCGACAGCTCCAACTTTATTGATTCAGGAAGCAGGCAAAGCTCGTCGTTGCAAGCCTGCAAGTCTACTGTTACTACAGGAGCAGTTGCCGACTCATTTGTTCGCTTGAATTTTATCGGTATGAAAACGCGGTCAGAATACACAGACAGCTGGCCTGATTGAAATGCCGCTTCAATCAAACTACCATCGGGATAGTCAATGTCTGCTATTTTCCAACCCGAATTTGGGTCAATGCTTAATTGGGTAGCAATCAGATTTTTCGTCAAAGGCGAGCTGGAGTTGATGTGCCAATTGCTGTTCATTTGAATTTGCACGTTGGCTTCAAGATATTCAGCTGATTGCTTCACTACTCGTCCGTATGCAGAAACATTTCCCGCGGCGGCAAATTCGCGCTCCCCAACTTGGCCAGAATCCAACTCCAGCAACCCCGCCAGTGCGTAGGTGAAACTTATCGGAGACTCCGCAATTTCATTACTGAATGCTCTGATAATCTGATTCGCCCGCGCCTTGTAAACGGATTTACCCGTTCGCTGGAATAGTGCAGCAAATGCTTTTACCGCCACTGAATTTCCGGATGGCAACGCGTTGTCATAACGGTCTTTCTGCCTGGCTATCAAATTCTTGGCTTCTTCCAATTCCGCTGTATATAACCCGCCATTTGCTTCATCCCAAAATCTTTCCAACATGTCTTCTGCAAGTATTTCGCTTCTCTCCAGCCATTTGCGGTCCATGGTTTGATCATACAGTTTTATCATTGCTTCCAGAAAATAGGCGTAATCACCAAGCTTGCCTGCAACAGATGACTCGCCACTGAGATAAATTCGCAGCAATTTCCCTTCATCTGTGCGATTGTATTTCCATAAAAATTCCGCGGCCTTCTCAGCAGCTGCAAGATATCGCTCATTGTTCAGAATTCGGTGTGCTTCTGAGAGCGTCGTAATCATCATGCCATTCCAGGCGGTAATTGCCTTTTTATCAAGAAAGGGTTTCTCGCGCTGATTGCGAGCAGCGAGCAGTATTTTTCGAAATTCATCAACACTGTTCACCAGTAATTCCGGTTTTAATTGCAAATTTTCTGCATGATTTTCCAGGGACTGCGCAAGATGGAATATGTTCTTTCCTTCGAAATTCCCCCGCTCGGTAATGCCGTACAGTTCAATAATCAATTCAGCGTCTTCCTTGCTAAACAAAGAATAAATTTCATCCGGCGTCCAGATAAAGTATTCCCCTTCCTCGCCGCCACTGTCAGCATCGGTCGCAGAGTAGAATATTCCGTTTGAATCCGTCAATTCTCGAAGCACATATTCAAGCAGCTGCTCCGCCACACGACGAAAAAGAGGATCTCCTGTTAACCAATACCCGTAGAGATAAGCCCGTCCGAGGTGAGCCTGATTGTAGAGCATTTTCTCAAAATGAGGAACCAGCCATTCTACATCAACTGTATAGCGATGAAAGCCGCCGCCTATATGATCCCGGATTCCGCCAAGCGCCATTTCTGTCAGGCGTTGATTCGACAATTTCAGGGCCGCCTCGTTGTTGTCTCGCATGGCAATGTCCAGCAGCAGAAACAATTCGGATTCTCTCGGAAAACGATTTCCGTCGACTTCAAAATCGTCAATCGATTTCTGCCGATTTGCAATCTCGGCAACCACTTGATTGATTTCCGTTTCACCAATTTCAGTATCTGACGCAGCAGCCAGTGAATAGTCTCTGACAATCGCAGAAATTTGCTTTGCAATTTCTATGGTTTGGGGCTGACTGTCTTTCCATACTTCACCTACTCGCCGTATCAGCGCTTCGAAATTCTCTGGAGGAAAGTAGATCCCCCCGTAAAACGGGTCGCCATCTGGAGTTACAAACACATTTAGCGGCCACCCTCCCCTTCCGGAAATTACTTGCATCGCAGTAATATAGATTTCATCAATCTCCGGGTGAATCTCCCGGTCTATCTTGACTGGAACCACGGTACGATTGATGATTTCCGCCATATACTCATTGTCGTAGGTTTCATGCTCCATGACATGGCACCAGTGGCAAGTGGAGTAGCCGATTGACAACAGCAATGGAATATTGTGTTTTTTTGCGACTTCAAATGCTTCCTCTCCCCATGGATACCAGTTGACCGGATTGTGGGCATGCTGGCGTAAATAGGGGGAATGCTCCATAATCAGCCTGTTTACGTACACTGGGGTGCCATCGTCCCGGATGAATTGAGTACGAAAAACCTCTTCCGAATTCCGAGCCGAGTAAGCGTGTTCTAGCTGGGATTTCAAATTGCCGGTAAATCCCTCCGTTCCGGGAAGAGTTGAAAAATCAAAGGCGTTTGCCCCCCGAAATGTTGCAACCATTAACGCAACAAAAAAATATGGAAAAAGAATATGAAAATTTTTCACAACCAGTCTCTGCGGCTTCTGATCGCTACATTTTTCGCATAAAGGTACCCCCACACGACACCTACCACAAGTCCTACAGTATGGGCAATGTTGGCCACATTGCCTATGATCCCGATCCAGCAAATAACAAACCAGACCAGCATCATTACAACAATCGCCTTATTCAATGATGCGTAGAAACGAGGATTGAACAATCCTTGCATCCATACATAGCCCAGCAGTGCGTATACGACACCGGACATGCCGCCAAACAAAGGACCTGTAAACAGGTGCTGCCCGACGTTCGACAAAATTCCGCTAATCAACACAAGCATGAGGAGTATGCGCGAACCCTGAATTCTTTCAACTGTGCCGCCCAAGTCCCAAAGCCAAAGCATATTGAACACAATATGAAAAATATGAAAATGGATGAAAATCGGCGTAACAAGCCGCCAAATCTGGCCGCTCATTATCTCGGAGATGCCGGTATAGTATTCTGAAATCAGCAAGGGCAGCAGTATGAACCCTATCTCTCCAAACCATGTAATCAATGTTATGAACAAAGAAATGCCAATGAACGTATAAGTCAACGGCATTCCTGTCCTCGACAGCTGATTCAACGAAAATTCCATACTAGTCTTCAAGCAGTTCAATTCGGTCAGAATCGCCCAATGTCACCAAGCGGCCGTCCAAAGTGGTGAAGGTTCGACCTTTGATATCTTTTTGATAGGCTTTGTAAGTGTCAATTTTCTCATTTGAATTACTTACGATTCGTATTGTCACAATTGTATGGTCTGCTTGCCACTTGTAATAAAAGAATCCTGCCGAACACAGTGCAAGTATGGCAGCGACAAGGTAAATCGCCCAATGGCTGGACTTGCTTTTCTGCTCGGATGCAAATTTCAACTGTGCGGTATTGGCTACCCTGCTTCTGAATTTTGCGGAATAAATCAAAATAATAACCAGCACAACCGCTAACGTAAATAAAATCTTTGTAAGCATTTGCGGAGATGTATTGGCGGTTGGTTAACTAATTCTATAAACCATAGGAACTCAACGTGTATTTTACGATATACAGTTCAGACAATTGCCTTTGATATGTAATTGCAAACCAATCAGAGGCGTTTGAATTTCTATTTATATTTCGATTTGCAGGTTAAGTTGAGACTACAACGGTTTGAATAGTAGATACAAAGCGATACTTCATAAATTACGCTGTCGGATACGGCTTGGTACAAAGTCAATCAAGAATTAAAAGAGATTGTATACAAGTCATCCCAGAGGCTTTGATTGAATTAAAATTCGCGGTCAATATTCTATATTCAAGCCAGTGCAGGCAATATCCAGTGACAGTAAGATTCTCTTTCCATGCCAAAGACTAACAGTGTAGTCATTACGGTTGCTCTGATGTGCGTTGCGCATGTTTTGAGTTTGCTGTCATTTGCGGTTTACCCCACACTAATTCCGTCGCTTCAGGTTGAATGGCTTGCAACAAACACGGAAATGGGCTGGGTTGCGGGGATTTACTTCGGCGGCTATATCATAGCAGTCGGCGTACTCGTGTCCCTCACCGACAGATTCAATGCGCGGGACGTTTATCTGCTTTCAATGCTACTGGGTGTGTTGTCCGCTGTTGGTTTTGCGGTCGCTACAACCGGTGTAATCTCAGCAAGTATTTGGCGGTGCTTGCAAGGCATTGCAATTGCCGGCACCTACTTCCCCGGACTGAAAGCCTTGGTGGATGCTGTTCCAGATAGAGTGCAAAGCAGAACTGTTGCTGTCTACACTGCCTGTTTTGGCTTTGGCGTTGCAACGTCCTTCTTTGTTACCGGACTGCTGGTAAATCATATTGCATGGCAATGGATATTCATCGTCTCGGCGTTGGGGCCTTTGACAGCCTTGGGGATTTCCTACTTCTTCCTGCCATCAGTGCCCCCGAAACGCAGCGAAGAAAAATTCAGTATTTTCTCGAACTTTAAATCGGTGCTTCAAAATCGAAAAGTACTGGGCTTCAGCATTGCCTACAGCGTGCATAATGTCGAATTGTTTGTTTTCCGCTCCTGGATTGTCGCATACTTGGTATTCGCGTTTTCCCAGCATGAACTAGGTTCATTCGGACTTGACTGGAACCCGGCAATAATTATTGCTGTTGTGAGTTTCATTTCACAGCCATTCAGCATTTTGACAAATGAAATTGCCGAGCGAACAAATCGAATCAAAATTATTTTCATCGTAATGTTCGTATCCGCCAGCACCGGTATCGCACTCGGCTTTGCCAGCCCTGTATCCATAGTTTTGATCGTTGCTCTGGCATGCCTGTACGGCATATTCACAATAGCAGATTCTGCCTCCATCACTTCCGCTGTCGTTCGTCATGCAAATACAAACCTACGAGGCACCACAATGGCTTTTCATTCACTGATCGGGTTTCTCGGTGCATTTATCGGACCTATAGTTTTCGGTGCAACTTTGGATATTACAGGTGGTTCCCACGTTGCCTACTCTTGGGGATTTGCTTTTGTAGTAACTGCTGTTATTGTCATGATTGGTCCAATCGCGGTATACGTGTTTTCCCGCGATTGAATATAGAAAATCAAGCCACCTCCCGGATACCCGGTAGAAGGATGGAAGAATTTATGTGGTTATGCGGCAGTGTTTAAATGATGAAACTGTGGTTCATCCGAAATTTTTAGTTTATGACTGAAATAATCGTTTATCCAGTCTGGAACCACACCTGACTGTTTTGTGTAATCAACTGCAGTCGAAACATCTTTGGCAGGAAGTTTATCAAATACATGCTCGGCGGGGACAAGGGAATTGTTCAGATCGTTCGGTTCAAATTTTTCCAAGCCATTTCCATACTTCCGAATCGATAATGACACAATGTCCCGCCCGGGCAAGGACGCAAGGTACAGAAACAGGTAGTCAATGTAATTTTTTCCAAGCAAGTTCGGTTGAAAGCCGTGAAAACAGGTCAAGTTGACAGCGTCGCTTTCATTTTTAATGATTTTGTATCCGTTGCGCGAAAACACACCCAGCAAGAGTGGGGAAGGATTTCGAAACTCCGTTTTATACCAAGGACTACGCCTGCTTGTCAGATAACGCTTGTGATAGCCTTCCAATTCTCCTTTTTTGATATAAGAATTGACCGATTTTGAGTGTGGTGAAGCGGCACTAAACAAAAAAACACGAGCATCATGTTTCTTCAAACTTTCAAAATCCTGATTCCCAAAATGATTTTTTTGAATTTGAATGCTTTTCGAAATACAGGGAACCACATCCGAGCTGCCGATTCCCAATGCCATTAACTCGGACGGTTTAAGAATAAAAAAATCGTTGGCACCAGTAGCAATTCCTCTTCTAAATCGACCGTAACTACTCATTGGAACCAAATTTCCATGGTTCACTGCAAAGTTGCCTGCCGAAAAGTGCTGCATCCACTTTTCCTCTGGAGCCAAATATTTTCGTTCTACACTTGAAATCGGCTCACTGCCCAATATCCCGTCCAGCGAACACAGTGAATTTACAGTATAGAAATTCACATGAGAATAGGTTTTGGCCTTGTCGTACAAAATGATGCCCGCAGTAGTAATGACCTCGGGGAACACATCTTTTTCACAGTCAAGTTTGATTATTGCCATCAAGTGTCCGTGTTCAATCAAACACTTCTTTACAGTTGCACCGTATCCTGTATTCAGGAACTCAAGGGGCATAATGTATGCCATTCTGCCTGAATTGCCTAGTTCATAGATTGACTTCATCAAAAATGCAGCGGCAATGTTCGTGTAGCCAGATACCTCCAAACCCATTCTTTCCCTAAACGCCCGAACAATAGTATCTCTATTCGCACAATTTTGGAAACGCATATAAGGAGGATTGCATACTATGTTGTTATGCGACACGCCCCAGAGTTGAAAGTAATCGGAATTTGAGATTTGTATAATTTTCTCTGGTGCTTTTTCTGCCAGGAAATTGAAAATTTCCGGATCGGATTCGCATCCCGAAAATTCTATTTCAGGCTTGCAGGAAACAGGGGTTAAAAAGGCTCCCAAGCCAAAGGCAGGGTCGAACAGTGTATTCTTTCCAGATTCCAATACCCATTCAACCATAAATTGGGCTACAAGCGGATGAGTAAAGTATTGCCCAAATTTTTTCCGATGCTTGCCACCTACTTTCAATGAATATTCAGTGTGATCAAGCTGCATTTTTATAGAATAAAAATTATCGAAATTTATTTGGTGACAATAAAAATCATGAACCGTGATTTCCCGTCAATAGCATTTTTGCGTATTGATGTACTTGCAGATTTCGTTAGTTTAGCATAGACAGTCCGGCCACACTTGCGTTATTGAATAAATTTGTTGCTTTTCAACGTCAACGGCTAGCCTGGTTCAAGGACTAGGTTAAAACTTTGCTCTGGTTGACTTTGATGAACGCCCTTGCACTGCAAGCGTCCCGTGAAACATCAGCCAGTGGGGTTCCTGCAGGTCAAGCAATCATTGCTCTAACGGGCAATCTTTCTTGCTTATGGAGCATGCATTGTGCAGCGTCAAAAATAAATTTAAAATATTCGGCATCCATAGCCGTGGTTGGAGACAACTCAACAAAATTAATGTTCCCGTCCAGTGACTTGTTCGAATTTGGCTAGCACTGTGCTTAGTGCGATTTCGATTTGTTCCTTATTACCAGATATAAACACTCTGCCCGACGCACCAATCATTTGACAATTAACAAGCACGTTTGATGGTGCCGCCTTCTCAGCTTCGTTTGCAGCTGCAGCGGAAAACAATGCAGGTGCAATTTCCAGCAACAGCAAGGATTCCCCGGGAAGCAGCATGGAGGCTTCTCGCTGGCGATTCAAAATTACTGAATGCTGGTCCGTTACATTTTCCACAATATCGGAATACAAAATTCTCGGCTTAAGCTGATCTTCCGCCTTCAAACCAAAGCCCGCCAGAATTGCATCACCCGCTTCTTCAATTTCCTCAAGATTTTGACTATGCAGTTCAAGAATCCCAAACTGGCGCTCTACATAAAGAATACCCGGCTCCACACCCGGTACCGACTTCAATGCAAGGTCCGCGACTCTATGAATTGCCAGTGCAGGAGCGACCTCAACAATAAGTGAATTCATGCTCTGCATGGGCACATAGCCGCGAGCGCGCATTGCTGTCGCCATGTACGCCGCAAACTGCTTCTGTAAATCTTCAATTTGAAGATAGACGCGTAACTCTGCCATACAAATATATCCTGACTGTACTGCAATTCCTCTGAAGCGGCCATTCAGATACCGCTTCAGCTATGCTTGACTAGCCGCAAGTATTTTATTCAGACTTGCCGGCACCGTATTCTCGTACCACATCAGCGTGCGGTCGAGGAATGACGTGGACGGAAACGACTTCGCCGACAGAACCGGCAGCTTCCGACCCTGCTTCGGTTGCTGCCTTGACAGCTCCAACATCTCCGCGAACCAGTACAGATACCAAACCGGCTCCAACTTGCTCGCGTCCGATGATTTCAACATTCGCAGCTTTCACCATTGCGTCGGCGGCTGTAAAAGAAGCTACATATCCGCGTGTTTCAATAAATCCAATTGCGTTTGACATAGTTCACTCCATAATTTTGTAAATAGTAAATAATTATTTTGTTATTCAAAATCCTGAACAGGGCGCAATGCCTGTTCAATAACCTTTTCTGCTTCCTTTCGAGTCCAGGCATAAGGTCGTCCTGACCCTGTACGCATCCCTCTGTCTCGCAATTTATCTCGTAATCCCTTTGGAGTTAAGTTCAGAATTTGCGCGAGGTGCTCGGTTTTGTAAATCTCGACATCTGCTGGCAATTGTCCCGCCAAGCGGCGGGCTTCTGCCATATAAGAAGACATTCCTGCAGTACCCTCTTCAGTCTCTTCATCCACAATACCAATTACCAGGGCATCAACTACAGCATTGCCAAATTCAAACCAACCTTTCGCTACCGACCCCTGGGTAACAAGAACTCGTTCTCCCTGGCCTGCTCCCAGTGGGTCATAAGCAAGCAGACTTTCTATGCTGCCATTATTCTCCACTACTTCAATTTCCAGCAATGCACCGCCAGGTAACTCTTCAAGTCTCCTTGTCGTCCAGATTTTTCCGGTTACAGTTCCCACTTTCATGTCTGTTCCCTCACAATTTCTAGTTTCACTGCTCGTGCCCGGTCTTTGGCTAACGGTGTCAGTACAGCACCCCTCCCCAGCACGACTCGTTGATATTCTTTCGCCAATTTTAAAATTTTCGATTCGGTCAAAATTCCAGACTCTTGCAAGTAGTCTCCCGAGCGAGCTTCATAATTTTCCACTTCTTTCTTTCCCGCCTTAACACCATTCGTTGAACCCGCCTCAAGGTCGAATTCAACTTTTCCTGATAACACCAGGCTTCTTATATTTTCATCCTGAGCACATGCAATCAATTCCTTTACGAATTCGTTCAGGAGCTTTGATGATTCCAGCTTGATTAAAATCGGCGATTTGGACTTTGCCCGACTTGAAGCAAGAATTTTTCTGCCTAAAGGAGAATCGCTTGTCTTCGACCTATTCTGGGGATCAGCTTTCCTTTGCGAGGTAGCCTCTCGCAATGCATCTCGCACAATGGACCGTATTTGCTCCTTTGAAAACTCGTGTTCCATATCTTCTACATTCTCGCTTCCAACGCTTCTTCTGCTGCTCTGGCCGCAGAACGCACATCGCTTTCAGGTCCGCTCAAGTAAACACGACCGGTTGCCCCGATCATTCTGTAATCCACCACTTTAACATCTGCTGCTTTTTCAGCTTCATTTGCTGCCAGAATACTGTAGGATGCCGGTTGCATTTCCAGTACAAACAAAGATTCTCCCGGCAATGCCATGGACCCCAGTTTGTTTCGATTGATTAAAAATGCATGGTAGTTGTCCAACCGCTTTACTATGTTTGATGCCAGAATTTCAGGTGGCATAGCATCGCTGGCACTTGCCCCAAGCGCATCCAGGACTGCTTCTCCTCCCGCAACAACATCTGCTGTCTTTTCCGAATGGAACTCGAGATAGCCGTATTGCCTTTCCACAACCAGGATTCCCGGCTTCACATCCACGCTCTTGAGCGCAATATCGGTAATTCCTTCAATATGCAGTCCCGGTACAACCTCAATGACCATGGAAGCCATGTTTGCACGCGGCAAAAAACCGCGTATCCACGTGCCCAAGTAACACATGGTCTTCGGTTGCAACTGGTCAATGAAAATATAAGATCGAATTTGCGCCATGGCGAATTATTTACTCGCGTACTATCTGAAGGGAACGAATTTCCTCAAGAATGATTTCGTGAATCGCTTCTCTCAGGTCTTGCCCCGAATCAATCAATGTCAGCGGGGAAGTTGCCATTGTCGCATCAGCATAATCCGATGAAAACGAGTAGTCGGTGTTTCCATTCAATTGATTTCGAGGCTGTTCGACTGGCAAATTAAGCTCACTGTAACGAGACATGTCCGCAATTTCATTCTTGTTGTGAGCAAGCCGTACCCACTGAACAAGATGTTGCGGGCCGACGTTTTCTCCTACAGAACTTCTGCCATAGAATCCGGTGCCAACCGTCATTGTCGGCGCGAGGTTTGTTTCGAACCCGGATGCTCCCATGCTGCAAGGTGCATTGACAGCAGTTCGAAGAACATTCAATCCTGCACCAAATCGCAATATCATTTCCGAATCTTTGCAATGTATCGCTGCTGAATGTCCGTTGCCCATTTTTCGCGTCATGGCTGCACATGCCTTTACAGCAGCACTTCTGCTGGGTACCGTAAAAAATCCGAGAACCGGACAAAGCTTTTCCCGGCTTAGTGGATAGTCGTCTCCGATTCGGTCAAGCAAAACTACAAGGACTCTTGTATCGGCAGGCACCCGGATACGCGCTCGCTCTGCTATCCACTCCGCGGATTTTCCAATTACAGAAATGTCAAACGAATCTTCGGGAAACAACAAATTCTCGATACGCTCTCGTTCTTCTTCCGTACAGAAATAACAGCCCTGCTTTTGCATTGCCAAGACGAGTTCATCGCGAATCGACTGATGCGCGACCACTGCCGATTCATTCGTACACAAAATGCTTTGGTCAAACGATTTGCTGTTTGCAATGCATTCAGCTGCATGGCCAATATCGGCTGTTTCGTCGACATAGGCTGGACAGTTGCCAGGACCGACCCCCAGTGCTGGATTTCCTGAACTGTAAGCTGCTCTTACCATCGGAGAGCCTCCTGTTGCCAGAATCAAGTCAATCCGGTCAGATTTCATAACGGTCTGAATCACGGACAAATTCGGTTCTTCAATTATCTGAACAATACCATCAGGAGCACCAGCATTTTCGATGACTTCAGATATCCTGTGAACTGCATCAGAGCAACATTCGCGTGCTGCTGGATGAGGACTGATTACAACAGCATTTCGAGTCATCAGACAAATAAGAACTTTAAAAAATACTGAACAAACTGGATTTGTGGAAGGCGTCAGCGCGAATACTACGCCCGCGGGTCGCGGAATCTTGACCACTCCTGTATTTTCATTCACCCGATGGCTTATAAAATCCTGCTCCTTGTAGTAATCGTAGATGCCCTTGCTGCACATGCGATTCTTGATTTCCTTGTGGTCAGCATTTCCAAACCCGGTTTCCGCCACTGCCCAGTCTGCGTACTCTCTTGCTGTCGCCTCGCCCAAGCTGGCAACTTCCTTTGCAATCCTCATAACATCGCCCCGACCATAATCGGCAAAAACACTGGCCGCCCAGCGAGCGCGCTCTACCATCTGCGCCACCTGATGCCTCTGTCTGGTTTCCGGTTCAACAGGAATTGACATGTTTTTTTCCACTCCTTGACTTTCTTCAAGTAAAAGTTTGCCGATTTATGCGGAAAAGTTTAGCAGTGCAAAGTAAACCCAGGCTTGACAAAAGAACTCTATGACTTGACTTTTCACCCTTTTAAAGACAGCTCGTTCAAGTTGCCTGGTGATACGAATGGTAGTCGCTGCCTTTTCTAAAAGGAACTTATCTGTTGAAGGCAATCGAAATGCTTCCTATATGCATTGCACTCTCGTTTTTAAAAGTTGCAAATTTATGTTTTGTTCGGATTGAATTACCCTTTAACAAGCAAAGCGAGTATCTCTTGAAATCAAAAAAGTCTTTCAAACGACCTAAAAGTCATTTATTATTACTAAATTCTTGGCACCAATTAATTTGATTTAGATGAGTAACGAATCAGCACCCTGGAATGCTTATGCTTCGGTGTTTTCCGACGAGAATGCAAATGGTGAACCTGTTCCCCATGTTCTTGCACCCGCAGCTACAGGTGTTGACGAATTTATTGCTGAACATGGCGGGGACGCTGACCGTGTATTTGGAGAAACCGGTATAGATTCCAAATGTATTGGCAACCCGGTTGCAGGAGTGTCTCTAAAATCATTTTGCGGATTATTTGAATCTGCCTCAATTCATACGCAAAACGACAATTTCGGCCTTTGGTTTGGCAATCAATTTCAGCCGGGCAACTTGGGACTGTGGGGATATGCGGCAATATCATCTCCTACCCTCGGGAATGCGTTGGACAATCTGACCGATCTATTCCGCTATCACCAGCAATGTTCAATGTTGCGAGTGACGAGAAGCAATGGAAATTTTCTACAACTCGAGTATCAGGTTCGCGACCCGGAAATCATCGCCCGGCGACAGGATGCGGAATTGTCGCTTGGCATGTTCCTGAATGTGTTTCGCGAATGTACTGGACCCAACTGGGCACCCGAAGAAGTTCATTTTGAGCATCCAAAACCGGAAGGTAGCAGTGAGCACGAAAAAGCTTTCAATGCTCCAGTATTTTTTAATCAACAGGTAAACGCTATCGTATTCGACCCCGATATTCTCTCTCGCAGAATGCCCCATCATGATTTGAAACTGATGTCACTGATGAGAGTGTGCCTCGAGTCATTAAATTTGAGCACCCCCGTGGTTCAGAACCTTATTGATAGAATTCGAAACATCATTCGGGTTAATTTGACAAATGGTTATCCTTCTATGGAACAAGTTGCAAGTGAAGTCTATATGAGCACAAGTGCGATTCAGCGTCACCTTGCTTGGGAAGGGCTTACTTATACGGACCTCGTTGAACAAACAAGACGTAGCCTGGCGGAGATGTATTTCAAGCAACGGAACTTATCATTGACTGAAATCGCCTATTTGCTTGGCTATTCTGAACTCAGTGCCTTTAGTCGCGCTTTTCGCCGCTGGACTGGACACTCCCCGCGAACATTTAGAGGAAACAAAATCGAAATGTAGTACCCATTCCTCGCAGATTCGCAACTTGCATCAGATTACTGTTCGTAAATTCCAACCCCGAAAATGTAACCGTCGTGCAAAACCACCCAACTTGACTTCTTCTCAACCCTTCCGCTTTCAAAGTTTTGATACTTGTATCTTGCCCAACCCCCCTCAGAGGTGGCCGCATTGAGAACAACTGCACCAATGTCAACGCCATCCGCATCCAGGAGTCCCTGATTAGGTTCACCGACCCTCATCGGTTCTTTACCGTGAGCCACGAGAATATCTTCACTTTTGTTAATGACAAATACATAAAGATCTTTTTCGAGAAATTCCGGGGCAGGGGTATTCGTGAACTTGTCAAACGCCGCTTCTGGTCCCACTTGGTTATAGTACTTGATGGCTTTGGCCACCATTGCCTGTGCCTCTTCCGGCGTACCGCGCATTATGTCAGCATTAACAACCGTTGAAAACGACAGTAGCACAGAAATCGATAAAACGATGAATCGAAACAAATTTGCTATCAACTGATGTGATCTCATTGAAAAATACCTTAAACTATTTCCAATTAAAGCAAATTATAGCAGTCGAACGATATTTGTGAACTAGCGATAATACGGAAAATTAATCGCTAGAAAACAAGTATATCCATCCATTCGCCGACTTGGTGTTTGGGGATAAGTCTGAAATCCCGACATAACCATCAAAGGCAAAAATTTCAGCGCTTACGCAGCAAGATAGCATTCCAAGCAGTGCCTTTTCTCCTTGTTCCAATTATCTCAGTCCCCGTGCACTTGCCTTTCAATTATGAAAAGACACAAATTACTCAAAAAAAGCCTCTTGACCTTGACTTGGAGAACGATGCGATGCACTCAAATTGTGCATAAATGGGGTGTGTACACTGTACACATCCCAAAAAACATGTGAATTTGTACAATTTGAGTGCATACTGCAAATACTTGGCAAAATCTACTGCGGACTCTCAATTATTCATCACCATTCATCACTATCAGTCATTTTCTCCCAATCGTCCATTGGCAGCACTATTTTTTCATTAAAGTCAATAAAAAATACATACAAAACAATATTGAATTTTCTGTTTCAATTCTCGCCGAACTAGATAATCATGACGCTCGCTGATGAATTCGGCAAAGCACCGGGTGGCTGCAGGATTGGAAATTCGTTTCCTCCAGACGGAGAGAACATACTCGCCGAGTACACCCGATTATCGGGAGTATGCGGTTCTTCCGGGCAGAAGTCGGCAGCACAACTGAATTTGATTACTTTGAACAAATGAGGTAAATTAGAACTATGGAAATTCAACTAAATTTGGACGCGCATCAAGCGATAAAAAACCTGACGCAGGCGGGCATTGACGAAGAACATGCAGCTGCATTGGTTTCCACATTCGGCAGCTTCAGCAACAACATTGCGACTAAAGACGACCTTGCGGTCGTCAAGCAGGAGTTGATGCAGAGAGACGACGCTATGGAGAAAACCCTGACACAGGAAATGGGTGCCATGGAAGCCCGGCAGTCCCAGAAGAGTGATTATCTGAAGAAAACCCTGACACAGGAAATGGGTGCCATGGAAGCCCGGCAGTCCCAGAAGAGTGATTATCTGGAGAAAACCCTGACGCAGGAAATGAGCGCCATGGACACCAAGCAGTCCCAGAGGAGCGATTATTTGGGAAAGAACCTAACACAGAGAAACGATGCTTTGGAGAAAACCTTGGTTCGAGAAATTGCCAAGTCCAGATACGTGATGTTTGCCGCAGGTGCGACCGGAGCTCTTGTTATGCTGGGCTTGTACGAGGCATTGGGAAGATTTCTGAACTAGCAGGCTGAAAAGCGAATTGCATTCCGTGGCGTGAATGGATAGAGGTTCGTAGCCACGCATGCCAGTTTCTGCCGAGGTGCAGAAGAACAGCCGTTTACTGTCCAGGACGCGCTTGGCTCCGAATAGTGCTGGCAAATCGCCAGAATGCCATACCTGATTTCAAAATGTAAATATTCTGTAACTGAATACCTGCGGGTACTGCTTGTCAAAGCCAAGACAAAATTCCAAGCCGGACAATTTCTCGTTGTTTGAATTATCTTAGTTCCCGTGCACTTGTCTTGCAATCATTAAAAGACACAAAATACTCAAAAAAAGCCTCTTGATCTTGACTTGGAGAACGATGCCGATGCACTCAAATTGTGCAAATTCACAAGTTTTTTTGAGGTGTATACACTGTATACACCCCTTTTATGCACAATTTGGAGTGCATATCGCAAATATTCGGCAAAATCTACTGCCAACTCTCAATTATTCATCATCATTCATCACTATCAGTCACTTTCTCCCGATCGTCCATCGGCGATACTATTTCTTCATTCAAGTCAGTAAAAAATACATTTAAAGCAATATTGAATTTTTTGCTTCAATTCTCGCCGAACCAGGGAATCATGACGCTTGCTGATGAATTCGGCAAAGCCCGGGCGACTGCAGGGTTGGAAATTCGTTTCCTCCAGGCAGAGAAAACACGCTCTCCGAGTACCCCCGAGTATCGGGAAGTATGGGGTTATTCCAGGCAGAAGCCGGCAGCACAACTGAATTTGATTACTTCAAGCAAAAAAGGTAAATTGTAACTATGGAAATTCAACTAAATCTTGACGAGCACCAAGCGATAAAAAACCTGACGCAGGCGGGCATTGACGAAGAACAGGCAGTTGCACTCGTTTCTACATTCGGCAGCTTCAGTGAAAAGATTGCGACTAAAGACGACCTTGCGGTCGTCAAGCAGGAGATGAAAGCCATGGATGACAGGCAGTCCCAGAGGAGTGATTATCTGGAGAAAACTCTGACGCAGGAAATGAAATCCATGGACACCAGGCAGGCCCAGAGGAGCGAATATTTGGAGAAGAACCTGACTAAAGAAATTTCCAAGTCCAGATACGTGATGTTTGCCGCAGGTGCGACTGGAGCCCTTATTATGCTGGGCTTGTACGAGGCATTGGGGATATTTCTGAACTAGCGCTGAAAAGCGAGTTTCGTTCCGTGGCGGGAATGGACAGAGGTTCGTAGCCACGCGTGCCAGTTTCTGCCGAGGTGTAGCAGAACTGCCGACACTTCCCGAATGACAAGAATTCTATTTGTCGCGGAATTTCAAATCGAGTGCAAACAGCGAAATTGCACAATGGTTTTACAACATTCAAAGAGCAATCGCGATATAGTCAAAGGCAGTGTTCGGCGCCGATGAGGGGCTATTGTCAATTAGCACCGCGTATGATTTGGGTCAATGGTGCCTTGCCATGCTGGAAGCACGCGGGTATCGCAGATTCAATGACCTGTGTATAAACTCGGCTCCGGCTGGCAAGAAATCCTGTCGAGCAACAGTAACTGCAAAGAAACTGGCAAGCCAGCGTGACTAGGCCCGTTTCCTGAAGGTGCTGCCCGTGTTTCACCGGGATCACCAGCGCATCAAACTCATTTCGCTATCTGTTTCTTTCAGAATCCCGCCACAATTAAATTCTAAATTCTCACCTGATTTTTTTATGGAATCCTTCTCCCCCGAGCAGTATAAATTCCAAAACTTGTGAGTACTTTGATTTCAATTGTTTCAGCCTGACAACTGTTAAATGCAAACAAAGTGAATCCATAGCCAGGTCAAAATAGCCGTTGACTTCAATGCTCTCGCTCAATAGTAGTCACAAAAGCAACTACTTATTGTTAATGTTCTCAACAAATTTGTCAAAAAAGCCATCAATTAGTTTTCTTGCGGTTCCGCTCACTAATCTCGATCCGATTTGAGCAATACGCCCCCCTAATTTCATTTGCGCAAAATAAGAAAGCGTACACCCTTCCTCGTTGTCCGCCAGCTGGATATCTGCTGAGCCACTCGCAAACCCATGAGCACCTGCCGAACTTTTTCCCTCTAGTGTGTAACTGATTTCTGGAACTGAATTGCTAATGGTCAACTGCAAGTCAAACTTGGCCTTGACTGGCCCGATTTTCGCGACCATCAAACCTTTCATTTCGTCGTCGGAAGCCCATTCCAGCAACTCGCAACCGGAAATACTGTTCTTAAGCAACTCCGCGTCATGCAGGGATTCCCAGACTTTCACGCGGTTCACTGGCAAATTTTTCTCACCTGTTATATCCATGTGTAATCCTTAGTGGCAACAATCAATACTACTCGTACTATACAATAAGTGAAACAGCGCAATCTACTATATATCATGTCAAATCGTATCAAGCCGTTGCTACAAATCGCAACTGACAAAAATCATTTGCTCAACCTCCATACTGAGTCCCAAGATGACGTTCCGAAAGGAAAGATACGCTTGGTGGAGACTCATCTGGAAATGAAGAGCTACAAACCCCGAAAACAAAAAAAGCAACGACTGGAAAACTTGTCCATTATTCGCGCACATAATCCCACAGTATCATTTTACCGCTACCTGTACAATACTGTTGGTGAACCGTGGTTCTGGTATGAAAGAAGACTTATAGGTGATACTGAATTGTCCGAACTTATCAACAAGCCTGACATAAGAATATACGTACTCTATGTTCAAGGAACTCCCGCCGGGTATACCGAATTGGACTTTACCGATAGTGACAATGTTGAAATCGCTTATTTTGGATTGATCCCAGATTTTATCGGCCGGGGGCTTGGCTCGTATTTTCTTGACTGGATCGTGGCTACCGCATGGTCAGAAGATCCCCAACGAATTTGGGTTCACACATGCAATCTTGACCATCCGGCGGCAATCGTGATTTACCAACAGGCGGGTCTCTCGCCCTTTAAACAGGAAATCAAGATTATCGACCATCCCAAAAACTACAAATGCTTCCAAGGTAAATCGCCATGCTAAAACTATTTGAAGAATTGACAACCAAACAGTTGCAATCCATAGACAATGATCATCATCTGCATCCTTTCACCGACTTTAAAGCCCTTCAGGAAAAAGGCAGTCGAATCATTACGCATGCCGAAGGAGTTTACATTTGGGACTCGAACGGAAATCAGATTATTGATGGAATGGCCGGACTGTGGTGCGTTAATATCGGCTATGGACGTTCAGAATTGATTGAAGCTGCCCGCCAACAGCTTGAAACCCTGCCCTACTACAATACTTTTTTCCAAACCACTCACCCTCCTGCAATTCAACTGGCGCAAATACTTGCAGATGTAGCACCTCAAAATTTAAGTCATGTTTTTCTCACCAATTCTGGTTCTGAAGCAAACGATACTGTTATTCGCATGGTCCGCCGGTACTGGGAACTACGAGGCAAACCGGAGAAATCAATAATTATCAGTCGTCACAATGCCTATCATGGAAGTACTATGGGTTCAGCAAGCCTTGGCGGCATGCCCGAAATGCATGAACAAGGCGGATTGCCAATACCAGGAATCAAACATATTGCGCAACCTTACTGGTACCAGGATGGCGCTGATATATCGCCAGAGGAGTTTGGTCGGCAAACAGCCTTGGCTCTCGAAAAGGGCATCAAGAAACTCAAAGAGAAAAATGTAGCTGCATTTATAGCCGAACCCATTCAAGGTGCGGGTGGTGTAATCATTCCCCCCGAAACATACTGGCCAGAAATTTCACGTATCTGCAACGAGTACGAAATTCTTTTGGTTGCGGATGAAGTGATCTGCGGGTTCGGGAGAACCGGCAAATGGTTCGGTTCCAACTACTACAATATCAAGCCGGATCTAATGACAATCGCGAAAGGGCTGTCATCTGGATACATGCCGATTGCCGGTGTCATGGTTTCCGATGACATTGCCTCGGTTCTGATTGAGGACGGCGGGGAATTTGCCCATGGCTTTACCTATTCCGGCCATCCGGTCGCTTGCGCTGTTGCCGCAGAGAACATTCGAGTTCTTCGCGACGAGAAAATTGTGAAAATGGTAGATGACGATATAGGTCCTTACTTCAAGCAGAAATGGCAAACTTTGGAACAGCACCCAATGGTTGGAGAAGCCCGCTCTGTTGGATTGATTGGCGCTATTGAACTTGTCAAGGACAAAATTACCCGCCGAAGATACTTGCCCGATTTGTCTGTCGGGACAAAATGCCGGGACATATCACTTCGACGCGGGCTGGTAATGCGGGCAGTGAATGATACTATGGTTGTTTCACCGCCCCTCATCATCACCAAGCCGCAAATTGATGAGCTTGTAAATATCGCTTTCGACGCTCTTGACGAAACTCATCATGTATTGAGTTAATGGTCGAGCTACCGTGAGTAAAAAGGATCAGTTTCACAACTTGGATCAACTACGGTCAGAAGGCGATCTGAATCTTTCACCGGAAAGGCTGAAATGGCGGGATGCGCACCTCGATCAAGAAACCAGAAGCTGGTTGTCAAGAGACGAAGCTGTGTATATACATCAATCCTTGTCTACCCCTTGCCTGGATGTAATTCAAAAGGCTGAAAGTTCCCAGATCCAGAACCTGCAAGGGAAATCCTATTTTGATTTCCATGGAAACAGTGTTCATCAGGTAGGCTTCGGGCATCCAAAAATCATTGAAGCTGTAAAACAGCAACTCGATGATCTGCCATTTTGTCCACGCAGATTTACGAATATACCGGCAATTCTATTTGCCGAAAAACTGGCAGAACTCGCACCGGATGGATTAAACCGAGTGCTACTTGCCCCAAGTGGTGCCAGTGCGATCGGAATTGCACTGAAACTGGCACGCCATGTATCCGGCAAATTCAAAACAATTTCGATGTGGGATTCATTTCACGGTGCGTCACTTGATACCATTTCTTTAAGTGGAGAAGCAATTTTTCGAAAAAATGCCGGACCTTTACTTCCCGGTGCTGAACATGTACCGCCACCCAATCCTACGAATTGCCCGTTTAAATGCGGTGACCGCTGCAATCTGCAATGCGCCGACTATGTGGACTATATTCTCGAGAAGGAAGGTGATGTTGCCGCAGTCGTTTCAGAAACAGTTTCCAGTGTTCCCTTCTTCCCGCCCAAAGACTATTGGAAAAGGATTCGCGCATCATGCAATCGACATGATGCGCTGTTAATTCTGGATGAGATTCCCCATTCTCTGGGTAGAGTTGGTACATTATTTACATTTGAACGATACGGGATCATTCCGGACATGGTTGTGCTCGGCAAAGGATTAGGTGGCGGTGTATTCCCTTTGGCAGCGGTCATCGCAAGAGATGAATTCAATTCTGTTCAAGAACTCGCATTAGGTCACTACACGCACGAAAAAAATCCAGTTGCCTGCGCCGCAGGCTTGGCTGTACTGGAAATTTTGGTTGAAGAAAAGCTACCTCAAAACGCAGATAAACTGGGAAAGCAGGCTCTGGATAGGCTGAAAAATACCGTTGTTGGAAACAAGTTTATTCGAGAAATTCGCGGATTGGGCCTCTTGATTGGAATTGAACTGAATTCAGGGCAACATAATTCTTCAAAGGTCGCAGAACAAATTTTGTACGAGTGCTTGAGAAACGGTTTAAGTTTCAAGATTTCCATGGGCAATGTACTCACTCTTGCTCCACCGCTCAATATTTCTTGCAGTGACTTGGACGTGGCTCTGGATATTTTAACCAACTCGATAAAGAATCAAACCAAACATTGAAACTTCCAGGGTGAACAACCAGCCAATTTACAAATACCCTTCACTATCATCTTCTACTCTCATAAAAATTTGCTTCTTTAACTTTTTATGAGGCAAACCTAACCAAAATGCGGCACCCCGCCAAAAGCACCGCTACGATAAAGTTTTTGAAGGTTTTCAGTCCTGCGAATATTAGAAAAATCTTTTATGCTGTATATTGCAGTGCTGCCATTACGATGGTCTTTCTCTGCAATATAGACTTCCTCCTTCTCCAACTTGTCTAACAGAGTAAAGTCATGAGAAGAACATAATAGCTGAGCACCATGTGGATTTTGCTCTTCACTATGAAACCATCGAATCAGCTCAGCAGTCAGGTCAGAATGAAATTCGATATCAAAGTCATCGAATATAGCAAGCTCTCCAGTTTCTAAAGAATTGTGAATCAAAGGAAGGAGTTTAACCAAGCTCCTTGTCCCGGATGACTCTTCCCGCAAGCCTAAAGGGTATTTCAATCCAGAATGTTCTAATTGCATTTCATTGGAAGATGACTGAGCAATTTTGAATTTTTCAATTCCGAAATCGAATTTCGGCAAAATTTCTGATACCTTCTCTACAAGCTCCGGTGAATTAATGTATTCACTATCTGCCCAGTTTTCCTCTAATTTCCAAGAATTTGCCAAGTTCGATTGACTTGAAGAGAAATTCTTAACCAACAAAGCAAATGGTTCAATTTTAAGTTTCGCCAGAATTGATATTACCGAAGCATTATCAGCAATTAATACAGAGCTGAGTCCACCCAGTTGACTTTTTAAATCGCTACTTACATAAGAAATTCTGTCGCGGAATCTTTCGAAAACCCGGCGTGCTCTGCCTTCTGGAAAATAATGCAGGACTTCGTGTTCAACCCATGAATGCCTTCGCAAGTCATTCTCCCGGTGAATTTCAAGTATATAGCGAAATCGATTATCTTTTCGTGAATCAGTTTGGAGTAAATTGCCATCAAATTCGATTTCAACATATGTAGGATTACAATTAAAATCAAATTCTGGAAAATGTAGAACTCCCCTATCAGATTCATATGCAACTGAATCTGACATAAATTCTAACGTGCTCTGCATCGCCTTCAATATGGTTGTCTTTCCAGAACTATTGGGCCCAAAAAATACTACTGCTGTAGGTAATCTGGTATTTGGTGTTGAAGGGCTTACTCGAAAACGCGGAAGATTAGGTGTGGTTCCAGGAACCCTGAAATCCAATTCGACTCCATCGCGAATGGATAAAAAGTTTTCTACAAAAAAACGATGAATCATATCTAAATATCGACACTTTTTCGGTAAAAATTAAACCTTGGCTAAACTATACCAAGAATCAAAAATGATTCTTGTTTATTTTTTCGACAATTAAGTCTGTTCGTTTAAATCAGTTTCTTAAGGTGACTTCTCGAAAGGTTGAGTTTCTCGCATCTATCCCAACTAGTGCTGTTGCTATTGTTACCGTCTTGACTCCGTTACTTTTCATTGATTTTATGCTTTAATTCACGAGTGTTTCCTCTATCAGTCAAATTAAATGGTTAGCCTGCAATCTACAAGTCTTATTGCACTTGCAAAGAAAATAAAAAGCTGGGGGCAAGAGCTAGGATTTCAGCAAGTTGGCATTGCCGATACTGACTTAACTCAGGCAGAAGAATTTTTCCTGAATTGGGTGCAGAATAAAATGCACGGCGAACTGAGTTACATGACTCGACACGGTTCAAAAAGAACAAATCCGTCTCAACTCATTCCCGGAACTGTTCGTATCATTTCAGTGCGCATGGACTATTTCCCGCCAGAATCCGAAGCAATATCGGAGGTTCTAAAAGAACCAGAATTAGCGTTTATTTCTCGGTACGCTGTAGGACAAGACTACCATAAGCTGATTCGAAAGCGGCTGGAAAAACTTGCCCAGAAAATACAGAATGAAATTGGACCTTTCGGTTATCGGGCGTTTGCCGACAGTGCACCCGTTCTTGAAAAACCTGTTGCTCAGAAAGCAGGGTTGGGTTGGACAGGCAAGCACTCCAACCTGATTAATCGCCGTGCCGGGTCCTGGTTTTTTCTTGGAGAATTGTACACAGACTTGCCTCTTCCTGTTGATTCTCCAGAAACCGACCATTGCGGGCAATGCGATGCCTGTATCAGAGCCTGCCCAACTGACGCAATAGTCGCACCATATGTTGTTGATGCCAGACGATGTATATCTTACTTGACAATAGAACTGAAAGGGTCAATCCCATTTGAATTTCGTCCCTTGATTGGAAACCGAATATTCGGTTGCGATGACTGTCAAATTGTTTGCCCCTGGAACCGGTTTGCAAGTGATTCAGAAGAAAAAGGATTTACGGTAAGAAACGGGCTTGACTCGCCGATGCTGGTTGAACTATTCAACTGGACTTACGAACAATTTTATAAATATACAGAAGGTTCTGCCATTCGCCGCCTTGGATACGAACGCTGGCTTAGAAATATCGCTATCGCACTCGGCAACGCCCCAACAAAGCCTGAAATTGTAATAGCATTAACTCAAAAAAAGAATCATTCATCAAAACTCGTTCAAGAGCACGTAAACTGGGCATTGGAACAACACCAAAGTTGAGAGCCAAGTAGTTCAACCCTCAATTTGCACTGACAATAAGTTTCAAAAGAGCAAATCTTCCAAGGTCAGACAACAATTGGCTAAGAAAAGCGGTTTGTGCAAGGGTACTAATACAGATACAAAATTTGCGCTGAAGAAACACAAGCTGCTCCCGAAAATCGCAACCCTCCAAGCTGAATAAATTCAACCTGGAGGGTTGTCTGCAATATCTGAATTAGGTCCGCGCTGCTTCTTTCCTGCCTACCAGCTCATCTGTCCCTTCAGCATGACCCTGTGGTCAGGTCGCTTGCTTCCCGCTTCGCGACGCTCGAACTCCAGGCCCGAGGATATCGCCGAGCCGCCCGCGTAGCGCATGCCGACGCGGTAGTCCCGCTTGCTGCCGTCTTCCGCTCCGAATCCAACATACGGCGTGTGCAGACCACTCGCTCCATACATTCGGTAGCCGACCTCCGTATCCAGACGCGTCGCCAAATTCTTCTCTTCGGACGATGTGCGACTGGCGGCGCTGCTGTCCCAGAGAGAATCAACACCGCTTTCCGCCTTCCCGTGCGACAGGGACGACCTGTAGGTCATGCCGGTCTCTCGACCATCCACCTGGCACCCTACAGTCAAGCCGGCACCCCACTCCTTCCGGTTGCTTTCATGGTCCACCAGTACGCGGGTCGTCGCAACCACCTTGATTCCGGTCGCAGAATCGCTGTAGTTGGCGGTGCCACCTACCTCAAAGCCGGTTCCAGTGTCGCCGCTGCCACCGTCCCAGCGTACGCCGGCTTCGCCCGACAGCCGCAGCGAAGCGCCGGATTCGAGCACACCGCTTTGATGCCTTTCAACTGCAATGCGCATTCCGTGTGCCCGGGACTTCGAGCCCATCGGACGCTGCTCATCCCCCTCAACCTTGTTCCGCAAACCCCAAGCCTCGCCCTTGAGGTCCACCTGAACCAAGCGACCGTCTGTTGAGCCGTCAGTCGAAAACAGGCGATAGCGACCCCCGAAAGCCGCACTGGCCAGCTTCATCTTGCTGGAAGATGACTCGGCCTCATTGTCGTTGTAGTTGATCTTGCCCCTGCCGTAGCCGACCGATGCCCACAGGCTCGCCGACTCCGACACCGACCAGCCAACATAGGGATTCAGCGTCTTCACCCGAATCTTCAGCACGCCGCTGCTGCCGCCAATACTGCCCTGATAGCCGAAGCTTCCCTTCGATGCGCCGACTGCCACGCCGAACAGAACCCCGGACTCGCTCAGCGTGTCGGTGCCAATATTCAAAGACGCCAGCTCGCCGTCCCATGTCAACGTACCCGTACCGCTGCCTGACATCTTGCGATAGTCAACCGAACCCCACACGGTCAGGATGCCGGAATGCTCCCCGCCGGACGAGCCGTTCGCACTCAGAGCACTCGGCGAGTAGGCGAAGCTCGCACCGTCCAATGAACGGTACAGCGACATCTCCGAACGCTGCAAGCCGCGGTCCCGCTCGCGGTCGTGCTTCACTGAACGCGCCAGAATTGAAAGCAGGCCGCTGTCTGCAAATCCACCCGTCGAAGGCAAGTCAGTCGACGGAACATTGACCGGCGGGGCAACCGAAGCGCCGCCGACCACCGAAGCGACCCGGCTGCCGACCGCAGCCACCACGCTCGTGGTAACCTCGCGTGCAACCTCCGCCACAATCTCCGTGTCTAGCTCGTCCTGCACCAGCTCGTCGTTGTCTTCTATGGTGCCCGTGGCACTGTCGTCTACCAGCGTGTACGACGGGTTCGGGCTGCTGAGGGTCACCGTCATCGTCTCGTCAGCCTCCGACAGGATATCCCCGAGCACTGAAACCTCAATCGTCTTGCTGTCGTCGTTCTCCTCAAACGTCAGCGTACCGGAGACCGCCGTATAGTCGGTACCCGCAGTCGCCGTACCGTCCGAACTGGCGTAGCTTACCGTTGTCCGGGTTTTCGCCGCCGGATTCATCGTCACCGTGAACGTCAGCGTAGTTGTCTCGTCCTCATCGCCCTCTTCAATGGTTGCATCAGCGATCGAAATGCCCGGGTCGTCGTTGGTTATTGTCCCAGTGCCGTTCGCTGTCCCGATCTCTGCATTGCCTGTCGCATTGCTCAGCGTAATAACCACGGTCTCGTCGGGCTCGTTCGCTATGTCCCCAGTCACTTGCACCGTAATCGTCTTGCTCGTATCCCCTGCAGCAAACGTCAACGTGCTGCCCGTAATCGCCGTGTAGTCGGTACCTGAAGTCGCGGTCCCCGTACCCGTATCAGCGTAGCTTACCGTCGTCGCCTGGTAGCTTGCCGGACTCAGCGAAACCGTGAACGTCAGGGTCGCCGAACTGCTGTCGCCCTCCGCCACGCTCGGCGAGTCGATCGAAAAGCCCGGCGTGTCGTTGTCCCTGATCGTCCCCGTGCCGCTCGCCGTCACGATGGTCGCACCCGAGGCACTGCTCAGCGTGACGACCACCGTCTCGTCCGCCTCGTTCACCGTGTCACCCGTCACCGAAACCGTGATCGTCTTGCTCGTATCCCCCGCCGCAAACGTCAGCGTGGTGCTGGCAGCCAGCGCCGTGAAGTCGGTACCCGAAGTCGCTGTGCTCCCGGTGCCCTCAGCGTAGTTCACCGTCACCTGGGACGACGATGCCGGACTCATCGTCACCGTGAACACTAGGTTGACAGAGCCGCTGTCGCCCTCCGTCACGCTCGGCGAATCAATCGAAAGCCCCGGATCGTCGTTGGTAATCGTACCGGTGCCGCTCGCCGTCGAAATGTTCGTACCCGTCGACGCACTGCTCAGTGTGACCACCACGGTCTCGTCCGGCTCGTACGTCGTGTCCCCCGACACCACTATCGTAATCGTCTTGCTCGTATCCCCCGCCGAAAACGTCAGCGTACCGGACTTCGCCGTGTAGTCGGTGCCGGCAGTCGCGCCATTCGTGGTCCCGTCCGAACTGGCGTAGTTCACCGTCGCCTGAGCCGCCGGCGCCGGACTCAGCGTCACCGTGAAAGTCAGGTTCGTCGTGCTGCTGTCGCCCTCGTCCACGCTCGGCGAGTTGATCGAAAACCCCGGCGTATCGTTGTCCGTAATCGTTCCGGTGCCGCTCGCCGTCATAATCCCTGTGCCGGCCGACGCATTGCTCAGCGTGATGATCACCGTCTCGTTCGCCTCGTTCGCCGTGTCCCCCGTAACCGATACTGCAAATGTCCGGCTGGTCACTCCCGCCGCAAACGTCAGCGTGCCGGCGGAGACCGCCGCGTAGTCGGTACCCGAAGTTGCCGTGCCGCCCGTCTGGGCGTAGTCGACCGTGTACTGCGAAGCACCCGCCCCGCTCAGCGTCACGGTGAACGTCATGTTCACCGAGCCCGTGTCGCCCTCTGTCACTGTCGGCGAATCGATCGAAAATTTCGGATCGTCGTCCACTATCGTACCGGTGCCGCTCGCCGTCGCAATGCCAGTGCCCGCAGTTGCATTGCTCAATGTGACCACCACGGTCTCGCTCACCCCCTCGTCCAGCGTGTCGCCGGCCACCGAAACCGTAAACGTCTGGCTCGTGCTATTCGCTGGAAACGTCAGCGTGGTACTGGCGGCAAGCGCCGTGTAGTCGGTTCCCGATATCGCGGTGCCGCCCGTCTGGGCGTAGTCGACCGTGAGCTGCGATGTGCTTGATGAACTCAGTGAAACTGTGAATGTCATGTCTACCGAGCCGCTGTCGCCTTCCGTCACGCTCGCATTGCTGATCGAAAATTTCGGGTCGTCGTCCTGGATCGTACCGGTGCCGCTCGCCGTCGAAATGCTGGTCGTCGCATTGCTCAGCTCGATCACCACCGTCTCGCTGCCCTCGTCCGTCGTGTCTCCCGTCACCGACACCATAATCGTCTTGCTCGTCTCGTTCGCCGCAAACGTCAGCATGCCGGCAGTGACAGCCGTGTAGTCGGTTCCTGCAGTCGCAGTGCCGCTGCCCTCGGCGTATTCGACCGTCTGCGTCGTCGACACCGATGCACTCAGCGTCACCTCGAACACCAGGTTCACCGTGCTGCTGTCGCCCTCGACCACGCTCGGCGAGTTGATCGAAAACGTCAGGTCGTTGTCCGTGATCGTGCCGGTGCCGCTCGCCGTTGCGATGCCGGTCGACGCATTGCTCAGCGTGATCACCACAGTCTCGTTCCCCTCGCTCACCGTGTCGCCCGTCACCGACACCGTAAACGTCTGGCTCGTCGTATTCGCCGCAAACGTGAGCGTGCCGGAAGCGGAGGATGCCGTGTAGTCGGTACCCGACGTCGCCGTGCCGCTCGTTCGGGCGTAGCTAACCGTCTGCGCCGTCGACACCGACGCACTCAGCGTTACTGTGAACACCAGGTTCACCGGGCTGCTGTCGCCCTCAACCACGCTCGGCGAGTTGATCGAAAACGTCAGATCGTTGTCTACTATCGTACCGGTGCCGGTCGCCCTTGCGATGCTGGTCGACCCGTTGCTCAGCGTAATCACCACCGTCTCGTTCCCCTCGTTCGCCGTGTCGCCCGTCACCGACACTGTAATTGTCTGGGTCGTGGTCCCCGATGCAAACGTCAGCGTCCCGCCCGAAATGGATGCGTAGTCGGTACCCGAAGTCGCCGTACCCCCAGTCCCCTCGGCCCAGTCCACTGTCTGCGTCGACGAGATCGACGCACCCAGCGTCACCGTGAATGTCATGTTCACCGAGCTCGCGTCGCCCTCTGTCACGCTCGTATCGGCGATCGAAAACGCCAGTTCGTTGTCTGTTATCGTACCCGTGCCGCTCGCCGTCGAAATGCCGGCGCCGCCCGCCGCACTGCTCAATGTGACCATCAGCGTCTCGTTCCCTTCGTTCAGCGTGTCGCCCGTCACCGGCACCGTAATGGTCCGAGTCGTCGCATTCGCCGCAAACGTCAGCGTCCCCGAGACCGCCGTGTAGTCGGCTCCCGCCGTCGCCGTGCCGTCCGAACTGGCGTAGGCAACCGTGTACTGCGTCGTGCTGGATGCACTCAGCGTCACTGTGAATGTCATATTCACCGGGCTGCTGTCGCCCTCGACCACGCTCGGCGAGTCGATCGAGAATTTCGGATCGTCGTCCCGTATCGTACCGGTGCCGCTCGCCGTCGTAATGCCGGCGCCGCCCGTCGCATTGCTCAGCGTGACCACCACCGTCTCGCCCGCTCCCTCGTCCGTCGTGTCGCCCGTCACCGACACTGTAATCGTCTGGGTCGTCACATTCGGCGCAAACGTCAGCGTGCTGGCGGTAACCGCCGTGTAGTCGGTCCCCGAAGTCGCCGTACCGCCTGTTTGCGCATAGCCGACTGTGTACTGCGTTGAGCTTGACGCACTCAGCCTCACTGTGAACGTCATGCTCGTCGGGCCGCTGTCACCCTCTGCCGCACTCGTATTGGCAATCGAGAATTTCGGGTCGTCGTCCGCGATCGTCCCGGTGCCGTTCGCCGTCGAAATGCCGGTTGTCCCATTGCTCAGCACAATCGCAACTGTCTCGCCCACTCCCTCGTCTTCCGTGTCGCCCCTTACCGAAACCGTAATCGTCTGGCTCGTGGTTCCCGACGCAAACGTCAGCGTACCGCCCGTAATGGCCGTATAGTCGGTGCCCGAAGTCGCCGACCCCCCGCTGCCCTCGGCCCAGGCCACCGTGTGCTGCGACGAGGCGGACGCACTCAGCGTCACTGTGAACGTCATGTCCACCGAGCCGCTGTCGCCCTCCGCCACGCTCGGCGAGTTGATCGAAAATGTCAGGTCGTTGTCCACAATCGTACCGATGCCGCTCGCCGTCGAAATACTGGTCGACGCATTGCTCAGCATGATCACCACCGTCTCGTTCCCTTCGTTCATCGTGTCGCCCGTCACCGACACCGTGATCGTCTGGCTCGTTGTATTCGCCGCAAACGTCAGCGTGCCGGTGGCGGAGGATGCCGTAAAGTCGGTCCCTGAAGTCGCCGTACTGCCGGTACCCTCGGCGTAGCTGACCGTCTGTGCCGTCGAGACCGATGCACTCAGCGTCACTGTGAACACCAGGTTCACCGAACTGCTGTCGCCCTCCGTCACTCTCGGCGAGTCGATCGAGAATGTCAGGTCGTCGTCCACGATCGTGCCGGTGCCGGTCGATGTCCTGATCCCGGTGCCGGCCGACGAATTGCTCAGTTCAATCACCACCGTCTCGTTGCCCTCGTCCATCGTGTCGCCCCTCACCTGCACTGTAATCGTCCGGGTCAAGGTCCCCGCCGCAAACGTCAGCGTGCCGCCCGGAATCGCCGTGTAGTCGGTTCCCGAACTCGCCGTGCCACCGCTGCCCTCGGCCCAGTTCACCGTGTGCTGCGACGTGCTTGACGTACTCAGCGTCACTGTGAAAACCAGGTTCACCGAGCCGCTGTCACTCTCCGTCACGCTCGGCGAGTCGATCGAAAACGCCAGGTCGTTGTCCCTGATTGTACCCGTGCCAGTCGATGCCGAAATGCCGGTGCCCGTCGACGCATTGCTCAGCCTAATCACCACTGTCTCGCTCGGCTCTCCTGTTGTGTCGCCCGTCACCGACACGGTAATCGTTCGGGTCAAGGTCCCCGCCGAAAACGTCAGCGTGCCGGCGGTAACAGCCGTGTAGTCGGTGCCCGAAGTCGCGGTGCCGCCCGTCTGGGCATAGTCGACTGACAGCGGCGATGTGCTTGAAGCACTCAGCGTCACCGTGAACACTAGGTTGACAGAGCCGCTGTCGCCCTCCGTCACGCTCGGCGAGTCGATCGAGAAATTCGGGTCGTCGTCCCGGATCGTACCCGTGCCGGTCGCCGTCGAAATGCCGGTCGATCCACCGCTCAGCGTAACCACCACCGTCTCGTTGTTCTCGTCCGTCGTGTCGCCCGACACCGATACCGCAATCGTCTTGCTCGTCTCGTTCGCCGCAAACGTCAGCGTCCCGGAGACCGCCGTGTAGTCGCTGCCAGCCGTCGCCGTGCCGTTCGAGCTGGCGTAGTCCACCGTGTGCGTCTTCAACGAGTCCGCCGCACTCAGCCTCACCGTGAACGTCAAGTTCACTGAGCTGCTGTCGCCCTCATCCACGCTCGGCGAGTCGATCGAGAAGGTCAGGTCGTTGTCCACGATCGTGCCCGTGCCGCTCGCCGTCGAAATGCCGGTCGTGCCGTTGCTCAGGGTAACCACTAGCGTCTCATTCCCTTCGTTCAAAGTGTCGCCCGTCACCGACACCATGATCGTCTTGCTCGTCTCGTTCGCCGCAAACGTCAGCGTCCCGGAGACCGCCGTGTAGTCGCTGCCCGCCGTCGCCGTGCCGTCCGAACTGGCGTAGTCCACCGTATGCGTCTTCGACGAGTCCGCCGCACTCAGCGTCACCGTGAACGTCAAGTTCACTGAGTTGCTGTCACCCTCCGCCACGTTTGTATCGGCAATCGAAAACACCAGGTCGTCGTCCACGATCGTGCCGGTACCGCTTGCCGTCGAAATGCCGGTCGAGCCGTTGCTCAGCGCAACCGCCAGCGTTTCGTTCCCTTCGTTCAAAGTGTCGCCCGCCACCGAAACCGTGATCGTCTGGCTCGTCTCGTTCGCCGCAAACGTCAGCGTCCCGGAGACCGCTGTATAGTCGCTGCCCGCCGTCGCCGTGCCGTCCGAACTGGCGTAGTCCACCGTGTGCGTCGCCGAGATCGACGCACTCAGCGTCACCGTGAACGTCAGGGTCGCCGGACCGCTGTCGCCCTCGTCCACGCTCGGCGAGTCGATCGAGAAGGTCAGGTCGTCGTCCACGATCGTGCCGGTACCGGTCGCCGTCGAAATGCCGGCGCCGCCCGCGGCATTGCTCAGCTCGACTACCACCGTCTCGTTCCCCTCGTCCAAAGTGTCGCCCGTCACCGACACCGTGATCGTCTGAGTCATCGCATTCGGTGCAAACGTCAGCGTGTCGGCAGTAATCGCCGTGTAGTCGGTACCCGATGTCGCCGTCCCTCTCGTTTGTGCGTAGTCAACCGTGTACTGCGTTGAACTCGACGCACTCAGCGTCACAGTGAACACCATGTCCACTGAGCCGCCGTCGCCCTCCGCCACGCTCGTATCGGCGATCGAGAATTTCGGGTCGTCGTCCAGTATCGTACCGGTGCCGCTCGCCGTCGAAATGCCGGCACCGCCTGTCGCATTGCTCAGTGCAATCACCACCGTTTCGCTAGCACCTTCGTCGTCCGTGTCGCCTGTCGCCGACACCGTGATCGTCTTGCTCGTCTCCGTCGGCGCAAACGTCAGCGTGCCGGCGGTAACCGCCGTGAAGTCGGTGCCCGAAGTCGCAGTGCTGCCGGTGCCCTCGGCATAGTCGACCGTGTACTGCGTCGTGCTCGACGCACTCAGTGTCACTGTGAATGTCATGCCCGCCGGACCGCTGTCGCCTTCTGTCACGCTTGTATCGGCGATCGAGAATTTCGGGTCGTCGTCCGCTATCGTGCCCGTGCCGCTCGCCGTCGAAATACCGGTCGTCGCATTGCTCAGTGCAATCGCCACCGTCTCGCCCGCACCCTCGTCATCCGTGTCGCCTCTTACCGACACCGTAATCGTCCGGGTCGTCGTCCCCACTGCAAACGTCAGCGTAGCGCCCGAAATGGCAGTGTAGTCGGTTCCCGAAGTCGCTGTCCCTCCGCTACCCTCGGCCCAGTCCACCGTGTGCTGCGACGAGGCGGACGCACTCAGCGTCACTGTGAACACCAGATTCACCGAGCCGCTGTCGCCCTCCGTCACGCTCGGCGAATCGATCGAGAATGTCAGGTCGTTGTCCACGATCGTGCCGGTGCCGGTCGCCGTTGAAATACCGGTCGTGCCGTTGCTCAGCATGATCACCACTGTCTCGTTCCCTTCGTTCATCGTATCGCCCGTCACCGACACCGTAATCGTCTGGCTCGTCGTATTCGCCGCAAACGTCAGCATGCCGGTGGCGGTGGATGCCGTGAAGTCGGTCCCTGAAGTCGCAGTACTGCCGGTACCCTCGGCGTAGTCAACCGTCTGCACCGTCGAGACCGACGCACTCAGCGTCACTGTGAACACTAGGTTCACCGAGCCGCTATCGCCCTCTGTCACCGTAGGCGAGTCGATCGAGAACGTCAGGTCGTCGTCCACGATCATGCCGGTACCGGTCGCCGTCGAAATGCCGGCACCGCCCGTCGCATTGCTCAGCGTAATCACCACCGTCTCGTTGCCCTCGTCCAAAGTATCGCCTGTCACCGACACCGTGATCGTCTTGCTCGTCTCATTCGGCGCAAACGTCAGCGTGTCGGCAGGAATCGTCGTGTAATCGGTTCCCGATATCGCAGTGCCGCCTGTTTGCGCATAGTCGACCGTGTACTGCGTCGAGCTCGACGCACTCAGCGTCACTGTGAACGTCATGTCAACCGGGCCGCTGTTGCCCTCTGTCACGCTCGTATCGGCGATCGAGAATTTCGGGTCGTCGTCTACGATAGTACCTGTGCCGCTCGCCGTCGCAATGCCGGCACCGCCCATCGCATTGCTCAGCGTGACCACCACCGTCTCGCCCGCTCCCTCGTCCGTCGTATCGCCCGTCACCGAAACCGTAATCGTCTTGCTGATGTCCCCCGCCGCAAACGTCAGCGTGTTGGTAGCAATCGCCGTGTAGTCAGTTCCCGATGCCGCCGTACCGCCTGTTTGCGCATAGCCGACTGTGTACTGCGTCGTGCTTGACGCACTCAGACTCACTGTGAACGTCATGCTCGTCGGGCCGCTGTCGCCCTCTGTCGCACTCGTATTGGCGATCGAGAATTTCGGATCGTCGTCCGCTATCGTGCCCGTGCCGCTCGCCGTCGAAATGCCGGTCGTCGCATTGCTCAGCGCAATCGCCACCGTCTCGCCCGCACCCTCGTCATCCGTGTCGCCTCTTATCGACACCGTAATCGTCTGGGTCGTCGTCCCCGCTGAAAACGTCAGGGTGCCGCCCGAAATAGCCGTGTAGTCGCTTCCTGAAGTCGCCGTACCCCCGCTACCCTCGGCCCAGTCCACCGTGTGCTGCGACGAGGCGGACGCACTCAGCGTCACTGTGAACACCAGATTCACCGAGCCGCTGTCGCCCTCCGCCACGCTCGGCGAGTTGATCGAAAATGTCAGGTCGTTGTCTCTTATCGTACCGGTACCGGTCGATGTCTCAATGCCGGTTGTCGCATTGCTCAGCTCGATCACAACAGTCTCGTTCCCCTCCTGCGCCGTGTCGCCCCTCACCAACACCGTAATCGTCCGGGTCGTCGTATTCGGCGCGAATGTCAGCGTGGCACTCGAAATGGCCGTGTAGTCGGTTCCCGAATCCGCCGTGCCCGTGCCCGCATCGGCGTAGTCAACCGTGTGCTGCGACGAGACCGACGCACTCAGCGTCACTGTGAACACCAGGTTCACCGAGCCGCTGTCGCCTTCCGTCACGCTCGGCGAGTCGATCGAAAATGTCAGGTCGTCGTCCACTATCGTGCCAGTACCGCTCGCCGTCGAAATGCCCGCCGTCGCATTGCTCAGTGAAATCACCACCGTCTCGTTGCCCTCGTCCAGCGTGTCGCCCGTCACTCGCACCGTAATCGTCTGAGTCGTCACATTCGGCGCAAACGTCAGCGTATTGGCAGTAACCGCCGTGTAGTCGCTGCCCGAAGTTGCCGATCCAGTAGTTGCATCGGCGTAGTCTACCGTTTGCGGCGATGCGCTCGCCGTACTCAGCGTCACTGTGAACACCAGATCCGCAGAGCCGCTGTCGCCCTCTGTCACGCTCGGCGAGTCGATTGAAAACGCCAGATCGTCGTCCGTGATCGTACCGGTGCCGCTAGCCGTCGAAATGCCGGCGCCGCCCGCCGCATTGCTCAGCGTAATCACCACCGTCTCGTTCGCCTCGCCCGCCGTGTCCCCCGTCACCGACACCGTAATCGTCTGGCTCGTCGTTCCCGCTGCAAACGTCAGCGTACTGGCAGTAACCGCAGTGTAGTCGCTGCCTGAAGTCGCCGTGCCGCTGCCCGCATCGGCATAGTCAACCGTGTACTGCGACGTGCTTGATGCACTCAGCGTCACGGTGAACACCAGGTTCACTGAGTTGCCGTCGCCTTCGGTCACGCTCGGCGAGTTGATCGAAAATTTCGGATCGTTGTCCGTGATTGTGCCGGTGCCGCTCGCCGTCGAAATGCCGGTCGTCGCATTGCTCAGCGAAATCACCACGGTCTCGCCGGTCCCCTCGTCCAGCGTGTCGCCCGTCACCGATACCGTAATCGTCTTGCTGGTCTCATTCGCTGCAAACGTCAGCGTGTCCCCCGAAATGCTCGTGTAGTCGGTCCCCGAAGTTGCAGTGCCGCTGCCGGCATCCGCGTAGTTTACCGTGTGCTGCGACGAGACCGACGCACTCAGCGTCACCGTGAACGTCAAATTCACCGAGCTGCTGTCGCCTTCGGTCACGCTCGGCGAATCGATCGAAAATACCAGGTCGTTGTCTGTGATCGTGCCGGTGCCGCGCACCGTCGAAATGCTGGTTGTCGCATTGCTCAGCTCGATCACCACCGTCTCGTTCCCCTCGTTCGCCGTGTCGCCTGTCACCGACACTGTAATCGTCTTGCTGGTCTCATTCGCCGCAAAGGTCAGCGTGCTGCCGGTGACCGACGTGTAGTCAGTCCCTGAAGTCGCTGTCCCGGTGCCTGCATCGGCGTAGTCGACGGTGTGCGTCAACGAGACTGACGCACTCAGCGTCACTGTGAATGTCAGATTCACTGAGCCGCCGTCGCCCTCCGTCACGCTCGGCGAGTCGATTGAAAATGTCAGGTCGTTGTCTATGATTGTTCCGGTGCCGGTCGCCGTCCCGATGCCCGTACCGGAGGTCGCATTGCTCAGCGTAATCACTACCGTCTCGTTCCCTTCGTTCGCCGTATCGCCCGTCACCGATACCGTGATCGTCTTGCTCGTCTCACCCGCCGAAAACGTCAGCATGCCGTTCGGAATAGTCGTGTAGTCGGACCCCGAAGTTGCCGTACCGCCCGTTTGGGCGTAATTCACCGTCAGCGGCGACGAGCTCGACACACTCAGCGTCACTGTGTACACCAGGTTCACCGAGCCGCTGTCGCCCTCTGTCACGCTCGGCGAGTCGATCGAAAATTTCGGATCGTTGTCCAGGATCGTGCCGGTGCCGTCTGCCGTCATGATGCCCGCACCGCCGGTCGCATTGCTCAGCCTGAGCACCACCGTCTCATTGTCCTCGTCCTCCGTGTCGCCCCTCACCGACACCACAAACGGTTTGATTCTTTCACCCGGAGCAAACGTCAGCCTGCCAGGGGTAACCGCCGTATAGTCGGTCCCCGAAGTCGCCGTTCCCGTACCCGCATCGGCGTAGTCGACCGTATACTGCGATGTGCTTGCTGCACTCAGCGAGACTGTGAACGTCAAGTTGTTCGAGCCGCTGTCTGGCTCTACTACGCTAACCCCGCCAATTGAAAATTTCGGGTCGTCGTCCCTGATCGTACCGGTGCCGCTCGCCGTCGCAATCGCCGTGCCCGACGACGCGTTGCTCAGCGAAATCACCACTGTCTCGCCCATCCCCTCGTCCGTCGTGTCGCCTGTCACCGACACCGTAATCGTCTTGCTAGTCTCCCCCGCCGAAAACGTCAGCGTGTTGGCGGTGATTGCCGTGTAGTCGGTTCCCGAAGTCGCTGTCCCGGTGCCCGCATCGGCATAGTCGACCGTGTACTGCGATGTGCTAGACGCACTCAGCGTCACTGTGAATGTCAGATTCACCGAGCTGCTGTCGCCTTCCGTCACGCTTGGCGAGTTGATTGAAAATTTCGGGTCATCGTCCGTGATCGTGCCGGTGCCGCTCGATGTCGCGATGCCTGTTGACGCATTGCTCAGTGAAATCACCACCGTCTCGTTCCCTTCGTCGTCCGTGTCGCCCGTCACTGACACTGTAATCGTCTTGCTCGTCTCACCCGCAGCAAACGTCAGCATGCCACCGGCGATTGACGTGTAGTCGGTCCCCGAAGTCGCCGTACCGCTACCCGTATCCGCGTAGTTTACCGTGTGCTGTGACGTGCTTGATGCATTCAGCGTAACTGTGAACGTCAGGTTCGCCGTACTGCTGTCGCCTTCTGTCACGCTCGGCGAGTTGATCGAAAATACCAAGTCGTTGTCCGTTATCGTACCAGTGCCTCGCGCCGTCGAAATGCTGCTTGTCGCATTGCTCAGCTCGATCACCACCGTCTCGTTACCCTCCTGCGTCGTGTCCCCCGTCACCGACACCGTAATTGTCTTGCTGGTCTCACCCGCCGAAAACGTCAGCGTGCTGCCGGTAACCGACGTGTAGTCGGTTCCCGAAGTCGCTGTTCCGCTACCTGCATCGGCGTAGTCGACCGTTTGCTGCGCCGTGCTCGAAGCATTCAGCGTCACTGTGAACACCAGATTCACCGAGCCGGTGTCGCCTTCCGTCACACTCGGCGAGTCGATCGAAAATACCAGGTCGTTGTCCCTGATTGTTCCGGTGCCGCTCGCGGTCGAAATGCTGGTCGTCGCATTGCTCAGCGAAATCACCACCGTCTCGTTCCCCTCGTTCAGCGTGTCGCCCCTCACCGGTACCGTAATCGTCTTGCTGGTCTCATTCGCTGCAAACGTCAGCGTGCCACCCGAAATGCTTGTGTAGTCGGTCCCTGACGTCGCGGTCCCGGTGCCTGCATCGGCGTAGTCGACTGTGTGCGTCGACGAGACCGCCGCACTCAGTGTCACTGTGAATACCAGATTCACTGAGCCACTGTCGCCCTCCGTCACGCTCGGCGAATCGATCGAAAATTCCAGGTCGTTGTCCCTGATCGTACCGGTGCCGGTCGCTGTTGAAATGCCGGTCGTCGCATTGCTCAGCGAAATCACCACCGTCTCGTTCCCCTCACCCAGCGTGTCGCCCGTCACTGATACCGTAATCGTCTTGCTGGTCTCATTCGCCGCAAACGTTAGCGTGCCGCCGGTAATCGACGTGTAGTCGGTTCCAGAAGTCGCAGTACCGGTGCCTGCATCGGCGTAGGCGACCGTGTGCGTCGACGAGACCGACGCACTCAGCGTCACTGTGAATACCAGATTCACTGAGCTGCTGTCACCCTCCGTTACGCTCGGCGAGTTGATCGAAAATGTTATATCGTTATCAATGATCGTACCGGTGCCGCTGGCCGTCGCAATGCCCGCGCCGCCCGTCGCATTGCTCAGCGAAATCACCACCGTCTCGTTCCCCTCCGCCGCCGTGTCGCCCGTAACCGACACTGTAATCGTCTTGCTCGTCTCGTTCGCCGCAAACGTCAGCGTGCTGCCTGTGATTGCCGTGTAGTCGGTCCCCGACGTCGCTGTGCCCGTACCCGCATCGGCGAAGTCAACCGTGTGCTGCGTCGAGACCGCCGCATTCAGCGTCACTGTGAACACCAGATTCACCGAGCCACTGTCGCCTTCCGTCACGCTCGGCGAGTCGATCGAAAATTTCAAATCGTCGTCCGTGATCGTACCGGTGCCGCTCGCCGTCGTAATGCCGGCGCCGCCCGTCGCATTGCTCAGCGAAATCACCACTGTCTCGTTCGCTTCCACCGCAGTGTCACCCCTCACCGGCACTGTAATCGTCTTGCTCGTCTCACCCGCTGCAAACGTCAGCGTGCTACTGGCGGCAAGCGCCGTATAGTCGGTCCCCGACGTCGCCGTTCCCGTACCCGCATCGGCGTAGTTCACCTTGTGCTGCAATGCGCTCGCCGCACTCAGCGTAACCGTGAATGTCAGATTCACCGAGCCGCTGTCGCCCTCTGTCACGCTCGGCGAGTTGATCGAAAAAGTAGGCGCACTTTCGTCGTCGGAGGTAGTCATCGCCACATTCACGTTGGATAAAGCGTTGTAACCGGTATCTGCCGACGACGGGTCAAGCACCACGTTCCAAGTTTTGTTGCCGTCGTATATACTGTCATCGACACCCGTTACTGTCACCGACTGCGTAGTATTGTAGTCGTCGCTCGTGAAGACCAGCTCGCCCGGCGACACAGAACCCTCGGAGGTGTCGCTGCTAGAGACATTGACAGTCACTTTCGCCGTCGGTGCCTTCCCTAGCCGTACAGTGAACTCCGACTTGCTGCCCGCCTCCGTGACCGTGCTGCTGCTGGTGGGGGTGCTTACCTGTAGCTCCTCGACAACTGCTTTGATTGAAAATGAGGCTACGTCATACCAAGTATTAGATACCAATCCGGACTTTTGCCAAAACATGTCATAGTGGACCTGAACAGTAACCGTTGTATCTGCCGAGACATCGGCGGTTTCGGACCAGCCTAAATCTATTTCAATACATAGTTTAATACCCTGATTGTAGCAGCCGAGCGGAGACGGAAATCTTCCAAACGTTCTGCCGCCGGCTATTGTGAGGCCAGCGGGAGCGTTTTGGAGCCGAACCCTGGAGGCATTCCAACCATTAAAGCGATTCCAATGGTGGGCAACAAACCTCGCTGCAACTGAACCACTACCGAACTGGTCTTCACTAATTGTAGTTCCACTAATACCTGATGGACTGGTAAAGCCGTCTGCCTCCGCATCAGGCAGCATGCATATCGATATTGTCGCTACCAGGAACGAACAGGCAAATTGCCTGGCAAGCGAGAGCCGGCGAACCGGGTTTTCGGATATACAAGTGACTGCACCCCCCCCCCCTCGTTAATTTATGCGCCAAAGCAACAGAACTCTTTCGACTGCAAAGCCGGGCAATTGGGTCAACTAGCCTCAATATCAATTTCATCAACTTGTACCTGAAAATCTTTCGACAACAAAATACTAATATTACCCCAGCCCGCACGGCCAGAGAACTTGCCCAATCATTATAAGACATTCGACATGCAAAATTGATTCACAATTCAATGTACTTCACCCCCCCCCCCCGTGTAATCAAAAATTCAATTGAAATCAATTCATTATGAATGCTCATCTAGGACTGAACAACTCCATTGCAACATGAGCGCTCCCGTTGGAAAAGTTGGAAAAATATTGAAGGTGAATTTGTAGGTTTGCCGTAGTTGACTGCCATATGAAAACAACCTGATTGGTGATTCTGGAGCTTTTTTCGAGGTTTTCAGTAATGCCAATTTGGCGAATCTTCCAAAAATTATCTTCAATGAAAATAACAAGCTGTGCCTGATTCTGAGGATTTCAAAGAACAATACCTGATGAATGGGATAGAAAAATGGCGAAAACTATTTATTCATCATCAATGCAAATTCCCGAAGCATTGATGATGCTGATGATGAAAGCGTTCACTCAGTGACCAAATTACCGCCTTACTTCAATGTAAAGACGTATTCTCAGTTATCTGACCTGAGCAATGTACATGACCTAGAGGCATGGCTGGAGAATATCAGATGCTTGTGCAGAAAATCTACCCGGCCATGCAACTGACCTGTAAGAAAGAAACCGCTTGAGATAACCGGAAAGCTACCAATTTCAGACTGCCCCGACAACAATGAAGTTTCTCAGGAAATATCTATGGGCACCCAAAATAAAACGGAGAATCCGCATCCTGAAAAATAAGCGGCCAAGAAATTCATCAAAAAGACAACTTGAAACTGCATGAAAATATATAATCCAATTGCATAATATCGACTTATTTATTCAGTTTTGAATTCAACTTACATCCATCGTTCCATAGAACCGGTCCTGAAAAGAGTGGTTTCCGAGTTTCCAGCTACTGTACTGACTGGCCCGCGGCAGTCGGGGAAAACAACTCTTCTGCGAAAACTTTTTGGTAATCGCTACCAGTATGTTTCGCTTGATTTGCCCGATGTGCGTTCGCTAGCGCTAAACGACCCTAGATCATTTCTTGAAAGATATTCTCCGCCTGTAATTTTTGACGAAGTGCAGCATGCCCCCGAATTATTTTCCTATATCAAAGCAAGAATTGATGAGAACCGTCTTCAATATGGCCAGTACTTGTTGAGCGGGTCGCAAAATCTCCTGCTTTCCGAGAAAATAACAGAATCATTAGCGGGTCGTACCGCTGTACTGCGTCTTTTTCCACTATCCAGACGAGAAGTTGAAGGTCAAGGACATCTGTTGCTCCCTTGGGAAAGAAGCGACAAGATTGCTTGTACAGAAAAATATGTCTTCGACAATCTATGGGGGCAGATATTACGCGGCAGCTACCCTGAACTGGCAATCAAGCCGCGCAAAAACGCTCGCGACTGGTATGGGGCGTATATTCAAACCTACCTGGAACGAGATGTGCGTTTCCTGCTGAATGTCGGAAACTTGAATCTGTACCAGAGTTTCCTGACCATTCTGGCATCCAGAAGCGGCCAGCTTCTTAACTTGACGGATATAGCCAGAGATTTGGGGATAGCAGTGAACACAGTGAAATCCTGGCTGTCAATACTGCAGGCGACATATCAAGTGATTATATTGCAACCATATTTTTCAAATATAGGGAAGCGGCTAGTCAAAATGCCGAAGGTTTACTTTTCCGATGTCGGCATGCTTTGTTATCTCACTGGGGTATGCGACCCGCAAAGTGCCGCATCCGGCCCTCTCGCCGGGGTAATTTTCGAAACTGCTGTCCTGTCTGAAATCTATAAAACCCTGGTTCACCGAGGAATTGACCCGAGAGTATATTTCTGGAGGACAACAGCAGGTACTGAAGTTGACTTTGTGGTTGACCTTGATACAAGATTGATACCGACCGAAGTAAAATTGTCGGCAACACCGCGTCCTGCGATGGCGAACTCAATCAAAATTTTTCAAAATGACCATAGAAATCAGGCAGGACAAGGTTATGTGGTGCACCCTGGGGACATGAACCTCCCTCTCAGTGAAAAGATTGGTGTGCTACCCTTTGCAGAGTTGTGACAATTTTCTCCGCAGTAGAAATTCCATACGAGATACGCATGGTCTGATTAGCGAATACGACTGATATAAGCGTATAGAGCCTTTTTATTACCAAATAAATAAAACAATCTCCACTACCCTAAAACACCCTCTTTAACGCTTTCCAGTGACATTCTCCAATGCCCTAAAACACCCTTTCCAACACTCTCCAGTGACATTCTCCAATGCCCTAAAACACCCTTTCCAACGCTCTCCAGTGACATTCTCCAATGCCCCAAAACACTCATTCCAACGCTTTCCAGTGACACTCTCCAATGCCCTAAAACACCCTTTCCAACGCTCTCCAGTGACATTCTCCAATGCCCTAAAACACCCTTTCCAACGCTTTCCAGTGACATTCTCCAATGCCCTAACCCTTTAGCCAATTCTTCAGTAAATAGAGTCATGTAATACGCCAACGCGCATGTCTTCCACGACCAGTCAAGGAAATCACTCCTTGACTTCTCAGTTCATCTAATGTTTTTCTTAGTTGCCGAGAAGATATTTTGGCTGACAGTCGCTTTTGAATTTCGGCAAACGATAGTCCTTCGTATGCATTTGTCAATATCATGACAATTGCGTATTCTCTCCTCTGATAAACTGCCTGCTTGTCTAATCCTGATATGCTTTTCCAGTGCCTGGTCAAATTCGAATGATTATGCCGGAATCGTACAACGACACGTCCTGCACCATCTTCAATTTCGGGACTAGGAAGGTCGGCAGATGATAATAATCTTGCAATTTTTATCGTACCGGTTCCCCATTCTTCAATAATTCCTCGCCGGTAGAAGCAATGTGCAATCAATGGATTCCATGGTAGAGATTCGTGTGGCGCAAATAACTTTTCGGGGGTCAGGCCAAAATGCAATGAACCTGAAGAAGAAATTTCAAGACGGTCATCAAATATTGCTACACCTACAGAACCACCCCAAATCGAGTAGTCCCGATGGCAAAATGCATTTGCCAATGCTTCACGAGTCGCTTTTAAAGGAAACAGTGGTTCATCAACTCGTTCAAAACTGTCCGATTCAAGCTTCCCTGCAATCGGTAATGATTCACGTACAAATTGCTCCGCTTTTTTGAACAGCTTGAAAATATTTCCTCGAAATTGACGGTTGTCAAGAAATTCATCCGTAATCCTTACTCCGTCAAATCGAGCCACTCTCAACAAGCATTGAGGATAGTTTGCTAGAACATGCTCATCTTTCCCGAACAGGACAGCCGCCGCACGGTACAGCATGCCGTCAGTGCATAGTCCCAAGCCTAGTAGCCAATCTATAGGATCTCGAGCGTCAATAATATCCAACCTGCCTTGTTGTACAGCAGTATCAACAACTCGTTGAATCTCCGCTATATCAAGATCTTTTACTGTGCAATCTGTAACGATTTGATTTTCCCATCGCTGTTCTCGATGCATGCGCTCCAAGAGCATTTGCTTATATTGTTCGGCCCGCATTTCAACAGTTGTATTGCCAACTCGACGGTAGGAACAACCCCGGTAAGTATAAGGAACAGCTAGTCCCTTATCAACTTGAACTGAAATTACTTCAAGGTTGCGACCAACATGAATTCTTTCTATGGTGGGGTAAACCGGTGGGTCAATTCTTCGAATTTCTGCACTCAACTTTTCTATTGTAAGTTCTGATACGTGTTGACCAGAAATTTCCCCATCTTGAGAAATCCCCAACAGTACGTGCCCGCCACGTTGATTAAGCATAGCGCATAGAGTTTTGGTTGCTTCGCGTTTGGAGCCTGTCGTTTTTTTGAATTCAAGTACCTCCGATTCGCCCGCTTTTACCATTGTCTCAATTTGTTTTGGTGTCATAGCTAATTCTCGGCATAAAATTCCTTAAATGAACTCGTTGCTTCAATGTTCAATTTCATGGCTTCCCTTTGAGTGGGTTCGTCAGTATTTTGCTATGAGAGCATGAACTCTGCTAGCGTATACAAATAGCATAAATCATCAATCGCTTCTGACTAGGAATTTTTCCAACAGCGTTCCGTTTCTTTTCATTAGTTGTGGTGTGCGACGCAGTCCTGGCTCTTAAAGCGGCACCTGACATGATTTAGTATCTCATAAGATTTGAAAGGAAATTATGTACTTGATTATATTTTCACTCAAACTGCTCATGGTTGTATTTGCTCGCGAATGTAATTGGCAGAACCAAAAGAAAAGAGGCCGTTCCCGGCCTCTTGAATTCTGTATGGGGGCTCGGATTAATCAGAATTGATTATTCATTCCGCGGATAAACATCGTCGTGCTTTCCGATTATGTGCAGAACAATACGAACCTTTTTCTTTCTCTTATTTCCGTAGACTTTATACAGAATAACAATGTTTTCATCCTCCTCCCTGTCAGGAAAAAGACTCCTGCGGAAAAGATGAATCGACTTGAAATCTTTTTTGCCCGGACTCCTTTCATATCGTGACCCTTGAAATCGTCGAAAAGAGTGTCGAAATCCTGCTTTTTCATTAGCCCTTCGGCCTTTTTTATTCTTGCTGAAATTTCAGGGATCTTGATTCTTTCCTCTTCATCCGAAAACGATTTTTACCTTGTGACACTGACTTCTATTTCCTTCCCTCTTCTTGCTTCATAAAGCAAGTCATCTAATTCTGGACTATTCATTCAGCCCTGGAATAGGATGGTTCTTTTCGTTCTCAAGACAGATACGAACGATATTGCTCTTGGCCAAGGTAATATTGTAAGGTGTGCCGTTGACATATTCAATATCTTTACTGTCTCTGTTTTCAGACAGTTCCTTCTTTTCAATCCTGTAATCTTCTGCAAGTTGATCCATTTCAATTTCTCCTTTGCAGGCTGTTCTAATGATTTATGATTGGTAAAAATTCAAATAACATTGACATTCTAAATCAGGAATTACATGAAGTGAAAATTTTATTATAAACTGCGATCTGGTAGGTTGTTTTCATTTCAGGAGTAACCCCTGAATCTTATTATCCAGTCTATTCGTCCACGGGGTTGGTAAGCAAAAAGTTATCCCGATAGTAACGCAACTCCTCTATAGATTCCCGAATGTCATCCAAAGCCCTGTGCTTGCTTTTCTTTTTCTTGTCACCCACCAGATCTTTACGCCATCTTTTTGCAAGTTCTTTTAAAGTACTAACGTCCAAGTGTCGATAGTGCAAGAAATTGGATATCTCGGGCATGTACCGGTCTAAAAATCGCCGGTCTTGGCAGATCGCATTTCCGCAAAGCGGCGACCTGTTTTTCGTTGCATAGCGACGCAAGAAGTTCATGGTTTGACGTTCCGCTTCCTTCTCGTCAATTTCCGAGTTTCGCACCAGTTCAATCAATCCGCTGGCCGAGTGTGTTTTCTTGTTCCAGTCATCCATGGCTTCAAGACGCTCTACGCTTTGGTGAATTGCCAGAACAGGACCCTCGCCCAGAATGTTTAGATGCATGTCAGTTACAACAGAAGCAATTTCAATGATTCGATCGTTTTCAGGCGACAAGCCCGTCATTTCCAAATCAATCCACACAAGGTTGTTTTTTTTCTGTTGCGGTGGCTTGGGCGTAGTCAATGCGAATTACCTCTGTATACAGTTACTGGAGTCTGGAATTTTGCTGGTGATTGTTCAAGCATAAGATCAAAAAATTTAAATTTCAACCAAGAACTTGGGGAAATTTTCTCTTGGCAGTCTTTGAATTAAACATTAAAGTACGGAAGAAGTATATCCGTTGATGGCAATACTGAGTCGAACAATCTTTACTTAATGCATTTACCCAAACCTTGCGCTAGCGATTCAAGGTTTAGCGAGCCAATGGCGGCTTTGGGCAGGTAAAGAATCTTGATAGAACTCCCAAGGTTTCACTCAAATATTGAACTTGCATCAGAGGTGGGACAAAAATTCAAGACTGGTAGTTTACATTTATTTGGCTGGTTCGTTATGAAATTCATATGTCAACACATTTCAGGCTTGTTGAAATAACTCAAAATTTCACTTGGCAATCTGATAAATTTACTGTTGAAAGCATAAATAATCTACATAAGATTTCTCGGCTAGTAATATTTTGAAGCCAGTTAGGTCTTACATTCGAAATTGGTCTGATTTTGGACTACGATGTGCTGGATTCCTATGCTAGTCACCCGAGGGGAAATTTACAATTGAGAGGTATTTACAGTGTACGTACATGAAGGATTTCACGACCCCAAGAAACGACCGCGATATACCGGATTGCCTACATTCATGCGGACACCCTACTCGGCAGATTGGGAAGATGTGGATATAGGGTTGATTGGAATTCCATTTGACGGGGGTGTAACGAACCGAACTGGCGCTCGGCATGGACCTCGGGAAATTCGCAATCAATCTTCCTTGATTCGTACAATAAATCAATCCTCGGGCATCTGCCCATATGACGATGCCAGAGTTGCTGACTTGGGGGATGCGTGGGTTCAGCGCCCATTTCATCTCGAGAGAAGTCTTGAAGAAATAGCCGAGTACTATAAGGAAGTGTACAGATGTGGAATACTGCCAATTTCAGCAGGCGGCGACCATTCCGTTACATTGCCTGTATTTCGCGGCATTGCAAGCGAACAACCCGTGGGCATGGTTCACTTCGACGCACATTGCGATACTGGAGACGACTATCTTGGTTCCAAGTTTCACCATGGTTCGCCTTTCAAAAGAGCAGTCGAGGAGGGTTTACTGGATCCAAAACGCACAATTCAAATCGGTATTCGGGGTTCCTTGAACTATATGGATCTCTGGAATTTCAGCCACGAATCGGGCATGCGAGTGATTTATATGGAAGAGTTTGAAGAAATTGGTTGGCGAGGTGCGGTGGAAGAAGCTCGCAAAGTTGTCGGCGAAGGGCCAACATATATCAGCTTTGATGTTGACGGACTGGACCCCGTTTACGCACCAGGAACGGGAACTCCAGAAATCGGTGGATTCTCCAGCATGGAAGCGCAGATGATGATCCGCGGGCTGCAAGGCTTGAACCTTGTTGGTGGTGACGTTGTTGAAGTTGCACCTCCGTTTGACCCATCCGGCAACACTGCACTGGTGGGCGCAACGATGATGTTTGAAATTTTATGTGTCGTTGCAGATTCGTTCAAGAATCGAAATTCAGACTAGTCTTTTCAGAGTTGCAGAAAAAACAGGTCAAAGCACCTTTAATTGTTTCCAGTAAAAATCTCTGCCTCTTGAGTCAAGCCGAAAACCACTGGCAAGTGATAACTTAGTCAGCGTCGCGAGTAAAGCGAAATGGCTGGCTAACCAGTCGATCTATTCTTACTTCTTTTATATTGCGAAATATTGGTAACCCAATGGACATTCCCGAATGCCCCGCTTCCGGTTGGTCGCGGTAAGTCCCGAACAGTCTATCCCAAATCGGCAAGTTAAATCCAAAATTGCTGTCGGTTTCATATTTAGTAATCGAATGATGCACGCGATGCATGTCGGGAGTAACCAAAAAACATCGGACCATTCGATCTGCTTTGCGCGGCAACTGGACATTTCCATGATTGAACATGGACGTAGCGTTTAACAGAATTTCAAAGAGAACAACCGCCAGCGCCGGTGCTCCGATGGCTGCAACAGCCGCGAATTTGATCACCATTGATATCAGAATTTCGACGGGATGAAACCTGAATCCGGTTGTAACATCAAAGTCCAAATCCGTATGGTGCATAAGATGGAAACGCCAAAATATCGGCACTTTGTGAAACATTACATGCTGTGCGTAAACCACCAGATCCAGCAAAATGATCGCAACGACAACCGCTATCCAGCCCGGGGCATTCAACCAGTTCAGCAAGCCATACCCTTTGGTCTCAAGATGAAATCCCCAAGCCGCAACCGAAAGCGGCACGATGATACGTACCAAGCCTACGTTGAGTGCAGACAGAGCCAGATGATTGGTCCAGCGTCTTTTTCTTGTTGATTTCCAAGGACGTTTGGGAGAGACAGATTCCCACATTGCCATGGCGCCAAGCATAGCCAAAAACACCGCAAGGCGAATTTCCAGTTCAAGATTTATTTCCATAGGTTACCCGATGATAATTGCTCTTCAATCAACTACAGCTCTCGAATATTTTTCAAACAACTCCGGTGTGTCCAAATCAGTAAGCACGCCCGCATCGCCGACTTCGATATCCTTCACATATTCAGCATAGTCTCCGATAATATGCTTGGCACCAACATCGCCTTTGACTTCCATCATTTCGGGAATATACTTCCTGTCCCATAATACTGGATTGCCGCGTTTCCCCATACAAGTCGGCACGCAAATATTGCGTCCGGCAACCGGATCATACTCTGATATCAGCTTGTCAATATAACGACTTTTGACAAACGGCATATCTCCTTGGCAAACCAGTACTGCGCCAATATCGGAAGGCAGTTCTGCCAAGGCGCATCTTAAGGTTGTACTTAAGCCGTCTACGTATTCTGGATTATGCACGAATTTAACTTTACAGTCCTGCAGTTCATCTTGAATTTTTTCACTTTCATGCCCCGTCGCTACAAAAATATCATCAATGGACGATTTCTCCAGATTATGCACAACTGTCCGAATCACTGATTTGCTGCCAATTTTCATTAAAAGCTTATTTTCATTTCCCATTCGACGGGATTGCCCGGCTGCCAGAACAATTGCGGCAACACGATTGCTAGCGACATTTACTGCCTCTTCCACTTGTGTTCTTCTTTCTGGCCTACGCGGACTTTCAGTAAGAATTCCTCCAACACCCATGTCCATGATTTCTTCTTGTCGAACTTCCAGGCCGGCAGCAAGGCGTTCAAATACAAAGTCAAAGCCGTTCCTTTTTGGAGAGCGCACGCATCCGGGAAGCCCCATGATTATCGTTTTTCCAAATACAGCCAGCAACAGGAGATTGCCCGGGTCAACTGGCATTCCAAAATGCTCGATTCTTCCACCTGCGTCTACGATTCCTTTGGGAATTACATCTTCCCGATCCTGGATTGCAGATGCCCCCAGTAGCAGAATTACATCCAGTTTTTTAGACAGGAACTCTTGAACCAACTTTGCCACTTGAACTTCATGATGATCGCACACGGCTTCTTCGACAACTCTTGAACCCAATTGCTGTGCCCTTAACTTGATCATTTCAGAGCCTTTTTTCAGCAGCTTTTCGTTAAACCAGGCTGTTTTGGTCTGAATCAGTCCAATGGAAAGCTTATTAAACTCAAAAACAGAAACGGGCGGCAAGCCAGACCCCGAAACTGAAATTACATCATTCAGCGATTCTCTGGACACCCCAAATGAAATAATCTTGACCGAAGCCAGCAATTCACCTGAATATACGGTTGAATAAGGTTTCAAGGTTCCAACTGTAAAATTCTCGTGAACCGAATTGACTTGATTGATGCGCCCGGTATTCAAGACAAGCAACCCTCGATGTTCTGCGTATAGATTGCATCGTCCAGTGGCCGGCGGTCGAATTTGAACCCCTTTGCCAGCCATCGTTCTTGCCAAAGCTTCTGCGGCAGTATTTTCGTCTACATCATGTTCATCCAAAACCGCTGCAACTACCGTATCCACACCCAAGTCATCCAGCACTTCCACATCTGGCCTGGACAGTTGTCGCCCCTTCTTCCATTTCTTTTTGTAGACTAGCATTGAGTGGGCAAGTACAGCCCCCTCAGCTTGCCGAACAGGGATTCTGCCAAACTTCATTCTATTGCTCTTTGATGAAGCGCATGGGTCATTTCTGCAATGATCGAAACAGCAATTTCAGCAGGAGACTCGGCACCAATATCCATTCCAATAGGAGCATGAATCTTTTCAAGCAACTCTTCTGCGACACCAGATTGGCGAAGCCTGTCACAACGCGCTGCATGCGTTCTTCGGCTTCCAAGCGCACCAATGTAAAACACATCGGATGCCAGTGCTGCAACAAGCGCCGGCTCATCCAGCTTGGAATCATGTGTAAGTGTTACGACAGCAGTGCGTTCATTAAGCTCCAACCGGTCCAGTGCCTTGTCCGGCCACTCCCAAATCAGTTCCACTTCAGGGAATCGCTCAGCAGTAGCAAAGGCTTTTCGGGGATCAATAACCGTTATTGAATAGTCGCATTGCTTTGCAATCTCAATCAATGGCTGGGCAATATGCACGGCACCAACAATCAACAATCGCAATGGGGGATTGTAGACTCTGATAAAAACTTTACGACCTTCAGTTTCGACAACTTGGCTTCGGGCTCGACGAAACGCTTCTTCAACAGCATCGTCAATCGGATTTCCTTTAACCAGGTCGTCCCGAAAGTTCACGCGTTGAGAGTGGTCGTCCAGAAATGTAAGCAATGCAACCGGACGGCCGTTAGAACGAGCATCAGCAAGAGTTTGAAGAGTAGATAGTTTCAATGACTCTGCAGTTCAGTCAGGATTCGCTTCATTGGACTCTACGGGTTCCACATAGACTTCAATCACTCCCCCGCATGCAAGGCCAACTTCCCAGGCTTGCTCATTTGTAACACCGTACTGGAGAGTTGCCGGCTTGCCGGTATCCAGCACTTCCATTGCTTCTTCAATTACTGCGGTTTCTACGCACCCCCCAGAAACCGAACCCGCAAACTCGCGATTGTTATTGACGACCATTTGGCTTCCAGTTGGTCGCGGTGAGGAACCCCAAGTTGAAATGACTGTTGCAATGGCGACAGCACTCCCTTCGTCTAACCACTTTTGCGCCAAATCCAATTCGTTCGCTTCACTTTGCATTGCCTTATCCTTTATTAAAATCCAACAGATGCATGTCCAAATTTCCTCATGCCAGACAATTCTGGAATTTTCCACTTGCTTGGTGAATAATCGTCCAACTGTGGGCCATCAGCCAATGCCTTGGCGAGACTCTCGAGACTATCAAGGTTGTGAACAGGTCGAAATTCGTCAACATGAGGCAGCATTGCACGAATACCCTCGACACGGGGCTCGAATTCTTTGTATCGTAGAAGTGGATTCAGCCAAATCAAATGACGGCATGACCGGTGCAGCAGTTGAATCTGCGAAGGCAGATTTCCTGATTCTGACCTGTCCAGGCCATCGGAAACAAGCAACACAATTGAACTGTGAACAGGGAGCCGGCGCACCCAATAGCGATTAAACTTTTCCAGGCACTCTCCTATTCGGGTACCTCCGTACCAATCTTCTACGGCATCCGAAACTTGATTCAATGCGCAGTCAACATCTTTCGTTTTCAATTGCCGCGTGATATTCGTGAGTCGTGTTCCAAATACAAAGGACGAAATATCGTTTCTGCTAGACATTAACGCATGCGAAAAGTGCAGCAGCATTCGGGCGTACTCGCACATGGAGCCGGAAATATCGCAAAGAACGATAATACCGGGAGATCTGAATTTTCGCTTCATGTTTACCAATGATATTGTGTCGGCTGTACCGCGCATACTCCGTTTCAAAGTACTGCGCATGTCCAGTCTCTCTCCGTGTCTATGTGTACGGAATCTTCTCGTGGCTATTTTTTTCAAATCGAATTTCATGTCCGAAATCACTTTCCTGGCCTGTTCAACCTCCTTCCTCGACATGGATTCAAAATCGGCAGTCTGAAGTCTTTCCCGGTCCGAATAGGTCAATGAAGCCTGAATTTCAGTTTCTGTTTCTTCAAGTGCTTTAAAATCTTTCGCAAGGTGATTCAAGTATAGCGAATCTGACAGTCGCTTTGCCATTTCCTTGGTTTGACCCGGAACTTCCGGAACCCGTACTTTCGGCAGCAGCATCGCCATGGAACGTTCAAGAATTTTAGGATTTTTCCAGAACACATGAAACGCTTGATCAAAAATCAGTCTCTGCGTTGGATGATTCACAAAAACTGCATGCAAGGTCCAGTAAAAGTCTTCCCGGTCGGAAAGTCCCACAGTGCTGACTGCACGAACTGCATCCAGCACTCTGCCTGTTCCTATCGGCAAACCCGCGGAACGCAACAATCTGGCAAAGTGAACCAGATTCTCTGCAAACTGTCCCCCATTTGCAACACGCTTGTCTATCTCTTCCATCAAGGAGAACTCAAACCCAACTGAATTTGCTCCAGAATTTTTGCGGCTTCATGACCGCGAATCTTTTCAATATCATCCTGATACTTCAACAATACTCCCAGCGTATTGTCAATCACTTCCGGATTTAATGAAATCACATCAAGTTGAATCAGCGCATGAGCCCAGTCAATCGTTTCGGCTACACCCGGAACTTTGAACAAATCCTGTTCCCGCAAACCATGAACAAATTCCACAACCTGACGGGCCAATTCTTTACTTGCCTCGGGTGCTTTCACAGCAAGAATTTCCAATTCGCGCGATGCCGTCGGGTAGTCTACCCAGTAGTAGAAACACCTGCGCTTTAGAGCATCGTGAATTTCTCGAGTTCTATTCGATGTAACCACAACAATCGGAGGGTTTTCAGCTGAAATGGTGCCGATCTCCGGAATGGTAATCTGATAATCGGACAAAATTTCAAGAAGATACGCTTCAAACGGCTCATCCGCCCGGTCAATCTCGTCAATTAACAGCACTGGTGCGCCCCCGTCATGAACAGTCAATGCCTGAAGCAATGGACGCTCTACCAGAAACTGACTTGAGTAGATATCTTCTGCTATACGAGAGCGGTCGCGTACTCCCTCGCTTTCCGCCAAACGTATTTCTATCATCTGTCGGGAATAGTTCCACTCGTACACTGCCGAAGACACATCCAGCCCTTCATAGCACTGCAGGCGAATAAAACGACGACTCAGTGCCTTGGCCAGAACCTTTGCTACCTCTGTCTTTCCTACTCCAGCTTCGCCTTCAAGCAGCAACGGCCGTCCCAGATTCAAGGACAGGTTGACAGCGGTCGCAAGGCTGCGGTCAGCAATATAGTCTTGGGATGAAAGAAGTTCCAGGGTGTCTGAAATTTTTTGCTGGGCAGTCATTCGAATCTGGCGGGTGATTCACCGTCATTCACTAATCGAAACGGACGCTCCCCAATTTCCGGCGAGCGTCCGCTAATCAACACTGTCACGGTGTCTTCAGTTCGCTATTTTTGCCACCGCTCTTTTCGCCATCACAGCAACCAGATGAGCCCGATACTCAGCACTTGCGTGAATATCTGCATTCAGTTCATCCTCGGAAATACTGATGCCTTCAATGCTGGATGGAGAAAGTGAATTTTCAAGAGCAGTCTCCATTTCGCCAACGCGAAATACAGAAGATCCCGCACCTGTTACAGCGACTCGAACAGAACCCCCACTATGCTGTGATACAAATACGCCTACAATCGCATATCGCGATGCCGGGTTGGGAAACTTCATGTAAGCGGCCCGGCTGGGAACAGGAAACGAAACAGAAGTTATGATTTCCCCTTCTTCCAAAGCGGTCTCAAACATGCCAGTGAAAAAGTTGTCCGATGCAATCGCTCGCTGATTTGTGTGCACTGTCGCATTCAAGCCAACGATAGCCGCCGGATAGTCGGCTGCCGGATCGTTGTTTGCGATAGAGCCGCCAATTGTTCCGGCATTTCGCACTTGTGGGTCACCGATAGAATCGGCAAGTTCTGCCAGTGCCGGAATAGCATTTCTAACGTCAGAAGAAGCCGCAACCTCAGCATGCCGAGCCATGGCACCAACGGATACCGTCTGGTCTACCATTCGGATTCCTTTTAGCTCGTCAACGCCACCCAAGTCTACAATGACTTCAGTGGATGTGAGTCGCTGCTTTAAGGTAGGAATCAGAGTCTGGCCGCCGGCCATAAGCAGGGCATCATCTGATCCCCCGATAATTTCAGCTGCCTCAGCAGCACTGGATGGTCTTTGATAATTAAATGAATACATAAACTAACCTCCTCATCAGGATGCACTTGCATCTTGTATTGCTTTCCAAACATTCTGTGAAGTCGCTGGCATGTCTACATGCTTGACTCCCAGTTCCGAGAGTGCATTTACAACCGCGTTCATCACAGCTGCCGGCGACCCGATTGCTCCGGCTTCACCACAACCTTTGGCACCAAGAGGATTATGAGTGCAAGGTGTTTCAGTAGTTTTCACCGTGTACGAAGGAACATTGTCTGCTCGAGGCATAGTGTAGTCCTGATACGAACCTGAAACCAATTGTCCGTTTTCATCGTACACACAGCCTTCCAGCAATGCCTGACCGATTCCTTGAGTCAAACCTCCATGAACCTGCCCTTCAACAATCATCGGATTGATAACCTTGCCGAAATCGTCCGTTGCATGAAAACTTTGAATTTCCACATCCCCGGTAGACGGATCCACCTCGACTTCACAAACATATGTTCCTGATGGATAAGTAAAGTTCTTCGGGTCGTAAAACGCGGTTTCTTCCAGCCCGGGTTCCAACTCTTCCAGCGGATACTGATGCGGCACATAAGCAGTCAGAGCGACTTCACCAAAGGATTTGGACCGGTCTGTCCCTGCAACGGAAAACTGCCCATCCTTGAATTCAATATCCGATTCCGAAGCTTCAAGAAGATGAGCGGCAATTTTCTTGCCTTTCGCGATGATTTTGTCAATCGCAGTAACAATGGCGGAACCGCCAACTGCTATGGAGCGGGAACCATAGGTTCCCATGCCGAATGGAATCTTCGCAGTATCGCCATGAACAATGTCTACGCTTTCGTAGTCAATTCCAAGCATATCGGAAACAACTTGAGCGAAACTGGTCTCATGGCCCTGTCCGTGAGAATGAGCCCCTGTCAAAACGCTGACAGAACCGGTGGGATTGACGCGAATTGTCGCCACTTCGTACAGCCCCGCCCTGGCTCCCAGGGAGCCAACAACATTGGACGGTGCAATTCCGCAAGCTTCAATATACGATGAAAGTCCCACACCTCTTAGCTTGCCTCTTTGCTTGGATTCCTCCTTGCGAGCCGCAAATCCAGAGTAGTCTGCCGCTTCAAGAGCATTGTCCAGACAATCCTGAAAGTTACCCGTGTCATACATCAGTGCAACCGGAGTTTGATACGGAAACTGGTCGGGCTGAATGAAATTTCGGCGTCGAATTTCTGCCGCGTCAATTCCCATTTCGTACGCTGCTGTATCAACAAGCCGCTCCAGCACATAAGTTGCTTCCGGACGACCAGCACCGCGGTAAGCATCCACAGGCACGGTATTTGTAAACGCCGCTTTGACTTCGCAGTAAATTAGCGGAGTCGTATACTGACCTGCAAGCAGCGTAGCATACAAATAGGTTGGAACACATGTAGAAAACGTGGACAGATATGCGCCCATGTTTGCTTTGGTAAAAACCCGCAAACCCAGAAACATGCCATTTTCATCCACAGCCAATTCGCCATGAGTTAAATGATCTCTGGCATGGGCATCTGTTAAAAAGGATTCGCTTCTTTCGGCGGTCCACTTGACCGGTCGGTTCAATTTTCCCGCCGCCCAGGTGACAATCGCCTCTTCAGCGTAGTGATAAATCTTTGAACCAAACCCGCCGCCGACATCAGGAGCATTCACCCGAAGCTTGTGTTCCGGCAGTCCAAGAACAAATGCTCCCATAAGCAGCCGAATCACGTGCGGGTTCTGACTCGTTGTGTGCAACGTGTACTCTTCCGACAACGGATCGTAGTCGCCAATTGCGGCACGCGGTTCAATCGCATTTGGAATCAGGCGATTGTTAACCAAGTCAATCTTGGCAATATGGTGAGCGTTTTCAAACACCTCGTCTACTGCGGCCTTGTCTCCAAGTTCCCAGTCGTAGCAAAGGTTCGTTCCAATGTCGTCGTGCACATTCGCTGAACCTGATTCAAGCGCTGCATTCATGTCTGTCACAGCATCCAGAACTTCATAATTGACGTTCAATTTTTCGGCAGCATCGCGTGCTTGCGAACGAGTCTCTGCAATCACAACTGCGACCTGGTCACCAACATGCCGAACCTTCCCTTCAGCCAAAACCGGATGCTTGGGCTCATTCATGGGTGTACCGTCTTTGTTGTTGACTTGCCACCCGCACGGCAACCCGCCGATTCCTTCCATGTCGGCCGAGGTGAAAACAGCCAATACCCCTTCGGAAGAACTGGTCGCAGCCGAATCTATGGACAGAATTTTTGCATGAGCATGCGGCGAACGCACAATATAGGCGTAAGACTGCCCTGGTAGATTCATATCATCTGTATATCTGCCCGCTCCACGAAGAAAGCGAGGATCTTCTCGTCTGCGAAGTGCAGCTCCAATTCCTGTATCTGTCATAGTTACACCTCCCTCATTGCTTTCGCACCGGCCTGAATGGACTTCACAATGTTGTGATAGCCTGTGCATCTGCACAGATTTCCTTCAAGCCACTCTCTGATTTCTGTTTCTGATGGATCCTGATTCATGTTTACAAGATCCAAAGCACTCATAACCATGCCCGGAGTGCAAAACCCGCATTGAAGGCCATGATTTTCACGAAATGCCTGTTGCATCGGATGCAGCTCGCCGTTGGTGGCCACCCCTTCAATCGTAAGAACAGAGGCGTTGTCAGCTTGAACCGCCAGCAACGTACAGCTCTTTACAGACTTTCCGTTCACATGGACTACGCAAGCGCCGCATTGGCTTGTATCGCACCCGACATGCGTACCGGTGAGCCGCTGGTCTTCCCGCAAGAAATCAACCAGCAACATACGCGGTTCGACTTCCGCTGAAACCTCCTTCCCGTTTATTGTCATTGAAATACTAGTGTTCATTCTCTCTCCTTACCTCCTTACTAGCTACCGTAAATTGGTATGTTTGTTGAATAACATATTATCTTAAAGTTTACTATGGACAACCTGAAATTTAATAGTAAATTTTTAGATTCATCCTTTGCAAAGACTTGCACCCCTGAAAATCAGAAGTAACCCAACATTCCCTTGGAGTTGAATTGCATGGAAATTTGCTTCAAAGTGCATAGAATGAAAAACGATTATCAATTTATTTCTAGTTGCATTTTAACGCAATTCGAAGTTTCTGCCCATTTCAATCTGAATACGGCACCCTGCACTTGTATGCTTTGGCACTGCAAGCCAAACACATGGGAGCACTTCTTGACAGTAGTCAATTTAAACTTCATGCTTTCTTTTTGCTGCCCTGAACTCTCCTGAATGTAATCAGAAGTATGTAGAGCACCAGCACTATTCCGATAGCGCCTGCCATTGTCAATGAGCCTAGAGTGGGAACCATTGGTGTATAGCCTGACACCATCTTCGCATACAGCCACTCCGGTATGGTTTGATCTGCCCCAGTGGTAAACAAAGACAATGGAAAGTTGCCCCATGACAGCAGAAAAGCGAAAATGGCTCCCGATATAATGCCAGGGGAGAGAATTGGCAGTGTAATCTCCCGAAAAACTTGCCAGCGCGAAGCACCGAGATCAAATGCGGCTTCCTCCCAAACCGGGTCGAAACTGTACACTTGAATTGACATGATGAGTGTCACAATTGGCAGAATCCAAATCATATGAGCGAATACTGCTGTTTGCCAACTGGTAATGATCCCAACCGTTGAAAACCACAGCAGCAAAGCAAGCCCCAGCACTGCTTGCGGGAAAAATATCGGCAACAGGATTATTCGCTGGTAGATTTTTCTGCCTTTCCAGTCGTAGCGGGCAAATGCCAGAGCACCAAGAAATGCCAGAACAACAGACAGCAAAGTTACAAGCGTCGCCACGCTCAAGGATGTCCAAAACAAATCCCGGACTGAAAGCGATTCAAATGCCTTTTCATACCATCTCGTGTCCCAGGCATTCACCGGAAATCTGAAATAGCGTTGCTTGGTAAATGAAGCAAGCACAATCGACATCATCGGCAAATACAGAAAAATCACCACGCAGCTGGTCCAGACAATGATCAGCGTTTTTGTTAGCTTGAATGATCTGACTCTTCCCATTTGCTACCGCCTGCCGATAATTCGGTCCAAATCAATTTTACGAAAGAGAAAGTACACAATCGCTCCAGAAAGCACAATCATGATTACCGACAACACTGACCCTTTGGGCCAATTCTGGGCGAATGTAAAAGCGGATTCTATATCGTCGGCGATCATGACGACGGTTTGACCGCCAAGAATCTTGGATTCCGCCAACGAACCCAATGCAAGTATGAACGTAAGCATGCTGCCAATCAGGATGCCAGGCATCGACAGTGGCAGCTCAACTTCCCGAAAAATCTGCAGGCGGGATGCCCCGAGGTCGGAAGCCGCTTCCTTGAGCGAGTCTGGAACCATTGACATCCCGATGACCATCGGAAACAGCATGAATGGCAGGTAAACATAGATTAATCCCAGAATGATCGCAGGCACTGTATATAGCATTCCTGATGCTGAGAACCCGAATACCGCGTTCAATGTACCGTCAATGATTCCGTTCTTTAAAAGAAGCAGTACCCACCCAAAGAGCCGTATGTTCTCAGAGATTAAAAGAGGCAATGCGATGAGAATGGTTACCAGTGTTGCCCATCTGCCGAAAATTTTTGCCATTCCATAAGCAATCGGATATGCGACAAGCAGCAGTAGAAACACTGTGGTTACAGATAGTATCAAAGACCATGAAAATGAAATATAGTAGCTTTCAGTGACTACCGATATATAGTTTTGAATCGTTGGCGTGTGATCTAGCGTGAAGGCTTTTGGCGGCATAAAACTATATGCAATTACCAAAACCAGCGGACCTATAAATCCAATCAAGAGAAACAGGCAAATCGGTATTGCCGAAAGAACCCCCGGTTGTATGAGCCACGCCAGTGGGGAATTTTGCCGCTGTAGATTCGCAGCAGTCATCTACGACTTAGTTTTCTACTAGAATTGAATCTTCCGGGCGCCAGCCAACAACGACCTGGTCCCCCGATTTTCCCGAGAATGGGTTGTCTTGCAGGCGTTCCACAAGCCAATGCTCGCTTCCATCCGTACTTCTGACTTGATACTGGATTCTTGAGCCCAGCGCATAGTCGTTGAAAAGCACGCCTTCCAACCGGTTGGGCAAAGAGTCAGCGTCCGGTCCAATCTTCATCATTTCCGGGCGAATAATCAAAAATCCGTTTTTAAAATTGCTTGCAGCAGTTCCCAAATCAAATTGAACTCCGTTGTTCGTATCTTTGACCAAATTCGAACTCACCCATTCCACTTCAATCGTATTCACCTCGCCCATGAACTGTGCAACAAACTTGTTAATCGGCCTATTGTAAATATCTTCCGGGTTTCCAATCTGAATCAGCCTGCCAAAATTCAAAATTCCGATTCGGTCGCTCATTACCATGGCTTCTTCCAGCGAATGGGTGATATACACGAAGGTTTTACCGGTTTCCCTGTGAATGTCCTTGAGTTCTTTTTCAAGTATTTTCCGCAACCGGAAATCCAATGCCGAAAGTGGTTCGTCAAAAAATAGTATTTCGGGGTCAAATGCAAGTGCTCGCGCAAGGGCAATTCGCTGACGTTCTCCGCCGGAGCATTCGCTGATTCTCTTGTCGTAAAAATCCGTTGGCAATCGAAGCAGTTCGAGCAGTTCATGAGCGCGTGTTCGACGTGCCTGTGAATCCACACCCTTGATCTTCATTGAGAATTCAATGTTTTGGCCAACGGACTTGTGAGGAAAAAGAGCGAGATTCTGAAATACCATGCAGGTTGGACGCTTGTTCGCCGGTACTTCGTTTACGGTCTCCCCTCTTAATACAATCTCGCCACTGGTGGGGAAATCCATCCCCACCAGTATGCGAATCAGAGTTGTCTTGCCGCTGCCTGACGGCCCTACCAGAGTGAAAAACTCTCCTTCTGATATTTCCAAATCCACATCGTCCAGTGCCGTGAAATTGCCAAACTGTTTTGCAACTCCTCTCAACTCGAGGAACGCAGAATTAGTTTTATTCATTTCACTTGGCAATGGATGAATCCTGCAAGACGATCAAATCGGGTCAGACATCAACAAGCGATCGGTCTATCCTTCGCGCTCCCGCTTCGCAGCTGAGTAAAGGACATACATCTCATCGTAGTCAGGATTAATGTCGTAGTCTTGCGACCGCGCCATTTCCTCCTGCAGCGAATCCCATTGGATGGCATCCAGCTCGTCCTTGTCGAAGGCGTTCAAAACATCAGCGTCTCCCATCTGGGTAACCGGGTTGTATGTTCCTTCGGCAAATGCGACCTTCTTGCTAATATCGGGTCTTTGTATAAATGCCAGAAATTCTTCGGCAAGCGGAGATACTTGCGGGTTGTTGACTACGGAAGTCAGTTCAATCCACACGATTCCACCCTTTCCGTCCATGGGGCCAGAAGCAGGAGTGATGCCGCGAACATTGCTGTACCCGTCATAGCGGGCCGGTGATGCCGTATAGGTTCCGCCCGTAAAGTAGGCATCTATTTCACCGTTGATTAGTGCAAGATTCATGGCAACCAAGTCATCTGTCAAGATCTTGGCACCGTTGAATACCTGCTTTGCCACTTTACCAAAAGCGGAAATCTCCTCCGGCGTGTGCTCTTTGAACGGATGGACATCCGCTGCCACGCACATGTGGTAGATATTCCAGTTGTCGTAGGTCAGCACGCCATAGCGATCTTTCATGGAAGAATCAAGAAACAGCTTGAAGCCTTCGTTCTCGGCAGTTGCCCGTGAAATCTTGTCGGTATTCACAACAAAGTTAAACGGACCGAATCTTTGGGTTACACCAAGCAGATATTCGCCGGTTTTGTCCATAGCCCAAGGATACGGAGGATGAAACTCGGGCATCATTTTCGCAAAAAACGGCTCGAACCTGTCACGCGGAATATCTTTGATCAAACCTTCCGGCCACATCATTTCACGGGCCCAAGGATTGTTTACATTAATCAAGTCCCAGATTTTCGTCTCGCCGCCTCTGAGCTTGTTTACCGCATCCGGATCCGAGGTCAGCCCTTCAGCCCTCACGGTTGCATCGAACTCTTTGCGAAACGGGTCCAGTACATCGTCCGAGTTGTACCCTTCCCAGCAATAGATGTTCAACTCATTTTCTCGCTGTGCGCGAGCCAGGCCGGGAAGCGTGCCAAGCGATGCTGCAGCAGCTAAAGAGCCTGTATACTTTAAAAATTCTCGTCTAGTTGGCCGAATAACCATACGGCAACCTCCTTCTTAGAAATTAATTTACAAAAGAAATCCGATTACTGAAATCAGAATCAGATTTATTCAAGTCAACTAAATTTACAATAAATTTTGCAAATCTTCAAAGACTTTGATTTACACTTCAAATAATTATCAATCTGCCCCTTCGTGCTTGAAGACAGGCTTCGGGTATTTCAAAGTCCTATACGCTATGGGTAGACAATTACACAACTTACTGAAAATGAATTTTAACTGAATCCAAAACTGTGTGCCTACATTGAAATTTCAAAATCATTTATTGAAAATTACATCAAGATGCAACTATGACATCAAAGCATGTTTTGCCATGCTGCGATTGTTCCATTCAGGAAAGATGAACTCAGTTGAGCAAGTTATGCGTGAGTCTTTACTTATTCAAATCGGATCGTTTCGATCAAATGAACAAACCACCAATCCTGAAGGTATCAATGCGATATCTTGTTGAAAATGCTCGCCAGAAAACAACTACGAAACCAACTTACTATTGTGATGCAATTACTCAATGGTCTCACGGTCGAATCAATCCAATTTTCATAGATTAAAGTCAAACTAACTCGAAATTTCTACGAGTTTTTTCTCTAGCCACCAAATTGCAACTTCAACGTAGGGTTCAAGTTTCCTTGACGAATCTGACCGCCCCGCCTGGATATCTCCTTTTTCAAACGCTTGGGAGTGACTGGGCACAATTCCAGCAACATCATCACACTATCATAGACTCTCTTTCGATGATTTTTAATGAAGGAGTAATTGAGGTTCAGAATATCATTCAATTGCCGGTCGAACACTGGATTATTGGATTGAATTGTTCCGTCTGCACCGTAAGAAATTCCTAGCTTGGCATGGTGGGTGGGGTTTGCTGGATTAAAAAGCAGATCACAGTCAGCTTTTCGGGTATCACAATGCTGACGTTTCGGCGGTAGGCCTTCACCGCCTTTGCATGCCAGTAAAAGATTCTGATAGTCTAGCTGATTTTGAGGATATTTTGCTATGCATTGCCAGTGCTCAATCTTGATTTGTCCTTGCTTGTCATGTATGCGCACCATGCAATAGCAACAAAGACCACGCTGCTCGGACAGCATTGCTTTGCGTAGTATTGCCTTGTCTGGATAGTTGTCGTAGTCCGCATACTTGGACTTTCTGTGTTGAATGAGGCTCCGTGGTTCATCTCCTTTGTTGATGGGCCTCACCTACTCTTCTCCACGAAGCTGAGAAAAGTTTGAATTCTTGTTACTTCCGGGTCATTTTCGCCAATAATTCCAATCAACAATTGAAGAGAATCCCTTGCTCGGTCGTATCTGCTGTCTTGTATTTCGTCACTGATTCGGTGGAGCAACTGTTCCACTTCTTCCGCACGAGGAGACACTTCCATAATTTCCTCAAGTATGCGACTTGAATCAACACCATATGAATAAGGCAGTGGATACACCTTGTTTTCTTCAATGCTGTGAATATTCTCAGATTTGATTTCGCCAATCACTTGCGGAGAATAAGTAGTCGCAATAAACTGACACTTGGGAAAAGCCTCCACAAGATCATGTACAATTTTTCGCTGATATCTAGGATGCAAATGAAGTTCAATCTCATCTATCAATACTACTGCCCCGGCATCAACGACAGGATTGGCAAGTCCCGGATTGGCCAGAAAAAGTCGACGAACGATATCGAAAACAATTGAAAATAGTCTTCGCTCTCCTTCCGAAAGATTGCGGACTGGAATCGTGCTTGTACCATTTTGAATGAACAGTTCCTTTTGATTCTTGCCGCCAACAACAAGATTTTTGTAATTGGGGAGGAATCGGGCCAGCGTATTCTCAACCATTTCCGAAATTGCTTTTGACTGGACAGATATCAACTTTGACTCGTCCTTCACTTGCAGCCACTGCCCAAGCTCGCCAAGATTCACGCTTCGATCAGACAATGCTCCTGAAAATGCAAGACTGGTTCCACCATTTGCAGTTCCGTTCCTGTATTGACTTGCTCCCTGAGCAGAAAAGTGAATCGCAAGCGGCGAAAAATCAGCGTGAACAGGTATTTCCCGTTTGTGAACATTGCCTGCGTATGACGGCTTCAACGGTCGGTCAAGGATTTGAGGCTCGAATTTTCGTACTGCCTTTCTTTCCGGGTGCTTGGTGTACGAAAACAAATAATCCACAGTTCCATGCTGCACTTGACATTTGATTTCTTGAGGGGCTGCTTCAGTCCCGGATTCATTTGACAGATCAATCATTGCCGGGGACCTTACCTTGCCGACACGAGAAACAATTGATGACAGGCACAATCTTAACGCATCAAGCGCACTTGACTTTCCAGCTCCGTTCTCACCAATAATCAGGTTGAAGTCGGGTTGGAAATCAAAATTCGCGAAATCAAATCCTCGAACATTTTCCAGTTTCAGGTGCTTTACTTTCATAAGTGGCTTTGAACCATGCGCAGGTGTGTCATGAAGTCACAGCGACAAAAGACTTTTCAAGACAAATTCTACTTACATATACAGAGTCATGTCAACGAAATCTTCTTTAATGAACACTTGCCATTGCAAAATTTTTAAAGACGAAATTGTTGATTTGCCAAGGGTGACTACAACACGAAAACAGTCTGGATGGCGATGCAGGGGCTTTTATGGCAAGACTTGTTTCTGATGAAAATGATTGCACGAGCCATGCTTGCTGGCGGACACAGATTTGGTTTTAATTGATTGGAATCGCAATCTTCACCTCTTTCCTCATCCGCTTCATTTGACGAGCGTGCGCATAGCAGGTGCATTCAAAATCAACTCGCTGCCCGATTCACCTATGCGCTCGCGAAACCGGGACAGACTGTTCGAATCCAGCAGCGAGTACTGCTGAAAAAAGTTCAGCTTGGCGGGTTCAGTCAAGTTGCTGAAACGATTTTGCAGGCAGAAGGCTTTGGAACTACTGTATATTAATTATCAAAATTTACGCAAGAGAATTGATGTGAGTCAACAAGCAAGTTTATTTCAGGAAGATGTACAAGCTACCGAGTATGGAAGTGGGATAGCGCCGAGAAATCAAACCCTTTCTTGCTCCAAAGTTGAACTGGACGAACTCTCAAACGAAATCTTGCGCATTGACTCTCCCGTTGAACTGGGCCAGATAGCAAATAGAGTCGTGCAGGGAGATGTTTTCGATGTTTTGCCTTACCTGCCTGAAAAGTTTGTTGACCTGCTTATTCTTGACCCGCCCTACAATTTATCAAAGAACTACAACGGCAGGTTGTTCAAGGAAAAGAGTCGCGAAGAGTACCAGAAATGGTTTGAGAGCTTAGTCGATGCCGTCATTCCAACACTTAAGTCGCAGGCAACAATTTATGTATGTTCGGACTGGCGCACATCTACAATGGTATTTCCGGTTCTGGAGCGCAAGTTTCATGTAAAGAACAGAATTACTTGGGAAAGAGAGAAAGGACGAGGGGCTAAAACCAACTGGAAAAACAACACAGAAGACATCTGGTTTTGTACAAATTCGAAAGATTACTACTTCAACGTTGATGCCGTAAAGTTAAAGCGTAAAGTAATTGCTCCTTACCGAGTGGATGGAAAACCAAAGGACTGGGTAGAGGAAGGGAGCAGCAAATACAGGTTGACTCATCCTTCCAATATTTGGACGGATATAACCATACCATTCTGGTCTATGGCGGAGAATACAAGTCATCCCACACAGAAATCAGAAAAATTGATCGCCAAGCTTGTAATGGCCAGTTCACAGAATAACGACTTTGTTTTTGATCCTTTTCTTGGAAGCGGAACAACTGCTTCGGTTTGTGAGAAGCTTGGCAGACAGTGGCTTGGTATGGATATCAACCGAGAGTATTTGTGCTGGGCATTAAAAAGAATCAAGGCAGCAAGAACAGACAGAGGTATTCAGGGATATAAAGACGGGATTTTCTGGGAACGTAATTCGCTGGTTACATGAAATCTGAGTTCTACTACAAAGATCACCATCAGACTGTATCCTGGAATACTTGATATCAGTTTCAAATCGCATTCCTACAGAAAACATGCACAGCACACGAGTTGCTGAGGACACGATTGAGTCGCCAATCTCGGAGAAGTTCGATGATTTTCAGGAATGTTATTTTTACATGCATCTAAACTGATTTAAGACAGGTTCGAATCGGCAAATGGTCGACAGTAGCTTGCAGCAATCGGGCCGGCAACTGAAGTTCCCGGAATCTGCGATTGAAGCGAAACACAAATTCGTCATTCCTCTGAAAACAACCCGTGAAACTCTGGCAAACCAATTTTGCTATCTGCAAGTGGCATTTGATAGTCATATCAAAGTTAACGTCCTCATATTCCTTGCATTTCAGTTTAACACCTGAAAAGTTGCTTGTACCCTACGAATCCATAATTGATTTACAAATAAGATAACTTTAAGTATACTTTATGTATATCCTTCTCAATTGACTACACTATAGTTTGAAACGAAATTTTTGCTAGCACGAATTATGAAGTACAACAAATTTGCTGAACGACTGGACTTGTTGGGCGCAAACGGAATTTCAGCTTTTTCAACCGGCATGCTACGAGCGTATTTTCCTGAAGAATCGGAGATATCACTCAAGAAGACCATTGAACGGGCAGTAAAAAACAATGTACTTCAGCGAGTTTGCCGAGGCGCTTATGTATATCGCCGCGAGTTCCGGCGATGCAGATTCAAGTATGAAGCAATTGCTGCTGCTTTAAGAAACGGGCATATTTCTTACGTCAGTCTGGAAACTGCATTATCAGAATACAGCATCATTAGCCAGCAAACTCTTACCTATCTGACGGTAATGACCACAGGACGAAGTCAAACCTACACAATGGATTATGGAATAATTGAGTTTACCCATACGAACCGGAGTGAATCTGAAATTCTGCTTGGCACTATTATGGAGCCTGACCGTCAGCTACGATTCGCAACACCGCAACTGGCGCTTTCCGACTTAAGACGGGTTAGACGTAATTTGGGATTGGTCAACATGGAAACTTACGAGGAAATAATCAGTGAATCCAATTTCCCTGACGGAACGAGCTGACATTGTAGTTCAGCAAAGTCCCGAATTATCTGGCATTCGGCAAGTAATTGAAAAGGAACTGGTTCACTACGATATTCTTTTTTTACTCCAGCAGAAACGTCTAATGACCCCGGATTCCGCGTTAATTGGAGGTTCCAGCCTGAGATACTGCCACGGTTCAACCCGGTATAGCGAAGACTTGTATTTTCATGTCGGAGCATCTTTTGACAACAAAAAATTCGACAAACTCATATTTGAAGCGGAGCAATATCTGAAGAAACGGTATGGCCTGGAAGTTGAAACGAAAAGTCCAATGCAATCCGGTAAGGATTCAAAAAATTTTAATCAATCGGCACTCACCTGGAAAATTATCGTCTACACACAGGGCGGACCAGCGAAATCGAAATCTCAGCGAATTCATATAGATGTAGCTAACTTTCCGACTTATGACGTGAAGCTCAGGCTGATTCAACCACACTACAGCATTCTGCCAGACGGTTATAACGCCATGCTATTTAAAAGCTCGTCGCAAACAGAAATTCTCGCGGATAAACTTCTTGCTGTTCCAAACCGAAACAGAATCAAGGCAAGAGAACTCTGGGATGTCGCCTGGCTACTGCAACGCAGAACACCTGTCGATACAGGCATGTTACGTCTAAAAATTGCAGATCATAATATTAAGGACTACAAAAGCGCGCTGGAGAAGCGAATTGAATTAATGCCCGCCTATTTTGAGAGCGGGGAGTACGAAAAAGAAATGGTGCGCTTTCTCAATATGAATGACTATACGAACACTGTTAAACGACAAGAATTTATTGATGTTTTACGCGATTTGATTATTGAAACATTATCCGAACTTCATTCCAGCCTTTACAGCACTTCAAAAACTTGAATCGTAAACGATGAATTTCAGTCTTGAATTTATTTATTGCTTATCAGCACCGGGCAGGAATTCAATGCCGTAACCGGCCTTCTTGAATTTCCGATTCGGATAGCACGTTCAATTCAGCGCCACAAATGGCATCTAAATCAGTCCAATTCAATACAGGAACTGCCGCTTCGATAACCCCATGTTTTACCCGCAATACTGCGAGAGGAGACTCGCTTGCACCAGAAACCCGGACCAATTCAATATGTGTCGAAGCCGACACTTTGAAAGAATTCATGATTTTTTTGTCGGGTGTATTTTGAAGTTTCCTGATTCTCAATTTGCGGTTCAATGAATTGGATTTCTTCCATTCCTTGACCGTCGGCTCAGAGTAAACAATATCTCTGCCAAGCTGTCGACCATATTCTTCAATAAGCAAATCTGGGATCTGCTCCTCGCATTGGCTTAGATTTTCATTGCGCAAAGTTGTAATTCTATTGCGCATCGCATTCCCGGCTACTTGACGAAATTCATCGCATGGTGCGCGTATGACTGCCTGCATTGCATCATAGTTAAAATCAAACAGAATATTCCCGACGACAACGCAAGCATCCTTGATTCGCCCCCCACCGGTACCCGCGATCCGACGCTCGTTCACTTCAATCTCATTCGCTTCCCTCAGGAAAGCATTCAATCCGACCTGTCTCAATGCTGAAACCGGCGGCGAAAGCAGCATTTCATAGGCCTTTGCCGGAATAGAAGAAATTCGTGTTCGATGAAAAATACACTGATAAAAAATCTGATTGCAGTCCAGATAAGTTGTACCGCCGCCGAGTTTTCTCTGCATTATGGGCAAGCCCAATGAATTGCAGGTATTCAGATCCAGAACTTTCTGGGGATTTTGATGGAAGCCAATACACAAGTACGGCTCTGCTGGCGAGCACAACAGGATCGTGTCCATAGTGCTCTCTTCCATTTCGGAAGCAATCGCGTGATAAAGGGATTGCGAATACGCGAATGAAACTCGACCCAAGTCGATGACCCGTATCGAGTCCGATGACGAAATACGCACGTCAGGCAATTACACGCTCGGCCTCTTTCCAGACTTCTTCCAGTCTGGCCTGTTTTGCTATAACACGCCTTTCGTCTGATTCGGGAACAAAAGGATAGTCCCGGTATTCCTCCCCAGGCCGATAGGATCCGTAAGGCCTGTTGCAAGCCATAACACCTTGCCGGTCAGGACAGCCGTTTGTCATAAATGCCAGTCCAGTCGAAAACGCATCGCTAGCCAGTTGTCTAGGTGGTTCCAGCCGCACGAGGGTTCCATCCTTGTCGAATTCAATCGTTTCCCGGTCCAAGTCGTACTCTTCAATTAGATGCTTTACATACTGAATACGACGCCATCGCTTGATCGGTGTTCTGGAAACATGCTGCATTTCAGTGCCCGGCTCCGGATTGAATGAAAACAAGTAGCCTGCAATCTGTTCCGACTTCAAAAGATAAAACAAGTCAATCAAATCCTCGTCCGTCTCTCCCAAGCCAACGACTATATGACAATTGACCTTCATCGGCCCATATATCTCGCGTGCCTTTCTGACAATTTCCCAGTGATGTCCCCACTGATGAGGCCCTTTTGCCAGTTTTCCGCGTGTACGTATAAATACTTCTTCAGAGGCAGCATCAAGCCCCACTCCGATAATGTCTACACCGGTTTTCTTGATATCATGCAAATCATCTTCATTCAGCAGTGTTGCTGTAACCAATGCTGAAATCGGCACATCTGGCGCAGCATTGTGAACCCGCTTTGCCATGTCAATCAAGTCAGCAACCGCTCGATGGTCCTGAACTTGCGCAATACATACCCGACCGACTGTAGTCGAAGCTTCTTTTTCGGCAATTTTTTCAGCCACAATATCAGTTTCGAACAACGGCCAATCTACGCGAATGAAACTGTTTTCTTCTGCAAGCCCGGGACGCTCTCTTGCCAGCCCGCAGTAGGAACAGTTCGCAGCACAACCTTGTGGATAGTTTTGCAGCAGATTAATGCAACCGCAATTGCATCGATTGATTTTTCCGGGCTTGAGACCAAGTTCAATTGCCGCCGCCATGCTGATTCGCACATAGTCGGGACTGATCTGGTAATGCTCCTTCTGTAACCTTGCTGGTATTCCGGTCCTAGCCATATTCAATATTCACCTGGTTAAATTTTAAAAAGTTACTCCGCAGCAGGCGTTCACAAACTCGGGTTTTAACCCCTTGCTTTTCGCATAGCCCACAATACCTTCAGCCGGATACGCTACTCCGTTGAATCCTGCATCAATTGCCAATCGATCAATTTCCAGCTTCGCGCGTCCCAAGGGCCTTGCACAACCCAGCATAATTTGCTTGTCCGGAACAGCCTGACGTGCCTTTGCAAAGAACTCACTGATCTCAAGTAGCGAAGGTGGTTGAACTTGCGCCATTGGAGTACCCGAAAGCGGCATCAGAATGACCAGGACAAGTAGCTTGAATTCGTATCTGGAAATCATTTTAAGCGCGTATTCTTCCCCTAGCATACGTCCATAGTGAAGCCCCAATACAATGTGCGGCACACAAGGAACTTCGTGCCTCTGCAGTCTTTCCAAAACTGCTTCGTATTCGCTAACATCAGATTGGAGATGATAGACATCCCGAATCGTGTCGTCGTGCCCGATAATGTCTACCATTGCTCCGTCAATATCTGCTTCAGCCAAGCCGGCGCAAGTTTCTTCGTCGGGCAGTCCGGGATGAACACGAATCAGCATGCCAAGTTTTTTGCGAATCTTTATCAAATCCGGAATATGCTTTTTCAAGGGCACCTGCCCGCGCCGATTGCTACCACCGGATATCAATACTCCTCGAGCACCTTGATCTCGCAAGCGAACACACAAGTCGTACAATGTGCCGTCGGTTTGACCCAAATCAGTCATGCCTCGAAGAACTCCGGATTTGCAGTGTTCGCAACTTAGTGCACAAGCATCGCCGGTCACACTTACTGCCACAAACTGTGCAGCATCATGGTCCTGATATTCAGAAGTTGCATAGCGCTTTAATCCCGGCGCATGAAATACAATTCTGTCGGTGAAGTTTTCATTTCTGATTTGCATACAGACCGGGTCAAGGTGAACTTTTTTCGCTTGGCCATGAAAGTTTGCAATAACTTCGCTCATTGTCGCCTCTCCAAAGCAAAGCAGGGGTGCGGAGAATTTGTGCCTGTAGAATCAATTGCAGTAATAACCGCTTTTGCAACAAGAGTAGCCGGCATGTCGTTCCAGGATTTGCCGTTTTTTTCCATTGATGCTTCAATGGTCTGATTCAACTGTGTTGCGTCCCGCGAATGCCAGCGCAGCCTGCTCTCCAAATCCAGCACTGCATTTTCAGAAGCGATAAAATCCCCGTAGATTGTGACTGACTTGATTGTCTGATTTGCCACAATGGCACTAACTTCTATAGTTCCGTCAGGTGTGGGCAAACGGCAATGCCCGATTTCATCCCGAACTGTGTTTTGACTGCCAAATACCCATTGGTCTGTTTCATATTTTTCCCGTTGCAATTGATTTGCAAGATTAACTTCTTCTTCGGTTAAATTGCCGGAAACAATATTTGTATCGAATGCATTTTCATACCCGGCTACTATGGCTTTTTGTACATCGGATGCAGTGACGGGCCCGATTTCACGACTTAGTGTGGTGACTCGGTCCGAAACGTGTTTCAATCCCTTGTCTGCAAGTTTTTGAAAAGGTGTCTTTAAAACTTGCAACATGAATTCAATGTCCAAATTGAGAAGAATGGATGCGTGAAACAGCTTGCCTCCTGTAGCCGAAGAGTACATGCCGAGCCCGGCAATCTTTCTTCCGCCAACCGTCAAATCATTCTTCCCCTGAAATTCGGCCCGAATACCAAAAAAATCCATAGCACCAATGATTCCCTTGGAAAATTGCTGCATAAAGCATTTGTACTTTGTCTGGCTGTAAATTGAATCTGAAGGAACAGATATGGCTACGCCCAGCTGGTCAGGACCCATAATGATGGCACCGCCTCCAGTGGGTCGACGATTAACTGGAATCTTCAGCTTGCGGCAATTTTCCAGATGAACTTCATTGAATACATGCTGGAACCTGCCAATCAGAACGCATGGCTGGTAGGTGTATATTCTTAATGTAGTGCTGTTGCCCAGGGCACATTGAGCTAAAGCATCGTCAATTGCAAGTCCGCGAGAGTGACTGACTTTTCTATCCTGAAGTAATCGCCACATCATGCATTTAATGCAAGTTATTCACCAGTTGGACCGCGAAGGTCTTCCGGAAGATTTCTCTGTAATTCGTCCGAATTGATCATCAAAGAACTTTCTGTCGCCCACTGGGTCGGGGCAACTATAAACAGCCAACCGCTTTTATAGGGTTCATCGTTCACTAAACGGGGATTGCCGATAATCTCGTCATTGACTGAAACAATACGACCGCTAACAGGAGTTACGATTTCACTCGTCATTTTCGCAGCTTCCATGGAGCCTACAACATCCCCGCGCTGAAATAGCCCACTCGTATTTGTAAACGACAAGTATGCTATTTCTCCGAGAGATTCAAGTGCAGGGCTAGATGCCCCCACAGTGCAAACATGCATTTCCGTGTCGTAACGAATCCACAAGTAGCTATCGCTATCGTATAGCAAATTTAGTGGCAACCACAACTCACTGTCTAACATAGTGGAAGTCCTCCCGAAAAAATCACACTCATTTTCCTGTTTTCACCATCTGACCAAGTATTAATATACAGTAATTTATCAATTGCTTATTGAATTACCGAATACTTTTCAAGCGTTTTTTTACTGGGCAAATCAATACTGAAAATTAGTACTAGTTAGATGAGGTTGTTTGTATACATAGCCATTTTGAAAAGCCATTCGTCAATGTATTTATCATCATTCTCTTAGTAGGGGTTGAGTTGGTATGTTTCGCCGCAGAATACAACCAAGTCTGGTCAATGCATATAGATTTTGCGAGGCTTAAGCCCCGCAAAATTAATTTGTAAAATGGTAGTAAGCCCCTTCTCTTTGGCACCATCGGTAGAATCCTATTTTGTCGTGGTGGTCGCCAACCCACGAGCAGACTCTTCTGACTACGTATTCAATATCATGCCAGTCTTTATCAGGAAACTTGCTCTGCGTGTATCTTAGTACGTCCTTTAAGTATGCGCTTGAGTGAATATTCCAGTCGTATCTTTCTTTCACTTCTACCTTGTATGCATAGTGTCTTGCCGTATGGAATATTTCTTCGGACCCTGCGGGCCAATTCGGCTTGATTACTATGGGGTCATATTTGCGGAGTATCTCGTTCATAGAGTAGGTTCTGCCTCGCGGATGCTGCCATATTTTCCCTTCCCAGTCCTCGCAGAATAGAGAATGTGCGGGTAATCCTGAGTATGACTTGTCACCGAAGTATTTGGACATGTAGTATTCGCAGGCAGAGTGCATTCTCTGAGCAGCCGCTGTCTGGCGCTCTATGTCTACCGGACTAGCAAGCATGTAGAGCAAGTACCCGCGGTTCGTCCCTTGGCTACATACTGCGTATGTCGGGGCAAAATCCTCATCCTGAAGTCTTTTTAGTATTTGGACGATATCCTTGTTTATGTTGACTACGACAGCTCTTAGGAATTTGTTATCGTTGATTTGTATTGCAAAGTTCATGGTTTGTATTGTAAAGTTGTAGACAAAACTAAGTCAAACTGAATTTTCAAGAAGAGTAAAAGTGCTCCGCACCGCATGATTTGAAGAAAAGTCGTTTCTTTGCACTGAAAGAAAATTCAGGGCAGCACAGCCCTGTTCAAGGTTCTAGCAAAAAGCGTTTGAATGTCAATTTTTTCTTTGCTAATTACAAGATTTAGCTTCCTAGTTACCTGACCCAACTTCTTGCTTGCCAGCCCTCCCTGAAATAGCATACTTAGGCTTTTGGATACCCTATCAGAGTTTACATCTACACTATGCTTAACCCTAAAACCGAGTTCAACCCGCAGCATCCAGCCAAGTCCGCTCAATGCGTATAGGCTTGGCGAGGAACAAAAATCCAGCAAAATTAATTTGCAAAATGGTAGTAAGTCCCAAACCTTTGAATATTGCTGTTCAACGCCTAAACCGACTCCAGCCTCCTCAGGCTTTTCGGAATCAACTTGAAATCAACCCAGCTGCTTAAAACTGCATCTACAAACCCAGCATCTTCATACATGATTCGATAGTATTGCACCTTCAATGTTGTAGCACACCCGAACACCATCGAAATGAGAGCAATAAACGATCCTATTGCCAGCGTTGACACCCCGGTTACCCCCTGCCCAATACTGCATCCCAGTGCCAGTACTCCACCAGTACCCATCAGCACCGCCCCTGCCGAACTGGAAGCAAAGTCCCGAAATGAAGCAAACCATGCAATTCGAAAATTTCTGGAAATAACCGCATCAATCAAGGAACCAACAATCAGTCCAACCGCCGCCAAAACTCCAACCGTAACCAAAACCGATGCGTTACCCAAATCCATGAGCAAGGTAAGAACTTCACCCATTGGATTCACAAAAGTGTAGGACTGGACACCTATGCCAACAGGAGGATTGTCAGCCCACTCTGCTGCTTCGGCCCACTCTGCTCCTAGCGTTCCGCCCGTAAGCAGCCATCCTGCAAAAACAGCAAAACCAACCACAATTCCAGATATTAAATTTTTACTGTTGCTCCTCTTGAAAGCTGAAGTTCGAATTGCGAACTGTTGAATCGCAACAATCAATATCACCGCCAGAATGATGCGTACAATTCCCACATTGTCGTAGGAGAATATCGCTGCAAAAAATGCTCCAAAGTCCTGATTTTCTGCACCCATTGCACTTAAGTCTATGGACACTGGATGTATCCAGCTGTAGAAAACAATTTCAAAGAACGCAGTCTTGGTCATAAAGTAGGCAAATACTGACGCAATCGCCAATATGACCAGCGACTTCAAGTTGCCCCCTCCGAAACGAACCAGATTCTTGCTTACACAACCACCGGACAACGCCATTCCTACCCCAAACATTATTCCGCCCAGGATATACCGGGGCCATGCAAATACTGCTGAGCGGTAGGGTGGACGCGTACCCTCCAAACTTAGAGTGGACCATGCTTCAATCGTAGTGGAAAACAATACTGCCACGGCTATCGCCAGCAACCACGCACTAAGGCGCCCTGTATCTCCAATATTTACCCAGTCTGATACAGCACCCATTGTGCAGAAATTTGTACGGCTAATTACTGCTCCCAATACAACTGCGATAAGAAGGAAGCCAAGAAGGACCGGCAAGCCAATTATGCTTTCCATTGTTTATACACCGTCAAGAGAGAATTTGTTTCCATGATCTTCTGCGAATTCCACAACTCGCCTGATACTGTATTTTTTATCAAGTATAAATGATATTTCGTAACACTTTATGTTCAATCCAAAGCATGCTTTCTTGCTTCATCAACAAGGGGTATCTCACTGTTAAATCATTCAATATTGAATTGAATACCTGCTTCAAGCCTTTCTACTGCTTCATGCCCTTCATTCTTGCACCAACCGCGAAACCCGCCAAGCCCCCGGTTTTGCCATTCATAATAAACATCCTTCCAAGCTTGCATTCTTGCCTGCTCAAGGTCGTTTTGGTTCAAGTTTCGGGAGGTCATCACATGATTCACAAATTCGTGAAATCCGCGTTGGGCCTGATCTGTTGTCAAACCACAATAGCCTGTCAGTTCCAAATCATAGTGCACTCGTACCAGATCTACATCAAGAGATGAACTCCAACCTGAATTAGCCATTGGGAGAAAGACCAGCCCCCAGAAAAATCGCTTGACCATTGAATTTGTTGTCATCAAATTTTGCTCATCTTCATGACAGCTTAATAATTCTCACATCATTACAATCCAATCTCGTCATAGTCTGGATGCCAGATTTTATTATCTACAAGTTGTTCGACAGAATCACTATCAGGAGCTTCGCAAACGCCCTGCTCCACTGCAACATTTGCAACTGCTATTGCGATTTTACGGCTAAGTGAGCGAATACCTCCAAGGGGCGGCAGCAACGAGGATTCCTTGCCACTGTTTTCCAGTGCGGATTCTCCGATTACTTCTGCGACTGCAATAAACATTTCGTCTGTGACCCGTTTGGCGCGAACTGCGGTCAATCCTAAACCAATTCCAGGGAAGGCATAGGCATTGTTGCACTGGGCAATTTCATAATTCTTTCCCTCGTAAGCAATCTGAGGAAACGGACTACCCGTAGCAACAAGTGCTCTGCCTTCAGTCCAGCGAATGATGTCCAACGGGGTAGCTTCGCTTCGATGCGTGGGATTTGACAAGGGGAATATACAGGGAAACTTCGTGTGCGAATCCATTTCCTGCACAATTTCCTCTGTGAACAAACCGCTTTGTCCAGATACGCCCACCAAAATGTCCGGGCGCACGTTTCGAATAACATCAAGCAACTCAAATCCGCCCTGCCAGTTGTCCAGATCTGATTTTTTCTTTGCAAACTGAGCCTGGTAAGGTCGCAAGTTTTCGCCATCTTTTTTTACAAGACCTGCCCTGTCGACAAGAAAGATATGACTAGCTGCGATCTCGCGCTCCAATCCAGAAGCAGCCATTGATTCGACGCAGCCGCGAGCGATTCCGCAACCGGCCGAGCCGGCACCTACGATAACTATCTTTGCTTCGGACAGATTTTTACCTGCCTTGTTACACGCAGCAATCAAGCTGCCAACGGTAACCGCAGCGGTTCCCTGAATATCGTCGTTAAAGCAGCACATCTTGTCCCGGTAGTTTTCCAGCAATCTAGTCGCATTCAGCGGTCCAAAGTCTTCGAACTGAATAACAGCATCTGGCCATCTTTTGTGAATTGAGGTCAGGACAAGGTCGATAAATTCGTCGTATTCCTGTCCCCGCATTCGTTCGTGATGCCAGCCGACATACATGGAGTCACCAAGCAAGCTTTTATTGTTGGTGCCTATATCCAGTGTCACGGGAAGGCCGACATTCGGATTGACTCCGCCCAGTGCCGAGTATAGCGACAACTTGCCAATTGGAATCCCCATACCGCCAACTCCCTGATCGCCAATTCCCAAAATTGCTTCACTATCGGTAATCACAATAATCTCTACAGATTCCTGGGAAACATTGTCCAGAATCTGATTGATATGGTGGCGTTCAGGATAGCTAATAAACAATCCTCTTGGCTTTCGGTAGATCTCGGAAAAGTGCTCGCAGGCATCGCCGACAGTCGGGGTGTAGATAATCGGAATCATTTCAGCGGCATAGTCCATTACAAGACGGTAGAACAGAGTTTCATTCAAATCCTGCAACTGGCGCAAATAGATGTGTCGCTCCAAATCGGAATCCTTGCTCAGGTAAGCACCGTAGGCTCGCACTACTTGCGCTCCAAGAGACTCCTCGCAATACGGAATCAGACCCAGCAAGCCATTGTCAATGCGTTCTTGACGTGTAAACGCTGTACCCTTGTTGAACTGGGGAAGCTCAATAAGATTTTGACCGCGTCTGTGATTATGCAACTTGCTGTCTGTCAATTTTCTGAATTGCGATTAACTGGTGTTCTAAACGTAAAAATTCTATCCATACGGATGTATCAACTAGAGTCAAAATTTTCAAGTGCTACGCATTTCGTCAAGATCATCTTCCCATCAGCTCCGCGAAGTTACTGCACTTCAGGATCCAGTGGTCCAAAACAAAAAATGCAAAGCAAAATTGATTGGATTAAACAACGACTTTCAGCTGATTTTGAGAAGATAAACCAAGTTGTTCTCAAAATATTCCTCAATTTAGAAAAATATTGAGCGAAATACTTGCAGAGCACAAATCCTTATTCGTTCCACTGGTTGACGTTTATGGTGATAATTTAGGCACCTCGCATCCACTCCAATCCAACTCCTCACATTCACGGACGGTTTGTTTGACTATTTTCAGTTGACTCTTGGTAAGTTTACTTTCAATTTTATGAAGCAATTCAAATGATTCTAAATTCCCCCCGGAATGCGCTGCAATTGATAACCAAAGATGTGCTCGGCGAAGTAATTCAAATGACTCATAATTTGCGAAATAAAGCAAACCCAAGTTGTGTTGAGCCTTGGCATCTCCCCGCTCCGCCGAAAGCCTGTACCACTTTGCCGCCTCTAGATAGTCCTGGGCGACCCCTTTTCCGAAGTCGTACATCACCCCCAGATTGTATTGTGCAGAAGAATGTCCCTGCTCCGCCGAAAGCCTGTACCACTTCACCGCCTCCAGGTAGTCCTGAGCAACCCCTTCTCCATTGTCGTACATCAATCCCAACTGGAATTGAGCAAAAGCACGTCCCTGCTCCGCCGAAAGCCTGTACCACTTCGCCGCCTCCAGATAGTCCTGAGCAACCCCTTCTCCATTGTCGTACATCACTCCCAGCCTGAATTGTGCCCTTTCTTGTCCCTGCTCCGCCGACAGCCTGTACCACTTCGCCGCCTCCAGATAGTCCTGAGCAACCCCTTCTCCAATGTAGTACATCACTCCCAGCCTGAATTGTGCCTCTTCTTGTCCCTGTTCCGCCGATAGCCTGTACCACTTCACCGCCTCTTGATAGTCCTGGGCAACTCCTTCTCCGTAGTCGTATATCAATCCTAGACTGTATTGTGCATCAGCATTTCCCCGCTCAGCACTTTCAAATAATTGAGTCAATACTTCACTGTTTTCTATATTCTCATCGGTATTGGCTACCCTTGACCCAATACCGTAATACAAAACAATCAAACCCACAAAAACAGCGATGACCAATCTACCCATAGTCAAACAACTCCAGAATTAACTACATTGCATTTCAGGCTCATTATTCTAATTTCTAATTTCTAATTTCTTTTGTAACTATGCACTTACATCGTCTTCAATTTAGAAAATATTGAGGGAAATACTTGCGGGTCACAAATCCTTATTCGTTCCACTGGTTGACGTTTATGGCGATAATTTAGGCACTTCGCATCCACTCCAATCCAACTCCTCACATTCACGGACGGTTTGCTTGACTATTTTCAGTTGGCTCTTGTTAAGTTTACTTTCAATTTTATGAAGCAATTCAAATGATTCTAATTTGCCCCCGGAATGTGCGGCAATTGACAACCAAAGATATGCTCGGCGAAGTAATTCAAATGACTCATAATTTTCGAAATAAAGCAACCCCAGATTGTATTGTGCATCAGTATCTCCCTGCTCTGCCGCAAGTCTATACCACTTTGCCGCCTCTTGATGGTCCGGGGCAACCCCTTTTCCGGTGATGTACATCCATCCCAGATTTAATTGCGCAGAAGCATGTCCCTGCTCCGCCGCAAGCCTGTACCACTTCACCGCCTCCAGATAGTCTTGGGCAATCCCTTTTCCCAAGTCGTACCTCACTCCCAGATTGAATTGCGCAGAAGCATATCCTTGCTCCGCCGCAAGCCTGTACCACTTCACCGCCTCTTGATGATCCTGGTCAACTCCTTCTCCGTTGCCGTACATCCATCCCAGATTTAATTGCGCAGAAGCATGTCCTTGCTCCGCCGCAAGCCTGTACCACTTCGCCGCTTCTCGATAGTCCTGGGTAACCCCTTTTCCGGTGATGTACATCAATCCCAGATTGAATTGCGCAGAAGCATGCCCTTGCTCCGCCGCAAGCCTGTACCACTTCGCCGCTTCTCGATAGTCCTGGGTACCCCCTTCTCCGGTAGTGTACATCAATCCCAGATTGTATTGCGCAGAAGCATGTCCCTGCTCCGCCGCAAGCCTGTACCACTTCACCGCCTCCAGATAGTCTTGGGCAATCCCTTTTCCCAAGTCGTACCTCACTCCCAGATTGAATTGCGCAGAAGCATATCCTTGCTCCGCCGCAAGCCTGTACCACTTCACCGCCTCTTGATGATCCTGGTCAACTCCTTCTCCGTTGCCGTACATCACTCCCAGATTGTATTGCGCATCAGCATGTCCTTGCTCCGCCGCAAGCCTGTACCACTTCGCCGCCTCCAGATAGTCTTGGGCAATCCCTTTTGCCAAGTCGTACATCAATCCCATATCGTATTGTGCATCAGCATGTCCCTGCTCCGCCGCAAGCCTGTACCACTTCGCCGCCTCCAGATAGTCTTGGGCAATCCCTTTTGCCAAGTCGTACATCAATCCCAGATAGTATTGCGCCTCAGCATCTCCCTGCTCCGCCGCAAGCCTGTACCACTTCGCCGCCTCTCGATAGTCCTGGGCAACTCCTTTTCCGGTGCTGTACATAAATCCCAGACTGTATTGCGCATCAGCATCTCCACGCTCCGCCGAAAGCCTGAACCACTTCACTGCCTCTCGATAGTCCTGGGCAACCCCTTCTCCGATGAAGTACCTCGCTCCCAGACTGTATTGTGCCTCAGCATCTCCACGCTCAGCACTTTCAAATAATTGAGTCAATACTTCACTGTTTTCTATATTTTCATCGGTATTGGCTACTCTTGTCTCAAGACCGCAGGACGAAACAATTAAACCGATAAAAATAGCGATGATTAATCTAATCATAGTCAAGCAAATCCAAAATTAACTGCATTGTATTCAGGCTCATTATTCTAATTTCTTTTGTACCTATGCACCTACACCAGCTTAGCATCTAATGGGAGCATGATTCACGTTGGTTTTCAAAAGCCGGTCGGACAATTGGCTTTTCCAGTGCCAGCAGTTGAACCGGTATTACAAACTCGTTGATATTCTGCTGATTATACATTTTCAAAACATCGTGGAGTGTGTCCCCCAAATCTCCATGAATACTTGTATTGTTTGGTTAGTACATAAAGTGCAGTTATTGAATAATAAAACACATAAAATGTTGTGCATTACATAATTGTTGATCTTTCAGCAGAAAATCATTATGGCATTCGCCAAGAAATACATTGAAAACATTCGTTCCAGGGGATTTAAAGGCTTTTTGCCTGTATCAACATTAAGGTTAGAGGAAAACCTGGACACTGTTCCACTCTAGCCCGGGGTGTATCTTGTATTAAATCCAACACAAGAAAAACCGGCATTCCTAGAGAAGAGCGTTGGCGGACATTATGAAGGCAAAGACCCCGCTGTCATTTTAGAATTTTTGAAAGAGAATTGGGTAGATGGTGCAAAGCTTCTGTATATTGGAAAAACTACTAAGCCTGAGCAAACTTTACATAAACGAGTATCTGAGTTAATTGGTTTTGGTAATGGTAAACAATATTCCCACTGGGGAGGCCAACTAATCTGGCAACTCGAGAATCATGATGAACTACTAATTTGTTGGTTAGTCCATGAAAATCCTGTTGATATGAAGTATCAAATAATCAGGGAATTCAAAAAAATATGATAATGCATTGCCGTTTGCAAACCTTCAAGACCCAACAAAACACATGAAATTCGGGGAAATCGTGAATGCTTCAAGTTCAAATTAGGTTGTACGTTTTTATGCAAACCATCGCGATTCTCCAAAATACAGCTTTTGAACATTTAGGTGTTAATCAAGGACCATCTGGAAGCCTGTAGTCTCCGCTTTCGATACATACGCCCGCCTATGACAAAGACTGGCAACAAACAATCAACCCAAGAACGGGTTAATCGTTTTGGGAACTGCAACTTATGGTACAGTTAGCACTCTTGATCTTCTTGACTATGTCGCATAATGCCCGCAAGTGTTCAATTATAAAATTTCACCTTTTGAAATTAGGCACTACATCGGGGTTGCCGGAGAAAACCTTGGATTCATGTAATCTGGATTCGAAAACCCGTTAAAATCAGTTAAAAGTGCCAAAGTCAAGATCTCCCCGAAGTTGCTACACCTCTTCAGATTCCAGTGGTCCCAAAACAAAAAACTACAAAGCAAAATTGATTGGATTAAACAACAACTTCTAGCTGATTTTGAGAAGATAAACCAAGTTGTTCTCAAAATGATCTTCAATTTAGAAAACATTGAGGGAAATACTTGCAGAGATTAAATCCTTATTCGTTCCACTGTTTAACCTCTATGGTGATAATCGAGGCACCTCGCATCCACTCCAATTCAACTTCTCACATTCGCGGACAGTTTGCTTGACTATTTTTAGTTGACTCTTAGTAAGTTTCCTTTCAATTTTATGGAGCAATTCAAATGATTCTAATATTCCTCCGGAATGCGCTGCAATTGATAACCAAAGATATGCTCGGCGAAGTAATTCAAATGACTCATAATTTGCGAAATAAAGCAAACCCAGATTGTGTTGTGCAGAAGCATGTCCCTGCTCCGCCGCAAGCCTGTACCACTTCGCCGCCTCTCGAGAATCCTTGGCAACTCCTTCTCCTTTGCGGTACATCAATCCCAGATTGAATTGCGCATCAGCATCTCCCTGCTCCGCCGCAAGCCTGTACCACTTCGCCGCCTCTCGATAGCTCTGGCCAACTCCTTGTCCGCTATCATACATCACTCCCAGATTGTATTGCGCCTTAGTAGCCCCCTGCTCTGCGGATAGCCTGAACCACTTCGCCGCCTCTCTAGAATCCTGTACAACTCCTTCTCCTTTGCGGTACATCACTCCCAGATTCAATTGAGCTTTAGCATCTCCCTGCTCCGCCGCAAGCCCATACCACTTCACCGCCTCTTGATGGTCCCGGGCAACTCCTTCTCCTTTGCGGTACATCAATCCCAGATTGAATTGCGCATCAGCATCTCCCTGCTCCGCCGCAAGTCTGAACCACTTCGCCGCCTCTCGAGAATCCTGGGCAACTCCTTCTCCTTTGCGGTACATCACTCCCAAATTGAATTGCGCATCAGCATCTCCCTGCTCCGCCGCAAGCCTGTACCACTTCGCCGCCTCTTGATAGTCCTTGGCAACTCCTTCTCCTTTGCGGTACATCAATCCCAGATTGAATTGCGCATCAGCATCTCCCTGCCCCGCCGCAAGCCTGAACCACTTCGCCGCCTCTTGATAGTCCTGGGCAACTCCTTGCCCGTTATCATACATCACTCCCAGATTGAATTGCGCATCAGCATCTCCCTGCTCCGCCGCAAGCCTGTACCACTTCGCCGCCTCTTGATAGTCCTGGGCAAATCCTTCTCCGGTGGCGTACATCAATCCCAGCCTGAATTGCGCAGAAGCATCTCCAAGCTCAGCACTTTCAAATAATTGAGTCAATACTTCACTATTTTCTGTATCTTCATCGGAATTGGCTACTCTTGACTCAATACCGTAATACGAAACAATCAAACCCACAAAAATAGCGATAACTAATCTACTCATAGTCAAGCAACTCCAAAATTAACTGTATTGCATTTCAGGCCTATTATCTAATTTCTTTTGTGCCCATGCACTTACATAAACTTAACTGCACTGGAAACATGATTCACATTAGTTTTCAAAAACCGGTCGGGCAGTTGGCTTTTCCGGTGCCGGCGGGCGAAACAGTGTTACAAACTCGTTGATATTCTCCTGATTATACATTTTCGAAACATCGTGGAGTATGTCCTCCCCTAGTCTCCATGAATACTTGTATTGTTTTGTTAGTACGTAAAGTGTAGTTATTGAATGATAAAACACATAAAATGTTGTGCATTACATAATTGTTCATCTTTCAGCAGGAAACCATTATGGCATTCGCTCAGAGGCACATTGAAAACATCCGTTCCAAGGGGTTTAGAGGCTTTTTGCCTGTATCAACATTAAGACTAGAGGAAAATCTGGACACTGTTCCATGCGAAGCAGGGGTGTATCTTGTATTAAATCCAACACAAGAAAAACCAGAATTCCTAAACAAGAGCGTTGGGGGACATTTTAAAGGCAAGTACCCCACTGTAAATTTAGAACGTTTGGAAAAGAATTGGGTAGATGGTGCAAAAATTCTGTATGTTGGACATACTCCTGAGAGAACATTGTATGAAAGAGTATCTGAATTAATTGAATTTGGTAGTGGTGAGCCAATCGGGCACTGGGGAGGGCGACTAATCTGGCAATTAAAAAATCATAATGAACTATTAATTTGTTGGCTAACTCATAAAGATCCTGTTGAGATGAGGAAGAAGATAATCAGAGAATTCAAAAACAAATATAAAGCGTTGCCGTTTGCAAACCTTCGAGGCCCAAGATAAATAACATGAAATTCAGGAGAATCTTGAATTCTCCGAATTTAAGTTCAAATTAAGTTGTACGGGGTATGCAAACTCTTAAAGTTCTCCAAAATACAGGTTTTTAACATTTAGGGTTAATTGAGGATCATCTAGAAGGACGTAATATCCATTTTCGATACATACGCCCCGCCTATAAGAAAGAGTGGCAATAAACAATCACCCCAAGAACAGGTTAATCGTTTTAGGAGTAATTCCCTATCGCACAGTTAGCGCTCCTGTTCTGTTTTACTTGCACTACACATTCAAATTTTGCAAGGTCTTCAGTTCGTGTGCATCTGAACGATATCGACAATCGTTTTGTAGATGGCATGTGTTGACTGGCACAGCTAAAATAATTATCATTTGATAATAGTAAATATTTATTGACTTGATTTTTGATAATTAACTATCATATTATAAAATGCAGGATGAAATTGAAAGAATAGAGCGTGTTAGAAAAACAGTGCTGACTCTATTGTCTAAGGGCAGGCGTTCAGCAGATTTTACGCAAAGTGCTCCAACTCGATGGGAGCCTACGAAAGTAAAGGATTTTCGTCCAGAGCGTTTTTTTGAGTATTTTTCAAATGAAAATTGCTGGGAGTTTATTGAAGACAAACTGAAAGAGGGATGTGAAATTAAAGAAATGAAACTTGATAAACCACCCGGAGCAACCGGGTATGTAATGCTCATTGAGCACGGGTCAGGGGTACCTATAATTTACATAAAACTTCAAATTGGAAAAAAAGAAGTCATAGGACGTAGCTTCCATTATGAAGATCCGAGGTAATTTAAAATGAATAGTAACAATCAAAATACGAAATCGTCAAATGTAGTGATCCCGTTTCCAACCCAATTGCCCCAAGAAGATTGTGGCATATGCGGGTCTGACAATGTGGAAGCGCGGTTAGAAGAAATTTCTTTTGTGTATGGGCAAGGAAAAGATGCAACAACCTTGAATACAGTCGTTCCGGTTCACAAATGCCTGGATTGCGAATTTGAGTTCACTGGGCCAGCGGCTGACAGGATTTGCCATGATGCAGTTTGCAGGCATTTGAACATCGTGCCACCGATGAAACCCGATGAACTTTGTCAAATTCGAAAAAACCTTGGGTTGACACAGTCCAAACTGTCAGAGATTACTGGAATTGGCATCGCTTCTATAAACAGATGGGAAAAAGGTAGTTTAGTGCAAAGCCCAGCTATGGACGGATATTTATATCTTCTCGGCGAACCTGGAAATCTGGACATTTTGTTACGCAGAAAATTAGAAGGAGTAAATGTAGATCCCATCAGCCTTAAATTTCCTGATATTGGAGAAAACATCGACAAATTTCAGGAAATTGGCCGATTGTTCGCTCTCTGAAACGAAGAAAAAGTTATGTATATAGTTACATTTTATTCATTCAAAGGCGGTGTTGGTCGTTCTATGGCCATGATGAACTGTGCCGCACAGTTGGTCGCTGAGGGGAAAAAGGTATTGGTCGCCGATTTCGACCTTGAAGCACCCGGATTAGATACTTTCAAACTAAAGAAATTTCGAGGAAACAAGAAGGGAATTGTTGAGTATGTTACAGAGTATTTGAGCACGGATCGCGCTCCTGGTATTTGTGACTATATTCACAAATGCTCTTTCAGTGAATCAGATTCCGGCGAACTCTGGATTATGCCCGCTGGTAACAGGAATAAAAGTTACCATAAACGGCTGAATACAATAGATTGGAGACACTTGTACGACCAAAGAGATGGATTTTTATTGTTTGAAAATCTAAAGGCTCAATGGAAAAAATATTTTAAGCCTGATTATATTCTTATTGATTCGCGAACCGGGCACACCGATATAAGTGGCATTTGTACACGCCAACTACCAGATGCAGTAGTAATTTTATTCTTTCCCAACGAGCAAAATCTGTCTGGCCTTGTACCCATTGTCGAGAGAATTAGAATTGAAAGTAAAAAACAGTCAAAAAACACCCGGCTACACTTTGTTACATCAAATGTACCTGACATAGATGACGAACATAGTATCTTGGGCAAGCGCTTGCAGGCTTTTCGAAAAAATCTCAAGTATGAAGATCCAACTACAACAGTCCACCATTACCCAAGCCTTTCATTGCTGGATCAAGAAATCTTCATAGTTTCTCGACCCAAGAGTCGTCTCGCGTCTGAGTATCGAACACTTGTAGAAGTAATACAAAAAGATAATCCACAAGATCGCAAAGGTGTTCTCCTGTTTTTGGGCGAAGAAAGAAAGTATCGTTTGGGAAAATCTTCCCACCATATGCGTCGACGCAGTACATTGGACGATATCGATCAAAGAATAAGGCAATTCCTTATCCACCATCATAATGATTCAGAAATAGTTGAACACCTGGTCTCCCTCAAAGAAATGGGTGGGCAATTTGAAGAAGCCACACAAATTCTTGAACAAATACTTAAGGACGCTCCTGACAATTCATCACTATTGGTAAAAAAGGCGCGCTTGGCTTACCGATTAGAACAACAAGATTTAGCCGTAGACACTGCTATTGCAGCTACAAATTTGGAAGAACTTTCTTATAACGAGTTAGATGAGATTGTTCGCCTTCTAATCTCAAGTTCTCCTAGTGCCATTGATTCAATTCATTCATGGCCTAGCATTCGTAAGCTTCAATGGATGGAGTTATTTAGGATTTCCCAGACACTCAGTGATAAACGAAAATTTCTAGCTAAGGCCGAACAGCTTATTCAAATTTCACGAGACAAAATGAATGATGAAGATTATAAACTTGAGAATCAATTGTTGGTTAATCTAATTGGACAGAGAAAATTTAAGAATGCCTTTAAGTTTGCCGAAAAATTAGACATAAGGGGCTATGAACGAGCCATTGCATTTAATCTCGCAATGGCTAAATGGGGTTATACACAGCAGATCCCACTTGAGGACTTCAAACTAGTCATGAAGACACCAATAAAAGACGAAGGCGATGCTAACTATATGCAATGCATGAGTTTGGTTTACTGGGTTTTAAAAGAAAAGGAGCAAGCCAGTAATTGGCTAGCCAAAGCAAAGCGGGAAATTAAATCAGTTCCTTTACGTACATTCTCGTGTTGGTCTTACCTTTCACTAAATTCATCTACGTTCTTGGAAGACTTAAAGGATCAAGAAAAAATGATAAACGGGGAGAAAATTCTGCCAAGTATTTTCGACCCTATATATTGCAAGTCAGGAGACATCATGAAAAATTTATTTGAGAATATTGAATTCAATGATACAGATTCTTTACGCTCCATAGGATTTGGAGGCTTCTTGCCTGTATCAACATTAAAGTTAAAAGAAAGCCTAGATACTGTTCCATTCCGGCCCGGGGTGTATCTTGTATTAAATCCAACACAAGAAAAACCAGAATTCCTAAAGAAGAGCGTTGGTGGACATTTTAAAGGCAATAACCCCACTGTAAATTTAGGGTATTTGGAAAAGAATTGGGTAGATGATGGAACAATTCTGTATGCTGGAGAAACTGAGCGAACATTATATGAACGAGTATCTGAGTTAATTGGTTTCGGTAGTGGCGAACCGCGCCCTCACCGCGGAGGGCGACTAATCTGGCAGCTCAAGAATCATGATGAACTACTAATTTGTTGGCGAGTTCATGAAAATCCTGTTGATATGAAGCATCAGATAATCAAAGAATTCAAAAACAAATACAATGCGTTGCCGTTTGCAAACCTTCAAGAGCCAACATAAATAACATGAAATTCAGGAGAATTGTGAATTCTTCAAATTCAAATTAGGTTGTACAGGTTATGCAAACCATTGCGGTTCTTCAAAATACGGCTTTTGAGCATTTAGGGTTGATTGAGGACCATCTGGAAGGCCGTAATATTCGCTTTCGATACATACGCCCCACCTATGACAAAGACTGGCGACAGACAATTAACCAACCCAAGGACGGGTTAATCGTTTTGGGGGCCGCACCCTACGGTACAGTTAGCACTCCTGTTCTTGACCAATTGGAGGACAAAGTCGAAGCAGTTCGGGCCTGCCTTGAAGAGAAAATCCCTGTGCTGGCAATTAGCACCGGCACGCAAATTCTTTCACTTGCATCTGGAAATCCAGTACTTCCAAAGCAATTGACCTTGGAAGTCAAGACCGCACATCAAGCGCGTTCAGACTCGCTAAATGGTTACATGCCGGAAAAATTTCCAGTCGCAACCTACATGAGAGACCTGCCTGCAATTCCAGAAAAAGCCGATATTCTTGCTACATTTCAAGATGGTTCACCCGCAGTTTTTCAGATGTTTGAAACCTGTCTTGGATTTATTGGCCACCCGGGAATAAAAAGCGCGATGATTGAAGATTCGTTCGTGCAAATTCCAGAAGAAGCAATCGATGCATCAGATGCTCTTGGACAACTGAGAATTCGCCAGCGTCAACTGGAAGATGCACTTGTTTCCATGATGACCGGCATCATCCAGATAACCGGATGGATGAATTAATTTTACAAACACGCTTACCGCATCACTTTGCTGCCCGATATTTGCTATACTTTCTAACAAGTTCATCAAACGGCTAGATTCAAGATAATACCCGCATGGCTGAAAAACTGGTAATTATGATGGTAAACTCGGACCCTTCAAACGGTGAAGAGTTGGGAGCACCTATATTCCAGGCGACAGTGGCCGCTGCAATGGAATATGAAGTTGAGGTTGTGTGTACTGCAACTGCAGGAAAACTCATGAAAAAAGGCGTGGCGGAAAATTTATTCGTCAAAGAAGGCTCCAGCAAGTCTGTCTACGATTTCATCAAGGACGCTCATGATGCCGGAGTCAAGTTCTTCTGCTGCTCCCCGAATCTTGATCTCTTTGATATGACAACAGACGATTTGATTCCAGAGTGTGAAGGAGTTGTGGGTGGTGCTTACGTAATTGAGCGTGTAATGGAAGAGGACGATACAAAGGTATTGAGCTACTGAATGGAAGATGAGTGAAGCAACTACATCAATTGGAGACCCCTTGCCCGGCGATTCGGAAGCAAGTCGGGAAACTTTAGAAGAAATTTTTTCCGATATTTGTTCTCACCCCCTGTACGACCATGAATTGAATGGTTGTCTGAATTGCGGCATATGCACGGCAACCTGCCCTTCGGCTCACTATTTCGACTATTCCCCGAGAGAAATTGTCCAGCTTCTCTGGACTGAAAATCTGGATGGCATTTACGATGCCATGCAGGAAAAAATCTGGGCTTGTGCACAGTGCTATACGTGCGCAGCTCGCTGCCCGTTCGGCAATTCGCCCGGCGGACTAGTCAGCATCATGCGAGAAGTTTCCATCAAGCATGGCTTGCAGTCCGCCAAAGATGCATTGCGACCATTTTCAAGAGTAATGCTGAAACTGATATCAACGGGCAACCAATTATCACCGGATATGATTACGCCTGACCATTTTGCGGATTGGGGACCGAATGTAAGTAAAATAAAAGCCCCGCTGAATATTTTGCGAAAAGCGATTCCCGTACCCACCATGCATACGACGAACACTGCATGGGAAGTCAACTTGAAGACTTCAATTGAGTTGTATACGATTTGGGAAGACTCGGGCGTGCTGGACCAGCTGGAAACGATTGATGAAAACCTGTTCGATGTGATTGTCGACATCATGGATGAAAAGCGCGAGGATTATGAAGACTGGCTGGAAGAACAGAAAACGAATGAATCTGATATTGAGGAGAATGAAAAATGAGCATAGAAGTTACTTTCAATAGCGGCAGCTCTGGCGAACGCTTCACTGGGCATGGAGCCGAATGGCGCGACTCAAACCTGAGTGCTGACCAGGCGCAACTGGCAACCCAATGGGTTGAAGCCAAAGTTGACAAGCGCGCCATGCTTACAAACCGGGAGCGAGTCGAGGATGTCCGCGAAATCATGTGGCAACTTGAAAAAGAGGGTGAAATTGTTGTTCATCGCATCAACGACGGCCACCAGCCTGTAATTGCAAAAACACTCTACGGGTGGGAGAAGAAAATTCCCACAAATCGCTTGTGGCATCACAAGTCTTGTGGCCAATGCGGAAATATTCCGGGATATCCGGCTTCTTTGCTATGGCTAATGAATGAGTTGAATGTCACCTATCTTGACGAAACTGATCAAACATCCTGCACTGCATGGAATTATCACGGCTCTGGAATCGGCAATGTGGTCAGTTTGGCTGCTGTATTCCTGCGCAATTTTCACCAGGCATACGTAGCATCTCAAGCTGAAGGACTTGACCCGGCCTACTACTATCCGCTTGTACACTGTGGTACATCGTTTGGAAACTACAAGGAAATGCGAGGGTTCCTGCTTCACTCGTCCGAATTGCGGGAGCAGGTAAAGAAAATTCTTGCAAAAATCGGAAGACTGGTCGACGGCAAGATATTGATCCCTGAAGAAATTGTCCACTACTCCGAGTGGTTGCACGTCATGCGAGACAGAATCAGTGCGCAGCAGCAAATTGATGCAAGCAATATTCGCAGTGTTATTCACCCTGCATGCCATGTCTATAAAATGGTACCCGAAGATGTAATCTACGACGATGATGTGCTGGACGGCAACCGCGTCGCTGTATCAACCGGTTTGATGCAGTCTCTTGGAACACAAGTCATAGACTACTCAACTTGGTACGATTGCTGCGGATTTGGATTTCGTCATATTATTTCCGAGCGGGAATTCACCCGTTCGTTCGCTATCGACCGCAAAATCAAGGTTGCTGTAGAAGAAGCAAAGGCCGATGTCATGATCGGTCATGATACTGGTTGCATCACCACGCTGGACAAGAATCAGTGGATCGGCAAGGCGGTAGACAAGAATTACGAGATGCCGATAATGGCTGACTGCCAATTTGCTGCCGTACTTTGCGGAGCGCACCCATACAAGATTGCACAACTGCACTGGCACTCCTCCGCTTTCGAAAAGCTATTGGAGAAACTTGGAATTGACTGGGAAAAGTCAAAGTCCGAGTTTGAAAACTACCTGAAAGAAGTTGAAGCGGGAGATTATCAAACCCTTTACGACCCGCGTCGGGCCATAACATCGGGACCGGGTGTCGAGAACCGTCTATGAATTCAAGTGTGCTGGTTGTCGGTGGCGGTCCAGCCGGGCTTTCTGCAGCAAGGGCTCTTGCCGATGTAGGCCAATCAGTCATCCTGGTTGAAAAAGAAGAAATATTGGGAGGTGCTCCCATCCTGTCCGGCTATGCGCGACTGGTTCCGTCTGGAGAATGGGCAAGCGATGCGATCGGCCGGATGGTCACCTCAGTTGAAAACCATAAAAATATCGAATGCCGGCTGAATACAAGAATCACTCAGCTTTCTGGTGAAAACGGAAACTTCAAAGCGGTTGCTTCAGAAGGTTCTGAGATTTCAACATCATCCGTAATCCTGGCCACGGGCTTCACCCATTTTGACTCGATTAACAAACCGGAGTGGGGATTCGGAAGCCATCCAGACGTTGTAACAACTACGCAAGTCGAACAAATGCAGTCTTCTGGAAATGGTATTCACTGTCCTTCTGATGGGCGAGAACCAAAACGCGTCGCCATTTTGCTTTGCGTTGGCTCCCGCGACCGGCAAATTGGCCGAGAATGGTGTTCCAAGATCTGCTGCACTGTTGCCGCCAACCAGGCAATGGAAATTCGCAAAGAACTGCCAAACAGCAGTGTCTATATCTACTACATGGACATACGAACATTTGGACTGTACGAAGGCCAGTTCTACTGGCGCAGTCAGGAAGAGTTTAAAGTCAAGTACATCAAGGCAAGAATTGCAGAAGTTACATCCGACGGCGACCGATTGCTTCTCAAAGGCGAAGACACGCTGGTCAAAAGACCTATTTCCATCCCGTTTGATTTGGTTATTCACGCAATCGGCATGGACCCGAATTTGGAGAATCCGGAAATATCCTCCATCTTTGGCGTTGAACTGGAGTCGCATGGACATATCAAGAGAGCGTCTTCCTATGATTCAGTCGCTGGAACATCGCGAGCGGGTATTCATGTAGCTGGTGCTGCAACCGGACCGGAAACCATTGACGACTCTATCGCCCAAGGTCAAGCTGCTGCAATGGCTTCACTTGGCATAATCAGAAAATCTGCGTGAATCAAAATTGAACGAGGTTGAAGTCAAAACCATGCGCGACAGCGCAATTGCGAAACCACCTGTTCTGCATCTGGACGGGAGATATTTGCGAAATTCGTTTGAGTCAATGGCCAAATCTACTGAAAAACTGGGTGGAGTTGAAAGCGTTGTACAAGCATTGGAGGGAAAGTCAGTACTGTTTCAGCGCACCTTTGTCAATTCAGGAAAGGATTTACAGTTAAAAGAGTTTCTGGATGTCTGCGCATTTATTCCTACGGTGCGTCGACGATTGAAACTTGCACTGGAAAAGAAAGGGTTCGACCATATTAAAATCTCCATTCAACAATTATTGGAGAATGTAGCCTTGCAGAACGCTGATGAAAAAATCAATTGTTTCATTCATAGATTTCCACTGGAGAATTCTTACCGCTGGACTCATGATCTAGCTACTGAAATTCTTCATTTCTGCGACCCGCAAACCTTTCCCTTGATGACGCGCTGGATTTGGGATGAAAAAACAAAATCCGGTGTCATGCATGAAATTTGGTTTCACCAATACGAAATTGAGCATTCCTGCTTGCCCAATGGCATCCAAACGCATTTGGTGTTGCGTAAAGAGTTTGAAGATTTTTTGAAAAATGCGGGTGTATTCGCAGATGAACACTTTGTGATTGATTTGCTGTGCGCCTGGATTTACAGCGCGTACATCGGCACTCAGGGGAGCAGCTATCTCAAGACTGATTTTGCTCAGGGTGACACTTCTCTTGCTTACACTCTTCGTATGCTGGGCCTGGATGGTATTACAGGCGACCATGGCGCAACCCGCCTGCTTCTGTCTGGTGGAAAGCGTCATGTAATGTCCAGCCCAATCGATGCCGTGGTGCATTAACTTCAGGTCAATTAATCATGCCAATTCACGAAAAATCGCTCATCCGACCGGAAAACTTGCGCGAGCATGACAATCTGCAAATTGAAGGCGTTGATGTATCCGGCACTTGGAGTACCTTTATTGAATCGCGAATCGTTAACGACTACAACGAAAACCTTGAAAATGAAATTGCAGCGTTTCCGGGCGGACAGTATATTCACCGCTGCTGGCAATGCGGTGCCTGCACCAACTCATGCACTGTAAACGCCATCAATCCCGACTTCAATCCCAGATACTGGATTTATCTTGTCCGTCTGGGCATGGAGGAAGAACTGCTGCGCGACAAGGACATTATTTGGCAATGTGTATCTTGTCACAAGTGTACGCACGTCTGTCCGAGGGATGTTGAACCCGAAGGTGTAATGAAAGCCCTTTCGCACTGGCTGGAAGACCGCGGGCATTTGCCGAAATCCAACTCGCAGCATTTCGATGAAGAATTTACCGAGCAGGTAATTGAAACCGGGAAAATTGAAGAGGGTCGGATAGTTCGAAACTACTTCAATCGAACGAATCAGTCGATTACACAGGGCTGGCTCATTCAGATGGTTAAGAATTTAGTCCGCGGACTACCTTTCACCCTGCTTTTCCGAATGGGATTGTCAACTTTGTTTCGTCCTAAAACCCGCGACTGGAAACGAAGCAGCGAAGCCATTCGCGAGTTGGTTGCGGAGCAGAAGAAAGAAAGAACACTGGTGATTGAACAAGACAAATCGGGAGAGGCATGACAAATCAACTGAGAGATGACCTGAAAAGTGTTGCCTACTATCCTGGTTGCGCTCTGGAAGGCAGTGGGCATTCCTACAATCGGTCCACAAAGGCTGTGGCAAAAAAACTTGGCCTGAATCTCGTGGAAATCGAAAACTGGAACTGCTGCGGGGCCATGGAAGTAAAAAATATCGATCAAGATATTCAGAACTACCTGTCTGCACGAAATATGGCAATCGCAAAATATAAAATGGGCTTTGATGTTGTCATGGCGCCATGCAATGGTTGCTACCACAATCTTAAAAAAGCTGAGCATGACATCGCCAATCGTGAAAAAACTCGCAGTACGCTGGACAAAATGGCAAATAAAACCGGAGAAAAAGCCTACAGCGCAGGAGATGTTGAAACCATTCATGCACTGGACTGGCTCAAGGATGCCATAGGTGAAGAGAATATTGCAAAGAAAGTAAAAAAATCTCTAAGCGGTCTGAAAATCGTAAACTACTATGGTTGCATGTACACTCGTCCGCGTCATATTTTTCCGGAAAAAGACTGCGGCGAAGGAAGCGAATCCACCTCGAATCCGCACTTCATGGATGATTTGCTGAAGGCGGCAGGCGCTACGGTAATTGAAGACTTTCCCTTGAAAACTGCTTGTTGCGGCGGTGCGCATACCCTGTCCGATTCGAACACTTCAACTAAACTTGTATTAAACATACTGCAAGCGGCAGAAGCGTGCGGAGCCGATGTGGTCGCCACCGAGTGTCCTACTTGTCATACGGGACTTGAAATGCATCAGATTCGCGCAGAAAAAGTGCTGGGTGTAAAAACTGCTCCTGTAATGCTTTACTTTACTCAGCTTCTCGGCTTGGCGTTCGGCATGTCGCCAAGAAAAGTGGGGATCCATGAAAATATTTCTCAGTCAATCGGCTTGCTACGTGAACGGGGTGCAATATAATGCAGATTGCAGAAATTGAACGCAATATTGACCTTCTGCAAAAGAATCCTGAAGCGGTGGCGAAGCCCGCAGAACAAATCCTCTCCTTGGGGGAAGCAATTCTGGAGCAGTGGCTTATCGCGAACGGCAAGAAGCCAACGTCGGAAGTTCGCGAAGGTTTCCGGCTACTGGCGCTGCACCGGCAAGGAGCAAAGGGAGATCCGTCGTTCAATGCCTGCAGAGAAACGTGTCGGGAGCTCGTTTTCCAGTTGAACTCGTACAAGGCCAGTGCTGACGAAAAACATATTATGCTATCGGCAATGGTGGTAAAACACTTATTATTATTTATTCAAGGAAAGCTGGAATCCAGTGAATTGGGGGAGTTTTGCTGTTCTTCAAAACCCATTCACATAAATTCGTAGTCTTATACTGCATGAGGTGATTCACAATGCCCGTAGTTCGAGGATGCAATCTACCGGATGATTTGTTGTACGATGTTGAAAACAACATTTGGTACCGTGAAAAGGATGATGGTACTGTTGAAATCGGCATGACCATGATTGCCGGGGCAATGGCGGGCCAAATTGTAGCCATTACGCCCAAGCGAGCCGGTCGCAAAGTATTGCCAGGCAAGAGTTGCGCTACTGTTGAATCCGGAAAATGGGTAGGTCCCGCAAAACTGCTCAGCGGCGGAGAAGTGGTTGAAGTGAATAGCAAAATTGTCGAATCTCCAGCTTTGGCCAACTCTGATCCTTATCAGGAAGGCTGGCTTATGCGCGTCAAGCCCGAAGATTGGAGTTCAGTAAAAAATGAACTAATTGCCGGAACAGACGTAGGCACGCCCTATGAAGAAAAAATGGCTGCCGAAGGCTTTGAGGGGTGCAATCCCGCCTGAATTTGATTTGGAGAATAAAAAATGCCTGACCAAATACTTGATACCAAAGGATTAAACTGCCCTCTTCCAATTTTGAAGGCAAAAAAAGCGATTTCTCAAATGGATTCGGGTCAAACTCTTGAAGTTCATTCAACCGACCCGGGCTCGGTGCTGGATTTTGAAGCGCTGTGCAGACAAACAGGTCATGCCCTGCTGGATTCTCGCAAAGAGGACGGTGTGTTTGTATTTCTGCTTGAAAAAGCATAGGCGCCAGAGTCAAACAACCTGCACCTGATTGTCAATTCAGGATTTTCTTGACCGGAGATGCGCATGCCAGCGAATTTCTGCGCGCTTGAAAATCCAGATTATCCCAAATGTAAGCAGCAGATAGAATACTCCTGCCGTAATAAATGATTCAAACGGTACAAAAAATCTTGAATTTACTATTCTTGCTGCACCAAACAAGTCAACGATCGTAATCACTCCAGCCAATGCGCTTCCATGCAGCATGAAGATGACTTCGTTGCCGTAAGCAGGCAACGCCCGCCGGAAAGCGCTGGGCAAAACTATCCGGCGCAACCTTAGCCAAGAAGACATTCCACAGGCTTTGCCTGCTTCGATCTCGCCAAACGGTGTTGCAATAATTGCCCCTCTCAAAATTTCAGCTGTATAAGCGGCTGTGTTAAGTGAAAAGGCGATCAAGGCACAAGCATAGGCTTCACGAAAAACTGGCCATATAAAACTTTCTCTCAGTGCCTCGAATTGACCGGCACCATAGTAGATCATGAACATCTGTACCAGTAGCGGAGTTCCTCGGAAAAAATAGATAAACGACTTCGGTAAAAATGTAATGGCAGGATTCTTTGATGCTGCTGCCAAAGCAATGGGAACCGCCAAAACCAGACCGCAGACCAGTGAAATCGCTACCAGTTCTACCGTAGTGACCAAGCCCTCCAGATACAAGGGAATATTCGTGATAATGGCTTCAATATCCATATTCGCCTATGCTCTGCGTACCCCGACGCTATAACGTTTGTCAAGCCAGCGAAGCCCGCCGTTTGATACTGCTGTGATAACGAGGTATAAAACCGCAACCACCAAGTAGAAAGTAAAAGGTTTGCGAACCGTGCCGCCGGCTTGCGCCGCCCTGAACACCATGTCTTCAAGCCCAATGACAGAAACCAAAGCCGTAGTCTTTACCAGTACGAGCCAATTATTTCCAAAACCAGGCAACGCATGTCGAACACTTGACGGAAATGTAATTCTGGTGAAAACCTTCACTGGCTTCATGCCAAATGCATAACCCGCTTCAATCTCACCTTTGGGAACCGCCAGAATTGCCCCGCGAAAAGTTTCCGCCATGTAGGCGCCAAATATAAATCCTATGGTTACAACGCCAGCAGTAAATTCACTGATTTCAATGTAGTCCAGTCCCAGAACATCGCCAATGGAATTGACTAGTAGCTGTCCCCCAAAGAATATGATAAACATCAATACAATGTCTGGAACACCACGAATCAGCGTTGTGTATGCCCCCGCCGAAATGCGGGCTATGCGATTAGAAGACAGCTTGGCAACAGCACCTAAAATTCCGAGCAGGAGAGCTACAAGCAAGGAGATCAAGGCAAGCTGAACTGTAAGTAGCAAGCCTTCCAAAATAAACGGATACAGGTACCCGTCAAGTACCCCGCTTAATTTATCTGTGAGAAACTCATGCATGCCTCAAGCCTGAGATATTCCGATTGCAAGGATTTCAAACAAGCAGTTCATCCGGGCATGTTTCAATTGAAACAAATAAAGTGTGCATACGAATCAAGGCAACTGCCCTCTGCACCGCAGTTGGCAGTTGCAACACCCGTTAATTCATTCGCTCACTCACCGTAGACATCAAAATCAAAGTACTTGTCGTTAATTTTCTTGTACGTACCATTTTCCCGAATGGCTTGAATCGCATTGTTGAATAATTCAACGAGATCCTCGTTTTCCTTGCGAATTGCTACACCTGCACCCTCGCCGAAGTACTTCGGGTCTGAAAATCCCGGACCTACAAACTCCCAGCCTGCGCCATCTTCGGTTGACAGAAACCCTTCTGCCATCGCTATTGAATCAGCAAGCAACAAGTCCAATCTTCCAGCCTTGGCATCCAGATAGGCTTCGTCTTGCGTGCCGTATCTCCTGACTTCAACTGCATCGCCGAAGACTTCAGTTACGAAATTATCGTGCGTAGTTGCGCGTTGAACCCCTACGGTTTTACCTTTCAACCCCTCTTTGGAGATCTCGATTCCTGCTCCTTTTTTCTGTGCAAACTTTCCAGGCGTATTGTAGTACTTGATTGAGAATGCAACCTTTTTCTTTCTTTCCTCGGTGATAGACATCGAGGCGATTATTGCATCGAATTTGCGTGCCAGTAAAGCCGGGATGATGCCATCCCAGTCCTGTTGCACCAAAGTGCAGTTTGCACCAATTTCATCGCACAACGCACGAGCGATATCAATATCGAAGCCATACAACTCGCCGCTCGTCGTCACTGCGCTGAAAGGCGGATATGCTCCTTCTACACCGATTCGGATGTCTTTCCAATCTTGGGCGGATACTGCTGTACCAAAACTACATAGTGCCAAAGCCAATACAATCGTTACAAGCCTTTTCATTTCTATTTGCTCCTTTCATAGATAAGTTTCAAATTTTATTTCTTTCATTCTACTTTAAATTCCCTGACAGAAATTCTCTAAATCGCTCGGATTCCGGATTATCGAATACTTGATCTGGAGTGCCATCCTCTTCAACTCTCCCTTGATGCAAAAACATAACCCGGTCCGACACCTCTTTCGCAAATCCCATTTCGTGAGTAACTACGAGCATGGTTGCACCGTCTTTCGCCAGATTTCGCATAACTCGGAGCACTTCCCCAACCAGTTCCGGGTCCAGCGCCGAAGTTGGTTCGTCAAACAGCATTACATCCGGGTCCATTGCAAGTGCCCGAGCGATTGCTACTCTCTGTTGCTGACCACCGGAAAGATGGGCCGGGTAGTAGTCCTTTCGATCGTACAAATCAACACGATTCAAAACAGATGCTGCGCGTTCCTGCGCTTCCTTCCTGGGCATCTTCAATACATGAATCGGCGCTTCGCAAACATTCTCCATTACTGTCATGTGCGACCACAAATTGAATTGCTGAAAAACCATGGCAAGACGAGAGCGGATTCGCTCAACCTGTTTTGGATTTGCAACAACACGTTCATCCCCGTGTCGGGCGGCTTTCAATTCAATTATCTCGCCTTTTACGCGCACAGTGCCCGATGTGGGGATCTCCAGCATGTTTATGCAACGCAAAAATGTGCTTTTGCCGGAGCCGCTGCTTCCCAGAATTGACACAACATCGTGGTCATTCGCTTTCAGGGAAATGCCTTTCAATACTTCAACTGCACCAAACTGTTTGTGGATGTCTTCCACATCAATTGCGATTTCGTCTTCAGACATAGCCTTGCCTCTTCAATATTTACATTTATACAAATTCACCAAGCAAACTACAACCATTATCATACACCCTTCTATACAGAGACAAGCAAATCAATATTTTTTCCATTTTTTCATGTTTTGTTCTACAGGTTGAAATTCCGTATGCACTTCAGGAAAGATGCCAACCCTTTCAGCGAAGTTTTGGCAAGTGGTTCACTCTGGATAAAAAAAACCCCGAGGCATGGGGTTTCCTCGGGGGAACAAAGAAAGAATCCTGCATATTGTGAAGTCCTAATAAAAACTCCTGCCTGCATCAGCAAGCAAAGTCACTCCGTGCGGACCTCTGCCAGTGATTCTTTCATGGAAAAATCAGTTGCGATTTTACACAAAACTGCACGCCAATTGCAAAGGCAAAAAATTTATCCAACCTTGCCTGTTATATAGTCTTCTGTTAACTTGTGAGCGGGACTTGTAAATACTTGCGAAGTATCGCCCACTTCTATCAAGTTGCCGAGATGAAAGTACGCAGTTCTCTGAGAAACTCGTGCAGCCTGTTGCATTGAATGAGTAACGATTACAATCGAATACTGTAGCCGAAGCTCGTCAATTAAATCCTCTACCCTTGCAGTTGCAATCGGGTCCAGCGACGAACACGGCTCATCCATCAATATCACATCGGGCTTGACAGCAATCGCACGGGCAATGCACAACCGCTGTTGTTGCCCGCCGGACAATTCGGTACCCATTTTGTGAAGCCGGTCTTCCACCTCGGACAGCAACCCGACTTTTTCAAGGCACGAGTAAACAATGTCATCCGCTTCGGCCCGGTTGCTAACCATCCGATGCAGTTTCGGGCCGTATGCAACATTTTCGTAGATTGACTTTGGAAACGGATTTGGTTTTTGAAAAACCATCCCCACACGCGCACGAAGCTCAACTACATCCAAATCACCCTGATAGATATTTTTACCGTCCAGTTTTATTGATCCAACCACGCGGCAATCTTCAACAATATCATTGACCCGATTCAGACAGCGTAAAAAAGTAGACTTGCCGCAACCCGACGGACCTATGATTGACAGAACCTCGTTCTCGTATATGGAAAGATTTACGTCCTTTATCGCATGCACCTCGGAATAATAGACATTCAGGTCCTTTGCCTCCATGCGACAAATACGGTCAACAGCTGGTGAATTTGACTCATCCATTCCAGTAGTCCGATTTTGAGTGGGTTTCGTACTTGAAATTTCGCTTCCTTGCGAAACCTCAATTGTACTCTCATTTACATCTAACATGCATTCAATACCAAGGTTGCTGATTGAAATTCTGCGGGCAAGCCCAGTCACCAGCGACGCTCAAACTTGTTTCTGAGAGCAACGGCGGCGGCGTTCATAAATATCAGGAAGCTCAGCAATATCAATATCGCTCCGGATGCCTTTTCAACCAGCGCACGCTCCGGACTATCTGCCCAGAGGAATATTTGCACTGGCAACACAGTCGCCGGGTCAAGCGGCCCCGAAGGCACGTCAACAATAAAGGCAACCATGCCGATCATCAGCAACGGTGCAGTCTCTCCAAGCGCCTGGGCAAGTCCAATGATTGTACCGGTAAGCATGCCTGGCAATGCCAAAGGCAGAACATGCTGCGTAACGACCTGTGTTTTCGATGCACCCATTGCCATTGCACCTTCCCGAATCGACGATGGAACAGCTCTCAAGGCAGCGCGGCTGGAAATAATGATAGTTGGAATCGTCATCAGGGTCAGCACTAATCCTCCAACTAGCGGCACTGAACGCGGCAATCCGAAAAAGTTAATGAAAATCGCCAGTCCAAGAAGTCCAAATACCACAGAAGGAACCGCAGCAAGATTGTTGATATTGATCTCGATTATGTCAGTGAAACGATTTTTCGGGGCAAATTCTTCTAGGTAGCAAGCAGCGAAAACCCCTATTGGAAAAGACAGTAGCAGTGTTACCAGCAATGTGTAGAATGACCCTGTCAAAGCACCGCGCAACCCGGCAAGTTCAGGTTCGCGAGAATCGCCAGCAGAGAAGTAAATTGAGTTAAATTTGCCTTTGATCAAGCCTCGCCTTTGCATATCATCAAACCATGCAAGCTGCTGCCGGGAGATCTTGCCAATTCCAAGTTCCACCGACTCGCGCTCGATTACTCCCTTGTTCAGCATATCGAAATTGTCGTCCACTGGCAGCCAGACTCGCTGCGTAGTGCCGATCAGACTTACATCATTAACCAGCATGTTCTGCATCTGAATGGCAGCCCCGACACTCACAATTGCTGCCAGTTTCCGCTTGTCGCTACGCTTGGTAACGTCTGGAAAATAGCTATACACAGCTTGCTTGACCAGTTTGCCGTAATTTGCCTTTTCAGGAGCTTCGGAATTGATTTCCTGTGCATCAAAGTGAATGTCCAAAGCAACTTGCGTGTGCCAAAAAGAATTGATGCCGTTAACGACCACGCTAGCCACAAGCAATACCACAAACGAAAGACCGAGTAGAATGGCGCCGATTCCATAAATTTGAAATCGCATTTCTGCATTCTTTCGCTTGCGTAGCCGATGCTGGAACTTGGGGTTGCTCCAAAACTCTTGGCCTTCGGACTGCAATACCGTGCTATTCATACTTTTCACTGTATTTGCGAACGATGTACAGGGCGGTCACATTCAATAGCAAGGTAACGATGAACAAAGTCAAGCCCAGTGCGAATGCGGCCAGTGTTTTGGGACTGTCAAACTCTTGGTCACCGACAAGCAAAGTTACGATTTGAACAGTAACCGTAGTAACGGATTCAAGCGGATTGGCAGTCAACCTGGCAGCCAGCCCGGCGGCCATTAATACAATCATTGTTTCACCAATCGCTCTTGAAACTGCCAGCAGCAATGCTCCGATTATGCCTGGCAACGCGGCTGGAATAATGACTTTCCTTATTGTCTCCGACTTTGTGGCACCAACAGACAGTGATGCTTCCCGCAAAGATTGCGGCACCGCTGAAATTACGTCGTCGGACAACGACGAAACAAAGGGAATAATCATAATCCCCATAACAAGACCGGCAGCAAGTGCGCTTTCGTGTGCGATATCCAGACCGATTGCCGTACCAGCTTCACGGAAATACGGTGCAACAATCAAAACTGCAAAAAATCCGTAGACTACGGTTGGCACGCCAGCCAAAATTTCAAGAACTGGCTTGGAAACTGCGCGTAGCCGCCGTTTGGAGTATTCGGAAAGATAGATTGCGGACATCAAGCCAATCGGCACTGCAACAAGCATGGCCACACCTGCAACAAGCAGGGTACCAGTAAACAGCGGAATACTTCCAAATTGCCCTGTAGAACCAATCTGGTCTTCGCGTATCGCAATTTGCGGACTCCAGTGCAGGCCAAACAGAAATTCTGTAAGCGGCACACGCTGAAAGAACTTGATGGACTCGAACAGCACCGACAACACGATTCCGAGTGTTGTAAATATGGCGATTAAAGAGCATACAAGCATCAATAGCCGAATCAGCCATTCCGAAAAGTTGCGCGCACGCAACTTTGGAGTAATTGCAAGTAGAAAAGCGAATCCTGCACAAGCACCCAATGCCAATACTGCAATATTGCGAAGCAATTCGCTTGTGGCAATCATGGACTGATAGCGCACTGCCGCCAATGTAGTCAATTCGCCTTCCTGCATTACAGCCTGACTACTTTGCGCCAAAATCAGCACATGGCTTTCAAGCAAACTACGTTCAGCCTTGCTCATGGACTCCAGATTCGGATAAAGCTCTGACAACACAAGGCCCATGACCACATTTTGTTCAAAATACAACCACAGGCCCAGCACTACCAGTGCGGGCAACGCGAAAAGCAAAGCAGCCACTACTCCATAGTACCGCGGCGCAGAATGCAAGTACCGAATTCCGCCGTGCTTTCTGGCAATACCTATTGAGCGCTTCTTCGCAATGTAGTAAAACAGCGAAGTGGCGGCCAATAAAATCAGAACTAAAATGGTTACATTCACTGCATTGACCTGATTTATATCCTTGCAATCCAGTTGCAACGGGCAACGAATTGCCCGAATCCAGTTGGTTGCTGTGTCAAGATTTCTGAGCTTTTTGGTCTCTAAAACTCCCAAAAGCTTTGACTATGACGCATAATACAAAAGCGCAGGCTAGCTTGCGGGAGTGTTCAATTTGCAAAGCCTGCCTTAGCTTTCAACTACTTCGCGTTATTTCCTCATTAAAAAATGTGAAAGCAACGCCATAGAATTCCGACGCACGCTACTCGGCTGCAAGCTGAACAGTGGTCAGGTTTTGGCCGGAAGCCCTAAAAATCGCTCGTTCATCCGTCGACATCGGAATCATCCCCTTGTCAACCAGATAGCCATCTTCTCCGTAAGCTCTTTCACTGGTAAATTCGTCAATAAACTCCCTGACTCCAGGAACAATTTCGACATGAGCTGATTTTACATAGAAGTACAGAGGACGCGAAATTGTATACGAGCCGCCTGCAATTTTTTCAAATTCCGGTGCAATGCCATCAATGACTGCGCCTTGAATTACGTCGGAGTTTTGGTCCAGGAAACTAAATCCAAACACACCCATAGAATCCGGGTCTGCAGTAATCTTCTGAACGATCAGATTATCGTTTTCACCGGCTTCCACCCAGGCACCGTCTTCACGAACTGTGTGGCAGATCCCTTTGTATGTTTTCTTGTCGCTCTTTTTCATCGCCTTCACCCATTTAAACGTTTTGCATCCGGCTTCCAATGCCAGCTCGGCAAATGCATCACGCGTTCCAGATGTCGGCGGCGGACCAAGCACCCGAATTGGAACATTTGGAAGGTCGGCATTCAGTTCTTGCCATGTTTTGTACGGATTGGGAACAACCTTCTCTGCACCTGACGGGTCGGGAACATCTTTAGCCAAAGCAAGATATACATCTCGAACTGAAAGTTGCATTCGAGGCTTGTTTACGGAATTTGCTATTACTATTCCGTCGTAACCAATTTTTATTTCAACTATGCCAGAAACTCCGTTTTCTGCACAACGTTCAACCTCGGACTTTTTTATTCGTCGCGAAGCATTGGTTATATCGGGGTACTCAATTCCAACGCCTGAGCAGAACAGTTTCAGTCCTCCTCCAGAGCCGGTTGACTCAATGATCGGAGTTTTGTACCCCGAACTATTCCCGAATCTTTCGGCAACCACCGTAGCAAATGGATATACAGTCGAAGAGCCGACAATACTGATATAGTCTCGTTCAGCTGCGGCACTCGGCTGCATAGCAAAAAATGCTACCGCAATTACCGATAACAAGGGGATTTTAAATACTGTAACAAGTGCTTTCATTACTGACATCCTCCAGTAGAAAGTGAGTTACTGATAGAAGTGGAAGGCCTGAAACAGGACTTCAGTCAGAGCCGATTTACACGACTCGATATCTCATCATAAAAACAAATATTGGCATGTCAAGAACAATTTATTCAAGCTATTTTGAGCAGAAATTTTTACCTGATAAATCATTTACCAGTCAATTTTCAACCCAATTGGTAAAAAATTTACCACCTATATTCGACAGCCACCTGGTAAAATAATTACCAGTGCCTTTTAAAGTAATATTTTATTAGTCAAACTATTGCATAAGGATGATTACAAGTAATTTGGTATCGATTTTTTCGGTTTTAAACACCAAGATTTCATGAAAAATTTATGAGTAAAAAGAAAATAAAAGAATGGAAATATTTCAGAATTATGAAATATTGCCATAACAGATATTTGTAAATTTCCCGTAAATTTTTTATAATTACAGGCAGGAATTTCAATTGAACGACAATGAATGCTACAATTTTTGAATAAAAACAATAATTTGTCGAAATATTGTCAACTTCGATCCAAAGAGTTGGCGAATCTATGTTTAAGCATCTTGTTGATTAAACAATAAATTTCCTTCATGGCATGGCTAAAATCCGCACAAATGTAGAGGGTCACTATTCTACGAAATTCGACCTTGAACTTGAGGATCTCAAATACGAAGCCTTGAAAATGGGCCAACTAATCGAGAGTCAGCTCGAGAATACAATCACTGCACTGAGCAACGGAGAAAAGCACCTGGCGAAAGTTGTAATTAAAAATGAAGAAATTGTTAACCAAATGGAGGTCAATATTGATTACAAGAGCATACAGGAACTGGCCCGTCGACAACCGCTCGCCAGCGACCTTCGATTTGTTGTAGCAATTTTAAAGACAGCAAACGACCTGGAGCGCATCGGCGATGAAATTTACAACTTGAGCAAAATGTCAGTTGGGATTTCTGAAAGTGAAAAAAGACCGGACATTTACGAAAAGCTTCAGACTATGGCGAATGCTGTTTTGGAGCTGTATCAAGAAGCTTTTCAATCTTTTCTTGAATTTGACATGACCAAAGCTATGGCCGTAATACAAAATGACTCCAAGATTGATCAACTATATAAAAAAGCACTACGACACACCATCCGCGGCATGAAGAAAGATTCCGATTATGTCGAAGATGCGGTAGACATAATATGGGCGCTCAAAGCGCTTGAAAGAATTGGGGACCGGTCATGCAATATTTGCGAGCATGTCGTCTATTTTGTAATGGGGAAAGATATTCGGCACAAAAATTTGGTACAACTGGACCAAGATACGGAAAATTTCCAGCCGCCTGTGCTTTAATCCGGTGGGAGCAACTCACAAAGTTTTGCGGTATACAAGCAATTAGGGCCGCAATTGAACTAGCTAGGATACTCTGTTATTCTTTGAATATTCAAAGAATAATCACTGATTAGATTCGCTTTCATCAACACCTAAATCTTTACGGATTTTACGCACCAACTGGTCATTAATTTCTTGATGACGAGGTACCGCTGACGACTTCCCGTTTCTTGAGTTTACCCATAAAGAATGCCTTGCACCTTCTCGATGGAGGTAGCAATTGTTTGATTTAAGGAAACGAATTAATTCATGCCGCTTCATACGAAATCAGGAATTCTTCAAATTCACTCCCAGCTTCACGATGTGCTTCTCTGCGATTCAACTCAAGAATTTCTCCAAGGGTAATTTCAAGAGTCTTCAATAATTCTTCTTTTGTAAATTCTTGGCAATTCACCCCGGGTATTTCCGCAACCCAACCGATCCAGCAATTGTCGGCTTGTTTTACTATCGCGTTATAAGTATTCCTCACAAGAATAACCCCCCTCTACTTGAAAAATGATACCACATCCCAAATTACGCTCCACATCCCCTGTTTAGTGTCAAATGAGTTGCACTCATAGTAATAATAACAACCAATATTATAATGTCTCAATAATTTTTTCAGGAAATACATCGAAAACATACCTTTTGCGTAGCAAAGCGGTACATCAGGAGCACTGTTTCACAACTATCGGCGTAAAAATGCAATAATAGGTCAATTTCAGGAGACAAGTTTTAAATTTCCTGCAATAACTCAGATGACCTCCATCTTACTCCTATGAATTCTTGCTTGCGGTCTAGCTTGTTCTCCTCTTGGCCCGAATGAGTTTGCTTTAATCCCCCGGGGGAACAACTCACAAAGTTTTACGGTATACAAGCAATTAGGGACGCAATTGAACTAGCCAGTTATGAATTGCTTCTACCAGTTCATCTTCAAAGCCTTCAAAGAAATGATCTGGCCCCAGAATCTCCTCTTGGCTAGAACTGGCATTCCCTGCTTTTAGAATTGCTGACTTTCGTTCTGGCGCACCGTTTACAACTGCATCGTAGTCATCGCTGCCAAAAATATCTAAAACAGGTACCGACATCTCTTCCAGCGGAAAAGGGTTCGCCATGTACTGGCGATAGTCTGTTGCTCCCATTCCTATGCCTACATACGCATCAATGAATTCATCTGAAACTGTTCTGATCCATTCCATGGACATGTGTACCGAACAACTGTGAGCAACAATTGCAATCCAGTCATGCCCGTTTGAAATCAGAAAATCCAAACCTGATTCAATTCGTGGAAACGATTCGGGCAAAACAGGTACATAATCGTAGTATTTTGCATCCTTTTCGAGCACCGGCATTTGCAATGACAATGTCGTCCACCCGAGTTCACTTAATCCTGAGCGAATCGGGCCGGCTACTTGGGGCCAATCCGGATGAAATCCCCTGCCATGCAAGACAATTACTGCTCCCTTGGAATCCAAGTCAACCGGTTCAGTCAAAATCGACAGAAAATTGTGTTCTCCATCGTTGAGATACAGAATTTCCCCATCAAACAGTACTGCCTCGACTTCTTCAGCAAGCCGTGCCTCTCTTTCGAAATCGGGAGAGTCGGAAAAGGAGAATTTGGAAACAAGCAGAACCGCACAGCAGATCAAATAGATTGCATTTCGATGCATTCTCGCTTGTTGTCTAAAACCCCAAGCGCCTATCAAACAACTATCACCTGAAATATCTGTTCAGCTTGAATTAATATTTTAGCCAGACTTGGGCTTTACCTTGCTGTAGGTTGCGTGCAACTCCACCAGAGGATGAAGCTCGGAATTTTGAAACTTGACCAGCAACTCTCGAGCAATCATGTCTCGTTTTTGCTGATCATCAGGCAGATCCATGTCAGCCGGAACTTGAACCCACCCGTTGATATTTCGATCAAATACCGCTGGCTTGCCTTCTTCATAGCCCATGTGTACATCTTCAAGCCAATTCAGGTCATCCCATCCCATAAACTCTATATACTTCTCTAGAAATGGCGTGATGTAGTTGTAGTCAGGGATAAGATTTACATCGTACCGGTAGCCAATGTGCTGACCGATTTCTTTTGCACGCTCGGTTGTCAAGCTGTCACTGCGTAATCCAGTATCTAATTCAGTTACATTGCCCATTTGACACACCCAATTGAGATTAATAGCGATTCATGTCGGGGCGACCGACCGTGTACTGTGAACCTGCCAACGGCACCATCGCCAACGCGGAAGCCTCCATAGTCAATGCAGCAAGGTCCTCTGGTTCAAGCGAATGAACATCGGTTTTGCCGCAAGCACGCGCCATCATCTGGCACTCAATAGCCAACGTGTGCAGGAAGTTATAAACCCGCTCTGCCGCCTCATCCGGGTTCAATCTCTTTCTGAGTTCTGGATCCTGCGTTGCAACTCCTACTGGACAACGCCCAGTGTGACAATGATAGCAATAGCCGGCTTCTACCCCGATTTCGTTCGGATAGTCAGCTTCAGGAATATCCTTGTTGCAATTCAATGCCATCAAGGCAGAATGACCAATTGCAACCGCGTCGGCACCCAGTGCCAATGCTTTTGCAACATCGCCTCCGTTTCGAATTCCGCCCGCGTAAATCAGTGAAATCTCGCCGGTTCTACCAACATCGTCCAATGCCTTGCGAGCCTGTCGTATCGCTGCAATACCCGGTATGCCGGTTTCTTCTGTAGCCAAATGCGGACCTGCGCCGGTGGAACCCTCCATACCGTCAATATAGATCATATCCGGGTCAGTCTTGGCAGCCATTCGAACATCATCGTACACACGAGCTGCACCAAGTTTCAATTGAACCGGAATTTCCCAGTTTGTTGCTTCGCGGATCTCTTCAATCTTCAACGCAAGGTCGTCCGGACCCAGCCAGTCTGGATGGCGGGCAGGAGACCTTTGGTCAATTCCAGCAGGAAGCGACCGCATCTCGGCAACCTGGTCGGTCACCTTTTGTCCCATAAGGTGACCGCCCAATCCAACTTTGCATCCTTGGCCGATGAAGAATTCGCAAGCATCCGCCAAGCGCAAATGATGCGGGTTGAAGCCGTATCGAGACTGAATGCACTGATAGAACCACTTGACAGAGTATCTACGCTCATCTGGAATCATGCCGCCTTCGCCCGAGCAAGTCGCCGTACCCGCCATGGTTGCACCGCGGGCGAGCGCAGTTTTCGCCTCGTACGAAAGGGCACCAAAACTCATGCCCGTAATGTAAATTGGTATATCAAGAATCAGAGGGTTTTTCGCTCTCGGTCCCAACACAGTTTGGGTTACACACCGTTCGCGATACCCCTCGATGACAAATCTCGTCAGGGTGCCCGGCAAGAATGTAAGGTCATCGAAAGTGGGAATATTCTTGAAAAGCGAGAATCCCCGCATGCGATACCGGCCAAGTTCGGATTTGATATGTATGTCATCAATTACTTCCCTTGGAAAAATTGAACTCCGGCCTAGCAGACCAGTGTTTCGAGCCTGCTCTGGAGGCTCAAACTCTGTCGTTTTGGGTTTTGCTACCATCAGATTCACTCTCCTCATAGAACCAGTTTCTTTTCGGTGGGCTCCAGGCTATCGTAGTTCCACAACTGCTTGCCTGACTCGATTTTGCGCATATTTTCAACACCTTTTGGTGCTTCAAGCCCGTACAGTGCAAGTTTTTTTTGAACCCACTCACATTCCAAATTAGTCATTTCAGCGTCAACTGCGTCAATTCCCAGTCCCTGAATATTTCCGCCGACATAGATAATACCGTCGTACATTGAATCGCCCAGATTGGGACCGGTATCACCAAGAACAATCATGCGCCCGCGTTGCATCATAAAGCCCGAAAACGCACCGGTTCGACCACCAATGATGATGGTGCCGCCCTTCATGTCAATACCGGTTCGGGAACCAACATCGTGCAGGCAAACCAAGTCGCCGCCGCGAATCGCCGCGCCAAAAGTCGAACCCGCGTTCTTCTCAATGACAACAGTGCCCGACATCATGTTTTCCGCACATGACCAGCCTACTCTTCCAGTAATTCGAATATTAGGGCCGTCGTTCAAGCCACACCCAAAGTAACCTAGACTACCCTCGAATTTCAGATTCAAGCGATTCAGAATCCCGACGCCGAGCGAATGCTTCGCACCCGGGTTCCTGACAGTGACCGAACCGAAACCCTGCTTCATCAGCTCAGTAATTTTGCCGTTGACTTCTCTGGCATTCAGTTCCGCGGCGTCAAAATCCGCATGTCGGTCGAAATCGACATCAACTGCATACGGCGGAGCGTTGCGCTCCGACTCTACAGCACTGAAGAAAACTTGCTGAGTGCGGCCGGCTAGCTGCTCCTGGTGCATGGAGCCAGAATCTTTTAACCCCCCCATACTTTAACCTCTCCTTCATACGGATCATACGTATCAATTTCATGAGGAAATATGGAACGAATAGCAACCTCTTCCGATGCCAAAGCTACAAACTCCTCGGATTCGTATAGTACCATCGGCTTTGCAGCCATGTAGTCTTTTGCCATGCCCAGCTTGTCCTTTGTAGCTACAACATAGGTGAAGACCCCGTCAAGATCGGTCAGCGTACGATGCATCGCTTCTTCCAGATCGTGGCCACGGTCCATTGCATCTGCAAGATAGACTGCGATCAATTCCGAATCGCAGTTCGACATGAATCGATGCCCCCTGCGCTCCAAGGCACGCCTTGAATTCCAGTAATTTGTTAATTGACCATTGTGCACCACAGCAACATCCAAAAAAGGATACGCCCAGTAGGGATGTGCCGACCGAATATCGACATCCGATTCGGTAGCCATGCGAGTATGCCCAATTGCATGAGTTCCGTTGAAATGCTTCAAATCGTACTGGGCTCCCACTGTATCGGCATCCCCCAAATCCTTGACAAGTTCAAGTGCCGAACCTATGGAAAGAATCTCGACGCCTTCCACATCTTCAAGATAGTTCGCAAGCCGCTTCATGTCTCCAGTGTAGTCAAAGAAATAGCGATATGCGTATTCCGTGGCTTTCTCTTTAAGGGCAACACTGGCACCGCTTTCGGCCAATCGGGAATTCACCTTGGCCAGCCGTTCCTGCATCAAGTCGTGAATACGAAAACCGGATTTCAAGTCTTCGCCTTCAGCCACCTTGAACCGCATCACATACTTCACCCCTTTGCGATTGGACGACTCGCCGTAGAGAGCAACACCGGTCGAATCGGGACCCCGGTGCTTCAGTGCCTGAAGCATTTTTATCAGCTCGCTTCCAATGTCAGCCGATTCGCCGCGATGAATTAATCCTGCTATTCCACACATAATTCAGTCCTCAGGGCAGGCAATCAATATAAGTTTCCATATCCCAGTCAGTAACCGTAGCCATAAAGTTCGCCCACTCGTCATCCTTGTAATGGAGGAACACTTTCGCCATTTCATCCGGCAAAGCAGAAAGAACAACCTCGTCCTTTCGCAATGCTTCAAGCGCTTCGCCCAGAGACATGGGCAGCTTGGTTACTTCCTTGCCCGCTTCCATCGCTTCATAGATGTTTCGGTTTTCCGGCTTTCCGGGGTCCATATTATTGGAAATTCCGTCGTCGAAGGCCTTGAGCAGGCCTGCACACAGCAAATAAGGATTCACCATGGAATCAACTGCCCGGAACTCGAATCTTCCCGGTGCGGAAATGCGAAGCGCCGTGGTTCGGTTTTGATAGCCCCAGTCCTTGTAAACCGGTGCCCAAAAACCTGTGTCCCACAATCGTCGATAGGAGTTCACCGACGAGCAACCCAGCGCAGTCAACGCATCCAGATGCTTCATAACTCCGGCTATCGATTGAAGTCCAATTTTACCGGGCAACTGCAGGTCGTCCGTCTCCGGCATGAATGTATTTTCCCCGCCATCAAGATAGGAGTAGACATCATCCAGTCCGTTTAGCGGATCGTTCCCAAGCGCATTGAGCTTGTCACTGCCGCCAGTCCACAGGGACATGTTCGTATGGCATCCGCTCGCTGACACACCCATGAAAGGCTTGGTCATGAAGCATGCAATCAAGTTGTTTTCCCGTGCAACCTGAGCGCAAATCTGGCGATAGGTTGATAATCTGTCGCAAGTTCGAAGCGCATCATCGAAGGTAAAATTCAACTCCAGCTGGCCTGGTGCATCTTCGTGGTCGCCCTGAATCATGTCAAGCCCCATAAATCTGGCATATTCAATTGCCTGCATAAAAACCGGACGAAGGCTTTCAAACTGGTCGATGTGATAGCAGAACGGCTTGGAGAATCCGCCGTCCGGCATTCCGTCCTCGCCGCGTTTCAACCACATCATCTCGGGTTCCATGCCGTGCCGCAAATGCAGGCCGTTATATTTTTGCTGGAACTCTTCATGCATGATACGAAGGTTTCCGCGACAATCCGATGTAAGATGGCCGCCGGGGTTCTCGCGTTCTTCCCGATTTCTGAAGCAAGTGCAGTACACTCTGGCAACACGCTTGTCCCATGGTAGTTGGCAAAAGGTTTCCGGATCGGGAATTCCTACCAGTTCTGGAGATTCTGGACCGTAGCCAATGTAATCACCATGACGGTCTACAAACAAATTCGCAGTGGCTCCATACACCAGTTGAAACCCGCGCTCTGCAATTCTTTCCCAATGGTCGGCCGGCACACCTTTTCCTACTATGCGGCCCGTTACAGAGATGAACTGATAATAGATATAGTCGACACCAAGTTCATTGATCTTCTCCCGAACTTGCTTGACCAATTCAGCGCGTCCCGGTGCATTCACATGGCGTTCAAGATCCGTCGAATCTCGATCTGTCATATTTCCTCCCTTCCTCAGGTATTGAAGTTACAGTTGGAAATTCGGCAAATTATTTTATAAAAGCGCCTCACCAACTTTTTCAAGTAAAAACTAATTGGATTCAGTGATGTTCTCCAATTGAACATTAGCCGTCCGCAAGGTAAGATTCCATTGAATCATCCATTGCTTCAAGCCATTTTGTATGGTGAACTGTTTGCATATTTCCAGTAATAAAGGACTTGTGCGCATTGTCCCGATACCCCATGATGTCGTCATGCTTGTGGTGCTCCCACTCCATAAAGGTTTGATTCGCCGTCTCAACATCAAACCGGGGATAGTCGGTCTCATCAAGCAACTCCTGGATATTGTCCCCCTGGAACCAGATCATCTGCTCATCGTCAGCGAGTGTTTCTTCCCTTGCTCGCCACTCGGCACTATTCGCTTCCATCTCTTCCCTTGAAGGCAGCTGAATTCGTCCCATGATGACATCGCGGGCATACCATGCCTGAGCGTCAAACATAGTGAATGTAAAAAACTGGTCCTGCATTCCCAGATACATCACTTTTGGATTTTGCTCGAATACCACACCTTTATACAATCCCAGCGGCCACATCCGATTGGTTGCCTTGAGACGCAGGTTATCCGCCATAAATGGAAAGTGATGCAGATAGCCAGTGCAGAGAATCACCGCGTCAACTTCCTTGCTGGAACCATCAATGAAATGCGCTGTATTGTTCTCCATACGCTCCAGCAAAGGCACTTCTCCAAAAGCATCCGGCCAATGAAATCCAGTAGGCGCAGTTCGATGACTTATAGTGATAGACTTGGCTCCATACTTGTAGCATTGAGATCCAATATCTTCCGCTGAGTAGCTGGTTCCTATAATCAGTATGTCCTTGCCTACCATTTCAACTGCATCCCTGAAATCATGCGCATGCATCACGCGCCCGTTGAAAGTTTCGAAACCATCAAATTGCGGGATGTTGGGCACAGCGAAGTGCCCGGTCGCCACTACGATATAGTCGAATTCATCTTCTGTGAAGCAATCGTTCTGCAAGTCCCTCGCCTTGAGCGTAAATCGACCAGTGCCATCGCTGTATTCAACATTGTGTACCGCATGGTTGAACTTGCAGAATTTGCGGGCGCCTGATTTTTCGACCCGTCCTCTTATATAGTCTGCCAGTACGGCTCTCGGCGGATAGGATGCGATGGGCTTGCCAAAGTGCTCTTCAAATGAATAGTCTGCAAATTCAAGACATTCCTTCGGACCGTTTGACCACAGATAGCGATACATGCTTCCATGCACTGGCTCGCCGTACTGGTCCGTCCCTGTTCTCCAGGTGTAGTTCCATAAACCACCCCAGTCATCCTGCTTTTCGTAACATACGACATCAGGAATCTGCACACCTTTCTTCTCGGCCGTTGCAAATGCCTGAAGCTGCGACAGTCCGCAAGGACCTGCGCCGATTACTGCCACTCTTGTCATTTGTTTCCTCCGTCCCATTTTTCGATTGGTTCAAACATTATTTGATGTAGCATCTTACTTTTTACTCAATCGTCTGCTTCTTGCTGCAGTCTATACATGTTATAGACGATTTTCCGAGAAATTAAAAGTATAACATCATACTTGGCTTCGTGAATATTATCGAAACGAAACCTCTTATTCGGGAACTGCAATCCCGGTTTGGGCATATCTCAAAGTCTTGCCAATACACTCCTGACTGTCTCGCCAAATTCTGCCGGGCTAGGTACAACTGTGATGCCACATTCCTGAAAAATCTCGACTTTCTCCGAAGCACTTTCACCAAATGCGGAAATCACCGCACCTGCATGACCCATACGACGTCCTCTGGGGGCAGTTCGCCCGGCAATATAACCGACAACGGGAGTTTTCATATTCTCCTTGTAAAAAAGCGCAGCATTGGCTTCCTGAGGACCGCCAATTTCACCAATGAGCACAACGACTTCGGTTTCCGGGTCGCGTTCAAACTTCTCCAGATGATCCCTGAAAGAACTGCCGTTGATAGGGTCGCCGCCGATACCCACACTTGTTGATACGCCAATTCCCATTGACCCCAGCTGTGATGCAGCCTCATACCCCAGTGTACCAGAACGCCCGATAATTCCTACGTTCCCCTTCGTGTAAATGTGGGCCGGCATGATTCCCATCATGGATTTCCCGGGACTAATGGTGCCCGCGCAATTGGGTCCGGTAAGTACCATCTTGTCTTCAGCCTTGTAGCGGCGCATGTATCGCTTTACCCGAATCATGTCGTGCGCCGGGATGCCGTCAGAAACACATACGCAGTACTTGATACCAGCGTCCGCCGCTTCCATAATCCCGTCTGCTGCAAATGGCGGGGGGACAAATGAAATACTCGCTGTTGCTCCGGTTGCTTCAACTGCTTCCCTTACAGTGTCAAATACCGGCCTGTTCAAACTTCTGCTTCCACCTTTTCCGGGTGTAACCCCGCCAACGACCCTGGTTCCGTACTCAATCATTTCCATAGAGTGGAACTCGCCAATCTGCCCGGTAAATCCCTGAACAATCACAGTCGTGTTTTCATCAATTAATATTGCCATCACTTTCGTCCTGCATATTCTTTCCAGGCAGTCACTGCCATCTCGGCAACCTCTTTGAGTGTTTCCGCCATAATGATCGGCAAACCGCTTTCCTGAAGAATCTTCCGTCCCAAATCAACATTCGTACCGGACAGTCTCACCACCAAAGGAACCTTCAGTTCAATTTTGCTGACTGCCTGAACGATTCCTTCTGCAACCCAGTCGCAACGATTGATCCCTGCAAATATGTTTACCACGATTGTTTCAACATTCTCATCCGACAAAACCAAATGAAACGCCTTGGACACTCGCTCAGGAGAAGCACCGCCTCCTATATCAAGAAAGTTCGCCGGTTCGCCGCCAGCCTGCTTGATAATATCCATGGTGGCCATCGCCAATCCTGCTCCATTGATAATACATCCAATATTCCCGTTCAGCCCGACATAGCTTAGTCCTCGGTCAGCCGCCCTCATTTCCCGTACATCTTCCTGCGACTTATCGCGCAATTCAGAAATACCGGGCCGGCGAAAGAGCGCATTGTCGTCAAAACTCATCTTGGCATCCAGTGCGATCAAATTACCGCTTTTGTCGACTGCCAAGGGGTTGATTTCCACCAAGGTCGCATCCAAATCTACCAGTGCCTGGTAGCAGCCCAGCAAAATTGTCACCATCTGGCTAACCAGAGGCCTGCTGACCTTTAACTGAAATGCGATTTCACGCGCCTGGAATGGTTGCATTCCCACTGCCGGCTCCACTGTTGTACGGATTATCGATGCGGGTTGAGTGGCGGCAATCTCCTCGATTTCAACACCGCCCTGCGAGGAGGCAACAATTCCGATCTGTTCCTTTTGCCGGTCCAGCACAAAACCAACATAGTATTCGCTTTCAATTTCATACGCCTCTTCAACATATAAACGATGCACCAGCTTGCCTTGACTACCGGTTTGGTCGGTAGCCAGTCTTTTCCCTAGCATGCTGTCAACCGCGTTTGTAATTTCCTCGCTGTTGCTGCATACAGCAACTCCGCCGGCCTTGCCGCGTCCGCCGGAATGGATTTGCGCCTTGACTAGCCATTGTTCACCGCCTATCTCGTTGGCGCGGTAAACGGCTTGCTCCGGGCTATAGGCTACACCGCCCCTGGGAATTGGAATACCAAATTCAGACAGTATTTCCTTGGCTTGGTATTCGTGAATATCCATACTACTCCTCGTCTTTTGAAGCGATTAAACCTGCCAAAGCAACAACATTTCGCGCCATTCTTTCGGATGCTGCATCGATCATTTTGCCGTCAAGCTGTGCAGCACCCTTGCCAGAGGCTGCGGCTGCTTCCAACGCTTCCAGCACACGATGAGCACGGGAAACCTCGTTCTCTTGAGGCGACATGATTTCATTGGCCAGTTCAATTTGACTTGGATGAATCGCCCATTTTCCCTCATATCCGAGAACTGCCGCCCTCTTCGCCGCCGCCCGAAAGCCATCAGGGTCATTGAAGTCCCCAAAGGGTCCGTCAATTGCGCGAAGTCCGTAGGCTCGGCATGCAGTTGCTACATTCACAAGAGCCGCATGCCACTGGTCGCCAATTGCTCCGTCGCATTGATAATCGGGATTCACTCCTCCAATATTCACCGTTCTTGCACGCATGCTGGCCGCATAATCCGCCACTCCAAAATGCAACGCTTCCAGACGCTTGCTTGCTTGAGCAATTTCCATCACATTAGCGCCACCCAACGCGGTTTCAATCAAGCACTCGATTCCAATCTTTTTGCTGAGATCCTTCGCGGTTTCAATCTGGGTCAGCATGCAGTCGACCATGTACACATCGGAAGGATGCCCAACCTTCGGAATCAGCAGTGTATCCAAATTGCTTCCGGCTTGCTCTACAATATCCACCACATCGCGGTACATATAGTGCGTGTCAAGTCCGTTGATTCGAACAGAGAGCGTTTTATCCCTCCAGTCAATATCATTCAATGCTTCAATAATATTGCTTCTGGCCATTTTCTTGTCGTCTGGAATTACAGCATCTTCGCAATCCAGAAAAATGAAGTCAGCGTCAGATTTTGCTGCTTTTTCAAACAGTTCTGGACTTGACCCTGGCACTGCCAGCTCACTACGCTGCAGACGCACTCGAGTTTGTGTGTGTTGTGTAAAACTCATGTCTGGAATCTTCGTATTTGCGTGTCCCGCGATTTCAGTTAACTACTGTGGTTAGAATTTCAAAACAAGTTGCAAATTGTACACCTGACCAGCAGAAATTTTTGTTTAGTTGCAGAAAATATTCAAGAGTTCACCATAAATTGCAGTAAATGCACTAATATTTCTAAACGTAAGGGAAATGAAGTTGGGATGTTTCGAATGGCTGCCGAAATTTTGCCAGAACAATTTCCCTTTCGCTTGTATGCGATTTTTTTATTTCATAATCCACCGCTTGGGCTCAGGTTTCAGTAAATGCTACGAAAATCAAACACTATGGACTCAATTCATTTATACTTGGGTATAAATTGACACCAACATCTTTTCGGATTTTGACAAGTAATGGCGGAAAAGAGATCAGTATTTTGCAGTATTTTGCTATTTTGGAACACTAAATTAGCAGCCATAGGCGCTAATAAGTTGAATATGGAAGAAGACTATGTAATCAGAGTGGTAAATGGGAATACTCTTCAAACTCAGCAAAATCCCATTTCGCTAAAACTGGCGGATGTTGATATTCCTGAAATAGATTCTCCCGGAGACCAGGCTGTACAGAAACTCTTGGGAAAAATCCTTACAGGAAGGACAGTATCAGTAGAGCAAGTGTCCCTTGATGAATCTGGTCGACCCATTGCCAACGTTTGGTTTGGAAAAGTATTTATTAATGATTTAGTGAGAAGTTATTTGAAGATTTATACTTAAAAACGGAATTTTGTAATTGATTGAATTCTAATCGTTCCAAATTAGAATCTCGCCTGTATTTGCGTTTGTGAGATTGGCATCTTTTCGGATTTTGGCAAGTAATGACAGAACAGATATCAGTATTTTGCCATTTTGGAACACTAAATTAGTAGCCATAGGTGCTAGGAGTTGAATATGGAAAAAGAATATGTAATCAGAGTAGTAAATGGGAACACTCTTCAAACTCAGCAAAATCCCATCTCGCTAAAACTGGCGGATGTTGATATTCCTGAAGTAGATTCTCCCGGAGACCGGGCTGTACAGAAACTCCTGGAAAAAGTCCTTACAGGGGAGACAGTATCAGTAGAGCAAGTGTCCCTTGATAAATCCGGTCGACCTGTTGCCAACGTTTGGTTTGGGAAAGTATTTATTAATGATTTAGCGAGAAAGTATTTAAAGATTTATACTTAAAAACGGAATTTGGCAATTGATTGAATTCTAATTTCTCCAAATTAGAATCTCACCTGTATTCGCGTCCTTTAAATCAGATAAATCCAACAAATTTTCCGGCTTGCCAATAAATTGGTTAATCTGTACCTGTGTTAAGTTTATTGGATTAATAAGTACTACTCCAGAAAAATTTGCGTTTGTGAGGTCGGCATCCAAGAAATTTACATCCACAAACCTTGCTTCTGATAAATCAGCATAACAAAGTCTTGCATTCGTTAGATCTACCATGTAAAAAACAGTTCTATTCAAATTGCAATACTCCAAATTTGCTTCAACCAAATCCACCTCCATAAATTCAGCTTCGCTCAAATCGGCATTACCTAAATGTGCTTCACTTAGATTGCTGGTAGTAAAAGTTGCACTAGCAAGGCAGGCAAATGTCAGCACTGATCGCCTCATATCACAATCTTTAATAGAAGCCTTGCCTAAATCGGCAAACATGAACTGTGTAGACGACCAGTCACTGTAACCAAATTTAGCAAGGGACAATTTTGACTTACTGAAGTCAAAAATATAATCTTGTTCCTTTTCTATTGCCTTGCCTTTATTGCTCCGATTTTCCAAAGCCCAAAGCATTGTCTGCAAATCCACTCTAAGTGCTGGAAGATCTTTTGGCAAATTTTCATCTACTGAATTCTTTTCTTTTGTGTCAGCCACAATTTCTTCTTCATATCTAGGCGGATTACGAATTAATGTGGAGAATAATTCAACAATTTGAATATGATGTGGAATTACGCTTTCTTTAGCTAATTGTTCCAGAATGGAAATTCCGCCTAATCGTGCAGCCAATCGAGGACTGACCAACATTTCTACCCCTTGTTTAAATCGTTCATTCAGCAAACTAAGTTGTGCGGTCTTCGATTGTCTATCTGCTACGATCAAACGCCACAAGGCAAGAGGAAATGCGACTATAGGTACGACTACCAATACTATGTTACGAACAATTGCGCTATTGGATTCACCTTCATTCTTTAAAATCCAGCCAACCCACTCACCGATATTTTCTTGGTAAGTCAAAGCCAAAATAAAAAGTAACGCTAGTGCGACAAACGATACCAGACCAATTTTGTGGTTACTTAGTACTTGCAGGTAACGGATTTTCATTCTACGGAAATTCAAGTCTTGTTATGAGTATTGCGAATCAAAAATAGGCAGTACCAATGCAATAAATGGACACGTTCTCTGGTGAAGTCAGTTGCAAATCTACCTAAATCTACGCAATGGTGTCATCAAGGCAATCCGAGAACTCATTGGATAAATTCGGTAGGGAACAGAATTGTATAACAAACGGAGTAATGTTCTACAATCAATTCTGGATTAGCAAAGATTTGGCTGATTTATCAACTTAAAGAGATTGCTCAGCGATATTTAAAAAACTTGGGCTTGGGCACTTATGCTCAGAGGCAAGCAACTAAGGTTGAGGTCTGTCACTATCGCTGTCAAATGTCAAATCAAATATATTGTCTTCCATCCATTTTTTGAAATCTTCATCATCTGAATAACGCCTGAAGAATTCTGTATCGTCATTAATAAATTCATTCACTACCCGATTGAGCACTTTCTTAAGTTCAATTCGGGCATTTTGCCTGTCTCCGCTACCAACTGCATTTTGATAAGCATTATCTGCTTTTACCCTGTCGGGAATGTCCCTTGAAATGAGCCGTTCAATTCTGTCTTTGTCTCTCCAAGAAATATTTCCATATCGATCGTTGAAATCTTCAATGATTTTCGATAATGGACTCAAGTCAGCTTCCGAAACGCCCGCTCCACCTTCGGGTGAAACAGGGTCTATTTCTGCATCTTTTTCATCCAATGATATTCTTTGTACAGCTTTCTTTTCCACTCTGTAACTATCCATGTCAATAGCTTGAAGTATGCCATGTGAAAGATCTTCCTCAACTGGTGCAGGCAGTTTTGGCACCAGAAAATTAAGAAAAATGGACAGTTTTTCCCATTCGCTGTTTGTATAAGGCAATACCATTGAGAGAAATCCATACAGTCTGATAAATGCTTTCGCTGCACTCTTGAACTCTACCTGCTGGTCTTCGTTGAGACTGGTTGTGTAAATCCCCACACAACGATCCAAAATGGGGTGAAGCTGGCTCACATCAGCATCTCCGAGATAGCGCTCTACGAGTTCATCGACTTGTGCTGCAGAATAGATCTGATGGTCATCAAGTGTAGACTTCATATCGTGGAGTTTGTTGGGGTCTGTCTCATCGGCCAATATTGTGGATTGGTAGTAGTCGGCAAATGAGAGCCCAATCACTTCCGAGTCATTGTGAAAATCAAGTACAAATGTATCCTTTTTCTGGGGATGGGAACGATTCAGTCTTGACAAGGTTTGAACTGCTTTTATACCAGACAAGGTTTTGTCTACATACATCGTATGCAGCAGTGTTTCGTCGTATCCAGTTTGAAACTTGTCGGCGCAAACAAGAAACCGGTAGGGTTCTTTTCGAATCATTTCTGAAATTTTGTTTGATGGAAAATTGTTCATGGAAGCTTCCGTCAATTTATTTCCGTCGTGATCAAAATCCCCTGAAAAGGCAACTATTGCCTGATACGGCAACTTGAGTTCCGAGAGATATTTCGTGATGGCGTAGTAGTATTGAATTGCCTGCTCTATTCCATTCGTAACCACCATTGCTCTCGCTTCGCCGCCCAGTTTCTTTGGCTTGTACACCTGACTATGAAAGTGGTCCACCATAATTTCGGCTTTAAGCCGAATTGCATGGCCGTGATGTTCAACATAGCGACGAAGTTTCTTGTTTGCTTTTCTCTTGTCAAAATCAGGGTCATCTTCAATGGTCTTGGTCAATCGAATAAAGCTTTTTACTGGTGTATAGTGCTGAAGTACATCCAGAATAAATCCTTCCTGAATGGCCTGCTTCATAGAATAATTGTGGAATGGGTGATATCTGACCGTGCCGTCAGATTGATTTTCGGGCGTTCCAAAAATTTCCAGGGTTTTGCTTTTGGGGGTTGCTGTAAATGCAAAGTAACTGGCATTTGTTAACAGTTTTCTTGCTTCCATCAAACGGTTGATTTGATCTTCGAAGCTCTCTTCTTCCTGTATTTCTCCCTTTTCTGAAAGAACTCCCGAAATAGCGGCACCTGTTTTACCGCCTTGGCTGGAATGTGCCTCATCAATAATGATGGCAAACGCTCTGCCCCGTTGCTCGTTGCCAATATCTTCAAGGATAATTGGAAACTTCTGCACGGTGGAAATAATGATTTTCTTTCCGCTTTCGATGAACTTGCGCAGGTCTCCAGAATTCTGTGCATGACCAACAGTAGATTGAACTTGTGTAAATTGCTTGATGGTTTCATCAATTTGCCTGTCCAGGACAACGCGGTCAGTAACAACAATGATTGAGTCAAAGACAGATTGCCGGTTCTTCTCCAATCCGATGAGTTGATGTGCCAACCAAGCTATGGAATTTGATTTGCCGCTACCCGCCGAATGCTGAATTAAATATCGTTTTCCAACTCCATTTATTTCAGCATTTGCAAGCAATTTGCGCACTACATCAAGCTGATGATAGCGAGGCCAAATATGCTTTCTCCGAGTTTGATTTGTTTGCGTATCTTTTTCTTCTATTGCCTGAGCATAATTCTCGATAATATTAGCAAGACTTTCGCAGGCAAGTACTTCCCCCCATAGATAGTCGGTCATGACTCCTTGGGGATTGGGTAGGTTTCCTGCACCTTGATTCCATCCTTTATTGAACGGCAAAAATACGGATGCCTTGCCCTTGAGTTCTGTACAAAAATACACTTCTTTGTCATCTACGGCAAAGTGGACAACGCAACGCCCGGATTTGAACAATATCTCTTTAGGATTGCGATCATGCTGATACTGTTTTACAGCATCCGAAACCGTTTGCTTTGTCAGGTTGTTCTTCAGTTCAAATGTTGCAACCGGCAGTCCATTGATGAACAGTCCGATATCCAGAGCATGCTGTATATCGTTCGTGCTGTAGCGTAATTGTCTTGTTACTGAAAAACGATTGTCATCAAACAGTGCTTTGGCTTTTTCATTGTCAGCAGAAGGTGTGCCGTAAAAAAGATCCAATTCGAGTGAATGATGCTTGATTCCATTTCGGAGTACATGAATAGTGCCTTTTCTGTCAATTTCACTTTTTAGCCGACTGAGAAACTTTCTTCTCGTTGTGTTGTCTTCGTTCAACGAGAGAGAATCCCCTGCTTTTGGCTGAGTTTTGTTTAAAAATGCCGCCAGCTGCACCAAGTCAACGCAAAATTCCCGGTTGTAGTCGTGTGAATTTCCACAGATCCATCCCGTTCCACCAGATATGCTATCTACATCTGCTGGTAAACTTGGCTTAGCCGGAGGGTCGCAAGGCTTACCAGTCAATCCCCTGCAAATTAGTCGCTCCAGTCCGCGCTCTGAAGTATCCGTTGTCATGGCTTACATTTGTTCATTGCTCATCAACAAAGAAGCAGCTAAATCTCATGCCCAATACGGAACATACTTCACGTCTTTTTGCGATGCATCCTTGTCCATCGGCTTGATAAGGCCTGCCTTTACTGCCTCATGAATGTAGTGCGAAACAGTTGCCTTGTTTTTCTCATCTAGCCCAAATCGCTCTTGTAAAGATGAAATTGTTAATGCCCCTTTTTGAACATACTTCAAGCTGGCATGCATATAGCAAGCCTGGAGGCGTTCAGTATCAGACATTTCAACAACAGATTTAGGACCAAAAAGAACAACTCGAGTGTGGCTCGGAAAAATTTCGAATTTTGGTGAAGGAAGGTGGCTGTATTCAATTTGCTCAACAACTTTGTCAATTCCAATTCCGCGTTCTTCACACAAGTCGAAACGACGCATTAGAGAAACAAGGGCTTCATTCCGCGAAACAGGCGGGTAGTCCAATATTCGCTGCACCTCTACAAGCGGTGCCCCCGGATTTGTAATCTCTATCCTGTTATTGAAAATTTCTACTTCGGGTCCGGTTCCCCTCATCAAAAAGTCTTGGTGTATAAGAGCGTTTGCGACTAGTTCACGAATAGCGATAGCAGGAAATACCCTTATCTCCTTGCGGTAGATACGCTCAACAACTTCATAATTAACAAGATAGCTTTCAATTGAATCAATAATAAGGTCAAAGCCCACCGCATATCCCTTGCATATTTCTTTTGTCCTTGATTCAACAGTTTTACTGTTTCCAAAATATTGAGAAATTCTGAGTGCCTTGCGCTTTAAATGAGGAAAGTCTTTTAAATCTCTGGCAAACAGAATGGCACCCAAATTGGTAATATTCCAACTGCCAGCATCATTGGGCACAATCAGTTCTTCCTGCTTCAAAATGCCCAGAATTGTTTCTCGGGTGTTGGGAATCGGAATTTTCAGCAAATTGAAATAGGCTGTGTAATCAATTGTATGAAGGATTGATTCCTCGTCTATCCGTTCAGCTGCAATTTCTTTTTCGAATCGAACGACATCAAACATTTTCCAAAGAGCTCGTTCTTTCTCGGGATATTCCCTGAGACACTTCTTTGATGTACCAATGCGTATATACTCAATTCCGCTAAATGCTACTGGTTTGTACGATGCAGAATCAACTTCAAGTACCACTACAGGCTTGTCATCCACCATAATTTCGAAAAATCTGAAATCCATGCGAGGTTCAAGAAGTCGCAGTAGCCAATTTTCCAGCGGTTCATTTCCTTTCTTTGCGGTAAAAGGATTGAAATTCGTGCCTACAATTTCATGTGTTCCGTTCTTTACTCCCCACACCATGTAGGCATTAACTTTTTGATAAAGAGCCGCTGAATTTGCGAGAGCTGATATGTACTCGCCAATTCTTTGTGGATTGGCATTATTGACCTTGAACTCAATCCACTCAGTTTCATGGGGTTGCTTGCACAATTCCCGTACAAGGTCAATCAAGTAATCAGTGGGGTAAGGCGGTGTCATAGCTATTATCGAGATAAGCCTGCCAAGTTCATCTTTAGAATAAATTTCAACAATGAATTATTGTGGTTGATTGAGTGTTTCTGAATCATCACTATCTTGCGGTAAATTCAATGCTGCTTCCCGTACGTCCAGTTTACCAGTAACTACATCGGATATTAATCTGGTATGATACTCCTGCATCAAATCAATCTGACGGTTGCAAAGATTGATGTTCGAATCTATTCTTTCGGTAGCTTCATTCAGAAAATTTACAATAGTAGTTTGCTCTTGGAGAGGGGGAATTGGAATCTTGAGTGTTGCAAACTTTTCTACTGTAAAGTGAGAAATTGTGGCTTTACTATTTATGGCCTCAAACCATCCACGTGCGGATATAGATGCCATTATGTATTGCAAATAGTTGTTTGAACAGAGTTTCAAAGGACGTACTCGATGTAGAGCATTCTGAATAATCGTGTTTTTTTCAGGTTCAAATTTAACTAATCCACAACGGCCTCCTTCACCGCCTTCACACACAAGTAAGTCACCTGAATGAACGGAAAATTGTTGAATCTCTTTGGGAGTAGCCCACATAGTAGGCAGGTTAGAATTTTGAATTGAAAACCATTGAACATGCTGTGCCTTGAAGTAAAGTACTTTTTTGTCTGAAACATTGATTTGTACAGACTGTAACATTTTGCCAAGCTGAATTTCATAGTGACTTTTTGCAAAACTAGTTGTCCAATGCTCTGGAATCTCACCTAACCATTCAATTCCAGAATCCTTGAGCTGAGTATTCGAATCCAAACCTCGTGTAACTGCACTATGAATAATGGCTTGTTTCTGTTCTTTGAATAGTTCAACTAATTTCTTTTTCGCTTGCAAAAATTTCTGTATTCGCTTATCCATATAATCCAAATAGCGAACAATTGCTTTTTGTTCTGATTTTGGCGGTAAGCACAATTGAATTAGTTTGAAATGTTCAGGTCTCAAACTCCACATATCTGAAGCTATACCGTAAGACCAACGCTCGGCTTCTGTTTTAAACTGCGGGGACCGAAATAACCAATGCAAGTATTTTGGATTACATATTTTTCGAGGACGTTGCACAACATATGCTGGGCTAACAATCCCGTTGAAATTTGACATGCCTATTGCCCCTTGCCAAGCGCGCATCTTGTTGTAGACAATGTCACCTACAGTCACTTGTTTATATTCAGATTTATCTGTTTTTGTTGTATCTTTTTGAGAAGTTTCTTCTAAAAGTTGAGACTGTTCTATAACACCATGTTGAATAGTAACAGATAGCATCTTTGCACTAGACCGACTTCGAAGTTTGCTCTCATCGAATAGAGCTCGATTCGGAAAAATTGCCCAGTGTATTGGTATATTACCCAGCCAATTGGAATTGATATTTTCAATTCTTGATAAGAGGTTAGCTTTCAAAATTTCTCTAAATTTTCAAAACCTTTGGATGCCAAATCACTTCAGCTAAGTTTAGATAGAGTTCTTGCCTAAGTTCAAGATCTTTTCTCTTGAATTCAGGATGTGATCGAAATTTCAGGCCGGAATCCTTGATGAACTGTGAAAACTCAGGATTATTCTCATATGCTCTTTCATGCAAACTTGCAGCAAGCCAATTTTGTGTAAGGTAATGCTCATACTTTTTATGGTAAATCATATCGCCATAACTCGCGTTAAATGTCTTTGGAAGCAAAAGTAAACCTCCCACTTGATTTCGATATTCTTCAAAATCGGCTTTGTGATCGAATTCGCCTTGATAACGCTCAAAATGATTAGCCCAAATATGCTCAATTTGATAATCTTTGCTTTGTATGTATTCGGTATAACGAGATTTAGTTGCATGACCCGATTTAATCTCAATATAGTCAGTCATTCTTGCCAATAATTTACGAACTTGAGGTTGATTATGTCTTAACCCAAATGTTCTGTTAGAAGTGAATTTTATTTCATCATTTTCTAAATCTTTACAAAGAAAATCGCGCAGTTCTTGAATTGGTTTTTGACGAATTTTGGAAATCAAATGAAACATTGGATCTCTCATACTACGCTCAGCAATAGTTTTCCAATTCCAAATATATCGATGAATTAGAATGTCAAGATATTGCGATATTAATTTCAATTTTTGGTGAATATCATCCTCATTGTCAGACGGAACAAGAGCTGAAAGCAGAACTGGGAATTGAAGAGTAAAGTTGTTTTGATTGTTGTAGTAGATTGCCTCTAAACCATCTGTAAATTCATCAGCTGAGAGACGAATTTTTCTATACCATTTAGTATAAAAATCAAGATCTCGTTTGATAAACTCTACAAAATCCCCTGATTCAAAGAGTCCAATATCTTTCTCTTTATCACGGACCCACCGGTGAAATCCCGAGCCAACTTTATCAAAGTCTGGAATGTTTTTTGCATACTGGCTACGTAAGCAACTTTTTATAGCATTGCCCTCTTCGTCTTTCCCAATTTGATGTAAGCTAGTGATCCGCTCTTGCCAGATTTCGTTAACCTTTTCTCGTTCTTCAGAGGCATCAATCCTAGAAAATAAATACCCTTTTAACATATCAGCAGGGGTTAACGAAAGCCCACGGTCATTCATTGTTTCAAAAATTGTATATGCATCCACAGCTGAATATGCTGTAATCTCAACCAAATAAACCTTTTCTGTTAGCCAGTCTGTAAAAAGAGGTAAATTTTCTACGATTACCTTGTCAGAAGAAAGTATCTGCTTTATTTCTTGATAACATGTAAGTATATTTTTTACAGACTTAGATTGTTCTTCATCATTTGGTATTTCTTGATCTTCAGATTTGAAAAGCTTGTTCATACAGTCCGTTCGTTTAGGGTCAGAACCAATATCAATATTAAAATTCAGCTCGCCAAACTTATCGGAGAAAATTAGAGGTAAAATCTGACCTTGTAGGCTACTATTCGAGAGTCTGTGATAAATGTAAATCAAAAGAAGTGTAATTGAAGTCAATCTCTGTTGTCCATCTATGATAGTGCTGAAACTGTTTGTATCAGACTGACTGAGCATGATTGAACCGAGAAAATAATGTTTATATTTCTTCACATCTGTTCGTTCATGTCCTTCTATGTAGTTTAGAGAGAATTCATGGGTTAAATCATTAAGTAGCTCAGTAATTTGTTTAGTTTCCCATTGAAATTCTCTTTGATAATAATCAATGGTAAATTTTTGATTATTGAGCACGCTACTAATAGTTTTAGAACTGGCATTAATTTTATCCATGGGTGCCACATCTCTCCGTTATCTTACTCAATTGCTGTATGTTAATTTCCTATTGTAAGCTTTTTGATAGATTTTAATGTCATTGGCTATCCATTTCCAGTTCTCTGAATTTTCAAGCTCTATTTCATGGATGTAGCCGTCATCATCAATTGATGTATTGAAACGAAACCACTCTCCTGTACGGGTTAGCATATCTATTTCAAATTCAATTTCTACATTTGAAAAAGACCACTCCATTCGCACTCCGCCATTCGGCGTTGGATAGGTATAGGGCAACGGCAAATGATCGGGGAAGTATTTGGCAAATAAATTTCCTAGCCAATCTAAACCTTCGCTGTCAGGAGCAACACCTTGGTCGCCATCAAGCCACCCGTCCTCCAATTTTTTTAGTGCTTCCAAAGAGAAAGGCACGTCAAGGGAATTTGGTGGAAAAATATTTGCAATTGAGTTCCAACGAACAATTCCACCTTTATTGTCCAAATATGCCATTCCATCAACAAGCAATCTCTTTCTTTCACTATATCCATTGAATCCCGAAATAATCGTGTCTAAATGCTGATTCGAAATACTTCCCTTAGTTCTTTTTCCGTCGGAAAATTCCATGTGAAAGGTCATTTTTTCTTGGTCTACCTCAGGTATAAACCCGCGAGTCTTTATGGCTTTCGGCTCAGATTGAGAAAGTTTTTTACATAATTGGTTCAAATGTCTTACTACTTCTGTTGTCAAAGTTACTGGGTCAGAGTACTTGTCCTTTGAAAATTCCAAAGATTCCTCTTCTTTTAAATTTCTCCCTATCTTTGCTACCTGTTTTAATAATTTTTTTGGCAAAACACTAACCAAAGCATCGTCTCCACTTGCAGAATGTATTGAGTCAATAAAATCATCTCTGGCCAATTGAAACACTTCAAAACCCCATTCAAACTCGGCAACTCGCACTGGTGTTTATTAGGAACCAAATCCCATGTTAGAACAGCACTATCTGCTCTGATGCCACACAATGCAATGTGGCAACTGGAAATTTTATCTTTGATGTCAGTAGCTCTACTTTCAGGATATTCTTGCTGAAGTCTCCATTTGGCAATTTCAGTGATTAACTGCCCCAATGAACAAAAGTCCGCAAGTACATCTAAAGGAATTTGACCATTTTCAAATCGCTTTCCTTTAAGTAGGGATTGAAGAAACATTCTCGCTGCCTTATGCACAGTTTGAGGGGTTAAAAGAGTACCTGAACTATTATCTTAGTTCTTATTGCAACAAATTGAAATTTATAGAAAAACAAAAATACTAAAAATTGAATTCGATTCAGCCAAATATTTCTTTTAGCAATGTATTGGATTCTTTTGATAGTTCAAGTATGTCCGCTTGAATTTCTTCCAGCGACCTCATAGGCTTTGGCTTGTAGAAATACTTGTTAAAACTGATTTCATAGCCAATTTTTATGCTTTTTCTGTCATACCAAGCATCTTTCGCATACGGTAGTACCTCGCGTTGAATAAAACTTTCAATTCCTCCGTGCTCGGTAAGTGGAATTTGTTCGGTGTCTTGAAGACTGCCATCGGGTTCATATTCTACAACAACAGATTTTCCATTTACAGTTGCGGGAAATAGCCCTCGTAAAGGATCAGAACTACTATCATTACCCCCCCCCCCCTCTGTGAATTTTCCTAATAATAGGAGCTACCTCCTCTGAAACATTTCCATTTTCTCGGAGATGCTTGATTTCACTGGCACTATAGGCTCGATTTGAATCCACACCCTCAATTCTTAGCGGTCTTTCTACCGTTACTTTCCAGTACCCAAATTCTGCATTGTCTAATATCCTGGATTGCTCTGTTTCCTCGAAAGCAAGAAAGCACTCGCAAATCCTTTGAATATCATCTTCACCTAACTCAATGTTCTTTTTTCCGAGATTTTTCTTCAGAGGCTTGCACCATCCGGTTGCGTCAATAAGTTGCACCTTTCCTTTTCTGTGTTCTGGCTTTCGGTTGCTCAAAACCCAAACATAAGTAGCGATACCAGTGTTGTAGAACATATTCAAGGGTAGTGCAACAATCGCTTCAAGCCAATCATTTTCGATGATCCAGCGCCGAATATTGCTTTCCCCCTGACCTGCATCGCCCGAGAAAAGTGAAGAACCGTTATGCACTTCGGCGATTCGACTACCCAAAGTTTTTTCCTGCTTCATCTTGCTGAGCTTGTTAACAAGAAATAGAAGTTGACCATCGCTTACCCGAGTTGCCAGCGAATACTCTGAATCTCCAGCGTGTTCAATTAAAAATCTCGGGTCGCGCATGTTCTTTTTGCCGCCCATACGCTCCAAATCTGTTTTCCAGCTTTTACCGTACGGAGGATTTGAAAGCATGAAGTCAAACTCCATTGAAGAAAATGCATCATTTGAAAGAGTAGAAAACTTTGGTCCTCCTTGAATGTTGTCAGCGGCAGCACCATCTCCTTTCAACAGCAAGTCCGCCTTGCAAATGGCGTAAGTCTCTGCGTTAATTTCCTGTCCATATAAATGCGTGGAAATTTTTTTGCCATGATTTCTAGCGATTTCCTTTAAGGTATCGTCAGCCACGGTTAGCATGCCACCAGTACCGCAAGCACCGTCGTAAATCAGATACGTAGCAGATTTGATCTGCTCTGCAACAGGTAGAAATACCAGTTTTGCCATCAATTTAACAGCATCTCTTGGTGTCCAGTGTTCACCGGCTTCTTCATTATTCTCTTCGTTGAAACGACGTATCAATTCCTCAAATATTGTTCCCATCCCGTGATTGTCAAGTCCGGGAAGTTTAACAGTCCCGTCTTCCTTGAACACAGGGTTTGGGCTTAAATTGATGTCTGGTGAAGTCAATTTTTCAATCAACAAACCCAATACATCGGCATCAGTTAATCGCGTAATTTGCTTGCGAAACTCAAAGTTGTCAAGAATATCCTGTACGTTTTGCGAGAAGCCGTCAAGATAGACTTCAAAATCTTGCCTGAGCTGTTGTTGATTGGCGCGCGACTTTAAATCGCGCATTGTGAAGGGAGATATGTTGTAGAAGTAATTTTGGGCTACCTTACACAATGCTGTTGTCTGATTGACAAGACCTGCTTCATTGAGCGACTTGTGCCTTTCAAGTACTTCGTTTTTGGTAGGCTCCAGCACGGTGTCAAGTCGACGCAAAACAGTCATGGGAAGAATTACATCGCGGTACTTCCCGCGAACATACACATCTCGCAAAACATCATCAGCAATGTTCCAGATATAGCCTGTTATCCAGTTAAGCGACTGTTGTTCCATGAATTTCAAGGGATCTGTTTAAAAATTGAACGATGATTAGTCACCCAATAGCTCATCATTAAAAATAAATTTTGCACAATTTTTGCAATTTTAGAATATTTATCATTTAACTGTTGAATAGTTGAAATCAATTCAAGATTTATGAAATCACTCCTGTTTTGTGTTATGTTTAGTAAATAGAAACGACAGTGTTGGAATATTTACTGTCGTAAATTTGTAGTAAAACTGAAACTTAATTTGTATTAATCAACCTAATTCTTTGGGTGTAACTAACATGAGCAACATACATAGAGAACGACGTAAATTTTTAAAGCAAACTGCGGCGGGGGCGACAGCAGCGTTGACTGCAGGCGCATTCCCGATGCGCGCATTTTCAGCAAACAAGATGTTGACAGTCGGGATGAATGTCCCGCTTACCGGAGATTTGGCTCCGTGGGGACTACCTGGACTGTATGGTTGTGAAATTATTGCTGACAGAGTCAATTCAGCCGGCGGTGTTGCCATCGGCGGTGAAACATATGACATTAATATTGCATCATACGACCACGGCTACGACACAGAGAAAGCTCTGCAAGGCATAAAGAAACTTGTGCTTGAAGACGATGCCAAGATGATCATGATGCTTGGGGGTGCAACCGTGGGTGCAATTTTGCCTTGGGCAACCCGCAAGAAAGTTCTCACAACTACCTTGCTGCCCAGCGACATCACGCCAGATTCAGAATATCTGGTTGCGACTTGCGAATCGCATCCGCTCTACAATGTCACCGGTGTGGTCTATCTCGCAAAAAACTTTCCGAATGCGAAAACAGCAGCGATTGTTACTAACAACGACGCAGAGTACGGACTTCAGTCTGCTGCAACATACAAAGCAGCTTTCGAAGTGGCTGGTATTGAAGTAATTGACACCAACTTGCACGGTTTCGACGTGACAGACTTCGCACCAATAGTCAGTTCCGTTTTGGCGAAGAAGCCCGACATTGTCTGTATGGCGACCAGCTTCTATGTGACTCCGATTATGGAGCAACTGTATCACCAAGGCTACAAGGGAAAAATTATTTCCTGCACTTTGGACTACTATGATGAGATCATCGCAAAGACAAGTGTTGATTTCGTCAATGGAACTATTTTTCAGTTCCCGGATTTCGACGACCCGAAACTGCAAGACGAAGGCATTGCGTTTCCAGACCCGGCAGGATTTGATGCGGCATTTCGCAAAGACCATCCCAACGACTGGTCCGCAGTAGCATGGGAGTACCCGGTTATTCTGATGAATTGGCTGGATAACGCCAAAGCCGCAGGCAGTGTGGAATCAGTCGATGTCGCACCCAGGATGCGGAACAACAAGCAGCAGTTTGTGTTCGGCGGCGGTGACTGGTGGGGCAGTCAGCTTTGGGGGCTTGACAATACGCTGATTGGACGCTGGCCAGTGGTGGTAATTGTAGACGGCAAAGCGCGTATCCAGGAATTCGGCGACGTGGCCGGCTGGCTCGCAGATAACAACGATGTGCTCATCAAGCACATGAAAGAACTTGGACTGAGAACAGTTTAACCTTGTAACTTTCAAGTAGCTCAAGGGAGAAGCGTCAGCTTCTCCCTCTTTTTTAATCGAGGCTATCCACTTGGAGCTACTACTCCAGACCATTGTAAACGGCTTTATCCAAAGTGGATTTTACGCTTTGGCGGCAGTTGGACTTGTACTCATCTTCGGGGTGATGAAGATTGTCAACTTCGCACACGGCGAGTTGGTCATGGTTGGTGCCTACACCATCTGGTTGCTTCATGCGCAAAACGACATGCCATACCTGTTGACAGTGGTAATTGCTGTTGCGCTGGTGACCGGAATTGGTCTTTTGATGGAAAGGTTTCTGTTCCGCCCAATGGCAAATGATGTACTGGGAGGTTTGATTTGCTCTCTTGGCGTACTGTTTGTTCTTCAGGTTGCTGCAACACTTGTTGGAGGCGAAGGACCCTCCAAGCAAGTACCGCCGCCGTACGAGGGGACTCTGGTTCTGTTTGAATTCCTTCGCATTCCCTATCAACGTCTGTTCAGCATTGGTGTGGCGATTGCCACCTTGGGATTGCTTTGGTACTTTCTTACACGCTCCAAGACGGGCTGGGCTCTGCGAGCTGTTTCCCAAGATCGGGATGCGGCGGCGCTTCAGGGAATCAACAGCAACCGAATATCTGTAATTGCCATCAGTGTCGGCGCCGCCATGGCGGGCTTGGCAGGAGCGTTAATGGCGCCCTTGACGAACATCAATCCCCACATGGGGCATAACGTCATCATCACCGCATTCATCGTAACCATTGTGGGCGGGGTTGGCAGCTTGACCGGTGCAATTATCGCCTCGGTTTTATACGCACTGTTTCATACCTTCGTGACAACATACTTCAGCGGCACGATTGCGACCATATTCGGACTGCTGATCATGGTGCTCGTGCTGATTATTCGTCCTACGGGCATCATGGGGCATAGAGTAAGCGAATAGCATGCCGAACCGAAACCTTCAAGTGATTGCTGGAATTGCCTGTCTTCTGATAGCCTTGGCCATTCTGCCGCACTTTCTGCGCTACCACCATCAGGACTTCATGATTTTTCTTGTTATCAATGTTCTTGTGGTTGCAAGTTACCGACTGGTTACCCTGACCGGAGAGTGGTCGCTTATACATGCCGTGATGATGGGAGTTGGTGCCTATACCAGTGCACTTCTGACAAAAAACTTTGATGTATCCTTTTGGCTCGGACTGCCTTTGGCAGGAGTTGTTTCAGGACTTGTTGCTGCGGCACTGTGCTATCCGCTGTTTCGCATGACCCAGTTCTACTTTCTGATCGGCTCGTTTGCCGCCGGCGAAGCAATTCGCTTGACCTGGATTCACTTCATCAAACCATTTGGGGGCAGTAGCGGAATCAGCGGAATTCCATCGCCAGAATTGATGAATATCGATTTTCTTGAACCAATACCGTATTTTTATCTCACGCTCATCATTGTTACCATTTGCCTGCTCATTCTTTACCGAATCGAGAAGTCTCGAATCGGCTTGACATTGCATGCTGTGCACTGGCAAGCTCCCCTTGCAGAATCTGTAGGTGTGAATACCTGGAACTATCGTTCGCTGGCATTTATCACCGGCTCCTTGTTCGTTGGAATTGCGGGTGCGCTAAAGGTTCACTACATCGGGACGGTTACTCCAAATCAGTTCGATATCGGATTCATGGTTTTTATTCTGATTTGGGTTATTGTGGGTGGATACAGAACTTTCTACGGCGCAATTCTGGGTGCGGTTGTACTCTCTATTCTTGATGATTTTTTCAGGGAATTTGCCGAACTCCGGCCTGCACTGTACGGCGCAGTTCTGATTATTTTTATTCTTTACCTGCCATTGGGACTGGAGAATTTTCCACAGAAGCTCAAGAACACGATACGCCGCAGCTCTGTGAAGGAGAATCAAGCCTGATGCCGATTCTTGAAGTACAAAACATAACCACGCAGTTCGGCGGGCTAACCGCGCTGGACAATGTCAGCATCAGCGTTGAGCAAGGTGAAATACATGGACTCATTGGGCCCAACGGTGCAGGCAAGAGCACAATTTTCAAGAATATTGCCGGATTTCTTAAGCCGACTGGCGGAGAAATCATTTTCGACGGAGCTAGTATTACAGGAAGAAGTCCAAGTAAAATTGCAATTGCGGGCATCGTCCGTACTTTTCAGGAAACAGTACTTTTTCAGGAACTGTCAGTATTCGAAAACGTGCTGATCGGAATTCACAAAGTCGCAAAAACCAATATTTTATCTGCTATTTTGGGTTTGGACCGCACCAAGCAAGAACAGGGCAGAGCGAACGCTGAGGAAGTGCTTGAGTTTATGGGACTGTCCGACCGTGCAATGCAAAAGGCAGGTGAATTGCCGCTGGGTTCCAAAAGAGCACTTGCAATTGCCATAGCACTTGCATCAAAACCCCGGCTCATACTGATGGACGAGCCTTTCGCCGGAATGAATCCTGAGGAAACTGCGAAGGTAATGGAACTGGTAAGAAAAGTTCGCGAGTCCGATGTAACAATTATCCTGGTTGAACACAATATGAAAGCCGTTATGGGTTTATGCGACCGACTGTCAGTGCTGAATTTTGGAGCTTTGCTGGCACAAGGCACGCCGCAGGAAGTACGAAACAATCCTGAAGTGATCAGTGCTTATCTAGGCGGAGAGGCATAGTGAAACTGTCAATTGAAAATCTTGAAGTCATCTACGACAATGTCGCGGCTCTCAAAGGAATATCATTCCACGCGGATGAAGGAACATTTGCTACGCTCATTGGCTCCAACGGTGCTGGAAAAAGTACCACGCTACGCGCAATTTCCGGGCTGGTTAAACCCAGTGGCGGCGCGATTACACTGGATGACGAAAGAATCGACCAATGCACTGCCGATGAAATCCTGAGAAAAGGAATTGCGCAAGTTCCCGAAGGCAGAAGAGTATTCAAAGACCTGAGCGTTCTGGAAAATCTGCTACTTGGGGCATTCATTTACAAGGACCAAGAAAATATTCAAAAGGATCTGGAAAATGTCTTCCTGCACTTTCCAAGGCTAAAGGAACGACAAAAGCAGCAAGCAAGAACTCTAAGCGGCGGGGAACAGCAAATGCTCTCTATTGGACGTGCACTGATGTCGCGTCCCCGAATTTTATTGCTGGACGAGCCGTCGCATGGACTGGCACCAATCGTGGTACAAGAAATTAGCGAGATACTTCGGGAAATTAACTCTCAGGGAGTTACCATCATTCTGGTTGAACAAAATGCAGATTTGGCACTGAAACTGGCCGATCACGGATATGTATTGGAAACTGGAAAAATTACTCTGGAAGACTCGGTGGCCAAACTGTCAAACAACGACCATGTAAAAGAAGCCTACCTTGGATTGTAATCAGATTCGCACCAACCATCATTTGCTGTCGGACACACTGTCCATCTTTGGAATACTGCCGACTACACCTTGCACAAAGTAGTTCATTTCCCACAACTCCCTGTCATTTGGTGAATCGCCGGCATCCACTATCAAATCTCCATTCTGCTTGTACATTGGCCCATCGAACGGTGTCAATGTTCCATTTTTCATCTGCTCAAGTGCATTTTGAACTTTCATGTTTACTTCTTCAGGCAGATCTTCTGCAACTCCTGCCAAGCCCACTGCACCAATATCCACTCCTGCAAGCGCAATCCAGTTAGACGGCTCCCAGGAACCACCCAGAATGCTGTCAATTGTTTCAAGGAGATACGTTTCCCAATTCAAGACCACAGATGCCAAATGTCCATCCGGTGCGTGACTTGACATGTCAATCTGAAATCCTATGCTCATTTTCCTCTGTCTTTCCGCGGCAACCAAAGCGGAAGCAGCACTTAAAGCAGTTGCTACCACATCGGCACCGCGTCCAAGAAATTCTGCTGAAATTCGGCCTTCCTTCTCCGCATCGTACCAAGTGTTTGCCAATTCTGCGAACACTTCTATATCAGGATTGATTTTTTGCGCTCCTCTCGCAAATGCATTGATATCCCAAATCACTCTGCCGAGCGGATAGCCGGCCAAAATTCCCAGCTTGCCTGATTTACTCTTTGCGGCAGCAATCATTCCTGCCAGATACCACCCCTGATAGGTTCGGATATAAAAACTTTCAAGATTTCTGGAGTTCGTTATTCCGCCAGCGTTCAAAAAAGCGACCTCGGGATAGTCTTTCGAAGCTTCCAGAAATGCCTCTCCAAATCCAAACGAGGTGCCAACAATGATGTTGTATCCGCGATTCACATATTCATCAATTACTCGCCTTACGCTTTCAGTAATTTCAGGCACATTTTCAGTGTAGGCAATTTCGGTACCAAGATGTTTTTCAAGTCTTTTACGGGCAATATCGTGTGCTTCTGTCCAACCACCGTCATTGGTCTGGCCAAGATAAACGGATGCAATTTTAATATTGCCATCCAATTCAATGTCTGCTGATGCCGGGAATGCCAGAAGTAAAAGAGATGCCAAAAGAAATTTATTGAATATCTTCATTGTTGATTCAAGAATTTAACATTCAAACTTTGACTCTGTTACGCAGTGCTAGTCTTCCGGGTGTCCAGAAGTACAGATGTCTTCCAGATTGGGTATAACCATTTGTAAATGCTCAACCCAGAAACAATACCGTATTGAATCAAGTTGCCGAAAATTTTGCAACTGTCCAAGGCGAGTTTAAACCATCAGTAAGCAAAACAGAATATTATCCTGGCGGTCTGGGCTTGCTAATGTCTTTCGAAGGTTCAAATGGCGGTCAGAAACTTCAAGATATTTTCTGACCGGGACCTTCCATGGGGTATCACATCGATATTTTTATTCATATGTTTATGAGTTTGCTTTCCGCTTCAATGACCGATTCAGGGGGTACCAACCCCCAGAATGACTGCTACGAGCCACTATTGACCATGTACCGATTCGGGCTTTTCTTGCTTATGGTTAGATACATGCAAACAAGGTGGAATTTTCCAGAATGAAAGATTTTTCTAGATGCACTGGCAAAGAATTTTAGTTTGCTGATTCAGATGATTGTATATTCCGAACAAGTAGAAGATGTCCAGTAAGGCATTGTTTTTAAGTCTCTTGTTGAAAAGCTGTCAAGGCTTTGAAAGCGAGTGTACCTGCCTTGAATATACAAATACCGACAATTGCATACTGGTCAGAAACACAACCATTTTTGCAATATAATCAATTAGTTGACAACAACAAAAAATCTTGCTATTCTTGCCCCTGTTATGAAAGTAGTCAATCATTTTTACGATCATTACCTTTTCAACGAGGCTACTACGTCAATTGTTTCAAGTTTGAAAAATACAATAAAGAGATAAAAGATGAACCCCGTAGTACCAGGCAGCGATAATTCTTCCGAGGAAAATTCAATTGAATCCAAATGGATTAAAAAATCCATTGGCCACAACTATCTTGCAATGATTATTGTGATTGCAGCATTTTTACTCGGTTTCTGGAATATGGACACCAAGTTTGACGCTTTAAATTCTAGAATTGATAGCTTGTGTGAGAAGTTTGATGCTTTAAATTCTAGAATTGATAGCTTGTATGAGAAGTTTGCTCAGCTACAAAATCAAGGTGCTAAGGATAAAGAACTACTGCTTGAAAAGCTTACCCAGTTGCAACTCCAAAATGCCAAGGATAAAGAGTTGCTAAATGACAAGCTGGAAAATTATTTTGAAATATCAAATAGCAAAATCGAAGGTGTAATCGAAGAAGTCGGCAATTTGAAAGAAGATTTCATAGTTCTGTCGAATAAAGTTGAAAACCTTGAAGTGAAAGTAAACTGCATTTTCACCGAATCTTTGCTTTTTCAATGTGAAGACCTGCAATCGTAATTCAAGCAGGTCAGAACAATTTTTCAAGATTACAGTTTTCCAAATTAAACCTGTATCTTTGTATCAAACACAATTCAGCAACTGGTTTGTTCTGGAACCGTTATCGATTTGAATTACTTATGCCACTGCTACGGCGTTTTGTGTTTGATTTTCATTAACTCTATCAAGAAATTTTCCTGACAACAAAGATCCAAATCCATCTACTTGAAATTCACTGGACATCAACCTAATCGCATCCCACATAGTTACAGCATTCGCTGTCAATACCGGTCTTCCGGCAATTTGCTCAAGTTCATCAACATACATTAGTGACGGAAGTGCTGTATCTGGAATCAAAACAACAGGAGCATCATTATCCAGAACAGTTGCAATTTGCTCTTTGATAAATTCCGGCGTCATGATTGCAGCATCCCAACCGGAAGCCGCATCCAACCATTTCAAATCAACAACTTCAATACCAAATTCGGACAAAAACTCAACAAATGCCTTGGTCGCCGGTTCAGGATAAGTTGCCAGCACACTAACACGGTTGAAGTTTGCCTCTACCAAAGCCTTTGCAAATGCAAGCGAAGTGCTGCCCGCCGGCACTCCGACCAGTTCCTGCAGGGCTTGAACCTGATTCTCGGCATGTTTTCGCCCCAATATGAAACTGCCGCTAGTACAAGGCCAGAATACAGCGTCTAATTCAAGGCACTTCAATCTTGCAGCTGCTTCGCAAAGCCAATCTACTCTGGCTGTTCGGTGCAGTGCATCTACATCATGGTCATTGTCGCCTGTTCCCCCTACTCTGGTACACGACATGAAAAGCTTTACATTGTCTCCCGCTGCTTCCAAAAACTGATAATAGTCTTGTTCGGAACCGCCTCCCGGCCACACAAAACCCAGTCTATAGTTATCTGCATTCATGCCTTGATCTCCTTAATTGCCTGTTTTACATGTTCAAGTGTCTCATCAATGTCTTCATCGCCATGAACTGTCGATAAAAACCAAGTTCCGCGGGCAGTAACCCGAGTGCCTGCTGTTTGCAGCTTGGCATAAAACCGATTCTTCAAATCAACATTTTGAGCAATAAACTGACGATAGTTCACCACGTTGCTGCTTTTGCCAATCAGTGGATGAAACACCGTACCGATACCTGGTACGGACAATTTGATACCACTGTCTTGTCCGATCTTCTGCAGTCCTGCCATTAACTGATAACCCCGCATGTTCATTTTGTCAAAAACATCGCCGCCATTTCTTTCCAGCTCCGTGATTGTAGCCAACCCTGCTGCAACAGTCATTACATTTGCGTTGTATGTCCCACCGTGCATTACTTGCTGAGTTTGCACTAGTTCCATAATCTCTTGCTTGCCAACTACCGCAGCAAGCGGAAAACCTGCTGCCATCGCTTTGGCAAATATTGCAAGGTCCGGCATAACACCAAGCAGCCCTTGGGCACCGTCAAGCGCAACTCGAAATCCGGTAATTACTTCGTCAAAAATCAGTACAATTCCGTTTTCATCGGTTATCTCTCTTACCCCTTCCAAATACCCGTCAATCGGAAAAATTGCACCCGTATTGCAATTGATGGGTTCCATTATCACACCTGCGATATCGCTTTTCTGTTCTCGCACAACGGACGAAAACAAATCCAGATTGTTCCACGGCAAAGTGATAACTTCTCCAAGGACAATCTCGGATTGGCCAATGGAGTGAGGGACAGAATTTGGGCTTGACTCGTCCCCGGCTACATCCAGTGGAGGTTGCACACTTATAAAAACGCTGTCAGTCCAGCCATGATAGTGCCCTTCAAACTTAATGATTTTCTTGCGACCAGTATAGGCACGGGCAAGTCTAATGGCAGCCTGAATGGCTTCTGTACCGCTTGAAGCAAACCTCACCAGTTCGGCGCATGGAATGATTTCGACAAGTTTTTCAGCAAGCTGCGCTTCCAGTTCCGTTTGTCCCGCAAACAACTGCCCCATATTCAGTGTGTCTCGAACCGCTTCCAGTACGCATTCCGGCGCATGACCAAGTATCAATGGGCCATTCGCAAGCGCATAGTCAATGTAAGTGCTTCCATCAACATCCGTTAGCCGTGAACCTCTTCCCTTCGAATAGTACAAGGGAACCGGACTTTCTCCATATCCAGAGTAGCGAAAATTGCTGTTGACCCCGCCAGCAATGAATTTTCTGCCATGCTCGTAAAGTCTTCGCGACTCTTCAAATCTGTCTTTCATCTATTCAACTCTGTGCAGTTCCAGCGGAAGTCGGCTCAGCACTTCATGTCCGTCTTCTGTTACTACGAAAGTATGACTGAGCCCAACTCCATACTGTCCATTAACTCGCAATGTCATCGGTATATGAAAAACCATACCGGCTTCAAGCGGCCTGTGGTTGCTTGTTACCAAAGCGAACCCCGATTCTTCAGCCCAGGTGGGTGGAAAGCCTATGCCAACCGGATAGCCGTATACTTCATGAAAAAGTATTTGATCCCGAATAGGATCAACAAAAGATTTTCCAACTTCTGCTATTTCTGACGCGAGAATCCCCGGCTTCACAATTTCCAGCATGGCTGTCATCATTTCTTTTTCCAAACTGGCAAATTCTTCAACTTGGCTTGGTATTCCCCCAACTGCGGCGGTACGCATAAGCGGAGCATGATACCAATGCAAACTTGGAGAGCATTCAATAAATACCGGGTCGCCATTCGATATTTTGTACCCGTAGTTGCTGTTATGCGGAATTCCCGAACGGTACCCGGCAGAAACGATTGGATAAACTGAAAACGCAAGGCTATTGCTCCTGATTAATTCCGCGGCGACCGCCGCCGCAACATCAGAGTCCGTAGCACCTTCTCGAACCGCTTCAAAACCTGCGCGGATTGCCAAGTCTGTAATTTTCCCAGCCTTGCGCATTACTTCAAGTTCGACTTCCGACTTGATGTTCCGCACTTTGTCTACAACACCGGAGCCATTCACAATTTTGGACTTGCCCAGGGCATTTGACAAGGACTCGCGAACCTTTGGAACAAGATAGCGGGTTTGAGTCTCCAAGCCGATTGAACCTGTTGACAACCCCTTGCTTTTTATTGCTTGCACAGTCTCATCAACAGGATTGGCGCCGGTTTCGTACAGTACTACATCTGTAGCTACAGCGGTCGCCTCGAATCGCCCTCGCTCAAACTGCCAAAGCACCATGAATGGAGATTTGTCCATCGGTACAACAAGGCATTGGTAATCCCATAGATTAAGAGTGTGGTGCCCGCTCAAATACAGGATATTCGGAGCCGAATGCAAAACAAGCGTATCAATTTGGCTCTTGACCATTTCTTCCCGAACGCGGTCCAGCCGGAACTTGTATTCAGCCTTGTCAAATACATTTTCACGCGGAATTGTCACATTTGACCTCCGTGGGATAGTCGATATCGGCTTCAAATGGGTAAAGCGGTGTGCAGCGATTCTTGAATTGAAACTGGTTAAAGTTGCTTGAACTGGTTCCAGGCGTATCCACACAAATCACTTTCTGCACAATTTCACCGAATGCTGCCTTCCAGGCAATCGCTGCCTTTACAACAATGATGCTTTGTTGAGAGGGTTCTACTCCCAAACAACGCAGCTGCTCCGCATCAAACGGCATACTTCGCAACGAAGTCAATACAATCAGAACTCCCTGTACATCCAGCAGTGCTGTCCTTCCCATAGAGGTAATATAACCTGTCATATACGACCCTTTGTGTTCATATACGCCATCTGTAATTTTCCGTACAACTCCTTCAACAGCGACTGGTTGACCATGAAGCTTGTCAGATTTTCCCCCAATTTCAGTTTTGCAGACATTGCCGACACCTGCAGATTCTGCCTGCTTCACTGCTTCGGGATCGTATATGACAATAACCGCTCCGTTTGCATCTTGCTGAAGCAATTCTCGAAGGAGAACCGTAGCATCGCCTGCGCTGCCGCCACCGACATTGTCGGCGGACTCTACTATTGCCACTGGCTTGTCATCAGATGCGATTGCCTGCTGGACTGCTACTGCAACAGGCACCAACTCCGGTTCAAAACGATCTCTCAGATCCCAGATTTTCTGTGCCAGAGCATTTGCTTTTTGGTCTGCTGTTGCTATGTTGTCGGCATATACCAGCACAGATGCCCCAAGATGGGGAACATCACTAAACGGGAATCCCATTGCAACAGTTCCACAGACTACATCCGGGGACTGCTCCACTTTTTCGAGCAAATCCATTATTTCAATCATGGGAAATTCATCGGTTTGCTGTTTCAATGGGGTTGTTACAAAAGGCAGTTTGCGAAAAGCCTTGGCCGGAAAACGTTTTTTCTCGAGAATTTGCACAAGCACAGACAATGCTTCCCGCCCGCGAAGGTTCATGTCGATGTGCGGGTATGTATCGTACCCGATCAATACAGAAGAATTTTCAACCAGGCATTTGCTTATGTTCGCATGGTAGTCCAATGTAACGACCAGAGGGACCGTTGTTCCGATTTCATTTCTGATTTCACGGACAATTTTTTCGTCCAAACTGAAATTCCCCTGTGATACTGCAGCACCGTGAAGCACCAGGATAATTCCGTCCACAGGCAAGGCTTCTTTCAGTCTTTCAACCAGTTCCTCACAAAGCAACTCGGCAGTCTGCTTCTCTATGATTGCGGATGGCACTGCGGCAGCATAAAGTGTAGGTATGAACTCGCATTTCACATCGTGAGCAGCTGCCAATACCCCTCCCAATTCAGTATTTGTATTTTCATAGCGTGCAAGAATCTCTTCCCTGCGCGCGAGCTGATAGCTTTCAAAATTGTGCATTGATGTTACCCCGGTTGCAAATGTATTTGTTTCATGCCATACACCACCGAGTGCAAATCGGTATTTCATAACCTTGCGTACCGAGCAAAAAAAGACTTTAATGTAATTTGAAAATTGACCACAAACAAGGAAGTCGAAATGAATAGTAACCTGCAATATGTGAGAGTTGCATTGCGCAATAACGGTACCAGTGTGAAATTGAAACTACGATGGGACATGTCGCCAAAAACCTGTGAAATTGTCAGCAGGGCTCTTCCGTTTGGTGGAAACATGTGGCATGCGAAATACGCGAATCATGAAATTTATACGCTACTGCCGGTTGAAGAAGTTTTCGGTGAAGATCCGCCGGTCGAATGGGTGAGCATGTTTCCCGGACCCGGGGACTTGATGTATATTTTTCATCCACCCGGGCTACTGCCGCCAGATGTGTACGACCCAGACAATCCGCGACGAATTGTGGACATCGCATTGTTTTACGACCGGGGAAACAGTCTTTACGGACCGAGCGGTCCCAACCAGGGAAACATTTTTGCAACAGTCTCTGATGTAGACGAACTTGAAAACTTCGCACAAAATTGCCTTGAAGTCTGGAAGAACGGCTTTATCAACGAATACATGGATATTGAAGCAGCTGATTAACTGATCAAATCAATGAATTCAATACTTGTTCCGTAATGGTCAAGGTCTCGCTGATGTCGCTTTCCGTGTGCGCTGCAGAAATACTGCCCTGTTTCGTAGTCACCGGAAAGTGAAACACCCCTGCTTCAATCAGTTTTTTGCGATATTCCACATCTCGCTGGGCATCGTTATTGTCTGCGATGTCCCGCCATGATTCAGGAGCATGGTCCATAAAGTAGACGACGAACGCCGACCCCTGTCGAACAACTGTTGACGGAAAGTCGCAATTCTCCAGCAACTGGTTCAAGCCGGTTTCCAATTGCTTGCCCAATGCATCAAGCCGGCCGTAAACATCAACTTCAGGACACTTTAGTTTCTTGAGCGTAGCAATCGTTGCTGCTACAACCATAGGATGCGCATTGTATGTTCCCGCGATCAAAACGCGTTTCGACAAGTCTGGATGACAGCAATAGGACATGAATTCCTCTTTCCCGCCGACCACGCCAACCGGATACCCGTTGGCAACCGCCTTTCCAAACACACTTAAGTCTGGTGTGATGCCGCAAATTGACTGGTAGCCACCCAAGGCGTGGCGAAATCCCGTTTTGACCTCGTCAAACACCAGCACAGTGCCGAACTTGTCGCAAAGCTGACGAATTCCTTCAAGATACCCTTCCTTTGGCTTGACGATTCCAATATTCTGCAGAATCGGTTCCAAAACGACGGCAGCTACATCATTCCGGGCGAGTACGGCTTCAACGGCATCCAAATCATTGAACTCAACCACATGCGCCTGTTCAGTTCCTGCCGAAGCAGGCAATCCGGCCGTAATCGGTCGCAACTCATGCTCGGATCCGGAAACATGATTTGCCAAGTCCGATGCCGGGTCCATGAGATTGAACGACAAAGCATCAGCCCAGCCATTGTATCCGCCTTGCATCAGCAAAACACTTTCACGACCAGTAGCGGCTCTGGCAAGTCGAACTGCGTATCCAACCGCCTCGGAACCGCTACCTGTAAGTTGAATTTGCTCTAATCCGGGTACTGAATCAACAATCAGGTCGGCTACTTCTTGTTCCCAAGGTGTGATGCCGGCCCCCATAAGAGACTCCCCCCTTTTGATTGATTCAATCACCGCAGCATCTACGTCCTCGTCTCCATGCCCGAGCAGGTAGGGAGCAAATGCCGCATGATAGTCAATATATTTTTTCCCGGTGCTGTCCCACATGTACGCCCCTTTTGCACGCACAAAAGTGATCATCGGGTCAATTGACCGATTAAGCGACATTACGCCACCCGCAATCGACGGCGCTTTGCTTTCCCTGATTTGCTCTGCTACTGCACTCATAAATGAATTACCCCGCAATACTCTGGAGACAAGACTTCAACAAGCTATGTATGTCAATGCCTATTCGGCAGTGATCATTTCATACCACTGGTCTTTCAGGCCTTGCTGCTCAATGGTCTCCAGCCAAACGTTGAGAAAATTCACAAAATGATATTCTCCTGGAAGAACCGCATAGGCATATCCTTGAGGATTTAGCGGCGCATCATCAATTATCTTCAGATTCATGGCAGGATTTTCCTTGATGAAATTCCTGAGTGTTGAACTGTCGGTCAAAATTGCATCGGCGCGTTTGCTGGCCACTTCAAGAAAAAACGTTGACAACTTGTCGCTAACCAAGGGTTTTACGGTTGCCATTTGAAAAAATCGATTTGCAAAAGCTTCATCTGCGGTACCTGAACCAACCGCAATAACCATGCCTTCCTTGTCCAGGTCCGAATGCATTTGTGCATTTGAATCCATATGCACAGCAGTGCCTTGGGTTTCATAGCCGGACGGGTTGGTAAACAGGACTCGCATGGCCCGCTCCGCGGTTCTGAACATCGGTGACATCACAATGTCGCACTTTCCAGTTTCAAGACTTGGAATCAGGGTGCCCCATTGCGAATCAACAGGCTCGTAATTGACTCCCATGATTTCGGACAAATGCTTTGCAGCTTCAATATCCGTACCCTTCCATTCATTGGTTTTGGGGTCCTTGGCTCCCCATGGAAGTGCTTCCGCGTGGCAAACACGCAACGTACCCCGGTCCTTGATCGCGCTAATCATGTCGTCGGCCGAATATGCGAGGCCAGACAGCAGCAGCAAAGAAACAAATGCACTAATCAATAGTTGTACGAATTTCATATCGCTTCTCCTTTTGATTTGATTAATAGAATATTTCTGAATTCAGATTATAGGTAATCTATCACAAAATCGAATTTGCATACAAATAAAATTCAGTATTTCGGATTATACAATTGTCGACAAAAATTGAATCAAATGCTGGTCTATCGGATTATCGAAAAACTCATCTGGCACTTCATCAACCAATATTCTTCCTTCAGCCATGAACATCATTCTATCCGATACTTGACGAGCAAAGCCCATTTCATGCGTGACGATAAGCATGGTCATGCCTGATTCGGCCAACTCCCTTATTACATCAAGCACCTCTCGCACCATCTCGGGGTCCAAGGCCGATGTTGGCTCATCAAACAGCATCGCCTTGGGTTGCATTGCAAGAGCCCGGGCGATTGCTACGCGTTGCTGCTGCCCTCCCGACAGTTGATTCGGATACTTGTCAATTTGCTCCACAATGCCAACCCGGTCCAAAAGATTTTCCGTAAGTACGGTGGCCGCGGCTTTGTCCAAGCCGCGCGCCTTCATGGGTGCATACGCCACATTCTCGCGAATTGACATATGCGCAAAGAGATTGAATTGCTGGAATACCATTCCCACTTCGCGCCGAATTGACTCCACTGCCGCCCATGGACCCGGCAAGTTTTTGCCGGCAACCACAATCTTGCCTTCGTCAATGTCTTCAAGCGCATTCAAAATGCGAAGAAATGTTGACTTGCCGCCGCCCGAAGGTCCGACTATACAGACAATTTCCCCCGTCTTGACCTTTGTTGTAATCCCGTTCAATGCCTTGAAAGTGCCAAAAGACTTGTGAACTCCTTCGCATTCAATCAGATACTCTTGATTGCTGTTCAATTTCGATTCCGGCAAGTTTCCCATGAATCAGTTTCCGGTTTTTTCGAGAAGTTTCTTTTCCGCCCGACGTGCCCACAAGCTAAAAGGAAATATCAATAAAAAATACAAAACAGCAATTGCACTCAGAAATTCAAAGTAGCTCAGGGTCTTGGCGCCAAGCACGCTTGCCCGATACGCCATCTCGCCAACCGATATGGCGGATAGCAAGCTTGTTGCCTTCAGCAGTTCAGTCAAAAAGTTTATGGATGCCGGCATCATGCGCCGAATGGCGGGAGGAATAATTATTCGGCTCCATATATTCAATCTTGGTATTGCCAGCGCATATGCTGCATCCACTTGCCCTCGAGGCACGGCAAGAACCCCGGCCCGAAAAATCTCGGCCAAGTAGGCACCACTGAACAGAGACAAAGCAATAATTCCACAAACCTCGCTGGTAATTCGTACAGACAGCAGTAAAGGCAAGCATGAATAAACCCAAAATATGAGTACCACTTCCGGAATCGTTCGAAAAAAATCGATAAACCCTGAGGAAACTCTGTAGGCCAGCCCTTGCCGACTAAGTTTTCCCAGGCATGCGAACAATCCAAGCACAATGCCAATAAGCAGGGAGACTGCCGAAATCCAGACCGTTACCCAAAATGCTTCCAGCAACTCCGGTCCATATCGAATTATTTGATCGAACTCGAAACGCATCATCGTTCCCTGCGCTGCAAAATGTACTCAACTCTTAGCGTAGCCTTGCTCATCGCGTATCCGACAACGAAATAAACGATTGCAATGGCGCTAAAGAGCTCAATCGGCTTGAATGTTACATTGCTGATTCGGTTCGTAACCGTCATCAATTCGCTTATGTGGAGAATCGACAGAATCGCTGTACCCTTGAAAAAACTGATTGTCAAATTTACAAGTGGTGGAATCATCGTACGAACCGCCGGGGGCAGAATGATTCTTGTCCATGTGATTCTTGATGGAAGCGCAAGCGAATAGGCTGCCTCCCACTGCCCCTTGGGGACTGATTCAATACCGGCCCGTACTATTTCAGTAAAGTAGGCGGCGGCCTGCAGCGTTATCGCCAGTACACCACTTTCAACCGCAGTGGTGTTGATACCCGTTATCAGCGGAAGTGCATAGTGAATCCAGATTAGCTGAACCAGCAACGGTGTATTGCGCCAAATTTCAACAAACGCAGTAACCAACCATCTGATTGCTGCAACAGGAGACTGGCTCGCAACTGCAAGAATTGTGCCGAGCAGCAAGCCCATAACGCTCGCCCACAGCGTTAGCCCCAAGGTCATCATGAGGCCTTTGAACAATACCAGTCGGTATTCCCACACAACCGAAAAATCCAGGGAAAGCAAGAGTTCCCAATTAAGAAAATAGGCAAGAATCCCCAGAAGCGAAATCAATACAAGGGGAAATGAGAATTTTGCAACTTTTGAATTCAATGCCTGGCATCCGATAGCTTAGTTTCGCAGTCGGACAAAGTCGCCAACTGTGAAACAATTAGTGTGCTATTTTACACGGCTATGAATTTTTTCAAGTGCAATCCAATTCTGCAGCAATTGAATTCAGCCAAATTAAGTTAAAATTCATAGGCGGGAAATATTGTTGAAAGTTTCCATAATCGCACGCTCTACCATTGTTAATGTATGTGAATGAACCTGATTGAAAATGTCGTCCAATAAAATTTTGGAATATGAGTCCGATGCACTACAAGCACTGGTAACTGTGCGACCGGTATGGCGTACCCAAAGGCTGGCTAGCGAAGCCCTCAGTCTCAAACCGGGAGTTTTTCTCCATGCAGGTCCGCCTTACCAATCACAAGAAATAATTCCCAAGCCTGTATTCAACTCAATTTGCGCAGCCGCTTTGTATGAAGGCATCGCTGAAAGTCCTGCAGAAGTCGAAAACCTGTTGAAAAATCAGGAAATTCTGCTCAGTCCGGCTCAAGACAGCAGAGTTGTAGTACCGCTTGCAGGGGTTGTGTCTTCATCCATGCGGCTACACGAAATTTTGGACCCACTACTTGATACATCCCGAGTTTTCGCACCAATTAACGGCGGTAGCGGCCCCGCAATGCGGCTCGGGATGTTTAATGAAGATGTAGTGGCACACTTGCACTGGATCAACGGAGAATTCTGTGAAGTGCTGGACAAGTGTCTTACCCATGAAATCAACTTGCTTCCGATTGCCATTCATGCTCTGGCAAACGGCGACGATTGTCACGATCATACTCCTGCAGCAACTTCGCGAATCCTTCAACTTCTTGCAGGTGACATTAGCCAATACAAGAAATCATACGAATTTCTTCAAAATAGCCCCGGCTTCTTTTTGAATTTGTGGATGGCAGCCTGCAAGTTGATGTGCTTGATTGCTTCAGGATATTACAAAAGCAGTCTTGTTGCTTCAGCAGGCGCTAATGGAATAGAAATGGGAATTCAGGTTTCTCACATGCCCGACCTGTGGTTTACCGCACCTGCGGCACCGCCGCAGGGAAATTTGGGTGCGTTCCCTCAAAATCGTGCACTGGGAGCAATCGGCGACAATGCAATAGTGGATGCATGTGGATTTGGCGCAATGGCAATTGAACACTCAGCACACCAAAAAGAATTGCTTGAACAGTACTTGCCACCCAACTGGATTGGGACTGCAAGCAAAATTCTTTCAACCCAGCACCCGGAATTTCGAAGTATCAACTTTAGAACCGGACTCTTGGCAAGGAATGTTGTGGAAACAAACAAGTCGCCAATTGTAAGCCTGGGCATACTGGACAAAGAAGGTGTTGAAGGCAGGCTAGGCGGTGGAATTTATGAAATTCCTTTTCAACTTTTTCAAGAGGTGACCCAAAATATACCGGCATGAACAACGCAAAAGCACTCAATCTCAAACCGCTAAATGAACTGGTTGAAATGATTTCCCGGGATGAAATCAAGTCTAGTGAATTGCTGGAAGATTGCCTCCGGGCGATTGAAAACAGGGAACCCGAAGTGCAGGCGTTTGAATATTTGGACTTTGATGCCGCGAGAAAACAGGCAAGACAGCTTGACAATACTTTTCTACGCAGCGAGTTGTTCGGGATTCCAGTTGGTATCAAGGACATCATCAGTACTCGCGACATGCAAACAACTATGGGTAGTCCAATCTATTCGAATTTCGTACCTCAGCGCGATGCGGCGATTGCTTCTCAGCTTCGCGGTCTTGGGGCGGTTATTCCCGGCAAAACGGTGACCACCGAGTTCGCATATTTTTATCCGGGCAAAACCAAAACATGCATCTAAACTGATTTAAGGCAATCTCGAATTGGCACATGATCGACAGCGGCTTGCAGCAATCGGTCCGGCAATTGAGGTTCCCAGAATCGCCGATTGAAGCGAAACACGAATTCGTCAATGTATTCCTGAAGGTATCGATGCGATACCCCGTGGAAGGTTCCCGCCAGAAAACTCTTGAAGTTGCTGATGACGATATGAACCTTCGGAAGCCATTCATCCACTTTCTCCGGCGGGGTGGCCTTGGCTTCGTGGCGATGCGATTCGCCCAGAACTCGCAAGGCATTCAATGCGTCGGTGCGAATTTCTGAATTCGGTGAAATCCGCTTGGCAAATTCCCGCACCTGTTCCGAATTCACCTGCTCCACCAGACGAGCCGCCATGAAGCCCATGCCTTTTTCTTGCTGCTCAACGGCGAAAATCACCGGCTTTTTGCCCTCGCTCCCGCGACCTCTCTTGCCCGGCTTGCGTCCCCCAACGAAAGCATCGTCCAACTCCACAAGCCCTTCAAGCCAGTAACTTCGGTCGCGATCCCCCATGGACTGGCGCAAAATCCTCAGCATTCGATAGGCCGTCGGCCAAGACACTCCAATCGTCTTGGAAAGCCGCTGTGCCGAAATCCCGCCCTTGTCCGTGGCCATCAAGTAAATCGCCGCAAACCATTTGGGCAGCGGCAGACGCGTATGCTCGAATACCGTACCTGCCGTGGGCGAAACTTGACGACCGCAATTCGTGCACTCGTGCAAATATCGATGCTTTAGCTGGTAGGACTTGTCGTGACCGCACTTCGGGCAGATGAATCCGTCTTTCCAGCGCCGCCAGCTCAACTCTTCCAGGCAGGCCTCCTGAGTCGAATACTTTTGGCTCCAGTCGAAAAAATTGGTAGGGTTCTGTTGCATTTGGAAGTTCCTCTCTTGCAGGTTCAATCAGATCGTTACATGCTATTATATGACAATCCTTAATTTAATTGAGAGGCATGAACCAAAAATCCCCATAATCTGAAGCATACCCCTGGTGGTTCATCCATGGGTTCAGCCGCCGCTGTCGCGGACTGCATGCTGCCCTACGCAATCGGCACTCAAACCGCCGGATCGGTAATTCGTCCCGCTGCATATTGCGGTGTAGTCGGATACAAGGCGAGTCATGGAGAATTCAGTTTGGAGGGGATTACAGGACTATCGCAAAGTCTTGATTCACTGGGATTCTTTGTACGGGAACTGCAAGATATTGTCAGGATACGTGCGAGTTTATTTCGTTCGCATGGAAAGATTGAACCTGCAAGAAAACCATTGACGGTCGGTCTGGCACGAACCCCGCACTGGCATCAACTTGATAAAGCACAAAAACACAGCATTGAATCAGCCGCTGAACAATTTTCCAGAAACGGTGCAATAGTAGAAGAAATTGAAATCGGCCCAAGTGATGGCGCTTTAACTGAGGCTCATATCACAGTCATGGCGTTTGAGGCTAGCCGGTCATTACAGCAAGAATATCGCGAATCGCCTGACATGCTTAGTGAACAACTCATAAATTTGATTGAGGACGGCCTGAACTGTACGCACTGCTCCTATATCGTCGCATTGGATCTTGCCACTAAATGGCAGTTTCGATTAAGTGAAATTTTTAACCAGATCGATGTACTCTTGGCGCCTAGTGCTCTTGGCGCCGCACCTAAAGGGCATGATAAAACAGGTGACCCTATAATGAGCCGAATGTGGACGCTACTGAAAGTTCCTTCCATTACTATTCCCTATGGAACTGATGAAAATCAACTACCAATCGGAATTCAGATTGTCGGTCCTCATAGAAAAGACGACTGGCTTGTTCATCACGCGATAGAGTTGTCGAAGCTATTATGAACCCGGCATTCCGCTCAATTGACCTTGGTCAAACCAGAATTACGACATCGCTGGATTTTGATTCAAAAGGAAGTCGCACTGGCGACTTCAGACTGAAGTATTCGGACAACAACGTTGCTCTCGGATACATTCCCATACCAGCAGCGGTTGTTGTCGGTGAACCCGGCCCGACTGTTTTGCTCATTGGAGGGGTTCATGGAGACGAGTTTGAAGGCCCGATTGCGCTACTAAAGTTTCTGAATAGCGTCAATGCGAATGATGTGCATGGCAGAATCATCGTATTGCCAACATTAAATTCCCCTGCTGTGCATAGTTCCTCTCGCGTTTCTCCGATGGACAATGGAAATTTGAACCGTGCTTTTCCCGGAAGCAAAAATGGCGGGCCAACAGAAATGATTGCACATCTTGTAGAAGAGGCGATCATGCCTGCCTGCGATACTGTAGTTGACCTGCATTCCGGCGGCAAGGCGGCTTGGTTTTCACCTTGCGCAATGGCTATGCAAACGGAAGACGTAAATTTATCCAAAGCGAATTTGAAGCTTGCTGAGGCTTTCGGGGCAGACTTGATTTGGCTAATGGGTGAATTGAACGATGACCGTAGCGTCAACTCTGCCGCCAATCGAAAAAAAATTCCCATGATCGCAGCAGAGTTAGGCAGCGGGGGGCAAGTCACCCCCGAAACCCTTGCCATTGGTGAACAAGGAGTATTGAATATACTAAATCATCTGGGAGTCCTTGAAAGTTCAAGCGAGCCACGCGAATTTCAGCCCAAATATCTCAGGATTGAAAGCACAGACCAGCACATCTATTCGCCGCATCGCGGGCTATTCGAACCCTTGTTTCAACCTGGCAGAAAAATATTGTCAGGAGATGATATCGGGAGAATTCACCGTCTGGATGAAATTGAAAAAGCACCAAGTATTGTCACGAGCTTGGTAGAAGGGGTTGCACTCGCACGTTGTCACAGAGGATTGGTTGAGCGAGGCGAACTTCTCGCACTCATCGGAAAACTGGTTGATCGTCCCTGAAGTTATTCCGCCCCAAAAATCAATGGGGTCAAAGTAGCCGTTTTTATGGTGTCAGCCAAGTCTCGGACAAGGCCAAAAAAGCCGTGCTCATTTTTCGTCCGAGAAAATCTCGAGAAACGACCGAGCCAGGCAGCATTACACCGTTAATAGAAATATAAGCATTTTGTGCTTCCAGGAAGACACTGTACATTTCATGCTCCCCGGTTGCAGAAATTTCTTTTGCAACCTCCGCTGCGAAAGGCTCGCCAATATCCTGCCACATCATTACAACTTCCAGATCCTTTGATATCACAGATTCGCTGTGATATTGTTTTTTATCCCCCCTTGAGGTGGCCAAATCTATTTCCAGACGACTCATTGAGTCCAGCCCTTTGCGTCCTTTAAATGAGGGAAATTTTGACAAGAAATCGCTGATCAAGTAATCGGTCAACTCATGATTGTCCGTTATGCAAAAATTATTAGCCTCAGGAAACCCAACGGAAGTATCCGGCTCCTCTAAAACGATCATTGTACACCCGCTTCCGTGCGGGGAAAGAACTACGCGAAAGAATATTCCCAAAGCCGACCAGTCGCCGTCTGGAGATTCCTTCAAGTAAATTCCGGGGTTTTCTCCCGACCATTCAACTTTTGCGGGATTGACAGGATTTCTTGGATCCATACACTTTGCTCCGATCTGAAAAATATAGAGAATTATATAGATATTTATTTTAGGAGATTATATACAATCTACACCATTTCCCGACTTGTAGAAAATACTTGATTGTTTCCAACGGGAAACACTCAAATAGTATTGTACTGATTTAGTTTCGTAGTTTCCAAGTTGCTGATTTTAATCGTCTGAAATTTTTTCTACCTCATGCCCCATGAAATGCTCATTGAAGCCATCAGAATCTGGTACAACCTGTTGCTTTCATTGGAAATAAGTTTTGGAGAATTCGCCAAATTGACAATATGGGCAACCTCGGACAGAGCCCCAAAATTGCCGTCCAAGTGGTAAATCGATCACTTCGCATCGCCTAAGCGACCATTATGACGCTTTCAATGCCTGAACTTGGTCTGAACTGCATTTCATGTTGTCGGTGTGCTATGACAAATTATGGTTGTTTTAAGGAATATAAATTTCTTTTGGATGCCACGAAAAACATGATAAATAGCACCATTTCAGGTACTTAATTTTCGGATACTTTAGATCAAATTGCTATTCATTCCCAATTAGACCTTTTTCTTTCAAAATAAGTTCATACCCTTGTTGAGATAAACTGCAATCAATGAGAGCTTTGAAATCGGATAGAGTAAGTTTGCACTGCCTTGCCATATAGCTAGCTAAACCACTATCAATGTCTTGCTTCTTTTTTCCATGGGACATTTTCGTACGAATACCAGAATCATCGCCAGACAAAGAAAAATAACGAAAATAGATATGATGGCTGCCGGGGTCTTGTTGAAATCCCTTTTTAAGGAGAGACGTTTCTACTTCTTTTCGATTAAGAGTACGTTTAGGAGTCATTCAACTGCTTTGAATCTTTCCAGTAAGCTGTTCTTTAGCTTAACAGCATGCGGGGCCAATTTTTCAAGGCTCCCTTGGGCATAATCGGTCCACAAAATATTCAAAGTTTCGTTAAGGGCATCTTCAATTTCATATCTGGATTCCCCAGTAACAATAATTTCAAAATCACCTTCCAGTGCGTAAAAGTATTCTTCGTACTCGAAATTGACTTCAAACATCAGCGATGGCTCCGCCCTGTAAATTCCGCCGTCAAGTTTTATCTCTGAGATTTCTATTGGGCTTGTGTCGATTTCCAATACTTGATCAACTTGGCCGATAGATACTATTTCATTATTTTCATTGTAAGAAATAGCCCCATGAATCTGAATCACTCCTTGTGGGTTTCCATGTAGCACAGACTCTGCGTTTTCAACACCACTATAAGAGACTTCCAAAATTGATTGATTGAGTTGCCTGAGCCAGAATTTTTGCTTTTCGGTATCAATGCGAACTAGTTCTCCAGTTGCATAATCTTGAATATAACCAAGTGTTTCAAAACTGGGAATACGTTCAGTGCTTACCGTATCTGGGTGGGAAATTATTACAACGACTAAACAGTTTTCAGCATAATCTACCTGGGCACCATATATGCTCGGAATATTGGAAACATCACTCTCATCAATTCCATAACTCTTCCAAGTGATTTTCGGCTTGCTTGATCGATTTTCCATACCAATTTCTGAATCCAATTTTGTTTCCCAAAAATAAGGTGTATCCACTTGTTGTGCAGGAATAAATTTTGTATTGGTGATTTCCGAAATTGGACGATTATTGACTAGGTAATACTTGTAAGAACTATCAAGCGCATCAATGCCAATTTGCGACCCTTTTCGGCTAACTATCTGTTTAAAAGCCATCGGTTAGTCCTATTCGTTTTTGTATTTCAACATGCAAAATTTCACTAAGTGTTGATTTGTTAGTATCGTGCAAATAATCAAATATCTTATCTACGCTGTTATTATCATGCGTAAAAATATCGTTCAAAGACAATCCACTAGGTCCTGTATGCAAGTCGAATCGCTCAAGATTTTCAAAGCGAACAATATAGCCAATATTCTCAAGTAGCGCATCTATATGAATCCGCGTTAGAACTCGCCCACTTACAGGGCTTTCTACACTAGTAAACCAACCTTGGTGCGAGTGCCAGACAGGGCCATTTTTAAGAATAGTAGGTGGAATAAATTCGCTTTCTTCATTCAACAACATCCGTACGTCGTAGTCATCATTGTTTCCCGACCATTTGAATATATCGGTGTATTGAAGGGCGGCCGAATTAATGCTTCGCTCTTTGTTTGACAGTGCAGAAAAAATCTTTTTAAAATTTTCCCTAGTAGTTTGCCAAACAGTTTCCCATCGGCTATAAAAGCAGCACCTCATAGAAATGGTGTCAAACAGGATTGAAAGTTCCCATTCTATTCTGCCATCCGTCAAATAACGAACAAACGAAACCGGGGGAGCAGGTTCATTTTGCTGCCACATGTTTGCTCCCAAATTAACGGGAGTTGGTTTGACAACTTCACTCTGAAGCATACGGGGTAAAAATGAACCCCACTCCTTTCGAGATTCCACAATATCCTGCATATCTTCAGAATTAAATCCAGTTGAAAATTGCAAAGCCAAAGCTACTTCTGCAATTGAGTGGTTTTCACTTACTGGTTCAAATGTCAACTAGCTATCCCTGTTGGTAATTTACTGCGGCACCAGTATCAATAAGCGCAAGGTATGTATTTGGAAGGCAAAGTTGGAGCAGGATTATTTGTTGGATGATAACTCTTTATAAAGACCAATCAGGACGCATAGAATCAGCCTGATTAAAGATAATAACTCAATTGGGGCAACTTAATCAACCAATCCTCACCCGACTTCAGGCATATTCAATCAGTGGCAACTTCAAACTAATTGTACACGCCCGATAAATCTTTATCGTGAATAATCCCCCATTTCCCAGAGTGGTCTAATTCAAGCGGTCTTTGCATGGATTCATAGGCAACAATCTCCCCAGCAGACAAAGCGACCATGACTATCTCCAAAAAAATTAAAATATGAAATTGAAACTTTATTCTCATAATTCAGTGTATTTCAAAAATTAATTTTTGTCAAATTTACCAGTAGCGAAGATATCCTTGGCGGCATGTTACGGGAGGTCTTTCTGTTTTCAGCCCCTGTACTTTTGGTCAGCCTCGTTTGTTTTATTTTGCCATGTGTTTACGAATGCTGTTCAGTTCCCGTCAACTCATAAACATATCATGAATAAATCTCGTTAATGATCCTGTACCATTTATAGAGCAACTGCCAATACCAGCCATATTATTCCTGCGTTTCGAATACCTCTTCAGGGCTAGCGCCCCAACGAAAACATCGTACACCTCCACAGGCCCTTCAAGCCAGTAGCTGCGGTCGCGGTACCCCATGGACTGGCTCAAAATTCTCAACATTCAATAGGCCGTCGACCAAGCCACTCCTATCGTCTTGGGAAGCTGTTGCGTCGAAATCCAGCCCTTGCAGTGGCCATCAAGTAGATCATCGCGACACCTCTAATTTCTTATGGATTCAACTTGAAAGGCCTTCTGCCATATCCGGCAGAAGGCTTACGAAGATTCTTTCCCACCTACCAGTTCATCTGCCCCTTCAGCATGACCCTGTGGTCAGGTCGCTTGCTTCCCGCTTCGCGACGCTCGAACTCCAGGCCCGAGGATATCGCCGAGCCGCCCGCGTAGCGCATGCCGAGGCGGTAGTCCCGCCTGCTGCCAGCTTCCGCTCCGAATCCAACGTACGGGGTGTGCAGACCGCTCGCTCCATACATTCGGTAGCCGACCTCCGCATCCAGACGCGTCGCCAAGCTATTCTCTTCGGACGATGCGCGACTGGCGGCACTGCTGTCCCAGAGAGAATCAACACCGCTTTTCGCCTTCCCGTGCGACAGGGAAGACCTGTAGGTCATGCCGGTCTCTCGACTATCCACCTGGCACCCTACAGTCAAGCCGGCACCCCACTCCTTCCGGTTGCTTTCATGGTCCACAAGGATGCGAGTCGTCGCAACCACCTTCATTCCAGTCGCAGAATCGCTGTAGTTCGCTGTGCCGCCCATCTCGAAGCCGGTTCCAGTGTCGCCGTCGCCGCCGTCCCAGCGCACGCCGGCCTCGCCCGACAGCACCAGAGAAGCGCCGGATTCAAGCATGCCGCTGCGATGCCTCTCAACCGCAAGGCGCATACCGTGCGCCCGGGACCTCGATCCCATAGGACGCGAATCGTTTCCTTCAACCTTGTTCCGCAGACCCCAGGCTTCGCCCTTGAGGTCCACCTGAACCAGACGATCGTCTGCCGAGCCGTCAGACGAAAACAGGCGATAGCGACCGCCGAAAGCCGCACTGGCTAGCTTCATCTTGCTGGAGGATGACTCGGCATCTTCGTCGTTGTAGTTGATCTTGCCCCTGCCATAGCCGACTGATGCCCACAGACTTGCCGAATCCGACACCGACCAGCCGACATAGGGATTCAGCGTCTTCACCCGAATCTTCAGCACGCCGCTGCTGCCGCCGATACTGTCCTGATAGCCGAAGCTTCCCTTCGATGCGCCGATCGCCACGCCAACCAGAACCCCAGATTCGCTCAGCGTGTCGGTGCCGATATTCAAAGAGGCCAGCTCTCCGTCCCATGTCAAGGCACCCTCGCCGCCGCCCGACAGCTTGCGATAGTCGACCGAACCCCACACGGTCAGGATGCCGGAACGCCCGCCGGACGCACCGGCTGAGCCGTTCGCACTCAGGGCACTCGGCGAGTAGGCGAAGCTCGCTCCGTCCAGTGAACGGTACAGCGACATCTCCGAGTGCTCCAGGCCGCGGTCCCGCTCGCGGTCGTGCCGCACCGAACGCGCCAAAATTGAAAGCAGTCCGCTGTCTGCAAATCCACCCGTTGAAGGCACGCCCGTCGACGGAACATTGACCGGCGGAACATCAAGCGGTGGTGCAGCGACCGGCGGGGCAACCGCTGCGCCGCCGACCACCGAAGCCACCCGGCTGCTGACCGCAGTCACCACGCTCGTGGTAACCTCGCGTGCAACCTCTGCGACAATCTCCATGTCCAGCTCGTCCTCAATCACACTGTCGTCGTTCGCTATGGTGCCCGTGGCACTGTCGTCCACCAGCGTGTACGACGGATTCGGATTGCTGAGGGCCACCACCACCGTCTCGTCCGGCTCCGACAGGATATCCCCGATCACTGAAACTTCGATCGTCTTGCTCGCCTCGTTCGCCGCAAACGTCAGCGTGCCGGCAGCAAGCGCCGTGTAGTCGACTCCCGACTCCGCCGTGCCCGTGCCTGCATCCGCATAGTCCACCGTCACCTGACCCGTCGGCGCCGGCGACAGCGTCACCGTGAACGTCAGCGTGGTTGTTTCGTCCTCGTCGCCCTCTTCAACAGTCGCATCGGCAATCGAAATACCCGGGTCGTCGTTGGTGATTGTCCCGGTGCCGCTCGCCGTCGAAATGCTTGCGCCGCCCGTCGCATTGCTCAGCGTGACCACCACGGTTTCGTCCGGCTCGTTCGCAAAGTCGCCGGTCACCGACACCGTAATCGTATCGCTCGTATCCCCTATGGCAAACGTCAGCGTGCCGGCTGCAAGCGCCGTGAAGTCGGTTCCCGAAGTCGCCGTGCCGCCTGTAACGGCGTAGTTCACCGTCGTCGCCTGGTAGCTCGCCGGACTCAGCGAAACCGTGAACGTCAGGTTCACCGAGCCGCTGTCGCCCTCCGACACGCTCGGCGAGTCGATCGAAAAGCCCGGCGTGTCGTTGTCCCTTATCGTACCGGTGCCGCTCGCCGTCACAATGTCCGCACCCGAAGCACTGCTCAGTGTAACGATCACCGTCTCGTCCGGCTCGTTCATCGTGTCGCCGGTCACCGAAACCGCTATCGTCTTGCTGGTCTCGTTCGCTGCAAACGTCAGCGTAGTGCTGGCGGCCAGCGCCGTGAAGTCGGTACCCGAAGTCGCTGTGCCCCCGGTACCCTCGGCGTAGTTCACCGTCACCTGAGACGAAGACGCCGGACTCATCGTCACCGTGAACACCAGGTTCACTGAGCCACTGTCGCCCTCCGTGACACTCGGCGAGTCGATCGAAAGTCCTGGATCGTCGTTGGTAATCGTGCCGGTGCCGCTCGCCGTCGAAATGTTCGTACCCGTCGACTGATTGCTCAGTGTGACCACAACGGTCTCGTCAGGCTCGTACATCGTGTCCCCCGACACCGTCACCGTAAACATCTTGCTCGTCTCAGTCGCTGCAAACGTCAGCGTGCCGCCCGAAGTGGCCGTGAAGTCAGTACCCGAAGTCGCGGTACCGCCCGTGACAGCCCAGTTCACTGTAGCTGCAGCCGCCGGCGCCGGACTCAGCGTCACCGTGAACGTCAGGTTCGTCGTGCTGCTGTCGCCCTCGTCCACGCTCGGTGAGTCGATCGAAAAGCCCGGTGTGTCGTTGTCCGTAATCGTTCCGGTGCCGGTCGCTGTCATAATCCCTGTGCCGGCCGATGCATTGCTCAACGTGATAATCACCGTTTCGTTCGCCTCGTTCGCCGTGTCCCCCGTCACCGCCACCCGGATCGTCCGGCTCGTGGTACCCACCGGAAACGCCAGCGTACTGGCAGCAACCGCCGTGTAGTCGGTCCCCGAAGTCGCTGTGCCGCCCGTCTGGGCGTAGTCGACCGTGTACTGCGACGTGCTCGACGCACTCAGCGTCACCGTGAAGTCCAGATTCACCGAGCCGCCGTCGCCCTCCGTCACCGTAGGCGAGTCGATCGAGAAATTCGGATCGTCGTCCGTGATCGTACCGGTGGCAGTGCCGTCGCCAATCCCGGCACCGCCCGTCGCAGTGCTCAGCGAGACCGTGAACGTCTCGTTCGCTCCTTCGTCCCTCGTGTCCCCCGTCACCGATACTGTGAATGTCTGGCTCAGGGTCGTGGTACTCGCCGCAAACGTCAGCGTGCCGTTTTTTGCCATGTAGTCGCTATCCGCAGTAGTCGCAGTGCCGTTCGAGGTGGCGTAGCTAACCGTCGTCTGAGTCGCTGTCGTCGTACTCAGCGTCACCGTGAATGTCATGTTCACCGAGCTGCTGTCGCCCTCTGCAACGCTCGCATCGGCAATCGAGAATTTCGGGTCGTCGTCCGTAATCGTCCCGGTGCCAGTCGCAGTCGAAATGCTGGTCGACGCATTGCTCAGCATTATCACCACCGTCTCGCCTGTGCCCTCGTCGTCCGTGTCGCCGGTCACCGACACCGTAATCTGCTTTGTCGTCTCATTCGCCGCAAACGTCAGCGTGCCGCCCGTAATGCTTGCGTAGTCGGTTCCCGAAGTCGCTGTTCCCCCAGTACCCTCGGCCCAGTCCACCGTGTGCGTCGACGACGAGACCGCCGCACTCAGCGTCACGGTGAACACCAGGCTCGCCGGGCCGCTGTCGCCCTCGACCACGCTCGGCGAGTCGATCGAAAAGTTCAGGTCGTTGTCCGTGATCGTGCCGGTGCCCGTCGCCGTCAAGATGCCCGTCGTCGCACTGCTCAGCATAATCACCACCGTCTCGCTGCCCTCGATCGCGGTGTCGCCCGTTACCGACACCGTAATCGTCCGGCTCGTAGTCCCCGCCGCAAACGTTAGCGTGCCGCCGGCAATTGCCGTGTAGTCGGTCCCCGAAGTCGCCGTGCCCGTGCGCGCATCGGCGTAGGCCACCGTGTGTGCCGACGTGCTCGACGCACTCAGCGTCACGGTGAACACCAGGTTCACCGAGCCGCTGTCGCCCTCCGCCACGCTCGGCGAGTTGATCGAAAACGTCAGGTCGTTGTCTATGATCGTACCGGTGCCGGTCGCCGTTGAGATGCTGGTCGTCGCATTGCTCAGCGTGATCACCACCGTCTCGTTCCCCTCGTTCGCCGTATCGCCCGTCACCGATACTGTAATCGTCCGGGTCGCGGTCCCCGACGGAAACGTCAGCGTGCCGCCAGTAACAGCCGTGTAGTCGGTTCCCGAAGTCGCAGTGCCGCCCGTTCGCGCATAGTCCACCGTCTGCGTCGTCAAGACCGATGAACTCAGTGTCACGGTGAACACCAGATTCACCGAGCCGCTATTGCCCTCCGCTACGCTCGGCGAGTCGATCGAGAATGCCAGTTCGTTGTCTGTTATCGTCCCGGTGCCGGTCGCCGTCGAAATGCCGGCGCCGCCCGCTGCATTGCTCAGCGTGACCACCACCGTCTCGTTCCCCTCGTTCGCCGTGTCGCCTGTCACCGATACCGTAATCGTCTTGCTCGTCTCGGTCGCCGCAAACGTCAGCGTGTCGGCTGGAATGGCCGTGTAGTCGCTGCCCGATGTCGCTGTGCCTCCCGTTTGCGCATAGTCGACCGTGTACTGCGTTGAACTCGACGCACTCAGCGTCACCGTGAAGGTCATGTCCACCGAGCCGCTGTCGCCCTCGACTACGCTCGGCGAGTCGATCGAGAATTTCGGATCGTCGTCCCGGATCGTACCGGTGCCGCTCGCCGTTGAAATACCGGCGCCGCCCGTCGCATTGCTCAGCGCAACCACAACCGTCTCGCCTGCGCCCTCGTCCACAGTGTCGCCCGCCACCGACACTGTGATCGTCTTGCTTGTCTCCGTCGGCGCAAACGTCAGCGTGCCGCCCGAAATGCTCGCATAGTCGGTACCGCCTGAAGTCGCCGTCCCGCTGCCCGCATCGGCGTAGTCGACCGTGTACTGCGTCGAGCTTGATGCACTCAGCGTCACCGTAAACGTCATGCTCGCCGAGCTGCTGTCGCCCTCGGTCACGCTCGGCGAGTCGATCGAAAACTTCGGATCGTCGTCTGCTATCGTCCCGGTGCCGGTCGCCGTCAAAATGCCGGTCGTCGCATTGCTCAGCGTAATCGCCACCGTCTCGCCGGCCCCCTCGTCCTCCGTGTCGCCCGTCACCGACACCGTAATCGTCCGGGTCGTCGTGCCTGCTGCAAACGTCAGCGTGCCGCCGGCAACCGCCGTGTAGTCGGTTCCCGAAGTCGCCGTACCGCCCGTTTGAGCCCAGTCCACCGTATGCGATGCCGAGGCCGACGCACTCAGCGTCACCGTGAACTCCAGATCCGCCGTGCTGCTGTCGCCCTCCGCCACGCTCGGCGAGTTGATCGAAAATGTCAGGTCGTTGTCCCGGATCGTACCCGTGCCGGTCGAGGTCTCAATACCGGTCGTCGCATTGCTCAGCTCGATCACCACCGTCTCGTTCCCCTCCTGCGTCGTATCGCCCGTCACCGACACCGTAATCGTCCGGGTCGTGGTCCCCGACGCAAATGTCAGCGTGCCATCGGCAACCGCCGTGTAGTCGGTGCCCGAACTTGCCGTACCACCCATCTGCGAATAGTCCACCGTGTGCTGCGACGAAATCGACGCACTTAGCGTCACTGTGAACACCAGGTTCACCGAGCCGCTGTCGCCCTCCGTCACGAACGGCGAATCGATCGAAAACGTCAGGTCGTCGTCTCTTATTGTTCCGGTGCCGGTCGACGTCGATATTGCAGTACCGGCCGACGGACTGCTCAGTTCGATCACCACCGTCTCGTTGCCCTCGTCCAGCGTGTCGCCCCTCACCTGCACCGTAATTGTCCGGCTCGTCACGCTCGGTGCAAACGTCAGCGTGCCGCCCGAAATCGCAGTGTAGTCGTCGCCCGAAGTCGCCGTGCCCCCAGTCCCCTCGGCCCAGTCCACTGTGTGCTGCGACGTGCTCGACACCCCCAGCGTCACGGTGAACGTCAGGCTTGCGAAGCCGCTGTTGCCCTCGACCACGCTCGGCGAGTCGATCGAAAACACCAGGTCGTTGTCCACGATCGTCCCGGTGCCGCTCGCCGTCGAAATACCGGTGCCAGTTGACGCATTGCTCAACGTGACCACCACCGTCTCGTTCGGCTCTCCCAGCGTGTCACCCGTTACCGAAACCGTAATCGTCTTGCTGACGTCCCCCGCCGAAAACGTCAGCGTACCAGCAGTAACAGCCGTGTAGTCGGTGCCCGATGTCGCCGTGCCGCCCGTTTGCGCGTAGTCGACCGTCAGCTGCGATGTGCTCGACGCACTTAGCGTCACTGTGAACACCAGGTTCACCGGGCTGGTGTCGCCCTCTGTCACGCTCGTGTCGGCAATCGAAAACTTCGGGTCGTCGTCACGAATCGTACCCGTGCCGCTCGCCGTCGAAATGCCGGTCGTCGCATTGCTCAGCGCAATTGACAGCGTCTCATTGTCCTCGTCTGTCGTGTCGCCCGACACCGAAACCGCAATCGTCTTGCTCGTCTCGTTCGCCGCAAACGTCAGCGTGCCGGAGACCGCCGTGTAGTCGCTGCCCGCTGTCGCCGTGCCGTTCGAACTGGCGTATTCGACCGTGTGCGTCTTCGACGAGTCCGCCGCACTCAGCGTGACGGTGAACGTCAAATTCACTGAACTGCTGTCGCCCTCGTCCACGCCCGGCGAGTCGATCGAGAATGTCAGGTTGTTGTCCACAATCGTGCCGGTGCCGCTCGCCGTCGAAATGCCGGTCGAGCCGTTGCTCAGCGTAACCACTACCGTCTCGTTCCCCTCGTTCAAAGTGTCGCCCGTCACCGACACCGTAATCGTCTGAGTCGTCGCATTCGGCGCAAACGTCAGCGTCCCGGAGACCGCCGTGTAGTCGCTGACCGCTGTCGCCGTGCCGTCCGAACTGGCGTAGTCCACCGTGTGCGTCTTCGACGAGTCGGCCGCACTCAGCGTCACCGTGAACGTCAGGGTCGCCTGACCGCTGTCGACCTCGTCCACGCTCGGCGAGTCGATCGAGAATGTCAGGTCGTCATCCACTATCGTGCCAGTGCCGGTCGCCGTCGAAATGCCGGTCGTGCCGTCGCTCAGCGTAACCACCACCGTCTCGTTGCCTTCGTTCAAAGTGTCGCCCGTCACCGACACCGTGATCGTCTTGCTCGTCTCGTTCGCCGCAAACATCAGCGTCCCGGAGACCGCCGTGTAGTCGGTTCCCGCCGTCGCCGTGCCGTCCGAACTGGCGTAGGCGACCGTGTGCGTCGACGAGACCGCCGCACTCAGCGTGACCGTGAAGGTCAGGTTCACCGTGCTGCTGTCGCCCTCGTCCACGCTCGGCGAGTCGATCGAGAATGTCAGGTCGTTGTCCACGATCGTACCGGTGCCGCTCGCCGTCGAAATGCCGGCGCCGCCCGCTGCATTGCTCAGCTCAACTACCACCGTCTCGTTTCCCTCGTCCAAAGTGTCGCCCGTCACCGGCACCGTAATCGTCTGAGTCGTTGCATTCGGCGCAAATGTCAGCGTGCCGGCGGCAACTGCCGTGTAGTCACTGCCCGATGTCGCTGTGCCTCCCGTTTGCGCGTAGTCGACTGTGTACTGCGTTGAACTCGACGCACTCAGTGTCACTGTGAACACCAGGTTCACTGAGCTGCCGTCGCCCTCCGTCACGCTCGCGTCGGCGATCGAGAATTTCGGGTCGTCGTCCAGTATCGTTCCCGTGCCGCTCGCCGTCGAAATGCCGGCGCCGCCTGTCGCATTGCTGAGCGCAATCGCCACCGTTTCGCTCGCACCCTCGTCGTCCGTGTCGCCCGTCACCGACACTGTGACCGTCTTGCTCGTCTCCGTCGGTGCAAACGTCAGCGTGCCGGCGGTGACCGCCGTGAAGTCAGTCCCCGAAGCCGCAGTGCTGCCGGTACCCTCGGCGTAGTCGACCGTATACTGCGTCGTGCTCGACGCACTCAGCGTGACGGTGAACACCAGGTTCACCGAGCTGGAATCGCCCTCCGTCACGCTCGGCGAATTGATTGAAAACTTCGGGTCGTCATCCATGATTGTTCCGGTGCCGCTCGCCGTCGAAATGCCGGTTGAGGCATTACTCAGTGCAATTACCACCGTCTCGCCCGCACCTTCGTCTTCCGTGTCTCCCCTCGCCTGCACCGTAATCGTCTGGCTCGTGGTCCCCGATGCAAACGTCAGCGTGCCGCCTGAAACCGCCGTATAGTCGGTCCCCGAAGTCGCTGTTCCTCCGCTGCCCTCGGCCCAGTCCACCGTGTGCGTCTTCGACGAGTCCGCCGCACTCAGCGTCACTGTGAACGTCAGGCTCGCCGAGCCGCTGTCGCCCTCCGCCACGCTCGTATCGGCAATCGAAAACGTCAGGTCGTTGTCCACGATCGTGCCGGTGCCGGTCGCCGTCGAAATGCCGGTCGTGCCGCCGCTCAGCGTAACCACCACCGTCTCGTTGCCTTCGTTTGTCGTATCGCCCGTCACCGATACCGCAATCGTCTGGGTCGTCTCGTTCGCCGCAAACGTCAGCGTCCCGGAGACCGCCGTGTAGTCGGTTCCCGATGTCGCCGTTCCGGCCGAACTGGCGTAGTTCACCGTGTGCGTCGACGACACCGACGCACTCAGCGTCACCGTGAACACCAGGTTCACTGAGTTGCTGTCGCCCTCGTCCACGCTCGGCGAGTCGATCGAGAATGTCAGGTCGTTGTCCACGATCGTGCCCGTGCCGCTCGCCGTCGAAATGCCGGCGCCGCCCGCCGCATTGCTCAGCTCGATCACCACCGTCTCGTTCCCCTCGTCCAAAGTGTCGCCCGTCACCGATACCGTAATTGTCTGGCTCGTCGCATTCGGAGCAAACGTCAGCGTACTGGCAGTAACAGCCGTGTAGTCGGTCCCCGATGTCGCTGTGCCTCCTGTTTGCGCATAGTCGACCGTGTACTGCGTTGAACTCGACGCACTCAGCGTCACCGTGAACACCAGGTTCACTGAGTTGCTGTCGTCCTCCGTCACGCTCGTATCGGCGATCGAGAATTTCGGGTCGTCGTCCAGTATCGTGCCCGTGCCGCTCGCCGTCGAAATGCCGGCGCCGCCTGTCGCATTGCTCAGTGCAATCACCACCGTCTCGCTCGCCCCTTCGTCGTCCGTGTCGCCTGTCACCGAAACCGTAAACGTCTTGCTCGTCTCCGTCGGCGCAAACGTCAGCGTGGCGGCGCTAACCGCCGTGAAATCGGTACCCGAAGTCGCCGTGCTGCCGGTACCCTCGGCGTAGTCGACCGTGTACTGCGTTGAACTCGACGCACTCAGCGTCACTGTGAATGTCATGCTCGCCGGACCGCTGTCGCCCTCCGTCACACTTGTACTGGCGATTGAGAATTTCGGGTCGTCGTCCACGATCGTGCCGGTGCCGCTCGCCGTCGAAATGCCGGTCGAAGCATTGCTCAGTGCAATTACCACCGTCTCGCCCGCGCCCTCGTCGTCCGTGTCGCCCCTTATTGACACCGTAATCGTCTGGCTCGTGATTCCCGACGCAAACGTCAGTGTGCCGCCCGAAACCGCCGTGTAGTCGGTTCCCGAAGTCGCTGTGCCACCAGTACCCTCGGCCCAGTCCACCGTGTGCTGCGACGTGCTCGACGCACTCAGTGTCACTGTGAACGTCATGTCCGCCGAGCCGCTGTCGCCCTCCGTCAAGCTCGTATCGGCGATTGAAAATGTCAGGTCGTTGTCCCTGATCGTACCGGTGCCGGTCGATGTCGAAATGCCGGTTGTAGCATTGCTCAGCTCGATCACCACCGTCTCGTTACCCTCCTGCGCCGTGTCGCCCGTCACCGACACCGTAATCGTCCGGGTCGTCGTATTCGGCGCAAACGTCAGCGTGGTGCCTGAAATGGCCGTGTAGTCGGTTTCCGAAGTTGCCGTGCCACCAGTGCCCTCGGCCCAGTCCACCGTGTGCGTCGACGAGACCGACGCACTCAGCGTCACTGTGAACACCAGGTTCACCGAGCCACTGTCGCCCTCCGTCACGCTCGGCGAATCAATTGAAAACACCAGGTCGTCGTCCGTAATCGTACCGGTGCCGCTCGCCGTCGAAATGCCGGCCGTCGCATTGCTCAGCGAAATCACCACCGTCTCGTTTCCCTCGTCCAGCGTATCGCCTGTCACTCGCACCGTAATCGTCTTGCTCGTCTCGTTCGCCGCAAACGTCAGCGTATTGGCAGTAACCGCTGTGTAGTCGGTTCCCGAAGTCGCAGTGCCCGTGCCTGCATCGGCGTAGTCAACCGTCTGCTGAGACGCGCTTGACGTACTCAGCGTCACTGTGAACACCAGGTCCACAGAGCCACCGTCGCCCTCCACCACGCTCGGCGAGTCGATCGAAAACGCCAGGTCGTTGTCCAAAATCGTACCGGTACCGCTCGCCGTCGAAATGCCAGCGCCGCCCGTCGCATTGCTTAGGGTAATCACTACCGTCTCGCTCGTCTCCCCCGCGGTGTCGCCTCTTACCGACACCGTAATTGTCTGGCTTGTCACCCCTGCTGCAAACGTCAGCGTATTGGCAGTAACCGCCGTGTAGTCGGTTCCCGAAGTCGCAGTGCCCGTGCCTGCATCGGCATAGTCAACCGTGTACTGGGACATGCTGGACGCACTCAGCGTCACGGTGAACACCAGGTTCACTGAGCTGCCGTCGCCCTCCGTTACGCTCGGCGAGTCGATCGAGAATTTCGGGTCATCGTCCCGGATCGTACCCGTGCCGCTCGCCGTCGAAATGCCGGTCGTCGCATTGCTCAGCGAAATCACCACCGTCTCGCCTGTCCCCTCGTCCACCGTGTCGCCCGACACCGACACCGCAATCGTCTTGCTCGTCTCGTTCGCCGCAAACGTCAGCGTGCCGCCGGCAACTGACGTGTAGTCGGTGCCCGAGGTCGCCGTGCCGCCCGTTTGAGCGTAGCTGACCGTGTGTGTCGCCGAGACCGACGCACTCAGCGTCACGGTGAACGTCAAATTTACCGAGCTGCTGTCGCCCTCCGCCACGCTCGGCGAGTCGATTGAAAACACCAGGTCGTCGTCCGTGATCGTGCCGGTGCCGGTCGCTGTCGAAATCCCAGTCGTCGCATTGCTCAGCTCGACTATCACTGTCTCGTTCCCTTCGTTCGCAGTGTCGCCCGTCACTGATATCGTAATCGTCTTGCTGGTCTCGTTCGCCGCAAACGTTAGCGTGCCACCGGTAACCGACGTGTAGTCGGTTACCGAAGTCGCAGTACCGGTGCCTGCATCGGCGTAGGCGACCGAGTGCGTCGATGAGACCGACGCACTCAGTGTCACTGTGAATACCAGATTCACTGAGCTGCTGTCACCCTCCGTTACGCTCGGCGAGTCGATCGAAAATGTCAGGTCGTTATCAATTATCGTACCGGTGCCGCTCGCTGTCGCAATGCCCGCGCCGCCCGTCGCATTGCTCAGCGAAATCACCACCGTTTCGTTCCCCTCCGCCGCCGTGTCGCCCGTTACCGACACTGTAATCGTCTTGCTCGTCTCGTTCGCCGCAAACGTCAGCGTGCTGCCTGTGATTGCCGTGTAGTCGGTCCCCGACGTCGCCGTGCCCGTACCCGCATCGGCATAGTCCACCGTGTGCTGCGACGAGACCGCTGCATTCAGCGTCACTGTGAACACCAGATTCACCGAGCCGCTGTCGCCTTCCGTTAAGCTCGGCGAGTCGATCGAAAATTTCAAATCGTCGTCCGTGATCGTTCCGGTGCCGCTCGCCGTCGTAATGCCGGCGCCGCCCGTCGCATTGCTCAGCGAAATCACCACTGTCTCGTTCGCTTCCACCGCAGTGTCACCCCTCACCGGCACCGTAATCGTCTTGCTCGTCTCACCCGCCGCAAACGTCAGCGTGCTACCTGTGATTGCCGTGTAGTCGGTCCCCGACGTCGCCGTTCCCGTACCCGCATCGGCGTAGTTCACCTTGTGCTGCAATGCGCTCGCCGCACTCAGCGTAACCGTGAATGTCAGATTCACCGAGCCGGTGTCGCCCTCCGTCACGCTCGGCGAGTTGATCGAAAAAGTAGGCGCATCTTCGTTGTCGGTGGTGGTCATCGCCACATTCACGTCGGATAAAGCGTTGTAACCGGTATCTGACGACGACGGGTTTAGCACCACGTTCCAGCTCTGGCTGCCGTCGTATATACTGTCATCGACACCCGTTATTGTCACCGACTGCGTAGTATTGTAGTCGTCGCTCGTGAAGACCAGCTCGCCCGGCGACACAGAACCCTCGGAGGTGTCGCTGCTAGAGACATTGACAGTCACTTTCGCCGTCGGTGCCTTCCCTAGCCGTACAGTGAACTCCGACTTGCTGCCCGCCTCCGTGACCGTGCTGCTGCTGGTGGGGGTGCTTACCTGTAGCTCCTCGACAACCGCTTTGATTGTGAAGGTGGCTACGTCATTCCAACCAGATGATAACACGTACTTATTAAGAAACATGTCATAGTGGACCTGAACGGTAACCGTTGTATCCGTTGTGACATCGGCGGTGCTGGACCAGCCTAAATCTATTTCAATACATCGTCGATGGAACTGATAAGAACAACTTCGAGTACTGCCAAACTCTCGAAACGTTCGGCCGCCGGCTATTGTGAGGCCAGTGGGAGCGTTTTGGAGCCGAACCTTGGAGGTATCCCAACTAGAAAAGCGGTTAGCATGGAAAACAACAAACTTCGCACCAACTGTACCGCTGTCGAACTGGTCTTCATAAATTGTATTTCCATCAGTTCCTGACGGACTGTTAAAGCCAACTCCTTGCGCACTAGCATCAGACAGCATGCATACTGATATTGTCGCTACCAGGAACGAACAGGCAAATTGCCTGGCAAGCGAGAACCGGCGAACTGGAATTTCGGATATACAAGTGAATGCACCCCCCCCCCTCGTTAATTTATTCGCCAAAGCAACAGAACTCTTTCGACTGCAAAGCCAAGCAACTGGTTCAATCAGCATCAATATCAATTTCATCGGTTCCCGCCTGAAAATCTTTTGAAAACAAAATACTAATATTACTCCGGCCCGAACAACCAGAGAACCTGTCCAATTATTATAAGACATTCGACATGCAAAATTGATTCACAATTCAATGTACTTCACCCCCCCCCCTGTAATCAAAAATTCAATTGAAATCAATTCATTATGAATACTCGCCCAGAATTGCTCAGTTCCATAGCGACAAGTGCTTCTCGCTGGAGAAATTTTGAATTGGCTTAATGCTTGAAGCACCTTTGGTCAAGGCAGCATCAATATAAATCGCATAAACCCATTTCAGCAAGGCAATAGGCTAACCTGACATGACAGTCCCAGTTCTGATGCTGGAATACTTGCGAAAAGCCTGACACTAGCAAGGCATTTTTGCCTGCAAACATTCATTTGTGTTTTTGCTATTGCAGCTTTAACAGAACCTATCGTTTGGTCGGATGATGTTTTCCAGCCAATTATTTTATTCTTGCGTTCGTTGAAATCCCTGTTGTTGGTAAAGCCATGCTGATTTGTTTCCCAAAGTTGTCACTTACGTTCAACCCCTGCCCATTTTTTGACACAATGGCTTGCAACTCTATCCAGACTGTTCAAAATTTCCTATGGGCGTGTTGCTCTGCACTTTTGTCTTTCCAGTCCCTGTTCTCTCAATTTTTGTTTTTCGCCTGAACAAAACGACGCAAAATATTTTCTGTTATTTTAGAAATATTGTTGTCAAAATTATTCCAAGGCAGGCTTCCGCAGTATGTAATAGAGCCAGTTGAAAAGACCGCACCGCCGCCCGGACTGTCGAAATACGCCATGTCTGCTCGTATCAATTTTTCTTCCGGCTCGCCTGTCCATGTTGTCAAATGCGTCAGTTTCTCTTCCGGTACCAGTACGAAATGCTCTGGATACGTCTCTGAACTGGCCAGTATTGCTGCATTTTCAGGTGTACCCAATCTGGCTTCTGCACGGTCCAGTTCAAACCCGGCAGCCCCGCCGCCGCACAATCCAAAGTCTCCCAATACTTCATCTTCCACTCCCTCGAAAATCCAGTCATATTCTTTGCCCAAGTTTTTGTTTCTTCTGTAGTATGTTCCCTGGAACAGCCCCTGCGCAGTAAATCCGATACCGACAAGTTCCTGTGGCGGCCTCCCGTTGCGTAGCCACATCCCGCCGTATTCTCCATCAAGCGAATTGTAGTACTCGCCCGGCTCAGCCGCCCATACCCGAATCCCTCCTTCTGCACGGCGAATTTCAACTACCCCGGGAAATTCATCGTTAACCGCAACTTTCCAATAGAACCCGTTTCCGCCAAGGTACATCAGATTGCCACCGCTTCCGATGTATTTCTTCAGGGCATCCAGTGTGTTGCGAGTTTGATACTCCGGGTGAGTAGTTGTTAAAACTACATTGTAAGGCTCAAGAATTGAACTGCCTTCCACATGAATGTTATCGTCCGTAACCATGTCGAAAGACTCGCCCAAATGATTGAGCCATGCATATAAATGAGTGTCTGCCGGAAGATGCTTCATGCCCGAACCTGCAAAAGGTTCAGCCATAGCGATAAATTTCGGTCTCATATTCAGCGACGGTCTTAATCGGGTTGAATAACCAATGCCGCTTCCGTCTCTATGAAAATTGTATGTTGAAAGCCCAAACTCCTGATGCTCGTCGGGATTCCACGGCCGGGCATTTCTCTCCATGACGGTCTTGAAATAGTCCTCGCCGGCAACACCTCTGGACTGATTGATGTAAACGGTGTAGGTAAATGTTGGAACAATTACGCAAATTCTGGATTTTGGCTTGCCCGGAGACGGGCGAACAAAAAACGGAATGTCTTCGTATGCGTCCCCTGCTTCAAGACGAACAGAATACATGCCGCTTGACAAGTCTTTGGGCAGTTTTACGCTAAAATCAGTTTCCCACTTGCAATCGGACAGGTCATCGTCATGAAAATGAATGGCACCGTACTCATCCGGCGCATGTCGCCAGCACATTTCCTTTCCAGTCCAATTCGAACCTCGCATGCCTCTTGCCGGACAATTAATTAGTTCGCCATTATTCTTTAACGGACTTATATCTTCTACTCGCGAAGAGTTGATTTGCCGCGAAAAGTCCCACATCGCAATTCTTACAGACTCTGTGGAAACAGATCGCCTCAAAAATTTTCGCTTTACATGTTTTTCCTCAAAAGAAAATATTGATGGCAGTTCAATTTTGCCGTTGTAGAACCCATTTTCAGCCTCATCTCCCAACGAAGCTATATACACATTGGCGACTTCGTCCAACGGCATGAATTCGGTGCTGTCGCCAATGACTATATTTTCATCGCTGGGCGGTGTAGTTGATTTTGGGGCATTTTGTAACAGAACAAATCTGTCAGGTTCGACAGACAAGTTGATTGAGTACCAAGTTCGTTCCTTCAAAGGGCACTCAACACTGTATTCTATTGGCTCTCTGTTTGGAGCACCGGAAACAACACTCAATCTACCCGCAGAATTAATCATTACACATAGAAATTGCCTGATGTCTGTACCATTCAGACTAACAATCGCCTGTTCTCCAGATGCTGGAAGCGTGGGCCAAATTCTTGCAATAAAAGCGTACCCTTCAATTCTTGGAAATTTTTTTACAATTGGAATTCTTGCATAGGAACCAAGCTGTACACGCTGTTCTCTGGAAGGATATTCCCCCTTGAACAGATTGGACAAGTCTTCTTCAAGGATACCGGGACCTTCCGGATTGGAATCAGCGCATATAATTCGAACCAGCCTTGCTGAGTAAGAACGATCAAGAATGCTGCTTACCTTGCACTCGACAGTATCGCCCGGCAAGTACGACCAGCTTTGTGAATATCCGGCAATTGGAATCATGTTGACAAGCAACCAACGAACAGAAAACTGTTGATTATAGCAACGCAAAATTTCCCATGTGCTTTAACAAGAAATGCTCTCCTCTCCTGCATCATTGAAATTTACAACTGACCGCTTTTTTACTGAAGAACATCAGCAACCTCAGGACTGGGGTAGTTTGGAGACCTATTTGGCTAGCAAAGGACACCGTTTCAATGCTTCGCCGCCGCCAAAGCAGTTCGTGGGCGGTTTCGGCAATTTGAATTTTCTGATTCTGATGAATGACGAGAAGTATGTGCTTCGCCGCCCGCCGCTAGGACCGCTACCGCCTGGTGCCAACGACATGGCAAGGGAATACAAGGTAACATCAAGACTTTGGAAACAGTTTCCGCTTGCGCCAAAGTCAATAGAATTGTGTACGGATACAGAAGTACTAGGTGCACCTTTTTTGATTATGGAATATCGTCCCGGCATGGTAATTCATCAGGATCTTCCACCAGAGTTGACAAACAAAACGCATGAATTGTCCAAAATGGTAATTGATGTACTGATTGATTTTCAGTACGTGGACCCGATAAAAGCAGGTCTGAACGATCTTGGTCGTCCCGAAGGATTTTTGGAAAGGGCTTTGGCAGGGTGGACGAAGCGATTTCATGTTGCCGCTGAAGATGTATATCCTGGAAATTCCCAGCCTTCTTCCGCCGACGATATCATTAAATGGCTTAAAAGCGCGAAGCTGCCGGAATCCGAGCCTACCTTGCTGCACAATGACTACAAGCTTAACAACATTATTCTTGACCCTGAAAATCCAACAAATCCCATTGCACTGCTTGATTGGGACATGTGTACACGAGGAGACCCCTTGTTTGATTTTGCTACCCTGCTAAGCTACTGGATGGAACCCGGCGACCCGCCGGAATTGAACAAGGTGGGGCAAATGCCAACCTCAACCACAAGCGGATGGATGACGCGAGAGCAAATTACAGAGTACTATGCAGAATCCTGTGGCAGAGACATATCGAACATTCATTTCTACCGCGTATTAACAGCATTCAAGCACTGTGTGATTTTTATGCAAATATACGCTCGCTATTGCAGGGGTACGACTACCGACCCCCGAATTGCTGAACTTGGGTCGGTAATTGATTCACTGTTTGAGTTTACATACGATGTCTTGAAAGAGAAATTCTTTTGAACTGATACCCTACCAGTCTTCCAGCGGGTATGTTGTAAGCTGCTCGCATCCATTTTCCACAACCAGAACCTGCTCTTCAAGCTTGACACCTTCACCGCCGTGTTTCGACCCAATATAGGATTCCACACAAAATGTCATTCCCGCTTCAACAACCCCGTTGTAACCTTTCGACTCGTAGTCCATCCCGTGCTTGATTGACGGATATTCATCCGCTAGCCCTACACCGTGCATTACTACTCCGTATCGATTACCAACAAATTCTTCCGGCATAGTCCACGATCTTTCAGAGAGTTCCCGAAAGGTTACTCCCGGCCGAAGCAGTTCAATATCATGCTTGATTGATTCTACAGCCAGATTGTACAAGCGAGACTGTTCACCCGTCGGCTTCTCCTCGCCGCAGATCCAGGACCGGGACATGTCTGTACAGTAACCGTAGGGACCAATCAGATCTGTATCAAAACTCACCATATCCCCTCGTTCAATTACCCGCATGGAAGCTTCGCGCATCCACGGATTTGTTCTGGGGCCGGAAGAAAGAAGTCGAGTCTCAATCCACTCCCCGCCAAGTGCGATATTGGTTTCATGAAGTTTTGACCATAGTTCGTTTTCGGTAATTCCAGGACGCATGGCATTGCGCATATTCGCTACCGCCTGTTCGCAAACGCTAACCGAATGCTTCATCAGAGCAATTTCTTCGGGAGACTTGATAACGCGAGCCAACTCCATGATGTTTTGCCCGTCGGTGACTTCCAGCCCTGCTGCTGAAAGCGACATGATTCCCAGTGGGCTACACCGGTCAACTGCCAATCGACGATTTCCGGCACCATAAGCATTCACCAAACTTGCAATTTCTTGAGAGAATTCCTTTGCCTTTTCGGGTGCGCGGTCTCCTGCGCTGAAAAAATAGAAAGAATTCATTTTTCGATATTCGTCAATGGTCGGCAATCCTTCCGCAAGGTGTGGAAAATCACCAAAATCCCATAGAATAACCGGACCGTCCGTAGCGACAAATGCACATCTCGCTTCGTAATGCGAACACCAGACTTGCATATTTGTAGCATCAGTGATGTACCGTGTATTCAACTGGTCAAAAACGAGTATGCCCGCCACATCCAATTCTTGAAGCTTTTGGCGAACGCGGCCCAGCCGATAGTGCCGAACCGTGTCCAAATCAACTGGCGGAGTCGAAAATTCCATCGCTCCATGCTGCCGATTGCTTGTCATAAATTAACTCCTCGCGATTGATTCTGGAATTTGAAAGTTGCTAGCCTTTTATACACACTATTTGTTTAAGTTTGTAACGAATTTCAATAATTTCTTCCTGATTTTTCATCACACTGTCAATGTCCTTGTATGCTTGCGGAATTTCGTCCAGAACACCGGAGTCTTTGCGGCATTCAACACCTGAGGTTTGATTTGCCAGATCCTTGATTGTAAATTTGTTTTTTGCCTCAGTCCTGCTCATTTTTCTCCCCGCGCCGTGAGCGCATGAATCCAAAGATTCAGGATTGCCCTTGCCGCAAACAATATAGGAAGCGGCACCCATGCTACCCGGGATAATTCCCAATTCACCCTTACCAGCGCGGATGGCTCCCTTGCGTGTAACAAATACATCTTCCCCGAAATGATGCTCGCGGGTTACATAATTGTGGTGGCAGTTAATCGCCATTTTCGACAGCGAAAATTCAGGCAGGCACCTTCGCATGGCGTTCAGTACCAGTTCCAGCATTATTTGGCGGTTTTCCCTGGCGTATTCTTGAGCCCACTCCACTGCTTCCAAATAATCGTCGAAATACTCAGTCCCTGCATTAAGGTATGCCAGATTTCGGTCTGGAAGATTTTTGATGTGGACCCCCATGTCCCTTTTCGCAAGCTCTATGAAATAGCGGCCAATCGCATTGCCGATTCCTCTGCTTCCTGAATGCAGCATCACCCATAGGCGACCAGTCTCATCCAAACACAATTCGACAAAGTGATTGCCCCCGCCGAGCGTCCCCAGCTGCAGCATCCACGCATTGTTCAATTTCTTTAGCCGCTTGCCAACCGGAGGGTGTTTTTCAAGAATTTTTTCCAGAGTGGGGGCAAGCCTTGTCAGAGAGTTTTTCGGTGCTTGCACTGTCTTGTGCCGTTCAAACCCTACCGGCACTGCCGATTCAATTGAACTGCGGACAGCTTTGAGACTGTCCGGCAGATCTTCAGCACGCAGTGACAATTGAACTGCAATCATCCCGCAACCGATATCTACCCCCACCGCCGCAGGAATTACAGCATTCCGGGTTGGAATTACCGAACCAACCGCCGCACCAATACCGGCGTGAACGTCCGGCATTGCCGCTACATGTCCGTAAAGTATCGGCAGATTGGAAATATTGACCAGTTGTGACAATGCACTGTCATCAACGTCATCAGTGAAGATTTTTACAGGAAATCTTCCCTCGCTAATTTCATGGATAACTGGCATAAATACTCTTTATATGAGAATAACTTGACTGGCAAATCCGAAAAATGCAATCAGGATTAAGAATTGGCCTCAAACAAAACTGCAACCGCCTTGCCAATGATAAATCAGTATTTTGCAATATGGATACAAAAATCTCCAAGGAAAAATCAACCAATTTTCATAAAAAGTTTGACTAATGTAGATACTTTGTGTTATCACAATAGGAAATTTTATGATTGCCTATGCGGTGGCTGTGATAGTAGATGCTGCTGCATATGATGTAAATTTCAATTACTATTGATACAGCTATTCACTTACAGGAGTCAGGTATTATGAAAATATCTAAAAGAAATATGCTAGCCTCTTTGGCGAGTGCTTTGGTTTTCGCTGCAGGCAGCATCACCATTGCGCAGGCGCAGGAACTGGTTGTAGTTTCATGGGGAGGTGCATATACTGCCAGCCAACAAAACGCCTATCACGATCCGTACATGGCTGCGAATCCCGGCATTACCATCGTAAACGACGATTCAGCTTCCGAAGGCGTTGCAAAGCTTCGTGCGCAAGTTGAAGTAGGAAATGTTACATGGGACTTGCTTGATGCAGTTGCTGCTGACGCAATTACGTTATGTGATGAAGGGTTAGTTGAAGAAATCGACCATGATGCCGTTCTCGCCGCTGCACCGGACGGAACTCCTGCTAGCGCCGATTTTGGATCGTTGATTGTTTCACCCTGCTTTATTCCTCAAATCGTTTACTCGACGACTTTCGGCTATCGCACTGACCTGGTATCAACCCCGCCGACAGGCATCGCAGATGTATTTGATTTGGGTAAAATTCCAGGCAAACGATCATTGGAAAAGAAACCGCTTAACAACCTTGAATGGGCACTGCTAGCTGACGGTGTTTCAGCAGATGATGTATATGACGTGCTGGACACTCCCGAAGGTGTAAGCAGAGCCTTTGGAAAACTCGACACCATCAAAGACAATGTAATTTGGTGGACTCGCGGTGCACAGCCGCCTCAGCTTCTCGCTGACGGCGAAGTCGTGATCGCATCTGCCTACAACGGCCGCCTTTTCTCTGCCATCGAAGAAGAAAAGCAGCCTATTGGAATGATGTGGGAATGGCAAGTATTTGACCTTGACGGCTGGGTTGTTCCGAAAGGAACGGCAAACAAGGATGCAGTCCTCAAATTCCTGAGTTTTGCAACAGATACGCAAAGGTTGGCAGACCAAGCGAAATATATCTCCTACGGTCCTGCGAGAGCTTCGTCAGCACCGCTAGTAGGAAAGCATGCAACTCTCGGCATTGAAATGGCACCTCACATGCCGACTGATCCGAACAATGCAAAGAAAACCCTGCTTAACAATTACGAGTGGTGGGCTGATAATCAGGACGACTTGAACGAACGCTTCAATTCCTGGCTTCAGTAGATATTGATTGATATGCAGGGAGCAAATGCTCCCTGCATATTCGTTCAATCATCAAACTGACGTATTGCAGATAGAATCCATGGCTAGCACCAGCCAAGCGCAAGGCGGAGAGATCCTGACGACAGTCGACGGAACTCCGCTGAAGATTAGCCTTGCTCGGGCACTTCGAAGGGAAAAAACCAAAGCACTCTTGCTGGTTGCCCCCTTGCTGTTGTTTATCACAGTTACTTTCATGCTTCCCATTGGAGATATGCTGCTCCGGGGAGTAGTAGATCCAATTGTTTCCGAATATCTTCCACAAACTGCCAAAGAACTGGAGCGCTGGGACAGCACTTCCGGTTCTCTGCCTGATGAAAAAACCTTTGCAGCATTGGTCGCCGATGTAAAAGTTGGCGCAGAAGACCGCGTAATCACGCGAGTTGGAAAAAGACTCAACTATGAGCTTCCGGGCATGTCAAGCCTTTTCAGGAAGTCACAGCGACGTTTGCCCAAGATTGATGAAGGCCCCTATCAGGAAGCAGTGATCAAGGTCGACAAAAAATGGGGCAATATTGAAACCTGGCAATTGATCAAAACATTTAGCCCCTCGTATACTGCAGGCTATTTTCTGGGAGCTTTGGACTTGCAGGTTACTCCAGACGGAAGTGTGGCATTTCAGAAAGATGAGCAAAGAATCTACCTGAAACTTTTCACTCGAACACTCTACCTAAGTGCGTTAATCACACTGGTTACACTGATTCTTGGCTATCCAATCGCCTATTTGCTGGCCACGTTGCCTCTAAAGACAGGAAATGTCCTGTTGATGCTTGTCTTGCTACCATTCTGGACATCGCTGCTTGTGCGAACCACTTCCTGGATTGCACTTTTGCAACGGGAGGGGGTAATTAATCAATTTCTTGTTACCATCGGCCTGCTGGATACCGATAGCAGATTGGCAATGATCCACAATGCAACGGGGACAGTTATCGCAATGACGCACATATTGCTCCCTTTTATGGTGTTACCGTTGTACAGTGTAATGAAAACGATACCCCCCAGCTATGTTCGCGCAGCAGTTTCACTGGGCGCTCATCCGTTTAGCGCATTTTGGAAAGTCTATGCGCCGAATACCATACCTGGCATAGGAGCGGGAGGAATACTGGTATTTGTACTGGCAATCGGGTACTACATCACACCGGCACTTGTCGGGGGCACATCAGGCACATTCATCAGCAATTTCATTGCATACCATGTCTCTGTATCTTTGAACTGGGGCCTGGCGGCAGCATTGGGCATACTGTTGCTGGCTTTGGTGCTTGCATTCTACATACTCTACGACAAGATTGTCGGCATCGACAACATGAAACTGGGATAAAACATGGCGAAGCCTCAACCTTACGCGAGTCCTATTGAGAAAATCTGGCACTACCTGTTTCGGGTAATATGCGGTGCAGTATTTCTGTTCCTGATTTTCCCGTTGCTCGTAATCGTCCCGCTTTCCTTCAACTCGGTACCTTTCTTCACCTTTACACAGGAAATGCTCTCGTTCGACCCGGCAGGATATTCGCTACGATGGTACACAGATTTTTTCACAAATCTGAATTGGCAAGGCGCAGTCAACAACAGTTTTATTATTGCCATATTCTCAACTTTGATTGCGACATTTCTGGGCACTCTGGCAGCATTGGGCTTGAGTCGTCAGCACGTTCCCTACAGAACAACCTTAATGGCAATACTCATCTCTCCAATGATAGTTCCGTTGATTATTTCCGCTTGCGGTATGTTCTTTTTCTATTCACGAGTCAATCTTCAGGGAACAATGATAGGTGTCATTCTGGCTCACGCGGCACTTGGAACACCGTTTGTGGTAATTACAGTTACAGCGACACTGGTTGGTTTTGACAACAGCCTCATACGCGCATCTCAAAGTTTGGGGGCTTCCGGCCCCACAACTTTTTTCAAAGTTATCGTGCCGCTCATACTGCCCGGAGTTATCTCTGGAGCCCTGTTTGCATTCATCACATCTTTCGATGAGGTAGTAGTCATACTTTTCGTTGGAAGTTATGAGCAGCGCACAATACCCTGGCAAATGTTTTCCGGTATTCGCGAGCAGATCAGTCCGACGATACTGGCGGTTGCCACTCTATTGATAATGGTATCGATACTACTGCTAACGACAATCGAACTGTTGCGGCGAAGATCTGATCGACTGCGAGGAATCAGAACTACTTAGCCGAGTAAATTGCCGGCCTTCAAGTGGGTGCTGTTCTCACCAGTAGATGGCAAATAACAGCGTCTTATTTTCTTCTTGCTTGTCCATTCTGGAGAAGCATGCCAATGAGCAATGCCCAAGGCATGGGGTGGAAAAAATTTCAGACGATCAAAATCGTACACTGCGAAACTAGCTCATTCCCCGACCAGTAAAATTTCCTTGGACCCCGCATTTTTGCTCAGCACATATTTATGATCGCTTCGAAATGCCTCGTAAACATGCTCCTTGTGTTTTTTCATTAATTTTTGAAGTGCCTCAGGAGTTGGAATTCCATCTGAACGATAGGAAACGACGAGAATAGAATCTTTATACTTCCAAAATAATCTGTCAAAGGCATCATGAATTGAATTCTTGTCAGTCCACGGTGATTTTGTGTGTTTGAATTTTCTGTGCTTGCTGTCAAAGTTGATACGCTTGTACCAATTCTTATAGTCGCTGAGTCCTTCCAGAAAGTGGTAGAAGTCAATGTAATCAACCCCAACTCCCTTGCTTGAAATATAAGGCGTGTCAATGTATACCAGGTCTGCTTTTGCATTCAGGTCGAAAGCGTTTGCATTGAAAGCCTTGTTAGTTTTGCCATTGTCGAATACAGCATCGTTTGCTTCGCCTGCGAACTTTAGAAAATGCTGTTCAAACGGCTTATCCCAAGTCGCCTTGTTACCGAAGCTTCGTTTTACATCTGCAAAGCGAATATAAAGATTTTTGCGATGAAAAAGGTTGAACGGGCGCTTTACAGTACCCTTGATTCCCGCTTAAGAAGCTAAGAAAATCCATTCTGAGGGTGTGGAAAGGGACACCTCTGTTAGGATTTCCGGTAAAATACCGTTTTTAACAAAACTCACCCAAGAGGTGTCCTTATGAAACAGATGAGCAGTATACAAAGTCGGGTGCGGAAAGTCGAATATGATTTCACGGATGCGAAGTTGACGGGGTGCGGCGGGGTTACGTTTGCGGCGCAGTTGGCGAGGGCCAGCGGCTTGTGCGAGTTGCTGGAGAAGGAGTTGAACGGCACGTTGAAAAAGCGTCGTCGGGGAGCGACGGAGGCGCAGAGCATTTTGGCGCAGGTGTATTTGCTGTTGACGGGCGAGGGCCACTTGTCGGATTTGGACGATGCCCGTCGGGATGGTGTTTTCCGGGTTCTGACGGGTCTGGGCGAGATGCCGGGTTCGCGGCGCATGGGAGAGTTTCTGAGTCGCTTCGGGGAGTCGGATCTGGCTCGTTTTCGGGAGTTGGCGGTACGCTGGCTGGGGCCGTTGACGGCGACGGTTGCGAATCGCCATCGTTGTTCTCTGGGCTATGTGCCGGTCTTCATAGACAGCACCGACATCGAGGTGGACGGGAAGTGCTTTGAAGGTGCGCAGGAGCCTTGCTATCGCGGGGTACGGCGTTATCAGATGCACACGATTTTTGTGGGGAATCTGATGGTGAGTTTGCGGTTGAACGACGGCGGCGGTCATTCGACGCACGGCTGGAAAGAGCAGTTGGAAGCGGATGCAGTGCCGCTGCTGTCGGGCGAGTCCGGGGTGTGGGTGCGAGCGGACAACGCCTACTACAAGGGGGATTTTGTGAAGTATTGCCGTTCCCGCGGCTGGGACTACTCGGTGAGCGTGACGAACGACAACTGGAAGAAGCCGGTGGTGAATGCGGTGAAAGATTCGGACAATGCGGATTGGCAATGGATCAACGGTGAGGAGCAGGCGATTTATTCGTCTCACCGGCCGAATGGCTGGGAGCAGGATGCGGCCTATGCGGTGATTCGGCGAAGCAAGGAAGGTCGCCAGTTGCTGCTGGATCCGACCTACACGGTGATTCTGGTATCGCACGACGAGTTGCCGGTTTGGGAGGCGGTTGCCCGTCATCGCGGCAAGCAGGGTCAAGAGAATGCGTTCAAGGGTCCGCTGATTGACCTGGATCTTCATCATCCGCCGTGCAAGAGGTTTGCTGCCAACCAGGCGTTCTACCTGTGCGGCTTGCTGGCGCAGGCCTTGCTGCGAGCAATTCAGTACTGTCTGCTGCCGCTGGATGAATGGCGGCGCAGCTTGGGAACCATCATTCGGCGCGTGGTGCGCCGCCCGGCAGTGCTGACCTGCAGTGCGGGCCGCTACCGGCTGAGGTTCAGCAAGAATCTGCGCAGCGTGTATATGAAATGGTTGAACGAGGCCATCGACAATACCTGCAGCTTGAAAAGAATTCTTCTCGAATAGGCTTGCTCCGCGGCGCTTCGCCGCACCGAACATCTTGAATCGACCTGTTGAGCAGACGCTCTCGCCTGCTGCCGGCGAAAACGCGTCCGCACGCCGCTTCATGCCGTCGATTCGAACCTCGAACCTTGCTAATATCCGATCCGCTCAGTACCGGCACCGAATGGCACCGGGCAAATCGAACACCGACGATTGCATGCACTTGTCTTCACTGCCATAATACAGCTTTCAAACCCTTAAGCGGGGATCTGGGACAGTACAAGCTTGGAATAACGCGAAATAGGCCAACGCCTGCTTGTACTTGCAATGGAGTTGACGGATGTTGGTTGATACAACGTCTAGCCACTTGTTTTCTTCGCCAGTGAAGTAAATATCGCTGAAAGTCTTTTCAATAAAGTTTGGATAGCTGATATTGCCATGCTTGGAGAGAATAAAGTCCAAGTCATTGTTGTGCAAAATTACTGCAGAATTTTCATTCAGCGCAAGACCAGTCAAATAGTTGAATCTCAAATAGTCATTGTAGTAAACCTGCTTCCCTTTTGCTTTCAGCATATACCCCACAGAGCCTGTCCCTCCAAACAAGTCTATTGAGCTTTGAAAATCCAAATGCTTCAGACAGTTCCAAATTTCATCTGCCAACTTGGACTTGCTGCCTTGAAACCGCGTGGATGGAAATTTAGGTGCGGTTGGCAATCGCTTCAATTACGTATTCGCTAACTGTATTGCTGCATGCATAAGCACATTGCAACCTGCTTCAAGGTGATCCGGCTCTGCACTTTCCTCTTCATTGTGACTGAGCCCGCCTTTGCAAGGCACAAAAATCATCCCGGTTGGCACCACTTCGCAGACCTGGCATGCATCGTGTCCCGCTCCTGAAACTATGTCTTGATGACTATAACCGAGCATTTGTGCACTTGTACGTATTGCATTGATGTAATCTTCATTGAAATGAATAGTAGGCTTGATCCAAATTTCATCCAGCTCGACTGAAACCGAATTGCTCGCTGCTTCTGTTTCACAGAGTTTGCGGATGTCATCAGCAATTTTTGTAACTACATCATCATTCGGGTGGCGAATGTCAATTGAAAAAGCAACTTCCCCGGGAATTGTATTTCTCGAGTTTGGCTTGACCAGCAATTCACCTACTGTAGTGACTGCAAATGGTGCGTTTTCCAAAGCAATTTTATTGATTCCCGATACCATCGCGGCGGCGGCAACAAGTGCATCTTTCCGGGAAGGCATTGGCGTTGAACCAGCGTGAGAGTCCTGCCCACTTACTACTGCATCGAACCATCTCTGACCTTGACCACCAGACACCACGCCGATTGTGTTGCCGTTATCTTCCAGAATTGGTCCCTGTTCGATATGAGGTTCAAGGAGACCGCCAATTTTGTGCTCGCCGCAGGCAGTTGGTCCAAGATAGCCGATGCGCTCAAGTTCGCCATACAGCGATGCTCCGTTGACATCCTTGCGAGACCAGGCAAACTCTTTCTCAATGAGCCCGGCATATACTCCGGAAGACATCATCGCGGGAGCGAACCTTGAACCTTCTTCGTTAGTCCATACAATTACTTCCAGCGGCACCTTGGTTTCAATGTTGTTTTCGTGAAGTGTTCGAAGAACTTCAAGACCAGCCAGCACGCCATAAACACCATCAAATTTTCCGCCTGCAGGCTGCGTGTCAAGATGACTTCCCATCGCTATGGGCGGCAAACTGGATTGGAATCCGTCCCGACGAGCAAATATATTGCCCATATCATCAATGTCAATCGAGCAACCAATTTCACGGCACCAAGACACGAACAGGTCGCGTCCAACACGGTCTTCGTCTGTTAATGCCAGACGACAACTGCCGCCTTTTTCAGTCCCGCCAATTTCGGCCATTTCCATTAAACTGGCCCATAGACGGGAACCGTTGACCCGCAATTGAGAAAGATCAGTCACTATCTGACAGCCGTTCTCGCCTTAGTGCCTGACTCAGGCAATGAACCCCGCCCCCTCCAAGAGTAAACATGGACATATCGGGGTCATAGACTTCAAATCCCATGGCACGCATTTCGTTGTTTAGTTTTGTTGCACCGGACATGGACAGCACTTTGTCATTGCCAAGTGCGACCAGATTCACACCGAGATTCTTTGCCTCTGCATATCCCACATCAACAATCTGAAACCCGCGGTCTTTGATCCAATCCAGCACCCAGTCTTCCAGAGCATCGCTGCATGCCACAAGGAGATCTTCGGCCAGTGGAACAACCAGTCCGTCCATGTGCACGAATTCTCTCGAAATTGGCGCTACGATTGCTTCCCATCCTTGGTCCTGAACAAACTTGCAAACTTGTTCAGCCCCTTCTTTTTCGGACCGCTCGCCGCAGTAGCCGACCAATACATAGCCTGGTTTTAAAATTACTATATCGCCGCCTTCAAAATGACCTGCAGTGGCATACTGCCAAATAGGAATATTGTTTTCCTGATAAAACCGGATAGCAGTTACATAATCAGCTCGCCTGCACTTTATCTGCATATGACAAATCAGAGCTCCCCATGGTGTCATTGCAGAGCTGTCCCGGGCAAAAAAGTTTCTGTGAAGTGCTTCATCAGAATCCAAATAGTGGCACTTGACATCGTTTTCTTCGTAGATGCTAACCATCTCCCGGTGCTGTCGCTGCGCCAAATCAAAATCAAATTGAATTCCAGTCTGGTGAGCATTGATCAATGTGCGCATGATAATTGGACCGGCATCAACCCAGCGATAAAAATCCGGCTTGCCGAGAAGCACGTCCGTAAGTTTTGTGTAATCGTTGTCAATTCCCCAGTAGTCGTGTGCAAATTGTGTTTCCACCGAACAATTTGACTTGGTCTTCATTAACATGTGGACTTCTCCTGCTTTTAATTTCAAAATTCGACTCTGCTTGGGTCGAGTTCAACTATTGTAGTAAGTTTCAACGAAATTTACCTTTTCAAATTGTATTCCAAAATTCAATGGGACAGGATTTTTGGGGGCATACATTGGATTTACAATCTTGGTAATTTCTTTTCTATCCTCTAACTATAAGCAAGGAAAGCCCGAATCCGCATATGTTTAACATCGGCTTGAGCAATCAATCCGGTAACTTAGGTGTCCAGAGTCGGCGATTGAAGCGGAAAACAAACTCGTCAATATTTCATATTATTCCTGCGTTTCGAACGCCTCTTCAGGACTAGCACCCCAGTGGTTGGCCGCAATGCGGAAGCCTCGTAGTAAGACCGTGCTTCAAGCACCCAGTACAGGAAATGGCTGTGGCATTGCGGCAACCTTGTTTATTGAAATCATTGGTATTGTACATGAAGGAGGGAATGATGAGCATAGAAATTGAGCTTGCATATCAAAGGCCCTGAAGTGACTTCTGCTTCTTGCCATTTTCAGGAATAGAATAACGCACAGGTCTATTCTTCTTGATTACTCGACCTTCATCTACTCCACACTTTAACCAGTCTTGAACTTGCCCTTTTCTCAAATCCAGTTGTTCTACAACTTCATCTGTATTTAACCAAGTATTTGATGTCGTAAGCTCAGCTAATTTCCTTAAAAAGACTTCGTACATGCTCCCACTTGGCTCCGAAGCTGTTTCAACCTGTAATGACTCTTGCTTTTCAACTTCACTAGGCAAGCTTTCGATAAATTTTCCTAAATCTTCAACAATTTCACCAGTCAACCAATAAGCGCCTGCATTTTCCACAAGCTTGGCGTTGCCATCCTTTTTTGCCAGCACAGGAATCTTCCAAGATGCGCGTAAATTTTCATCTGCACCATGCCATGTACCACCTTGACCCCCATCCCCGCTCTCTACAACAATGGCGGCTTCCGAAAGACAGTAGATGTATTTGTTTCGATCCATTGCGTTGCCTTTTGAAAATCCTGATTCCGGGTTTACACGGGATATCAGTGCAAGATTGCCAGACTTAATAAACTCTCGAAAAGCAGATAGTGTAGTTGAACGCAATAAATTCTCTGCCAGAACCCCAACTGCATTGCCGCCTTTTTCCAAAGCCGCCATCATTGCGCATTGGTCAATACCCTTGGCACCTCCTGAAACAACACAATAACCTTGCTCAACCAGAGTGTTTACGATCTTGCGGGAATACTTTTCCTTGTTTTCATCTGTCTTGCGCGAACCAACAACTGCGATACTTTTTTGTTTCAACAGTGATTTGTCCCCGCAACCGAAAAGCACCGGCGGTGCGTTGTCACCTAGTCGCTGCTTCAATTTGCCAGGATAATCCGAGTCGCAAATGGTGCTAATCCAGATTCCGGCACGTTCCCAATTTTCAATTTCCAATCCGAGAACTGCTTTTCGCCTGAGCAAGTCTTCAACTCGAGAACTTGTTATTCTCTTGTCATTCCATTCCTTGATTAAATTCGGAAAATCGCTATCCAAAATACTCTCTGGCGCAAGCTTGTTTTCTTGCAACAACTTCGCCAGTCTTGACCACTCTTTTACAGTAAGGGGCTTTTCACTTTCTTGCAACGACTTTCCAAGCCTCACTGTCAAAAGCAATATCGCGTCTGCTTCCAGACTTCGTTTCATTTGGGAACTATATACATTGATAACGAGATCACTGTATACTGTTCTGCGCAGTGGGCATTCCAATGAATGCTTTAAGCCTTCCTTCTTCCTGCGCTTCGGACCTCCCGCCCAAAGTGCCGTTTAATCCGACACGAAGAACATTTATTGCTGCGTTTACATCCCTGTCTCCTTTGTAGCCACAAGCAAGACACTCGTACATGCGTACAGATAGTCCAATCTTGTCCTTGGGCTTATGCCCGCAGTTGGAGCAGACCTGGGATGTAAACCTGGGATTGACTTTAGATACAAAGCCACCGGCACTCTCAGCCTTGTAGCTTAGTATAGAATTAAAGTCTCCCCACGTTTGGTCAAGCATTGACCTGTTTAATCCAGCTTTACTGCTACCGCCAGTGGCAGTCATATTCTTAACCTTCAAATCCTCTACGTAAAACTTGGAAGTCTGGTTCTTGACTAGCCAGGTAGTCAGCTCATGCAGATAGCCTTTATTTCTTTCCCTGACTCTCTGCCATTCCTTGCTTAGAGCCAGTACTTTCTTCTTCCTGCCGTTAGAACCTTTTACAGACTTTGAAACTCTTTTCTGCAAGGACTTTAATTTGGTTCTATTTACACTCCTTTTAGGAATTTGCACTCCATTGGACAGGGTAATTCTATTCAAGACTCCTACATCCACTCCTACAGGAGCCCTTTCATCTACAGTTTCTACATCTGGCAGTTCGCAAACCAGCTGAATCTTAATCCTTACAGGAGTCTTTACAATTCTAAGAAGCTTGGCTTCTCCTTTCAGTTCACCCTTGAACCTGAACTTGCCAATTCCTTTTATTCGGATGCACTGCCAAGGTCCCGCCTTGTGAATACGAAAAGAGTCTGTTTCAAAAGACTTGATTCCCCTGTTCCCTGGCTTGAACCTTGGAAACCCCGGCTTCTCCCCTTTCTTTTCTCTATCAAAAAACCGCTTGAAAGCTTTCTCCAGTCTTCTTAAGCAGGTTCTTTGGGACGAACAATGAAACTTCTCAAACCACTCGTCTTCTTCTCTTATCCTGGTTAAAGACTCTTGCTGGTCAAGATAAGAAATACCTATGCCCTGCTTCTTGTAAGCATCTATTCTTTCCTGCAGGGCGCAGTTCCACAAGAGTGTCTCCTGATTCAGAAACTCTTCCAGGTTCCTGTGGCAGTCCCTGGAAAGCTTGGCAGTATATGTATAAGTTCTAATCATGGCAATTGGTTATCATTGTATATAATTCCCTTTCATTTCACATCCTTGGATTGGTAGTAACAAGTGTCAGAGGAAAAAACGGCTCGCTCCCCGCTTTCCTGAGCAGGGCGGCAACAATAGCAAGGGAAATTATATGCAATCTACACCATTCCCCCAATTGCAGAAAACTGTAGAAAATTTTTCTAAAATATCAATCTGACTGTGCAGGTTTTTGATTTTTCTACATGAACCGCCATTCTTTCTTCGACGAGATTTTCATAATGGCTCTTGCAACCTGTTCGGGAGTGGCGTTGGCAATCGCCTCCCATTAATCTTTTCTTCAAACTTGGTTTGTTCATTGGCAATTTTCAATCGCTATCATCTACTTCCGCACCGGCACCGTGCTGCCTTGATAATTCGCTTTCCGGTACAAAACCTTCATAGGCTACAGACTTCAAATCAAACCAAATTTTGTCATCTACCTGAAGCCCGCTAGCTCGTCCTGTGTCTCGATAGCTATTTAAATCTTGTAATACGAGCTCGCTTTTTGCTTCCTCTGCCCTGCTCTTCGTCAACTCGCAAGAATTGCACCAGACGCGTGCACTTGAATTGTCTAATAACAAACCTAATTTATTCAACTCAAAATTCGTCCATAGCAAGCCATTGTCAAAAAACAGATGAGCCGTGGAAATCTGAATATCGAAAACCAATCCTGTATTTGACCATCTGAGAGCAAGGGGGGTCAGTAACGATGGAATTTTTAATCCAGAAATTAATGCTGGCGATGATTCGATTTCTTTACTTGATACTCTAGCGCAAATGAATTCCACTGCTTCAAATACTGCAAAATAACCGATATCCTTGCTCGTGTTCAACTCGAAACCGCCGCGAGCATCTTGCAAAATTTCAACCGATTGATATGGATTTGCTCTTAACTCAGGAATTTTGGAGTGAAGTTGATTTACTGCAGGAAATCCGTGAGCGGCTAGCCATTTGACCGCCATAGCAGCTTCATGGTCTGCTCCAGCTGGAAATCCAAGTGCAAAAAATACTCGCTGCGACAGCCGGTAAAGCTCCCCTTCTGATAATTGCATTGAGCACTAGTCGGTTTAGTGATTACTAACAGTAGAAAACGACCAGTCGTCAGCATCAACTCTCTGCAACTCATCCATCAGCGGTGCTCCTTGAAACAAGGTAATCCGGGTCCACAAGTTTGATTTCGGGTCAAAGCGAGCAGCACCGAACATCGCAAGCTTGCATCGCAACAGGTCAATTGGCATGCAATCTGCCCCGATTAAATTGTCCTGAATTTCAGCATAAGAACAGTCTTTTAACGAATGCAAGCGAGAAACAATGAAACGATATTCGGGATTTGCTCTTAAAAAACTTGCAACTGTCTGGGTGGAATCCCTTGCAGACAACCTGCATAAAGATTCATAAAGAAACTTGACATCTCTAGCGATACCAATGCGCATTTCAAATTCACTCCCCGGTTCATTGTACCGCTCTCCCAGCCTGGGTTCTTCCTTGCCTTGGGAAAAGTACCAAAACAAATACTGCGAATGAGGGTTGTCAAAATCAAATTCAAGCACCCACTGATACCGGTTTTCAATGTACTCTTTCAGTTCCTGAATAGTCTGCTGTGGATACAGTTCATCAATTTCCTGAAGTGCGGTGTACTGGTCCAATTCGTTAACCAGTCCGGGATACAACTCTAATACAATGCTTACGGCCAGTTCCTGGCATTCCGTACTGGTGTTTTCATTGACCCACTCAAAAAAACTCCGCCAAGGAAATTTTCCTGATAGCCAGCTACAACCCATTTTTTGCAAAGTTTCGACTTCACTCTGCAGTGTATCTATTCGTTGGTTCTGTCTTTCATCATCCGTTCGCCACTGCTTTACATATCGCTTAACTCGTCCCAGCAAAGCGACGTAACTGTCCAAAACTTCTTGCGTCACAGAATCAACAGACTTCACTCGACAAATTGCTATTTCACGCAATTCAATCCAGCGGTCAATCAGTTTCGGATGCCCCACCAAGTACGGCGCCATGCCCAAACCCGTCGCATTTCCAACACCAATGCACTGTTGCAGCTGTCTTGACAATTCTACGAATTTGCCATTGCTTTTTGACTTGGCGATATGGTGAATCAAATCCAGACTAAACTGCCGGGCCATGTAAACTGTAAGCATTTCAGCCTGAAACGGCAGTGAAAATGGAGTCGTGCTTTGAACACAATCAAAGTCCATCAAGCCGAACTTTCCATTTCCGTAAACTGCGGTAGTGCGAATCAGGTAGCCAATTTTTGCGATTTCGGCAGCGGATGGCTGGGTTCCGTTTGCAAGACAATTAACGACCGATTCAAACAACCGAACGCTCTTGTTTGCCCGACTGAGCACGATTTCGCTTGCACTCATACGACCTGCTTCCTGCAGTGGCACTTCAGCGCGTAGCCTGGCTACATCTTTCTCGGTAGCGACTCCGTTAAGCAATGTAAATGCCATATCCCACTTTTCCGCAATTACACGGTCTGTGCGTTCTTTGTCGTCCAAGTGATTGCTAAATGCGATAAAGCTGAGCTCCCCGGATGGCGTGGAGATTCTGTACACAAAATCTCCGAATCCATTTTCATCCAGATTGTTGCGAACTGCATTGATTTCCCATTTTTCTTCATGCATCCGACGTATCAACGTTCGGGTGAAGCTGATTCTCGTAGGATGAAATGAACCCAGCCGATTCAGTTTCATAACAATCGCAGGCGAACGCAACTGGCTCCTGTCGTATTTGAGAATGGACTGCAGCTCGTTGTGCGAGTTCACAAGAATTGCACTCAAGGCTTAAACCCGTCGCTAAAAAATCGAAACCAGTTTCCACCCAGAATCAAACCGACTTCTTCACTTGAAAATCCGGCATCTTCAAGTCCGTCTGCGAGATTCTGAAAATCACCCATGCTACTGAACCAGCCGGGGTAGTCTGGCCATACTGGATCGGAGGACTTTGCATCTCCCGGGTCCGGTTCAAACGTCCACTTTCCGCTACGCATGTATTCAAGCTGGTCTGGTCCCCACCCAAGGCAGAGGTCGGAGCCAATTCCGATATTTTCAATACCCATCAAATCAGCAGTTCTTAGCACCATGTCTGTAAATGCTTTCAGTGTACAGTCAGTCCCACTCATCAAGTGCAGCGGGTATAAACTAAATCCGAGCATTCCTCCATGATTTGCCAATTCCGCAAGCAATTCTGTGGACTTGTTTCGCCTTGCCTGATGAAAGAACAATGGGTTGGCGTGGGTTATAGCAACCGGTCGTTCCGACAGGTGAATGGCATCAAGACTGGTTTTTTCGGATGTATGAGACAAGTCTACAATCATTCCAACCCGGTTCATTTCCCGAATTACATTCTTGCCAAACTTGGTAACTCCACTGTCGTTCAATTCGTAACACCCGGCCCCGATTAGCGTCTGATTATTGTAGGTTAGCTGCATGATGCGAATTCCAAGGTCGTGGAGAATTTGCACCAGATTCAAATCGTTTTCAATGGGAGAACTATTTTGAAATCCCAGAATAATCCCGACTTTTCCTTCTTGATGGGCTTTTGAAATGTCCTCGCCAGTACGAACAAGAGTGATCAAGTCTCCGTGTTCAATAAACCATCGGTTCCATTGACCTATTTCAGAAAGGGTTTCGCGGCAATCTTGCCAATAAACAAGAGTTACATGAACAGCGTTCAAACCTGAATTTGCAAGCTGCTCGAAATATTCACGGTTCCAGTTCGTAGACTGGAGTGCATCTACGACAGGAAACTGATCTTTAATATCAATGGTCAAATTTGATTACGTCCAAATAGGTTTACTGCATTGAACTACAGCGATTGAAACTCTAATAATTGCAGAGTAATTTATTAATTCTACTGAATATACTGCATTTTATTAATCATATGAACAGTTTACAATCCATCATTTTTACACGGAATTTTCAGTATCGGAACTGCAATTGACCGAGAATTCCGTATTCGAAATTACCGCCAATTCTTGCTCCAGCAAAGTCAAGCAGAATCTGGAATTGTCTGGAACTCTTTAATTTCAAACCGGCATTAAAACTGTGGACAGTCCGAGGAAAATTTCGCAAAGGCAGCCGATTCGAAAATGTCAGTACTCCAACTCGGTCTGACTGGGAAATTTCAAGCGAAGAAGGGCCTTTTGTGTATGTGCGATAAAAACTGGTTCCCAACCTTGGACTCCACTTCAAACCACTTGTACCACTTAACCAATTCAAGGGTTTCATTTGAAATCCGAGTTTCCAGCCTTGGTAGTGCTGTGTAAAACCCGGCAATTCAGCAGACAAAACAGAGCCATTCGCCTTGAATTCTTGTTGCCTGATTGAACCTTTGTACATCTGTATCTCAGGAACAATTTTCCAATTGTCCCCAACTACGAGATTTGCTCCAGCACCGAAGTTCAATTGGCGGTTTATGGAATCGAACTCTCCCGCAAGTTTATTTTCCGACCCCTGAAAGTTGCTAAACAAAGTGTCAACTTGAAAATGTCCCTGTGTGAACTCCAAGCTGGAAAACACAACATCTCCTCTCCAACCGCCTTGCGCCGTGTAATAGTTTCCTTTAAAGCTGGAGCGGTCATTAAGAGAAATTTTACTTGTTTGTACTGCCCCTTTCGTATCCGGCATGGCGGTAATCCTGAAATATCCTTTATCTCCGAAATTTGTATCCAGGCCAATAGCAAGGGCATCAACAGAGCCTGTGCCGCTGTAAGAATATAATTTCACATGAGAATTAATGGATTCTGCCGAATCCCTGCTGTAGCTATTGTGTTCGAAGCCATTGCCCTCATTTTTATTGCCTGATTCGTACTCGGCAACCAAACTGGAGTCATCTTCTCTCATTAGCCATAAAATAACGGCAAATGCGGCTGCCGAATAATAGGCAAAATAGTCACTGCCAGCAGTCGTACTGGATAATTTTGCCGCGGTTGAAATTTCCGGGCTTATACCAATGTCTCCCGTGATTCCATCTGTAGCGCCTGACGAATCTAATTCACCAACAACACCGCCGCCAACAGTTTTGATCGTAACAGGTGTTTGAGTTGATACGGAATTTGTTGATTTCTGAAAACTTGTCCCTGCTCCCAGCAACGTGATGCCATTCTGCTGAAGAAAGTTTTGAACCGCAGAAATTCTATTCTCATTCAAGCCAGATAAAATTTGAATATGAACTTCAGGACTCGCACCTTGAAAAACAATACCGCCCTGAGCAGTTATTCTTCCATGGCTATCCGTCCCCATTGGTGCTGCAACATCACCAACTTCAAACGACAGTCGAGAATAATCTTTGATGATTACTCTACCTGACCCCAAGTTCAAATGCCCGGTTACAGACAGCTCGCCGTTCTCTATTGCAAGATTGCCGCCTGCCATTTCAACGTTTTTAACCACTGCGCGTCCCGGCCCTCTTTTGTACATGGATTCCAGTCCTGATATGGTTCCGTCCACTTGGCTAGACTCGCTGCCAGTGCCCAAAACATCAATGACCAAGGTGTCAGTTCCAGCCCCAAAATCTATGTCGCCGGTCAAATAGCCGCGATTGCTGATCGTAAGCGAATCATCTCCCCCTCCGAAATCTACCGAGCCGCGAACCCATCCTCCCCTGATTTTCATTCTGTCATTGAAATTGTCGAAACTTGCTTCTCCATTCAGAATGCTTTGGTCCAAGTCAATGTCAGCTATGCCGCCGCGAACTTGAGTTGCAATTGCAGCAGTTACGCTAGCGCCTTGAGTAATTCGGATTCGGATTTTGCCATTGTTGTCCGGGTTGTTCTGGTCTGCATGTTTGATTTCGGAAAAAATACCGATTCCTTTTGAATCGTCATAGTTTGTGGTTGTTGAATCGTCTGCTGCGGCACTATGCGCAACTATACTGGTGGACGCACCAGAGACTAGAATATCTATGTCAATATCCTCGTCTGAGTCGGGAGTGGAAAAAAACTGCAATGCAGTGTAAATGCCAATGCCAAATTCCGTTCCGGCAGTACCTGCAGAAACTCTGCCGCCGGTCATTTCTACAGTAGCCAGCCCATCGCCTTCAGTTTGAGCCCGAAGTCCGACTGAACTCTTGCCGGTTAAAGAAATATTCCCGGTATTGATTACAGTCGCATCGCCCGCTTTACCACTTCTCGCCGGCATGGAATCAAAGTTGCGGTGCTGAGCATACAAGCCCATTGAACCGAAGTCTCCCGGCGTACCCAAACCCCCATCGGAGACAATCGTTCCATGGTTTATTGCAATTGCGTGGCCGTGGCTGCTGTCGCCACTGAATTCATACAATCCCGAATGCAGACCAATTGCATGGTCCCCATGAAGAGTAATCCGGGCACCCTTGGTGTTCAGTGTTCTGACTATGTTGGGAAAGGCTTCGCTTCCACCAGTGGAAGCGTACGCAAAGACCCCGTGCGCGGTGCCGCGATGAGTTGTAATTTGGCCTTGGTTGATTCCTTCTGCTAGCCCTCCTGTTTTGCTCCGGGAGCCAATGCCTGCAAAAATCGCATAAGAACGAATGCCCTGAGTTTCTATTATCCCGGTACCAGTGTTCAATGCTTTCGCTGACTTTGTATCCGACCAAATATTCATTGCTCTAGAATTTCGAACCGCAGTACTGTTTGGCCGCATTATCGTGGTTACACGATGTGTTGTAATTCTGCCGCTGTTGGTTCCTTCTGAAGCCCCGGATTGTGACTGCACCGCCAGACCATCTGCGCTTGCGCCGTAAGTATCAATCGTGCCTGTGTTCATAGCTGTGGAAGAACCCGATACGCTTTCAGAATAGACTGCATTCGCCTGCGTAAAGTCTCTACTGGCCGGGTCCGCAGTCAGTAGCAGATTTCCTCTTGTAATCACGCTTCCCCGATTAATCGCCAAGGCATTTCCAGTTGATGTGTATGCGGGATTTTCAGTTGTGGGGTCGTTAGCAGCTCTTGCATAGATTCCGTATGCTCCCGCACCTGTTGTTTCAATCGTTGCTCCGCGTTCATTGCGCGCTTCGGCATTTCCGTCGCCTTCTGCAAACGCATAGATACCAATGGAAGGCACTTCGCCTCGAACCAGATTGGTTTGGCGAACTTTTCTGTCATAGCCGTCTCCGGTGGTTCTTATAGTGCCCCGATTTATTGCCAATGCCCTGCCAGTTCCAGATGTATGAGACAGCAATCCGACTGCGGCTCTGCCGCGGGTTTCAATTTGTCCTCCCGCGTTATTGATTGCTGTTGCTGAACCCCTGTCGGTATCAGCACTGGCGCTTGCTCCATGGGATGGCGAGGATGAAGGGTTTCCGTTGCTGTCCATGCCTTCAAGTACATCGCCACAGGTAACAATTGTGCCGCTATTTGTAACAGAAACCATTTGTGCTGACACTGTGGAATGGGCATGAATTCCTCTTTCTCCCTTTTTCTGCCGCACTATGGTTGTGCCAGCCGGGTTGGAAACTCTGGAAACCGCAGTACTGGACGAAGCATCTGTTGAAGACGGAGTACAAGGCACAGTTTGCGCACTTGCCACTGGTACCAAGACAACTACAATTGCCAGGGCCAATACCGAATTCAACACTTTTGAAAAAATCGGGTTGAATGTCTTTTGACTTGTATCAGATTGCTTGGACTTGGTCATCGCACTATCCATTGTGTAGGTAGCGAACAGTAATTTCAGATTTTTCCCCTTTGGTGATTGAGCCTTCGCTGATTTCTCACGACTCATTGGAATAAGTGTAAAATTACTGTTCATTTTTCAACAATTGTGTTTTGTTTCGGAAAGTTGCCGCAGTATTGAATTCTTACTTATTTAGCATATCAGACTGATGAAAAAACTTGAAAATGAATTGTACGAGATTGGTACATCCGTGAAATGTCTGGTTGAAGCTGCCCGGAGAGCGATGGCCGACTTCAGACAGTCAAGCCAGCAAGATGTTGATGAGGCAGTTACTGCGATTGCATGGGCATTGTACAAAGACGAAAATGCAGAATTGCTTGCCAAATTGGCAGTTGAAGACACTGAACTGGGCAACATAGCCGACAAGGTCACAAAAAACAAGCGCAAGACTTTTGGAACACTACGCGACCTGATGAGAGTTCGAACTGTCGGCATCATTGAAGAGAATCCAAGCCTTGGACTTGTAAAGTATGCCAAACCCGTTGGTGTAGTCGCCGCAGTAACACCGTCTACCAACCCTGCTGCCACCCCGGTAAACAAATGTATGATGGCAGTCAAGGGCCGTAATGCGGTTATCGTTGCACCATCCCCTTCGGGCTGGAAAACTACAAGCAAAGCTGTAGAGCTGATGCGAGAGCAACTTGCCACGGTCGGTGCACCGCAAGACTTGGTTCAAATACTGCCCGCTCCGGTGAACCGCGAAGTTACCAAAGAACTGATGCGAGCAGTGGATCTTGTTGTAGTAACCGGCTCGCAAAACAACGTCAGAGAAGCATACAGTAGCGGTACGCCTGCGATCGGCGTCGGCATGGGCAACGTTCCGGTTATTGTAGACGAAACAGCAGATCTCGATAAGGCGGCAAGCCGAATCCGGGATTCCAAAATTTTCGACAACGGAACATCCTGCTCTTCCGAAAATTCTGTAATTGTAGTTGAGCAGGTTTATGAAAAAATGCTCGAGGAGTTTGAAAAGTGCGGCGGCTATGTGTGTACAGCCGAAGAAAAGCAGCGTATTATTTCCGGGATGTGGAACTCAAAGGGTCAGTTGAATCGTAATCTGATTGCAAAGGACCCAAGCGTATTTGTCGAAACTTGCAGGCTCTCTTCAAAGGCGCAATCATCGAAATTCATAATAGTGGAGGAGACCGGCGTTGGTCCCCAATATCCGCTTTCAGGAGAGAAGCTTTCGATTGTTTTGACTGCATACCGAGCGCGCGATTTTGAGCACGCAGCTGAATATGTTCGAAATATTCTTGACTACCAGGGGGCCGGGCATTCTTGCGGTATTCACACCCGCAAACCTGAAAGATCGCGCCTGCTGGCAGAACAACTTGATGTAGTCCGGGTATTAGTCAATCAGGCGCACACTTTCGGCAATGGCGGTGGCTTTACCAGCGGTTTGAATTTCACGCTAAGCATGGGTTGCGGTACATGGGGCGGAAACAGCATATCCGAAAACTTGAACTACAGGCACTTTATCAATGTAACCCATCTTTCCACAAAAATTCCGGAAGACAAGCCAACAGAAGAAGACTTGTTCGGCAGTTTTCTCCGTACGTATCACTCCGAATAAATCCACTGAAACAAGTTAAATTGGCAAGTACTACTATTCAATCAATAATAGACCAGCGCGCAGAAGAGTCCCCTGACCGTCCTTTTGTGATTGACCCCGATGCCGGACTTTCCATGAGTTTTGGCGAATTGAGAGAACATTGCCGACAGTTTGGAAATTTTCTGGACTCTCGCAACATTTCTTCAGGAGACCATGTCAGTTTCCTGTCAGACAATGGATACTGGACCGTTGTAGCAATGCTGGGCACAATTTATTCAGGGCGTGTTGCGGTTCCGCTAAACGCCGTCGCCAGCATCGGCAATCTTGCGCACGTTCTTGTTGATTCCAACACCCGGGCTGTCCTTGTAAGCAAGAAATACCGGAAAATGCTGAATGAGATTGTTTCGGGTTTGGACAAAGATTTTGACTTGATTCATTTGGGAATGAAATCCGGCCCCGATTCATTCAACTCGGCCAGTAGTTCAGATTGGGAGCAAACAACAATGACTGGCAGTTCGACCGGATTGATACTCTACACATCTGGAACTGTTGGAAAGCCAAAAGGTGCAGTTTTATCGCATGAAAACCTGATTGCAGGCGGTCGAAACGTTGGGCTAGCCCATCAGATTTCGGAGTCTGACCGCGCACTGTGCGTACTGCCCCTTTACCACATCAATGGGGAAATTGTGACGGCGATAGCACCGCTAGTGACTGGCTCTTGTGTTGTAATGCCCCGCCGCTTCAGTGTTTCAAAGTTCTGGAATTTGATAGAACAGTACAAGTGCACCTGGTTTAGCATTGTTCCAACAATTGCCAAGTACTTGCTGGACCAGGCGCATAGAGAACCGGAACAGCACGAATACATTAAAAGTCTTGAGCATTTGCGCTTTGGCAGATCTGCAACTTCAGCACTGCCGGCTTCCATGCATCGGGACTTTGAAACTACCTTTGGTATCCCGATGATTGAAACGATGGGATTGACAGAGACAGCTGCCACTATACTCGCCAACCCCTTGCCGCCTGCGAAGCGAATTAGCGGGTCAGTTGGATTACCCTTTGGAGATGAAGTGAAAATTATTGACAAAAATTTTAACGAAAGAGATCCAAATGAAGTGGGGGAAATCATAGTCAAGGGACCCAATGTAATTTCCAGTTATTACAACTTGCCCGATACTACGGCATCGTCGTTTACACCGGATGGATGGTTCCGAACAGGAGACTTGGGGTATAGAGATGAAAATGGATACTTTTATGTAACAGGTCGTATCAAGGAACTGATCATAAAGGGAGGGGAAAATATCTCACCGAGAGAAATCGACGATGTACTCTATCTCCACAAGGCAGTTCTGGAAGCAGCTGCTTTCGGAATTTCTGACAAAAACTACGGCCAAGACATTGCTGCTGCTGTAGTTCTTCGAGCGGGTTATTCCTGTAGCGAAGAGGAAATCATAGAACACTGCAAAAGTGAACTTGGAGAATATAGAACTCCTTCAAAAATTTTATTTTACAACGATCTTCCCAAAGGTCCGTCTGGCAAGATTCAACGACTGGTGCTGGAAAAAAGCTTTGCGAAAACCTGAAATTCAGATGAAATTTTAGGGAATTATATACTTGATTATATTCGCGGATCATATACAATCTACACTATCTTCCGGCTTGCGAAGATGGCGAGCGTCGCCAAGAACACGGACGGCAAGCGGCTGAAGTACGACGAGCTGATATCGTAGGGGGCTTGATATGGCGGAATGCAATGTAGAGAACAGGACTATATTCTGCGACGACAATCTGGATGTTATGCAGGGTATCAATTCGGAGTGCGTCGATTTGATCTACCTCGACCTTCCGTTCAACAAGAACAAGAAGTTTACTGCGCCGATCGGAACTAGCGCCGAAGGTGCCAGCTTCAAGGATATTTTCAGGGAGGAGGATGTAAAAGACGAATGGCTGCTCACAGTCAAGGAAGACCATGCTGAGCTCTACAACTACCTGAACGGTGTGAAAGGCGTAGGAAAGCCTTACAATTTCCCCTATTTGGCGTACATGGCAATTCGTCTTGTCGAGTGCCATAGAGTCTTGAAAAAGACTGGAAGCATCTATCTTCACTGCGACCCTACGATGAGCCATTATCTGAAGACAACAATGGACTGCGTTTTCGGAGAGGATAATTTCAGAAACGAGATTGTGTGGTGCTATACGGGGCCGGGTTCTCCTAGAATGCGGCAGTTCAATCGCAAGCACGATATTATTCTGTGGTATTCAATGGGAAGGAAGTGGGCTTTCAACAAGGACGATATACGGCTTCCTTATGCTCCGTCAACTATTGCGCGGGGAAGGTACGATTCAAACTCCCCTAGTACAGGTCCTGGTTTCCCTGGTTTCAGAGATGTCGAAAGGGGGAAGGTTCCAGAAAGTTGGTGGGTTGGCATCGGAGCGGGCGGTCAAATATCAAAAAATGAAATTACGAAATACCCAACCCAGAAACCATTGAAACTGCTTGAAAGAATTGTCAAGGCATCGTCCAATGAAGGCGACATGGTGCTTGACCCTTTCTGCGGATGCGCCACTACGTGCATTGCCGCAGAGCGGCTGGGCAGAAACTGGATCGGGATTGACATATCTGTCGAGGCCTACAACCAGGTCAATGACCGATTGAAAAAAGAAGTTTCCGATCCTAGCGACATGTTCAAGAATCGGAACATTGTCAGCATGAGGACCGATCCGCCGAAAAGAACGGACCAAGCAGAGGATTACAGAGAAGTCAAATTCGTGTACGCAGTTTCGCATCCGAACTACCCAGGCGAGTACAAAGTAGGAATTACAAACAACTTTGAGCGGCGCCTGACCTCATACCAGACATCGGATCCCGAAAGGCAGTACAAGATGGAGTACAAATTCGAGACTTCGCACTTCAGGGAAATCGAGGCCTACATTCACCAGAAATTCAATGCAAGACACGAATGGGTAAAAGCAGACCTGAAAACTATAATCAGGGAAATAGAGGGATACAAGCCAGCCGAATAGCTTTCGGGGTCAGCTGGGAAATATAATCAAGTATATAATTCCCCAATTTTACTGAGCAAGCAATCCTTCACGCTCGACAAATTTCACGATTTCTTCGACACCTGTTCCGGTTTTCAAGTTTGTAAAAATAAAGGGCCGCTCGCCGCGCATTTTTCGGGCATCCCGGTCCATCACTTCCAGCGAAGCACCAACATGGGGTGCCAAATCAATTTTATTGATTACCAGCAAATCGGAACGGGTAATGCCCGGTCCGCCTTTTCGCGGAATCTTGTCCCCTGCAGATACATCAATAACATACAGTGTAAGATCGCTTAATTCAGGGCTGAATGTTGCTGCAAGATTGTCTCCGCCGCTTTCAACTATAACAACATCAAGATTGCCGAAGCGATTGTGCAATTCGTCAATTGCACTGAGATTGATTGATGCATCTTCCCGAATCGCGGTATGCGGACAGCCACCGGTCTCTACACCAACAATTCGGTCAGCTTCCAAACTATTGTTGCGTACAAGAAACTGAGCATCTTCCTTGGTGAAAATGTCATTGGTTACAACAGCAATCTGGTATTCATCCCTCATTCGCTTGCACAATTGATCCACAAGCGCAGTTTTCCCGGTACCTACCGGACCTCCAATTCCTACTCGAAGTGTAGATTTTTGACTCATTATCTAGATTTCTGAATTTTTATGAACGAAACAAGCGGCTGTACTGCTGCTCATGCAAGGCACTGCCAATTGCAAGTGCGGGCGTACCTTGCCCAAGGTCGCTATCCTCCAGCGTGCTACTGTATTCTACCCACTCCGGTATTAGCTCTGACAATGCAAGCAGAATTTGCTGGCCTGATGTCTGCCCCAAAGGCACCAGCTTGACAGCAGCAGAAATCTGATGCTCGCACCAAGCCCAGAGATAGGCTTGCTGGGCTTCATGTTCACAAATTTCCCATTTGAAAGCCGCCAAACTAAACAGAGTTGCCCAGCTTGCCTCTGGAGCGTTAATCCAATATCGAGCAGGCTCAATCCCCAAATCGTAAAGAAGTTTTGCCAAAGCGACTCCCATTTGTCGATCTTCAGCAAGCAATTCGGCAGACTCGCGCGACGCAACTAAAAAGCGACTCCACTCAAGCACCTTCGCAGCATCATTTTCTTGCCACGCATGCAACAAACGGCTGAGAACCGGAACATCCAGATGACAAATACTGTGCAAGGCAACTCCGGAAATCCAGGAATGGGCACTTTGCTGGTCACAAACCCATCTGGAACATACCGCGTACTCCAATCCAGTTGAATAGGCGTACGAACCAATCGGCAACGTTGGACTGGCAATCTGCAGAAGATGGCCTACACTCTTCTTGGGGCTATTCACTGTGAGAGTGGGCATGGTAAGCCCCAGGTTCAGGGTCGAATTTTGCCTGTTCAACTGTAACCTCCAGACCCAGTTTTCGCACCATGTCGTCCAGTACATGATCTTGCTGGTATCGAAGCCAGTTTGTTCCAATCTGCAGATTGACATGTCGGTTTCCTAGATGATAGGCAGCTCGTGCAAGCGATTGGGATATTTCGCTGTAGACCGTAGACACAGCTTCCTTTGAGGAGTTGATTTCGACAACAAAGCCTTCATCGTCGATAATTTGGTCCCCGTCTTTCAGCACAGTGCCTCTCGGTAGTGCAAGCCCCGCCTCGTCGCCGTTGTCAAGCTGAATTTTCTGCCTGCTACGCTGGCGTTTTTCAAAAGGCAGTGTCAAACAACAATTTGGATTTCTGCGATTTGTGATGAGTTGAGTGAATATTTTCACTGTTAAAACAGGTAATATCGCTGTGCCATCGGCAGTACTTTGGCAGGCTGGCAATTCAATAACTCGCCATCAGCTCTGACTTCGTATGTCTGCGGGTCAATTTCCATTTTCGGCAAATAATTGTTGTGAATCATGTCCTGTTTTGATGGTTGACGACACTCTTTCACTGCAACAAGCCTTTTTTGCAACCGGATTTGCTTGCCTACATCGCGCTCCAACCCCGCTTGCGAAACAAAACTGACACTGGTCTCCTCAACCGCCTTTCCGTATGCCCCAAACATGGGTCGATAATGAACCGGTTCAGGCGTTGGAATTGACGCATTGGGATCTCCCATTGGTGCCGCAGCTACCATGCCGCCCTTGATGATCAGCGCCGGTTTTACACCAAAAAACATTGGTCTCCAAAGCACAATATCAGCGATTTTACCAATTTCAACCGAGCCTACTTCATGGGAAATTCCATGCGCAATAGCCGGGTTGATTGTGTATTTTGCGATGTATCGCTTGACGCGAAAATTGTCGTGTTCACTCGGGTCCTCCGGCAAGGGGCCGAACTGGGTTTTCATGCTGTGCGCAGTTTGCCATGTGCGAACTACAACTTCGCCGACTCGCCCCATCGCCTGAGAATCCGAGGCAATCATGGAAAATGCGCCTTTGTCGTGCAGAATATCTTCTGCAGCAATGGTTTCCTGACGTATTCGCGATTCCGCAAACGCAATATCTTCTGCAATATTTGAATCCAGATGATGGCAAACCATCAGCATGTCCAAGTGCTCATCTACTGTATTTACAGTAAAGGGCATTGTGGGATTCGTACTGGACGGCAAAACATTGGCTTCGCCGCATGCTCGCATTATGTCCGGGGCATGACCGCCGCCGGCTCCTTCGGTGTGGTACATGTGAATGTTCCGTCCGCCGATGGCATTCAACGTAGTTTCCAGAAATCCAGATTCATTTATTGTGTCAGAGTGCAGTGCTACCTGAACATCGTAGTCTTCTGCAACGCGCAAGCAGCAGTCAATTGCAGCCGGCGTTGAACCCCAGTCTTCATGCAGTTTCAAACCGATGCAACCTGCTTCCACTTGTTCCTGAAGGGCCGGTGCCTGACTGGAATTTCCTTTGGCAAGAAAGCCAAAATTCAGCGGAAGCGATTCAATAGACTGATACATCCGATGTATGTTCCATACCCCGGGAGTCGTAGTTGTAGCTTTTGTGCCTGTTGTTGGTCCAGTGCCGCCTCCCAGCATCGTCGTCACGCCGGACATAATGGCATCTTCAGCCTGCTGAGGGCAGATAAAATGGACATGTGCGTCAATTGCTCCTGCTGTAAGTATTTTCCCTTCAGCAGCCATAATTTCTGTGCCAGGGCCGATAACAAAATCAACACCGGGCTGGACATTGGGATTTCCAGCCTTGCCAATGCCGGCAATGCGACCATTTTTGATTCCTACATCTGCCTTGACGATCCCCCAGTGGTCAATGATGAGGGCATTGGTGATCACAAAATCCATTACATCTTCACCAACAAACTGACTTTGCGCCATACCGTCCCGTATGTTCTTGCCGCCTCCGAATTTCACTTCTTCGCCGTAAATCGTGCAGTCGTTTTCAACTTGCACCCATAAATCTGTATCGCCCAGCCGCACTCGGTCCCCAGTGGTTGGTCCATACATCTCTGCATAGGCGGTTCGATCAATCTTCGCCATCAATTTTCCCCATAATTTTTCCGTTAAATCCCAGGATAATGCGATTGCCGTCATATGCGACCAGCTCGACAGTGCGAGACTGGCCGGGTTCGAATCGAATTGCGCTCCCTGAAGGAATATTCAATCGGAATCCCCTTGCTTTTTCACGCTCAAATTGAAGTGCAGAGTTGACTTCGTAGAAGTGGTAGTGCGAACCAATCTGAATGGGCCTGTCGCCAGAGTTTGACACGCTCAATGTAACCGTTTCCCGACCACTATTGATTTCAATTGGTTCCGACCTTAGTCGTAGTTCTCCTGGTATCACTTGACGATGCCTGCCTGGTTAAACGATGGGGTTGTGAATGGTAACCAGTTTGGTGCCGTCTGGAAATGTGGCCTCCACCTGAATGTCATGAATCATTTCAGGCACTCCCTCCATTACATCTTCTCGAGTAAGCAGGTTGGCACCAGAAGCCATCAATTCAGCTACACTCTTTCCTTCTCTTGCACCTTCCATAATTTCAGCACTGATATATGCAACCGTTTCGGGATAATTCAACTTAATACCTCGCGCTTTTCTGCGCTCGGCCAGCAGTGCCGCCGTAAAAATCAGCAATTTATCTTTTTCGCGTGGTGAAAGTTTCATATGTATATTTTATTCAGAAAACTCCCCAAAAGGGTATATGCGCATCAAATAACAGCCAAGTGTTCATGTCATAATTTACTTTCAAGTGTTCCATATCCGCGGGTCAACCGCATCAATTCCAAGAGTAAGCGGGCGTAGTATACTCCATGCTTTCTTTAGCAGAGTTCGCGCTTCTTCTGCATAGTTCCCCAAATACCGACAGATCAAGACCCGATGCAACATTGTAACAGAGAATAGTGAATCACCATCACTTGAAACTCTGCTGCGAATCTCTGCAACTAGCGATTCGTCACCCTCCGTGGAGATTAGATAGCCAGAAACACTGTATTTTTGTAATCCCCAAGGACTTTTCAGGACAGAACAATCATCTTTGTATCGATTTCGCTCTAGCAAAAGTGGCATGCCATTATCCCAGATTTCAAATCTTTGGCGAATATTGCACTGCCTGAGTGGCTCATTGCTGGCGGGCAAGCCAAAACAACTAATATCCCAGCCAATAAATTTTGCATCGGAGGCCAGTTCAATGCAAACCACAGATTCAATAGCTGCATTGTTGAAGTAGATTGTTTCCTGAGGCAGCCACTCCAGTTTAGAGTTGTCAGCGAGATTGATTCGCTGAATTTGAGAGACTGATTTATCGCCGAGACAGCGATAGACCTTCGATGCGCCGGGCGTAGTAACTGTCCCCCAAGCGCCTTGTTCAACTGAAATATTCGTAGACAGTTTGTCGCCGCCTACAAATCCGCCAGGAGGGTGTACCAGGTATAAATGGCAGATCTCTTCATTTTCCGGATAGAATGGCTTTTGAACAACCAATGGTCCGGTGTGGCTACGGTCAACAAGTACAGTTCGGGTACCGCGCCTGGCAAGGCGAAGATCTAACGATGCTGTCCACTCGTCAAGGCCCCTCGCTGGAGTTTTATCTGAATTTATTTCGTTCGTGTCCAAAAACTCGTAACTCATTCATCCAGCGTGAAGAAATAAAAAAACAATGCATCTGCACCCAAGCAAGCCAATCACGGATTGTTAACTATAACCCGCAATATCGAAAATATGTTTTTGGGAAGGTACATACCAGAAGCTGCCCGACACGGGGGTTGAGAAATCAGTTAACCTGTCATACAGCCCATCGTCGCTTACCCCGAACATTCTTTCCAATTGAACCTGAATACGATTCAAGTCGCAGGCAAAAGATACAAAATGCAATCCTCTTGCACTCAAGCTTCCATAAGGAACACTTCTCCGCAAGATTTTTTGTTTTACTCCGCCCACCTCCGCATCTGTTCGACTGACATGAGAGTCTTGCGGCATTACGTCTTCGTCAAGTTCAATACTGTCTGGTTTGGTACGTCCTATAATCTTTTCCTGTTCGGATTCGGGCAAACTGTGAAATTTATCAAGATCATGTACCCATTGCTGTGTAAATGCAAAGCAGCTTCCTGTTTCTGAAGGAATCATAACGGCATCCAGTGCGTCTTTGCCGTTTGGATTCTCGGTACCGTCAATGAATCCGGTAAAATCACGATTTTCGTATCGCGCAAATCCTCTAACTTCAAGAACCCTGTCGGCACCAAGATTTTCAAGTCGATGATTCAAATCAACTGCAGCATCGAAATTTGAATCATGCGAATCACTCTGCAACCATATCCACAAATCGCTCTGAGTAGATGGCACTTGAGCTTTGGCACCTTGAATCGTTTCAAAGCAACGATAGCTCTCGGGCACTTTTACAGAAGACACATGCCCCCACAATCGGTCATTGAACCCGAACAATACATCTACACCCAAATCATGAGCACAGTCCAATGTATTGCCAATGAAAAAACGAATCAAGTTGCCGGCCGGCATCTCAAGAAATTTATACTCACAATGAAAGTGATCCGGTAAAATCGCGTCGAAAATTCCAGGTTGCGAATGCTCCATTATTTGCTCCAGACAGATATGAATTTAAACAAGGTCATGTAATTTATATGGGGTACATCAACATAATTTTCAATGAATAACCAAGTCTTTTTGTCAAAATACAACCAACTTTTTATCAGACACGCATAAAGGCCAGCGCCCTTGCTCAAATATACTGAACTTGCTCGTAAAGTATTTGCCTGGGATGTCTTCAGTGCACGATTCAAGTGCAAAAAAATAGCTTGTCTCAACTGCACATCCAGTAGCCACGCGGGGAAAATATTCATCTTCTACATCAAACTTTAGCTGAACTTGCTTCATGATTTCATCAGCCACATCAACCACTATGCTGTTTAGTTGACTTCTGGCTATTTCATTCAGGTTTAACTGTCGGGAGAATGGAGTCATCAAGTTTCGAAGGCTATCTTCATAATGCATCCACTTCCGGTCGTACCTTGCGTGCAAGTAGTCCTTGGTTTCACTTAAGTCCCTTGCGTAAAGAACCGGTGTATTATTCATATCCAGAACTTCCAGCATTTTCAGCAAGTACTTTCGTTCCGATGTTCTTTGTGGCTTGCCAGTAGATTCAAACCAGCCAACATTATTGATTCTGGCTAAAGCTTTATTGATTTGCTCAGTTTGCACCAAAAGACCACTCGTTTCATGGGCAACAAGATAACAGAACCATTCAAGTAAAGTTCTAGGACTGCGAGCTGCCCCGGAATTCTCTCCACAACCCCAGTTTCTCTTGTACAGGACGATCTGAAAAACTGAACAGATACGAATCTTCATTTGCATGGTGTCGAACATCTTGCCAGCCGGGAATTACAAACGTATCGCGTTTTTGCCATTGCAGAGTTGTTTCACCAACAGCAGAAGTGCCGCTACCCTCCACAACTGAAAATACGGTTGCGTCGGTTGAGCGGTACAAATCTGTGGTAAATCCTCCGGGCAGCAACTGCATGTTGGTTGCCATAGTCGGCATGGCGTAGTCCCCGGTGACTGGATTCACATAACGAAGCTTCAATCCGTGACAAGCATCCCACTGGTCAGTGTTTTGCATTTTCTCCAATGCTTCCCGCGTTCGCTCATACGGATAGTTGAATACCGGCGAGGTTTGTGTGGAGTTATTGTAGTCAACAGGAAGCAAGCCTGACCCGTATCTTGCCAAAGCATCGCCCACGGGCCGGGATTGCGGATACACTTCGTCTGGATATTTTTCCGCAAACGACACATCCAGCATTTGCACAAGAGGAATATCAAGACCGTCTAGCCACACCATCGGAAAATCGCTTTCATTACCATGGTCATGCCACGTCCACGACGGTGTAATCACAAAATCGCCTTCCCCCATAATGGTCTTTTCGCCGTCAACCGCAGTATACGCTCCATTTCCTTCCACGATAAATCGCAATGCCGATTGCGAGTGTCGATGCGCTGGAGCAATTTCTCCAGGCAGTATCAATTGCAATCCTGCATACAAAGTACTCGTAATTCGAGATTCGCCTGGCATGCCCGGATTTTCCAGAATCAACACCCTCCGTTCCGCCTGCTTTGCAGTAATCAGCTTGCCGGCTTCCATGACCAATGGACGCACTGCTTCATACTTCCAAATCGCGGGTTTGCAACAGCCTGTTGGTTGAGGTGTAACCAGCGATTCCAGAACTGTCCAAAGAGGAGCAAGCCTACGGTCGGGCAATCGCGTGTAAAACTCCCTTAGCTCAGGTGTATCTGGTATATCAAACGCCATGACAGAACAATAAACTCAGGCAATCACCGGCTCCGGCAGAGACAGGTTGAATTTTCCCACTATAGTTTCTCGAATTCGTTGTACGTAGTCTTGGGCCATATCTTCATTCGTACGTTGCTTGATGCCCCACTTTCTGTAGATTCGATTATTTTCCGACTGTGGTCGACCAAAAAACTTATGCATCATCGGGAAATAGCGATTCACAACTTCTTGCACATCCGCCCTGTTTTCTTCGTTTTCCAGAATTTCCGAGGTGAAGTCCAACCCAAACTGAACATGAAACTTTTCTTCCGGCATGGTCATTCTTGCCAGTTTCCTTAAAGGAATAAATGAACATCTGATCAAGTCTTCCACCTGAATCACCTCCGCCATGTCTGCGAGAATCTTGATCACACAGAATTCTGTCCAAGTGCTGAGGTCGAATTCGAATATTGACAAGGGTTGCTTGTGCTCAGGTGTCATACGCTCTTGGGGAATTTTCATTTCAACTCCAAGCTCGCTAAATCGAACATGGTGTCCATACTCTTCCATTGCGATTCTGCAAGTAAGCCACTTTGCATAAGGAGTTGGAGCGAGCGCTACTGCAGGTTCATCAAACACCCGGGCACCGTACAACTCGTTCACAGCATGGCTGATTACGATTTTCTCCACTGCCGTGCGAAATTCATCAGGTGCGTCCAAGAGATCTTCGCAAGTATGCACTTCGGTGCCAGGTTTGATTGGCATGGTATCTACACCGCTGGTTCTTTATTGAATGCTTCAAGGTCGGTAACTAATTCAGTATAACCATCATGAAACTTTGACGATGAGATTTTCGCGATTGCCTCAACCCCCCATTCCTGTGCTTCAATAATTGAACTTTGAACCGGACGCGGCTGAGAAAAAAGAAACACCTCCCTGCCCCGAACACCAAACAACTGCCCTGTTACTTTCACAGCATGGTTCGAGCAAAGCCATGAAACCATTGTTGCAACATATTTCGGATCAATTTTCATGGCGCGCTCTTTATACTTTGCCTGTTCGTCATTCGCAGGAATAATCGTTTCTGTTACTCGCGACCGCGCAAAAGGGGCGACCGCGTTTACTGTGATTCCCGACCTTGCCAGATCAAACGCCGCTACCCGAGTGAGCCCCATCAAACCGGCTTTGGCACTGGCATACGCTGATTGCCCATAGTTCCCGTAAAACCCTGCAGTTGAAACAATATTCACGACCCTTCCCCAAGTATAAGGAGATTCTTGGTCTGCATTTTTTGCCTGTTCCCGAATGACTGGAGTTGCTGCACCCAAAACATAGTATGCCCCTGCCAGATTAACTCGAACTACCTCGTCAAAATTTTCAGGAACTGCTTTGAAAATAAAATGATCTCTTAGAATTGCCGCACAATTGACGACAATGTCCAAACGCCCCCATTTGTCTACGGCAAGTTGTACGGCTTCATTTGCAGATTTCGGAGTTGCGATGTCAAACGGATAGCATTGTGCATTTTGACCAAGTGACTCTGCGACTGAATGGCAAACCGCATCATCTGCATTTGCTCCGTCGATTTCAGCACCATTATCAGCAATCACAACTCTCGCCCCACGGTTCAAAAAGTCCTGCGCAATTCCTAGTCCAATTCCACGCGCACCGCCTGTTACAAGTGCAACTCGTCCGTCTAGTTTACTGGATGGTTCTGCTGTCATTGAACTGCCAAGTCGGCTTCGGTTAAAAATGGGTCGGCATGAATATCTTCTTCGGGCAATCCTTTTTGCTTGAGCACTTCTTCGCAACTGGACACCATTGGCGGCGGACCTGCCATATAGGCTTTCATGTTCTCTGTTGATTTGATTTCTGAATCAATTATATTGAATAGCATGCCGGTTCTTTTGTTTGTTGCAGCTGTCTCTTCGGATAATACAGGAATATAGCGAAAATTCGGATTGGCCCGCTCTTTCTGCTCAAACAACTTCGACTTGTAAAGGTCCTGCTCTGTTCTAACTCCATGATAAAGGTAAACCGGTCGCGCCAGCCCGTCTTCAAGAGCTTTCAGTACAATTGGCTGAATAGCGGATAATCCAGAACCACCTGCTATTGCGAGCAATGGTCCTGCATGGTCTTCGCGGTAGTACATGTTTCCGAACGGACCTTCAACATGTACCAGGTCATCTTCAACCACATGATCAACCACATACGGACTTGCCATTCCGCCTTCAATTTTTCGAATGTAGAATTCAAGTGTTGCATCATTTTCCTGCCTTGCAATTGAATACTCGCGCTTGGGCATGCCCAAGAATGTTATACAAGTAAACTGACCTGGACTATGGGTGAATGGCCCGCCGCTTTCAATATGCAACTTCAAACTGACTGTGTCTTCGGTCAGCCTGGTGATTGAAGACACTTTGCATTCAAGTTCTCGAACAGGATGCAACGCATACTCATCGGGTTCGCACCATGAAACTTCGCAGTCCGACCATGGTACTGTTCGACATGCAAGGATAAGCCCATCGTCGGATTCTCGAGATGACAGCGCGAACGGCGAATAAGGGGACATTTCTATGTCTCCGCTGTGAAGCCTGGATTTGCATCCCCCGCAATTTCCCGTGCGGCAACCATGCGGGTAGTCGATTCCCTGGCCTAGTGCAGTTTCAAGTATTGTCGAGCCTGCTTCAACATCAATTGCTCGCTCAACCTGACGGATGTATACGCTGAAGTTCATCAGGCTGGACAGATTGAATTTGATGCAAAACTATCAATCGCTATGAGACGAAACCAACTTGAAACGTGATTTACTTTTGCCTGGTAAGACCGAATCTCTCTCTGGCCTCTTGCGGGCCGGCTATCTGCGCACCAAGTTCTTCAATGATGCCCACGGCTTTTTCAACGAGTTGGCCGTTGCTCGCGAACTTGCCCTTTTCCAAATAAAGGTTATCTTCCAATCCGACACGTACATTACCGCCCAGCAATACCGCCTGAGCCGCCATTGGCATCTGATGACGGCTGATTCCAAACGCAGTCCAATTCGCACCGTCTGGAAGCATGTCAACCATCAACTTCATTGCCGCGGTTGTGGCCGGTGCCCCATACGGAATACCAAGACAAATTTGAAACAAGGGCGGTTCATCAATCAACCCTTCTTTGACCAGTTGATTTGCCATCCACACATGCCCCGTATCGAATACTTCAAGTTCCGGCTTTACACCAGTGTTTTTAATATGCTTGGCTGCCATTCGCAGATGCCTGGGCGTGTTCATTACCACAAGATTGTCATTGCCGAAATTCATTGAGCCGCAGTCCAGGGAACAAATTTCCGGAAGCAGGTGGTCAATATGCGATACCCTTTCATCCGGCATCACAAAATCACTCCTCGGAGCAGGGTCGGTCGGAACTTCATCGCCGACAATAAAATCTCCTCCCATACCTGTGGTGAGATTCACCACAACATCAACATCCGATGAGCGGACTCTATCGACAACTTCGTCAAACAACTCGTGCTTCCTGTCTCCAACACCGGTTTCCGGGTCCCGAACATGAATATGAGTGATTGCAGCCCCTGCATTTGCCGCTTCAATACAGGCATCAGCGATTTGCCGGGGAGTTATCGGCAGGTCAGGATGCTTGTCTTGCGTATCGCCAGAACCCGTTACTGCGCAAGTAATAATTACACTTTCATTCATTGAAAATTTTCCCTCGTTTCGTGTTTCAGAAATTACTCAAGTTTCAAATAATATCAGTCTATCAATTCAATCAATTGATTTATGTATTTCTAATTACCCGGGAACATCGCCTCGCGAGGCAATCGAATCGGGAATTGTTCCCGAATTTTTGCATCGGTCTCGCCATCTATGTGCTGAGGATAATGAGTCGCAAGTACTTCATCCATTCGAATTTTTGCCTTCTGCAAGACATCAGTTGAACCTTGCTCCGCCCATTCCTTGGGACTCGCTCTGTCTCCCACCTCCGGGTAAACATAGTCCTTCTGCATAAGATTCATTGTCTGGTCATGACCCAGGTAATGCGTCGGTCCCCCGATGCAGACATCGCGCATTACTTCTATGGACAAGGTATCTTCGTTCACTTCTATACCGCGCACAGTTCTGTTCACTGCACCCAGCATATCATTGTCAACAATAAAACTTTCATATGCGACGCCAAGCAAACTGGCTTGCATTCCGGCGCTTTCATAAACCATATTTGCACCGCAATGCCCGGCAAGAGCAGCGGTGTATCCTTTTTCAAATCCCGACTGTGCATCGGGCAATTTCGAATCAGCCATGCCGGCGGCAATACTGGTTGGCAAATCATAGAACCGCCCCATCTGCCCGCAAGCTGCCATCACGATTGCCTGTTCACCACTTCCGCCGCTCATTGCACCGGTGCGCAAATCCGATATAAACGGCCAGATTCCAAGTATTGCGGGATGCTTCTTTTTTATCAGATTGACATACACCAGCCCTGCCAGTGTTTCTGCGACTTCCTGAACCACAGCGCCAGCCAGCGATGCAGGACTGGTTGCGCCAGCCTGGCCTGCTGCCAACAACAGTATGGGCATTCCTCCGCGCACAGTTGTTTCCAGGACTTCACAGGCATCTTCTGCAAAGCGAAGCGGCGGTACAACGAAACAGCAAGAACTGCTTACAAAGGGACGTTGAAGCCATTTGTCTTCCCCGCCAGAAACTGTATGAAGCATTTTGAATGTGTCTTCCAGATGTTCTGAAAGCACCCAGCTTGAGCCAACGTGCTTTGTTGTCCCCGAAATACAGGCATAGCAAGTGTTGAGGTCAAGTTCATAAGGAATTTCCATGTCGCGGGTGACAATGGGTCTTTGAAAGAAGTGAATATGCTCCAAAGTGTCAACCATACGTGCGATATTGTAGAGGTCTGCAAGCGTCGACTCTCGATATTCCCTGGTTTCAAGGTCTACTACATGCACAGCTGCTCCCGCGGTCCCGAAGTAGATTTTGGTATTTGTGAGTTCCATATCGTGCTTGGGGTCCTGCCCACAAAGGACATAGTCCCTGCACGCATCGGCAATAATGTCTTCAACCAGTGCGCGAGGGAAAGTCAGTCGACCTTCGTCGGTGTATTTTCCCCCTGCCTTGGTTACCAATTCAATGCAGGAAGGAATTGCTTGCGAGAGACCTATGTTTTCCAGCACATCAAGTATGGCAGTGTGTACCCTTTGAACCTCTGACTCTGTCAGTGGTTCAAAACGTCCACCAAGCATACCGGGGCGAACCGCTTTTTTATCTTCTGTCAATGGTGCTGCGCGAATTGCTCTCCGTGCCGCTCGTCCGCCTAATCGTCTCTCGGACATCGCTATCCTCCAATTTGTAAACAGTATGAGTTAACTATCCAATGTCACTTCATTTTTCACAAAGTAGTGAGAAGTATACATCTGTACACTGCCAGTTTGTCTTTTATTCAATAATCGGCAGGCAGAAACCTGAAATGCTGAAATGAAAGTATTCAATGGGGTTAATTGAGCAAACGATTCCTTATGCCCTTATAGTTTAGGATAAATAATCTGATAAAAATAAAATAATTATTATTATAAATGAATAATTTATAATTTTTAAATTACTCTATTGACTAATTTTATTAGATAGAGTAATATTTACTCCATGTCAACAGAATTTCAATTCGAACGCAAGCAAGTTGCCGAGCTAAAAAAACGTTTACTTGAACCTCAGCAATTGCTTCAAATTGTTTCCGGGCCACGCCAATCCGGTAAGACAACTTTAGTTTATCAGGCTATGAAAAATGTTACGGCACCTTGGTTTTTTCGAATCGCCGAGGAATCGGCAGTGCCACCAGGTGTTGACCTAAAACAAAATGATAGCATTGCTACACAGTCTTCTAATGATAAAGACTTAAATTGGATCATTCAAAACTGGAAAGTTGCGCGTGAAGCAGCTTTGAATTCAGAAAGCGGTTCAATACTAGTTTTCGATGAAATTCAAAAAATTCCTGATTGGTCGGAAATTGTAAAAGGCTTGTGGGATTATGACCGAGCAAACCAGCGAAAAGTGCAAGTTGTCTTGCTTGGCTCAGCACCACTTTACATTGACAAGGGAAAAAGTGATAGTTTGATGGGAAGATTTGAAATTATTTCCAGTCCTTATTGGTCCTATCCCGAGATGTCAAAAGCATTTGGCTTCGATTTGGACCACTATATTTTGTATGGCGGATTCCCCGGTGCAATTCCATATATTCATAGACATGAACGCTGGCAAGAGTATATCAGCAATGCAATAATCTACCCGGTAATGAATCGGGATATATTCGCGTTAAGGCGAATTGATAGACCTGCATTGTTCCAACAACTTCTGGAACTGAGTTTTCGATATTCAGGACAATTACTCTCATCCCGAAAAATAGCTGGCCGGCTTCAGGATGCTGGTAATGCGACGACTATTGCGCACTATCTTGATCTATTGTCAAGGGTTGGCTTGGTAGGATGTTTGTCAAAATATTCGGGCAGTCCAATCGCAAGCAAGCGGCACCCTCCCAAGTTAAATGTTCTGAACACCGGATTAATGTCATCACTGTCACGCTATTCGCTTGAAGAAGCAAAAGCCGACCAACCTTTTTGGGGAAGACTCGTTGAAAGCGCAGTTGGAGCACATTTATTGAACACTGGACCGCCTATTGTAGAAGTTTTTTATTGGATGCATAAAGATTTTGAAGTAGACTTTGTATTGAAGCGCGGCCCTAAACTCGTACCTGTTGAGGTTAAAAGTGGAATCACACAGAAACAATCGACCACATCAGGATTAAACCAGTTCAAAAAGAAATACGGTCCCACCGGCTCCATTCTTGTGGGACAAGGCGGAATATCATTAAAGGAATTTCTGTCTTATTCGGCTAGAGATTGGGTTGAATATTCTGAACACTCATGAATAATTTCGTAAAGCGCACCTGTAGTGAAATCAAGGATAAGGCGATTTTAAATGGCCAAGAGCCTCAACGGATCCCCTTTGAAAATTTCCGAAATTGTGATGCCTATGTACTTCTTGGCGCACCCGGGTCGGGGAAAACTGAGGTATTCAAATTCGAAGCCAGCCTAAGAAATGACCACTGCTACGAAACTGCCCGCAATTTTATAAGTATTGAGGATAAGCCCGAGTGGCACAACAAAATTTTGTTTATTGACGGACTTGATGAACAAAGAGCAGGTTCGAAAGAAGGTCGTACGCTTATTGATAAAATTCGTTCCAAGCTATTTAGATTAAATTGCCCAAATTTTCGTATTTCCTGTCGTGCTGCTGATTGGTTTGGTGCAAACGACCTGCGGGCATTGAGTGAATTAACACAAGGTGTGCCACTAACAGTTCTGTATTTAGATCCTTTAACAGATTATCAAGTCCAGGAAATCCTGTCTCAAAACCCTTGTATTCCGTCGGCCGATGATTTTATGAAATCTGCCCAGGATAGCGGAGTAAATTCTTTGCTGTACAACCCTCAAACATTGAATCTTCTGGTCAAGTCAGTCCAAGACTCTCAATGGCCAGATAATCGATTGGAAGTTTTTGAAAGAGCTTGCAGAACTCTCATTGCAGAACACAATGATGAACATCAACGCGACCTCCCCTCAAATTTCACCGTAGATCAATTATTGGACGAAGCTGGAAAGATTTGTGCATACCATCTTCTGACAGGGAAAATCGGTTTCAAACTAGTGGGGGAGACTGGTACAACTGAATATATTGCTCTAAATGAGATTCAAAATGTCAATTTAGAAATTGGTCGCAAAATTTTGAAAAGCAAGCTTTTTGAAATTACGATGGAAGAACATGTTGCCCCCATTCACAAGAATATCGCAGAATTTCTAGCGGGAAGATATCTAGGCAACCTGATTGATAGTAAAGGGGTATCTGTTAAACGAGTACTTTCTTTGATTACTGGCAATGATGAAGGAATCGTATCAGAATTTCAAAGTTTAGCTGCGTGGATTGCAGCATTTAGCAATTCCGGACGCTCGGAAATCGTTCGTCGCGACCCGCTTGGCTCCATTCTTTACGGGGATTGTTCAAAATTTTTTGTTGACCACAAGATACAACTGATAAAAGGCTTGCGTGAGCAGACTGGAAAAAATCCATGGTTTTATTCAGTGAGTAAATTTGATTTTCGTCTAAGTGCTCTTGCATCTCCAGACATGGCGAGCTATTTTCAGCGAGTGCTACGCAAGTTCAATACAACATCAACAACCATGGAAAGTGCATCATTTATTGGTACCGTTCTTGAGATTTTGGAAAATAGCAGACCAATTCCAGAAATTGCGGATGAGTTGGCTCGTATTCTATGGAAGGATGATTGCCCCGTAAAATTGAAAGAATTAGTATTGAATTCTTATTTGAATCACAGCGATTCGAAAGCAAAATATGTTGAATTGAAGCAACTCTTGGACGAAGTCATTAAAGGTGAATTGAATGACCCGGACGATTCATTGCAGGGAATGTTGTTGCAACTTTTGTACCCCGACCATATCTCGCATAATGAAGTGTTGAATTATTTTCACCCGCCTAAGCGGCCTGCATTCTTTGGCTCGTATCATAAATTCTGGATGGGTCATATTGCGAATATTTCGACAGATGTCCAACTCGCTCAAATTATTGATGAATTTGTGATATTTATCAACAAAATTGAACATACATTGAACCAACATGAACTCTCAACGAAGTTCGTGATTAAAGTTTATGAAACTTTTTTACTTGGCTTCCTTCATCGGTTCCCAGAAAAAGTCAGGCCACATCAATTGCATGATTGGCTTTTTGGAATTAGTGAAGAAATATCTCAATTGATAAAAAATGATGAAATTCTCGAATGGATTGAAAATCATCAAGAAGTAACAAAAGAACTAATCCTATTGCGTATAGCCGCCTATAAAGATTTGCAAAAATATGAGGACGACGAAAATTTTAAAAGTTTTATGGAACCATCTATTCGTCGTATTTCGAAATCAGATTTTCCAAATGAAGATTTGGCTAACTGGTATCTTGAGCAGGCGATTTCCGGTGCTGAAAACTTCATTTCCCGATTTTTCATCCGACGAGTTGCGGCTTGCCTTCATCGTTTCGACAGCAAATCAGACTTTACGAGAGAAATTATCGAACGCAAAATAAATGACTATCCAATACTTCAAGAAGAGTTTGCTGATGAGTTACAGCAACTTAAACAAGTCGCCAATCTTGATGAAACACAAAGAACCCAAAGGGAGAACGAACACAAGGAACTTCAGAAACAATGGCATGACTTGTTCAAGCCTCATGAAGCTGTACTGCTAAAAAACGAGTGTCCTGCACATGTCTTGAACAAATTAGCAAGGGCGTATTTCGGAGAGTACATAGAAATCAAAGGGGATTCTCCTATCGAACGTCTAAATGATTTACTCGTCAATAAAAAATTGGTTGATGCCGCTTTATCGGGGTTGCAAAATTCAATTCGTAGAAAAGATATCCCGGATGTAAAAGAAATTTTAAAAATTTCAGCTGGAAACAATATGCACTTACTAACCTACCCCGTACTTGCAGGCTTGGATAGATTAGAGGTGAATCAATATGCAATGGAAAACATTTTTAGCGATGGCAAACGTTTACACAAGGTGCTTTTAATTGCATTCAGCGCTCAATATTTGCCACTAAGCCTAGGTAATATGAAATGGCTACCCACATTACTAAGTAATTACCCTAAAATTTTTGCTGATGCGCTAATTCAAGCCATTTCGTTTCAACTAGCTCAAGGAAAAGTTCCAAAATTTGATTTGGAGAATCTGGTACGTAGTGTAAAACTCGAAAAATATCTCAAACAGGAGAGAAATCCTGAGACCGGCAACTTTCAGCATTTAGTAGTCGAGAACTCATACTACAAACAAATTGCGGGACATGTGTCGCTGTCGCTATTAAAAGCATTTCCCGTACGTTCAAAAGCCAATCTTCTACCTTGCCTGGTTAGCCTGTTAAAAGCAGCATGCCTTCATGGAAAATCGAAACCACTAATGCGGCTGGTGGACAAAAAACTCTCAAGGAACAGTATGCTCCCTGGGCAAAGAATATATTGGCTTGCGGGCAGTCTATGGATATCGGGCAACAAGTATTTGAATGAACTGAAGGATTTCATCGCAATTAATGAGCGGCGAGCGGCCCATTTAAAAAATTTCCTGGAAGCCGGGAGTTGGAATCAGTCATTGACAGAGAAGCTAGGCATATCTTCTCTTCGTTTCTTCATTGACATGTTTGGTCCTAACTTTCACCCTGTTAATTTTGAGATAAGTATTTCGAGTATGAATATTCCCGGCCGGGTCCAGCAATTTATTAATCAACTTGGATTGATGGTTCCTTCAGAGGCCGGCTGCACTCTGAAAGAACTGTCTGGGGACGATAATTTGATTCAATGGCATTCTCTCCTTTCGGACACATTAGAAAAACATAAATTCAATCATCGGAATGCACGGTTCAAGCATTGCAGTATTGACGGGGTAATTAATACTTTGCAAAACAAGGAACCATCAAATATTGTGGATTTATTCGAATTAACCGTTGAAACTATTGAAGCACTTGGTGAAGATATAAGAAATGGGAATACTTCTGGTTGGCGGCAATACTGGAATACAGATCCCCATAAACAACCAATAGAACCGAAGCATGAGGAATTGTGCAGAGATGCATTTCTTTTTGCTTTGGACCGTGAGCTTAGGTCATTCAACGTCAATGCACAATCAGAGGTAAATTATGCTGACGACACAAGGGCAGATATCAGGGTATCGTACGGGAAAATAAGCATTCCAATAGAAATCAAGCAAAGCTATAGCCCATATCTTTGGACCGCTATTCGTGACCAGCTAATCGCAAAATATACGCGTGACCCTGGTGCGAATGGATACGGAATTTATCTAGTACTTTGGTTCGGAAGAGACGAAAAAAGAAAAAAATTTGATGTCACCCCCTTGAGACCAGGGCCAATTCCTGAATCTGCAGAAATATTACAACAAACTCTGGAAACAAGACTCTCCGAGGAACAGAGGACAAAAATCTCTGTATGCGTGGTAGATGTTTCAAATACCAAGCAGAAAAATTAGGGAATTATATAGTTAATTATTTCAGTAATTGGTCAATCAAGATTTCGGTTTTCGTATCAAATTTCGTCCAATATGCTTGGCGATACGGTCGATTTCAGCTGATTCTGACTTCTTTGTGGAATGCGTGCTTGGAACCTTTTGAGTTGCTGATTCTTCTTTTGAACGAGTTTCACTGGTTTGTCCCCGTATCTTTGCACTGTCGGTTTTTCTATTCATTTCGCCATGTATCCAAGTTTCTTGTTTAGTTTTTGCAAACCTGACAACGTGTAGGTGTTGCTCTTCAACCGGTTGCAGGGACCGCACAACAGTATCCTGTTTGCAATATGATTCCAACCCCCATCAGACCTCGGTTGATTGTGATCTAGTTCCAAGTACCTGTCATCATCAAATTTTCTATAGCAGCCTTGGCATACCGGCCCGTTCTGTTCAAGCAGGTGCTTGCGCTTCGCCGCATGGGTCGGGAACTCGTCCTTGGGTTCAGGAACCTTTATCTTGGTTGTCAGAAACGGTATTGCTTCTTCGCCGTCGTCTGTTCTTTCAGGTAGGTCAGAAGTGAAATGCAAGTCTTCGGCAAACAGAAATCCTTGCTCCAATGCAGTCTTGCGCTTGGTGTGCTTCGGTGCTTTCAGTCCTTCTTTTTCAAGCCTGTCCAGTACAACATTCTGTACCTTGTCCCATATATCAATTCCTACCCACTGCCTTTCGTTTTTTTCTGCCACTATACAAGTAGTAGCACACCCTGCAAATGGGTCCAAAACAATGTCTCCTTTGCTTGATGAAGCCTTGATAATTCTTTCATATAATGCAATAGGCTTCTGCGTTGGATAACCTGTTTTTTCCTTACTTGTTCTTTGAATCGGCTTCACTTCGTCATCTACCCAAATGTCTTGAACTCTAGGAAGATTGGCTTCGTGCAAATACTTTCGCCAGTAAGGTTTCTTGTTTTTGCTGAATTCAATATAACCAGCATTAGCAAGAATTTCTAATCTTTCTCTTACTTTGCCCGTCAACTTTTCACCTGTTTCCGATTCGTACCTATTAGAAAGCAAATTAGGAACAACCCAATGCCCTGTTGGGTTAATATCTCTCCATGGTTGCCCACTGTCACCACCTGTTGTGCCGTGAGCGGTAAGTGGTCTTCTTTGATACGTTCCTTTGCTGTCCTTTAATGGAAACCAAGCTTCATTAGTCCTGCTGTTAGCAGTTTTCAATCGCGGAGGGTCAAAATAAAAATGATCCGATTTAGTATAGTACAGTATTCTGTCAGAAGATCTTCCATACTGTCCGGCATCGCTTTTACCTCCTAGCACTCGCCTCCAAATTATTTCGTTCTTGAAGTTTTTTCTGCCAAATATCGCATCCATCAACTCCTTGAGGTAATGGACTGCGGTATCATCGCAATGCAGATAGATGCTTCCATCTTCCCTTAGTACTCGCTTCATTTCCACAAGACGAACCGCCATAAAGCACAAAAACGCACCCATGTCGTCTCCATAGGAACTTCTGCTCCCTTCAATGACGTTCATAACTTTCGGGAAATCATCTCTTATTTGATCTACCCACTCGTCTTCCACATCTTCGCGCCATGACCATCTGTCCTGGAATGAAGCGCCAGAGGCAAGACTATCTGGCGTGGCATGGAAATCACGACCTTTATTGAACGGCGGGTCGGTTGCTATCAGATGCACGGAACTGGAATTCATCGCACGAAGAAATTTCAAATTGTCACCGTGAAACAGAGTCCTGTTTTTCCAATTTGGTTCTCCATGTATCGGTAAAATGTTGCTCGCTTGCTCGCTTGCTCGCTTGCTCGCTTGCTCGCTTGCTCGCTTGCTCGCTTGCCGGCACGTCGCGCCCGACTTTCTCTCTCATGGGCATTGCCTCAATCAGAACGGTCTGTCGTCTGTCCTGGATACCAAGTCTTCGTATGAAAGACGCTTGCCCATTGTCATGAGGATAATCACTTCCATCTGTCTGATTGTATCCAATTCCCTTATGTTGTGGCGACCCTCGAACTCGGATACGTACAGGTGCAAGTGCTTCTTGCTCATCTTGTGGTAAACCCCTTTATGCCCCCGCTTCAGCATGGACCAGAACGACTCAATTCCATTGACATGCGCCATCTCATCCACATATTCCCCCACGCTGTGCTTCACGAACAAATGATCATGCTCGCTCATATTCCTGTAGGAAGTGAAATCATCCATGCATACGATTGAACCTCGACTGGCATACTCTTCTATGAACCGATGCAGCGTGGACCGCTTCGTGTCCTTGATCACCTTCGCCTTGACCTTCCTGGACGACCGCTCCTTCATTCCGACTACGATTGCCTTGCCGACACCGCCACGTCCCGACTTCTGCTTCTTGCTTTCGTGCTTGTTGCTCTCCTTTCCACCCATAAAGGTCTCGTCTACTTCGACTACGCCTTCAAACAACTGCTTGCCGTCTGAAAATGCCGCCCTTATGCGATGTAGCATGTACCAAGCCGACTTCTGCGTAATGCCCAAATCACGGTGCAGCTTCATGCTGGACACCCTTTTGAGATTCGTGGCGTAGAAATGTATTGCAATCACCCACTTCCGCAACGGTATCCGCGAACTTTGAAGCAGGCTTCCTATCCTCACAGAAAAATACTTTCGGCACTGATTGCACTGATACGGTTGCGGACGTCTGCTTTTCGTCTCCTTGGTGTCCTTGCTTGCACAGTGTGGACATTCCCGCTGACCTCCCGGCCAACGCAATTCCTCAAACCAGCTCACCGCAGATTCCTCATCGGGAAACATCTCGAACAATTCAATAATCGTCATTCCCTTCCTGAAATACTTGCCCGGTCATTTCATCCTGTCTCTCCTGAAACTCATTGAAATCAACTATTTGAACGCATCAATCCTACACTAGAAATCTGAAAAAGTCAACCGATAAAATAATTAACTATATAATTCCCAAAAATTAACTTTATAGGGGCTTATACTTGATACTGTTCCGGGAAGTCAGGCTTCTATTGAATCCTGTACTTCAGTCCACCCGCCAAAGTACCAGTCATACCAGCATGAAGAATATTTATAGCTGGATTCAAGTCTCTGCCCCCTCATAGCTGCAGAGCAGGCATTTGTATGCTCGCTAGTTTAAATCCAACTTTGCGAGAAGTGACCGAAACCATGCCGGACGATGAGCTGACGGTGATTCTGAGCCGTCGCCGCAAAGGCGGTCACAAGGATTGACCGGTGGAAGCGATGTTCAATGCGTTCTACGCCATACTGGTGCTACAGTATCGTTCATCAATTGAGTGCTTGCGGCGCAATCTGGCGGCCAATCCGACCTTGATGAGGGTTTGCGGTTTTCCGCTGGTGCCGAACCGCAAGGGCTATATTCGGGTGCCGTCAAAGAGTGAGTTTTCGCGCTTTTGGAAACTGCTACGGCGAGTGGAGCAGAAGCATAGTGCGGTCATGGGCCTTGTTCTACCGCGACCGCTAACGGCTAATAGAGATCTGTCCGAATTTTGGCCAAACCTGGGATTCGACGGCAAGAAGCTGTACTCGCACTCAACCGGCCGTACTCGTGCGGACGACGGCACTTGCAGCGACCCGGCCGCCGCAAGCGGCAGGTACCAACGCATCCGAAACTCGGAATTCGTCGAAAAACCGCCGCTCGGCTACACAGAAAATCTCGGACAAGGCTCCAGAATCGCCGCTCAGGTCGTTTTCACACCGCTGTCAACCCCCGCAAATCAGCAAATTCGCCTTCAAAATCTTTGCAACGGGAAACACTCAATTTAAATTGCTTTATTGAACAATTTTATCAAATGGAGTAATATTCATTCCATGTCAACAGAATTTCAATTTGAACGCAAGCAAGTTGTCAAGTTAAAAAAATTCTGATTTTTGATGAAATTCATAAAAACAATAATTGGTCGGAAATTGTAAAAGGCTTGTGGAATTATGGTCGAACAAAACAGCGAAAAGTACAAGTTGTCTTGCTTGGTTGAGCACCACTTTACATTGATAAGGGAAAAGTGATAGTTTGACGGGAAATTTGAAATTATTTCCAGTCCCTATTGGCCGTCAATCAGCGTAAACCAAGTTTCAACAAGTTTTTTGTTCATACCAAAAACTGGAGAGTTCATTGTCTGGCAACAACAAGCAAACTCTCCCTAGCTTGAAGTCAGCTCTCAGCGGAGAATTTTTAGGGACATTCGTACTAGTATTCTTTAGTATCGGCTCAGCTCACGCAGCAGCAATCGGCGGCGCACAAATGGGAGTGTGGCAAGTTGCAGTTGTCGCAGGAATTGGAGTAACGCTGGGTATCTATACGGCTGCAACCCTTTCGGGTGCACACATTAATCCTGCCGTTACATTAATGTTCGCAGTTTGGAACGGTTTTCCGGTCAAGCGAATTCTGCCCTACTGGATAGTTCAGATTACTGCCGGTGTTTGCGCCGGGTTTGTTGTTCACTATATCTTCGCCGATGCCATACTGGCTCATGAAGCGAAACTTGAGATTTTGCGAGGCGAACCAGGCAGTCAGCTAAGCGCAATGGCTTACGGTCTGTACTTTCCGAATCCGGCAACCTATGGTACTGGTGAAGAAGCATGGCAGATTGTTGGCATGCCCACCGCGTTTATTGCTGAAATTGTTGGCACAGGTGTCATGGCGTTTGTTATCGCAGCGGTGATTCACCCGTACAATGATGCCCGTCCGAACTTTCCCATCGCTGCTGTCGTTATTGGTGTCTGCGTGGCTGCTATCATTTCAGTGCTAGGTCCGATTACCATGGGTTGCATGAATCCGGCACGTGACTTCGGCCCCCGTCTGGCTGCATTCTTTCTCGGCTGGGGAAATATCGCAATACCCGGACCTCGCGGCGGATTTTTCATTGTCTATATTTTGGGACCAATGGTAGGCGCAGTTGTCGGCGCAGGTTTGTACAAACTCTTGGCGACCCGGCTTCCGAAGCCGGCAAACACCGGTTGAACCCCCTATTCTCAGGGGGGCCAATTGCTGGAGAATTGAAGAAAGTACCCTACAGGTTGTTTCAAAATACAAGCGCAACCCTGCCCTAGTGCGAATAGATACGGAATTTATCTGGTATTCTGGTTTGGAAGAGACGAAAAAAGAAAAAATTTTGATGTCACCTCCTTGAGGCCAGAACCAATTCCTGAATCTGCAGAAATATTACAACAAACACTGGAAACAAGACTCTCCAAGGAACAGAGAACAAAAATCTCTGTATGCGTGGTAGATGTTTCAAATCCTAAGCAGAAAAATTAATTTTGCGGGAATTGTATAGAATAGCTACATTCGATACTGTTCTGGGAAGTCAGGCTTCTGTTGAATCCTGTATTTCTTCCTTCCGCCTGAACTTCGGGCCTCCCGCACAAAGTAAAAGTCATCCCAAAACGAGGAACATTTATAACTGTATACAAGTCCCTGTCTCCCTCATGGCTACAGAATATGCACCTGTATACTCGCTGACCTAAATCCAGTTTTGTATCAGACATGTTGATGCCTATTGAACAGATCTGGAATGTGAATTTTGGATTGATTTTCATTTGTTATTCAATCATAATTCTCTTCCTTGTTACCAAAAGAGCAAGACTATTCAGACTTTTTTTGGAGGGAAACCATGCTGTTCTAATTTTGGGGAATAATAACGGATTAGTGGACAAAACCGAGGAAAAGGACAAACAATCTTTTTCGTCGCCAGATAAATCGCAATACATGCAACTTGTTTTCTGAATATCTCAGAAATTTGAAGCAATTTTCATTGCACCTACTATTCCGTATTAATTTCCTGATTTTAGTTGAATTTTTTCTAATTTGAATCCACACGCACTGTAAATTAATGCAAATTCGGTTTTTGAATACCTGTCATTCTGTGGTTGATTTCAAGTTGCTCGGGCATTTGGCCTGTGCGACGCTTGTTGCAATTGCATTATCGGCATGCGGGGGTGGCGGCGGTACCGCAGCTGCTCCTCCCTATACACCTCCATCGCCAGCATCATTGGAGCGATATACATCTGTATCAGAGTTTCAAAATCAACCAGCACTGAGCTTGGTTAATGCTCAGTATGCTTACGCAAGAGGGGCCACTGGACTAGGTGTCACGATTGGCATGGTTGACAACGGGGTCGATACCAGTCATCCAGAGTTCTCGGGGCGCAAAATACTGAGTTCAAGCCGATATCAATCAGGGTATTCACCTGACTTCACCTCTTGTTCTCCCAGAGATGCAACAACGGGTCGATGTCCCACCACTTCGCTCCCAACCCATGGAACACGAGTTGGGTCGGTAATGGTGGCAAACAGAAACTTGGGAAGCAACCCAATTTCTATGCATGGAGTCGCATTTAACTCCAGGTTGTACTTTGAAGGTATTCAACTCGGTAGTGGCGGCGGTACGATAAGATATAGCAAAGCCCCCTTGAATTTAGCCGACCCAAGTGCTACCGATGACTTTTATGCTGGAATAGCTAGGCGAATGAATAATCAGGTGTCTGTGGTAAACTTGAGTTTCAACTATAATGTTTCGATTGTTGGTTCGGATGCATCTCATCTTTCTTCAGTAATACCCAATACTCTTGCTCAGATCAGGCAAGCTAGCAGGAGACCGGCTGAGCGCACCGTGTATGTTTGGTCTGCTGGAAATGCAGGTCGAGAAACAGATCCACAGATTAGCGGCTCCCCTTTGATTCTTGCATCACTTCCTTATCCTTTTCCAGAATTAAGAAGCAATTTTCTTACTGTCGTAGCTGTTGACACCAGTAGCGGTGATATTGCTGCCTACTCCAATCGGTGCGGACTTGCCAAAGACTTTTGCTTGGCTGCCCCCGGAACTGTAAGTGCAGCAGTTCCAGTTACATTGTGTTATGCTAATCCGACACTAGGGCAAGGGTGCTATACCCCTAGTACCTCAGGCACATCATTTGCGGCACCAATCGTTGCCGCCAGTTTTGCTTTGCTCAAGCAGCACTTCCAGAACCAGCTTGGCAATGACGAAATTGTTCGACGACTGAAAGATACAGCAAACAGAAGCGGTAAATATTCGAATGCGGATATTTATGGTCGTGGTCTGCTGGACCTGGATAGAGCAACGCGACCTGTCCGTACTACCCGAGTGTTGACAGGTGCGAGCTTAACCGGTAAATACGCCTTGGCTGACAAAAGTTCAGTTGACTTGGGTGCAGCTTTCGGCGATGCAATCGCATCCGGAATGGGCAACCGTGAAATCGCTGTATTCGACGAGTTGGATGCGCCTTTTTTCTATTCTTTCAACGACTATGTCCGTATTGATACAGCATCTGAAACTCGACTGATAGATCGATTCCAAATGCTCGGGTACAAAAGTCAGGCGCATTCGTGGAGTCTGGACGATTTCTTCATGCCAACCCGCATTGACGGAAATATTCAAAATAGTCAGGAACCACAGGCTAGCCATGAATTCGGGGTGGTTGCCATTGAACATCAGGCAGACAATTTTCAAGGCTTTTTGGGATACCGCAGTCATCCGGGCTGGCAATTCGGGTTGCACTCCCAAGGCATTTTGCCACACGGTACATTTACTGAAGATTCTGTATTTACAAGTCCAGTACTTTCTTTTGTCAGAAACGGAGTTATTGCGGGCGTGTCCAAACCTTTGACCAACTTTAAAAACGGCTCCTACAGGATTGCGGCATTTTCGGGAAGACAGCAATACGGGAATCGCCGGGACGATACTTCCAGAATGGCTCAAGGGTTGCTATTGGAAACAAGCCCCCTGAAAACCAAATCTTCTGGTATTTCTGTTCAGGCGGGTTGGCTTCACGAACCGCACAGCGTGGTTGGAAGCAGTTTCAGAGGAGCGTTTGGAGATTTGAGGACAAATTCTGGATTCTTCGGAATAACCGGATACAAGCAAATCAATAGCCGCTGGAAGTTTCTTGCAAATGCCCATGCCGGCATTACTCGCACTGCAGTACGCGGTTCAGGAATTGTGCCAACCGTATCATCATTGCAAACCAGTACATTTGACCTTGGGGTAATTGGCGAAAGCGCACTGCATCGCAGAGATCGATTCGGGATCAGATTGTCGCAACCATTGAGGATTGAATCCGGCGAAGCGGAATTTGAATGGGTGACTGGTCGAACTCCACACCGGGAAGTACTGCGAGAAAAGACTCGTATTCCCCTTGAGCCATCCGGCCGCCAGCTTGACTTGGAACTGACGTACGGATTGCCTTGGAGGGGTGGATGGGCCGACTTCGCAGCGATTGTATCTCGAAACCATGGTCATACTGCGAATGTGGATAATTCAACCGTTCTGATGCGTTACCAGCGAGAATTCTAGAAGTAGTCGCCGATTCTACCGGCGATATTTCAGCTTAAATATCAGTTGACACATCAACAGCCTAATCAGTGCGCAACTAATAACTGAATTTTCGATGAAACTTGTTGAATCGGCACACCCGAAGTGCTGATTTGCTATGTAGCGGGCATGTTTCCGATGAACTCCCTCCAGCTCTTTTTGAAAATTTATGCTCGCCAAGTTGCAACTGCATCTCATCTGACATTTATCAGAGGATCAAAGATAATTACTACATTGAGTAAATTTACTCAATGTAGTAAACTACAATCATGGAATTATATAAAAGAAAACTAATTTCAGAACTTCGTAGTCGGTTGGACGAACAGCCAAGAACATTGATTTTCGTCGTTGGTCCAAGGCAATCTGGTAAAACCACATTGGTTCTCCAGACTTTGGGAGAACTGAAGAAAAAGACCCGCTATATAGCAACAGAGGAATCAATAGTAGAGTCGATCCACCAGTTTCCGCCAGCGAATGATAGTAATGTTGCACCAACTGGAAAAGAAGGATTGCAATGGCTTATAGAGAATTGGCAGCTTGCGCGAGTTGATGCGTCCAGTTCAAGTGAAGGGGCTGTTTTAGTTGTTGATGAAGTTCAAAAAATACCCGGCTGGTCGGAAGCGGTCAAAGGCTTGTGGGATAAAGACAGGCATCGCAATCTAAACCTGCATGTGGTTCTACTAGGATCGGCACCGCTTGACATCGACAAGGGGGCACGTGAAAGCCTAACCGGACGATTCGAGAAAATTCGAAATTTGCATTGGTCCTATACCGAGATGCATGAAGCTTTCAACTTCGATTTGAACAAATATATTTACTTTGGAGGATTTCCCGGCACAATCCCATTTTTCAATGATCGCAAACGGTGGAGAAACTACATCTACGACTCAATAGTTGATACAACAATTAATCGCGATATTCTTGCATTTACACGTATCAACAAGCCCGCACTATTCAAGCAATTATTTGAACTGGCAGTTGAATACTCTGGGCAAGTAGTGGCCTATCATAAACTACTTGGTCAACTGCAAGACGCAGGAAATACAACTACATTGGCTCATTATCTTGACCTGTTTTCCAAAGGCGGGCTAATAACGGGACTTTCAAATTATTCGGGCAGTGCTGTTCGTCGAAAAAGAACAACTCCAAAGTTAATCGTACTGAACACAGGATTCATGTCATTTCAATCAAAATACACCTATGAAGAAGCGCAAGCTGACAGAACATATTGGGGACGATTGGTTGAAAGTACTGTTGGAGCACACCTGTTCAACACAGGTTCGCCTTTTGTTGATGTCTACTACTGGCGGCATAAAGGCTATGAGGTTGATTTTGTCTTGCAACGAGGGAAAAAGCTTGTGCTGATTGAAGTAAAAAGCGGTTCAAGCAGAAGGATTTCCGGAATCAACGAGTTTAAGCGATTGTACAAATCAACTACTGGTTCCATAGTTGTTGGAGAAGGCGGGATAGATCTTGCGGACTTTCTATCTCAATCAGCTGAAGATTGGGTTGAATTCTCATGAGCAACTATATAGAAAGGACAGTGACTGAGTTGCAGGACAACGAGTCTTTAGCCGTTGAAAAAAAATCTTGTCCGCTTGAAAATTACGAATCATGCGAAGCATATGTAGTTTTAGGAGCGCCTGGAGCCGGCAAAACAGAATTGTTCAGGAACGAAAAAAAAAATCAATCCAGTATTTACATAACTGCACGAAATTTTATTGCGTTTGGCAATGACTCAGATTGGCAAAATAAAACGCTATTCATTGACGGGTTGGATGAAATGCGCGCTGGAACTCATGACGGCAGAACCCCTCTTGATAAAATCCGTAAGATACTCCGTAAATCAAAGTGCAAAAGATTCCGAATCTCTTGCCGTGGAGCTGACTGGTTTGGCTCCAACGACAAAATACACCTGGAAGCAGTATTAACAGGATCTAAAGTCAAAATATTGCATCTTGACCCGCTATCTGGTACTCAAATTCGCGAATTTTTAAAACAAGTCTGCGAGATTAACAATACAGACGAATTTATAGACGCCGCCCAAGATAGCCGGATCCAGTATTTACTTGGAAATCCGCAAAACCTCAAATTATTGGCAAGTACATTTTTTAATAGCCGCTGGCCTCGAACACGCAGAGAAATCTTTGAATCAGCTTGTAAAATCTCGTGTAGTGAAAATAACCAAGAACACAAGAGAGCTGAACCAGATTTTATTGGCCGTATCGAGTTATTGGAAATAGCAGGCAGGCTATGTGCGCTTCAATTGCTCGCGGGATACGACGGCATATATTTTCCGCGCGGAGAAGAAAATCGAAATTTAAATTTTCTTCCCCTTGATGAAGTCAAAAAGTTTGATTCCAACAAATTTCACAATGTTCTAAGCACCAATTTGTTTTCTATGGTGGTTCCAGATCATTTTGAACCCGTTCACAAACACATTGCAGAGTTTCTTGCAGGCAGATATCTTTCACAACTGTTAGATAAATTATCCATAAACAGAATTCTGTCCCTTATGACAGGCGAAGACGGCGGCATTGTATCTGAGATGAGAGGCATGGCAGCATGGATAGCAGCACACAGCAAGATTGGAAGGTCAGAAATAATTGACCTTGACCCGCTTGGAGTTGTCTCTTACGGAGATATTGCGAGTTTTTCAGCACCAGAAAAACAACAAATTCTTGAAAAATTGGCTCAGGAATCGCAAGACATTCCATGGTTACTGGCTACGGCCAAACTGGATAGCCATCTCAGCTTACTTGCATCAAACGATATGTCCGATTACATAAAAGACAAACTAAGTAGCATTAACCATAATGACTATCAGTTACCGTTCGTCGAATTGCTTATTTGCTCAATCGCACACAATCCGAATATTCCTGACATTTCGACCATATTAGTCCATTTGCTGAGAAGCAACGCTTTGCCGGGAACTATAAATTACTTGGCTCTCAGCGCACTTGAATCCCATATTGATTCAGAAACAGGTTTTGCTGAATTGAAAACATTGGCCGATGAAATATTTACGGGGAAAATTCCGGACGATGATGATTCACTGCTGGGGAAACTGCTGAGAATTTTGTATCCCCGTTTCTTGTCGCCAGAAGAAACTCTTGGCTACCTTCGAACGCCCAAGCAAGCAAGTGTTTTCGCAGATTATTTCACTTTTTGGAACCAATACATTCCTGAAGCTTCAACTGAATCTCAATTGGCACAATTTATTGACGAACTGGCCAGTCGATGTGAAAATCCAAATTCGAATATTGACAGTGCACTCGTTCAACTTGCATATCAAACCCGCGAATCATTGCTGCATGCTTATTTACTTCGATATTCATCAACAATAGATATTGAAATCCTTTTCAACTGGTTGTGCATAGCAAGAGATAACAAATTCACGTACAAAGGAAGATATGGCAGCCTCATTCGCGAGTGGGTTGATGATCACCCGGAAATTCAAATTAAATTGCTTGAACTTGGCACCATACACTACGAAATATTCGCAATCAAGTCACAGGAAAAGTTTAGAGAGCGCATGAATTTGCTAATTTATCGCCTTTCGAGAAGCCAACTTCCCAAGGGCTTGGCAAAGTGGTGTTTAAATCAGGCAATTTCAAGTGCCAATCCGCAATTAGCAACTTACTCCATACAAAAAGTTGCTGCCTATTTACATTTTTCAATACCCGGCACTAGACTGACAAGAGAATCTGTCAAAGAAAAAATAAAAAAACACAAGTCTATTCACCTTGAATTCCAAAATGAACTAAAGCTTCTTGAAGCAATTTCTCATCAGGAAAATAAATTCAATTTGGATGATAGAAAAGAATTAGAACAGGAGAGACGAGAGTGGTGGAGTCAAGTTAAGCAATATCAAAGTGCATTATTAAATAACGAATGCCCGCCCAAAATCCTTTACACCTTGTCGAAGGTATATTTTGGGGATTATTTAAATATTGCTGGTCAATGTCCTGAAGAACGACTCAGGGACTTTCTGAACAACGACGATGACTTGATTAAAGCCATTATGATCGGCCTTAAAAAATCCCGGTTTCGTAAGGACCTCCCGGACGAAGAAAAAATTTACGAGATTGCGAAGCAGAATCAAGTTCATTATTTGTCTCTTCCGTATTTAATCGCTTTAAGCTTGGAAAATATACAATTCAATAAGGAAAATTCCTTTGATAATGCTCAAAATCTAAGTCGGAGTCTTGCTTTTTATTTCAGCTTGAATTCATCAACAGCGAAGAAAATTACATCTGAGTGGATATCAAGCGCAATAACTTACTATCCCGAAACATTTGCCGCACTTCTGATTAAATTCACCAAGTACAAATTAAAGAACGGGGCCGAATTAAACTTCGACCTTGCTCTTTTAGCATATGACCCCAACTACAGAAAGGTTTCAAATCTCATATCACTTTCCTTGCTAGAAGGTTTTCCTGTTCGCTGTGTAGAAAATCAACTGCCTAACTTGGCAAATTTACTAGTAGCACTGTGTCTTCATGGTCAAGAAAACATTACTAAAAACTTAATCAAAAAAAAACTTTCGCTAAACAGTATGAATCTTGCCCAAAAAATATACTGGCTGACTTGTGGTTTGTTTATTTCTCCAGATAAATACTTGCGAATATTCAGAAAATTCGTAAATAATCAGCAAAGAGCAGGTCATCTAATTGAATTTTTAAGCACAAACAGAAATACCAGTGCTTTAATAAACAACTTGAATATTCCATCGTTGCAATTTCTTGTTGAGACGGTCGGACCTACGTGCCGACCAAGGAGTTCAGACTCGTTTTTAACAGAAACTATGGTTCGAGACTGGGTTCACTTGTTCATAGATAAAATTGCATCAAAGCCTTCCACAGATGCTCAAGTTAGTCTTGAAAGTTTAAAAAACAATGACAACTTAAATTTATGGAAACCCTGCCTTCTTGATGCAATCTATAAACAAAGAGTAATACAAAGAAATTCTAATTTTACTCACTATGGGATTGAATCAATTCAATATAAATTGCAATAGAAACCAAGAAAAGTGATGGCAGAGACCTCTGGACTGCTATTCATTGCCAACTAATCTCGAAATTCCCATTTTCAATGACTCACCGATATTTGCTGCAAAAAAATCCATGGGAAGTCCATATACATCTCCCCTTTCTGGCTCTATCTCAAGGTTTTTGATTTCACATTTATTATTATTAGAATCAAAGAAAACAACTGATACATCACTTGGTTTCAATTCGCCATCAACCACAAGTTTCCTCAATCTTAATAGTAAATTCTTGCTGTGAGTTTCAATAATGGAACCAACTCTCTTGTTATTCCACAATTCAGCAAAAAAACTACCCATTTCCATCTGAGCGGTAGGGTGAACCATAGACTCTGGTTGTTTGACAACTAATGTAGTTTTAGGAGACATAATTGAACCTTGCACGATAATTGGAATACATTGGTGAGTTCCAAATCCAAGTTCTGCAATATTTGATCTACTTCCTGTAACCGAATTTGTTACCTCGCACTGAGCTAGCTCTCCTCGTTCTATGAATCCAATATCTTCAATATTCAAAATATTTTCTGCATGACGACTAATAAAACTAAGCAACCTGTCTTTTTTGTATTGCTCCAGTAAATGATGCAAAGTGAATTCTCCGGTTTTTCCTACATAATTGGAAAAATATTTTTCTTCAGGGTGAAATGTTCTTTGCGGTATTGCTTTATTGGTGGCAATGTAGCTAATATTCCCCAAGTCTGATGCTATTTTTTGGAAACAATAATTCATAGCTGCAACTTTGCTGTATGTATTTGAACCTAATTCCTGATTGGGAAATTCCAAGAGCCTGCTATTTTCTGTGATTAATTCGGTATGGCGAAGTAATACTTTATCTTTTGACAGTAGCCTGGTTTCAGTGTCTTTTCCTTGAAATGCACCCGATTTATGGAACCGAACATCTCCAATCAATTCATATTCAACATCGTGTCCATTAGGCACTATTCCTTTACTTTTCAAATAAACGCCCAATGCATCACCGGGTTTTTCCTCCTGTTGAATCAGTACGGAAAAATTCAGGTTCTTTTTTCTTGATGTAATATTTTTGAGGCCATAAAATTTTCCTAAATCTACCTGATTTCCCCGGGAATCCAAAAACCCTTTACCTTGTGAACCAATTGACTGTTGCAATAGTAGCAAAAAATCAATAACAGAAGACTTGCCAGTATTATTTTTCCCTATTAATACGGTTATCGGCCGAAATCGAATTACTGCCCCATCATCGAAAATTTTAAAATTTGAAATTCTCAGTTCTTTCAGCATTTATCTAACTAATCAAGTTTTTCACTATACGAAGACTTTCAGTATCTCTATCGTCCACAACTTTTACACAACTCGCTCATATTTCCCCTGCTCGAATGACAATGAAAGTTAGACAACTTACAAACTTTCTATCAATCCATCGTCGATTTTAGCCCTTGGGTAACAAAAATTGAAAGTCAATGGACACTATGCAGTAATCAAGTCCAAATTGTGCCGACTCAGTCGCTGCACCCCGGATTCCTCAACTAGCACCGTTTCTCCAAGAGTCATTGCGAACTGATTTTCTGTATCAAACAGAATCATGTGAATAAAGAAAACCATGTTCGGCTCAATGATGACCGAATTGCCCGTATAGAACATGGGCCAATCCATCCAGGTCGGTGCATATGTTGTTCCAAGACTATAGCCGCAAGCATTCATCCTTTGCTCTTTGAATCCATGCTCATCCATGACTCTTGCGTGAGCGTCAAATACATCCCCCATGGTACTCCCAACCTTTACTGCATCCTGACAGGCCTGGATTGCTTCCACGGATGCCTGATGCATCGCCAATTGTCTTGGATCTGGTTCTCCGATAATTATTGTACGCATCAGACAAGAATGATAATGCCTGTAAACTCCGGCAAATTCCAGTGTTAATTGATCTTGTTCCGACAAATGCCTGCGCCCCGAAACATACCTGCAAAGCAAAGCATTCTCCCCTGAGCCGAGAATAAACTCGTTTGCCGGATCATCTCCCCCGCCTCGATATATTGCCCCGTGCATTGCCGCCAGAATATCCCCTTCGAAAGCTCCGGGTGCTGTTAACCGAATGGCTTCGTCCAAGGCATCATCTGCAAGCTCAGCGGCTCGCTTTGCATACTCAATTTCAGGCAAAGACTTGACCACTCTCAACTTGCTGACGATATCAGAGGCATTTTCCAATTGACAGTACTCAGACAACGATGGTTCGATACTCGACCAAAGTTCTGCAGTCAGTCCATAGGCATTCAACTCGACTCCGAGACGCTTGCCCCTGCATTTGTAGTCGTCCAGCATGGACAGGAGATCTTCGACCGGCTTCTTTCCCTCCTGATCTACCCACACCCGAATATCATCAATCGTCGAAGTCACCTGTGCCTGGTACATGTCCGGACGACGAGTTAGCAAAGAAATTTTGCCACTAGCATCCAGATAGGCACACTGAAAAAAGCAATAGCCAAACGTATCATAGCCGGTCAGGTAGTACATGCTTTCCTGTCGAAACAGCAAAATGCCGTCCAGTCCGCGATGATGAAGTTCAGCGGTAACTGCACTGGTTCTTTGATCGAATTCTTCCTTTGAAAAATGAAGGCTCATAAATTTCTATGTTGTAATAAAGCGAATTTTGATAAATTGATTTAAATTTCAATCTGCAATTATAGATGGTAGCAGTCATTATCCATGGGTTTATCTAGCGAAGCACTTGAACAATTCCACAGGGACGGGTTCACTCCCTCAATTTCTGTTATACCCCAGCACCAAGCCCGGCATTACCGAATGGAGCTGGAAGCGATAGAGATGACAGTCGGTCCCCTGCTTGGAGGGCGCAGACTAAAATGTCACCTGCTTTACAAGTGGGTGTCCGAGTTGATTCGTATTCCAACCGTCGTAGAGCCTGTCAAAGATGTTCTTGGGCCTGACATAATGTGCTGGGGCACGGACATGTGGGTAAAAGAAGCGAATTCCGAAACATTCGTATCCTGGCATCAAGACAGCGAGTATTGGGGCATAGACAGCGATCAATTGATTACAGCCTGGGTAGCTTTATCTCCGTCAACTATAGAAAGCGGCTGCATGCGCATGCTTCCGGGCAGTCACAAGGCACCCGCGTTGTCCCATACAGATACATTTCAAGAGAATAACATGCTGACTCGCGGACAAACGATTTTCGGTGTTGACGAAGACAAGGCAGTTAATATCGAGGTAGACACTGGGGAAGCGGTTTACTTTGCATATCGCATTGCTCACGCCTCCCACCCGAATCGAAGCAACGACCGCCGTATCGGTGTGGCAATACGATACATTTCACCGTTGGCAAGGCAAACAAAATCAGATTGGGACACTGCAACGCTAATTTGCGGCGAGGACCGTTACGGTCACTTTGAACTGGAACCTGAACCAAAAGACGACTTTGACCCGATAGCAGTAGCGTTCCATAAAAAGTCGAATGAAAACTACCGGCAAATCCTGTATTCGGGTACTGACTGGAAAACTCATCGAACCTAGTCCAAGTCAAATACACCGGTCGTTCATACTAAAAATCGAGAGACCTGCTACATGCATAATATTTCAGCTGAAGACATAAATCGAGTTTGCGACTATGCAAGCTTGGTAGACAGATTTGAACAACTCCACCGAGAAGAGCCGGCAATTCTTAAAGACATGCTTCTCACCCAGCAAAACTCGGAATCAGGAACAGAAAACAATGCGCTGATTCGAGCCGCATGGAGTAGCAGCCAGGCACTGGGAATAAAATCTGCAACGATTTTTCCAGACAATACGGTAAAAACTGAGATGCCTGCAATTCATGCTGTTTACCTGCTGTTTGAAGCGACTCATGGTACTCCGGTAGCAGTAATGGATGGCACTACTCTCACTTACTACAAAACAGCAGCAGACTCTGCCCTGGGTGGAAAGCTCCTGGCTCGGCACGATTTGTCTACAATGGCGATGATTGGTGCTGGAGCAATGGCACCTCATCTCATCAAGGCGCATTGCGCGGTACACCATAGTCTTCAGACAGTAATAATATGGAACCGTACCGCTTCAAAAGCTGAAAAATTAGCTGATGAAATCTCAATACGCGGTGTAGAGATAAAAGCAACTCAAGATATTGAAGCAGCTGTTCTGCAGGCAGACTTGGTCTCTTCGGCAACAATGACACGGGAACCATTGATTCTGGGCGATTGGCTGAAATCTGGTTCACATGTGGACTTGGTCGGAGCATTCACACCAGACATGCGAGAAGTTGATGATGCAGCGATTCGAAAATCAAGAATATTTGTAGACTCACGAAAGACCACAATTGGAGAAATCGGGGAAATTCAAATTCCGATTGATGCAGGCATCATAGGCGAAGAAGACATTCTTGCAGATTTATTTGATCTGTGTTCTCAAACAAAGCCCGGAAGATTGACAGATGATGAAATAACCTTGTTCAAAAATGGCGGCGGTGGCCATCTGGATTTGATGACGGCATGCTTTATTTACGATCAATTAAAGTAGACATCCAAGCGAGTAAAAATAAAATCAAGGCGAATCTCACCTACACTAATTGAAGGGTAGCAAAATGAATAAAACCGCCAAATCAAGTGAACTCGTCAATGTTGTTTTATATCGCTGGGCTGGCAGCTGGGGGCCATTCAAAGTATCAATTCCGTGCGGCGAATGCTCTCTGACTCTGGATGTAATCAATGATACCTTTGCAACAGAGCTGGAAGGAGTTCCTGTCGATTTAATTGTTCGAGATTGGCTAACCGAGTGGTGGAAGCCTCTGCCCAAAGGCGGCTGGCATGCTCCGATTGTTATGGTCGAGGGACGTGTAGTGAGTCAGGGACATGCTTTGAACCGGGGTGTTCTCACTGAAGCCATCATAGATGCTTATGCAAAACGCTCATCTGTTTCGGGCAATCTGGTGTTTGGGAAGGAAACTTGTCCTCATTGCAAGCGAGCCAAAGAATATCTGGACCAAGCCGGAATTGAATACTCTTACCGCGACGTAGTGAAAGACCCTCGTTCGCTTTACGAAATGCTCGCTCATGTGAAACCGATTGTTGGTCCGAAAACCCCGATTACTGTTCCGCAAATCTGGCTTGACGGCAATTATGTAGGCGGCGCAGACCAATTGAGTGAAATTCTAAGTAGAGAGGTTGAACCCAATCCCGACCGGGGGCAATGTTCTTTGTCGCCCGCTCGATAATTGGAAATCACCACTTGTTTCAAATCATTACGGGGAAAATCTATTCCAAAGTGTTGAAGAAAATAAAACACTTAGAAATAATCGTAATCGGTGTGGTATTATTACACTATGCACGTTCAAGTGAAAAAACATCCCAAGCGCACTAACTTGCAGGTTATCAAACTCAAAACGGATTTTTTACGAATCAGCTTGATTGCACTGCAATACACTTCAAGTTGGTGTACTAGGATCGGGTACAACAGAGGGAATGTGCAACCACCAAGTGTGCGCGTTAGTCTACATCATGGCACTTTGCGGAGTGTAGCATTTTGAAGCTCGAGTTCAATTGGTAATAAGTTCTCTTCGTTGCGAAAGATTTGTAGTTTGTATTCCATTTTAATTTATTAATTTCAAACAATTCAGGAGTATAGCAATGGGTGCTCAAAGTTCCAAAACTGAACAAAGATATGCTATGGAAAAGGGGAAGAAGATCTATGAAGAAGAAATTCTGTCCAGACCTGGTGTACGTGAGTATTTGCAAGTTCACGGGCAGCAGTGGTACAAACCAAAAAACAAAAAGAATATAAAGTAAAGGTGACTGATTTTGCCGATTTGGAGTGAAATTTTACATGAACTCGGCGAATCTCATGGAGACGGCGGAAATCCAGATTTTGACAGAGTACGACGTAAATACCTTTTTGAATTGAATCGCTGTACGAACCGTAGCATAATCCTGTATTCTTCAGGATGGATACAAAAAAATCCACCAAATTATCACGCATATATTAATGATGACGATATCCATGCCTTAATGGAAGTCACTTACGGTTTAGGCGGTACAAATCTTGATTTAATTTTGCATAGTCCTGGTGGGTCACCTGAGGCAGCTGAGGCCATTGTTTCTTACTTACGGTCAAGATTTAGTGAAATTCGAGTTATCGTACCAAATCTTGCAATGTCAGCCGCGGCAATGATTTCGTGTGCTGCTGACAAAATCATAATGGGCGAGCATTCTTTTCTTGGCCCAACCGACCCTCAAATTTCAATACCAACTTCGCAAGGTTCATTTATGGTTCCAGCAAAAGCGATACTGAATGAATTTGAGAAAGCAAAAAGTGATTGTTCAAATCCTGATTTTCAAATCATTTGGAATGCAATATTGAGTCAATACATTCCAGGGTTATTGGAACGTTGTGAAATGGCAATCCAGTTGTCAGAATTACTGGTAAAAAACTGGCTAAAATCCTATATGTTCAAGTGTAGTAATTGTGGAGAAAAAGCATCTGAAATTGCAAAGTGGCTTTCTGAACATGAAAATTTTAAGAGTCACAGTCGTCATATCCCACGAAAAGATTTAATTGATATGGGTTTGAAAATTGAACTATTGGAAGATAATCAAGAGTTGCAAGATTTAAGTCTTTCAATTTTTCACGCCACTGCTCATACATTTATTAATACATCAGTAAATAAAATTGTGGAAAATCATCTTGGTCGTGCATATATTCGGTAATCGAAAATATTAAATATTCTAAGACAAGATTTCTTGCCCCTTCCTACAACATCTAACAAACAGTAAACATAGAGCTTCGCGAAGCCGTTCGTGAGATGCATGGCGCTTGGTGCCCCGGCAACAGCCACCGGAGCGGGTGGGGACGGGTGCCACACCGCAAGGCACCAAGGTTGTTACTAATAGCTTTAAAGTCCCCACTTTTAGGGTTTGACACGCACCCCCGCGAGCGGGGGTGCGTGTCAAGAAAACGACACTTTGGGTATGCTCAGGGATTTTCCGCTGCCTTGTGAGCAGGAGTCCGTGAGAGATGGAGAAGATCAAGGAGATTGCTATGATTAACATGTTGAAATCGGCTGGGCTAAGCATCAGTGCGATTGCCCGCCGCGAGGGTTGCGACCGCAAGACGGTTCGTAAGTATTTGCTACAAGGAGCTGCACCTCACAAGCGTGGTCGCCGTCGTGCACGCTTGCTGGCGCCTTGGTAGGCGTACTTGTCGGAGCGCATCAAGTTGCATCCTGGCGGTCAAGTCTCAAATTTCCTGGCAACCTGCTCCCGAAGTGCTTTGCGTCGGATTTTTCCGGAACTGGTCATGGGAAAAGAGTCAACAAACTCAATGATTCTCGGATACTTGTAAACAGCCAGATTCTGCTTGACAAATTCCTGCAGTCGCACTTTGGTTTCATCGGTTGCTGGAACAGAATTCATAAGTCGCACGTAGGCCATCACCACTGCGCCGCGGTCGGGGTCCGGTTTGGCAATGACCGCAGCTTCAGCCACATCCGGGTGTCGAATAAGTGCATCTTCCACTTCATTGGGACCAATGCGATATCCTGCACTTTTGATCAGGTCATCATTTCGTCCTTGGTACCAGAAGTATCCGTTTTCGTCCCGCATCGCCAAGTCTCCCGACTTTAACCAGTTCCCCAGTTGCATCTTTTTTGGAGTACCCAGATCGCCCCAGTAGCCGAGAAACAAACTGGGCTCATCCAGTTTCCAAGATGCAATCTCCCCCGGCACTCCGTCCGGTTGTTCGTTTCCGTTTTCATCAATGATGGCTACCCTTCGGCCGGGTAGCGAGAGTCCCATTGAACCGGGAATAATGGGAAACAGTTTTTTGCAACACCCTACCATGTGATTGAATTCAGTCAGTCCATAAAATTCGTTGCAGACGATTTGAAATTCGTCTTCAGCCCAGTGAACAATATCACTGGGCAGGCTTTCGCCACCAGTGCATACGACGCGCATGGACAAGTCCCAGGTTTTTCTTGGATTTTTGATTTCTGCCAGTCGTTTCAGTGCTGTTGGTGTCATAAAGGAGTGTGTCACTTTATGCCGTTCCATGAACTCGAAAGCCCATTTTGCGGAAAATTTGTGCTGTGTTGAAACGACGGTTTGGCCGTGTTGCCAAGCGGGAAGTACCAAGTCGAGCAATCCGCCCACCCAGGCCCAGTCTGCAGGACTCCAAAAAACACCATTCGGCCTGTTCAATTCCAGATTGTAGATCAGGGTAAGAGTTGGAAGATAGGCATGGATTATTCGGTGTGAATGTAACAATCCCTTCGGCATGCCCGTCGAGCCCGAAGTGTACATCAGTAGTGCGGGCGATTCAGTTTCAGTGAGGATCGGCTGAAACTCGCCGATGTCGGTTTTCATGCAATCTTCAAATCTGGTTTCATTGGAGTTGGCATCGCCGTGAACAATGCAGTGTTGCAAGTAGTGCATGTTCGGGCGTTTGTCGCGCATTTTCTCCCAGAAATCTGAGATTGTGAAGATTGCTTTGGCCTTGGAATCGTTCAGCACATGCAGTACGGCATCCGGGCCGTACAAATGGGAAAGCGTCATTGCAACTGCACCAATCTTGTAGATCGCCATGTGAGCAATCCCGGTTTGCGGACTTTGGCCGGTATGAATGGCAACGGGTTCACCTGCTTTGATACCGATTTTGGTCAGGTAAACTGCTACTTGGGTAGCGAGGCGATCCAGTTCCGCGTAAGTGTAGGTCTCAATGCTCCCATCCAGATTTTCGTGAATGAGCGCAGCCGCATCTGCCTCGCCAGATTGAGCAAACTTTCCTACTGTATCCGCGGCAATGTTAGCGTTTTCCGGAATTTGAATCCGATAGCATTTCCGCTCGCTGTCGAAGTTCAGGTTGGTGATTTCGGCGAGCGGGGCAAATACGTCTTCCGTGGTGTTCATGAAGCCAGTTTTTTTGTAAAACAACTGCAGGATTTGCTGATTCAATTACGCGTGCTAGCGGCTCTCCCCAATATTCAATCTGGCAGGGATTTGAGACCCAGTCATTTCGCACTTCAATCGAAACATTCGGTAGTCCTCGGGTTTCCGCATGAACGGCAAGCGAACAGTTTACCTTCTTTGTGACTTTAAAACCTGATTGATTCCCGCGTCAATATCTGGAAGGACTCAAATTCTGTATTGCTTTTGGCACGGCATTGCCTGCATGGTTGTAGCACAGAATTACAGGCGCATCAGAGATTGCAGGAAATTCTTCATACGGGGCCGGGGCATCTGGAGTAGCTACGAAAAGGAATCATGGTTGCGCCAAGGATTAGTGGTTTGCAAGAATCAGAGATGCAATCCATCAACCGATCATCAATCGCGGGAGGTAGGTGGCCAAGGACGGGAATATGATGAGAAGTGCCAGAACAACCAGATCGAACAGGATAAAGGGAACGACACCTTTGACGACATGCTGATAGCCAGCCTGATCGCCAACTGCACTTAAAACTGCAAACAAATTAATTCCAACAGGCGGTGTTACAACCGAGATTTCAATGAGTTTCACCAGAACGATTCCGAACCAGATCGGATCTATATTCAGATCGACAACAACCGGAAACAGAAACGGAAGCGTAACCACAAGCATGGAGGTTGTATCCAGAAAGCATCCTAGCAGGATATAGAGTATGGATACAAAAATCATGAATTTCAGCGGTGTGTCCGCCACACTGGTGATTACTTCAACAAGACCATCAATTACCCCAACCACTACCAGCATTCTGGAAAGCAGCAGTCCGCCGATCAGAATGATGAAGATTACACAACTGATTGAAGCTGCATCATAGAGGACGGGTGGAAGCCAGCCCTTCAAAGTTTTCTTTTTGGCAACCGCCAGACAGAATGCCCCGAAGGCGCCCGCAGCACCGGCTGCAGACGGTGGGAACAAGCCAGTGTATATACCTCCCAATACAATCGCCATAAGAATAATTACCGGCCAAACATAGATCATTGACCGCCAGCGCTCTCTCATGGTTACAGTTTCAATAATTGGCGGCGCCAGTGCTGGCCGCAATCGTACAAGACCATAAACCCCTGCCAAATAAACTGCGGCAGTTATAAGCCCCGGTATAATTCCGGCAATCAGCAACTGTCCTACGGACTGCTCGGTGATGATTGCATATATCACCATAGTCAGAGACGGAGGGATCATCGCTGCAAAACTTCCGGAACCTGCAATTGCCCCAATGGACAGGCTTTTGGAATATCCGAATCGAAGTAGATGGGGAAAAGCGATTCGAGTGAAGACTACTGCATTGACAATGGTTGAACCGGAAATCGCCGCAAATACAGCTGAACCGACAATGACAGCTTGATACAGTCCGCCACGAAGCCGTCGTAGCCAAAGATCGGATGCATAGAACACGTCTCGTGTAATTCCGGATGCTTCAGCCATTACCCCCATCAGCACAAACATGGGGAGTACCGCAAACGCGTAGTTATTAACAACCCAGAACGGCAGAACGCGCAATTGACCCCAAGTCAGTAGCTCACCTGCCCCCAGAATCATTCCGCTGATTCCAATAGCGGCCATGGCCACACCAACCGGGATTCCGATGGCCAAAAATACAAACAGGAGCCCTGCTCCTGTATAGCCGACTATGATTGGGTCCATGTATCTGTCATTTCGTCATCAGTATCAACCCGGAATGACTTGAATACAACGCCGAGCATGTCAAACAGGCATTGAACCGTCATCAAGGTTGCTCCGAATGCCAGAACGAATCGGGCTGGCCAAAGTGGAAATTTGATCAGACCCGGCGCATACTCTCCGACATTGAAGGCATGTATAGCCGCCGGCCAAGTAAACCAGGCAATCATGATAAAAACCGCGGCAGACAGGGCGAACTGGATTACATCAGCAACTTTTTGCAGTGGTGTCGGCAGCAACTTTACAAGGACTTCCACACGAATATGACGGCGTTTGTATTGCGCATACGATACTGCCAAAAAAACCGTAACAACCATCATGGCACCCATGAACTCGAATGTCGCTGGAATTGGCTGGCTGGTTAATCCAACCAAGTCCAAATTGGTACCAAAAACGTCTGCGGCACCCGCCAGCATCATCGCCATGATGGCAACCCCCGACAGGATTGCACAGCCGCGTGTGACATAAAGCAGTATTTTCGGAAGATGCAAGGGCTGTGGCCGGTTGGAATGCAATGAGTAAAGCCCGAGAGGCAAATCCTCTCGGGGCTTTACTGTCCGATTAAAGTTTGAATGTCAACTGAAGGTTAGTTTGCTACGACTTCACGCCAGATTTCGATGGTTTTTCTGGCTGCTTCACCGCGTCCCAAGGCTTCTTGACCGGCAATGAAATCTCCAAAAAAGTCAGGATTGGCTGCTCTCCATTTTGCTGCTTCGTCGGCTGGAAAATCCAAAAACTGCACCCCATTCGACTCCAGAATACCTATGGCTTCTTTACCAGCGGCCAAAACTTGGTCGCGGTCCCGCCGTGCAGCTTCAAAAGACACTTCCTGAACAATCTTTTGTTGTTCGTCCGTGAAATTGTTCCAGATATTGGCGGAAATCCAGACCGCGTTGGTTGGACCTTCCCAAAGCGTAATATCATGCACGTACTTGGCGACTTCATAAATTTTGTAGCTGACCATCAAGTCAACAGAAAATGGAATGCAATCTACCGTGCCGCGTGACAAGCCTTCATACAGCTCGGGAAGTCCAAGCGTTACGGCAACCCCGCCGGCTGCTTGTACCATTCTTGGCATATCCTTGCCCCACGTGCGCACTTTTTTACCATTCATGTCAGCAACACTTGCAACCGGTTCCTTGCAGACCAGCTTGTACGGGTTCAAATGGTGAAAAAACAATGCCTTCATCCCATTTCGTTGCGCTTCGGCATCAAATTCGGGAACTTCGTTCAGCAATCGCTCCATTAGTTCAGTGGCTTGCGGTACTTCGGACATTGCCATGGGAATGGAGTTGGGTGCGGCGTGGAATGGCAGTTCTGCCGGAAAATATCCTGGAGACATTGCAGCCAGTTCAATAGCGCCCTGCTGAATCAGACCCAGATTTTCCTTTGCCTTGCCAAGTGCACCTTCCCAGAAAATCTTGATTTTCACTTCACCGTTGGTACGCTTTTCTATTTCATCGGCCCACCACACATCAACTTGGCCACCCGGTGTGTTTTCAGTCCACTGGCTACTCATTTTGAGCATTTGCGCCGACGCTGTGTTCGCCGACAACACTAAAAGAAAAGACGCACATATCAATACGCCAACTTTCCTGAATTTATTCATAATCAATAATCCTCCAAATTCTGTTGGTTTGTACAGGAATACCAAATAATACAGCATGGAAGTGCCGTCATTCAAATGCTTTGAAATTTTCTGATAGTATTTGGGGCCTGCACCAACTCAATCCAATGAAGTTATATCTGATTCCGATGATTTTGATGAGCAGTTTCTGAGGCATGGGGTAGAAAATTGGCGAAAACAGGTGAAAAGGAGGATTTTTATACTTTATCCCTAATAATCAAATACTTATACTCATATTTTCAAAAGTTGGAACAGAATTAGTCAGTAGCAAACACATTTGTAATTGAATTTCTCATTTATGGATTCAATTTATGTATTTTTCAATATTATTAATCGTTTTTCTAAAATGATAAATAATATTAACTATAATTCTGAATAATGTTTCAATTTTCCATGAATGATTGTGAAAAAAGAAAAAATAAATTCTGCCAAACTTGCTGGTTATTCCGAGTTAATTGAACGATACGCAATTCATTCAATCCCGAACTGGCACAGCTCCAGAGTTTCCGCAAACGGAAGTTCCAATGTCAAACTCAATGACGGAATCGTATACGAAACCTTCCCTTCTAAATATTGGCCAGGAAATTCTCTTGGCGACCATCTTGAATTTGCCCTCAAGTATGATGGTACAAATTTGGCATTTCTCGCATTGCTTTTCCAGACAATACCGGAAAATGAATTGGTTGAATACATTCGCAGCAAACCGATCGGCAAGTATGCTCGGCGCCTGTGGTTTCTGTATGAGTTTTTAACTGGTCACCAGCTACCGCTCGAAGATCTGAAAAGTGGCAATTACGTCCACGTGCTTGAGCCGGACAAGTACTACACGGTAAATCCGGGCATTCGAGTAAGACGACAACGTGTAATTGACAACTTGCTTGGCACACAAAATTTTTGCCCAATCGTTAGACGAACGAAAACGCTGAAAGAATTTGAACAACGAGATTTTCATGCAGACTGCCAAAGTATTGCTTCCAGTTATACGCCTGAATTTCTGAATCGGGCCATTCAGTATCTCTATACCAAAGAAACCAGGTCATCATTCGCGATTGAGCATGTTAATCCCACATCGGATTTGACTCGTCAATTTGTTGCACTTCTTCAACTGGCAAAAAATAAAGATTTCTGCAACAAGAATCAACTTGTTTTGCTGCAAAATACAATTGTTGACCCTCGCTTCAAAAATACAGACTATCGCAGACTCCAAAACTATGTCGGAGAAACATTAGCATACCAGAATGAACTCATACACTATATTTGCCCATCGCCTTCAAGTGTCCCGCAGTTGATGCAAGGATTGATAGAATCACACCGGCGCATGTCAGTCGGCGAGGTATCTCCTGTGGTACATGGCGCAGCAGTATCTTACGGATTTGTCTTTCTTCATCCATTTGACGATGGCAACGGTCGCATTCACAGATTTTTGATTCACAATATCTTGGCGCAACGCGGTTTCACACCCAAGGAAGTGCCGCTTCCCGTTTCAGCCGTCATGCTGCAAAATCTGGCGAACTACAACACTTCACTAGAAGCATTTTCCAGGCAGCTGAATCCATTGGTGAACTATTCATTGGATACAAATGGAATTATGACTGTACATAATGACACGACGGTTTGGTACCAGTATCTTGACCTGACTATTCAAACTGAATGTCTTTTTCGATTTATCAAGCAGGCTATAAAAACGGAGATCAAAGATGAACTTGACTTTTTGACTCGCTACGACACTGCAAGAATTGCGATTCGCGAAATTGTTGACATGCCCGACAGGTTGATCGACTTGATGATTCGATTTTGCATTCAGAACAATGGACGATTATCCAAAGCAAAGCGCAAAAGTCATTTCCGACTTCTTACCGATGAAGAAGTATCCTCCATGGAGAAAGCGATCAATTCCGCATATGAAAATCTATCCCGGTCATCTCCTGTGCAACAAGCAAAATCTGTTTTGTAATTTGGAAATGACTACAAGAAGTGCTCAATCGCTCTCAACTGCTTCAACATCGCAAACGAGCTTGCCTTTGCTGAGCTGAGCAGTAACCTTCTCGCCTGCTGCTACACCACTGGAACTACGAAGGATTGCCCCGTCGTCAACACGTCGAACAATCGCATATCCGCGACTTAGGGTCGCTGTTGGATTAACCCCTTCCAGTTGAGTTCGAAGTACTTCTATTGACTTGGCATTGTTTTTAATTCTGTCTGCAACATGCAAGTTGATCAATTTCTGGAAATTTTCAATTTTTTCTCGTTTCAACTGAATTCCTGTAGCAGGAGAAATACGCATTAATTTTTGATATGCAGTACTCACCCTCGTTGAATTCCTGTACAAAAATCTGTTGGAAAGAGAGACAAGCCTCTCATTGAATTTTCCAAAGCGCTCTTTCAATCTTTCTATTTGCTGTCTGGGATGAACAAGTGCTTTTTGCAGAAGATCTACTCTCTGCGCCCAATTATTCAGAAGACTGAAACATGCCGTCTCCAGGTCGGCTTGTTGCGACGCAAGTGCACCCAGAACTTCCCGCTCTGACGGTGTACTGACTATTTCAGCGGCAGCGGTAGGGGTTGCAGCGAACTTGTCGGCAACAAAGTCGGATATCACCGAATCAGTCTGATGCCCAACTCCGCTTACTATAGGGATTCGGCTCTCATAAATTGCACGGGCAACGATTTCTTCGTTGAAAGCCCACAAATCTTCTATAGATCCACCACCTCTCCCTACAATCAACACGTCAACCTCATTTCGAGTATTGGCAAGTTGAATTGCATTGGCCAATTCTTTTGGTGCCGTGTTCCCCTGAACCGAAGCCGGATAGATCAAGATTTCAGTTGCCGGTGCCCTTCTCGCAAATACCCGAATGATGTCGTGAACAGCGCTACCCGAAGGAGATGTAACGACTCCCAGTTTTCGAGGCAAATATGGTAAAGATTTTTTGTGTTCTGCTTCGAATAGCCCCTCCTCTTTCAATTTTTTCTTCAACGACTCAAATGCGCGAAGCAACGCACCTTCCCCTTCAGGTTTCAAGTCCCAAACAATAAACTGATACCTTCCTTTGGATTCATATATTGTCGCCCGTCCAAACAGCTGTACAACGAGTCCATTCTCAATCAAATGCTGTTTGCCAATTCCTCTTTGTCGAAACAAAGCACAATCAATTTCCGCGAAGGAATCTTTCAGGGTGAAATAAATGTGGCCTGACTGGGCTTTCGAAAGACCGGACACTTCACCTTCCACCCAAATCATTCCCAGACCAGATTCAATCAAATTTCTGGACAAGCGATTCAGTTCGCTGACTTTATAGATTTTTATATCGTTTGTGTTCCCCATTACTCCTGATTCGCTCGTTTGGAAGGACAAATTTGTAAAAACTCTTGCAAAATACTTACAGCATCTTAATTAACTGCAAAATTGCTTGGCATACAATTCTTTTTGGCAGGCAGACCAAAGCAATTTGAGTTTGAAAACAGGTAGCAATTACATTGCATGGTAGTAAACCTTCGCATTATTGTGAACCGTTGCTGCCCAAATGATTTTAATTTCACTTAAAACATATTACAAAAAGTATATAATACATGTTACATCAGAATACTCGGGAATCAGCAATGATTCGAAAAACTGCGAACCTGCATATATTGCAATTTATTTTTCCTCTGCTAGCAGTTGTATTCCTGCTTGCGTTTCATGTTGATCCCAGCGAGGCTCAATTGAGGCAATGGGTCAAGAACGAGTTTCCAAAAACTGACTTTGAAAACAGCATCGTCGACTTTGACGAAATTTTGTCTGGGGGGCCCCGCAAAGACGGAATTCCAGCAATAGACGACCCAAAGTTCATTATGCAACATCAGGCAACCCGTTGGCTGAACCCGCAAGAACCCGTAATCTCCGTCGAAATCAATGGAGCAGCCCGCGCCTATCCAATTCAAATTTTGATTTGGCATGAAATAGTGAACGATGAATTGAACGGAAAACATATATCTGTCACTTTCTGCCCGCTGTGCAACGCTTCTTTAGTCTTTGACCGGAATGTCGACGGGGAAATTCTCGATTTTGGAACAACGGGCCGATTGCGGTACAGTGATTTGATCATGTACGACAGACAAACAGAATCCTGGTGGCAACAACTCACTGGAAAAGGACTGGTTGGAAAATATGCAGGTAAGCGACTGAACACTCTCAATAGCTATATAGTCTCTTTTCAAGAGTTTCGCAAAGCCTATCCGAATGGCCTGATTCTTTCACGCACCACTGGCCATGCAAGGGAGTACGGCATGAACCCTTACCGAGGATATGACGATATCAATAATTCCCCATTTATGATAAAAGACTCCACTGACCCGCGTCTTCCTCCTATGGAAAGAATTCTAAGCGTGTCGGTCAATGACAAGTACCGTGTCTACCCGTACTCAGAATTAAACAATCACCCCGTCATCAACGACGATTTACATGGCGTGCCCATTGTAGTTTTGAGTAAACAGGATTCCGTATCCCCGCTTGATTTGCCTAAAATCAGTGAATCCAGAACGATTCCTTCTGTGACTGCCTTCCGTCGATACGTTAACGATTTGCAATTGACTTTTTACAGTGAAAACAATCGTATCCTGGACAAGCAAACGGGTTCCCAATGGAATCTTTTCGGGCAAGCGATAGACGGGCAGCTACAAGGAAAACAACTGGCTTCGGTAGAAAGCCACGTTAATTTTGCCTTTGCATGGCTGGTTTTTTATCCAGATTCGGAAATTTACAAAGCCCCGCAAAACTAAAATCAATTCGTTCGAAATGTTGCCTTGCTCCACCCATTCTTCCAGTTGGGCAAGGTGTGTTCCCGGGATTCTATCGTGGTGAAATCCCTCATTTTCGGACCAATGTACAACTGGCGCGGACGCCCTATTTTCTGATCTTCTTCCCCACTTAGCATTTCCTTCCAGTGGGATATCCATCCTGCTGTTCGAGAAATCGCAAATATAACTGTAAACATCTGCGTGGGGAACCCGATAGCCTTCAGAATAATCCCCGAATAGAAGTCTACATTTGGATACAGTTTCTTCTCGATAAAATAATCGTCTTTCAATGCAATCTGCTCAAGTTCCAGCGCGATATCCATAAGCGGGTCATCAATTCCCAGTTCGGTTAGAACTTCATGACAAGTTTCTCGCATGATGCGCGCCCGCGGGTCGACATTTTTATAGACCCGATGGCCAAACCCCATCAGGCGGTAGTCGTCGTTCGAATCTTTGGCGCGGGCAATAAATTTCGGAATATTCTTGGCATCTCCGATTTGTTCCAGCATTTTCAAAACAGCTTCGTTTGCACCGCCATGGGCAGGACCCCAAAGAGATGCGATACCAGAAGAAACACAGGCAAACGGATTGGCACCGGAAGACCCGGCTAGCCGCACTGTTGAAGTGGACGCATTCTGTTCGTGGTCAGCGTGCAATATTAAAATCCTGTCAATCGCCCGGGACAGAACCGGATTAATTTCGTAGTCCTCTGTAACCACGGAAAAATTCATTCTGAGAATATTTTCGGTATAGGTAAGATCGTTTCTTGGATAGACAAACGGCTGTCCCAAGGCGTATTTGTATGCAAATGCTCCAATCGTAGGCATTTTGGCGATAAGCCTGTGCGCAGCAACCATGCGCTCCAGCGGGTCGTGAATATTCGTACTGTCGTGATAGAATGCGGACAGTGCTCCTACAACTCCCACCATGATAGCCATCGGATGGGCAGACCGCTTGAACCCTCTATAGAACGTAACCAGTTGCTCGTGCAATAACGTGTGACGCGTAATTATGCTGTCAAACTCGGCTTTTTCTTCTTCGGACGGCAGATCCCCGTAAAGCATCAGATAGCAAACATCCAGGTAGTCTGCATTGGAAACCAGTTGTTCAATAGGATAGCCCCGATGCATCAATATTCCTTTGTTGCCATCGATAAATGTAATAGCGGACTTGCAGGAAGCGGTCGACATGAATCCGGGGTCGTATGTAAACATCCCGGTTTGAGCATACAACTTGCTAATATCGAACAAACTCGGTCCTTCGGTTCCATCAATTATGGGAAAGTCGTAGGACTCGCCTGTTCTGTTGTTTGTCAAAGTAACAGTGTCTTTATTTTCGGAATGATCAATTACTTTTTCGGGTCGTGCCATTGGAACCTCACTTAAGTGTTCAAAAATTAAGTCTATTGTGCTTCCCCGGTACTCAATATTGGATGGAGTCCGGTGCATTGGAAAGACAATTTTACACTGTTCCAAACGAATTTGACGAAAAGCATACAATAAGCCATTTACTTCAAATTCTTTGAACAACATTTGTATTTGCTGACTTAAACGAGAACAATCGTCGATGCGCGTCGGAGAAGCAAAAAGCATAGTCAGGCTGGCAGTGCCAGTCATGCTTGCGCGAGCCGGAGCAATCATTCTCATCACAGTCGATACTACAATGTGCGGCTTTGCCGGTTCAGAGCAGCTAGCCTACTACGGCATTGCCAACGCACTTCATCTGGCGCCCCTGTTTTTTGGAATTGGCTTTCTGGTTGGCATTGTTGTTTACACAGCAACTTGCGACGGTGCCGGGAACTTTGATGTTTGCGGCAAAACCTGGAAAGTCGGCCTGATTCACGCCTTCATTATCGGGTCATTGGTGGCGCTGGTATTGCAATTCGGAGAAGAATTGCTCCGGGTTACTGGACAAACGGAACAACTGGCACACGGTGGCGGGAAGGTTCTGGTAATGCATTCGCTGGGAATTATTCCAATGCTGGGCATCATAGCCACCTCCATGTTTCTGGAAGGTCTTCAAAAACCTGTTCCAGGAATGATCGCAATGCTTTGTGCAAATCTGTTGAATTTATTCTTGAACTGGTTGCTGATCTTCGGAAATTTGGCTGCACCAGAAATGGGAGCCGAAGGGGCAGCTCTCGCCACTGCCATTGTGCGATGGTCGACTTTTTCGGGCTTGGTGATTTATGTGCTGCTGAATGTTGACAGTGAAAAATACGGAATTCGCTCAAAACTTACGGGTGGATTTGAAATTTCCCGAATTCTCCGACGCATGGGCTATCCAACTGGGGTCGCGCATGGATTTGAAGCCATATCTTTTGCCATTATGACAATGTATGCAGGCTTTATGGGGGTTCTCCAAACGGCTGTCTGGACAATTGGGATGAATCTGATCACAATTGCATTCATGTTCGCACTGGGATTCAGCACAGCGGCCAGTGTAAGGGTCGCAAACAATATGGGCCGAAGCGACCTGAATGCAGCAGCTTGGTCCGGGTGGACTGCAACCGCCTTGGTGCTCATTGTACTTGGTGCACTCGGAATCGGGTATTACTCCGCACCTGAATTTTTCATAGGCATCTATAACCGAGAACCCGAAGTGCTTCTGCTTGCTGCACCAATGGTAGCCATCACTGCAATTGTCATCATACCAGATGGACTGCAAGTAGTTTTGGTTGGCGCATTGCGAGGCATGCAGGACATGTGGTTCATAGCTCTGTCGCTAGTAATCGGCTTTTTTCTGGTTATGCTTCCCATCGGCTACTTTATGGGAGTTATGAGTGACGGTACACCGCTGGACTTGATGATTGCCGTTACCATAGGAGCTACTGTCGCAACAATTATTCTGGCAATTCGTTTTCGGTACTTAACTCGCGCCTGACAGTGTGACAGGTGGGTAACTTGCCCTTGCAGGAAGTCAAAAACATCATTCGACTGGCAGGCCCCGTTATGCTGGCTCGCGCTGGTGCGATAATCATTGTAACTGTTGACACTGCCATGTGCGGCTATGCAAGCGTTGAAGATCTGGCCTACTACGGCATTGCCAACGCACTCCATTTGGCACCTTTGTTTTGGGGCATTGGCTTTCTGGTTGGCATTGTTGTTTATACCGCCACTTGCGCCGGTGCACGGCGATTCAAATTGTGCGGGGAAATCTGGAAAGTTGGGCTCATTCATTCAGTTGCTATTGGAATCCTGATTGCGTTGTTATTGCAGTTTGGAGAATTTGTACTGCTCTTGACAGGACAATCAGAGCAACTGGCGCATGGAGGCGGTAATGTGCTGATCATGCACTCCATCGGAATCATCGCAGTGCTAGCCATGATCGCCACTTCCATGTTCCTGGAAGGTCTGCAAAAACCGCTCCCCGGTCTGTTTACAATGATTGCCATAAATTTTCTAAACGTATTTTTAAACTGGGTATTGATATTCGGAAATCTGGGGATGCCTGAACTGGGAGCTGAAGGTGCTGCGCTTTCAACGGCCATTATTCGGTGGGTCGGTTTTCTTGCACTATTGCTTTACGTGCTCTTCTGTGTTGATAATGTAAAGTACGGAATCAGAACCAAGCTCAGAACCAGTTTTGCCATCTCCAGAAAATTGAGGCGGCTGGGCTATCCAATGGGCATAGCTCATGGTGTAGAGTCGGTATCATTTGCTGTTCTCACTATCTTTGCCGGATTAATGGGCATCATTCAAACAGCAATCTGGTCAATCGGAATGAATTTAATTACCATCGCATTCATGCTGGCTCTTGGGTTTGCAACTGCTGCAAGTGTTCGGGTGGCCTACAATGCAGGCGGCGGAAGCCTCAGGAATGCCGCTCAGTCCGGATGGACTGCCACTGTTCTGGCTCTCGCCACTCTAACCATTCTGGGCGCAGTGTATCTGACATTTCCAGAATTTATTTCCAGAATATACAATCAAGACCCGGAAGTTTTGGTACTTGCAGTTCCCCTGATAGTATTTACAGCTGCTGCTCTTGTTCCGTACGGACTGCAGGTTGTGCTGGTGGGCGTACTTCGGGGCTTGCAAGACATGTGGATGATTGCTCTGACACAACTTGTATCATTTGTGCTGGTCATGCTTCCGCTTGGATACATTATCGGCATAATGAACGATGGAACTCCGATCGACTTAATGGCGGCAACTCTTGTCGGCTCAATAATAGCAGTTGCCATGCTGTCATTTCGTTTTCGGCATCTGTCGCGAAACTAGCTCTTAAAAGGAGTTTGCACACTTGAAGGAAATCAAAATTCAAACAAAGAATCTTGCTTTGACTGCATTGGTATCAGGCAGAAAAACAGATCCCCCGGTTATCGCTTTGCATGGCTGGCTAGACAATGCCGCAAGTTTTGTTCCAATTGCGCAACACTTGCACGGGATTCAATTGTTTGCCCTGGATTTGCCTGGGCATGGAAAATCTGAGCACCGTCACGGATGCAATGCTTATCACTTTGTTGACTATGCGCCAGATGTGTTATTGGCAGCTAAAGCACTGGGATTGAAAAAATTCAGCTTGCTGGGGCATTCATTAGGCGCCGGAATTTCCTGCCTGCTCGCAGCAGGCATGCCTGAGTGCGTTGAACGGGTTGCACTGATTGACGGACTTGCCCCGTTTTCAGCGGAAGACGACCAATTTCCGGCACAGTATCGCAAGCACCTCGAAAATACGCTTGAATCCGGTAAAAGTGCTACAATCTACCCCAGCGTTGAAACAGCGGCCAAGGCCAGAATGTCGGTTAGCGACCTCTCACTTCAAGCAGCAATGCTGATTGCAGAGCGAAGTTTAATTGCTGTTGAAGGCGGGTTTGCTTGGCGTAGTGACCGCAACGTCAACAAAGCCTCTCCGATATATTTGACAGAAAATCATATTCATTCCTATCTGAGCCGCGTGGAATGCGACGCAATGTTAATCCGAACCGAAAAAGGTATCATAAGAAACTGGAATCGGCTCAAGGGCCGAGAACCGTATGTGAAGGATTTGATAATAGTTGACATTGAAGGAAAGCATCATTGCCACATGGAAGAACCGGAACGAATAGCAAGTCACCTGCTACCTTTTTTACGAGGTAAAGTCCAATGAACAGTGACGCTCCCAACGGAAGCAAAAAGAAAGCAAGATGGCGCGACAACCCTGTATTGGTCCGAAGGTTGAAAAAATTAGGGGCCTATTCGTTTCTTTTTTTCCTGATCAAGGGACTATTGTGGCTAATCATTCCCGTTCTAATTGTTTTTTTCGGCTGGGAGTCGATTCAAGAGTTAGTTTCGTAGTTTCCAAGTTGCTGATTTTACGCGCGATTCGGGCTATGTGAAAATTTTTTTACCCCAAGAATCGGGGTTTTGGGGGCTTGAAACAGCAGTTTTGGCGGTTTTCGGCGATTTTCTACCCCATGCTTCAGCCACGGCTCGTCGCCCCTCAGGATCTGGTGCAACCTGTTGTTTTCGTTAAATAAAGTCTTGCCATGAAAGCCCTTTTGAGATACAATATCGTAAATAAACTTCAACCCCAAAAGGAGCGAATCATGGCAAAAACAAATCCGACCCTTCATTATAGCCTGTTCAGCTGGGAGAGTCTTGACGAGTTCGCCCATCTGGAGACCTTGCGCAAAGTCATCGAAATCATGCCGGACGAGAAGCTGGTGGCAACTCTGGAGCGTCGCCGCAAAGGCGGTCGCAAGGATTGGCCGGCGGGAGCGATGCTCAATGCGTTCTACGCCATGCTGGTGCTGCAGTATCGCTCGGTAGAGTGCCTGCGGCGCAATCTGGCGACCAATCCGACCTTGATGAGGATTTGCGGCTTTCCGCCGGTGCCGGATTGCAACGGCTATCTGCGAGTGCCGTCGAAGAGTACGTTTTCGCGCTTTTTCAAGCTTCTGATGCAAGAGCAGGATGCGGTCATGGAGTTGTTCTACGTCAACCGCGAACGGCTGATGGCGCGGTGTCCGGATTTTGGAACCAGCCTGGGATTCGACGGCAAGAAGTTGCATTCGTACTCGACCGGCCGGACTCGTGCAGACGGCACCCGCAGCGACCCGGATGCCGCCTGGGGCTGCCATGTGTATCGCGGCACAGGGCTTGACGGCAAGAACTGGCGCAAGACGGTGAAGTGGTTCGGCTTCAAGCTTCATCTGGTGGCCGATACGCGCTACGAGTTGCCGGTTGATTTCCGCGTGGAAGCGGCCGGGGTGTCGGAAACCCGGATGTGCCGGGAGATGATGGCGGCGGTTTTGTCGAATTCGCCGGCCGGCGAGCGTTGCGTTGACTTTGTCGCCGACCGCGGCTTGGACGATGACCAGCTGCGCCGGCAACTGCATGAGTGCGGTGTTGCACCGCTCATCGAGACTCGGCGGATGTGGCGAGACCAGCCGGTCGGCGAGTTCAAGCGGCCCACCCGGGCACTTTGCGAAGACCGCGTCGATACCATCGTGTACACCGAGTTCGGCAGCGTGCACTGCGTTTGCCCGCAAAGCGGCGAAGTGCGCCGCATGGCATACGCCGGTTTCGAGAACGACCGCCAGACGCTGAAGTATCGATGCCCGGCCGTGGAATACGGACTGCACTGTGCCGGACGCAGCGATTGCCACCGCATGGGCGGACTTTCGCCGAAAGCCAAGCAGAGGGTGGTTCGCATCAAGGTCAACGATGGCAAGCACCCCATGCGCACCTTCGGCCCGTGCCCGCGCCGCACCCGAAAATGGAAGCAGGCGCAAGTGCGGCGAAACGCACTGGAGCGAATCAATGCACGCATCGCACGCGACTTCCTGCTCGACGACCACTTCATCCGCGGCAGAGCCGCCATGCATCTGCGCATCGCCGGCAGCATGGCCGTCATGCTGGCCATTGCCCTGGGCTGCCTGGAGAAGAACAAGCCCGACAAGATGCGCAGCCTGGTGACATCGCTCGCCGCCTAGCCAACACTTGGCATCCCCCTCTTGACCCGGCCGCCGCAAGCGGCAGGCACCAACGCGTCCGAAACTCGCAATTCACCGAAAAATCACCGCCCGACTGCACAGAAAACCTCAAGCAAGACCCCAGAATCTCCGCTCAGGCACTTTTCACACCGCCGTCAACCATGGCAAATCGCAAAATTCGCCTTCAATTTCCTTCCAACGGGAAACTCTCTTCAAGAGTAAACATTGAATTTCAACGAAACATATGCATATAAAAAGATTTCCGAAATTTTTCAACTCCGTGCATAATCATTTATCAGGTTCGCTATAATGAAAATTTACAATTAACAGCGATGGCTGTAGTTTCAGTAAAAAACTAAATAGACCATGACCATGCCTGTCAAAAAGAAAAAATTGTACCGCGTCATATTCCATGACCAGTCAAAATTGTACGAGTTGTATGCCCGCAACGTCTCCCAAAGCGACATGTACGCGTTTTTGGAAGTGCAAGGCCTCGTTTTTGGTGAAAACTCGAAACTGGTTGTCAACCCTGGTGAAGAACAGATGAAGTCGAACTTCGACGGCGTGAGTCGGACTTACATCCCCATTCATTCCGTTGTCCGGGTTGATGAAGTGGAAAAGGAAGGCGCATCAAAAATCACCGCAGTAGATGAAAAAGGTGTGATCACACCTTTTCCTATGCCATACAAGCCGCCTGAGGGGCAATCCAACTCATAGCCGGCTCGTATGAACTTGCTTTGCAGCTATATCAACATTAAATTCCAGGCGGCTTGAATTCAAGCTGCTCAAGTTTCGGAATCAATTCGTTGCGCTGTGCATTGGAAAGCTCTACCAATGGCGGTCGAACTCTTCTCCATTCGGATTCGTTTCTGTGGTGCGCATGAATTTCCTTGAGAGCGGCAGACAATGGATATTGGAAAATTGTTTTCCGTATACTGGAAGCGTAATTTTGTAAATGTTGAGCGTCTTGTCCTTTGCTCCAAGCATCATAGACCGCCCGAATCCCGGCTGGATTTACGTCAGCTGTTGCTGTAATTGTTCCTGCGCCGCCAGACAAAAGACCTTGCAGTAGATGCTCATCAGATCCTGGAAATATTGCCAAATTTTCATACCTTTTGATAAAACCTTCAATACTACGCCAGTCGCCACTAGAGTCTTTCAGACCTGCAATCAGCTCCAAATGCGATTCCAGCAGGAAGTCAACAAGCCTGAATGAAATCGGAACTGCACTCATTTTGGGGTAATGATAGAGAAGCACTCTGAGTTTCGTCGAATTTACTTCATCAAAAACATGCCGATAAGCAATCGCAAGTCCCTCATCCGTTGGCTCCTTGAAAAAATAAGGCGGCACCATCAGCACTGCATTGCACTCTTGGTCCAATGCATGCCTTGTAACGGCAATTGTGTCCGTTATGGAAGGAAATCCGTTGCCAACAACAATTTTTGCCGGAGAGATTCCAGCATTCAATACAGATTCCAGCGCATCCATCCTTTCTCTCGCCGAAAAAGAGGCCGCTTCGCCGGTGGTTCCAAACAAAACCACTCCCATGCATCCGTTATTCAATAACCATTGCAGATGCTCAATAAACCTTTGGTTGTCAATCGAAAAATCACTCTGCACTGGTGTGAGTGCGGGTGCCCAAACACCGCAAAACCCGGAATTTGGACTTTTCTTTCGCAAGGAAGCTTGTGCATTTAACTCATGTTTCGCCATCATTCACAATTTTGTCGGTAAACTAGAAAAATTTTTCAATATAGTAGTGCTTTTAACAGGAAAATCCATTTTACCATGCGACTAGGAATTGACACTGGCGGTACATTTACAGATGCGGTCTTGTTCGACGCTGAACTCGGTGTTGTACGTTCTGCAAAATCGCCCACCACTCACCATAATCTTGCGCTTGGAATCAAGGATGTTATCAATAAAATTGACACGGATAAAAACATCAAACTGTGTGAGGTTGTGGAATTCACATCGTTGTCAACCACCTTGGCCACCAACGCTATTGTTGAAGGCCATGGCGGTTCAATCTGCTTGCTTTTGGTTGGGCACAATGCAAGCACCCTTGACAGGGCCGCACTGAGAGAATCACTGCGGAGCGACCCGGTTGAATTCATTGACGGCGGTCATAATGCGCTTGGAGAACCTGCCAAGGACCTGGACAAGTCCGTTGCACGAGAAGCAATTCTACGGCACACCGACAATGTGAGCGCATTCGCAATTGCGGGGGTGTTTTCGGTACGCAACACTGAACATGAGGTTGCCATTCGGGATCTGGTGATTGAACTGACTGACAAGCCTGTTACCTGCAGCCACGAACTCACAGCAGAACTGGATGCCCCTCGCCGCGCAATGACAGCAGTATTGAATGCGCGGCTGATTGCACCCATTTCACAACTGATTTCATCTGTAAGATCCGAACTCCAGGCCAGGCGTATCACAACTCCACTCATGGTTGTCAAGGGCGATGGTTCAATGATAGGGGCAGAAATCGCCGTCAACAGGCCTGTAGAAACTGTCCTCTCGGGGCCGGCTGCCAGTATTGTAGGCGCATGCTATTTGTCAAAGACTCAGGTGCGACTTGTATCTGATATAGGAGGTACTACAACCGATATTGCTACAGTTGAAAACGGACATCCCCGAATCGCGAGTAGAGGTGCAACGGTTGGCGGATTTAAAACCTTTGTCGAGGCGGTTGATGCTTACACTGTTGGAATTGGCGGCGATAGCCAGGTATCGTTCAACAAGCCCGTCCTGGTCGGACCGCAACGGGCATTGCCACTGTGCATGCTGGCCCATGAATCGCCTGAAATTCTTGATGTTCTTGAAGATCAATTGAAGCGCATGCCTTCCGATTACCAAGGCTGTTTTGCTGTGAAGCGGCGAAGTATTGAAAATGCCAGCTTTCTTGGCAAAAGCGGTGAACGATTATGGGAAATGCTAAGTAAAAATCCTGTTTCACTTGAAGAATTGTTCAAGGACATGCACTTGTTCAGAGCATTTGGACGACTTAGAAAACTTGACATTGTGTCCCTGTCTGCTTTCACACCTACGGATGCACTTCATGTGCTTGGCGATTTGAAATACTGGCAGAGCGACGCACCTGAAATCGGAGCGCGTCTTTGGGCACGGGGCTTTCAACGCGGTGCAAAGCCTTTATGGGACTCACCGCCAGAATTTTGCCGCGAGGTTGTAGACGCAGTTGTCAAGCAAACTTGTGATGCACTGGTAAATGCGATGCTGGCACATGAGTCAAAAACAAATATTGTACCAAGTCTGGATCCTGCTTTATTGGAGATTGCACTTGATCAAGATCATTCCCATCTGTTAAATATCCAATTGTCTGTTAACGGTGCACTCGCCGCGGTTGGTGCGCCTGCTGCTTCTTTCTACCACGATGTTGCAAAAAAGCTGAACACGAAACTCGTTATTCCAGAATTCGCAGAAGTCGGCAATGCGGTGGGGACGGTTGCAGGCGGAGTAACGCAACGCTTGAGTGGACTAATTACATCGCCGGCAGAAGGATTATTTCGAGCGCACACCCCATTCGGAGTAAAGGATTTTCATCAATTGGAATCCGCGGCCGAGCATACGGGAGAAATACTGAAATCGCTCGTTTACAAACGCGCTCTGAACTCTCATTCCTCCAATCCTGTTGTATCATTGGAAAGAAACGACACTGTTGTAAAAATTGGAATTGACGCCTCGATTTTTATAGAATCGAAAATTACTGCTACAGCACGAGGGGAAACAGAGTCTATTGCGACAAAAGATGCAATATCAAATTAGATGGCCAGCGGCATTTATTGCCATTTTGGTTTTCTTGGCACTCTGTTGTAGTATTAGCGATGGAAATGAAAGCCCGTAATTGCAATGACTAGCCAGTTTCAAAATAACACACCACTATCCTTTGGCTTTTTGCTGCTTCCAGAGTACTCAATGATTGCCGTAGCATCGGCGGTCGAGCCTCTCCGAATGGCGAATCGACAAAGCAAACACCGTTTGTATGAATGGACAATTCTTACCTGCGATGGGTACCCTGTCAGGGCCAGCAATGGAATTGCAACCAATCCATCAGGCGGAATGAATGATTTCAAAAACTTGGACATCGTCTTTGTTTGCGGTGGAATCAATATAAAAACTCACTCTGAAAACAAGCCTTTAATCAACTGGTTGAAGAAGCTGTCCAACAGAAAAATCCCAATCGGTGCACTGTGTACCGGCACCTATGTTCTGGCAAAAGCTGGACTGCTCTCCGATGTTCGCTGTACTGTTCACTGGGAAATTATCGATGCAATGCGAGAGGAGTTTCCAGACCTGATTCTCACTCAGCAAATTTTCGAGATTGACGGTGCCCGATATACTTGTGCGGGGGGACAGGCCCCGCTCGACATGATGCTGGGGATCATTCACAATTCTCACGGCAGAGATTTGGCTTCGCAAATTTCCGAGGAGTTCATGTGCGAGCGTATCCGCGACCGCTACGACAAGCAAAAAATACCGCTTCGATATCAGCTCGGTACAAGTTGTCCAAATTTGTTGTCGGTAGTGGCACTTATGGACTCGAATGTTGAAGAACCTCTCAGCCTGTCTGATTTGGCAAGCCATGTAAAATTGTCCCGAAGGCAAATTCAAAGATTGTTTCAGCAGTATTTAGGTGTTTCACCCACGCGTTACTATTTAACGCTGCGACTCAACAATGCTCGCCAGCTACTTCATTTCACCAACAAATCCATTGTGGACATTGGACTCGCGTGTGGATTTGTTTCAGCACCGCATTTTAGCAAGCGCTATCGCGACGAATTCGGTATTTCTCCAACCGAAGAAAGAACTCGCGGCAGAGAATTAATTTCAACTGAGCAAAATACGCATGATTTATTCGAATTGCCTGGCGAAGAAGCTAGCAATTTTCGAGGGTAAGCAATTTTCCCGGGCGATTTCCTGTCCAGTTTTCTTCTGAATAAACAAGCTCTCCATTCACATAAACAAAGTCAATTCCTGAGGACAGCTGCTCTGGCTGGCTGTACTGCGCATTGTCTGCTACTGTTTTCGGGTCAAATACAGTGATATCTGCATGCATATTCTTCTTGATGAATCCCCTGTCTTTGATTTTGAAATTTTTTGCCGGCAATCCAGTCATTTTTGAAACTGCTTCTTCTAAAGAAAATAACTTTAATTCACGACAGTAGTGCCCAAGAATTCGGGGGAATGTACCCCATAGTCGGGGATGCGTTACCGATTCACCGGGCATTCCATCGGAACCTACCATGGAACTTGGAAACTTGAGTACGCGTTGAAGGTCGCTTTCATCAATTTGAAAGTAGTTTGCACCGGCAGGAGATAATCTTTTTACCGCTTCTTCGGCACCGACTCCCCACTCCCGGCAAATATCGCCAAATTCCGACCCGGCAAAATCAGGGTATGGTTCACACCACGTCAACAGTATTTTCTCCGCAAGTGGAACATCGTTGATATCCAAAGGTTTTGAACTGGCAGTATACGGATACACATCCAGTGCAAGATCAACCAGCTTTTGGGCTTTGCGTATCAAGGGAAGAGTTTTCCGAGTCCGACCCCAGTTATGCCTGCCACAGGTTTTATGATGAGAAATGACGGTCGGTATTTCTGCATCGCTCGCAATTTTTATGGTTTCCTCAATGGATTCCATCACTTTGTCGTTTTCGTTTCGCATATGGGTTGTATATATGCCGCCAGCGGATGACGCGCGTTTTGCAATTTGAATCACCTCATCAGTGGATGCTGAAATCGCTGGCGGATATTCCAGACCTGTACTGAAACCTGCACATCCTTCTCCAATCGCTTTATCCGCAAGCTTTTCCATTTTCAAACATTCGCTCTTGGTTGCCTTCCGGTCAACGCGGTCCATAACAGCAAGCCGAAGCGTAGTATGACCCACAAGAGTCAATGAGTTGACAGCTGGAGGGGCATCAGCCAATATGAAAGCATATGCTTTCGTTGACTCAAGCATGTCCCAGTCAGGCCCGCCGAGCAGCCTCAGCGGCATCGGCGGTGGCCCGTTGCGCAACGGTGCGACGCTCATACCACAATTCCCGGTAACAACAGTGGTCACGCCCTGACTGATTTTAAAAATCATATCCGGTGTTGAAATCAATGCGCGGTCATCGTGGGTATGGGCATCTATGAAACCGGGTGCCACCACTTTTCCTCTGGCCGACACCCTGCGAACCGCCTGGTGCTTCTTCAAACTGCCGATTTCTGCAATCCTGCCATTTTTCACAGCTACATCAGCTTGATAGGAAGGGGTGCCGGAACCATCGACAATCATACCCTCTTCAATAATCAGATCCACACTGGCTGTCAAAAGCTGAATCCTGCAGGAGATAAAATCAACTTCGTTTGCGCTTTCTTTTAGGCCGCTCTGAGCTGGTGTGGCTTTGGCTTGGTTGCGGCAAATCAACAACTTTCTTCAGATTGCTGAAATCGTCCGACTTATGAGGAATTGCCATTGCTTCAACAAAATGTCGCTGAAAACTCGGTTCAACCGCTGTTTCAACCTTTTCGACCATTCTGACTACCTGGGTAATGTCGTTGCGAGAATTTCGGTCCAGCAATGCAATTCGCGCACCAGTTCCGGCGGCATTGCCGGCAGAAGTAACATTATCCAGGTCGCAATCTGGTATCAGTCCCAGTATCATTGCATGCTTTACATCAATGTGACTGCCAAAAGCACCTGCAAGCCGAATGGAGTCTACTTTATCCAGTTCCATTCGGTCCATCAGCAATCGAACACCGGCATAAAGCGCAGCTTTGGCCAACTGAATTGCCCTGACATCGTTTTGAGTGATTCGAATCACAGGCTCAGTTTCATTCAACACGTAGGAAAAAGTTCTGCCTTCGGCCACTACACGCTTGCTTCGCTCAGCGTTACTCCCTTGAATGACGCCATTCGAATCAATAATTCCTGAAAGAAACATTTCTGCAACAACTTCAATAATTCCCGAACCGCAAATTCCTGCAACACCCGACTCGCCGCTTGCTTCAACAAATCCTTCATCCGTAGACCACAAGTCGCAACCAATTATTTTGAACCTGGGTTCCAGTGTATCCGGGTCAATTCGAACCCTTTCAATAGCGCCGGGCGCAGCTCGCTGCCCCCCGCTGATTTGTGCACCTTCAAATGCGGGCCCTGTGGGACTTGATGCTGCCAGCATTCTGTGCTGGTTGCCCAGAACAATTTCAGCATTGGTACCAACATCAACCAGCAGCATGATTTCATCTCGCATATGAGGCTGCTCTGAAAGAATGACTCCGGCCGTATCGGCACCGACGTGACCAGCAATGCAAGGAAGCACAAAGGACCGGGCGTTCGGATGCAAAGACAGGTCCAATTCCTTGGCCCAAATATTAACGGCTTCATCCGTTGCCAGCGCAAACGGGGCGCCACCAAGTTCAACAGGGCTAATTCCCAGAAACAAATGATGCATTATCGGATTGCCTACGAACACCGTATCCACTACATCTTCGGGGGTAACGCCGTAGGCTTTGCAAACATCTTCGGCGAGCCGCTGGACAGCTTTTCGAACTTCATATGTCATTGCAATTTCGCCGCCAGGGTTCATCATCAGGTAAGATACGCGGCTCATCAAGTCTTCGCCAAATCGAATTTGAGGATTCATAATTCCCGAAGACTCCACCACATCGCCTGTTGACAAATTGCATAAGTGCGCAGCAATTGTGGTAGAGCCAATGTCAAACGCCAAGCCGTATGCATGGTCGCGAAACCCCGGCCAAACAGCCACAATTTGCGTATTGTCGTGTACTGCCACAGTAACCTTCCATTGACCCTCCCGCAATGCCTTTTGCAGCTGCTGCAACTGAATCAAATCACAGGAAAGTCCCTCCAGCCGCCAATCAAATTCAAGTGCATCGTTAAGTCGCTGAAGATCTCCAGACGGGTCGTGCATATCCGGTTCCTGCACCTCAACATAGTACATCCGAATAACAGGGTCGAGATTAATTGCATGAACTTCCGGACGCTTGCGAACAACCTGCCTGTGAACCTGGCTATCCGGTGGAATATCTATGACAACATCACCCAGAATACGAACAGAGCATCCAAGCCGACGGTCATCCTTCAGTTCGTGCTCCTTGGAATATTCAATCTCCAGTTGACCAAATTCGGACAGGTGGTCCGGCTCGGACACCACGCCATGCTTTGCAAATGAACCGACACTTAGCTTGACTTGACATCGTCCGCACATTGCGCGGCCACCGCAAACAGAGTCAAGATCCACTCCGAGGGCACGCGCCGCCTGAAGAATTGTTGTTCCGGATGCAAATCTGCCACGCCGTCCAGAAGGGGTGAATACGACCATAGCATCAGATTGCCGATTCAAAATACTGCTCCTGTTGCAATCAACGAAGTTTGTATCAACAGGACAAGCCTGTCGAGTTTCCAGATAAATTGTGCGGGTGAGGCAATACTGTTTATCTGGGTGTGTTCAGAAATTATGCTGCTGCTCGGCGACGGCGGGAACTGGCCCGTCTCCCCGTACCCCTGGGTTCCCGGCCAACTTCAGCAACTGGCTCCCGAAACTTCCCGATCCACTCACGGCATTCTCTGTCAGTGCCCATCATCACATTCGCTGCCATGATTGAATCCATAATCTCAGGGTGCAGAGGGCTGGTAATCGCAGAAGTCATTCCAGATGCCATTGCCATTGTAAGAAAGGCAGAATTCAATCCTTGCCGATTAGGCAGCCCAAAACTTATATTGGACGCACCGCAGGTTGTGTTCACATGCAACTCGTTTCGAAGCCGGTAAACGATGTCGAAAACCTGGCGGCCGGCAAGGCCGATCGCACCAATAGGCATAACCAAGGGATCCACAACAACATCGCAACGCTTGATCCCGTAGTCTTCTGCTCTCTCAACAATTTTCTTTGCGACTTCAAATCGAATATTTGGATCTTCAGAGATACCAGATTCGTCATTCGAGATTGCCACGACCGCTGCGTCATACTTCTTGACAAGAGGAAGAACGGTCTCCAATCGCTCCTCTTCGCCTGTTACAGAATTAACTAGTGGTCGCCCCTTGTAGACAGAAAGACCGGACTCCAGTGCGGCAACTATGGAAGAGTCAATCGACAGGGGTACATCGGTAAGAGACTGCACCAGCTGCACAGCTTCCGCGAGTATCTTCGGTTCGTCAGCAAGCGGAATGCCGGCGTTCACATCAAGCATGTGGGCACCTGCCAAAACCTGGGCGAGCGCATCGGATTGCACTCTACTGTAATCGCCCACTTTCATTTCTGCCGCGAGCAGTTTGCGGCCGGTGGGATTGATTCTCTCACCAATTACGCAAAACGGGTGATCGTAGCCGATCACCACTGTTTTTGTCGCTGATGAAACAACAGTTTCAGTCATGCTAACGATTTCGTATCAAGCTGATGCAGATTGACGCAAGCTGGCTACGAATTCCTTTGCTGTTTCAACGGCTACTGCAGCATCGCGGCAGTAGGCGTTCGCTCCAATCGCGTCGGCGAACTCTTCATTCAAGGGCGCACCTCCGACCAGCACGACAAAATCATTTCGAATCCCCTGCTCAACCATTGTATCGATAACAACCTTCATATAGGGCATAGTTGTGGTAAGCAACGCGGACATGCCTAGCAACTCCGGCTTGTGCTCTTCCAAAGCATCAAGATAGTTTTCGACAGGATTATTGATTCCAAGATTAATCACCTCGAATCCGGCTCCTTCCAGCATCATTGCAACGAGATTCTTGCCAATGTCGTGTATGTCTCCTTTTACAGTTCCGATTACCATTTTTCCAATGGTCGGAGCTCCTGTCTCAGCCAGCAAAGGCCGGAGAATCGACATTCCGCCTTTCATTGCGTTTGCAGACATCAGTACTTCCGGAACAAACAGAATCCCGTCCCGAAAATCAATGCCCACGATGCGCATGCCTTCCACTAGCGCATCCTGCAAAACATCGTATGGTTCCCATCCACGGCCAAGAAGAATATGTGTACCTTCCTCAATTTCCTCCTTCAAACCGTCGTACAGGTCATCATGCATCTGTTCAACCAGTTCTTCATCGGATAGCGAAGAGAGGTCAAGTTCTTCATCCATCACCTCAACCTGTTCAGATACCGCCATTCACACTCCCCCAATAAATTAAATTACTGCAATGTGTTGCACAAAGTTAATCGTGCAAAGATTAAGTCAGAATCCCTTGGTGTGCTGTCGTAATTGCGACATAGCAATATCCAATAATGACATAATTTTCTTGCATGCAAATAGATACTCAACCAGTTAATTCGTACAATGCAAATTTTGCAGAAAATAGTGACAGAAATCAACAACAGCACTTTAGAAATATCTAATGTTAAAATCACCCTTATATTATCTCTTATTTTGAGTTTCCATGAAGGCAAAATTGACTTTGAAATCTTGCTTGAACGTCTTTAAAGCAAGTCTATTCATCTTTTCGTTGCTGATAATTTCAATAGATTCACATTCTGATCAGAATGATCCCAGGCTGAATGAGCTGTTTATAGAATTGAAGCAGACAGAGAATCAGGAAACTGCAAACCAGCTTACTGATGAAATCTGGGCAATCTGGCGAGAGTCTCCGAATAAAAATGTCAATGAGTTGATGGTACAAGGCAGAACTGCCATGAGCCAGGGCAGATTAAGACTGGCAGTTAGCATATTTGACAAGATAATCGAAATTGCTCCCGATTTCGCCGAAGGCTGGAACAAAAGAGCAACTGTATACTACTTTATGGAGGAGTATGAGAAATCGCTTTCAGATGTTCGGGAAACACTGAAACTTGAACCGCGGCACTTTGGCGCAACCGCAGGATTGGGACTCATTTTTCTCTCCCTGGAATTTTATGACGAAGCATTGGTTGCATTCGAGCGAACTCTGGAAATCAATCCGCACCTGTCAGGACCCAAGCGAAATGTCGAATTGCTCAAAAAATTGCTGGGTGAAAAAAGTGCTTGAAAACTTGCGATTCCAGTATTTGCGACAATGATTATCCAGAATTTAATTTGCCCTAGCCATCTATTTCTTTGAATCTCTTCGTCAACCATTCTCCAATATCCTTAATCTCCTCGGGAGACACAGAATGCACAATGTCATAAGGATTCCATTGAACCCTGTATCCCAGATTCTTCAATATATCCTTTGACTTTTCAGCAAGATGCACATTGATCACCGGATCCAATGTTCCATGGCAATACAAAATTGGAATATTCGCATTAATTGGATTCGCTTCGTCCTTGGTAGTATCCGGCAAGGGCAGATAAGTTGACAATGCCATGATTCCAGCCAGAGGCTGGTGATGCCGAAGCCCTGAATACAACGCTACTGCCCCGCCTTGCGAAAATCCGGCAAGAATAATTTTTTCGGATGAAATTTCTCTTTCTTCTTCACGCTTGATCAATTCTCGCACGATTTCTGCAGATTCCTCAATTCCTTGCCTGTCCTCTTTGCCTTGACCAATTACCGGATTCTCGATGTCGTACCAGGCTCGCATTTGCATTCCCATGTTAATTGTTACTGCCCGAACCGGCGCATGTGGAAATACAAAACGAACAGGGTACCGGGGCGGAATCCCCAAATAAGGCACCACCGGTTCAAAGTCGTGACCACTGGCCCCCAATCCATGTAGCCAGATGACTGCCATTTTAGGGTTGGGCTGCGTTTCGATTTCAATTTTTTCAACCATGTTTTACTCAGTTTGGAAAATTTTTTCTTGCAATCATAAAATGATTCTCATCGAGTCAATAAAATTGACACCGTAAACTCATTGTAGTGAGTATTGAAATTATTTTCGTGTCACTCAATTTTAGTAAATCAATATGACCAGCAAGGAGAATTGTCATGGCGGGATATGTAGTTGTTCAGGTAAAAATCAACAATCCGGAAAAATTTGCAGAGTATCAGAAACTTGTACCAGAAACAGTGCGCAATTACGGCGGCAGATACCTTGTGCGCGGGGGCAATCATGAAAATCTTGAGGGCGAATGGGATCCAAATCGGCTAGTCGTCATAGAATTTGAAAGTGTAGAACGCGCCAAAGAGTGGTGGAGTTCTGACGACTATGCGCCTGCTTTGAAACTGCGCATGGAATCCGCGGATTCGAAAATGGTGATTGTTGAAGGATACGAAGGCTAATTGCTTGCCAATCAACTGCGATTTACTTCATAAATTCCCGCACCACTGCCGACAGACCGTAAACAACCCGGGCGTATTCTGGATATTTGATCACATTCAAATCGTCGCTTGGCTTGTGATAATGCTTATAGCGAAAGTCCGCTGTATCGGTAATCATGATTGCCGGGATTCCATAATGCCAGAATGATATTTGGTCAGAACGATTAATGTCGGGAACAATGCGCGGTGCTGCCAACCCCTCAGATGGTATTGTTGCCTTTGAACGAAAAGCTGTTACTGCCCGATACAGCTGTTTTCTGGAGCCCGTGTTTGCAACAAAGCCAATGAAATTACCTTGGCTCGGATAAAAAACAGAAAAAGGAAACGGATATTTCTGGCTGTTTTCTTCATCTGTATAGTAGCCAATTGTTTCAAGTGAAAACATGCAAATAATTTTCTCGTCCCGTTCAATTGCATTGCTTGCATGCTCCATGCTCCCCATATCACGTCCGAAAAACGGCGGTTCTTCATTCACAAAAGCAATAAATCGTATGGTGGGATTTGGCTTGTCTCCGTAGTGAATTCTTGCAAGCTCCAGCAATGCAGCAACTCCCGAAGTATTATCATTGGCACCGGGAGAACCTGGCACCGTATCGTAATGCGCACCGATTATGACGTATTCATCCGATTTTCCTGGCAGCTCAACATATACATTGGATACTTCATACTGGCCCTGCGCAGTGAATTTTTCAATATTCACCTCGTATCCCAGAGTCGAAAATTCGTCGGAGATGTACTTTGCAGCAGCTTCCAGAGTTCCCTGCTTCAAAACATTGCGTTCGCCAATATCACCGGCAATTCTGCCGATGTGCCGTTCCAGATTTTGCGCAATTTGCGACTCGACTTTTGAAAGTTCAGGCGCCGGTCCGGAGAATGACTTTCCAGGCATCACAACCATTCTGTACACTTCCCTACCCAGAAGAACAATAATTAGCAAAATCGCTGCAAACAGAACCCACTTCAAATCAAAATCTCCGAAAACCCACTAAAATATCATCAGTAAAATCACTCATGAAGGGAATTATATCCAATGATAACCAGACCATTGGATACTGTTCTGCCCGGTAGGAGGTCCTCCCGAAGACGACTGGATTATCCTCTTCGACGAACCTTCCTGATTCTCAATTCTCCCCGGAGCATCGGGCCTCCCGCCCAGACTGCCGGTCAAGCCGGCACGGAGAATATTCTTGGCCGCATTCACATCGCGATCCTCTTCATGACCGCAATGACCGCAGCGATACGTGCGTTCCTTCAAGCCAATCTTTACATTGGGTTTCCCGAAGCACACGGAACAGGTTTGCGATGTATTATGCGGCGGTACTTTCAGCAGCATGCCGGCGGCGCTTTCGGCCTTGTAGGACAGCATGTGCATCAATCCATTCCATTTCTGCTCCAGCATGGAGCGATTCAAGCCTTTCTTTGATCTTCTGCTTCCGGTCTTCGTCATGCTGCGGATATTCAGATCTTCCACTATCAGATTGGAACTGACTTCCTTGATGATCCTTGCAGAGAGTTCATGCAGCCTGCCGTGTTCTCTTTCCTTCAGTCTCTGGCATTCTTTGGACAACTGAAGCACCGTCTTCTTTCTGCTGTTCGAACCTGGCTTGGCTCGCGCCGCCTTTCTTTGCAAATGCTTCTTCCGGTTCAGCTTCTTCTTGCGCCGTTCAAGCGACTCCCCTTGAACGACAACTCCATTCGACATTGCCACCACGCTTGATATGCCCACGTCGATTCCAATCGGTGCGCGTTCATCGACCACGTTGTCGCCGGCCGGTATTTCGGTTGTCAGCTGGATCTTCACTCGCCGCGCCGTCTTCACGATTCGCAGCATCTTCACCCGGCCTTGCAACTTGCCTTTGAAGCGAAGCGTCCCTACTCCCTTTATCGATACCGTGTTCCAATGCCGCCGGCACTTGATATGGAACGAATCCGTCTCGAACGACCTGACTTTCCGGCGACTCGACTTGAACTTCGGGAAGCCCGGCTTTTCGCCATTTTTCACTCGACGGTAGAAATTCTGAAACGCCTTGTCAAGCCGCATCAATATGCTTCTCTGCGATGACACATGATAACCACTGAACCAGCGGTCGTCCGCACGTACAAGCGTCATGGATTTGAATTGATCGAACTTCGTTATGCCAACGCCGCATTTCTCATACGCATTTATCCTCTCTTCCAAGGCACAGTTCCACAACAGCGTCTGTTGATTCAAAAAGTCATCCAGATGCTCGTGGGTCGACCTGGAGAGCTTTGCAGTGTGGGTGAAAGTGCGAATTGTTGCGGGGTTGGTCACAATCCGCCCATTACACCAAACCATCTTTGGTTATTACTGTATATAATCCCCAAATATAACATTACCGAACCAACATACAGAATTTGGATATAAGGCAGTTAGAAATGCAAAAAGTCATAAGGCGTTTTCGCAGATTCACAAGCATGGTTATTGTGCTAGTGGGCTTTTTGGGGGGCACTTCAGCTTGGGGGCAAGGATTTGCGTCGCCTGTCGAGGTAGACCCGGTAGCCCTGGTTTCAGTTAACGAGACAGTTTCCGTCTTTGGAAGGCTTGTATCTCAGCGTTCCGGCACAATCGACAGTTCGGTTGCCGGACTGGTTCAGTCGATACATGCCAGAGTTGGAGACAGGGTTGAAATAGGACAAGTTGTCGCTACACTGGATTCCTCTACTCTCGAGCTCCATCGCAAAACCGCAGAAACCCGCGCCGAAGTTGCCATGTGGACCATCAAGAGAAGAACAACAGAATTAGAACTGGCGGAGCAGCAGGAAGAACGCCTGTCCAAACTTCAACTGTCTGCAGCAACCACAAAAGCACAGCATGAAGATTCAGTACTGCTGCTACAGGCTGCGCGAGAATCACTGGGTCAAGCGAAGGCTAGCCAGCAACTTGCCTTGAGAGAATTGGATCTGGCAAGCCATCAGCTGTCAAATTCCCAAATCAAAGCACCTTATGACGGAGTTATTGTTGAGCAATTTATTGAAGAGGGGCAGTATGCCGGAGTAGGTACGAGAATTGTGCGAATCGTAGCGGACCGCAGTCTGGAAATTGAAGCCGATATTCCCTATCGCTATGTGGGTTCATTGAAAGTAGGAGATTTGATTTACGCCCAGTTTGATGACGGTACGCAGTTTGAAGCAACTGTACGAACGTTTATTCCAGAGGAGCATGCCAGTACTCGAACCCGTGCAGTGCGATTTGCATTTGAGATCGGCGACTCGACCACGCTCGCAATCAATCAAAACGTTGTAGTGGAAATTCCGATCTCGAAAGAACGCGAAGCACTGACTGTTCACAAGGATGCAATCATTACCCAAGGAGGCAATCACATTGTTTATGTAGTTGCCGATGACACTGCTGTTCCAAGAATCATCTCGATTGGAAACGCTGTTCAAAATCGTTTTGAAGTAACTTCCGGCCTGAGCGTAGATGACATGGTTGTTATTCGCGGCAATGAACGCCTGTCGCCAGGACAAAAAATCACAATCATAAGTCAGCCGGAATCTGCAAGTTCCTGACTGTTCGAAGATTACATCTTCGCTTTCTTTTCTTTGATTCTTTCGCGATGCCGGTCAACGTCAATGATGAAGCGTTCGTGAGTTCCGCGCCCGACAATTTCCTGCGAGTCGTAAACTTCGCAGTTGAACTGAACACGCCGGTCGGAAATTTCCTGAATTGCCACCAAAACCTTTACAATTTCGTTTACAGGAGTAGCAGCAAGGTGCTCGATATTGACAAGGGTACCGACAGAATCCCATCCATCGGCCAAGTTGTCGAAAAGCAAGTCTCGACAAGCGTATTCAATATCAGCAATCATTGATGGCGTTTCATACACCCTCAGTTCATCGCCCAAGAAGGAAATCGTTCGATCTTCGCCAATGCGAATGTCTCTTTCAAGCGAAATTCCTGCCTTCAATGTTGATGTTTCAAAACTGCTTGAAGTCATGGGAACTCCACATACTCAATTTTGCAACAGCCAATGATAGTTTACGAGTGCAGTTGAACCATTCCGATTCACAGCATATTGAAATGTCGGAATGCTTCGAAAATTGGTTCTTTAAATTTTTCAGGACAAGGAATTGCTCGCGTATCCCCTTTACGATTCCTTGCACGACGAAGCTTCATGCCCGCCAATTCCTTACAATGTGCAATATAGCAAGTCTTCACAGTACTCGCACTATAACCATATTTTTGGCCAACCCATTTTTGAATTTTTTTGTACGTGGCCATCATAAACACCTCTCGAAATAATTAAAACTTCAAAATCCAGGTAGTGCAATGAATGGTGGAGCGGAGGAGGATCGAACTCCCGACCTTAGCGTTGCGAACGCTACGCTCTCCCAACTGAGCTACCGCCCCACTGCACTTCAACAACCCGTTTTTTCGTAATGCAGGTAGTCAATCACATCCATGTCGGGCGGGTCTACTCCAATTTGGGTCAACATGGTATGAACCTGTCCCCTGTGATGTGTCTGATGATTATATAGAGTAACCAGAACATCGCCAACCGAATCTTCGCCCTTCTGTCCGTTCATTCGCGTGTACTTCATGGGTCGCTTCAACTCTTCGCGGTCCATTCCGTCAACCAGTTCTATCAATTTTCGATCTTCTTTCTGTTGAGCTGCATTCAAGTCATCCAAAGATTCATGCAGGATTTGATCCAATGACTTGATGCTTTCTTCTTCGTAGCCTTGAATTCTCGCTGTCCACAGAATATCAACAAGCAGAATATGATTTAGTGTATTGTGAATCGAGCCGAAAAAGGCTTTTCGGTCCATTCTATAGTCTGCATCGCTCAATTCAGCGCACATTTGGTAAATTTTACTGTTAGCCCAAGCGTTGAATCTGGGCAAGAGTTGATAGCTTTCCATAGTGTAAAATTCTCCTTCCCTATACAAAATAATTTCATTAGTATACGCATTTTTTCAATTGGTTTTCACTATGACTGACCACAAAGAGTCCAATTCATGGGGACAGATTCAAAAATTGTTTGAAGAAAAAGTCCCATTTCACAAGTGGCTTGATTTCGAGATTACGGGTCTGGAAACTGGCGCACCCAAGCTTGTAATCTACAAGCGAGATGAATTTGTAGGCAATTTTGTTCGCGGAAATCTTCACGGTGGAATCATTTCAACGGTGCTGGACATAATTGGCGGAATTGTGGCATTCACCGATGTTGCCATGCGCAAGAAACTGTATACAGAGGCTGAGCAGATAGAGCAATTCGCTCGTACTGGAACCATTGATCTTCGAGTTGACTATCTTCGTCCCGGACTCGGAAACACGTTTATTGCCACTGCGTATGTGCTTAGAACCGGCAACAAGGTAGCAGTTACACGCATGGAACTGAATAATGATGAAAAAACATTAATTGCCGTAGGGACAGGAGCATACGTCATTGGTTAATTTTTTTCGTTGGGTATATGATAAAATAATTGTTTTTATTCAATAGATTGAGTTGCTTTTTGTAACTAAATTATCGCTTAGTGCAGATTAAAGTGGACAAATCGATTATTCACAATATTAACTGGGACCCTGACGAGGTAGATCCGTTGGGAGAAAACTTGCCGTACTTCAATCCGGAAGAGCCGTTCAAGCCTGAACCGAAAGTGGATCTCCTCGAGCCGGAAAAGCAAGAGGATTTATCGCTCGCTCCTGAAACGAACGAGGCAGAAGTAACATACTTCCCAGGTCCGAATGTTGAAATGAATGAGCCCCAGCCGAAAGCAAGGCAGACCGTGCCGGAAAAGCAGGAGGATTCACCGCCCGCTCCCGAAGCGAACAATACAGAAGTGCCATACTTCCTCGGCCCGAATGTTGAAATGAATGAGCCCCAGCCGAAAGCAAGGCAGACCGTGCCGGAAAAGCAGGAGGATTCACCGCCCGCTCCCGAAGCGAACAATACAGAAGTGCCATACTTCCTCGGCCCGAATGTTGAAATGAATGAGCCCCAGCCGAAAGCAAGGCAGACCGTGCCGGAAAAGCAGGAGGATTCACCGCCCGCTCCCGAAGCGAACAATACAGAAGTGCCATACTTCCTCGGCCCGAATGTTGAAATGAATGAGCCCCAGCCGAAAGCAAGGCAGACCGTGCCGGAAAAGCAGGAGGATTCACCGCCCGCTCCCGAAGCGAACAATACAGAAGTGCCATACTTCCTCGGCCCGAATGTTGAAATGAATGAGCCCCAGCCGAAAGCAAGGCAGACCGTGCCGGAAAGGCAGGAGAATTTACCACCCGCTCGTGAAACGAACAATACAAAAGCATCATACTTTCCCGGTCTGAATACTGAAGTTTACAAGTCTGAACCGCGGAAAGAAAAACCGCCGCCTCCCAATAACAACAAGGCAAGGGTTTATAAGTTTACATTGAATGATTCAGCAAACCAGGTAGAAAATACTAAAGAAGAAGAAGAAGAAGTTGACCTGGAAGAGCCCGTAGTTGTTCAACCAAAAGTATACACAGGCAAAAAACTTGCAAAAGCGAGAAAAAAACTGAAAATGTCCGTTCGTGATGTTGCAGATTATTTCAAATTGACGACTGAAACTATTGAAGCACTGGAACGGGATGATTACAACGCGCTTCATTGCCAAGCATACGCAACTGGCTATGTGAGAGCCTATGCTGCGCTGGTAAAACTGGATCCAGACAAATTAATTGAAGAAAATCCAGAACTCGGTTCTGTTGATGTAAGCCGTTTGAATGACTACGACCTGGGTCAAGTTCCAGTAGCCAAGATAAACCGGCCAATTCGAATCAAGCCAGCTATCTATCGAATACTATTTTTACTAATCATCGGATTTGCACTAACCTTTGGATGGCAAGAACGAGATTCTTTGTCGCAAATCGTTTCAAGCATTCTTAACCCAAGCAGTGCCAAGTTGGAACCTGCATCCGAGAAACAAAAGAATTCAGAATCGAATATAAAAATTCCCGATGGTTTCAAAATTTCCTAAGGGCAGGTTTTGAGGTCACTCCTGTTCTGGGTTCAGCAGAAATTCACCGTGATTTTGAATTTCGGTTGAATTCTTTGGCCCCGTAAAATATTCCTCGCAGGAATTGGTTTGGAGAGTATGATTCGTGTCATCAAAAGGCGAACGTGACCGAGCAATTGGGGCACTTGCAGGTCTTGCAATAGGAGATGCATTGGGAACTACGCTTGAGTTTACAGCTCGCGATAGCAAACCACACGTGTCTGACATAGTAGGTGGCGGGCCATTCAATCTGAAACCCGGGCAGTGGACCGATGATACAAGCATGGCGTTGTGTTTGGCAGACTCCATTCTTGAGTTTGACGATGTCAATCCGCAAGATTTAATGGACCGATTCGTAGAATGGTGGCAGAAAGGCTATAACTCCGTAAATGGTCGTTGTTTTGATATCGGTATAACCACTAGTAAGGCGCTTTTAGAGTTCATGGATTCAGGCAAACCGCTGAGTGGCAGTGAGGATCCTTATTCTGCCGGAAATGGTTCGTTAATGAGATTGTCTCCAGTTGCTATCAGATGGTGCCATGACAAGCCCAAAGCTCGAGAGGCTGCAATGTTGCAAAGCAGAACTACGCATGGAGCTGGTCAAGCAATTGGAGCGTGCGGATTTTTTGTGCATTTGCTAACCGAAGCAATTACAGGGATACCAAAAGATGGTGTCCTGAAAAATCAAGAATGGGCGAGCGACTCGGCAATTGCTGAGATTGCATCAGGGAAATGGAAAACAAAATCCCGGGATCAAATTGAATCGACAGGATATGTTGTTCACACACTGGAAGCGTCGCTTTGGTGTATTTACAACTCCAAAAGCTTCAAAGAAGCATTAATCACAGCAGTGAATTTGGGCGGCGATGCTGATACAACCGGAGCTGTAACAGGACAACTTGCTGGTGCTCTTTGGGGGGTATCCGGAATCCCTGATAATTGGTTGGAAAAACTTGCCTGGAGAAACAGAATAGAACATCTGGGCAATCAGTTATACGAAGCTCAGCTCTCGTCTACCCGAGAAGTATTTGAATACCATTCTACTGTGAAATTGAATTCTGCCTGATTTTCATTAATTGGAAGTGACGGGCGGAACACTTTGCTTCGCCTTCTCCTGCTTTCTCCGTTTGCGTTGCTCCACCGGCATCACAAGAATAGCAGTGAGCGGCGGTACCATGAACAAGGTTAATAAAGCCGACATGGACAATCCCCCTACAACTACAGAACCCAGTCCCCTGTAGAGCTCTGAACCTGCCCCCGGAAACAAAACCAGTGGCAGCATACCAAACACGCTTGTAAATGTAGACATGAATATCGGTCGGATTCGGTTACGCGTGGCTGTGATAATCGAATCTCTCGCATCCATGTTGTCTTCCCGAAAATGATAGAGCGATTGGTGCACCAGCAATATTGCATTGTTCACAACAATTCCTATCAGTATTACAAATCCTAGCAAAGTGAGCATGTCCAGCGGTTGATGAACGTATAAATTCAGAACAGCAAGACCTGCCACGCCGCCGGCAGCCGCTACTGGCACGGCTAGCATAATTATCAAAGGATAAATAAAACTCTCGAACAAAATTGCCATGACCAGATAGACAATTAATAATGCGATGCAAAGATCAACCACCATTGCGTTCCAGGTAATATTCAAGGCATCTGCAGTGCCGGACAGAGTAAATCTTACTGATTCTGGCAACTCCTCGGACTGCATGGGGATAATGACTTCATTTTGAATAATATCAATAGCCTCTTCCATCGTTAGGTACGGTGCAGGACGAATTTCAAGTGTTATTGTTCGCAACCGCTCGCGGTGGCGAATTTCAGTTGGCCCCGCAGTTATTTCCACGTTTGAAATAGAGCCTACCGGGATAATTCGGCCGGCAGGTGTAACAACAGGAAGATTCTCAATATTCTGGGTTTCAGTAACCGTATTGTGTGTACCCAGCAGTGTAATATCAGTGTTTCTACCTTCGTACATGGTTTCATCTATACGTAATCCGTCGTTGAACACATCGATAGCCAACCCCAGTTCAAGTGCAGAAAGCCCGTTATCCGCAAGTCGCAGGCGGTCGGGAATAACACGAATTTCCGGAACTCCCAGTTCCAAACCGGGATTTGGACGAAACTGGTGCCCTTCTGAGCGAGGCATAACAGCGAGAATTTTTCCCGCCACGCGCCCGGACACTGCCAATATCTCTTCAAGCGTAGCACCTGAAATATCCAGATCAATCTTTCTTCCTGCGCCAATTCCACGGCCAAAGATGGAAGGCTGGCTCATAAAACCAAATGTACCGGGCTCCTGAAAAACAGGTCCTTGCAATACAGGAATCAATTCCGAAACCCGCTCCGAATCTGCAGAAATTGCACCGACAAACATTCTGGAACGCGTAGAAACGAAAAAAAATCGTTCTATTTTGGGTGGACTGCCTTCCTCAGACTCTGGACCAGTCTCTGTAACCCAGTGAGGTCGCAGTGAATTTTCAATTCTGCCAGCAATTTCAGTCGTAGTATCCAGGTTGTAACCGGGTGGGGGTACAATCAATCCAAATACCAAATTGTTGTTGCCTTCAGGCAAATACTCCAGGCTCGGAAGAAAATTGTATGCAAATATAATTGCTGCCAGCGAAACAACAGCCACCCATGAAAATGCAAGCGTTCGATATTCAATTAGCTTGCTTGTAAACCATAGAATAAAACGTACAAATTCTGCCGCGGCCCAGTCGATTCCAGGTAGTCGTGTGCGAACAATGCTTTGCCCTTCGCTTACATTGCTTCCAAGCATGCGGCGAGACAGTGCAGGAATTACAGTGACTGACACCATCAGGGATAACAATACAGCCACTGAAACTGCTACAGCGATATCTCGAAACAACTGTCCGACTTCCAGTTGAGAAACCAGAATTGGTATGAATACCATTACCGTGGTAAGCGCAGAAACCAATACAGCTCCCCAAACCTGCTGTGCTCCATGTACAGCCGCATTGCGCGCATTTTCCCCCTTCTCTCGCAATCGAAAGATATTTTCAAGGATTACAATTGCGGCATCAACTACCATCCCAACCGAGAAAGCCAAACCTGCAAGCGACACTACATTTACAGACCTGCCCAAAGCTGCCATTGCCACAAACGCGCCAATAATCGATACCGGAATCGCGAGCGAAACTGTTAAAGTGGCGCGGAAAGACCGTAGAAACAAAAGCATAACGAACGCAGCAAACAAACCCCCAATCCAGATATTTTGGCGAACGAGTTGAATGGAAGAATTGATATAAACTGTTTCGTCGTACACTTGGCGCAACTGAAGTCCGGAACCAGGTATCACAGTGTTGTTTAGTTCTTCTACTGCTTCGCGTATTCCCTCCATTGTTTCTATAACGTTTGCACCGGTTTCGCGAGTCGCATTGAATGGAATTGCAGGTTCACCCAGAACCCGAATTATGGCACCTGGCTCCTTGTACGCCAGTTTTATTTCAGCAATATCCGCAACAGTGATCCTGCCGGATCTGCCCGTAGCCACTTCTGCTGCTGAGCGAACAATAATTTGCCGTACTTCTTCAATCGACTTCAACTCGCCTTCGGACCGTACGATGTATCTACGCTTGCCTTCGTCAACATTTCCTGCTGACAGCGAAACATGTGCATCTCTTAGCGACCGAATCAAATCGCCCACCGTCAATTGATAACGCGCCAGCTCCTCCGGCTCAATTATGATTTGAATTTCGGGATCACTACCGCCAAAAGCAGTAACTTCACTAACGCCGCTGACACGTTCGATTCTTTCCTTGATTACTTCTTCCACATATTGGCCGTACTCATGGATCGGACGCTCATTGCCCGGCTCCCGAATGACAGTAAACCATGCAATTGCGTTGTCTTCGCTCCCTGCTGTGTTCAGTTGGGGAGAATTGGCTTCATCTGGATATCCGTCCACTCGGTCCAGTCTATTGGATACAAGAAGCAAGGTTTTATCCATGTCAGTTCCAACATCAAACTCAAGCGTAATTCGGCTCCTGCCTGATTCAGCCCTGCCTGTAATTTCACTGAGATTCTCCAATCCTGCAAGTTCTTCTTCTTGCGGTATCAGTATTTCCCTTTCGACTTCTGCGGGAGCGGCACCGGGCCAATAGGTTGTGATGGTAATTACAGGCCGATTGACATCTGGAGCAAGCTGGACGGGTATGTTTTGAAACGAAACAATTCCAAAAAGAATAACCATCAGCACGATCGACAATACCGAAATCGGTCGATCTACCGCCATGGAGATTAAGTTTCGAGAACCTTGGGACACAGTTAAATTGCAGAAAAAATTTTAAAATTTGCCAACTGGGTTAATTTTATGACAACTGTCCGATGTCAAACCGAATTAATCAACTCTGATGAAGCTCCATTATTGAACAATTCGTACACCATGGGCTCAAACTCGGATAGCGGCAGTGTATCGTAATTCGGGTCCATGGCATTTTGATCATACTTGTCTACAAATTCAACTGCCCAGTCGTAATAGGGACTGTCCTGCCACCGCTCTCGAACTAGTCTGTCGGCAACTCCTGGATGATCGTGACAATAGTAAGCCTGAAAATCTCCATGATGCCGGAGCATCCAGTAATTTTTCTCGGATATGCGAGGCTTCAACAATTCGGCGGCGAATTCTCCGTGAGATTCCGGCGCAACGACAAATCCAATATCATGAAACAGTGCGACAACAACGGTTTCAAGATCCAGTCCGTCTCGATAGACCCGCGTTGCTGATTGCAAGCAGTGGCGATATGTATTAATCGGGTACCCAAATGCTGGATCGTGTTCCATTACTTTCAGCATTCGAAGCAGTTGCTCCACCTGTTGCTCCTGATAGTAGACGGTGCGTTGCCGGTTAAGCGTAACCCAGTCTGAATGACTGAAATCGGCAACAGGTTTTTCAAAATATTCCCAATTTGGCCTTAGTAGCCGGCTTCTCTTATCGTCAGTCATTCTTACTTCAATTCAAAACCGGAATAAATATTTAGAACAATGCACATTTCAATCGACACATAGTCCAGAAAGCTGCTTTCGATAGAATAATTATCGGAATGCAAGCGAATTATATAACCTGCCTGCCCAAATATCTCTGTGGCTTTGACACTATTGTTCTGAAATTTTCCCACCAGAATACATGTTCGATACCAGTGCACAGTGAACGGAACTATCTATTCCGCACTTGCGAAACTTGTCAAGAAGTTCGCTTTCGCAATCAATGCCGATGCCAGCGTATCTCCGTGAACTCCCGTGAACTCCCTGATTAAACTGAAAATGCAACTTTTTACTGCGATCAATCAACCCGCTGGAAGGAAGTCGCCGGAAATTTGTTTCATTCAGCTATTGCTAATTTTTTCTGTTGTTACCCTGAATCAGATTCACACTAATGGGAAAGAATTTGGCTCAGAAACAAGCGAGTCCTCTCGTTTTCAGGGTTTGCAAAAAATTCATCCGGCGGTGCAACTTCTACAATTTCCCCATGGTCCATAAAAACCATCGTCTCTGCCACTTGCTTCGCAAAACCCATCTCGTGAGTTACAACAACCATCGTCATACCCCCTTCTGCCAATTCCACCATAATTTCCAAAATTCCTGAAATCATTTCTGGGTCAAGCGCTGAAGTCGGTTCGTCAAACAGCATCATTTCCGGTTTCATGCACAGCGACCGAGCAATCGCCACGCGTTGCTGCTGCCCGCCGGACAAATGAATCGGATACTTGCTCGCCTGATCGACTATGCGGACTCTTTCTAGGTAATGCATTGCGCTTTCTTTGGCTTCTGCTTTTGAAATCTTGAGATTGCGAATCGGACCGAGCATTAAATTGTCCAGCACTGTCAGATGAGGAAAAAGATTGAAATTCTGGAAAACCATTCCCACTTTGCGCCGAATTGCCTGTACATCCGACGGCTTGTCGGAAACCTCCTGTCCGTCAATCAGGATTTTTCCTGCCTCGTAGGATTCAAGCCTGTTGATACATCGAATCATTGTGGACTTGCCGGACCCCGAAGGACCGCAGACAACCACTTTCTGCCCGCGCCGAACAGTCATGTTTATGTCCCACAAGGCGCAGAAATCTCCGAACCATTTGCCAACTCCTATTAATTCCAAAATAACGCGACCCGAATTCTCCGGCATGCCCTGATTCTTGTCTTCACTCATAATCATCAGTCCGATTGTCAATGCTGCATTCCGGTCCCGGTTCGCTCAAATCGTTGAAACAGTACCGCCAATGGAAAGCACATCATAAAGTAAAGTGTCGCTGTGATTATCCATGCCTCAAAAAACTGGGTTGTTGTATTTGATACATCCTGGGTCAAGAAGGTTAGCTCCTGAATTGAAATCAGAGATACGATACTTGAATCTTTGATCAGAGTGATAAACTGCCCGGCCAGCGGCGGCAGAATTTTTTTGAGCGCCTGAGGAAGAACAACATCTCGCAGCACATGCCAACGGGACAGTCCGATTGCTCGTGCCGCTTCCCACTGCCCTTTTCCGATTGACTGGACTCCAGCGCGAACAATTTCCGTAATATACGCACCTTCGAAAACCGCCAGGCAAATCAACCCGGCCAGAAAATTGGGAAACAAATCTATAGGGCCAAACATAAACTCAATAACTGGCACCCATTCCGGGTCCACTGTATTGTGAATATTGTCCAGTCCCAGCAATGGCATGATCTGGCTGCTTATGAAAAAATAGAATACAAAGATGAATACTACAGGCGGTATGTTGCGAATTAATTCAACATACAGGCGGCTCATGCTTTTCAAAAACAGATTGTGACTGCAACGGCATAGTCCCATGAAGATTCCGATAATGCCGGCAATCAGAGTTCCCCAGAATGCAAGCCTGAGAGTCATTGCAACCCCTTTCAGGAACAAGTTCGGAAAAATCTCTCCGGTTGCTTCGTCAATTGCCACTACATACTGAAACACCAAATCCCACTCCCAGTGATAGACCAGTACATGCTCTACTCTGTAGTAGGTAAATGCACAGACTGCCAAGACAAAACCAATGACAATAATGTCAATCGACTTGACTCGCCTTGTCTGCTTGCGCGGAGGCGGCAATCTGTATTCAGTCACAATAATTTCCGGTAACTGGCTTCCCGGGCACCTGCGCCCCGGGGAAACTTGCTGCAGAAAGAACTACTGTTCTTCAATCTGGTCGGCCCAAGTCTGCGTCTTGAACCAGAAGTCATGCCTTTCTTTCAACCAACCGTTGCTTTTGTTGACCAAAATCCAGTTGCTGAAGAAATTCAACGCATCCGGATCTCCCTTTCGAAGAGCGAATGCTTCGTTTCCTGTAGTCAGATTCTCTTCAGTCGGCATAAATAGCTTGTCGGGGTGCCGACTCATCCAAAAACGCGGCGTGGGAGCAGAAGATATCATTGCATGGGCATTTCCATTTACAACTTCCTGAAACGCCTGAGCATCATCATCGAATCTTGCAAGAGCTGCCTTGGGAAACAACTTCTGTGCAACGTTGCAAGGCGTCGCACCTCGGCGACACGTTATCGTTACACCTTCAGCGTTGAAATCCTTGACTTCAAATCCCTCTGCCAACTCCTTGTTGGCAACCATTTGCTGTCCAGAGTGCGCATAGGGAACCGTAAAGTTCACAGTCAGATTTCTTGACGGGGTTATTGATATTCCTCCAATAATCACATCAAATTTTCTTGCAATCAAAGCCGGAATGATTCCAGCCCATTGAGTTGGCACGAATTCAATTTCAACCTCCATATCCGCCGCCACTTTCTTCGCCACATCGATCTCGAAACCAATTAAATTGCCCTGCTTGTCGCGCATGGCCCAAGGCACGAAAGTTGACATGCCCACTTTCAATACCCCTTGCTTTTTGATTTCTTCCAAAACACTGTTTGATGAAACATCTTGCGCTGTATGTGCACTTGCAACACCGGCAAATGCAACTGAAACAGCGAGTGCCATTGTCGTCAACACAATTTTCAAATTTAAACAATTTTTCATGGATTGCCCTCAGTTAAGTTAATTGAAAATTCATCGCCTGCCGCGGCTTGCTCTGTTCTCCAGCCATGAAACGAACAATGAAAGTGTTACTGTCACAGCCAAATAGATGCCTGCAACGGTAAACCAGATTTCAAAGGCCATGAAAGTCTCCGAAATAATATTCAATCCTTCAGTAGTCAAGTCGGCAACAGCAATTACACTTACAATTGCAGAATGCTTGATCAAGTTGATAATCAACCCCGTCATCGGCGGGAGTATCAATGGAACGGCTTGTGGCAGAACAATATCGCGGAATTTGTAAAACCGTCCAAATCCCAGTGCGTTCGCTGCTTCCGTTTGCCCCTTCGGTACAGATTGCAAGCCGGCGCGAATGATCTCGGCAGCAAAGGAGCCTTCAAAAAAACTCAAGCATAAAACACCGGTCCAGAACCGGTCAATTCCAGCGATTGGCGCCACAATAAAGTAGAAAAGAAACAATTGAACCAGCAACGGCGTATTTCGTATCAATTCAAGATAAACGTTGGCGAGCAATTTGCCGGAAAACGAATTCGACATCCGAAGAATAGCAGTAGCCAGTCCTATAAGAATAGCCAGAAAAGCACTGAATATTGTCAACTCGAAAGTTACCATAAGCCCCTTCAACAAGGGTCCCATGAAAAATTCTCCGTCGCGAACTACATAAATAAATTTGTCCACCCTGTACCATTGCCAGTTATATTGCATGGCTTCGGCACCCTTGTAGATAAACCATGCTGAGGCACCTACAAGAACGACTAGCTGAGCTATATCGATAATCGGCGACTTGCGGGTAAATAGCAAAGACTTCTTGGGGGGTCGTTTCCTCCTGGCATTACCCAGGACTGCTGTACTGCTATTCACTTCAAAATATAATCAGAGATTATTGTTCAGTCTTGTTTTTATTGACTCTTTATTTCGAATATCAGACAAGAATTTTTCGTGCAAAACGCGGTCAATCTTGAAATATACGACAAATCAATTAGCGTGTTTTATCAAATTATGTGCTTTTTGATGGCGTTAAGAAACTCTGTGCGCGACTTTGAACTGTGGACCAACTTGTAATGTGAAGCAATGTCCTCAGCCAGAATGGAGGCGGCATGATCTGAATAGCGCTCCATATTCAACGATTGGCATTTTTACATTCGCAAGTAAATTTCATCCCGTCTGTTGTGAAGGAGCGTGTCCCATACAATTTCCAAAACAGTAGGGAGCATTTTCTGACTGCTTGCAGCCGCACATGTAGAATTCCCCGGAAATTGGGGCTACAAACTTTATAGGCTTGAATTTGGTGTCGCGATGCGACCCGTCGCACCATGGTTGCTTGGCACTCAACCCGCAACTGCACCAGGCATAATCAACACCCTCTTTGACCATTACTACATACGGAGCCTTTTGAGGACAACTTGGCATGTTCATACGAATATACTCATCAAACAATTTCTGCCACGGGATAGAAAGTCATGCCGTTCTTGTCTTTGCCGATACCAACTGCTTGTCCATTGTCCAATGCAAACCACTTTTCTACTCCTTCGTCATTTCCCGGCCATGGAGCAAACAACTCGTCGTGGGTTGAACACGGCGCGCCTGTGGTCAATTTAATTGCAACAACCTGTCTGTCCCTCAAGGAATATGCAACAGTATTCCTGTACGCCGGATTTGATTTGAGGTCGGTAATAATTTCCTTCAGAAGCGGCACTTTTCCAAGGAACTATTCCGGGTTCACATCTACGGCGCGAAACCCGCCAAAACCGTCTTCAACGATCTCAAACACCACTCGTTGTCCCTGACTCAGTTCTCCCATTCCGCTTGATTCGACTGCGGTCTTGTGGATAAACACTTTTCGCCCGCTCAAATCGTCAAGAATGTAGCCGCCAAAGGGATTTCTCAGCGCATTGTAGACAACGACCTCGCCAGCCGACGAACCAGGTTTCAGTCCCTTGGTTTGTCTCTTGTCCATTTGAGCTTTGTCGGATGTTTCAAATTCGGACAAGTCTATGCCAGTAAATTGCGACCATATTTGCAAAGCGTAATGATCGGATTCTCCACCAGATGTATCAATTTCCATATCAGGCTTGGTATCCGGCACGTCCGCATAAAGAGTATTTCGCAACTTTGCATCGTCCGCATCGCGTTGCGTAATTCCTTCCCCGATTTGTCGAGTACGGCCGCCGCCTTCTTCCCGCCGGTGCTGCCAGCGCTCCTCTCTTGCATTGTCGTCAGAGTGCAATCGAACCAGAAAAACATCATCGCAACCATGCAAAACAGAATCCATCAATGCACTTTCCAGAATCAAAACGGGGTCAGGCCAATTCAGCATTTGCCTAGTTTCTTCATCCAGTTGCTTGTGAAATTCAATGTCCACCTCAATTCCGCTTGTCTGTTTCTTTGTAAGTGCTTGCGTAGTTACTGCTTCACCGCGGCTTGCCATCTTGTAGCCTGTAAAACGCGATATAGCCCGCGCAACATCGGATTTTTGTGAACACGAGGGGCCGTATATTGCGAGTATTCTGCTCATGACGCTCCAGAAATATCCTTTTGGGATGGTGTGTGAACCCCTGCCAATCCCTGAAGCGATGCCAGCCGTTTTTTAACAAGCATCTTCTTTTGGGAATTCATCAACCGACCAAGCGGCGTGGCGCACGAATGCACCAATCTGTGACCGGGAATATAGGCAATGAACAAAAGCGAACCGAATACATGAAAGTACCACAATGGATTGTATGCAATCTCTGCAAACTCTCCGCCAGGCAGCAGCCAGGCAAAGACTACCCCTGCAAACGAAAACCCGCTTCCGGCTGGCATGCCCTCTGCAACAATACGCATCCCTTCCACCAGAAACCCGCTCAGCACTACAATTAGCAAAAACACTGCCGACGGCGTATCTGCAAACTTTTTTTCTTCCTTTTGATTCACTGTAATTCTCCATACTATTGCGAGTACACAACCAACCAGGACCATTGCACCGAAGAAATCAAATGCAAAGTCAAATGCAAGCCGAACCGGATGACCTGAAATTTCCCAGACATCAGTGAATCCAAATGCAGGAAGGCCTTCGCGGACAAACACGGCAACCACCTCCACGGCAAACATCAAAGCGAATCCCCAAAGAATCAAAGTATGCCTCAGCCACCGAAATCCGCTCGTTGACCGCAAGCTGGTATGAAAAACAACATCGGAAAAAAATGTTTTTCTCATGGATTCCTGATCCGTATTTTCATGGGTAATAAACTGTCTGTAGCGTTCCCATGATGGCTGGTTCTTCTTGTATAAAACTCTGTAGATTCCCCAATCAAATACAACCAAAGCAGCTAGTGCCAGCGGTCCAAAGAGAATCCACTTCAATTCCATACGACCTTGCATAGTCTCAAAAATATAGAAGCCCGACAATGAGCAAACCCCTAGTACATACATCCAGGCACCCGACAGAAAAAGCCATTTCATCATTCCTGTCAACCATTTAAACGAAAGCGTTTTGCTGAACACCAAAAACACCAAGCTTTTCAGTCCCCCGGCCAACAATAGAACAGAAACCAGAAGCAGGCCGTACCCTAAAGCCGCTCCCGTCTGTCCCGCCAATCCAAGTGCCAGCAGAACAATCCCGACAATCAGCGGAAGTGTCTTGCTTCTTCGTCGACGAATTGCTTTTCGCGCTACAACTTCCATAACCGATTTTAAAAATGTGAGAACAAAGTCAATTCTAGCCAGCCGCCGCTGATTCCATTTGCGCCACTTTCTCGGCAGCCCGCTCGGCATCAACAGCAAGCATGGCTCCATGAAGCGATTGTTCCCCGCCTTTGAGATCTTTGTACAACTGTACGCAAGCCTTGGCTTTCTCAACCGCAATCAACGCATCCACTCCATAGGCATCAGCGCCGATTTTGTCGCACCAGGCCTGACTGATAGGCGCACCGCCAACAAATACTTTCACATCTTCCCGAAGACCTTCCGCCTGAATGTGCTTGATTGTTTCCCACTGCATGTTCATGGTCGTTGTCAGCAAGGCAGAAAAACCCACAATTTGCGGCTTGTGCTCTCGTATTGCAGCAATAAAGTCTTCCGGCGGAACTGTAACACCAAGGTCAATCACTGTGAACCCTGCAGCTTCCAGCATCATGGCAACGATTTTCTTGCCAATGTCGTGCAAGTCCCCCTGAACCGTACCAACCACTACCGTGCCGATTTCTTCGGATTTTTCCGCCACGATCAGCGGTTTCAGTATCGCCAAAGCTGCGTGCATGCACTTTGCTGACATCATCACTTCCGGCAAGAAGTATTCGTCCATCTTGAATCGCCGACCCACTTCGGCAATGCCGGTTGCCATCGGCCCTGCCACCAGTGTTCGGGGCGACACTTCAGCTTCCAGTGCCGGATGAATCAATTCTGGCGTTTCTTCATGCTCGCCGTCAATAATATTCCATTCAATTTCGTGGAACAGCTCCTTGATATCTTCCGGTGCATCCGTCCATCTGTCGGTTTCCATGGAATCCTCGAAATCGTACTGAAGATCTTCGATATCCCACTCTTTTTCAGTTTCAATTTTTAATGGCATGGCCCAATTTGCTGGTTAAAATCTGTATCAAAAAATTCAAGCAGAAGGACGAGGCCGTCTTCTACGTTTGCGCTCGCCCGACCACGGCTCGTATCCCTCTCCTGTATCTGCTCCAGGCGGCGGGTCATCCGGCAAAGGATACACTCCATACGATCTTGCCTCATCAATCATGGCCAAAACGTTTTGCGTCGGTACATCGTGCTCAAGCCGATGCGAAGAACTTAGCAAGTAGCCGCCTCCATGCCCCATCTCCCAGATTCGCTGTCGAACCTCCGCACGCACATCGTCCACGCTTCCCCACGGAAGAGTTTCCTGAACGTCAATCCCGCCGTAGAAAAACATCTCTTTGCCCAGTTGGCGTTTTTTTGCGGCTGGATTGGAATGCCGGGCAACTTTAGGCGGCAAACTATCATAGCCATCCACGCCGGATTCAATCAGTCCGCGCATAAATGGCTCAGGAATTGCACCGCAACTATGGAACTGGATTTTCCCGTTCGGATTTTTCTTCACGTAGTACTCCTTGATCTCCTGAAACGCGCGAATATAGTGCGGCTTCACCTGCCGGTCAAACATCTTCAGCGACAAAAACGCAGTCTTCTCGCTTGCCAAGTCTTCAGGACTCATTCGCATCCAGTCAAGATATTCACCGCACTCGTCAATAATTGCCTTGTTGAAATCAATTTCAATATCTGTCAACTTGGTAAGCATTGCTTCCAAAAAGTCCGGCGATTCGATAAAGTCGGAAAAAATCTTGGCATAGCCAACCATGTATTTCGCCTGTTCGAAAATTCCACCGCGCCCGCCCTGTCCCATCAAGGCAAACGGTGTTTCTTCATGAATAAACTTGCAATACTCGCGCAAGCTCATTCCGGGTATAGGTGAATCATTCAAGCAAGATTCGTCGTAGGGGTCTGGCCAAGGGAACTCGTCTAGAATTCGCAAACCCTCCTCAATCGGCGCACTTGTGGCATGAAACAGCGGGTAGCCGATCATTTCATAGTAGCCACCCTGCTCGTGCGGAGTCCACTTTCGAATTACACCCCATTCATCCACGTTGATGTCAACATCCGGTGGCGGAATTCCCATGTCGAACGGAATTTCGTCGAATCGAATCTCCCTGAATCCGGGTGAACCGCCGGGCGAACCAATTGCAATTCGAACAAAATCTACGCCCAGTTTTTCCGCCAGGTCCAGTTCAAAACTTACATCTGTTGTCCAGGTTGTCGACCCGGTACGGTAGTCCTTGGGATCGGCCTTGTAGTCCATGCCGATCCCTTTTCGCAGATTCTGATAGCCTTCAATGGTGCCCCATAGTCCGATGGGCACCAAGTCCGGTTCCCGAAGATGCAATGCATCAATGACGCGTTTTCGCTGCGGCGGCGTGGCATTGCCAATTATTTCCGCCATAACTTGCCTCCCTTGTTAAAGTGAAATTTCAACCTATGCGTTCGGCCCAAATGTTGAAGCCGCATCCATGACCAATTCAGGATAGCCTCGCGATGACAAATTTGCCAGCCGGGTTGCCGCGGATTCGCGGTTCTTGTTGGCCAATTCGGCCATTGAACCGGACTGAATGGCGCCGGTGGGACAAATTTCCTCGCAAGCACGCGGCATATCCAGCGGCCGTTCCTTTCCAGGCGTTTGACAAAAGTTACACTTTTCCATCTTTCCTGCCATTGAACTAAGCTGCGGCGCATTGAACGGACAAGCCCATGTACAAAACCCGCAACCGATGCAGGTATTCTGGTCAACCTGAACAATGCCATCGCTTGCACCCTTGGAGATGGCTCCAACCGGACAAGCCTTCATGCAAGGAGCGTCCCCGCAGTGCATGCATGCCATCGAAACATTCATTGCAGAAACATTTGGAAACTGCCCTGATTCGATCTTCACAACCTCTCGCCAGCGAGGACCGACTTCAACTTCGTTCCAAGACTTGCAGGCAATTTCACAAGCGTGACACTTCACGCAACGCTTGTGGTCAAAATAAAATCCATATTGCATAACTGATTTCTCCTCAATTTTCCCGGTTTACGCCGGCCTGACTCGTACTTTGCATTCATTGTAGCAATTGGCACCGGTTATCGGATTGGTATGCGTATCCATAAGATTATTGGAATGAGCTCCATGCCCCTTGGCAATGGATCCCATGGCCCAATGTCCGAACCCGTGTCCATGTCGAATGCTTACGCAACCCGGAACAAGCCCCTCGACAACTTTCGCCTTGATTTCAATTTTATCCTTGGGAGATTCAACGACGACCATGCTGTCGTCCCGGATGCCGTATTTCTGGGCATCAACCCGGTTGATCTCAACCCAGTTCTCCCCGCACACTTCCATTAGAAATGGATTGTTCTGGGTAACAATATTGCAGTGCATGCTGAGTTTGGAATGTGTTACCTGAAGCGGATAGTCGTCATCCGGAATTACAGACCGCTCGGTGTACTCAGGGTAGCCGTTAAAGCCTGCCTCTTCGTACGCACTGGAAAATATTTCAATTTTGCCCGATGGAGTCGGCAGCCCTTCCGGCACCCGGTTGTAGCGAACCTCTCCCGCCCAAAAGCCTTTCTGTTTGATTTCGTCAAGTGACATCGGGACATTTTCCATCATGACTTCGCCCCAGTCTTCCCACTTTTCATACGGAAAGTGTTCGCTCCATCCCATCTTTTCTGCAATGCCCTTTACGATTTCATAAGGCGGTTTGGACTCGCCGACTGGGTCCACAACGGGTTGGCACAGCACAACCTCAGGACCAATCCACATGCCTTGTCGCAATTCAGCTTGTTCGTAGAAGGAAGTTTCCGGAAGAACAATATCGCACTCAAGTGCGGTCTCGCTCATATACAACTCGCATGCGACAGCCAGTTCAAGGTGCTTGAACATTTCCTGTACTCGTTCGCGGTTAGGATCGCTCATTACAGGGTTGGTTGCCTGCACAAACAATCCTTTCACAGGATAAGGGTTCCCGTCAATCACCGCATCGGGCAACCTGGAGTTTGGCAGATCCGGAGCCAGCGGAAATCCCATGTCAACATGAAGCGGATTCCTGGAAGGCGTATGCTTCGCTTCATCCGAAATGATCACCGGCAAGCCCAAAGGAGCCCAGTCTTTCAGGTGCAAATTGCCCGGCTTGTCCACTTCGCCGCAAATCGCATTGATCGCGTAGCAGGCACGGCCGGCATCTGCACCATTGGTGTAGTATCCGGAGCCTTTGAAAATGGCCGACATGGAAGGTTTGGTAGTCGCAAACTCCCGCGCTAGCCGTTCAATGGTTTGTGCGCTGATTCCGCAGATTTCCGCCGCCCATTCTGGCGAGTATCCCCTGGAGTTCAAGTGATCCCGAAAACCGTCAAATCCATTGCAGTAGCTGTTCACAAAATCTCGGTCATACAGGTTGTTCGAAATAATGCTATGGCACATCGCCAGTGCCATCGCGCCGTCTGTGGATGGCTTGATTGGCACCCATTCGTCTGCTTTTTGAGCGGTCTCTGTGAAGTTGGGATCAACCACTACCAGACGGCATCCCTTCTTTTGGGCATCAATCAGTGCACGACTTTCCCAGAGTCCCTGATTGGCACCCAGATTATTCATTCCCCAAAGCATTACATACTTCGAATTTGCAAAGTCATGCATGGGAAACACGTGTCCAAATAGTGTCAAGCAAGCCGAGCGACGGTCCTGCTCGCATCCAGATGTATGTGTATACATATTCGGAGAGCCGTACAGTTCTCCAAGAAGATGTCTGTAAAACTGGGTGTTCGGGTCATGATGGCAAGTAAGTGCCACGGCTTCCGGTCCATACTTGTCTGCAATCGATTTCAGCTTGTCCGCAATATAGGTGTAAGCTTCGTCCCAGCTGATTCTCTTAAACTGCCCCTGCTCTCCTTTTGGGTTTGTTCGAAGCAGCGGAAATTTGAGCCGGTCCGGGTCCTGGGTGACATACCAACTTGCCATTCCCTTTGCACAGCGAGATCCGATATTGTTCGGAGACTCGGGATTTCCCTTGTGGTACACGATTTTCCCATCGCGCACAAATACTTCTGTCGGACACTGCCACGGGCAGGTATAGCAAAAGCTTTTTACAACTTCAGCCCCCTTAATCTCGGCCAGTCGCGACCCAAGATCATTTGCACCATTCATCTACTACTCTCCTCCATCTCACAGTATTGTCTGTGTTGCTAAAAATATTGCACTTTATTATTCTACACAGTCGATAGCAAGAATAAAAAGAGTATTTTACTTGTACATCTCAATTTTTGTGATTTTGTATTTACGGGGCCCGTCAGGCACTTTGAGCATTTCGGGTGAATCGCCTACAATTGATTCTTCAATTATCTGATGAACATACCAAAGACAACTTCACCATTTTGCGTATCACACAGCCACTTGGCAGGTGCAATTTCAACGCTTGCCTATTTGAATGCGGTCTCTGTTCCAGTGCTTTCAGACCCGTTTCGGTGCGCACTACTCAAAGAAGCCGATTCCTATTCGATGCGCCCGGTTCGGGAAACAATGGGGAAACCGGGCAGTCTTGTCAAACAGAAAATGAACATTCAAAGCGAATTGAATCCTGATGGACTATTCAGCGAGCTGACCACTGAATTTCAAGAGTTGTTCGACCGGTCTGTAGCTCAATGTGACTTTTTTGACGGCGAAGCAGTATTCAATGACTGGATGCTCCAGAAATACGATGTCGGACCTTACGGAATCACACCCCATCGCGACCGCACTGATTATCGGTATATCATTTGCCTGTTTGTTATTGAAGGACAGGGGAGATTCTATGTCTCCAATGACCGGCAAAAAAGTGGGCAGAGGGAAATCGCAAATTTGCCCGGCGATGTAATCCTGCTTCCTGGACCCGGATTCAAGGGAATGCAAGAACGGCCGTTTCACTACCTTGAAGAAATAACGGAGGAACGAGTCGTTTTCGGTCTTCGGCATGATGAGACAAAATTAACCTGAATTCACCTGAAACATGGATTACATTCCGATTCGGATTATTCTTGATTACTCCTATTCGCTGGGCGAGTTGAAGCCTTATTTTGACACCCTTCGAAACGGCAAGGCATTGGGGTCCAAATGCCCTGAATGCCAAAAAATTCTCTTCCCACCCAGATTGATTTGCGAAGATGACGGAGCTGGTACCGAGTGGCATCAGCTTGAAGGCACTGGTACGATTACAGAAATTACAACCCAGGCAAACGGCGAGTCCTTTGCACTAATTGCAATGGACGGCGCAAGCAATAAAGCTTTGGGGCATTTAACCCAGTCCAGCGTAAAACCCGGAGACAGGGTGAAAATTACGCAATACGACCCCGAAGCTGAGCATCCTGCAAATTGTGTTGTGTACACGCTCGTCAATTAACAAACTTTTCCGAAGAATTGCCGCCAGCTCCGCAAGATGCTGTTTCCTTCAGAAGCACACAAGACCATGGCGGACCATCAATTGCTATCTTTCTGTGACAGAGTGAAACCCTGTTTAACAAGGAACTGCCGCAAACAATCCTGTTGCCCAGAATTTTTCCGTTGATCTGCTACAATATCCGCAGTAAATTTCATTCACGCGTTGATTTGATTGATCAGCTTGCGGGCGCGTAAAACTAACGGCTAAAGCGAATTCAAACTGGTAGTTTCGATAGTCCGTCAAGCATAATTTTGAACGGACTTTTTTATGGAACCGCATCAGTTTAGAACAAAAGCAATTCGGTATGGACAGCATCGAACCCAGGAAGGGGAGCACAACGATCCAATTTTTGTCACCTCAAGTTTTGTATTTGAAAATTCGCAGCAGGCGGCTGAGCGCTTTTCAGAATCAAAACCGGGGAACATCTACTCCAGATTTACAAACCCTACTACTCGCGCTTTTGAAGAAAGGCTGGCAGCGCTGGAATCAGCCAATTACTGCATTGCCACGGCTTCGGGCATGGCAGCAATTACGAGCCTTTGCCTGGCGCATTTAAAGACGGGCGATCACGTATTGGCTACCCGCGGCCTGTTTGGTTCAACCGTTTCCCTTTTTTCAAAATACCTGGACAAATTCGGTATCGAAACAGAATATCTTGGCCCCGACGACCTAAACCAATGGAGCGCAGCAATTCGTCCGTCAACGAGAATGCTATTCGTTGAAACCCCTTCCAATCCACTGTGCGAGGTTATTGACATTCGAAAACTGGCAGCAATCGCATCTGAACAGAAAGAGTGCCTGCTAGTCGTAGATAATTGCGCTTGTTCTCCTGCGCTTCAGCAACCCCTCAGTCTTGGCGCTGATGTTGTAATACATTCTGCAACAAAATTTTTAGATGGCCATGGCCGTGCAGTTGGCGGTGCCGTTGTTACAAACAAAGAAGATTTGACCAAGGAGGTATCCGGCGTTCTTCGAACTACCGGGCCTGCCATGAGTCCGTTCAATGCATGGGTTCTTTATGCCGGTCTTGAAACGCTTGAATTGCGCATGCAAGAAAGCTGTTCTTCAGCAATGAATATCGCACACTGGCTGGCTGATCATCCAAAGGTCGAAACTGTTCACTATCCCGGCCTTGAGAATCACCCGTACCATGACCTGGCGAAGCAGCAGCAAAGCGACTTTGGTGCACTGGTGGCGTTTGAAGTCAAAGGAGACAGGAAAGAAGCGTGGACGGTAATTGACTCAGTAGAAATGCTGTCAATTTCTGCAAACTTTGGAGATGTCAAATCTATCATCACTCATCCGGCATCGACAACACATGGTCGGCTTTCTCCCGAAGAGCGCCAGCGGGCCGGCATATCGGAAAACTTGATTCGACTGTCTGTTGGCCTGGAAGATCTGGAAGACATAAAAAACGATCTTGCCCGAGGCTTGTCGAAACTCTAATACACAGAGAGTACCCGATGAATTAATGATCAAAAACAAACATGCACTAGTGGATAACCATTCATTTGAGGTGTCTCGGTCACCAATTTCTCTTCGGTCCAGTCCAGCCAATAACCATCGTCTCTTGATTGAATACAATCATCACTGCCGCTCCTCTCGCCTTCAAAATGGAAGACACTTAGTTCACCGGACTCGGCAACTGCCCTGAAAGTGGTTGACTTGCTATTTGACTGCTTCACTTCCCACTGCTGAGCCCTGCCCAGCTTGCTAAACACAAAATGCAAGTTTTTTACCAGCAAAGCACCGAACTTGGGGTTGTATTCTCGATCTAGCACGCCCTTTCTGGGAAAAAAGCCGCGGTCGCTATCTGCGAGAGTGTCGCAGTAGAACTGACAGAAATCTTCACACCAACCGTAGCACATTGCCAGGGCCAACTGATTGCATAAAGCGGGTTCACTGTGCAGATATTCAGCAGGATTGTCGCTGCTCAGGCGCAAGTGTACTGAAACATCCATGCCTGTTTCTTGCACCACAAACTTTGCCTTGCGGATTGTATTTGTAATTGAATCGCTAGTCCCGCATCGAAAAACCACACCGTCAAAGGATGCAACCAAGGGCTTGACATATTCCAATAACTCTTCGTTTGAATCTGCCGACCTGAATCCGTGATTGATCACATGGTAGTAAGTACTGCCTGTACGCAATATGTCTGCCTTGCTCCGTATTAACGACATGAAAAGACGAATTCCTTTTTGCTGGAGAGCAGAACTCAATTGCTGGCCCGCACTCATACAGTGGTCCAAATGACCCGAAATCTCCCAGTTGCGAAACAGGTGGCTGTAATCAAATACCAGATTCGAAATCTCCGATGCTGTCGAAGCAGATGAAAACAAAGTAAACTGGAAGCCAAGATTTACAAGATCGTGCAGTCGCTGACGTCTCACAGGGTCAAGCAAATCCGCGGGCGGAACGCGCAGGTGCTTCGCACCCATTTCCCATAGCGCTAGCATTCCATAATCGTTGCGTACAGTTTTTCGGTCAAATTCATCCAGGCTGCCCAAAGGCGGTATCTGGGTTTGCTCCTGCCAGTCGTAGCGCAAGTCAAACCCCATGGCCGGAAACAGATTGAACTTTGGCGTTACGGGATGAATTCGCTCGCTGTCTGTCTTTTTCAACGGACGGGCGCCTTGCTCCTGCCCAAAACTCCGTATTAGCTCAAACTCATGCCCCTTCTCATAGACGTGCACAACCAGATAGCCCAGTTTGCAAATGTCGTTTCTACCAAAGGAATCCTGCGACGGCACTCGAAACATTTCACTATAGTCCTGTCTTGTAAATGCAGTCGAAGGCAACAGATAGAAATTGCAACCTTCGTAGAAGTGATACCAAAAATGATGGACATGACCTGCAAACAACGCCTCCACCGAATTCGACTGAATCAATTCAAGAATTTCCCGGCGACCTTCTTTGCCGAGATTGTCGTAGTGTTCGTCTTCGTCAGGATGAAGTAAATAGGGCGGGTAGTGACTGAACAGCATAATCCGGTCACCACTGTTCTCCTTCAGTATCTCGGAAAGCCAGTTGCGCTGAATTGACTCTAGTGGCAAATTCGAACCGTACAACTGGATGTTAAGTCCTATAAAACTGACTCCCTTGCAGGAAAAATGAAAGTAGTGTTCGCCAAAATACTCCGACCACGCATCCAGAAACGACTGGCAAACTGTGCCGGCAGGTCCCCATGCTATAGGCTTGTCGCCTACATCGTGATTTCCTGGAATAATGTACAAAGGATGCCTGAGCTCGTTAATCTGCTCATGAAATTTTTGGGCGGCATCTTCATAAAGATTTTTACTGGACGGTACCGGGTGCACCACATCACCCAAATGAATGACATGGGATAGTTCGCGACTGTTCAGGTCGGATATCACATGGCGCAACCTGCGATTGGCCAGTTCATTAACCTTGAACGGGGAATTGGTATTCGCGTCATCCTGATTCAAATGCGTGTCGGCGACAACTGCAAAAGAAAACAGCTTGTCGCCAAACGCAGGATGACGCATAAAAATTCATTCAGTACCCCTTTGCCGGTAGTCAACCGGCAAGGGGAATATTCTTTTTACGACTCTTGATCAAGAAGAATATCGACAGAATTGCCAGTGCCCAGAATATCCAGCAAATTGGACTGCGGAACAAGATGGCCAGACTTCCCTCGGAAAGTATCATGGATTGCCGAAAATTGTCTTCCAGCAGTGGTCCCAATATGAATGCTATCAAAAACGGCGGTGCCGGAAACTTGAAGATCATCATCACGTATCCCACGCAACCCATGAGTACCATCACCAGCACATCAAACAAACTGTTGTTGATCGCATAGGAACCAAAAAGGCAGCAAACCAGAACAATCGGGTAGAGAATTCGATTGGGCACATTCGAGATTCGGCTGATTGCCCGAATAGAAAACTTTCCAACAACAAACAAATACGCACTACTGAGAATAATTCCGATAAACAGTGCGTAAATCAAAGGCAGATTCTCAACGAACAACAACGGTCCAGGCCTGAGTCCATGGATCATGAATGCTCCCAGAATCACAGCCGTGATCACATCGCCGGGCACACCAAGCGCCAGCAACGGAATCATGGTTGCACCTGCAACACCATTGTTGCCGGCTTCTGCTGCTGCAACACCCTCCAGTTCTCCCTTGCCGAAGTTGTCGGGATTCTTCGAAGTTCTGCGAGCTTCACTGTAGGAAAGGAACGCCGCCGGTGCGCCGCCAATTCCCGGAATCGCACCAAGAACAACGCCAATCGCACTCCCTCTTGCAATTGACTTGAAGCACTTCTTGAATTCTCCGAATGTAGCCCCAATGCCTGTCATGGGCGATGTCTTGAGTTGTGCAGAAACTCGCTGCGTGTAGAAGTGAATAATCTCAGGCAGAGCAAACAGACCGATTAGTACCGGTATAAAACTCAGGCCGCTTAGCAGGTTCCAGTTGTCAAAAATGAATCGATTCGTACCGTAAACAATGTCCAGTCCGATCACTGCGAACATCAAGCCAAGCGATGCAGAAACAATGCCTTTCATTAAATTGTCGCCCGACACCCCGGCGATGATGGTCAGGGAGAACAAAATCAGCGTAAAGAATTCTGGCGGACCGAACTTCAGAGCAAGTCCCGCCAGCAGTCCTGCTAGCAGTATGAGCGACAAGTTCGAAACAAAATCGGCAAAACAGGAAGCATACAACGCCATGTCCAGAGCTTTTCTCGCATCGCCTTTCTGCGTCAGCGGATAACCGTCCAGTACCGTACAGGACGCTGCCGGTGTGCCGGGGGCCTTGATCAATATTGCCGTAATCGAACCACCATACAAGCCGCCTTTGTAAACTCCCAGCAAAAGCAAAATCCCGGTTACTGGTGGCATAGTAAAGGTAAACGGCAGCACCAAAGCTACTCCCATCGGAGTTGTCATACCCGGGATCGCGCCGATAATTGCTCCAATCAGCACGCCAACAAAAACAATAACTACATTCTGTACCGTCAGAAACAGCGAGAAGGCTTCAAGAATATTTTCTACCATGACCCATTCCTCAGCCGTGAATGAATTCAAACATTCCCAATGGTATCGGGATGTTTGCAATTATTACAAAAAACACATAAAGCAGAACTGGCGGAATAATCGAAATCAGAACCATCATTCCCACGCGTCTCTCGCTGGCAAACCACGCCAGTCCGGCGATTAACAAAATCCCCGGAACTACAAATCCCAGGTAGGGAGCGATAAAGTAGAATCCGAACAAGACTCCAAGTATGATCGCCAAACGCGGCAATCTCTCCGGCCAAGGGACGGGTTCCCCCGCCTCTTCTTCGTCATCTTGCTTCTCCTCAAACGGCTTGATTGCCATGATGATTCCCGAAAGAGTAAACAGCGATGCAACAATCAACGGCCAAAATTCCGGTGCGAGGGCAAGAACATCTACATCGCCAGGTGAATCAATGCCTATCGGTATTAATACGAACAGCGTTAGCAGGCCAAGTCCCACGACAACAAGGCCTTCTATTCTGAGTTTTAACTTGCTATCCATATCAGACTCCAAAAAACTTTAATTTAGACAGGGAATCAGTAATTTGAAAATTTACTTCAAACGAAGAAATCCCCCAACCTTCAATAGTCAAAACTTCTCCTCCAATTACCCGAACAAACAGTCCAAGTTTGTGTATATCAGAACAAGTTATACCATTGCAACAAAATTTTATATACTCAACTGTATAGAATCGTATTAAACTGGATGAATCATCATTTACAAATTGAGGAAATGCCATGAAAAAATTTACCTTAATCGCTTCACTATTGCTGGGTTCGCTAGCAATGTTGTCTACAGGCATCGTATCCGCAGCATACCCCGTAAAGCCGGTAACACTAGTGTCACCTTACGGACCGGGCGGTGCAGCAGACTTGGCTGCCCGAACCTTGTCAGCAACTGCACCTGCCTATCTCGGCAACGGTATTCTGGTAGTTAACCGCACCGGTGCCGGTGGCGTGTCGGGATCTACGACTGTTGCCAAAGGCAAACCGGATGGCTACACGCTTCTTCTGGCGCGAGTCGGCTCTCAGGCAGCCGTTCCGGCGATCAACCGAACCATTCCGTACAAGTGGGACGAGTTCACCTTCTTAGGCTTGCTCGAGCTCAATCCATTCGTGCTTGTCGTAAATTCCAGCTCACCCTACAAAACGCTGGACGATATCAAGGCTGCTATTGAAGGCGGTGCCAAACTGAGTTACTCGTCAGCAGGCGTCGGTACATTGCTGCATGTTGCGATGACCATGGTATTGGACCAGTTCGGATTGCCAGCGGATGCGATGAAGCACGTTCCCTACAAGGGCGGCGGGAAAGCGGCAGCTGCCGTAGTCGGAGGACATGTAGACATGTTCTTTCAAAACCTTTCAGGAGTAATCGGCAGTATCCAGTCGGGCGACCTTCGCGCAATTGCGGTATCAACACCCGACCGTGTTCCTTCGCTTCCTGACGTACCAACCGTGGGAGAGGCAGGTTATCCTGCACTTGAAACCATCATTGGATGGAGCGGTGTTTGGGGTCCCCCGAATCTTCCAGACGAAGTGGTAGCCAAGTGGGTTGAGGTGCTTCAAAATGTTGCACAAGACAAAGCCTGGATCAAACTGACAAAAGGGCTGGGTTCGGTACCGTACGTAAGAGGACCCGATGACACCAAGGCGTTCGTGGAGAATCAGTACCAGGCATTCAAGGAACTAACCGAAAAGCTTGGTATGACGATCAGGTAAATCCGGTTGTAAACAAGGAGAGTAAACAGGTGCAGGGTTGCAATCCAATCCGGTTGCAACCCTGTACAAACTTCCTTTAACATTGGAAATGGATAATTCGTGAAGGTTGACTTGGCATGAAAGACAGACCGCTTAACATTGTTGTAATACAAGTAGACCAGATGAGTGCACAAGCCTTGTCCCTCTATGGACACAAGGTGGTTAAAACTCCGCATTTGGAAAGACTTGCCAGCGACGGCACGGTTTTTACAAACAGCTACTGCAATTTTCCGCTATGTGTTCCGTCAAGAGTGTCCATGCTGGCGGGCAGATACCCGAATGCAATCAACATTTGGGACAACGCTACCGAGATGCCGGCTGCCATTCCCACTTTATCGCATTATTTGCGGAATCTGGGCTACCATACGGTGTTATCCGGGAAAATGCACTTTATTGGCCCCGACCAGGTACACGGGTTCAACGAACGAACGACGACGGACATCTACCCTTCAAACTTCGCCTGGACTCCCGACTGGGTCGTCGGAGAACGCTATCGCCCCACTGGAATCAATATGCGCGCTGTGGTGGATTCAGGCCTCTGTGTTCGAAGCCTGCAAATCGACTACGACGAAGAAGTTGAGTTTGCCAGCATACAAAAGATTCACGACTTGGCACGTTATTGCCAGGAAAAGCCATTCATGCTGTGGATTTCATTTACCCATCCACACTCGCCGTACATCACAACAGAGGAATTCTGGTCGCGTTACAATCACGACGATGTCGAAATGCCCGAAGTGCCGGAACTGAGTCTGGAGGAAATGGATGTCATGAGCCGTTGGTTGCACTACGCCCATGGTGGAGACTTGCACAATGTTACCGAAGAACATATCTTGACGGCGCGGCATGCCTATTTCGGCATGTGTTCCTATCTTGATGACAAGGTCGGACGTATTCTGGATGCATTGTCACAGACAAACCTTGATTCCAATACTGCCGTTTTATTCACTTCCGACCATGGCGAAATGCTGGGCGAACGCGGCATGTGGTTCAAGCAGTCCTTCTACGAATGGTCGGTAACAGTTCCACTCATCGTAAAAATTCCCGGACTGCAAGCAAAGCCGAAAATCAAGAAGCTGGTTTCACTTGTTGATTTATTGCCTACATTGGCAGATATTGCTTCTTCGGGCAAAGAGCTTGATGCCGTATCGCCTTTGGACGGAAACAGCTTGGTGCCATTAATGTCGGGTACAGAAATGAACTGGAACAATCAAGTCATTTCGGAATATACTGGAGAAGGTGTCAATGCCCCTTGTCGAATGGTACGGCGCGATGGCATGAAGTATATTTATACCCACGGACATCCAGAACTGCTGTACAACCTTGCAGACGACCCAAACGAATTGAAAAACTTGGCCGGAGAACCAAAATATGCAGACATAGAGAAAAGTCTGCGAGCCGAACTTTTGACGAATTGGAATCCGGATTCGATTTTTGATTCCTGCATCGAAAGCCAAAAAGAGAGGTTGTTCATTCAGAAAGTTACGGACGGAGTCCCCAATTGGGCCTATTGTGCGAAAAGCGGCGACGATAAACGGTATGTACGTAATGACAGTGCGGTTGGTACAAAAGCCAAGGCTAGATACCCCTATGTCGAGCCTACTCCGTTTTTGAAGCAATAAGTTTGGGCAATTTGAATTAATTCGTCATTACTGTATGACCTTTACTTTGTTCACCGCTTCCAGGATTTGTGAACCAGGTAATCCATTTGTCCGAGCTGCAGTTGTAGCCAGGCATAAAATTCCAGCAGCAAGGTATAGCTTACGCATCAATGGCTGAAAACAATTTTGATTACATTGTAGTAGGTGCTGGAACGGCAGGTTGTATTGTTGCGAACAGGCTTTCCGCCAACCCTCAAACAAAGGTATTGCTTCTTGAAGCGGGCGGCAAGGATTCCAATATCTGGATTCATATCCCCGTCGGATATTTCAAAAACATGCACAACCCCAAGTTTGACTGGTGCTACATGACTGAACCGGACCCGGGGTTGAATGGCAGAAGCATAAGTTGGCCCAGAGGCAAAGTACTCGGTGGTTCCAGTTCGATTAACGGATTGCTGTACATACGAGGGCATAAAGAGGACTACAACGACTGGCAAAAGATGGGGAACGAAGGATGGTCGTACGATGATTTGCTGCCCTACTTTATCAAGTGCGAAGACCAGGAGCGCGGGCCAAGTGCCTATCATGGTGTTGGTGGGCCTCTCAAAGTATCCGATTTGCAAGTGCAAAGAAACATTTGCGATGCGTTTATCAGAGCAGCAACAGAAGCCGGCATCCCGGAAAATAACGATTTCAATGGCGAGCATCAAGAAGGAGTGGGGTACTTTCAGCTAACCGCCCGCAACGGTCGTCGGTGCAGCACCGCAACCGGCTACCTTCGTATTGCTGAAACCAGACCAAATCTAAAAGTTATCACTCGTGCATTGACAAGCAAGGTCAAGTTCAAATCCGGTCGAGCAGAATCCGTTGAATACATCGTCAACGGTGAATCATTTACAGCCAGTGCAAACCGGGAAATAATTCTTTGTGCCGGGGCGATTAATACACCGCAAATTTTGATGCTTTCCGGGGTCGGAGACGGAAAAAAACTTCAGGAATTTTCCATCCCGATGGTTTCCCATCTTCCGGGCGTTGGCAAAAACCTTCAGGATCATTTGCAAATTCGGTCAGTGTACCGGTGCAGTGTTTCGACACTGAACGACGAGGTTCGAAATCCCTTGAGAAAATTGAAAATCGGAGCTCAGTACTTACTGTTTCGAACCGGTCCAATGTCTATGGCAGCAAGTCAGGTCGGGATTTTCACCAGAACTTCGCAAGATCTTGACAGACCTGATATTCAGTTCCATTTTCAGCCACTTAGTGCAGACAGTCCGGGTGAAGGCGTAAACAATTTCTCGGGAATTACTTCGTCTATCACACAACTTCGACCAGAAAGCAGAGGTGAGATTCGGCTTAAATCGACTGCACCGCAAGATTATCCAGAAATTCACCCAAACTATCTCAGCGAAGAACTGGATCAAAAAGTAGTTGTTGCCGGAATGCGAATATCTCGAACAATTGCAAACAACAAATCCCTGTCTTCATTTGTTGTTGAAGAAAAAATTCCGGGAATTGACTTGCAGACAGATGAGGAGTTGCTGGACTGTGCAAGAAATATTGGTGAAACAATCTATCATCCTGTTGGAACTGCCAAGATGTCTCCAGAATCGGATGACCTTGGTGTGGTTAATCCTCAGTTGCAAGTACGGGGTGTTGAAGGGTTACGAGTGGTAGATGCTTCCATAATGCCAAATCTTGTCTCTGGAAATACCAATGCGCCTACTGCAGCAATCGCCGAAAAGGCTTGTGATATGATTCAGCGGGACGCTAGGTAAAAGTGCTATTTACGGGATAGCAAAAGAGCCATTATGAAAAGCCCGCCGAAGAAAAGGGAGCACAAGTTCCCTGTTCCTGATTCTTGCGGTCAATTGTATTCATGAAATATCACGAATTTTCTCACTGAATGACCGATCGTCATCTGAAAGAAAGACTGGCTCTTGCTTGTCGTAGTAGTCCATAATTCTCCGAGTTTCGTCGTTCAACTGGTTAACATCGTACAGAACACCATTGGTCTCGATAAAAGAATCCTTATCATCTTCCAAGAATTCTTTGAATTTCTTTGTTTTATTCATTATATTCTCCTTTGAGATTATGCAATTTTCTGACTTGCTAAAACCGTAGTAATTACTACAAGTCAAGTATTAATTATCTAGCTGTTCAGTATAGCCAAAGAACTCGTTTTCTGGTACTGGATGTTTGTAGCGTTTTATCTCTTTGGAAAAAACACCAGTCAAATCTTGGACAGATGTATCCGCCTATTAAATTGTGTCGAGTACAGTGTCAATTTTCATCATTATCCAACCCCACTAATTCTCTGAACCGATACTAATCATTGAATTCAAAAATTTCCACCCAGTGCTTGACGGGTACTTGAGACTTGGTTTGCAATTGCAGCAAGCATCCGATATTTGCTGTTGCTATAACCTCCGGGTTATCGCCTTGCAGGCATGACAACTTGTCATCAAGTAGTTTGCCGGACAATTCGGGCTGTAAAATCGAATAAGTTCCAGCAGAACCGCAGCATAGATGAGCATTGCTCACCGAAGTGGTTTCTATATTGCAACGCTCCAAAATGGATTCGACATTACCCGCCACTTTTTGGCCATGCTGCAATGTACACGGCGAATGAAATGCCACGCGTTTTGGAGTCGAACGAATCGCTTTCTGCAGATCTCGCTCTATTTTCAGTTCAGACAAATCAATGGTTCTGGAAGAAACAAATTCCGCCTTGCTGGAATATTCAGCATCCTGCGCTAGCAGATCTTTATACTCTTTTATTGCACTCCCGCAACCGCTTGCTGTTGACACTACAGCTTCTGCTCCGTTCTCCAGTTTTGGCAACCAGGCATCAATATTTCTGCGCGCATGTTGCATTGCAAGTTCTTTATTTCCAAGATGATGCGCCAAGGCACCGCAACATCCGTCATTCGTGCATATTGCTGAAATAGATTGACAATCAAGAAACCTGGCAGCTGCCAGATTGATTGCTGGTTTGGCTACGCGTTGAATACAGCCTTGATGAATAATCATGCGCCTGCCATGACGCGGTTCAGGCCATTTCCCGGCAACTTCGCGCGGTGGAATTTTCACACGAAGATTTTTCGGCAACACGAATTTTAACGCCCGGGCTACTCCGAGGCCGATTCTTGCAAGGTTCGGGCTCGGAATAATAGTGCACAAGAGTCTCCGTTGAACCTTTTCAAGTGCTTTCCTTTTTACTTTCCCTTCAATCAAACCGCGCCCTATATCAAGCAATTGCGAATAATTGACTCCAGAAGGACATGTGGTCTCACACGCACGACAAGTCAAGCACCTGTCCAGATGCAATTGCGTCTTCTGAGTTGCCACCCGCCCTTCAAGCATTTGCTTTATCAGATAAATTCGGCCTCGCGGTCCGTCCAATTCGTTCCCAAGAATTTGATAGGTAGGACAGGTAGCCGTGCAAAAACCGCAATGGACGCACTTCCTCAGGATGGAATCCGCCAGACGGCCGTCATCAGTATCTTTTATGAAATCTGCAAGCTCAGTTTGCATGAATTACCTAGCGTTCCTTTCAGTACAAAAATTAAAGACATTCATACATAATTCCGCGATTGAAAATGTTGCATGGGTCGAATGCATTCTTCAATCGCTTATGGTAGTGCATGAGTTCATCCGTCAACGGGGAAAATCGTAAATCTGAATGCTCTGAAGACCGGAAAATTGTCGCATGCCCCCCTGCCTGCTTTGCTGACTCCATGATCTCTTGTGGTGATTGAGCTGAGTATCCCCAGCGTTGTGCACCGCCCCAGTCAATGATCCATTCGCCGCTCAGATTAAGCGGGGAAGTTGTTGATGGTACTGACAGACGCCACAATGTTTCCCCACCTCGAAAAAAAGGAAGCTGATGCTCTCTCAAGTCGCTCCAGTAAGTACTGTCTTGCCTGTCTGCCTCACCGCCGATTTTTTCTACTGCTGCAGCCACCCCTCGGTCTGTGCCAGAAAGGCGTATTCTGAGGAGTTTGTCTTCATGGCTCATGGCTGAAATCGGCAAAGGAAGCTGAGCTAGCTCATTCATCCTTTGAATTGCCTGCCCTTCGCCCAATTCCAAAATTCGCGTACTTTCAGTTTCTGGCACAGGCAGAACTTTCAGCGAAACTTCCGTTATGATTCCTAGAGTACCCAAGGCTCCCGCCATCAATCTGGAAACATCGTAACCTGCTACATTTTTCATAACTTGTCCGCCAAAACTCAAAACTTCAGCTTTACCATTGATACATTTCACACCAAGAATAAAATCCCTGACAGATCCCGTATAAGGACGGCGTGGTCCCGACAGGCCGCAGGCAACTGTGCCTCCCAGCGTAGAGTCGCTACCAAAACACGGTGGCTCAAAGGGAAGATACTGCCCGCCCGAAAGCAGAACTTCGTCAATTTCACTGATTCGCGTTCCAGCTCTTGCAGTTAATACAAGTTCGGAGGGTTCATACGATACAACTCCAGAATGTCCCCTCACATCAACAACGGTACCCTGAATCGGTCTTCCGAAAAAAAACTTGCTGCCTGAACCCCGTATTCGCAACAATTCAGAACGTTTGGTTGCCGACTCAACTTGTGCTGTCAGACACTCGATATCATCGTTTTCAAAGTGCTCGGACACGGCAGAATCAAGTTCAAAATCGCTCAATATCGGGAAACGGCAAATTGCCTTGATGCACATGCATGGCATTGAACTCCGCACATCTCGCCAGAGTGGGAACCGCCTTGCCGGGATTTAGCAATTGAATTGGGTCCCAGGCATCTTTCACAGCATGAAACTGCGCAAGCACAGCATCTTCGAACTGGAGACACATCGGCGTAAGCTTCTCGACTCCAACCCCGTGCTCCCCAGTGACCGTGCCACCCACTTCAACGCAAAGCTCCAGAATCTTCTGTCCAAGCTGCTCCGTTCGTTCCAATTCACCTTCCTGATTTGCATCATACAAAATAAGCGGATGCAGGTTGCCATCGCCGGCATGGAACACGTTTGCAACGCGAAGGTTGTATTGACCGGATAATTCACTGATACGTTGCAGTACAGTGGCCAGTTCTCTTTTGGGAATGGTCCCGTCAATACAGTAGTAGTCGGGTGAAATGCGCCCCACTGCTGGAAACGAAGCCTTTCTGCCGGACCAGAAGCGCTGGCGGGTTGCTTCGTCCTTGGCGATTCGTACATCGGCTACACCTTGCTCCGTCAGTATTTGATTCACAGTTTGTATTTGATCGTTGACCTCTTCTTCTGTTCCATCCAATTCACACAGAAGGATCGCTTCTGCTTCCACTGGGTAGCCTGCATGGACAAACTCCTCCGCGGCTCGAATTGCAGGATTATCCATCATTTCCAACCCTGCCGGCACGATTCCGCCTCCAATAATCGACGCTACAGCACGTCCGGCATTTTCAACATCATCAAATGCCGCCATCAATACCTGAGCAGTCGGGGGAACTGGAAGCAACTTGACCAGCACTTCAACTATAACACCCAGCATTCCCTCAGATCCAGTCATTAATGCAAGCAAATCGAATCCGGGTGAATCAAGAGCCTGACTCCCTATTGTCAGCAACTCTCCCTCAACTGTCACAACCTTCAACTGAAGAATGTTGTGAACAGTAAGGCCGTACTTCAGGCAATGAACTCCACCGGAATTTTCGGCAACATTTCCGCCGATTGAACAGGCAATCTGGGATGACGGGTCCGGCGCATAGTACAAACCCAAATTCCGGGTTGCGTTCGATATCGACAGATTGGTTACACCCGGCTGAACCCGGGCTGTTCGTGCAGCTTGGTCAATCTGAAGAATTTTGTTTAATCGGGTGAGACTGAGCAAAACTCCGTCGGATAAGGGCAGCGCACCTCCTGACAAGCCGGTTCCTGCACCTCGCGAAACCACCGGCACCGAATATTTATGGCAAATTCGCATGACTTCTTGCACTTCCTCAATTGAGCCGGGAAGTATCGCCATCATTGGAATTTGACGATACGCAGTCAGCCCGTCGCATTCAAAGGGTGCCAAGGATTCTTCATCGGTTAGCACGAATTCCGAATCCACAACGGTCTTCAATTCCCGCGCCAACTGATCTTCAAGTTGAATGTGTTTAGCTTCTAGCATCGCAGCAGTGAAAAATTGATTACATTTTGTGGCAAGCCATGCTCAATGTAAAAGAGTAGTATAGTCAAGATTCTTTAAAATCGTCCTTGAAGACTTGCTCTTCTTCCTGTTTTTGAGCCGGTTAGTACGAACAGATTTTCTGATTCTTCAATAAAGTCAAGCAATGAAGGGCATTTTACACTGAAAGAGACAAAGAATAATTGTGTGTTGTCAAGATGACCAAATTCCAGATTCAACAACTTGAAGTGTTGAAAGAATTTTCAAGATTTGGCATATTAACTGGTTATCCTATCTGCAAATCGATTATTTGCCCTGTAATGGAAAGGAACTTCTGGAAATTTAATTCCAGCAAACTGCGCTAGTAAACGAATAACTTGCGTTCGTTATTTTCTTGATTCCAAGTACAATTTGTACAGTTGTTCTTTGAAATAGAAATTCCAGGCAGTTTTTTATACTTGAAAACCGTCCGTATGGTCGACACGAAAAATTTAGTTTGAATTAATAAGGAATGTATGAATGCAAGACAAAGTTGCTGAAAGTGAATCGCTAGTATTTGAAAAAGTATCCACCCGATACGATGGCCCCGCTTTAGAAAAGAGTATTCTGGATTTTTGGCGCGAACAGGATATATTCGTCAAAAGCCAAGCGCAAAGTCAAGGCCTGCCATTGTACACATGGAACGACGGACCGCCGACTGCGAACGGAAAGCCAGGGATTCATCATGTACTGGCACGCACATTCAAGGACATTTTTCCCCGCTATAAGCACATGCAGGGACATTACTGCCCGCGTATGGCCGGTTGGGACACGCACGGCTTGCCAGTGGAGCACGAAATCGAAAAAGAACTCGGAATCTTTGACAAGAAGAGAATAGAGGAAGAAGTCGGCATCGCCGAATTTACTCGCAGATGTCGCGAGTCAGTAATGCGATATGTAGACGATTGGGAAAAAATGACTGACAGAATGGGATTCTGGGTCGATATGAAGGATGCTTATTTCACACTCAACAACGACTACATCGAAAGTGTCTGGTGGCTGATTCAGCAAATCTGGGACAAGGGCCTGATCTATCAAGGCTATAAAGTTGTGCCGTACGACCCTCGAATCGGGGCGACGCTTTCATCTCACGAGATCGCCTTGGGGGGGTACAAGGAACTGGAGGACCCGTCAATTTATGTCCGCTTTCGGCTTGTTGACAGCGATGATACAAGCTTCCTGGTATGGACTACGACTCCTTGGACACTGCCTTCAAATTTAATGCTGGCTGTAAATCCGGAATTTGACTACGCATACGTTCGCTGTGGAGATGAAACCCTCATTCTCGCCAAAATGCTGCTCGAAAATGTTCTGCAGGACACCCCGCACGAAATCCTCAAAACAGTGAAAGGCACAGAGCTTGCTGGGATGAAATACAAGAGATTGTTTGACTACATTCCCGTTGACAGCGACGAAATTTGCCAGGTTTTTTGTGCGGATTTTGTTACGATTGAAGATGGTACCGGTGTTGTGCACGCAGCTCCGGCATACGGTGAAGACGACCTGCGACTGGCAGAGGCGAATGGAATTCCTGTAATTCATGGCGTAGGCTTGGACGGATGCTTTCTGGATGAAGTTGAACCGGTTGCCGGAAAGTTTTTCAAAGAAGCTGACCCTGTTATTATTGATCTTCTTACGCAACGCGGCCTGATGTTTCGCGCAGAAACCTATTTGCACAACTATCCCGTCGGCTGGCGAACCGGTGACCCTCTGATTTACTACGCCAAACACGCCTGGTATATTGGCACCAGCCAGTTCCGCGACCGGATGAGTGAACTCAACAAGACAGTATTCTGGGTACCGGAAAATATTCGCGACGGAAGATTCGGCAATTGGCTTGCCAACAATGTCGACTGGGCATTGTCTCGCGAACGCTTCTGGGGAACTCCAATGCCGCTGTGGACCGACGGCGAAGGTGACTTTATTTGCATTGGCTCTGTAGAAGAACTGGAAGGCTACTGCGGTCGCAGCTTGCGCGAAGTGGATCTGCATCGTCCTGAAATCGACGAAGTATCCTTTGTACATCCCGAGAATGGGCGAGAATACCGGCGGGTTCCCGAAGTAATTGACTGCTGGTTCGACTCTGGTGCAATGTCATACGCGCAATTTCATTATCCGTTCGAAAACAAGGAGCTGTTTGAAGAAAGATTTCCAGCCGACTACATTGTAGAGGCAATCGACCAGACACGCGGATGGTTCTATACACTGCACGCGATCTCTACGCTGGTATCCGACAGTGTCGCTTTCCGCAACTGCATTTGCCTGGCGCATATTGTTGACAAAAACGGCAAGAAAATGTCCAAGTCGCTTGGCAATGTAATCGACCCGTACGATGTGTTTGAAACGGTCGGCGCCGACGCATTGCGCTGGCAACTTGCCTGTCGTATTGCCCCCGAAGTGCAAAAGAGAATATCCGTCGAAGTTGTTCGCGATGTCGCCAGTTCGTTTATCAATACATGGTGGAACACCTACGCATTCTTTGTACTTTATGCGAGTCTTGACGGCTTTGACAAAGACCGGCAAGTTCCCGTTGCCAACCGTCCCGAAATTGATCGCTGGATTATTGCACTGCTGCAGCAGGTTATTGAAGAAGTTACTGCTTCACTGGACCGTTACGATGCGTTGCGCGCCGGACAGTCAATCGAGCATTTTGTGGATGCTTTGAGTAATTGGTACGTAAGGCGCAATCGCCGCCGTTTCTGGAAAGCGGAAGCAGGCGATGACAAGCAGGCAGCATATCTTACGCTTTACGAGTGTCTGGAAAAAGTAAACCGGTTGATGGCTCCATTCATGCCGTTTGTCACAGAAGCTGTTTACCAGAATCTTGTAAGGAATCTGGGTGCTTCCGCACCAGATAGCGTGCACATGACTGAATGGCCGAAAGTCGACGAATCACTTCGCGATCCCAATCTGACTTATGACTTTGAAGTTGTCCGCCAGCTTGTAAGCCTGGGCAGAGGCGCTCGCAACAAAACACAAGTGAGAACCCGGCAACCGCTGGGACGAATGCTCGTACGCGTACCAAACGAAAAAGCAGCTGATGCAGTACTACGGCATCAAGAACAAATTTTGCATGAACTCAATGTAAAGTCAATTGAATTAATCGCACAGGATGCACAGATTGTTTCTTATCGAATCAAACCCAATCTGCCTGCACTGGGCCGTAATTATGGGCGATTGATTCCACAAATTCGCAAAGGACTGGAATCTGCGAAGGGAGAAGAAATTGCATCGGCGGTTGCGGCGGGCAAGAGTTTTACAATTGAAATCGAAAGCGGCGAACTGCAACTTGACGGTTCTCATGTGCTGGTAGAAACAGAATCAGCCGAGGGCTGGGCATGTACAGAAGAAGAAGGCTATCTCGTCGGACTGGACACCAGACTGGATTCTGCACTGGTGAGCGAGGGACTTGCCCGCGAATTGGTACGTACCATTCAAGATTCTCGCAAACAGGCTGGACTGGATGTTTCTGACAGGATAGTACTCAAAATAAGCGGCACCCGGAACGTTGAAACGGCAGTCAAGGAACACGGTGCCTACATCTACGAAGAAACACTTGCGATACCGGATGATGCTACCCTTTCAGAGTCGGCGTTCACCTCCGAGCATTCGCTCAATGATGAATCGTGGACTATTGAATTTGCCAAAAAAACATCGTAACGATTAATATATGTATATCTAAATGTTTTACCAACCATTTTAAAGGAGCAACAAAATGAACAAGTCTTTTGAATATTTTCTTAAATTCGCAGTTTTGTCAGCGACTCTGACTTTTTTACCTGCAACCGTAAGCGCACATTGCCAGATTCCTTGTGGAATCTACGATGACGGTGCTCGAGTAGTAGAAATGCTTGAAGATGCATCGACAGTGGAAAAGGCGGTTGCACTTATCACCGAACTTTCCGGCAAAACAGATGCCCAGTCTCAGAATCAACTTGTCAGATGGGTGATGAACAAGGAGCAGCACGCTGAAAATATAATTTCAACAATCAGCGACTATTTTCTTACTCAGCGAGTCAAACCAAGCCAAGAGGACTATGCTGAGCGGCTAGCAAAGCATCACGCTGTTATGATTGCAGCGATGAAAGCGAAGCAGAACGCCAGCATGGAAACTGTCGAAGCTCTTTACAATGCAATTCAGGCTATCGGGCCCTACTACGGTCATTAAAACCATAGTTTTCCACCAGTGAAATCAGGTGCGTTTTATATACGCACTTGATTTCAACTCAACCCTGCGCCGGCAACTATTCCGAAATACTCCCCGGCATTTTTCACATCAATTGCAATCTGCTCTATCATTTTCTCTATTGATGAAAACTTTTTCTCATCACGAAGTTTCTTCAGAAACCGAACCCGAATTTCGCGACCGTACAGGTCGTCGCTGAAATTCAGTAAATGAACTTCCAGCACTAGTGATTCACCGCCTACTGTAGGGCGAGTACCCAGATTTGCGGCACCGGCTACCGGGGAATCCAGCACACCATCTACTTCAACAACAAATATTCCGGTCAAGGGTACATTCTGATAGGGAAGCACGATATTAATGGTTGGAAATCCCCATTTTGCACCATTACCTTCCCCTCGCTCGATTTTTCCTGATATCGAGTACCGCCGACCCAGTAGTTTCGATGCCAACTCCAAGTTTCCCGATGCCAAATATTCGCGAATTCTTCGGCTACTAACCCTTTCATTATCAACAAGAAATGAATCCATGCGCCGCACTGTCATGCCCAGCTCGTCGCCCAAGGTCGACATCAACGCGAAGTCGCCGCGACGGTTTTTTCCGAATCGAAAGTCATCACCTACAATGATGTGCCTGACTCCCAAGGATCCATACAGTGTTTCCTGTACAAATGCTTCCGCTTCCGTACTTGCAAGTTCCTTGTTGAAATCCAGACATACCAATCTGCTGATATCAAACGTGCTTATCAATTCTGTTTTGTGGCGGATTGTTGTGAGGCGAGCCGGTGCGCGATTCGGTGTAAAGTACTCAAGAGGGTGGGGTTCGAAAGTGATAACTGTTGTGCTCAGACCGAGTTCCAGGCCCCAATTTATCAGCATTTTGATTAAATGCTGATGACCTAGATGCACACCGTCAAAGTTTCCGATTGACGCGACACACTTTGTATCGTCATGCGGCACATTTTTTAGCCCCTGGACAAGTTCCATTTATCGTGAATCTGCGATGGCGAATTCAGATGGCTTGGCGACACTAGGCCCAGTCTGGATTTTGCTCTTCAATCACCTCGTCAAGCGGGCGACGCTCTGCAAAACCGCCGGTGTAGCTGTGATAGTAGGAAATTTTCAGCTCTGGATACTTCCAGCACAGATAGCCATCTCCCAAGTCAAAGTCAATCATCCACAGCCCCTTGACGACTAGCCCCAGACGTTCCATTTTCGAGACCCATCTCTTTACAATGGATTCATACTTCTTTTCAGCCGCAATGACCCGAGGATCGCTTGGAAGCATATTCTCAATCTCGCGCTTCACAATCTGCAACTCATCGTACGCTTCCTTGGTAATTTTTTGAACCAGCGGCAAGGTCTCGTTTGCTTCTTCAAGATTAAAGTAGCGCGGCGAATCCGGCGCACAAATTTGAACTGGTTGTTGCAGGGCTAAATTCACTTTTTCATCAATGGGCGTATTTTCAAACCACAGAGTAGTATACACAAACAAAACACACCCACACCGCCAAGAATACGGGTTCCAAGATTGAGAATTCGCTCTACAATCCCATACTCCAGCCACACCGAACTGTCCCCGGCCGACCACCAAAGTACAACCCCCATCACAACTGATGCACCAAGCACCCGAATCAAAAATAATACCCACCCCGACAGCGGCTTGTACGCGTTGTCTTTCAGCAACCAGTAAAGCAACAGGCCTGCATTGACAAATGCTGCCACAGATGTCGCCAGTGCCAGTCCGATATGCTTCAACCAGAAAACCAGTGCGATGCTGAGTATTGTATTCACCAGCATGGAAATGACACCGGCACGAACTGGTGTCTTGGTATTTTTTCTGGCGAAAAACCCCGGTGACAGTACTCTGACTGCCACCAAGGCAACCAGTCCAGTCGAAAATGCAACCAGTGCCAGTGCCGACATTTCCACGTCCAGCGAAGTAAATGCACCATGGTAGAAAAGCGTTGTCATGATCGGTTCAGAAAGTGCGATCAATCCGGCGGTTGCCGGTAGCGAAACGAGGCAGCACCAACGCAACCCCCAATCCAGCAGTCTGGAAAATTCCTCCGTTTGGACTTTGGAATGCTCTTTCGACAATCGGGGCAGGATAACTGTACCAAGTGCTACCCCAAATACACCTAGCGGAAACTCCATTAATCGATCGGAATAGTACAACCAAGAAACACTTCCGGTTACGAGAAACGAGGCAATAAACGTGTTAATCATCAAGTTCAACTGGGCGACAGACGATCCAAAAATTGCCGGTATCATCAACTTGTAAACTTCTCTGGCTTTCCTGTCCGGCTCGCTTTTGTCCTTGAGTCCAAGTCGAGGACGAGGCATGGCCTTGGCCCGTACCAAAAATGGAACTTGAAACAACAGTTGCAACACACCCGCAGCAAATACTCCTATGGACAATGCAATGGCAGCATTATCAACATATCCCGTCACCCAGAGTGCGGAAGCAATTAGTGAAAGATTCAACAGTATCGGAGTTGCAGCAGGTGCCGCAAACTGCCCGCAAGTGTTGAGAATTCCGGCACTCAGCGCAACCAGGCAAATAAACAGCATATAAGGAAAAGTAATTCGCAAACTGTCGACAGTAACCTGGAATTTGACCAAGTCGAATTTAAAGCCAGGAGCAAGAATAGAAACCAGTACTGGCGATGCCAGAACTCCAACAAATGTAATCAATAGCAGCACCATACCTAGTCTGCCTGTAACCAAATCAATGAATTTCTGAGAATCAGCAGGAGATGCGACCCGGCGTTGGTCCGTATAGACGGGTACGAATGCCGCCGAGAATGCGCCTTCCCCAAAAATTCGACGAAAGAAGTTGGGAATGCGAAACGCAACAAAAAATGCGTCTGCTATAAATGTGCTGCCAACCAGTTGCGCCAGAATGATGTCTCGAAACAGCCCGGTAATTCTGGAAACTGTTGTCATGGAACCAAACGCAGCTGTAGACTTCAACAATGCTTTCGTTCCACCTGCTGCCTTGGGCTCTAAAGAGTTGTTGTCAGACATTCGATTTTGTTGCGCCTATGCTGGAAAGTATGGGTTGGTTTGCAGTGATTTTACGCGAAATGCAAGCGGCAAACTGTAAAACGAATGGATGCCATTCTTGACTTCGTCAGTTTCGATCTGCAAGTATTTGATTCTGTTTATTTCACCTAGTTAGCAAAGGCACTACAAATCGACCTTTCAGCCAATTTGTAAAGATGCCGGGCGGGTGCCTGCCAGGTACTGACGAGGGGAAACAGCACGGTGCCCGGTATCTCCGGCCCATGGGGCCGGTAAATGGTTTTCTGATTCTCGGTGAATTTCGATGCGGTCGCATAACGGCGGCGACCTTTTCCCGGTCAAGGCTCACTCGGCATCGTCACGCAGTACCAGAAACTTGGCGTAGCCGATGCGGGGGTGCCAGTTTCGGCACCCAATCTTGCAATTTTCAAAATTTCTTCTTCTGCCGACTGGAGGCATTTTGCGGATTGAATCTGCATGTTTTGAAAGCATTGCTCCTCATTTGAAAAATTATTGAATATATATCTAACATTATTTATTTCTTTATGATAGAATCTATTATTGTTATTTTGAAAGAATACATAGCGAATGAAATTCATCCTTGCTCGCAAGGCTTTTCGCTTTATCTTTATCTTTATATTTAACAGAGCATGTGCCGGATTTAGTGTATCGCCGAGATTGGCAAAGAGAGGCATCTGCACTGCGATTCGAATAATTTAAACTTGCAAATCTAAACCAAAAACAGGAGAATTGACATATGGAACTTCAGAAACACCAAACCATGGAAGAAAAACGATTTGCGGCAAGGGAAATTTTGGAAAACGCCAGGTTCGAGGAAGACCAGGCAGAAGCGATTATTGCTACGGTCAATCTTGCTACCGAGAATTTGGCTACCAAAGACGATGTTGAAGAACTGCGTAGCGAGATGCAGCAAGGATTCAAACTTTTAGATGAGCGGCTGAATCTTTTAGATGAGCGGCTGAATCTTTCAGATGAAAGGACAGATAACAAGCTTGAAAAGATCTACAACAAGTTTGAACAGGTGGACAACAAGTTTGAACAGGTGGACAACAAGTTTGAGCAAATGGACAACAAGTTTGAGCAAATGGACAACAAGCTTGAGCAAATGGACAACAAGCTTGATGCCAATGCCAACAATACCAATGCCCGATTCGACCGGATAGAATCGAAATTTGAAAATCTGACACATCGACTTATCTTGACAAGCGCAAGTACCATTATTGTACTTGCGGCTTTGTATGCAGCGCTGACTAAATTTTTGGGATGATAGATCCGGGTAGAAATTACAACAGCTCAACTTATACAAGCTACGGGTACCAATATTATCCGCATAGTTCCTGTAACATTTAAAAGTCCCTAAATTTACATAAATGAATTTTATCCCTGAAATTGACTGTTTACTATTGACAACAATCTCATAAAATAACGTGTTCTGTAATTTTGTATTTCTATAGTTTGAATATCGAGGCAATTTCTCTTGGCAAATTCTCCCCAAGCCCGAAAACGGGCAAGACAAAACGCGACGCGACGCTTGCGCAATATGAGTCAACGTGCCGCCATGCGAACCCATATAAAGAATTTTCAAAAAGCTGTTGAACAGAAAGATCTTGAAAAAGCGCAAGAAGCTTTTCGAACTGCCTGTTCACGAATTGATCGTCTGGCTCGCAAAGGCTTGCAACACAAGAACAAAGCGGCTCGATTGAAAAGCCGTATGAATGCCAAATTAAAGGAACTGGTCAGTACTAGTCAAACTGCTACATGATCACCAGGTTGTCCCGGTGAATCATTTCGTGTTCGCCAATATATCCCAGTAATTGCTGGATTTGGTCGCTTCTCTGTCCCTTTAGCTTTTCTGCATCTGTAGAATTGTAGTTGGTCAAGCCCTTGGCAATTTCCCTGGAATCAGGGCAAATGCAGACGACCAGATCTCCCCGATTGAAATTGCCTTCCACTTTTTTCACTCCAACAGGCAACAAGCTACGACCTTTGTTCATCAAGGCTTCAGTAGCTCCATTATCCAAATAGAGTTTACCTGCCGCTCGCAAGCTCCCAGCAAGCCATTGCTTTCGCGCAGCCAGTTTGCCTGACCTGGGTGTAAGCAAAGTTCCAGTAAAATTATTGGCGTAGATATTGGCAAGTTGTACAGGATTCAACCCGGATGCAATTACAGTTGCCGCCCCGGACCGAGCAGCTTTTCTGGCAGCTTCAACTTTTGTCAGCATGCCGCCACGTCCATAGGAATGACTTGGCCCGGCTACGTCAAGAAGCGATTTGTCCTCGGACTCGGCACAGGGAATTAATTTGGCATCCTGATTGCTCCGCGGATCCTTGTCAAACAATCCCGGCTGGTCGGTAAGAATGACAAGCAAGTCAGCATCCACGATATTGGCGACAAGAGATGCCAAAGTGTCATTGTCTCCCAGCCTGATTTCGTCCGTGACTACGGTGTCGTTTTCATTGACTACGGGAATTATTCCCAATTCAAGCAGTTTGCGCAGTGTGTTGCGTGCATTCAAATACCTTGACCGATTCGCAAGATCCGCGTTCGTCAGCAACACCTGGGCAGTCTGGTAGTTGAATTTTTCAAATTCCACTTCGTAAGTTCTTACCAAGCCCATCTGTCCTACTGCTGCGGCAACCTGCAGCAAATGAATTTCATGGGGACGTGTTACCCAACCCAGTCTTTTCATGCCTTCCACGATTGACCCTGATGAAACCAGGACAATTTCAACACCTTGCTGTTTCAGCTCGTCTATCTGCTTGGCCCAGTACTGAATTCTCTCTGTGTTAAGCCCAGCAGAAACATCCGTAATCAGGGAACTGCCAATTTTCAGTACCCATCTTTTCGTTTTTGAGCAATCAAATTCTTGCATCAGCCTTCAGCCCTGGACTCAGCCTGCGAACTGGAACTACTGACGTTCTGGTCAAGCCAGGTCATTGCATCACGCGTCAAACGCTTGCAGTTCAGTCCATTTATCGCAGAAATAACATAAAACGGAAATTTCCAGTTGCAACGCTCCACCAGTTCTGAGGCTCGCTTCATTGCGCGGTTCTGAGGGATCTGGTCTGCCTTGTTGAAAACCAGCCATCGCTGCTTGCTTGACAGATCGGAATCAAACTCTCCAAGCTCTGTTTCAATGGTTTTGATTGAATCCGCAATTTTGTCAAGATCTTCTTCAACTGCCATGTCGACAACGTGAAACAGCAATCGAGTATGAGTCAAGTGCTTCAAGAACTGAATACCCAAACCTGCTCCTTCAGAAGCTCCGCTAATCAACCCGGGGATATCTGCAATCAAATAACTTTTTTCAATACTGACTGATGTCACTCCGAGTACCGGTTTCAAAGTGGTGAACGGATACGAAGCAACTTTGGGACGCGCATTGGTAACTTGTCGAATAAAGGTTGATTTTCCTGCATTGGGCAACCCCACCAGCCCCACATCGGCCAGCAACTGAAGCTTCAGGTGAAGCCTGCGGCTCTCGCCAGGCTCGCCAAGTGTAATTCTTCTTGGCGCACGGTTCGTACTGGATTTGAATCGGGTGTTGCCGAGGCCTGGTGTTCCGCCTTTGGCAACCAGAACAGAGTGATTGTCGATGACGACTTCATCAATTGCCTCTTGAGTGTCTGCGTCGCTAATCACTGTACCTACGGGAATTTTGATCAAGCGATCTTTCCCGTCCCGACCTGTGCAGTTTCGACCGCTGCCGGGTTGACCATTTTCAGCTTTGTAATTGTGCTTATACCTGAAGTCTATCAGGGTATTCAAATGTGCATCGGAAACGAGATAAACACTGCCCCCCGTTCCACCATCGCCACCGTCGGGGCCCCCTCGTGGAACATTTTTCTCTCGTCGAAATGAAAGGCAACCCGCACCTCCCTTGCCTGCCTCCACCTCAATATAAGCTTCATCAACAAACATGGCAAGAATATGGTGCGATTCAATATTCGCACCCGTATAGTAGATTGGTTCCTAGTTGGCTACCCTGCGAGTCACGCGGCGATCACAGTAACGGTTTTCTTGCGCAAGGCACCCTTGGTTTCGAATTTTACATGGCCGTCCATTTTTGCATACAGAGTGTAATCCTTCCCCATGCCAACATTTTGACCCGGGTGGAATTTGCTGCCGCGCTGACGGACAATTATGTTGCCTGCCTTTACGAGTTGGCCACCATATCGCTTAACCCCAAGTCTCTTGGATATGGAGTCGCGACCATTTCGTGAACTGCCGCCTGCTTTCTTATGAGCCATTGTTCTTATCCTTGTAAGTTAACGAGTATAAAGTTCGTGCATCTACGTGCTTGCTTCTTCCACCGCACTTGCATCTTCAGGCTTGCTTTCAGTTTCTGCCTTTTCCAAGCTCGAAACTTCCGGGGCAGTAGTATCGCCAATACTGGTGATTTCAAGTTCGGAAAAGTCTTGTCGATGCCCTTGCTTGCGACGATAATTTTTGCGGCGCTTCATCTTGATTATATTCACCTTCTCTCCGCGTCCATGTGCAAGCACTTTGGCTTGTACTGGAGTTGATTCGACATGAGGGGTACCAATAACCACCTCCTCGCCTGCTACTAGCAGAACATTGTCAATCTGGACACTCGCACCCACATCTGCCCGTATCCGCTCAACCCGGATTTTTTCGCCCGGAGAGACCTTGTATTGCTTGCCGCCTGTTTGAATAATTGCGTACATCGGAAAATAAAAGTTACTGAAAACGAATGGAATAATTATAAACAGTAAATATTAAACCTATATCCTCAATTCGTCAAATTTATCTCGTGAACCAGTTCAGGATGATTCACAAGTTGCGGACACCGTCTCAACTGATAAGTCGGCTCCTTCTTCAACCCTAATCGCAACTTTTAGTTATTCACTCTGGTATCGCAATTTACTGCAAAATACCCTTGCTTTTACTTTTTCCTCATAGTTGAATTTCTCAAGGATAAGTTTTCTTGTAATTTTCAACCCACCTCTTCCAATCCTTGGTATCTCGATACAATGTCATCCTCAATTCAATATGCTCGCTAGCACTAGACACAGTTTTTGTTCCATGCGCAATTGAAGCATTTAGCAACTTTGTTTCCTTCTCCATTTCATCGTGGGTCAAAACGAATGTAATCACCTCTTCATCCGATAGAGACTGGACAATGTAATCGCAATTCTGCCATAGCCTGATCTGAACAATATTAACGGATTTGTCCCGGTTGTATCCAGAAGCCTTATACTCGTAATATATGCCGTTTCTTTCAAAATCCCCCTTGTTCTCGTCCTTATGGACGCTTCTAAATCCATGCTTTTCCTTAAAATACTTTTCCCACATGGGGCTCCTTGACTGAGGAGTCAGAACACTGGATACTTTGTAGAATTCCAGTTCGGTGATCTGATCGTTCAGAGTTAGATCTACAAGAGATTTTCGAACACTATATGCAGATTCCACTACATTTCTGGTGAAGTCGATATTTTCCAGAATATAGTTAATCGTTTCCAGAATATCCGTATTGCTTGACATACTGATTCAATAATTCGTACTTGGTCAGCCAATATACCCCGCCATTGGCACAAGAGTTTCCAGTCCATTGAACTTTTTCCAGCCTCTCAATAAGGTCGGGAACAGGAATTTTCGCCTTGAGAAAGTGCCCCCTGTTGTTAGGTTTTGGAGCCAGTGTGGTCTTTTTCGGAGAAGCGCCAAAAATAAAAACATCAAAATTGTCTTTGTCCCCAAATTCAAAATCATCTGTCTCGGTGTAAAGATCGGGATTCACTCTCAGGTCCTTTCCTTTGGATTTGTCAAACACAAAAAAACTTGTAGGAACATGGTAGTCTTTGCCGTCAAGAGTATAGGCATTTCGTCCTATATCAGTGATTGAACAGATACGCCAGTTCAATGGCAGTATTTTCTGCCTGGTGTGCTTGTTGTAGACATTCGGGAGTATAAATGCAATCGTCTGAACATTTTGAAAAGACAATGCGTGCTGGATAAATGCAATAGACAGTTTGTGGTACTGCCCGAAAGGAGGATTTCCAACAACCAATACTTTTTTATAAATATCAGCTATATTGAAATCAAGCCAATCCGCCTTGATAATTGCGTTATGGCAAGGAGCAATGTCAATTCCTATTTTGTTACTGTGTCTAATCTCGTCGTAAAACGCTCCATTCCCGGCAGACGGTTCTACAACCAAATCATAAAGGTGGCTCAGCTCATCAATCTTTTCAAGGCACTTTGTTACTACCTCTTTTTTGGTGTAGTACTTGTCAAGTGCCTTGTCTTTCGTCGCAGGATTCTTTCTTCTATTCTGATGCATTCTTTCGATTTCAAAATCTTTTTAATCCGGCAAGATTCAGTACTACTCCGTTTGACAACAGCAATGTTCTTCCAGACAATCCTGTTCCATGCTATGCGACTGGTACTGAGTACTTGGCGGTGACTATGTATAATTCTGATTTTACCAAGAAAAGTCGACCCAGTTGACACTTGTGCGTAGGCATATTTAATTCCCTTTTGAAACCAGTATCAAATTAGTCGTACTGATTTCTATCGTGGAAATAAAGGTAAATCATACTGCAATCTTTTCATCAAACCTTAAAAGAGTAATTGAATAAATTCGTGTATCAAGAATACGGTAAATCCCGAATCCGACTACCCTACGATTTAGATTCCCCGTTTGGCAGTCATCGCCCAGCCAGGACAAAAGAAATTTTATTCAAACTGTTTCAGAATCGAATACTGCCAAGAAACTTTGTCTACAAAGCATTCTTGAAGTGCGGCTAGTCGCCAAGGCACTACCCAAATAGGCGTTTGAAGCGCAGGAATTATATAGCTGGTATTGGCGGTTGTTCTATAAATGGGTACAGGACTTTACCGTTAATAGTGACACTGAGTAACCGGGAGGAGCGGGAGTATGCCGACGGCAACGAGGTTCGGATTCGCTACATGGGCAAGGAGAGCAAGCGGTGAGCAGGAAGAATGAAAACATGACTTGACTTGTTCTAATGGTTAATTTATAACCAAGTTATTGTTATTATTAAATAATTGTATTAGCAATAATATAGAGAGATAAAACAATGAAGACCGGAGATCCAATCTACGACAGTTATGCCGACGATAATGTATTGAATGAAGACGAAGAATACCCTCATACGGACAGCGACGGCAGGAAGTTCAAGTACGACACTTACACTTTGAATCCTGAGATGAGAAAGTCGATTGAGAAAAGCAGAAAAAAGAAGCTGATTCCGTCTGACGAATTCTGGTCAATGATCGACTAGTACCAACAATATCATTTCATGGCAAATTCATTTGGTGAAAGAGGAAAAGCCAATATAAAGAAGACTGTGAATGTTTCATACGATCCTTCGTTTGTAGGCAATCTAAAGCAATACAATGACAGCAAAGTAAAAGACTAATTGAAAATCGTGGAAGAATTGCTGAAAGATGGTGATTTTGGAAAACTGGAAAACTGCTATGATGATCATTGCCTGGACAGAAGAATGGAAGGATTGAAGGCAATTCATTTATTTCCTGGCGCAGAAAAGAATTCAAAAGATGATGTTGTGGTTGTATATGAAATACTCAAGAATGATGATATTGCTCTCAGGAGAATTGGAACTCACAACAAGGTATACGACAGGAATTATAAGAAGTATTGGAAATCCGAATACAAAAGAAGCCGAAGGACCTGACGATATAGATAGTCGCAATGGATAAGTCGGCACTTGCATCCAGCCAGCAATAAAGGGGCCATAAAGGCCTCTTTTCTTTTGGTATTGATACGTAAGCGATTTATCTAATATAAGGGGATTACATACCCAAGTCCCGAAAGGCATTGCGAGGTATTTTGCCCCACAATGGCGGAGAATTTCCAATAGTCAAATGACGACTTAAGACAGATTGTTCAGCTGGAGTAAATTATCTCTTAATTCAACACCAAGTACCCTTCCCACGCCTTCTAAATCAATTCCTGCTTCATACGCAGATTGTCGGATTTTAGCAAGAAGCTCATCGTCAGGTTCAAATGATTTGGCGTGTTCAAACGAAAGCATTTGAACTTGAAACGGGTCCATGTCTTTAGCTTGGCCAACGAGTTCTTGCGCCACTTCCGCCGCCCAAGCCTTTGCACCAATATTTTTTGAAATCTGTTCTCCAAGTTCACTAAGACATATCAGACTTTCGCTTATCGTTGGCGGTGGCGAAAGTCTGCCGAGTACATCATTTATATTTTTACGAATATCATCTATATTCTTACGAATTTCTTGCATGAATTCTTCAAACATTTTTCGGTCACTGTTGACTTCCCCATACCAACTCCCAAATTTAAATATAAGAGCAACAAATGCGAGAAATGCTGTAACCGATATTAATATCCAATGAACCGTTGTCATCGGTGTCTCTCCATATATGCTTGATTTTTAGTATTTCTTTTTCTGCCCCAAAGAAATACTGTAATGTGAAGTGTAAACGGTGGGTTATCAAACTTCAAGTATTCGTTACGTCCGGCATAATGCAGCCCGTATTCCACATCCGGGCATCAATACTTCAGCGTCTGGCAGTCCTTCTCGAAACCAGCGTATGCCATGCGGCGCACTTCGCCGCTTTGCGGGCACAGTGCACGCTACCGAACTCCGTGTACACGATTGTATCGACGCGGTTTTCGCAAAGTGCCCCGGGGGCAGCTTGATCTCGCCGACCGGCTTTGCCATCGGTCAAGTCTCAATTCTCCTGTAAAAGTCTAGGCGGCTTTCGACGCACTCCTGCGAGTTCTCGTTCTTGGCACAGATTTTTTCGCCTCCTGACCCGGATAAAGTCGCTTGCGCAACTCGTGGGGCTGCCATTCTTCTCTTTCACCATATCTACTGTCTCCCTTGTTGTGCACCATTCTTCTCCCTTTTACTATATACTATGCACTAATCGAATTCAGCCACACAAAACTCTGAAAACCCTTATGATTTACTTGACAAAATACAAAACCTTGCTATTCTTTCCCACTATGAAAGTAGCCAATCGTTTTTGTGATCATTAACTTTTCAACAAGGCTTGAAAACTTACATAAGGCTCTGGGTCAATTGTTTGAATTTTGGCAGTTCGTCAGCAAACCCAATGTTGCAATTTTGGAAAATACCATAAGGAGGTAAAAGATGAACTATCCTTTTAAAGAAAATTCGATTAAATCGAAATGGATTAAAAAGTCCGATATTGGAATGCTTGTTTTGTTTCTAACAGTGCTATTCGGTTTCTGGAATATAGGTAATAATATTAATGATGTGAGTGCTAGGTTTGACGCTGTAAATTCGAGAATTGATACTGTAACTTCGAGAATTGATACTGTAACTTCGAGAATTGATAAATTGCAGCGTGAGTTTGCCACGTTGGAAAATCAAAGCGAAGAGAATAACAAGTTGCTAAATCGAACTGCAGAAAACTATGAGTCGCTAAATGAAAAGGTTGCCACGTTGGAAGGTCGAAGCGAAGAGAATAATAAGTTGCTAAATGAAAACGCAGAGAATATTAAGTTGCTAAATGAAAAGGTTGTCAAGTTGGAAATTCAAAGCGAAGAGAATAATCAGTTGCTAAATGGAAAGTTTGTCAAGTTGGAAAATTAGACAGCAAAATCGAAGAAAAGGTTGGCAATTTGAAACAAAATTTCATGGTCTTTTCGGATAACGCCGAAGATCTTAGAATAAAAGTAGATTCACTTCAGTCCCAAAATTCGTCTTCACAAGACAACGAGTCCATTGTTGAGAATGAGACTAGTGGGATGAAAGACTTGAACAAGAGTTCAAATCACTCGAAAGTCAGTTTGTCCGCCAGTCATGAGCATTGGAACATAGGCCTGTACAGATTTGGCAGTTTTGAAAAGCCCTGTTTCAGGTAATTTGCCGTGAAATGCCACGGACTTTTTTGCTGACGATCTGTGGTGAAGAAATTTTGTCAGAAATTTCCCGGCTGAATGGCTAAAAATTAGAATATTGGACCAATTCGTATCATAGCTACTTCTGAGGCGGGTGCTGATGAACAGCAACTGAAGGTAGTAGAAAATCGGTAAAAACAGGTGTTTTAAGCCTCAAAAACACAGAATCTTGTGGTGGAAGAAATTTCAGAAGGTCGAAACTGCGTGGAAAATCAAACTTCTCAGCTCTAAGCAAGTCTGCTAATTTAAACTTCTCAATTCCAATTAAGTCTGCTAATTCCTCGTTTTCGATGATTATTTCAGAATTTCCAGCCTCGTCTCTCACAAAACCACCTTGTAAATTTAACAGTTGATTCTCACATGATTAAACTCAACTATATTTATAACAGTACTTCTAGACACTAAACACAATAAAAGTTTCTCCATAGAGATTTGAAACCTACAAACTTAGAAATTAATCAAGTTGGACAAATTTACTAAAATCCAACTATATTCAATCCTGTTCCTGTTTTGTGAAACATGACCGGTTTTGAGTACTTGGAGCAGGTTCGCATAACTTCCTAGACCTCTTCAATTGAGCCGGCGAGAATTACCATCATGGGGATTTGCTGATACGAGGTGAATCTGGCACACTTAAACGGTACAGGATTCTTATAGTGAACAGACCAGAACCATGGGAATCAGCCACGCGAATTCCTGAAGCTCCATTTAATTTAGAGGCATGATAGTATTATTGAATTTCGGGAATTGTTAAATTTGTCTTGTGTGTTTTCAAACACTTTTGCTTGCTTGGAGCATACACTGATAAATGAGATAGACTCACATTGACCCTACTTTATGAGGAATTGTTGAACCATGAAACTTTATCACTTTATTAACGTATGTTGGGGACTATTAGATCTAAAAAATCGGCATCTAAAAGTTTCACGGATGAATGAATTGAATGACCCATTCGAATTTAAGTTGTTTTACTCGTCCTGTCCTGAAAGATTAGATAAAACTATAAGCTATCTTTCCAACAATTTCGGTATGCTTTGTTTTAGCGAGGATTGGCATAATCCGGTTCAATGGGCACATTATGCAGATAAACATCAAGGACTATGCTTTGGATTTGAAGTTGGTGATGGAATTGGAGTAGAGATTCAATATTCTGATGATCGAAAAAACGCTGATGATGATGTTGTTTTTGCCAAACTAATTGAAACCGCTGATGATCAAATTAGCGATAAATTACAGGAAGAAGGCAAGGAATTGGTAAAATCAATGCTTTCTACAAAATTTTCACACTGGGGTTATGAAAAAGAACATAGAATCTACTTGGATTTGAGCGAACAAACGGAATGGGGAGCAAGAGATGCCACTGGTCGGTATTTCTATTATTTTTCTAAAAATTTAGCGAACATAAAACTTACAGAAGTGAATATCGGGTTACGCTCAAATACAAGTTTCAATGAAGTTGAAGAGGCACTTGGAAACTTGGCGAACGATGTGGAAGTATTCAAAGTTCGCATTCATGATAAAAAGTTTGAAATGGAACGATATGAAGCTGATGTGAATTGAAATCAAGCCAATCCGCCTTGATAATTGCGTTATGGCAAGGGGCAATGTCAATTCCTATTTTGTTACTGTGTCTGATCTCGTTGTAAAACGCTCCATTTCCTGCAGACGGTTCTACAACCAAATCATAAAGGTGGCTCAGCTCATCAATCTTTTCAAGGCACTTCGTTACTACTTCTTTTTGGTGTAGTACTTGTCAAGTGCTTTGTCTTTCGTCGCAGGATTCTTTCTTCTATTCTGATGCATTATTTCGACTTAAAAATCTTTTTAATCCGGCAAGATTCTGTACTACTCCGTTTGACAACAGCAATGTTCTTCCAAACAATCCTGTTTCATGATATGCGACTGGTACTGAGTACTTGGCGGTGACTATGTATAATTCTGATTTTACCAAGAAAAGTCGACCCAGTTGACACTTGTGCGTAGCCATATTTAATTTCCTTTTGAACCCAGTATCAAATTAGTCGTACTGATTTCTATCGTGGAAATAAAGGTAAATCATACTGCAATCTTTTCATCAAACCTTAAAAGAGTAATTGAATAAATTCGTGTATCAAGAATACGGTAAATCCCGAATCCGACTACCCTACGATTTAGATTCTCCGTTTGGCACTCATCGCCCAGCCAAGTCGAAAGAAATTTTATTCAAACTGTTTCAGAATCGAATACTGCCAAGAGATTTTGTCTACAAGGCATTCTTGAAGTCTGCAACCAAAAAGCAAAAAGACGGGATATTCGATGTCAATGTTGCCGACATCAATGTTCGATTATGTCCCGAAGTAAGCGGCTCCGACGCGAAGTTTCTTCGCAGAGGGAAATACATTGACTTTCAAGAGTGGCAAGCATTGGCCCAATCATGCAGATCTGCTGAAAACCCCGTATTCATAGATATCGGTGCGAATATAGGCATGTACTCACTGCTCCTTGCCAAGGAGGTGCCGGGATTGCGTGTATTTGCAATTGAGCCGCATCCGGGAATCTACCAGCAACTGAAATATAACTGCAGCCTGAATCCTACCTTCAATATCCATGTGCGCGACTATGCTGTTTCAGATACTCAAGGTAAAGTGATGATGGAAACAGGGTCAACTGAAATATCTGTATCCCGAATAGATGAAGAAGGCGATCTGGAAGTGGAATGCATTACTTTGGCGGACGCAGTCGAAAGGGAAAACTTGACGAAAATCAATGCACTCAAGATTGATGTGGAAGGATACGAGGACAGAGTTCTGGTGCCCTACTTGCGACAAGCACCGGACTCTATGCTACCAGACGCAATTGTTGTGGAGGTTATTACATCAGAGCATTGGCTAGAAGATCCAATTGAAGTGGCAATTTCCCGCGGCTATGTCGAAGTAAAGAGGAATAAAATGAACAGCATATTAATTCGACAGAAACCATCTGTCGCTTCTTGATAATTGGTCATACTGATTTCTATCGCGGAGACAAGGGCATATCTACTGCAATCTTTTAACCAAACCATAAAGAGTAATTGAACAAATTCATGTATCAAGAATACGGAACATCTCGAATCCGACTACCCTACGATATAGATTCTCCGTTTGGTGCATATCGCCTTTCCGAAAAAGATGAATTCATATACAGATTATTCCAGAATAATCTGTTGCCAAGAGATATTGTATTCAAGACGTTTTTTCGCAGATCAATGTCAAATTACAAATCTGGAATTTTGGATGTTACGATTCATGGAATCTCTATGAGAATCAAGCCTGAAACAAATATAAGCGAAGCTGCGTTTCTTCGAAGAGGCATGCATGCTGATTCTGTTGAAATCAAATTTTTGGAGAAAGCGTGCAAAGCCAAAAGCAATCCTGTATTTGTTGACATAGGAGCGAATATTGGGCTGTATTCTCTTATTCTATCCAGAAAACTGCCAAATCTACGAGTGCTTTCTATCGAACCACACCCTGGAATCAGCAAGCAGTTGGAATATAATCTTGGCTTGAATCCCAATTTCAATATTTCAGTTCACAAGCTCGCAGTATCCGACCACGCAGGAATGGTAAGAATGCAAACCAATCTTGAGGATTTAGGCTCCTCCCGAGTTAAAGATTCTGGTGATATTGAAGTTGAATGTACTACTTTGAGCTCCATTGTGGAAAAGCATTGTCCCTCTGGAATGGACGCACTTAAGATTGATGTAGAAGGATGCGAAGACAAGGTGCTAATTCCATATCTGCAAAACGTTTCCCCCAGCAAGTATCCGAGAATTATAGTTTTGGAGTTATCGCCTCAAATTTGGAAAAAAGATCCAATAAATGTGGCGATATCCAAAGGCTACAAGGAGGTGAAGCGAAACAGAATGAACAGCATACTGGTTCATCAAGACATTGCCTGAATTTCTAAATCAAATCTTAGTCCCTTGCTTGTTCATGATTTTTGTTCGTAATTTGATTTTCGAAGTACAGTGAAGCCATTGATTGTCGGCATATGCCTTGTTAAAAATGAGCAGAACTTCGTTGCATGGGCATTGATGAATGCAGTGGAATTTTGCGACAAGATTCTGGTTTTGGACAACATGTCGGAAGACCGTACGTATGAAATTGCCAGTACAATTGCTAAAGAGCATGACCATGTTGAAATAATTCGAGTAAAAGACGGAAATAATACGCATCGATACATTGAAGAATATGCAGGCAAGCCTGTATGGATCATCAGAATTGACGGGGATGAAATATTCGCTCCCTCAGGCTTGTCCAAATTCAAAAACAGGTTATATGCGGGAGAATTCGACAATTTCTGGATGATTCAAGCTTCAACTTTGCATGCAATTGGAATTCAATTTGAAGCTGGAAAAGCATTTGGCTACACTCAACCGGCCACGAAAGGATGCCTAGCCCTGTACAATTTCAATGCCATTGAAAACTGGCGAGCCGGGCGCAGAGAAAGACTGCTTGGATTAAATAAAATTGAATTTCGAAAAGGATATTCTTGGGATCAAACATATCCGTACTGGAAACATCACACTTGGAGTGAATCAGAATTCAAGGGACTTCATTTATGCTTCATGCCGCGTTCTCCATTGGATGCTCATTCCTACCCCGGGGGGGGGCAGTTGGACAGTCGATTTAACATTGCCGAAGTTCGGCTTGCTCGTCGAATTGCTCGCGCAGTGAGTAGAAAATATTCCAAGCGGCTAGACTATAAAATGCGTACTTATGCGAAAGGCGAAGTAACAGAACTTGATATTTCCGGCTTTGGCAACCCACTTGATTTTCAGCAATATGACCCTGAGTGCCAAAAAACTGTGAATGTAATCCAGAAAGTAACCCAGTCAAGGAAAGATTGGGGCAAGAAAGAAGTTCTTTCATTATAATCAAAAGATTAGCCCACAAGTTTCCACAAAATCTATTAATTTTTTCAGTTTTTCAATCAATGAAACAAATCGTTGGAATTTGCCTGGTAAAAAATGAAGAGCATTTCATTGCATGGGCATTGATGAATGCAGTGGAATTTTGCGACAAGATTCTGGTTTTGGACAACATGTCGGAAGATCGTACGTATGAAATTGTCAGTACAATTGCTAAAGAGCATGACCATGTTGAAGTAATTCGAGTAAAAGACGGAAATAATACGCATCAATACATTGAAGAATATGCAGGCAAGCCTGTATGGGTTATCAAAATCGACGGGGATGAAATATTCTCTCCCTCAGGTTTATCAAAACTAAAAAACAGGCTGCAGGCAGGAGAATTCGACAATTTCTGGATGATTGAAGCCCCAACTTTACATGCAATTGGAATTCAACTTGAAGCTGGAAAAGCCTTTGGCTACACTCAGCCTGCTACAAAAGGATGCATGTTTCTGTTCAATTTCAATGCCATTGATAGCTGGCGAGCCGGGCGCAGAGAAAGACTGCATGGATCAAAAGTTGAATTTCGAAAAGGATATTCTTCGGATCAATTGCATCCATACTGGAAGCATCACACTTGGAGTGAATCAGAATTCAAAGGACTCCATTTATGCTTCATGCCGCGTTCTCCATTGGATGCTCATTCCTACTTGGAAGGTCAGTTGGACAGTCGATTTAACCTTGCTGAAATTCGGTGGGACCGTCGTTTTCATCGTCGAATTGCTCGCGCCGTGAGCAGAAAATATTCGGGGGGGGGCAGACTTTAAAATCCAGACTTATGCGAAAGGCGAAGTAACAGAGTTTGATATTTCAGGCTTTGGCAACCCACTTGATTTTCAGCAATATGACCTTGAGTGCCAAAAAGTTGTGAATGTAATTCAGAAAGTAACCCAGTCAAGGAAAAATTGGATCAAGAAAGAAGTTCTTTCATTATAATCAACAGATTAGCACACAAGTTTCCACATAATCTATTAATTTTTTCAGTTTTTCAATCAATGAAACAAATCGTTGGAATTTGCCTGGTAAAAAATGAAGAGCATTTCATTGCATGGGTGTTGTTAAATGCTGTCGAATTTTGCGACAAAATTCTTGTAATAGATAATCAGTCCGAAGACCGAACTCCAATCATAGTGAAAAAAATTGCTTCTCAATACAGCCATGTTGAATTGATTTCCGTAAAGGACGGTAACAATACTCACAAGTATGTTGAAAAGTACGCAGGAACTTCTACCTGGATCTTCAGAATTGATGGAGACGAGGTGTTTGATCCTTTAGCCCTTCAGAGAATGCGAAAAAGACTTCTTTCGGGAGAATTTGATAATTACTGGCTTGTTGCCGCTTCGACACTGCACGTACTGGGAATTGATTTTTCAGAATCCATTGCATATGGCATTTCTCCTCCCGGGGCACACGAGCTTCAAAATCTTTATAATTTCAATGCGATTGAATCATGGGAGCCAGGCCGAAGAGAACGATTACACGGACACAGCAGCATCGCTTTTCGAACTGGATACTCTTTGAATAGCATAAATTCAGTTTGGAAACAGCAAAATTGGAAGACCTCGGATTTCAGAGCTATGCACATGTGTTTTATGCCGCGTTCTCCACTGGATGGCAAATTTTCCGATAAAGATGACCGTTGGGGAACGCGAACAAGTGTTGCGGATATGCGCCTGAGTCGCCGAATTAAACGAAGTATCTCCAAGAAATATGCAAACAAACTGGACCGAAAGAATCTCCGATATTCAAAAGGACAAGTCAGTCAATTGAAATTTGAAAATTTTATTCGCCCGGAAATTATTCGCCAATTTGACCCAGAATTAGAGAACGTGATTGAAACGGTTCAAAACGTTAGCCGCAGCAGAAACGGTTGGATAAATTCAATAAAAGTTCCAGATATCACTACAACTCAATTCAATTGAGTTCCCTTTGCAAATGATTTTTGCAGTATAGAACAAACAGGTTACTATCGAAAATATGACTGTCAATATTGTCACAATGAAATGGGGAGATTTGTATGGGCCTCACTATGTGAATCGACTTTTCTGGGCGGTAAACCGAAACCTTGACCAGAAATTCCGATTTGTATGCTTTACTGACGACTCTTCTGGAATTATTCCGGAAGTCGAATGCTTTCCCATGATTGATTTGAAACTTCCTGAACACTGGCATTCCAAGCATTGGCTGAAACTCGGAGTATTTCGTGAAAACATTGGTCAACTGAAAGGTACATGCTTGTTTCTTGACCTTGATGTCGTCATTGTCGACTCCATCGACAGTTTGTTTGAATATGAGCCCGGATCGTTTTGTATCAGTCCTGACTGGTTGGCACCGTTGAAGCGCTGGAAGCTCAAATTGCAGAAACTGCCGACCAGTGGAAATACTTCAGTATTCCGATTTGAAGCAAACACTTTGAAATATATAGTGGATGAATTTGAAAGTAACTGCAATCAAATTTTACATACTCGTGCTAGTGAACAGGCATTTGTCACTGAAATGGTGTATGACAAAATCAAGTGGTGGCCGCCCATGTGGATTCGAAGTTTTCGACGACACTGCCGTCCACCCAAGCCCTTGAATCTGATTCTGCGACCTACCTTGCCCAAATCGGCAAAAATTATCTCATTTCATGGATTGCCCAAATTGAATGAAGCAGCAATGGGAAGCCATACCGATCATATTTTTGACCGATGCCTTGCTGCAAGCTGGATTTCTGATAACTGGCGCGACGATGCCCGTGCATAAGTGATTCTGATAGCAGTGAATTATTTGATTAAAACAGGTTAATTCAAATCACAAATTTATAATGGCCGTTAATATATTAACCATGAAGTGGGGAACTTTGTATGGCCCTCACTATGTCAATCGTCTCTACTGGAGTGTAGAACGAAATCTGAACCGCAAATTTCGATTTGTATGCTTCACCGACAACCCTTCTGGAATTATTCCGGAAGTCGAATGCTTCCCCATGATTGATGTCAAAGTACCAGGCTCTGTAAAAGATTTACGCTGGCCGAAGCTTGGCGTATTTCGTAAAGATATTGCAAATCTGGAGGGCACCTGCCTGTTCCTTGACCTTGATGTTCTAGTTGTCGACTCGTTGGATTGCATCTTTGATTACAAACCTGGTTCATTTTCCATCAGCCACACTTGGTGGACCCCTTTTAAACATTGGAAAGCAAATCTGCAAAATCGTTTAAAAGAGGGCAATACTTCTGTATTCCGATTTGAAGCAAATGCTCTTGAATTTATTGTTGACGAGTTTGAAAGCAACGCAGTCGAAATTGCGGAGAAGTATTTCTCCGAGCAACTTTACGTAACGCAAAGACTAATCAATCAGCTGGAGTGGTTTCCTGAGCCCTGGATTCGAAGCTTTCGGCGACACTGTCGGCCTACAATTCCTCTAAACACAATACTTCAGCCCAAAATTCCCAAAGAAGCAAAAATCATTGCCTTTCATGGGAGACCAAAAATGGACGAAGCTGCTGTTGGCTTTGCGAGCGATCGGCCATTTCGCGGTTGTCGTCCTACGCCCTGGATTTACAAGCATTGGAAAAACAAAGACAATGTTCCCGTCGAACATGAATCAAGAAAATAGTCGTAAGGGACTTCTGGACCATCAAATTTAATATCTAATAACATACTGATGGCTCAAATGCCGAAAATTATTCAAGACTACTCGAAATTCGGCCCTTCAGATTTCGAATTTCAATACAATGATGAAGTTCCTTTCGGAACTTTTTTAATCCCTTATCACAACTTTGCATACACTCTGCTTCGAAAATGCCTTCTACCCAGAGATTTTGTATTTGGCGAGTTCTCTCAATCTTCCATGCGCTACTATAAAAATGGGGATTATATACAATCTACACCATTACTCTGATTTGGAGAAAACTGTAGAAAATTTTTCCAGAATATCAGTCTGACTGAGCAGTTTTTTGATTTTTCCGCATGAACGGGACCGATAAGGTTCTACAAGTCGGGACATAGTGTAGATTATCCTTGATTCCCGCTTAAGAAGCTAAGAAAATCCATTCTGAGGGTGTGGAAAGGGACACCTCTGTTAGGATTTCCGGTAAAATACCGTTTTTAACAAAACTCACCCAAGAGGTGTCCTTATGAAACAGATGAGCAGTATACAAAGTCGGGTGCGGAAAGTCGAATATGATTTCACGGATGCGAAGTTGACGGGGTGCGGCGGGGTTACGTTTGCGGCGCAGTTGGCGAAGGCCAGCGGCTTGTGCGAGTTGCTGGAGAAGGAGTTGAACGGCACGTTGAAAAAGCGTCGTCGGGGAGCGACGGAGGCGCAGAGCATTTTGGCGCAGGTGTATTTGCTGTTGACGGGCGAGGGCCACTTGTCGGATTTGGACGATGCCCGTCGGGATGGTGTTTTCCGGGTTCTGACGGGTCTGGGCGAGCTGCCGGGTTCGCGGCGCATGGGAGAGTTTCTGAGTCGCTTCGGGGAGTCGGATCTGGCTCGTTTTCGGGAGTTGGCGGTACGCTGGCTGGGGCCGTTGACGGCGACGGTTGCGAATCGCCATCGTTGTTCTCTGGGCTATGTGCCGGTCTTCATAGACAGCACCGACATCGAGGTGGACGGGAAGTGCTTTGAAGGTGCGCAGGAGCCTTGCTATCGCGGGGTACGGCGTTATCAGATGCACACGATTTTTGTGGGGAATCTGATGGTGAGTTTGCGGTTGAACGACGGCGGCGGTCATTCGACGCACGGCTGGAAAGAGCAGTTGGAAGCGGATGCAGTGCCGCTGCTGTCGGGCGAGTCCGGGGTGTGGGTGCGAGCGGACAACGCCTACTACAAGGGGGATTTTGTGAAGTATTGCCGTTCCCGCGGCTGGGACTACTCGGTGAGCGTGACGAACGACAACTGGAAGAAGCCGGTGGTGAATGCGGTGAAAGATTCGGACAATGCGGATTGGCAATGGATCAACGGTGAGGAGCAGGCGATTTATTCGTCTCACCGGCCGAATGGCTGGGAGCAGGATGCGGCCTATGCGGTGATTCGGCGAAGCAAGGAAGGTCGCCAGTTGCTGCTGGATCCGACCTACACGGTGATTCTGGTATCGCACGACGAGTTGCCGGTTTGGGAGGCGGTTGCCCGTCATCGCGGCAAGCAGGGTCAGGAGAATGCGTTCAAGGGTCCGCTGATTGACCTGGATCTTCATCATCCGCCGTGCAAGAGGTTTGCTGCCAACCAGGCGTTCTACCTGTGCGGCTTGCTGGCGCAGGCCTTGCTGCGAGCAATTCAGTACTGTCTGCTGCCGCTGGATGAATGGCGGCGCAGCTTGGGAACCATCATTCGGCGCGTGGTGCGCCGCCCGGCAGTGCTGACCTGCAGTGCGGGCCGCTACCGGCTGAGGTTCAGCAAGAATCTGCGCAGCGTGTATATGAAATGGTTGAACGAGGCCATCGACAATACCTGCAGCTTGAAAAGAATTCTTCTCGAATAGGCTTGCTCCGCGGCGCTTCGCCGCACCGAACATCTTGAATCGACCTGTTGAGCAGACGCTCTCGCCTGCTGCCGGCGAAAACGCGTCCGCACGCCGCTTCATGCCGTCGATTCGAACCTCGAACCTTGCTAATATCCGATCCGCTCAGTACCGGCACCGAATGGCACCGGGCAAATCGGAAAAACTCAACACCGACGATTGCATGCACTTGTCTTCACTGCCATAATACAACTTTCAAACCCTTAAGCGGGGATCTGGGAGATTATATATAATCTACAAATGATTTATCATGCAATCAAATTTATTTTCTTGAGTCCACTCTTTTTGATTTTCTTGCGTCCACTCTTTTCGGCAATCTTATTAACCAAATCATCAAAAGCTTTGAATTTTGGAGTATCTCTAATTTCTTCGGCATTGGTACGAGCATGTAAAAGATCATTGTATTTTATTATAGATTCAAGGATTTCCATGCTTTCGAATTCTATAGATAAACGATTTAGAGCACTAATATGTTCCGAAGAAGATTCACCTCTCAGGTTTACTGTATCTATTAATTCACTGAGTAGATCAAGTCTTCTGCTTCTTCTATCAGATCGGAATATAACATAAGAAATAATTGCCGCAGGCATAGAACCCGCTACAGAACCTGCTATTGCGGCATAAATTGCTGTTGTTAATTCAAATTCCATGACTGATTCTCTTTCTGATAATTATTTTACCACTATAAATTTACTTTTAAGTGTGCCCTTTATACTCAACTCATTACGCAATTCTGCTGTCAAATTATTGAAAGACTGAAATAAATTGGTTTTGTTTTTGAGTGTTTGCTAAGAAATTCTGAAATAGATCTCTTTATCTTTTGATCGCCAGTTTCGTCTATCCGAGTCAGAACATAGTGCAACTCAGACTCAAATTTGGATATTAGGTCAAATCGTATCCAGCCCAGAAAGAACGCAATCGGCAGGCACCGATGGTTGCTGATTTCCAGATATTCAGGATACAGGTCGAACAAGTCCAGAGAATGTCTTTTCTGTGCTGGTATTCATGATTGCTTCTCCCTCTGTTGATTGTAATACATTCAATTGAATTTTATTCTCGCGCAATCTAAATTTTCACCTATGCTACGATTAGAAATTCTTTCCTTTATTGATGTGCCGATTATATACTCAAAACAAGGTGGGACACTTTGTGGCGGAACAACAATATCCTTGCTCAACAATTTCAATACAGTTTCACCCACTGAAAACAATAGATCAAAATTTGTCAATCTATAATCTGTATTTTCAACGGCATCTTCATTGTTAATATAGTCTCGGAAATAAACATCCTCAGACAATACATCACCTTGATATCTGATGGCAGTTTGACCTCCACATTTTTCAAAATAATTGAAATAATCCAATATGTTTTCAGAAGCATAATCATGGGAAACTAACGGATCATATAATTTTGGAGCTTTCTTCCATTCACTTTCAAATACATTTTTAACATTATTGTCAAATTCTTTATACAATTTTTTCAAATTATGGCCATAGTTTTCCATATCTCTCATTTTATTGACATGAGAGGTCCATTTTGTCAATTGAAATCTTTTAATTTTACCGTTCTCTAATTGGTTCAATTTGAATATGAGCAATTTGAAACCCTTTTCTATACAATTTGCTATTGCAAATAATTTGGGTCCTATAATGGCAGAACCAATATGTACATTCATTCTATCGCCATTTTGATCCTCATAAAAACTCACACCACTTCCTATAAGGTGATGAATAAGTCTTTGTTCAATATCATCACTAACAATAATTACATGTTCCAAATCATTGTACAAATGGACGGCACTATTGAACTGTATACGTAATTGAAAATACCGCTCAGTAATAAATTGCTTGGTATCAACAATATCATTGCCGTTCAATAGTCTTTTCTGAATGTTCATATCTTTCTCTCTCGGCTATTAATTGGGAAATTATATGCAATCTACACCATTCCCCGATTTGTAGAAAATCCTCACAATTCCACTGAAAATGGTGTGTATTATTCCATGCAGAATAAATCAATGGGTTGAACAGATATGGCAAAGAATGCACCAAGAACGCACGCGCACAAAGGAATATCGCTAGTCAAGGTCATTGAAAAATTCGGCAATGATCGCATGGCTGAGGACGGGTTTACAGAAAACAGATGGCCGGACTGCGTGACATGCCCTTTCTGCGGTTCCGGCGATATCTACACCAAGCCGGAGGAGAAGCGAAGAAGCTAGCCTTATCGGTGCCGTTCATGCAGAAAGGACTTTTCGGTAAAGACTAGAACGCTGATACAGGCCGCCAATGTAGGCTATCGGAATTGGGCGATTGCAATCTACTTGCTTAAGACCAACTTGAAAGGTGTGTCTTCAATGAAGCTGCATCGGGACTTGAAAATTACGCAAAAGACTGCATGGCTTCTGATGCATAAGATCAGGGAGGCTTTCGAGGACAGCCTGGCGGACGCATTTCGGCGGCGCAGTCGAAGTTGACGAGACCTACATGGGCGGCCGGGCGAAGAACAAACACGAAACCAGGAAACTTCATGCGGGGCACGGCGGAATTGGAAAATCCGTTGTAGTTGGAAGGCAAGAAAGACAACCACCAAGAATCATCCAAATGAGAAGAAAGAACAAGGAAACGCCATGAAAGAAAAGAACGAACACCGCAAGCTGCCTGAACCGATTGCCAACGCTACCCCTGAGCAGGTTGCAAAAGCAATTATGAAAGTCCCGCCAAAGAAAGAATGGCGGTTCATGCAAAAAAGCCAACCCCTCGCGCAGTCAGGCTGATATTCTGGAAAAAATTTTCTACAGTTTTCTGCAAATCAGGGGAATGGTGTAGGTTGTATATAATTCACATAAAAATGGCATAGTGGACATAACCAATCAGCCGGTGCCGGCAACGGCACCCCCAAGCGAACTTATACCAAGCAACCAGAAAAGAAAAAATCCCAACCAAACGGGGCTGATTGAGTTGTTGAAACAATTTTTCATGCCTCTAACTATAAGCAAAGAAAGCCCGAACCGTCGAAAGGTCAACGGCAAGTTTTACAGCATCCATATGATTGGGCTTGTAACCCTACGCTTTAATGGAATTTACCCACATCATATCTGATAGACCAAAAGAGAATTTATTTGTCGAATCAAACTGACCCGCACACTATGGACACCCGTTAGGGCGCATTGCAAGTAGAGCATCTTTGAATCCTTTTTCACATGCCTCTTGGGGGCCTTCTTCACATTTATGATAATAATAACAAACAGGATATTTATCCCGAGGTCTAGCCAAGTCCATATAAGCACAAATCTCAAATTCTCCTTTTGTATTTTTATATACAATATATCTTCGACCATCAGTAGCAATGATTCTCTTACACTTTGGCGGGTTATCTATCTCTTCCCAATATTCCTTTGCTTGTGAATACGCTGGCAGTAGTGCTTTGCCTAATTGTTTTACTTCTACAATTGCTAACAACGACTTCCTTTGACAAGGATTGCCGTCTTGGTTTTGAAAAAGTGCAATGTCGATTCTTTTTTTCTTTCTTTTGTCCATGCCAGGAATTTCCCACTCTACGGCAATTTGCTTTGGGGTCCAACCTAGTGTCATTAGTAGCGGCACAACAAAGTGGCAAACTGTTTCGTGTTCCGATGGATATGCATCTGGATTACGGTACCAATTTAATTCATGCCACTTGAGAAGTTCTGCCATCTTTCCAAGTTGGTCTTTCAGTTTCGAATTTAAACTAACTTCTAAACTTTTGTCGGGTAAGCATATAGGATTCTCTTCTAGAAATTTGGAAACATCCTTCTTATAGACATCTTTTAGGTATTCCTTATAGGCATCTTCTGGATAATGAGTTATTTTTTCAGTCGGCACAGGCAACTGCCTTAAAGGAGATTTCGATTTATCATATAAATCTTTGCGCTTCAATTCCTCGTTTATTTGACTGGCAATTGAATTGTTAATTGACTGAAGAATAATATTAGTTTTTTTGATTTCACCAACAAAACTAAGTTTTATCGGCTGGTCAGAATCCGTTCCATCCCATAACCAGCGCACTCGACGAACAAGAGAAAGATCCCAACCATCGATGTTGCGAAATTCATCGTGCCATTCATGAGACCCAACAATCTGGCCCACTGCGTGGAATTTTTCACCTCCTTCTTCATATCGCATCACTACAATATCGTTTTCTTGCATCTCCTCACGAAACCGCCTTAAAGTATACTCATTCTTAGACCATCTATTAATTTCCAGACCATGCAAAATTACACCCCAATCCAAGCACACTTTACCGATTTTTCGGCCTTCATACCAAGCTAGGTTGTATAGCCAAACTTTATGGTTTTCGTTCTGTGAATTCATACAAATCACCTCCTGTTTGATTGTTCAACATCCATCTAACTATTGTAAGGGGGCTAATACAGATTAGTTAAAAAACGAGAAAAGGAGAAATAATCTTTTTTCGCCGCTGGGCAAATCACAATACATGCAACTTGTCTTCTAAATATTTCAGAAATTTGAAACAATCTTCACTGTGTCTACCATTCCGTATTATTTCCATTTTTTTATACCGTTAGATGTATAAAACTTTGCTTTTTGATAACAATGCTAAACGATACCCCCCTCCCCTTCTGTCAAATAATATTTCACGCATATAGTTAGTTCTGAAAAAACTGTTTGAATTGTACAAAGATTTGATTTTATTAAAGAATAAAATCAAGAAAGTGCAAAAAGGTAAGCCTGAAATTTCCAGAAACTATATAATAACTGCTTGATTTCTTGTAATATCCAGAAGGAAAAATGATTCCACCCAAGTCGCTGTAACAACCATAAAACACAAAATAGATCAGCCAAAATGAGAATTCCTTTCAAGTTGCTTTAACTAAACACGGACAGCTTGTACATAACCAAGACAACAAGAAATAATTCAATGGTTCAAATTCCCGAGAAAATTGAAGACTACTCGAAAATCGACCCGTCAGATTTCACTTTCCCCTACGACGAAAGTAAACCATTCGGGTCATATCGTTTATCTCCATATCACAATTTTGTATACAGCCTGTTTAGAAACAACTTGCTCCCGCGCGACTTGGTATTTGATAAATTCCTCCGTTCATCCATGCGTCATTATGAAAACGGTATTGTAGACATAACAATTGCAGGAATCTCCATGCGTATGAAGCCTGCTTTCAATACCAGTGAAGCCGGAATACTCAGACGAGGACTTCGCTACGATGAAAAAGAGTGGAAAGCTCTTGCAGATTCATGCCGAATGACAAAAAATCCTGTTTTTATTGATATTGGGGCCAATGCAGGACTTTACAGTCTGCTTGTCACAAAAGCAGTGCCAAGTGCGCGCGTGCTGGCATTTGAACCTCATCCAGGATTTTGCAAGCAACTGAAGTTCAACTTGAATCTCAATCCGGGGCACAATATTTCTGTACATGAATATGCAATGTCAGACCAGCCTGGAAAAGTGTGGATGAAAACTCACACCAAAAACAACGCACAGACTCGAATAGAATCCGAAGGAGATGTGGAAGTTGAATGCACCACCCTGCAGACAGTTGTGGAAAAAGAAAACCTGTCCCGTATTGATGCACTCAAGATTGATATTGAAGGGCACGAAGACAGGGCATTAGTTTCCTACTTGCGTGATGCGCCAGATTCTCTGTTGCCGCGAGCAATCGTGTGCGAGATAAACAAGAAATTATGGAAAGAAGATCCTTTGGATATTGCACTTTCCAGAGGGTATCAAGAAACGAAGTATTTCAGCTGGAACGGAAGACAAAAAAATTACATTCTTGTTTATTCAAATTAGATTTAAACGCTGTATGTGAATAGCAGTGTCAATACTAATTTAAGAATCCCTAAATTTACCTGTTATTAACGGTTTTTTTATCACGCTGTTTAGGGGTTGTATTTCTCAGTTCTCGTGGAGCCGGTTTAGATGGAGACGGAACATTTGCTGGTGGACTAGGTTGTCCACTACGGTCTTTTTGAAGAATTTCCCTTAGGTAGCATAGTAGTTTGTCAGGTATTGTGATGCCTCCTTGGCACACTTTTCATTTAGCTTTGCACTGTGTTCAATGCCAAACTCGCTGGCTTTTCCGGTTGTTTCCAAAAGTTGTTTAGAAATCAAAGATAACTTTTCAATAGCTTCTTCATCTTCAATAATGTCATGATCTAACCATAGTCTTTGTACGTCATTCTCCAGTTTGCTACATTTCATACTGATTACATGTAGCACTGATGCTTTTCTTCCATAGTCTCTAACGAAATCCAGTGCAACAAGCAAGATGATTAAAGATGACGATAGTGTTAACAAAAATATTACCCAAGGATGAGGTAGTAATTCAAATAAAACACCAAATTGGACCGTTGCCATTACTAATAGTCCGTATCGTGTCCATCTGTATTTTTTTAGGTAACTGTTTGTTAGTTCCTCATAATACCGAACAAGTCTATTGATATTGAAAAGGTTTTTCCAGATTTCATCTGCAACAATTTCGGAAACCATAATTAAACTCTGAAATATTCAATTGAACGAGAAACTTGAATTTACTGAATCGTGTTGCCCAAAATAGTACCAAATTCTGATTTGAATTTCAAAATGATTATGGTGTGACCATCCAGTAGCGCCAATCTAACATAAATTCTCAATAAATAGAAGTCCGCTGTCTTGACTGGAGTTAATGGGACACGGAATAGTATTAGAATATTATTTCCAATGTCAACCAATGGGAGTATTTCCCGTTGGAAATTATTCGGAGGCGAAATAGTCGATTTGCCAAGATTGACTGGGTATGAAATCGGATTGAACGGTGATTCTGGTACTCAACTTCATCGCCTTCGCCATCCACACCATCTGCGACGAGATGGGCCGGCTCTGGCAGAAAGCCGGGAAAAAACTCGCTGCCCGACGCGACTTCTTCACCGACTTGGCCGTGGTACCCAAGTACCTGTACTTCCGTAACTGGAAGTCACTGCTGAACAAACTGGCGCAAGGCCGACTGACTTAGCCACCCTCGATTCTTCCAAATCCTTGTATATAATCGTTTTTTTCACTTCATTCAGGAGGTGACAATTTGACAAACCATTTAAAATGAGAATTGCTGATTCGCAAGGAGAAGTCAAAAATAAATTGTTACTTAGGTATATAATTCTCCTGATAAAGGTGACAATGAATTAGTAGCCTCAGCGAACGACAAGTGATTCGATAGTCAAATATTCTATAAATGTTAAAGAGTTAGTCGTACTGTTGTCAGATGGGAATTTGTAAATGCAAAAGATGAAAATTACAAAAGAAACAATTCGAGAATTTACGTTTGGTTAAGAGGAGTGATTTGATTCAAATCTGGAAAATTATGGCAAAAAATTCGAAAACTTCGCCATTTGATATTAGCCGACCTCCTAAATCAGGGGGGTTAACCCACTCTACACCGGAGATTGAGTTTGATAAGTTAAAAGAAAAAGTAATGTTGGTGTACCGGAATTTTACTACGGGACAAAAAGATGCATATATTCGTAGTAAATTGAACTACATACCAGGAAGAAATATTTCAACACCGTTCTGGAATCAAATGAATAGTGCGTTAGCTCATTATTACAACAATCTTTTCAGTTGGCAGCAAAAAGCAAGATTGGAGCGCGAATTTGAATATATAACGTGGGTAGTTGATAGGGCAGTTGATATCCCATACGATGAGTGTGGGCATAGCATCCCATACGATAAATATGGGGATAGTTTTCTATCCTTCAACGATGAAAAAATTGTAGAGTCCATATACTTTTACTTAAATTCCGATAAAAATGAGTTTTGCAATTTCATTGAACTTAGTTTCAGATTAGAAGTGATTTCCAAAGTATTGGATGAAACAGGAAAAAATAAACTGGTTGGAGCCATAAACGAGATTTTTAGTTTATATAACTCTCAACTTGAACTTACTCCATTTGTGTATGGTCATGAAGATTTGAGTTGCCCTTCCCAAAATCGTAATGTGTTGGAATATCCAAGAGTAATCAGTAAGGTTGAACCCTTTATGCATGAACAAGCAATTGAACCAACTCTGTCAGTGCTGAGAGAGCCACATTTTCAGGAAGCAAATTCTGCATTCCTTAACGCTTTAAAGGATTATCGAAATGAGAATTTTAGTGGGTGTATCACCAAGTGTGGAAGTGCACTTGAAAGTGTATTGATAATTTTGTGTAACAAATGCGAAATCTCATTCCCCAAAAAACGACCATCGGTAACCGAACGAATAAAACCTATTGTTCGGCATTTAGCACTTGATGAATTCCTTGCTCCTGCACTGGAGGTTATACCGAAATTAAGAAATAAATTTAGTGATGCGCATGGACGTGGTGAGGAAGTGGTAAATATAAGTCCTCATATTGCAGAATATACAGTTAATTGTACTGCATCTGCTATATTGCTGTTAGTAAATGAATATAATAATCACCTTCCATGCCAAACTGTTAGTTTTATGCAATAGAATTCGACAAGGCAGGTCAGTTTATGGTGCTGAGCAAGAATTACTCGAGGACTTGAAAAATTAAATTCATGAGTTTCAAGAACAATTGAAAGTGGTTATCAATTGATTAGCCGGCAGTTAAATTCAATTATTTGTAGTTCAGACTCATACTAGTGGAGAGTACACAGTATGTAATTGATTAAAAAATGGATCAAATACAGTATACTTGCATTCATCACAGTTGTATCGGCCGGGTGAGGGAATAATGAGGAAGACAGTGGAGATTTCCGGGTGAGGGAATAATGAGGAAGACAGTGGAGATTTGCTTGACAGCGGAGCAGGAGAAGAAGTTGAGTATATGGGCCACGGGGCGCAAGCATGCGCGGCGGTGACGGAGCGTGCCAGGATTGTATTGCACGCGTACACCTCGGTGGCTCATCTGGAAGCCTATCTCAAGAAGTATGTTGAAAGCCACAACAAGAACCCGCAACCGTTCTTGTGGGGCAATTAATTCGTGCTAATAAAGAAAACTTGAAGCAAAATCATTATCGTATAATTTATGAAAGTCCCGAGTTTCCCCCAAATTTCAGAGCGGAAGAACATACCGCGAAAATTGAAAGTAACGTTGCTCAGGAAAAGCAAAGTCAATTTAAAAACGGCTACATTCACTTACTGAGTTCTTCCACCACATTTGAAGTGGGAGTAGATTTGGGCGATTTGGAAGTGGTGTTTTTGCGCAATGTGCCACCGGAGCCATTCAATTATGTCCAGCGAACTGGTCGCGCAGGCCGTAGAGAAACACCCGGACTGGCAATTACTTAGTCGGTCTTGAAAAACCCTATTCGTCTTGTACAAGGATTTGATTTTATTAAAGAAAAGAATCAAAGAAATGCAAAAAAGCAGGCTTTAAATTGCCAGAAACTGTATAATAGTAGCATGGTTTCTGGCAATATTCAGGAGAAAAAATGATTCCGCCCAAGCCCAAGTTGCAGCATCAAAGTGAAATGTTTCGTATCTCCCTGACTGACGCTTGTCGCTGGGATCATCCGCTGGTTCAGCTGGCCGTGAAGATACCTTGGGAGTTGTTCGAGGACCAATTCGATGCCTTGTATTGCGAGGACAATGGTCGTCCGGGTCTTCCGCTGCGGATGATGGCGGGTCTTTTGCTGCTCAAGTATACCCGCGGTGTTTCGGACGAGGAGATGGTGGAATGGTGGCTGGACAGTCCGTATGTGCAGTATTTTTGCGGGGAGAAGTATTTTCAGCAGTATGCGCTGCTGGATGCGAGCAGTCTGTGCCGTTTTCGCGATCGCATAGGGGAATCGGGCTGCGAGTTGATTTTGAAGTCGACAGTGATTGCGGGACTGGCGGTGGGGGCTTTGAAGGCAAGCGACTTGAAGCGTGTGACCGTGGATACCACGGTGCAGGAGAAGGCGGTGTCATATCCGACGGATGCGAAGTTGCTGAACCGGTTGCGCGAGCGTCTGGTGAAGAAGGCTCGGCCGCGGGAATCAAGCTTCGCCAAAGCTATGTGCGAGTGGAACCGAGGAAGCTTTTGAAGGCGAATCGCTATGCCCACGCTCGTCAGATGAAGCGGATGAGGAAAGAAGTGAAGAAATTGCGCACGATTCTCGGTCGCGTGGTACGGGATATTGAACGCAAGGCCGGTGAAATTGCCGATACTACTTCGGCTCGCTTGAAGGCGGATCTGGAGCAAGACATGGAACTGTCCAAACGCGTGATGGTTCAGAAGCGAAACAGCAAGAACAAGGTATACAGTGCGCAAGCGCCGGAAGTGGAGTGCATCAGCAAGGGCAAGCCTCACAAACGCTATGAATTCGGTGTCAAGGTGGGGATTGCAGTAACCAACCTGAGCAACTTCGTAATAGGCAGTTCGGCGTTTCCGGGCAATCCGTACGATGGTCATACTCTGGCGGCCCAGCTTGTCCAGGTTGAACGAATCACCGGGGGCAAGCCGCAAGAGGTGTTCGTAGACCGCGGCTACCGCGGTCACGGGGTGTGCGATTCGCAGGTCTTCATTTCCGGGCAGAAGCGCGGGATGAATGCCAGGCTGAAGCGCCTGCTCAAGCGAAGACAAGCCGTGGAGCCGATCATCGGACATATAAAGAACGATGGACTGCTGGGGCGAAACTACCTCAAAGGCAGCCGAGGCGACCAGATGAATGCGATGCTCAGCTGTGCCGGGCACAATATGAGAATCATGATAAGAAAGATCAGGATTCTTTGCGCCGATTTCTGGCGACCGCTCATGGCTTGCTTCGAGCTGCAAAATCCAATGGCATTCTTCGCCTTCCTCAGAAGCCAGCCTTGCACCTGAAAATTATCTCAAACAGGGTTTTTCAGGGCCGACTAATTACGACTTTTTATAAAGGTCAGGCCAAATACAAGTTGCTTTCTTTGCAAGAGCTTCACGTCTTTCCTTAATTTCATCAATTGTCCATTTTTCTTTCTTCCATACACTGTCATCCAATCGAAATTGATTTGCAACTTTAATGTAACTGTTTGCTATCTTCTTCTTTTCCTCAAACTTTTTGGCAGAAAGTTGCTGGTTGAGGTTAAGCGAGGGTACGAGGGTAAGATTTCCAATATTGTTAACCCACTTATCGTGTTCTGACTCGGATATATTCTTCCAATTGTCGTTATAAGTGTAAGGCATGACGTGTTCAATTTCAAAATGCTCGACCATTGGAGAAAGTTCACCTGCATGATAGCCTTGCAATCGATATAAAATCAGTCTGCACCAATCATAACTCAGGTGACCCCCTCCATAGAAATCTATCTCTTTAAGCTTCTCACATAAATCTTTATCATTTGGAAACTCATATTTGGAATCTTCTTCTTTCATTTTTTCCATGGCATCTAGAAACGACCTCAAGGGGTCGTTCTCACATATCAATGGAGTCATCTTGTAAAATATTTCCCAATGATTCGTCTCCTTCACCACTGCAAGCCTTATGCGATAGCTTTCCAATAAAGACAGCATTTTCTTATATGTTTCTTCATCTAGTTTTCCCAATTTCAATAAATCGCGAAGTTTCATTATAAGAATTGCGGGTGTATACCCAGTCAACCTTAAATTTCTATGTTCCTTAAATTCAGGATTGTAATCAGGGTCGTTAGCAAGTATGTAATCAACGTAGAAATCAGCGTATTCCTGCATAGATTTCAAGTTTTCTTCTGTTTTTAGCAACTCTTCGAGCTTTCCCTTGAGATCGTGCTGGCTGTATTCCGAAGAGTCGTTCTGAAGTATTACATAATCATAGATAAAATAGCCTATCCAGTCTGGGGAGATTTTAAATTTCTCTTCAATTTTTTTCCAATGGTCTTTCCAATGATTGTATAAATAGTCCTGCTCGGATTTGCCCCAACTATTGAAGGGCCAATCACGAATCCAGTCTGTATTCGTAGTATCTGAGCGAATACTTTCATCTCTAGTATTTTCTTCTTCCATGGCAATAACCTCCAACCTGGAAATCAGTGATAAGCATATTAATTTACACGCATCTAAATTGAATTAAGGATTGTCTTATAACACCACCCGCAGCAGTTTGATCTAGCATGCTAGCGAGGAAGTTTCAAATACACCAGAACCTCGCCAATTTTTTGAATGAATACAGAAGTGCTCAACTCAGGAGGCTTGTCCGGCACCGAATTGCACTAGGCAACTCGAAAGAATTCAACCCTAGCGGTTGCATGCCCTTGTGCTCACCGCCGTTATACAGATATTACACTCTTAAGCGGCACCTGAGATTCCCGTTGCATCTCTTATTGCATCTCTTATTGTTTTCTGACGTACTTTAATGAACTCCTCATAATCTCCCATTTCAAAGGGGTTTCTCATGAGCACATTAAACGCCTCTTCCGAAATGAAGTGTGACATTAGGATATCTCTCACATCTTCGCCATATTTTTCAACTAATTCGGGTAGATATTCATTTGGAAGTTTATCCCCGATGACCTCGCGGTTAGTTGTAGATGTAAGTAGTGTTCGATTCAAAATTGTATCAATTGAAATTCCCTCATTGAATTTCTGCTTTGCTCCCCATGATTTGGGGACTATATGGTGGTCATCGATATTATCATACTGAGGAGCTTCTCCGGTATACCAGTCTGTTGCTTTTTCTAATACAAGAAGATTAAAAACACCATTGTATATTGAAGTACCTCCTCTTGTCTCTGTATAAAGATTAATACGTGGAACTTGTTCTTGAGCCTCGGCAAAAAACGATGGTTTGATATCATGTTCAACCCATTTTTTAACGTCAATGAAATCCTTTGCAGTGGTTACTTGAACAGAGCCCGAATAGCGCCTTAAAAATACGCTTATCCAGTACCAACTACGAATTTTGTGGTTTGCATCTAGTTGTTTATCAAACGAAATATGCTTTGTCCATTCATTCAAAGCTGCAAATGGAGGTAGAATTGAGGCATAGGGAATGAATTTAGATGATATTGCACCATACTCCTGAGAACTCTTTAGTAATTCTATTACTGATTTCATTGAGTTTACAGCCGCCGTCCAATACTCTTTGAACTTACTACCATTCGAAAATAAAATATCTATACTTAGATGCCCATTGTAGTCTCGAATTTTTCGTTCTCGGCCTGGAATAAGATAGTAAAGATATTTAGGTGAGCAGTAATCTTGTTTAAGTATCGACATTACTTGTAGAAGATAAACATTCATCCGATCCGAATCAACAAAACTAAGCTCTAGTTCAGCATCTTGATACATTTGCTTCAATTGAATACCTTGCGGTGTCAGCATTGCATTAATCAAATCGAAAATATCCAATTTCATTCCTCTGCTATTAATTTGCGTAAAGATGTCACAAACTTTGTCAATTTCAATATCTTTATCAAGTTCTATGAATGAAACATGGTAACTATTGATTAACTCAACAAGATACTCATAAAATAATCGTGCATTTTTGGCATGCTTTGAAGCAACCGAAACCTTCTCATCGGTTTTTTCTCTGTTTGCAATATCAACTTGCCCTTTCCAATAATCTTCATAACCTCGTAGCCAATCGTGCATTCCAATGGTATCACCAATAACAGACAGCGGAAAAATATTCTTGGCAAATTGATTTGTTCTATCTTCTAATAGTTTTTCTCCCTTTTGGCCGTATTCATAAAAAAATGCATCGTCATAATTTTGCCCCATAAACTGGTCAACATAAACAAAGAAAAGGAATCTACTTGCTCGATTAGGATATGATGTGGTGGGCCCCATAAAAGCGTAGTACATCGCTGTGAGTCGTTGTTGTCCATCAAGAACTATTTTCGAACGATTATCTTTTCCTTTAACGCCATCAATCGGTTTACATGCTAGTACATCAAAAATCTCGTCTTTGCCTTTCCACAACAATAGATTTCCTATATAGTAATCAAGAAAAATAGACCGTATTAATTCCCTCACATGCGAAGGTTCCCACTCGAAGTCTCGCTGGAAATTAGGTATGACAAAAACTCCCTTGCCAATATCACTAATTATCCCTTGCAAACTATCTTTATTTGTATTCAGGTCACCTTTCATTGGATTTCCTTTGGTTTTTGAATTAAACGCTAATAAGACCATTCAATTTATGCGATAGGATAGCATTTTCAGGATTCTACGACAATACAAATTTTAGCAATATTTTACCAGCGAGATTGAGTGTCTAAAGATTAGATTACATGCATGTAAATTGAATTAAGGGGATGTCAAATCGGCCATGATCAACGGCGGCTTGTAGCAATCAATCCGGCAACTGATATTCCCAGAATCGACGATTGAAGCGGAACGCAAATTCGTCAATATATTCCCAAACTAATATCTACTCACGCTAGCAAATGACAGTTTGCCGTAATTGACCAAAGTATCTCAAGAACAAAATTCCAATTTGAACAACAAGAATATTTTGATATCGCAAATACTGACAAAGTGGAGTAAATTTCAGAAACAGGGTACTTAAAAAGATCTTGCAAAAATCATTGATTTTCAATCATGACTCAAACATGAAGCAGTCAATGATATAGAACCGAACTGTACAGAACCTTCCATTCCGGGTTTATCTAAGCCTATGTTCTATGCAAAGGGTTAAACTCAAATCAATTTTCGAGCTTCGGTAAACCTCGCCGGAACCACATGGCGGCTCTTGATGTTAGTAAGAATAATGATATGTTGATGGCATAGCTCTTGGCGAATGACCTCGGCGAGATAGATTGCCTACTGTACAAAAGAACTCTGTTGTTCAGCGACCAACTTACAATGGTGCCCAACCATCATCCGGTCTTAAACAGTCCTCTTTGTTTAGAAGTTCTTACTGGCGAATAGGCTTGACTGATTATGAAATCAATCAGTTTTTCGAGATGCCGCCCTCACTTGCCCAAGATGTGCGCCGTAATAGCAGCTTGATGCAAGTATTCAACGATCTTACAACTATGCTTGCTCAAGTTTGTCATTGATTAGCTGAAGTAAGGTCTTACCCTCCTTGTTTTCCACTAGCAATTGACTCTCCAAGATGCTTTTGGCTTCATCTTTCCAGCATTTCTTATAGAGATTGTGGGTTTCATTTTTCTCACCGCCAAGCAGAACTGAACACCAATAACTGTCACCCTTCCACTTGTCATACTCTACAATACCGTTACTATTCTTTTCAAAATCTTTCAGCCTCTCGTTGCATTCATCGAAATATTTATTCCCAGATTCCATATATTCATACCAAAGCAGTAGCTTGACACTGAACTTCGCATCTTCACGTTTGAGCATTAATGTGAATGGCAATTGAGCTTTATCCCACTCTTTAATTTGAATTTTCAATTCTTCTCTACGATGACTGCTTAAAGTTTCAATTTCTAGTTCACCTTCACCATTCTTCACATCACATACGTCAGCCACAATCTGTTTCCACCCCTCTAAATAATCCTCCTTTAAAGAAGGCATATTTATTTTTATTTTATCTATCGTTGCCTTGTCTTTTCTTTCACTCAGCAGTTTATGAACTTCTTCTATATTCATAAGGATTTTATGCACCGATGCCGCATTATCTCCTTCACTCAGCAGATCGAAAACTTTAGCCTTTACTAGAATATTCCTTTCAATGTGTTGTGAGAATTGCTTTCGAAAATCGTATTTTTCTCTTATCTTCTCTGATGTGCCATTAACTCCATTGATGATATCGACAATATCGCCCCATGACATGCACACCACAGGCACATCACTACACTTATTATTAGCTGTGCTTGGCTCATAGCCCCAAGGTGTCAAAAAAATCACCACCTTTTTATCATTAGGGTGTTTCTCTTTCAGAAAGCATTGATATCGCTCCACTTGTCTTTCCTGCTCACCAGCCCAAACTTTTACCTCAATGCCTACAACAAGTTCAAGGGATTTAAAATGGGCAAATACATCAATGCGACTTTTTTCATCCCCATACTCGCATATGACTTCTGTGTCATCGCTAGTCTGAAAATTCGCAATTTTGCCTTTCATTTCATCATTAAATTCACCTTCATCTGCAACCCAATCAAGAAATTTCTTGGTGAAATCAATGTTTGCCTCGTCACTCAAAAGCCAGGCTAGGACACTTGAATGGGTTAATTCCCGGTATCGCACACCCATTACTTCAAAAAGATTGAACAGTAGTCCATCGTCTGCAAAATCTGCAAGCTCCTCATAGTGTTGAGATTTCTTCAGGCACTCAATTGCCTCTTGTAAATCATTCATCGTCTAATACCACCTCAAATTTTTCCTTGGCAAGAATTTGGGAAATCCATGAAACAGGTTCAGGTCACTATCGAATATCGCTCAAACTCAGAAAGGATTCAACTGATTGTACTGACTCAATAGCAATTCCCATTTAAAACCGCATATTAGCATCGCCTAAATGGAGAGTCAAAAGTAATCGTATCAGAGTGTTGCCCGTTGGAAATTATTCGGAGGCGAATTTGCTGATTTGCTGAAATTGTCGCAGTATGAAAAAGGCTTGACCGGCGTTGTTAGAGTATTGTCGTTCTACTAGCTGAATGAAATTCGCAAAAATTTGCCAACTGAACAGGATTCAATGGAATATTTGGTTGGTTCGTACTATGGCTCCTTCTGTGACCACAAGCACCTTTATTTGAGGTTGAGCAAATAAGGTTTATCAAACGAAGGCGATTTTATCTATCAAGCTAAAAATAGGATGGATAGCTTGCGTGGCGAAGAGGGGAAATACTATTATCAAAAACTAATTTGTCGTGCCGCACATTACTTACAAAAACTTGAACATCTTCCTTCCGGTACAGGTACATTCAAAGCTGGTGAAGCTCGACGCAAACTTACACAACTTCGCTTCGACATGAAAGAAAGATTCGATTAACCTTGAAAAAACTTGTTGCTGTGATTAGTGAATTGAAATTATTGAAGTAAGTCGGCTGAAAATGCAAGGCAAGATGGCTTAACACGCAACCCCGCGAGCGGAGTTGTGCTATCGCGGCAATGAGTTCATCCGTCCCTGCCAGTTTTCTACCAATCACACCTTGACTCGCGCTACTCTTGCCAACCATGCGTTGAATCGCAAACTCACCATCATTCCCCCATAAAACATTGATTGCATCTGATAACGGTGCACTCTGCGATAGCAAGGCTCAGCACTTTCAAAGCACTTCCTGCCCACCTCGATATCAGCGCTGTCTATAAACATCCGTACACAGCCCAGACTTGAACGATGATGTCTCACAATCGCCGACGACAATGGCTCAGCCAGCGTATGCAAACTCCCAAAATCAAACTAGATCCGACTCCCCGAAACGACTCAAGAACTTTCCTATCCGCAACTAACCCGGCATCTCGCCCAACCCCATCAATTTCGCATTCGTGAAATCATACTCAACATTCCAAACCCGACTTTGTTATACTGCTTGTTTATTTCACAAGGACACCTCTTGGGGAGTTTTTTGTAAAACGGTATTGTACCGAGAATCCCAAGGTTGTTGTCCCTTTCCCCTACCCTCAGCATTGATTTTTCAGCACTTTAAGCGGGGGACAATGGCTAGGAAAGCACTTGCAATACATCAATAATTTACGAATTTTTGAACAATAACTAATCTATAGTATTCTTATTTCATAACTTAGAATGGAAGAAGCAAGAGAAATTTTGACTGGATGGATAACAGGCCCCGATACCTGCTTCCTTATAGGTGCCGGATGTAGCATATGTGCAGAAAAACCATCTATTGACGAATTGACAGAAAAAGTGCTGGAAGGGCCTTGCGATGACGAGTTGAAACAAAAATTTAACGAAATTAAATCTGTTTCCGCGCGACCACCAACAATAGAAGACCTGATGAATTATCTCATCAAATCTAACTATATCCTTCTTAGAACAAAAAACAGCAACAAGCATGAAATTGAAAAAAACTGTGAACTGCTGAAACAGATTAAAACAAAAATAATTAAAATTGTTGATGATGATTGGAGGCCCAGTGAATTTCACACGCGATTCTTTCGGCGGCTATGTAGTCAAAATAGTAGAAAAAGACCATGTGATATCTTTAGTCTAAACTACGATACTATCTTGGAGGCCAGTTTGGATAAGTGCAAAATACCTTATGTAGATGGTTTTCGTGGAGGTAATCGAGCATGGTTTGACCCGGAAGTTTACAATTTGGATGCCAAAGCAGCAATTCGAATATATAAGCTGCATGGCTCAATCAATTGGATACAAGACGCAGACGGAATCGTTAGATGTAACCGCAATGGTTCTTCAAATGCAGGTGAAGAACCCGTCGTAATTTATCCTTCGGAGCAAAAATACTTTCAATCTCAATACGGAATTTATGAAACTCTATTTAAAAGTTTTCGAGACCGGTTACGTAATAAACAAAAGAACAATTGCTTGGTAGTTCTGGGATACAGCTTCAACGACGACCATATCAATGCGGCTATATTTGATTCCATTGCCGAAAAGGATAGCAACCTTACCGTTTTTGCATTTGTTGGTCCCGAAAAGGATCTATGTGCTCAAATCAAACGCTTCGAGGAATTCAACAAAATAGGCGATTCAAGATTTAACGCCTTCATTGGCGACGAAAGTGGGAAATTTATTGGAAGTGATATAGGTGGCGAAGAAATAGAAAACGATATATTGAAGAGTGAATATTGGAAATTTGAAAATTTAGTGAATTTCATTGCCGGAAACTAGAATGAGTGACAAAATTCTAAAAATTGGTCGCGTTGTTGAGGTGTCGGGGCCCAAGGTTATAGGAGAGTTGGAAAGTTCAGTAGAAGAACTTCATCGAACATATAAAAGCCGAAAGTACTTGGTTGGGCAAATTGGCTCAATTGTGAAAATTGAAGCCAGTGACAGATTGGTGTTTGGGGTGGTCACTGCTTTGCGAATGACCGAAATTCTAAATGAAACCGGGTTGAATTCAACGGCACAACCAATCTCAGATGCCAAGTGGCTAGAAATTGAATTGTTCGGTGAAGCAATTCGAACCGGGCTAAATGAAGGTGATTTCGAGTTTGACCGCGGTGTTATCAATTTTCCCCTCCCTGGTAATGGAATCTTTATTGCAAGTACTACTGAGTTATCTCGCATCTATCGCCAACCGAATAAACCGAGTATTAATGTGGGAACTGTTTCACAATCCTCGTCACTGCCTGTACACCTGCTAACCAACGAACTGCTCGGTAAGCACTTCGCAGTACTTGGTACAACGGGCTCTGGCAAATCATGTTCAGTTACTGTGTTACTACAATCGATTTTAAAAGAATCGCCTTACGCCCACATTATTCTTCTTGACCCACACAATGAGTATTCAAACGCTTTTAAGGGGAGCGCAAATATCATTGAACCTACATCACTCAGCCTCCCACACTGGTTAATGAATTTCGAAGAGAGCATTTCTTTATTTGTTGGTAAAACTGAATATGCTGCTACTAGTCAGACGAATATTCTGAAAGATGCAATTTTGAAAGCTCGCAAGGATTTCGGAAAACCCAAAAGCAAAATCGAAAAAATTACGGTTGACTCTCCTAGTCCTTACACAATTGAGGATTTGGAAAGCTGCATTAATGATGCCATGAAATCAGCAGGCACCACTGCAAGTAAAGAAGAGCCTTACAAAAAGATTTTAAATAAAATCAATATATTCCAGGATGATTCTCGATTTTCATTCCTTATCCAACCAGACAGTGAAGTTAGTGATAATTTAGACGAATTAATCAAGAGTATTTTTCGAATTCCAGTATCAGGTAAACCACTTTCAATTATTGATTTATCTGGTGTACCATCCGACGTAGTAGATGTCGTTGTGTCAGTTCTTTGCCGAATGGTCTTTGATTTCGCCGTGTGGAGTCCTCGACCTGTGAAGGTTCCATTACTTTTCGTATGTGAAGAAGCCCATCGTTATGCCCCCAAAAAAGATGAAGCCGCATTTCAGCCCACAAAAAAAGCACTCTCAAGAATTGCGAAGGAAGGACGAAAATACGGTGTATCGTTAGGACTAGTTTCGCAACGTCCCTCTGAGCTAGCTGAATCAATCTTGTCTCAATGTAATACTTTGATTGCGCTTCGAATGAGTAACGAGCAAGATCAACAATTTGTCAAGCGAGCATTACCCGATTCAGTTCAAAATTTGGTCAATATTTTACCAATTCTGAAAACTCAAGAAGCCCTTGTTGTGGGTGAAGGTACTATTGTTCCAGTACGACTTAGATTTAATAACCTTGCGGAGGAAAAACGACCACAGAGTATGGATGTTCAATTCTCTGAACTTTGGTCAAAAGAACTTCCTAAGCCAGAAGATCATATTACATCAGTAGTTGAAAAATGGCGGGTACAAGAACGATGAATTTTCTTCATTGAAAATTCAATCTTTCTATGAGTTTTAGGGAAACAGGAAACGCAAGACAAAAGCAGTAACAGAAAAACACGAAAACGGTGTCGTATTACTTTCAGTGAACAATCAAATGGAAAGATTAACAAGGGTCATGCTAGAAGATCATACTTGGTGTGTTCATGATTCTCGTGCTTAGTACAAGAATATTTCTATAAAACGAAATCATATACAACGAATGATTGAGAAGAAAACAAGGTTGTTGATGTCGACAATAATGACACAGCCAAATTAGTAGATATATTCAAAGTTCTCATCAGTGGATTGAAGCACATGCAGCGGGGAGATTATGCAAGAGCTATATGCTACATTCCAGGCTAATACTGCATAAATTTCTCATCTTTTTTCTTTGCACAATAGGCTAGAGCGAGAAATCGCAGCTACCACGATATTCGGCGGCATCAGACGCGCTGGTCGTAGCGACATGTCGACGCACAGGTCTTCGCACAGCACAGATTCTCCCAAAAAATGCTGTGAAGTGCTTCCGGGGGCAGTGCTTTTGTCGCATTCCATGCGAGCCATAGTCGCACTACAAAATGAACGTCAGGCATTTGCACTGTTATGTATCAGAGTTTGAAAGACGGCACAACACACGCGCAAATGACAAACATTGATAAAAATTGATAAAATAAATTGTCAAAAACATGAACAACTTGAACGGAAAACGATTAAAATAATACAGAACCGGTATCAGAAGAAAATGGACGATTGAATTGAACGACTTAGTTAAACAGAATGGAATTATCTATACTCCTGAATGGATAGTCAAAATTATTCATGACAAAACCTTGCCGAAAAATCTTGCAAATATTGCAGTATGCGACCCTGCTTGCGGAGACGGTGCATTTCTAATTGATGTTGCTGAAAGAATCTGCAGGCAGGCTATTCGGTCAAACGACCAATATCTCTACATAAAGTCGCTGAAGAATTTAACCGGATTTGATATTGACAAACATGCGCTTGATTATTGCCGAGTCAAACTGGACAAAAAGGTCAAGGATTTTTTCCCCAACATCCAAATTGAATGGAATTTGCGGATTATTGATGGGACCAATCAAAAGCAATGGCAGTCATGGTGCAATACTTTTGACTATGTTGTAGGAAATCCACCTTACGTTCGCATTCAGCATTTGGAAGAAAAAAGACGAAATATCATTAAAAATGGAGAATGGAACAGTCTAAGCGGTTGTACTGATTTGTACATATTGTTTTACGAGTATGGGCTTAATCTATTGAAAGAAGGTGGGGTGCTGTGTTTCATCACTCCGAATAGCTGGATGAAAAACAATGCAGGCAAATCGCTTAGAAATTTTCTGAATTCTTTTGAGGTCAATTACATCCTTGATTTTGACGATTATCAGGTTTTTAAGGGAGTTGCTACTTATACTGCAATAACACAAATATCAAAAGTGCCTAAATTCAATGGCACGAATGTAGAGAAGTTTGAACACAAGCAAATCAAGCCAGGATTTCAACTAGTCCAATTCCGCGACAAATGGGTATGTGTTCAAGATGACTTCAGTATGAAATTTAATTTGTCGGGAAACAAAGTATTGGGAGATGTTGCGAAAATTCAAGTGGGCATTCAAACTTTGGCAGACAAAGTGTTCATTCTTCCTGTGATTAGACATGAAAACGGTAAAGTAATTTGTATCGGAGACGACAAGGAAGTGCCAATTGAAGCAGGTGTTGTAAAAAGAATCGTTAAAGCATCTGTCATGAAGAAAGGGAAAGACAAGGTTGACAGGATCATTATTTTTCCGTATGACGAAGACGGTGTGTTAATGCCTGAATGCAAATTAAAAGAAATTTACCCTCTTGCATACAGGTGGCTAAAAAAACATAAAACTGTTCTGCTCAATAGAGATAAGGGAAAACGTGCTCAATATAAATGGTACGAGTATGGACGAAGTGTTGGGGTAAAAACTGGATTCGGACAAAAAATTCTGACATCCGGCATGAATAAAAAACCTAATTTTCAGATCTGCAATGATACAGACACTTTGTTTTACAGTGGCTATTCAATTAAACCAAACTCTGATGTTAAAATTTCCAAGTTGCTGGATGAATTGAATAGTCCGTTAATGGAAGAATATATTGATTCTGTATCAAAGCCTTTCCAGCACGGATGGCGTTCCTACGCAAAATCATATATTCAAGATTACCCTGTTGACTATAAGAGCATAACACAATGAATGTTCATCGCAGAGATGCTGCAATTAAAACATCAATCTCCAGACGATTTCTTAATGCAATTCAAGATACTTACCAAGCTTATTTGCAACATGGACCGCATTCTAATGAAAAGTTGAAATTTCTTCACGGGTGGTTTATTGCCGAGATTCGCAATACGCTTGGCGATGAATATACGATTTCAGGGATGACTCTTGCCTCCAGTTCCGAAAAAAGAGTAGAAGGCATGTACTATCCGAAAAAGGTTGATCTTCTTGTTGCAAGAGACAACCAGCATCTCGGAGTAATTAGCATTAAGTTTGTTCAGTCAAATTACAACCAGAACAAAAACAACTATTTTGAACAGCAACTGGGAGAGACAGCAAATTTACGAAGCAATGACATCATTTTTGGTCATGTAATCATATTTACAGAGCCCATACCCTACTACAAAAGAGACAAAAGCATCTATCGTTTTGAACACGTTTCTGATGAGGTTATTGAAAGATACAGCAAATTGGTGACCGATCATCGGTACCCCCATATTCCTGATGTTCAAGCTTTATGCGTAGTGCTATTAAATGAAGATAGACAAAAGATCCTCCGAATATGCAATAGGGAAGACTTGCCTCAAATTTCAGCTTCATCTTATCAACTTCTTAATAGTAAATTGAGTATTGAAAATTTTGTACCTTTGTTCTGTCAAGCGATTGAACTGAGGTATAAGATGAAGATTTGAAAGAATTTATGAATTGAAACACAGAATACATTATGAAGGCAAAGCCAGACAAATTACATCCGAAAAATACATTCAGCACGCTAAATAATACGGAAAAATTTGCCTGGATTCATTCGGAGTCGAAAATTCAGTAATAACGTAAATTTGCTGGAAGCGATTTCAAAGTCAATCAATATTCCCCTTGATTACGTTGAATTCGAAATTGGGGCTTCTTTGTTTACAGACAAGTTCTTGGCTCCCTATTTCGCTGAATGCCCGAAATGGTAGTAATTACCCAACACCGGCTCCTCACACCAGGCTGGGCTCTTGGGCAGATTAGTTTCTATAAGTTTTCTATAAGTGCACCGTAGAGAATTGATAAGCCGTATGCCACTGAAAAACGGTTAAAGCCGGAATCATTTAGTCCGTGCATTTCTAAATCCGACGGCTTGGGAACTTCTCTTAATTCATAGGGCGGAATTCCCGCATATTCATGTTGATATTCTCCATGAGTGGAAGTAATCGCATCCCAATACCACTCCATATTTGCCCCGCAGCCAACAAATACTGGCAAAGTCGGTCGATCTAGGACCATCCGGACCCTTCTTCATCATTGCACAAACTACCTCGCCCACACAGTCTCGCAGAAACTTTAGACAGCAACCCTGGTCTGATTTTTCAATGTTTGATTTCAAAGCTTCAACTTCCAGTGCAATTACTTTACTTTTCCGGCATGGCAATTTATAGAGCCACTGCCCTGTTGTATATAATTTCCTTTTCAAAGCATATTACAGCAAAATGGGATTTTTAAAATGAAACTGAAACAAGTAGAGTTAACTAACTTCAGGCGTTTCACTAAATTGACGGTTAAAAATATTCCAAAGACTACGCGTTTAATCATGCTTGCCGGTCCGAATGGATGTGGAAAGTCGTCATTCTTTGACGCATTAAGTATTTGGTATCAGAAAAATTCAAGAAAAACAGATTTTTGGAATACCAATTATCATGTAAAGCAATCAGCACGAAAAAATATGATATCCAAGAACGAGTTGGATTCTATGGATAATATAACCGTGGAGTTTCATGAAGGAACTTTGACCGATCAAAATGAGATCAGAAAAAGTGTTTATGTAAGATCTGCTTATAGGAATGACCCTGAATTGAATACTCGGAGAGACTATAGTGTCGGAAAATTGCTTGATGAAAAAAACAACTCCCTAATGATTTACAATGACCAAACGGTTAATAAGAATTATGAAATACTAGCTGGTAACGCCATTGAAGAGTTATTCAACGGTCAAGGCGGTGGTAAACAAACTCGTGATAAAATTATAGAGCGTTTAATTGGTACAATTCGTGATAATTTTTGCGAACTTTTCGATGATATTCAGTCAGTTAGCTTGAGTGACCGTAGAAGAAAAGGTACATTTCTGTTTAATAAAGGCATCAGTTCCGATTTTGAGTATCTTAATCTTTCAGGTGGTGAAAAAGCAGCCTTTGACTTGATTCTTGATTTATATATATCCCTACAAGAATTTGATGATACTGTTTTCTGTATTGACGAACCTGAATCTCATATCAGCCCTCGCGTCCAAGCTCGTCTCTTATCTGTACTTTATTATTTAATTCCCGAACATTGCCAGTTAATCTTGGCGACACACTCAATAGGAATGATGCGGAGTGCCCAAGATATCGAAAAAGAATGTCCAGGTAGCGTAGTGTTTCTTGACTTTGAAGTAGATTTTGATAAACCACGAACTGTTGAACCAAGAGTTCCTGACAGGGCATTCTGGAATAGAGCATATAAAGTCGCATTAGACGATTTAGCAGTTTTGATCGCTCCAGAAATAGTGGTTATTTGTGAAGGTGAACCATCGCCATCACCATCTAGAAAATCTAGAAGAAATATTAAAAATCACTCTCATGATGCACGTTGCTATGAAGTAATTTTTCAAGACGATCATCCTGATACGCGATTTATATCAATGGGAAGTGACCAGCAAATAATAGGTGATCAACGCGGGCTAGCAGAAGCATTAGAAATACTAGTTTGCGGAGCCAAAATTATTCGATTAGTTGACGGCGATATCCGAGAGGACGACGAGAGAAAAGAACTAGCTACAAATGGAATTCAAGCCCTGTCTCGTCGTAATTTAGAGTGTTATCTTTTTGATGATGAAGTGTTAATAGCACTTGCTAAGTCAGAAAACAAAAACGACAAAATTAAAGAACTAATTGATAAGATAAAACAGATAAAGAATGATACGGATAATATGAAAGAAATAAGCGGTAACCTTTTCAATGCATGTAAAGAGATACTTGACTTAACCGGATGTGGAAAGAAAGAGAAATTTATGCGAAAAACATTGGCCCCACTTATCAAACCAGGTATGAAAGTATATAAAGAATTGGAAGATGATATTTTCGGCCAAGAAACAAGTGAGTGAATATCTGCATGTTGCAAATAACCTTGTTCCCCACTTAAGGTGCTGAAAAATCAATACTGAGGGCGCGGCGGGGACACCACCCTTGGGATTTTCAGTACAAAATTCACTTGGGTTGCTTCCTTATGAAACAGGTGAGCAGTATATAAAGCTAGGCATGGCATGTCGGGTATGATTTCACGGATGTTGCGGTGTCGTACTAACCTGCAGTGCTCGCCGCTGTAGGCGAAAACTCGTCCGCATGCCCGACTCATGACCCCGAACCTTGCCAAAAGCCAATCCGCACAGTACCGGCTGAATGCACTAGGCACTTGGAAAAATTCAACGCTGACATTTGCATGCCCTTGTATTCGCACTGTCACAACGCAGATACTAAACTCCTAAGCGGGTGGCTGTGACCCCTTCATCTCGTAATAGTCTGCAAAGTTGTTTTGATATACTATTTCTCCAAGTTTAAACAATCATTTTTCCCGCCTTGTTTACTGTGAATTTTAAACAAGTAGCTTCTTCCTTAGCAGGGCAAGTGTGATCCTTCGATATCTCGAAGGTGAATTTCTGTGGAACTTTATAATACCGGGCAAAAATACAAATAGAGAATTACAAATTCAGTCGTCCCGCTAATTCCGAAATGGTAAAGGGTACAAAAAAATTCGATGAAATACGATTCAGTTAATCAAGTTCATGCAAGTTCGTAGAATTACCATAAAAAATTTTCGTAGCATAATCGAAGCAGAGTTGCTGTTCGACGGGCACACAGTACTTGTTGGAGGTAATAGTGTTGGAAAATCAACTATATGCGAGGCACTAGATCTCACACTTGGACCTGATAGATTAAACAGAATTGCACCTGTTGATGAACATGATTTTCATTCTAGGCGATACTTGGACGATGCAGGTGAACCAATTCTAATCGAAATTGAAGTAGTTCTCACCAATCTTGACGATGAATTAAAGAGGTTGTACGCAAGCCACTTAGAGTTTTGGAGCACAAAAGACAACACTCTGCTTAACGAACTTAATACACCAGAAGATATTGACCGAGAGCATATTGTTGAAGCACTACGCATTGGTTTTCGCGGAAATTATGAAAAAGAATCGGATGAGTTTCAAGCTACCACATACTTTCTAAGCCCGCCCAGCGATGATATAGATTCTGCACCAAAAGTTAGACGGCTAGATAAGCAGAAATTTGGTTTTATTTATCTTCGCTCACTTAGAACAGGAGCTCGTGCATTGAGTTTAGAGCGAGGTTCTCTTTTTGACATCGTTTTACGTTTGAACGACGGTAATCAAGCGAAAATGTGGGAAGAAACCATTCGTTCGCTTGCGACTTTTGATCCACCGATACATGGAATTCCGCAACTAAAAAAGGTATTAGATGAAATAGAAAACAGAGTGGGGAAAATTGTTGGTCTCCCTAAATCGCCTGGACATCTGAGTTTATACCCTTCGTCTCTTACTCGAGAAAGTTTGCGAAAACAAATTTCTCTTTTCGGTTCTTCTGATAATTCAGATCAATCTGTGCCTTTTGGGAGACTTGGTTCAGGTGTAATTAACTCAATGGTTTTTTCGTTGCTTACCTTCATTGCGGACAACAAAAAACATGGAGTAATTTTTGCCATGGAAGAATTAGAAACAGCAATTCCACCACATACGCAGCGAAATATTGTCCAGTACTTACAGAACGAAATAGGTCAAACAATCCTGACCACGCATTCTGCTTACGTTCTAGAGCAGTTCCCTCCCGAAAACATTGTTCTGTTGAACCGAAATTCCAAAAATGAATTGATTTGTAAAAATCTAGAAGTAACTGGGATAAAAGTAAAAGCGTATCGCGGCGGTTTAAGAATGCAATTTGCTGAAGCAATTCTTGGAAGAGGTGTGATTTGTGTTGAAGGAGTGTCGGACCGCGATGTGTTGCAAACCGCTTCGTATATTTTGAATAAAGAAATTTGCGAAAATGATTCTTATGTGTCATTAGACTGTTCGGGAATTTCAGTTGTTCAATGCGGAGGCGAGGGAGACCTATTACGCCATGGGAGATTTTTTAAGCATCTTGGACTAAAGACCTATGCCTTTTTCGACAAAAACAATAATAAAAATGAGGCGGATTTTAACGAAGTATTCGTTAATTGGTGGGACCATGGGTTTGATGGAATAGAATCATTGTTGTTATCAAAAATTCCAATAAATGTGCAACACAAATTTTTGCAAACTGCATCGGATTGGGAAGATTACCCAAATGAAATTAAATACCAATTAAACGATGAACTGAGCGATACGGAAGTGCGGGATTTGTGTTTTAATCTTTTGAAAAGGAGAAAAGCATATAATTACGCAGCACGCCTTGTGGGGTATTGCACACAAGAAAACCTGCCAACAATAATAAAAGAGGTGCTATACAGTATTCACACTAGCATGCAACAAGAAGATTTTTGCCATCCTGAAGTAGAGGAAGAAGCAACAGAAAATGAGTGACCCCGAAAGTCAATTTGACCTCTGTGACCGGCGACTTCAATTTCTAGATAATTATGACAATCATATATTAGTTGAAGGGGGACCTGGGGCTGGAAAAACAACCTTGGCTTTACTCAAAGCTAGACGAGCTGTAATAGAACGAATTGATGATTCGCAATCCGTTTTATTTCTGAGTTTCTCAAATGCAGCAATCAGGCAAATTGCTGATAAGGCTTCCACATTACTTGATAAGGAAATCAGCACTCGCATCGAAATAAAAACCTATCATTCTTTTGCTTGGGGAATTCTACGTTCTCACGGATATTTATTGTCAAACAAAAGACAACTGCAAATTCTGGCAAGTCATGACCAAGCAGTTTATAAAGCTGGGTATTCTGATGAAAGCTGGGCACAAAAAGAACAAGATTTGTTTCGTTGCAGTGGCATAGTATCATTTGACCGATTTGCTCCTTCAGCTGCAAATCTTGTTCAAGTTTGCAGAAAAATTAGAAACTTGTATTCATCCAAATATCCACTAATTCTCGTTGATGAATTTCAAGACACTGATAAATATCAATGGAAATTATTGATATTGCTAGCAGAGCAAAGTCAACTCATAGCTTTTGGCGATGAAAAACAATTGATACACAACTGGCGTAAAAACGTGCATATAGAAAGACTTAATGAGTTTAAAAATATGACAAACGCAATTCAATATGATTTTGGGCATCAAAATTATCGTAATTCCGAAACAGGTATTGAACACTTTGCAAAAACTTTACTACACCCAGGTCAGCAAATTTTTAAATGCAGTGCAATTAGGTTAATTTCCTACGATGCTGGGAAGTTCAACTCGTGCATTAAATCAAATGTAATGGATGCCTATAAAGAATTAAAAAGTATCAATCATGATGGTAGCATAAGCGTTGTTATAGCTGGAAGGAACAAAAATATTGTTCGCAGAATTTCGAATTTACTCTCTGAATCGCAAGCTGCAAACGGTAACCCCCTTGAGCCAATTCATCATGAAGTTCTGTTTGATCATGAAAAATTACACTTGGCTACACGAGTTGTTGCATTTTTAATTGAAGGTCGGCAACCCAACGAATATGAGCGTTTAGCTAAAGTGCTTGACCTTCTCGCAGACTTTCACATCTCTGGCGGGAAAAGAACTCATATAGAAACTGCCCATAGAATCCGCAGATGGGCAAAACTTGCACGAAGCGGAAAACCTAAAAGGGTAAAATTAGTAAAATCAATCCGGGAATTAATTTGTCAACTTAATAGTAAAGAACAAACTGGTTCACCTGTTAAAGATTGGCTTCAAATTCGAGATAGAATCGCAGAAAGCAACGACAAGAAATTGTCTGATATTGCAAAGGATTTAAAATTTTTACGATTATTAAACCGCGGGTCGGAAATTGAAGCCAAATTATCAGAACTTTGGCGACAACAGGGCAACTACTGTGGTGCAATGCAAGTAATGGAAAATACAATTCTTGATGAACAGGTTTTAGATAAGTACCGGAAACCCGCTACTTTTACCGTTATGACTATGCATCAATTGAAAGGCAAGGAATTTGATGCTGTGGTCTTAGTGGAAGACTGGCTTCATCAATTTAGTGCAAGAGATGATTCTATAAACAAAATGAACACTCGAAGATTGTTGTATATGGCGATTACGAGAGCGAGAAAATTTGCAATAATTTTGTCACAGCGAGGAAAATCAACAATTGACAACCTCTCAAACTAAAGTTGTATTGAAGCTTCAGAAATTCGTGTGGCTGATTCTCATGTTTCTAGCATTTTCACTATAAAAATCCTATGAAACGGGCTTCCCGGACTCGCGTTGTCAATTCTCAGCAGACCGGTGCTACCCCTCCTGAATCCCTGCGTTTTGAACATTTCATAGCCATCTGAACCGCTTGCGGATTCATTCTTCGGATTGGCTGTAGGACTGCTCAAAACGAAAACTGGTTTCCCAACACCATGGCGGCAGGTTTTCGAGATACAGATCCAGATCGCCCAGATGAAACAGAATCGTATTTTGCATGCCTGCCACACTGCGATAGTCGCACCAGCGTTGCTTGCACTGCTGGATGCACATATTGATGCTCGCTGCCTTCTTCACTTTCACTATATACTATGCTCTAATCGAATTCAGCCACACAAAACCCTGAAGACCCTATTTTTTTGAAAGCAATAATTTGCATAATATCATGAGGGTGCTGATGAGCAATGCTTGAAGCATAGGGTAGAAAATCGGTAAAAACCGCGCGAAACTGGCGTTCCGAGCCAGAAAAACACTAATTCTTGGGGTGGAAAAACTTCGAATAGTAGAAAATACTCAAAAATCAAAACTTGGCAACTACGAAACTAACTCACGAAAGGAAGAAATATAGATGAATAAAAGTTTAGAAAACACTGCCGTCGATATTCTTGAAGAGGAAGATCTGAAGAATACACCTTTTGATTTTTCCAAGTCTATCAGGGTAAACGGCCGCGACACCGGAAGATTTTTTAAAGAAATAGACAGAAAGGGTTGGAAAGGTGTTGTTAAACGGCTGCACAGAGAAGGACTTGGTAATAAAAAGATAGGGTACATATACAGATAAATCCAATGGTATTCTTCAACTTCCGGAGAGGCAGCTCATATCAATGAAAATCATTTGAGACAGGGTTTTCAAGGCTGACCAATTAGTATCTGCGGTGAGTCCAGAATCACCGCTCATATCGTTTTCACACCGCTATCAACCCTGGCAAATCACAAAATTCGCCTTCAAAATCTTCCCAACGAGAAACATTCTTGTTGCTGGCATGACTGGCGGAAGAATCGTGTACAATGACTTTGTATCTGGAATTGACGGGCAATTGAACCAATATATAGAGGGTAGTTGAAAATTGCTTCAAAAAGTGGACAAGCGAGCACACGGACAATACTACACCATAGGAAATCCATTTTCCCTTCGTCCATTCTTGGATTGGTCTGAACAGATCGCCTTGCCATCAAAACGTATCCTGGAACCATTTGCAGGTTCAAACAACATAATAAAGGCCCTGAAGAAAAATGGACTATGCAAGCAGTTCAGTTCCTACGATATCGTACCAGCTGACAGGAAAGTAATGCAAAGGGACACAATCCAGTTTTTTCCGGAAGGTTTTGATGTTTGCATTACAAATCCCCCTTGGTTGGCTAGAAATTCAGCAACCCGAAGGGGGTTGGATTTTCCCAATAATAACCATGATGACCTGTATAAGCACTGCCTGGAATTGTGCTTGAGAAATTGCAGCTATGTTGCCGCGTTAATTCCTGCGAGTTTTCTTCAGAGCGGGTTATTCAGGCAAAGATTGTCTGACTACATTCTGCTTCATGACAGAGGGATGTTCAACGATACGGACAACCCTGTTTGCTTGGCATTGTTCGGCGCGGGAATAAGTTCTTCCGTTAATATCTATTACGACAATGTGTTTATCGGATATTTGCAAGACCTTGAATGCAAGATTCCCATGCCAATCCGAAACAGGCATATCCGTTTCAATGATCCAGCTGGCAAGCTAGGATTTGTCTCATTTGACAGCGTACACAAGGCTTCAATAAGATTTTGCGAAGTTGAAGAGATAAAGGAATATCCTGTTAAAGTTTCATCAAGATTTTTTACCAGAATTGGTGGAGAGTTCGAAAATGTTCCTGAAGTGATTGATAATCTCAATAGGAGATTGGAAGCGTTTCGCAAAGAAACCCATGATGTTTTCCTGACGCCGTTCAAAGGAATCAGAAAGGATGGTCGTTATAGAAGGAGAATGGAGTTCGCCTTGGCGCGAAAATTTATCAATGCCGCACTTGACAAAGAAAGAGGCCTGTTCCAATGGCTATAAATGGATTTGATCTTTTTCAAGAATGCCTGGAACATCCAGAGAAATTGATTGACGATTTCTATACAACAGATCAGCTGATTATTACTGAAAATTCAGAACAGGCGCCGACCGGTGCAATGCAAACATGGCGCAAGGTATTGGACCGAATCACTGTAGCAGAAGTTGCATTTTCTGATGGGGATAATGACCAGCTGGACAAGCAGATTCTGGCCTTGGATAAAATCCTGATTGAAGGAAGTGATGCTCAATTACTTGAATTTACATCTTTCTTCAATGTTTTGGGCGTAAGTTATACCATCTACAAGAAGTTGAATAAGCAAGAGAGAGTTGAGTTTTTGAAGGAAGTATTTTTACGTTATCTGGACAAACGGTACTATATTTATTCTATGCATGGCTATACTCCCACTACCCTACAGGTTAAGAAAGATATCTCTACGAGCAGGAGCAAAGGGAATATGGGAAACCAAAAGGCAAGAAAAATGCTTGCTGAAGCTGGATACAAGGAGGATGAATCAATATTAAACAAGAGAAAGAGATTCAGTATCATCACTAGCCAAAAACAAAGGTCATTGCAAGAAATGCGCGAAATTGGAGCGAATTGTTATCAAAAATGGTCTCAGCAACATCAAGGAAAGAAAGCCGATGTCGTGTTTGTTGATAGCAATGGAAATTACTACATTTGCGAAATGAAGCACCTAAAGGAAACAGGCGGTTTACAGGACAAACAAATCAGTGAACTCATCGCCTTGATTGATAATCAAGGCGATGAAGGTATTTCATACGTTGCTTATCTAGATGGTATTTACTTCAACAAATTTATAGCCTCAAGACTTGACCAAAATAAAGTAAAACCTTCAACAGGCAAGATATCGAAACAGAAGGAGAATATTGAAAAATGCTTGGCTAATAATCCTTCAAATTATTTCCTGAATACGCACGGTTTTCAGAAATTAATTTGTACTTTATAAAGATAGATTAACATGAGAACAGAAGCAGAAATCTTTAACGATTTGGCGAATTTGTGCAAATCTCCAGGATACATACATGCCATCGCTGATCTTTGCTACAAAAGGTTCACTCAGTCAAAAACTGATGGAATCCAAACTCAAGATTACGATTACTTGTACTCAAATAATAAGCGTATCAGGTCTGAGATTCTAGTTCTCATAGGACTGCTACTGCGACATAGACACATTACCTACGAAATAGTTTCACAAGAAATCTTGACGAGAGATATTGAAAAAACTGAAAATCTATTAACAGAATTACATAAATGTATTGAAGAATTTTCCAAGCAACAAATTGATGAATTTTTCAAGCCCCCAAAACCCCTAAATGAAATTGGCGATACACTAGGGGGAGAATTGTACCGCGGATTGTTTTTTTACGGTTCACAGTCAGCCTATAGTTTCCAATATAGCGATTTAATGCATCAAAAATACATCAGTGATGACCATTGGATAAAGAAAAATAAGGGGTTTTCCATCTGCGATGTCAAAGTTATTGCTGATGCAATAAAAGACATCCAAGATAATAAAATGACTGAATTGGTTAGGCAGCAAATTCAGCCTCCTGAATTGCTTACCGGGTTCATAATAACTAAAAACGAAATCATAAAGAAAACGCATATAGCGGAAGAAATAGTTCAAAAGGTTTTTGAATCTTTCTCTTGCGACCCAAACGGAGGGAACGATAAATTTTGTAGTATTGATCAAACCAATATTGCTGAACAAAGACCGCTGATTCGCAAGGAAAAAGATTCCTATCTTTTGCTTGACCAATTCAGTATGTATGAGTCTATGTATGAATCACCCTTTTATTGGTTATATGAAGATGGAGAATACAAACAAACTGCCTCTTCCAATAGAGGCAAATTTACAGAGCAAATATGTTCAAAATTTTTATCAGCGACGTTTAAAGAAGGAACTTTATATTCAAATGTAAAAATTAAAAAATCTCGAGGCAGAACTTTGGGGGAAATTGACATCTTAGTTGTTTTTGGAACCTGCGCGATTGTAGTTGAATCTAAGTCTAAGAGACTTCGGTTTGAAGCAAGAGGGGGAGATCATGGAATATTGGATGAAGATTTTAATCTTGCGATTCAGAAGGCCTATGATCAAGCCTTCAAATGCTCTGAGTTTTTGATTTCAAACAATTCTTATTTGGAAGATTCTAATGGGACGCGAATCAACTTAACGAATGAATTGAAAGCAGTCTATATTATTTGTGCATTTTGCGATAGATATCCGGGCTTGGCATTTCAAACATACACCAGACTAACAAGAAGATATCACCATAGTATTTCCTTGCCAATAGTTACAGACATCTTTACCATAGATACAATTACCGAATTGTTGGAAAGCCCATTAAGAGTAATCAACTATTTCGACCAACGAACCAAATATTTTTGTTCCTTGCTTGCTGACCACGAAGTTGCAATTTTTGGATACCACTTGAAGCACAATAATTTGTCTGATGCTAGCCCTGTTGGTGATCATCATGCGCAAGAAGTTGAAAAAGTTATGACAATTCGTCGAACAGGACAACGTGGATGCCGCACTCCGGACGGAATACTAACTAAATTTAGAAATACTTTTTTTGAGCGGATAATTAACACAATTCAGTATAGCAAAGATCCTGTTGAATTTGATCTGGGTTGCAAGCTTTTAGCCCTGAGAATAGGATTTGTTAAACAATTAAACCAGCAAATTAATTCATACTCCCAGTCTGAAAATGCTGGAAATTACCTCCCGATATACACTGTAAACATAAATAAAGACCAAACAGGCTTTACCATATTTTTTTCTAGTGATATTTCAATAAAGAATCGCTTGTTAAATTACTGTACAAACCAAAAAGATGCCCACAAGGCAAATTCCTGGTTTGGTTTACTTGTATCACCAGAAAATTTGGCCATCACATACGCTGTTGTATTTAATGCATCGGAACCACCTTCTATTTTGGACAACGCACTAATCTTATGAGCATAACATAAGGTGCCGAGCCTTGAACAGTGCTCTGTTAAGCGGGAAATCAAGACATTCGAATTTGTCCTTATATTATTCTATGATTCAGAAACTAAAACATCAGAGGGGAAAACCAGAAGAAAAGTCCAATCCATAGCAAATAGAGAATTACAAATACTACAGAATAAATGGCTCTAATTTGGTAAAACCCAGATCCCCGCTTAAGGGTTTGAAAGTTGTATTATGGCAGTGAAGACAAGTGCATGCAATCGTCGGTGTTGAGTTTTTCCGATTTGCCCGGTGCCATTCGGTGCCGGTACTGAGCGGATCGGATATTAGCAAGGTTCGAGGTTCGAATCGACGGCATGAAGCGGCGTGCGGACGCGTTTTCGCCGGCAGCAGGCGAGAGCGTCTGCTCAACAGGTCGATTCAAGATGTTCGGTGCGGCGAAGCGCCGCGGAGCAAGCCTATTCGAGAAGAATTCTTTTCAAGCTGCAGGTATTGTCGATGGCCTCGTTCAACCATTTCATATACACGCTGCGCAGATTCTTGCTGAACCTCAGCCGGTAGCGGCCCGCACTGCAGGTCAGCACTGCCGGGCGGCGCACCACGCGCCGAATGATGGTTCCCAAGCTGCGCCGCCATTCATCCAGCGGCAGCAGACAGTACTGAATTGCTCGCAGCAAGGCCTGCGCCAGCAAGCCGCACAGGTAGAACGCCTGGTTGGCAGCAAACCTCTTGCACGGCGGATGATGAAGATCCAGGTCAATCAGCGGACCCTTGAACGCATTCTCCTGACCCTGCTTGCCGCGATGACGGGCAACCGCCTCCCAAACCGGCAACTCGTCGTGCGATACCAGAATCACCGTGTAGGTCGGATCCAGCAGCAACTGGCGACCTTCCTTGCTTCGCCGAATCACCGCATAGGCCGCATCCTGCTCCCAGCCATTCGGCCGGTGAGACGAATAAATCGCCTGCTCCTCACCGTTGATCCATTGCCAATCCGCATTGTCCGAATCTTTCACCGCATTCACCACCGGCTTCTTCCAGTTGTCGTTCGTCACGCTCACCGAGTAGTCCCAGCCGCGGGAACGGCAATACTTCACAAAATCCCCCTTGTAGTAGGCGTTGTCCGCTCGCACCCACACCCCGGACTCGCCCGACAGCAGCGGCACTGCATCCGCTTCCAACTGCTCTTTCCAGCCGTGCGTCGAATGACCGCCGCCGTCGTTCAACCGCAAACTCACCATCAGATTCCCCACAAAAATCGTGTGCATCTGATAACGCCGTACCCCGCGATAGCAAGGCTCCTGCGCACCTTCAAAGCACTTCCCGTCCACCTCGATGTCGGTGCTGTCTATGAAGACCGGCACATAGCCCAGAGAACAACGATGGCGATTCGCAACCGTCGCCGTCAACGGCCCCAGCCAGCGTACCGCCAACTCCCGAAAACGAGCCAGATCCGACTCCCCGAAGCGACTCAGAAACTCTCCCATGCGCCGCGAACCCGGCAGCTCGCCCAGACCCGTCAGAACCCGGAAAACACCATCCCGACGGGCATCGTCCAAATCCGACAAGTGGCCCTCGCCCGTCAACAGCAAATACACCTGCGCCAAAATGCTCTGCGCCTCCGTCGCTCCCCGACGACGCTTTTTCAACGTGCCGTTCAACTCCTTCTCCAGCAACTCGCACAAGCCGCTGGCCTTCGCCAACTGCGCCGCAAACGTAACCCCGCCGCACCCCGTCAACTTCGCATCCGTGAAATCATATTCGACTTTCCGCACCCGACTTTGTATACTGCTCATCTGTTTCATAAGGACACCTCTTGGGTGAGTTTTGTTAAAAACGGTATTTTACCGGAAATCCTAACAGAGGTGTCCCTTTCCACACCCTCAGAATGGATTTTCTTAGCTTCTTAAGCGGGAATCAAGGGGTAAAAGGAATATATAAGCGTTTCTTCTTGCCTTCTCCCAATAATTTCCATTCGTATTTATACAACGCTAAAGGCAGGTATTGTTCAACTTCATGTAAAACCTTAAATTTTCCAGTATTTAATTGTTTTATAGGACAAAATCAACAATTCAAAAATAATGCATACCACTATTCCAGCAATACAAAGAGTTCCTAAAATTATTATCAAATAATCAAAACTTTCGTGCCCAACGTGCTTAAACGAATAACCCAGCATGATTAACAAAGCTGTATTTATAGCGATAAAGTAGTTATTCGCTGTTTGACGACGATTACTGGTCTGTTCGGTCCCATCAATATAGAGTTTATATTGCTCAAAGTAATGTTACCGGTAATTGCAATTATCGCCTTTTTCTTTCCTCGGGAAGATGATTCCTAAATTTCTAGTGATTCGGCACTATCTAACTTTTCACTCAAATTCCAACTGTTCTGAATTTTAAATTTGGGTTGACTAGACCTCGGTCATTTCTCCTCTAATCACTGGAAGAAATATCGTTCCTTAGCCCTAATTCAACCAATGCCTTGCGAAAATGATTACGCATATTATGAATATTCTCCATCCGAGCTTCTAGCATACTCTTGGGCTTGGGCAATTCTATAAACTCAGGCGGAGTAAATGCTTCTCCAATCTCATCAATGAAATCAAATTCATCATAGAAAGATTCTGCCTTTTTAGATTTAATTGTCCGGTTCATCTCCTGCTCCTGAATTGTGCAAATTCTAGAAAACGTTCATGATACTTTTATCACACCGACTGCATGAAAACTTTTGCCGACGAGATTTTTACTTCCAATGCTGTACAATAAGGCATACGCAGCTGGTTTTTACGGTGACGGTTCAAGTCGGCAAAATGCCTAATACGGGATGCCGAACAGTAAGTCCGTGCTTGCGTCGTTATTGAACAGAAATTTTTTACGACTATCAGGTTGCAAGTGTTTTGCGTGTCTAAGCATGTCAGGATTTTCACGGCAAAATGCATTTAAATTTCAAATGGAAACTCGAACTGATAGAAAACTCATAGGAAAACGCCACGAAGGCGATTTTATCTATCAAGCTAAAAACAGGATGGATGGCTTGCGAAGGTTAATTTCGTCATCAGCAACTTCAAGAGTTTTCTGCAGTGACCTGCCATGGGGGTCATCGGCTTCATTTGACGGCGGGCAATCCAGACGAGTTAACCTTAGCATAGGCAATTGGAGTGAATCATGCCTAAACTTGTAAACAATTTAGTGGAAGAAAGGTTGGATCAGCTAATTGAGAAGCTGGAGACTGTATTCTGCGCTGATGTCTTATCTATAAACGGGCAGATTACTTTCGGAGTGGAAGATATGCTACGGAATATGATTGAAAATAGAACTACGCGCAGAGAGAAATTAGTTATTGTGCTCACTACTCATGGTGGCATCATTGAGGTCGTCCATCACATGGTTGACACCGTTAGGCACCACTATGACTGCATTGAGTTTGTTGTTCCAAATTACGCATTTTCTGCCGGTACAGTTTTTGTCACGTCTGGCGATGCAATTCACATGGACTATTACTCTCGTCTTGGCCCCATTGACCCTCAAGTAGTGAAAGAAGACAAGAACATATTGGTTCCTGCACTTGGGTATCTTGAACGCTATAAACAGTTAGTCATGCAAGCTAGGGCTGGCGAAATTAGTCAGGCGGAAGCATTACTGTTGATTGTCGGTTTCGATCAAGCTGAGCTATACCAATATGAACAACAAAGAGAGTTGTCAATCAGGCTCCTAAAAGAGTGGTTATGCAATTACAAGTTCAAGAATTGGATGAAGACGGAGTCGAGAAAATTGGACGTAACCAAGGAGATGAGAGAGCAACGAGCAGGGGAAATTGCTAAGTCACTGAGTGACACGAAAAGATGGAACAGCCACGGATTCAGAATTTCAAAGGATGTTTTAGATAATGAACTGAAACTGAAAATTGACGATTTTGGACTATCTGAGGAGCGTTCTGTGGCGATTCGAGAATATTACAATTTGCAATCAGACTATATAATGAGTAATAATATCAGTGGAGTTCTCCATATGCATGGTGAACACACATACTATAGATAGTTCTATGGAGTAGGGAGCGATGGTTGACAAAAAACTAGTTAAGGGAATTCTGAAAAAGAACCCTCAAATTGATCCAGAATCTTTTCAGGAACTGCTTGATTTGTTTACTGACCAAAATGGCAAGCCTGTTTTAAAAAGAAAAGGCTACGAGCTTGATATGTACAGAAGGGCAAGGGTCATTGACATAGCTGATCGTCCTGTAGAACTTTCCCGCAACAGACACTAACTACACGACTCATAAATTCAAGGCTCACCATAGATTCACTGTTTGCTATAGGGATGTCGCTTGGTATTAAGCGGACTTGGTGAATGCGGCGTTAGCCGGGTTCAATCATGCAAGGGCAGGAAGTATCAATGCGCGATTCCAGCAACTCAAGCGGAGCTCGTACGACTTCCGCATCGTGCGGCACATGTAAAATGCGATTCTGTTTCATCTAAACGAACTGGATCTGTATCTCCGCACTGAAATTTTTACCAATTAGTATCTGCGGTGAGTCCAGAATCACCGCTCAGATCGTTTTCACACCGCTATCAACCTTGGCAAATCGCAAAATTCGCCTTCAAAATCTTTGCAACGGGAAACACTCTTGTTGCTGGCATGACTGGCGGAAGAATCGTGTACAATGACTTTGTATCTGGAATTGGCGGGTAATTGAACCAATATATAGGGGGTAGTTAAAAATTGCTTCAAAAAGTGGACAAGCGAGCACATGGACAATACTACACCATAGGAAATCCCTTTTCCCTTCGTCCATTCTTGGATTGGTCTGAACAGATCGCCTTGCCATCAAAACGTATCCTGGAACCATTTGCAGGTTCAAACAACATAATAAAGGCCCTGAAGAAAAATGGACTATGCAAGCAGTTCAGTTCCTACGATATCGTACCAGCTGACAGGAAAGTAATGCAAAGGGATACAATTCAGTTTTTTCCGGAAGGTTTTGATGTTTGCATTACAAATCCCCCTTGGTTGGCTAGAAATTCAGCAACCCGAAGGGGATTGGACTTTCCCGGCACTAACCATGATGACCTGTATAAACACTGCCTGGAATTGTGCTTGAGAAATTGCAGCTATGTTGCCGCGTTAATTCCTGCGAGTTTTCTTCAGAGCGGGTTATTCAGGCAAAGATTGTCTGACTACATTCTGCTTCATGACAGAGGGATGTTCAACGATACGGACAACCCTGTTTGCTTGGCATTGTTCGGCGCAGGAATAAGTTCTTCCGTTAATATCTATTACGACAATGCGTTTATCGGGCATTTGCAAGACCTTGAATGCAAGATTCCCATGCCAATCCGAAACAGGCATATCCGTTTCAATGATCCAGCTGGCAAGCTAGGATTTGTCTCATTTGACAGCGTACACAGGGCTTCAATAAGATTTTGCGAAATCGAAGAGATAAAGGAATATCCTGTTAAAGTTTCATCAAGATTTTTTACCAGAATCGGTGGAGAGTTCGGAAATGTTCCTGAAGTGATTGATAATCTCAATAGGAGATTGGAAGCGTTTCGCAAAGAAACTCATGATGTTTTCCTCACGCCGTTCAAAGGAATCAGAAAGGATGGTCGTTATAGAAGGAGAATGGAGTTCGCCTTGGCGCGAATATTTATCAATGCCGCACTTGACAAAGAAAGAAGCCTGTTCCAATGGCTATAAAATGGATTTGATCTTTTTCAAGAATGCCTGGAACATCCAGAGAAATTGATTGACGATTTCTATACAACAGATCAACTGATTATTACTAAAAATTCAGAACAGGCGCCGACCACTGCAATGCAAACATGGCGCAAGGTATTGGACCGAATCACTGCGGCAGAAGTTGCACTTTCTGATGGAGGTGATGACTAGTTGACAAACAAATCAGTGAACTCATCGCGTTGATTGATAATCAAGGCGATGAAGGTATTTCATACGTTGCTTATCTGGATGGTATTTATTTCAACAAATTTACAACTTCAAGTTTTGATCAAAATACAGTAGCACCTTCAACAAGCAAGATATGGAAACAAAAGGAGAATATTGAAAGATGCTTGGCTGACAATCCTTCGAATTATTTCCTGAATACGCACGGTTTTCGGAGATTAATTGGTATTTTATAAAGGGTACAGGAATTTACCGTTAATAGTGACAATCACCTCCGTCCCGGTCACGCGAAGCAACGTCAAGCAACTGGTCGACTGCGCACGAAGCCGATGGAAAATCGAAAACGAATCCTTCAACGAACTCAAGAACAACGGATACCACCTTGAACACAACTTCGGACACGGCCAGAAAGGCTTGACCAACGTGCTGCTGGTGCTCAACTTCATCGCCTTCGCCATCCACACCGTCTGCGACGAGATGTGCCGGCTTTGGCAGAAAGCCCGGAAAAAACTCGTGACCCGACGCGACTTCTTCACCGACTTGGCCGTGGTACCCAAGTACCTGTACTTCCATAACTGGGAGTCACTGCTGAACAAGCTGGTGCAAGGCCGGCCGCCTTAGCCGCCCTCGATTCTTCCAAATCCTTGTATATAATCGTTTCTTTCACTTCATTCAGGAGGTGACAATTTCACAAACCATTTAAAATGAGAATTGCTGTGAACCTGCAAATAACTTTGACAGCATTCAACAAATGCGGTAGAGTAAAAAAACTGAAGGTAGCACTGGCTGGGGGTGCGAACAATGGCGGCAACATTATTGGAGAATATTGAAGCATATGACCAAATGCTTGGAGTACTCGAGACACAGCATTTGGGTAAATGGGTCGTATTCTATGACAGAGAACTCGTTAAAATTCACGAATCATTTCAAAACGTAGCTGAATACGCGGTAGTGAATTACGGCCGGGGGCCATATTTGATCCGACAAGTTGGAGCCCCACCGATTACGCTTCCATCGTCTGTAATTTACCATCCAATTCATCCGATCAAAAATGCCAGCAGCTGAATGTGGTTTTCCTGATGGTCGCGGTTCGTTCGATCCGGCGCGCCTTTTAACAGTTGGACCAACTTTGCAAGTCAATATCGGTTTCGATGTTGATTTCCAACCAGGTTCGAACACTATTCCTGATCTGCCTTCAATTCTAATTCCAGCGTTGATTGATACGGGTGCAACCGCTAGTTGCATTGATTCAACTGTTGCTAGTATTAGAGAGTTACCAATTTCTGATCGTGGCAATGTTTCTGGTGTCCTTGGTCCAGGCGAAGTAAACATGCACATTGCACAAATTTACATTCCAGATTTGAATACGATATTTTATGGGAGTTTTGCTGGAGTTCACCTATTAGTAGCGGGAAACAGCCAATTAGCTCTAATTGGGAGAGATTTTCTTCTCAATTTCAAAATGTACTATGACGGTACAACAGGGCGCGTCACAATATCGAATTGATTTCAGTGACAAAAATGCCTATCAAGAATCAACGTGCATGATGTTGAGATTTTGGTTTGAGTGAGTGTAACTTGTCTTGGTTGTCTATATCAAGGTACGTGGACCTATCCATACTACATATGGTTCCAGCTCACACCAATTTCACGATTTTTGACTTTGAGCGTGACAAGAGAGAAATCATCTGCAAGCCTATTTTCGACCTCTGAACGGGAGACTGCCGAGTGCTCCCGGGCTTTGATGAAATCCGCGCATTTCTTCAAAAATTGCCTCGGAATCCACTTGAACATAGCTTTGATGAAGTGTCAAACCAGCTGATTGAACTTTGTTCACCAGACGATCGCGAACCCGGTTCAGCAATTTCGCATCCGTCGGATACTTTACCGCGTTTTTCTGCATAGTTGTGTCCACTGTCACTTGGTTCAAGTCACTTTCGTCCAATGCACCTGCAACCAATCCTGCTGATTACTGTCAACTTCAAATCAACTCTCATCCCGATTTCCCGACGCGACTTCTTCACCGACTTGGCCGTGCTGCACAAGTACCTGTACTTCCATAACTGGGAGTCACTGCTGAAGAAGCGTTTCTTTCACTTCATTCAGGAGGTGACAATTTCACAAATCATTTAAAATGAGAATTGCTGAGCAGGAAGGCTTGGACTTGACTATTGTATGAGCGCCGAGTATAGTTCTGCATTATTAAAAGCTTAAATAGTAATTAGCATTTCAATCATTCAAGGTAGATACTTATGAACAAAATCAATGTAAATTCTGGTTCTGAATTCTACGTCAGGGCGATCTGGGACGAAGAAAACAAGATATGGTATTCGGATACTAACATTGAAGGTCTGTTCATTGAGGCAAAGACCCGAGAGGAATTCGCAGAAGTAGCGAGCGAGTTTGCGGAAGAATTGATTGAAGCCAACCATTCCGCAAAACATGAAAAGAAGCCAAGAGAATACTTCTGGGTAGTGCCTTTTGGCGATTCCGCCGATACTGGAATGGTAGCCGCGTAGTAGTGTCCGACTATTACCGGGAGGTTGCCCAGAGAACTGAATAAGTGCGGTTTTAGTAAAACTCATCACGGGAAAGGTTCGCATCAGAAGTGGGCGAACCAGCAAGGCGAAAAGATTACTGTTCCGTTTAATCTTGTCAAAAAAGCACCGCCAACAGAATCTTCAAGAAGGCCGGCTCAAAAAAGAAAGTGTAGAACAGAGGTCCAAGCGGACTCTTTTCTTTTGGAGATTATATATACCATTGTTGGCACAGTCTAGGTCACAGTTAGTATCTACAGTAGTTTCCCACGATATTTCTTTAATTCGTCGGTCTTGAAAAACCCTGCTTGGAATGTACAAGAATTTGATTTTGTTAAACTGCAGTCTCAATTTGTCCAATTATCGTCATAGGTATCTTTATATGTGGATAACAGCAACCCTTTAAAACTATGGGCAGTTAGCTGATACCCACATATCGTTTTGTTTCATCGAAATGGCAGGTTTTGGAGGCGGTGCTCCATTAGGTGCTGTTATTTGTAAATTACCTCCATGCGTTCATAGTGTTTATTCTTGCATAAGCATTTAACACTGATCGGTCATTGAGTGTGAGTAGAGTAATTCCCTTTATAATTTGTTCAAGGTATTCTTTCCTTTTTAAAGCCCACCTGCGCTTTTCGCTAATGGAAAGTATCTCTCCAAGGCATACAACAGAGGTAGCTAATACTGTGCTTCCCTTGTCAATATTGAATTCTGAAATAACTTTGCCTGCCCACGGTGCACCTCGAACAATTCCTAACAACATTCCTGTGTCAAGTACTATGCGCTTCATCAACTGAGTTCCTTTAGTGCAGCCATTAGTTCTTCAATAGTCTCGTCTCCTGGCCATGTTCCAAAGATATCTCTAACATTGAATGATTGAGCGCGATATTCCTCCGTTTTACTGAACAGTGGATGAATTTCCGGTAATTTTTCAAATAGTTCATCTCCTTCCGAGCGAGCACCAATTTTTCTGGCTTCAATAATTCTTGGCTTGCCATCAACTTTGAAATGAACCATTCCCTCAATGGTTACAAGTTTCCCCCAAAATTGTCGTAGATCTTCTATGTCCAATGATTCTGGTTGCAATCTTCCCAAAATTTTTGAATTTTGACCTATCGAAAGGTGAAAGTTCCGACTTTTGTAGTTAATCTGGTCAAGTCGGCCGCTCACAATAAAGGTTTGCTGTTTAGGCATTGATTGTTTTAGATTACTCAACTTCTGATATACCGTTTTGTTCAAAATGAATTTACCATGAGCCGAACCCTGAGGTATTAGTTCAAGTTGGACTTCCCCCTTCTGTGTGGGGCTCCCTAGCTTTCTCATCGCATCAAGAACATAACTATCGTAATATTCGCCAGTTGAATTTTCATTCCCGGCATCTTCAATAGCATATGCAACTAAATCTAATGCCGTGTCTTTCAAGCCCGGAGGATTCAGGTGAAAATCTCTCGGTGCAAAAATATTTTTTGTTGTTTCTCGCAACAACGGAGCTTTAATTTGAATGACCGTAGACCCTTGGGTCAACCCTGTCACAGTAAAATTTGTTGACTCAGTTAACCAACTTGGACTTCCACCTATTCCAGTACCGCTTCCGAATGAAAACAATCGCGTGGCACTCTCCGCAGTTTTGCACAGTGCGAGTAAAATATTTGCCAATTCTTTCGAACTGATTTCTCCCCGCTCAACTTGGAGTCCTTTAACTTTCAATTGGTAACTTCGTGTTTCTATATCAGAACCCTCCTAAACCAGAATCTCATTTGTTGATTGCAGATTGACCAACGAATTGAAACAACGTTCTCTAGCGAAAATAGTTACGCCGCTCACATCAACCAACAGTCCGTTGAGTTATTTCATGACACGATTATTGAATTGTGCTACTACTAGCTCACTGTTTTCGATAATCTTTAGGAATAATATACTCGGACACGGGCGTATAGTTCTAAGCGGATAGCCAGCCCGGTGAATCACTCGTAAACCCGACCTGGAGAACATAGAATACAGTAAACTGAGGTATGACGAAATGTCAACAAGATTTAACTAACGAGTACTTCACTTAGGAAATATTTTTAAGAATACAGTTTGAGCATCAAGCCATCTTGGGTCATCCCAATACAACTTTTGACTTACTTTACGAATTAACATTGCTCTATCAATTACTGGATTCTAACGAATTAATGGTGGAGACTAAATTTTCTGCAAGTATTGGATGTGATTCAAATTCAAGAGCACTTTCAAGATGGGTCCTAGCGGTCAGTTCATCGTAATAGACTAGAGCAGAACAGGCAGAATCGCGTACAAGAAGCGACGGATGATACAGTCCGGCTAAAAGCAGTTCTAATATTTGGTCGCCAAATTCTTGTTCGCTCTGCCACGATGCCCACTGCAACGCTTCTGCCAGAGTCACTGAATTTTTATTTCCATTTACAGAGAGTTGCAATATCAATCCTTGAAACAAAACAGAGTTATATTTTTCCAGTAGTACATCAAGACACCCTGAAAAGCGACTTTCCATACCGGGTTCGAATAACTCATCTGAAGAAGACCAGAGCAACATTTCAAGTTGCTCATTTACTTTAGATAGTAAACCGTCATCCGGTTTCAAGTGATCCTTACCAAGATCCATCTCACATATTTTCAACAATTTTATGGTTGAATCAACGGCACTTTCACGAGGCGCATGTGCTTCTACAATTAAGGAAGTCCCTGCAGTATCACTTTGGGGAACTCAAAAATTTCCCCGGTTGCGTGGATTGTCTCAGTATGCACAATGTATCTCTCACTGCGGGGCCAAATGTTATAGGAATGTGTTTATCAGTAAGATGTTTGGTTTCATATAACTTTTCAACAACATACACAAGAATTTCTCTCCAATATATCGCGATGAGCATCTATACGCTCTGCAGGTCTTTAATATATTTTTCCAGTTTATCAAGTCTCATCACCAGTCTCCTCTGTACATGTTTATCTTCACACCTATCTGAACTGTTGTCGTACGGGCTGTCGCTGGTCGTTTAGCCTCGGTCATGCAAAGCAAAGTACCATACTTCTCTACCGACTTCAAATATCCAGACTTTACAATGCCCGCCAATAAAGCCTGTTTAGCGGTGAAGTACTTCTGTTTGCTTGATTCCTGCATAATTGTACTAACTCTATTTTCAAGGGATGCCACCTTGATAGCATAATCCTTCATCATCTCAACGGCAAGAGAGTAGAGCTCGCCTGTGAAACTTCATAATTTGCTCGTTTTTTGAATTCTTTTTGAACATCCAATACGATTCGTCTTTCAAGTTGGGATTGAATGAAACCTGTATAGTAGTTCAGTTTGGAACACTACTCTGTACCCCACGGTTCCAGTGCACTGCAGACTCATCCGGGTATTCTGCTTCAAAGCCCAAGTCCGCCAAGTAAAGGGAAATTCCTGTGGAAGTTTGTCAAAATGAACAACGATCAATATTAGGCGGGGCTAACGGAATTGCATCAACAACAATTCAGATTTTTGATCTGAAATTGAAATCCCCTATATAAGTATTATAATACTCAATATGGGTATTAAAAAAACAACGGCAACTCCGCAACCGCACCATCGGGAAACCCCGTGTCTTCGCGGCACCGGGTTGGGCGATGTCCTGTTCACAACGACTCAGCAACGCGTGTATGCATTAATCTTTGGACAGCCGCACCGCAGTTTCTATGTAAACCAGATTATTGCACTTACCGGTGCCGGACGCGGTGCGATTCAACGAGAGCTCGCTCGTCTGGAAACAAGCAGGCTTGCAAACGTCTCTTGGCTTGGAAACCAAAAACGATACCAGGCGAACAAAGAATCACCCGTGTATCACGAGCTTTGCAGCATAGTTGAAAAGACGGTCGGTCTTGAAGACCCGATTCGATCGGCCCTGGAGCCGCTAAGCGACAAGATTGATTTGGCACTGCTGTTCGGCTCAGTTGCGAATCGGACTGACAGAGCAACAAGCGATATTGACCTTATGCTGATTTCCAGCGAGTTATCACTGCTTTCAATCTATGCGGCGATGGAGCCGGTCGAGAGAAAACTGGACCGGCGAATCAATCCGATCCTTTACAAGCCTGCTGACTTTCAAAAACGAATGTCGAGAAAGGCAGAATTTGTTGACCGTGTCCTGAATCGTCCGCATATCATTCTTCTGGGCACTCTCAATGACTCGTAAGGAACTCGACAATCTTGTACAGATTGGGAAATTAAAGCAGGCAAGTGTGACGAAGCGCACTTTCAGTAGCCGACACCACTGGTCTGCAAGATGGAAAATACTGCTCCATTCGCTTGATCAACCAGTTTCAATCAATTAAACTTGTTTTGTAAAATCAACAATTTACAGAAATTCAGATCTGAAACTTGCGATTCCAATCAATTAAAACCAAATCTGTGTCCGCCAGCAAGCATGGCTCGTGCAATCATTTTCATCAGAAACAAGTCTTGCCATAAAAGCCCCTGCATCGCCATCCAGACTGTTTTCGTATTGTAGTCACCCTTGGCAAATCAACAATTTCGTCTTTAAAAATTTTGCAATGGCAAGTGTTCATTAAAGAAGATTTCGTTGACATGACTCTGTATATGTAAGTAGAATTTGGCTTGAAAAGCCTCTTGTCGTTGTGACTTCATGACACACCTGCGCATGGTTCAAAACCACTTATGAAAGTAAAGCACCTGAAACTGGAAAATGTTCGAGGATTTGATTTCGCGAATTTTGATTTCCAACCCGACTTCAACCTGATTATTGGTGAGAACGGAGCTGGAAAGTCAAGTGCGCTTGATGCGTTAAGATTGTGCCTGTCATCAATTGTTTCTCGTGTCGGCAAGGTAAGGTCCCCGGCAACGATTGATCTGTCAAATGAATCCGGGACTGAAGCGGCTCCTCAAGGAATTGAATGTCAAGTGCAGCATGGAACTGTGGATTATTTGTTTTCGTACACCAAGCACCCGGAAAGGAAGGCGGTACGAAAATTCGAGCCACTAACTGACGTATCTCAAATCCTTGACCGGCCGTTGAAGCAACCATACGCAGGCAATGTTCACAAACGGGAAATACCCGTTCACGCTGATTTTTCGCCGCTTGCGATTCATTTTTCCGCTCAGGGAGCAAGTCAATACAGGAACGGAACTACAAATGGTGGAACCAGTCTTGCATTTTCAGGAGCATTGTCTGATCGAGGCGTGAATCTTGGCGAGCTTGGGCAGTGGTTGCAAATGAAGGCCGAGTCAAAGTTGATGTCTGTCCAGTCAAAAGCAATTTCGGAAATGGTTGAGAATACGCTGGCCCGATTCCTCCCCAATTACAAAAATCTTGTTGTTGGCGGCAAGAATCAAAAGGAACTGTTCATTCAAAATGGTACAAGCACGATTCCAGTCCGCAATCTTTCGGAAGGAGAGCGAAGACTATTTTCAATTGTTTTCGATATCGTTCGTCGACTTTTTCTGGCCAATCCGGGACTTGCCAATCCTGTCGTTGATGCCGGGGCAGTAGTATTGATAGATGAGATTGAACTTCATCTGCATCCCAGATATCAGCGAAAAATTGTACATGATCTCGTGGATGCTTTCCCCAAGTGTCAGTTTATTGCGACTACTTATTCTCCGCAAGTGATTGGCGAAATCAAATCTGAGAATATTCACAGTATTGAAGAAAACAAGGTGTATCCACTGCCTTATTCATATGGTGTTGATTCAAGTCGCATACTCGAAGAAGTAATGGACGTGTCTCCGCGTACGGAAGAAGTACACCAGTTGTTGGCTCGAATCAATGAAGAAATAGATGACAGCGGATTTGATCGGTCAAATGAGTCTCTTCAATCGTTGATTGGAATTCTCGGTGAAAATGATCCAGAAGTAGTGCAAATTCTAACTTTTCTTAGCTTCATGGAGAGGGAATAGGTGAGACCCATCAACAAAGGAAATGAACCACGGAGTCTCGTTGAACACAGAAAGTCCAAGTATGCGGACTACGACAACTATTCAGACAAGGCAAGACTGCGCGAAACAATGCTGTCCGAGCAGGGTGGTCTTTGTTGCTATTGCATGGGACGCATACCCGACAAGCAAGGACAATTGAAGATTGAGCACTGGCAATGCATAGCAAAATATCCTCAAAATCAGCTGGACTATCAGAATCTTTTAGTAGTATGCAAAGGCGGTGAAGGCCTATCGCCGAAACGTCAGCATTGTGATACCCGAAAAGCTGACCGAGACTTGCTGTTTAATCCAGCAAATCCAAACCATCATGACAAGTTACGAATCACTTACAAACGAAGCGGAAAAATTCAATCTGACGACAAGGAGTTTGACCGTCAATTAAACGAAATTCTAAAACTCAATCTCCCTCTAATGATGCAGAATCGTAAAAGAGTATTATGGGGAGTAATGAAGCGGTGGCAGAATAACCATCCTGTCTCACGCAAACGTTTGGAAAAGGAGATATCCAGGCGATCAGATTCGTCGGGAAAACTTGAACCCTACGTTGAAGTTGCAATTTGGTGGTTGAAGAAAAAACTCGTAGAAATTTCGAGTTAGTCTGGCTTTAATCTATGAAAATTGGATTGATTCGACCGTGAGACCATTGAGTAATTGCATCACAATAGTAAGCTGGTTTCGTAGTTGCCAAGTTGTTTTGATTTTCTGAAATTCTCTCTACCTCAAGAATTTGCGCTTTTCAAGGCTGGAACGCCTGTTCTCGCCATTTCTTCTAACCCATGCCCCTGCACCGCCATCCAAACTGTTTTCGTACTGTAATCACCCTTGGCTAATCAGCAATTTCGCTCTTCCCCTTTCGGAGGTGCTGTATGTGAATAGTAACAAGAACGACCACGAAATGCTAAGGCGATTTGCGAAGCCTGATGGAAACTGAACATGCGTTTTACAGCGATGTTCAAGCGTTAATTGATTGAAAATTCTTGCTCGGAAAAGATCTAATAATCAATGCCACTAAAATTCTGGTGCAAATCAAGAACAAATTAGTTTGACTTCAACCCCCAAGTTTACTTTCGCCCACACTTTGTCTCTTGTCAAGACTGGCAATCTTAGTTGCTTGGCAAGCTGAATACATGCACAGTCGGCAAGAGACATGCCATTTTTTCTTGCTATATTGCGAAATCTTAAAACTGCATGAGCCTGTTCGGCATCAAATGGATAAATTTGAACGCGTATAGAAGCCACCTGTTCTCGGATCTGCTCTTCTGGCAATCCAATTTCAATCAAACGACTACAAACCTCGGCCCAATTAATTGCAGATACCGCAGTTTTCCCTTCGTAGCCGGATACAATTTCAGCCCCCTCTTCATTAAGCAACAAGGCTATGACTGCTGAAGAATCTAGCACTGCTCCCTTCATTTTTGTTGCCTCATTTTTGCTTTGCTTGTCTCTGCCTCTTCCACCAGCAATTCTTGGCGACGCTCGGCAATAAGCTCATCCACAATACTAACCCCTTCGGGTACATGGCGTTTCAGTTCTTCCTGAATTCTTCTCAAATTTTCTTTCCAAGTCAGAATGTGCAGTTGATTCTCCTTCAACTCAATCAAAACTTCTTTTTCTTCTTCAATTCCAAGAACTTTTCGAAACTTGGCAGGTATCACTAGACGTCCAGCAGGGCCAACCTTGACCCATTCACTGTCTGGATAGATTTTCGGTGATTCGTCGACTTCAGAATCAGCATTGCTCAGCGGTTGTTCCAGTTTTACCTCGTTGTACCCACTTCGAACAAGAACATTGCGAACATGCTGGTAGCGAATCCCCAGGAAATTCTTTATGTCAGACCGACTATAGCCTTTGACATACAAGGCGCGAATTTTATCGGCTGTTTTGGACATCCCATCAACAATGTGTTCCATGACATGCTTTTTATCAGTGTTCCTCACTTTCGGTGGTGGATAAGTCGGCAACCCCGTATGGTGTCTGGATTTGTATTCATCTGAATTGGATGACGGCTTGGTTTCTGAATCTTCGTAGCCACTATCTATCAGAATTTCTCGTACATGCTGGTTGGCTATCTTCAAAAACTTTGCTATTTCAGCGCGACTGTACCCCTCACAATATAAAGCCCGAACTTTGTTTTTCTCGCAGAGTAGGTTATTTGTAATTTGTTCCATGGCATCTCGGTTTGGTGAATTGCTCATATGGAATTCTCCATGATTCATTGATTGTAGTTATATTTGGATTGCTTATTGCCATTGTATTCTTATATTGTCAATACTACAATCTATTTACATATTACAATATATTGAGTGTTCCTCGTTAGAAAAAATTTGAAGGCGAATTTGCCGATTTGACACTTGCATTGATACTGTTCGAGTTTGCTGAAACCATGGGAACAAGTCTTTTCGTCTGCGACCGCTCAAGCAAATCGGCTGAAAGGCCGATTTGTAGTGCCTTTGCTTCTTGGTTGAAATAAACAGAATCAAATACTTGCAAATCGAAACCGACGAAGTCAAGTGTGAACTGTGATTATGAATACGGGGAACAGCTGTTTTATTACTTTATCTGTAAATTCCAATTGTGCTAAATTTAGCCTTTGAAAGAAAATTCATATCAAGTGTTATGCTACGACAATTAGAAATGTTTCCATCGCTAACCTACCAAACGATGGTCGCGCAAGCTTCAAATCCGACAGGATACAAAGGTCTCCACGCGTTTCACAAATATTGGGGCAAGAAACCTTTAGAACCGCTGGCTTACATAATCGAAAACCTGTGCCCTCCTGATGGAATTGTTGTTGACCCATTCCTTGGTGGTGGACTGCTCACTCGAATATGTCGTGTGGCAAACCGAAGATTTATCGGAATAGATATCAACCCTGTTTCAACAGAGCTTGGAAAGCTTTTTCACGATCTGCCGAATTCTGACGACTATTCAGAAGCGATTCGTTTGCTTTCAACTGATGTAAAGTCAAGTATTAACAGTACCTACAAGCGTGAAGATGATTCAATTGCAACACATTACCTGTGGAACAATTCGGAGTTGAGGTCTGTTTGGACGAATAGCAGTTCTACGGGACGTGTGGAACATGAAGCTACGGATTTTGATTTAAGCCTTTCTCGTCAATTTCTTGAATATACACCCAAGCACTTCAGGGAGATTATGACCTTCTCCAATTCAAGAATTAACGCTACACCGACGCTATCCATGCTGGATATTTTTAAACCCCGCGCATGCTTGAACATTGATACTCTTGTTGAGAGAATACTTGAGTTCGACAACCCCACTATTCGTCGTGCACTGCTCTTAACTCTAACTGCCGCTTCGGGCCAAATGTCAAATTTCGTCTTCGCAATAAACAATCGAGGCAAAAACTCCCGCCATGCCAAGAGCAGCAAGAAAACCGAAGTCGGGAGTTGGGCAATTGGATTTTGGCGACCTCGAGAACATTTTGAAGTTAATGTATGGAATTGCTTTGAAAACCGCTTTCAACGACTTCAAAAAGCTCTGCGTACAAACTCAGAAAATGTTGCTGGACGGTGGGTCGACAATATTAATGAATTTTTTAGCAATAAAGCCGGATGTGCTTTAATTACTGGCCCCGCGCAAAATACACTGAGCAATGTCCCTGACAATTCAGTTGACCTTGTGCTTACCGACCCGCCTCATAGCGACAGGATCCCGTACCTTGAATTATCGGAATTCTGGAACTCGCTTCTTCAATTCTCCCAATCCAATTTTGATGATGAAATCGTAATTTCCAATGCTCGCGAACGGCTTAAAACTCCAGAAAACTATCTGCAGGATATGGACAAGTTTATTCAGGAATGCGCAAGAATTCTCAAGCCAAACGGTTTTCTCTGCCTGATGTACAACTGCAGAAAAAATGGCGAGTGGGCATTCTTGCAAAATCCAGACAATCTGAAATATGTCGGGCGGTTCGATTTGAACTATTCAGCCGGTTCAATCGCCCAGGACAATAGAAAAGGAGCATTAAAAACAGACTTTGTTCTGGTCTATCAACATACTAAAAAAATCTTACGCTATGAGTTTCTTGAAAATCTTCCAAGCTGGTCCAGAAAATTTCCTTCAATGGAATTCCGTTTGATCTAAAGGTAACTTATCTCCTGGAAGGTTTTATTATAAAAACGCCGGAAAGAAGCATTTCGAATACCAGAATTGACCCTTCTAAAAAAATTCTGTAGAAAACATAACATGCGTTATTCTACCGAGCTACCAGCTATGCGCCTGCTTGAGTATGAAAAAGCCTTGCCATGAAACCCGCACGATATACAAAAATAAGCTGTAACCAACCTCAAAGAGCATGCTCGCAAGTTTGCATTCCGCTTCAATAACCACTACTGAAAACCTCAGCGGCCAGAATGAATGCCGCAATCCGCATTGTTAACATGCCGATTCTGGCTTTCCTTGCTTATAATGTTATGGAGGAAGGATCCTGACTTCGATTCCTGTGTTGTAGTATGCAGGCATGAAGAAGGACTACACATTTGATGAACAGCATGAAACTATTACTGAAGTCCCTCTACCTCCACATTGGCGAAGCAGGGGAGCTAATTATTGGTCTTCCCATGATACTCGCGAGTTATGCTGCTTTGTGGTACCATGTTGCGCTATGCTGGTTCTATATTCTGATTGCGCCTACTTCTGAACTGCGGAAGGCAAGGCTTAATGCGGATAGGCGGTATGCCATGGGAATGTGGGAGCAGGAGCTCTACGAAAGAGTCTGCAGTCGGCTGGACTGGATGCTGCGCATGAGGGGTGCGGGAAAAGGTTAATGCCGAACGCAGTGCCCTAAGAATCTTCAACAACTCTGCTGTGCCGGAAGGCGAAGAGTTTTTTTTACTTAAAATTTTCACCCTCTTCGCCGCTCTTACTGTTTTAATGCGGGAGGATCTCCTGATATGTATGTAACTTTCGCATAGTAGCGGTACATTTCGTCATTTGGCACCGCTACGCTAGATGCATGTTGTTTTTTATGCAAAGTTTCAAAAGAGTCTGTAAATCTTTTGCAATGTAATCGTATATCGTTTTTTACAAAATGAAATCTTGAAATTTAATTGGTTCTACATGATGAAGGACAATATCAAGAACTTTAAGCTTTCAAATGTTCGCTGTTTTGAACATTCAAATGAGTTTCAACTGCGCCCTCTCACTTTTTTGATGGGTTCGAATAGCACTGGAAAGTCGACTGTTTTGGGTTGCATCCAAGCACTAGCAGATTTTTTGAGTTTCAGCGAGAAAAGAATGACGAAGCTGGACTTCAATGTACCTCCTTATGATATGGGTGCATTTGGTGATATTGTTCGAAACGGGCACACCGATGAATTTGAACAGTTTGAAATCGGATTCGATTTTTCTCTTGTGGAAAGTGAGAATGCAGAACTGACAGTCAAACTACGAAGAAGAGATGCTGGTTCCGAACCTGTATTCAGTTCATTGAATATGATATTTTCAGATTTTGACATGATTTGGACAGAATCAACGGGTCCAATTAAAAATAGAGACCCACTTTTCGGTAGTTCCTCTTTAGAAACAAAACAGAAAAATGGTAGAACGATCTTCGAGTTCAAGATTCCTAAAGAATCCGGCTTTTCGAATATAGGAGAAAATTTTTTCATTTATAGTTGTTTTCTTAAAAGAATAATAGATTTAAAGCCTCACGTAATAGGGGGCAATGATAATTTGCTAAAACTTCGTAAATATCTCAGCAATATAGAATCAAAAATGTTCGCTGATGGTAAAAGTAAAGATATTGACGAAGAATCGAATATATTGCATTATTCGTTTTTCCCGCCATTTTCTGATTTTCATTTTCACAGCTTTGCTCCAATTCGAACAAAGCCCCAACGTACTTACAATCCCACTAGTGAAATTGAAGATCCAGAAGGCAACGAAATGGCTATGACATTGAATAATTTATCTCGCTCAAAGCCAGAAGAATGGGAAATACTTAAAGATAGACTGGAAACATTTGGGAAAAAATCCAAACTTTTCGAAAAGTTGATAGTAAAGAACTTTGGTAAATCATTCACTGACCCATTTCAAATTCAATTGGCTGTCCAGGAAGATCTGAATGTAAATCTTAGCGATGTTGGATATGGTGTTAGCCAAATTCTACCGATCTTGGTTCGCATACTGAGAGCCGGAAACGATAGTACAACTTTCTTGATGCAGCAACCAGAACTTCACTTGCATCCCGAGGGGCAGGCAGAATTTATTTCCACTCTGAACGAAATTCGAAAAACTTATTCGCACTCCTACATCATCGAGACACACAGTGACTATATGATTGATCGTGCCAGAATTGAAATCAGGAATGGAAATCTTCGACCGGAAGATGTTTCATTGATTTATTTTGAACCAGAAGGAACCAAGGTAAAAGTAAACAATATTCAATTTGACGATCAGGCAAATTTAATTGATGAGCCTCCATATTTTCGAAATTTCTTTTTGAATGAAACTCACCGACTACTTGGTTTTCAAAAATAATTTGGAAAATGTGTGTAGTAATAGATGCAGATATATTCAATCGTTTTTTGGATCCAAATGACGATGATATGGAACCACTGCGAGATTGGGTTAAAAACAGAGGCAAAATTGTCTACACAAATTTTGGCCAGTACTGGACTGAATTGCTAAATTACCGGCCAATGTTGATTGAATTAAGAAATTTAAGCGAAGCAGGCAAAGCTAAAATGAAAGAATTGGATGAGCATTCGTTAATTTCGAATGACCTACATATTCTGGCGCTCGCATTAGCTGATAACGTTAAAATTTTAGTATCAAAAGATTCAGATCTGCACAATGACTTCAAGTCAATTGTAAAGGGTGGCAAAATATATCAAAACAAAAAACACAAAAATTTGCTCGCCCGACACTCTTGTCCTTGAAAATCGATTCTTGAATAAATCTCGCTTCAATTAAAAGGAATTTGTGCGGTTCGAAATTTCTTTTATTCAATCTTGAAATACCGCACTAAAATTTCCAGTCTGTGCGGCTCAAAATTATCAAGATATTGCCGATTCATGCAGTCCAAGCTTTGTCGGCAAAACTTAGATTTGACTCACAAATCAAGGGTTCACATATCTCAAGACAAGGTTGTCCGCGAATCAAAATCCATTTGCTGGAACAGTCCTAAAAATTCAGTCTTCTATGCTAACCAAATCTATCATTTGAGAATATCGATAAAAACCGGCATCAAAAGTCAGTAATCGTCTTTCACCGTATGCAAGCATAGTCGCCACGATGTTAGCATCGTGGATTTGCAGCCCGACAACAGGCACTTCGCGACTAATCTTCATCAAGTAATTCAATACTTCTTGATTGTCTTCCAGCATGGTACACACGCTCTGCATCTTCTCTGCTTGTTGCAATGAAGCTCGCACTGTCATTGGCACTGCCCATTTCTGCGGTCTGGTAACGGCTGCAATATATTCGCGAATCACTTGGTTGCTGATTCGAACCGGTTCAGTTCCAAGCAAAATCTTGCCAAGTATTTTCCGAGCTCTTCTATATTCTGGAGCGGTTTCAAAACTGGCGGAGACAAAAATATTTGTATCAATAAACATCACAATTAGCCTTCTTCATACATCCACTCCCGAGTTAACTTAAACCCCTTGGGCCACGGCCCGGGATTATATGGAGTCAGAAAATCATCTATGTCAATTTTCTTTCTTGTAGTGCCGCCCTCTTCACTTTGTTCTTTGGAATTTAAACGCTGAAATACCAGGGACTCTTCTTCAAGGTCAACTGCCGATACTCGCCAGCCTGCAATTTGCCATGCCAATGCTTGACTATGCCCGCCATTGATATGATTCGACCACCAAGGCCTATGTACCCGGGCAGAACCTGGAAGTTCAAATCCCAGTATCCTCTCCACTTCGTAAAATGTTGTTTTCCATTCCTGTCCGCCTTGATTTTGTAAATGCGCATAAAGATGTCTGTATTTCCCTCTAGCTACAGTTCTTAATAGAATTTTTCTCCGTTTTTCCTTCATAATCCGCTACCTTGTAAAATAGTTAATTAATTATTAAATAATAGTATAGTTGAAATAACTTTTCACGACAAGAACTATTTGAAACTAATATCTACCCATACTGGCAAATGACAGTTTGTCGTATTTGACCGAGTGTATCAAGAACAAAATTCCAATTTGAACAACAATGGAAATTTTGACATCGCAAACACTAGCAAAGTGGAGTAAATTTCAGAAACAGGGTGTTCCAAAAGATCTTGTAAAATTCATTGAATTTTCAATCATGGCTCAAACATGGAGTAGTCAATGATATAGAACCGAACTAGACAGAACCTTCCATTCCGGGTTTATCCAAGTCCACACTCCATGCAAAGGGTTGAATTCGAATCAATTTTCGGGGACTCGGTAAACCTCGCCGGAATCACATGGCGGCTCTTGATGTTGGTGAGAATGCTGATCTGTTGATGGCATAGCTCTTGGCGAATGACCTCGGCGAGATAGATTGTCTACTGTGCAAAAGAACTCTGTTGTCTAGCGATCAACTTGCAATGGTTGCCCTACCATCGTCGGTCTTAAACAGTCCTCTCTGTTTAGAAGTGCTTACTGACGAAAAGGCTTGATTGATTGTGAAATCAATCAGTTTTTCGGGACAATACCCTCACTCGTCTAAGTGTTTACTATACCAGGGCAACGCAGGTTGAGTAAGTACTCAATCATCTTGTAAATTCAATTATTTACTTCAAGTTATTGATTAGATCAAGTAGATTCTTTCCATCATCATTCTTTTTTTCCAGTAATTTCCTTAAGACTTCCTCGGCTTCTCTCTTCCAATAATCGCTGTTGTTGAACTTTGTTTCTGGAACTTCTGCTCTCTCTCGGTCGCTTGACAGCACTGAAGACCAAGTACCCCAACCTTTCAACTTCTTATACTCTACAAGACCATTACTTTTATCTTTCAGTTCTTCCAGTTTATCGATTTCTTTTCCGCCGTGATTTAGGTAGTGACTCCGAAGTAGGATCCTGATTGCAAGGGTCCTGATTGCAACGCCTTCACTATATAGCATCAACGTGAATGGTAATCCGGCGTTTTCCCACTCAGGAATGGTTAACTTCAACTCTTGCGGGCTTTTTTTGGGCCAAGTTTCTTCTTCAAGGCTACTTTTGTCAGTTTTACATACATTTGCCACAATCTGTTTCCAGCCATCTGAATATTTATTTAAAGATGGCATGTTGTTAATGATTTTCTGTATTGTTTCTTCGTGGCTAGGGTCGCTGAGCAGATTGCTTACTAACTCTTTTTCTCTTTCTTCCATTAGAATATTCCTCTTGATGTGTTGTGAGAATTGCTTTCGAAAAATGTATTTTTCTCCTATATTCTCTGATGCGTCATTGACTTCATTTATGATATTGGCAATATCGCCCCATGACATGAGTAGCACAGGCACATTACTGCACTGGCTTGGGGGATAAGCTGTCGTTGATTTATCGCCCCAAGGTGTCAAAAATATCACTATCTTATTTTTATAATTTGAGTAACTATCGTTTAGAAGGTCTTGATACCGACTCACTTGTTCTGGTTGCTCGCCTGCCCAAACTTTTACCTCAATGCCAATAACAAGTTCAAGGGATCTAAAATGAGCAAATATGTCAATGCGACTTTTTTCATCCCCATATTCACATCTGACTTCTATGTCGTTGTCGTCTTCTGCATGGTAAAAATTAAATTCGTGCTTGATTTCCTCATCAAGCTTGGTGGATTGATTGGCTATCCAAGCAACAAATTTCTGTCTGAACTTCTTGTTTGCCCCATCCTTCAACAACCAAGCCAACACACTAGAGTGGGTCAACTCCCTGCTAGTCACACTCATTGCTTCAAAAGAATTGAACGGCGGCTTATAGTCTCTTAGCTCCTTATAGTGTGGAGATTCCGTCAGGCACTTGATTGCGGCTTCTAAATTACTCATTGTCTAATATCACCTCAATTTTTCCTTGGCAAGAATTTGGGCATCCATGAAACAGGTTCAGGTCACTATCGAATATCGCTCAAGCTCAGAAAGAATTCAACTGATTGTACTGATTCAATAGCAATTCCCATTTACAACCGTATGTCATATTAGCATCGCCTAAATGGAGAGTCAAAAGTGAATCATATCAGGAGTTCAGAAAATTCAAGGGCGCTTGAGTGGTCGGCCTTTCACTAGCCTTTCCAGCAACCAGCTGTCACGTAATTGTACGCAAAGAGTTGAATTTGAATCAACTTTCGGAACCATGGCCTATCACAACTCATATGAACACAAATAGTTTTGCTACAATGCCCCTAAATCATCGACCAAAGGTAAGTTCAAATGACTGATAAAGATGAATACCCATTCAACGGAAACCCACCCAAGTTATTCCCGATGACTTCACCTAATGAACAGTGTCAAACATCGGTGTTACTAGCAGTATTGGTAGCAGTGCCGGAGTTAGCAAAACAATTGCTTGAAACGATAGGGCAAAAAACAGGAAAACAGCCTTCCATCAAAACATTTACCGAAATAAGGTTCAAAAAGAGAGAGTTAAAAAAAGATCAGCCTGACGGACTAATTGTTGTTACAAAGAGAAAAAATAGTGAGTGGCGTGCACTGCTAGAGGTGAAAACCAAAATTAAAAAACTTGATGCAGGGCAGATAGAACGCTATCTTCAAACTGCAAAAACCGAAAAGATGGACGCACTTATAACGATTTCAAATCAGCTAGTCGCTCGACCAGACCACAATCCAGTTGAGGTTCGAAAGAAGCACGGTTTAAAATTATTTCACTGGTCCTGGAAGTTTATTCAGACTGAAGCAAAATTGCTACAAAATAGTGAAGTGTTCGATAAACGCTCTTGTGAAGCTTATATTCTAGACGAATTCATTAAGTTTCTTAACAACAAGTCAGTTGGTATATCGGGAATTGATGGTATGCCTAAACAATCTTGGAAAAAGTTACTTGATACAGCGGTGGGGCAAGGAGTCATACGCAAGGATTCCCAGGAAGTGCATGATGTCGTATCTACTTGGTATAGCGAAGTGAGAGATTTACAGTTGCAACTTTGTCAAAATTTACGTTTACCAACAGACAAAGTAAAGATCAAAATGTCAAAAAAGCATATTAGTGATCCAAAAGAACGTCTAAAATATGGTTGTCAACACTTGGTTGATACTAATGAGCTAGAAGCAGAATTTAAAATTGATAATGCAGCTTCAGATCTTAAAGTTATAGTGAATATTAATAAAAAGGCAATTATCGTTAGTATGGCACTTGATGCTCCCCGCGATAAGACAACTGGGTACAGCAGGGTGACGTGGCTTTTGAAACAATTTAAGGAAATGGAACAACCTAATAAAAAAGGAGTTTCAGGAATTCGTATAGATAAGTTATCTGTAGTAATATATTTTGAAAATAGATCGCAGAGCAAAGTATATCAATTGAAAAAATTGATTGGCCAAACAGACATAAAAGATTTCAATAAGTTGCCTTTACCACGAAAGTTTGAAATATTCTATGTTTATAATGATCAAGGAAAATTTTCAAAGTCAAACGAATTTATTGGAACGCTGGAGAAATCTGTTCATGGATTCTACAATGGGGTAGGCTGTCATTTGAGTAAATGGACACAACCGGCACCTAAGCCAAGTAAATTACTAGTAGAAGATAAGTCAAATGCAACGGTATAGAAGTAGGGCAGTCAAAGATTAGTGTAAAAATTAATCCATTTGATAAAACCGGTGGGCGACACGTGCTATGAGTTATCGTTTGATTTCCGCAAGACAACTGCGAGCGAATCTGAAACCAATGTGCTCCGGGAGATGATGACGGCGGAGGTTTGTCGGATCCGCAGGTTGATACACTTTGCGTCGACTTTATTTCCAACCGCGGTTTGGACGATGGCAAGATGCGCCGGTAGTTGCATGAGAGCGGTGTGCGTTCATCAAGACCCAACGAAAGTAGGACAGTGAACTGGTTGGCGATATCAAACAATTCGGCAGTTTCGCGAAGACCATGTTGATACAATGGTGTACGCCGAATCTGGCAACGTGTATAGTGTGTATCCGTAAAGTAGCGACTGCTCATGAAACGGTGTCACTATTAACTTTAAAGTCCCTAAAAGTGCCAATTTAAATGTCCCTAATATCAAAAATGCTATCAATGCGTTTTATTTGTACTGACTTCGGAGTATAGAACAATGGAAAGAAAACACGGAGTGGCTGACCAATTAGTTGCTCACGCAGACAATATGCTACGTACATTGTTTGCGCCGCCAGTCGCTTCTCGCCCCTCGCCTGCTGACAAGATTCCGGAAAAGGGACTTTCTGACCGAGACAAGAGCGAATCCAGGCGTTTGATGCGCGTTAATCATACAGGTGAAGTGTGTGCTCAGGCTCTATATCAAGGTCAGTCAATGACAGCACGGAGTGCTGAACTACGAGAAACTTTTCGTGAAGCTGCGGAAGAAGAGGAAGACCACCTTGCCTGGTGTGCGAACAGGATTCAAGAATTAAATGGAAAAACCAGCCGACTCAATCCGATATTTTATGCCGGCTCCTTTGCTATTGGCGCTCTCGCTGGGTTGATAGGCGACAAAACCAATGCCGCATTCCTTGCAGAAACAGAGCACCAAGTATCAGATCATCTTGAACATCATCTCAATCGTCTGCCGGTAAATGACAAAAAAAGTTCTGCCGTTTTGAAACAGATGAGAGAAGACGAACTCAAGCATGCAAAAACTGCAGAAGAGGCAAGCTCAGGAGGGTTGTCAGACCCTGTTCGAGATGTAATGCGCAGGATGTCAAAAATAATGACTGGGACAAGTTACTGGATTTAAGCGTATGAGCGAGAAATCAATTTGCAAACATGCATATTGATTCCATGCTTGCTACGGCAAAACAAGTTGCTTTAGCAAGAATTAGGCTAACACACCGCAACCAGAATATCGACTAACCCATTGAAATTTATTCCCCTATTCCTATAGTTGTACCTTATGTGCTTTGCGCCCGGTTTCTAAACAAGGAGACATAATTATGAGTAATCACCCCTCACCACCTAATCTATTCCACTATGGTCGTAAAGAATTATCTCAAGATGCGATGATTTGCTGGCTCTTGGTCTGGGCAAACAAAGAGTATGCTGATGTTAATTCCAAACTCCACGAAGTTGGTAAAAATTTCGCTCGCGCACTGTTTTCCAAGCACAATAATTCTATTCCAGAGGATATTTCTAAAGTGATAGTTAAACAACAAGTGTCCGGCATTGATGTTTTGGTTGAAGTCAATAACAAATTCTTAATTCTGATAGAAGATAAAACGGATTCTAGTAGGCATGGAAATCAATTGATGCGATACCACAATAAGGTTTTGAAAAATGAAATTGAAACTGATGTAAAAGTAACAAAAGACAATTTCTTTCCGATTTTCTTGAAAACTGGAAACATGAGAAAATCTGAGAAAGAAACAATTGAAAAAGAACTACGTGTCGACAAAAAAGAGGAACTGCTAGATCCACCCTATCGTGTATTCGACCGAAAAGATTTTCTTGAAGTTCTATCGGAGGCCGAGGGGGAGTCAGAAATTCTTGATGCCTTCGTTTGCTACCTTAATGAATTGGAAGATGATTTCAATTCTTGGAACCCTAGATATAAAACTTGTAGACACCCTGAAGATTGGACGATGGGTTCCTGGCAAGGATTTTATCGTTCACTTGAAGACAAAATTAAAGTAGAAGGATGGGGTTATGTTCCTAATAAAACTGGTGGTTTTTTAGGGTTGTGGTGGTTATTCAAAGAAATTGAAGGGGGTGGGAGTATATATATCTTCAAATTGAACAGAAACATGTAGCCTTTAAAATTGAGGTACCTGATGAATTTAGAGATAAGAGAGGAGAAATAAGAAATGACTGGCATCTCCGAGTAATAGAATTGGCAAAGAAAAATGGAATAGAACTTGTAAAGCCAGAAAGATTTGGTAACGGTAGAACTATGACCGTTGCCTTGTACAAACCCTATGTAAATTCAAATAATAATCCAGAATGGCGAGTAGTTGGAAGTGACAAATTGGACTACGATGCCACAATAGATGCACTGAAGAGCTTGGAAAAGGTACTTCACTCAGCAGTTGAGAGCTACGAGAGGAAATAAAGTTGTAACCGACATCCTCTGAGCATACTGAAAAAGTACATTGCACTGAACCGTTTTGGGAAAATCAATTACAACTGTTGTTAATATTGCTGTGGTTGGCTGTCGGCACCAAGTACCTTTACCACCACATGTAATGCAAATGCTGTTAATACTTCAGCTTGTTTTCACTGTTATTGCAGTGGTTTCTGCAAACGAAACCGTCATTGTTGCTTTTGCTTTCTAACTTCACAAAACATTTTTACTGTTTAAAACTCGTTTTTTCTATTATTTGCGCCTTTGTTTAAGTTCATTCGACAACAACTCAAACCGATCCACGGCAAGTTTAAAACCAATGGTATCGAAACTGTGATATTTTTCTTTGAATTGTTTTAATAGTTCAACAACCTGATAAGAGTATCGAGATACTACATCCCCATTTTGTTGTTTCATCATGTTTGTATAGTTTACATTCGAATACTTCTCTTCTAAGGGTGTATACTGCAAGGAAGGGTCCCATATGTCCCATATACCATAATTTTCCGTTTTTACAGCAGTGATAATAGTTGAAGGAAACGCTGCTAGAAAACTAAGATTATCTTCAGTGCTAAATTCATACTGTTCTGATATTGCATTTATTACATCTAAATCCGATATTTTTTTATTTATAAATTTATAGTATATATCAGAATTAATGGTGCGAAGTATCAGTACTACTACCGCAGAAATTATGTATCTACTGCTATTGGAAGGTAATAAAGGTACTACTATACTCAAATGATGCAAAGCATGTTCAATAGTTCGAAGGCTAATATTTGAATTGTTGAAATAATATTTGAGAATATATTCAGCCATTGCAATTTCAATATTATCGTATTTAGATTTAGCCTCATCAAGAATTCGTGCAACACCAGTTTTTTCAAGTATCGCATCGATAAAATGAGCTCTGCTTGGCGATGGAAGTGCAATTTCCAGATCAAAAAATCGACGTAAATATTCTTTGGAATCGAAAGAACTTCCATATAGTGCGCTTACTGAATGCTCAAGTTGGTTTCGATTAATACTCATTACAAATACAATATTATCAATACCGAATATATGTTTCGTAATTTCCAGAAACTCGACCGCATATGAGGGACGACATCTGTCTAGCTCGTCAATTACTATTACCAAAGGTTTGCCATCTGAATCCGCAATTTCTCTAGCAACATTCTGTAAACTACACTTGAACTCGTCAAGTAATAATTTTGATTCTTCGTATTCAGATATTACCTTATCTTTCCATTTTTCATTTTTCTTTTCTACTTCAGCAGAAATTGGCAATAATAGATCAATATTTACTTTACTAATGTAATAATTTGATGGAACTTTCTTTGCATCATCAATAAACTTATCAATTAAACCTTTTAGTTTTTTGTTTGTTTTATTTTGTTTATTTTTATCTAATACATCTTTGATTTCCGTATATAGTGCAATAAATGGTGTATTGCAATAGTCTGTTTCCCATGCATTGAAATCAACAATGAAGAAATTTTCATTACGCAAATATTGTGTCCACATTTTCAAAAATGTAGTTTTTCCATTTCCCCAAGCTGCATCAACTGTAATTACACAGGACCCAGAATTGGATTCAATTATTGAAGTTAATATTTCAATTTGTTCTTTGCGGTTTAACTTGTCGTTTACGAACGGATTATCCTCCGGAATTTCAATTTTTCGAGGTTGAATTCTAATTTGCATAATTTTCTCTACCTATGTTTATAAATAATTGACATTCTAGTGAATTGTAAATAATTTAATCAACATGCATCCATATCTTATTTAGGAAAATCCTAGTTGGCACAGGTCAACAGTAACTTGTAACAATCGCTCTGGCAACTGAAGCTCCCCTAAATTACGATTGAACCACAAAACGAACCCCTCTATATGTCCCTGAAAAAAGCAGTGCAAGGCTCCATGGTTGCTTCAGCTACAATCAGGCTGATAACTTCGCTTCCAACAAGCTCGTTTTAGATACCTTCTTGCAGTTGCCCTGGTTTTTTATATTTACAAATTGTGCTTGATATACCCAGGTTAATATTCACTATTACCAAATTTGGTAATTTCTTTTTGAAATTATTTTCTGATATATTCCCAAAAAATTATTGCATTTCAAAAACATATATTGAAAATTACTGATAAAGGCTTTAACTAATCACAAATAACACAGTTTATTGAATAGTCTCTGAAGGCATGGACAAGGCAAAAAATATCAACCCAAATATGCTGATTTGGGCCAGAGATACCGCAGGTTTAACTTTGTCTGATGCGGCGTTGAAAATAGGATTTTCTACTTCAAAAAATTCTAGTGCTGCCGAAAAACTTATGGCAATTGAGGAAGCTGAGAAATTTCCGACCAGAAAGCAACTATTAAACATGGCCAACGTTTATCGGAAACCGTTAACAGTTTTTTACCTGAATTCACCTCCGATTCGTAGTGACCATGGCGCTGACTTTCGTTCTCCTGATACAGATATAACCAGACGAGAGAAAGCACTACTTGATTCGCTGATCGTAAATATCGGTGCAAGACAAAGTTTGGTTCGTTCCTTGCTAGTTAGTGAAGAGGATGCTCCTGAACTTGGATATGTTAATTCCTTGAATGTCAATGTCAGCATCAAAGATGCAGCGAGACAAATCAAGGAATTATTAGATTTTGAAATTGGAAGTGCTACGCACAATCGCGGTTCTCCCCGTAAATTATTCACTAATTTGCGCAATAAAACTGAACAGCTTGGAGTATTTGTCCAACTGGCGGGAGATCTGGGGTCTTGGCAGTCAAAAATTACAGAAAATTTGTTTCGTGGTTTTGCTACTACAGATACTATTGCTCCGTTCATCGTAATAAACAGCAATGATGCGCATGCTGCAAGACCTTTTACACTCTTACACGAGCTATGTCACATATTTTTAGGCTCATCAAGTATTTCTGGTTCAATTGAGACAGCCAGCGATTGCCCAGTTGAAATTGAAAGATACTGCAATGATGTTGCTAGTGAGATTCTACTTCCATCAGCAAACTTTGAATCTTTGGAAAGTTGCAAAAGTATTGAAATGGCTAAAAAAACTATTAACAAAGTAGCAAAAAATTATTGTGTCAGTGAATCATCAGTAACATACAAACTACTTAAAATGAACAAGATTGATAGAGAAATTGCCAACTATCTCTTTCCGTATTTCCAGAACCGCTGGAAGGAACTACGTAAAAATCAAAACCAAAGCAGAATAAACAGAAACGACATTAAAAGAAATCAATTAGGAAAAGCACTTATTAACCTTGTCAGTCGAAATTTACGCGAAAACGAGTTGACCAATACAAAGGCGGCAATAATTCTGGGAGTTAAGCCAACTTCAGTTGATGCCTTGTTGAAAATTGGATGAAAATTCACCGTGTACTTATTAGATGCCAACGTTCCAATTCGCGCTGATGGTGATTACTATCCAATTGACAGAATTCCTTAATTCTGGGATTGGTTACTGTCAAAAACTAAAGAAGGATTAGTGAAGTTCCCCTTGGGAATATATGGCGAAATTAACGATTCAACCGGTTTGTTGGGGACTGGACTCCAAACAAGGTGTATCTAACCATTTAATTCTGCAAGAATAGGTAAATCAAAGTCTGTTGAACGAGGTACTTGATACTGGGTATGGAGAAAACCTTACAGATACAGAAATTGAAACAGTCGGCAATAACGCAATGTTAATCGCCTACGCCTACAAGAATTGACTTGACTCTAAATTACTTCAATATCAGATTGATATTATTACTGCGCCGGGATAATTTTTCTTTGTATTAATAATTCTTCATACTGAGTGCGGGAAAGTGTGCAATCAATCAATTGCCTGAAATCTTTCAATTGCAATTTGCATTGAGCTGCCATTACACTTAACAGTCCAATATCAATGTCCATTTTCTTGTTTCCACGTGAAATAATTGTGTTAACCGGAGTCTCTACTCTCGAAGCGGTGTAGTATCGAAAAGAAATGTGTTTCTTTCGGTTATCTTTCACAAAGCCCTTTTCTGTCAAGGCTTTTTCTATATCCCTTTTTTTCATTGGTATCAAATTACCTTGAATCTTTGTCGCAATTCTTCTCCGAGTTCCAATGCACTCGGAGTAAACCTGTTTGGGTCCCCTTGAGCATAATCAATCCAGTAAATATCCAATAGATCAAGCAGGGTAGTCTCGAGCTCAATTCGAGATTCCGCGGCTAGAGTAATTTCAAAGTCTCCCTTGATTACATAAATATAACTTTTGGGGCAGAACTCTACCTGATACAGCAACGGCGGGGTGGCCCGATAGCGCTTACCTGCAAGCTCAATCTCCGAAATCTCAATTGACGCTGTATCGACTTCCCCGACCCGGTCAACTTTATCTATTGAGATCGGACCTTTCTCATCGTAGGTCACCATGCCGTAGGCATGAACCAAGTTCCGAGGATTTTTCAAAATCAGGCTTTCAGCATTTTCTGCATCGCCGTAGAATACTTTCAACAGACGATTGCCTTTCGGCTTCAGCCACATGGTTCGACTTTCAAAGTCCACCCGCCTAAGGACTCCAGTTACCACATGTTCGAAGCGTTCAACTTCCTTCTCGGGCAGGCTTTTTTCAACTTCGGCAAGTTTTCTCGCGAATTTTTCCCTGGAAAACGAGACTTGATGACCACCACTTTGGACTGTAAACCTGAGCCCGGAGGTTTCCGGCGGCGATGCATTTCGAAGTGAGTCCAAGACCGCACCACGGTAGTCAGCATTCGGCAGAAGATTCGCCAAGAACTTGGAGGAGGAGGCGTTCAAGCCTTTCGCAATTTTTTGAAATAGCTGATCTACTGCACTAATCTGTTCATCATCAACACCCACTTCGCCTATGCTCAATGACAACACAAAGCTTCCTTTCTCAGGTGGCTCGTCGCAAATCAAAGCGAACCGCGCCTGCTCTTCCTGGCTCAAAGATGCGTTCGGCTTCATACCGTTGTTAAATTTCGCCAACAGGTAGACCACTCGCTGCAGCTGAATTACAGCATTCGCCACGGCCTCCCCTGTCAACGCTGATCGTCGACCAGCAGCTTGGTCGAAATGCAATTGAATGGTTCGAGATTCTTTCATTGGAGTCGCATGTAGTGATTAATGAACAGTATGGTATTACATTCCACCATTAAACTGAAAATGATTCAAGTGTATGTATGATTCAGTGTTTCCCCATTGGAAGACAACCATGATACACGACTGTCTCATCCCCAAGGTATGAAATGATCGAGGCGGCAGCCGCTTCCTCAATCACTTTTCCAAGTGTTACATAATAGAAGTTGGCGGTGCAACCGGTATCTAAATAACTCATCTTGGGTTGTGATAATATTTTCTATTGCAGAACTGCTTTGTGCTTCTTGCAACGTTAAAGTGGAAATCAGTATATTTTCATTTGGAATTGTACGTGCAACTCCTTTGAGTTCGGCTAAATTTCGATGTGCCTAGACTAACAAACGCAATACTCTACTTGATTCAAGGTTTTGAGTTGGCGGGAAAGGCACTAGTCTATCGATATCCATATTTACCATTTCACAATCAGTTGCTTATTACTAGTTTATTTTACTAACAATGTGTTCATTTTTCCTCTTTTTTGAACACTTCGAGACCAATGTGTTCATTTTTGGCGATTTCTGAACACTTTGTGCAGGACATGTTCATTTTCCCCTTTTTTGAACACTAATATTACGGTGTTGTGGCTATAGCGTTATATCTATTTCGAAAAACTTTGAGGTCAGAAAATGTAACGCTCAAGCTCCTCCAAAGCTTGGTGATAAACTTTTCTCTTAAACTGGATGACTTGACTAGCCGGAACCCAGTAATCAACCCACTCCCAGTCGTCAAATTCAGGGTGCTCTGAACAATCCAGGCAAAAATCCGACTCGCTACCAACAAATTCCAGCAAAAACCACTTTTGCATTTGTCCTCGAATTTTCCTTTTGCTATTTCTTTGAAACTCGGGGGGAATATCATACTTAAGCCAATCTTTGGTTGAACCTGTCAATTTGACATGCACCTGGCTCAATCCCAATTCTTCATTCAGTTCGCGATAGACTGCCTCTAGTACGGTTTCATTCGGACCAACACCACCTTGCGGAAACTGCCAGCCATCATGGTTTATACGACGCGCCCATAGCACCTGACCTTGCTTGTTCCATAAAACAATGCCAACATTTTTCCTGTATTCAACCGTGTTAATACCCGACTTCATACCAGTTTGGTTCAAAATTGGTTCGCATAAATAATATATTTGCAGTATATCATAGCAAATATTCTTCCAACTTTTTAGAGTTCGGAAAGGGTATTGAGTCAGCCTGAGCTCAAAATTCCCGTCAAGCCAAAATTACGATAACGATTAATTTCAGTCTACGCAGGCAATTCTTATTCTTTCAGTAAAACTGCATCGCCTACAATTTGATGCAAGCTGACAATCATGCCCATATCCAGCCCGAACTTTGGCAAAACACCCGTAAACTGGCTCTTGCATATCGCGCAAATTGCCGCCATGTGTGTAACGCCATGCTCTTCAATCACCTTTTCCAGCGCATTGATTCTGGGCTTCGCACCACTAACCCTTACCTCCATTAACTCATCTGCCAGCATTCCGCCCCCTCCGCCGCAACAGAATGTATTTTCGCGAATTGATTCTCGCGCCATATCTACAAAGTTTGCACACGAAGCTTTCAGGAGTTCACGAGGAATTCGATAAACATCGGTAGGCTTGTTGCCCATCTTGGCCCCTCGCGCTACATTGCAGGAATCGTGATATGTTAGAACCTTGTCGGCATGCACCGAAGGATCAAGTTTCAATCTCCCTTGCTGGAGCAAGTCAAATGTTAACTCGCAAATATGCAATGGCTGAATTGGACTTCGCTCCTTTAATTGCAACCCCTGCCAATAGTTGCTTGCGACTCTCCATGCGTGTCCGCATTCCCCAACGACAATTTTTTGTACAGCCAAGTCGTCAATTGCATTTGCAACTCTGTCACCAAGATATTTCATCTCTTCTTTGCTGCCGATAAACAGTCCAAAATTGGCGGCTTCTGATGCGACCGAGCTAAGAGTCCAGGAAATACCTGCTTGATGAAATACCTTTGCAGTGCCAATCAGCCCATCAACATGGGGCTCTGCATACAAATCAGCGGATGGAACAATGAGCAATACTTCTGCGTCTTGCTCATCAAGCGGGAATCGCACATTGACCCCTGTATCTTCAAAGACTTCTTCCTCAAGACTTTCAAGCGTATTCTTGATCGCCGCTTCCGGCATACCTAAATTGTTGCCTGTCTTGTGTACATTCTCCAGTACAGTATGAATATGCTTTTGTCGCAGTCCCACTGCATCCAGAACCGCTCTCCCTGCCATCGTTATTTCAGCAGTGTCAATTCCAAACGGGCAAAAAACCGCGCATCTTCGACATTCCGAGCATTGGTAATAGTACGTACTCCAGTCTTCCAAAAGTTCTTCCGTTAAATCCATTGCCCCCACCAGCTTCGGAAACAATCTGCCTGTAGTCGTGAAATACCGCCGATAAACGCCCCGAATCAGGTCTTGACGCGCAACCGGCATGTTTTTGGGGTCGCCATTTCCCAGAAAGTAATGGCACTTGTCTGTACAGGCACCGCATTTGACGCAAGAATCCAGAAAGACCCGCAATGCCCGATTGGACTCAACAACACTGCCCAAAGTTTTAATGGCTGTTTCTTTCCAATCCTGCGGCAAGCCGTTGTTTGCATCTTTAGTCAAATACGGCTTTATATGAGCAGAAGCATTGAACTGAACTGAAACCTTTTTCTTCTCCATGGCAGTGCTATATTCTTGGTGCGTTTCGCTGGTTGTGACTGGGACTGAAAAACGCCCCTGGGAAATGAATCAACTTGCTGAACGGGAAAATTGCAACAAGAACAATAACACATCCCAGATGAAACAGCAGCAAAGGATCAGTTGGAATTTCTATCGGAGAAAGGTTTCGTATGCCTAGAACAAACTGGCGAACTCCAATGATGTCCGTATGGAACTTGTAACGAAGCAGCAGTCCAGATATGCCAATTCCAATCAACAACAGTAGCATTAGATGATCAGACGGGGTTGATATATAGCGGATGCGATCGACAAGCAACCTCCTGCCCCACAGCCCGAATAAAGATAGTAACATGATCCATGACGCATAGTCGCCAATCGGAAACATCCAAATTACCCAGTGCCAAATCGGATCGGTAACAAAAAACAAATGCCGGAGCAAAACTACAGCGAGCGCATAGTGGAACAGCCAGCCAAATACCCAAGTCCATTTGCTAGCCCGAAAAAGGCTTTCAAACAAGATTGCTTCCCGCAGCAATCTGAATACAACTCCCGACCATGTCATGGGAGCCGGGGGAACTGGAATCACATAAGGTGCCGGAGTTCTTGCATACTGCAGCACCTTGAAAATGAGTCCGCCAATCAGCAACAGGATTGCCAAATAAATCCCGGCGGCAAATATTATGGAAATTACCAAGGGTTCAAACTCTTGAGACTGAGCTTATCCGCCTGTTGAATTGATCTAGATGCACCCCGTTGGCTTGGGCAAGCCCGCGTAGCGGCATGCCTGCTTTGCAGGACCTAGCGGAAAAAGATCATACAAATATGGAGTGTTCGCCTTTTCCCTGCCTAGTTGCTTTCCCATCTGCCGCACCAATATTCGAACCGGCGGCGCAATTCCGAATTGAGAATAGTAGTCACGCAGAATTTGAATCGCTGTCCAGTGGTCTGACTCCAGGACGATCCCGTCTTCCTCAGCCATTTTCTCGGCGAGTTTCTCCGTCCAAAGATCAGGTTCTTGCAGAAACCCCTCCTCGTCCGTTTCATATGTTTTTCCATCCAGAATCAGCGACATGCCTATACTCCGCTAAAGCCAGGAATGGACCGAATCGTTTTCAACTGCAAGCGAAACAAATCCGGCGTAGTCCACTTTTTGAATCCCCTGGATTAAATTCATCTTGTCCAAGCCGCGAGCCTTAAGATCAGGCTCCAATACATACACTTGATGAATGTCCAACGCCCCTTTCACGATATTTGCAATTTCGGAATTTTCTATTGCTGCATAAACACCGTCTTCAATGAGCAGTATATCGCTGCCCGCAGCGGCCAGTCGCAGGCAGCTGGACAGCGAGTTTTTTTCAAACGGCGATTTGTTCACAGTATGAAGCATATCGGACTAGAATTGAAGCAGTACATCTTGCTGCGCCATAAGTTCCGAAAGCTTTTCAGCCGGCACAAACTCTATCGCATTTTCTAAATCATCCATCGGAATTTCAATCAAATCGCTCTTGACTAGTCCCCTGCTATTCAGTGATTCTTCTTCCACGTAAAGTTTTCCAATATCAAAATCAGGAAGCGCTTTGAAACCTTTGGTGAACTGCTTCATCCCAATGGAAGCCGGATCTTGATACTTTGCGAGCTGATAAATTCCGTCATCAATGAATGCAACACTTATATCCTGACCAAATGCCGACCCCATTAGCATCAACTCCATGGCTTCGAACGCGTAGATAGTACCATAGGGTGCGCGTCGGCAAACATACATAAACTTTTTTGTCTTGGAGGGGTTCATCAGTCACCAAATACTATTGTTCTATCTGCCAAAATACTGCCTTCGATAAACTGCCCAAGGCCTGCCACCTTGAAGTTTTGGTGAACGTTGTTGCTGTCCAAATTAAAGCGTTTCGCTTCTTCTTCGTCCAGCATGCCCCTGCGCTGTCCTGCTGCCACGCAGACTACCATGTCTATTTCATGTTCCTTTGCAAGCTCTGCCCAACGAGCCATTACATTACGATCATCTATGGGAGGCGCACCCAATCGTGTACTGTTGTATACACCGTCATGGTAAAAGAATACCCGTACCACTTCATGCCCCGACTCAATGGCCGCTTGCGTAAACAGATACGCAGAGTCCGAAGCCTGATGCGTATAGGGTCCTTCGTTGACCAAAACATTAATTTTCATTAAACCATTACCATGTTCCAATAGTGTACATTGTACTGAAGTTGTCAGGCATCTCTCATTATTCGCATATTAGCACCATTGCTTTTCGGTGCCGAATGCATGCTGATTTTGCTGTACAATGAAGAATATGAAGGCAACTACCGATGTTTAACTCAATTCATGAAATTCTTTCAGTATGAATACCCGAAAACGTAGCCTCTATTTGATGTCACTTCGATTTGCAATCACATGCCTGTGTGCGCTTGCAATATCGGCAACCAGCTACTCTCAAAATGATCTGACGGGTAATCAATCAGATATTCCGCCGGTACTCACAAACCTTCAAGAGCAGCGAATGGCCCGGCAATTCCTCAAAATTGTCAAGGCGCAAAAAATATTCGCAACCGACTCCCAGTTGCAATCCTATATCAATTCTCTGGCGAAAAAATTGGCAGCCCAAGTCAGGGGCTATACCGGCAACTACCAATTTTACATTCTTGACGACCCGATTGTTAATGCTTTTGCGGGGCCTGGTGCAATATTCTTCATCAACACGGGGTTAATCGACCTTGCAAATACAGAGGGTGAATTGGCATCTGTGCTTGCTCATGAAATCGCGCATCACTCCCAGCATCATTTGGCGCAGCTTTTTGAGAAGCAAAAGGCGACCCAGATCCCGGCTCTCATTGCAATTATCGCCGGACTTGCAGCGGGCAGTTCGGATGGTGTTACAGCATCCGCTGCTGTTATCGCCGCACAGACAGAACTCATAATTGACTACACGAATGTGCTAGAGCGCGAGGCAGATGTGATTGGACTCCAGATTCTTACGGATGCAGGCTATGATGCCCGCAACCTGAGCAATTTCCTGAAAGGACTGGAAAGCTGGCTACGTAAAAGCGGTGCCCGGCAACGAACCATTCATAACACTCACCCGGTAACGCCTGAACGAATCGCATATGTAGAAAATCGTGCCAAAAATTTCAAAAACACTCTTGAACGCGAAAATTCTGCGGAATTTTTTCTCGCCAAAGCGCGAACGAATGCAATCTATAACTGGAAGCCAGAAAAAACTGCTGAATTATTCAAGATAAATTTGGAATCTGGAAAAGCAGAACAACAAAGCGCAAATCGCTATGGCTACGCCTTGTCGTTAATGAAGGACCGCGATTTCAATCAGGCAAGAAGTGAAATCGAACAGTTGCTTTTGGCAGAGCCTCGCAACAAGTGGTATCTGCTCGCTGCAGCGGAAATTGAGTTGGCTGCAGACAATCCGGGGAAGGCCGAGCGTTTACTGACGAATGCAAGCGAGTGGCTTCGTTCGAACCTCGCCTTGATTGAACTGCAGACAACTGCGCTGTTGAGACTGGACCGTGCTAAAGAAGCGCAGAAATTCATCCGCAAGCAAATCATCAAGCATCCAAACTCGGCAGCATTCTACAAGCTTCACGCTCAGGCATCGAGTGCTGCAAACGATCGGCTAGACTCGCATCTGTCTCTTTCCGAATACCACTTTCTGCTGGGAAATTTACGGGAATCACTAAACCAGCTGCGCATTGCCGAGCAATACACTGCAGACGACTTCTATACAATTGAAACCATCAAAGAGAAAATTCGACAGGTAAAACAGGAAATCGAGTGGAGGTCCTAGATGCCCCGAAAGTACGAGGAATCTCGATTTGCGTGGGGCTTGACCGGGTCCGGGCATTTCCTTGAAGAATGCCTGGAATATCTGATGGCAATAGAAAACGTGGATGTTTTTCTGAGCCGTGCTGTCGAAGAAGTGCTGGTAATGTACAAATACATTGACAAGCTTCGAGAGTCAGGTATCCGAATGTTCCACGATTCAACCGCAAGCGCCGTCCCTGTAGGACAATTGTACGAGGGCAACTACCATACACTGATTGTTGCACCGGCGACTTCCAACACCATCGCAAAATGCGTGGCGGGTATTTCTGACACGCTAATTACCAATATATTTGCACAGGCAGGAAAATGCAGAATCCCGTGCATAGTTTACGCATGCGATACAGAACCTGTCGTGATCACACCGGCACCCGGAAAAATGGTTACTGTCTATCCGCGCAAAGTTGATTTGGACTGTACAAAAAAAATCGGCAAATTTGAACATACAACTTTAACTACAAGCATGGAAGAGTTGCAAGCCGCCGTAGAGGATCGAATGAAATGCCTGAACATATCCTCTTTCTGACCGGGCGACTGGCAGAACCCAATCTGAAAAAAACGCTTGAATCAATAGATTCCCGAATTTTCACTTTTGATGTACGGCAAATCGGCGTAAGCGTGGCGGCACTGATTACCGGCGACATGATCAAACGCAGACTGAGTGACTGCAGCAGCTACGATAAAATTATGCTGCCGGGACTTTGCGCCGGCAATACAGACGAACTTAGTAATCACTTCGGGGCAAAGTTCATCAAAGGCCCGAAAGAGCTGAATGATTTGCCAGAGTATTTTGGCAGCCCCGCACAAAAGACCTTGCTGGACAAATACAGTGTCCTGCTGTTCGCAGAAATTGTTGATGCTCCCCTGAGAACTGTTGAGGAAATTGTTGAAAAAGCCTATTTACTCAAAGAATCGGGAGCCGATGTTATCGATATTGGCTGCCTGCCATCACAGCCATTCCCGCATCTTGAAGAAGCCATTCAAGAACTCAAGAATAAAGGATTCAAAACCAGCGTAGACTCCCTGAGTAGCGATGAATTGCTACGCGGAGGAAAAGCAGGTGCCAACTACCTGCTCAGCCTGAGCAAGGAAACACTCTGGCTCGCTGATGAAGTTGAAAGCATACCCGTAATTATTCCGGAAGCAGATTGCGGAGTCGATTCTTTGTATGAGGCAGTAGAATTGCTGATAAAGAATGAGCGACCGTTCTTTGCAGATTCAATATTGAATCCTGTTCATTTTGGATTTACAGAATCCATTGTTCAGTACTTGAACTTGCGGGAGCGTTTTCCTGAAATCAATATCATGATTGGAACCGGAAACATTACCGAGCTGACTGAAGCAGACACCATGGGAATGACCGCTTTGCTAATGGGGATAGTTTCCGAGTTGAACGCAGGTGCAGTTTTAACCACGCAAGTTAGCGAGCATGCGTGTTCAGTTGTGAAAGAAACCGACCTGGCACGTCGCATTATGTATGCGGCCAAACAGCAATCCAGTCTGCCAAAGGGATACAGCCGGGATCTATTGGCATTGCATGAAAAAAAACCGTTTCCTGTATCAGCTGAAGAAATACAGAAAATGGCGAAAAAGATTCGGGATCCAAGCTTTCGCATACAGACTAGCGATGAGGGAATCCATGTATACAACCGCGATGGCATCCATACTTCGGACGACCCGTACAAGATTTATCCCCACCTGAATGTGGAAGACGATGCTTCGCACGCTTTCTACTTGGGCTATGAACTGGCCAAGGCTGAAATTTCCCGCCAGCTTGGCAAGCGATACACTCAGGACCGGAATTTGAGTTGGGGCTGCATTGTACCGGATGAAAGTTCCGGGGACCATTACAAAGAAACGCGTTCAACCTCCAGATCAAAAGCAAAATGATCTATGAAGTGATTGTCACAACAGTGGATGAAAGCGACCGAATTCACATCGCTCCCATGGGAATACGCCATGAAAGCGGACAGATTGTAATCGCTCCGTTCAAGCCATCCCAAACACTTCATAATCTGCAATCTACAAAAAGCGCTGTAGTCAATGTAACCGATGATGTACGGATATTTGCGGGGTGCTTGACCGGACGGCATGATTGGCCATCCTGTAATACAGACCACATTCGGGGCAAAAGACTGGAATCTGCTCTTTCGTACAAAGAACTGAAAGTTGTCAAAGAGGAATCGGACAGCCAGCGCCCCAGGATATATTTAGATTGCGTTTATTCAGAAACAATAGCACCTTTTCCGGGATTCAATCGGGCACAAGCTGCTGTCATTGAAGCCGCAGTACTTGTAAGTCGACTGTCCATGCTGCCTGCTGAAAAAATCGATTCCGAAGTAGATTATCTTGGCATCGCCATAGCCAAAACAGCTGGCGAACGCGAGCAAGAAGCCTGGAACTGGCTAATGGAAGCGATTGCCGATTTTCGCAATCAGCAAATCAGCAGTGAATAATTTCCTAACGAAAGCAATCTGATTTCAATCCCGGTTTTGCATCAAATGCAACCAGCTCAAGTATGCCCGCTTGTGACCATTAATGTCGTGAACGCGCAAAATATCCACACCCTGTGCGCACAGGTTCAAGGAGGCGCCGATGGTTTCTGTGTCAAGTTCGGCTGAATGATATTTGGAAAAAAATCTCATAAAACGCTTTCTCGAATGACCAATCAGAACCCGTTGTCCCAAAGCGCGCAACTGTTTCACGGCGCGCATGAGATCCAGAGATTGCAGGCTGGATTTTCCAAAACCAATTCCCGGGTCAACGATAATTCGATTTAAGTCCAGACCGTGTGCATCCCAAATTCGCTGCCGGGACAAAATCCATTCTTTCACAACTGCAACCCCATTTGCGCTTGGCGGTAGTCCAATTTCTGGTTGAACCGGAACAGTTACACTGTGCATTGCCACAAACTGTGCTTCGGACTCCTTGGCAAGGCCCATCATACGGTCCGAAGTCAACCCGCTTACATCGTTGATAATTTCCACTCCCATCGCCAATGCCTTTTCAGCAGTTTCCGGGTGGTAAGTATCAACGCTCACAAGCGGTTTTAATGGGCCAGAACCGATTTTTTCCAGCACTAGTTTTAGCGGTGCTTTCAATCTCTCCCACTCTTCGCCTTCGTCAAGAGCACGGGCATTTGGGCGCGTCGACTCTGCACCAATATCAATAATATTGGCTCCACCGTCAATCATGATTTGCACAGCTGCATCAATATCCTTCAGCGCGACATTCTTCCCGCCGTCTGAAAACGAATCAGGTGTGATGTTCAGGATACCCATCCAAAGAGGAATATGAAATTCAAGCGAATCCGAACCGCTTAACTGGAGCACGCTTGATTGATTGCCAAAAGGAAGCTTCAGGCTTGGATCAATATGAACCATAGGTGAAACAACAAAGGGACGAGAGAACATGTCAGGTGCTGGAATTGTTTTTCCGTTAATGACAACTTCCGAATCCCCCCACAATATGATATCGATGTCCAAATCGCGCGGTGCCCATTTTGATTCTCCGCCACGCCCGGCTTCTGACTGAATGGATTTGCAAATCTTGTAGAAATCTTCTGAACCATGAAGCGTTTCCCCTTGGGCAACGATGTTCAGATATGGGTAATTCCACTCAGAGGGTGAATCAGGAGGGAGCACTGCAGGAGATTCAACAACCGGCGACAGACGAGTACAATGAAATCCGAAATCGGCAAGACGACTCAGCCCCGCTACCAAATTCCCTTGCCTGTCTCCTCGGTTGGAACCGAGGCTAACCAGTATGCGAACACCGCGTTCCATCAATAACTGACGGGTGTTTAAAAGTATCAATCGTATCGAATGTACCTGAATCTTTGATCTGTCGGAGTTCCCTCCAGTGAACTGTCTTCAGTTCCAGGTTGCCAGTGTACGAATTCTTCAATTTTTTTTGCGAGTTCGAAGTCTTTCTCAGTAACGCCCTTTGCTGCATGGTTCATCAACTTAACCACCACGAATGCGTAGGAAGCTTCAATATCCGGGTGGTGCCATGCGGCTTCTGCCAGATGCCCCACGGCATTGATCACCATCAAAGTGCCTTTCCAACCCATTGTTCGATATTTGCGCCGGATCCAGCCCCTTTCATAGTACCAGTGCGGCAATTCCTCGGCCAGTCTTTTTTCGATTGTTGCATCGTCAAGCACTTCGTCCTGTCGACGATCTTTGGTTTCCTCACTCATTGGAACATTCCGTTTTTTTGTTGCACCAAACTTAAGGATTGTGCCGGGCATCGCCTGGGATACCCGGCAAATCATTGAAGAAGCAAAATCAAGCGTGCGCGGCAAAGGGATGTGCTGCTCCCTTTTGTGCGATTACTTCAGCTGCTGTTGGCTTGCCGGTTACCGCACGGCGAATCGCTTCGCGGGTTGCTTCATAGTTGTAGTCCTGAATCTTTGCATCGTCTTCTGCTTCCCAGTGAATAAACACGCCGACACAGACAAACAAGTCGTCTGCTTCGTCTTGCGGGATCGTGCCATCCTCCACACTGTCTATCACTGCCATGGCAACGGCTCGCTGAGCAGGTCCAAACATTTGCACTGCCTGCTTTGCGCCTTTCATCGTTACCTTGTTGAACATGACTGTATTCGGCTTTGCCGGAACATTTGGAGAAGCAACCGCCAAAAGACTTGTAAAGCCATCCTTGTTGTTGCACAAGCTGTTGCAGAATGCAGTTTCAGCAGCCGAACCGCGAGGCCCGATGATCAAGTCAATGTGAGCTACTTCATTTCCATCGCCGACAAGAGATTCACCGACTCTTACATTATTTATCGTTCCCATATCATTTCTCCCTTAAGGATATATTAACAATCAGTCTGATCTCGATATAGATCAAGACTGTCAAAGTAAAACTTGTACTCTCTAATTTACAGCATTATGCAGTTTGCTGGCAAGGAGAGTTGCAACAGTCAAGTCTGCACTGGTGCCGGGATTAATATTTTTCTGCTTCCATATGCGGTCCACTTCCATGAGCTCGGACCGAATTTCATCTATATCGCCCGCTTTTTTATAAAGCCCCAGAAGGTGATTTGCAGTCAATTGAATTTCTTTTGCCTTGCTGTTTCCGAACTTTCGGACTATGTGCGAATCTTCGAAATGCAGCATAAAGTTCAAGTAAACATACGTTGTTGAACTTGCTTCTTCATCGAATTGTTCGTTTGCCTGTTTGAGGGTATTCATGCCAAACTGGAATATATCCTCGAAGTTGTTGCTGTACTGACGCGCAATCATGTCCCTGGATTGCGCGTTGCTCATGATTTCCCGTATTGGCAGCACAGCTGGTTCTTGAACATCATGCTTGTCTACATTGCCAAGTCCGGCAGGATTGGCAATCCGTATCGCATTCAATATTTGCTCTGCCTCCGATAAAGTTGATTTTTCAATGGACTGACACACTGATTCCCGAAAGTTTTGATTGTCGGACCGCTCAAGGAATCCATGAACAAGCGGCGCACAAAGCAATATGATTCCAATATTGGTATTCACCTGAACCGCATCGCGAGTAGCCATGGCCGACTTCTCGATTCTGGTACCAAGACTGTAGCCTGCTTTGGGCATTTCATGGCATATCGCCCACGCACTCTGCAAGAATTGCTCAACACTCATTCCATGGCCGCCCGAGTATTGATGCACATTGCCGGGTTTCAACGCGATTACGTCCTGAGCACAAGCATCCCATAAAGAAAGGGATGCCTGGTCCGAAAAAGTCTTTTTTGCCCGATTATTCCAAACTTCAATTTCAGCGGAAAAGATCATAAAGCACCAGCATGAACCGACATACCAAAACTGTCGGCTTTATTAACTCTCGTTCAATCCCAGTTCTTCAAACAATCCGTCGGGGAGCAACCGAATCTTGTCTCCCTGCCCTCTCAAAACTTTTCTGATATCTTCAAGCGCATCGTCAAAATTGTCGTTCAGTATGACATAGTCGTATTTATTAAAATGCTTCATGTCCTTCTCTGCGGCTTTAAAGCGTTGGTCAATGGTTTCCCTGGAATCCCTTCCTCTGCCAACAAGCCGTCGCTTAAGGGAGTCTATGGACGGGGGGAGAAGAAATATGCTTGTTGCGTCATCAAGTTTTTTCATCACTTCCATTGCGCCTTGCCAGTCGATGTCCAGAACTACACTCACTCCCGACGCAAGCTTGCTTTCAATAGCACTCTTTGCTGTGCCGTAATAGCAGCCATAGACTTCAGCCCACTCGACAAATTGACCTTCTTCAATCATCTCTTTGAACAAATCGACAGATATGAAGTGATAGTCGCGGCCGTTCTCTTCACCAGTTCTCAGTTCTCTGGTTGTAAACGAAATTGACAACTCTGTATTTGTCTCTGACTGAACCAGTGCTCGGGTCAAGCTGGACTTTCCGGTACCTGAGGCAGCAGATACAATGAGAACAATTGCATCAATCGCTGCTGCAGTCATGGAAACGACCCCATGCTCACTGTAAATTCTGTGTCTGCTCCCGAATCTGCTCAATTGCAACTTTCATGTCGACCATCAGAGCATTCAGCGGGTAGTGCGAAGACTTCGACGACAACGTGCTAACTTCACGAAACATCTCCTGTGCAATAAAATTGAGCCGCTTGCCAGCCAGACTTTCTTCAGCCAGCACTCTCTCGCATTCTGCCAAGTGCAAACCGAATCGTTCAATTTCCTCTTTGACATCCAGTTTGAGAAGATTGATTGCGACCTCCTGTTCCAGCCGTCCGGGGTCCAAATCCAATTCGATTTCACTGAGTCTGTCATTCAGCCGACTACGGTACTCCTGCTCGGCTTCAGGGATTAGCTTCTCAGCCTGATTCATGAATCGGCGCAAATTTTCTATATTGCCCATCAACAGTCGTTTGATTTCATCCCCCTCGCTTTGTCGACTTTTCTCCAATTCATCAAGAGCAAAATCAAGTTCTTCCAGTATTGTTTCCAGATACTGGTTGTCAATGTCCTTGCAAACCAGAACATTTGGCCAACTCAGAACCTGGGCCATGTTCAACGGTTCCACTTCCTGCATCACTGAGCTCGCTTCCATTGACAGATGTGCGAGTGCCTCGATTGCATCCAAATCAAGTTCACCTTCAGCATATTCTTTTTCCAATTGATTGAGTTTGAGCGTTGCGTCGATTCGGCCCCGTTCAATTCGCTTTACAATCATACGCCGTACGTCCGGTTCAATTGAACGAACATGCTCGGGTATCCTGACTGCAACATCAATTGACCTGTGGTTCACTGAGCGTAAATCCCAAGTGAATTCTCCAAATTCGGATTTTGAAGTTCGCTGTGCGAACCCTGTCATGCTGGAAATCATGAATCAAAAACTATTATTCTTATTCGACGATCAATTCAACTATGACAGTGAAAGTCAGAAACCAAAGAATTCGTCTTCTGGAACAGGGTGCTTGTAATGTATTCTGGACTGCCGAACAGCTTCCTTGACTTGGTCGAGAAACCATGTATCTCCCTCGTTGCCATCCATGACATGCACAAGGAATATTTCTCTATCTTCTTCGCTTTTAAGCGCTTCAATCTCGTCCTGCTCGGTGTGCAAAATGAGCGCACCCGACTTGATCATCTCAAGGGTGGACTCGTCGAAGTTGTCGGTGTTCAACTTCTCTACTTCGGACTCGGTCAGCGGCTCCCTGCTGTCCTCGTCCGGGTTGAATATCAGTATGTTGGACGTTTCATGTAAGTCCCGACCGCTCATGATGTAGTTGACCTCGCGGAGGTCCATGTCCAGAACCGCTGCAATCTCGCTCGACCACATTTTCCCGGACTTGCACAGGATGCGCGCCGCCTTGAGCTTCTGCTTCTCGAGCTTCTTCTGCTTCATTTCTTCATTTCACTTCGACGATTAATTCAACTATCAAAAGTTGAAGTCAGTAGCCGAATAACTCGTTTTCTGGCGTTCCTTTCAACATCCTTGGCTTCGTCAATCAACCATTGATCCTTCTCGTTATTCTTCACGACATAGAAAAGAAATAATCGCCTGTCGCTGTATTCGACGTATAAACCTGCCTTGCTCATTTCGCTATCAATCTCCTGGTCAGCTTTACATTGTCTTGCAATTCTTCTGTATTCATATTTTCACTCTCGATTATCTTTCTTCTTGACATGATCTTGCGCCAGTCGGCACTCGTCCAGAAGCATTCTTGCCTCTATAGTCTTTTCTGCATCGTTGTTTATTGTATGATACATCCTGAGTACGGGGCTGCATACAATTTCATCTCGTGCAGTACTCCACACAGAGAATTCTTGATACCTGCATCTCTTTTCAAGAATTTAATAAAATCAATTGTTTAAATAGAAAAAATAGTAACAAGGCAAGAACTGGGAAGATCGTGCAGAAAAGCATGTCGTTGATTGACCTTTTTAAGACCCCGTATAGTTAGATATATAATTTGCCGTGAAAATCCTGATATGTTTAGACGCGTAAAAAAACTTGCAACCTGATAGTCGCAAAAAACAGCCGCGTAAGCCTTATTCTACAGCATTGGACGTAAAAAACCTCGTCGGCAAAATTTTTCATGCAGTCAGTGTGATAAAAGTATCATGTATGTTTCTAAACGTAAACTACTGCTGGAGAAAAAATGACGAAACCTGAAGGCGAATCTTGGCATTGCGTGGCAAACCGCAATGAACTGGAAGACAGTGAACCATTTCCGGTCGACGTAAAAGGCGAAGAGCTGGCAATTGTGCAGCTTGGCGATGACATTTATGCAATCAACAATATTTGTACTCACGAATACGCCTGTCTATCCGACGGATATGTTGAAGAAGACCGAATCGTATGTCAACTGCATCTGGCCGAGTTTCACATACCCACCGGAAAAGCTGTTGAAGAACCCGCTGTGGAAGACTTGAAAACTTATCCGGTAGTAGTGGATGGAAATGACATCTATGTCAAAGTCGACTAGGATTCCAGAATCCGGTTAATTATCTCTGCCGCTTTTTTCTTTCCGTCCGCCGCTTGCATGTGCCGGCTGGTCGAAGCCAATCGACTGTGCATTTCCTTGTCGGTCAAGAGAGTATTCAACGCTGTTGAAAATTCTTCGTTTGTCCAGTCGGCCCTGTGCATCTTGAGTCCGTGTCCGGTTTCCTGAATTCGTGTGGCATTGTCATGGCCATCCCACACATACGGCATTATCAGCGCCGGCTTTCCGAAATACAGGCACTCTGTGAAACTGTTGTTGCCTCCATGATGAATCACGGCATCTGCCTGCTGAATTACCGAAGGTTGTGGATACCAGGATTGTATGTGAACATTCTCCGGTATTGAGTCGTAAGCATCTTGATAATCTCCCACGTTCACCAAAGCGCGGTATGCCAAGGTGCCCAATACAGCAATCATTCGCTTGATCAAGTCAGTATCGCCAGAGCCTAGCGAACCGAAGCTCAGGTAAATCAAAGGCTTGTCATCCATACCGGGAAATGAAGGGACCGCGTAGTCTTCTTCGGTACGTACGCAACCTTCAAGATACTGAAATTTTGCCGGGTCCAACGAGTTTTTTCGCTTGAATTGCAACGGTTCCGGATACAAAAGCAGATTCATGTAGGGGGATGTCTCAAAAAATTCGCCTATTGGATACTGCGATTCCCCGCATGATGCCAAAAATTCGTTGAAGTCGGAATGAACGGGTTCAATCACCTCGTTGAATCGATTTTGATAAGCTTCAAAGCATGCTGTATCCCCTTCACCGCATCCGGAAAGATGCGGCGGAATTTGCGGGTCCGGAATTTCATTTTCACTACATGAAATAATCCGAATCCAAGGCTTGCCGTACCGCTTTACTGCCGGAAACAGTATTACATTGTCAACGCATATCAAGTCAGGCTTGACCTCATCCAGCACTCCCGGCAAATCTTTTTCCGCCCACTTTGCGGTGTCAACGATCGCCTCCCAGCATTCCTTGACATAATTGTCAATCTGCTCGTACGGAGTCTTGTTGAAGTTGGGGATGTGTCCATTGATGAAATCGCTCCAGTATTTTGCCATTTCCTCCGGTTCCATGGGTTCGGAAAGATTCACGATTCGCTCTTCAAATCCGTATCCGGCAAAAACCCCTGAAAATCCCGGATCAGTCAAGAATACGCATCGGTGTCCCAACTCTGTACATGCCTGAGCAACGCCTACCGAGTTAAGCGCAGGACCGAATGCTCCTTCTGGAAAAAATGCAATTGTTTTTTTCTGGTCTGCCATCATAAATACACCTATATATCAATGCCACTTTAACTACTTGAGTCGTTTCAGCCATACGGGAACAACAAAGCGTATACTATATACTTTGTAAATATACAAAATGAATTACAAAGCAAATCTAATATAGCAAACATGGGAAAGTTTTTCGGTCGATTATTCCGAATACTGCTACCGATTGTCATCATCGCAGCAAGTATTGTCGGGTTCAATATCCTCAGAGTTGAGACTCCGGATGCCCGCGTTGAAGTACCGGAGCAAAGAGCTTGGCCTGTACGCGTGCTTGAAGTTGAAACCGAGTCGTTAACCCCCACAGTCCAACTGTTCGGACAGATTGTTATTCCCGGGCAGTCTGAACTCAGCTCGATTCTGGATTCCAAAGTTGTAGAAGTACGGGTTCGAACGGGTCAAACCGTCCGCAGCGGCGAAATTCTGGTTCGGCTGGACACTCGCAACATTGACACGCAAGTCAAGCAATTCCAGGCCGATATAGCAAGAATCAACGCATCACTTCAAAGAGAAGCCCAAAAACTGGAAACTGACCGCGAGTTGCTTAAGTACGAGAAGCAGTTGCACCAAATTGCAATTGATTCCCGCAAAAGAATTGAAAATCTGATTCAAAGCGATGTAGCCTCCCAGTCGCAACTGGATGAAACCTATCGCGCTGAACAGCAGGCGGCCTTGTCGGTAGCACTCAGAGAATCGTCAATCATAGAATATGACAGTCGCGTTGCATCGTTGCAAGCTGAACTCGAACGAACCAAAGCATCCCTTGACAGAGCGTTGCTGGATGTTGCTGATTCAGTGATTGCAGCACCGTTTTCAGGTCGAATTACGAATGTATATGTTGCGCCCGGGAATCGGGTGCGAAACGGAACGCGAGTTTTGGACATGTATGATCCTTCGCAGGTTGAGGTTCGGGCACTCATACCCAATCGCTATCTCTCCAGCTTTCGAAATGCGGCAACAAACAACTTGACTGTTACTGCGCAATCCGATGTGGATAGCAATCGTCTGCAGCTGGAATTTGATCGACTGTCCTCCGAAGTATCTCCCGGCAGAGGCGGAGTGGACGCTTATTTCCGATTTGTCGGTAGCCAGACGGTGCCGGAGCTGGGACGTTCAATCGACCTTTCTGTATTCCTGCCAACAATTGAACATGCAATCGCAATTCCGTATCAGGCTGTATACGGTTCCAACCAGGTTTTCAAAGTTGTAGACAATCTGATGAAAGTTGTAACCATACAGCGATTCGGGCAAATTGAACGCGACGGCCATCGGTTTATCGTAGCGAACAGTTCTGATCTTGAATCAGGCGACGAATTGGTGGTCACTCAACTCACGAACGCTGTCGACGGTCTTCGCGTTGAACCTTGGCGCTAAAAGATTTTCCTCAAGCCTTTAACTCTTCGTAGCCAAAATTGAACCAGGAAGACAGAAGAAAGAGTCTGCTTGAAATTTTTGCAACTCATCCGGTTGCAATGAACATTCTGATGGCTATCGTGCTGATTTTGGGGTATGTGGTGCTGTTGCGAATGAATATTCAGTTTTTCCCCACCTTTGACATCAATTACGTACGGGTAAGTACTAATTGGCCCGGTGCGGCGGCCGAAGACGTGGAGCGCTCCATTACGAATCGCCTGGAGCTTGGCCTCAAGAACATCGACAATTTGAAAGACATTACATCAACTTCACGGCTTGGGTCATCAACAATACTTCTGGAATTCAATTCCGGTGTTGACTTGAGTGCTTCTGCCGACGATGTAAAGAGCATTGTGGACCAGGTTACCGATTTGCCGGAAGATGCCAAAGAGCCGATCGTAAGTGAAGTAAAGCGATACGAAGCGATTGCAAATTTGATTGTTACCGGCACGACCCTGGACCAACTTCGCATTCTCGCAAATCAATTCAAGGATGAGTTGCTGGAACAAGGCATCGGGAAAATCGATATCAGAGGGTTGCCAGATGAAGAAATTGCAATTCAAATTCCAAGCCGGCAACTACGCGACCTTCGGCTACCGCTATACCAGATTGGCCAGCGCATTCAGTCCAATTCCCTGGATTCGCCCATCGGCACCGCTGGCAGAGGCGACGCAGCCAGGCAACTTCGATTTACAGACCAGCGACGCGGCGAACTGGGATTTGAAGATCTTGCAATTATCGCCGATTCGGATGGCCGCCTGCTCACACTTAGTGATATCGCAACTGTTGAAAGACGATTCATACACGATCAACTCGTACTGAGTTACAACGGCAATCCCGCCGTTGAACTTCAACTTCAGCGACTTGAATCAAGCGACACTTTGCAAGGTGCCGCGATTTTGAACGACTGGATGGATGAAACTCGTCCCAATCTTCCAGAAGGCGTATCCTTGCTAGTATACGATGACCAGTCGATATCCCTTCAGCAGCGTATTGATGTGCTGGTGAAAAACGGGGTGATGGGGCTTGTTTTGGTTCTGATCATCCTGTTTTTGTTTTTGAATGCCCGTCTGGCATTCTGGGTGGCGGCAGGTATTCCCGTATCATTGCTCGGTGCCGCTGGAATACTCTATGTACTGGGCGGTTCGATCAACATGATTACCCTTTTCGGATTTATCATGACAATTGGAATTATTGTCGATGATGCCATTGTTGTCGGTGAGGAAGCACTGACCCAGTTCAATTCCAGCAACTCGCCGAACAGCGCTGTTTACAACGCATCGCGGCGTATGTTTGTACCAATCCTGGCAGCTTCTCTTACCACAATCTTTGCATTTACTCCTGTAATTATTGTACCCGGCATTATCGGTACGATTCTGGGTAACATCGCACTTGTGGTAGTTTGCGTCGTGGGAGCTTCTCTCGTCGAAGCATTTTTTATACTGCCTGGACACCTGCGACACTCATTCGAGCGAATAATGAAAAAGCAGTCCGGCAAAGGTCCTTCCTATTTTGACCGGGGATTTACGAAATTTCGCGACAAGATTTACAAACCCGTTCTGAGCGCTGCTGTTGACTATCCTTTCACTACTATAGCATCAGGATTCGCTATATTGATTTTGACCTTGGGGCTATTTGCTTCCGGCAGATTGAGTTACAATTTTTTTCCTACCCCTGAACTGAATCTGGTCTATACAAATGTGAGTTTCGTAGCAGGCACGCCACGTTTTCAGGTAAACGAATATCTGGCAAACGTAGAAAATACGCTATACGAAACCGAAAGCGAGCTGGGAGGGAACTTGATTTCCGCAGCATTTGTTCGGCACGGGGCGCTTTCGGGAGACGAAGGTACTACAACACAAGGAGCGAACCTTGGTTCTGTTGTCGCTGAACTGATCGGATCCGATACCCGAACTGTGCGAACCACTGAGTTTGTAAGAAAATGGCGAGAGAAACTGGAGTACGTGCCGGGCTTGGAAAGCGTTGTCGTAATTACTCCTGCCGCCGGGCCGCCAGGGCGAGACATTGAAATCAGAATTAGCGGCACACGCAACATTGATGCAAAGAATGCAGCTCTTGCACTAAGTGAGTACCTGTCCAATACACCGGGCGTATACGGAATTGGAGACGATACCAGTTACGGACGACAGCAGCAGATATTAACGCTGACTTCGCTGGGTAAATCGCTTGGACTGTCTGTGAATGATGTCAGCAGGCAACTTCGAACGGCCATAGAAGGTCAGTTGCTTCAAAGTTTCACAACCGAATACAACGATGTGGAAGTGAATTTGATGCTTCCTGACCAAGAGCGGGATCAACTGAGCACACTGGAAAACCTGCATATTACCCTTGCGTCCGGGGAGTCAGTGCCTTTGCTGGATGTTGTGCTGGTTGAATCAACCCGAGGGTTTGATATTCTACGCCATGCTGGCGGAAGGTTTGCCATAGAAGTAAAGGCGAGTGTTGATTCGACAATCGCGAACCTGAATGAAATCACTGCCAAACTTGAGTCTTCATTTTTACCTGAACTGGAAGAAACATACGGTGTAAAGTGGAGCTACGGGCTGAGGCAGGCAGATCAGACGACCACCGAGCAATCAATGAAGACAGGCGCTTTGATCGCATTGGTATTGATATACATGGCGCTGGCCTGGATATTCGGTTCTTACAGCTGGCCGTTTTTTGTCATGCTCGCGATTCCATTCGGTATCGTTGGTGCTGCCTGGGGGCACTTTGTGCTTGGGCTCACTGTGTCAATCATTACCATACTTGGACTGATTGGACTCTCTGGAATTGTCGTGAACAACGCGATTGTACTGGTTGTGTTCTACAAGCAGTACCGCGAAGCCGGGATTGAACCTCGAGAAGCTATGCTGGAAGCAGGCTGCCGAAGACTGCGGCCGGTAGTTTTGTCCTCTTTGACAACCATTGTCGGCCTGCTGCCGCTACTGTTCGAAAAGTCAACACAAGCGCAATTTCTGATTCCGATGGCGGCCACACTTGCATTCGGCCTTGCGTTTTCTACTCTCCTAGTGCTGCTATTCATACCGGCAACTCTGTTGCTGTATGAAAAGATTCGCTTTCGTATTGCCAAGCCTTCAGACAAGGCGACCAGTGCGGTTCAGGAGACTGCTTAAACTCTAAAGCTCAATTTCCATTGCCACTGGCTTGTGGTCGGAACCGTCCGCTTCCGAAAGGATCGCTACCGAGCGAATCAAATGACTGAGTGAGTAATTGACGAAGCAGTAGTCCATTCTTACCGGCTCTCCCAATCTTTCCGCGGTAACACCTTCCAGTTCGTCGTGACCTGATATGGCCCAAGCATCAACAAACCCTTCAGGGTTTACAATTCTGCCGCCGTAGTCAGAAACCGGCCCTGTAATCAGTTCATATTCCAAAGAATCAGGTGTGAAGTTGAAGTCACCCAATAAAACAGCCTCTCGCGGCAATGAAACGATTGCAATTTGATCAGCGAAAATCGTATTGGTCGGATCTCCAGACACCGGTCCGCCTTCCATTACAGAGTTCTGATGAATTTCCAGAATTCTTTCCAACTGCTCAATGCGCGTGGTTGCAGAAATATGAGTTAAATGTATTGAATACACTCTTACAAAGCGGGTTTCGCATTGAATGACTCCTTCCAACGCACTCCTTTGAATACTCAAAGGTCCCGTGGAAGCATATTTCGGCAGCAAGTGATTCCGCGAAGTTAGAATCGGGGTTTTCGATAAAAGCATGTTGCCGAATTGCTGTCTTTTGCTTTTCAAAGAACTGTTGTTGCAATCAACATTTGCATGGATGTCTACGCCTGCACCGTAGACCCAGTAGTACTCTGATAGTCGTTCGGCCAGCTCTTCAACTTGGTCAATGTTGCCAGAACGGGGAAAATACCGTTCTACTTCCTGCAAGGCAATCACATCTGCACCCTGAACGGTTCTCGCAATTCGGTCAAGGTCGTACTGACCATCAAGCCCGCGTCCAAACTGAATGTTGTAGGTAATGAACTTCACAATTTCCCCCGGTTCTTGAGTTCAGGCAAATCCCTTGTAACAGAATTAGCCATTCTTTTCCATCTGTCTTCTGAAATCGACTATATCCAAATCAGAATCGGGCAAGTTGACATCGCTCCAACGGACAATGCTGTCCTTTGCCACAAAGTGCTTCAATTTTGGCCCAGTTGCAAGACCTATCGGTAGTCCGTCAATTGCCAACGATGTTTCCGCCGGGACGATTTTCCCCCAAACCGCCTGCCCCCCTTCCCCATCCAAAACTTCTCCAGAGCGCAAGTCTCGCTTGGCAACGCACACCACATCCGCCGCGAAGGATTTTGGTGTACCAGTCGGTTCGGACCGCAAAGCCACTGATGCTACACTAACTCCAAGTTCCAGTCCAATGAGGTGATAAGGCCGGTACAACGCAGTATATTTGCCTGATTCGTCGGTTTGCAGCCCGTATTCGCGAAAACAATTCTTTGCATATTCAGTCGGTGCGTCAAACACTACATATACGCCCCACCTCAAATCACGCTCAACTTCTTTGCCATCGCGGTGCAATGAAGAAATCACTTCGACCATTCCCTTATCCTCGAGTACACCGCCCTCAGACTTTGGCTTAAGCATTGACCCAAGCTGGTCTACTGAACAAGGTGGAAAAGCCAAGCCGTCGGATGGTGGCTTCAAGCCGGTTGCGTTGGCGACCGCCGACATTTCTATTGCGGACTTTGTTCCATCCAGAAAAGAATTGAACATCTTGCTGTTCATACCGCCCAACCTGGCTTGCTCTTCGGTGAGTCCGTAGTACTGCCATACCGTTTCCGGAGTCGAATAGTGATATTCCGGGAGATACTTGGTGCCTTTTCCGGCGCACACAACGTCGAAACCCATGGTTCGCACACAGTCAATTTGCTCGACAATCAACGCAGGCTGGTCACCATATGCCAGCGAGTAAACAACCCCGGAGGCAGCTGCTTTTTTTGCCAGCAGAGGCCCTGCCAGTACATCCGCTTCTACATTCACCATTACTACGTTGATTCCATGTTCAATGCAAGCAAGTGCATGGCGTGTACCCGCAATCGGATCGCCCGTTGATTCAATCACGACATCAATTTCTTCAATTGCGAGCATTTCTGAAAAACTCTCGGTGAATTGGACTTGCATTTCAGACGAAGTATCCGGCGATTGGGAGATGCTGTCTGCATCAAAACCGGCAACCGAAAGATTTTTTCGGCAACTTTCGAAGTTGATGTCGCAAACTGCTCGCAATTTCATGCCCGGAGTTCGTATGATTTGAGAAAGGAACATGGTTGCGAACTTGCCAATCCCGACCATTCCAACTTGAATTGGATTGCTGGATGCCTGACGCTGCTGAAGCATTGGAAACAGATTCATAAAATATTTTCCCTGAGGTTATTTCGGCGTAGTGAATTCGAATTCAGCAGATTAACGTTGAATTTGGAAATATTATGCAGTTTTCGGCTGGCATTTACTCAAATTCCTGCACATACCAAAAAGGCCGCCCGAGGACGGCCTTTTCAGCTTCACCAACCTAACTAGAGGAGGACTGTAGTTAGCTATTCAACAAATGTCACTAATTTGTGTTTGGTGCATCCCGATTCGCCTTCAAATTTCCTGTTGCAAATCCAAGCCAATCGGAATTGATAGTTCAAAATAATATCCAACTTGTTTCCTATTAAAAGAAAACGGTTGTAAGAATTGCAAGTATAGAAACTGCACCGATAAATGAAAGTCCAACTTTCCTTTGAATGTCCAAAATCATTTTCGTCACCCTAAAATTCAATGTCATAAAAAATTGTTCATCTGTTCAATCTTTGTCGGCTGGTTCGCAATAATTGCTTGCTTCACAAGCCCGTAACAAGAATACATTACAGTTGTGTATTTACAAGCATTCAATACAGGATATTTTTTCTTGTATACATGAGTATTTACTCATGTATAATATATGCCTATAACTGATTGTTTAGACTGTGTTAATTACAAGTTATTAACAGAAAGAGTTTACTATTGTATCATAAGGAATTACTGATGTTAACCAAGAACGGAGATTAGCAATGGTTCGACTCCCTTCAATTACAGCACTACGCGCCCTTGAAGCTTCGTCGCGGCTTTCGAGTTTTACCAAGGCCTCAGAGGAACTTTTTATTACTCAGAGCGCAGTTAGCCACCAGATTCGATACCTGGAAGAACTCTGGGATTTCAAACTTTTCGAGCGCAGGGGACGGCGATTAATCACAACCAAGGAGTGCCAGATGATTGTTCCGGTTGTAAGAGAATTTTTGGAAAACATGACTCGTGTTCTCAATGAAGTTACCAATTCGGAAAATCGTTCATCCATCCGGGTTAGCATGGTGCAATCTCTCGCGGTGAAATGGCTTGTTCCTCGGCTTGGGCGATTCAATGAATTTTATCCCGATGCAAGCGTCTGGATTCAAACCAGCGATGAAATTGTAGACTTTGCAACAGACGATGTGGACATGGCCATTCGACTTGGACACGGCGGCTGGTTTGAATACAATCTTGATTTGATGCTGCGCGAGTACGTGTTTCCGGTTGCAAGCCCCGACTTTCTGAATCGTCTGGGTACTCCTGAAAAGCCAGAAGACCTGCTCCATTATCCTTTGCTATATCGACACTCTTTCGATATCTGCCCTCGTTGGCGAGACTGGTTTCGGGATGCTGGAATTACCATCAAGACGCTACCCAGAGGATCAAGGTTTCCCGACACAAGCATCGCAGTTCAGGCTGCGATAGACAATCAGGGTATTGCACTTGCCAGAAGTGCTCATGTCGAATCAGAACTCCAATCCGGAAGACTGGTGAAACTGTTCAACGTGTATAGCCCCTCGCCGGTTTCCTACTACATTGTCATCCCCAAACCGACTGCCAAGCAACCGCGTATTGAAGCATTTCGAACCTGGCTACTGACCGAAGCCGAACTATCGCAAAAATTGTATGATGCCGTCGGAAAACCAGCCAAGGCAGCGTAGACATCATGCTCATCAATAAGGAATGGCAACCAATTAGTTTTGAAATTCAAACAAAAATACGGGTATAGTAACCAAGGTAATTTTATCGACTCAAATTCTGCGGAAATAATTGTGAAAAAAATAATAATCGGACTATTGTTTGGCCTTGTCCTGGGGGGTGCAGGGGGATTTGTACTTGGAATCTATGCGCTGCCAATAATAATTGACTGGCAAAACGTGAAAAATGAGGAAGTTCAAATTGCGACTGCCGAAGAAAACGACCCCAAGGGTCAATTCGACCGCAACAGTCCTGGTTCCGATGCTTTGCACTGGGGGACAGGAACTGTGCGAATTTCCAGGGAAAACCTGATTTTTGAAGAAGATGTTGAATTGTCACCCGGGCCAGATTACAGGATTTATCTAGTCAAAACCTTTGTTGAGACGAAGGAGCAATTTTTAAAAGTCAAGCCTCAGGCCATTGAAGTGGCAAAACTGTCGACTTTTAAAGGGCCTTTATCGTTCTCGCTGCCAGCAGAATTGGATGCTGATGTCTACGATAATGTAGTAGTCTGGTGCGAAGCATTTTCAATGTATATCGCCAGTGCCCGACTGGAATAGTATTCGCTAAAAATCAGAGCAAACTATTTCAGGTACGGGCTCAAGTTTGCTGTACTGTGAGCAACCCGGATTTATGGACCGCGCGGTTATGAATTGCGCTATGAGTTTAATATGCGATAACTTACATAACATATCACCAATTAATTTCTTCCACCTGCACAATGTGCGTATTTCCTGGGCTCTGTACCTCTAATATAGGGAATAGATTGAACTCTTTCGCAACCAGCATCGCCTCGTAGCCCTGATTTCAAATCCGTCTCTACAAAAACAATCGAATCAAGTGCCCCAAGATTGAATGTTTGTAGCGTAAGCTGTTTCATCATGGCTTCCCATACCTTGAGCGCACCCGATGCACCTGTGAGGCCCGTTGGCTTATTGTCATCCCGTCCAACCCAGACAACTGCAAGATAGTTGCCGGAAGCCCCCACAAACCAGCTGTCCCTGTAATCATTGGTGGTTCCGGTTTTTCCTGCAATTCCTGTTGAAGGATTGAAAAGACGGTTCAAACTTCTGGCTGTTCCGGCACGAACAACTTCTTGCATTGCGTAAAGTGTTAAATACGCGGCATCGGATGAAACAACTTCTTTCGATTGCGTGCTAGTCCCAATCGGAATTTGCCGGTCATTCTTCACAATTGCAGAGATGGAGCGCAGATTCACCTTAAAACCGAAATTTGCCAGAGCCTGATAGAATTGCACGACTTCCGCAGGTGAAAACTCTGTCGCACCAAGCAACAGCGACGGATACGGCGGGCCTTTGAATCCGGTGCCAAATTCTTTCAACTTGGCTGTAACCGAAGAGACTCCAATATTGAGTCCAACGCGGGCAGTGGGGATATTAATAGATTTTGAAATTGCTTCAAGCAAAGTTACTCCGCTACTGTATTCCCTTGTGTAGTTCTTTGGAACCCACTTCTTGCCATCCGAAGACTTGTGAGTAAATTGCCGATTACTCACGACTGTACCGAGAGTGAATTTCCCTTTCTTTTCAAAAGCTGTGGCGTAAACAATGGGCTTGATCAAGGAACCAATGGGGCGCTGCGCATCCAGCACCCGATTAAAGGAACCCACCTGTGCACTTCGTCCGCCAACCATTGCCAAGACCTCTCCCGTATCAGGACGAACTACAATAATTGCACCTTCAAGAGAATTTTTTGCAAGTTTGCGGCTTGCCTCAATCTTTTCAAGCTGAGTATCCAGGGCCTGCTCCGCAGCGCGCTGAACTTCTGCGTCCATAGTCGTGAATATCGCGAAATTGCCGTTTGCCAGTTCCTCAGCTTTCAAAGTATCCGAGAATTGACGTAGAACAGCATCCATGAAAGTGGCAAATTGTCTCCTGGCTTTTCTTTGCTTTGGTATTACACCAAGCGGAGCAGCTTTCGATTGCTCAAACAGTTGACTGTCAATTAGCCCCTCCCTCAGCATGACTTTCAGAACTACAAGACGACGACTCTTGGCCCGCTCGGGATTACGTCTTGGCTCATAAGAGGAAGGTGCTTTGATCATGCCAACCAAAAGTGCAATTTCGGGCGCAGTTAATTCTGACAACGGTCGCCCGAAGAAATACTGGCTTGCCAATCCAAAGCCGTGTATCGCGCGTCGGCCGTCCTGTCCAAGAAACACTTCATTACAGTAGGCTTCCAGAATTCTGCGTTTGTCATAGCGAAAATCCATCACAACCGCCATCGCCATTTCAATCAGTTTTCTTCGGTAGGTTCTCTCGTCGGCTCCGTAAACATTCTTGATCAACTGCTGGGTCAGAGTGCTACCGCCTTGTACAATTCGGCCGGCTCGAATATTGGCAATCATTGAACGAAGAATACCCTTGGGGTCAATACCGAAATGCTCGGTAAATTTCTTGTCTTCAACGGCGACTAGTGTTTCCAGCAGAAGCTTCGGGGCATCCTGCAATCGTATGAGATATCGGTCTTCATGCTGAATTTGCGACATGCTGCCAAGAAGCTGGGGTTTGAGACGAACCAGAGAAACAGGTTCGCCAGTTTTCAGGTCTGTAATGCTCTGAATCCCGCCATTTGAAAATGCCAGTCGAACCAGCCGGGAATTTTGCGAACCGTCCCAGAATGTAAACGGACGCGTCACCAGATCTATTGCACTGCTTCCAACTTTGTACCTTCCTGTCTGCAAGTTCCCCTGCGTTTGCCTGTACCCTTGACCATCCAGTCGTTTTTGCATTCCATTCCGGGTGATGCGAAGTCCCGGATACAGCTCGATTGAACGGCTGTAAATATGAACGGGGATATCCCAAAGATCGGTGTCGAATTTTGACTTGAGCGTATAGTCAATCCAGAAGAATGCGACAGCACCGAAAATCACCGTCAACAGAATGCTTCCCAGCAACAGTTTGCGAATCAATCGCGACCAAAAACCTCTGGCTTTTGAACCTTTCTTCTTTTTGGAGCGCGACTTCTTTCGGCCTGCCATTAATTCAGCTGGCCTCCTTGCTGTTTAGTCTTCAAGACTAGATGAACAGTTCCAGCAAATTTCAAATCCTGCCGGATTCATTTGTTCGCAACTCGGACATGCCCGTTCGCTCTCATCCATTGGCTGAGATTCAATTTCTTCAACAATTTTCTGAGCATTGTCCGCATCCGAATTGTTTTCTACCCAAACTTCCGGCCATGTATGCGTGAACGGCAAGTCACCGACTGCGCCATTGCTGTACTCATTGAAAACATGGGCTTCAATTCCGGAAATCTGCAAACGCTGGCAAACCAGATGGGCATCTGGAAGGTCTTTTGCGATGTAAACCCTTTTCATGCGCAATATTATCTCTTATTGCAGTTGAAATTTCACGCTATATCATTGATTTCCATGAAACTGAATACGATAGATATGAACAACCCTTGCAACAAATGAAATCTTTTTATTTTTTGCTTAGTCGAAAATCTGTGCTATCAAATATCCAAGCACAGGACTTTGGAACAACGAGTAATGTTGCGGATAACTTGACAACTGCTGCTCCTTCATATACCCTTTTCACAAAGGTTCCCCCCTGATGACAAGAGTGCCCAGGGTGCCCTTTCCTCTGTCAATGCATGCTTGGCGGCGCTTAGAATGTGGGAATAGTTGGGGGGGGGCATTCTTTTGATGCCAACTCCATTGGAATAGTTAATTCAAGAAGATGGATAATTTGATTCATCAGCCAATCCTTCACGAAACCAGTTCTGCAAAACACTGACTGAGTGTTCGGAGTTCACACCGTAATTCGGGTCAATGACCAAGGGCCCAGGCCTGTATCCTCTGCTTCGTACCCCGCGTTGCACAGACTCTACCAATCGAATGTCTTCCTCGATTGTAGTCTCCCGGTCCTGCTTTGCGAGTTCTTTAATAATTGATGAATCTTCACCATCAACAGAATACCATCCACGCCAAACTTCAACTTCATCTGTATCAATTTCTCGCCAGTGATAGGTGTTCAGGATGTTTCCGGGATACACCTGAAATGAAAACATCGGCCACAAAAACCACGAAGAATATTCGCCCGCTTTATCGTTGGCATCTATGTTGACAGGGTAGCTCATACGATCCAGATTCTGACACTCGGTTGTATGTCGAAGACAATAGCCCTGAGGCATGATGTTGTATGTTTCGGGCTTGACTACACCAGTTGAAAATGCCTTGTGATTTATCCTGCAGTGATAGCACTCCGAATAGTTCTCAATTGAAATTTTCCAATTGCACCGCTCTGTTACTACAACCCAATCCAGAGGCTGCAGTTGATGAATGTCAGGTGCAAATAAAAGAAGCTCCTCCCGTACATTTGGAAACCAAGTATCCATCGGTTCTGCATCCCGATTCAAGTTCACAAATATAAATTCGTGAAATATTTCGACTGCCACGGACTGAAGGCAAATTTTCGACTTGTCAAAGCCGGGTACTGAGTCAACATTCGGCCCGTTTCTTAGCTTTCCGTCAAGCTCGTATGTCCACGAATGGTAGGGACAGACAATCATCCGGCGATTACCGCTTTCCGATAAGAGTTCATGGCCGCGATGCTGGCACACATTGTAAAACGCTTGAATTTTACCCTTCTTTCCGCGAATGCAAAACAGATTTTCTCCGGCAATTTTGAAAGTAAAGTAGTCACCCTCGTTTTTGATTTGGGAGACGTGACCGGCAAATTGCCATGTTGTGGCAAGCAGTCCGTTCCGCTCACGGATTAAAATTTCCGGGTCTGTATAGTAGCCTGGTTCCAGTGTTCGAATCAGCTCGTCAAACTTTTTCATATTTGGAATTTTCTTACGTACATTTATGTGTAAAACCATGATTGTACACACATGCTGTCAATCTGCTTTAATAGTTGCCAATGACGAGTTCGGAACCCAAATGAACAATCCTGCAAAGACAGATTTACCTTCAACTGCCCGTGTAGTGATTATCGGTGGTGGAATCATGGGTTGTGGCTTGGCATACCACCTGGTTCATGAAGGCTGGAGCGACGTTGTACTGCTTGAGAAAAGTGAACTTACATCCGGCTCAACATGGCATGCAGCCGGCCAGATTACGCGTTCGACTTCAAGTCTTGGACTCGGAAAGTGCGTAGACTACAACCTAAGTCTATACTCAGGTTTGCTTGAAGAAGAAACCGGACAGTCGGTTTCCTGGCACGGATGCGGGTCGATTCGACTGGCTTATACCGAAGACGAAATGGATTGGCTGCGCCACACAACAAGCGTGTCCAAAGCAATTTGTCCCGACATCCACCTGGTGAACCCTCGCGAAATAAAACAGTTGCATCCGTTTTATCAACTTGATGACGTAATTGGGGGGTTGCACACTCCCGACGACGGCCATGTTGACCCGTCGGGGGTAACCTACGCACTGGCAAAGGGAGCTCAGCAAAAAGGGTCCAAAGTCTATACGCGTTGCCGTGCAACGAACATTCGGCAATTTTCGAACAATGAATGGGCAGTGCAAACCGATTTGGGGGAAATCATCTGCGAGCATGTCGTCAATGCAGGCGGTACATACGCTCGGCAAATTGGCGAGTGGAACAAGTTGAATTTGCCCATGGTGAGCATGACGCACCACTACTTCATAACAGAATCGGTTCCTGAATTTACGGCTCTTGCAAATGAACTTCCAGTGATTCGCGACGACCGTCAAATCTCTGGCTATGTACGCATGGAACAAAATTCGGGATTAATCGGTATCTACGAAAAGGAAAATCCAAACTCGGTATGGAACGACGATTGTCCCTGGGAAATTGAAAACCACCTGTTTGACGCTGATTACGAGCGGGTACTCCCTTGGCTTGAGAAAGCATTTTCTCGAATGCCTGTACTCTCTGAAACTGGAATCAGGAGGGTGGTGCACGGAGCGATTTCTCATCCGCCTGACGGCAATCCGCTAATTGGCCCTGCGCCGAATTTAACAAACTACTGGTGTTGCTGTGGCACTCAGATCGGAATTGGCTGGGGGCCGGGGTTGGCTCGCGAACTTGCAAGATGGATGGTTCACGGTGCAGGGGATATTTCAATGCGCGAATACGACCCGCGCCGGTTCGGAACATATGCGAAAAAGAAGTGGCAATTGATTAAAGGGAAAGAGGACTACTGTTTGCGGCATGAAATTCCCTACCCCAATTTCAATCGCCTTGCAGGGCGCCCCATTCGAACCGGTTCGCTTTACAACTGCTTGAAGCAGCAAGGGGCTGTTTATGAAGAAGTTCGCGGTTTCGAGCGACCGCGCTGGTTTGCCAATGGCGCAATTGAAGCGGTTGACCAGTATTCGTTTCGTCGTAACGCTGTGCATGAAATTGTCGGACAAGAAGTCGCAGCTATTCGAAACAGTGTAGGCGTAATGGACATTTCGGCATTTACAAAAATAGAAGTTTCAGGACCTGATGCTGAAAGCTTCCTGAATTCTTTGTTCACAAACAACTTGTCGAAGAAAGACGGCGGAATCGCACTGGGCTATCTTCTCAACCACAGTGGACGAATCGAATTGGAACTTATAGTTGTTCACTTGAATCAACTTTCCTACTATTTGGTCTGCGCAATCTTCTTTGAACAACGCTTGCTGGATATTTTGAACCAGAATATTGGCGACAAGCTTGTTAGTATCGTCAATCGTACTGACAGCTGGTCTGCCATTGCAATTCAGGGGCCACATTCAAGAGAAGTATTATCAACCGCGATTGATGCAGAATTGGACAACGATAGCTTCCCCTGGTTTCGGGCAATTTATGTGGATGCGCTGGAATACGATCTATGGGCGCTTCGTGTCTCGTACACTGGAGAGCTGGGTTGGGAGTTGCATGGTGAACGCGACGCCATGCTGAATGTCTATAATTCGATTTGGGAAGCAGGACAGTCGCACGGTATTGTCAACTACGGCTCTTTTGCCATGAATGTAATGCGTATGGAGAAAATGTACAAGGGAATGCATGAACTGACCAATGAAGTCACTTTGCCTGAAGCCAATGTGATGCGCTTTGTTAATCTGGAAAAAGAATTCATCGGAAAAGATCAAACCTTGAAAAAGATGAATCAAGAGTTGCCCTGGATATGCGTATATCTACAGATTGAACCGAATGGCGAAGACGATGGCAATGGCGGTGAAGCCGTTTACCTGGGAGATGAAGTCATCGGCTCTGTTAGCTCAATTGTATACGGGCACACAGTGGGCAAAATTCTTGCCTTTGCTTATATCAAGCCTGAAGCGGCAAGTCCCGGAACCAAGCTGACAGTAAGCATTGCGGCACAACCAAGAGAGGCAATTGTGATTGACAGGCCTTTATACGACCCGCAAGGTCTTCGACCGAAAATCAATTCAGTTTCATAGCACAGCAAAACTTACTCAGTATCAGGAAATTACTGTGAACCAAAGCACTCTGATTGAACGAGCTCGGGCAGTTCTGCCTGCAGGTGGATTCGGGAATTTCGATCCGCAAATATTTATCCGCGAAGGCAGAGGTTCCCGAGTTTGGGACGAAGACGGAAACGAGTATGTTGATTGTTTAATTGGCTCTGGTCCAATGATTTTGGGGCACGGTCACCCGGAGGTGCTGGAAGCTGTTCACCGCCAACTGGGCAAAGGAATGACTTTCTTTGCCAATAATGCCCATGCGATTGAATTGGCAGAGGAAATATGCAGGGCTGTTGCGTGTGCCGAGCAACTTCGTTACCTGTGCACCGGAACAGAAGCAAACATGTATGCGATCCGTTTGGCTCGCGCGTTCACCGGCAAGAACAAAATTCTGAAACTTGAAGGCGGGTATCACGGAATGTCCCCCGAAGCTCAGATGAGTTTGGATCCGGGTCCAGATATTAATCGGCTTTATCCAGTTCCCGATTCTGCTGGAATTCCTGCTTCCGTTCAAAAAGAGGTTATTATCGCTCCGTTCAACGACAGTGAATTTGCAGTTGAAACAATTGCAGAAAAACAAGACCAGCTTGCAGCTGTAATTGTCGAACCCTTTCAAAGAATCATTCCTCCCGTAGATGGTTTCCTTGAAGACTTGCGTGAAGTATGCACGGAGTTCGGGATTGTACTCATATTCGATGAAATCGTAACCGGGTTTCGTTTTGCCTACGGCGGGGCTCAGGAAAAGTACGGAGTCGTTCCAGATCTCTGTACTTTGGGAAAAATTATTGGGGGCGGCTTTCCGTTGGCAGCTGTAGCCGGAAAAGCAGAAATCATGGCGCACTTCGATAAGGAATTGGTTGGTAAAGACAAGCATTTAATGCAGGTTGGAACACTAAGCGGAAATCCGGTGGCCACTGTTGCGGGATTGAAAACGCTGGAAATTTTGCGGAGACAGGGACAGTATGACAAGCTGCAAAAGACCGGCCGGAAAATTATGGATTTATTTTCCAAATTTCTCCTTGATACCGGTCATCCCTACAAGATTGTTGGAGACCCTGCACTGTTCGACGTGGTTTTTGATGATTTTTATCCAGAAAGTTATAGAGATGCTTGTTCGGCGAATAAGTTTCTCGCAACCAAATTCAATGATGCTTTACGAATGAATGGAGTGTTCAAAGCTCCCAACAAGCTTTATACTTCGCTTGCCATGAATGAGGAAGACATGGCTCAAATTGAATCAGCGATTGAAGCAGCAGCAAACAGCATTTCAGAATCATGAACTAGCATCAGTTTTTCCTGCCATACATCAATTCATTCTTGATTTCAACCTCAATTTCTTCGACTGAATCGCATTTTTCAAGACACTTCTTACACCATCAAACCTGTCGTGTTTTACATTGTTTGTTCATACAACCTGTAAAGAATTATGCTATTGTTACTATCTTAATTTAATTCATAAAAACATAAAAAAGTATTAAACCTGGCATGGAAATCAAACCAGAAAAAGTATTTGATACAACAACAGAAGAGTACTTCTACCCCGATTTGGATCCTTGGTTGTCCAGGGCAAAGGAACAAGGAGCGCAACGCGGTCGTGAAAACTTGCCGGCGGAAGATAGCGACCAGATTGAGGACTTTGAGCAAGAATTTAAAATGAAGTTAAATGCTCGTGCTCAAAAGGGGCGGGAAGCCATGAAAAATCACTTGGCAGATCTGGAGCGAGAATTGGGCTACGTAGAATCGCCCGATGATCTGGAAACAAGAAAGCATGATGCAATACAAATCCGCAAAGATGCGGAAACCAAATTGGAACTAAAGGCCCAAGAAGCACACTCTGAACTGAGTACCCGAGCAAGTAAAATAGGTGAAAGCCGCAGTGCTATGAAAAATTTTCGTAGCAAAGCCAATTTAACTAGAGTTGCGGAGTACACTTCCCGACGTTCATCTACCATACAAATCGCTGTATTCTTTATTATTGAACTTTTCTTGAATGCCAGTTTGCTGGCAGGAGTAAATCCTTGGGGCTTGGTTGGCTCTGTTATGTTCATGGTTCTGATAAGCGCAGTAAATATTTATGTTGCTGCCTTGTGCATGGGGGGACTGGCACGTTCCTGCAACCATATATCAACTCCCAAAAAGTTATTAGCCGGGTTTGGTTTTGGGATTGTTGGCATTTTGACTGCCCTGTTCAACATCTTGGTTGGCTACTTTAGGGACGACATGCAAGCAATAATTGGTGACTTGTCTATTGATGTTTTTTCATTGGGGCAGAATACGCTTGCACGTTTCAATGAAAATCTTTTCAGCTTGCAACTACTTGCTTTCGAATCCTTTCAGTCAGGCATGCTCGCTTTGGTAGGGTTTCTATTTTTCGCAGTAGCTTCCTGGAAATGGCTCCAAAGGGATGATCTGTACCCTGGATATGGAAAGCTAGACCGAAATCTGGGGAAACGAGAGAAAGAATACATAAAATTACACCAAAAGCATTGCGATGAACTATATCAATCATCATCTGAAAATATTAAAAAATTAAAGGATATCCGCCATAAGCTTGAAATCAACAAAGCCAAGCATGAAGAAATCATAAAAAGAGGCAACAAAATCGTATCAGAGTCTCCAATGAGGCAGAGAATACTTCAGGACCACTTGGATACAGTTATACAAGCCTATCGTACGGCGAATATCGACGTGAGAACCACACCGCAGCCACCTGTTTTCAAAGAGAAGCTCGTCATTGACGAGAAAATATTTGAAAAATCACTGGAATTTAACCCATCCGATGCTGCAAGCCTTACTGAAATTATGGAAGATGTGCATCAATGCATCCTGGATGTACAGGAAGCACTCGACAAGTATTTGAAGCAGCTGCAACCGCTGAAATCCATAGAATCAACACCGCCTGACTTGGAATCGTAATGCTTGCCAAACGCGTTCAATTCGTACTCATCGCATTGCTGGGCTTGATCATATCAGGCTGTGAACAAGTTCGTCTCGATGAACGTTTGTGTCCGATTGGCAAGACTCCAAGCCGTACCACAATTCTGCTGCTGGACACCTCAGATCCTTTATCGGTAAAGCATCTTGCCGAACTGCAACGACTTTTGAAGGAGTTGCAGGTCAAGAAAGAAGGTTCACAAGCGAGTCACTTTTACGTGGACCAGGGAGAACTGCTTGTAGTGTATGAACTCACAGAGAATCTGGCAAAAATGGAACCGGTGCTGGAGGTGTGCAACCCAGGAAACAACCCGGATGAGTGGGACTGGAAGGACGACCTCACAAAAGGCAAGCAAATTGCAATGAGAGACTGGAGAAAGTTCGAGGACAAAATTGAAATGCTGTTCGAAAAGCTTGCAGATGGTGAAGAAAAACAAAGCTCCCCGATTCTCGAACAACTTGGCGTGATTTTGCCGAGATACGTACCGAGCAAGCTTGCAAGTTCAAGTGAAGGCAGTAAACGTAGCCATTTAATTCTGTTTTCTGATTTACTGCAGCATTCAAAAGAGTTGTCACACTACGGTCAGTACCCGACAGCGAAGCAAATCTTGACAACACCAGGGTTGCGCTCAGTTGCAGTTGACTTTACCGGAATTGATTTCAGCATATTTCGACTGGAGCGTGCGCAATCTGGAAGGTGGCAGACTGTCGAGCACTACTATTGGTGGACCGAGCTGGTTCAGGAATTCGGCGGCAAAGTGCTTTGGCAAGATTCGATATAGAAAACACAGTTGGACGCTTTGCGTTTCTGATAATTTTTTTGGTCGGCACTGGCTTGATCACATCCGTTCGTACACTCGGCGAAATTAAAATTGACTCGCATGAGAGTGCCTACTTCGCAGCAATAATTGCTGTGTCATTAATATTCATCCTGGGATTTTACTACTGGAAGAATCGAAAACTGAGAAACCTGCTGTATGGCGGCGATGACCTGTACTATCTCGGACTGCTTTTCACGCTGGTTTCTCTAATCTATACTTTGGTCGCAGTATTTACTTATCTTTCCGATAGCGAGGTAGCACAGCGAACTCAACTTTTAATTGAGAATTTTGGCATTGCCTTGATTTCAACGGTAGCAGGAATCCTGGGTCGCATAATCCTGCATAACTTGGCTGAAAACAAAAACGAAGCTGGCTCTTCGCTTTCGGGTGACTATGAGCAGTCCGAAATGCTTGAGATGCGAGGGAAGATGCGGGAGGCAACCGATGCGTTTAGTCACTTTACTCGGGTAACGCAGACTTTTGCTGAAAGCACTGTTAAACACACACAGAAACAAGTCGAGCAATTCAATGAAAGAATAGAGGACTCTGCTCAGGCAAGCATTGCAAAAACTGAATCCGTCTGGAACGAATTTTCTGACAAAATGGAGTCCCATAAGAGCGAAGCGATTAATGAACTTGAAATGTATCTCAGTAGCTTGCAGACTCTAACGAATGCAGCCAAAAATGAATCTTTTTCTGCAAATACGCAAATTCAGGAAAACGTCAAGCTATTGGGGGACTTGGCAAACAATATCAAGTCCCTTAATTCATCTCTTGAAGGATTGGCGAAAAATACCGAAGGGGTGGAAAACCGGCTTCGAGACCTTGGCACTACTGCTCAGAATGCCAAATCCGGATTAGACACCCGTATTGCCGATATCGCCAAATCCATGGAGGATTTTTCAAAAAGTTGCGAGAATTTCAAGAAAGCAACAGCAGAATTTCAGGAATCTTTTTCAAATAGCATATCCTCGCAAGAAACTGCTACAAAAAACATCCTGGAACAGCAAAAACTGGGTCAGAAAGCTGCCGAAATGTTAAACAAGAGTGTCAAGGACGCTCAACTGCTGCTGGAGAAGTTGCAACGTCAATTGCCCGGTAAAAGGAAATTTTGGCAGAGATTTCGAAGCAGAAACCTGGGCAGCCAATCAAACACAAATCAATAAATACAGATGAACTCGCCAAGTGTCCAATACCGCCGAGGAACAATTCTTGGTTTGACAATTGCAGAAATCTTTATTCTACTGCTATTTTTACTGCTTCTCATAGGCATGCTTTCATATGCCGGTACTAAACCAAAGGAAGAAGAGCCCGAAAAAAATACCGAAGAAGCAAGCCTGATACAGGAAGATAAAGAAACACCCGAACTCCGGGTTGTTAAATATACCGAGGAGATACAGCAAGAACCAGAAACATATGAGCGCCTGGTTGTCGAATATACCGAAGTGCACACTCTGGTAGCAAGCAAAGATGAAAAAATTGTTGAATTAATTGAAGAAAAAGAATACATAAAGGATGAATCGTTTGAACAAATTGTAGTGCTTGAAAAGGAACTTCAGGGAGTTAAAGAGCAAAAGGATGTTTCTGAGAGCGAGGTTCGAAGACTGAGTCAAGCCCTCCAAGATATTTCGGAAGCCACAGATAATGAAATCCAGCAGCGGAGAGAGATGGAGGAGCAGGTTCAGGAACTTGAAGAAGAACTTTTGGAGTCTAGGCAGATCGAGGAGCAAACACAAAAGAAAATTCAAACTCTTCAAGAAAAATCTGATGTGTCCGAGCAAGAAATCAGAAATCAAAATGCAGAAATGGAGGTACGAATTTGGGCACTTGAAGAAGGCTTGAAATCTGCCCAGAGTCAGCGTGATGAATTTGCACAGCAACTGGCAATGGCGCAGCAAGAAGCTAGCCAGGCAAAGCAAAATCTTCAAGTAATGACAAAGAAAGGACACAATCCTCCCTGCTGGTACAAAGTTGTACCGGATGGCAAAGGTGGTGTTCGAGAACGACCCCATTACACCTTCTTCGTGGCAGTTTTTGACAATTCAATGGTGTTTCAACTGCCGCCGATTCCACCGGGAAGTGCTGACGACGATGACGGTTCGGAGTACTCTTTTGAAGCAACCCAGCTAGGACTCCATAACTTTCCTTACAATTCTCCGCTAGACAATGAAAGCGTAGAAAGATATTTCAGACCCATTCATGATGCTGGAAAGAGTTCCAAGGTTAGAAGCTACTCTTGTACGTTTTTTATTAAAGTCTGGGACAAAACTTCAGAAAATGCAAAAGACCGCTGGAAAGATGCACATAACCGAATTCTGGAAAGTATGTTTGGAACCTATGTTGTGAATAATGATCCGTGGCCTGAAAAAAGGGCATAGTTCCAAGGTAGATTTGCTTCTGTCCTAAGATTTACATTCTTCATCACAATTGACTTTCAAAATCTCAAGAACCCTGTTTAATGCGTCTGCGAAGATTGAAGAACATGGTTCAATACTTTCTTCATGCTGTTTGGGTCATCCAAAAAGTAGACCCCAAGTTTTTCCCAGTCTTCCTGTGACCGTGAACTTGTGCCAATTTGATCTGGTGCAGTTACCGACAAGATGTAAGCATGCAGAAACAAATTTGAATCCGCCTGCTGAATTTTATCTTCAATATTCTTTATTTCTTGATGCAATCTGATCTTTGCCAATTCTTTAGGACCCATCTTTACCAATCCCTTTGGGTCAAGAAAGATGACATGCTGACGGTTAGCGTCATTCATGAATACTATAAAATCCGGGTAGTAGGAATAGTCATCGAAAAATGACACCCCTCTTCCTCGGACTAAATTTCGAATGAGACGAATATCATTGTCTTGGAAGCCAGATTTGGCATCATCGGCTAAATTTGCCAATTCCTCAACTACTTTCTTCTCGCCAGCATTCAGAGGAACTGGCTGGATCGAAATTTTGCAATCCTTATGAGCATAGAGAAGCGGAACATAGGCATGATTTTTCGGTTGAAGCAGTGTAAGCTTCAATTGGTGAAATGTATGTGAATCGGGATATTTCGTCAATAACTCAATATCCTGAATTAACTTTGTCTCATTTGAATTTACCTTCAACAGATGTTCACTGATGCTGTTAGGATCATCTTCATCAAGTTTAACTACCTCGATTTTGTCATGTTCCCAATGCTGGCGTTGCTTTCGCCAAAAGAGTTCTGCATATTTAACTACAAGATCAATAAAAATGCTTTCTAGTCTTCGAATGTCTTCGAAACATTCCAACGAAAACTGTTCAGATGGCGTGTACAATCTATACCACATATTGCTTGATATAAGTCGGTCAATCACATCTGGCTGAATCTCCAAGTTATGCCAACCCATCTGATGCTTATATGCCAGAATGGAATCGTAGATCCGTACACTGTTGAAAAAGGCTGTATGCTCTGGAGAAAACTTTCTTTGGGGCATCTCCAAGTAACTACTGTTTATGTTATCTCTGGAGGCAATTGCTTGCAGTTGCGAGTAAAGATTCAACTCCACGGTAGGTTGATCCCTGTCGCCAGGTCCCGGCAGGCTGACTACAGTATCAGATCGCTCAAATTGAAGATTCCTTTTTAGCCGAATCATTTTAAGATTTGCTCGCTTTGCAAAATTCCAAGTAACCGGCAAGCGAATTGTTTCCAGTAACATTCCTTCTTGTTCTAATATTTCTCGAAATACTTGCATATAGTTGGAACGCAATCCGAAAATATACAAAGTTTCCAATTCCGCTAATTCTTCACTGTCTTCCGGTGGCTCAGCATCACTTTCCAAGTGCCGCTTCAAGGTCATATTCCACCCTTTCAATCTTACCCCTCGACCGAACATCTGAATTATCTCAGGCCCTTCTCCAACCCCAACATGCATTAGCCCCATAGTACTTACTCGCCAAGAATTCCAGCCTGCAATAAATCGGCGAGCCCCTATAACGACATTTACTTGTGAATCTTCTCGGTCCACCGTAGGAAACAATCGCTCTACAAAACCCATCTCTCTTTTGACTTCAAAATCGGTGTTTTTTCTTTCAACAAGCAGTTTATAGAGAGTCGCTGAATCGCCAACATTTACAACACCAAATGGAGGGTTGTTGGAAACCCGTAAATGAAGTTCACCTGCGCCAGTAGTCAGATAGGAAATACTCAACTGTCCTTGTCCATGGAAGATTGTTTGGCACATTTCAGTGTATAACCCGCTTACATTTGACATTCTTAGTTTTTCAAACTTTCTCGCGAAGTAATCACCTTCTGCTTCATTGGTCAATCCAGAATTGCCACTGAGCAACTTTCCCAGCATGACGATGACCTCATCGGCACGAGCAAGAAACCACCCCAAAAATTCAATAATCTGAATGACATCAGAACGAGTTGCAGAATCTACTCTGCTACCACCAGTTACAGTTTTTCCGAGAAATACCCATAGAGGCTTGGTGACATTGAAATCTGCCCAACTTGCCCCCTTGTCACGCCAAAAGCAACACTGCTGATAAAATGTCAGCATACATCCCAGCAGATATGCATTGCTATTCGTATCATCCATTCCCTTGGGGAGATTCAAAATCGAATAATCTTTTCCATACCCGTCTTGATAGAAATCACTGTATGAATAGTCGAACAACAGACACTTTCCGTATGTACTGCGTAAAATATTATCCTTGCCTGCAATTTGATTGAAAGTTGCAGAATACTCAAAAGTAAAGCCGCTGGTAGCGAGTTCTTCTCGATGTTCTCGCCATACACGCCCTGAGGCACCGAGGTGACCTTCATCTACAAGAACCAGATTATTGTCTCCGAAATCTCTGACTGCTACTCGCTTTACACCTTTTTTATCAGCTAACTTGTTCAGGTCTATGATCTCAACAGGAGACAATAAATCACTGGTTGATTCACTAGTGAATATCCTTGCCTGCAGATTGCTTTGATTCATTTCCCGAGCGTGCTGTGCTGACATCTGCTCATTCGGAGTCAACAGAATTATATGGTTCAATTGGCCACCGTTCTGACCAAGCCAGTGCTGATACTGCAAAATATTGGCATGCATAACGAGAGTCTTACCGGAACCGGTAGCACTTTGCAAAGCGATGGTATGCAAGTCTTCGATGCAATAATTCGGCATGTGCCTGGTTTGTGGCAGTGCTGCCATCTCGTCGTTCAAATCGTCACACAACAGTCTGACATCTTCGAAATACCGCCTCAGATAATGCTCGGTAAATATCAATGCCAAATATTGATGAGGCTTCCAGACACGACCATGCATACCAGTCATCTTCAGTCTATGACTATGCTTAATGATATTCAAATCATATTCAGCAATTTTTTCTTGGTCAATTTGTATTTTTGGGGTGCCAAGATACAAAGATCTAGCGAATTCGCTCTCACCATCGGCTGGAAACACAAACTGCAAATTTTCTGGCAAGCAATCCAACATCGTACGTATGTCGGGATAACCAAATTGCTTGCACATGAAGCTTTGTAATGCGAGTTGACCAGATAGAGCTGTCATCAGTATTCAAAGCAATTTACATTTATTTTCAATGAACAAAACAGAAACTATTGTACTTTCACCACTGTCTGCAGTACCTATCTGTCATATTGCAAGCGGATGTGCGAATAATTTCACTCCTTGTTATGCAATGGAAATTTTTATTTTTTGTAATCATCAAACTCATCCTCGAACATTAGTTTACGAAACTCGGGTTCAATCGCCAAAGCAACCCAGCCTTCACTTTGCAACCTAATGGTGCTCAAACAATTATCTCCGTTTACATATACTTTATTGGGTATGGGATAGGACAATTTTCTATAATTTTCAAACCACTTTTTCAATTCACCATCGTCAATTTCATCCAGGTTTCTCCACATCACCAAACATTCCTCATTATTCGAGTCTGTACCGATGAAAAACAGTACTTTATCAATATAATTTCGTAAACGTACGTTTAAGCCAATAAGGTAATTGAAGGTCTCCGGCAAATCGACTCTCACGTCCTGCCGTATTCCTTTTCGAAATACTGAAAGGTTAAAGTCGAAAGGATTCCTGAAATGGTTGCCGAGCAAACAGGGACTATTTGAAGTTCCCTCTTCGAGAGAGTAACGGATAAGGTAGTCTGTATTCAACCTTCTATTATTGTTTAATAGCTCACTACTTGTGGTCTTCAATTCAAGATTATCCAGCGTATCTTCGTACGATTCAATATGCAAATACTTGAAAAAATGCGATAATCCATTTCTATCAACAGGTTTTCCATCTTTCCACTCTTTTGAAAAAACGGCTTTTTTGACACGAGGCAACAATATGGTGTCAAAATAATCCGCCATTTCAATCAGAATATATTTTCTCTTTGCATTATTTTCTCGATTCGCATCAATGACAGCATGACCAGTAGTACCTGAACCAGAAAAGAAATCAATGATTGTATCGCCATCATCTGTTCCAATATTCAATACTTTTTCAATCAATTTACTTGACTTAGGAAAAGGATATAACGCTGAACCAAAAAGATTTCTCAAAAGTTCAGTACCATTTTCATTGTTTATATCCCGGTCCAGCCAAATGGATTTTTCTTTTGTAGTAGGTAAAGAGCCTTCTTCTATACGATCTTTCCTGAATACTCTCCATACACCGGTCTTCACTAATGATGCGGATATGTCATCAATTTGACGAGTGATTTTATCTTGGCCCCATGTCCAGCATCCATCTTCTCCTTTTGTATTTCTAGGATATATTTCAATCGGGTATTCCGAGGACTGTTCAAGTGATACAGAACCGCCGTCAGGCGTTGTATATATTGGAAAGAACAAATTTGGTCGATTGGCACGATTGAACTTCGGGTTGCGATTCCTTAGTTCTAGTTTACGATACCGGCCTTTTTTGTCGTTATATTTGTAAGCTTCGAGAGCTTCCCCATTCTTGACAATTTCGTGAATGGACCGACTATCGTTATATAAAGAAAAAGCTATTATATATTCATGATTCTTTGCGAGATATTTATCAAGCGTTCTTCCTCGTGGATTAAGACGTGCCGCAATACTTGTTACATGCTGGCAATGGGGAAAGATTGATTGAACTAGGTTTATCAACGACCCAATTTCATTATCGTCAATAGAAATGAAAAAACACGCATCGTTTCTCATAAGTGAAGTGGAAGCCGATAACCTGTCTGCAATCATAGACAGCCATGAACTTCTGCGAAAATGATCTTTGTATAAAAATCCGTCATTTCCGGTATTGTAAGGCGGGTCAGCATAGACACATTTAACTTGATTTGCATATCTCTTCAAAAGTAACCTCAGTGCCTGAAAATTTTCTCCATGAATTAGCAAACCATCCAATTGTTCATCCAAAGGACTAGCTTCGGACAATTCTGCTAGCAGCTGATTTACGAATGTTTGATCAAAATGCTTGGTGTCTAAAACAAGATATGGGTTAGCTCTCAAAAAATCAACAGTCAACGGCTCGCTGTATCCGTAGCCCCCATTGCCAAAATCTCCTTCTATCTCATTGATTGAATATAACTCTATCCACTCCTTCCTTTGTGATTCATTTGCAGCGATGTCCGCATAAAAGGATGGCGGAATGCGGTCAAGAGTAACACACCACTGAGTTTCAAAAACAAGCTTCCTTTTCAGCCATAATCGTTTTTGATATTCTTCCAGTTGCGAGAGAAATATTATAATTTTCTCTGCTACATGGCGAACCGCATGAATGCGCCGAACAGCACGTCGCAAACGGTTGGTATCTCCTAGAACCAAGTCATCCAAATTCAAAACATTTGTTTTCATGTAGATATCAAGTTCATGATTTAAAAAACCACTTAAATCCTTATGAATAAAGTAATCGAAACTATTCTTGGCAGTAAATTGGCTTACATGCTTTTCTAAAACAGTTCGCTCTTGATTCAATTTGGTTGGTGCCAGTGCGGTCAAATACGAACGCCACTCAATATCCAGAAAACTTACAATTCTTTGTATCGTTACTTCATTAATTCTGATTTGCTGCGTACTCCCGTTTCCTGGATATAGTTCGCTCCTTTTTTCTTGGTCTGTGAGAGGACGATGTTCGAATCGTACGATCAATTCATTTCCGTCAATTAAAATTGCCCGCTTGCCTTTGGCAAGAAAAAATCGCCGTTGTTTTCCTTCTGTCTCCTTGACATTATCATTCTCATTGTTCGCAACCGCAATTTCAAACCGTACGCGGTAATCTTGTTCTTTACTACCAACAGAAAAGGCATAGGTTAAATAATTTTCTGTTGTCTTGATGTAGTACTGGTCAGTATTCGCCCAAACAAGTTTTACTTCTTCTCCGTTGTACGGAATAAGATAAGCCGACTTGCTTCCACTCTTGTATCGTCGTTGAGAGATGAAATCACCCTCAATATAATAGCGGGAGAAAAAATTTATCAAATGGTTGTAAACATCCCCTTCCGCTTCTGCATCGACAATTGCTTCATCCAATTTCTTCCTAAGACCAGCAACTACTTCCGATGTATCTGGGTCAACTTTAAAACCATGAAGTGTATCGATTGTTTTGTTCAGTTCTTCTTCTAGTTGGGTTCGTTCAAAAGTGGTAGATCCATACAGCACTTCCTGAATCCCTGGAAGCAATTCACAGTCAAGAAATTCGGAAATTTCCTTGGCCTTCAAATTCAAGATTCGGTACAGTCCGAAATCCAGGTCGCCGCGGTCCAACCGGAACATTTGCTGAAGCATTCGCTTCAGTTGTTCAAATTTCTCCTCTGATTCTGGAGAAGGCTGCCGTTCAGTACGTGTTTGCTCTTCTGTCATCTTGCGATTCTTTCTAAATTTGCGGCAGTCGATTCGAAGATTGAATGAAGCACCATAATAGTGAAAGTATTCGGTTCTTCTTGGATTTGTGTTGCTGAGATTTGGTATGAAGGAGTATATTACAAATAATAACAAAAAATAAGAGTTTCCCGTTGGCAAAAAACTGAAGGCGAAATCGGTGTTTCAAACCTTGAAAGCTCAGATTCTTGGGGTAGAAAAAATTTCAGGCAGTCAAATTCTCGATGAAAATCAACAGCTTGGCAACTACGAAGCTAACTCAAAAGACACTTTATGCACCTTGCAAGTTCTCCGCAAAATTCATCCAAGTGAATTCAGTTCTAATTGATGTAATCCATGGAGTACTAATGCTATAGCTTGGTCAACAAAAGGAGTTTCTGCGAGTACCTGGTTCTCTTCCAGGGAAAGTCCGTTTTTGAGATCCTTGACAGTAAATTTTTCAAACTCTCCTTGCCCCTCCCAATTTGGGGAAGCTTCTTCAATTGAATCCAGAAGTCCAATTTTTTTCAAAATACCTCTTCAAAACCACCCAGAAGAAACAAAGCTTGTCCTCTACGAAATGAAAGCAAAGCTTCTTCGGCTATCCTCGGTGTGCTTCCTTTGTAATCTTCGACTCTTCCCCCAAGCAAAATTCGGGCATGAGTTTCTTTGCACATGATTTTTCGCATCGTCGTAAGACCTTTTGACCACTCATTATCGTTGGGTTCTTGGGGCAAAATCTTCAAACGCTCTTGAATACTCATTCTATCCCCTTCACAGTCTAATAGAACATATTGAATTGACCCACCGAATTCAGAATGCAACCTCTTCAAATCTTCAACAGGCATGCGGACATGAACCGGCCAAGCAAAATAGTTTGTGACTCTTGCTTTGCCGATGTGCTCGGCTACTTGATAACGGGACAACAATTCTACAAGAAGCCTTGCAAAGCCTCCTTTACATATATCCCCACTATATGCCAAATTCATGCCGGTGGCCAAAAGATACAGTGCGAATTCACTCATTGCTTCTTTCAAATGGTCCTCACCAAGCCCAAATTCTTCTATGTCTGGACTGTCTGAAATTGAAACAGCAACAGTTAATTTTGTTTGGTCGTTGGATACTGTCACTTCAATTACTCTCGCAACAATTCCTGGATACTGAACAATTGTACATCTTGCATAATATCATTATAGAAGCCACCAATCCCAACCGCTTCCCTTACAATTCTCCGTTAGACAATGAAAGTAAGGAAAGACATTTCAGCCCCGTCCATGACGCGGGAAAGAGTTACAAGGTTAGAAGCTTCTCTTGTACGTTTTTTGCCAAAGCCGGAGGAAAACTTCAGAAAATACAAAAGCAAGAGTCGCTTTAATTGTTCACAAACACTACACTCTCTAATATTCAGAGTATTTTTTTGACTTTCCTCTTACCAAATCGGCTGGATACTTCTTTTCGTTCAGGTTCAGCTTTCGGTCAATGGCCTCATAGAGATTAATGTTCAATTGATCTGCAATGCGCATTAAATAAACCGTCACATCCGCGATTTCCTCTTCTACTCTTCGCAACTTGTCAGGTTCAAGGTTGTGGCTCTCCTCCTCAGTCATCCACTGGAATATTTCCACCAGCTCAGACGCTTCAACAATCATCGCCATCGCCAAATTCTTGGGCGAGTGATACTGCTCCCAATCCCTATCTTCTACAAATTTCCGAATTCTCTCATTGAGTGAATCAATATCATGACCGTGGTCGCTACTCGTCTGCGTCATCGCGAACTACTACCCGAATACAAATGTTCTCTGGTCCACGGAACTTGATTGTCCAAGTCTCGGGCAAATACCATTTGAAACAACTGTAGCCGTCCGGTTTGGAATGCCGCAATGGACCCGCTCAAATAAAGCCGCCATGCCCGTACAAATCTATCGTCAAACATTTTGGCAATTGTTTCTTCGTTGCTGTCATACCGTGCAAGCCAGTGCTTAAGCGTCAGTGCATAATGCTGTCGCAGATTTTCAATATCCAGAACTGAAAAATTGAAAGGCTCAACTATATCCATCATCTCGCGAATGGTCGGAGGATATGCACCCGGGAAAATCCGCTTTTCAATCCAGGGGCTCATTCTCTCTGGAGCATTTCGACCGATAGAGTGTACAAGCGCCCTGCCGTTTTGCGACAGCACTCTGTCTACAACTTCACCTAGTTGAGTGTAGTTTTGCCTGCCGACATGCTCCAGCATTCCAACTGAAACGAATACATCGAATTCTCCAGAAATGTTCCGATAATCGTCTTCTACATATTCAACCTGGTCGGAATATCCCTCGGACTTGGCTCGTTCCGTTGCGTATACGATTTGCTCATGTGAAATATTGTACGACTTGACTTTCACACCGTAATTGAGAGCCATGTAGCGTGCCAGCGACCCCCAGCCGCAACCGGCTTCTGCTACGGTCTGGCCCGGCTTTAGTTGCAACTTTCTGCAAACATGCTCCATTTTGGCTTGTTGCGATTGTTCTATTGTCATGCCTTGGTCCGGAAAGTACGAGCACGTGTACTGAAGCTCCTCGTCCAGCCATAATTTGTAGAAATCATTTCCAAGATCATAGTGGTGATGAATATTCGATTTCGAACCTTGCAGAGTGTTTGCCCGCGCTTTTTTCTCAAATAATTTTGACATTTTCCGAGCAACCGACTTCTCCATCTTGGCAGCCTGGGCAGCCCGAAATACTTCGCACAGGAGCTCTACAAGATTGTCCACTTCAATCGTGCCGTTTGAGTACTCGTCGCCAAAGCCGACTTCCTGCGATACTAGCATTGCTCGCAATGCCTTGCGAGTTTTAATCTTCAAAGTTGCTACCGGGTTATCCGTTTTCTGTATTGCTACGCCATCCCAAAGCTGAATGCGAATATTGGGATGTCCCGAGTATGCAATCATTTTTTCGATCAAATATCGGTCGCGACCAGTAGATGCTCCAGACTGAAATGTTCTTGAAGCATCTGCCGGTTTCATTGATAAATGCGATTGTCTATCAGATACCATTCAGATTAATCCTCCAAAGTTTCTATATCAGTAAAAAAGATCCAATTCAAAACAACGAAGCTTGCACAGGCCCTTCAACCTGCTTGCGAAACTGGTTCACATCCAAAGCAGGAAAAGGCTTATCCAAATTAAACTTCACCTTGCTCAAATTAAACCTCGAGCGAATCAATTCCGCCACGTTTCCAGTACCTCTCATTCTACTAAAAAACTCCGAATCACTGTCTTGGCCGTTCCGTGTACCGCGTACAAGACTCTTTACGCGTTTCGCCTTGTCCGGATAGTTCTGCTCCAGCCAATCAATAAACAAATCCCGTACCTCTAGTGGAAGGCGCAGCATTGTCCATGATGCGTAGCCAGCACCTGCATCAGCACAGGCTTTTAAAATCTTTTCAATTTCATGGTCATTCAATCCGGGAATAATAGGGGCTACAAGCACCATAACTGGCACGCCCGCCATTGACAGTCGTCGAATCGTCTCAACTCTCTTGTGCGGCGCGGTCGCCCGTGGTTCCATAGTGCGCGACAGCTTTGGGTCCAGCGTAGTAACAGACATATTTACACTTGCCAAATTCATGGAAGCCATTTCTGCCAGAATGTCGGCATCCCGAACAATCAAGCCCGACTTCGTTGTGATGGTTACCGGATGGCGATGCTCAAGCAAGACCTCAAGAATCTGCCGGGTCAACTGATGCTCGCGCTCGATTGGCTGATACGGGTCTGTATTGGTTCCCAGTGCCAGTACACCGCAACTATACGAAGGCTTTGAAATTTCAATTCTTAATTTTTCAGCTACATCGGGCTTCATCAGCAACTTTGTTTCAAAATCCAATCCCGCGGAATAGCCCAGATAAGTATGCGTCGGTCGAGCGTAGCAGTAAATGCAGCCGTGCTCGCATCCGCGATACATATTTACCGAACGGTCGAACGGCAAATCAGGAGATTGATTGCGTGCGATTACAGTTTTGGAAGAATCAATTTGAACTGTTGTTCGAACCGGAGCATCATCTTGCTCTTTATGCCAGCCATCGTCCACGGACTCCCAAGTCCAATCCTCAAATCTTCCGGTAAGATTTGTCCCGGCACCGCGCCCTTTCACTTTCGGTTGCATTCAGTCTCCCATCTAAACCGTTTCTTTTTCAACCGACCGCGGCCAGGCAGTCAATATGGCCTGAACAAGAGTTGCCAGAGGAATCGCAAAAAATACTCCCCAAATGCCCCAAATTCCACCAAAGAACAGTACCGCTACCACAATGGCAACCGGATGAAGATTTACAACTTCAGAATAAATCCACGGCACTAAAACATTGCCATCCAATATCTGAATGACGAAGTATGCAATTACAAGATATGCAAATTCCGGAGTTGCACCCCACTGGAACCATGCCACGGCAACCACCGGAATTGTTACAACTGCAGCCCCGACAAATGGAATAAGAACAGAAAGTCCCACAATCGCACTTAGCAAGACTGCATACTGCAAACCGAACAAGGTAAACGTGCCAAGTGTCACCAAGCCAACAATCAGAATCTCCCAAACCTTGCCTCTTATGTAATTCGACATTTGACGGTCTACATCCTCCCACACAGACCGAGCCAAACCATCGTCTCTGGTTGCAAGCAAATCCTTGAACCAGCTGGTTAGCTTTTGCTTGTCCTTCAGGAAAAAGAAAACCAGGATTGGTACCAGAATGAGATAAATAACTACTGTGATGACTCCAACTACGGAAGATTTCGACGCAGTAACAAGCACCTGCTGCCCCAGTTCGGTAACGGTGTTGTTAATTGCCTTGATCAACTCGCTGATTTGCTCGTCTGATATAAGTTCCGGATATTTTCGGGGCAACTCCAGCAATGCTGTTTGCCCTTCCGATATCCACGATGGAATCTGCGTGGCAAACTGAACCGCCTGCGCACTCACCAAAGGCAAGACTCCAAAAATCAAGCCCATTACAAAAACCAAAAACAAACTGACAGTCACAAATACGGACATCAGCCTGGGCAGTTTCAACTTCTGAAAATTCTTTACAGCTCCTTCCAGCACATATGCAATTACCAATGCAGCGATCACAGGCGCGATAATCTGCCCGGCTACAATTACGAGTGTAAATCCGACAATCAAGATGATCGCCAAGATAATTACTTGAGGATTACTCGCTTGGCGTCGGAACCAATTGACAATATCGTTCAATGGATCAACCAGTACCGCTAGTTAGAAAAAAAATTGGTTTCTTTGAAGCAATATTATCTTTCGTTGACTTCAAATTCAAATGTTACTTTTGCAGTGGATGAAAGCATTCGGGTCGCAGAACAGTATTTTTCAATGGACAACTGAATCGCCCTTTCAACTTGACGATGCTTGATTCCCTTGCCAGCAACATTGTACTTCAGATGTATGTGTGTGAACACAGCAGGAATTTCATCTGCCCTTTGCGCTTCCAATTCGACTTCCAGAGAATCAGGGTCGGTTCTACCTTTGCGAAGTATCTCAACAACATCATAAGCTGTACAACCCCCCATACCCAGTAGAACCATTTCCATGGGACGCATCCCCTTGTCCATGCCACCATGGTTTGGCGGACCATCCAGGATGGCACTGTGCCCGCCGCCCGAAGTAACCTTGAAGCTCACTCCGTCAACCAGTTCAACCAAGCCCTTCATGCAGTAACCGCCGATGACTCGAGTGATGCGCTGCTGAACAATTCAACTAGCTTCTGCCCTGGATTCGGAGCACGCATAAACGCCTCACCGACAAGAAACGCTTTTATACCGCTGCTTACCATACGTCCCACTTCCCGCGGACTGTCTATTCCGCTTTCAGTTACTACAATTCGGTCTGGAGGTACAAGCGGAGCCAGATTCAAAGTCGTGCTAGTAGTGGTTTCAAATGTCCGCAGATTGCGATTGTTGATACCCATGATTCCGAATGGAACACTTAGTGCAACTTCCAGTTCTTCCTCAGAGTGCACTTCAATGAGCACATCCATTCCAGTTTCCTGTGCAATTTCAGCCAATTCGTACAAAGTACTTTCATCAAGTGCACGCACAATCAGCAGAATGCAGTCAGCACCTGCAACCCTGGACTCGTAAATCTGATACTCTTCCAGCATGAAGTCCTTGCGCAATAGCGGCAGGTCGCAGGACTTTCGAGCCAGGCACAGATGTTCTATTGAGCCTTGGAAATACTTCTCATCCGTCAATACGGAAAGACACGCGGCACCCGACTTCTTGTAGCTTGCTGCAATCTGTGCAATATTGTAGTCCGGGCGAATCAAGCCTTTGCTTGGCGATGCTTTTTTACACTCCGCAATCACTGCCGGCTTGCCGCTTTTGATGGTACTTCTGATTCGAGATTCAAATCCCCTGGTTTCCTGAAGATTGCGAACTTGCGCTTTGAGTTCAGACAAGGGGACTTTCGATTTGGCAATATCTGCTTCCGCCCTTTTGTCTGAAAGAATCAAGTCCAGCAAATCAGTTTTCGAGCTCATCTTCAAATTGTCTTGTGAAGTCTATATATTTATCGAACCGCTTGCGCACTTCTCCGGACAGCAGTACTTCGCGCGCAACTGCAATTCCTGCTCCCAGGTTTTCAGCCAGTCCGGCAACATAAATTGCCGCACCGCCATTCAATGCAACCATATCGGCAGCCGGTGATGATTTGCCTGAAAAAACGGAGTATAGGACCTCCAGGCTTTCCCCAGGATTTTCAACCGTGAAATTTTCCAGATTCGCACTCTGGATTCCGTAGTCAGCCGGGTAAATTGTAAACGTACTTACCTCTCCGTCTTTCAATTCCGAAGCATACGTGGGTGCCCCTGTACTGATTTCGTCCATTCCGTCTTCTGAGTGCACAATAATCACGTGTTCGGACCCAAGTTTTTTCAAAACATGCGCCAAAGGCTCAACAAGGTCGCGACTGAAAACCCCCATCATTTCTCGCTTGACATGAGCCGGGTTGGTCAAGGGTCCGAGTGCATTGAAAATGGTTCGAACACCAAGCTCTTTTCTGGCATGAATCGCATGGCGCATTGCCGTATGATGCGCGGGTGCCAGCATGAACCCAAAGCCTGTCTGACGGACACATTGTGCAATCTGTTCTGGTGTCAAGTCGATCTTCGCTCCTGCATATTCCAGCAAATCTGCACTTCCACAACTACTGGAGGCCGCCCGGTTGCCATGCTTGGCAACATGCGCACCCGCCGCAGATGCAACAAATGCCGACGCAGTTGATACGTTGAACGAATGAACACCATCGCCGCCAGTGCCAACAACATCCAGCAGATGAGGAACATCGTCGACCTTTACAGAACTGACCAGTTCACGCATCACCATTGCTGCTGCTGTAATCTCCTCAACAGATTCGCCTTTCATTCTGATGCCGACCAGAAATCCACCGATTTGGGATGCCGTAAGCTGCCCGGTCATAATTTGCCGCATCACATCAAGCATTTCACTGCTGGACAGATCTTGTCCTTCAGTAATCGTCTTTAATGCTTCCTGAATTTCCATGCTGAAAACCAATACACATTCAAATTCATTCTAGGCAACAGAGCACCTTGATTTAAAGTTGCGGAGAATATCAAGTCCGACTGGAGTCAGAAAAGACTCTGGGTGGAATTGAACGCCGTATGTCTCGTGCTCGCGATGCTGCACACCCATAATTGTCTCATCTTCTGTCCAGGCAGTAATATTCAGACAGTCGGGCAAGCTTTTTTGCTCGACAATCAGAGAATGATATCGGGTAGCTAATATCGGGCTGTCCAGATTCTCAAACAAATTTTCGCGTTTGTGAAAAATTTCCGAAACCTTGCCGTGCATTACCTTGCCGGCCCGAACAATTTTACCGCCAAACGCCTGGCAGATGCTTTGATGGCCAAGGCACACACCAAGAATCGGAATTTTCCCGGAAATTTTTTTGATCAGCTCTACCGAAATCCCCGCTTCGTTCGGAGTGCAAGGGCCTGGAGAAACTACAATTCCCGCTGGATTCATCTGCTCAACTTCTTCAACACTGATCTGGTCGTTGCGAAATACTAGCGAAATTAAGTCCAGCTCCCCAAAATACTGCACCAGGTTGTAAGTGAATGAATCATAGTTGTCAATTACAAAAATCATCTATCCTTCTTTGTTTGGCGGGTCGTTGGATTTCTCTTGAGAACCTTGAATTGCTGCATTAATTTTTGCCATACTGCTATTAATTTTCCGCAACTCAATAAAAATCATTTCAGATACTTCTGCCCCTTCCGGTATTTGCTGGTTCCGTTCTTCTTCTTTTTGCAACCTGCCTAAATTGCTAATTAAAATTGCGATAAACATGTTGATTACAATAAACGCTGTAACAACGGCGAAACTGATAAAGTAAAACCACGCAAATTTATACACTTGCATGGCGTTGTACATAATGTCTGTCCAGTCATCAAATGTAAGAACCCGAAACAAGGTAATCAAAGCCATTCCGAGCGACTCCCAATGGAACGGGTCGTGGTCGCGAAATAGATAGAACCCGATAATCGCATAGACATAGAAAACAACTGAAATCAACAGTATCACATTCCCCAGCCCGGGAAGCGAGCGAATTAACGAAGTTGCAACCAACCGTAAATCTGGAATCATGGTAATAAGTCGAAGAATTCTGAAAATCCTCATGATTCTTGCGACCATCACATAATGTCCCACCAGAGGAAGGATGGAAAATACTACGATCAAGAAATCAAACAAGTCCCATCCGTTGCCGAAATAACGCTTGAAATTCGGTGCAACTGCTGTAATTTTGATAATTGCTTCGATAATAAACAGAACAAGTATATAAAACGTAATTCCTGATGTGATCATCCCGAAGTTTTCGGATACAAAAGGATAGGTCTCGGCACCCAAGACCACCGCGTTGACGATGATTGAAAAAACGATCAAATAGTTAAACCATTTGAAATCGACTATTTTCTGACAAAATTGAATCATTGCTGAACCTCTGCCATGGCTACTGCCCGTAGCAATGCACGAGCCTTGTCCATTGTTTCATTCCATTCTCTCCTTGGAACCGAATCTGCAACAAGCCCTGCGCCTGCCTGAACATAAACCCTGTCTCCAGTCAATACAGCGGTTCGTATAGCAATTGCAGTGTCCAGATTGCCGTGCCAGCCGATGTATCCAATTGCTCCTGCATAAATCCCGCGCTTGCACGGTTCAAGCTCGTCAATTATTTCCATTGCTCTAACTTTCGGAGCACCGCTTACAGTTCCTGCCGGAATCGCGGCTTCTAAAGCATCTATGCTATCCATGTCCTCTCGCAACCCCCCAATTACATTCGAAACAATATGCATAACATGTGAATATTTTTCAATCTTCATGATCTCGTCAACCCTGACCGTTCCCAGCCTTGAAACGCGGCCAACATCGTTGCGCCCCAAATCAACAAGCATTACGTGTTCAGCTCGTTCCTTTTCATCCGCAAGCAATTCTTCTTCCAGTATTTTATCTTGTTTTTCATCTTTGCCCCGAGGTCGCGTGCCTGCAAGAGGCCTTACTGTAACTGTTTCGTCTTCACAACGAACAAGAATTTCGGGCGAAGAACCAACGATATGATAAGTGCCCAAATTGATATAGTACATGTACGGAGATGGGTTTACAGTACGCAGCGCCCGATACAGATCAATCGGGTCGCCGCTGAATTTCGAGGATAATCGCTGGGACAGCACTACCTGAAAAACATCGCCGGCAAGAATATACTCGCGGGATTTTTCAACCGCTTGTTCAAATTCGTCTTGGCCGAAAGATGATTCGAATTCTGACTCGCTCGCCACATCAAGCGACAATGCAGGTCTTGACTGCATGGGTTCCCGAAGCTGCTGTGTCAAATCATCCAGTCTTGATTGACCACTTTCCCAACTATTCTCATCCGAAACACATGCGTGAACAATCAGAAACAACCTGCCGGACAAATTGTCGAATACCACAACTTCATCGGACAAAAAGAGGCAGATATCCGGTGCTTCAAATTCAGCGAGATTGGGGCAATTGCCAAGTGTAGGCTCTACATAGCGTACTGTGTCATAGCCGAAAAAACCTACTAGCCCCCCCGTAAACTTGGGCAAATCTTCCAGCTCGGGTATTTTAAACCGATGTCGAAATTCTCGAATTTCGGCAAGCGGATTTTCGACGGTTTTACGTTCAATAACCTGGTTGTTCTGAACAACGGTAAATTCTTTGCCATGCACTTCCATTCGGGCTGCACTCTGCAGTCCAATCATTGAATAGCGGCCCCATTTTTCCCCGCCCTGTACAGACTCAAACAAATAGGTGTGGGGTTTTCTGGCCAATCTGCAATAAGTACTTAAAGGGGTGTCAAAGTCAGCCAGCACCTCTCGCATGAGCGGGACATGCGTGTAGCCTTCTTCCGCAAATTTGTTGAATTGTTCTCTAGACAGCATTGGTGAGACAAATTCTCTGCAAGTGTGGAGATGCTCTCACAACCGAATCCGAATTAGTAATAATCACAGTCGTAAGCAACCTTAATCAATACCGCAAGAATGCCTCTATGCAACGGCTTGAATCTTGTCGCGCATTGCTGCAATTGTGGCTGAGTAGTCGGAGGAGCCAAAAATTGCCGACCCCGCAACAAACGTATTTGCACCGGCGCTCGCCACTTCACCAATATTCTCCGCTGTGATGCCTCCATCCACCTGAATACGAATTTCGTGTACGCAACTTTCTGCCAACTTTGCCACTGCACGAATCTTGTCCAGCACATAGGGAATAAACTTCTGCCCCCCAAACCCGGGATTGACCGACATTAGCAGAACCATATCGATTTTATTCAGTACAAAATCCAGACACGACAGAGATGCTGAAGGATTAATCGCTAATCCGGGCTTGCAGCCTTTGCTTCGAATAAGCTCAATTGTCCTGTCTACGTGAATTGAAGCATCCGGATGAAAACTGATGCAAGTCGCCCCTGCATCGGCAAAGTTCCGAACCAGTTCGTCCACTGGCTCCACCATCAAATGCACATCAATAGGGGCTTGAACCCCGTGTCGACGCAACGACTCGCAAACCAGAGGACCAATCGTCAAGTTCGGAACATAGTGGTTGTCCATTACATCGAAATGAATCCAGTCTGCACCGGCAGCCAAAACATTGTCCACCTCTTCGCCCAGGCGAGCAAAGTCAGCAGACAAGATAGAAGGTGCGATAACCGGTTTCATTTATGCAAAGAGACGCGTCAATTCATTACCAGAAAAACAGAACCGTTGCTTCGCTTGAGTTCAACCAGCAAAAAATCATTCCCCTCTTCCAGTGCGTCTCGCACATCTTCCATGCTTTTTATAGAACGCTTGTTCACCTCAACCAGAATATCATCCTCCCTCAGACCAAAGCGCCATGCGGCACTGCCCTCTTCTACCGAAGCAATCAGGATGCTGGAATCCTTCGCTTCCCCACTTGAGATTTCCTGAATTTCTGCTCCTTCCAGCCGTGGGTCCAAGGACCCTGCACTCATGGTTTGACTGTGGTGAAGACCAATTTCGGCAACCGAAGTACTCAGTCTGCCATCGCGATTGAATTGGACTTCGATAGTGTCGCCAACCCGAATCAACGCAATCTTGTTCTGCAAGTGCGCCCCGTCAATCACTTCAACTCCGTTAATGTGAGTAAGGACATCCCCCACTTTCAATCCGGCTCTGTCGGCACCCGAGTTTTCCAGTACGCTAGTTATCAAAACACCCTTTGTACTATTCAATCCAAATGCCTCTGCCAACTCTTCGGTCAGCTCCTGAAAATGAATTCCCAGTATTCCTCGTTTGACTTGACCATGCTGCTGCAGCTGTCCCACCACTTTGGACACCGCATTGACCGGAATGGCAAATCCAATTCCAATATTGCCTGCTCTTCCGGGCGAGAGAATTGCAGTATTGATACCGACTACTTCACCCCTGAGATTCACCAAGGCACCCCCGGAACTTCCGATGTTGATCGCAGCATCTGTTTGAATAAAGTCTTCAAACGGTCCGATTCCAAGATTGCGCCGCCCAAGCGCACTGACAATACCGGAAGTAACTGTAGCCGACAAATCGTACGGACTCCCCATGGCAAGGACAAAGTCGCCGACGCGCAATTCGTCAGAATCCCCAAAAGTGGCATCAATGAGATCGTCGGGCGGCGAATTCAGCTTCAGGAGCGCAATGTCCATGTCTTTATCGATTCCCATGATATCGGCTTTAAAGGATCTTCTATCTGAGAGCGTAACTTCAATTTCTGCGTTTTTGCTTGCAATCAAATGTGCATTTGTAACTACGTACCCCTGCTCAGCGTCAACAATCACACCGGAACCCAGATATTCTCTGTTTTGCCTTCGCCTTGGGTCCCTGAATTTGAAAAAATCACGAAAAAAATCATCTTGTGAAAAGATGTCGTTCATTTGCGTGGCTTGCGATACTCGCGAGGATATACTCACGATGCTTGCTTCAACTTTACTGACAACGTTCGCCAAGGTAGGCAGTTTTTGCCCATCAACAACCACCGGCAAAATTCCTGCCTGCGCAGTAGCCGGCGTAGCCAAAACCACTACTGCAACCAAGAGGAACTTGCACAATGCCCTTTTCGTTTCAGAAACGAATGAGCTAAATGTATGAAAAGCGATAGAAACTACGGCAGTAATCAGCATACCTAAATAAAACAATCCTGTTTATCAATACGATCAACCATACTTCTCCAGATCTCCGATTTCTGGAGCACATGTACATTATTGGAACATACTGTTATACCTAACACGCTTGATATCGTCAATGTTCTCATCGATACCGACGGGATTCGATCGTTTATGAACTGCTTTGTCGTAGCTCCATTCTCGCCACTCCTTGTGGAGTGGAAAGTAAAGCCCCAATCGAACCGGGCGATTCTCCATACGCGAAATAAACAGTGCGTACTGTTCCAGTTGATTTTGATATCTCCTTTTCTCCTCGTCAAGAAATTTTTCAACACTTCCTGCTGTATAACCCGTTTTATAGTCTACAATCCAGCGAACACCGCTTTCATCCACAAAGGTACGATCAAGAATCACGTTTCTGATTTGCCCGTTGATACAGCCGGTCAGACGCCATTCGGCTTCCGCGTCTTGATGATCATCTCGCAGTAGCCACCTGCCTCTTTCATCGTCCAGCACATTAATCAAAGCTTTGCGTGTACGGTCCAATGCTTCGGGCATTTGATCTCCTGTGACCCCAAGCGAAGTCAATTTTAATTTCCATTCCCGTTCTTCGCCTGAAAGTTTTGCCTTGCTCCAGTTCTTGATTCCTGTCTTGCTAATCCGATGCAACCATTCGTGAACAACAGTTCCTACACCCCGGGCAATATTCCCGGCCCAGTCGAAATCGATTTTCTCCTTATCACCGGGGGACTCAACACCTTGATCGTCCAGTTCCAATGCAGCCGGAGGCTCGGGCAAACTCCAATCAACCGGCAATCTGGAAAGCTGCCGCAACTGATGCTGATTTTCTGCATCTGGGTCTTCTGGCACCTCAGCGGGCAGAAACTCGTCATCTTTCAATCCGTCCCATAATCGACTCAGAATTGTGGTTTTGGCAGAGTTGGAATCCATATTTTCCTTGTTCACAGTTCCGTACAAGTACAACTCTCTTTTCGCACGAGTGCATGCAACATAGATTAGTCGGGTCAGCTCCAAAATATCTTTTTCAGAATTCCAGTCTCGCAAATATTGGTACTTCAAGTCCAAATCCTTGTCCCCTGCTTGTGGAATACTTGATGAAAGCAGAATTCTTTCTCCACTCGTCCAGTTTGACTCCCCCCAAACCATTAGCGGTTTTTGGGTTCTTCTGGGAATTGCTTCAAGAAATGGAATGAACACTGCGTCGAACTCCAGCCCCTTGGAACCGTGAATCGTCATAATGGTAACTTGCGTCTGGTCGGCTTTATATTCAGGTATTGCGTAAAGATTTTCCAGATGGTGCTCAAATTGCAGCAAGTCTTTTACATCAAATCCATTCCCGTAATCGGCAATCAGATCCAGAATGATTTGTGCATTTTCGACATCATGTTTTGGTGCACAGCCCGGTCCTCCCAGCAAAGTCCATGTATCTTCCAGCCAATACCGCAATTCTTCCCTGCCTTTTGCCTTGAACGCTCGCTGGAGCACTTCTCGTACGCGAATGATTCTTTTTTGGCCGTCTGGGGTCAACTGGCCTACAACATCGTCGTCGTTTATGGCATTCCAAATAACATCATGCCCCTCTGCGGAAGCAACTACGAGCATATCGTTCAGATCCATGCCGCACCAAGGTGCGCGCAATACAGCTAGCCATGAGGTTCGGTCGGCCAGAAACAGCAATGCTCGCGTCAATGCGAGAATATCCTTGACGACCGGCCGTTTTTCCAATGGAACCACGTCATGCGCATAGTATCGAATACCATGTTCCTGGAGCAAGGGAATAAATCTGTAGATTTGAGACCGGCTTCTTACCAGAATCACTGCATCTGACTCCCCGGGCTTCTTCAGATACTCCTGCAAGTCATCAAACAGCAATCTGGCCTGTTTATCTTTTTCAGATTTCCTCACAACAGTTCGGTCAACTTTCTCTCCATCTTCCTTAGGTTTGTAAGTTTCACGCAATCGCAGATTGACTTTTCGATCTTCAGGATCCTGTATTTCGGAGATGCAATTGGAATACTTTACCTGGCCTAGAGAGTTGTTTTCCGTTTCAGGGAACACCTTTCCAAAAATCTCGTTAAACCAGTTCACAAGTGTCTGGTTGGAACGAAAGTTTCGATACAAGGTCAGCGGAATCGGCTTGACAGAACCAAGCCCTTCTTTTCGAACTTCAAGATAAATTCCAACCTCTGCCTCGCGGAATCTGTAAATCGACTGCATCGGGTCCCCCACCAGAAACAGTGTTCGATCGTCTCCATCCTGCCATCCGCCAATCAGATTCTCCAGCAGTAATTTTTGCGATAGCGAAGTGTCCTGAAATTCGTCGACCAGTATATGCTGGTACTTGTAGTCGAGAACCAGCGACAAATCCGTAGGATTATCCGCCGTCCCCAACGCTACCGCTGCTTGCTGGGCTAATTCTATGAAGTCAACTTTGCCTTGCCGGCGAAATTCCAGCTTCAACTGGGCAACTGCATAAGGCAGAATCTTGATGATTGAACGTATTGCCTCCCAGTCTTCGTCGCTAATCCTGTCGTCCGGCAAGTTGCGCACTTTGTCAAGCTGCTCCCTCAGACCATCAACCTCATCCAACTTCGCAAGAAGTTCATGGTAGTCAATCTTGAGAATTTCATCGTTTGCAGGAATTCCGATTCTTTTGTCCGCTCTTTTTCGCCATTTGCCATCATTAGTCAACAGCAATTGTGCAATACCGAGCCACTGCTTCCTTGAATCGACATTGGTGCCGGGCACCGTTTTCATATTCAGGCATGCCGAAAGGGCATGGCTGCCTGAACCTGCGGCTTGGAGATGTCTTGCAGCAGACACGGCAACTTTAACAAGCAATTTGGATGAATCAGCTGGAATCAACGAAACGAGTTCAGCCAGATGTTTCTCCTGAACTGCTCGCCAAACTCTTTCCACTTGCGATTTATGGGATTCATCGCCAAACTGCTCCAACGCCACAAACCTCAGCCATTGGTCCCTCTTTCCCAGCATTTCGACGATCAGTCTTTGCAAGGAGCTGGACCTGTTGTCAATTCGGTGCAAAACCGTCTTCAAAGCTTCTCGAATGCCGGCATCGTCTATGTTCTCCAAGTCAACCGATGCGGCGGCAGCGGCTTCAAACAAATCCTCCACATTGTTTGCCACGCCGGTTACTGTTCCTAGCCGGGACGACCAGGGCATTTGACTGACAAGTCGCTTTACCAAGGCATCAATCGTCATAATCTGAAGCCGGGCCGGATTTTCAAGAAGATGCCAACCAAGATTTTCCGAGCGTTCCCGAACTCTCTGCACTACCTTTTTCATTTCTTCCTGCGGCAAATCCTCACCTGAATCTGGATCAAGCACTTTAAGTATCTTGTCTCTCATGTTGCGCGTCGCTTTCTTGGTAAAAGTAACAGCGAGAACCTCCTCCGGCTGAGAAACTTTTTCCAGCAAGCAAATGTATCGACTCAGTAGCAAAGAAGTTTTTCCAGATCCGGCCGGAGCTTGGACAATGTACGACTGAGTCGTGTCTAGAGCATCCAGACGCGCTTGACAATCTTCCTGTTCGCTAGAACTCATACAGCACCGTTTTCATCGTCGCTATTAGTATCGATTTCCGCGATCTCGTCAATCCGGCAAAGCGTACCAAGATGGCAGAAATCGCAAGCTATCAACAAAGGTTCAAGGCTTGCATCGCCAGTCATGAAACCTGTCGCAAGACGGTTTAGAACTCGCTCCCATCGTACCTGCGCTTCTTGCCAGGTTTCCTGGCCTTCACTGCGCTTGTCGGACTTGTGAAAAGACGAAAACCGGGTACCATCAATGCTCAGTTTTGCATATCCCACTCCTTCCAAATCCTCTCCTGTCTGCTTCAATGCATGCGCGTAAATCATTAACTGAGGATCGCGCGGACGCTCACCCTTCAAATGCGCAATGCTGCAAAGCCCAGTCTTGTAGTCAATAACGATTGCACCGGTTTTTGTACTGTCAACACGGTCTATCATCAGATTGACAGGCAAATTCCCAATAAAAGTTTCATATCTTTCTTCGCGCTTTATAACCTTGAAAGGCATGCGATCCATGTCTTGCTCAAACCAGTTCTTTGCCAGAGATTTCATTTTTTCGACCTGATTGTCAAGAATTTCCTGACTCAACGGACAGATTCTTCGATTGTTCATTTTTTCTACCACCTGCCTGGCAATCAATTCAGCTTCGCAGACAAAATTGTGTACTCCAGTTTTCTCCAATGATTTTTGAGAACTAAACTTCTCGTACAGCAATTCAAACATCTCATGTGTTACTGACCCATGCTCCAGCGGCGATATTCCCAGTTGAAGCTGGTCAATTTGCCTTGCGTTCAATCGATACTGTGCAAAAGCCTGAAAGGGACACTGAGACTGACTTTTCAGGATTCCCGTCCCGCCGCGAATTGATTCAATGTCGGAAACAGAATCGACATTCCAATTGCTATACTTTTCAAGCGTAGGGAAAGCAAGTGCAATCCGTTCCTGATACTGTTCGTAAGCTGCTGAACAGATTTCAGAGGTTGGTTCAGGTGTCGCTTTGTATTTTGTCAGCCGTGAACTAGGTTGAAATTCATGATCGGCATCAAACTTTGCATAGCTTAGTACTGCCTGCTGTGTATTGCTCATCAAGCGGGACAACTTTTGATCTACAAACTGTTCTACGCCAGCTGATGAAGCATTGGGAATTTCGAAAGCCTTTTGAACTGAAACAGGAATGAACGGAGTGGGTCGTGGCATTCCAGGAATGTTCTCGTTATTCATCTCCATGATCCACAAGTGAGTGAAAGACTGCCCGGAAAGGGCAGCCAGACCGCCAATCTGAATTGGCACCCGAATTGCCGGCGGGGTAATTATTTGATCAGAAGCCGTCCGGTACAGCTTTGAAATCACTTCAGACAATTCGACTTCTGTTCCTAAAAATCCATATTCTGCTACTCTTTCGACCAGTTCGCCCCACTTTTGATGAGCATGAAACTCATCGATGCCAAAATTTCTGCCTTCCAGAGATGGCGACTGAAAATGTCTGATCCAGTCGTTTATAAACCGGCTCCAAAAACCATACTCTGCGCGCTTTGGAGCGTTGGAAAGCATAGTTCCCGCCTTTGTCAGCAATTTGCGCAACTGAGGGTATTCAAACGTTTCCTCTCGAATGAACCAGATTACATTGTCTACAGAAACTGGCTTGCCCCCTTTTAAATTCATTGCCAGTTTGGATAGCAAGTCATGGAACTGCTTGTACTTGGGGCGTTCTTCTTGAATGAAGCTGAGCAATTCATCTGCAGAAACGGACTCGCCGCACAGTTCTTCCAGGTCACTAGCCAAACTCGACAGCAAACGATGGGGCCGACTGTAATCTATAAATCGAATGACATTGGCTATTGAAACGGACTTGCTGCCCATTTTCACCAAGTTCATTGCCAGTTTGGACCGAGCCTCTGATTCGGCATCCCAGCCTTTGATACGATCAGAACGAAGTACCGCACTGAAACACTCTATGTCAAACTTGGGACGCATCAATTCAATCAGGTTGAACATGTCAACGACGAGCGGAACCTGATTCAGTGCTGTACCAATAGTGATATGGAACGAAAAATTGTGAGCCTGACGCTTTTCCAATAATGCATTCGGGTTCAAAGTAGCCGCAAATATCCTTTCTATTCTGGGTTGAAGCTCACTTAGATTCGGTACTGCAATGCCGACACGGCACTTTTCCGAATTCTGTTCAATGACCGTCCTTGCCCAGCTTGCACATTTGGAAATCTCTTCGTCAAGCGTGCCAAAATCAACCCGCACTACATCGTCCGGCATTTTTGAAATGTAACTTTCGATTATTTGTACATCTACTCCCGCATTCCTCATCTCATCGACAATCCACTGGTGCTGCGGAGTCCAATCCTCTATTTCTGCAATCGCCACTTTGAGGTTGATCAAATCTGCAACCTGCTGAATCCTGGCGATAATCTCGCTTGGGGCGGATTCTATATCCAGCATATTGCTGTCCTGCAGAAAACTTCGGTACTTGTCTAGCCACTGAACGAACATGCTTACATCCTCGCTCACTTCATCGCCAAAGTCTGAAGTTGAAATTTTGTAACTGCACATTTGACGATATGCGTTTTTTGCAGCCGACGCAGTTGAATTAACATGCCACAGTAAATAGGCAAAGTCATCCTGATGCTCCTCCCGAATACTTTCAGAAATCAAACGCTCCCAGAGAAGCGTTGTCTGGTTTGAAGTCAAGAGTTGACGATGACCTGTAAGCCGGGCCTGTTCCAGCTCGAACCAAATGCTTCTTAGCCAGGCATCCCACGTCATGGACTGCGGGCTTGGCCAACTTTCGCTTCCCTGACTGATTTGATACAAGTTGAACTCGTCTCGAACCAAATGTCCAAGTCGCTCGGTTCCCGTAACGATCGTGTAGCCTTCTAGCAACAAGGCAACGCAACGGCTTACTATGCTTTCGGGGTGAATTGTTTTCAGGGCATCTTGCATTGGAATTTGCTGGAGAGACTGTACAAATCAAATCTACTGTTTAAATTCAACTGCCTTAAAAATGAAAATCAATTTATACATACCTTTTATTATCTGATTAACTCTCATACAGAGCCTGTTCGTTGTTAATCAATTCTAATGCCTGCGATTTATCCGGGCTTGCAGGAGGGTGAAACTAGTCCAACACTTTGAAAAAGCCAAGGACCAACCTCCATATTAACAGATAAATACCAGAAGTATTCAAAATGAATTGGGTTTACAATTATAAGCAAGAATTATGCAATGAATACACTGAATGTATCCTTTGAAAAACCGTGGAAATCACTGGCTGGAAACTAGTAAATTGAACTTGTTCAATATTGTTCCAAGTCAAATTTCGCGATTTCAACTAACTCACTGTGCAAAACCACAATCATGTTTTGATTGGCTGAAAAATTCAACTTATTATTCAATGGACAACTCAAAATAACAGAATTTCACTTTCTAATTTAGACCCCATGGCAGACGTAGAAATTTACCTGAAACAATTTAGTCGTTTCAATCGACATCCGACATTTGGCAATACTCCTCACAAACCGTGTCTTCTACTAGCTGTGCTTGACCTTGTCGAATCCGGTGCAATTACCGATGGAAGAATTGAATACTCACAGATAGCTGCAACAGAATTCTACTCATCCTATTACAGAATAGTAGCAGGTAAGAAGCGGTCGTCAAATTCATATTATCCATTCTTTCACCTCAGCAAAGAGAAAGGAGAATATTGGCTTCTCGAATCACATCCCAATCGCGAAACTCCCATGGCACAGATGAAGGCTCATATACAATTTGCGACCTTTATGGAAAATATAAAATGTGCGCATCTGGCTCCAGAATTGTTCAAATGTATGAAAGATAGTGAGAGTCGCTATAGACTCAGAGAGGAAATTATTAACTCTCATTTCAGCAATTTTTCCTTTTCTCTTTGGAAATTGATTGAACAGTTTCGAAGTTCATTGCAATACGAGCGATCTCTTCGTGAACTCGCATTCAACGGAAAGATAATTCCTGAGCATGTTATCCCCGATTCAAAATTTGCAAGAGATAGTGCATTTAAACGCGTAGTTCTTCACTCCTTCGACTACAGATGCGCTGCTACTAATCTTCGCATTATCATTCCCGAATACTGTGCATTTTTGAAAGTGGCACACTTGAAACCTGACCCCATAATTGCTATCAACCACAATCCGCGAAACGGTATTCCCCTTTTACCAACTTACAAAAGTGCTATGGATGCTGGGTTGATTTCTCCAGGACCCGATAATAAGTGGTATGTGTCATCTTTGCTTAGCAAATATCCTTCTGTTAATCCTTTTGAAAATATTGAAGGAGCGGATGTATTCTTCCCAAAGAACTGGGAACCTTTGGAAAACGCTTTGAAGTGGCGTATTGAAAATTGTCTGGCTAAAACGAATTCGCCATGATTGAAAGATTTCAGAACCCGCTTTGATTCGCTTGTTTTTAGCAAGGCTTTAGTTTGAATCGCTCTTAATTACTCACAATCACTATTAGAAATCAAATCAATTTGCTTGCCACTCTTTTCAGTTTCTCGCGAGCAATTTCTACATAGTTTTCATCAATTTCATAGCCAATATACTGTCTGCCAGCAAGAATTGCCGCTTCTGCAGTAGTCCCGGAACCCATAAACGGGTCCAATACAATATCGCCAGCATAGGAATACATGTGAATTATTCTTTTGGGCAATTCAATGGGAAACGGAGCGGGATGATTTGCTTTCTTTGCACTGGCGGCAGGGAATGTCCAGATACTTTTCGTCCAATCCAAAAACTCATCTCTTCCTATTGTGTTTTCCCCAATGGGGTGCCGCTTGAATGAACCCTTGCTGAATACCAGAATGTATTCGTGAACATCGCGTAATACAGGATTGCTGGATGACATCCAGCTGCCCCAGGCACAAGATGTTCCTGCACTCGCACCTTTATTCCAAATGATTTCTCCCCTCATCAGGTAGCCAAGTTCCTGGGCAATATCAATTATGCCTGAATGCAGAGGAATGTAAGGTGTACGACCTACATTTGCAATATTTACACATGCCCTGCCGCCATCAACCAATACTCTGAAGGTTTCAGACAGAACTGCTTCAAGAAGATCCTTGTATTCCTGCAAGGACAAGTCTTCATCGTATTCCTTGCCGACATTGTAGGGCGGTGAAGTAACCATCAAATGAACAGACCTGTCCGGAAGCTGATTCATGCTGGTGCTGTCTGCACAGTAGATTATGTTCGTTTCTGAAAGAGCATTTTCTCCGGCATTACTCCCTTCATTGGACTCTCTCAGCCCGCTGTACATTTTCTTGCTGTAGAACTTGCTGGAGTCGTGTCCAATTCGACTGACAGTTCCGAACGATGATGTTTTCGACCTTTTCATGGAATGCATTAACAGACTACTTCAGAATTCTTGAACCGGCAAACTGTAAACTACGGTTACCTCTTACTGAGTATTATGCTTGTGATTCAATGAATACGAAAATAGTATTTCAGTACTGTATAAGTTTCTTCCACGTTTATGTTCAAAGGATTTCGTCATGTGGACCAGTATCATTCTATTGACTACGATTACCGTTCTCTACGCCGGATACAACCTGCTCATTAAAGTTTCAAGCAATTATGTTCCGGCATCAGCGACATCTACAATACTTGCCACAATTTGCCTTCAAGTGTTTGCGCTGGCGGCATCCAGCATGTTTGCGCTACTCCTTGTTGCTCGCGGAGGCCACGACCTGAAACTTTCAGCGACTGCGTACTTTTGGGCAGCAGGGGCAGGCCTGTGCATCGGTTTGGCAGAAATTGGCTATTTCTACTTGTTTCGCGGCGTTGGCGGCACCGGACCTGTTGCCGCGAATGTTGCGATACCTGCCATTGTTACTGGAACCATAGTATTGACAATGCTACTGTCAGCATTCGCATTAAGAGAATCTATCGGGCTGATGCAAGTAGCAGGCATACTTGTCGTATTCATTGGAATCGCGATGATCTTTGCCGGGGGACTTTCATCGTAACGCACATTGCCATCTTCTACCAGTGCTTGCTGCCAACTTCCAATAACAGTGAAACGGTCAATAATCGAATTTCAACTTGATGAAGAAGACCACTGGTTTGCACGTCTGGACTGCGGCCACAATCAGCACGTCCGCCATCGGCCACCGTTTGTTGACCGACCTTGGGTTGCTAGCGAGGAAGGTCGTAATTCCATGCTCGGCAAAAAACTTGTTTGCGTGCGTTGCGACCGAATGGAATGGCCTGAGAATTGCAAACCCTATCGAAAGACACCTGAATTCGATGAAAATACTGTACCGAAGGGACTAACCTCCAATCATGCTACCAAGCGCGGTGTTTGGGGTCGGATCCATGTGCTTTCCGGGGTGCTGGTTTACCATATCGGACCGCCTGTCAACAAGTCGTTGAGAATTGGCTCAGAATCCAGGGCAGTCATTGTTCCCGAGGTGCAGCATCGTGTGGAACCTGAAGGGCAAGCAAGATTCTTTGTTGAATTTTCACGAGTAAGCTAAAGAATATTCGCCGAAAATCGTGTCAGTTGCCCTAAAGCGAAGGCAATGAATTTCACAGAGTTTAAAACATCGCAAAGTAGTTTCATCAAATACCAAAGCCCGGCGAGATTGTTGTTTGAACAGTAGGAGTTTGCTTGTATAGAAATTGGTGCCGGCGAGAGGATTTGAACCTCCGACCAGCTGATTACGAATCAGCTGCTCTGCCGAGCTGAGCTACACCGGCAAACAATTGTCACATCAAAACCTGCTCTATTCACTTCTTTCGGACTTGTTTATGGATGCACCCGAAAAACCCGCAGGCAATTCAAGCCGCATAGGCAGACGAAATTGAACGAGACCGCTGAGATATGATGGAACAAGATTATAGCAAAATCAATCCCTGCCCTTGCAAATGCTGAATGTGGGCTCCGAAATTTGCAATAAACAAGCATGCAAAAAATTTGCAGCTGCAGAATTTGTAAAATTAGAATCAACGAATTCCAAATTTATCCATCAATTCAGTCGCAAGAATGGCTCATATTCCAAAAATTGACATATCCGCGTCAAATTGCCAAACCAATCTTTCAACATCGCTGGTTGATGCATTCGCTGATACAGGATTCTGCTTTATTACAGGACATGGCATCAACTACAGTCTGGTAGACAGAATACGTTTGCTGGTCAAGGATTTGTTCGCATTGCCACCGCATACCCTTGAACCGTTCCATGTCCAGCAGAGCAACTACCGAGGATATGTCCCCCTTGGATTCTTCACTCCGAATGACGGGGGTGATAGTGATCTTTACACCGCATGGAAACTGCACTGGGAAGCTCCTGCAGAACTGAAACATCGTTCTAAAATTTTCGGAACAAACCGTTGGCCGCCGGTCCCGAATTTACGCGAGGCAGTCTTGAATTACTGGGCATTGCTGGACGAACTTGCATCAAAACTACTGCAGGCGATTGAAGTCGGACTTGGTTTGCCAGCAGGCGCCCTGAATCAATGGTTTGATTCTCCTTTAACCAATATGACTTTACTGTATTATCCAGCTGCCGGAAAGAAAAACCTGGGATTCCACCCGCACAAGGATTTCGCCGTTCTGACGATCTTGCCGTACGACCCGGTCGGTGGTTTGCAGGTCATGTCTCGAAAAGGCGAGTGGATTAATGTCGTTGGGCCCGAGGATGCCTTTCTGGTAAATGCAGGAGATATTCTTGAAATTTGGAGCGGCGGCCGCTTGCGGTCTGCACCTCATCGTGTTGTAAACAGGACCGGGAAAGAACGAATTTCATTTCCATGGTTTGCTGTACCGGAACCCGAATTGAATATTGAACCACTAGTTGAACCAGTAACCGGTTTTAACCGTGCGACGTTGAATTGCGGTGAAGCAAGCTTGGCAGTTTGGACTTCAAATTGGCCCGAAACATCCCCGCCAAACGGTATTGCATTAGCTGAGTTCGACGGCAACGAGAGAAACATTGAACATTTACGAGTTCAAAATTGAAAACAGACTGTATCAAGAATCACCGGAAGATGAATTTATCTTCAAAAATGTGCGATATAAGAATTTGGGGCGTAACTACTTGTTCAATAATGACCTTTGAAACAGGTTCAAGCAATACAGCGATTTCATAAACCAAAATCAATTCTTCGACCCATGGCTTCCTATCTTCTCTCCCGACTGGTGCAAACCATGATTGTGATTTTGGTCATGTCATTCATAGTTTATATGCTGCTTGGACTGATGCCGGGCGACCCTATAGATCTGATGATAAGCGCCGATCCAAACCTTACTGCCGAAGATGCTGCGCGGCTAAAGGCACTATACGGACTAGATCAGCCGTTGGGGAAGCGCTATTTGAATTGGCTGATGGCCGCAATGCAGGGAGATTTTGGATTTAGCCGTCTCTACTCCAAACCGGTGTTCGTTGTCTTGGGACCGGCTCTGAAAAATACTTTGGTGCTAATGGGAGTCGCTTTTCTCGTATCCGTTTGTCTTGCGATTCCTGCCGGAATCATTGCTGCGCGGCGAATTCACAGCCCTCTGGACTACTCAATCAATCTGTTTTGTTTTGCCGGAATCTCTGTTCCCCCATTTTGGCTTGCACTGATGCTGATTCTTCTGTTTTCAGTGTCGCTTGGGTGGTTGCCTGCAAATGCAGTTCCTGTCGGAACCTCGGGTTTTTGGGACAACGCGAAAGCGTTGATTTTGCCCGTGATTACATTATCTATGGTAAGTATTGGCGGCGTTACTCGATATGTCCGTGCCTCGCTACATGAATCACTCCGGCACGACTATGTCCGAACCGCACTTGCCAAGGGACTGACAGAGTATCAGGTCATTACCAAGCACGCACTGAGAAATTCAATGATTCCGGTTGTAACGATTCTTTCATTGGATATTGGTGCCTTTTTTTCTGGGGCATTGATTACGGAAATCATGTTCAGCTACCCCGGAGTCGGCAAACTGATTTTCGACGCGATTCAGAGCAGCGACTATAACCTTGCCCTTGTCGGATTACTACTGTCTACTGCTGTGACACTAGCTGCCAACTTTCTTGCGGACATAAGTTATGTGGCACTTGACCCGCGCGTAACATTTCACTCGGCGCAATGACACAGTTTCAGCTACTGCGAAGACGGCTTTTTCGTCATCATTTGGCGATGGTCAGCGCCAGCATCCTTGCCTTGCTCGTTGTTTTCTCATTTTCTGCCCCTTTGCTTGAATTCCTGCTAGATACCGAATCATCTTCGGTTGATCTATTCTCTCGCTTTCAATCATTTTCTTTCGCACATCCTCTAGGTACGGACGAACTTGGCCGAGACTTGCTAATTCGCTTGGCGTACGGCGGGCAGGTCTCATTGATTGTGGGGCTGTCTGCTGCATTGTTCGCTTCCGCCATTGGCACAGTCATCGGCCTTTTATCCGGATACTACGGAGGATGGATTGACAATTTGCTGATGCGAATCACTGATAGTGTTATCGCACTTCCATTGCTACCGCTTCTGATTGTGCTGGCGGTTATTGACTTGTCAAAGCTTGGTATATTTCCCGAATCAATCAATCAGGCAGATGCAAGTCTGTATCGCATCATTGCCATTGTTGCATTGGTTGGGTGGACGGGTGTTGCCCGCCTGGTTCGAGGAACAACCGTTGCCGTGCGTCAGCAGTTGTATGTCACTGCTGCCCGCTCGCTGGGTGTACCCACCCGCAGGGTTCTTTTCGTTCACATACTGCCAGCGCTGGCTTCGCCAATTATTGTTGCTACAACACTTTCCGTGGGCAATATTATCCTGTTCGAGTCAATACTGAGTTTTCTGGGGCTTGGTATTAATCCTCCCACTCCAAGTTGGGGCAACATGCTGACCAACGCACAAGAAATCATATTTGACGCTCCCATGCTGGCATTTTTTCCGGGACTGTTCATTTTTCTCACCGTGATATCTTTCAACTTTCTGGGTGACGGGCTTCAGGATGCCTTGGCTCCAAGGACTACTTTGCTTGGCAAGAAAACAGAGCGCGTGAAGAACTAGCAGAGAATTTCCACTGCCTGCTCAAGAGATTCTACGCAGTAATCGGGCTCGAATTCTTCGGTCCAAACTTCGCTGTTTCTGCGAATCCACATCGCTTGTAATCCTGCGTTTTTTGCACCGAAAACATCGTAGTTCGGATGGTCGCCGATATGAAGCGTATTACCAGGCTTCGACCCGGTCAATGCACATGCCATTAAAAATCCTTTTGAGGCAGGTTTCATTACTCCAACTTTCGCCGCACTTATATTCTCCAAAAAATACTGATTGATACCGATTGCTTCCAAGTCTGCGTTCCCGTCTGTTAACGCAACGATTGGAAACCTTGCCGCCAACTGCTCCAACGCTCCCTGAACATCCGGATAGAGTTCGACTTGATTTCGAAGTCTGACAAAGTATTCTGTCAGCTCTTGCGACTTGCCATTGTCGGAGTGCCCTGCTTGTTCAAGAACCCGAGCATAAGCAACTCTTCGAACTTCCGTTAAATCATGCTGAATGTCCGTACGGGTCCAAAAAATCTCATTGCGCAGGTCGCGCAAGTCTTCTAATGAGAAGTGTTCAGCAACACGAGGAAAATGCTTCTCAATATAGCGATAGCTTTCGACCTCAGCCTTTTCAACAACCGGAAAAATGTCCCAGAGAGTATTGTCCAGATCAAGAGTTATGGCTTCAACACCATGCAATTCCTTGCCGGTTTCAACCTGGCTACTGACTGGCATTTATTTTTGATACCTTTCGTTTGTACACATGGGTTCTTTTGCCAATGCTTCTCTTGCTGTTGAAACCTTCTCCGAATCAATTTTCAATATCTCCGAAACTGCTTCATCCAGCCCTTTTCGGTTTGAGTCGTCAGCATCCGACCATTTTCCTAACACTGTATCTGCATACTTGTCGAAAACCATGGAAAGGTCATTCAATTTCTGGTGATCAAGGCAGGGGATTGAAACTTTGCTGACCCCCTCAAGTGAAAAATCTGGATAAAACAGAATTTTTGGCGTTCTAATGCCTAGCATCGAAATGATTCCAGGTGTTGAATTCAAATATGCACATATAGCTTTTTCCATTTTTTCTTTCTGCTGGAAAAAATCAACTGTCATCCAATAGGACCCTAGTGTTGGCTTATCCAATCGAATTGCAATTACTCGTGCGCGATGGGTTTGAACCTTAACAGGAAGCAAGAATCTGCTCCTTTTCTCCCAAATATTTTTTGCTTTGTCCTCATCCACTTTCGCTGTAATCAGCGTGTCGGTTGTTGCACCCATTTTGTTGGTAAAATCCGCTTTGAAATGCCAAAGTGCTGTTCTTCCATACTTGTCGGGTTTATCCGTAACTTTGAAAGCGGCTCGCGCCGACCGATAGGAAGATTCGATTTTAGCTATCAAGCCAAGCTGCTTCACATCAAACATCTTCCCTTCTCTTATATTCAGGAACATTTCGGTTAGAAACGGAGAGTAAAACTGCACGCCGCTCCAGTCACCTTCTTTCATTCTTTCATGCGGCCACATCTTGACAACGCCAGAAATATTATCGTTATCTTTCTTCCTGATACTTTCTGACAATTGCAACGCTTCCTGAACTGTCTCCGGGTTTCTTGCCAAATTGATAATTCTCGTCGGCTGTCCAATACCACCCCGCCGCATCACAACCAGCATTTCAGATATACCTGTGTTTTCTGAAAACCAAATCCGTTTGGGGTCATGTGCAGTCACTACAGTTTCAATATGGAACTCCTTCGCCAAGAACTCCCGCACACTTTGAGTTGACGGATTCATCGACGCAACTAGCGGAAGAACCAATGCTACCGTTGCACCCTTTTTCTTCGCCAGATGTTCGGCAAGGACAAGAAACGCCGGACCGCTACTGGAAAACGACACATTGACGGGTGCTTTGGAAAAAACCTTCTTCTCCCTTTCCTTCACCTGCCTTTCGACCTTTGTGCCCAGCTGGTCGTGGCGCAGGCTGTTTCTCGTAAACGGAGGATTCATAATAACTAGGTTCGCCCTGTCCACTTTCTGCCTGCTTACGCCAGTCTCTATCTGTGAAACTGAACTCGGCCATTCATGAAACGCAAGCGACTGGTCTTCATCGAAGATCTCGAGAGAGCCAATTCGGATTGAATGATAAGCGTTCTTGGTCTTTCCGAAAGCAGCCAAATAAATGTTCAACTTTTGAAACTGCGTCGTCGGGGACAGCAGTCCCAGCGTAGCCGCTGCCATATGCGTCGCAGTCAAGTTAATATCGTAGCCCGTAAGTATATTTTCAACCAAAACGGTGTCCTTCATGTCTTGCACAACATCTTTCAGTCTCTCTGCTGTCGCCATCAGAAGTGTTCCAGTGCCGCATGCCGGGTCAACAATTTTCATTTCTTCAGATTTGGAAGAAACATCACCCCTATCTCTTATGGCTATGCCTGCAAGCAATGTAGCGGCGGCAGTGGTCGTATAAAATGAACCATCGTAGCGGGCCTTGTCCAGCACCGCATGGAAAATTCGTCCAAGAAGGTCATGTCGAAGTCCTTCAACTTCATTGGCAACATAATGCGCCGAATAAACTACTTCGCGTATAGCGGCAGTAAAATTCGGGTCTCGAGACATCCTGTCAAGAACTGCGATCGCGGTTTCGAAAATCGGCCCGTAGTCCACGCTCAGTATCATCCGCCATGCACTCCTCAGCGAACCGATAATATCGCTATCGCGTGAAAGGTCTTCTAGCCGTGCTGGCGGCCACGGCTTCTCACGCAAGTCGTCGGGCAACAGTTCAATTTTCCGCTCCAAATCTTTCAGATACGGACCCAGCCGCGCATGAAACATCGCAGCCGATGCAATCACCAGCAGGCCGCGCTTAGCAGCTGCAAACAGATTCCTGTCCTGGCTGTCCGCAGGCAGATTCAATGCCTGAACTATATCCTGTCTTTGGAATAACGACAATCTGCTGGTCGCATTGTTCAATACGGTATTCAGCTTTCGCGCAACATAATCCGGATTGCCCAAGTCATCGTTCAACCTTCGAATGACTTGCGCCAGTGATTTGATACTAGCGGAACTCCACTGCAAGTTCTTCAATAGCTGAGTTTCGCTCTTCTCGGTGATTTCCGTAGGATGAATGACTACATACTCTATTTTCGAATCAATATCCAATTCGGAAGATTCGACATTGGATGGATAAATCTGCGCCACGGCGACGTGTGCATCCGGAAATCTTGCAAAACCCTCATTGTCAATTGTGTCGATTCTCTTTCTTGCATCGCGTAAAGCGGAGATGTTTTTGCCAAACCCGAAGTTCTCGCACTCTATCGCAACAGTATGGCGTTCAAACTCCACCTTGACATCCATACGGCCGCTGCTTACCGCCTGCTCCGCAGAAGCTGTCAGGCCTTCCTGAGACAGCAGTTTCGCAAGCTGCCCGTTCAGCAACGGTTCGTATTCACTCTGTCCTTTGCTCATTTGATACTCACCATGCGTCTGAGAAATTGCCCGACAACACCGCTAGCGGTGCATCTGAACGATGAATTATTGAATGACCCGCTATTTTAAGTCAATAGTCGCGAGAAAAATACTTTTCAATATAGCGAGAGTTTCCCGTTGGAAGGAAATTGAAGGCGAATTTTGCGATTTGCCATGGTTGACGGCGGTGTGAAAAGTGCCTGAGCGGAGATTCTGGGGTCTTGCTTGAGGTTTTCTGTGCAGTCGGGCGGTGATTTTTCGGTGAATTGCGAGTTTCGGACGCGTTGGTGCCTGCCGCTTGCGGCGGCCGGGTCAAGAGGGGGATGCCAAGTGTTGGCTAGGCGGCGAGCGATGTCACCAGGCTGCGCATCTTGTCGGGCTTGTTCTTCTCCAGGCAGCCCAGGGCAATGGCCAGCATGACGGCCATGCTGCCGGCGATGCGCAGATGCATGGCGGCTCTGCCGCGGATGAAGTGGTCGTCGAGCAGGAAGTCGCGTGCGATGCGTGCATTGATTCGCTCCAGTGCGTTTCGCCGCACTTGCGCCTGCTTCCATTTTCGGGTGCGGCGCGGGCACGGGCCGAAGGTGCGCATGGGGTGCTTGCCATCGTTGACCTTGATGCGAACCACCCTCTGCTTGGCTTTCGGCGAAAGTCCGCCCATGCGGTGGCAATCGCTGCGTCCGGCACAGTGCAGTCCGTATTCCACGGCCGGGCATCGATACTTCAGCGTCTGGCGGTCGTTCTCGAAACCGGCGTATGCCATGCGGCGCACTTCGCCGCTTTGCGGGCAAACGCAGTGCACGCTGCCGAACTCGGTGTACACGATGGTATCGACGCGGTCTTCGCAAAGTGCCCGGGTGGGCCGCTTGAACTCGCCGACCGGCTGGTCTCGCCACATCCGCCGAGTCTCGATGAGCGGTGCAACACCGCACTCATGCAGTTGCCGGCGCAGCTGGTCATCGTCCAAGCCGCGGTCGGCGACAAAGTCAACGCAACGCTCGCCGGCCGGCGAATTCGACAAAACCGCCGCCATCATCTCCCGGCACATCCGGGTTTCCGACACCCCGGCCGCTTCCACGCGGAAATCAACCGGCAACTCGTAGCGCGTATCGGCCACCAGATGAAGCTTGAAGCCGAACCACTTCACCGTCTTGCGCCAGTTCTTGCCGTCAAGCCCTGTGCCGCGATACACATGGCAGCCCCAGGCGGCATCCGGGTCGCTGCGGGTGCCGTCTGCACGAGTCCGGCCGGTCGAGTACGAATGCAACTTCTTGCCGTCGAATCCCAGGCTGGTTCCAAAATCCGGACACCGCGCCATCAGCCGTTCGCGGTTGACGTAGAACAACTCCATGACCGCATCCTGCTCTTGCATCAGAAGCTTGAAAAAGCGCGAAAACGTACTCTTCGACGGCACTCGCAGATAGCCGTTGCAATCCGGCACCGGCGGAAAGCCGCAAATCCTCATCAAGGTCGGATTGGTCGCCAGATTGCGCCGCAGGCACTCTACCGAGCGATACTGCAGCACCAGCATGGCGTAGAACGCATTGAGCATCGCTCCCGCCGGCCAATCCTTGCGACCGCCTTTGCGGCGACGCTCCAGAGTTGCCACCAGCTTCTCGTCCGGCATGATTTCGATGACTTTGCGCAAGGTCTCCAGATGGGCGAACTCGTCAAGACTCTCCCAGCTGAACAGGCTATAATGAAGGGTCGGATTTGTTTTTGCCATGATTCGCTCCTTTTGGGGTTGAAGTTTATTTACGATATTGTATCTCAAAAGGGCTTTCATGGCAAGACTTTATTTAACGAAAACAACAGGTTGTACCAGATCCTGAGGGGCGACGAGCCGTGGCTGAAGCATGGGGTAGAAAATCGCCGAAAACCGCCAAAACTGCTGTTTCAAGCCCCCAAAACCCCGATTCTTGGGGTAAAAAAATTTTCACATAGCCCGAATCGCGCGTAAAATCAGCAACTTGGAAACTACGAAACTAACTCATAGCGATAGCTTTCGACCTCAGCCTTTTCAACAACCGGAAAAATGTCCCAGAGAGTATTGTCCAAATCAAGAGTTATGGCTTGAACACGGTGTGGTTTATTTCTCGTTGGGGGCATACTGCCGATGGGCATGTGTTATTTATACCTGCGGTTTGTACACATAGGCTCTCGCGACAATTCTTCTCTCGCTGTTGAAATCATGTCCGAATCAATTTTCAATATCTCCGAAACTGCTTCATCCAGCCCTTTTCGGTTTGAGTCGTCAGCATCCGACCATTTCCCCAATACTTCATCTGCGTACTCATCAAACACCATGGAAAGGTCATTCAATTTCTGGTGATCAAGGCAGGGGATTGAAGTTTTACAGACACCTTCAAGGGAAAAATCGGGATAGCATGGTTTTTTGGGAGTTCTTACGCCAAGCATTGCAACAAGACCCACAGTTGAATTTAAGTACGCACAAACAGCTTTCTCTATTTCATTACCATTTTGCACAAACTCGACCGTCATCCACCGTGACCCTAGAGTCGGCTTGCTTAACCTTACTGCTATGACTCTCGCCAAATTAGGCTGAACTTTAATAGGAAGTAAAAACCTTCTTCTTTTTTCCCAAATAATTTGCGCTTTGTCTTCATCTACTTTTGCCGTAATCAAAGTGTCGGTTGTAGCACCCATTTTGTTTGTAATATCCGTTTTAAAATGCCAAAGTGCTCTCCTTCCATACTTGTCAGGTCTATCCGTAACTTTGAAAGCGGACCGCGCCGGCCGATAAGAAGACTCAATTTTGGCAATCAAGCCAAGCTGCTTCACATCAAATATCTTCCCTTCCCTGATATTCAGAAACAACTCAGTCAAAAACGGAGAATAAAATTGTACGCCGCTCCAGTCCCCTTCTTTCACTCTTTCATACGGCCACATCTGAACTATGCCAGGAATACTATCAGTCTCTTGCATCTTGATGCTCTCCGACAACTGCAACGCTTCCTGAACCGTTTCCGGGTTTCTTGCCAGATTGATAATTCTTGTCGGTTGTCCAATACCACCACGCCGCATCACAACCAGCATTTCAGAAATACTAGTATTTTCTGAAAACCAGAACCTCTTGGGGTCATGTGCAGTAACCACAGTTTCAATGTGAAATTCCTTCGCCAAAAACTCCCGAACACTTTGCCCTGATGGAGCTATCGCAGCCACTAATGGTTGAATTAATGCCACAGTTCCATCCTTCTTTTTGCACAAATGCTCGGCAAGAACAAGAAACGCCGGGCCGCTACTGGAAAACGATACTTTCACTGGTGCTTTAGCAAAAATCTTCTTTTCCCTATCCTTCACCTGCCTTTCGACCTTTGGGCCCAGCTGGTCGTGGCGCAGGCTATTTCTCGTGAACGGAGGGTTCATAATAACTAGGTTCGCCCTGTCCACTTTCTGCCTGCTTACACCAGTTTCGATCTGTGAAACTGAACTTGGCCATTCATGAAACGCCAGCGACTGGTCTTCATCGAAGATCTCAAGAGAACCGATCCGGATTGAATGATGGGCGTTCTTGGTCTTTCCGAAAGCTGCCAAATAAATGTTCAACTTTTGAAACTGCGTTGTCGGAGACAGAAATCCCAGTGTCGTTGCCGCCATATGCGTTGCTGTCAGGTTAATATCGTAGCCAGTAAGGACGTATTCAACCAAAGTGGAATCCTTCAATTCTGGTGCAACATCTTTCAACCTCTCTGCGGCCGCCATCAGAAGAGTTCCAGTACCGCACGCCGGGTCAACAATTTTCATATTATCAACTTTGGAAGATACATCGTCTCGGTCGCGAATTGCAATGCCCGCAAGCAATGTAGCGGCGGCAGTGGTCGTATAAAATGAACCATCGTAGCGGGCCTTGTCCAGCACCGCATGGAAAATTCGTCCAAGAAGGTCATGTCGAAGTCCTTCAACTTCGCTGGCAACATAATGCGCCGAATAAACTACTTCGCGTATAGCGACAGTAAAATTCGGGTCTCGAGTCGTCCTGTCAAGAACTGCGATCGCGGTTTCGAAAATCGGCCCGTAGTCCACGCTCAGTATCATCCGCCATGCACTCCTCAGCGAACCGATAATATCGCTATCGCGTGAAAGGTCTTCTAGCCGTGCTGGCGGCCACGGCTTCTCACGCAAGTCGTCGGGCAACAGTTCAATTTTCCGCTCCAAATCTTTCAGATACGGACCCAGCCGCGCATGAAACATCGCAGCCGATGCAACCACCAGCAGGCCGCGCTTGGCAGCTGCAAACAGATTCTTGTCCTGGCTGTCCGCAGGCAGATTCAATGCCTGAACTATATCCTGTCTTTGGAATAACGACAATCTGCTGGTCGCATTGTTCAATACGGTATTCAGCTTTCGCGCAACATAATCCGGATTGCCCAAGTCATCGTTCAACCTTCGAATGACTTGCGCCAGCGATTTGATACTGGCGGAACTCCACTGCAAGTTCCTCAATAGCTGAGTTTCGCTCTTCTCGGTGATTTCCGTAGGATGAATGACTACATACTCTATTTTCGAATCAAGATCCAATTCGGAAGATTCGACATCGGATGGATAAACCAGCGCCACCGCGACGTGTGCATCCGGAAATCTTGCAAAACCCTCATTGTCAATTGTGTCGATTCTCTTTCTTGCATCGCGTAAAGCGGAGATGTTTTTGCCAAACCCGAAATTCTCGCACTCTATCGCAACAGTATGGCGTTCAAACTCCACCTTGACATCCATGCGGCCGCTACTCACCGCCTGCTCCGCAGAAGCTTTCAGGCCTTCCTGAGCCAGCAGCTTCGCAAGCTGCCCGTTCAGCAACGGTTCGTATTCACTCTGTCCTTTGCTCATTTGATACCCACCATGCGTCTGAGAAATTGTCCGACAACACCGCTAGCGGTGCATCTGAACGATGAATTATTGAATGCCCCGCCTGTGCTGCAAGATTCAAGTCAACAGTCGCGAGATGAACTGTTCACGATTCTTGATTTTGTCAAAAGCGCTGTTTAGCTGTCGGCAATCTCTTCAAGTTTTTTCGCTCGAATGATTTGTCCGTCCAATCCTGCCTCTTTACCAGTTCCCCCGTATGCAACAGTCATCAGCTGGCTATAGTATGTAACCGGCATTTTAAATTTTGTACTGTAGGTTTTATTAATCTGCTCCTGATAAATTTCAACATTCATCTGACAAACAGGGCAAGGCGTCACAATCATATCGGCCCCGTGGTCATAAGCAGACTCAACTATATCCTTGATCTGCGCCTGACTTTTTTCGGGCTCCGAAAAAGCAAGTGCACCGCCGCAACAGGTAACTTTCTGGTCGTACTCGTCAACGGGTTCGCCGCCCACGGTCTCCACCATCTTGTCCAAATATTTCGGATTCTCGAAAGACTCGCCGTCAATCCCGAATGGACGATTGGTCTGACACCCCACATATCCGGCAAACTTGACACCATCCAACGGTTTCACAACAGGGTCAGCAATGCCTTCGTATCCAATGTCCTCAATCAATGCTTCAACCATATGTCGAATCGGGACTTCATTCTTGAATTCTGTGTCCAACCCGATTTCTTTCAATACCTCCATGGTATCTTTCATCAACTCGCTGGACTCGTTCAACCGGTCCTGTGATTCCTTGGCACCAATCCAGCAGGCTGCACACGTCGCAACTACATCCTGGTTCGGATTGTGCTTTTCCGAAAGTGCAATATTTCTCGCATTCAGGGCATGCCGCGGCAACTCTCCTCCCTCAGCATATCCGATAGACGCTGTACAGCAATTCCAGTCCGGAATTTCGTTCAGTTGTATATCCAAGTGCTTGCACATGGACTCAACCGATGTCATGTAGTTGGATGCAGATGCCCGGCGCTCGGATGAGCAGCCCGGATAAAATGAATATTCTTTTTTTGCCATGGCTACCTCGCTATTTTCATTGCGCAAAACCTTTGCGCTTGTCTTCTATTTCCTTTGCTTTTTCCAGCATACGATGAATGTCTGATTTGCCCTTGCACCCGCTGGTTCCAAAAATTGCCAGCGGATTCAAACGCCGGGTCATCAGCATGCCAAGACCTATGTTTCTCATCTTGAACATGGTTTTCACCCCTTCCACAAACCCGTTCATAAAATACAGGCTTGCGGAAAGCTGTATTTCATTCACTCTTCCAGTTTTGACAATATTGTCCCAAAAGATTTTGGCGAACCTTCTCGTCGGATTCATCTTGGGCGCCAGGCCAAGCCGATGCGCATAATTTGCCAGCCCGTGCATGATGTGCGTGATGGGAAGTTCCCGGGGACACCGAACAATGCAACTGTAGCACGAAGTGCACATCCACATGGAGTCCGACTGCAAGACTTCTTCGCGCTGTCCCGCCCGGATCATCATAAAAATCTCCTGAGGCGGGTGGTCCCAATGCGGCCCGAACGGACAGGACCCCGAGCAAACGCCGCATTGCATACACATTTTCACCCAGTTGCCTTCCTCAACATTCGCTTCAACCTCCTTCAGGAAATTGTTGCGGTACAACTCAATCATTGCAGTGTTGGCATCGCCTTGCGTCATTTCAAAAACCCTTCAATTGGCTCAACCCAATCTCGTCAATTGTCTTGGCATAGTCGTTAATCAACTGCGATACCCGGTGAACATCCGTTATTTCAACTTCATGGGTAATCACTCGTTCTGATTCAATATCCATTTGGTTCAAAGTATCGTCTATTTTACTCATTCGATAATGGGCGAGTTCCGAACCTTTAACAAAGTGGCATTGATAGTCTTCACCCTTCGGACACCCCATAAGCATAACACCATCATATCCTCTGTTCAGTGCATCTGTTACCCAAATAGCATTTACAGAACCTAGGCAGCGAACCGGAATGACCCGTACAAACGGGTTATAGTGAAATTGGTTATGCGCCGCCATGTCAAGTGCCGGATAGGCGTCGTTTTCACAGGCAAGAATCAAGATTCTCGGTTTTTCTTCAAATTCATCGGGGATCTCCACTGCCTTGATTTGCTGTCCCACCGTATCAACGGAGTAGTTTTCAAATGAAATCACACGTACTGGACAAGCACCCATGCACGTTCCGCATCTGCGACAGCGAGATTCATTGAATACTGGATAGGTTTGCTCGTCCTCGTCAATAGCCCCAAACGGACATTCAACTGTACATCGCTTGCACTGAGTGCAGCCTTCCCGGCGATAAGAAGGAAAGCTCAAGTCGCCGGAACGCGGGTGAACCGCCCTGCCTGAAATGGCATTTTCCACAGACTGAATGGCCTTCAGGGCAGCCCCTGCAGCATCTTCAATCGACTGCGAAATGTCCATGGGACTTCGCACCGGACCGCAAGTGTAAATCCCCGTGCGCCTCGTTTCATACGGGAAGCAGATAAAGTGCGAGTCAGAAAATCCATTCTGCAAATGCGGTAAATCCACGCCCTGCCGGTACTGAAGATTCAAAATCGATTCAACCGGAACCTTTACAGAATCCGAAGGTTCGTTCCCGCCGTCGTCGATGTCAAGTCCCGAATTCGGCACTTGACCAGTGGCTAGCACAATCAGATCTGCCGCAAAGTCTACTTCCTGGTCGAGAATCTTGTCGAACATGTTGGCGACAAGAGTGCCGTTGGAAACTGTCACGCCGTTCAAACTGCCTTTGGTGAATGTCACCCCTTTGCGCTGAGCGCTTCTGTAAAAGTCTTCCCCATTGCCCGGTGTTCGCAAATCATCATACAGTATGTTTACATCAACATTCGGCTGTAAATTCTTGAAGTACATTGCCTGCTTGATACTCGTGCTGCAGCAATGGCCACTGCAGTAAGACAGATGCCCCTGCTTGTCGCTACGCTGCCCGGCGCATTGAACAAACAATACATTTTCCACAGTCTTGTTGTCCGAGGGGCGACGAATCGGTCCTTCGTTGGCAGCAATGGCCAATTCTTCAAGCGCTGCTTGATCAATGATATCTGGACTACTGCCATAGCCCAAGTCCTGGAGGTTCGAGGCATCATAATTTTGAAACCCTGTTGCCTGCACTACCGCGCCAATATTTTCCGTAATCGTTGCATCTCCATTGGATATGTCGACCGAAAACTGTCCCGGCGAACCACTGGTACGCGAAACAGTGGAATTCAAAAAAACCGTAATTCCAGGCTCAGTTTCAATTCGGTTGACTAGCTCTGCGATTCCCGTGTCCTCTGGTTCAGTATACGGTTCCCGCATTGGTGCTCTTCTGTACAGGCGAACTGCCCAGCCACCCAATTGAGAGCTTTTTTCACAAAGCAGAACTTCGTAACCTGCCTTTGCCGCTTCCAAAGCCGCAGTCATGCCACTCACGCCTCCGCCAACCACAAGAATTTTTTTGGTCACTCCCGTAGCTTTGTTTTGAGTTGGCGGCTTCATGTACTGCACTTCTGCACAGCCCATTCGCATATAGTCCTCGGCTGCACTCTGCACATCTTCATCATTTACATTTGGAGAGTGGCTCCACAGCACTCCCTCTCTCAGATTCACCCGGGACTGTGCAACCGACCCAAAACGAAAGGCTTCGGTTTTGGACCGTGGCGAACAGGCAGCGATGACAATACGCTCAAGGGACTGGCTTGCAATATCGTCTGCAATCATCTTCACGCCATTGCTGCTGCAAAGGAAATCATGCTGGGAAACACTGTCGATCTTGCCCTCGCTCATGGTCAATTCTTCCAGACGCGCAGTGTTGATACGGTCGCCGATACCACATCCATTGCAAATATATGCAGCAGTGCTATTCATATTCACACCTCACTCAACAAGGCAGGCGAAATAGCTTCTGAGCGTTTCACCTGGTTAATAACTTGAATTGTGCGAAGAGATGCCGCAGTAGCATTTTGCACCGAACGGGACACATGGTATGCGTTCGAAGCACAACCTGCTCCGAAAATTGCCCCGTTCGCATCATCTGCTTGAATAAAGCCACTGCGGTCTGTACTCACATCGTCAACCAGACTTGAAATGTCTACGCTCGGTTCCATACCGATTGCCAGCACTGCCAAATCGTGCCGATTTGCGTAGCGATGGTAACCCTCTGTATCGACACCGTGCAAAATCACATCTCCGTTTTTTGCATCTTCTTCTATGGATGCAACTTTGGACTTGATGAATTTCACATTCTGCTCGTCTCTGACTTTCCGGTAGAAATTTTCATACTTGTCTATCACTCGCATATCAATGTAGTAGATAGTGCTTTCATTTTCATCCGGATACTTCTCTCCAACATATGTAGACTGCTTTAGCGAAGCCGTGCAACAAATACGGGAACAATGCGAGAGATGATTTCGGTCGCGCGAGCCGGCACACTGAATAAATGCTACATTTTTCACAGGCTTGCCGTCAGAAGGTCGAACCAGTTTTCCCCCAGTAGGACCGAATGGGTCCATCAACCGTTCAAATTCTACGCTGGTGACTACATTTTCGAATCTATCATAGCCGTAGGGCTGGATCTTGCCGGCATCATAAGGCTTCCAGCCGGTAGCCCAGACAATTGCACCGACTTGAAGCTTGTGTTCTTGTTCACCCATTTCCAAATCAATTGCGTCAAATTTGCATGCGGCTTTTGCTCTTTCACCATCTTCTGTTCCGACGATTGAAGGATCGATAACGTACCGTTGCGGATATGCCATGTTGTGGGGCAGGTATGCCGCTTTCATTTTGCCGAGATTGTAGTTATGAGGATTGTCAATGTCGGTTTGAACCGCTCGTTCGCATTCACCGCACGAAGTGCAGTTTTCGGTGACAAACCTGGGACTCGTCTTGACTCCGACGACATAGTTGCCTGCATCGCCTGCAATACTGACTACTTCACTGAGTGTCAAAACTCGAATGCGCGGGTTTGCCCGCAATCTGCGAAGATTGATTTCGAATCCGCAGGTCGGCCGGCATAGTTTGGGAAAGTATCGATACAACTGTACAGTCCGACCACCAAGCGAGGGATTTTTTTCAATCAAGACGACATTGATTCCGTATTCGGCAATCTCCAGTGCCGCCGACAGGCCGCTAATCCCTCCTCCGACAACTAAAACGGTTTCACTTGTTGCTACTGCTTGCCCCAATTCAATATTCCTGAACTTGTATTTTTATTGACTCTACAACGGAATCAAACAACCTTATTTTACTCCTCATAGTCTGGTTTGAGAACAAATTTCACTCATGGGTCAAAGTTGTGCGACCGCATCGGCTACAAGCGTATCTGCGATATTGATTTCAGATACAGACTGCAATCCTTGCCAAGCAGGAACCCCGTTGACTTCAAGTACCTTCCACTCCCCCTGCGGTGTATGAATCATGTCAACACCCCCATAGTAGCCGCCAACAGCCATAACCGCCTGTTCTGCAATACGCAGAACCTCGGCTTCCATTTCAGCAGTGTAGCAACTTGCTCCTTGCGACCTGTTTGTAATCCAGTTGCTGGAGCGTCGCTCCATTGCACATACTGCTCGCTGACCGCTAACCATTACACGCCAGTCGCGCCACATCGCTTCTGTAGAAGGTACATATTCCTGCAAATAGTAAACCCCGGCAACTTCTTCTGAATCAGGAACTTCGTTTTCCGAATCCAGCAGTCTGAGCCCGCGGCCCATCGACCCGAACAGCGGTTTCAACACAAATTTGATGCCATCCAGTGATTTCCGATAAATCAAATCCTGTGCTTCAAACAAGGATTCGAACGACCATGCCGGCACATTCGGCACACTGTTTCGGGTCAGAAGGTGGCTTGTCATTGCCTTGTCAACGGTACGCTCAATCACACGTGCCGGATTGACAACCCTGACGGACATCTCCTGCAATGCGTGCAAAATATCAAGCCGGAAAGTTACTTGCTCAAAAGTCCCGGCCGAGATTCCCCTTACAAATGCAATTGCTGGCAACTCAGTTTCAAACCCCGGAACGACCAGACCGCCAAACGAATCCCCGGGAGCAAATCGGCAACTGGACAATGAAACAACGTCGGCTGAAAATTCCATTGACCGAAAGGCTGCGCAAAGTTGCCTTTCATGCCACCCGAATCTGTCGGAAAAAATTACTGCGCGGGTATCCAATGCGGACCAAATCCAGACTTTGCAAGCATTTTGCCATCAATTTGCCCGGCTGTGAATGTTCTACCGCTTGAAAGAACGCTGACAGATACCTTCGCAGGGCTAAAAAGCATTGGATCAATGCGGCCAAAATCAAAGTCATACTCTTTGAAAATTTGTGCGAATGGTGTTCCGTAATCGCGGGAATTTGAACTGGGCAATTGATTTGCCAGATTTTCCGCATCATCGTCGTCGCAATCTACGACCAGCGATACAACCCCGCCAAACAGAATCGCATCATTGGTTCTTCCCATCGCAGTCATTGAATCTTTCACAGGCAGCGACAACGGAACTGTGCCGACTCCTTCCACAACTGAATGAAGCGGAAAGTTCAGAGCATGAGCCTTGTGCATGGCCACTTCCACAACTCGGGCACCGATTTGCACGACGCCTGCAGGGCAACCCGTCGGGGTCAATATCACAGTTAAGTCGTACGGCGATATATCGCACTCGCCCGCAATATACTCAAGCAGTCCAGTCGGCGGAAACACTGATGTTTCCAATACCAGGCATGAACGATGGTGTTTGTCCCGGTAGTGCAAATGCCCGAACAATTCTTCCTTTACAGCCAATGCGCGCGCCGGTCCCGACCCCAGTCCCTGGAATTTTTCATCTTTTCTATAGTCAAGCAACCAACCGGCGTACTGGCTTCCAAGACAACTGATAACCGGTTGAGATGTATTCACATCAATATAAATCTGGGCAAGTTCGTCGGCGAGTCCCGGTCGAACCTGAACAGTGCCCAGATTCCCCATGCAAATTTCTGCAATTCTGCGACCTGCTTCAAACCCGCCCGTACAGTTAATCCCGGCATCCACGACAGTACAACCGTTTTCAATTTTCTCAACCGAAATTCGAAGCTGCCCGGCATCTTCCAGCAACTTGTCAATCAACGGCATTGCCAAAGCGTTGACGCTCGGGAAATCCCTTCCTGCAAATCCCGTTTTTCCGGAACCTGTCACTGGTAGTCCTCGTCCATAGCCTCAAACAATGAATCCATCACCTTGTGCCTCTCTGTTGCAACGCGTTTGGCCTCAACTGAACTGGAACGATTTGCATAAACAGTACAAACTGGGTCTCCAGGTTCAAAAACCGCACCAATATGCGGCCTGTCCTTGACCCAATTTTCAAATACATGTTTTTCGGGTATTCGCAATTGTCTTCTGGCATAAACAATCGAATGAGCTTTAAAAACTCCAAAACTTGTTTGAGACGCCATTTCGTATTCACTGTTTCTGCAGGCATTGACATGCATTTGCAAATAGGAAGTTTTCCCCTCATGCAATTCAAACGTAGCGCCAGGCCGGGGATTTACTTCCAGCAAATACCATTGGTCACCGTCTATAACCAGGTCCAATGTGAACAGTCCCCTGAGTCCGAAGTGCATCGAAAGTGATTTTGCCGCTTGTTTGATCTCGTTTTTCACGATTGCATGAATTTCATCGGGCGAAATCGAAACAGCCCCTCCGTAGGCAAATTCACCGACAAACCAATTACTAGCGCACCACTGCTCTGAATAGCCGATTACAGTGCAATCACTTTTCGAAGAACAAATCGTTGCACTAATACTCCTTCCAGACTGATACCTTTGGTAGTATGCTTGTGCAGTGGCATCATCAGAATCATCCTGCAAACGCTTGATATGCGTTCCGCCACTTCCACCTGCCATTTTGACGATCCAGCCTTCCACTTCTTTCGGCGGGATTAACTGGGTTTCCGGAAAAGGTATTCCCAGCAGCTCAAGCGCATTAAAAAAAAACAAAGGCGAGCATATGCGGGACAATTTTTCGGGCTCGACTCCGCAAAGATCTCTATTTATTGTTATGGATTTCAGCAGTTCGGGATTGCATTCAAATCCACCGCCATACACAACAGACAACTTGCATTCGGGGTCAATTGAATTTACTGCTTCAATCAGAGAAGCTTCTTCAAACCCGACTCCGTTGAATCCGGCAATCTTTGATTGACTTGCTGCCTGTACAGTGTCCTGGTCAGCAAACAAATCAACCGTACAGACTTCAATCCCTCCTTTTGCGGCAGATTCTGCCAAGGGTCGTACTGTTAATCCTACGAGAAGGCACTTATCCTGTTTCACGCATTTTCTACTGCCAGTTCAAACACTTCGGAAAAATCAAAAACTATCGAACTCGGTGAATTCAACATTTTCTTGAATGCATTATATTGCGTATCGTATTTTACTTTGCCAATACCGAGCGCTCCAAGTGTCATGAACTCTTTTGACTCCACATCAATTGTAGCCCCGCTGTCCGTCACACCCACAAATTCCAGCCCGGACGGCGGCACAGCATTTACATCGGCCGCAATTAACAGTTTGCTTGCATGCCTGAGCATTTCATTGCTCAGTACCTGAACCCCGGCCTTCGCTGTACCGATAATGATTTCTGCATTGGACATTGCTTCAATTCTTTCTTCATCGCCAACAGCATTAATGGTTTGAATATTGGTATCGTATTTTTTTGAGAATTCCTGAACTGAACCAGATTTTGCACCAGCTGTTAGCCTCACCAGCGTAGCCTGTGCGCCAAGTTTGCTTGCAAGGACCGTTGCACAAATCCCAACAGGTCCGCCGCCAAATATTTTTACAATCCGGTCCTGCATCCCTCGGCCATGCTGCCCTGCAAGCAGCTTGTCAATACAAGCAATCAATGCTCCCGACGTTGTATAGGCTCCATTCGGGTCAGCAAGTATGGACAGTTCAAAAGGCGGCACCATGGCAGTCCTCGCAGATGCCAGCATATCCGCCGCTACAACGACATCGTTTCCACCAATAAACATTCCAGTAATCGATGCTTTTTGGGGCGGCCTGGAAAAAATCGCATCCTGCACCAGATTCGCAATGCTGGAAACAGACGCATTCGTATAGGGAATCACCAGGCTATAGCCTGCATCTGCAGCCATGTTCACATCAAAGGGACTAATACTGCTTTCTGGTGTAACCATGTGAAGTACTGCTGGTCTACCCATAAATTTGCTCTCCTTGTAGTACTAAGCTGATTTTCGAACGCGACAGGTCGCTTCAATGGACTCTGCAGATATGGTTGCCCCTTTATTGCGAGGCTTGCAAATTTGAAACGCCAAAGTATCTCCAGTATTCCTTGAACGGAGCATTCGCACAAGGTCGGAAGCACTTTTATCGCTATCCGTAATCACGAATCCTGTCGGCCCCCACGAACTTTGACCGATCCCCGCGGCACCGTTGCGCAATGCAAACTCCAGCGCAGATGCTACGAGTTCGCTGGAATAGCGACCTCCCTGAACTGCAGAAAAATAATCGCCTACCTGCTTCTGGATCGAAGTAATTCCCTTGCCAAACGACAAAATATTCCCTGCTTTCAAAGCAGGAAGCACTTTGTATTCTAGTAATTGGTGTAATCTGCTGCTCAATTCTTCTGGAAATCCTTGAAGTGATTCAAATGCGGCTACTTCACGTTCACCATGCACCCCTTGCTTACGACCATCGTAGATTAGCACAATTCTCCAATTGCCTGGATATGGCATTCGAATTGCTATTGGACGACAACCTTGGTCAACCGGGTCCTGATCAACCAGAAACCCGCCAGAATGAAAGGCTTCAGTACCAATGCCGGACCGCTTTCCGCGACCGAGCAAGGTGGAGGCTTTTTCCGGTGCTACTGAAATTTCATACAGTGCGAAAATTGCAAATGCAACCCCGAGTGCAAGTTGGGTACCCGAACCTAGCCCGGCATGAGAAAGAATTTCTTCCCGGATCGATATTTCTATATTGTCGTTTGTGTTCAAATACTGTTTGACAGCTTTCACATAGCGATAAACCCGGTCCGACATGGGTGTCGGAGATGAACAAATCGATGCTTCAATGTCAAAGCACGGGCGATCAATTGCCAACCCCAATGCTCCGTAGCGCAAAGATTTGCTTGAATTGAGTCCAACAAACCCCAAGTGAAGCCGCGCCGGAGCCACTATCCTGACTTGCTGAGGCAAACGAACTGAATTTTCGGATCCAATTGTATTCATCCTTTCATTATAGGCACAGCGAGCGAACAACATAACAGCATACCTTCAGAAAGTACAAAAAAATCTTCTGCTGGCGGTTGCCTTATGATATTTGAACTTATTTCGTTGCTATATTTGAATACAATGTGTAAAACCGCAATCTTTTCATTATCGTACAACAATTTTGTCCCGTAATGGTTCTAATCAGCAAAAAGAAGAGCAGCAACGAATTTGCAGATGTTGTGTGTCCATTCTGTGGCTTGCTTTGCGATGATTTGATTGTCAATATTGACAATGGGAACTTGTCCATGAACTTCCCGGATTGCAAGCTTGCAGAACAACGGTTCACTTCGACTTTTCGGCCAGCAAGTTATTCTTGCCATGCAAACGGAACAAAATGCGAATTCAACGAAGCGGTTGAAATAGCCGCCCACCTGCTGACTCAGGCAGAGTTTCCTGTGATTTGCGGTGTCATGAGCGATGTAAGCGGAGCCAGGGCCGCTGTTGAACTCTCGGACATTGCCGGTGCGGTGATAGATGTTCAGGGAAACCATGCTTTTCACAGAAATTCATCCCGTATGCAAAGAAGCGGATACTACCATTCAACAATAACCGAAATCAGAAATAGAGCGGATCTAATTGTTCTGATTGGCAACGACATTTCTGTTCGCTTCCCCCGACTGCTGGATTCACTTGTGCCTGACAGATCCTGCCTGCTTCCGGACGAAATGCCCCGTCAAGTTGTTTTCGTCGGCTCCAGCATGCCGCCTATCGCAACAACCAAAAGCAATCGTTTGAAAACAGACTGTATCCAGTGTGAACTTGGGGAAGTTACCAGTCTAATCTCGATTCTTGCAAGAAAACTGAAAGGCACCTCTTCACAAGTCGATAGTGTTCTTTGCAAAAATTCCCTTGCTTCGCTAAATGAACTTGCCAACCAGTTCAGCAAGGCGAATTATTCGGTAATTGCCTGGTCGGCTGAAGAGTTTGATTTTCCGCTTGGAGAGTTGGCACTAGATGCGCTTGCAGAATTGATTGATACAGTGAATAAAGAAAAACGCTGCTCTGGCTTGTCCTTGAGCCGTCTGCCCTCCACTGTAACTGCCAACCTTGTCAGCACTTGGCAAACCGGCAATCCCACTCCATTGAGCTTTCGCAGCGGTGCGCCGGAATTTCGCGGGCGACATTTTTCCCTGGATTCGCTAGTTGACCGAGACGAGGTTGACCTGCTAGTCTGGGTCGGCGGTCTGGAAGAGACAATCGACCTTCCTGATACAGAAATTGATACCGTAGTCATCAGCCCTTTGTATTCCCCTGCTTCAAGTGTTTATATTCCCGTTGGAATACCCGGCATTGATCACAGAGGACACCTGTTTCGAACAGACCAGGTTGTACCGCTTTATTTACAGTCGCTACGAGACAGCAGTCTCCCCTCGGCATCCAAGGCAGTAAAAGTAATTATCAAAACATTGAAAAATTAATGTACACAAAAATCAAAGGCGGAACCGTTTACGATCCGATCAACAACTGCAACGGTGTTGTCAAAGACCTGTTGATCTGGAACGGCAAAATAGTGGAGCGAATTCCTCAAAGTGCGACCGCAGGCCAGATCATTGATGCAACAGGTCAAATCGTCATGCCTGGAGGCATCGACATTCATACACATATCGGCGGCGGAAAAAACAATATTGCCCGGCTAATGATGACGGAAGACAGCGAAGCACACCCGGTTTGCCGAAAGGGGGAGCTTCGGTCCGGTTCTGGGAAAATCGCTCCATCAACATTTATAACCGGTTACGAATACGCCCGACTTGGCTATACGATGGGATTCGAACCCGCAGTTTTACCATCCAATGCACGGCAAGCCCACATGGAAATGGCAGACACACCGTTGCTGGACACAGGGGGCTATCTTGTTCTTGGAAACAACGAGCATTTACTGCAAATGCTGTCAAAAAAGGAAGACCCGAAAAAAATACGCGATTTTGTTGCATGGATGATTGAAGCTACGCAGTGCATCGCCGTCAAGGCTGTCAATCCCGGGGGGATCAGTGCTTTCAAGTTCAACCAGCGTGCACTTGATGTTGATGAGCAAAACAGGCATTACGGAATTACACCGGCACAAATTGTAAGAGCACTCAGCGACGCATTGACTGAATTGAACATCCCCCATCCGCTGCATGTACATTGCAGTAATCTGGGAGTACCCGGCAATGCAACGTCAACGCTTGAAACAATAAAAGCCACTGACGGAAGGCCCATCCACTTGGCGCATGTTCAGTTTCACAGCTACGGCAGGCAGGGAAAAAAGAAATTTTCTTCTGCTGCCCGAATGATTGCAGAATATGTCAATGCTCACCCTGAAGTTTCGGTTGATGTCGGACACATCATGTTTGGGCAAACTGTAACTATTTCCGCGGACATCATGCACCAGTACCGCAACAAGAAGTTCGCCTCTCCGCGTAAAACCGCCTATGTTGACATTGAATGCGAAGAAGGATGCGGTGTTGTTCCTTTCCGATACGAATCAAGGCAATTCGCAAATGCGTTGCAATGGGCAGTTGGACTGGAGTTGTTCTTGCTAATCAAGAATCCTTGGCAGGTGTTTCTAACAACTGACCATCCGAACGGCGCATCGTTTACGGCTTATCCACACTTGATTCGCCTGCTTATGGATAGAAGCTATCGCAATGACATGCTCTCCAGATTGAATCCGCTGGCGGTTCGCCAATGCGAACTTGGTGAACTGAACAGGGAATACTCGCTGAATGATATTGCTGTAATTTCACGGGCGGGTCCAGCAAAGTCTCTCGGTCTTGCAGACCGAGGTCACTTGGGGCCGGGTGCGGTTGCCGATATTGCAGTCTATCGACCGAATGGAAACTGGGAAGAAGTATTTCGCAACGCATCGCTTGTCATCAAGGACGGTGAAACTGTCGTTAAAAACGGGGAGGTGGTAAAAATCGTTTCAGGGAGAACCCATACAGCCAGAGCCGAATACGACGGCAGTATCGAACAATCGATTGAATACTTGTTTAACAACTATCGTTTGCCCCGGTTTTCAAACTTCGGTATTTCAGACGATGAAATGTCAAACCACATTGGCTCGGACGTAGTGCGAAATCCTTGTCGAAGGGTAGCAGATTCATGAAATTAAACGGAGTCAAAATTGAAAACACATTTGCCGAAGCATTTCCCATGGTCGCAACACGTGTGTTGGTCACAGCATGCAATAAAAAGTGGGTGCGGCATGCTACAGACTCGATCACAGGGTTCGCCACATCAGTGATTGCATGCGGAATAGAGGCCGGAGTAGAAAATTTGCTCGCTCCCGAGCAAACTCCCGACGGAAGAGCAGGTGCATCGGTGATGATTTTTTCAATGTCTGCCAAGGTGCTGCAGGACAAGCTTCGAGACAGGATCGGGCAATGCGTACTGACTTCTCCGACAAGCGCAGTATATTCTGGAATGGACAACGGCACTCCTTTGGCATTGGGAAATTCCATTCGATACTTTGGTGACGGCTACCAGATTTCCAAAAAAATGGGGGCGAAACGATTCTGGAGAATTCCCGTAATGGACGGCGAGTTTATCTGCGAAGACACAACCCACAGTGTTGATGCAATCGGCGGCGGTAATTTATTGATAATCGCTACCGATATTGACACAGCTTTGAAGGCAGCTGAACGCGCTGTGAAAGCGATTTCCAAGTTTAACGATGTAATCACTCCGTTTCCGGGTGGTGTTGTTCGCTCAGGCTCAAAGGTGGGATCAAAATACAAGGCACTAATAGCTTCAACCAATGATGCCTATTGTCCAACTCTTCGGGGACTGGTGGATTCACGCTTGCCTGACAATGCCGGGGCTGTGCTAGAAATTGTGATCGACGGCTTAACCAGGCGTTCCATATCCGATGCAATGAAAGGTGGTATCAAAGCAGTTTGTAAAACTGAAAGCAACCGCGGGGTAATTGCAATTTCGGCATCCAATTTCGGTGGAAAACTTGGCAAGCACCACTTTCATCTGCACGAGGTATTAAATTGAAACCAATGATTTTTCGATTGCGGGATGGTGTGTGCGTGCCTGTCGACATGCAATCTTTGGTTCCGAATTTACTGCTGAACAAATCAATTCGGGAAATTGGTCATTTGGAAATCCTTGCTGGAACAAAGTGGACACAAGTCGGAGAATTATTCCAAATATCTGGCGAGGACTGCCGAAATTTGGTAATTGAAAACTCAACAATGCGTCTGGAGCGGGTTGGTTCTAAAATGTCTTCCGGTTCAATCAATGTTTTTGGAAGCATCGGCGCCTTCGCCGGTCAGTTCATGCAAGGCGGCAAACTTACTATCAATGGTTCGACAGGCAGCTATGCAGCCATGTCCATGCGTGGCGGAACTATTGATATTCAGGGCAGTACAGGCGATTTTCTTGGAGCGGACGCACCCGGAAGTAAAGTCGGAATGAACGGTGGTATCGTTTTGGTGAGAGGCGATGCCGGTAAACGAGCGGCAAATCGAATGCGGCGAGGCCTTGTGGTTATTCAGGGAAATACTGGAATCGGTCCATGCTCTGGAATAATTGCGGGGACGGTTGTTTTGCTGGGCGACAGGGTGGTAAAGCCGGGAATTCGCATGAAGCGGGGAACCATTGTGGTTGCAAACCAGCCAGAAATTGAACCTGCTACATTTATTGAACAAGGGAGAATGAATCTTTTGTATCTTGCTCTCCTGAAAAAACAGATGCAAGAGTTGTTGCCGGGTTTCAACCTACTGAAAATCGGAGAAAGAATGAATCGTTACACAGGCGATATCTCCTGCGGGGGAATTGGTGAAATCCTTGTTTCTTGCAGGTAGCTGAAACAGAATTCAGAGGCTGTCTTTCGGTTTTTTATCAAATTCTTTATCACTATCGCCGGGTTTCGCCAAAGTTTTTACAGTCTGGGTCAATAAACCATCCGAATTTTCATCGTTGCTGCAAAGCTCTCTCACTCCGCTCGCAACAGTTCTATACAGTTTCTGCTGGGTTTTATCAATGTCGCTAAGCAAATCAACCGTGCTAACAAAATGCTCGCGTACATTTTCGCGGTATTCCTTGTATTCAGTTTGCAAATCCTCAAGGTGTTTTTTGGAGGTGTCATCCTTATAGTAGAATTTCGCAATCAGAAACCCGGCTACAAACCCAACACCCAGTCCTGCAGTGATGAGAATAATTACATTGCCCATAATCTTTTTGCAGTCAACATGAGTTCTTCAGCCAGACTTGCCGGGGAACCCATGCACTACATTTCAATAATTTTCACATTGATCAAATTTTTCAGATTTCACTGCCCAAATTTGAAATTCCGACAGGTTCCTCGTCGTCGTATTTAATCATTTGAACGTATGGTTCTTTCCAAAGACTCCATTCATCGGTCTCGCGGTCAAATCTGGAATTAACGAAGCACTTCCAGTTTTCATCGTCAATGTTCTGATAGTCCATTCGATAGTAGTAACCCGGATATCGTGTCTCCTCCCGAAACTGGATGTGTTTCATATGTGCAAATGCTGCAAGCAGTCGATGATAATTCTCCCATGCGCGAAGCAATTCGTGCAAATCCTTCGCACGAATTTTGTAAGAATCTTCACGAAGCATTTTCAACTTCTTCTCTGCAATTTCCAGCATCTTTTCGTTGGTCTGATACCAAGTCGAAACACCTGCAACGTATTCGTCCATAACTTTTTGCAACCGCATTTGGAACATTTTGGGTGTAATGTAGAAAGGGTTGATGTCAATTGCTGTTGTGTAGTCCTTGTGTTCCAGAAAAACATTAACAGGTCTATAGATCTCCTCCACGATTTCCTCCACTGAGCGACTTAGCTCAGGTTTCCAGTCAGCGTTGTCCAAAGCAAACCGTACCATGGACTTGGCTACAATCCGACCTTCGGTATGCGAACCGGAAGAAAACTTGTGTCCGGATGCACCGACCCCGTCTCCTGCTGTAAACAGGCCTTTTACTGTAGTCATCCGATTGTATCCCCAATGATAGTGGTCCGGTGTGCCGGGCAAATCATCCGGACCCGATACCCAGATCCCCGCACAGCCCGAGTGCGACCCCAGCAAATACGGTTCGGTCGGCATCAACTCGGACATTTCCTTGTCAGGCTCGACATTCTCTCCAGCCCAGACACCGCATTGGCCGATTGTCATATCCAGAAAATCTTCCCATGCCTCAGCTTCAAGATGCTTGATTTCGCGAGGTGTCATAGTCTCGGCCAGTTTCGCCATAGCCGTCGGCGTATCCATGAATATTGGGCCGCGGCCTTCTTTCATTTCTTTCATCATAAGATGGTTGCGCAGGCAAGTACCCATCTTGGGGCCGTTGGCGTAAGCATCATAACCGTGGTCCTTGAGAATGTCGGCGTTGCGCTCCTGATAGTCTTCTCCAAAGGCGTTCATCGCCTTGGCTTTGAACAGCAAGAACCAGGCACCAACGGGTCCGTATCCATCTTTGAACCGCGCCGGAACAAAACGGTTTTCCATCAATGTAAGCACCGCACCGCACTCTGCCGCCATAGCATAGGTTGAGCCGGCATTCCAAACGGGATACCAGGCGCGGCCTGTGCCCTCGCCCACCGACCGGGGACGAAAGACATTTACAGCACCACCTGCAGCCAAAAGACAACATTTGAACTTGTAGATAAACAACTTGTTGTCGCGTACACTGAATCCTGCCGCGCCAGCCACCCTGTTCGGGTCATTCGCATCTGTAATCAGCCGGACAATAAAAATACGCTCCTCAATATTCTCGATTCCCAGTGCCTTCTTGGCAGCTTCCGCTACAATCCACTTATAGGATTCGCCGTTGATCATAATTTGCCAGCGTCCGGAACGAACCGGCTTGCCCCCTTCGGTGAGTTTCTTTCCTTCATCGCCCGACTGCTTCCAAATCGGCAATCCCCACTCTTCGAAATTGTGAACCGAGTCGTCGACATGCCGCCCCACGTCGTACACCAGATCTTCCCGGATAATTCCCATCAGATCTCCGCGAACATACCGTACGTAGTCCGCCGGGTCGTTTTCACCCATGTATGTATTGATTGCAGATAGTCCTTGTGCCACAGCACCAGAACGGTCCAATGCTGCCTTGTCAACCAGTTTGATCCTGAGATTTTTTCCTACCGCCCATTTGGGAATTTCAAATGCACAGCCACAGGATGCCATTCCGCCGCCGATAATCAGTATATCGACTTCTTCTTCTATTACTTCAGGATTCCCGAATTCAAATTCTGCCATTCGTAAACTACCCCGAAAACACTTAATTGGCTGAAAACTGGCTCATGTCGCAAGAGTGCATGCCCTTTGTGAACAAGACTTTAGGATCGCTAATTTCATTAAAATCTGCATCCGGCTTGCCCGCAAAAGGCTCGGCAGCTCCTTCAGGCGTAGTGCGAATGGGAAACTTGAATCGCTTTCGAGTACCATTGCGAAACTTGATCGTCCACATAATGGAGTCCGACCCGCGCAACGGTTGCACGGAAGCACCCAATGGCACAACATCTGCATAGTGTCGAACTTCAATTGCCTGCTGCGGGCAAATCTTGACACAAGAGTAACATTCCCAGCATTGCTCCGGTTCCTGATTAAACGCCTTCATCGCATGGCCTGTCAGGGAACCATCTTTGTCCAGCAACATCAGGTCATGCGGGCAAATATACATGCAAGCCGTTTTATCCTGCCCCTTGCAACCATCGCATTTATCTGTTCTAACATAAGTAGGCATCGAATTTCTCTCCTCAAAAAGTTGTACAAAAAATCTACAATTTGCTTCTATGCATTGCTCTTCAATCAAACAATGGAATCTCGCCGTGAATCTCCATGCCAACCACTTCGTACTTCGTATTCATGCATTTTGCTCTTGCCGCAAGATTCAAATTAATCACAGATGGCATTATAAAGACAATAGGAATAATTTACAATGAAAACCGTTGTTGAACACGCTCGTCAAGTACGCCCGAGTATCGGGAAGCATGCGGTTATTCCAAGCAGCATTAATAGCACAACTGAATTTGATTACTTTAGGCAAAAAAGGTAAATTGGAACTATGGAAATTCAACCAAATTTCGACACGTACGAAGCGATAAAAATTTCTGTGGCATGACGAGCCTTGCTCCGACATGGTTAAAATTTCAACAGATTAACAACCCGAATATACCTGGTTATGAATTAACAATGGACAGAGGCATTTTGCTGAACTAAATCAATGAAACTAAAATCACTTTTTGCAACAATTTGTCTGATTGCTTCGTCAGGCTTCTTTACATGTGTCCAAGCTCAATCGAAAGAAACTTTGGTCATCGGCATCACTCAGTTTCCGGCTACTTTTCACCCCAGTTATGATTCGATGACTGCCAAATACTATGTTCTTGCCATGACCATGCGTCCTTTCACGGTCTATGACAAGGACTGGAACCTGGTTTGCCTGCTATGCACAGAATTGCCCACAATTGAAAATGGATTGGCGGTTCTGGAAGAGTACGGCGATGGTAAAACCGGTATTGCAGTCACTTACACAATACAACCGAACGCCACATGGGGTGACGGGACTCCGGTGAGCACCCGCGATGTTGAGTTTACTATCAATGCCGGCAAGAATCCCGACAGCGGTTTCCAGGGAAGTGAATTCTTCAAGCGCGTACGTTACGTTGAAGTTGTTGACGACAAAACGTTTACTCTCCATATGGATCGGGTGGAGTTCAAGTACAACGAGCTTGGGTTGTACCTTATACCGGCGCATATTGAAAAGCCGATATATGACAATACCGAAATCAGGGAGTATCGAAACAAGACTGCATTCGACACGAACACCTACAACCCGGGGTTGTATTTCGGGCCCTATAGAGTTACCAAAGTTGTCGCTGGTGCCTACATTGAACTGGAAGCCAACGATACCTGGTGGGGAAAGAAGCCCCAGTTCAAGAAAATTGTGGTACGGATTGTTGAAAATACAGCAGCTCTTGAGGCGAACCTGCTTTCCGGGTCGATCGACTACATCTCGGGCATATTGGGCGTTACATTGGATCAGGCTCTTTCCATACGCAAACGCCATCCAGACGAATTTGATTTTATATTTCGACCGGGGCTAATCTACGAACACATTGACATGAATTTCGACAGCCCCATCCTGAGTGACAAGCGAGTTAGAAAAGCACTTCTGCTCGCTACCGACAGAGAGGCAATCAGCAACCAACTGTTCCAGGGCATGCAGCCAGTCGCAGATGTATTCGCCAGTCCGCTTGACCCACTGTATGACCCGAATATTCAAAAGTACGGTTACGACCCCGACCAGTCGCGTGCACTACTGGAGGAAGCAGGATGGATTGCCGAAAATGAAGGAGAAATTCGAAAAAACCCGAATGGAGATTCTTTGGTTCTGGAGTTTGGCACTACGGCAGGCTCCCGGGTGAGAGAACTTGTGCAGCAGGTGATTCAAGGGCAGTGGCGAGAAGTTGGCATAGATGTTCGCATCAAAAACCAACCGGCTCGAGTATTTTTCGGCGATACAGTAGAAAAGCGCCGCTTCCCTCATTTGGCCATGTACGCGTGGCTGTCTGTGCCGGAAAGTTCGCCCAGGCTGACCTTGCATTCGACTGAAATTCCAAACGAAGAGAACAATTATTCAGGAAGCAACTATATCGGATTCAAAAATGCGGAAATGGACCGGCTGATTGATGAAGTCGAAGTCGAGCTGGACAGTGAAAAGCGCAAACCACTTTGGGCCAGAATTCAGCAAATCTATACAGATGAATTGCCTGCCTTGCCATTGTATTTTCGGGTAGAACCCTACATTATTCCGAAATGGCTGAAAGGCATCGAGCCTACGGGAAATTCAACAACATCGACGCACTGGGTGGAATACTGGCATCCCGCAAATTGAACTTGCTGAACGATTTTACTATTTGAAAATTCAGTTTGAAGTAGAATGTTTTTGAACTATTAGACAATAATAATTGTTTTGGAGTATACAGATGAAAAAAGGAATTACTTTACTACTTGGACTCGCAGTTGCATTGCTGGGAAGTTTTGCTGTCACACCTTCGGTGGCACAGCAAAAGTTTGTCAGTATCGGCACCGGCGGCGTGACCGGGGTGTACTATCCGACTGGCGGCGCAATCTGCCGACTGGTAAACAAAGACCGCAAGACTCATGGCATTCGCTGTTCTGCGGAATCCACAGGCGGGTCAATCTACAACATAAACACGATTCGCGCAGGCGAGCTTGAATTCGGTGTAGCACAATCCGATTGGCAGTTTCACGCCTACAATGGAACATCCAAATTTGAAGACAAGGGTGCATTTTCAAACCTGCGGGCAGTGTTTTCGGTTCATCCAGAACCGGTAACCATTCTTGCCCGCGATGATTCCGGAATTTCCAATATTTCGGATTTGAAAGGCATGCGAGTCAACATCGGCAATCCCGGCTCTGGAACACGGGGCACATGGGAGGTTATTGAAGAAGCCATGGGTTGGCAACGCAGCGATTTAAAGCTGGCGGCTGAAATGAAGTCTGCTGAAACCGGTCAAGCACTATGCGACGGAAAAATTGATGCGTACTTCTGGCTTGTTGGACATCCGTCTGCATTAACTCAGGAAACTCTTTCGACGTGCGATGCGCACCTGGTCAACGCCACGGGTTCTGAAATTGACAAGCTGGTTGCAGACAATCCGTATTATCGGACTGCCACTATTCCAGCAGGCATGTACAACAACGACTCCGATGTTGTAACATTCGGTGTTGGAGCAACTTTTGTTACCAGCGCGGACGTTCCGGACGATGTTGTGTATACAGTTGTGAAAGCAGTGTTCGACAACATAGATCAATTCAAGAAGTTGCACCCGGCATTCGCAAATTTGGACCCACAGCAAATGATTAAAGATTCATTGTCCGCCCCGATTCATGACGGTGCCGCCAGGTACTACAAAGAACAAGGCTGGATGTAATCCATTTTTAATAAGGCGAGGCGACAAATGTCGCCTCGCCTTATTTGCTCACTGAGCAAATTATAGTTTCTGCAAAGCCCCCGGAGCCACTCTTGCCAAAGGATCCCAAATCATTGGCTTCGGCAGAAGAGTTAGTTGCACAGGTCGATACTGGCTCGAGAATCCCCCAAAACTGGCAAGGGCGCATGATATTGTGGGTCGCCTTTGCCTGGGCAGTGTTCCAGATTTACATTGCATCCAATGTTCCATTTCTGCTAACCGACTGGACGGGAATACCATTGGTTGTTACCAGTGCGAATGCCCGGCTGATACATCTTTCGTTTGCGATATTTCTCGCTTCGATGTCGTTTCCGTTACTAAAATCCAGTTCAAAATCCCATATTCCCTGGTATGACTGGGTTTTAGCCGCTCTGGGAGTGATTGCCTGCCTTTATATCGTTGTGCTTCGAAATGAAATAGCGGTTCGGGCTGGTCTGCCTGTCGCTTCCGACCTGGTAATCTCAACGATTGGCATGAGTGTACTTGCAATCACCGTCTATCGCTGCCTTGGATTGCCGCTATTGGTTGTTGCAACTGTCTTTGTACTATATGTATTTTTCGGCGACGCACAGTGGCTTCCTGAATCCGTACAGTGGAAAGGTGCTTCATACGGAAAGGCAATGTGGCATTACTGGATGCAAAATGAAGGAGTATTCGGTGTTGCATTGGGGGTGTCCGCGTCTTTGATATTTCTGTTTGTGCTGTTCGGTTCAATTCTGGAAAAGGCGGGAGCCGGGAACTTCTTTATCAAACTTGCGTTTTCACTTCTGGGTCATCTCCGCGGCGGACCCGCAAAGGCCGCAGTCATGGCTTCCGCCATGAGCGGACTGTATTCCGGCTCTTCAATTGCAAACACAGTTACTACAGGTACATTCACGATTCCCTTGATGAAGCGAACCGGGTTGACTCCGGAAAAAGCAGGAGCAGTTGAAGTGGCATCTTCAACCAATGGCCAGCTCACCCCGCCTGTAATGGGAGCGGCAGCATTTCTGATTGCTGAATTTACCGGTATAAGCTATACCGATATTATCAAGCACGCATTGGTGCCCGCATTGGTTTCCTATATTGCCTTGGTGTACATCGTGCATCTTGAAGCATTGAAGTTGAATTTGAAAGGCTTGCCCAAGCCCCCATCGCACCTGACCTTGCTGACCAAGCTAATCGGATTTTTGAGCGGATTCATAGGGATTGCAGTAATTGGCATGGCAGTCTACTTCGGCATGGGGTGGATCAAAGTGGTTTTGCCAAATTTCGCGTTCGCAGTCGTAGTAGTGCTGTGCAGTGTCATCTATCTGATTCTGCTCTGGTTCGCTTCGAAACATGACGATTTAACTATTGACGATCCGAATTCTCCGATCACAGAACTCCCTCGTGTTGGACCAACCACGATTACAGGGCTGTACTATGTACTTCCGATTGTGATCCTGATCTGGTGCATTGTAATTGAGCGTCTTTCACCGGCGTTCTCGGCATTCTGGTCAATGTGTGCAATGACAATATTGGCATTGACCCAGCACCCCATTAAAGGGATGCTCAGGAAATCCGGCAATCTCACTCAACTATTCAAGAAAGGCGTGTCGGAGTGGGTGGACGGCATGATCGCGGGGTCATCCAATATGGTTGCAATTGCCGTCGCAACCGGCGCAGCCGGAATTATTGTCGGCACAATATCGTTGACAGGCGCCCATCAAGTCGTGGGAGAATTTGTGGAATTTCTCTCTGGAGGCAATTTGCTGCTGATGCTGCTTCTGGTTGCTGTAATGAGCCTGATTCTGGGAATGGGGCTTCCGACAACGGCAAACTACATTGTTGTCTCCTCGCTAATGGCACCGGTGATTTTGCTGCTTGGGGCGCAGAGCGGCTTGATTGTTCCGGTAATTGCAGTGCATTTGTTCGTGTTCTATTTCGGGATACTCGCCGACGATACGCCGCCGGTCGGCCTGGCTGCCTTTGCTGCGGCGGCAATATCAAAAGGAGATCCGATCAAAACAGGCTTTCAGGGATTTGCCTACGACATTCGAACTGCCCTGCTGCCATTTCTGTTTATATTTAATACTGATCTTTTGCTGATTGATGTTTCTCCGCTAAAAGCGGTCTTCGTTTTTCTTGTAGCTGTTTTGGCAATGATGCTTTTCGCATCGGCAACACAGCGATTTCTACTCACAAGAAACAAAATCTGGGAGTCGCTCCTGCTGCTGCTCATTGCATTCACCCTGTTCCGGCCGGGATTTTGGCTTGACCAGATTCATCCACCGCATGAGGAAGTGGAACCTCACAAAATTTACGAAATCATAGGCGACATTCCTCCCAACGGAGTGATGACAGTAGTTGTCAGCGGGCCTGACTACGATACTGGAGAAATTACGAGTACCACAATACTGGTACCTCTTGGAAATGTTGCAGAAGCATCAAAAAGACTAAGCGATGCCGGATTGCTTGTCGAACACAAAGATGGTCAAGTTCATGTAGAAGAACCATTTCCGGGAACCCATTTGTTTGAGAAAATTGGAGACATGTTTGACTACTATCATGAACATCCGGTTCATGTAGACCACATCAAAAAGGATAGAGAGCGAATCCACAAGGAAGTGTTCTACATTCCTGCATTTGCGCTGCTGGCAATGGTCTATCTGATACAGCGCAGGCGCCGGAAAAAAGAGCAGCAACAACTCGCGACAGGCTAGAAACCGGTCGTTACTTGCGGAATAAAATTCTTATCCCGGCAATTTCCATAATCAGCAAAATTGCACCCACGGTGATTGCCGAGTCGGCAATGTTGAAGGTCCAGAAATGCCATCCGGCATAATGGAAATCCAGAAAATCAACAACATGGCCATGAATAATACGATCTATCAGATTTCCGGCAGCACCGCCGGCAACTAAAAAATACGCGAGCACAGACTGACTTCTACGATTGGGAGATGAACGAATCAAATAGAATATTACCCCCAGAGCAACAATCGTAATGAAAATAAAAATCGTATTCGTATCAATGTCGGAATTGCTGCCGAATCCAAACGCCGCTCCCTTGTTGAACACGCTGACAAAATTTAAAAAGGATGTTATTTGCACCGATTCGTACAATTCAAGATTCTGCAAAATTAAAATCTTTGTCAGTTGATCAGCCGCGACTACGGCACAGGCAATCGCGCAAAGTCCAGCTATGAAGGAACGATCGGAAGAGCGCGTGTGTTCACTGGACATGATGATTCTGTCCCTTGAATTTCCAAGACGTTATACAACTTGTAAATGCCTGAAAGAAATGACTTGCCAATTGCGTATATTTTGATTCAGTTGAGATTTGAAATAATTTTACACTCACCGTTTATATATTTTTTACGAATTGCAATGAATGAAATTCAGAATTTGCAGACACAATTATTAGCAGTGGAGATGACCTGCGTCTCTCAAATACAGTCAATTCTATATTGGCAAGGTCAAAGTTGGATAAAATACTGCTGCAGTCCCAATTTCTTAAAAAACAACATCGCCTTTAATGGAATACTCAGATTCAGTTGATTGTTTTGACCCGCGTCAAGGGCTTGTCCCCGTTGCGGATGCCGAGCAAAGAATTCTTGACAGTGTTCAGCCAGTTTCTGAATCAGATGCTGTTCCCTTGCACGATGCACTAGACAGAATTCTATGCGAATCGGTAACTTCCGATCATAATGTGCCGCCGCATGCCAATTCTGCCATGGATGGCTATGCTGTCGCCGCATCGTCATTGCCGAAGCAAGGCAGTCGAAAATTCCGTATTGCCGGAACTGCTTTTGCTGGCAAGCCTTGGGGAAAACCGTGTGCACATGACGAGGTTGTCCAAGTTATGACAGGGGCTGTAATGCCCGGCGGTACCGACACGGTTGTCATTCAGGAGGAAGCAAGTGTTTCGGACGGTATCGCGGAAATTCGGGCAGGGCAAAAGGCTTTTCAGAACGTTCGGTCAGCAGGCGAAGATATTGCGAAGGGATCTATAGCAGTAAAAGCCGGTACAAGACTGGGCCCGGCAGAACTCGGTGTTCTGGCTTCGACAGGTAAAAATCATGTGCAGGTTTACAAGCAACCATTGGCGGCAGTATTTTCAACAGGCGATGAAGTGATGAATGCTGGAGAACCCTTGCCACCCGGGGGGATCTATGACAGCAATCGCTACACAATTATGGGCTTGCTGCAACGAACAGGGCTAAAGGTGATGAACCTGGGAATTATTCAGGACAAGCTGGAAACAACTCTGGCATCACTGGAAGAAGCCAGCAAAAAAGCGAACATCATCATTACATCTGGCGGGGTGTCAACGGGCAGTGCGGACTACGTTATCAAAGCATTGCAACAACTGGGCGAGGTGCAGCTTTGGAGAATTGCGATCCGTCCCGGTCGCCCCTTTGCCTACGGCAGAATCGGCAATGCATTGTTTTTTGGTTTGCCCGGCAATCCCGTAGCAGTGATGGTCACTTATTTTCGACTGGTTGAACCCGCACTGAGAAGACTGATGGGAGAGGCGAATTTCAACCCGGCTCCCATAGTCAGCGCCAAGGCAATTACCCCGTTCCGAAAGAAGCCGAATCGAACAGAAGTCTATCGGGCAATCCTGAGTTACGACGGCGATGGTGAACCTGTAGTTGAAAGTACGGGGGACCAAGGCTCCGGACTACTTCAAAGCATGAGTCGCGCCAATTGTTTCGTGCTGCTAAACGATCAAGACGAATCTGCCAACCCCGGTGACATGGTGAAAATCCAGTTGTTTGAAAGTGTTTTCTGATTCTGAGCCCTGCAGAATAGATTTATACTTCAAGCACTGTACATCCGTTTGTTTTTCTCGCTTCAAGGTCGCGATGCGCCTGAACCGCATCCGCTAACGGATACCTTTGGTTTACCTTGATCTTTACAATGCCCGATTCAACGACACTGAAAAGATCTTCTGACATTGTCACCAACTGCTCGCGTGTTGCCGTATAGTCCATAAGGGTTGGACGAGTCATAAACAATGAGCCCTTCGCTCTTAGCAATACCGGATTGAAATGCTCGATTTCACCCGAGGATTGTCCAAAACTCACCAGCAAGCCCATTCGACGCAAACAGTCCAGCGATTTTTCAAAAGTAGTCTGCCCAATCGAGTCGTACACACAATCCACCCCTTCGCCGTCGGTAATCTCCCGAACTCGTTCAACAAAATCCTCCCTTGTGTAAACAACAGGATGGTCGCACCCGTGAGCTTTTGCCAATTCAGCCTTTTCGTCGGACCCGACCGTACCAATCACAGTCGCTCCCAGGTGCTTCGCCCATTGACAAGCGATTAGCCCTACACCTCCTGCAGCAGCATGGAACAGGATTTTGGAGCCTGGCTTGACATTGTGCACTTGCTTCAGCAAATACTGCGTGGTCAGCCCTTTCAACATCATTGCCGCCGCCGTTTCATCCGAAATGCTGTCGGGCACTTTGACCAGTTTTTCAGCGGGCATTACCCGAAATTCTGAATATGCGCCAAGAGGCGGCGCAGCATAAGCCACCCGGTCTCCAACCGACAAGTCAGTAACACTGGCACCCAGTTCTTCAACAATTCCCGCACCTTCAAGTCCGTCAACAAAAGGAAATCCTGGTGCTGGATACACACCTTTTCGAAAATATACGTCAATAAAATTCAAACCTACAGCAGTATGCCGCAAAAGCACTTCCCCTTCACCGGGGCTACCCGGTTCCTTGTCTTCCCACTTCATAACTTCCGGCGGACCTATCTCATAAATTTGCATTGCTTTTGGCATGGACTAACCTCCCAGGCAAAAATTTTAGTGAATCGTTTGCGACTGTTTCCGAGATTCGCGAATCCTTTCGTATGCGCCTCGAATTTCAGCCGTTTTTTCTGTTGCCACTTTCATCATTTCTTCGGGCAGGCCTTTTGCGACGAGCTTGTCCGGATGATACTGGCTCATTAATCGTCGATATGCACGCTTGACTTCATCATCGTCGGCACTGCTGGAAATCCCGAGCACTTTGTAATCGTCTTCCAAATTTGATGCATGATGGTAAACATCTTCCGACCCGCCTCGTGCAGACCCCAAAAAGGTTTCAAATTCAGCCTGGGAAAATCCAATTCTGTTGGCAATAAAAATCAGCGCCTCGTTTTCTTTGGCATCCATTCTCCCATCGGCCAGTGCCGCCCGGATTTGAATCTCCATAAACATGCGCTTCAGATTCCTCTGGTGCCCGCACTCCTTTCGAAACTGCTCTAGCACATCTTCCAGTGGAAAGCCCGTTTTTTTGCCCTCTTGGAACAGACCAATAGCGACTTTTCGCTGATCTTCATTCAGCGACATATGTCCCATGACTTGTTTGGCATGACGAATTTCACTTGCACTGACATGTCCGTCTGCTTTGGCAACGTGACCCATTACTGCGAATGTTACAGTGAAGAAGGCGGCTTGCATTCTTTCTTGCGAGTTGCCGAACGGTTCGTTGTTGCTTTGAAAGCCTTGATCGAATTTTCTTCCGATTACAACACCGAGAATAGCACCAATAACTCCCAAGCCAACAGCCCCGCCGAGCATGAATCCGAGGGCACCGCCAACTATTTTTCCCCACCAGGCCAAATATAAATTCCCCTACAAGTGTATTGATAATATGACTAATGATTCAGACATATAGAAATTGGAAACGCCATTATATAGCAAGCCGGGGTTTCAGCCATTTACATGGACAAAACAACACAATTTCACCCTGCCTGCCGCAGTGTACGAACCGCTTGTCCTCCAATAGCTGACAATACGATCCCCCCGCCCACAAGCGTCAATACACCGGGCATTTCTCCAACTCCAATATAAACCCAGACCGGCCCCAAGATTATTTCAGTCATCGACAACAAGGTTATTTCCGCTGCTGAAAGATGCCTGGACCCATGCGAGAACATCACAAGTCCGATACCAATTTGAAAGACACCCATAAATGCGCAAAGGAGCCAGTCCCGTAGATTGATACTCCAGCTCTCCCCGGTAATCAATATCATACCCGTCGCCCAAATTACAGCAAAAAAACCGCCCCAGAAAACAAAAGGTACCAAATCCGTATTACGGCCCCGCCTTAGTAAAACTGCAAAAAATGCAAATCCGGTAGCCGAAGCCAGTCCCATGCAAGTGCCAAAAATTGTTCCAACTTGAAGTCCTTCCACAACCATAACACCCACGCCTGTTGATGCCATCACTATAAATATCCAGGTTGAAGGACGTACTATCTCCCCTAAAAGCCATCTCCCGATTATCGCTGCAAGAAATGGGGCAGTTGACAACAGAAACAATGCATTTGCGACAGTCGTATGGGTTAGTGAAAATATCCAGGTGGAAAATGCAATTGAAAGCCCGAATCCCGCGACCACCGAGAGCTTGCCTGCGCTACGAAACGAAGCAATGACGGCACCTCGTCGTGTCACAACAATATAGCAAACCAGAAATACAACAAGCGTAGATGAACGGTAAAATAGAATTTGCCATTCCAAGGCGTGTTCAATCAATCGAATGGCCAGTCCGGCGAAACTCCAGAATATCCCGGCAGCCAACACAAGTGTAACTCCCTTCTTTCGGTCCACCGGAAACAATTCTAAATTTTCTTGTAAATTAGCCAAAACATCCCCTGGTTCTAAATTGCCATAATTTCTCCATTTCGATTCACTGTCCGAAATGCAAATTGTAATTTAGTTTGACATAAGCACACCCGACAACTTTCAAGTTCAGTGAGCAGGTACGACGAATTGAAAGTGCAAATGACAATCATTTGTACTTGAATGTTGATTTTTGAGTTTAATGAAGGACTTGGTTTATCGTCAAAAGCGAGTTGTCTAATGAAAAAAGTTCATCGAACAGAGCAAGAGTGGAAAGAATTGCTGACCGTATTCGAATACCAGGTTTTAAGAAAAGAAGGCACTGAAAGACCGTTCAGCAGCTCGCTTAACAATGAGTACCGGGCAGGCGTCTTTAAATGCGCAGGTTGCGAACTTGAATTGTTTCGTTCCGAAACAAAATTCGACAGCGGCACAGGCTGGCCCAGCTTCTATGATGCAATTGAAGGAAGCCTGGAAACACGTACTGACTACAAGTTGATTCTCCCACGTACGGAATACCATTGTGCAAGATGTGGCAGTCATCACGGTCATGTATTCAGCGACGGGCCGCCACCAACAAACAAACGATATTGCAGCAACGGAATCGCCTTGCGATTTCAGCCTGATGACGAGCCCTCATAAGAAAGGAAATCCTGTATATCACTTCGCCCGGTTATGGAGCGCATGATTTCCTCTAAGCCAAAGGTTTTCATTGCCCTGGTCCTGCCAATCGGGTCGCTAGTGCTGCTGGGAATTTTGTGGGGTGGTGTTCCAACAATTGCCAAGTATCTGCTGAAAAGCGGTATCACTCCCTTCAACTATTTGTTTTGGACACTATCCATCGCCAGCGCGACACTTGTCACCATTAATTTTGTCCGCGGTGCTGGTCAACTACCCAGGCATACTGTGTTCTATTTTCTTTGCGGGTTAAGCGGAACTGCCATACCCACTGCAATCATGTACTTTGCGCTAAGACACATTCCGGCTGGATTAATGGTTCTGATCATTGCTTTAACACCAATTCTGGTCTATTTGATTGGTGCAATTTGCAAAATCGAAAAAATACATCCTCTGAAAACTTTGGGGGTCCTGCTGGGCTTTATCGGGATCGTGCTAATTATGGTCCCTGATTCTACCGAAGACTACTCTGCTCCATTAACCTATATACTCCTCGCAATTTGCACTCCGACACTGTATGCTGTCAATACCATATTCATTGCCCGATACCGTCCCGATGGATTGAACATATTTCATCTTACTTCCGGAATGTTGATTTGCTCGGCAATTTTCGTTCTGTTCATGGCAATACTCACCGAGCCTGTCTTCCCGATCTGGGAAGCTGACATCGTACTTGGCCTGCTCATTTTGTGCCATGGACTGATCAAGGCAATCGCATTTTCCATTTTTTACACTCTGATCAAGTATGCTGGTCCGCTCTTTGCGAGCCAGGCCACCTATTTTGTAACACTGTTCGGCATAGGCTACGGCGCGTGGATTCATAATGAGGTTCTGCCAGCACTCATCTGGCTGGCAGTTGGAATGATTTTTGCAGGATTAGGCTTTATTCAGCGCACGCGCAAGTTAACCGACTACCAGTAATTCCTGCGTTCTTCATCAATCTGCTTGAAGCTAAGCGGCTTTTTCCGACCAGGATTCTCCGCGATGGCCGGTAAGTATTGATTTATCTGCACTAATCATGGTCCCGATTCCCTTATCGGTGAAAATTTCAAGCAGAATGGCCTTTTCCAGTCGGCCGTCAATGATATGAACCGAATGCACACCGCAATCCAGCGCATGGAGAACACAGTCAAGTTTTGGAATCATCCCGCCAGATATCACGCCGGTATCAATAAGTCCGTGAATATCGTCAGAATGCAGCTCGGCAATCAACTCTCCATTTTCATCTTCCACTCCGTGCGTATTAGTAAGAATAATGAACTTCTCGGCATTGATTGCCTCTGCAATATAGCCGGCGACCGTATCAGCATTGATGTTGTACGAATTTCCTTTTTCATCCAGGCCGACCGGGGCAATTACGGGAATCCACCCGCTTTCGGAATTTGTATTCAGCAAACTGGTTTTGATGGATTCGACTTGCCCGACAAAGCCAATGTCTATTGGTTCATTCGACCGAAGGCTTTTCAAGGGAGACTGGATTTTCTTTGCACGAATCAATTGACCGTTTTTTCGCCCGCCCAGTCCGAATGCCTGCCCGCCATTTTCTCGTATAAGATCAACAATTTTCTCATTCACATCGTTGACAAGAACATTCTCCACTATCTTCATGGTTGCTTCGTCTGTAACACGCAAACCATCGACGAAGTGAGTTTCCAAACCTGCCGCTTTAATCGAGGTGCTAATTTGTGCGCCGCCGCCGTGTACTATGATGGGGTGCATTCCAATTTTTTTCATCAGAACAACATCCCGTGCGAATTCATTCTTCAGACTCACATCGACCATCGCATTGCCTCCGTACTTCACAACAATTTGCTTGCCGTGAAACTTGTCAACATACGGGAGCATTTCTGTCAGCAAATCCGCCGATGCTCTCAATCGTTCATCAGTAATTATCATAAGCCGGTAATCTCGTAGTAATGTGTTCGCTTGTTTCAGTAAATTCTTCTTTAATTTTAAACCGATTCCAACAATATTATATAAAAAAAGTGGTCGTCACTAGTGACGACCACTTTCAATTGACGGTTTGTCTACTTATCAAGAACTGCCTAGTTCACAGACACCTCGATCTTGCGCGGGGTTGCCGCTTCTTTCTTCGGCAAAGTCAGTTTCAGAACACCGTCCTCATACCTTGCCTGAATTTCTGCATCATTGACAACATCGCTCAGTCGAAGCGAACGGACGAAACGACCGACTTGACGTTCCTGCCGAACCACGCGTCCGTCGGACTCTTCAGTGCTTTCTTTGCGAGTTTCGGCATTAATAGTCAGCACACCGTCCCGAACCGAAACCTCCAATTCATCTTTGGAAATTCCCGGAAGATCAGCAGTGATTTGATAATCCACTTCTGTCTCCCTGATATCCATGGCTGGTACGATTGCGCCTGCTTCTGCGAGATTTGCTCGCAAGCCGCTCCGACGAAAATTGCCAAACAAACTTTCAAAATCCGGAAATGGACCCCAGACTGCCGGGACCGATTCCTTGCCTCGAATAATTGCATTCATTTCTATTTTCCCTGTTTCAAATTAAAAATTGATTTTTTACGCCATTCATAATGGCTCCAAAATCAATGTGGGGACAAATTGGAAATTTTCAACCCATTGGCAATCCGGGGATAGTGCCGAGTTGATCAACACTTGATTGGAAACGGGGCGGAGTGCTACAAAATGTAACGCGTAAGCTCTTGGTCCTCAATCAGGTCCAGCAATTCTTTTTCAACATACTTCTTGTCAATAACAATAGTGTCGCCGCCTCGGTCGGCTGCTTCAAAAGATATCTTTTCCAAAAGCCTCTCCATCACGGTGTGAAGACGCCGTGCTCCTATATTTTCGGTTTCTTCGTTTACGCGCCAGGCAAATTCTGCAATATGCTTCACACCGGAGATCTTGAATTCCAACTCCAGGCCTTCTGTTTTCATCAGTTCGGAGTACTGCTCGGTAAGGGATGCATTGGTTTCAGTCAGTATGCGAACAAAATCGCCTGTGGTCAACGACGACAATTCCACGCGTATCGGCAGACGTCCCTGCAACTCTGGAATCAGGTCGGAAGGCTTGGAGAGGTGAAATGCGCCAGATGCAATAAACAAAATATGATCTGTGCGCACCATCCCGTAGCGAGTTGAAACAGTGGAACCCTCTACCAGCGGCAACAGGTCGCGCTGCACGCCTTCTCGTGAAACATCCGCTCCATAGCGACTGGACTGGCTAACAATCTTGTCAATTTCATCAACAAAGACTATGCCGTTCTCTTCAACGCTTTTCAGTGCTTCCACCTTGATATCGTCATCGTTGACAAGCCGGTCTGCTTCTTCTTCTGTAAGCAACTGCAGAGCTTTTTCCACTGTTACTTTGCGAGTTCGATTCTTCCCCTTGCCCAAGGACTGAAGCATGCCTTGCAATTGATTGGTCATTTCTTCCAAACCTGGCGGGCCGAATATTTCAACTCCCACGGATGTATTCACATCGACTTCAACCATCTTGTCATTGAGTTTTCCGTCGCGAAGAAGCTTTCGAAACTTGACCCTTGCAGCACTTTCAACTTTCTCTGATGCCGAATCCACTTCCTCGATATCGGAAAAAATCGGCTCGGTCAATTCATCCAGCCTTTCGCTGCTGCTCATCATTTCATCGCGGGGCGGCGGAATCAGAATATCCAGAACACGTTCCTCGGCAATTCTCTCGGCGCGCGCCTTTACCTTTTCAATCTGCACCTCTCGCGTCATTTTCACTGCCATGTCAGCCAAATCGCGAATAATGGACTCGACCTCTCGACCCACATATCCGACTTCGGTAAATTTGGTGGCCTCGACTTTTACAAATGGTGCGTTGGCCAGCTTGGCAAGCCGTCGTGCAATCTCGGTTTTTCCGACTCCGGTAGGACCGATCATCAAAATATTCTTGGGGGTAATCTCCGAACGCAGTTCTTCGTCCGGTACATTGATGCGCCGCCAGCGGTTGCGAAGTGCGATTGCCACCGCCCGCTTGGCATCTGATTGACCAATAATATGCCTGTCCAGCTCCTGCACAATTTCGCGTGGAGTCATCTCAGACATAAGCCGCTAAACCTCCAACTCTTCAATCGTAAAATTGTGGTTTGTGTAGACGCAGATGTCTGCCGCGATCGCCAAGCTTTTTTCCACAATATCCCGCGCACTCAAATCGCTTGACCCCAAAAGTGCGGCGGCCGCCGCCTTGGCAAAATTGCTTCCTGAGCCGATCGCCATCAGACCCTGCTCCGGCTCAATTACATCCCCTGTGCCGGAGATCATAAGCGAACTTTGCCTGTCGCATACCAGTAGCAATGCCTCCAAGCGTCGCAGATACCGATCTGTGCGCCAGTCTTTGGCGAGTTCGACTGCAGCGCGTACCAGATTGCCCTGATATTCATCCAGCTTGCCCTCGAATCGCTCAAACAAAGTGAAGGCATCCGCTGTACTCCCTGCAAATCCCGCCAAAACTTGTTCCTTGTACAGCTTGCGCACTTTCCGGGTATTGCTCTTGACAATTGTCGGCCCCAATGAAACTTGACCATCCCCGCCCAATACGACTGCATCGTCTCGTCGAACGGACAGTATCGTGGTACCGCGGAAAGTATTGCTGGAATCAGATTTACTCATCGCACAATGCGCAAATCTGGCTTTTTCTTGAACTGTGGTGGCTCTTGCTCCTCCACTACTTGTTCATCCTCTTGTGTGTCGTACATGGAGGTCTCATCGCGAAAAACCAGACCCTCTCCGTTTTCTCGTGCAAATATTGCAACGATGGAATCAATCGGAATGTCCACTTGATGCACAACTCCAGCAAAGCGACCCTCGAAAAGCACCCAATCATTTGAAATTTCCAGCCCTTCAATCGCCTGGTCGTGAATATTCAGAACTATGTGGCCGTCCTTGACAAAATTGATCGGGACGTTGACTGCAGGGAAATTGGCATCTACCAGAATTTGCGGCGTGAGCCCGTTTTCAAGCGCCCAGTCTCTCAAAGCCCGGATCAAAAAAGGTTTCTTCGATATCATATCGAGTGCAGGAGCATATCCCGGTCAACAAGGCATAAGCTTTGCTTGAACGACTCTCTCATAAACAGCCTTGACTTGTACGAGAGAATTCCTCTCGCCTGTTTCGGAATCTCCATTCCGTAGCTCGGCATTTTCCACAGCAGCGCAATAAAAAAACAGTCTGCCAAACTGATTTCTTCGCCCAGCAGAAATTCCTGATTATTCAGGAAGGAATTAAGCGAAACGATTTCTTGCAGCATTGCTGCACTGACCTTTTTAGTGGGTTTTTGTTTTCGGGCACCCAGGTCCCTCAACTTGTGCAGCCAATCGCGTTGAAACCTGTAGACCATCAGTCTCACTTGTCCGCGGCTGAACGGATCAGGCGGCATTAACGGAGGATGCGGCAAACGATCGTCCAAGTACTCCGCGATGATGTGCGAGCCATACAGCACAAGATCCCGGTCTACCAGCACCGGGCTTTCTCCGTAGGGATTTAACTGGTCCAGTATTTCCGGCTCCTGTTTGTTATCAATCAGTTTGACATCGCAGTCAATTTCTTTTTCGCACAGTACAATCCGGCACGCATGTCCCTCAATACACGACTCAGTCGTGTACAGCGTGGTCATTGACTTCTTCGAATTGTCTAAACTGATTGCCATTGGGCTGCTAAATTGCTATAGGCTGGGGCCTTATTGAAATAGTATCGAAGTTGCTTTCTTATGTTTATAAGTTTTTTTTACAGACGAATCAAAAGGAATTCAACCAAAAATCAGTGTATGTCCTTCCAGTATTCCTTTTTCAAGTAGTAGGCAACAATCGTAAATACTGCCATAAAAATCAATACCCAAATTCCGATGTTGTAGCGAACCAGTTTCGCCGGTTCAGCTACATATACCAGAAAATTCACAACGTCTCTAACAGTGTTCTCATACTCTTCGGGGGACTGGTCGCGTTGCAAGCCGTACAATACATGGGGCATTGCAACGTCGCTGAACAGTGTATTGTTCCATCCGGTGACCGAAGATTCGTCTTCATGGAAACTGAGCAAAAACGTATACACCCAGTCTGGACTCCTTGACCTTGCTATCAGACTCAGGTCCGGCGGCGCTGTTCCAAACCATCGCTTGGCATCTTCCTCGGACATGTTCACACTCATAGTGTCTCCGGGCTGCTGCGACGGCTGCAGGAAATTTGCACGCAGAATTTCTTCACTAATTCCCAGATCCTCGCCCATTCGGTTGTATCTCATGTACTTGATTCCATGACAGGACAAACAATAATTTGAAAATGTCGTCGCTCCTTGCTGAAGAGAGCGGCGGTCGTCCAAATTTACGTGAACAGACATCAGGTCTTCGCCGGATTCCGAAGCGGCTTTTGCGACAGAGCCTATGCAAATTGCCAGAATGGCAAGTACAATTTTTTTCATTTGAATGTCACCCTTTCCGGTACTGGTTTCACTCGATCAAGCTTGGTATAGATTGGCATGAGAAGAAAGAATGCAAAATACAGGAAGTAGCACAGTTGAGCCCACCTGACATTGGTGAAAAGGAACAAATCAACTGCCTGGGGATTTTTCGTGCCCAAGTATCCCAGCAGAACAAACGACACTACAAACACAGTGAGTGCGGTTTTAAACATCCAGCCGCGATATCGAATTGACTTGACGGGCGAGCGGTCAAGCCATGGGAGCAGGAAGAACAGAAAAATTGCGAAGCCCATGGAAATCACTCCCCAAAGTTTTGCCTCGATACCGAAAAGAGGATAGGTAACTGCTCTAAGTATGGAGTAGTACGGTGTCAAATACCACAGGGGAATGATATCAGGCGGGGTCTGCAACGGGTTTGCCGGTTCAAAATTGGCGCGCTCAAGAAACCATCCGCTCATCTCCGGTGCCAAAAATGTAATCGCAAAGAAGAGAAACAGAAACACCCCGGCACCGAACAGGTCTTTGACAGTGTAGTACGGATGAAACGGAATACCGTCAAGCGGCTTGCCGGTTTCGTCCTTTTTCTTTTTAATCTCGACTCCGTCGGGATTGTTGGACCCCGTTCTGTGAAGCGCAACGATATGAATGTAAACCAGTCCAACCAATAGCAACGGCACAAGTATTACGTGAAACGCGAAGAACCTTGTCAACGTTGCATCAGAAACAACAAAGTCTCCCCGAATCCACTCGGCGAGTCCCTCGCCGATAAAAGGTATTGCTCCAAACAGGGAAATAATTACTTGCGCGCCCCAAAATGACATGTTGCCCCATGGTAGCAGATAGCCAAAAAACGACTCCGCCATCAAAGCAAGATAAATGACCATGCCAATAATCCACAACAACTCTCGCGGCCTTCTGTAAGAACCGTACAGCAAGCCACGAAACATGTGGAGATAAATCACAATAAAAAATGCCGAAGCGCCAGTAGAGTGCAAATAGCGCATCAGCCACCCCCAGGAAACATCCCGCATAATGTATTCGACTGAATCAAATGCGAGATCCGCATCCGGCTTGTAGTGCATGGTGAGAAAAATTCCGGTAATAATTTGTATTACAAATACAAGAATCGCAAGGGAGCCGAAAAAATACCAGAAATTGAAATTTTTCGGAGTCCAGTATTTTGCGGCATGCTCTTCCCAGACTTTGGTCATGGGGAATCGTTCATCAATCCATGAGCGCATTCTTGAACTCATGCCGCTACCCCCTCGTCTTGTCCAACACCAATTTCAATCTGTGAATCAGTGAGGAACCTGTGAGGCGGCACCTCCAGATTTGTCGGTGCAGGCACTCCTTTGTAGACCCGTCCTGCCAAATCGAATTTGGAACCATGACAAGGGCAGAAAAAACCACCCGGCCAATCTGCGTCCAAGCCGCCCGGTTCAAACTGATCCAGCGGCGAACACCCCAAATGCGTGCACAATCCAACCAGAACCAAAACCTCAGGATTGATGGAGCGATAGGAATTCTGCGCATACTGTGGTTGCTGTTCGTCCCGGGATTCCGGGTCGGCAAGCTGTGCCACTTCTTTCAAGGTTTCGAGCATTTCCGGCGTTCGCTTGACAATCCATACTGGCTTGCCCCGCCACTCCACCTTTAGAAGCTTGCCGGCTTCCAAGTTTGAAATATCAATTTGAACTGGCGCACCCGCGGCCTTTGCCCTGGCACTAGGGGACATGCTAGATACAAATGGAACAACTGCTACTGCTGCACCGGCAACTCCCACTCCGGTAGTAACGCCCGTTAAAAACCGTCTTCTTTCCCTGTTAACCTGATCGTCAGCCATTGCCTCTCCTTTAGCTGTCACAAATTAAATTTTCTGGTCGCGGCTCATCACACTCGTAACTGGCCGCGAAACCCTTTTCCAACGGGCAAGATTATAACAAAGATATTTTCAAGTCCTGTTTCTGTTGTAGCACACACCGCATTATTGGTTTGCACAAGTTTAATGTAAAGATGTTTTCAACTCGCTTACAATTACTTTCAAGGCTGAAAATATTTGATGTCATCCTTTATAACCAAGTACTGAATCTGCAAAATGACCTGGAAAATGACAAATTTTCGCTACGCAAATCTGTTCATGCTTTTGGCATGTCTTTTCCTTACAGGAACTGCACTCTATATGCAGTATATCCTTTATCTTGACCCCTGCCCATTGTGCATGGTGCAAAGATTTGCTGTTTATGCAGTAGGATTGCTCGCCTTAATTGCATTTGTCCACTGCCCGGAGCACAAGGGTCGATTCAGCTATGCCATCGGGATACTGTTTTTTTCGCTGTTTGGTGCGGCCATTGCCGCACGCCATGTTTGGCTACAGAGTCTTCCTGCCGACAAGGTGCCGGAATGCCTGCCTGGAATTGAATTTATTCTCCAGCACAACCCGATATTCGAAGCAATTGGAATCATATTGTCCGGTACTGGCGAATGTGCTCAGACTCAGTGGACATTCCTGGGACTTAGCATCCCCGGGTGGACGCTAGTTGCATTTGTTTTTTTCGCACTTATGGCAGCCTGGTTAATACTGGATACAAGAAAGATTCTGAGGGTCTCTCAGGAAAGGATGTAGCGAAGTTACGTTACACAAAACAATTTGAGTGGATTAAAAATGACTGAGCAAACCATTGTACATGCTAATTCTGTCAAGTGGATGAAGGATCAACCATCATCGACATTTAATCTTGTCATTGCTGACCCACCTTATAATGTAGGGAAGAACTACGGGACAACTATTGATAATGTTGAAAAAGAAGAGTATTTGGAATTTCTTCGAGAGTGGGTAACAGAAGCAACTCGTCTTTTGAAACCATACGGTACTATTTATGTATTCATGGGATTTCGTTTCATATCGTATCTGTACGATATTCTTGAGAACGAATGTGGATTGTTTTTTAACACATGGATATGTTGGCACTATACTCAAGGACAAGGTAGAAAGCGTGGATTTTCAGCACGACATGATGACATACTAATGTTCACCAAACACTCAAAAAATTACACGTTTAATTTGGATGACATTCGAATTCCTCAAAAATATTATCGTGGTGTCAATAATATGAGAGGGTCTAATCCAGGAGATGTTTGGGAGTTCTCTCACATTCATTATTGTCAAAAAAATCGACAGCCCCACCCTACTCAAAAACCTGAAGGATTAATTGAAAGAATGGTACTGGCATCGTCCTCCGAAGGCGACAATGTACTTGACCCTTTCTTGGGCAGTGGGACAACTGTTCGAGTATGCCAGCAACTTTCCAGAAATTGTACGGGTATTGAAATAAATTCAGAGTATGTGGAAATGGCAAAAAAACGTTTAATGCAATCCTTTTCTGGATTTGACAGTCTTGACCCAAAAATGAAGCGTGTGCCTTTTGATTTAAATGATCCTGATATCAGACATAAATATGTAGAAAATCATAAGCATTGGTTTCTAAAGAATCATGAAGCACACATTGAAGATTTTGAAAAAGAGGTTTTTCGTCTCTATGGTCATAAGCAACCTACAATATTTGAGTTAACTCTTAAATGACAACTCACAGAAAAACCATGAAATACAGTCCAATACTTAACCCGAAAAAAGACTTTGTTGAAGCAACAACTGAGTCATTTTAGTCCGCTCAATCAGCGGGTTTTCTGTTGTTTACGGTAGGCTCGTTTACTATTCGCTGGCGCCAATCGGCAAGAATTTCCGGGGCTAAACCAAGTACTTTTGCGACAATGTCATCAAGTTTGGCTCGAACCGGGCAATCATTCATTTTCGGCCATGGCAATAATTTGCTGTCCCCCAGATCATTAAATGCGCTCACAAGAGATGCCAAATCGGTCTTTTCAGGGTTCGGCACAGGAATCGAGCGAAGTTGATCTAAAGAATAAGCTGCATAAGTCAGTTTTTTTTGACGACGATTCAAAAATGACAATACTGCGGGCGTGGAGTTCAAGTATGCACACCATGCTTGCAGTATTGCAGTAGGGTTCGGAAATTTTGCAAGGGGGGTTACTGGTATAAAGGCTTGTCCTAGCACTGGACGCGGCAGAAATATTGATGAAACTCTAATAGCTTGCGGATTTACTCTGCGAGCAATCAGCATCCTGCTCGCTTTGGGCCATAATACATGAACCGCATAATTGTATTTTTCCGTCTTTGGTCCAGTTGTGAAGTCTGAAAACGAACGCATCGTTTCTCGTTCGCTTGTTGCGTGGGTCCACACTACTTCAAAAGCAGTTGACGGTTGGTATTCTGCAGTTTTCAACGGATTCCTGAAGGCATCAGCTAATCCTTGTCCTGCCGGCTCCACTAATGCCAAGTCTCCTAATGGGCTCAAACTGTTCAAATCATCCACTTTTTGTGCGTGATTCGCCAGCGAACCATCATAGTATTGGGCGGGTGTCCAGTCACCATCTACGATTTTTGACCTAGGCCACTTGAAAGTACGGTGATATTTATGTTCTTTGCCCGCTAACACAGCTTCAAGCCATTTGGCCACCTCGGCCGCGCTTCTGGGCATGTGATTCAACGCGATGAATGTAGTTGGGCTTTCATTCTCGTTTCTATCACCCCCCCCCCTGCGACAAACCAGCAGAGATTCGTGAATACTGGTATTTTCAGAAAAATTTAACCTGCTGGGTTCATGGCAGGTTACAACCATGTCAATGTGGAACCGTTTAGCCAAAAACTTCCTCTCGGCTATGCCTGATGTACTGGTAAGCGCAGTAGTTGGAAGAACCTTGCCAAGCACTCCGGTCTCTCTATGAAGCAGTGCGTCTACAAGAGGGGTAAAGTAAGTTCTGATACTATTTGAGTCAATTACGTTTGAAGCGTCGGCATCAGAAGACTTGATCTGGCGCTTTATTTCAAGTTCGCGATTTTGCATCAGTTTCCTAGCATGGCTACTGTATTTCATTCCCCGTTTTACACTATTTGTAAATGGTGGATTCATCAATACAATGTCTACTTCTTCAATATTTATCTCTTTGCTAGTTGACGAATAAGGTGTCGAAATTGCTGCTTGCTTGGTATGCCCAAACAGGTCCGGCTGCTGGCCATCTCCCACGGCTTCAGGCAATAACTCAAGACTCCCCAGTTTTACACCGCCATCAGACTGCGGTCCATGCTGCATTGTATGAATGCGCATAGAATCATAGTCAACAGTTGGTGCTCCAAGCGTAAGATTAGAGGCTGCCAATTGTGTTGCCTGATAATTTATGTCAAGTCCATGAATTGAATTTTCAACCAGTTCTTTGTGAACTTCAGTTATCTTATCTTGAGTCATATCAGGTTGTGCGGCAATCATTCGGTCCTTGATAGTCTTAAGGGCAGCCATCAAAAGAGTTCCTGTTCCGCAAGCTGGGTCAAGGATGCGCAACTTGGTTGCCTGGTCTTGGTCTGACCAGTCAACAAGGTCAGAACGCAGTGCCAGTCCGGCAAGCATTAACGCGGATATATTGTTTGTATAGAAAGCACCGTCACTTGTAGCACTACCCAGAATTTTGTGGTAAAGCGGCCCTGCATGGTCGTATCCCAACTCGGCTACAGTATCAGAAAGATTTGCCACACACTCTGCGAGAATCTGAATTGCAGGCCTGAGACTAGGAAACGATGGTGAATTTTCGATGATTGACAGTGCAGGACGAAATACAGCATCGTAGTCCTTCGTTAGAATTTTGTCCCAGGCTTCTGCAAGCATTTCCGCCGGCTTTTTCGAACGGCCGACAGAAAGCATATCAGGCAAAAACTGCTGCATCGTCGACTCTTGCTGCAACCGACGATGAAGCAGGCATGCATTGCAAAGAATAAGTGCGGCAGTTGTAGACACCTCTTTATCTTCTACACCTGACAAGTCCAGTGTTTGGCGGACAGAATCCAGCAGGAGAATATTATCCTCCATGCGTTTTGCTGCAAGTCCCACAGAATAGGCGATTTCATCTGCTGTAACCTGCCCGGGCTTGCCAAGGCCGGAAGATGCCACAACTTGAGCGAAAATTCCGGGTTCAACAGCTTTGAAAGTAAACAAATCTTCAATTCGAGGTTCGTCGTTTTCCGTATCGTCAACATGCCTGCGCCGGGGGATGCCATTTTGTTTGTTGCCCCTTTCGGGCATAATGACATCTACAAAATTTCCAGGGGACTCAGCCAGCCTCTCATCATGCGACTGCAATGCACGAAGAACTGAACCGACATGTCGATAATCATCACTGCGCTGTTCAAGTAATTCTGCAATATCCCCTTCGCCGTCCGGTACAAAAACCGGAACAATTATGTAGCCACGGGTCTTGCCTGGTGCTCTACGCATCACACGACCCACTGCTTGGACTATGTCAATGTGGCTCTGTTTCGGGTCAAGAAACGTTACAGACTCCAAAGCAGGCACATCCACGCCTTCCGAAAACACTTTGACATTGCATATCATCCGGGCCTGATTTTTATTGGGTGCGTCATTGAGCCAACGACGTTCCAGGTTTCGTTTTAACGCCGTACTATTTCCGTCCAAATGACGGGATTCCAAATCGGCCCGCTTGCCGCGTCCGCTCATCACATTTGAAACCCGTCGTTTCAGAGGAATACTGTTGTTTATCGTTTCTGTAAACCATTTCGACCGTTGAATTGTCGAAGCGAAAGCAATACTTCGGGATAACTTTCCGGGCAGTGTTTCACCTTCAACCACTCCGTTTAAAGCTAGCATGGCTCCAAGTAGTCTGCATAATTCCACTTGTGAGACCTTTGCAGGCACATTTTCACCTTCAAGCACTTGGCGAATACCCGGGGTCAGCTGTTCTTCGCGAATACCAAGCACAATCACTCTATAGTCTGAAAGTTCGCCTTCATTGACTGCCTCTGAGAATTTGACGTGATGCAGCAAAGGTCCATACACCGATACATCAGACATGTCGACGACGTTGTAGGACAAGCCTTTTTTGGCGGCTAACTTCTGGACAGCTTGTTTTGACTGCTCGGAATAGACGCGGGGCGTAGCGGTCATGTAGAGCCGTTTTGACGAGCGAAGCTTTGCGGCATCATGGAAAGTTTGGAAGTCTACGTTGGTGGCTAACTCATCTTTAGCTATTCCGGTAGTGCGATGTGCTTCATCTGCAATTGCCAAATCAAAGTGAGGGGCATGGTAATTGTGCTGTGCTTCGCAGATTTTATGCAGTGATTGATAGGTGCAAAAAAATACTTTTACGCCATTACCCCCCCCCCCCAGATAATTTGCTATTTCCATTGGTTCAGAAACAACTTCACAAACCAAGTCATCAACACCCAATCGGTCGTTTTCACCTTTGCCGCCCGCCGTACTGTCAGAGCAAACCACAAACGCGGTCATGGGGCGATTTCGATGCATCAGCCACTCTCGTCGCGCTTGTGAAACCAGCGCAATTGTAGGTGCAGCAAACAAAATTCTACCGTCGTCTGGCACCATGCGCTCCGACAACCGAAGTGCAGTAAATGTTTTGCCAGTCCCACAAGCCATCACTAGTTTACCCCGGTCGTGTCCCTGAGTAACCATTCCGTCGTATACAGCATCAATCGCACCTTGCTGCAATGGCTTTGGATGTCTTTCTTCCTGCGGCCTCTCCAATTCCCGAATTGTATGATCAAGAAAGTCCAAAAAATCGATTCGAGAAACTACCGGCTCTCTTCCTTGTATTGCTCGTTCGGCGGCATCGTTCCATCTGCATGTCGAAACAATCCACCTGAGCCCGAAAGCCGGACGTGCCGACTCATTCAGAAAACTATCGATCAACGGCTTTGTTATTACCGAATCTTCGGAGTAGCACTTGCACTGAATTGCCACAATTGTGCCGTTATGCAATTGAGCAACGAGGTCAATTCCATGATCGCGCCCGTCAAGTCCCGTCAATTGCTCTCGTTCCGGCCAGTCTCTCCAAGACCAGATTTTTGATACATCAAACTCTGGATTTTCACTAACCGTGGCTAGAAACAATTGCTCAAACCATCGTCCCTTCTCGGCTTCGCTTGAAGCATCCCGACGGATACGCTCCAAAACATCGCCAATGCGCTCACTGGAACGAAAGTCAAGAGCACCTTGTTGCGTTTCCGAATCTATCACGAACCTATTAATTGATATTTTGACTACCAATTTTAGGAAATTATATGCCTAACTATACAAATACCTGACTTATGCATTGTTTTCTAAATAAGAAAACTAAGAAGATGTTCCTTTATCAGGTGTATGCTTGCTCCGTCCTGGGTCTTTTGGCGGTAGCGGCGGTCTTGGCTTGTCACTTGGTCTTGGTGGGTTTGTTTTTTCTTCAAGCAACTTGCCAGGGGTGTTTCTTTTTTTATTTGGCATATTCTCTCTCCAAAATACGATATGCATCATCGGTACATCTATTGTTCAAATTATTATTGATTATTACACCAAATTTAGAGGGAATTGATGTTACTTTCAGTAATTTATTATTCAACTTCACCAATTTTTTTTCAGCGGCTTCATCGTTTAAATTTGGGTGGTTGCGCCATAAAGTTCGATATTGGCCTTCAATGTATGAACAATCCTTTGCCACAACACCCAATTCCGTCGCTTTCTTTCCGAAATCGAAATAAAAATCTACGGCCACTGTAACTGCAAGCAAGAACCCAAAAATCGGGGCGACTGTGTTGTACCAGTGCATCGGTAGCAAATCAAAAAATGAAGCCATTCCCCCACATGCCACTATCAACAATGCTATGTGAGTAAAATTCTGGTACCGCTGGTAACGGTCTGCAAGTAAAGTATAGTAACGGGAAATGCGAACTGAATCGTCAAGTCCATCCCAAATTTCCTCTCTGAGTCTGTCGTTTACCATGAGTCTATCCTTCAGAAAATAAGGCGTGGTTGTTTCTATGGCAGTATAGCAGAGTGTTTCCCTTTCATTTGCAATTTTTCGCGCGCTTGCTATAATTCAATTTATATCATCTTGACGGGGTGTCCATCGGGACTGAGACGTTGTTCAATACAAACCCGTTGAACCTGATCCAGATTATGCTGGCGTAGGGAATCAGGATGTACTTCAGCTGGTTGCAAGCTGTACTTCCATTCCCTCGTAGCAGTGTGAAGAATAGGTACGAAATATGGAAAGTAGCGATAACTTGGGTAACCAAATTCCAACAGAATTGACTGTGGCAACAGCTAATATTGCTTCAAACTCGCCCAGAATTCATTGCATCACAAACGAAGCTGCAACTTCATTAACCGCAAATGTTTTGCTGGCGCTTGGAGCGCAGCCCTCTATGACCAGTGACCCGTCGGATGTGACTCAATTTGTAGAACAATCCGATGCACTGAGTATAAATTTGGGCATGTTGAACGATGAAAAGCGAGGGGCAATTCGGCATGCAGTGAGAACTGCTTCAAATTTGGAAAAACCATGGATTTTGGACCCCGTGATGATAAATGTATCAGAAGGCCGATTAAATTTTTGCCGAAACATGCTCCGTTACAATCCAAGTGCGATTCGGGGAAATATTCGGGAAATTGAAGCCTTGGAAACGGCTCTTGATTCCCGAGTGGAACAAATCAGCGAGAAATACTCATCAATCATTGTAACTTCCGGTGAAACTGACCGGGTGGTCCGTTCAATGTCTTACAAAGAAGTTGCAGCGGGACATCAATGGATGGCGCACATCACTGGCATGGGATGCGCCCTGTCCGCCACGATTGGAGCATTTATCAGTACCAGTAATGATCACTTGAAAGCAACTGTGGATGCATTGACACTCTGGGGAATTGCCGCAGAGCACGCGCATCGTGCTTCCAACGGACCCGGAACCTTTGCTGGAAACTTTTTGGACTGCCTGTATCGACTCTCTCAAGAATCAATTTCCTGAACTTGAAATCTGCATAAATTCAGCTGCAATGCATCAATTCCCAAATTCAAGCCTGTATCTGGTAATCAATCCCGAACAATGCAAGTTCGGAAGCGTTGTTGAAACTGCCTTGAATGCAGTCAAAGGCGGTGTAACAACCATTCAAGTCAGAAGCAAGGCAATGAACGATCAAGACTTTGTAGAAACAACTGCCAACCTGGTCAGGGAACTTGCCTGTTTTCATGTTCCGGTAATCGTCAACGATCGAGTTGAAGCGGTGACTGCCGCCAACGCTTCCGGCGTACATCTTGGACAGGAAGACGCATCCGTTATTGATGCCAGAGACACTCTGGGCAACCAGCGTATTATTGGTCTTACAGTTCGCTCTCTTGAAGAGGCAGCCGATGCTCCGTTGGACTTGATCGACTATATCAGTATCGGCGGGGTATTTCGAACTGCCAGCAAGGAAAATCACGACCCTCCCATAGGACTGGATGAGCTGCAAATTATTGTAAATTCCATCAGAAGCAGGAAACCGGAAATACCAATCATCGCGATTAGCGGTATCAACGAATTTAATGCGATGCAGGTTATGTCGACTGGTGTCGACGGCATTGCTGTTGTGTCAGCAATTTGCGAATCTCCTGACCCGGAAGGAGCAGCTTTGCGGCTACGCAGGATTATTGGTAAAGCCAGACCGGAGCGGATGACCGCATGACATATCCAATTGCATTGACAATTGCCGGTTCTGATAGCGGCGGAGGAGCAGGTATTCAAGCCGATTTGAAAACTTTCTCGGCGCTTGATGTGTACGGGGCAAGTGTAATCACTGCCCTCACCGCCCAAAATACTGTCGGAGTTGCTGCAGTTTACGATGTTGCACCTGATTTTATTGAGAAGCAAATAAATGCCGTGTGCTCCGACCTGAGTGTATCAGCAGTAAAAATTGGAATGCTGCACCGGAGCAATGTTATTCATACAGTTGCACAGAGCATCGCCAAACACGGCATTGGACATATTGTTCTTGATCCGGTAATGGTCGCGAAGAGCGGGGATGCTTTACTGCAGGATGAAGCAATCGATGCATTGAAGTCAGAATTGATTCCAATGGCCTCCATCATTACACCGAATATTCCTGAGGCGGCAAGGCTGCTTGGAACCAAAAGCGAAAAAATCATGGTCAACATGGAGAAGTCTGCAGAACGCCTGCTATCCCTGGGATGCGGCGCGGTGCTGCTAAAAGGCGGACATCTGGAATCGGATGAAAGCAATGATTTGTACTTTGACGGAAACAATATACGGCATCTGCCTGCACAGCGAACCGATACAATCAATACCCACGGCACAGGATGCACCTTGTCCTCTGCCATCTGTGCATATCTGGCGCAACGTACCGGAATGGACAAGGCAGTGGAGCAAGCGAAGGAGTACATCACACACGCAATTGAAAATTCGGACAGGCTGGAAATTGGCAACGGCAACGGTCCTGTCCACCACTTCTACAAATACTGGAAACATGGGTGAATCGAAAATGAAAAGACGAATGTTTTTATCTACCGCGGGAGCGGGGGCTGTCGCTGCAACGATAATGCCTGAGCCAATCGAAGCAACTGAGCCGCATGAAATGCGAATGGTTACATCCTGGCTGAAAAATAGTCCCGGCACGGGGGCAACAGCAGAACGACTGGCAAAACGAATTGAAACTCTAAGCCAGGGACGGATTCAAATTAAACTGTTTTCAGCGGACGAACTGGTTGGACCTTTTGAAGTATTGGACTTTGTGAATCGGGGTACAGCTGATTTCGGGCATTCCGCTTCCTTTTTCTGGCAAGGAAAGATGCCGGCGAGCGCCATTTTTACCGCTGTGCCTTTTGGCCTTACAGCAGTTGAGCACATGGCATGGATTTACCATGGCGGCGGACAGGAATTGTGGGACGAGTTGTACGCTCCTTTTAATGTAAAGCCATTCCTGCCTTCCAATACAGGTATTGGAATGGGTGGCTGGTTCAAAAAAGAAATCAAATCGCTAGACGACATACAGGGACTAAAGTATCGCATGCCTGGGCTGGGTGGAGAAGTGATGCGAAAACTGGGGGCGGTCCCGGTATCGCTACCCCCTGCCGACATTGCACCGTCACTCCAGTCCAATGTTGTAGATGCCGCCGAGTGGCTGGGTCCCTGGTCGGACTTGGCGATGGGTTTTTACAAATCAGCGCGTTATTACTACGGACCCGGGTTTCATGAACCCCAGGGAGCGGCAGAATTTATTGTGAATCTGGACCGATGGCAATCGCTTCCGGAAGATTTGCAGCAGGTCGTTGAAACAGCCTGCATGGCTGAACACGCGTATGCACTGACTGAGGTTTCCTATTGGAACCCTGCCGCCTTGAAGTCGCTTCAGGAAGAACATGGAGTGAAAGTGGAAATTTTTCCCCCTGACGTGTTGCAAGCCGCAAGTCGCGCCGCCGACGAAGTGTTGCAAGATTTGTCGCAAACAGATGATATAACCGCCAGAATTGTCAATTCCTATCTGGATGCCAAAAGAGATTTCGCCGGCTGGTCAAAGTATTCATCCAGTGCTTTTCTGAATGCTCGATTAAGCTGATTCTTTGCGATGGCTTCGGTTTCAGTTCAATTGGACCTGGCTTATGGAAGCGAGCAAGTATTTCGCGATTTTCAATTGAATCTGGAGTCAGGTCGATTGATTTGCCTCCTTGGAAAAAGCGGTTCGGGAAAATCAACCCTGCTTAGATTCATCGCAGGGCTGATTCCAAACAGTATTGCAAAAGGCAAAGCTACCACAAGCAGCAACCTGTCCTTGAATGGACGAATTGCCTGGATGTCCCAGCGAGACTTGCTATTGCCTTGGCTCAATGTAATTGACAACGTAATCATTGGTGCTTTGCTAAGGAACGAGCAAGTTGATTCAACACGAAAAAAAGCGCGAAAACTTCTTGCGGATGTGGAACTGCATGATGTTGAGAACAAATACCCTCATGAACTATCCGGCGGCATGAAGCAGCGAGTTGCACTCGCTCGTACCTTGATAGAAGAACGTCCTGTCAACCTTCTGGACGAACCGTTCTCGGGGTTGGATGCCAGTACCCGATTCCAGTTGCAGGCGTTGACCTGCAAACTGCTTGCCCAAAAAACAACGTTGCTGGTTACTCACGACCCGCTTGAAGCACTTCGCATGGCTGACCGAATTTTCGTACTAAGCGGTCGTCCGGCCCAAATAGCCGATCCAGTGAAACCGCCAGGCGTTGCTCCTCGCGATCTGGATGACAGCGAAATCGGGGCAACGTATGCAAAACTTATGAATCAGTTAAACCACCCGGAATTCACAGATCATGCTTGCGCTACGTAAGGCGATCATCATTGTTATTGCCCTGATTGGCCTGTGGCAAATCATCGTTTGGGTTACCCAGTCGCCCCACTACATACTGCCCGGACCGTACCAAGTTGGTGTAGCATTGTTCGTCCATTTCGAGCGAATATTGTTTCACGCATCTGTTACGGCACTGGAAATAGTTCTGGGCATGCTGCTGGGATGCGGCATTGGCATGATCAGTGCCTGGACAATTCTTCAGTATCGGCATGTCCGCAGTTGGGTTCTGCCTGTTCTTGTTGCCAGTCAAGCCTTGCCGGTCTTTGCAATTGCACCGGTTCTAATGCTCTGGCTCGGATACGGGATGGCTTCGAAGGTTGCCATGGCAACACTCATCATATATTTTCCGGTTACAGCCGCACTGTATGACGGATTGCGAAATACAGACTCCGAGTGGGTCGACATGGCAACCATCATGGGCGCGTCAAAGCATACCATCATGAAGTACATTCGCCTGCCCGCTGCACTGCCCTCGCTTGGGTCCGGGTTGCGAATCGCGGCGGCTGTAGCTCCAATTGGAGCTATCGTAGGCGAATGGGTGGGCTCAAGCACTGGTCTTGGGTTTCTCATGCTTCACGCCAGTGCGCGTACGCAAGTAGACTTGATGTTTGCCGCATTGGTTACTTTGGCAGTGTTTGCGGTCGTTCTTTATTTCAGTATCGATGCCGTTATGAAACGCATCGTTTTCTGGCAATCAGACAATTTGGCTAGAGAGGTTTAGCTATGAAGCGTAAATTTGGAATTGTTTTCATGTTGTTTTTTGGATTTCTTGGAGCAAGTCATGTATATGCACAAGAAAAATTTACTGTTTGGCTTGATTGGTACGTAAATCCCGACCACGGTCCTCTATTTGTTGCTGAAGCACTGGGATACTTTGCTGAGCAAGGACTGCAAATGGATTTGATTGCCCCTGCCAATCCCAACGACCCTCCCAAGCTTGTCGCTGCAAAAGAAGGTGATATTGCGGTTTCATATCAACCTCAGCTTCACTTGCAGGTAGACCAAGGCTTGCCGTTGGTACGCGTCGGTACGCTTGTGGCAACCCCATTGAATAGTATTGTTGTCCTGGATAAATCGGATATTCGGTACATCAGGGACCTGAAAGGTCGCAAGGTCGGTTACTCCGTTGCCGGATTTGAGGACGTGCTACTGGCTTCAATTCTGGAGGCGAATGGGTTGACGCTTTCCGACGTAGAACTGATTAATGTCAATTTTTCCCTGTCCCCAGCGGTCATGGCTGGAAAGGTAGATGCTGTGATTGGGGCATTTCGCAACTTTGAGTTGAACCAGATGGATATAGACGGCGAGCCGGGAAGAGCATTCTATCTGGAAGAAGAAGGCATTCCCGCGTACGATGAATTAATTTATGTCGCTCACAGCAGTCGCGCACAGGACCCGATCATCAGAAAGTTCCTGAATGCTGTTGAACAGGCCACGCAATTCATGATCAATCATCCCGAAGATGCATGGAAATATTTTGTTTCGTTTGACGATGCTTTGGATGATGAACTGAATCGCCGGGCGTGGCGAGATACTTTGCCCAGATTTGCATTGCGGCCAGGAGCACTTGACGAGACGCGCTATCAGCGTTTTGCAAATTTTTTACTTGAAAGGGATTTAATCAAAAAGGTTCCCGACATCAAAACCTATGCTGTTGAAGTCAAGTAGTCGGGGTCAGTTACCTGCATCAAGGCGCTAACTGGATTAAAGTTACCGAAACCAGCAATTAAATCTTGCTGATGCAATGGTCATTCTTGACCTTTGAGTCAGTGCCTGGTCCCAAGCGCAATGTACATCGCTTTCGCCATCAACCCAGATGAATTTCACTGGGACCGGCATGGCATGACTACGCAATGCGGGAACCGTCTAGCGACCTCCATACTCTACGGAACGCGCCCGAATGTAAGCGACTTCTAAAACCCGCACGAACTTCAGGGAAAGCTCAGCAAATCGCTGAATGTCCGATTCGCAACGGTAAATCGGATGAAATTTTGCTTGTCCCCAACAAATCCTCAGTAAACCCACTCGGAAGGTTCACCCATCCAAGAACTACCAAGGTTGCCTGAAATTTGCCTATTTCAATGCAATTGTGTCTTTGATTGTGTGGTCCACATCCGCGGCTTCAATAGTAAGTTTCACTTCGGCCTGTAGAACTTCTTCACCAGTTAGTTTACCGGACTCAATTCCGTCCCGAACCGCTTTTTCGATAGCTCGTTGGGATTGAATCCCTACTTTTTTCAAAAACTTTCGTATTTGCAGATTAAAAACATCTTCGTCCATTTTTGCTCCCCTTTTAGTTGACCTGAATTGTTACTATTTTAAACCAACCTGAAATTCATACTGAAAAACCCTTGCACACAATGCAAGCGACATACCATTTTAATTCTACCGGTCTTGAATCAGAACATCGCTGCTTGCATCTCCGTGTCCTGGAATATTGAATACTCTGCCCATGTAGCCATACAAGACACGCGTTGCCGGGGACATTTCCGCATCTCGGCGCCAAGCCAGACCAACATCCATGGATGGTACATTGTCTACCACTGGACGCTTTTCAACATGCTGTCCTTCTAGCGACCACGGTCGATAAACCATATCCGAAAGAATTGTGATGCCTGTTCCGAGTGCAACCATGCTTCGGACCGCTTCCACCGATGTGGTTGCAAATATTACGCTCGGGCGATACGGAGTAGGTTCCCAGTAGCGCATGGCTGTTTGGTCGGCTTCGTCTACTGTGAGCATTACGTATGGTTCTGAGGCAACCTCAGCCAATGAGACAGCATCCTTCTTCATAAAAGGATGGTCCGTGTAAAGCCAGATTCGTCTGGGAGAACGCATCAGTATCTCTGAATTTATTTCAGCTTCATTACTCAGGTTGGAAACAATCATGGCCGCAATATCAAGACTGCCCCCGACAATTTGCTCCTCAATTTCGACTCTTGACAATTCACGCATTCGTATCGTCACTCCTGGAAATACCCGCCGAAACCGAGACAGAATTTGCGGTAAAAAATAGCCTGCAACAGTGTAAGTGACACCAACTGCCACTTCCCCCACTATATCCTTGCCGGACCGACGAGAGGTGCGCGTCGCTTCTGAAACCGCAGCAGTAATGTTTTGAGCGTGCTGAAGGAATTGATGCCCCTCGTAAGTCAATGCAATTCCATTCGCATACCGTTCAAAGAGTGTTACACCCAGCTCATCCTCAAGACTCTTGATTGCTGTACTGACCGCCGATTGCGACACATAGAGATTTGCCGCTGCGAGTGAGACTTTGCCAGCATCAGCTGCTGCAATAAAGTATCGAATTTGACGAAATGAAATCATGGATTTATGGTGCTTGCAGTTGTAAATCGATCTCCTGACAGTGCAATTCAAGAGCTCCAACCACTACTCAAGTCAGTGGGAAATAAAAATTTGGCTGAAAATGCTTCGTTCTGATTTTTCTATACCTTGATACTAAATATTATATTTTACAATATCAACCTGCATTCGTATAACATTTTGAGTTGAACGGATTTTGTATACCTGCGTTGCACAATTTATTTTTTGGACTGAAAATCCGAACAAATTTGTTTGTATAGTGCAAAGCGGGCAATCCGGTATGTATTACAAGAAGGTAAATTGAGGAGACATGAAATATGAGCAATATGCAAAGTAAGCGAAGCAGATTGTTTTCGTTCGCAGCAATTATCGCAGCATTTGGATTGGCGAGTGCCTTGCTAACCACAGCAAACGCACAAGATCAATGGTACCCCTATTCTGTCGAGGTTTGGGATCCCCCGTTCGATATGGCTAGTCCGAGGAAAACAGTTGACTACGTCCCCTTGGAAAAAGCCGCGCAAGCTTGGGATATCTGTGTTTCTTTTCCACACATGAAGGATGCCTATTGGCTGGCTGTCAACTACGGTGTAGTAGCCGAATCTGAACGTCTGGGGATAAAAATGCAACTCGTCGAAGCAGGCGGCTACACCAACCTCAACACGCAAATTTCGCAAATTGAAGATTGTGTTGCTCGCGGTGCAAACGCTGTAGTCATCGGGGCAATATCCTTCGAGGGTTTGAACAACCTGGTTGCTGAAGTTCGCAGCAAGGGCATTCCGGTTATAGATGTCATCAATGGAATGTCGTCTTCAGAACTGTCTGCCAAATCGCTGGTATCTTTCGGTGAAATGGGATTCAAGGCAGGCGAATACATCGCGAAGAAGCACCCGGCAGGGTCAGGCAAGGTTAAAGTGGCCTGGTTTCCGGGACCGCCCGGAGCGGGCTGGGTCGAGGCCGGCAACGCCGGTTTTCAGGAAGCTGTGGCAGGGTCGGACATTGAAGTTGTTGAAACCAAGTACGGCGACACCGGCAAGGAAGTACAGCTGAAACTGGTCGAAGATACGCTGGAAGCGCATCCAGACATTCAGTATGTAGTCGGCACAGCAGTTACAGCAGAGGCGGCAGTCGGTCTTTTGCGGGCACGCAACTTGTCGGACTCCATCCAGTTGATGGCCTACTATTTCACACCGGGTGTGTTTCAAGGCATCAAGCGCGGTCAGATACTGGCGGCACCAACAGATTCAGCTGTCATACAAGGCCGTGTGGCAATCGACCAGGCAGTTCGAATTCTGGAAGGAAAATCCTACGAAAAGCATGTTGGACCCGCACTTTATGTCATCGACTCCAGCAATATAGATACGTTTGACCGCGGCTCTTCGCTCGCGAAGGATGGCTTCAAGCCAACATTCACCGTAAATTAATACAAAGGAGTCTTGACGATTCAGAGCGAACAGAATTGCTTGAAAAACGGGTTCTCTTCCCAAGAGAACCCGTTGCTTCTTGATCTCGTCAACATCTCCAGACAGTTTCCCGGCGTTCAGGCACTGGATCATGTCAATTTCAACTTGCGCTCTGGAGAGGTTCATGTGCTCTTCGGTGAAAACGGCGCCGGCAAGTCTACCCTGATTTCCATTGTCGCAGGTGCGTTGCGCCCGCAGGGCGGGGAAATTCGATTTCACGGGAATACAATCAATCTGACTTCGGTTCATCATGCCCGTTCGCTCGGAATCAGCGCAGTATTTCAAGAGTTCTCCCTGGTGCCGCAGCTCACGGTTGAACAAAATTTGTTTCTGGGTGCCGAGGAAACTACTTTTGGCATGCTCAAAAAGTCGGAATTACACGAAAAGGCAACAGAAATTCTTGACCGTCTGGGATTTCCCATCCGACCGGGGCAACGAGTTGCCTATCTTTCTCGTGCCGAACAGCAAATGGTCGAGATTGCCAAGGCATTTCGTTCGGAACTCTCTGTGCTTATTCTTGACGAACCAACCGCTTCCCTGACCGATCGTGAAACTGAACAGTTGTTTGCCCTGATAAATCAGGTAAAGGCGCAAGGTGTCGGGATCATCTACATCACGCACCGCATGAACGAAATACGAAGCATTGGAGACCGGATTACAATTCTACGCGACGGGCACTATGTTGATACCGTGGATGCGCAAACTTCCAAAGAGAACCTCGTTCACTTGATGACTGGACGGGTAATCAATCAGATATTTCCCGAGATTCGCTACAACCCTGCGGAGTCAATGCTTGAAGTTGAAAATATTACAACCGATAATAGAACCGTAAACAATGTTTCTCTTTCCGTGCGGCGAGGGGAAATTGTTGGTCTGGCAGGTCTTGTTGGTTCTGGAAAATCCGAAGTCGCACGCGCCTGTTTCGGATTGATACCACTTGCCTCCGGACATGTAACTTTCGCCGGTGAGGACACTACAGGTCATTCACCGCGGCGAATGCTTGAACGAGGATTTTATTATGTACCAGCCGACCGGCGAGACGAAGGCCTGATGATGATGCGAAGTGTAAGAGAAAATATTGCACTGCCTGCTCTCCGTACACCGAAATTTTCACGCGGATTTATGCTTCGACGGCGCGAAGAAGCAACGCGAACCCATGACTTGGCAATGAGACTCAATTTGCAGCCAATTCGCATTGAGCAGGATTTGGACCACTTCTCAGGCGGCAATCAGCAAAAAGTCCTTCTCGCAAAGAGCCTCGTTCGGAATGTCGAAATGTTTGTATTCGATGAACCCACCGTCGGAGTTGATGTCGGCACACGCGTAGCAATTTATGAATTCATTCGCGATTTGTGCCAAGCCGGTGCTGCGATTCTTCTGATATCGTCGGATTTGCCAGAAATTCTTCATCTTACAAATCGGGTCTATATTATGTGCAGAGGCACTCTTACCGCCGAACTGAGTGGTAGCGACATTAACCAGAATAACGTTCTGCAGCACTGCTTCGAGAAGGAGGCGGCATGAATCAGGAAGCAGACAGGAGTATATTTCTGAACGTAGCCAGTAAAGCAGCTTTGGGGCTGCGGCTGATTTTCGTTCGACTTGGCGTACTGCCTTTTCTGCTTCTGCTCGCAGTCATTGTTTTCACCCTCATGTCAGACAACTTTCTTACAGGTCGCAACTTGCTCAATGTCGTGCGACAGTCCACTTACCTTGCACTTGTTTCCATGGGACAGATGTTTGCCTTGCTGACCGGCGGGTTCGACCTTTCGGTCGGCACAATTCTTGCCTTGACTTCCGTTGTCGGCGCCACCGCCATGGCGGCTACGTACGTCATGATGCCGGAAGCCGCAGCCTTTGCAATTCTGATTGGCATCCTGGCAGGAATAGCGGCTGGAACGGCTATTGGAGTCGTCAACGGGATCGGAATTGCGCTCTTTAATGTTTCGCCATTTATGATGAGCCTGGGCATGGCTTCGGTTGGATTCGGCCTTGCACTCTATCTGACCGGCGGAACGCCTGTTTACGGAATGCCCGTAGAGTTCGGCGATGTTTTCGGCTTTGGTTCAATTTTCGGACTGCCTACGCCGATTCTGGTTACCGCAATATTAATTGTTGTTTTGTACGGCGTAGTCAACTGGACTCGGCTTGGACGGTATTTCTATGCTGTCGGCGGGAATATCAAGGCAGCGCGATTGTCCGGCATCAGTACCCGGCTTACGCTGTTTTGGGCGTACGTGATGTGCGGTGCCATGGCGGCAATCGCCGGTATTTTGCTGACTGCCCGGCTGGACACAGGAGAAGCCAATATTGGTGCAACCATGCCGCTTGAATCAATAGCAGCTTGTGTAATTGCAGGTGTAAGCTTGCGCGGTGGAATCGGCCGCCTGGAGAATGTTGTACTCGGCGCACTGTTCATCGGGATCGTCCAGAACGGAATGAATCTGGCTCGAATTGAGTCTTATTTGCAAATCGTAGTAATCGGCGTGCTGTTGATACTGGCTGTGATTGTCGATCAGTTCCGTCTACGCTATATCGCCACTTTACAGGATTAAAGATATACTAAACGGAGTATTTGCGAGTAGCATTGGTAGTTCGATAAATTTGCGTCGAGAAATCTGGACACTCTGTCTACTACCGGTAATTCTTAGTACGAGTTGTTTTTAACAAAATGGAGGAAACAGGAGAATGACAACAGCTATAAATTGCGATATGGGCGAAAGCTATGGAATCTACAGGATGGGAGAGGATGAAAAAATGATGCCTCTCATTTCTTTGGCGAATATTGCTTGCGGCTTTCACGGGTCAGACCCGAATCACATGCGTTCCACAGTACGATTGGCCAAGGAACACAATGTACGGGTCGGCGCACACCCCTCGCTGCCCGATCATCAAGGATTTGGCCGGCGAGCAATGGACATTGGACGCGAGGAACTGGCCAACCTGATTATCTATCAAGTCGGCGCCCTCAGGGGATTTCTGGAAGCCGAGGGAATGGAACTGAACCACATCAAGCCGCATGGTGCGCTCTACGGAATGGCATCCCGCAACGAAGAAGTTGCGCATGCGGTTTGCGATGCAGCGGATGTATATGGTGTTCCGGTTCTGGGAATGAAAAAAACCGTGCATGAAGAGGTTTACACTGAACGAGGGCACACCTTTATTGCAGAGTTTTACGCTGACCTTGACTACAACGACGATGGCAGTCTCATCATTACACGCGAGCATGACCCGGTCGACCCTGAAACAGCTGCATCGCGGTGCTTGCGAGCGATTGAAGAAGGCGTAACCGATTCGGTCAACGGTGTAAGCGTGGAAGTTGGTTCCGACTGTATTTGCGTGCATTCGGACACGCCGAACGCGATTGAAGTGGCTGAAGCTGTTCGCGAAGCGGTTCGCCCCTATCTTGCTGGAAGCGCTTAGCTCTACCATTGCACAGAGTATGCTCTTCCGCAATCCACTATTTACAAAACTGCTGGAATTGCCAGTCAAGCCTATAAGTTAACGAAGGAGGAATTTCATGGCAACCAAACAGATTATGTCGCCTTTGCCGGGAACTTTTTACAGAAAACCGGCGCCGGACCAACCGGCGTTCAAAGAAGAAGGAGATTCAGTAGCTGTCGGCGATGTCATTGGGCTCGTCGAAGTGATGAAGTCGTTTCATGAAGTGAAATCAGATTCTGCTGGAACCGTCTCGAGGTTCGCAGTTGAAAATGAAGATGCCGTGATGGCGGGCCAATTACTGGTCGAGCTGGGCTGATAAATCCTGGCTGGAAAAGAATTGATGGCCATCAATCGTCTGCTTGTTGCAAATCGCGGTGAAATTGCCGTTCGTATCATCCGGGCGGCACGGGAACTCGGCATGAGCGCGATTGTGACACACAGTCAAGCCGATTCGGACTCGCTCGCAGTCAGACTTGCAGATGAAGCCGTAGAAATCGGTCCGCCGCCAGCTTCAAAATCCTACCTAAGTACTGAAGCGGTTCTAGCGGCCGCCAAGGCAAGCGGTGCGGATGCGGTACACCCCGGATATGGTTTTCTCGCGGAGAATGCAGATTTCGCAGACGCAGTGGAATCTGAAGGATTGATTTTCGTCGGCCCCAAGGGAAACACTATACGACTACTGGGAGACAAGATCGCCGCTCGCGAAGCGGCCGCAAAAGCAGGAGTTCCAACCGTTGCCGGAAGCAGCGACAGCATTGATTCCCTGGAAGAGGCGATCGAACTTGCTACGCGTGTGGGCTTCCCGGTCTTGATTAAAGCTTCGGCGGGAGGCGGTGGACGAGGTATCCGCATAGCAAATGATCAAAAGGAATTCAACCGGCTTATGCCTCAGGCCAGCGCAGAAGCCAAAGCCGCATTTGGAGACGGCAGTCTCTACCTTGAAAAATTTATCCGCAATGCCAGACACATTGAAGTTCAGGTACTGGGAGACGGAAAAAATATTGTGCACTGCTTTGAGCGCGAATGTTCGCTACAACGTCGACGACAGAAAATCTGGGAAGAAGCACCAGCAGTACGTCTGCCCGAACATGTACGACAAGCACTTTGCTCGTCCGCGGTATCACTAGCCGAATCGGTTCAGTATCGAGGCGCCGGTACTATCGAGTATCTTTATGACGAAAGTTCTGAAGAATTCTATTTTCTGGAAATGAATACCCGAATCCAGGTCGAGCACCCAGTCACCGAATTTGTAACCGGTATTGACTTGGTGCAGGAAATGCTGAGGATTGCCAATGGCGAACCCTTGCGCCTGTCGCAAGACAGTATTGTTTTGAATGGACATTCAATTGAGTGTCGAATCAACGCAGAAGACCCGGCAAATGGATTTCTGCCGATGCCCGGAGTGGTAGAAACCGTATCAGTGCCAAATGGCCCCGGGGTGAGATTTGACTCCATGCTGTTTCCCGGTTGCACTATTCCCCCATTCTACGATTCATTGCTCGGCAAGCTTATAGTCTGGAACGAAACACGCAATAGTGCACTCAGTCGCTTGGAACATACACTGAGCAATCTCCAAATTTCAGGAATAAAAACGACGCAGCCTCTTCATCAGGCCTTGGTAGTTGATCAAGACGTTCGCAATGCGAATTTTCATACCGAATTTCTTGAGCCATGGCTTGAGCGAGAAGCATCAAACCTATCGTAAAACTTAGGAGGAAACCACGGATGACACTACGATATTCCCACGGCGGCGATGACCATATCTTCGTCGAGGTCAATGAAGAGATGTCCCTTGAAGCTTTTTTTAAAAGCCTGTCGATTACGAACGCAGTTCGTGAAAGCCAGATTCGAGGAGTAACCGAGATTTGCCCGGCGAATGCATCCTATCAGATTAAATTCAATCCTGACCAAATAAGTCCCGACGACTTGCTGGATGAACTGAAAAATCTCGAGTCTGCAGCTGACAGCACAGAAAGTGTACTGCAGACCCGGGTTGTTGAGGTGCCAGTCTTGTACAACGACCCGTGGACGCATGAAACCTTGATGCGCTTTCGCGAACGTCATCAGGACCCGAACGCTACAGATCTTGAGTATGCTGCCCGGATCAACAATTTCGATTCAGTTGAAGCATTTATAGGTGCACATTCTGCGGCACCGTGGTTTGTGACAATGGTTGGATTTGTTGCCGGATTGCCCTTCATGTATCAAATGGTGGACCGGCAGAGGCAAATAGAAGTTCCGAAGTACCTTCGGCCGCGTACGGACACACCAAAATTAACTGTTGGATACGGCGGTTGCTTTGCTTGCATTTATTCAGTTCGCGGTGCCGGTGGATACCAGATGTTTGGGATCACCCCCATGCCGATCTACGACCCCCAGCAAAGCATCAGCTACCTTAGTGATTTCATGGTTTTCTTTAATCCCGGAGACATCGTGAAGTTTCAACCAATTGATCGGGAAACCTACGATGAAAATGTGGCTCAGGTCGAGGAAAATCGTTTCGAGCCGCGCATGCACAATTTTGAATTTTCCCTGAAGGATTTTCAAAACGACATTGATAAATACAACGCGAAAATTGGGGAGGTGCTCTATGGCAATTAAAGTATTGGCCCCGGGGCTAGCAACTTCTGTTCAGGATCTCGGTCGTCCCGGCTACTATCATCTTGGCATTCCCATCTCGGGTGGAATGGACCGTTTTGCCCTTCGTATTGCCAATATGCTAGTTGGAAACGATGAAGGAGCAGCAGTACTGGAAACAGTATTCATGGGTCCGGAACTTGAATTCAAGCGCGACAGTGTTGTCGCTGTAACTGGCGCTGAACTGCCGCCTAAAGTTGACGGCGAACCTCGTGAAACCTGGACTTCGTTTTCAGTAAAATCCGGTCAAACACTGTCTTTCGACTACTTGAAATCAGGTGCGCGAGCCTATATCTCAATCGCTGGCGGGATCGATGTTCCAGTTGCGCTTGGTAGTCGCTCAACCTATACGCTTGGCGCGCTCGGTGGATTTGAAGGCCGTACCTTGCAGTCAGGGGATGAATTGCGTCTTGGCAACCCGCAACGCACTGTTTCTGACAATCAAACCGTGCCGCAAAATTTGCGGAGAGTTCCCGGAACATCGGTTGAGCTTCGCGTAATGCGCGGTCTTTACTGGCATCGGGTGACCGAGGAATCAGGAAGAGGATTCTTTGAAGATACTTGGAAAGTTGCACTGGAAGCAGATCGAATTGGATATCGTTTTCGCGGCGGCCAGCCTCTGAAGTTTGTCGAGCGAGAACAGCCTTTCGGCGCTGGCTCGGACCCGTCCAATATTGTTGACAGCTGCTATCCTTACGGCTCAATTCAAATACCGGGCGGAACAGAACCCATCATACTGCATCGCGATGCAGTATCGGGCGGCGGATATTTTATGGTTGGAACCGTTATTTCTTCCGACATGGATCTTATTGGACAATTGCAACCGCATACCCCGACCCGCTTCGTATCTGTTGATATGGATGCAGCATTGGCAGCACGCCAGGAAAGAACTGCCCAGCTATCTGAAGTGCGAAGCCTGCTGGACTAGCCAATATCAACTCGAATCGTACATTTTTCAGACAACGAACAGAATGGAAGTTCAATGTAAAATGTGCGATAAAAGAGTTTTTCTCTTATGAGATGCAAACTGCCAAAGCACAAGTGCTTTGGCAGTTGTTTTTGCGTAGTTGCCATGAATGGGGGAATACTGCAAAGAGCACATTTGTTCATTTTTGGATATCCGATAACACTGCTTCTTTCAGTTGAACCAAGGAAAGTAAATAACTTATTATTCACAATCAATTGTTTTTTCATTAATTCAGGAAATTTTTACTTATGCAAGGCTTAGGCGAAAACAAGGTTGTTTCCACCATGCTGATTTTGGCCTCGCTTATAGGCATTATCGCTGGCATGAAGGTGGCCTCCGCTTTTCTGGTGCCCATAATCCTGGCATTGTTCATTGCTACGATCAGCGCACCGCCTCTGCTCTGGCTTAAAGGAAAAGGGCTTCCAGCCGGAATTGCTCTCCTTGTCGTAATCGTTTCAATACTACTTGTCGGCATGCTGATTGTATCGCTTGCAAGTTCATCGGTATCAGACTTGAATAACCAGCTGCCAATTTACGAAAAACGCCTGCATAGCCTGTTCATGTCGGTTCAGTCGATTTTGCAGTCACTAGGCATCAAGTTCAGTCTTGCCGATCTCGAAAAATACCTTAACCCGTCTGTCCTGTCTGGAATTGTTACTACTGCTATCAACCAATTGGGACAGTTGCTCACAAAAGCGTTTCTGATCTTTTTAATGGTTGTATTCATACTGCTGGAAGTCTCAACACTGCCGGCAAAGCTGAATGCAATTTTCACCAAGCCAGGCGAATCTCTCGCCCGCCTGGACAATTTCAAGGCCAACCTGCAACGCTATCTGGTTATTAAAACTGCAACCAGTCTTGCAACTGGCATATTGGTGGGGCTGCTCCTGTGGGCATTGGGAATTAATTTTGCGGTGCTATGGGCATTGCTAGCATTTTTGCTCAATTTCGTACCCAATATCGGTTCAATCATTGCTGCCGTGCCAGCGGTCTTGGTGGCTTTGCTTCAAGCCGATGCCAGTACTGCCGCCTGGGTCGCACTTGGATACGTTGTGATCAACGTCGGTATCGGAACAATTCTTGAACCGCGAATTTCGGGAAAACATCTTGGATTATCACCGATGATTGTATTTTTTTCATTGGTCTTTTGGGGATGGGTGCTTGGTCCGGTCGGCATGCTGCTATCCGTACCTTTGACCATGATTGTTCGATTAATCGCGGAAAGCAGTGGTCAAATGCGCTGGCTGGCGGTAATCCTTAGCGATCGCGCACCGGAACCTACTTCTGAACAATAGCAAGTTCATTGCGCTGAAAACCAAACCCTCTGTTATTCGTTTTCTCTACTACTTCCGATTGTGAAAACCACACTACCGCCTCCCATTGCCAAGCAAGTTCGTCATGTGCATGAAAAGCATGGCGACAAGAGAGTGGATTTCTACCACTGGCTGAGTAACAAAAACGATTCCGCGGTAATTGAGTATCTTGAGAAAGAAAACCAGTATGTGGAAAACGCCATGCAGCATACGCAAAAACTGCAGGGTTTGCTCTACGGGGAAATGCAAGGGCGAATCGTTGAAAGTGAAACCTCAGCACCAGTTCCATATAAAAACTACGAATACTTCAACAGAGAAAACAGAGGTCAAGACTATCGTATCCACTATCGAAGAAAACGAGACAAGGACGGCACTGAAGAACTGCTGCTGGACGAAAATGCTCTCGCCGAAAATTTTTCGTACTTTCGTCTTTACTCCTTTGAAGTGAGTCCGAATGAACAATTCCTTGCATACTCATTTGACACAAAAGGCGACGAACAATGCAAAATCGAGTTCCTGGATTTGAAATCCGGAAAACTGCTTCCAGACTCTCTTGATAATGCGTCAGGCGACATAGTGTGGGCGAACGACTCTGCAACTTACTTCTATACCACTCTCAACTCCGCACATCGACCTTGGCGACTGTACAAGCGCAGGCTTGGCGACACACCAGAAGATGCCGAGCTCATTTTTCAGGAAGACGACGAAGCATACTATCTATGGCTTGGAAAAACTGACAGCGAGTGCTTCGTAACAATCAAATTGCAAAGCAACAATACATCCGAAATCCATTTACTGAATGCAAGTGACCCAAAAAGTGAACCCCTTTTGGTATTTCCGCGGCAGTATGATATTCGCTACTCGGTTCAGGACCGCGGCAATGACCTTTACGTACTCACCAACAAAGACGCGGTAAACTTTCGACTGATGAAAACCCGCCTGCAGGCGCCGAATCAAGACAATTGGGAGCCCGTAATTGAGCATTCCAACGAAACAACTCTAACAAAAATTCGGATGTTCAAGCGTTTTGTTGCGGTTGGAGAACGCACCGAAGGCTTGCCCCAAGTACGAATTTTACCGATTGATTCTTCCCGTTCTTTCCTGGTGGAAAACCCGCAAAAAATTCAGGAACTTTACATTGGAGCCAACGAGGAGTTTGACACAGCTCTTTGCAGATTGAATGGCAATGCGCTTGACATGCCGCTTTCCCAGTATGACTGCAACATGGATACAGGAACAAGCGTGCTGGTCAAGACTCGGCAAGTAGGAGGAGGTTACGATGCTTCTCAGTATGCTACAGAGAGGCATTTTGCAGTTTCGGAGGATGGGGCAAAAATTCCGCTGTATATTGTTTACAACAAGAAGGTAGACCGTAGCTCCCCTGCTCCGCTATTGTTAAACGGATACGGTTCCTATGGACATGCCTATCCACTCCGCTTCTCGTCCATCCGATTGTCTTTGCTGGACCGGGGTGTAATTTATGCGCTCGCCCATATTCGGGGGGGTAGCGAGAAAGGGAAAAAGTGGTACCATGACGGAAAACTGATGAACAAAAAGAACACCTTCGTCGACTTCACAGCTTGCGCCCGATATTTGATTGACAATAAAATTACCCATCCCGACAAACTTGCTATTACCGGTGGGAGCGCCGGCGGACTAGTCGTTGGATCTTTTTTGAACAACACTCCGGATCTATGTGCGGCGGCAGTTGCACATGTGCCTTTCGTTGATGTTGTAACAACAATTCTGAATGATTCACTTCCCTTGTCAGTCATTGAAAGAGATGAATGGGGCGACCCGAACGACAAGCCGTTCTACGACTACATCAAGTCCTACTCTCCTTATGACAATGTTAAACCGGGAAGCTACCCGGCATTGTTTGTTACTGCGGGTCTGAATGACCCTCGGGTTGGCTACTGGGAGCCTGCAAAATGGGTAGCCAAGATTCGGGGTCTCAAGTCGGATAGCAATCTGCTGATTTTAAAAACAGAAATGCAATCAGGCCACGGCGGCAAATCTGGTCGGTATGAAGCACTGCGAGAACAGGCGCTGGAGTATGCATTCTTGCTCAGCTGCCTGATTCAAGATTGCCCGTCTGGCAGAAATTTCTGAAAATATTCTAAATTCCTGTAAATATTTTTTACAAATTACTATAATTTTCGCTTGCGTGAATGAAAATGATTTCTGACACTGATGGCATGGTAAGACTGGAGATTCGACCGAATGAATCAGGGAATCGCCGGGCTTTGTTAATATGTGCCTTGGTTCTGACACTTATTGTTGCCGCCATCGGTATAATATTCGCCTCGCAAGGAGCTTGGCTGGTATTGCCGTTCGCCGGACTTGAAATTTTGATTCTGGCGACAGGAGCAATCTGTGTTGGACTTCGCGCAAAGAATTATGAATTGATAGTAATTAGCAGGAACTTTGTTCATGTCACAAAATTCAAGCGGCCCCGAGTTACAGTGAAATCATTTGCGAAGCAATGGATTCGCGTGCAACTGTGTTCCGGGCGAACCGGACACGAACCTTCCAGACTGGTGGTAGGCTTATCGGGACAGCTGGAAGAAATCGGCAGCTGCTTGACTGAGTATTCCAGAAAGCGTTTGTATCGACAACTGAAGGATTGGCTGAAAGATTAAATGAAGAAACTACTTAGCACTGCGGTAAAACCGTTGAAACTACTCACACTGGTCGCAATCTTGCTACCCGGCAATGCCCATTCGGAGTGGGGACTGAATTTACCGGCTCCGTCTACACCAATTGCCGAGCAGATTTTGAATCTGCACAATGCGATTATGCTGGTGTGCCTGGTGATATTTATCGTGGTTTTCGGTGTCATGTTTTACTCCCTTTATGCTCATCGCAAGAGCCGTGGACATGAAGCACACCAGTTTAGCCACAGCACCAAGCTGGAAGTAGTCTGGACCGTCATCCCGTTTATTATTCTGGTCGGCATGGCAATTCCCTCGACTGCAACGCTATTGTTCATGGAGGATACAACCGAGTCGGATCTGACTGTGAAAATTACCGGCTATCAGTGGAAGTGGCATTACGAATATCTGGACCATAATATTGATTACTTCAGCAATCTTTCGACACCGCGCGCCCAGATTGAAAACCGCGAACCCAAAGGCGAGCACTACTTGCTGGAAGTAGACAATCCGGTCATTCTCCCCTCGAACAAGAAGGTTCGCTTTTTAATTACATCAAACGATGTTATTCACGCTTGGTGGATACCCAAGTTTGGAGTCAAGAAAGATGCAGTGCCTGGGTATATCAATGAATTCTGGGTATCCATAGATGAGCCGGGGACCTACCGCGGCCAGTGTGCGGAGCTATGCGGCAAAGATCATGGTTTTATGCCGATTGTTGCTGAAGTAGTCTCCTCACAGGATTTTGACGCCTGGGTCAACGAGCAATCCGTTACTCAGATAGCTGAAGCAGAACAGGCGGACAGTACCTGGACCATGGAAGAGTTGATGGCACGAGGCCAAGAAGTTTATGTCCAATGCATCGCCTGCCATGGCGACAAGGGACAGGGACTGCCGCCAGCATTCCCGCCGTTGACCGGCAGTCCGATCACCACTGGTCCCATTGCCGACCATATCGACATTGTCATGAACGGCAAGCCCAATACAACTATGGTCGCATTCAAGGAGCAACTGAGCGATTCGGATATTGCTGCAGTAATCACTTACGAACGAAACGCGTTGGGCAACAGTGTCGGCGACATGGTTCAGCCATCCGAAATCAAAGCTTTGCGTTAATGAACAAATGCCTATAACTTAAATTTGAGCAATCAGGAACATTAGAAATGGAAGCAGTTCACACAGATTCACACGATCACGATCATCGCCCAACCGGAATCATGCGGTGGCTTACCACCACCAACCACAAGGACATTGGCACGATGTATCTGATATTTTCGCTGACCATGTTTTTTGTCGGCGGAGTAATGGCACTGGCTATTCGTGCCGAGCTGTTTCAGCCCGGACTGCAGGTAGTCAATCCCCAGTTGTTCAATTCCATGACAACCATGCATGCACTTATCATGATCTTCGGCGCAATCATGCCCGGGTTTGTTGGTTTTGCAAACTGGCTGATTCCAATGATGATTGGTGCGCCAGACATGGCTTTGCCGCGCATGAACAACTGGAGTTTCTGGATTCTGCCGTTCGCTTTTGCCTTGTTGCTCGGCAGCCTGTTTACAGTTGGGGGCGGTCCGGCAGCAGGCTGGACACTATACGCTCCGTTGTCTGCTCAGGGCGGTGCCGGTGTGGATATGACGATTTTGTCAATTCACATGATGGGGATTTCGTCGGTTCTCGGTGCCATTAACATTGTGGTAACGATCATGAACATGCGAGCACCCGGCATGCACTTGATGAAGATGCCGCTATTCGTGTGGACTTGGCTGATTACTGCCTTTTTGCTAATTGCGGTAATGCCGGTTCTGGCAGGTGCGGTAACCATGCTGTTGACGGACCGCCATTTTGGCACGGCATTCTTCGATCCGGCAGGCGGCGGCGACCCGGTCATGTTTCAGCATATTTTCTGGTTTTTCGGGCATCCTGAAGTATATATTTTGATTCTGCCTGCGTTCGGCATTATTTCCCAGATTGTTCCAACATTTGCGCGCAAGCCTCTGTTCGGCTACGACTCCATGGTGTTTGCGACCGCCGGAATCGCCTTTCTGTCGTTTATTGTCTGGGCGCACCACATGTTCACCGTCGGCATGCCGCTTGCCGGAGAGTTGTTTTTCATGTATTCAACCATGCTGATCGCGGTACCAACGGGGGTAAAAGTATTCAACTGGGTGGCAACCATGTGGCGAGGGTCAATGACGTTTGAAACTCCGATGCTGTATGCCTTGGCAGTCGTCTTTTTATTCACCATCGGCGGCCTCTCGGGGCTGATGCTTGCTATCGTACCTGCAGATTTTCAGTATCACGACACCTACTTTGTAGTGGCGCACTTCCACTATGTGCTGTTTTCCGGTTCGATTATGGCCATGATGGGAGCAACTTACTACTGGCTGCCCAAGTGGACCGGCCGAATGTACAACGAAAGGCTAGGCAAGTGGCACTTTTGGCTAACTTGCATATTCTTCAATATCACATTTTTCCCGCAGCACTTTTTGGGACTTGCAGGAATGCCGAGACGCATACCTGACTATTCAACGCAGTTTGTCGAGTTCAATGTCATCTCCAGTATTGGAGCGTTTGGACTGGGATTGGCTCAATTGCTGTTTGTGTATGTGATTTTTCAGTGTGTTCGGGGTGGAACCAAGAAAGCCACAGACCAGGTTTGGGAAGGTGCCGAAGGCCTTGAGTGGACAATTCCGTCTCCGCCGCCATACCATACGTTTACTACGCCACCGACAGTCAAGTGATGGCCCAAGACAATCTCGGAAATCAAAAGCACCCGAAAAATGCCCGGCTGGCATTGGTTCTTGGAAGCATAGCATTGTTTTTCTTTTTGCTTGTCATATACAACTATTGGTCGTAGGCAGTGGCTACAAAGTCTGGCGTAAAATTATCCAACAAGCGCACAGTTGCCTGGCTTCTGGGCTTGACTGTGGCCATGTTTGGTTTCGGTTATGCACTAGTGCCCCTGTACGATTTGTTTTGCGAAATCACAGGAATCGGCGGGAAGCCAACCATCGCCAGTTCGCAAGCTTCCCCGAACAATCTGGAAATTGATGAGTCTCGCTCTTTGATGATTGAATTTACTGGCAACTCTACAAATGGAATGCCTTTGCAGTTTTACTCTACGGTACCGAAAACCCGGGTAAAACCGGGCGAGATTCATGAAGTTGCATACTATGTCAAGAATACGTCGAACCGGGATATTACAGGCCAAGCGGTACCAAGTGTAACTCCTATGCAAGTGGCACAGCATTTTGTAAAGCTGGAATGCTTTTGCTTTGAACAGCAATTGCTGCCAGCTGGAGAGGAAAGAGAAATGATGGTTCGATTCTATGTCGACCCGAAGGCATCCGACAAGTACAGTACGATTACTCTTTCCTACAGTTTTTTTGAAATGAAAAATACAATGGACTCAATGGCGCACACCCAGCATTGAGATAAAACACGATTACTCTTTCTTACAGTTTTGTGAAATGAAGGAACCCAAATTCAACAGGTTGAATCAAATTAGACAATTCAACGGCAATGAGGAATTAACATGAGTGCAAACGGCGATTACTATCTACCTGAACCCAGTCCATGGCCGCTGGTGGCATCGGTTGGGTTGTTCTTGCTTGCAAGCGGATTTGTGATGCTTTTGAATAATTTGAACCTTGGCCCCTGGTTCATGGTTGCCGGCGGTCTTGTCATTGCGTTTATGATGTTCGGATGGTTCGGGGTAGTCGTCAAGGAAAGCGAAGGCGGTGTCTATAACGATCGGGTTGACATTTCTTTTCGAATGGGAATGCTGTGGTTCATCTTTTCTGAGGTTATGTTTTTTGCCGGTTTTTTCGGTGCCCTGTTCTATGTTCGAAATCTCGCGGTGCCGTGGTTGGCAGATCTGGACTTGCTTTGGATGGGGTATGAAGGTGGCTGGCCAACAGCGGGACCCGCAGGACCTGAACTCATTGCAGCTGACACTCCCATCACTTCAAGTGGACAATTTTCCACTATCGGTGCCTGGGGGATTCCAGTTTGGAACACACTGATTCTGCTTTTATCCAGCGTCACAGTAACAATTGCCCACTGGGCACTGAAAAAGAATCAACGGTCGCCGCTAATTGTCTGGCTGGCGATCACAGTTGCTCTTGGATTTCTGTTTTTGTTCTTTCAAGTAACCGAGTATGTCCATGCCTATCGGGATTTGGGATTAACTTTGGGTACCGGTGTTTACGGAGCAACTTTTTTCATGCTGACCGGCTTTCACGGAGCGCATGTAACCATCGGCGCTATTATTCTGCTGGTGCTTTTAATTCGCTGCATCCGCGGCCACTTCAAGCCCGACCATCATTTCGCATTTGAAGCCGGGGCCTGGTACTGGCACTTTGTTGATACAGTATGGGTAGGACTCTTTATATTTGTGTATGTGGTGTAAAACTCAGGTTCACCAACCGGTTCAAGCCTAGTTTGACGGGATAGGAATGGTGTTGCTGGGTGTGATCCACCCAGTGTAAATTCCAACTACAATTAGCAGAAACAAGACAATCCAGATCGAAATTCTAAATGTAAGGGCTTTTACGGATCGCGTGCCTTGCCCGCGATCCTTGTACATATACCAGAAAGCAGAAACCAAGCTGCCAAGCATGGCGATCAATAATACTGCAATTAAAATCTTGTCCATTCCGAGATGAGTTCAATTCCTATATTTTTACAACTCATATTTTATCACTGTACTCGTCTGCAATGACGGCAATCGGCTGTGTTTCTCCTACAGAAAAATGCCAAGAAAATCAAAATGGCGATTGCCAGATACAGCATGACCTTGAGCAAATACTTTGCTAGCCATGCTTGTCGTCCTATATTCGCATTTGGCTCCGATATTTGATAATTCTCTGCACTAATCCGGGAGTACTGACTCCTATAAGTCTCTCATTTTTATCAAGTCCTGTAGTGCAAGAAACGTAATGTCACCGTAGTTGAGAATTTTGGCACAAATGTCTCTAGTCAGCTTTACCGGAAGAATACCGATTCAATCGCTCTTGTACAGCATTTGATTAAAAAGAGAACACATTTTCAATTTAGGCGCTACGTGTCAAAGTCAAGATGGCTACACCAGAATCGAGCTCCTGAGAAATATCAATATCAACCCTTGCTCCCCCCTTAAGGTGCTCAAAAATCAATGCTGGGGAGGACCTTTCCCTTGCGATTTGCGGTACACAATACCGCTTTGCTAAAATCAAGATTTCGACATAAAGTGAGATTTATTTCTGACATCTCCATTTGAGAAAATTGCAATGAAATTGAATCATTGACAACAACACGGTGGAATTCAGACAAATTTAACCGTCAAATACTATTGAAATGGCTATGGCTGCTTGTTAGCACCAAACACGCCGATGAGTTCGCCGCTTCTAGTAGTATCTACACTGTTATCAAATTCAATACCGAATGTTCCACCAACATTTCCCGGCTGGGCACCATCGTTGTAGAATTGGCCGCCCCATTTCCCGGACCCGGACCAAGCACCTTCTGAGTAGCTGGTATTACCGGTGAAAAATCCGGAATTGTCGCTGCCTATTGTAGTGCTTACTAAAGTCAGCGTGCCGGGCAGTGTTTCTGGGGCATCGCTGTCTGGAGCAAATTGAATATTTCTAATTGTTCCTTCAATGCTTCCTGTAGCAGATGCATCACCAAAGTCGGCATCTAACCGCACGTCACCAGCAAACGCAATAATTTCACTTGTCGCCCCGATACCGCTCAATCTCCCGATGCCAACCGCATCGCCTTCATATCTCGCTTGCCCTGTAATAGTTGGGATGTTACTTGTAGTAAAGGGTTGACCACCGTTAAAGAAAGCCCCAAACTCACCAGACCCGCTTTGACCTTGGCCAGGCATTTCAATGTATAGTCCGCCAGCAAGCCAGAGTTGTGGATTGGCAATCGTGTTGATATTTGTAAAAATCAGAGTCCACACTCTTCTATTGGTTGAAGTAAAGTCCGCTCGAACAGGCTGAAAACCGGTACTTTCCGGGGGGTCAGCATTTACATCAACACCTGCCGTAGTACTTGACAAAAAGTTAGATGGCGACCCAGATACTGTTTCTTCAATTGTAAAACCAATGCTGCGCGCTGGTCCTTTTGTTACGTTAATTCTCATACTGTTTGCAGTGACTCCACCCTGCACATTTGAGCTCTGCGTGACACTTCCCGCTTTGGGCGTAGCGAGGGCAGCTGCAGATACGTTTCGTTGCACACTATTCGTGGTCGCCGCACTTGCAAAGACCTGCGGGGCATCATTCAATCTAGCAGTGGAACCTCCGCCTCCACAAGCTGACAGTAACAGCACAATAGAAACAATTGCCGTTGGCAGAATCTGTTGAATCTTGAAATTTTGAAAGTGGTTGCGTTGCATTGATTGCCACCTCGTTTTAATTGATACAAGTAAGCATAAGTAGCTGTTGCATTATTTATGTAAACCAAGTGGAAATTTTATTACCCCCCCCCCCCTCTTGTCAAATTAACCTCAAGAGAGTGTTTCCCCATTGGAAAATTTTTCTAACACTCTCGTTGCTTGGAAAATTCTTTTTGCTTGCGAACCGGCGTTTCAGCAATGATCCGGCATTTTTTTGCCCGCTTATGGACCTTCTTGGAAATATTGTTTGGCGGCAAGTTGAATTGGGATTCGTCTTTGTGATTCTTCATGTTTTCTTCTCATTTAAATAACAAACTGAAATTCAAACTGCCTTCCGTATTCCAGAAATATTTGCAAGCTCGCCTTCATTCAGTTTTTCAACACTTAATCCCTTCTCCAGGTTGTTTTCAAGCATTTGCATTTATTGTTCAATTCATTTTCCTCTCCTTCAATTTAGTTTGCCACATCTATCGGATACCAGTTCTTTGTATTCCAGCCGCATCCCTTCCAAATTCTTGACAATGTGATTCATTTGTTCAATCGTATCCAATTCGCTGGTGTTGTGCCTGCCAGAAAACTCGTTCACGTATTCTCCTGCACCATGCTTGACAAACTGTTGACAATAGTTCGCCAACTGGCGATAGGCATTGAAATCGTCTGTATAGATCAATGTGCCAGTCTCTGCATTCTCAGAAATAAAACCATGCAAGGTTTCTCGTTCACGGTCAGAAATGACCCGAGCTTTCACTTTCTTGCTACTGCGTTCCTTTGCACCAACAACAAACTTGCCAGCATGTCTCTCAGAATACTCGCCTGAAAGACAACTCATACAAATTGCGATTGTAACTTTCCACCGATGTATTGGAATGCTGTCGTTCAGCAGTGTATGAAACTCTCGGAGCAAATCCGCGCCAATTCAGTTCGCTGTTGGACAGTGAAATTTGTGATACCCGCAGTCGGTCCTTGCGCGCATCGCGAGTAAATACTCGGTACGACGGATTGAATGCTTTGTATTTCGTGTTGCCGTAAGAATAATCCAACGACAACTGGAAACCGCGCACATTCAAAATCGGTGCCAGCCCCAATGTTACGCCGATTCCGTACTGGCGTCTATTGTTGCTGAAGTAATCTGCCGCTGCCCGTGTAGCTCTATATACTGCATACGTATTCAACGATACCGCCGGATTGACAAAGTAATTGAGCCTCAGCAGAAGTTCCAGACTATTCGAATCCGCTTCTCGATTGTTGTGTTCCCGGGTCTTCAGGTATTCGAGTTTGTGCGATAGTCCGACTCGGTGATTCAATCGGACGTTGCCATCAATTCCAAGTCCATTTTTATCATTGGTTCGATTCCCTCCGAACCAATTCGTAATATGCTTCACATAGAAAGTAGCATCACTTTTTTCAAACAAAAATCGGGGACCGGCATGAATTGCAATACCCATATCGTCATATTGATGTCCTGCATATTCCCGTCGAAACAGGGAACCGCCCAGCCGTATTCTGGTAGCAGAATTCTTGAACACCCCGGACACGGGGATCTGATAGTTTCCTGATGCAAGCAACAACAAACCGGTGCCAGTTTGCGGGCTCTCGGACGGAATAAAGTCCAGATTCGGAAAAGCGAGAAAACGCAACGTTGCCGGACGCGCAACGATGTTGGAATTCGGTACAACCGCAAAGCTGAAATGTCCCGTAAACCGCTTGCGCGCACGGATGAGATTCAAGACTCGGTGAATTGGAAGAATTAGTTCCTGTGGAATCTCGCCTGCCAGCGCTCGCCGGTAATGATACTCCGCGGCATCGCAATCATCGCCAAGCAAATGCTGCCAAAAATCTTGCGGCGGCTCACGACAGTCACCCCGTTCAAATAGTGTGCGCGCCAACTCCAGTCGCCCCGGCGCTGAATCAGGCTCAAGATTCAACATCACTCGGAACGAATCCACTGCTTCATCCAGTAACTTATTTCGTACCAACTGAATATTGATAACACCTTGAAATCGGGGCTGTAGCTTGGAGGATTCAAGTGCCGCCAAGCCGCGAAAGAAATGCACATCCGGGTTGTCTGGAAATTGCCTAGTCAGTTCCCTGAAAATTTCAAGTGCCTGGTCGGGTTGGCCCTCAAATATCATTGACTTGGCCTGTTCCACTTGATCTGCCGGAATGCTTGTCGAATCTTCATCTGCTGCGATCACTATGCACGGCAACATCACAAGTCCTAGCATTGCATATGCCAAGCACTTGCCAGCAAACTGAATTCTCGCGGTAACCATGGTTTTATTCAATCCGGATGTCCTGAATTATTAAACATGTATCTAAGCTAAATTAAGGGAAGCCCGAATCGGCACATGATCAACGGCCGCCTGCGGCAATCGATCCGGCAACTGCGTTCCCAGAATCGCCGATTGAAGCGAAACATAAATTCGTCAATATATTCCTGAAGGTATCAATGCGATACCCCGTGGAAGGTTCCCGCCAGAATGCTCTTGAAGTTGCTGATGACAATATGAACCTTCGCAAGCCATTCATCCACTTTCTCCGGCGGAGTGACCTTGGGTTCGTGCTGATGCGATTCACCCAAAAACCGCAAAGCTTTGAGTGCATTCGTGCAAATGACAATATTTCAGCTGGCAGGACTTGTCGTGACCGCACTTCGGGCAGACGAATCCGTCTTTCCAGTGACACCGGCTCAACTCATCCAGACAGGCCTCCTGAGTTGAATACTTCTGTGTCCAGTCAAAAAAATTGATAGGGTTCTGTTGCGACAATCCAGATCGAAATTCTAAATGCAAGGGCTTTTACGGGTCGCGTGCCTTGCCCACGGTCCTTGTACAATGTACCAGAAAGCAGAAACCAAGCTACCAAGCATGGCAATCAATAATACCGCGATTACAATCTTGTCCATTCCAAAATGAATTCATTTCATATGTTTTTGCAACTCATATTTTATCACTGTATTCGTTTGCAACGATGACCATCCAACTGTGTTTCTCCTACAGAAAAAAATGATGTATCTACGAACAAGAACTTCATACATATTCTTATCTCAAACTCAATCTATATTTCCTCTAAATATCCAGTTTTTTGTCTATTTCAAATACAGATACCCCTAGTAGCTCAGCAACTTTTGCTTCTGATATTACATCTTCTGATACTGCCCGTGCACAAAGTCTTTCAAATCTTGCTGGCTTTTCACATTCAATCGGGAAAGGCTCAATGCAAGGAGGGCTACGCCACTGTCGCCGAGAGAATTCTTTGAACAGATATTTGACAAGCCTGTCATTAAATATACCGAGAGCCCTGCAACGATAAGTCAGTGCCTGAACGCTTACACCAAAAAATTTCTTTAGTTCAAACAACTCCTTTAATTCCATATTTTTCCTTCTCTTGCCGACCTCAACCCGAAGAGTCTCGGCCGGAATCAGAAGGGCACCAGCAAATCTATTCACAGCCTTTTCTTCCAGGTCACTGGAAATAACTTCTAGCATTAGATATCCAAGTTCATGTGCCATAGTAAACCGTTTCCGCTCCCCGCATTCATTTTCATTGACAACAAGAACCGGTAGAGACAATCCATCTCTGCCCCTGACAAATGCAGTCAACCCATCAATATTCTTGAGATTCATGAACAAAACTTTAATTCCTTGCATTTCCAAAAGTTCGGCTATGTTCTGTATTGGGCTCAGACCCAATTTCCAAGTGTCCCGAAGCATCCGAGCGGCGTGGTCTGCCTCGGATATCTCATATACTGGCCATGGAAAGTTAATTGGCTTAGTCCAAGAAACACTTGGCAATCCGAGAACTTCCTCCAATAACAGGTATTTTTCAAGATAGTCTAGTACCTTTGCTTTAACTTGACCTATTTCTTTGTCGCTCGCATGGCTCTTCTTGCGAAAACGCACGTCTTCCATGACAAAACCAGGGTCTCCGAAAAAGAATTCTGGAGACTGGCCAAGTGCATCGGCAAGTTGAATGAACACATCGGAACTTGGCATAGACTTGTCGTGTTCATAATTGCTAATTGCTTGCGCTGACACCTGGTTGTCAATTTTGTCAGATAACTGCCTAAGTGACAAACCGTTTGCCATTCTGGAAATTTTTAGTTTACTTCCTATCATATTGAAATATAATTGACATGTTAGAATTTTTGTAAATTATAATGATTTGACAAGTATATTGAAAATAAATCATTTTGACAACTATATTATGAAACAATTTGGTTCTGAGTCCACCATATTTTTGAGTGTTTCCCGTTGGAAAGTACTTGAAGGTGAAATTGCTGGTTTGCCAGGATTTAGGAAGGTAGTTTAGTATGCAATCCCCGAAAATTAAGCGATTTCCCAAAGAAGGGACGAACTCTTTGAGTGTCTTTGACTCTGTACCTTTTGAGAAAAAGATCATTTCAGAGTGCGAGAGTGACGATTCCATATTGTTCAAACTTGATTATCCATCATATTCTAAACTTCAGAATCTCCCTACTCCAGACCGTTCTACTGTGCTTGAATCTCTTCAGCAAGACAAAATAATAAAACGCAATGAGACAGGTGGCTGGAATATTACAAATTTGGGAGCTTTATTGTTTGCCCGAAAATTAAGTGATTTTCAAAATTTGGGGCGAAAGGCACTGAGAGTTATTCGATATGAAGGTTCTGGAAGAAGAGGGGCCGCGCGAGAAAGGTTATTTGATTTCGGTTATGCGTCGGGATTTGAAACGATGATAGGGAGGATTGATAACCTATTGCAAGTTTACGAGATTATTGAATTTGCACGACGCAGGGAAGTGAGGATGTTTCCCGCTTCTGCAGTTCGCGAACTAGTGGCAAACACCTTGATTCACCAAGATTTTTCAATTACCGGTACTGGCCCTATGGTAGAAATATTTAATGAGAGAATTGAATTCACCAACCCTGGAAGTTCGCTTGTAAATTCCCGGCGTTTTTTGGACGCTGCACCAATTTCTCATAATGAAAATCTCGCATCTCTCATGAGCCGATTTGATTTTTGCGAAGAACGGGGAATTGGAATCGATAAGGTGGTAGGCCTTGTTGAACAACATCAACTACCAGCTCCGCGTATTGAAACTACCCCGAATTACACTCGAGTTACCCTATATGGGCCCAGGCCCTTTGCTGACATTTCAAAGCCTGAACGTATCCAAGCCTGCTACCTGCATGCAAGTTTAAAATATATTGAAGGCGACAGACTGACAAGCTCTTCTTTGAGAGAAAGATTCGGAGTTGCGGCAAAAAACAAAGCAATGATTTCTCGCTGTATTGTCGATGCAGTCGAAGCAGAACTGATTAAACCCTATAACGAAAGTTCTTCTCGAAAATTCATGAGTTATGTTCCCTTCTGGGCATAGGGCTTGTTTTAATTGATTGAAAACGCCAATTTCAACCTTTTATTTTTATAACTAACTGTTTTTACTAAACAAGTTTAATTGACTGGTAATTGATTTAGTTTCATTTTCCAAGTGAACATGAAAATGGTTTTCCAGCGATGCAGGCTGTCGAAAGTGCGTTTTTTCAGCGATGCTCTCTTGGTGTACAAGTCAGGGTATGCCTATGCAATCGAAACTGTCGCTGATGCTGCAGGGGTTGTGCTGGCGAGTGTTTCATACCAAAAAAGTCTCTCTCAAAAATTCACAAGCCATGCTTTCTATCAGGCGCAAGTCTCGTTTTAATTGATTGAAAAAGTCAACTTCAATCCCAGATTTGTATAACTAACTGTTTTAACTGAAAAAGTTTAATTGACTGTTAATTGATTTAGTTTCATTTTCCAGGCGAACAGGAAATGGTTTTGCAGCCCCGCAGACCGGCGATACAGACTGTCGAAAGTGAGTTTCTTCAGCGATACTCTCTTTTGGTGTACAGGTCGGAATCATGACTGTGTGTCGAACCCGTCGCTGTGAGGCGGGGGGTTCAGTGCTGGTGAGTATTCATACGAAAAATTCTTCTCGAAAATTCATGAGTTATGTTCCCTTCTGGGCATAGGGCTTGTTTTAATTGATTGAAAAAGTCAATTTCAACCTTGTATTTGCATAACTAACTGTTTTTACTAAACGAGTTTAATTGACTGGTAATTGATTTAGTTTCATTTTCCAGGCGAACAGGAAATGGTTTTGCAACCCGCAGACCGGCGATGCACACTGTCGAAAGTGCGTTTCTTCAGCGATACTCTCTTTTGGTGTACAGGTCAGAATCATGACTGTGTGTCGAAACCTTCGCTGAGGATGCAGGGGATTCTGTGCTGGTGAGTATTCATACGAAAAATTCTTCTCGAAAATTGACGAACCATGCTTTCTGTCGTGAACAAGTCTTTTTTAATTGATTGAAAACGCAAATTTCAACCCTATATTTACATAAATAATTGTTTTAACTGAACAAGTTTAATTGACTGATAATTGTCCAGCAAGAAAAATTTTCAGCAAAAAGGAACTTCATAGCACTGTAACTATTTCTCGGAGAACTAGGTGTGTATTCTTTGTATCTACCGGGCGAGTTGTTTTTATGTTTGACAAATTCATTCAAAATTTTTTGAATATTTAGGATTGTATATAATTTTTCTATTTCTACTGTTAAATGCCCAAATTCAAGTTTCAGCCTTCTTTGGTACCCACCGTCGGGTTTTTGGTATTGCTACCTGTTTTTATAGGCTTGGGGCTATGGCAATTGGACCGCGCACAGCAAAAATCCGATCTGCTAACCTTGTATCAGGAACGCTTGTCGGAACCGCTTGTTTCTGTCAATGCCAATATTGAAGACCCCGATTGGATTCAATTTCGCAGACTTCGCATCTCTGGTACTTGGCAAGACCGTTATCAGTTTTTTGTGGACAACCGCATATTCAACGGGCAACCCGGATTTCATGTAATTACTCCACTGCAAATCGGGAATAGCAACTTGATAGTTTTGGTGAATCGCGGCTGGATTCCGGCTGAAGCCGACCGCAGTATTCTTCCCTCTGTCGAACCTGTTAGCGGGAAAGCGACAGTTACAGGTATCGCAGTTGTACCGCATGAAAAACCGTTCGTTTTGCAGGAAGACGGACCCATAGGTGGTACTTGGGAAAGTGTGTGGCAAACACTAAATTTGGATCGTTTTCAAAGTGCTGTCCCATTTAAAGTTCAAGGGTTCGTGGTACGCATGGACGCCAATCAGGAAAACGGGTTTGAAAGAAATTGGTCAGAATTGTCAGACCATTGGATTCATCGTCACAAGGCGTATGCCTTTCAGTGGTTTGCCTTCGCGGCGACCCTTCTTGTGATATATTTTGCACTAACCGTGAGATTTAGAGCACGAACGAAGTCCTCACCCTGAAAGCGATTTTACTTATGAGAATTAATACACGCGGAAACAGAATTTTTCCGATATTTTCCTTTTGTACAGTAATGGAATTTGCACGGATTGGTTAAATGACACCTGAAGTATCGGCTGAGCAACGGACAGCGCCGTCGTTTCTTGCAACGGCAAAAGAATACTATCTTCTTACGAAACCCCGCGTGGTCGGGCTCATTATGTTTACCGCGATTGCGGGAATGTTCTTGTCAGTACCTCATCTGCCTGATTTCGTATCGTTGCTGGTTGCATCTGTCGGAATCGGGCTTGCTGCAGCAGCAGGTGCCGCAGTAAATCACGTTCTGGACAGAGATGCAGATTCAGTAATGAATCGAACAATGAACCGCCCTCTTCCTGCGGGTTCCATTCAAATCATTCCGGCTTTGGTGTTTGCCAGCATCCTGGCAGTTTTGTCCATGCTGATTCTTGTAATTGGATGCAATTTGCTCACCGCAGTACTCACGTTTGCATCGCTAATTGGATACGCTGTGATTTACACAGTATTTCTCAAGCATGCAACACCGCAAAACATTGTCATTGGCGGTGCTGCCGGAGCGATGCCTCCGGTATTGGGCTGGACAGCAATTACTGGCGAACTGAATACAGATGCTTTCCTGCTGTTTCTCATCATATTTTGCTGGACCCCGCCTCACTTCTGGGCATTGGCACTTTACCGGGAGCTGGACTACTCGAAAGCGGGAATACCAATGCTACCTGTTACACATGGACAGAAGTTCACACGTCTGCATATTTTGTTGTATACGATTCTTTTGACAGCAGTATCGATTATGCCCTTTGCAACTGGAATGTCTGGCGTGGTTTACCTGGTTGCCGTAATTGTATTGAATGGAATGTTTGTCACCTATGCAATTAAACTGTTCAGAAACTACAGCGAGGCATTGTCGCGAAAAATGTTCCGGTACTCCATTCAATATCTTGCTTGCCTGTTTGCAACCATGCTAGCGGACCACTACTTGAACGGAGTTGTATTTTAGGATGCCTGTTTACGTAACATTTCCAGAGATCGACCCGCTTCCCGCCCAACCCATTACTGCGTTGTCAATAACAGACGGACGCAATGCAAAGCATGTTGATGAACTACGAGAATTTTTTAGTGAATTCGCATTAATTCGATATCGAATTTATGTTGAAGTGGAATGGCTGATCGCACTTGCCAACAGTCCTGAAATTCCAGAATTAAATCGGTTTACTAAAGGGCAAGTCAACAAGCTGCGTGAGATCGCTGCAAAATTTCGACCCAAAGATGCTCGTCAAGTTAAAAATATTGAAACAACCACAAATCACGATGTCAAGGCGGTAGAGTACTATCTGAAGAATCGCGTCAAGAAAATCCTCAATTCGGATACAGCGACCGAGTTTATTCACTTTGGCTGCACTTCGGAAGATATCAATAGCATCAGCTACGCGTTAATTTTGAATGATGCCAGAAATTTAATTTTGACTCCCACGCTCCAATATCTGGATGCATTCCTGTCTGATTTGGCAGTGAAACATGCTGATACTGCTTTACTTTCCCGCACTCACGGCCAACCTGCATCCCCGACAACCATTGGCAAGGAGTTTCGTATTTTCGAGTTGCGTCTTTTGTATTCGTTAAGTTTATTGAACGAAGTGGTAATTCGAGGGAAATTCAGCGGAGCGGTAGGAAATTACAATGCTCATCTCATCGCATATCCTGACGTTGACTGGCATGCGTTTACATGCAATTTTTCAGAAAGTATCGGCGCACATTTCAATCCGATTACAGCGCAGTCAGACCCACACGACGACATTGCGGAGTTCTGCCACGCGCTACAAAGAATTAATACAATTCTAATTGACTTGTGCCGCGATATGTGGGGATACATCTCTTTAGGATATTTCCGCCAGAATGTCGTTGAAGGAGAAGTTGGCTCCTCTACCATGCCGCATAAAATCAACCCGATAGACTTCGAAAATGCCGAAGGCAATCTTGGGGTGGCAAATGCGCTTCTAGGGCATTTCGCTGAAAAACTACCTATTAGCCGCTGGCAAAGAGATCTTAGCGATTCAACCGTTAGAAGAAGTCTGGGAACCGCAATTGGGCATAGCTTGATCGGATACAAGGCGGTTTCGAAAGGCTTGAACAAACTGGAACCGGATGACGGGCACATTTCAACTGACCTGGACTCCTCCTGGGAAGTAATCGGCGAGGCGATTCAGACGTTAATGCGCAAACATGGCCTGGAAGTGCCGTATGAAAGACTTAAAAAACTTACTCGAGGAAAGAAAGTAACCAAGGAAGATATGGCTGAATTTATAAATTCACTGGATTTGCCGGATGACTCAAAGCAACAATTGCTCAAGCTTGAACCGAAAACTTATGTCGGAAATGCTGCACAAATTGCAAGCGATGAAGAATATCCACTACGTTTCCTGTCTTCCATACCCGATGAAATAGATTTTGATGAACATGATTGAAAGGAATATTTTGGATGCCGATACATTGAATTTATTGGTATTTTGCAAACATCAGAAAACAGAAAAGAATATTGCAATTGAGAGAGCTCCCTGTCGTTGACTTGGCTTTTGCTCCCGCCAAAAGCAACAGAAATTTTGAATTGGCTACGCATCAGATTTGTGATGCTACTCACGACCAAGGGTTCTTCTATGTTTCGGGGCACGGATTTCCAGATGACCTGGTCGAATCTGTCTTCAATGTGTCCGAAAAATACTTACACTTGCGGTTGGGGATATGACAAAAAGCGATTATGATGAACTTGCAAGTGCTGGATGCAAAGACAGTGAAATTCTGGAGTTGCATCAAGGCGTAGGGTGTTTCTGCTATATGAATCAATTGCTCAATGGACTTGGGGTCACTACCGAAGGAGATGTAATCGGTTTCTACTAGCGAATATGCATGCCTGTACTTTCAAAAAACCAATTGCTCTACGAATTATTGGTTCACTTTTGGTTGCATCACATTGATTAGGCTTTCGAAATATTTGTCTAGTAAAAACCTCTGTTCGCGCCGCGAAGCTGAAGTTTTTATTGAACGCGGATGGCTACTAGTGGATGGGGAAATTGTTCGGGAGCAAGGCTTTAAAGTAAATGACAACAGCGTAATAACAATTGATGAACGCGCCCGCATATACCAAAAAAGCCTCGTAACTGTGCTACTGAACAAGCCTGTGGGCTATGTCTCTGGACAACCGGAAAAAAATTACAAGCCTGCTACCCAGCTGATAACAAGGCGTCGCATGCAAGCGGGAGCAGGCAATCAGGAAACACCAGTTCAATATCCTGTCAAAGGACTCGCACCGGCAGGTCGCCTGGATATCGACTCAACAGGGTTGCTTGTACTGACCCAGGACGGAAGAATTGCCCGGCAACTTGTATCTCCCGACTCTGAGGTCGAAAAAGAATATATCGTCCGCGTTGACCGAAAAGTTACCAAATCCCAGGCGGACCGGCTAGCATTTGGACTTGAACTGGACGGCCAGCAACTAAAAGCGGCGAAGGTGAAAATTCTTGATGCCAATGAATTCGAGATCGTCTTGACCGAAGGAAAGAAACGCCAGATCAGGCGAATGTGCGAACAAGTTGAATTGAAGGTAACGGCATTGAAACGTATAAGAATTGGTCAAGTTCGCCTTGGAAATTTACCGGTTGGCCAATGGCGATGCCTGCAAAAAGACGAGTCTTTCTGATATGAACAACTATCGTCTTGTTCGTCCTTTGCTTATGCGACTGGATGAGGAGATTGGACACAAACTGGCATTGAAAGCTTTGCAAGCAGGCAGCCAGTTGTCTACCTTGCAAGGACTGCAAAAGTTAAATTGGCGAGCAAAGGTGCCGGACTTGCCAATTGAACTGTTCGGAAGAACGTTCAGGAATCCGGTTGGACTTGCCGCGGGTTTTGACAAGGATGGCATTGCTATTCCCGCATTTGAAAGCATGGGGTTCGGTTTTATTGAGGCAGGCACAGTGACCCCGAAACCCCAGCCAGGCAACTCGGGCAAGAGAATTTTTCGAATTGACAAGGATGAAGCCATAGTGAACCGGTTGGGGTTTAACAGTGCCGGACTCTGGCAATTTCAAAAAAATTTGCACAAAGCAAAGCCAAAAATCAAAAACATGCTGCTTGGTGTAAATGTCGGGAAAAATTCTGCTACCGAACCAGAACTCACTGACGACGACTACGTGGAAGGATTTCGAGGTGTCTATCCGTATGCAGACTATGTTGTATTGAATCTGTCATCCCCAAATACTCCGGGACTGCGGGAGATGCAAGGAGATGCAAATTTGAGCCGGCTTCTTGACAAGGTTATGCAGGAACGCGTTCAGCTCGCAAGTGAATTTGACAACAGGGTTGTTCCTATCGCTGTGAAAATTTCACCGGATTTATCTTCGGAGCAAATCCATTCAATTTCACAAACTGCCATGAACTATAAACTGGATGCGATTGTTGCAACCAACACTACTGTTACCCGACCTGAAGGAGCAAGCCATCAGTATTATCACCACGCAGGAGGACTAAGCGGCAAGCCGCTGAAAGACAAAGCGACTCATATCATCAAGACTGTTTCAAGGGCTACAAATGGGTCAATCCCGATAATTGGGGTAGGCGGAATCAGCACCGCTGAAGATGCATGGGGAAAAATGCTGGCGGGTGCTTCGGTTGTTCAGATTTACTCGGCATTGGTATTTCAAGGTCCGTCAATCGTAAATGAAATCACTCGCGGTCTTGCAAAAATTGCCAAACAACACAACGCTTCCGATTTCAAAGCCGCTCAAGAATCGGCACGCAAGTCAACAATTTGATGCTGTGGACTAAAATGCCTCTTTTTCCTTTGCAAATTCCTGTTACATCAGGTTGAAAAACCCGAAACTGCCTCCTTCTGCATTGAATTGAAAGCATAGTAAAGTTGTCGCAACTGGCTTTGCTAGCGTCTCCACCCGTGAAATTTTTTCAAAATGGACAGAGTTTTCTGGGAAACATGCGCTTTTCTCCAATTTCCAGCGACCATTCTTGCGGACTCCGAAAAGGTGGGATAAATATGTATGGCACCCAGCAACTTGTTCAATCCCAAACCGTGCTGCATGGCCACGATATACTCGGCTATCAGGTCGCCTGCGTGCTCTCCGGCGATTGTCACTCCAAGAATCTTGTCCTTGCCCGGAGGTGTTAAAACCTTGATGCAACCGTGCGCTTCACTGTCGGCAATTGCGCGAGACAAGTCCTTCATTTCGTAAACTGTTACTTCATAGTCAATTCCCTTTTCTTTGGCCTCAAGTTCATTCAAGCCCACTCTGGCCACTTCGGGTTCTGTAAATGTTGCCCAGGGAATTGCGGAGTAGTCGACCCTTCGACGAAAGTATGGTCTCAACAGAGCATTGGTGGATGCATACGTAGCTTGATGCGCCCCTACATGGGTGAATTGATACGGGCCCGAAACATCGCCGCATGCATAAATATTGGGAAAACTCGTTTCAAGAAACTCATTGGTTTGAATAGTGCCGTTCTTTGCAATCTCAATCCCCAGTTCATCTGCACCGTATCCCGAAACATTCGCTCTTCTGCCGACGGCAACAATCAGTGTATCAAACTGAAGTTTTACTTCATTGTCGTTGTGCTTGCAGATTAGTGTCTTTACCCCATCTTCGATCAGAAACCTTTCGGCGCGGTGTTCCAAAAGCACATTGACACCATCTTCAACAAATTGCTTTCTTACCATTTCCGAAAATTCAGAATCTTCTCTCGGCATGATTCGCGGCAACATCTCTACCTGGGTTACATTGGATCCAAGCCTAGCGAACGCTTGTGACAATTCGCTGCCAATAGGCCCGCCGCCCAGTATCACCAACTTGCCGGGCAACTCTTTCAAATCCCACAGAGTATCGGAAGTAAGATATCCCATATCCTCAATTCCGGGCACTGGCGGCACAAAAGGTTCTGCTCCGGCAGCAATGACAATGCTTCGTGTTGTCAGTTTCTTGCCGTCAACATCAATGCAGTATGGAGATTCAATTCTTGCATTGCCGCTTACGCACTCCACCCCCAGCGATGTATACCTCTCCACTGAATCGTGCGGTGCAATTTGCGCAATAACTTGCTTGACTCTTTCCATGACATCGGAAAATTCAAATTCAGCGCTTGCAGTGCGAACGCCGAATTCCGCGCTTCGTTTTTGATGCGACAAGAATTTTGCGGTTCGGATCAGGGCTTTTGAAGGAACACATCCGGTATTCAGGCAATCGCCGCCCATATTCCCTTTTTCCACCAAAGCGACTTTCGCTTTGACAGCGGCGGCGATGTAGGAGGCAACAAGTCCAGCCGACCCTGCTCCGATCACAACTACGTTGTAGTCAAAATTCTTCGGCTTTTTATACTTGCCCAAGGCTTTGCGTGCTTTCAAAATGTCAATAACCTTTTTGGACAGCAAAGGAAATATCCCCAGCAGCACGAATGAAGCAATCAGCGCAGGAGACAGTATTCCACTTAGAGATTCAATCTTGGCCAGCTGGGTGCCGGCATTTACATAGACAATGGTGCCGGCCAGCATTCCAACCTGGCTAACCAGGTAAAAGGTTCTGGTGCGAATCGGAGTCAGTCCCATTACAAGGTTGATCACAAAGAACGGAAATATGGGCACCATGCGCAAAGTAAACAGATACAGGGCTCCGTCCTTTTCCATGCCCTCGTTGATGGTTCGAAGCCGGTCCCCGTACCGGCCCTGAATGGAATCCCGGAGAACATGGCGTGAAATCAGAAATGCACAGGTTGCACCAATGGACGATGCAAACGAAACCAGTACAGTCCCAAATACAAGTCCAAAAACTGCACCGGCAATCAGCGTCGCAATGGCCGCACCCGGTAGAGAAAGCCCGGTAACAAGGATATACAATATAAAAAATACTAGCGCAGTCTGTACCGGATTTGCATCTTTGTACTCCATAATTCGACCTTGCTGGTCTTTGAAGTACTCAAGATTGAGATACTGCCCCAAGTCAAATATAAAATAAGCTGCAATCAATGCAGCAACTACAATTAAAACGATGATCTTCTTCATATCTATTCTGGATGAAGCTGACAAAGCCAGGCTTCAATCAGCGTTGTGTAAAAACTTCAATGAATTTTCTGCGAAACTTACAATATAAGACATTTTCACAGATTGTTCGTTCATTATTTCACTGATGGCACTTTATCTTATTCGTCACGGACAAACCGACTACAATGTTGCTCGCAGATTTCAGGGGCGTATTGATATACCGCTGAACGAAACCGGCCGGCAGCAAGCACTGCAGTTATCAAATTATTTGAGATCAAAACAAGTTGTTCTTCATGCTGTCTACAGCTCACCGCTTTCACGTGCACTGGAAACAGCTCAGGTTATTGCTGCACAGTCTGGCGAGGTTTTGGTTGAACCGGACTTGATTGAATTGGACATTGGAGAATTTGACGGCAGAGAAGAAAAAGCCATTGCCACAGAAATGGGGGCAGACAATTACAATCAATGGCGAAATACCCATTTTACCACTCCGGCACCAGGTGGAGAATCAATGAAGCAGGCAGTGAAACGGGTGCGCAGTGTGACTGAAAAAATTGCAATGCAAGCTGGGCAGTTGAATGTGGGAATCGTAGCTCATCAGTTGATTCTGATGGCAATAAAGTCGGTTTTGACCGGCCGGCTTGATATCTCAAGCTTGCAAAAGTTCAAACAGGCAAACGACGAAATTGATGTCTGGGATACAGAAAAAAGCAAACAGATTCAGTGCCTTCAATTTTCCTAGCTCGGCGAGTGGATTTAGCATTTTACGCTTGCACTTGCCGCACGTTTCATTTCGAGGTCGTCAAACGGAAATGCAAGGGTATACTTCAATTCTTTTATCCAAACTCCAGTGGAAAACTTCTGCGTTTCAATTATTGAAGAAACACTGATGAAAGTAACAGCAAATTTATGTTTCAGGAACCCGGTTTGTTAAAGTGAGTCAATCTATCGTTGCAACAGGCCATTCGGTCACAGCTGAATCCGCCGCCGCCATCCTTCGCATGGACGGCAATGCAATTGATGCGGCAGTATCGGCATTATTTACCGCCTGCATAGCAGAGCCGGCTCTTTCTTCTTTGGGCGGTGGCGGATTTGCAATGATCCATCCGCACAATGAAAAACCAGTTTTGCTTGACTTTTTTGCCCATACTCCCCGCAAATTGAAAAAGGAACATGAAGTCAGTGTTCGCTCTTTTTTGTGTGACTTTGGAAGTACTCAGCAAGAATTCCATATTGGAGCTGGTACAAGCGCAGTGCCGGGCTGTGTGAAGGGTATTTTCGAGATGCTTGACCAATTCGGCACAATGCCGGCAACTGATCTGATTCAACCTACACTTGATGTACTGAAGGAAGGAATTGCTGTTACTGAGTTGCCGGCAAAGTTTATAGACATGCTATCGCCAATTTTTATGGACGACTCGGCGCGGCCAGTCTATGAAAGTAAATTAAATCCTGGTACTCCTGTACGAGCCGGAGAAAAGTTGTATTTCCCTGAGTACATCGACCTGCTGGAATCACTCGCAATAGAAGGGCCGGCTCTCTTCTATCTTGGCGAAGTTGCAAAGTCAATCGATGAAATTTCCAAATTTGCAGGGGGAATTGTCTCCTACGAGGATTTGAAAGAATATGCTGTCTATCCGCGAAAGCCGATTGAGACCATTTACAGGGACCATACGATTTATCTGAACCCTCCTCCATCCACTGGCGGTCTTCTGCTAGCAATGGGATTTGACTCACTGTGCGGACAGCAATCGCATCCATTCGGCTCATCGAAATACATCCAGACAATTCTCCGTATGATGAAAACTATCAATGAGCTGGCGGAAGATTCCCCGTCATCTGGAATAAATCCGGAACTGCAGCACGACTACTTCAACTTGCACCGGGAGCACAACTTGGCATCGCGCGGTACAACCCACATCTCGATTATTGACAAGTATCGAAATTCCGTTGCCATGACAGTCTCTAACGGAGAGGGGTGTGGCACCATGATTCCGGGCACCCAAGTAATGATGAACAATATGCTGGGGGAAAAAGACTTGAACCCGCGGGGGCTTACAGACTGGATTCCGGATAAAAGACTAAGTTCGTTTATGGCACCTTCAATTGCGGTGTGCAACAACGGCGACCAGATTGTAATTGGCTCAGGCGGCTCGAACAGAATTCATACAGCAATTCAGCAAGTATTGCTTAATTTGATTGACCACAGCATGTCTGTTGAGGAAGCAGTGCAAGCACCACGCCTTCACTATCACGACGGAGCTGCTTACGCTGAGGACCTTTTCGCAGACGAGGCACTCATTGAACCTTTGAAGGAATTTCAAAACTTTACCCGATTCCCGGAACGAAATGTTTTCTTCGGCGGTGCTCACACCATTCGTTCGACTCAGCGAAGCCTTGAAGGATTCGGAGACGAAAGAAGGTCAGGCTTCTGCATTCAACTGCCGTGATCACCTACTTTTCACAAATTATTCCTGATTCCGGCAAGCGTAAAACCATTTTGGCAATTGTTGCTGTTGTCGCAGTTTACGGATTGACGATAGGCATGCTGCATCCGTTGATCAGTCTCAATATGGAAGCTCGCGGCTACAATCCGACAGCAATTGGAATCATGGGGATGATGCCTTTTGTTGCGTCTTTGGTTTCCTCTCCATTTGTTCCACTCATACTTCGTATAGTCAATGTAAACAAACTGGTGGCGGTATGCATCTTCCTTGATTGTGTATTTATTGTGACTTTGGCGCTTGTAGACAGCATTGCCGTGTGGTTTGTGCTGCGATTTCTGATGGGGCTGGTTGGAACTGGAATGTTCATAGCCAGTGAAAGCTGGCTGGCGGAAATAGCCGAGGAACACTCACGCGGGCAGATCATGGGCATCTACACGTTTACTTTGAGCGCAACCTTCGCACTAGCCCCGTTATTTATCATTGTTTTTGGGGCGCAAGGAGCGTTGCCGTTTTTGGTTGCAGCGTTCATCATTGCCATTTCGCTTGTGCCTCTGTGGTGGGCTCGGGGCTCCAGTCCGGATTTTTCTGGAGGCGAAGTTTCCCAAGTTTTCCGATTTATGGTGATTGCCCCGACTCTGACTGCCGCAGTTGCATTAGTGTCATTTGAAGAAGCAGCAATTCTTACTCTGCTTCCGATATACGCCATTTACAACGGTCTCAGTGAAGCGAATTCTGCACTCATACTCACAATCATTGCAGTTGGTTCCATGGCATTTCAGCCGTTGGTGGGCTGGCTGGCAGATAAAATGAACCGCTATGTACTTTTTATCGGGTGCGGGGTTGTGACTTTGGTTGGCGCGGTACTCATTGCTTTGACAATGACCGTTCCAATCCTTTCTTGGCCAATCATGTTCGTATGGGGCGGTGCTGTCGCCGGAATTTACACGGTTGCATTGACACTCATGGGGCAGCGATTTCGTGGTGCGCAACTTGCGGCTGGAAATGCAGCTTTCGGAGTAATGTGGGGCGTTGCAGGCACTTCAGGACCGTTTGTATCCGGAGTCGCAATGGACTGGTGGCTTCCCCATGGGTTTATTGTTGTGCTTTGCGCTCCGGTAATTGGTTTCTTGCTGCTTGCGCTTTATCGAGGCATCTCCAGAGATTCGTAGCATTAGCCTCATATGAGTTTAGTTTCGTAGTTTCCAAGTTGCTGGCTTTACGCTCGATTTTGACTGTCTGAAATTTTTTCTACCCCAAAAATCTGGTTTTTTCGGGCTTGAAACGCCGGTTTCGGCGGCTTTTGCCGATTCCCCCTTACTTCGGCTACTCCTTGATAGCACCCTCAATATCTGGCACAACCTTTTGTTTTTATTCAAGAAAATTTTGCCATGAAAGCCCTCATGAGATACGATAAAAAGAGGTGTAAAAGAAACTCACAAGGAGCAATCATGGCAAAAACAAATCCAGCATTCTATTGTAGCCTGTTCAGCTGGGACAGTCTTGGCAAATTCGCCCAGCTGGATACTTTTCGAGAAGTAATCTCATATAAACTTACACCGGATAGATAAGTCTTTTACACGGTAGTTTGCTCAATAATGCGCCAAATGATTCTATAGGAGGGCTACAGGTATACTCACTACACAAAAGTGCAACTGCATCCCCATTACGCTCAATTCCCTGAAGCGAACCAGGGGCCGCAACCGCATTGTCGGGAATTGCAAAGACTGCCATGTCCAAAGGATTGCTTTCAATTGCGCTGCCAAGCCAGCTTTCCAGACAGTCTTGCTTGCCTTGTATCAGAACCGTAGTAGGAGGTGCAAGAGTTTCTTCGATCGCACATACCAGTGATCCATAAGCCGAAGGCATTCGAACAACCCCGCCCTCAAGCGCACCAATTATTCCCCGCGCAATTTCCGTGTACTTGGGCTCGCTTAGAATATGGCCGACTTTCATCAGAAAATGCGATGCTACGCCGTTCCCTGACGGAGTGGCATCGTCATGCGTGGGGATCGACCTGTGAATTAAATTCTCGTGGTCATGCGAGGTAAAGTACATTGCACCCGAATTTTCATCCCGAAAATTCGTCACCATTGCATTGATCAAGTCGGTCATAAAATACATGTCAACATCTCTCCATCTGGCCTGCAACAACTCAAATATTCCATCTGCCAGAAATACATAGTCATCCAGATAGGCATTCAGGTGTGCTTTTTCTTTCCTTGCAGCTGCCAGCAGTCTGCCATCTTTCCACATTCGGTCGCGTATAAAATCTACTGCGCGTTCTGCCGAGTCGACAAAGTCAGGCCGATCAAGCAATCTGCCAGTTCTCGCCATCGCTTTAATCATCAGCCCATTCCACGAAGTCAAAATCTTGTCGTCAAGACCAGGCTTGACTCGCTTCTCGCGAGCTTTCAGTAATTTGTCTTTCACTCGCAGAAATGCATATTCAATTCCTCCTGACCGTTCGCCAAGCCTTTTTGTAACTGTTTCTATCGAATTCTCAATTCTGAGATGCCATTTTCCTTCGAAATTCGGAGTGCCTCTGAGCCCAAATCTGATTTCTGCAATTCTGAACTCTGATTCTGTCAGTATTTCCCTTAACTCGTCAAGATCCCAAGCATAGTATTTACCTTCTTGCCCTTCGGAGTCGGCATCCAGCGAAGAATAATATCCGCCCGCCGGAGACTGCATTTCCTGCACCACCCATTCTGCCGTATCAACAGCAACATCATGAAAATCCTCCCGGTCAGCAGCAAACCCAAAGTCTACGTATATGGGCATCAGAAGCGCACTGTCGTAAAGCATTTTTTCAAAATGGGGAATTTCCCACCGTGCATCAACCGAATACCGGTAGAATCCACCGGCGAGTTGATCGTACAAACCGCCTTCAGACATTGCCGCCAATGAATGAACAGCCTTTCGCATCACCGATCGAACTCGTATGTTTTCTGCATCTGGACGCAAGCAGAATCGAAGCAGCAAATCAAATTGGGTTGAGTGAGGAAACTTCGGCGCATCGCCGAATCCTCCGTAAACAGGATCGTACTGCCTTTCAAGTTCGAGAATGGCATTGTCCAGCAACCCTTCCAGATGTGAATCACTGGATGGTTCAGAAATTGTACCCAGCCTTTGGAATGCTTCCTTGATCGCCTTGCTATGCTCGGGAATTTTTTCCCGATTGTCCATGTAGTTTTTGGCAATATTGTCCAGTAGCTGTCCAAATCCCGGCATCCCCATTCTCGGTGTCTTGGGAAAGTATGTTCCGACAAAAACCGGGGTATGCTCATCCGGGGTGAGGAAAGCTGTCAAGGGCCAGCCACCGCCGCGCTGATTGAACATTTGGTGCGCCAATTGATAAATCTTGTCCAGATCGGGGCGTTCCTCGCGATCCACTTTCACACAAACAAACTGCGAGTTCATCTTCTCGGCGATTTCTTCGTCCTCAAACGACTCATGCTCCATCACATGGCACCAGTGACAGGCAGAGTAGCCGATGGAAAGCAAAATAAGCTTGCCTTCTGCTTGAGCGCGGTCCAGCGCTTCTTTACTCCATGGGTACCAGTCTACAGGATTATAGGCATGCTGCAGGAGATACGGGCTCGTCTCGTTGATGAGCCGGTTTGCATTTTTCGTTGAATCTGACACTGAGTTGAACGGTGGTTTTACTTCCCCATGCCTTACGTACAGAGAAGTTGATTTAATCTTGATTCAGTCAAATATATCTGAATATTTACTGAAATGTAGTGAGAATTGTGATTATAAAGTTGACTCTGTGTGCTGCTGGCGGAGCGCAGTGTCTGGAGCAGGCACTAGAAGCCTCGCTGAAAGCGCATCAGCACTGTAAATTCTTCGGCCCCTGCAGAATGTCCATTGTCGTGAGAAGCAATTGCTGCAAAGTCCGCCCGACCTTTTTTCCAGGGTAAACTGTAAGTGAATTCCAAATCGAGCTGACGACCGGATGGCTCAAGAGGAATGTTGACTTTTTTCTGCGCCACTTCCCGATCCGGTGTCCGTCCTGTGACCCATTCAAATTCAGCTTGCCCGGATTCAATTCTCAAGGGTTGGGATAAACGAATTCCGAATCGATCACCCTGCTTTGCAATGCTGTTGCCAACAAGCCCCAAATCAAACGCACTTGAGCGTAACGAAGACACTGTCGGCACAATACCTGAATTGCGAACCGTGGTGCGAGTCAATACTGAATGGAAATTTGCAAGAAAATTCCAGCGATCATTGAGTTTACGGTGTGCGGTTACACCAAGGAAGCCCGAGTTCGCACCTATATCACCGAAAGCTCCGCTGGCGTAGCTTCCAACCAGACTGTGCGGTTCGTTAAGCCAGCCCGCCTGGATTGAATAGCTGGAATTTGCCTGCTGCGAAGGACGGAATTCTACCAATGCTCCTCTCGCTGTTCTGGATGGGTTGCCGCGACGATTGCCATACTGCTGCTTTCCCGAAAAGGCGGCGATGCTGTATTCGCCTTTTTTGAAATGGGAAAACGGCTTGGAAAATCCTGCAATCACACCGTTTCTGGCCAAAGAGAGTACAGGATTTGCAAATGCTGTATCTTCTGAAAACGTACCGCTTGGCAGAATTTCTTTGGACTGCAACCCGAATTGCCACCCCGGTTGACTGCGATATCCAAAGTAGGCTTCAAAATTGTCTGCCCGATGCTGAACAGACAGCACTCCGAAACTTTGCTGAGAATCTGCGCCGATACGGGACTGCCCATTGTTATTGAAAATATTATTGTCCACACGCGTTTGCAAGTCGAAACCATCCAGGCTCCATGAATATGCATTGCCATTGTTCCCTAGCATATCGAATCGATCGCTCATGCCAATTCTGGATGCTATGTTTTGATGTACATAATCATCAAAGGAACTGAAAAATGGTGCGTTCAACTCATCAAACACAACAATTTCGTTTTTCGCCATCCTGTGCGTGATGACATCGCCGAACGCAGAACCCAATTGAATAGTGCTTTCTTCTGCCGGAGCAGATTCGCCCGTTAAACTTGGAGTGGTCAGTATTCTTGTACCGCCTACCGGTCTTGTTGCTCTTTCCATATCCAATACCCCTTGACCATAAATATCCTGATCGGAGTATCTTCCACTCTTATTTGCGGTTACTTTTAAGCGATTGACGATCTCATGGTTGCCGAGACCAGGAAAATATTGTTTCAGCAAAGCAAAGCCACCTGCCACTAAAGGTGCAGCAAAAGAGGTGCCGAAAACTTTTGGGCTATAACAACCGAACGAACGTGTACTTGAACAAATGACTGCTGGCACCGGTACCCTTGCATACCCGGGTGCGGCCAAGCAAAAATCTTTGGCTACGCCACAACGGTTTGAATAGCTGGCTATCCCCCCACTCTCGTTTAGAGCAACCACCGTAAGAAAATGAGGCTGTATTTCAGGAAAATGAGAAGGCAACGCTGCTAGAAGCAATGGCGACCTGGAAATTTCCGAGGCTTCCCTACCCGCGTTGCCTGCTGACCAGACGTAAACAGTGCGCTCAGCTTGCGGAGTGGAAGTTTGCTTCAGTTCTTCCAGTATATTCGGAAAGTTTAGCTCAAGGTGTGATTTACTTGAGCCACTAATGGCATATGTATATCCGAAACTCATATTTGCGACGGATACCTGGCTGTTTACTCGCGCAAGTATTGGTGCCAAACGATTATCAATCCTTGTAGCTGCGATTTCTTCAATAGCATCGGTATCATATTTAGGCGGGGGGCCACCGCTAGATAGCCTGATGCCCTCAAAATACAGTCTGGAATTATAAGCAATTCCGTGCATTGGAGCTGTATGTGTAACCCTATCTCTATTTGCTACCAATACTCCGGCAACTTGCGTCCCATGAACAGGAGGCCACGATTCAAACACGCAGACACCTCTGCTATCCCTAGGTGTGCAGCTACTAAAATCAGGTAAATAACCCGATTCATATCTGCTTGACGAAAGTATTTTGTTTCCTGAAAATTCTGGGTTGTTTCGATCAACTCCGGTGTCGACGCTACCAATAACAACTCCTAGCCCGTTAGCTCCCCTTGCGTAAGCGTACTCCGCTTTGATAACACTTAGTGCTGGCTGGTTCTGAAATTCTGACAAACTTGTAAATGCTCTTAACTGTTGAGGCGTTGGCGATGTACTCGGAGAAGGCTGAGGTGCTATCGATGCACCTGGAGAAGGTTGAGGTGGTGGCGATACAGTATCAGAAGGCGAGGTTGGATCAGAAGGCGAGGTTTGCGGTGCACCGGTAGAACTACCTCCGCCACCGCCGCCACAAGCAACCAACAAAAAGCAACTGAAGCTCACACAGACGGCGAGAAATTTAATTGGTTTCACTGGTTTCAAAGAAGTCAAAAGTAGTATAAATTTCCAAGATAAAAATCATTGATGCATAATTAATTAGTAAGCCGCCAATAATAAATTAAACCAATGAAATCTACAATTAATTTCATGTAAATTTTATGCAAGTTTAGAATTTCAGATGATTGGATGAAATAGACCTATATCGTCATCAGCAATCAGGAAGCACCGATAAATCTTGGTCGCTTATTTTATTAAAAAATTATTTGAGTATTCAGAATTTTGTGGGGGGATGAATTCAATTGAAACCTGGTATATAGTGAAAGCGAGAATAATGGAGCCGCAAGCGTTTTGAATGGCTATGAAATTTTCCAAGCGCAAGGATTAGGAGGTTCAGCAACGGTCTGCCGATAACCGGCAATGTTTAGTCCAGAAAAGCGGGTTTCAGGGATTCTTGTAGTGAATAGGCTAAAACCATGGGAATTAGCCGTACGAATTCTGAAGCTCCATAAATTATAATGAATTTATGATTGAATTTATGTTCATCAACCCTGTTGCCTTTGAGGTCGGGCCGTTGCAAGTGCATTGGTACGGTCTGGCCTATTTTTCAGGCTTGCTCGGCGCCATCTTGCTGGGTAGGTTTCGCGCAAGGATATCTGATACCGTCATTACCGTTCCAATGGTCACCGACATCGTCGTTTACGCTGCTTTCGGGGCTATTTTAGGAGGCAGGCTAGGGTATGTCTTGTTCTATAACCTGTCGTACTTCGCAACAAATCCAATCGATATATTCAAAATCTGGGAAGGCGGAATGTCTTTCCATGGAGGTTTATTCGGAGTTGTGGTTGGCTTGTGGTTGTATGCCCGCCGTCATGATTTTTCATTTTTTCAGTTGTCCGACTTTGTAGCGCCGCTCTGTGCAGTTGGACTCTTTTTTGGACGTATTGCCAACTTCATCAATCAGGAACTGTGGGGTAGACCGACAAGCGCACCTTGGGGAATTGTTTTTCCTAACGATGCAAACCAAATTGCTCGCCACCCGTCGCAACTCTACGAAGCATTCCTGGAAGGTCTGCTCCTGTTTTCGATATTGTGGATTTACTCCAGCAAGCCTCGCACAACGGGATCGATTTCGGGACTATTTCTACTCTGTTACGGCCTATTCCGCTTTTTGGTTGAATTTGTACGTGAGCCGGACCACGGAATCGGGTTCATAATGGCAAATTGGGTGACAATGGGACAATTGCTTTCACTGCCATTGATTATTTTGGGCACATACATTCTAATCTGGTCCAGAAAGAACAATCCTCAAAATAGTGTCGGTGCATAGTGCTGAAAAACCCAGTTTGACTGAACTGCTTGATGCTACAGGCATCGAGTTTGAATTGCTGCACTGCGACCCGGAACTCGCAGATACAACGGTTTATTGCGAACACTATGGATGCGAGCTTGCCGATTGTGCAAATACAATTCTGGTCAAATCCAAAACCGGAGAAGAAAAGTTCGCAGCCTGCGTTGCATTGGCGATTTCCAGACTGGATGTAAACAATACGATTCGGAAAAAACTCGGAGCAAGAAAAGCGTCCTTTGCCAGTGCGCAAGAAACTCAGCAACTCACCGGCATGACAGTAGGCGGCGTAACTGCAATCGGATTACCCGAAGAAATTCCCTTATGGGTCGACAGTGCAGTAATGGAAAGGAAATTGATTATTCTGGGCGGCGCAAGCCGTTCAGTCAAGATCAGAATATCTCCTCAGGTGTTTCTCCACTTGCCAAACACTGAAATTGTTGAGAATCTTGCCCGCTCTCTCACTCCTCAGTAAACCTGTCTCGGCTAATTCAGCAGTCTTTTGTAATACGGCAGCCATACTACAACTAAAACAACTAGCATAAGCAGGTCTATGAGAATCACTTTCTTGTAGCGACTCCTTGATTCCACGCCTTTCGATGACATCATGATTGCACACATCGTCATATCAAGAGGAAAGGCGAAGAAAAGCATGGGGACCATCACAGGTGCAATTAGTGTCGGAAACATCATAAGTCCAGAATAATGCATTTCCCCCATTGAGAAAAATGCCATCAGCACCAATATCACGACAAAGATGTACAGCATAACCCTGAGCGGGCCGACCGAATCAGAAAATCTGATAATGAAGTTTTTGTTACTCATGTTTACCTGCCTGCATTCGTATTTGATCTCGGTACGCAATAATCCTCTTCACGAGGCCGGGGTCCTGAATGGATGCCCTCAAATCTTTCATGTCTTCCGCTCTGGTATCGGGGGTGGTGACTTCAAGCATTCGACCAATAAAATCAGGCTTGATCTTCGTTCCTGCCAATTTTAGGTCCGCAATCAATTCGGGCCAGTCCCTTCGTTCCGAAATTCCTGTTAAAAATCCCATTTCCAATGCCTTTTCGGCATTGAACATGCGAGTGTCAATCAATATGTCCTGTGTGTTGCCGTATCCAATTCGATTGGCTAATCGCCTGGTACCCAGAAGAATTCCAAAGTTCAATCCGGGCATACAGAATTTGCTATCCCGTGTCGCAATTCTCTTTCGACACGCACATACCAGATCCGCTCCCGCGCCAATTGCTTTTCCATGAACAAGGGCAACTGTCAAAATGGATGCATGATGCAACAATTGAAGCATCTCTTCAACTTTCAAGATACGTTCAGAAACCACCATGTCTTCTAGATCTTCAATCTTCTCAAGGTCGAAGCCAGAGCAAAACGAATTGCCATTTCCTTCAATAACCAGTGTACGAGTACCATCTTCACAGGACTCTTTGATAGCACTAGTGAGTTGATTCACTAATTCTGCATTGAGAGAATTTGCGCTCTGCGGTCGATTGAGCTTTAAATGCTTCAGTGCACCCTCGCGTTCAACACATAGAACTTCCACGCATTAAGTACCAGTGTATTCCAAGAATCGTATACCAATATTTCATGAAGACCATATATCTTTGAACTATGCAGATTTTATCAATTTTTTAATGAAACCTGCGGCCAATACATGGAATTTGCATTGAAAACCAGGCATTACAAAGAAAAAGCCGGAGCTATCTTGATCAAATAAGTAAAGTATTCAGTCTGACGACCAAATTCTTCGCGTCGCTGTTGAAGTGGACAAATTTACTGGCAGGCAGAATATTCTGAACTTGGATACAATCAGTCAAATGAAAGTGATTGCCAGGAATATTGAATACAAAAGGCCGAAAAAGCAATAAAATTCCAATTATTAAATTTCAATAGAGTCTTTTAATTTAATCTCAACAATATATCGAGCAGGGAAAATTTGTCCAATAACGAAAAATCAAGTCAGCTTCCGCACCAAAGTCCAATTGAGCCTATTGAACTATCGCTCGACAGTGAATTTCAATTTGATTGCCACAAGGGAGTAAGCTGCTTCAATGTTTGCTGCAAAAGTATCGACATTACTTTGACCCCTTACGATATTCTTCGTTTGAAGCGAAGATTCAAAATGGATTCAAGGGAGTTTGTTGGAAGATTCACAACTCCGTTTCCCATGGATTATCACGATCTGCCCGGACTCAAGTTGAATATGAAACCTGGAACAACAGAATGCGTATTTCTTTCTGCCGATGGTTGCACTGTCTATGAAGACCGCCCGGCTGCATGTCGATATTATGCGTTGGGCAGCATGGGAGTTCGAAAGAAAGATTCGCCAACTGTGGATGATATTTTCTTTATTGTGAAAGAGGACCACTGCAAAGGTCATGAAGAGCCCCGAACATTAACAGTGGCACAATATCGCAAGGAACAGGGTGTGGAAAAGTACGATGAAATGAATCGAGAGTGGCGGGACATTGTACTGAAAAAGCGCTCCAGCGGCCCTACTGTTGGACAGCCAACCGAACGAAGCATGCAGTTGTTCGACATGTGCAGCTACGACATTGAAAGCTTTCGGGAGTTTATTCAAACAAAGGGATTTCGTGAAATTTTCGACCTGTCTGATTTGGAGCGAAAGGAGTTAATTGAAAACGAAGAGCAATTACTAGGGTTTGCCATTCGATTTTTGAAGCAGGTGTTGTTCGGTGTGATGACCATTCCGATGAAGCATGATGCGAGCGAAACGCGAGTCAGGCGTAGAAAAAAGAGACAATCAAGCGAGAAAGTGTAGCCATGGCATATACGAATCTAACCAGCTGGTCTGCCGCTGAAATTCAAATCGGCATTGTTTCAGATACTCATGGATTTCTTGACCCCCGAATCGCTTCCATAGTTTCTCAGTGCGACATCGCTGTTCACGCCGGTGATATCGGCTCGGCAGCAGTTCTGGATTCAATGCAACCAAAATCGAAAATGGTCATTGCCGTTGCTGGCAATAACGATACGATACATTCTTGGGCATTGGAGGATAAAAAGGTGGTGTCGAATTTGGCTGAAGAACACCAAATCGGTCTTGACGCGGGACTAATTTCGGTTGAGCATGGCCACAAAGTTCGCAATACCAGACAGTATCATGAAGAACTTCGAGGACGGTATGGCAGTTCACGCATGATCATATATGGACATACCCATAAAAGAGTGGTTGATTCAAGCGTTATTCCGTGGGTGGTGAATCCAGGCGCTTCCGGTCGAGATCGAACTTACGGCGGGCCTTCATGTCTTACTTTGCATATTCACAAAGATGAATGGACGATTAAGCAGCACGTTTTCCCGCTTCATTAATTCTCTTCAGTACAATCAACCAGAATATCCTTCAATTCCGCCCGCATGCCGTCTTGATTGAATTGTATTGGAATTCAGGGTGTCTTGAATGAGCGATCGTATGGTTTACGGACGAGTTCCTTGAACTCTTGCGAGATACGCATTCATCACCATAGACGGGTCTTTCAGCAATTTATCTTTCCACGGACCCAGCTTCACTTTGGTTTGAATCAGGCCGCGAATAACCCCGACGTGCTGAGTGAGCCCAATTGCCAGTGCACCAACTAATACATCATCCTGGAATTCAAGTCGCAGATAGCGAGAAGATCCTCTGTGCAATGCTGTCGAACGCTCACCATCCTGCACGCCGTCCCAACTTCCAAATGAACTTGTAATCAAGCCCAGCGTATTCAGGACGTTCATGGAAAGACTGCCGCTGTAATGCATGCCGTTACCCGTCATTTGACAGGCGGCTACCCTGCCATGCTCGGCAGCAGTGGGCTGAATTGCATGCACTTGCTGCTCACCAGTGCTTAAATCCGGTCCCTGAGCCACATCGCCAGCAGCAAATATATTGGAAACGCTGGTTTGCAAGGAATTGTCAACCAGTATACCAACGTCGGTATCAACTCCACTTCCATCCAGAAATGCCATGTTGGGACGAACACCAGCAGCGCACACAATGTGATCAACCTTTATGGCCGAGTTGTTGCTGAGACTGATTTCAAGTTGACTGCCGGCTTGCGTTACACCAAGCGCTTTACAACCGGTTTTCACGCTTACACCTTTATTTTCGCACCATTCTTTGATCATATCGCCGCCAGTGTCATCCATCATCCTTGCCAGCATGCGGTCTGCCAACTCGATTACGGTCAATTTCAACCCCATGTCAACCAAGGCTTGTAAAACGATGCAACCGATAAAACCTGCTCCAAGCAAGGCTACATGGTCGCCGCGCTTGACAGAGGCGAGTAACTGATGCGCATCTTCAAGGGTCCAGCAATTGGAAACCTGGTGCAAGTCCATGCCTTCAATCGGCGGGCGAATTGCACTTGATCCGGTTGCCACCAAAAGCCGGTCGTAGTTGATCTTGTTCCCGTTTGCCAATTCAACCAATGAATTACCGGGAACAATACGTGTAATCCGGTCTTGTATAAATTTTATTTCCAGTTTTTCATAATGGTCTGCACCGTGGCGCAAGTAAGTGCCTTCGTCCCCAACACTGCCTGACAACAGATAAGGTAGAGCCATTCTCGAATATGGCGGGTGCTGTTCCTCGCCAATAATAGTGACAGAGTCACTTGGCGACAGCTTGCGAATATTTTCGGCTGCTATGATTCCTGCGGGCCCTGCGCCGATAATCACATGCTCCATGGATGCCTGCACCACGTATCCGTTGTCAAGAATATTGCTTCAGGCATGTGCTTCGACAGCTGATTCGCGCATACGGTTATATCCTGCCCAGTCCGACTCAACATACAGGATGGCACCTGTTGGACATGCTTCGGCACACTGCGGGGCTCCACCGCATAAGTCGCATTTGATTACCTTCCCGGTATCGCTGTTGTAGTTGACAGTGCCAAACGGGCAGGCAATTGTGCAAACCTTGCAACCAACACATACAGAATCGCTAACTTCCTTCGCGCCTGTTGCAGGGTTGATCCAAATTGCCTCAACTGGACAGGCATGCAAACACCAGGCCTCGTCGCACTGTGTGCATGTATACGGAATAGCCCTTAATCCGTGTTCAAATTCAAAAATCTTGATTCTTGACTTGGCGGGGTTGAAAATCCCCTCGTTTTCGTACGAGCACGCAAGTTCGCACTGCAGGCAACTTGTACATTTGTTTGGATCAATTAACAGGGATTTGAACATCGTTGCAACTCTCTCCTCTCGCGGCAACCATCAACAAATTGGAAAGTGTGAATTGTATCAAATTACAGGTAAGCAATTTGGCAAACAAAAATTATTCATAAAATATTCAGGCATGGACTGATTGAAACACCAGTTATTGAAATTGCGGCAAACTTGCCTCGCAGTGAACAGGCACTGTTCTGACAACTAAAATACAGGGGCATGCGTTGCTACAAGTGCGACTTGAATATCTCTGACCAGTTTTGTGGTAATTTGCCCTATTTCATCAAGTTGCGCAACTTCATCAATCCTGGCTCGAACCTTGCTCAATTCCGTTGGACCAAGAATTGTCCGAAACATATCGCAAGCATCCATCAGGCAGATAATTACTATATCTTTTTGCTCGGGGTCCACATCGCCGTACAGAATATTCATGATTCGGAGTTTGACCCGTCGTTCAGCCGAGTCGTCAACAATGGGGTAAGTTTGGGTTTTCACAATCCAAAAATAACGCTTCTCGTTGACTTCAAGGACCTCTCGCTCAACCAGTCGCTTGAATCCAAGTTCAGTCAACTCGGCACCATCATCAGCAATTTTGTTTATCCAGAAATTGATTTCTCGCTTTTCCGGTTTACTGGCAATTAGCGCAAGCGTTGAATCCAGAAATTCCTCCCCGGTCGCAGACTTGTCAACCACCAAAATACTTTCATCATCTGTGTCGATTTTTCCTCTCATTGCCAGTTCCATCAGTACTGCGCCTGCAAGAATAAAGTGAAGAGTCAACTGCGGTACAGGAGGCAAAGTTCCTTTTTCATCATCAAGCAGCAACAAAAGAATTTTCTCGACAATCGTTATATTCATTTCTAATTTCCGTATTGCTTCAAGTACTCATTCTATGCAAACTTCAGCCTGAAACGCAAATTTGGTTTCTTTCACCCGTGAAACTTTTGCGAAGTATAAGTACAATTTCTTTTTCTGATTCGGTAAAATTTCAAGCATGTCGAACGATTCAAAAGCAGATGAAGTAATTAACGGCACTGTCCGGGAAGTAGATGGCAAAATGCGCATCTACTACGACCAGTACTGGATTCGCTATTACCAGCCCCCGGACGATGTCTTGACTGCAAAAAAGAATTTGATTGTTGGCTTGACGCGTCGTGCTTTTCACCACACAGAGCTAGGAATTAACACCCCGGGGGAAAATCTGGATTTGGCGCGCCTGGGCTATGAACGTGCCGCAGGGTCGGCAGAAAAGCGCGTTAACGCTGCAATGCTGGCAGGCGCCCTGTTCAACCGGGCTACCGATATATTTAAAACGGTTGTAGAACTTGCCGAAAAGGGTGTTCACATCAGTTTGGACAACGAGCTGATGAGAGAATGCAGTGAGTGCCTGCAAGAAGCGATGGAGCTGGGGCAGTGGGTACGCGATGTCAACGGGGACAACAGTGAAGGAATTGAAGAATTGTGGGGCGAACCGTTGAAGGCGTTTACCCTGCCATTGGGTGAATACTATGCCAGCCGCTATATCAAAATCAGTCAAAGTATGCGAGACATTGACAATGTGGCCGAGAAAATGATCGAAACATTCAACTCGATAAAGGCATTTGAAGGCATTGAAGACCTTTTGCGAGACTTCGTCAAAATGGCGAAGCAGGAATGCGAAATTACCAAGATTGATCCAGACATATTCGAAGTATGGCCGAAATATGTAACCTCCATTGAACTGGTTGAATACTTCGAGCCACAAATATCGAATAATACTTCGGAAGCAGACAAGAAAGTTATTGAACGCGGTTCCGAGCTGTTGCAAAACGGCCGAAAATTGATCGAGCACATCGCAGGGGTACGAGTTCCCATACCGAAAGCAACAAAACGGTATATAAAAGATTGCGATGAATTTGCCTGTTTAACAGAAAATTTGGAGGAGTGAAAGGATATGCCCGCCAACAAAGATCGAAAAAAAGCAATTAGAGCAACAATTGAACGAATTCACGATATAGAAAGAGAAGATGGAGTTACGCTGACAGCGCTTGAGAGAATCAAGCAAGAATTGATTGCTTTGGCCGAACATGCCGAGTGGTTCACCGAAGAAGAATTCCCGGCCCCGCCCAAGTCGAGTTTTGAAAACTCATGCATTTACCGATTGTCAGAGGATATGGACGACAACCGTTTCTCTCTCTATGTACAGTCTGTCCGACCGCCATTGAGTACTGAGCCTCACAATCACGATACATGGGCAGTAATCGTCGGTATTCACGGTGATGAACTCAACCGCTTCTACAAGCGAACAGAAGATGGCGTTGAATTGTTTGACTCAAAAATTGTACGCAAAGGCACAGGTGTGGTTCTGCTGCCAGATGATCTTCACTCCATTCATGTCGCAAACGAAAGTACGGTTATAAATTTCCACATGTATGGACTGGGGCTGGAACACCTTACGGACCGTGAGTTTTATGACAGGGAAAAAGGCGAGTGGAGAAAATATCCTGTATATGACGACATCCGCGAAGCGCGGTATATCGATCAATGACGGACTATATTGATGCCTGCTCCCTGAAAGAACACATACTTTCGGGCGATGAACTTGCGATACTGGATGTTCGAGAAGAGGGAATCTACTTTTCCGGCCACTTGCTCTGGGCATCCAATTTGCCGCTCAGTCAACTGGAGCTTCATATTCTGTCGCTTGTACCCCGAAAGAACACACAAATTGTTGTGTACGACAGCGGCCCCGAAGGAAAGGAAAAAATCGCTTGTCAAGCACAGCAGAAGCTGGTCGAAATCGGATATTCAAATGCGAGTGTATTAACTGGAGGGCTGGAAGGCTGGAGAAGCCAGGGCTTTGAGTTGTTTTCGGGACTGAATGTGCCGAGCAAGACATTTGGGGAGTATTTACTGGAGAATCGCCAGCCGCCTGAAATTCTGCCCGACGAGCTAAGCAATCGATTGACTCGCGGGGACAACATTGTAGTTCTTGATAGCCGCCCTCTGGACGAATACAGCGCCATGAGCATTCCAACTGCGATTGATGTTCCCGGAGGCGAGCTGGTTTATCGCGTGTTCGAGGTGGCACCGGACCCGGCAACAGATATTGTCGTGAACTGTGCTGGAAGAACCAGAAGCATTTTAGGCGCACAGTCGTTGATTAATGCCGGCATCCCGAATCATGTCATGCTGCTGAAAGATGGCACTATGGGATGGCATTTGGCGGGATTGAAACTGGACCATGATGCCGACCGCATCGGCCCGAATCCGTCTGTGACAAACTACAAAAAAGCATGTGAAGCAGCAGAACGCGTGGCGAAGCGTTTTGGTGTGTCTCGAATAGATGTCGGCACGCTGAACAAGTGGATGGAAGACCCCGAAAGAACCTTGTACCTGTTTGATGTGCGTACTATTGAAGAGTTTGAAGCGGGACACTTGCCAAAATCAAGGCATGCGCCAGGCGGTCAGCTGGTTCAAACAACCGACGAGTACATAGCGGTGCAAAACTCGCGAATTGTATTGATAGACGACAAGCATGTTCGCGCAGTAATGACAGCATCGTGGCTAATACAGATGGGGCACAGGGATGTTCATGTTCTGGAGCATCCTTTTCAAGACGTACAACTTGAATCCGGTCCGAACCATCCGGAAATTGTTGATTGCCGAGAATATGAAACGATTGAACCCGGCGAGTTAAAAGCTGTGATGCAATCGGGAGAACCTGCGATGATTGTGGATTTATCAAGCAGCCGGAACTATCGCTTGCAACATATACCCAAGGCTGCCTGGTGCATTCGGCAGAGGTTGAACAATTCGCTGGCGTTCAGGCCGCCAGTTGGATTACTGGTGCTTACTTCGGAAGACGGATGTCTTGCCCATTTTGCGGCAGCGGATTTGAAAAAAGCAGATTATCAAGCAATTATTCGCATCTTGAATGGCGGTAACCAAGGGTGGCATCAAGCAGGCTTCTCGTTTGCAGAGGGTATGGAAGACTCTATGTGCGACGTGGACGATGTTTGGGATCGGCCGTACGACCAAGAGCAAGATCAAGAAATTCGTATGAAGCAATACCTTGAATGGGAAGTGCAGCTTATGGAGCAAGCGCACCGGGACGGCACTACTGACTTTCAATGCTGAATGTCCCTGAAATTATTGGGTCACGCCGTTCATCGACTGATTGACAAGGAATCGCACAACTTCGCGCAGTGCTTCTTCACTTGACTGTCCCTCAGACAGCGCATTTTCATAGACTTCAATTTGCCGATGGGCACTGGTGCCGTTTTGGGCGATATTGCGCAGATGCAGCAACTCTCCCACGCAATCAAAGTGCTCTGCGTCTTCCATGACTATATCGATGAACTCGTCGGTCAACAGCTTGAAATCCACGAGTTCTCCCTTGCCAAAGTCAATGAGTGCTTCATCAGCTCCGTATCGGCGTGCTCGCCAGCGGTTTTCAGCAATAACAAACGGCGAGTACTGACGCCATCGCTGGTTCTTCTTTTTCAGCCGGAAAAGCATACGTAGCCAGCACCGGAATGCGGCGGCAATTGCAATGGCATCTTCCATGTTGGTGCATACATCAGAAATCCGCATTTCAAGCGTATCAAATTTGAAACTGGGGCGAATATCCCACCACACCATGGTTGGGTCTTCAATGATTCCAGCATCAATTAGCACTTCGACATGTTTCATGTAATCCGAATAACCATTGAATTGCTGAGGCAACCCAGTTCGCGGCATCTGGTCCCATACAGCCACTCGATAAGATTTAAGGCCGGTATTCTCACCCTTCCAGAATGGTGAAGAGGTGCTGAGTGCCAGCAAGTGGGGGAGAATATAGGATGCCTGATTCATCAAGTCGACGCGAAGGTCATTGTCTTCGATTCCAACATGGACATGCATTCCGCTGATCAGCAGTCGTCTGACAACATACTGAAGCTCTTCGGCCAATCTTTCGTATCGTTCTTCGCGAGTGTGCTCGGTCATCCCCAGAGAAAACGGGTGAGTTGATGCGGCCATCAGCAGGCAATTGTGCTTCTTGGCGACTTCCGAAACTATTTTCCTGCAACGTACCAGTTCTGCGCGTGCTTCCTGCATTGTGCTGCAGACTGCGGTACCAATTTCAATCTGACATTGCAAGAACTCTTTGGTTACCTGTGTTCCAAGTTGCTCTCGACAGTCTTCCATAAGATCCGGAGGCATCGTAGACAGCAAGTCGAGTGTGTCAGCGTCAACCAGTTTGTACTCTTCTTCAATACCGACTGTAAATGAAGGGTTAATGACCATGATTATTTTCCAATAGGTAGTCGAGATTAGTAAATACTTGCCAAGAAAAAACTACATGCGGAATTATACAATTAGCAAGGTTGGCTTGTTCAATATTTCCGAAATCAACCTTGAAGAAGAATGAACAAAACTCAACAAGAGTTCTCCCGGCAGTTTCTTGCTGACTGGCTTTTTTATCTAAATTAACAGAGTTATTGAAAGTAAAATGATGAATTTACGATAGAGGAAAGATTTTGATGGTTTATGATTTTCGTAGCGATACAGTAACCAAGCCCACGCCAGGCATGCGAGAAGCCATGTACCGTGCCGAAGTTGGGGATGATGTTCATCGGGAAGACCCCACGGTCAACAAGCTTCAAGACAAAATGGCAGAAATGTTTGGCATGGAGGCAGGCCTGTTTGTTGCCAGCGGAACGCAGGGAAACTTTACGGCACTACTAAGCCATTGCACTCGGGGCGACGAATACATTGTGGGTCAGATTGCACATACATACAAGTACGAAGGCGGCGGTGCGGCCGTACTTGGCGGTATTCAACCGCAACCATTGGAATTTTCGAGCAACGGAACAATTGATCTGCAAAAAGCAAAAAGCGTGATCAAACCAGACGATGAACATTACGCGATTACCCGGCTATTCTGCCTGGAAAATACTCAGTTCGGAAAAGCCCTTCCAATCCGGTACCTTGACGATGCAGCCAAATTTGTTGCAGACAATGGACTGGCATTTCATCTTGACGGTGCCCGAGTATTCAATGCTGCGATCAAGTGCGGAGTAAATGTGAATGAAATAACAAGTCGCTTTGATTCAGTTTCTGCATGTTTTTCCAAGGGATTGGGAGCACCGGTCGGATCTATTCTCTGCGGCAGCAAGGAATTTATCCAAAAAGCATTGCGCTGGCGGAAAGTATTGGGTGGCGGCATGCGCCAGGCCGGAATACTCGCCGCAGCAGCACTGTATGCTGTCGAAAATCATATTGCCAGACTTGCTGAAGACCATGAAAACGCCGAGTATTTGGCTTCAAAGTTGAAAGAAATAGAAACGATTGACGTTGACTTCCATCCAATGCAAACAAACATGGTATTCGTTAACATGCCTCTTGAGACTTGCCAACAACTGAGTGAATTTTTGTTATCTCGCAATGTCGTCATCGAGGCAGAAATGCCCCTTCGACTAGTAACAAATCTTGATGTGAACCGAAAGGCAGTGGACACTCTGGTTTCAGGATTCAAGGACTTTTTCGCGTGAAGGTGTAAATCAGTTGCTACTTCAATACCGGGCGTATGATTCCTACAGGCTCGCCTGCCACATTTTTCACTTGTGGCTGAAACCAGGGCTGCAATGATTCGACTGTATCATCGCTCATGGAACAATACGAAGACAAAAGTCCTCCCATCAGCACTTCTGCTGCCCTTCTGGAACCGTCATCAATTTTCAAGGCAATACCAACTTGGGGTTCCTTCATGGTAATCCCTGTGTAAACTCCCTCGGCTCCAACTTTTACCAAAACTGCGCCATCGGTTTTTTCACCGACAACTGTGCAAAACCGGTCACTGCCACCAACCAAATAGGGGTGTTTTTTCATCGCATCAGTAATCTGCACTGCTGCGTTTTGACGACTTCTGGATTCAAATTTACCCGATGCAATTCTTGCACACGCCCTTGCAATTCCGCGAAGCGTAATTCCGACAACCGGGATACCGCAGCCATCTATTCCTTTCGGACGATGGCTCAGATTTTCATCGGTTAGTTCTTCCAAAATCTGAATTACTCTCTGTTGCACAGGATGAGATTGCTGGATATATCCGGCAACAGGAAATTTGTTGTGAACTGCAATAGTCAGGAAACCCGCATGCTTGCCTGAGCAATTATTGTGCTGGGGACCGGCATTGATACATTGGCGAGCTAGCTCATATCGAGTTTGCTCGTGAGTTGGTTCTTGTGCACCGCATTCCAGATTGGATTCGTTCAACCCAATTTTGGTCAGCCAGTTTGTCACTCCGTCTACGTGAAGTTGTTCTCCAGAGTGGGATGCACAGGCAAGAGCAATTTCTGTACTGCCCAGTTGAAATTCTTTCAGTGCTCCTGACTCTACCAGAACCATCGCTTGCAACGGTTTGATTGCAGACCGCGGGTAAATTGGCCTGTTGATATCACCGTAACTTGCGAGTAGTGTTTCGTCACCTCGCATGACTACAGCCGCACCGCGATGAAAACTTTCTACCATGTCTCCACGGGTAACTTCAACAAGAACAGGGTTAATTTTCATTACAAAAACTCATTCAGGGATTTTCCATATTTATAGTTAAACAACACAGATTTAAGCGGATTTTTGCAACAATTGGCGATGTACGGCATTCAGTGATTTATGAAAATTTCGAGGATTATATACAATCTACACCATTCCCCCGATTTGCAGAAAACTGTAGAAAATTTTTCTAAAATATCAGTCTGACTGCGCAGGTTTTTGATTTTTCTGTATGAACCGCCATTCTTTCTTCAGCGGGCTTTTTATAATGGCTTCTGCAACCTGCTCTGGAGTGGCGTTGGCAATCGGTTCAGGTAACTTGCGGTATTCAATTAATAGCGGATAGTTCAATTAGACTGGATAAGATTAAATTGAAAATGAAATTACCTAATAAACCTAATATAGGTGGAATAGCGAGCAAGCGCGGAAATTACTACGAAGAGAAATGGGCAGTATATTCATTGCTTGAAGTCATTTCCGGCCAAGCAAATTCAATTCAATATGAAGGTATTGAACGAGAATTCATTGGGTTTGAATTTGTTTTATCTCGGGGCCAATGTAATGAATGGCATCAGGTGAAACTAAACGCTCCCGGCGGGAATTGGACAGCACGCAAACTAAAATATGTTCTTGAAAACTTTAAAAGGCAATTATCCGAAAACACTAGATCAAAGTGTGTGTTTGTATCACAAGGTTCGGCTTCCCCAATTAAAGATGTTAGTGAAAAGGCACATAAGGCAAAAAATTTAGATGAATTCAGGAGTAGTGCATCAGAGAAGGAAAAAGATTGTTTCATTGCACTCACTGAGGAATATTGGTGTGTAAATCCAGCAGTTGCTTTTGACTGGATAAGAAGATGCGAATTTGTAGCAATATCTGAGTTGTTAATCGATAAGCAAATAAACCTTTTGGGCAATCATTTGTTCTTCACTAACGAACATCTGTTCCAGTTATTAAGCGACTACTTGCAAGATAATTTAAACAAAAAACTCACCACTGAGATTGTTCGTTCGTGGATTCAGGATGAAAGTGAATTGCAATTCAGATCCGCCTCTTACGATCCAACGTTAAGAGAAAAAATTATTAAAGCAAACACTCGCTACAAGAAAAGCTATCAATCATTTCAAATCGCCGGGGAAACGATTAGCAGAAAAGAAACTGAGGCAATATTCAATCTCTTATTTGAAGATCATGGTGCAGATTCAGTTCTTCTAACTGGAGAAGCAGGAATCGGAAAATCAGGGGTAGTCGGACAAGTTTTAACAACTCTAGAACAAGAGCAAATTGATCATCTAGTGTTTCGCATGGACCGATATCTGGAATTTCAATCTAGACTTAAACTTGGTTCCGAGTTGTTAGAATTGGATCAGGCACAAAGTCCTGTAAGTGTACTTGCTAATGTGGCTTCAAATAAAACCGCTGTATTGATTGTTGACCAGGTCGATGCCGTTAGCGAGAGCTCAGGAAGAAATCCTGCAATTAAAGAGCTTTTGATTGAACTTGTAGACGAGTGTGAAAAATACAACAAAGTTCATTGTCTGTTGGTTTGTCGTAGTTACGACTATCATCATGACCCTCAACTTCAACAGTTGGCAACGAAAAATAAATTCACTCACATAGAGGTTGAGAAATTAGATTGGAGGGTTCAAGTGTTGCCCATCTTGAAGAAGATTGGAATCAACTCGAATTCAATACCCGATAAACAGAATAAATTATTCGAAAATACACTTAATCTGTATTTATTTAGCCAACTTAAAAAAAACAATCAAAATATCACCAATCAAAACGACTTGTTTCAGCATTTGATTGATGCAAGAAGAAGAAAAGACTTGAATTTAATGAATGCCTGTAATTGGAATATTCGAGACCCCCTGTATTCTATGGCAGAAGCAATGAACGATACTCAATCTTTGACCTGTCATCGCCAAGTTTTAGAACACTATGATGGTGCAATAGACCAATTATCTTCATTAGGGCTGATAATCCATGAGGGAAAACGTCACTTGGCATTTTTTCACGAAAGTTTTTTTGACTTTATTTATGCAAAGTATTTTCTAACCTCAAATGAAAGTTTAATTGAGTTTCTTCAAAAATCTGAGCAAGATTTATTCGTACGTACTCAAGTGCACCAAATTCTCTCACTAAAGAGGGATACGAACTTTCAAGAATACTTAACTGAATTAAAAAACATATTTTCATCACCAGATGTTCGCATGCATATTAAATGTGTTGTGGCAGAATGGTTGTCAGATGCATCTGGTCCCAAAGAAGAAGAGCTAGATGTAATTCTATCCCTTGAAGGCAGTGGCGAAAAGTTTCCGATATTACTTCAAAAGGCACTTCTTCAATCAGACAACTGGTTTGAATTATTGAACAACAGAAATTGGATAGAGAAAAATCTTGAAATTATGCTTGAGACTCAGCAAAAGCAATTGCTAATGTGGTTAATAAGAGTTTCAAATAAACATCCCAAGTCAGTCGTAAGATTATTGAAAAAATGGTTGACAGGCGACACCAAGCGGGGGAAGTTGCTAGCCATATCTCTATGTTATCCCCATGAACACAGTTTGAGCATTGAATTGGTTGACCTATTGTTCGACTTATTCAGCAAAAACTCGAAATCACTGTTTCAATCTAATTTCCTTCTATATGGGACACTTAATATTCTTGATGGATTGAGTCCTGAGGAAGGTGCGAAGAAACTCAGGAAAATATTTCAGTTTTGGTTCAAAAAAAACAGCAACCAACATTTATTTGGCGTTGAGGGATTAAACGACTCCTTTGAATACAAATTGAAAGAGCTATCAAAGAAGTCGCCGAAGTTGTTCGTAGGTGGCTCAATCCCAGCTCTAATAAAATCAGTTAATTCAGACTTGGAAAGTAAGAATGGGTATTACCTTCGTTATAGATACAAAGCTGATGACGAATATGGCTCAGGTGTATTACTAAGACACATTCGAAATGCGTTGCAAACCATCGCGAAAACCAATCCAAAATTAGCAGGTAAATACCTTGAACAACTTGACCCTGCACTTCATGAAGCAATGATGTTTTTACATCTTCAAACTATCGTTGCCAACCCGAAAAAACTGGGGCATCGTTTAAAACATTTATTAAATTCATCTCACTTATTTTACGCAGGATATCAAAATGCCAAGTGGTTGCTTTTTGCAGAAACTGCTCGTGCAGTAATTCAAGAAAAAGAGATTTCAATTGAAAATATTGAAAGTGCTATTTTTCAATTCCGTGATGAACTAAAACAAGCAAAAAACGCTCTAAACTTCCACAAAAATGCAAACAGTGATGGCAGAGATGCTGCGTTAGACCATTTAAAAGAATATGGGCGTGTTCAACTATATGTTTTAAAAACAATTGGTAAAGAGCTATTGTCGAAGTCGGGAAGCAAAAAGTTAGAAGAACTTGAACGAAAATTTCCTTCATATCAAATCCCCAAACCAATAGTAAATATTAGTGGAGCTATTCAACCACCTATTGATTTAGATAGTACAAGGCGCATGACAGACAATCAATGGCTCAATGCAATGGAAAGGTATTCTCATACTGAGCCGAGCTTTAATTTTGAAGGCGAGTTTCATGGAGGTGCATTTGCGCTATCAGAAAATCTTAAAGTAGCAACTGAAACTGACCCGAATAGATTTGCTAGGTTAATTTTTAAGATAAATACAAATGTAAACGTAGTGTATATAAACCGAATACTTTCGGGCATTTCCACGGCAAATGAAGTTGACATAACTTTAATTCAAGATGCGCTTTTGCATGTCTTTAGACTGTCTAAAGATGAGTTTGGTTCGGAAATTGCAGACGTAATTGGAAAACATCCAGATATCATTCAAAACGAAGAATGTTTCAATATGTTGCTTTGGTATGCGGAATTTGGTGATGTGACAGAGGTCATTAGAACTACTTCTCCTAGTTATCGATCAGGTTTTCGTTCAATTAAATCACTAATGGATATGGGAGCGATAACCAACGGGCTTAACATGACCCGTGGAAGAGCATGGTTAGCGTTAGGAAAATTAATTAATGAAAATAACCTTTACTCGCCGAAAATATGCGATTTTTTGGAGAATCGTATAGAGAGTGAATCAAATATTCCGGTTAGGGTAATGATGCTTTACCCATTAGTATCAATGTACAACTACGATAAGCAGAGATTTAGTAAATGTATTCTCAATTTTACTGAACCTATTACCAATAAATTATCAATTGATGACGCTTTGACTCCATTAATAACAGGTATCGGTGTTGAGTTGTATTTTCACATTGAATCGGCAAACATAAAGACCGCGATCAAAATAATGGAACAACTAATCAATTCGACAGACCAAAATAAGCATTTATTCGGTTCTTGGTGGGCACTATGTAATCGATTAAGGGGCGGGGAATCTACTGAAAAATTTCTAGATATTCACGAGTTATCCTCTGCACACACTCAGCTATGGGCTCAAGCACTTTGCTTATTTGTAACTGACGCTAACCGTACAGAATATGTTATAGGCGAGCTCAAGAAATTATTTTCCCACGATGATCGTGAAGTTCGTATAGCAGCTGGTAATGTTTTTCGCCATATAGAGCAGGATAGAAATCATCTTTTCAAGGATTTAGCAGAGCAATTCATCAAGTCACCTGCAATTAAAGATAATCACATTGATTTAATTCGATTTCTCGGAAAAACTACTGATGACGTTGCAGAACTTGTTATCAGTGCCGGCGAAAAAATACTACAATTACCCCAAGGTACTGGAAAAGAAATTACCTATGAGAAGGATCTACCACTTTATGAACTTCATGAATTAAGTGGTCTACTAAAGCGAGAGTATGTCAACAGCGAGGGCAACAAGGAGCTTCGAAAAAGATTTCTAGACTTGTTTGAGTATCTTGCTGAACAGGATGTATATGGGGCCGATGAATTGTTGAAATTAGCTGACCGGCAAGCCAATTTAGTTTCTGCACCTTCATAATAAAGGGCATGGAAATTTTGTTTTTATTAAACAGATGGGATAAAGAGAACGATGAAGAACTTTGCAATTTTCTTGAAAGAGATGGATACAAATGTTATCAAGCGCATTGAGAAAAATTATCCCAATTATTACAAGTTATCGGATACAGCATTTTTAGTTTCTTCTGAACAAGGGCAGGATTAATTTTCATTTCAACAACTCATTCAGGGATTTTTTCGGACTTATAGTTCCACAGCATAGATTGTAAGCGGATTTTTGCAACAATTGGCGATACATAGCATTCAGTGATATATGAAAATCACAAGATATATTTGGAACAAATCAACTATGTATTTGTTTGAGGAAAACTTCAAGTTTGAAATTTAGTACAAGTAATATGTTATTATTGAATTGTTTTATTCACAGATAGGACAATGGGAAGGATGGCCAACTTTGCAATTTTTTTAAGAGATATAGACCAAAATGTTATCAGCCGCATTGAGGAAAATTATCCTAATTATTACAAATTATCGGATACAGCATTTTTAGTTTCTTCTGATCGTCTTACGCAAGATATTGCTGAAAATATAGGAATTAAGGGTGAAAATCGCATAGAAAATTCATTGGGTGTAGTGTTTAAATTGAACAATGCATTTAGTGGTTATTTTGAGGGATCACTCTGGGAATGGCTTGACCAATGGGAGAATTAGAATGGAAAATCCGCGCCCTCGTGCAGTCAATGAACAACTAGAACTATCAGAACCGCCAGCTAGGACAAGCCCAAGCAATGGAGGACGGGATAATTTTGAAGGAAGATTGGCCCGGCTTGAGACACACGTTGGATATCTGGCTACTAAAGAAGATGTTTCAGAAGTTAAGGTTCTGATAGAACGGAAACTAAACTGGGTGCTCTACTGCATGATCGGCATAATGGGCATAATGGTTACAGGTATAAGCGGCCTAGTTATGGCATTGATTAGAATATGGTAGTAGAAAAAGTGAGGCATCATATAAGAAATTAAACTGAATCTGTAATGCCCTATAAGCGAGTGAATTTTTATTAATCAGAGAAATTTTGCATAAATAACTGGGAACACTTAATAGTGTAAATATTGAATTTCCAAAATAAGAAATGGCTCTATATTTAGATTGGGATTTTATAAGTATTTGGAACATAGTTAATGGCAGTCTGACGTAGTCAATTCAGAAATTGGTCTTTCCAACATCTGCGATTGGATAGATACGGAACTCATATATTCTCCCCTGAAGGTATCGCCTCGATACACAAAAAATACTTCGCCTATTATTGTAGTGTCTGAAATTGCCAATCATCGTATGCACAGTCGGTAGCCATTTTTGAAATATGCTTGTTCAAGCATGTTGTCCAGCGATTGATGTATCCCGACATGAGGCCAGTGTCCGTACTGCCTCAGTTTCAGATTGACTGAGTTGGCTAACCAGGTTTTCTGCGACAAAGGGACTGAAACCAGATACAGGTAGTCTTGATGCTGAAACCAAGTTTATGCGAGAAAAATCATACACAGAAAAAATCTGTGCATCTCCAGACAAATTATCAGACAATGAAGCAGTGCCAAACTCCAGTAAAAAAATTCTCTACCTGATTGACGGGACTGCATACGTTTACAGAGCGTTTCACGCGTTTAATTTGAGTACTGCCTCAGGCGAGCCAACCGGGGCTGTCTACGGCATGGTCAATATGCTTAATCGGATTCTTAAAGAGCAGTCTCCCCACTATATCGTCACAATATTCGATGCCAAAGGCAAAACATTCCGAGATGACATGTATCCCGAATACAAGGCGAACCGTCCGCCAATGCCCGATGAATTGCGCAGGCAGTACGACATTATTCGCGATTTGGTGCCTGCCATGGGAATTCCCGTACTCAGCGTACCCGGGGTTGAAGCAGACGATGTAATTGCAACTCTGGCTACCGAGGCGGCAAACCAAAACAACGACATTCACACCATTATTGCCAGTGCTGACAAAGACCTTGCCCAACTTGTTTCCGAGCACATAACATTGCGAGATGAAATGCGAAATGATGAACTGGACCCGGAAGGCGTATTGAACAAATTCGGGGTGTCACCAGACAGAATCATAGACTATCTCTCTTTGGTCGGTGACCCTGTGGACAACATTCCGGGAGTGCCGCTGGTTGGCAAAAAAACTGCCGCAAAATGGATTCAGCAGTATGGCTCGCTGGAAGGCGTGATTTCCAATGCAGACAATATTACCGGCAAGGCAGGAGAAAACCTCAGAAACAGTTTCGAGCAACTGGGCTTGGCTAAAAATCTGGTTACGCTGAAACTTGACGTGGATATTGAATTCAATATGAATAATTTCACGCAAACGGTGCCCGATACCGAAGTTTTGCGGGATTACTATAAAAAGCTTGAATTCCGCACGTGGCTAAGCCAGTTAAAATCCAGCAAGGCAACGGAAGAGCACAAATCCGATTACTTCACAATTCTGGATGAATCAAGTCTAAATGACCTGGTTGAACAACTAAAAAATTGCCAAATTCTGGCTGTTGATACAGAAACGACCGGAATTAATGTTCGGAAAGACAGCCTGGTCGGAATTTCCATCAGTATGAATAGCCGGAAAGCATACTATATCCCGGTTGCGCATCGCTATGTAAACGCACCGAAGCAATTGCCTCGAGAACTGGTTCTGGAAAAACTGGCACCCATTCTGGAAGATGAATCAATTGCGAAGATCGCACAAAACATAAAGTTTGATGCCGCTATTTTCAGAAAATACGGAGTGTCAATTAAAGGTGTTTTGTACGACACCATGCTAGAGTCGTATGTCTTGGATAGCAGAGCAGTTGCTCAGCATAGCCTTGACAATCTCGCTTCAAGATATTTGCAGTATTCCACAATTCCGTACGAGGAAGTGGCAGGAAAAGGAAAAAATCAAATTACCTTTGATCAGGTAGAGGTTGAAAGAGCAGTAAACTACGCCGCCGAAGATGCAGATATCACACTTCAACTGCATCAGACACTCTGGCCCAAACTCGAGTCAAACAGTTCTCTGAAAAATGTTTACGAGAATATTGAAGTACCCCTTATCGCCGTGCTTGACAGAATGGAAAATAACGGCGTACTTTTGAACTGCGATGAATTGCGTCGGCAGAGTATGGAGCTGCAAGTCCGATTGAACAAGGTGGAAAATTCAATTTTCGAGCTGGCGGGCACGCAGTTCAATCTCTCGTCGCCCAAGCAGATTCAGGAAGTGTTGTTTGACAAGCTCAGCTTGCCGGTTACAAAGAAAACCTCGCGTGGACAGCCCTCGACTTCGGAAGATGTACTTCGCGACTTGTCCGACAAGTACGAAGTGCCAAAACTGATTCTTGAGCATCGCGGCTTGTTCAAATTAAAGTCTACCTATACGGACAAGCTTCCAGACCTCATTGACCAGAATTCTGGAAGAGTACACACTTCCTATCATCAGGCTGTTGCTGCAACCGGGCGATTGTCTTCTTCCGACCCCAATCTTCAAAATATTCCTATTCGGACTCCCGAAGGAAAACGTGTGCGAGAAGCATTTGTGGCAGATTCGGAATGCGTACTGCTTTCTATTGACTATTCTCAAATTGAACTCCGTCTCATGGCTCATCTCTCCGGCGATCCGGGACTGGTGGACGCGTTCAATAGAGGGGGGGATGTTCACAAAAGCACAGCTTCTGAAGTTTTTGGCACGAGCGAAGAAGAGGTCACCCCCGACCAGCGACGAAATGCGAAAGCAATCAACTTCGGTTTGATATACGGAATGTCCCAATTCGGTCTTGCCAGACAGCTTGGCATTGAACAGGCGCAAGCCAAAGAATATGTGCAGCAGTACTTCGAGCGTTACCCAGGAGTCAGAGAATACATGGACAGAATACGCGCACAGGCCTATGAACAGAAGTTCGTCGAAACACTATTCGGTCGGCGACTCTATGTGCGTGATATCGAATCGGGTAACTTCAATCGACGTCAGCACGCCGAGCGCACCGCGATTAACGCCCCACTGCAAGGTTCAGCGGCAGACATAATCAAAATGGCAATGATCGAAGTAGACAAGTGGCTTGCTGAATCTGAAAGCGGTGCCAAGATGATCATGCAAGTTCATGACGAATTGGTTTTGGAAGTGCCCGAAAAAGAGATTGACGAAGTGATATCAAAAGTGTCGCATTTCATGGAAAATATTGCAGAACTGGATGTGCCTCTGATCGTCGATTCCGGAGTTGGAATCAACTGGGCGCAGGCTCATGACTAAATATCTACCGATGCGGCATTAATCCATTCCAGCAACTGGGAACGCGCCTGCGTCACTCCCAGGCCATTTGTACTGGAAAATGCCTGCACGGTAGAAAATTGCTGGAAATCTCCAAGTTCTTTGCACACAAGGGCAACGGTGTTCTTCACCCTGCTGCTGGACAACTTGTCCGCTTTTGTCAGCAGTATATGAACATGAACAGAAGAAGCACAGCACCATTCAATCAGTTGCTTGTCCATAGACTTTAGCGGATGCCGAATATCCATGGTAATAGCCAGCCCGCAAAGGCTCTCTCGTGTAGAAAAGTACTTTTCAATTGTTTTTGCCCAATGCTTACGCATTGCATCAGGCACTTTGGCATAGCCGTAACCGGGCAAATCAACGAGTCGAATATTTTCATTGACTGAGAACATTACAATCTGCTGTGTTCGACCCGGCGTTTTGCTTGTAATGGCAAGTCTCTTGTGGCCTGTAAGTGCATTCAGCGCACTGGACTTTCCGCTGTTTGAGCGGCCGGCGAATGCCACCTCGACACCCGTATCCGGAAGCAGTTGCTTCAAAGTATGGGCAGCCACCTCGAATTTTGCTCCGTTCAAGCTTGATATTGGAGTACTCAACTGCCCGGCACCTTGCAAAAATGCTGATTAAGATAGTAATTGAACAACTGAAGGCAAATCATCGCAAACCCATTAAATCCTCTCATATTCATCACCGCACAAATTCGCATTGTACACTTCCAGTTAATCGTAATAGCATTTCAACTTCTCATCAAACTCAAGAAAAACCGGCAGATGATCGGTAATTCGAATTACGTTTAGATGCGACATGGCATAAAAAATGGCCCTTTTTAATTTATACTACTCAATAGTTGCAAAAAAATGTAGCATTCTTAACCATGCAACTCCCTAATTTTATTTGTACAAGTGAACTGAATATGAACAATCCCGAAAATTCAAGTATGAAGACCAAGCAAGAAACTCTCAAAAAAGGAACAGATGAGTATTTGGACGTGTTGGAAGATATCAAAGAGCAATATCAACAATATATGGATATTAGCGGTATATATGATTTGCTGAATATGCTGAACAAGCAAAAAGAGGAGAAATTTTTACCCCCTACACCAGAGAACCCGTTGACAACAAATAAAACCTTCTGCCAGCGACGACTGCGTAGAACGGTATACAACGATTATCATTGTATATAATTCTCACAGTTTTATAATTGAATCACCAATTGATTGAGAACCCCATTTAGAGACTATGAAAGAGACCCAAGTTTCACTTTTCCGATTGCTAGCCTTGCTGGCTTTGTCAATCGGACTCGCATCAAATGCTTTTTCCGCCGGCGACCCGGTTGCGGGTAAAGAGAAAACCGGCTTGTGCGTAGCCTGCCACGGACAAGACGGCAACAGCCCCGTGCCTCAGTTTCCAAAAATAGCTGGACAAGTTCCCGGCTATGCGGCAACCCAGCTAGCTAAATTCCAATCGGAAAAACGAGTGGGTTCGTCCATGATTGGAATGGTGAAATCTCTTACCGAGCAGGACATGGCCGACCTTGATGCCTACTATGCTCAATTTGAGTCTACTCCGGGCAGCATTCAGGAAGAAGACGTAGTAGCTGCAATGCGCGGTCGTGAAATCTACAGAAACGGTTCCAAAGAGTATTCCATCCCCGCCTGCATGGCATGCCATGGACCATCGGGAGCGGGAATACCGACTCGATATCCAAGACTTGCAGGCCAGTTTCAGGAATACTTGGTCAAGTCTCTGGTTGAATTCAAAAACGGGGAATGGGAAAGCGAGGAAATGAACCCGATTGCCTTCCGGCTTACAATGCAGCAAATCAATGACCTGGCAATATATTTGCACGGACTGAATTAATCGCCTTTGCGAATTCTTCTTGATATCCTATAGAACAACCTGACCGTATATTGCAGGTCAATACCCGCATTGACGGCGTAAACCGGCCTTCCCAATTCGCGTAACGCTACAAGGTCAGCTATTGCCTGAACAGATATTGAGTCGTTAAAACTGTAAGGCTTGCCGTAAACCTTCAAATCGTTGCAATCCTCCTTGATAATCAAATAGTGTCCGTTTGCCGGACCGCCTTTGTGAAACTGCCCGGTTGAATGCAGGTACTGTGGCCCAAAATTGAATACTACTGTTGCACCTGACGCGTACTTCAATTCCTGTGCAAGCTGCTCAACGAGATTTTCGTTGTCTGTTGACGGGGATACATACGCCAAAATGCAAATATAGTCACTGTCTCTCACGCTTGAAAGCATTGTGAACAGCAACTCTTCAATGGCATCTTCATGCGCAACGCTGCAGAATTCATCTTCTATCATGGCGACCGGGGCAGTGGGCAACTGATCCAATTTGTTTCGAGTGTACTGTTTTACACGAACAACATCCGGTTGATTTGCAGGATTTATTTTCAGCCACCAAGCTGCCAGCACAACTGCAACCTGCCACTCAATTACGATCTCAATAGCGCTGTGAAATCGGGGTAACTGTTGATGATAAATTTCTACAATTTCAGCTTGCGAAGGACAGGCACTCATCACCAACTCGTCAACCTCAGCTTCCTCTACCTCAATCACCGGCAAAACACCCATTCCCTCCTTGCCCAAACTTTCCGCTACCAATTGCTCAATCCATTTCGCAAGAGCACGCTGCTGTCTTGAAGTTTTGATATTGAGCCTGGCACCCTCGCATTTGCAAAGCATTGCCAGTACCGCCCCCAATCTACAATTCTCCCTTGCACTCTCTGCACTATTCACCCGATACTGACCCACCTGTTTCGATGCAACTTCAAGCAACTCGTCCAAATTGAACCCAATAATTGCAGCCGGAAACAAACCCATCATTCCCAATGCTGAGAATCTGCCAGGCACTTTGGGGTCAGCATCCAGAACAGGCAAATGGTTTTTATCTGCCCATTTTCGTAAACGGCTGGGGCCTGGTTCCGTAAGAACGGTAAAATATCGGGCGACATCGTCTCGTACTTTGGCAACTGCAGCAAGCAATGTACAAGCAATATCGAATGTTTCCAAAGTTTCACCCGATTTGCTGGAAATGATGAAGTGAACTGAATTCGATTCGGCCAGTTCAAGGCATTGACTTACGATGGCTGGGCTGGTACTGCTTATTATTTTTAACTGGCAAGCCGGCTCTCTCGCCATGCTCGCAAATACCTCGGCAGATTGCACTGCGCCGCCGATGCCTACCAGAACAACAGTGTCAAAATTTTGCTGAATTTCGACAACTCGATTTTTACATGGCGAATGCTGAAGTGTATCCACAGTTCTCTTGAATATATCTGTCCACTCGACGCATTCTGCCGGATTCTCAATCGGTTTTTCCGGCCAGTTCCATAACGACAGGTTTTTGTCAAAGACTCTTTGCAGAGCTTGCTGCTTGACCAAGTCAGCCATGATTGCCTGAATGGTTGCGGCATGCGAACCAAAACTTGCTAGATTGAATTCTGCACTTGGCTTGCTCATCGGATTTAGTGGGGACTCCCGAATTGGAATCCGCTATCGCTTGCGTGAACTACGGATTGATACTCTTCTGCTATCAATCCGTCGATTCGGACACCAGACGAAACTTTGTTCCGCAGTACGGGCAAGCTTCTTCCCCGGAATTTTCAATTGGAAGATAGACGCGCGGATGGGAATCCCACAATCGCATTCGTTCCAGCGGACAATGCAACGGGAGGTCCTTTTCGGTTACTTCAATAATTGACTCGGCATTCGGTACTTCACCTTCGACCGGCCTGTACTGATCAACCATGGCGTGCAAGTTCTTTTATACGTAAGTCAGCCAATGAAGATGCTCTTCGCTTTTGCCCTGTACAACATCAAAATACAAAGACTGAAGCTGCTTGGTGATCGGTCCGCATCCGCCTGCGCCAATTTTTCTGCCATCTACTTCTCGAATAGGCGTTACTTCAGCGGCTGTTCCGGTGAAAAATGCTTCATCGGCAATGTATACCTCGTCTCGGGTAATGCGCTTTTCCTGCAAAGGATATCCGAGTTCGCTGATGAGTTGAATTGTTGTACGACGCGTAATCCCTTCCAGTGCCGATGTTAAATCCGGAGTACTGATGACTCCGTCGCGAACAATGAATATATTTTCCCCTGAGCCCTCCATCACATAGCCATCCGTATCAAGAAGCAATGCCTCGTCTGCACCACAGTCAATAGCCTCCTGCAGTGCAAGTATGGAATTTACATAATGACCACAGGCCTTTGCACGGCACATGGATACATTGACGTGCAAGCGTGAAAAAGAGGATGTTTTCACACTGATGCCTGCTTCGAGCCCCTCGTCTCCAAGATACGCACCCCACTCCCATGCGGCAATTGCAATATGAGTGCTAAGATTGTCGGCACGAAGTCCCATGCCTTCCGAACCATAGTACAGAATTGGGCGAATATAGGCACTTTCCAAAACATTCTCGCGCACGACTGTACACTGGGCTTTATTGATAGTTTGTCTGTCATACTCTACGGTCATACCGAGAATATGGGCTGACGAGTAGAGTCGCTCCGTGTGTTCTTCCAACCGGAAGATTGCGGAACCCTTGCTGGTCTTGTATGCACGCACACCTTCAAATACAGCGACACCATAGTGCAACGAGTGTGTAAGTACATGGACATTGGCTTCTCGCCACGGCACCAGTTCGCCATCAAACCAGATTACACCATCGCGGTCGCTGTAAGATTCGTTCATTTCTGCACTCTCGATTTCTTCCGGTGTTTAAATTAGTGAGCAAGTATCGCAAAAAAGCGAACTTGGAATTATATATTGCAACCTGAAAAATTCATGCAATGCTTGCACATGCACGACACATTTTTGCAGCACAGTTTCAATTTCCCTTGAAAGGTTCGCGAGAAAAAATGCGATGAACCATTGGTTCAAAGAACTCAAGCGGTTTCGACTCGTAGTCAGGGTCGAAGGATGTCTGATCCCATTTCTCGCAAAAATCAACGCAATCTTGATAATACGGGCTGTCCTTGTACTGGTCGCGCAAATTCCGATCGGAATCCAGGTAATGAAAGAAATAGTATCCCTGGAATATGCCGTGATGCTTAAGTATCCAGTAGGTTTTCTCTGAAACATAAGGCCTTAGCACTGCGGCCGCCATCTCGCTATGGTTTTCCGGCGCAAGGTTGTCGCCAATATCGTGTAGCAATGCTGCGACAATCATTTCTTCATCCGCCCCATCCTGCCAGGCGCGAGTGGCTGTTTGAAGCGAATGCTCCAAGCGAGTTACTCTGTACCCCCCTATTCCTTCCTCCATTGTACGAAGATGCTCCAAAATTCGGTCCGCTGTATCGGCGCTGTGCTCTTGCTCAGTTTTTTGCAGAAACTGATACTCCTCGCGCGTGCCATCCGCCATACGCGTAAAAGATACTGTCTCCATTCAAAAATTCTCGCTTGTCTTCAGATTAAATTCATCCTAATACTTGCAGGTTCGCCATGTCCACCAGCAACCACTTCTTTCCCACTCTGTCAAAGTATACTTCCACCAGAGAATTCTTTCCTTGCAATTGCACCTGATCGACAATTCCGTCGCCAAACTGCTTGTGACGCACACGAGTTCCCGCCTTTAACTGTTGGTCCTCGGCAACTGATTTCATATCGTAGCCACCGTCGACTTGAGGGACATCCACTCCACCGAGCTGCATGTATTCATCTGGTATCTCACCCAAGAATCTGGATTTGACTGAATAACCCAATTCGCCCCTGATTTGTCGAAAAGACGAATAACTCAGATAGAGCTGCTGCTTTGCCCTGGTCATGCCGACATAGCAGAGCCTTCGCTCCTCTTCCAGCATGTGGGGTTCATGAGTTGAATTGGCATGAGGCAGCGAACCTTCATTAAATCCAACAATAAATACTATGGGAAATTCCAACCCTTTTGCAGTATGCAAGGTCATCAGTTTCACATCGTCTTTAACGGTATCGTCGTGGCGGTCGCCTGCATCAAGCGTTACTGCATCCAGAAAATTGACAATCAGGTTTTCTTCACTGTCCAGCCCGGCATTTTCTACATAGTCTTTACTGGCATTAATCAATTCATCCAGATTTTCCACGCGACTTGCAGACAATTCTGAAGGCTGCATCTTGTAGTGAGAACGCAACCCGGATTTTGAAATCACCATGTCAATGCTATCGGGCAAACTCAAATTCGAGACCTCATCGGCCATTTCATTGATCAAATCAATAAATTTCTTGAGCGACCTTCGGGTATTTCTCCTCAATTCTTTTGAATGCACTAGCTCCAGAGCAGCGCTCCAAAACGAAATACTTGCTTCATCCGCGTACTGGGTGATTTTTTCAACCGTCATACTTCCGAGCCCGCGAGGGGGTGTATTTACGATGCGCGAAAACGCCTGGTTCGAATTTCTATCAGTTAGCAATCTTAAGTATGCAAGAGCATCTTTGACTTCCATTCGATCAAAAAATCTCTGTCCGCCAAATACTATATGCGAGATTCCATTTGTATGAAATACTTGTTCAATGACTCTGGATTGTGCATTTGTCCGGTACAACACTGCAATGTCTGAACGATCAAGATCTTTTTCGCACCAGATTTTCACTTCATTCGCTATTAGTTGGGCTTCATTCATCTCGTCATGAGACTGAATAACGCGAATCTGGCTTCCTGTACCCATATCTGTCCACAACGTCTTGCCAATGCGGTTACTATTGCGATTAATCACAGCATTTGCAGCTTTTAGAATGTGTTCCGTAGAACGGTAGTTCTGTTCAAGGCGAATTAATCGGGTATCCTTGTACTCGTTGCGAAACAGCTGCATGTTCTCCGCACGTGCACCTCTCCAGCCGTAAATCGACTGATCTTCATCGCCAACAGCAGTAACATTTTTATGCCGCCCGACCAGAAGAGTCACCCATTTGAACTGGATCGCGCTGGTGTCCTGAAATTCATCAATCAGTACCTGCTGGAATCGCTCCTGATAGTCTTCCCTCACTAGCTGGTTGTGTTCAATCAATTCCACTGTTCTTAATAGCAACTCAGAAAAATCCACCAAGCCTCTTGATTCGCAAGTTTTCTGGTAAATCTTGTAAATCTCCACCAAATATTCTTCAAATTGATCCTGACTTTCTATATCAGAAGGGCGGCTACCTTTGTCTTTCTTTTGGTTGATGTACCATTGAGCCGCTCCTGGGTTGATCTTTTCGGGCAAGCCTTTGATGGTTTTCAATACCTCGGAAATAATGCGCTTCTGGTCCTGGCTGTCAATGATTTCAAAATTCTGCTTCAAGCCCGCCTCCTTCCAGCATCGTCGCAAAATTCTGTTTGACAGTCCGTGAAATGTACCAATAAATAGCTGGTTCATTGAGAAGCCCAGAAGACTTTCCACTCTTGTCCGCATTTCGCGGGCAGCCTTGTTCGTAAATGTAACCGCAAGAATATGATAGGGTGAATTGTTCTCAACCTGTACCAGCCACGCAATTTTGCGAGTGAGCACACTGGTCTTTCCAGTTCCTGCACCTGCCAGCACCATCAAAGGCCCAGGAGGCGCCATGACAGCTTCTTGCTGCTTTTCGTTCAAGTCGTCTAAAATATGCGTTACATCCGTCATATTATGAAATCTTTCTCGCAAAGATGATTGATATGGGCAAACCACTCAAGTATGAGCCAAATTCTACTTGCAAACTGCAAATTGAAATGAGTACACTTGAATTTTGAAATAATGTCATTATCTTGTATTGTTGTAATTGGACAAATACCGGGACCAAGTTTTGAAGTCAGCAAAATTTAAAATTGGACAAATTGTAAAACACCGCCACTACCCTTTTCGCGGAGTCGTCTTTGATGTCGACCCAGAGTTCAGCAATACCGAAGAGTGGTATGAATCAATTCCGGAAGATATCCGACCCAGAAAGGACCAGCCGTTCTACCACCTTTTGGCCGAAAACGATAAATCCAGCTATATTGCATATGTATCCGAACAAAACCTTTTGGATGACAGTGTCAACGGTCCGGTTGAACACCCCGCAATCCCCGAAATATTTGGCGACCTGCTGAAAGGCGAGTATACAGTTCGTACGCATAGAATACACTAGTTCTTGTCCAGATTTGCCGTAAAATCGAGCCATAAATTCTGGAAGAGTTGAATCAGATTTGAATTGTTAACCCTCGTACACTGAGCCTCCACTCAAATGAATTTGGAAATCGCAAAATTCAATATGGTAGAGCAGCAAATTCGTCCATGGAACGTATTGGATGAAACGATATTGACAGCCGTAAAGGAAGTGCCGCGGGAAAATTTCGTGCCTGCAGAATACAAGGGCCTTGCATTCGCAGACATCAATATTCCGATCGGATACAGCCAAGTGATGATGCAACCGAAAGTGGAAGCGCGAATGATTCAGGCAATCTCGCCGAAATTGAATGACCTGGTTCTTGAAATCGGAACCGGCACCGGATTTACTGCCGCATTGCTGGCGAGACTGTCCAGGCATGTCGAAACCATTGAGCTAAAGACAGAATTCGTTGAGCTGGCGAAAAAGCAATTGTCCGACAATAAAGTGGAAAATGTTGACGTGGTTGAGGGCGACGGCGCACTAGGATGGAGCATGGATATTCAGCCAGACTGCGTATTTATCGCAGGTTCACTGCCAAAACTTCCCGATGCCTACCGGCAGATGCTTGCAATTGGTGGAAGGCTTGTCTCCATTATTGGCGAAGAGCCGGTAATGAGCGCAGTGCTAGTTGAGCGACTGGGCAAATCGTCTTGGCAAACAACCTCTTTGTTCGAGACTCATATTCCGCCGCTTGACAACATTCCACGCGAAAATTTGTTTGATTTTTTTGACCTCTGACTGAAACTGCCGAACGGGCTGCAACAAACACAATCAATACCACAAAAGATGAAAGCAAAACTATCCGCTTTTTTATTTTCCCTTATGCTTTTGGCCTCAGGTGCGGCGCACTCGGCAAATTTGCTGGAAGTGCTCGACCTTGCGTTGTCGTACGATTCTTCGTTAAAGGCAGCTTCTCTTCGGTCAAAGTCGGGCGAACTTATTCCGGAGATTACAAAGTCGTCCATATATCCCACAGTTTCTTCTGAACTTACATTCAAGCAGCAGGACATGGTTCAGCCGTCTCCTCGAAACGAATCTACATTCGACTTGACAATTCGACAACCGTTGTTCAGTCCTGTTCTGGATGCCGGTCTGGAACATGCAACTGCCCGGTCTGAATTAGAGAAGTTGAAACTCGAAAGTGCGGAACAGAATTTGTTGCTACAGGTAGTGGAACGATACTTCGGAATCCTTGCCGCCGAAGACAGCCTGAAAACCGCTGAAAGTGAAGTTGCGGCGATCAACAAGCAGCTCCACCTTGCAACTGAAAGATTGAAAGTTGGACTCGGTACGCCTACCGAAGTTTACGAAGCTGAAGCACGCTACAGTCTCGCCCTTTCCCAGGAATTTCAGGCGCAAAGCGCAATTCAGTCCGCTAGGCTGGCACTCACGGAAATTACCGGCATGGAATTTGCATCGCTGGCCCGCCTATTCGAAGAAACACCCAACGAAAAACCCAATCCTGCCAGCATTGACTGGTGGATAGACACCGCTGTTGAAAATAATTCGGAAATCGTTATACAACGTAAAACCGCCAAGGTTTCCGAATTGGCAATCGATTTGGAAGACGCACGAGACGCACCTTCCATAAACTTGTCAGCAACCAACAAACTGTTTGTCTCTGGCAGGGACAGTGGAAAGAGGAATACTACCATTTCGGTAACAATGACTCTCCCGCTCTACCAGGGCAATATCGTCGAAAAACAGGTTCGCCAAGCATCCCTGGATCATCAAGCACAGTTGGAAGTACTGAATTCAATGATTCACCAGACTTCCAGTAGAACTGCAACCGCATACCTGAATGTGATTCGAAATATTAATCAGGTCGAAGCTTTAAAAGCCGCCGTAGTGGCAAGTGAAAGTGCTTTGCGTGCCAAAGAAGAAGGATTCTCCGTAGGGATACATACCACTCAGGATGTTTTGGATGCTCAAAGGGACCGGTTCAGAGCCATTCGCGATCTTCAAAGAGCAAGATACGATTACATTCTAAGCCTGGTTCGACTCGAAAACATCGCCGGAACATTGGACCGAAGCAATCTTGAACAGTTAAATCATATGTTGCGCTGAACGTTCACAAGCCGCTTCAATTCTGTTCGACCAGACTTGCCATAGAGCAGCTTGAACAGTTCGTCGTATGTTCGACCCAGCGCCCCGCTATTGCTGGAAATCACTTCCCGTCCTCGTTCAATGGTCTCTGCCCGAAGATTGTCATTGCCGAGGTATTCACAAAGATGCTCCGACAGATTCTCCATTTTTTCCAGTTGTCTGCCAGCCTTGCTTTGGACTACTATATTAGAAATTTCACGAAAATTCTCCATGTGAGGTCCGAATAAAACCGGCACCTCAACTGCCAGGCATTCCAGCACGTTATGCCCGCCAACCGGAACAAAGCTGCCACCAACCACTGCCGCATCGGAAGCTGCGTAAAACAGTAGCAACTCCCCCATAGTGTCCACCAGAACAATGTCGATTTCTTCCTGATTGAACTGCTCCAAATCTGTTCGCCTCGCAACGGTGTATTCTGATTCAGAAAGCAGGCTGAACACTGAATCAAACCGCTCAGGATGGCGAGGGACAACCACGCAAACAAGTTTTTCAAATGAACCTCGAAGTTCGCGAAATACCTTTAAAAATCCTTCTTCCTCACCTTGATGAGAACTCCCCAGCACGATTACCGGACGGTCTGCCCCCCATTGAGCACGAATTTTGTTCGACTTCTCGTGCAGGTTATCCGGCAGTTTCATTTCGAACTTGAGATTACCGGTAACAAGAACACTGTCAGGGTTTGCCCCGATCGAAATCACTCTCTCGGAATCTATTTCCGTTTGCACGCAAAACCGGTCAACATGCCGCAAGACATTCCTGAACAGCGACCTGAACCTGCAAGCATTTTTGTAGGAGCGATCCGAAATTCGCATATTTGCAAACATGACTTTTACATTGTTGCGCTGGCAGGTGCGAACCAGATTGGGCCAAACTTCGGTTTCCATAATAATGACTGCTCGCGGCCTTGTGCGATTGATAAAGCGATTCACGGCAAACTTGACATCAAGCGGCGCATAGAACCTGTCAACTGTTTCCGACAAAGTGCGTCGAATTTGATCAGACCCCGTCGGCGTGGCGCACGTAACAATTACCGATCTCACACCAAATTCTTCAAGCAACCGTTTGACAAGAGGCACAGCTGCGTTGACTTCACCGACCGACACCGCATGCACCCAAATCTTGCCGGGTTCAATATCCTTTTCAACATTCCCGAATCTTTCACCGAGCCGCTTCCAGTAAGCAGGTCTCCGAATCCCCCTGACCAGATAGCGCACCAGCACGACTGGAATCAATGCATAAAGCAAGGCATTGTAAAAAAAAAGAATCAACCTTGCCATGGATCAAACCCTGCTAATGCCCAGCCAGTCTTGCGGCTTCAAAAAACGGTTGTAGAGTTCAAACTCAGGTGTATCTCTTTCAGGTTGCCAGTTGTATTTCCAGGCAGCTTGCGGAGGAAGGGACATCAAAATGGACTCGGTTCTCCCCTTGGACTGCAAGCCGAACAATGTACCCCGGTCGTAAACAAGATTGAATTCCACATAGCGGCCGCGGCGATACAACTGAAAATCCCGCTCTCGCCGGCCGTAGTCCATGTTCATTCGACGCTTGACAATGGGCATGTAAGCCGGCAGAAAATGATCGCCTACGCTTTGTATCAAACGAAAGCAGAAGTCAAAACTTTGTTCGTTCAAATCGTCAAAAAACAACCCCCCGACTCCGCGCGTCTCATTCCGATGCTTCAAGTAAAAATATTCGTCGCACCATCTCTTGTATTCCTGATAACGGTTGTCTCCAAAAGGGTCGCAGGCATGTTTTGCCGCCCTGTGCCAATGAATTGCATCCTCTTCAAAGCCGTAGTACGGTGTCAGGTCAAATCCTCCGCCGAACCACCAAACTTCATCGCCGACCAGTATGAACCGAAGATTCATGTGTGTAGTTGGAACATATGGGTTCAATGGATGAGCCACAACCGAAATCCCGGTTGCCGCAAACGGCTTGTTTTTAAGCGAGCTGCGCTGAACTGTTGCCGCCTCTGGTAGATGCATGCCGCGAATCGATGAAAAGTTTACACCCGCTTTTTCGAATACCTCGCCATTTTCGAGTATGCGAGTATCACCCCCGCCGCCATCTTTAAAATTCCATGCCTCTGCCTCAAATGCAGCTGTGCTTTCCAATGCTTCAAATTGACTGCATATCTGCTTCTGCAAACTCTTCAAGTATTGCTCAACTGCAACAGAATCCAGAGTGTCGCTATCCACTGCTCAGTTCTAAGGTTTTAGGCCGCCCGAATGGTGGCACCTGTTTCAGCATCCCGTATTGATGTCGGATTCTTTTGGTTGCCAAGGGGCCCCCGAACAACAAAATCCAACTCCGACCCCAGTTGCCTTTGAGTATGAAGGTAACTCTTGATCGGTGCCATGCGATGACGATTCGCGCTAGTGGAAACTATAGCCCCCCGAACAAGCATGCATAATCGGGCTGCAAGAGGATGAGCTGTAACCCGAACTGCAATTTTTCCGTTTTTTCCTGCCAGTCTCGCCGGATGTCGCAAATTTGCCGGAAAAATCCATGTATAGGGACCCGGCCAAGTGGCAAGCGGTTCCATCAAAATCAATTCATTCGTCAAGTTAAGATAAGGCAGTAGCCGATTAATGTTATCAGCAATTAGAATAAACCCCATGCCCGCCGGACGCTCCTTTATTTTCAATATCCGCTTCACTGCCAATCGATTCGCCGGGTCGCAACCAATGCCGAAGCAAGCTTCGGTTGGATAGGCAACCACCCCGCCGCGAGAAATGATTCTCGCACCGTTTGCAATGTCAATTGCAGTCAACGACTCTGTTCTGATTCTTGGCTTTCCACCAACTCGCGATTTTTTTCAAGCACGGATGCCTGGTTTTTCGCGCGGTCCGACTTCAGTGATTCGGCAATTTCCTCATCGCTGATTGCCATGACTCTGGCGGCAAGATAGGCAGCATTCTTTGCACCTGGCTTGCCAACAGCTACACAAGCTACCGGAACCCCTCCTGGCATTTGCACGGTTGACAACAGTGCATCCAGACCGCCTAGTCCTCCCGCGTCAAGCGGCACCCCGATTACGGGCTTCAAGGTATTGGCTGCAACTGCTCCCGCCAAATGCGCCGCCAGTCCGGCAGCAGCAATAAATACTGCACAGCCTCTCAACTCCGCATCTGCTACATAGTCTTTCATCTCGTTCGGTGTGCGGTGCGCCGACAAAATTCTTGCCTCCCGCGCAATCCCCAATGCATCCAGGCTATCTAGAGTCGACTGCATGACACCCAAATCAGAGTCCGATCCCATCATTACGGCTACAAATTTTTTACTCATGAATTAACACCCTTTCAAGCGAGCTACTGCTCTATACCCAATATCTTTTCGATAGTACATATCTGCAAACGAAAGTCGCTCCGCTGTACCATACGCATTCGACTGTGCTTTCGCAATATCTTCGGCCAATGCAGTTACACAAAGCACTCTGCCCCCGGAAACAACGACATTGCCGTCATCCAGCTGCGTTCCGGCGTGAAATACCTTGACATTCTTACTGTCAGCAACTTCCAGACCGGAAATTACTGCCCCCGTTTTGTAGGTGCCCGGGTAGCCCCCCGCGGCTACAACTACGCCCAATGCTGGACGATCATCCCAGCTGACAACTGTGCGACTTAATTTTCCGTCAAGCGCATCCAGACACATTTCAACAATATCCGATTCAAGGCGCATTAATATCGGCTGGGTTTCCGGGTCCCCAAGCCGGCAATTGTATTCGAGAACGAACGGAGTGCGCTGCGAATCAATCATCAAACCCGCATACAAAAATCCCGTGTAGTGAATCCCTTCCTGCAGCAATCCGCGTACTGTTGGATGAATTACCGTTTTCATAACCTGGTCGCACATGGACTCATCAAGAACCGGCGCGGGCGAATAGGCTCCCATTCCACCGGTATTTGGACCTTTGTCGCCGTCATGGGCCGCTTTGTGGTCCTGCGATGATGCAAGAGGCAGTACATCTTCGCCATCTACCATGCAAATGAAACTGGCTTCTTCCCCCTCCAAAAATTCCTCAATCACCACCCGGTTCCCGGCACTGCCGAATTGTTCTTCAAGCAACATGCCGCGAACGGCATCTTTCGCCTCCTGCCTGGTATGCGCGATGATTACTCCTTTACCCGCTGCCAGGCCATCCGCCTTAACGACGATAGGCGGTTTTGTATTCTCAATGTATTGGTATGCAGAATTCGCATTGCTAAAGCTCGCATATCGAGCGGTAGGAATATTATTGCTTTCCAGAAATCGCTTGGTAAATTCTTTCGAGCCTTCCAGTTGCGCAGCGACTTTCTTCGGCCCGAAGCATTGAAGTCCCTTTTCATCAAACCGGTCAACAACCCCTTGTACTAAAGGAACTTCCGGTCCAACAATGGTCAGATCAATTCTGTGCTGGCTGGCATACTTCACCAAAGATTCGCTATCATCTGCATTGATAGCGACATTCAGAGCCTTGCTCTCTTTGGCGGTACCAGCATTGCCGGGAGCAATATGAACTCGATTTACAAGCGGCGACTGACTCACTTTCCATGCCATTGCATGTTCGCGTCCGCCGCCTCCGATAATCAGTACTTCCATTGGCACTACCTGGCTATTTCCTAGTGTCGAAAATGCCGCATACCTGTAAACAGCATTGCCATGCCATGCTCATTGGCAGCATTGATGACTTCACTGTCCCGCATGGAACCACCTGGCTGAATGACTGCCCGAATGCCCGCATTGTATGCTGTATCAATTCCGTCTCGAAACGGAAAAAATGCGTCAGATGCCATAACTGAATCGGAAACATCAAGTTTTACACTCTTTGCCTTCATTGATGCAATAGTTGCAGAATCCACCCGACTCATCTGCCCTGCGCCAATTCCAATTGTTCTACCATTCTTTCCAAACACGATCGCATTGGACTTCACATGCTTGGCCACTCGCCATGAAAATAGCAAATCTTGCACTTCATTTTCAGATGGTTCTCTCTCTGTAACTGTAGTCGGTCGCGTGCTAGCCATTAACTGGGTATCAGGTTCCTGAAGCAACAGACCACCCCCCAGCGATTTCAATACCATTGATTCGCTGTATCCGCTGGAGATTTCTCCACACTCCAGTACCCGGACATTATCCTTTGATTTTAAAATTTCTACAGCATCATGTTGAAACAAGGGTGCAACGATAACTTCAACAAACTGACGCTCTACAATTGATTTTGCAACCGAACCATTCAGTGGCCTATTGAACGCAATAACTCCGCCGAAAGCCGATGTCGGATCGGTTTCAAAGGCCAAGTCGTAAGCAATGGACAGATTTTCGCTCTGGGCTACTCCGCACGGCGTTGCATGCTTGATAATCACGCATGCCGGCTCGTCAAATTCCAGTGCGCAGTTCCAAGCGGCTTCAGCATCAACGAGATTATTGAATGACAATGGTTTTCCTTGCAGCAGTTTTGCACTTGCAAGCTGCCCGGCTTTCAGATTCAGTGGGGCATAGAATGCTGCCTTCTGATGCGGATTTTCGCCGTAACGCATATCTTCGGACTTCTGATAGGAAAGATAGATCGTGTCAGGGAATTCTTGCTCGCCATCAAACAGACTGTCAAAATAAGAGCTGATTGAAGATTCATACTGCAAGGTTCTTCGAAACGCCTTTGCAGCAAGCTTGAACCGGGTTTCCAAACCGACTCCCCCTGTATTGCGAATTTCTTCAGCAACAACTGCATAGTCGGCGGAGTCAACGACAACACAAGTCCATTGAAAATTTTTTGCTGCCGCTCGAATCATTGTGGGGCCGCCGATATCAATGTTTTCAATCGCCTTGTCTACCGAAGCATCAGGATCTTGCGAAACAGTTTCAAACGAATACAGGTTGACAGCGACCAGATCGATTGGTTGAATTTCGTTTTCGGTCATCTCTTTCTGATCGACATCCAGCCGACCAAGAATACCGCCATGAATCTTGGGATGCAAAGTCTTGACCCGGCCGCCCATGAGCTCGGCTTGACCCGTAATATCCGACACCTGCTTAACTTTCAGTCCAGAATCGGATAGCAGATGCGCTGTACCGCCTGTAGAAATAATTTCGACTCCAGCTCTTTCAAGAGAAGTTGCAAATTCAACAACTCCAGTCTTGTCTGACACACTTACAAGTGCCCGTTTGACTGTCAGAACTTGCTTTGACTCCGCAGGATTATTCACGGCAGGGATTTCAATCTGGACTTGGCTCGATCGAAATTTGATGCTGCCCGATTTTTTTTCGCAATGTACTCCGGGACAAACCCAGAATATTTGCAGCTCGAGAACGGTTACCGCCAGTGTAGTTCATTACGTACTCGATCAAATGCTTTTCGACTTCGGTGATAAGCTTCTCATGTATGTTCTGCGGGTCCTCCCCTTTCATATCTTTGAAATAGCGCTTGATTCCCCGATGCAAACACTTGCCCAAGGTGATTTTATTTTTATTTGGCACGACAAGTTTGCTCGATAATCAAATCAAAAATAGAAATTTGTGTTGTTTCTCAGCAGAAATTCTCACATTAAGCTTTCGGCAGTGCGGACACTTGGAGCGAAGTCAAAAAAGATTATAACAAATGAACAGGATATCCGATTTCCATAATCAGAATACCATGAGCATCTGGCTACACTTGCCCTGTTTCTACGAAAATGGTGCATAATATAATATGACTGTTGCATGGCGGCTACTGCTTCAGAAACCATGAAAAGGTAACAGTGAATCAATTAATAACAAAACAAAGTTTATACTAAATACAAGCCAAAAATAAAATTGAATGTTGGTTTGCTGCCATTCACTCAATGAAAATTAACGAACCGGAATACATTATGGCACCTCTTGAAGTGCAGCCAATCGACGAATCCACGGTGCTTAAAGACCGTGTCTATGAAACCTTGCGAGACGCAATTACCTCTATGGATGTATACACTCCAGGTATCAACTTGCGTCTGGACGAACGCACGCTTGCTCATCAGATCGGTGTGAGCAGAACCCCGATTCGGGAAAGCATGATCCGACTGGAAAGGGAAGGCTTTGTTAAAATTATTCCACATAAAGGAGCCTATATCGTCCGAAAAACCATGTACGAGGTAATCAACATGGTATATGTGTGGGCTGCACTTGAAAGCATGGCTGCGCGACTGTTGACGCTAAGGGCTACAGACGAAGAAATCAGTCAGTTGCGAAAGCTGTTTGCAACATTCAAGGAGGACCGGGTACAGGCGCACATCAACGAGTATTCAGAAACAAATGTAGAATTTCACCGCATGATTATTCAGATGAGCAAATGCGAACCGCTAATCAGCACATCGGAAAATCTGTTCTTGCATTTAAAGTCAATTCGTCTGCGCAGCATCTCCGACCCGGACCGAGCGAAAAACTCCGTAATAGATCATATTCATATCATTGAAGCCCTGGAAGCTCGCGACCCTGAAACCGCTGAGAAACTTGTTAGAAATCACACCTTGCGACTCGCAGAGCATATAGAAAAAAACGCAATCTACCTGTCCAAAGATTAAAAACAATTAATTCAGGCAATTTGTATAAATCGGCATCTGCGTACGTAGCGGATTGCGCTGGAAGGTTTTCGGCAATTAATGCACCACAACCATCCGGGAAAAGCGAACAGGCAGCAACTGCTCCAGGTGATATTCTGAATCCACGCTTGTAATCAGTACCAGAACTTGCCCTTCTTCACCCCCCACCGGCATCACAAGACGGCCACCGGGCTTCAGTTGATCCAGAAGTGAATCAGGCACATTGTCGCTGGCAGCTGCCACAATGATCTTGTCATATGGAGCATGCTCCTCCCATCCATAATGTCCATTTCCGATTCGAACATGAATGTTGTCGTATTCAACTGCTTTAAAGTTTGCAAGAGCACCTTCCGCGAGCTCGCTGATTATGTCCACTGTGTATACCTCGTCGGCCAGCCGGCTCAGAACCGCCGCCTGATACCCGAGTCCGGTGCCAATCTCCAGCACCTTCTCCCCGCGCTCAATATCCAGCAAGTCTACCATCAGAGCCACAATGAACGGCTGGGAAATGGTCTTGCCCTGCCCAATCGGCAACGGCTGGTCTGAATACGCAGCATCTTCAAGATCCGGCGGCACAAATGCATGACGGGGAACCTGTTCCATCGCATCGTATATATTTTCACTCAATACCGACCTGCCAGTAAATTCGCCGGATGTTTCTGCGTGAACGGCAATTGTACTCAGCATTTCGCCGCGCAACTTTTCAAAGTCCGGGCCTTTCATGAAACTTCTCGCATCAGCAATTGAATCGCCGTGCTAAACCACTTCTCGTATTCCATAATCGCTAAAATTGTTATTTTTAAAATTTTCCCGAAACATTCTGCGAAGCCGCTTGGCCGCCCGGTCGTATGCCTGGACATCCTTCCACGAGTTTCTCGGATTGAGAATATTTTCATCTACATCCGGGCAGTTCCTGGGAAATCTCAATTTAAATACAGGATGCTTCTCAAATTCAATTCCATTGTTGGTCTCATGCAGTATTCCGCTCATCGCATTGCTCAACAACTTTCTTGTCGCATCAATCGATACCCGGGGTGCTTCGCCCGCCGAACCGCCAATCCAGCCGGTATTGAGCAATACACAGCGGGATTTCGACCGAATCATTTTTTCTTTCAAAAGATTGGCATATACCTGCGGCTTCTGCGACATAAACGGCGCCCCAAAGCACGAACTGAATGTAGACTCCGGTGCTATTATTCCCACTTCTGTACCCGGCACACGCGAAGTGAAACCCTGGACAAAGTAGTACATGACTTCGTCAACATTCAAAACAGAAATTGGCGGCAAAACACCGAAAGCATCTGCAGTAAGAAGCACGATCGTTTCCGGATGACCGCCTTTTGCACCTTCTGCAACATTGGAGATGCAGTCCAGGGAATATGAGAATCTTGTGTTTTCAGTTCTCGAATTGTCATAAAGGTCAAGTTCCTGCGGGTGAGTCAATTCATATGTGACTCCGGCAGGCAAGGGAACATTTTCAATGATGGTTCCAGGCTTTGACAGGCAGCCAGCAATTATGGGTTCAGCCTCTTTGTCCAGATTAATCAGCTTGGCATAGCAACCATTTTCCAGATTCGAAATGCCGTCATGCGTCCACCCTGCTTCATCATCGCCAATTAATTTGCGACTTGGGTCGGCAGACAAGGTCGTCTTGCCGGTTCCAGACAAGCCAAAGAGTATCGCTGTGTCTCCGGCATCTCCAATGTTTGCAGAACAGTGCATGGACAGGTACCCCTGCTTGGGCAAAAGGAAATTCATAACCGTAAACATAAGCTTCTTGACTAGCCCGCAATAGTCCGCTCGGCCGGCAACAAGGCAAATTCTGTTCCGGAAGTCGATAATCGCCACTTTGCCTGAGCGGCAGCCGTCTCGCTCTGGCTCGCATCGAAATGATTGAATGTTCAGCATCGTCCACCGCTTGCTATTTTTGTCCTCGCCACTCTCGTCTGTGCCTGGCAAAAACATGTTATTTGCAAACATTGCATGGGTGGCATACTCGCCAACAAACCGGTAGGGAACGGAATATGCCGGATCTTGCCCGATAATTACATCCTGAACGTACAGATGCCCCCCTTTTCGATTGACATGCTCCACTACCCGCCTCAGCAACTGCTCATACTGACAAGGATCATATTTTTGAAGACTGTCTTTCCACCAAATTTCCGACTCAACTTCCGGCCAGGCAACTGCATAGGTGTCGTCAACCGGTCGGCCTGTGCACTCCGGGTCTGTCAGAAAAACAATCGGGCCGTTTTTTTTCAGCGAGGTTGGATAGGCTTTACGCTCATCATACGTTCCATTAACTCGCGTTCTTCCCCTGTCGCCAAAAAGCGCCGCATTAAACAACTCCCCCTGTGAAAGATTGTGGAGAAATTCCGGACCATCGATGCTTAGCTCGTTCGCAAGCGAAATTCGATTAATCTTCATCAGTCCGGTTCGTCATTTCATTAAGCATTCAAAGTGTATTGAAACGTTTGTATTTGCACCCACACCAAATATAACATCAAGTATTGAATATTTTACTAAAAAATCCGTTGTCACAGCGGTTCGGCGCGAATATACACTTTCTCCTGCTGTATAACTTGATCAAGCAATTGAACCAAGGCATAAACGGCTTCGATATTCGGTACAGGCACGCCTGTCATGTGTGCCAACTCTACAACTGTACCAATCAACGCACCCACTTCAATTGATTTCCCCACTTCAATATCCTGAAGCATTGAGGTTTTATGCTTGCCCACCTTTTCTGCGCCGTCAATTCTACGCTCGTTCGACAGCCGAATCTCCTTTCCCAAATGAGCCGCAACATTCCTGCACTCGGTCATCATGTCGTCCACAAGCTTGCGAGACGGCGGGTACTGGCAAATATCAACAAGAGTGGCATGCGTCAATGCGCTCACCGGATTGAAGGTCAGATTGCCCATCGCCTTCAACCAGGTTTCCGCTCGAATGTCCTCAAGAATGAAGCACTTGAATCCGCATCTCGTCAACAAGTCCTGGATATCCCGAGTGCGTTCCTTTTCCACCCCGTCCAGTTCGCCGATTGGAAAACGCAAGCCTTCTATGTGGCGAATTACTCCAGGTTCGGCGATCTCTGCTGCCGGATATGCAATTGATCCGATTATATGCCTGGGGTCAATCGCATTGAAAATTACACCTCCCGCATCGACAGTCTCAATGATGCGATTGTCGTATTGTCCACCATGAAGCTGAAAATACCACCATAGTATTCCATTTTGAATTGTCAGCAAGACAGTATCGGGGCCCAGCAAAGAGTTGATTTCATCCACAATCGGTGCAATCTGGTGACCTTTCACACCCAGTATCACCAAATCCTGAATACCGGCAGATTTCATATCGCTTGTTGCCGTGACATTTTCTGCGATCTCCTCCGTACCGTCATTCATAATAAGCTTCAGCCCGTTCTTTTGAATTGCTTCCAAGTGCGGACCTCGGGCAATGAGAGTAACTTCTTCTCCGATATTGTGCATTCTTACGCCCATCATTCCACCAATGGAACCGGCACCTACTACGCAAATTTTCATTTTGTCTCCCAATCTACTTCGTACAGGTTATATTCAGAAATTCAATCTAATTGAAAGCGTCAAAAAAAGAAACATTGCAACAGTGAATTGAGTATTTGTCAAACTTGATTTTTCATTTTGGAGTGCTACGGGAATTCAAGATTGGCAAAGTTGCACTTCTGCAAAAAGCAAACGGCTTTTTGGCATACCACAATGCACCGATTCTCCGCAAATTTATCCAAGGGAGCACACAATCTGCCAAGCATCTGAGGATTTTACGGACGTGTTGCTCCATTTTTATAAATTAACGCTGTTTTTCTGCTTTCCGGTAAAAGGAATTACCTGTTCAGTCAAGACAATCAAAAAATTTGAAACCCGTATCTCCGTAGCATCTTTTGGGTTGCCTTGGCTTTTTGTTACTCAACATCTCATCTTCTTCGCTTGTCCAGCTTGTCCAGCAAATAATCCATTCCACGATTACCCTTGATTGAATTGCAGTTTGCACACAATAACTGAAGATTATCAATATGGTCTGTACCACCCGTGCTTTTTGCAATTATGTGGTCAACCGTCAAATGCTGAATTTCAAAGTGTGTATCGCAACCATTGCAGTATCCTTCTTGTTCACCGTACAATTGGGTTTTAATCTCTCTACTGGTGTAATGTGGGAGCACACCCAAATCTGTTCTTTGAGGAATGTCGTCGCGGTGAACGATATTCTTCCATAGACCTTGATATTGCTTGACTCGCGATACAACCAGTTCCCCGGCTTTAGGCGAAATGTCAATTCCAATCCATTGGCGACCCTCAATTTCCGCGGCAACGCAGGTAGTGGCACAACCACAAAACGGATCAAACACGATATCCCCCTTTTGTGAGCTGGCAGTGATGATCCGCCTCAGCAGGGCAAGAGGCTTCTGTGTTGGATAGTCGGTACGTGCTTTACCTAGCGGCAACACAATGTCAGTCCACAAGTTGCCAACTTGCTTTCCTCTATAGTCGCATTCATATTTTCTTCGTTGCAAGCGACCATTCTGCAAAATAACAATATTGCCTTTCTGATATTCTTCCTCCTGCTTTTTTTTACTTAATCGCCACCCCGAAGGATGTGGATTTGTAAAACCGCGCCATTCATAACACAGATTGGGGCGAGCCCCCATCCCGGGAGTGCTCCATAGATGAGAACTGTCGTCGTAGTAACGATCGCCTTTCTCGTCAACCAGCGGAAATTGCTTAATTTTTTCTGCTTCGGTGAGACCGCGATAAGGACGAAGCGAGGCATTTCCGATAGAATAGAACAGAATGCTGTCGGTTACGGTTCCCCAAGTCTTGGGAGCATGCTGATTGCCTCTTGCCGCACTTGTATGTCGTTGCCAAGTAATCTCATTGCAAAAATTGTGCCTGCCAAACATCGCATCCAACAGAATTTTCAGGTAGTGGCTCATCGTCGGGTCGCAGTGCAGATAGATCGACCCAACCGGTTTCAGAATACGTTGCAATTCCAGCATTCTGATAGCCATGTAGATCAAATAGGACTTGTCACTTCTGGTCATTGCGACTTGAATCACCCGATGAACACGAGGATGTTTCGCTTGGATTAGATCCAACCATGCGATGTCTACGTCGGAAAGTGTCCAAGTGTCCTTGAATGCTGCTCCGGCGGCCTTTGATCCGATGGGTGCAGCGTAGTCGACTTTTGAATTGAAGGGCGGGTCAAGGTAGATGAGATCTACCGAATTGCTGTTCATGCCGCGCATGATTGGCAAATTATCGCCTGTAAAGAGCGTCTTATTAGCCCAATTTGGTGGTATGGGTGGAAAATTCAAACTTGCAGAGGTAGACTTATTACGCGCCATGTTTCCGACCTGGTTCGAAACAAACTACTAGATTCTAACACAGTGTTTTAGTTGCTACGGATTGCGTATCAAGCAAATCGCGCTACTCGGTACGTTTTGACAAATTCAAATACAGACTTTTGAACCATGGGCACAACCTTAGATTTTTCAGATCAACAAATTTTCTTGACTGGTAAGTGACCACCTACTGTTACCCCTTTCGATTCTCTTTTAATGTCCATTGTTTTGTCCACATATATTCTTTTTTAATCAATAATATAATGGATTTTATGAAAAAATCATGTCCATGATAATGTCAAATTATTTGTCCAAGTAATTGTCTGCTTATTTTGCGTAGCGAAGAAGTGGTAAAACACTTTTACACCAAAACATTGAATAGCCAGAATTTATAAATTCTGTGGAATTAGCACTGATTCAGAAAGTTGTTATGGCATAATTGAATAATAGCAGATTTCCATATGAAACGACATGAATTCATTCAATCCCTGAGGCTGAAAAATCGCTTGATAATTTCTTTGCATTATTGTCATGTCACGAACCAATCCGAGTGTTAATGGACAACTTGACACCAAGTGGTCATCTTGTCACTCACTGCACTCCCTGAATATCTGCACAGTTAACTTTCTACTTCAAACGGAAAATCTATGGCATTGAGGACCGAACTGCAATCGCAAGAAAGCGAATGCAAAACCTGTACGGACTTTGTTGAACTTGCCCGGCAGGCGGCTAATGAAACGCAGGATGAAGAGTATGTTCGCGAGCTGCTTGACAAGGCCGAATTAAACTGCCAAGACCCTTCCGAGTACGTTACCCTCGCAGCATTTTACTCATCTCAGCTTGATGAAGCAGAAACCGCAAGAGATTTGCTAGAGCAGGGCGAAGAAGCCTGCTTCGAAGCAGTCGAATTCGCACAAGTCGGCTACGGCTACGCAAATATTCTGGATGACCAGGAAAAATCCCGGGAACTTGTTCGACAAGCCAAGGAACAAGCTTCTACACCAGAAGAGGAGCAGCAAATCGCAGAGCTGGCAGTTCAGCCCGACCCCCCGAATGTTCAGGAATCGTCGGCCGCTGAGGCGGAAAGTTTTACTGAACCTTCTACTTCAAACGGAAAATCTATGGCATCAAGGAGCGAACTGCAATCGCAAGAAAACGAGTGCCAAACTTGTACGGACTTTGTTGAACTTGCCCGGCAGGCGGCTAATGAAACGCAGGATGAAGAGTATGTTCGCGAACTGCTTGACAAGGCCGAATTAAACTGCCAAGACCCTTCCGAGTATGTTACCCTCGCAGCATTTTACTCATTTCAGCTTGATGAAGCAGAAACCGCAAGAGATTTGCTAGAGCAAGGCGAAGAAGCCTGCTTCGAAGCAGTCGAATTCGCACAAGTCGGCTACGGCTACGCAAATATTCTGGATGATCAGGAAAAATCCCAGGAACTTGTTCAACAAGCGAAGGAACAGGCTTCTACGCCAGAAGAGGAGCAGCAAATTGAGGAGCTGGCAACTCAGTCCGACACTCTAGATGTTCAGGAATCCTCAGCCGCTGAGGCGGAAGGTTTTACTGAACTTTCCCAGTTTCAAGATCTGGCGGAAAAGTTAATCAAATCCAATGAGGCAGAACAAGCAAGAACCGCACTTCAAAAAGCCGAGCGACACCTGAATTCAATTTCTGAAGTAGTTGAATACGCGAAGTCTTTCAAGGAATTGCTGAACGATGAAGAAGAGGCAGTCAATATTCTGAACAACGCTGAAATGGATTGCCAGTTTCCTGCCGACTATATTGAGTTGGCGCGGGGGTGCATGAGTATCGCTGCTTCAGAAGACAAGATAGACGAACTTCTGGCAGAAGCAGCCCAAATTGTAATGGAGGGCAATGAATGTATTGAAGTTGCCCAAGGGTACTGGGAGCTGAAGCAAGACAGCGAGAAGGCGACAGAATTCTATGAACAGGCGCTCCAAGAGGTAACAAATCGAGACACTCTGCTGGAGATTGCGGAAATTGCAGTATCCACACTGAAAAACAACGACTTGGCACTCAAATGCTATCAGACTGTCCAGAGCAAGATTTCAAGTACCGCCGACTTGGCCAAGCTGGCCGTTACTGTGAGCAAATCCCTCAAGGGCTCCGAATATGCGTCTGAGATATTCACGGAAACTGAGCAAAAAATGTCGAATGCCAGCGAACTGGTTAATCTGGCAGAGTCTGCTGTGCAAACGCTTGAAGACCCTGTACGTGCAGAATCCATCTATCGCAAGGCTATCGCAAATTCCGACAGTTTTCAGGTTCTTGAGCAAATCCTGCAGAGTCAGAGCAAAACAATAAGCAATCAGGAAATCTACAGCGAATCTCTGCATAAGATGAGGTCGCTCCCCTTGACTACCAGGGAACTATTGTCGCTGTGCCAGCATGCGATGTCTGGCAACGAATTTGGAGAGTTTGTTGACTCGGCATTGGAAGCCGCGGAAGATGCGGCATCAGGTGCCGGCGACCTGGAAGCAGTCGAAAAGCTTGTAGCTCAAATTCAACCGGATAACACTGAACGCCTGGAGCAGCTTCAAGACAAAATTGAACGGAGACGAGCGAACGAAAGCAAGTATGCCGAACTGCAAAAAAGAGAGTCCCGGGCATCTGATGCGATGGAGTACATTCGCTTGGCGAAGGATGCAATGCTCCAGGTAGAAGACTTGCAATATGGCCGCAAGCTATTGGACCAGGCACACAATCTGCTTGTTCAGGAAGTTTTTGATATTTCAAAGTGGCTGATTGTTATCAAAGTTGCATTGGATGTTTTGAAAGATCTGGATTTGGTGGAAAGCCTCGCAAAGGATGCATCGTCAAAATGCCGTCACTTTTCCAGCGCTCAAACGCTTGCTGCTTTTTTGATTCAACTAAAAGAAGGTAATCTGGGAACAAAACTCTCAAATCACGTGCTGATGAACTGGGAGCCGAAAATGGAATCCGTTGCAGACCGTATCAAGTTCGCAAAAACTATTGTTGATATAGCCAAGGACAATACCTGGGCAGCAAAAATTGTGTCAAATTGTGAAATTGAACAGTGCTCGTACCTACAACTTGTCGATCTTAGTGCTTTAGCCTATCAAGTGAATGATGCGGATCTCGCAGAAAAACTGATACAAGCCGCTACAACAAAATGCAACAGCCCTGATAAATTTATTCAAGTCATCAGACGGATGCGGTCTTACGGTTTTGATGAGACTGTTCAGATAAATTTCTACCGTGAAGGAGAGCAATTTCTATCACGGGACATCGACAGGCTACATTGGGCCGAGGGCATACTTACCCATTTCAACAACCACGATTGGGCGCATTCTGCTTATGACTCACTTGAAAACTCCATTTCTGACCAGATGACACGCACCGCCTACCTCGTCAGTCGTAAGCAAAGATTGGAAAATGCGTTGTAGAGAATATTGTTAATTCTTGCGAACAACCATCAAACCGTCGCGTACCGTTAGCAGCACATTTGCGACGCGGGAATCGTTCTGAACCCGGCGGTTAAATTCTTGTAGACACTTTGCGTCTTCCGTCTTTGGTGCCAGCACTTCGCTACTCCAGAGTACATTGTCCGCCGCGACAATACCACCCTTTGGCATCATGGGCAGAACTGCTTCATAGTAGTTCAAGTAATTGCACTTGTCGGCATCAATGTACACAAAGTCAAATTCACCATCAAGAGTTGCAATTGTATCCAGCGCCGCACCAATTCGAATTTCGACTTTTCGCCCGTGCGGGCTTTGGTCAAAAAACGACCTTGCAATTGCTTCTCTTTCGCGCTTGATGTCCAAGGTGACCAGTTCTCCGTCTTCCGGCATTACTTCTGCCATCGCCAGTGCCGAATAGCCGGTAAACATGCCAATCTCCAAAATTCGTCTGGCATTCGATATCTGCACCAGCATTCTTACAACGGCACCCTGTAACGGACCCGTCAGCATTTGCGGGTACTCGGAATTTTCAACTGTCCAGTCAAAAATATGGTTTACAAGCGCCGAGGGCTCTGTCGAGTGCGCTTGAGCATAGGCTTCTACGTCTTTGTCAATAAAATTCATTTTTCAATACACAGGTTGTCATAAATTGTAACAAGCAGTTATAACCTTTTTGAAAATTTTACCTTTTGCAAATTCTAATGAATTAGAATAAGCGGGTTGTAACGCATAATTCAGTCCTTTCAGAACCAAAATTTTTTGTCATGTGTGGAATCGTAGGGCTATACATCAAAAATCCTAAAATTGAATGTCGCTTGGGGGAGTTTGTGTCGGACATGCTTCGGGAAATGACTGACCGCGGCCCCGACAGTGCCGGTTTGGCTATTTACAGAAACCCGGTACCCACAGGCGGGGCAAAGGTTTCATTATTCAGCTATGATGAAAACGAAGATTGGGAAGCGCGCAAAGGTGAAATTTCACAACACTTCAATACAGATTTTGATTGTAATGTTCATGCCAGCCACGCAATTCTCACCAGTGGTATTTCAATTGGAAAAGTGCAGGCCTGGATACAACTGCAATGGCCCGAACTTCGTATTATGAGTATTGGCGAGTCGATTGAAATTTTCAAGGAAGTGGGAAACCCCGTAGATATTGTGGAGCGATTTGGTTTTCGGGATTTTTCAGGCCAGCACGCTGTTGCCCACACGCGAATGGCAACCGAAAGCGCCATCACGACGGAAGGGTCACATCCGTTTTCTACCGGCCTGGACCTATGCCTGGTTCATAACGGTTCACTATCCAACCACAATCAATTGCGGCGTACACTGGTCCGGGAAGGCATTAATTTCCAGACAGAAAACGATAGCGAGGTTGCCGCTGGTTTCCTTACTTGGAGACTGAGAGAAGGCGAGTCAGTTGAACAGGCATTAGAGACCTCGATAGGTTATCTTGACGGGTTTTATACATTCGCCATCGGAACAAAAAACGGTTTTTCAGTTTTGAGAGACCCGATTGCTTGCAAGCCAGCAATTCTTGCAGAAAATGACGATTGGGTGGCAATGGCATCGGAATACCGCGCCATTGCACAACTACCCGATGCAAAAGAAGCACATAGATGGGAGCCGGAACCAGGACAAATCTACAGCTGGGACCATAGTACCGAAGATGCAAGTTCGTCATGAAGTTTGACCTCGCAGTTGATTCGCTACGCTCGGTAAACAATACCTTGCATGAGGCCGAAAACAGTGCAAAAGAGCCTGAAGTGTTCGACATTGAACACCCGAAAGGTACACATTCTCTGGCAGTAGGCATGCGTTCGCCCGTACAGGTCAATATTCATGGACACGTCGGATACTACTGCGCCGGCATGAATCAGCAGGCAAGCATTAGAATTCATGGGAATGCAGGGCCTGGACTCGCAGAAAACATGATGTCCGGCCTGGTGGTTTTAGATGGAAACGCTTCGCAGTATGCTGGCGCTTCAGGGCATGGCGGCTTGCTGGTCATTCGCGGCAATTCAAGCTCCAGATGCGGAATTTCGATGAAAGGCGTCGATATTGTGGTTGGCGGTTCAATTGGTCACTTCAGCGCCTTTATGGCGCAGAAGGGACGACTTGTTGTTTGCGGCGATGCTGCAAACGACTTGGGAGACTCTATCTATGAAGCACAAATTTTTGTTCGCGGAAAAGTCGGGCGACTGGGGTCGGATTGCGTAGAAAAAGAAATGCGGACCGAACATCACAACCAGCTCGAAATACTTCTTAACAAGGCTGAACTGGATTATCTGTCCACAGAGTTTCGCAGATACGGTTCAGCGCGTAAACTGTACAATTTCAACATTGATAATGCCGATGCCATCGCAGGATAAATCGAAAGGACTGGACCCACGTTTTTTGAGGCCTTCGTCTATATTTCCAGACCATGTACTGGCAGAAATTCATCGGGCTGCAGATCAGGGCGTCTATGAAATTCGCGGTTTCGGGGCAAAGCGAACACTACCCACATTCGACGATCTTGTGTTTCTTGGTGCGTCAATGTCGCGCTATCCGTTGGAGGGCTACAGGGAACGATGCGATACGGATGTGATTATCGGCGACCGGTTTGCCGAAAAACCATTGGAACTGAAAATTCCAATCACAATAGCCGGAATGAGCTTCGGTGCTCTCGGTGCAAATGCCAAAGAATCAATTGGTCAAGCAGCGACTGAAATGGGAACAAGTACAACCACTGGCGATGGCGGCATGACTAACGAAGAACGGGATTCTTCCAAAACTCTGATCTACCAGATACTGCCTTCTCGATACGGATTGAACCCTGACGACATGCGTCGAGCCGATGCATTGGAAGTTGTGGTTGGACAAGGTGCCAAGCCTGGTGGAGGGGGAATGCTACTGGGTCATAAAATTACAGAGCGCGTCGCAGGAATGCGCGATCTGCCAACAGGTATTGACCAACGCAGTGCATGCAGGCATCCTGACTGGACAGGGCCAGACGACCTTGAAATCAAAATAGCTGAGCTGCGAGAGGTTACAGACTGGAAAATCCCCATTCTGATTAAAATTGGAGCGACTCGAGTCATGTACGATGTTGCACTCGCAGTGAAGGCGGGTGCGGATGCGATTGTCCTTGACGGAATGCAAGGCGGCACAGCTGCAACTCAGGACGTTTTCATTGAACATGTGGGAATTCCAACCTTGCCCGCGGTGCGACAGGCGGTAGAATCTTTGTCGGAGCTCAACATGCACCGAAAAGTACAGTTGATCGTTTCAGGTGGAATACGAAATGGCGCGGATGCTGCAAAAGCTCTGGCTCTGGGTGCAGATGCGGTATCCATAGGCAGTGCGGCCATGGTGGCACTGGGATGCAATCGACCCGTTTACGTTGAAGATTACAACAACTTGGGGACAGCGCCTGGATACTGCCACCATTGCCACACAGGAAAATGTCCAGTCGGAATTACAACTCAGGACCCCGAATTGGAACGGCGGTTGAAGCCGAAGCAGGGCTCGCGCTGGTTAAGAAACTATTTGACTACAATGGTGCTGGAACTTCAAACCTTGGCTCGAGCTTGCGGGAAGTCCCACGTTCGAAACCTGGAACCAGAAGATATGGTAGCCTTGACTGTTGAAGCGGCAGCAATGGCGAAGGTGCCACTAGCAGGGACGAGCTGGATTCCCGGCAGTCAAAAAAATTAATTCAAAGAAATATTTTTGGAGAACATTATGACAACAGATCTTGGAAAAGTTTCTAAAGAAAGAAACATAAAGTATTTTCTAATTAGCTTCGTTGACCTTTTCGGCGGTTTGCGTGCCAAGCTGGTTCCAGCAGCGGCAATATCCGATATGCAAGCGGACGGTGCCGGTTTTGCTGGTTTTGCAACCTGGCTGGATATGACCCCTGCTGACCCGGATATGCTTGCCGTCCCGGACCCGGACAGTTTGATTCAGCTTCCATGGAAGCCGGAGGTTGGCTGGTTGGCAGCAGATCTCTGGATGGAAGGCAAGGAAGTTGAACAGTGTCCGCGAGTCATTCTCAAACGGCAACTGGCGAAGTATGAAGAACGCGGATACGACCTGAAAACAGGTGTTGAATGCGAATACATGCTGCTGACACCCGATGGCGAAAGTATTTCCGATAGTCGGGATACGCAGGAAAAGCCCTGCTACGACCAAACCGCCTTGATGAGACGATTTGATGTGGTCAGGGAAATTTGCGATGTAATGATTGAACTCGGATGGGAGCCTTACCAGAATGATCACGAGGATGCCAACGGGCAGTTTGAGATGAACTGGGGGTTTACAAATGCGCTCCGTACAGCTGACAGGCATGTGTTTTTCAAGTTCATGGTGAAAAGCCTCGCAGAGCAGCATGGTTACCGTGCAACATTTATGCCCAAGCCGTTTATGGACCTTACAGGAAACGGGTGCCACGCGCATGTTTCGGTTTGGAATGGAAACAACAACATATTTCTGGACCCGTCCGATGAAATGGGACTTTCTTCGGTGGCTTACAATTTCCTGGGCGGTGTCATCCACAATGCGCGCGCATTGTGCTCTTTATTCAATCCAACTATCAACAGTTACAAGCGAATCAATGCCCCGCGCACACGGTCAGGAGCATCCTGGTCGCCGAACTCAGTTACCTACACTGGAAACAATCGTACGCACATGATTCGGATTCCGGATTCGGGTCGCTTTGAACTCAGATTAATGGACGGCGCCGCAAATCCATATTTGCTTCAAACTGGTATTGCGCTAGCCGGACTGGACGGCATGAACAACAGCCGGGACCCGGGGAAACGCCTGGACATTGATATGTATGCGAATCCAGAATTGGCCGGCGATGTGCCAAAATTGCCGCTAAACTTGCTGGATGCCGTTCGCATCACCCGCGAGAGCTCCGTAATTCGCGAAGCGATTGGCGGCGACATTGTAGATAGTTACTGCAACTTGAAGAACATTGAGTGGAACAACTACTGTTCACACTTGACGCAATGGGAGCGCAACAACACGCTAGACTGCTAGACTGACTGCATCATAAAGCACGCGGTTCATCGTCCATTCGGAATATTTACGCAGCGGGCTGGGTAACTGTACCCAGAATTACAGGTTTTTTCGCTCCTGTAACACTTGGTAAATTGCCCGGCTGGTTGTTCATTCGCAAACCGGCGAGCATGGCGAAAGCGCAGGCCTCAACCCAATCAGGGTCAATGCCTAGCTGGGAAGTGTCACCCAGTTTCATTCTTGACCTGAAACGTAGTTGCTGCATGATTGCTTGATTTTTTGCACCGCCGCCACATACATAGATTGCCTGAACTTCTGGAAGCTGATTTCGAATTCCATGCAGTATGGATTCAGCAGTAAATGCTGCTATAGAACTTTGCACTTTTGATGTATCGATTGCTTTTCCAAGAGATTCGATTTGAACCTGTAGCCATTCGACGCTGAATTGTCGAATATCAAGGCTTTTGGGAACCGGTAGAGAGAAGTAAGGTGAACTCATTAATTTTTTTAATAACTCTTCATCGGGTTCGCAAGAAAGTGCCCACTGGCCCCCCTCGTCATACTTGTGCCCACGATGAAGCTTCGTCCACGCGTCAGATAAAACATTCCCTGGCCCTGTATCAAAACCGATAACTGACCTGGTCTTGTCACTCGGAAGATAGGTAACATTTGCTATGCCGCCGATGTTCACAATCGCCAAGGATTCAGAATTGCTACTGAACGCATACTGATGAAAACGAGGTGCCAGTGGAGCACCTTGTCCTCCCGCTTGCATATCGGCTTCGCGAAAATTTGAAACAACAGGAATACCAGTTTGATTTGCGAGAATAGTACTATTGCCTGCTTGCCAGCTGAATGGTGGAACTGCGTCAGGACGGTGCAGCAAAGTTTGTCCGTGGCATCCAATTGCCTCGATACTGCTACTATTAATTCCTTCTATCAATCCTTGAACAGACTGTACATAAACCATGGCAAGCTCATGGTCTATCTTTTTTGCAAGCCCGGAATTCCGCACCGGGGAAGCTAGGAGATTTTGTAATTCAACTTGCAGCGCAGCAGGATATGGATCATGCCTGGTCTTTTGAATTTCGACACGATTGTTCACAAACGACACCAGAACAGTGTCGACACCATCCATGCTCGTGCCGGACATGATTCCGACGTAGTTGCCTTCCAAGTGAACGAGCAGTCCCTCTATCGTGCTGGACGGGCGTACCTTATTCGCCGCTTGAGGCTATTAAGGGTTGTTCAATGGAATTCATTATCTTTGACCATTTTTCAGCATTCTGCTCAAACTTTACTTGATATTGCTCAGGAATGGGTTTTCCTTTTGGCAAGTCGTAGCTCATCGGATTGCGATGCGTACCATAAACGCGAAATTCGTAATGAAGATGCGGGCCCGTTACAATTCCAGTCGCCCCCACATATCCAATTACCTGCGCTTGCTCAACAGATTTACCTATGCGCAGTCCTTTCCCATACCGGCTAAGGTGGGCATACAATGTCTCATACTTTGAACCATGTTGAACAATTATTGTTTTTCCGTATCCACCTTTTCGCCCTATGAATTTAATAATTCCATCCGCGGTAGAGTGCACAGGAGTTCCTGCTTTTGCTCCGAAATCCACTCCATTGTGCGGAAGGAATTTCTTATGCACCGGGTGAAAGCGGCGATGACTGTATATTGAAGTAATTCGAGTGTACTTCAACGGTGAACGTAAAAAATGATTCCGCATGCTTTCGCCGTTCTGGTCGTAGTAAAAGACTCGCCCGTATTCATCAACAAAACGATAAGCTTCAACCTGTTTCTTTTTTCCATTAAATTTCGCAGCGAGAATAATGACTTTGCCGACTGGATCTCCGTGCAAGTATCCCTGTTCGTAGACGATGCAAAACTCGTCACCTTTTCTAGTCTGACGAACAAAATCAATATTTGATGAAAATATGTCGATGTAGGCATTCAAGACAGATTCCGGGAATCCGACTTTTTTTCCGGCTGAAAAGAAATTTGAATCAATAGAGGAGCAGGCGCTATGCTGCTGGTAATCTACTTCAACTTGTTCTTGCCAGGAATAATACTTCTGCTTGATTTTCGAAACACTGTAGACCGAAAGCGGCGTCAGCTTTAGTTCAATCTTTGCAAATGTCCCATCTTTGTAGGTTGCAATTCGAAGCTCTTGTTCAGATCTCAGTACACGCAACCAGCCATCTTCTGAAGCATTCGACACTTTTACCGCTTCAGAAACCGGCAAGCCCAGTTGTTTGAAAATAGTTCCCAGCGTGTCGCCGCGTTTCACAGTCTTGCTGCGCCAAACGAGTTTCGCCTCGTCAATTTCAGGATTTGGCCTTCTTTCATTTTCCACGCTTTCCTGTCGACTGTTCAAAAAAGCTACCAATGAGCCATATTTTGTAGCCAAGGATTCACCCAGCAAAATGATATTGTCGTTTTCAATTAAATAGATAAGAGGAGATTTTCCCTTGCGTCGAAACTCCAAGCCCAGCAACCTTCCCTGAGAGTTTCTTGCCACACTGAGCTCGTCGTTCGGGTGTATGACTTGAAGCATTTCCGACCCAGGCTGCTCCATCATTTTGAACGCATATTCAGACTTAACCCCTGCCCGACGAAATACCCTTGACAATGAATCGCCAGGATGAACTGTTTCAAAAGTCCACCTGATTTCCGGCAGTTTCAGCACGGCAGTTGAATCATTCTGCAACTCACCCTGCAATGCAGATTCAATTTCTACAGCTGAATGAACTGCACCCGAAACAACAATTAGTATAGAACCTACTAGTGAAGTAAAAAACGGGGGCTTGTGAAGCTTGAATAGATACTGAATGGGATTTCTGAATTCTGTCATATGGTGCAGCTCTGGAAACGTATATATTTCAGTTCAATGTATTCATTCGCAGACAAACTCAACTAATCAGCGAAGAACCAACATAAAGTCCTAATTATATTTCATTTTTTTATGACAAGCCTGTATTTCATTTGTCCTTTGAATAATTTTGCAACAACCCTCTCCCAAAATCTCGTATCTGTAGCGAATATTTTTCTACCATATTCCACCTGATATTGCCTGCAACTTTCTTCAATTGCCCCGAATACTGATATTTATTCTTGACTCCCGAAAGTGTCAATCACTGCTTTCATTTACGAATCTTCTTGGTGTCATTTCAACTCGTCAAGTATCATTTGCGTTTAACCACTTGTCATTGTTGGACCAATAAATTGGAAGGTTGATATTGTCAAAGTCTGTTGAAAATTCGCTTGATGCAATTTGTCGGGGCACCGACGAAATCCTGGTCAAATCCGAACTCGCTGAACGCTTGCGAACCGAAAAGCCGCTACGCGTCAAGGCTGGCTTCGACCCTACTGCCCCAGATCTTCATCTGGGCCATATCGTTCTTCTCCAAAAAATGCGGCAATTTCAAGAACTGGGGCATGAAGTGATATTTTTAATCGGGGACTTTACCGGCAGAATCGGCGACCCTTCCGGAAGAAGCACAATACGACCGCCGATGACAGAACGGGAAATTCAGGAGAATGCGGCCACTTATACTTCTCAAGTTTTCAAAATTCTGGACAAAGATCAAACCAGCGTGCGTTTCAATTCTGAATGGTTTGGCCAGCAAAGTGCCGGAGACATGATTAAACTTGCTGCTCGTCACACAGTAGCGCGAATGCTTGAACGGGAAGATTTCAAGAAACGCTACGCAAGCCAGCAACCGATTGCCATTCACGAGTTTCTCTACCCTCTTGTGCAAGGCTACGACTCGGTTGCATTGCAAGCTGATGTAGAGTTGGGGGGAACAGATCAAAAATTCAACTTGCTTGTCGGGCGAGAACTCCAGAAAGAATACGGGCAGAAACCGCAAATTGTAATTACCATGCCGTTGCTCGAAGGCTTGGATGGAGTTCAAAAAATGTCGAAATCCCTGAACAACTATATTGGAATCGACGAGTCGCCCAAAGACATCTTCGGCAAGGTCATGTCATTGTCTGACAATTTGATGTGGCGTTACTATGAATTGGTCAGTACCCGGTCAATTGCGGAAATTTCACAATTGAAGAACAGGATAGAAGCAGGCGACAACCCTCGCGACATCAAGTTTTTGCTTGCGCACGAACTGGTGGAAAGATTTCATTCCAAATCAGATGCTGACAAAGCACAGGTCGAATTTATTGCCCAGTTTCAAAAAGGCGAGCTTCCAGCCGACCTGGAAGTGAAGAATATCTGTACTCAAGATGACCATATTTTATTGGCAAATCTGCTCAAAGCGGCAGAGCTCACTTCCAGCACCTCGGAAGCTTACCGGTTGGCTAACCAGGGAGCCGTAAAAATTGACGAAGAAAAAGTTGACGACGCAAGGCAAAGAATTCCGGTTGGGGCGACCCATGTAATTCGGGTAGGAAAGCGACGTATTGCAAAAGTCAGTGTAATCCGCGAGTCGTGACAGTTCATTTGGAGATAGCAGTAAATCCAACTCGGTCAAATCGTCTAATTCAAAAACTACTGCTTCTTGTCGAACTGTCCAACTCGAACCGCTGTTTCCGGGTCCAGAAACGTGCGAACAGTTGCCGCTGTTTCCAGCTGAATTGCTTCTTCTAAACCAACTGCACCAACCCGATTGATTGTACGTTTCAACTCCTGTACGGCAGTTCTTGGCAAAGCTGCTATTTGTTCAGCGAGCTGCCTGGCAACATCAAACACCTCTTCCGCCGATACCACTTTCCATGCAAGCCCCATTTCAAGTGCTTCACTTGCGCCAAACTCTGTTCCCAGCATCAGCAATTCTCTTGCTTTCACCAGACCAACTATTCTTGGTAGTAGCGTGGTCACGCCTCCTGTTGGAAACATTCCCCACTTGCTTTCCGGGAAGAAGCATCGCGCATTCTCTGCAAACACAGCAAAGTCGCAGTTAATTGCCCATTCAAGGCCGCCGCCAACCGCCCAACCGTGAATTGCACCGACAACCACTTTCCTTCCCAGCACAATTTTTCTTGTAATGTCCTGTATGGACTCAATGTAGGCTCTTGCAATTTCTTCATCGCCGGACTGATTGCCGAATTCTTTCAAATCGTCGCCTGAGCAAAACGAAGAACCCGAACCGCACAAAACAATTGCACCAATACGATCATCAGCATTGGCATCATCCAGCGCACTGGAAAAATCTCCCAGTAATTCTTCATTGAGCGCATTCAAACGCTTTGGACGATTGAGCGTTAGTATTCGGACATCATTCTTTGTTTCTATCAATATTGTATTCGACATATTCGACCCTCCCGAATCACTCAATGCTACCCGCCTTCTGTCCGAGACAACGAAAGCGGTTGCACAAAACACACCTTTAATCTCACTCTCCAAATTGGTTAGTAACCACCAAAAATTGAGAATACACTGCATCTTCTGAAGAATTATACGGAAAGCCACTATTTCCGTAACAGTCTCCTTTACTGAATTTCCTGATATTTTCAACCTTGGGTGATTTACTGCTGAGCACACCACTAATTAATCAGTTTATCAACTAAATCAACTGATTGCGGGGAGGTAAATTTGCAACTGTGAATGGATTGGGTCGAAACATCAAGACAGTCATTAAATGTCCATTTATAATTTATCTTATGCAGGACTACACTGAAAAAGAAATTTCGGCGGTTCAGAAAGTGCTCGCAGAGCGCTACAAGGAAGAAATAGAAATTTTTCTTGCGGACTGTGAAATTCAACCCGATAAAAGCAAGAGCGAACTTGTTGAGTGCCCGGCAATTTTCTGGCGGGCAAGAGATTGCAATTTCGTTGTGGTCAAACTGGAGCCAAATCGTTTTCGAGGACATTTCTTCTATCGACCGGACGAGCATTTTGGCGGTGAGATTCCAGAATATACTGATGCAGTAAACTGTGCTCGTACCTTGCTGCAATTTCAGTCCGACCATGAAAGGGAACAGCAAGGTGTATCATCTGGCACTACCGGTGCAGACCTTGAATAGAATGAAAATATCGCTGTGAAATCTCTTGAGATTGAAACACCAAGACCGCAATGCCCATGAATACCCCTGCAAATATTCTCTATGCACAGTCCGGCGGCGTCACTTCTGTAATCAACGTTTCCGCAGCCGCTGTTGTTGAAACAGCCCGTAAATACCCGAACAAATTCAATCGAATTTACGCGGGTCGAGATGGCATCCTTGGCATACTGCATGAAGAATTGATTGATGTAAGTCAAGAATCTCCCGAAGCAATTAAAGCACTTCAGCACACACCTTCAGGTGCCTTCGGTTCCTGCCGGTACAAGCTGCAAGATCCAAAATCACAGTCAAAGGAATTCGCCAGAGTTGCAGAAATTTTCGAAAAGCACAATATTCGTCATTTTTTCTACAACGGTGGCGGCGATTCGGCGGATACATGCTTGAAACTGGCCCAGCAACTAAAACACTACTTTGACGAAGTTACTGTAAATCACATCCCCAAAACCGTAGACAACGACTTGCCGATTACCGACAATTGCCCAGGCTTCGGGTCGGTTGCAAAATACATCGCCATTTCAACCAGAGAGGCAAGTTTCGATGTTTCAGCCATGGCAAGAACTTCAACGAAAGTATTTATTATTGAAGTGATGGGCAGGCATGCAGGCTGGATAGCGGCGGCAGGCGGACTGGCGTCCGATGCAAATACAAAGATTCCCATTGTTATTCTGTTTCCTGAAATTCCTTTTGATCGAAAGGCGTTTATTGAAAAAGTCAATCAATCTGTAAAACGATTCGGATATGTTTCAATCGTGGTTTCTGAAGGGGTGCGATACAAGGACGGTTCTTTTCTGTCAGAGCAAGGACTTCGAGATGCTTTCGGACATGCGCAGTTGGGAGGGGTTGCACCCGTAGTTGCACAAATGGTCAAGGAAGACCTTGGTTTAAAGTATCACTATGCAATTGCAGACTATCTGCAACGCTCCGCCCGTCATATCGCTTCAAAAACTGATGTCGAGCATGCCTACGCTCTTGGGAAAGCCGCCGTAGAGTACGCTGCAGATGGCAAGACAACTTTGATGCCGGCAATTCGCAGACTTTCGGATGAACCGTATGAATGGGATATTGTTCCAGCAAATCTTGAAATCGTCGCAAATCGGGAAAAGAAACTTCCCCGCAACTTCATTTCCAAAGATGGCTTTGGTATAACTTCAAAAGCACGGAGATACTTGTCCCCGCTGATAGTCGGGGAAGACTATCCACCCTACTCCAACGGTATGCCGCAATACCTGAAAATGAAGAATACTCCGGTAAGGAAGAAGACTTCAAGCAACTGGAATCAAGATTGAGTTATCTTGGAATGGCGATGACAATTGACAAGGCGCGAGAGCTGCTTGCAACACAGGTTAAATTCGGTGGCTACTACAATCGAAACTCTGCCAGAATGATTCTTGCCGACGTTCAACGAGAGCACGGGATACAAGCGGCAGACAGTTTGATTGCTGAATTTAACCTTCAGGATCTATTCGGAATTGAGCCAGGCGTAGAAATTAAAACGCCTGGCTCAAACAAGAATTAATCATCCTTATGACAGCAACGGCGCTATCACCAAGCTTACAATCGCCATCACATTAATCAGAATGTTCATGGACGGACCGGAAGTGTCCTTGAACGGGTCGCCAACTGTGTCGCCAACAACAGTAGCAGTGTGAACATCTGAACCTTTGCCGCCAAGGTTTCCAGACTCTACAAATTTTTTGGCATTGTCCCACGCACCGCCCGCATTCGCCATTGTAAGCGCGAGCAATACGCAACCGATCAAAGCGCCGCCGAGCATGCCGCCAAGTGCTTCAGCACCCAATGGAGAGAAGCCAACAACTACAGGTGCTGCTACGGCAAGAACACCCGGCAGAATCATTTTTTTCAAAGCTGCCCGGGTCGCTATGTCTACACATCGCTCGGTATCCGGCTCAGCCTTCCCCTCAAGCAAACCATCGATTTCCTTGAATTGCCGGCGAATTTCCTTGATCATTTCAAATGCTGCATCTCCCACTGCCGTCATCGTAATACTGCTTACGAGAAATGGAAAAATACCTCCCAGAAACATGCCTGCCAGTACTTTGGGATCGTTAATCAGCAACTGAAAATCCGGGTTGTTGTAAGACACAGTTTCAATATAGGCAGTAATAATAGCCAACGCTGCCAGCGCGGCTGCGCCAATTGCAAATCCTTTGCCGATTGCTGCCGTGGTATTGCCAACCGCATCAAGCGAATCCGTAATCTCGCGTGTCTCATCGCCAAGACCAGCCATTTCTGCAATCCCGCCAGCGTTGTCTGCAACTGGACCGTAAGCATCGATCGCCATCGTCATGCCAACGGTGGCCAGCATGCCAACCGCCGCAATTCCGACTCCGTACAATCCGGCCAGAGAACTGGATATAAAAATAATCGCGCACAGGGTAAGAAGCGGAACCGTTACGGACTGCATTCCAATTGCAAATCCCCGGATAATGACAGTTGCCGGGCCGGTTTCACCGCCGGTGGCAATTTCCCGTACCGGCTTGCCGCTCGTGTAGTAGTCGGTTACCAGTCCTATGATAATTCCACCGACTGCTCCGACAAGAACTGAGCCCCAGACAGACATATCCACGCCAACCCAGTCAACTACGCCAGCTGCAAATACAATGAAGACTAGCGATGCTCCTACGGTTCCAATTCGCAGGGCAACCTCCGCCGACTTCGCTGCAAACATTCGAACAGTCAGAATTCCAAGCAATGAGCAAACAATGCCTGCCGATGACAACGCCAACGGTAGAAACATCAGAGCATTTTGCGCACCCAGGTCGGAATTGGTGAGTGTTGCGGCAATAGCAATACTGGCAATCATGGCACCGCAGTAGGATTCAAAGATATCCGAACCCATGCCTGCAACGTCCCCGACATTGTCCCCGACATTGTCTGCGATCACGCCTGGATTCCGTGGATCGTCTTCCGGGATTCCAGCTTCAATTTTTCCTACCAGGTCCGCACCAACATCAGCACTCTTGGTGAAAATACCGCCGCCGACACGTGAAAAGAGAGCCACTGAAGATGCCCCCATGCCAAATCCATGAATCGCATGAGCCGTTTCAGGATCGGAACCGAAGAACAAATAAAGTATTCCGAGTCCGAACAAGCCCATTGCTGCAATCGTCATCCCCATAATCGACCCGCTGAAAAACGCTACCGTCAAGGCCTGCGATGCACCGCTTTCATGTGCAGCCATTGTTGTCCTTACATTTGCCTTGGTCGCCGTATACATACCGATGTAGCCCGCAGAACCAGAGCAAAGCGCTCCAACCAGAAACGCAAACATGCTATTCAAACCAAGGTCTGAAATAGCAATCAGGATTGCGACAACTACGATGAATATGGCCAATATTGAATATTCACGCCGCATGAAAACCATTGCGCCCCTGTGAATGGCAGCGGAGATTTGGACAATTTTTCCTTCTCCTTCAGGGTAGCGCTTCACCAAGCCATAAATTACCCATGCAGAAATTAACCCTAGTATTCCCAGCACGACCGGGATCCAGCCGCTATTGTTCATAAATGCTCCTGTGATCAATAGAATTTAACGTATATGGACATTTGATTGTCCTTGCATCCTTGCTTACCTTGATTCAAGTAAAATACAAGAAATTCAACGCTTTCTGGCAAGTTTTGAAAAATTTGGCAATCGCGTATTTCTACTATGTTCTGTAGAAAGGTTGAAACCCAAAGACGCTAATAAGATACCTCTTTATTGTGATAATGTCCAACACAAAATCGGGTATGCACCCGGTAAATTCAGCAGTGGAACCAAGTAACACTTGTGGTATCTCCAACAATCATCCGTACCTATTTATATCACACCGACAGCGTGAAAACTTCTACCGACAAGATTTTTTCGTTCAATGCGATGCAATGGAACTACCTGCTAATTTTCGCCGCATCGATTTCAACCAACAGAAAACATAATACGATATGCCGGAAGGCAACCCTGCGCTTGCCTTTTGCAAATTAAGAATCAGGTTAGTGTATTCGTGTAACTTTGGGATACTATAATCATCAATTCTGGTATGAAACAGGAGAGCAACTTTTGTTTTTGTGTACCAGTATCCAATAAATACCATCAAAGCAGAGGAAAATTATGCAAACTCCTGGATTTATTTTCACACTCCATCGTGCAGCACTAACTGCCGGAATTTTAGTGCTTGTAATCGGCAGTGCTCTATTTTCCAAAGCCGGATTTGCCGCTGGTGAACTAAATATTTACAACTGGGGCAACTACATCAATCCCAAAGTACTAGAACGTTTTGAGCAAGAGTACGATGTAAAAGTAACTCTTGATACGTATGGTTCCAATGAAGAAATGCTGGCCAAAATTCAAGCGGGTACCACAGAATACGACATTGTCTTTCCGTCGGTGTATATGCACGACATCATGCAAAATCTTGGGCTGCTCTATAAGTCGAATATCAACCAGCATCCTGGCTTCAAGAATATCGACCCCGAATTTCTCATAGCGAAAACTGATCCGAAAGGAGAATGGTGCCTACCGTATGCCTACGGTTCAGTTGGTATTTTCTATAACAGGAAACTTGTACCGGAACTCAATTCCTGGGAGGAATTCTTCGCCATTCCAGAGAAGACAGGACACAAGATTGTGATGCTGGACGACATACGCGAAACCATCGGAGTTGGATTGATCATGAATGGATATTCGGTCAATAGTCGGAACCCCGATGAATTGAAAGCGGCGCAAGACTTTCTGCTAAAGCGCAAAGACCGGATTTCTGACTTGATCTTTGACGCTGTCCCGCTAGTCATATCAGGTGACATGGCCGCAGCCCACTGGTTCGACGGGGCTAATATGTGGGTAAAAGAAAACCCTGAAGAACTTGGCTATGTGATTCCGGCAGAAGGCGCAACCATGTATCAGGACCATATCTGCATCCTCAAATCAGCGCCGAACAAAGAAAACGCCGTGAAATTTCTTGAATTCTATCTGAACCCGGAAATTCCGGCGCTCAATATGGCGCAGCTAATGAACGGGTCGGCCAACACTGCCGCTCGGGAACTTGCACCTGACTATGTGAAAGACAACCCGAATATCAATATTTCTTCAGATGTTCTGGCTCGATTGCAGATTTTCGAGGACTTGGGAAAAGATTTGAAAATGTACAATCGAATCTGGACCAAGTTTCGCACTGCCCAGTAAACCAATTTATATTGCCACAGCACCTTGCATGGTTGTCTTCGGCATAGGCGCATTAGCCTTTGCTGGACAACCGCGTACTTTTGACACCTCCTACCTCATGCATAGATAATCTTCTGCCATGAATTAGACCAGCAATTCAAACCTAAAACTTGAACCGATCATAGAAGTTCTCGACGCAGTGTAAAGCCGGAAATCAACCCAATGGCCACGGTTCTGGTACTATTTTCACTTGTAATTGCCGCAACTGGATTGTATTTACGTCGGCGGCAGTAAATTACAACACCTTTCTCAGGGAGCGATTCAAACGATGAACAAATCAAGAGCAAGAGAACTCGGACTGGAGTTTCCGGGCATTACAGGACCTCGCAACAGTTTGACTGATGTGGCCGGAGTATTGGTGGGACACACTACTCTTATTAACGACAAGCCCGAATCAGGAGGCTTGCCGATTCGAACCGGAGTTACTGTTATTTTGCCCAATGGCACAGACCCTGAGCCTCGTCCCATCTGGGCAGGACAGTTCAACCTGAATGGTAATGGAGAAATGACCGGAACCCACTGGATACAAGATGCCGGGTATTTTTTCGGTCCGATTTGCATTACCAACACCCACTCTGTCGGAATTGTGCACCATGCGGCAACTCGCTGGATGCTGGACACATATGCGAATAACTTCGAAGGAAACTACGTATGGGCAATGCCAGTTGTAGCGGAAACATATGACGGAGTTCTAAATGACATCAATGGTCAGCATGTAAAAGAAGAACATGTGTTTGATGCTATAGCATCTGCTGACAATGGCCCGCCTATGGAGGGAAATGTAGGCGGTGGAACAGGGATGATATGCTATGAATTCAAAGGCGGGGTTGGCACTTCATCCCGTCTTGTGAACCTTGGAGGTGAAACCTACACAGTTGCCGCACAAGTACAGGCGAACCACGGGCTTCGCGACTGGTTGAGTATATTGGGGGTACCGGTTGGCCAAGAACTCAGGGAAGACCTGCTGCTTGAACGGGAAACCGGGTCAATAATTGTTATTTTGGGAACGGACGCACCGCTCTCGCCCTTGTATATGAGACATCTGGCGCGACGAGCCGCTGTGGGTATTGGACGAAACGGCACCCCTGGCGGCAACAGTTCGGGAGATATATTTCTCGCGTTCAGCACAGCAAACAAGCAGCGACTGCCTGAATTGTCTCCGCCGCTACTACAATTTCAGTACTTGAACGGGGAATTGATAGACCCGCTGTATCTAGCCGCAGTCGAAGCAGTGGAAGAATCCGTTGTCAATGCATTGGTTGCCGCAGAATCCATGACAACCGTGAAGCCGCCCGGAAAGATGTGCCGGTCAATTGATCATCAGCAACTGTGCGACATCATGCGCAAGTACGGTCGACTTGCCAAGTAGCCGCCTGTTTTGTTTCGCATCGTCTATTTGACAGAAGTTTTTCTTGCTCTTGGGTGAGCTTCGTCATAGATCTTTGTCAGGTGCCCAAAGTCCAGATGAGTGTATTTCTGAGTGGTTGAAATGTTGGAATGACCCAGCAATTCCTGAACCGCCCGAAGGTCGCTACTGGATGTAAGGATATGCGTGGCAAACGAATGACGAAGCATGTGCGGGTGAACCCCTACCGGAAGTCCTTGTTCCACGGCTCTCAGTTCAATTCGTTTTTGAATCGTTCGAACATTCGGTCGAGTTCCGTTGCGACTTACAAATAGTGATGTTTCATCACTCCCCGCCAACTCTTCTCGGCAGGCAAGCCACTTTTCAAGGGCATCGATAGCGCACCGACCCAGTGGCACAATACGTTCCTTGGAACCTTTTCCAAGCACTCGAACAAACTCAGCTTCGAAATTCAAATCACCAACATTCAAAGAAACCAGTTCCTGAAGCCTGAGGCCGGAAGAATAGAAAAGCTCCAGAATTGCCTTGTCCCGGATACTGAGTGTGTCGCTGCCTTTGACTTCTACAAGATTGATCGCCTGCTCCGGTGTCAATACTTTCGGAAGAGACTTGGGTGATTTTGGAGCTGGTACTCCGTCAAACGGATTTATCTTGCACAGATTCTCACGGGCGAGATAACGGTAAAACGACCGTATTGCTGCCAGCATTCTTGAAATGCTGCTACCAGACAGGCCACTCTGAAATCGGTCTGCTACAAATGCTCTTGCACGCTTGGGCTGAATCTTCTGCCACGTCGAAATACCGTATCGCTCGCAGTAATCATTCAACGCTTCCAGGTCCCGCCTGTAATTGAAAACCGTATTGGGGGACAACCTTCGCTCGGTTTCAAGATGATTAATAAACGAATTCAGTTGATTTTGCTGTGGCACGTTCAATCCTCCTGCCAGACTCAAATCCAGTCTGCATCTTACCTCTCCCAAACCCCTTTGAACTCATACTCTGTCGGGCCAGTAAGATACACCTGACCATCAGTACTCTGCTGGTCCCATTCAACCTGCAATACGCCTCCAGGCAGACTTACATTGACACTTCCGTTGCCGAGTAACCCCATACGCTGTCCTGCAACTACCGCAGCACATGAGCCGCTTCCGCAGGCAGTTGTCTCACCGACACCGCGTTCGTACACTCGTAATTTGATTGAACTTGAACTTAGCACCTGCATAAATTCAACATTGGTTCTTTCCGGAAACCCGGGATACGACTCAATCAACGCGCCAAGCTTGCCCACGGGCGCCTGTTCAACATCGTCTACAACAATTACTGCGTGGGGGTTTCCAATTGCCAGTGCGAAAATTTCAACAATCTCGCCTTCGACATCAAGTTCGTACCGAAACTTTTGCTCATTTGCTATAAACGGAATCCTTTCTGGCCGAAATTCAGGTACTCCCAAGGAAGCCGTAACACTCAAGTCGTCGTTAATCGTGCATAATAGTATGGTTGAATTCGTAGTTAGCCAAATTGATTTCCCCAACGCAAGTCCAATATCGTATAAATATCGCGCTACGCAACGGGCTCCGTTGCCGCACTGAGAAGACTGAGACCCATCGTGGTTGAAAATTTGAAAATCAAAATTTGCTTTGTTGTCTCCAGAACCGGATTTTTCAGAATGATGAGAACTGACTATCAATATCTGATCGCAACCGATGCCGTTTTGCCGGTCGGCAATCGCTTTTGCATCGGATTCAGTTAGCCGCACGTCCTGAGATACACCGTTGAATACGACAAAGTCATTTCCCAGGGAGTTCATCTTGTTAAATTCAAGCATTGGAAATTCTCAATTCATAGAAACAGGTGTATTGTGGGACGATTGACCGCAGACAGATTTATTGAAACACTGCGCAAATTTCCGCTTTGGCTTCGAACTACCATAGGTATATTGCTCGTTTTCTTCGGTTTCCTTGGTTTCTTGCCGGTTGTTGGATTCTGGATGATTCCGCTTGGTTTAATTGTACTGTCGCTGGACTATCGCATTGCACGGTATCTGTATGTTAACTTCCGACTCCTCATTCGACGAATAAAGAGACTTGGCAAACGAAAATCGAAAAAAGCACATTCAAACTAGCAAATTTCTTTTTCAACATAGTCAATCCATGGAAACGCTCCTCCGCCCATTGCGAGAAACCATGGATTTTCCAAACTTGGCTTGTTGTACGACAGTGACTGCCTGCTGCTCAAGTCCAAAACAGAACCGCCCGCACTTTCAAGAACACATTGTCCAGCAGCGGTATCCCACTCGCTTGTACGTCCAAATCCAGGGTACACATCAGCGACCCCCTCTGCCATCAAGCAGAACTTGAACGAGCTGAACACCATGCTGAGATCAGACTCTACAGAGTTCACGGTCAGCGCATCCATGAATTTTTCGAGCGGTTTACGCTTGCGAGAAATACTTGCAATAACCCTTGCCTCTTTGCCCGCAAAACGATGGACTGCGATTGATGCCGATTCACCCGTTTTTTCGTCGATACGGCAAGCACCTTGACCCTTGGCACCCCAGTGAGTACAGTTTCTGATGGGATTGTGCACTACGCCAAGAATCGGCTCGCCGTGCCCAATAAGTGCAATGTTTATAGTAAAGTCTCCGTGCCCGCGAATAAACGAATTGGTTCCGTCAATAGGGTCGACCAGCCAGAAAAAATCCCAGTGCTGACGCTCGCGAAAGTTAGGAATATTGCTGTTTTCTTCTGAAACTACAGGAATTTTCGGAGTCAGACGATTTATCCCGGTATCAATAATTTCATGTGCTGCGTGGTCCGCCGCAGTTACTTTGGTACCGTCTCCTTTAATTTGAATTGTATAATTTCCTTGATAGTACTCCATTGTGGCATTGCCTGCTTCAACAGACAACTGCACAGCTGGATTTATCAATTGCGACAGATCAGGAGATTCGGAGTTTTGCATGCGGTCACAAATTCAAGCAACGATTGATCGCCTTATTATATCCCTAATTTATTGAGTCTTTCCTGCCACAAGGAAATCGTAATCGAATTCTGTTGATGACACCCACTGAAAAACACTTGGCCAACATTCAGAATTTGGGGTTCGAAAATGACGAAACTCAGTTGCAGGCGATTTCACACTTCCAGGCGTTGTACGACCGGTTGACTGCTGGCCAAGGGTCAAAACGAAACCTGGTCCAAAGGCTATTCAGCACAAAAAAGTCGGAACAAACATTGGGATTGTACCTGTGGGGCGGAGTGGGCCGCGGCAAAACATATTTGATGGACCTGTTTTTTGAAACCGTACCGATAAAAGAAAAAGTCAGGTACCATTTCCACCGATACATGCTGTCCGTTCACGATGACTTGAAAAGCTTGAGAGATACACAGGACCCATTGGCTGTAACTGCAAAACGGTTTGCATCTCGCTATCGCCTGTTGTGCCTGGATGAATTCGCCGTACTGGAAATTGGCGATGCCGTCATACTCGCAAGATTGCTGAAGGCGCTCATCAACAATAATGTTGTACTGGTAACAACCTCAAACACTTGTCCAAACGATTTGTATACGGGCGGTTTGCAGAGAGACAGGTTTCTTCCCGCGATCAAATTGATCAATCAACACACAAATGTTGTAAAGATCAGTGAAGGAATTGACTATCGCTTAAAGTCGCTGTCAGGCAAGACACTTTACCATAGTCCGTTGGGGGATGAATCTGACAAAGCTCTTGAGAACGACTACAGGCAAATCTGCGATGGCGGAGAAGAATTTGCAAGTCCTCTTGAAATTCTTGGTCGTCCAATTCGTACGCAACGTCAAACCCACAATCTAGTCTGGTTTGAATTCAATGATATTTGCGACGGACCACGGTCAAAAGCCGACTATATTGAAATTGCAAACTGCTACCGAACCGTAATGATTTCAAATATTCCAGTTTTAACGTGGGAGCTGGAAAATCAGGCGCACCGTTTTATTCAACTTATTGACGAGTTCTACGACCACGGCGTTCACCTGATTGTCTCTGCTGAACAAGAACCAGAATCGCTGTATACAGGCAAGCGATTCACCAAGGAGTTCAAACGTACTGCAAGCCGTCTTGGAGAAATGCAAACAAATGCCTATTTATCCAGAATTCACGGCAAGTAAATTTGCAAAAACCGAAATCTTCCGCTTGAATTTCAAGTAAAATTCAAAGAATATTTACAACCAGTTTATTTTTTCAATATCAAATAGTTACATAATGAAATCACCTAATATTCTAATGATCATAGCTGACCAGCTTGCGGCACAATCGACCAGCACTTACGGGCACCCGATTGTAAAAACTCCAGCAATGGACAAACTGGCCGAAAGGGGGTGCCGCTTTGATGCTGCGTATACTCCTTCACCAATATGCGCACCCGCCCGATACTCGTTCATGGCTGGACGACTGTCCACTCGCATCAGAGCCTACGACAACGCATCCGAGTTTCCCTCTTCAATCCCTACTTTGGCTCACTACTTAAGAATAATGGGCTATCGGACATGCTTGTCTGGCAAGATGCATTTTATTGGCCCGGACCAACTTCATGGATTCAACGAACGGCTAACAACTGATATTTATCCTGCAGATTATGCTTGGACCCCGAACTGGCTTGAAGCCGGGGAGCGCGCTGACAAGTGGTATCACAACATGGACAGCGTCAAGGAAGCAGGCACAGCTGCAACAACTTATCAAATCGAGTACGATGAGGAAGTCGGATTTCTTGCCCAGCGAAAAATATTTGATTTCGCAAGAGAGAACAACGGACCGTTTGCAATGGTCGTTTCATTTATACATCCGCATGACCCATACGTCACACTTCCTCAGTGGTGGGATTTGTACAACCATGAAGAAATCGACATGCCGGATTTAACTTTTGAAGCATCGCAGCAAGACCCTCACAGTCATAGACTCAGGGCAGATATGCAGGCTGATACAGATCCGCCGACAGAGGAGCAAATTAGAAACGCTCGCCACGCATACTATGCAAACGCTTCGTATATTGATAACTGGATAGGAAGCTTGGTTGACACCCTTGAGCAATCCAGACTTCTGGACAATACGATTGTTATTGTTACAGCAGACCATGGTGAAATGCTGGGGGAACGGGGACTCTGGTACAAAATGAACTTTTTTGAGCGCTCCGCTCGAGTTCCGCTAATTATTGCCGGACCTGAAATTGTACATTCGCAAGTAGCACAAGCTTGTTCACTCATCGACTTGGCTCCAACCATGTTGGATTTTGCATCAAACACTTCAAATCCAATACCTGAAATACCTTCGCCTTTTGATGGAAGAAGTCTGCGGCCATTACTTCAAGGGGCTCCTGATGGTGATGCAGATTTCGCAATTTCGGAATATTGCGCCGAGGGTACCTATCACCCAATTTACATGTTGCGGCGAGGCAAGTATAAATATATTCATTGCGACTCGGACCCACCCATGCTGTTCGATTTGGAAAAAGATCCTGATGAGTTGAATAATGTTGCAGCACATGAAGGGTATTCGCAGATTGCATCTGATTTTGCCAACGAAGTAAGCAAGACCTGGGACAGCGATGTGTTGCGAGAAGACATTATTGCCACTCAGCAAGCACGCTTGATGGTAAATGAAGCGATGCAACTTGGTCCCCTGGTTTCCTGGGATTATCAACCTCCAAGAAATGCAGCCAACGAGTATGTACGTAATCATCTGGACTGGACAGTTGTAAATGCCCGAAGCAGGTTTCCCCGAATTCAGGCATGAGTTCTTGAGGAACAAAACCTAGCCCTGATTCAATCATGATTCGCAGTCTGACAATAAAAAACTTCAAAAGCTTTGACGATTGCAATTTTGAGTTGCATGATTCGATAGTACTTGCAGGGCCAAACAATTCTGGTAAATCCACTATGCTCCAAGGGATCGCAATGTGGAAGTATGGACTTGATCGTTGGGTGTCCCAACGTAAGGGGGACAGTGAAAAAAGGGTACGGCGAACCGGTGTCCCTATTACTCGAACTGAATTTGCCCATGTACCTTTGCAGGAGATGAATTTGCTATGGGGAAATAGGCATGTTCGCGAAGGTTCTCCACGTACTGCAAGATTTATTGAAATTATCGTAGAAGGAGGTTCAATCAAGGAAAACTGGCGTTGTGGATTGGAATTTCAATATGCAAACACCGAATTAATCTATGTACGGCCATTAGGAGCAAAAAATTTCAATCGTGAAGATTTTCAAGAATTTCCGCCTGTTGGAGCAGAAAATCTTGATTTAATCTACGTACCATCTCTTTCAAGCATTGAACGGGAAGAACCGCGACGAGACCAAGGGTTGCAAAACAGACTAATTGGTGAAGGCAGGCCAGGATACATAATAAGAAATTTGCTGTTGGAGATTTTTGAAAATCACCCTCAATACTGGGAAGCTTTAACCAATCATATTGCTAATCTGTTTGGTATTGAACTACTCCCGCCTGTCTATTCCGAACGCCAAGCCTTTATTCGGTGTGAATATCGGAAAAATAATAAAAGTCGACCTTTGGATTTATCCAGTACTGGAAGCGGCACACTCCAAGTCCTTCTCCTACTTGCCTTTCTTTATACTCGCCGGGCATCTGTAATCCTGTTGGATGAACCTGACGTGCATCAACATGTAATACTACAAAAACAAGTTTACGACTTGATTCGAAAGATTGCCAATGAACAAAACGGGCAAGTAATAGTTGCCACTCATTCTGAAGTAATTCTTGATTCTACTGAACATACTCAAGTTATCGGATTTCTTGGCAATAAGCCTCGGCTTCTTCACCATCGGGCCGAACGCGACCAATTACGTGAAGCTTTAAAGCGTGTTACAACCACAGACATTTTATTAGGCAAAGAAATTGGAGCCAGCCTCTACCTCGAAGGCGCAACGGATGAAAAAATTCTTGCAGAATGGGCAAAAATATTAAACCATCCAGCCCAAAGATTTTTAAATAGACCTTTTATTCATTGGCTTGGCGGCAAGCGTTTAAATGAAGCAAAAGCACACTATTTTGCGATGCGAGCTGCTTTCCCAAACTTCCGCGCACTCTACATACTTGATGGTGATAACAAAGACCAGCCTGATAAAGAAATGACAAATTCAGGATTACGGATACTTCGTTGGCAACGTTATGAAATTGAAAACTACTTGCTAATTCCTTCGGCAATCAAAAGATTTTTGAAAAACGACCCATTACTTGAACATAAGGTAGATGAAGAATTTTGGAAACAAATACCTCCAGATACCGACTTATTCGGCAACATTGCTGCACTTGAGCGTGTCAAGGCAAGTAGCGAATTTCTTGTTCCATTATTTGAAAAAATCGGTGTCTCCACGACAAAAGGAGAACTATATCAATTGGCGGCAAACATGACGGAAAATGAAATTCATCCAGAAGTAGTGGAGAAACTTGATGCCATTGCGGAAATATGGAATCTACAATGACTGAGTAATTGACTTTTCAGATGGGGATGTTTGTATAGTCTAGGTAAGGTATTGTTTTCCTTTTCATATTCAGAATCTATTCGTTTAGATTTACAGGTTCTTGTTTAAGTGCATTGTGACTGCACTCACCACTGCTCCACTAAAAAGAACGCTGTGTAACTTCGACAAATCAGAATCATCTAACCAACGCCAACTCTCAGGTGTCAGATGATGCCAAGTGACAATTAAAAGAATAACAATAATTATAACGATAACAGATATAACGATCCAATTGATTCCATTACCACATATCTTTCGTAACGATTCTGTCCTTTTATGTTCGTTCCGTTTTCGTTCTTGTTCATAAACTCTGGATTCTTCTTTAGCTGTATTAGCACTGGTCAAATCTAGTTCCAAATTCTCAACTGGCTGGACCCCAATGCTCTCATTCATTACTTTCTCTTCGCTTTTCTGCTAGATTTTTATAGTAATCTTTAATCAATTCATTTGGGATAATCGCGCTTCTTTTGTGTTTCATCCATATTTGATGCCACGGTGAACCGTCAGCATGGGTTATTTGAGATAATCGAATTCCTGAAAATCCACCATAAAGTCTATTCACTTGTTGAATCAGATCCAACTCTATGTCTTCAAGATTTACTTTAACAACCCCCTTTATTGGCTTTTCAACAGGTGAATTGCCATATATCTTCAACTCATGGTAAACATCTGGAATTACAGGACCATATTTCCAAGCTTCTACATCTTGTCGGAATAGTGGTCTGTCCTGAAGTCCGAGCATCCAACCGTGGGACATGTAGACTAATTTGATAATTTGTAGTGGAGTAAGGAAATCTCCGTTGATGATAAACCAATTCGCTATTTCACGTGCATCATGTTCTACATGGTTCTGTAGTGTTTCGTTCATGGTCTCCCTCCATTACTAGAAATTAATTTGGTATTAGTGTTATTGTTTTTGTAGATTGTAGTAGCTCACTAGCTTTTTGCTGTGTTGACCATAGAGCCTTTCGTCATCTCAATGGAAAGAGAGCGTTGCTCGCGACCGACGCTTGAGATGAGATACAGCACTCTACATCAAGCACCACCACGACTGCTGGTCATGCAACCGATGATTGTTGTTGCAAACAATCATCTTCCTCAATTCGCTCTGTTGATGTCTTGGCAAAGGCGTATCTAAAGTATACCACATTCATTGCTTTCGTTATACACCAACAAGAGCGTTTCCTGTTGGAAAAATTTTAAAGGCGAGTTTGTCGGTTTGCCAAGGTTAACTGCAACATGAAAACGATCTGAGCAGCGATTCTGGAGCTTTGTCTGAGTTTTTCAGTGAATTCCGAGTTTGGGACATGCCGGTCTGCCGCTTCTGGCGGCATATTCAAAACAAGGATGTCAAGCGTGTATTAGGCACGACCAATGCCGTCAAGCTGCGCATCAGATGCTTCAAACTCGTCCCAGCATTTCGAGCGAAAATTTTCGGTTGAATACCCCTCTTCTTTAAGTAATTCAATTGCCATCGGATGCACCTTTCCTTTCGGACTACTGCCCGCACTGAATGACTTGAAGCGATCTTGCCCTTTTCGTTGGAGCAATGCTTCAGCTAGAATACTCTGTGCCGAATTCCCGGTGCATAGAAACAGTACATTGTAAATTCGTTGACTACAATCTCCAGGAAAGTTTGTATCTTGCATAATTCATTCTCTGTTGCAATGTTTGTTTTTCAATGTAGTATTAACTTGATAATCTAAAAAGCTCACCAAAAGTCGTTTACTAGGGACAGGACAATATTTTATCCGTATGAAGAAAATTATTTTAATTACAGGTGGAAGCAGAGGCATAGGAGCGGCAACTGCGATTCTTGCCGCATCCCGAGGATACAGCGTTGCAATCAATTACAAAGCTAATATTGATGCTGCCCTTAATGTTGTCAAGCAAATCAACGAAGGCGGTGGTGAAGCAATTGCACTGTACGCTGATGTCTCAAATGAAAGCCAGGTCCTGCATATGTTCAAACAATTGGACGATGAGTTTGGACCAATAACTGCCCTTGTCAACAATGCGGGTATTATTGCGCCTCAATCCAGATTTGAAGAAATTGAACTTGTGCGCATAAAAGGAGTATTTGGCGTCAATGTAATCGGGACGTTTCTGTGCTCCCGGCAAGCCGTGCTACGAATGTCCACCGCAAAAGGAGGAAACGGTGGTTCAATTGTAAATCTGACTTCGAGAGCAGCCAATCTTGGTTCGCCGAATGAATATGTAGACTATGCCGCCTCCAAGGGAGCAATCGATACGTTTACCAAGGGTTTGGCCCTGGAAGTTGCAGAAGAAAACATACGAGTCAATGCAGTCCGCGCAGGTGTTATCGACACTGAAATACACGCCACTTTCAGCGATGACGACCCTTTTGCAACACGCGCACCCAAAATTCCCATGAAGAGACTTGGAACTGCAGAAGAAATTGCAAAATCTATTTTGTGGCTGTTATCTGATGAAGCTTCCTACTGCACAGGTACGATACTGGATGTCACTGGCGGGCGTTAAACTCGTTGGTTTTGGGCGAATTCAAATTGTTCAAACCGTATTGCCAATGACTCAGAGTTTGGGTAATCCTCTTTATGCTTCGGAAAATGAATCGATTTCTTGTGCAAACCTTTTAGTAATGCCAATTGAGGTCCATCTCTACTTTCTAATAGTTGTTCAGAAACATGAATACGATAATCACAATCAAGACCAATGAGATGCCGGTCAAATGCTTCATGATGGAGTTTTGAAAGAGCGAGTCCATTGGTTACTTCTATTGGCTTGCCAACAGTTTCGCCATAAGGGATGATGTGAGCGGCATCCAGCAATTGCCCAGCGGGAAGACCTGAAAATGCACAACGATTATTGTAAGCTTCCATAACTACTGCGCGAAATCTTGCTTGATAAAGTCTTTGCTTGTTTTCTCGTATCGCAAACTTCTGCACATCTGCGCTAGTCTGCGGATTGATTATTTCATTTCCATTTATCAAACCGAAACAAATTTTGACAGACATAGTACGTCTATCCCAATCTGTGATAAATGTCGGCAATATTGCTTGATAAACGCCCGGCGCAACTGCAAGAAAATAAATTATGGGAATTTGTTTTTCACATGCCTGTCGCAATAATTGGTTTTTTGGAGATTCAGGGTCATTGCCAGTGAAGGCATACTCAACTGAACTTTCACTGTTGAAAATCTCTTGATGCACGACTTCTTGGTCTCGATACCAAATTCTGCGTCCAGGCGTTGGCAAAACAGTTTTAATTGAAAGTACACTTTCCATCTGCCTGGGTTTAAAAATTCCTTCCAATCTGGTACCTAAGCAAATTTTTTCTCCGTTGAATAAAAACCCTTTTTCGATTTCACCCCAATTCAAAAGGGGCATCTTTTTACTGAGTCTTTTTACATGTTCAAATGCGGTGAAACGAATTTGGTCGTCCCTTGTTTTGCCATATTGAGCTGTTTTGAAAGGAGTTTGGCGAGCTAAAGTTCTTTTCAAATCATGCATCTAAACTGAATTAAGGCAATCTCGAATTGGCACATGATCGACAGCGGCTTGCAGCAATCGGTCCGGCAATTGAGGTTCCCAGAATCGACGATTGAAGCGAAACACAAATTCGTCAATGTATTCCTGAAGGTATCGATGCGACACCCCGTGGAAGGTTCCCGCCAGAAAACTCTTGAAGTTGCTGATGACGATATGAACCTTCGGAAGCCATTCATCCACTTTCTCCGGCGGGGTGGCCTTGGCTTGGTGGCGATGCGATTCGCCCAGAACTCGCAAGGCATTCAATGCGTCGGTGCGAATTTCTGAATTCGGCGAAATTCGCTTGGCAAATTCCCGCACCTGTTCCGAATTCACCTGCTCCACCAGACGAGCCGCCATGAAGCCCATGCCTTTTTCTTGCTGCTCAACGGCGAAAATCACCGGCTTTTTGCCCTCGCTCCCGCGACCTCTCTTGCCCGGCTTGCGTCCCCCAACGAAAGCATCGTCCAACTCCACAAGCCCTTCAAGCCAGTAACTTCGGTCGCGATCCCCCATGGACTGGCGCAAAATCCTCAGCATTCGATAGGCCGTCGGCCAAGACACCCCAATCGTCTTGGAAAGCCGCTGTGCCGAAATCCCGCCCTTGTCCGTGGCCATCAAGTAAATCGCCGCAAACCATTTGGGCAGCGGCAGACGCGTATGCTCGAATACCGTACCTGCCGTGGGCGAAACTTGACGACCGCAATTCGTGCACTCGTGCAAATATCGATGCTTTAGCTGGTAGGACTTGTCGTGACCGCACTTCGGGCAGATGAATCCGTCTTTCCAGCGCCGCCAGCTCAACTCTTCCAGGCAGGCCTCCTGAGTCGAATACTTTTGGCTCCAGTCGAAAAAATTGGTAGGGTTCTGTTGCATTTGGAAGTTCCTCTCTTGCAGGTTCAATCAGATCGTTACATGCTATTATATGACAATCCTTAATTTAATTGAGAGGCATGTTTCAAATTCACACTACCTCATAGACTCTTATGAATATTCTGTATGCTACATACCATCTTAGTGGTCAAGTCTCTAATTTCCTGTAAAAGTCTAGGCGGCTTTCGCCGCACTTCTGCGAGTTCTGGTTCTTGGCACGGGTTTTCTCGCCTCCTGCTCTGGATAAAGTCGCATGCGCAGCTCTCGGATCTGCCATTCTTCCGATTCCGAGTACCGGCGCTTGCACCAGCGTTCGCTCAATCGGATCAGCACCGAATACACCAGCTTGGTCAGATCTCTTTCGCCCCACAGATGCGGGATCACCTTGGTTCGTCGGCGCTCCTCTACGAAGCTGCGCTCCACCAGATTCACCGTGCGAACATTCTGCCGGTGCCGCGGCGGAACCTCCAAATGGTTCATCGAAGCTTCCAGGTCGTCGGTTAGGCAACGCAAGGCTTCGGGCAACTCGCGGCCATAGTCGGCCTGGATGGATTCCAGCCGGCGACGAGCCTCGGCTTCATCCGGTGCATCCCGAAAGTCGGTCACCCGATGCCGAAATTCCGGCCACAAGCTCGGCGGAACCTTCTGCCGCAGATTCTGCATCTTGTGAAACCAGCAGCGCACTCGCAAGGTGCGCGGCCACGTCTCCTCCACCGCCGCCATCAGTCCCCCGGCACCATCGGTGGTCACCGTCAGCGGCGGCTGAAGACCCCGGCGAATCATCCCTTGAAAAAACTCAATCACCGATACCTTGCTCTCGCTGTTGGCCAAGGTCAGGTCCAGCAGCACCCGACTGCCATCGCTGCAAATCGCCCAGCAGCACAGAACACCGCTGCGGGTGCCGTGACGACGCAACGGCTCGTACACCGCATCCACAAACAAATACGCCACGTCGTAGCCACTCAAGTCGCGCTCCTTGAAACGCTCGTAGTCCTCGCTCAGCGACTCGCACAGGCGACTGACGGTACTCTTCGACAACGAAAACTCGCCCAGCGCCGCCTCCATCGAATGCTCAATGTCGCGGGTCGACATGCCGTTCACATACATCTCCACCACCAGCGACTTCAGCGATTCGCTGGTACGCGGCATCTCGCTCCACAACCGCGAGCGATACGGCTCGCCCAGACCGCGAACCTGCGGCAACTTCACTTGCATCACTCCCTCCGCAGTCTTCAAATGCCCCGGTTCGTAGCCGTTGCGGTGCACCGTCGACGGCTCCGACTTGCGCTGGTAGCGCCCTCGATCCAAAAACTCACTCTGCTCATCTTCCAGCGCCTGCTGAAACACGCTTTCCACTGTCAATTTGATAAACTCCCGAAAAACATCCCCTTCGCCAGCGAAACCATTCTCAATCATCTCATTCAGCTCTTGCTTTTTCTCCTGGCTTGGACTTATCATTCTACTCATCGCGAGGTCCTCCTCGATTCTTTTGTTGTAAAAATGTGAAATTATTAAATTGTAATCGCACAGAGGACCTCTCGATCCCCCCAATTAGACTTTTACAGGAATTTTAAGACTTAACCCATCTTAGTCGGTGAACCTCAATAATATTCCATTTGGCAAACCTTATAATTGCCTTTTCGTTTGATGTTAAACCCAGATCCCCGCTTAAGGGTGGGAAAGTTGTATTATGGCAGTGAAGACAAGTGCATGCAATCGTCGGCGTCAAGTTTTTCCAATTTGCCTGGTGCAATTTCGGTGCCGGTACTGAGCGGAGCGGCTATCGGCAAGGTTCGAGGTCCGAATCGGCGGCATGAAGCGGCCGTGCGGACGAGTTTTCGCCGGCGGCAGGCGAGAGCGTCTGCTCAATAGATTGATTCAAGACATTCAGTGCGGCGAAGCGCCGCGGAGCAATCCTATTCGAGAAGAACCCTGTACCATTTATAGAGCAACTGCCAATACCAGCTAGCTGGTATTGGCAGTTGTAAAAGTCGGTTCGCCGGGAGGATGGATTGAATTGTTTTTTCACAATTCCAATGAATGGCGGATTCGTAAAGGCAAACAACTTTCTGCAGTAAACACCCGGCTATTCTGCACTAGCGAGTAAACGAACTACCGTTTATTACCAATCAAATTTTCCTTTGATCAAGATTCTATTGTCAGGCGACTTTCCACTGGAATGACGCTGTTCAAACTCCAGTTCATAATTCATGCTTGAATCATTTTCATAGCGTCCACCCAAACGATAACTTCTAGCGTCACTGTCCTTCAAGTTTAATCCGATATACGGAGTAGCTACTCCACTGTTTCCGTACATGCTGTAACCGATTTCTGTGTCAAAGCTTGTAACTGGCTTGGAAGCATCAACAGAACGCTTTGCCGCATTCTCCTCCCAAAGGGAGTTGATTGAACTTTCTGATTCTCCATGCAGCACAGATACGTCGTATGTAAATCCAAGATTGTCAGACACTGGCCTACGTCTTAGGACCACGCCTGCCCCCCATTCCCTCTTGCCGCTTTCGTGCGTCAGCAGCACACGCGCATTTGTATCTACTGTTAGCCCTGACTCCCGGTTGTCAAACTTCAAACTACCGCCGACTTCCATGCCGACTCCATTATCGCCGTCACCACTGTCCACACGAACTCCCGCCTCTCCAGACGGTGTGAGTACTACGCCAGATTCCAAAGTGTACTCGCTGAAACCCTCAAGCGCCAAGCGCACTCCGCTAGTGCTCAATTTTCTACTGGCCCGTTGGGCAGTATTGCCTTTGATGGTTGTACGCGTTCCCCACACTTCGCCCCTGATGTCGATTGATATCGAATCGTTTACAAAAGACCATTGATCCGAATCCAGTCGGTATCGGCCTCCTGCAGACAACTGCGTCATTGATGTGTCGCTCAAATAGTTGCCTGATGACGAATCCTGGTATTCAATTTTTCCTTTGCCATACCCTACTGTCGCCCATAGGCTCATAGCATCCGACACTGTCCAGCCGATGTATGGATACAACGCTGTCATACGAGTTTTTATTTTTCCACTGGAATCCATAACTCCACCCGAGTACTCAAAACTCCCTTTCGATACTCCGGCCGCAAATCCGACCAGCAACTCTGGTTCAATCATTGTATCCGTGCCAGCATAGACAGAAAACAGACTGCCGTTCCATCTCACCGGTCCTTTACTGCCGCTGGAAAGCTTCCGATAATCAACCGAACCCCAAACTGCTATGCTACCCTCTGCAAGACCGCCTTCGCCATCTGTTGCCGAAAGTATGCCAGCATCAGGTGAATAGGCAAAACTTACACCATCCAGCGCTTCTTGTATCGACAGTTTGCCCCTGCTCAAATCTTCTTCTTTCTGAGCCAGCGTACGTAAAATTGGCAGCATTGCGCTAGAAGTCAGGCCGCCTGAGGGCGACGGAGCGGGCAGCGTGGTGCCTGAAGCCGGAATCCCGCCAATCACACTTGATATTCTGCCGGTAATCGTCTCAATTGTGGTTGCCGCAATTTCGCGTGCAACTTCTGTAACAATCTCTGTATCCAGCTCGTCAATCCGATCTGCAACTGTCTCCTCAGTTCGGGTAACCGTAATTGCATAAGTCTTCTGTGTACCGTCTTCGGCTGTCACCACAATGCTTACTGTATTCTCACCTGTGGTCAGACTGACCGGATCGCTTGCCGACCCGCTGGATACCGAATCGCCGTTCACTGTCAAGCCACTTGCCAAGGTATCGCTCACAGTGGGTGTTACAGTTAGACTCTCGACGTTGCCGCCTACCGTTACCGCATAGTTCGTCACACCACTTGCAAACTCAGGACTCAGTTCGCCTTCCGATATAGTCAAACTACTCAAGTCTGCGTTTGAAGACAGTACGCGGTCATCGTCCACAATGGTGCCTGTACCGGTTGCTGTCGCCGATGACAGGGCACTTGACGGACTAGCATTGCTCAATGACACAATCACCGTTTCCGGACCTTCTGAACTTTCGTCACCATTCACCGTCACATCGAAAGACTTGCTGGTTTCACCCACCGCAAAAGTCAACATACTTCCTGTAATCGTTGCATAGTCTGTACCCGCAGTGGCTGTACCGGTTCCTGCATCCGCATAGTCCACTGTTACCTGAACGAGACTCGCCGGGCTTAGCGATACCGTGAATGTCATGGTCGCTGTTGAACCGGTAGCGCCTTCAGTCACGCTCGGCGAGTTGAACGACAGGGTTGGAACATCGTCGTCTGTAATCGTCAGTGTTACTGCACTTGGCTGGGTTATGCCGTGAGTATTCGCTGCTGTCGCTGAAACCGAAATCGACCTTGCCAGATTATCGGCAGCGTTGTCCACTGCAGATATTGTCACATTTCCAGTGCTGGAAGTGGAACCGGCTGCAATCGTCAGCGTGTTGTTGCTGCCGAACGAGAAATCGCCTGCAACGGCTGGCAGTACCGGAGTCGCAGCTATTGTCAGAGTGGTTGCGGTGCCTGATGGATGGCTCAGCGTTGCTGTTACCGTCGTACTCCCGTTTTCTGAAATGGATGCAGATGTCAGGGCCAACGTCACTGTTGGTGTACTGTCATCGTCTGCTATCGTAAGACTGACATTGCCCGGGTTGGTCACACCTACGGAGTTTGTTGCTGAACCTGACACGGTCAGCGTCTTGTTCGCCGCATCAACGTTGTTGTTTACCGCGGCAATGGTCACCGAACCGGTACTTGTGGTCGCCCCGGCGGCTATGTTCAGTGTTGTGCCGGTTTGCGAAAAATCGCCTGCAACCGCTGGAGAATTCGCACTCACCGATACGGTGATTGATGTTGCAGCAGTCGAAACACGGTTCAATGTCGCGGTTACCGTCGCGGAATTGTTCGCGCCGCTCTCGTTAATGCTTGTACGCGACAGTACCAGAGTTACCAGCGGCGGACCTTCGTCGTCCCGAATCGTCAGCGTCACGGAACTCACCGCTCCGACTCCCTGGGAGTTTGATGCCGATCCTGAGACTGTCACAGTCTTGTTCCCCGAATTAACATTGTCGTTGGCTGCGGTTATCGTCACCGTACCGGTGCTTGATGTTGACCCGGCTGCAACTGTGAGCGTCTTGTTCGTAGTTACTGTATAGTCGGTCGAAGTCGGCACCGATACCGTGATCGTCGTAGAAGCACTTGAAGTGTGGCTCAGCGTCGCTGTTACATTCGCAAAATTGCTCGTTCCACTCTCGTCAATCGTTGCAGACGATAGCGACAGCGTCACTGTCGGCGCCGCCTCGTCGTCAGTTATTGTAAGGCTGACACCGTCCGGGTTGGTCACACCCACGGTGTTCGTCGCTGCACCCGACACCGTCAGCGTCTTGTTTGCCGCATCAACGCTGTTGTTGACCGCCGCTATCGTCACCGTGCCGGTGCTGCTGGTCGAACCCGCTGCAATGCTCAGCGTGGTGCCGGTCTGCGAGAAGTCGCCGGCGACCGCCGGCAAAGTCGGCGTCACCGAAACGGTAATCGACGTGGCGGCGCCGGAGGCGCGGTTCAGCGTCGCCGTCACCGTCGTCGAATTGTTCGCTCCGCTCTCGTCGATGCTGGTGCGCGACAGCACCAGAGTCACCTTCGGCTGCGCCTCGTCGTCCGTGATCGTGAGGCTGATATTGTTCGGGTTGGTCACACCCACGGTGTTCGTCGCCGCTCCCGACACCGTCAGCGTCTTGTTCCCGCCGCTAACAACGTTGTTCACCGCCGCTATCGTCACCGTGCCGGTGCTGCTGGTCGAACCCGCTGCAATGCTCAGCGTGGTGCCGGACTGCGAGAAATCACCGGCGACTGCCGGCGAAGTCGGCGTCACCGAAACGGTGATTGACGTGGCGGCGCCGGAGGCGCGGTTCAGCGTCGCCGTCACCGTCGTCGAATTGTTCGCTCCGCTCTCGTCGATGCTGGTGCGCGACAGCACCAGCGTCACTGTCGGTGCCGCCTCGTCGTCCGCGATCGTGAGGCTGACATTGTCCGGGTTGGTCATCCCCACGGTGTTCGTCGCCGCACCCGACACCGTCAGCGTCTTGTTCGCCGCATCAACGCTGTTGTTCACCGCCGCTATCGTCACCGTGCCGGTGCTTGTTGTTGCCCCGGCCGCAATGCTCAGCGTGGTGCCGGTCTGCGAGAAGTCGCCCGTGACCGCCGGTGAAGTCGGCGTCACAGAAACGGTGATCGACGTGGCAGCGCCGGAGGCGCGGTTCAGCGTCGCCGTCACCGTCGTCGAATTGTTCGTTCCGCTTTCGTCGATGCTGGTGCGCGACAGCAACAGCGTTACCTTCGGCAACGCCTCGTCGTCTGTTATCGTGAGGCTGACATTGTCCGGGTTGGTCACACCCACGGTGTTCGTCGCCGTACCCGATACCGTCACCGTCTTGTCCCCGCCGCTAACAGCGTTGTTCACCGCCGTAATCGTCACCGTGCCGGTGCTGCTGGTCGAACCCGCTGCAATGCTCAGCGTCTTGTTCGCACTCAACGTGTAGTCGGTCGAAGTCGGCACCGACACCGTTACCGTCGTGGCGGTGCTAGACGTATGGCTCAGTGTCGCCGTCACCGTCGTCGAACCGCCGTTCTCCGAGATCGAACTGCTTCCTAGCGACAGCGTCACCGTCGGGTCAGCATCGTCGTTTGTAATTGTTCCTGTACCAGTGCTCGCCGTACCCAGCACCGCATTGCTGCTTGGATTGAGCAGAGTCACCTTCACCGTCTCGTCCGGTTCGTCCGTGGTGTCGCCCTGCACTGCCACGCTGAATGTCTGGCTGGTTACATTTGCGGTGAACGTTAGTGTAGTCCTTGAAAAAGCCGTGTAGTCGGTACCTGAAGTCGCGGTCCCGGTTCCGGCATCTTCATACTGCACTGTTACCTGTGTACTCAGCGCACTGCTCAGTGTTACTGTGAAAGTCAATTGCGTCGACCTGTTGTTCCCTTCTGTCACACTCGGCGAACTGATCGTCAGTTGCGGAGCTTCGTCGTCCACAATGGTCAGCGTAACGCTGGCCACCGTTCCAACCCCTTGGGAATTTGATGCCGACCCTGATATTGTCACCGACTTGTTGCCGGCAAAAACATTGTTATTTACCGCCGTAATTGTGACCGTGCCGGTACTCGTTGTCGCCTCGGCCGCAACTGTGAGCGTTTTGTTCGTGCTCACTGTATAGTCGGTTGAAGTTGGCACCGACACTGTGATTGTCGTAGAAACACTGGAAGCATGGCTCAGCGTCGCTGTCACCGTCGTCGAACCACCGTCTTCTGATATTGAACTGCTCCCCAGCGCCAGCGTCACCGTCGGCGCATCATCGTCGTCAGTTATTGTAAGGCTGACACCGTCCGGGTTGGTCACACCCACGGTGTTCGTCGCCGCACCCGACACTGTCAGCGTCTTGTTCGCCGCATCAACGCTGTTGTCTACCGCCGCTATCGTCACCGTGCCGGTGCTGGTGGTCGCACCCGCCGCAATGCTCAGCGTGGTGCCGGTCTGCGAGAAGTCGCCAGCGACCGCCGGCGAAGTCGGCGTCACCGAAACGGTAATCGCCGTGGCGGCGCCGGAGGCGTGGTTCAGCGTCGCCGTCACCGTCGTCGAATTGTTCGCTCCGCTCTCGTCGATGCTGGTGCGCGACAGCACCAGCGTCACCTTCGGCTGCGCCTCGTCGTCCGCGATCATGAGGCTGACATTGTCCGGGTTGGTCACACCCACGGTGTTCGTCGCCGTGCCCGACACCGTCAGCGTCTTGTTCCCGCCGCTAACAGTGTTGTTCACCGCCGCTATCGTCACCGTACCGGTGCTGGTGGTCGCACCCGCCGCAATGCTCAGCGTGGTGCCGGACTGCGAGAAATCACCGGCGACTGCCGGTGAAGTCGGTGTCACCGAAACGGTGATCGACGTGGCGGCGCCGGAGGCGTGGTTCAGCGTCGCCGTCACCGTCGTCGAATTGTTCGTTCCGCTCTCGTCGATGCTGGTGCGCGACAGCACCAGCGTCACTGTCGGTGCCGCGTCGTCGTCCGCGATCGTGAGGCTGACATTGTCCGGGTTGGTCACCCCCACGGTGTTCGTCGCCGCACCCGATACCGTCAGCGTCTTGTTCTCCGCATCAACGCTGTTGTTTACCGCCGCTATCGTCACCGTGCCGGTGCTTGTTGTTGCCCCGGCCGCAATGCTCAGCGTGGTGCCGGTCTGCGAGAAGTCGCCGGCGACTGCCGGTGAAGTCGGCGTCACCGAAACGGTAATCGACGTGGCGGCGCCGGAGGCGCGGTTCAGCGTCGCCGTCACCGTCGTCGAATTGTTCGTTCCGCTCTCGTCGATGCTGGTGCGCGACAGCGACAGCGTCACCTTCGGCAACGCCTCGTCGTCCGTGATCGTGAGGCTGACATTGTCCGGGTTGGTCACACCCACAGTGTTCGTCGCCGTACCCGATACCGTCACCGTCTTGTTCCCGCCGCTAACAGCGTTGTTCACCGCCGTAATCGTCACCGTGCCGGTGCTGCTGGTCGAACCCGCAGCAATGCTCAGCGTCTTGTTCGTACTCAACGTGTAGTCGGTCGAAGTCGGCACCGACACCGTGACCGTCGTGGCGGAGCTAGACGTATGGTTCAGTGTTGCCGTCACCGTCGTCGAACCGCCGTTCTCCGAGATCGAACTGCTTCCCAGCGACAGCGTCACCGTCGGGTCAGCATCGTCGTTTGTAATCGTTCCTGTGCCGGTGCTCGCCGTACCCAGCACCGCATTGCTGCTTGGATTGAGCAGAGTCACCTTCACTGTCTCGTCCGGTTCGTCCGTGGTGTCGCCCTGCACTGCCACGCTGAATGTCTGGCTGGTTACATTTGCAGCGAACGTTAGTGTAGTCCTTGAAAAAGCCGTGTAGTCGGTACCTGAAGTCGCGGTCCCGGTCCCGGCATCTTCATACTGCACTGTTACCTGTGTACTCAGCGCACTGCTCAGTGTTACTGTGAAAGTCAATTGCGTCGACCCGCTGTTCCCCTCGGTCACGCTCGGCGAACTGATCGTCAGTCTCGGAGCTTCGTCGTCCTCAATGGTCAGTGTCACACCGGTCACCGTTCCAACCCCTTGGGTATTCTGCGCAGACCCCGATACTGCCACCGATTTGTCGCCGGCAAAAACACTGTTATTTACCGCCGTAATTGTGACTGTGCCGGTACTCGTTGTCGCCCCGGCCGCAACTGTGAGCGTTTTGTTCGTACTCACTGTATAGTCGGTTGAAGTCGGCGCCGACACCGTGATCGTCGTAGAAGCACTGGAAGCATGACTGAGCGTCGCTGTCACCGTTGTCGAACCACCGTCTTCTGATATTGAACTGCTCCCCAGCGCCAGCGTCACCGTCGGCGCATCATCGTCGTCTTCCAGCGTCAACGTCGCACCGGTCACTGAACCTTGGCCCTGAGTGTTCTGCATCGTGCCTGTTACTGTTGCCATGCGGTCGGGCTCATCCTTCGTATTGTTCACCGCATTGATCGTCGCGGTATCGCTGCTGTTCGATGTGCTGCCTGCCGCAATCAAAATGGTCGCATCCGCTCCCGCCGTGTAGAACCCTGTAACACCCGTCACAGTAATCGTCGTGTCCTCGCTCGACGCATGGCTCAGCATCGCTGTCACTGTTGTTGTGCCGCCGTTCTCCGATATCGAACTGTCTGCCAGCGACAGCGTAGCCGTCGGTGCAACATCATCATCCTTAAGCGTCAACGTCGCACCGCTAACCGAACCAACGCCCTGAGTGTTCTGCGCCGTGGCCGTTACTGTCGCCGTTCGATCCGGTTCGTCCGTCGTGTTGTTCACTGCGGTAATCGTCGCCGTGTCCGTGCTCGTTGTATCGCCCGCCGCAATCACAATCTTCGCCTGTGCTCCTGCTCCAACCGTGTAGGCTTCCGAAACTGGTGTCACTGTAATCGTCGTAGTCGCGCTTGACGCATGGCTCAGCCTTGCCCTCACCGTAGTAGAACCGCCGTTCTCCGATATCGAGCTAGTCCCCAGAGACAGCGTCACTCTTGGGTCAGAATCGTCGTTTGTAATCGTTCCCGTACCGGTGCTCACCGTACCCAGCATCACATTGCTGCTTGGATTGACCAGCCTCACCTTCACCGTCTCGTCCGGCTCGTCCGTCGTGTCGCCCTGAACTGCCACGCTGAACGTCTTGCTGGTATCAGTTGATGCGAACGTCAGTGTAGTCCTTGCCAAGGCCGTGTAGTCAGTACCCGAAGTCGCGGTTCCGGTACCGGCATCTTCGTAGTCCACTGTTACCTGAGTACTCAGTGCCTGGCTCAGTGTCACCGTGAAAGTAAGCGAACTAGAACCGCTATTTCCTTCTGCTATGCTAGGCGAGCTGATCGTCAAGCTCGGACCTTCGTCGTCTACTATGGTCAGCGTCGCGCCGGTCACTGCTCCAATCCCGTGGGAATTTGATGCCGACCCCGATACTGCCACCGACTTGTTACCGGCTTGGACGTTGTTGTCCACTGCCGTAATACTCACCGCTCCAGTACTTGATGTTGACCCGGCTGCAATTGTGAGTGTTTTGTTGGAACTCAGCGAATAGTCAGTCGAAACCGGTGCCGACACTGTAATCGTTGTTTCCTCACTGGACGCATGACTCAGCGTCGCCGTCACCGTTGTGGAACCGCCGTTCTCCGAAATCGAGCTATTCGTCAGCGACAGCGTCGCTGTCGGTGTTGCCTCGTCGTCTGTCAGCGTTAGCGTTGCTCCGGTCACCGCACCCACGCCCTGAGTGTTCCGCGCCGTGCCCGTCACCGTCGGCGTACGGTTCGGCTCGTCCGTTGTGTTGTCCACCGCATTAATCGTGGCGGTATCACTGTTGTTCGACGTGTTGCCCGCCGCAATCACAATGGTCGCATCCGATCCTACCGTGTAGGCTCCAGAAACCGGTGTCACCGTAATCGTCGTGTCTTCGCTCGACGCGTGGCTCAGCGTCGCCGTCACTGTCGTCGTGCCGCCGTTCTCCGAGATTGAGCTGGCCGACAGTGCCAACGTCACTGTCGGGTCAGAATCGTCGTTTGTAATCGTTCCCGTGCCGGTGCTCACTGTACCCAATACCGCATTGCTACTTGGACTGACCAGTCTCACCTTTACCGTCTCGTCTGGCTCGTCTGTCGCATCTCCTGTAACCAACACGTTGAACGTCGCACTGGTAGTGTTTGCTGCGATGGCCAGGGAAGTCCTTGTAATGGCCGTGTAGTCAGTACCCGAAGTCGCGGTCCCGGTTCCGGCATCCTCGTACTCCACCGTAACCGGAGTGTTCACAGCACTGCTCAGAGTCACCGTGAATGTCAACTGCGCAGACCCACTGTCTCCTTCTGTTACGCTCGGCGAATTGATCGTCAGGCGCGTAGATTCATTGTCCACGATGGTCAGCGTCGTTCCTGTTACCGTTAGGGAATTCGTTGCGGTCCCTGAAATCGACACCGACTTGTTGCCGTCTTGGGCATTGTTGTCCACCGCCGTAATACTCACTGCTCCAGTGCTTGATGTCGACCCTGCTGCAATTGTGAGTGTCTTGTTCATGCTCACCGTATAGTCGGTCAAAGTCGGCACCGACACTGTAATTGTCGTATCCTCGCTCGACGCATGGCTCAGTGATGCTGTCACCGTCGTTGAACCGCCGTTCTCCGAGATCGAGTTGTCCGCCAGCGCCAGCGTCACCGTCGGCGCATCGTCGTCGTCCTCAAGCGTCAGTGTTGCGCCGGTCACCGAGTCAATGCCCAAGGTGTTCCGTGCCGTGGCCGATACCGTAACCATCCGGTCCGACTCGTCCCTGGTATTATCCACTGCGTTGATTGTCGCGGTATCGCTACTGTTCGACGTGTTGCCTGCCGCAATCGTGATGGTCGCATCCGATCCCACCGTGTAGGCACCTGAAACCGGTGTCACTGTTATCGTCGTGTCTTGGCTAGACGCATTGCTCAATGTAGCTGACACCGTCGTTGAACCGCCGTTTTCCGAAATTGAGTTGTCTGCCAGTGCCAGCGTCACCGTCGGGGCATCGTCGTCATCTTCGATAGTGGTCATTGTTAAGGTTATTGATGATTCGCCGTTACTGAAAACACCATTTACCACATTACTAAGCCTAACTTCGATCGTCTCGTCCGGCTCGTCAATTGTGTCTTGAATTATCCCCACTGAAGCACATTGGCGAAGGGTAGGATACGAAAATGTAGGACTATCGGAGCCATCAAAGCCAGGAGGCTGATAGTCGACATCCCTAGTCGCTGTGCCTCCCGTAACAGAATAATCAACTCGAACACTCTTGCCACTAGCTCGACTCAGAGTTACACAGAAACTATACGCCCCGTCACCTTCCGAAACTTTAACGTTGCGTACTGAAACAGTCGGCGGATCATCGTCGTCCGTAATCGTTCCGGTGCCGCTGATGGAAGTCCCGCCGCCTGCAAATACGGCGTTCGTCAAATTGCTAAGTGCGACAACAATCGTTTCGTTCGGCTCATCAATATTGTCGCCGTTAATTGTCACATCAATCTCTTTTTCCGTGTCGCCCGCCGCAAATGTCAGCATGCCCGCCGTCAATGCCGTGTAGTCATTATTAATAAGCGAAGTCATCGGAGTCGCCGTACCGCCGCTTCCTTCGGCATAGTTCACTGTCACTTGATTACTACTGGCCGGATTCAGTGTCACCTTGAAGGTCATTGTTGTGGTGGTATTTCCGTCTCCTTCAGTCACGGTCGGCGAACTGATCGATATCGCTGGATCATCATCGCTCGTAATCGTGCCAGTTCCGATGATTGACGTTGCACCACCTGCAAAGGATGCATTCGTCGGGCTACTCAATTTCACCACCACCGTTTCGTGCGCCTCATTGTTCGTGTCTCCATTGACGGTCACATCAATGTTCTTGCTGGCCTCGCCGGCATTGAATGTCAGCGTACCACTCGTCAATGCCGAGTAGTCTGTACCTGAAGTCGCAGTACCTGTTGCCGCATCCGCATAGGCAACTGTGATAACTCTGCTACTGGCCGCACTTAATGTCACAACAAAACGCATCCTCACAGTACTGCTGTCCCCCTCAGTCACACTCGGTGAACTAATCGACACCGTTGGTGCATCATCGTCGTCTGTGATTGTTCCCGTACCGGTGCTCGCCGTGCCCAGCGTCGCATTGCTGGGACTACTCAATGTGATTCTCACCGTTTCGTTGTCTTCGTCTGCTGTGTCGCCGATCACCGATACATCGATGTTCTTGCTGGTATCGCCGGCATTGAATGTCAGCGTGGTCATTGCCACCGCGGTGAAATCAGTCCCTGATGCTGCCGTGCTGCCGGCCCCTTCGGCATATTTCACCGTCACCGTCCTGCCACTCGCCTCACTCAGCGAAACCACGAATCGCAACGTCGCAGTACTGCTGTCCCCCTCTGCCACGCTCGGCGAACTGATCGACACCGTCGGCAAGTCATCGTCGTCCGTAATTGTTCCCGTACCGGTGCTTGCCGCGCCCAGCGTCGCATTACTAGGACTACTCAGTGTCACTTTCACTGTTTCGTTGTCTTCGTCCAGCGTATCGCCGTTTACTGTTACATCAATGTTCTTGTTCGTCTGCCCCGCCGTAAACGTCAGCGTATCGCTCGGCAATGCTGTGTAGTCTGTACCGGAAGTTGCAGTTCCCGTTCCTGCATCCGCATATGCAACCGTTATGGTTCTGCTACTGGCCGCGCTTAATGTCACCACAAAACGCAACCTCGCAGTACTGCTGTCCCCCTCTGCCACGCTCGGCGAGTTGATCGATACCGTTGGTGCATCATCGTCGTCCGTTATCGTTCCTGTACCAGTCGCAGTGCCCAGCGTCGCATTATCGGGACTACTCAGAGTAACTCTCACAGTTTCGTTGTCTTCATCCAGCGTGTCGCCGGTTACCGATACATCAATATTCTTGCTCGTCTGCCCCGCTGTGAACGTCAGCGTACTACTCGGCAACGCCGTGTAGTCAGTACCTGCTGTTGCTGTGCCGCCGCTCCCTTCGCCATAGTTCACTGTTACCGTCCGGCCACTCGCTGCACTTAGCGAAACCACAAATCGCAACGTCGCAGAACCGCTGTCTCCTTCTGACACGCTCGGCGAACTGATTGACACCGTCGGTGGGTCATCATCGTCCTCCAGTGTCAGTCCTACACCCGTCAACGCACCTATGCCATGATCGTTTGAAGCATTCCCTGTCACCGTCCCTGTACGGTTTTCCTCATCTTTCGTGTTATTCACAGCCGTAATCGTTACCGTATCCGATGCATTTGTTGTCTCTCCCGCAGCAATCGTAATCGTCGTATCCGACCCTATCGTGTAAAGGCCTGATACCGCAGCGATTGTTATGGTTGTCGATTCGATTGATGCGTTGCTGAGTGTCGCCGACACCGTCGCCGTGCCGCCGTTTTCCGAAATCGAATTGTCATCCAGCGACAGTGTCACCGTCGGTGCATCATCGTCGTCCGTGATCGTGCCAGTACCGGTACCCGCGTTCGTTCCAATTTCTGCGTTGGATGAACCACTAAGCTTCACCACAATGGTTTCATTTTGCTCATCGACGGTGTCTCCCCTGATCGTCACATCGATGTCTTTTTCCGTGTCACCCACCGCAAATGTCAGCCTGTCTGCTGACAATGCCGTATAGTCAGTTCCCGAAGTTGCCGTGCCGCCGGTTCCTTCGGCATAGTTCACCGTCACTTCCCGGTCGCTCGCCGGAGTCAAAGTCACCTTGAAAGTAAGTGTCTTGTCACCACTGTCTCCTTCCGAAACGCTTGGTGAATTGATTGACAATATCGAACGGTCATCGTTATTGATCGTCCCTGTGCCAGTGATGGACGTTGCACTGTCAGCAAAAGATGCATTCGTCGGGCTACTCAATTTCACGATTACCGTCTCGTTCGGCTCGCTGAGCGTATCGCCTGCAACTGAAACATCAATGTTCTTGCTGGTATCGCCCGCCGCAAAATTTAGCGTGCCCGCAGCCAGCGTCGAATAATCGGTTCCTGATACTGCCGTACCAGTGCCCGCATCTTCGTATGCAACTGTAATCGCTTTTTCACTCGCCTTGCTTAGCGAAACTACAAACCGCAGCGTTGTAGTGGTACTGTCCCCTTCTGCCACATTCGGTGAAGAAATCGATATTGTCGGCGGGTCGTCGTTGTCGGTGATCGTCCCTGTACCAGTGATGGATGTTGCACCACCAGCAAAAGACGCATTCGTCGGATTGCTCAGAGACACGATAATGGTCTCGTTCTCCTCATCTGTCGTATCGCCTGCAACAGTTACAACAATGTCTTCTTCCGTATCCCCTGCTGAAAATGTCACTGAACCCGAAGTCAACGTGTAATCGCTAGTTGATGAAGCTGTGCCGCTTCCGGCATCAGCATAATTCACTGTTACTGTCTTGCCGCTTGCCGCACTCAGCGTCGCCTTGAAGGTTAAATTGACCGAATCGCCGTCACCCTCGGTTACACTTGGCGATGAAATTGAGATTGTCGGTGGATTGTCATCGTCAACCAGCGTCAAATCGACACCGGTCACAGTACCGGTTCCGATCGTATTCGTCATCGTACCAATAACTGAAACCACCCGGTTCGCTTCATCCCGGGAATTGTTCACCGCGTTGATCGTCGCAGTGTCGCTGCTATTGGACGTTTGTCCTTTCGGAATTGTAATTGTTGCATCCGAACCAACCGTGTAGAAGTTTGCCACCGGAGTAACTGTAATCGTGGTATCGGCGCTGGATGTATGGCTCAGTGTTGCAGTAACCGTAGTCGTGCCGCCGTTTTCCGAGATTGAGCTGTTTGTCAGTGCCAATGTTGCCGTTGGCGCCGCATCATTGTTCGTGATTGTTCCGGTGCCAGTTGCAGTCGTAATTGGCGTGCTTGACGGGTTCGGACTGCTGATTGTTGCCTTGATGGTTTCATCCGCTTCGTGAATTACATCTCCGGTTACTGACACAGTAAATGTCTTGCTGGTATCGCCCGCCACAAATGTCAGTGTGTTGCCTGTAATGGCTGTGTAGTCAGTCCCCGAGGTCGCGGTTCCAGTATTCGCGTCTGCATACGCCACTGTGACTTGTTGATTGCTCGCCGGATTTAATGTTACGGTGAACGTCATTGTTGACGATCCGGTGTCACCTTCTGTGACACTTGGCGAATCGATCGACAGGCTAGGTGTCTCGTTGTCCAATATTGTTCCCGTTCCAGTCGCAGTTGCGATCGGGGTTCCGGACGGATTTGGATTGCTGAGCGTAATCTGTATCGTCTCGCTTGCCTCCGTTGTACTGTCTCCGGTTACCGAAACAGAAATCGTTTTGCTGGTTTCACCGACTGCGAAGGTCAGCGTGTTGCCAGTAATGGCTGTGTAGTCGGTTCCCGAGGTCGCAGTTCCAGAATTCGCGTCGGCATAGTCTACTGTGACTTGCTGATTGCTCGCCGGATTCAGTGTTACGGTAAAAGTCATCGTTACCGAACCGGTGTCGCCCTCTGTGACACTTGGCGAGTCAATCGACAAGGTCGGAACTTCGTTGTCTGTAATGGTTCCGGTGCCAGTCGCCGTCGAAATCGGCGTACCTGAAGGAGTCGGATTACTAATCGTTATCAGAACCGTCTCATCGGGTTCGGCGACATCGTCGCCTGTCACTGAAATATCAATGGTTTTACTCGTCTCGCCCGCATCGAAAGTTAGCGTACCGCCTGCGAAAGTCGCGTAATCGGTACCCGCTACCGCGGTCCCGGTGCCCGCATCCGCGTACTGTACTGTCACCCGCTGGTAGCTTGCCGGACTCAGCGAAACCGTAAAACTCATCGTCGTCGCCCCGCCACTGTCGCCTTCTGTCACACTCGCTGTGCCAATCGACAGGGTGGGTGACTCGTTGTCTGCGATGGTTCCAGTACCTGTTGCAATCGAAATCGGCGTGGTTGTCGGGTTCGGACTGCTGATATTGACCTTGATGGTCTCGTCTGGCTCGTCAATTGAATCTCCCGTTACCGAAACATCAAAAGTCTTGCTAGTTTCGCCCACGGCAAATGTCAGCGTGTTGCCAGTAATGCGTGTGTAGTCCGTTCCCGAGGTCGCGGTTCCAGAATTCGCGTCTGCATAGTTCACTGTGACTTGCTGAGTGCTTGCCGGACTTAGTGTTACGGTGAACGTGAGAGTTGCAGTATCGCCGGTGTCACCTTCTGTTACACTTGGCGAGTTGATTGAAAGGGTGGGTGTCTCGTTGTCTGCAATCGTTCCGGTTCCGGTTGCTGTTGAAATCGGCGTGTTCGACGGATTCGGGCTACTGAGCGTGATCTGTACTGTCTCATTGCCTTCGATATCGCCGTCACCGGTCACCGAAACAGCAATCGTCTTGCTGGTCTCGCCGGCGGCAAATGTCAGCGTGCCGCCCGTAATCGCTACGTAGTCAGCTCCCGAGGTCGCAGTTCCAGAAGTCGCATCTGCGTAGTTAACCGTGACCTGATGCGGTGCTGCCGGATTCAGTGACACCGTGAACGTCATTGTTGCAGTATCCCCGCTGTCCCCTTCTGTTACAACGGGCGAGTCGATCGACAAGGTCGGCACTTCGTCATCTAAAATCGTTCCAGTTCCAACGGCGGTTGAAATTGGTGTATCCGACGGGTTCGGACTGCTCAGTCGGATCTTTATTGTTTCATTCGCTTCGCCATCGTCATCTCCCGTTACCGTAACACTAATCGTCTTTGACCTTTCCCCTGCTACAAATGTCAGTGTGCTACTTGCGAAGGCCGCATAGTCAGTTCCCGATGTCGCAGTACCGGTCGCATCTGCGTAGTTAACCGTAACCGGATGCGGTGCTGCCGGATTCAGTGATACCGTGAACGTCATTGTTGCAGTAGAACCTGCATCTCCTTCTGTCACGCTTGGCGAGTTAATCGACAGAGTCGGCGGCACATCATCGTCTACAATGGTCAGCGTTTTACTCGCCGGATCCGCTATATTGTGCCCGCCTGTCGCCGTACCTGAAATCGTCACGAGCTTGTTTGGCGAATCCCGATTGTTGTCAACTGCTGTGATGGTCACCACGCCAGTACTTGTTGTATCGCCCACCGCGATTGTCAGGGTTTTGTTAGTGCTGACCTCAATGTCCCCACTCACCGCCGGCGACAACGGCGTCGCAACAATTGTGACAGTTGTCAGAACATCCAATGCGCGGTCAAGACTGGCCGTGACAGTGGTTGAATTGTCTGAACCGCTTTCATCAATAGATTCGTTTGACAGATGCAACGTCAGTGCCGGGGCGGATTCATCATCGTCTACGTTTGCAGTCAGGGTGCCGGATAGACCCTGAAATTCCTGTTCACCGCCCGATTGCGCGGACGTATGAGTGATCGTCACTGTTTCATCCGCCCAGTCGGTATCGTCCTTTGCGGTCAGTGTCACGGTTTGAGCCGTGTTCCAGTTCCCGGTTGTAAATGTCAGGGTACTCTGGTCTCCATTTGTATCTGTGTCTGTATCTACAGCTACCGCATCGCTGTCAGCACTGCTTACAGTAACAGTCACATCGGACGTTGGTTCTGCGTCCAGCACCAAGGTGTAGGTCTTGGTCGCGTCAGTGGCATGACCTTCAATCAAACTTCTGGAGGTTTCACTGGAAGTGATTCCCGGCATTTCATCGTCGGCTACCGTAACTGAAACACTGTCAATAGCGAGTGTTGCACTGTACGGTGCATCGCCCGTGGTGACACTGTGACTGATTGTCGCTGAATCGTCCGTCGCGGTGTTGTCTGAAGCCGCTGTTACGTTTACTGTCTGCGGTGTACTCCAGGTTGTAGGCGAGAACGTTATCGTATCCTGTGCTCCGATCATCACAGAATCTGTATCTACAGTTACATCGGTGTTGCTGCTTGCTACAGTGATTGTTACATCACCGGCCGGCTTGCTATTCAATACCACTGTATAACTGCCGGCATTCGCGTTCGTGGACCCCGGATCCTCATCCAGCGACAAGCTGCTCTCGCTGATTGTTACTCCGAAAGTCGGCGTTACAGTCAGCGAATTCGAGGTTATATCGCTGCTTCCCGAATGTCCCGCAGCCTTTACCTTCACTGCCAGTGTTTGATCCGAACTGAAATCGCCAGTCGCCTGATTGAACGACAGGGTCAGCGTTGCTGTTGTACTGCCGGCCGCTGCTCCTGTAACATTGGAGATGGTAAGTCCGGTGATTGTGGTATCCAGCTCGAATCGACTATCTCCTGAACCCGCATATGTCGCATTCGCCAAGTCTACAGTCAGCGTAGCATTGTTCAGAGTGGATTCGGTCAGCGTACTTGGCGTCGATGTAATCTGGACCGCTTCGGTTCCAACCACAGTAATATCGAAAGTGAGCGTAGCCTGGTCGGCGGCTCCTGTAGTGGAATCCTCATCAGATGCAGTGATTGTGACGGTACTGGCGGCGGCGACAGTGGTAGGAGTTCCGCAGATCTCACGCGCTTCAGTCCCTGGACAGGTGCCACTGCCGTCTTCATCGAATATCAGACCCACAGGAAGGCCAGAAACCGTATAGGTAATCGTACCTTCACCTTCGGTCGCTTCTGGTATTTGAAATTCGGTGATTGGAACATCCTTGGTAAAGGTTTTGTCAGTGACCGAGCCAGTCCCGAAAGTGGGAGCTGAATCGGAAATGTCAAGCACTTCCGCTGAAACTGAAGACGTACCAAGCACCACCTTGCGAATTCGTCCGCCGTTGGTGGCGATGGTATCAGTATCCAGATTCAGGGTGTACTTTAATGTTGTATCGGAGCGCGGCCAGAACGCAGCGATCACCTTGTGTACCAAGATACTGGTAGTTCCAGGAACTGTCAGACTACACGCTTGTGGAATAGGGCTTGTAGTACGAAGGTGAGTAGAATCCAAATTAGTTCGCCCCCAAGAACCAAGGGATTCATCTCGTGACAATCTGCAACTAATGGTTCCCGATGCTGCCAACGTCGATGAAGATGACAACGGGTCGTTAACTGTTACTTTGACATGTACATAGTCGCCCTCTCGTATTTGCAAACCCGACCATGTAGCATCGCGGTCCACTGAATTTCCGTTGCCATCCACTCCCTCAACAGAGATCGACACCGTCACCGGCGACGCATCATCATCCTGAATGGTCAAAGTACCAGATGCTGTGCCAAGCGTCGCATTCACCGGACTACTCAGTGTTACCACAACTGTTTCATCCGATTCTTGAGTTGTGTCGCCTGTCACAGTGATGTCAATGTCTTTGGCTGTTTCTCCTGCCGCAAATGTCAGCATGCCAGACGGCAACGCAGTGTAGTCTGTCCCCTGAGTTGCAGTGCCGCCTGAACCTTCCGCGTAAGCGACTGTAACCTCCTTGCCACTCGCAACACTCAGTGTCACCTCCAGTTGCGCCGTACCGGGTCCACTATCTCCTTCTGCACTTGATTGCGATGCAATGGATACCGTTGGCGGATCATCGTCGTCCGTAATCGTGCCGGTACCAGTGCCGTTTCCGGATTCAATCGACGCATTTGTTGGAGCACTCAGTACCACCAGAACTGTTTCGTCAACCTCGTCCGAGTCATCGCCAGTTACGGTAACTTCAATTGTCTTGCTGGTCTCTCCCGCCGCAAATGTCAGCGTGCCCCCTGCCAACGCAGTGTAGTCTGTCCCCTGAGTTGCAGTGCCGGTGCTTTCTGCATAGGCGACAGTCGCCGCCCGCCCGGATAAAGCACCAAGTGTCACCGTAAATGTCAGTGTGGCCGAAGTGCCATCGTCCCCCTCCGTTACGCTAGGCGAGTTGATACTGAGTGTTGGCGCATCATCATCATCTTCAATCGTAATCGAAACTCCTGTTACAGACCCGATACCCACGGAGTTCTGCGCCGTACCAGTTACTGTCCCGGTCCGGTTATCTTCATCCTTGTTATTGTTCACCGCAGTGATTGTTGCTGTATCCAACGCATTCGCGGTGCGTCCGGCAGCAATCGTAATTTTTGAATCAATACCTACCGTGTACAGGTCCGCGACTGGCGTAATCGTAATCGTTGTGGCAACACTGGATGCATGGCTCAAGCTCGCCGACACCGCAGCTGTACCAGTTTCCGAAATCGAATTGTCATCCAGATGCAGAGTTACTGTCGGCTCTTCATCGTTGTCCGTGATGGTTCCGGTTCCGGTTCCTGTCGATATACCTGCATTGGTCGGATCGCTGAGTTCGACGACAACAGTTTCATTCTGTTCATCAACCTCGTCGCCGGTCACGGTTACAGTGAACGATTTGCTGAGGTCGCCTGGTGCAAAGGTCAGTGTTCCCCCTGTCAATGCCACATAGTCAGTTCCCTGAGTGGCTGTACCGCTCGTGCCTTCGGCATATTCAACTGATACCTGCTGCCAGCTTGCCGGTGAAAGGGTTACCGTAAATTCCATTGTCGCAGATTCGTCTTCATCGACTTCCTCTACAGTTGGTGAACTGATTGACAGCTGGGGCACATCGTCATCCGTTATGGTACCCGTGCCATTCGCGGTCGAAATACTTGCACTCACCGCTTCGCTCAGTGCGATCACAAACTGCTCGTCCGGTTCATCCAATGCGTCTCCGTTCACGGTAACATCGATGTTTTTGCTAGTTTCACCAACTGCAAATTCCAAAGTGCCTCTGTTGATCGCTACGTAGTCCGTACCTGAGGTTGCTCTGCCGGTGCCAGCATCTGCATATTTCACTGTTACCCGCTGAGTATTGTTGGCCGGACTCAGTGTTACCGTGAATCGCAATGTAGTAGTCGTACCGTCAGCTCCTTCAACCACAGTCGGAGAGTCAATAGACAAACTCGGCATGCCGTCGTCATCTGTAATGGTTCCGGTTCCCGTAGCAGTTGAGATCGTAGCGTTGGTCGGAGAACTCAAGGTAACAACAATCGTTTCGTTAGACTCTTCGGTTGTGTCGCCTGTCACCGAAACATCAATGGTTCTGCTACTCTCGCCCGGTGCAAAGGTCAGCATCCCGGCAACCAGTGCCGTGTAGTCCGTACCAGCAATTGCAGTACCGCCTGCCCCCTCCGCATAACGCACTGTCACCTGCCGACCGCTCACAGCACTGAGTGTTACCACAAACCGAAGGGTCGTAGCACCCCCATCGCCTTCGATCACGCTTGGCGAGGAAATCGATAACGATGGAGTTGCATCGTTGTCCGTTATCGTGCCGGTTCCAGTTGCTGTACTCAATGTCGCATTGGAAGGATCACTCAGTACCACCATAATGGTTTCGTCGGCTTCGTCGGCAGTGTCAGGCTTTACTGTTACATCGATTGTTTTGCGCGTCTCGCCCGGTGCAAACGTCAGCGTACCTTCTGAAAGCAAGTCGTAATCCCACACCGGATTCGCAGAACCGCCGGAACCTTCGGCATAATCTACTGTCACCTGCCGACCACTGGCAGCACTGAGTGTTACGACAAACTGAAGCGTAACATTGTCGCGGTCTCCTTCAACGACACTCGGTGATGAAATCGATAACGTCGGAATTGCATCATCGTCCGTAATCGTACCAGTGCCCATTGCAGTAGCGAGCGCCGCATTCGTCGGGTTGCTCAGCACGACAACAACAGTCTCGTCGAGTTCGTTCAGCGTGTCCCCCTGCACTATCACGTCAATATTCTTGCTTGTTTCGCCCGGCGCGAACGTCAGCATTCCCGGAGTCAATGTGTAATCTGTTCCAGCAGTTGCAGTGCTTGCTGCACCCGCACCATAATTCACGGTAATCTGCTGAGTACCTGTTTTGCTCAGTGTTACTGCATACCGAAGCGTAACACTGCCACCGTTGCCCTCGGTTACGCTCGGCGATGAAATCGAAATTCTCGGGTCATCATCAGAGACCCCGCCGGCTACCTTGTGGTTCGAGTCGTTTGAAACTGCGAGACCGTCAAGACTCAGGTCGGTATCAATGTTCCGTGAATTTCGAATTGTTCCGCCATTTACAATCAGTGCATTTGCATCAATGCTGATGCCGTCGTCGTCCAGGTCGGAGTACAGTACTGTATAGCTGAAGTTCATTGCAGTGTTGCTGTTGGAACGACCGGTGAAAGTAGCCTTGCGACTGTTTTCGCCAATAGTGAGCGCAAGTTTCGGCGAGCCGGTTACTGTAATGGTTTCGTCAAATACTACAGTTGCTTCAATCGTCTCGCCGATGCCGTAAGTATCTCCGCTCGCCGGCGAAGACGTAACTGTTAATTGACTCGGTGCGGCGGCGCCCCCTGCAACCTTGTGTCCGGAAGCATTGGAAACCGCACTGAAACCAAGATCCAGCAGAGCATCAACTTTACCTGTTCCCTGAATTTTTCCGCCATTCAGTTGCAACGCATTCTTGTCAATACTGATGCCGTTGTCGTCCCGGTCGGAGGCAATGATCGTATAGGTAAAGTTCAACCCGGAGTTACCACTGGTCCGGCTGGAGTAGTTTGCTTTACGCGTCCGGCTCCCGATCTTCAACTCCAGTTGCGGAAAACCGTTTACTTCGACCTCCTGGTCGAAACTGACTCTTGTTATGATGGTTTCGCCAGCACGATAGGTATCGCCATTTGCCGGCACGGAAACAAACGTTACATGGGTTGGCGCAGAGACTCCGCCTTGAACCTTGTGGTTTGCGTCATTCGAGATTGCATGCGTGCCAAGATTCAGGTTGGCGGCCACTGCTCCGGAACCGACTCCGCCGATGGTACCGCCATTCAGCTTGAGTGCATTTGCACCAATGCTGATTCCATTGTTGTCCCGGTCAGTGGACAACACTGTGTAACTGAAATTCAGTGTGTTGGCTCCACTCAGACTGGTAAAGGATGCCTGACGCGTCGCATCTCCTATCTTCAGCTCCAGTTTCGGCGAACCGGTTACCGATATATCGCCGTCAAAGCGAACCGCCGCTGTGATGTTCTCTCCGGCCGCATAGGTCTTGTTGGCCGCGGGAGTAGAATTGATTGAGACTGCCGATACTCTGCGCACTGGCTGGGTCACCGCGAGTGTAAAGTCCAGCGTGTCGGTATCCCCGTCGTAGTCGACAGCAGTGAGTCGATAGGATGCCGACGAATTTGCAATGGCCGAAGTGCCTGTAATTGCAGCTGTGGAAGAATCCAGAACCAGTCCATCCGGAAGGGACGGCGACACCGAGTAGACAACCGGTAAATTTCCTCCCGAAACTTGTGGCAGAGCCAGGTTGGCTGCAGCATTGATTTCCACCGCCAAATGCGGTGAAGTCGCGGTGCTAAAATCAGGCAGGGACTCTCTCTCCACATTCATTGCAAAGGCCAGCGATGCCGAATCACCATCGCGGTCTGTTGCTGTTAGATTGACGGTTTTATTCTCTACCCTGGTGGGTGTCCCGCTGATGGTTCCTCCAGTTGTTGTCCCGGTTGGCGGCGTATGGATTAAACCGTCGGGCAGATCTGATGAATCTACAACATAGTGCAGTGGCATATCGCCGCTTGTGGCAGCAGGCAGAATCAAGTTGGCTTGCTAGCCAGTTACATAGCGTTGCGCACCAATCGCTCGTGCCGGGAAAGAGGGGGTTTTATCGTTGACCCGGTAGACATTATTATTCGAAAATGACACCTTTCTGTGGACATCGATATCTCCGATTGCGCCTGCTCTGTTACCACCAAGTCTTGATATTGACCCGTGTCCGCCGTCGTCGAAGAACAAGCGGAACGGATTCCGGGGTACTGTTATTCCATCGCCGTCCCAATCCGTGCTCGTTACTCTGTATTCAAAATAATACTCGTTGCTATCTGAGTCAGGCTCTACAGGCTCCATCTGATGCCAGGTTTCGCCGATTTGAAGCAAAAATGTAGTCCCGCTTGCAGAAACACGAACGTTCTCATTAAATACGACATTTAAACCGATGATTTCACCAGTCAAATAATTTCTGGCTGAACCGATACGCAATCCTGTAACATACGGGGCATCCAGTACCTCTATGGAAACATTCAGTGTCGCCACATCGTTATCTGTATCCGTGGCAGTCAATGCATAGTTCGTCGCACCTCTGTTCTGAGTAGGAGTACCGGTAATCGTGCCGCCGTGGTTGCTACCAGTGGACGGAGCTGTATATGTCAGACCCGATGGCACAGATGCCATCGCATAGGTAAGCGTTCCGTTGCCACCTGTCGCCGCCGGGAGCGTTACAGTAGCGATTGCACTGTTTGTTTTGTAGCGCAGACGTGGCACCGTTTTGGTAAATTTCGGCATGGCATCTGCAGTCGCAGATGGAGTAACGGTTGTTTCCGCATATCCACTATGGCCGCCCGAGCTCACCGTTCGCAACCGAACTGTATACACTATGCCATTCGTCAAATTCGGAACAGTGTAGCCAATCGATTTTGAATTGCTGCCCGGAATTGTTGTCCAAAGTGTAAACGCACCTGATGTTCCGGCCCGATAGCTGAGTTCGTAAGCAGTGATTCCCCGATTTGCAGGGTCAGTCCAGTTCAGTGTAGCCTGGCCGTCGCCTGCAACTGCTGACAGTCCGGCAGGTGTCGAAATGGGGGGATGCACCCAGACTTTAACTTCATCAATGGTCTGCCCAATTTGATACGGAGCACTGCCGCTGGTAATATAGTGGACGATTGTTTCAACACTGGTGGCACCCACTCCAATCGCATCGCGCCCGGTCACTTTTACGGTCTGCGGCGTGTTCCAGTTCATCTGCGTGAACGTCAGAGTGTTTTGATTGCCGCCCACCATGGAGTTGGTGTCAATGGTGATGTTATCAGCCGCCGTAGGAACCCTGTCGAAACCTGGTTGGGCAACCAGTAATCGAAGCGAAACATTCCCTTGCGGCGCACTTGCCAATACAATTGTATAAGTGCCCGAATTTGCACTGTTAGCCGGATTGTTTGCAATCAAATCCATACGACTGGTGCTGATTGTCACTTTATTGCTCTGCAATACGCTTAACGAGTTCGATGTCAGGTCGCCGGAGCTCAAATGCCCCGCATCCTTCACTTTGACCCTCAGTGACTGCGTTGCATTGAAATTGCCAATCTCCTCGTCAAACGACAAGGTTAATGTCGCGGTTGTACTGCCAGGTCTTGCACCGGCCACCCTTGATATGGTCAAGCCGGATATGCTGGTATCCAGCTCAAAACGACTGTTGCCTGAACCTGCAAATACCGTACCTGACAAAGTTACGTCGATTGTTGCTCGATGAAGGTTGTCTTCGCTTAAAGTTCCCGGAGTCGATGAGATTGTCACCGTCGGCGCATCCTGCACCCTGATCATAAAAGTGAGGGTTGCCTTGTCGGCCTGTGCGTTATTTGTGTCTGTATCCGAGGCAGTGATTGTGACGGTACTGGTGCCGTTTGTGGTCGGAGTTCCGCAAATTGTTCTCGCCTCGTTCCCTTGGCAACTGCCGGTGCCGTCGGCATCAAATACAAGACCGTCTGGCAAGCCGGCATCAACGTAGGTGATTGACCCGTTGCCGCCGCTTGCGGCCGGAACCTGGAACGGCGTAATCGCAACATTCCTGAAATAGTTCTTGTCCTCTTCAGATTCGCTAAACGCCGGAGATTCATCTGTCGGAGAAACTGTGATTGGATCCGAGGTTACGTCATTTTCAAGATTATGCGCAGCCGCCTTCAATTTCACTGCCAGAGTTTCCGGTACGCTAAAGTCACCGGTGAAGGACAACGTCAAGGTTGCGGTGGTACCGCCGGTGGTCACTCCCGATACCTGCGTGATCGACATATTGGGAATCGCTGTTACAAGCTCAAAGTGTGAAAGGCCTGCCCCGCTCTCGAATTCCAGCAGTTCAAGAGCTACTCTGATGGTCGCATTGTTCAAGTTGGCCTCGGTTAGCGTTGCCGGAGACGTGGAAACGATTCTGACCTTGGCCGGCGTAGTTCTAATGAAGAAATTCAGCCTGGCACTATCGCTCGGGGCCCGATTCAAATCTGAATCATGGGCAACGACTACAATTACGCCGATTGCACCGGAATCCGGTGTTCCGCAAATGGTACGCGGAGTAGTGCCGGGACAGTCCCCGTTGCCGTCTTCATCAAACATCAGTCCCGAAGGCAACCCTGCGACGGAATAGTCCAGATCCCCGTTGCCCCCGCTAGCCGCCGGAATTTGGAACGCATCAATTTCTACATTTGTCGGAAATACCTTGTTGTCTACAGTGCTACTAAAAGTCGGAATGACGTTTGATGGACTCACCGTTACCGCATTCTCCGAGACCAAATCGTTACCTCGTGCATGGGCACTTGACTTGATTTTTACTTTCAAGGTTTCGTCAACGCTGAAATTGCCGGAAAATGACAGTGTCAACGTCGCTGACGAACTTCCACTCGTTGCTCCCGACACTTGTGAAATCGACAGGCTGGGTATATCTGTTATCAACTCGAAACTGGATGTGGTTACTCCGCTTCCGAAAGTACTGCCAGTCATACTCACGCTGATCGTCGCCGTATTCAGGTTCGATGCGGTCAGCGACGAAGGATTTGACTGAATTCTCGCACGGTAGGCAATCATGTTAATGCTAAGCTGCCCTCTGTCCGAATCAGTTCGGTTCGAATCGGAATCATGTACCGTAACGGTTACCTGGTTGCTGCCACCTCTTGTCAGAGTACCGCAAATGGTTCGCGGAGTGGTACCGGGACAACCACTACTCCCATCAGCATCGTAAATAATTCCCTGAGGAACTGAAACTACTGTATAGTCCAAGTCCCCGTTGCCTCCGCTTGCAGCGGGAATCTGAAACGCATCAATGGGTACCCCCACACTATATTCCTTTGTAAGGGAACTCGACGAAAAACTGGGAGCTGTGTCAGATGTCCCGGTTGGCAGAACCAAAACTGTCGGGGTTGTTATGTCTCCGGTGCGACTATGGGCGGCCGCCTTGACTTTAACAGCCAATGTTTGTGCGCTGGTGATGTTTCCAGTGAATGCAAGCGTTAGTGTCGCTGCTAAAGCTCCGTTACCGCCACCCGATATTTGTGAAATTGACAGGTTCGGTATATTTGTTATCAACTCGAAACTGGATGTGGTCACCCCGCTCACAAAATTGACGCTGCTCATACTCAGGCTAATTGTCGCCGCATTCAGGTTCGATGCGAGCAGTGCTGATGGACTGGTGGAAGAAATCGTGGGTCCATAAACAACAATCTGTATCGCTAGAGTAGCCGAATCCCCTGTGGACCTGTTTGTATCTTGATCATGCGCAGTCGCGGTTGCATTGTAGATTCCCGGGGCGGCAGGTGTGCCGCAAATTTTGCGCGCGTCATTACCTGAACAACTGCCGCTACCGTCTTCATCAAATTCAAGGCCGGCTGGCAGACCTTGGACAGTGTAAGAAACTTCATCAGTTAAATGCGTGGCTGCTGGAATTTGAAACTCGGTAATGGCATTCCCTGCAGGAAAATACATTTGCGACAGGGTGGCACCGCCGAATGTTGGTGAAACATCGCTCGGACTTACCGATATTGCATTGGTGATCAAGTCAATATCACCTGCATGAGCAGTAGGCTTCACTTTGATCGCAAAAGACTCGAGAGTAGCGATTGCTCTGATATTGAAGGACAACGTCAGTGTCCCTGTCGTGCCGCCGGAGGTAACTCCCGAAACTCCGGAAATGGACAGGCCCGACAGTGTTGACACAACCTCGAAGTCAGACGCACTAACCCCGGCGACAAAGGTAGTATTCGTCAACGTCAGACTGAGCGTGGAATTGTTCAGATTTGACCAAACAAGCTGCGACGGACTGGATGTGACTGATGCTTCAACAATGCTGATATCGAACATGAGCTGGGCGCGGTCGCTATTAGAATCGTTTGTATCCGAGTCAATTACGGTTACCACGATATTACTGACACCCAAGTCAGCGGGAGTGCCGCAAATGGTACGCGGCGGAGTATGCGGACAATCCCCGCTGCCATCTGCATCAAATACCAGTCCCGCAGGCAAACCTTCTACACTATAGGTAATCGTTCCGTTTCCTCCGCTTGCTGCTGGAATCTGAAACGCTGTAATCAGTTCGTTTTTGGCAAAATACTTGTTGGAAATCGACGAGGTTCCAAAACTGGGTGCGGTATCGGCTACCAGTAAACTAATATCGCCGGACTCCAAATTGTCAGGACCAGCATGAGCGGCGGCCAGTATCCTTACCTTGAACTCGGAATCACTGCGAGCAACACCTCTGAACCCCAGCCTCAGCGTCGCGGTGCTTCCACCAGATGCCCCTGTCGCCGAGAGAATGGAGATGCCTTCGATATTCGTAATCAGCTGAAAGTCGGATGCACTGAGAGTCTTTGTGAACGTAGTGCCGGTCAAGTTTAAAGTAAGATCCGAATTGTTAAAGGTGTCTATAGTGAAAAACGCTGGTGAAGATTCGACCGCTACCGATTCAGAATCATTGACGACCACCGATACACTGGGAATATCAAGTGTACTGATGTAGGGTGTTCCGGCACATTGGGCAACAATTGCGTGGGTCACCTTGGATGTCTCGTCAAATCCGTCGCTGTCGCGCGACACAGTCACAGTGACCGTTTGCGGCACATTCCAGCTCGAGCCGTCAAATGTGAATCTCTTTTTCAGGGGTGAAGAATCCGCGTCCAGTGCCGCATCGGCATTGTTGCTCGCAGCTTCAATTACCACACTGCAATTGCCAGGGCTGGATTTCAACGCAATGGTGTAAGTTCCGATATTCGCGGTATTGTCTCCCGGGTCTTCGTCAAGCGTAAGAGTTTGTGCGCTGAAAGCAACACCCGAAGTAGGAGATACTCCTCTCGAAGGAGTAGTGAGCTCATCACTGGACCCCGTATGGGCGGCCGCTTTCACCTTTATCGCCAGTGATGCAGTTGTACTTATATTCCCAGTGAAAGACAGTGTCAGTGTCGCTGTTGTTCCTCCGGCAGTTGCACCTGACACGCTCGAAATCGACAGGCTCGGTATTGACGTAACCAACTCGAAACTGGACGCGGTCACTCCGTTCGCGAAAGCGGTGCCATACAAAGTCAGTTCAAGTTCGGCATTGTCCAGATTGTCTTCAACCAAAGGAAATGGTGTTGTGGATGTTATTAAAGCGTCTAGCAGATTAATCGTGAAACTCCCCCTGGCCTGATCGGTTGTTTCTTGATTCGAATCAGCATCGTTGACAATCACGTTAACGGTGTAGCTGCCCCTTTCAGAAATTCCGCCGCTGCCGCAAATCGTAAGTGCTGTACCGCAAATTCCATTTCCGCTTTCGTCGAAAACAAGCCCCGTCGGCAGATCTTCAACTTGATAGGAAAGTGCTCCGTTACCACCGCTCGCAGTCGGAATCTGAAATGGGGCAATGCTTGTTCGTGCAACAAATTGCTTGTTTTCTAACGCGGGGCTGAACGACGGAGCCTCATCGGTTGCGGACACAGCAACAGTATCCGAAGTCAAGTCCAGCGAGCTTTCATGAGCAGCATCTTTGACCTTCACTGCCAAGGTCTGCGCAGTACTGATATCCCCGGTAAACGCCAGAGTCAGCGTAGCTGTTGTGCTTCCGGGATTTGGCACCGAGACTTGCGAAATTGTTATACTCGGTATCGTCGTTACCAACTCGAAGTTACTATTGGTTGCAGGGCTGGTAAACGAAGAGTTGGTCAACTGCACTGTCAACGTTGCATTGTTCAGACCCGACTCTGTTAGCGGAGACGGACTGGTGGAAGAAACGGCGACTGACGGCTTGGCGATTTCAATCGTGAATGTCACAGAATCTGTATCGCCTGCCACGCGGCTGGAGTCTGAATCTTGGGCAGTGATTATTACTGAACTGGTGCGGTACGCTGTAGGCGTACCGCATATCGTACGCGGGTTGGAACCAGAGCAGTCACCGGTGCCGTCTGCATCGAAGACGAGCCCTTCTGGCAAATTTGCAGCAGTATAGGTAATCGTGCCGTTTCCACCGGTAGCCGCCGCAATCTGGAATGCTTCAATAGGCGTGTCCTTGGCGAATTTCCGGTCACTTGCCGCATTTTGTCCAAACGCTGGTGCCGAATCTGTCACACTACTCTCCAGCACCAATATCGCTTCACTTGTCAGAGCAATACCACTCGTATGGGCTGCTGCCAGTACACTAACTCCCAATGTCTGGGAGCTACTCATAGTACCTGATGGAAATGCCAAGGTAAGTACCGCAGTTGTGTCGCCCGACGTAACATTTGAAACACCGGAAATCGATACATTTTGAATTTCTGTCACCAACGCGAAACTGGACGCAGTTACTCCGCTACCGAAGGAAGTACCCGCCAACTCCACGCTGATCGTTGCACCGCCCAAGTCTGACTCGGTCAATGGTGTTTGACTGGTCGACGTAATCGATACACTGGAAACTGCAATTGTGAAGCTGATCTGCGCCCGGTCTGCATCGGACCGATTCGAGTCCGCATCATGTACATTGACATTTACAGTACTGGAACCAGTGGTGGTGGGTGTACCACAAACAGTACGCACGTTGGAACCATCGCAGTCGCCGGTACCGTCCTCGTCAAAGATCAGTCCCGCGGGCAAACTTTCAAGTTCGTATGCAAGGGTGCCTTCACCGCCGGTAGCTACCGGAATTTGGAATGCCGTAATACCTGAACCCTGCTGATAATTCTTGTTGGCTATCGTAGCACTGGCGAATGATGGTGCGTTATCCGTACTGTTCACTGTCAGGGCATTTGACGTAATATCAGAATTACCCGTATGAGCAGAGTTCAGGACTCGCACTGCCAATGTTTCGGTACCGGTAATAGTACCGCTGAAAGATGACAACGTCAGTGTTGCAGTTGTATCACCTGAATTCACACTCGACACTTGCGAAATAGATAAGCCCGTAATACCAGTCACTAGTTGAAAACTGGAAGTACTCACCCCGCTTCCAAATGCGACATTCGAAAGGGACATCGAAATTTGGCCATTGCTCAACGTTGCGGCAGTGAATGCGGCCGGCGAGGTAATGGTAGCCATCGCGACATCGTCGTCATTCACTGTTACTCTTACTTTTGGCGGAAATTCACCCGATGTCGGGGTCGGGTATAAAGTGCCGGAGCAGGATTGAGTGTTTCTGTAACTGATCGTGGCAGTATCAGCCAGTGTGTCTGCATCTTGCCCTGCGGTAACCCTGACGGTTACAGGCGTATTCCAATTGGTTGAATCAAATGATATGCTGGAATCTGAAAATGAAGCACCCGAGCCAACTGTAACATCGCTGTTGCTGCTCCTGTGTTCCAGATTCACAGTGCAGCTCCCCGGATTCGAGCTCAGTTGGACGGTATAGGTACCAATATTGGCTTCCGACTCCCCGGGATCTTCTTCCAGAGTCATTGTGCTTCGACTGAGGATTAGTTCCGAGGTGGGAGTGACAGTTACCATGCCAGTGGTCAGGTCGCTACTATGCGCATGTGCGGATGCTTTTACTTTCACAGCGATAGTTTGAGCAGCATCAAATTCTCCCGTGAAACCCAGCTGCAATCTTGCAATCTTTGTGCTAACCCTTCTGATGCCGGTTATGGATAAAGTCGGTATTGCGGATACTAGCTCAAAGTCGGCGGCAGTATATGCACTGTTAAAGGTTGTCTGGGAAAGCATCACCTGGATTGTCGCATTATTGAGATTTGTCTCGGTCAGCATTGCGGGGGCTGTGGATCTGATTGCAGCAGCTGGCGAAGCTACTGTTACTTTGAACATCAGCACATCGCTATCGCTGCTTGCGCGGTTTGAGTCTGAATCGTGTACAGTGACTACAACGACACTGTTAGCGGCTGAAGCAGGGGTGCCGCAAATTGTAAGTGCAGTGTTTCCTGAACAACTGCCGCTGCCGTCCTCGTCAAAAACAAGACCCGAAGGCAAGCCCGCTACGGCGTAGGTCAAATCTCCGTTTCCGCCGCGAGCCGCCGGAATTTGGAAAGCTGAAATGGCAGTGTTGGTTGCAAAGTCTTTGTTGCTTACCAAGCCGCTGAAAGTTGGCTTTTCGTCAGAAGGTGCCACAGATATTGAACTCGTCTCAACATCAAAAGAATGCGCATGGGCAGCTGCCAGTACTTTTACCGACAATGTCTGAGAGCTGCTGATGTCGCCAGTAAAGGCCAGAGTGAGAGCTGCTGTCGTGCCGCCCGATGTAACACCTGAAACACTGGAAATCGATACATCCGGAATTTCTGTCACCAACTCGAAGCTGGACGCATTTACTCCGCTACCAAAGGTAGTACCTGTCAGCGACAAGTTGACCATTGCAGTGTTCAGGTTTGCCTCGGTTAATGACGATGGGCTCGTTGATGCAACCGATACGCCGGAAACTGCAATCATGAAACTGATTTGTGCGCGGTCTGTATTGGCCCGATTCGAGTCCGCATCATGTACATTGACAACAACAGTGCTGGAACCAGTGGTGGTGGGCGTACCGCAAACAGTACGCGGGCTGGAACCAGAGCAGTCGCCGTTGCCGTCTGCATCAAAGACAAGTCCTCCCGGTAGCCCTGTGACAGTATAAGTCAGGTCTCCGTTTCCACCGCTTGCTGCCGGAATCTGAAACGCATCAATAGATGTATTCGTAGCGAAATGCTTGGTGGCAACCGTTGAGGCACCGAAACTGGGGGCGGTATCGTCCGTACTGGTCGGCGGAACCAGCACTGACCCGGTAGTCAGGTCGCCGCTACGCGCATGGGCGGCATCCAGTACTTTTACTGCCAATGTTGTGGCACTCGCGATACTACCGGTGAACTCCAAGGTCAGCGTTGCAGTTGTATCGCCTGAATTCACACTTGACACCCCTGAAACAGACAAGCTCGGAATCGTTGTCACCAGCTCGAAACTGGAAGCGGTCACCCCGCTTCCAAAAGTGGTTCCGGTCAGTGTTATTCCAACAGTGGCCGAGTTTAGATTCGCTCCGGTCAACGATACAGGGCTAGAGGAGGTAATCGCGGCATCGTAAACTGTAATGTTGAAGGTAAGACGAGCCTGGTCGCCGATGGCCCGATTTGCGTCTTCATCATTTACAACTACAGCAACACTGCTGCTGCCAGACTCATCAGGCGTGCCGCAAATTTCTCGCGGTTCATTGCCCGGACAAATACCACTGCCGTCTTCGTCAAATACCAGTCCTGACGGCAAGTTCTGCACTGCGTAGGAAAGATCGTCTCCGCCGGCGTGCGTGGCGACTGGAACTTGAAACTCAGTAATGGACTGCCCTTTTTGGTAGAACTTCTGGGTTACCGAGCCACTGCCAAATGACGGTGCGATATCCGGCACTTGCACAGTCAGTGCATTTGATGTCAAGTCGAAACTGCGCGCATTGGCATTTGCCTTGACCCTTACTGCCAGAGTCTGCTCGCTGATGAGGGTGCCTGGAGTATAGGCTAGGGTCAGCGTTGCAGTCGTACTTCCGGCGGTAGCACCCGAAACTTGCGAAATCGTAACACCCGGAATCAACGTCAACAACTCGAAGCTTGATGTGCTCACCCCGCTTGTAAAAGTTGTGTCGGTCAGGACCAGTCCGAGAGTTGCAGTGGCTAAATTCGACCGCTCCAGTTGTGCGGGATTGGAAGTAATTGACACTCCGGGGACAATGATCATAAACGTAAGCTCGGCACTGTCCGAATTGGCCCGGTTCGTATCCGCATCAGCCGCAGTAAGGGTGACGGTACTGCTTCCTTCGGCAGCAGGTGTACCGCAAATTGTGCGAGCCGCACCGCAACTGCCGCTACCGTCTTCGTCAAACTCAAGGCCACCCGGCAGATCCTGGATACTGTAGTTTAAATCTCCATTGCCGCCGGTTGCTGCTGGAATTGTTAACGCGTCAATAGGGGTCCCTTTAACATAGTACTTGGTGGGTATGACCAAGGTCCCAAAACTGGGTGCCGTGTCGTTGCCTAGAAGCACGTCGATTTCATTGGTTTCAAGCACTTCGACACCGCTGTGGGAGCTTGCCAGCACCCTGACCCGTAGTTTCCGGTCGGCACTCAGTGTGCCGCTGTGTGAAAGTGTCAATGTAGCAGTTGCGCCACTTGCGACAACCCCTGATATGGACAGATTGGCAATCCCTGTCACCAACTCGAAACCAGAAGCGGCTACTCCGCTCGCGAAGGTTGAGTTTTCCAGCGCCAAGCTCAGTGTGGCACCGTTTAGCGTACTTCTGGTAAGCAGAGCCGGGGTGGTAATTGCAACCGCGGGAGGTTCTTCATCGTCAACTACTGTTACCCGCATACTCGGCACGCTTACTGAAACCGTGTAAGGAGCACAGGAATTCTTGAATTTATGAGTAATGGTTGCGGTTTCGTCCTGGTGGTCTGCATCCGACCTTGCAAACAAATTCACTGTATAGGTCTGGGAACTCGTGAAGTTGCCAACGATTTTCGTTGGAGAATTTGAAGCCGTGCCTATGCGAACATCAGGGTTGTCGCTTTCGATGTCAAACGCTATGTCACATCCAGGAGCCCTTGGAGTATCCAAAGAGATATTGTAGGTTGCAGTATTGCTAGCCCCGTCATCCTCGCGCAATTCAATTGCGTTCACGCTGAGATTGACACCCGGCGCCCTTTGAACTGTCAAAGTATCAGTAGTCAAAGTTGCGCTACGCCTGTGGGCGGTGCTTTTCACTCTTACCGCCAAATCTTCATTCCCGCTGAAAGCACCGCCGAAATACAATGACAACGTAGCGGTTCTGCTACCCACAGATCCGCCTGAAACGCTGTTCACTGACACGTTCGGTATCGCCGTAACCAGCTCGAAGCTGGACGCATTCACACCTCTGCCGAACGTCGTATTGATAAGCTCCACGCGAATTTTTGCATTGTTCAGGTTCAATGCGCTAAGTGTTGAGGGGGTAGTGGACAAAATATTGACCCCGTACAAAGCGATGATAAATTCCTGCCTGGCTTGATCGCTTCTCGCCCGGTCCGAATCTGCATCATCCACAGTTACGCGAACGTTGTAGTTGATCGCGGCTGTGCTGGGGGTGCCGCAAATTGTGCGAACTGCACCGCAACTGCCACTACCGTCTTCATCAAAGACAAGTCCCGACGGAAGCCCCCGAACTTCGTAGGAGAGCTCCCCGTTACCGCCACTCGCCGCCGGAATCTGGAATGATCGGATGGCTGTCCCCTTGGGCAATATCTTGGTGGTGATTATACTTGTGAAGACTGGAGCGGTATCTGTCGGGGACACTGTGACTGTAGCAGAAGTCAGGTCAACACTGCCTGCGTGGGCACTGCTCTTTACCTTCACCGCCAAAGTTTCGGATGCGGATATATTGCCGGTGAAAGCCAGGGTCAGTGTTGCTGTTGTATCACCTGAATTCACAGTCGAAACTTGCGAAATGGACAAATCCGGAATTGCCGATACCAGCTCGAAACTGGATGCATCCACGCCGCTCGCAAAAGTAGTACCGGTCAGTGACAAACTGAGTGTCGCATTATTCAGATTTGTTTCGGCGAGCGAGGCTGGGCTTGTGGCAGATATTAATACTGCACTGCCGACAACCTTTTGCCTTGACTGGTCGGCTAGCGCACTGTGACTTGTGTCTACAGGCTGACTGGCGGATGTTTGAAAATTCGCGTTGACAAGTGAATCTGCCGGAATGCTGACACCATTCGTATCGAAATCATTCCTCGTCACTTCATAGGAAAAATCAATTTGCGTCATCCCTTGGCTGAATGCTGAAGTAACACCGGCGTTTTGCTCAGAACCGCCAATATTGATCTTCATTTCCAAAGTTGGAAACGAAGTGGCACTGGCAATCGCTGCAAGGCCGCGAATTCTCGTGGTGATATTTTCACCGACTACGTAGTGCGTACCGTTGGCAGGCCGCGATGTAATCAGAACTGCCTTCCCCGGTGCATCATCGTCTACCACTTCCACCGACACACTCGGAAATGTTAGCGATGTGGTGTACAAGCTTCCAGAACATTGATTCGCGTTTCGGTGACTCAGTGTTACGGTGTCGTTTACCTGATCTGCATCCTGCTTTGCCGTAACTGTGATCGTTTGCGGGTCGCTCCAGTTGGTAGAGTTAAAAGTCAGTCTTTTCTCCTGCTTGGTACTGTCCGTATCAATTTCAACATCAGTGTTGTTGCTCTCGGCTACAACAATCACATTGCAGCTGCCCGGGTTGGCATTGAGCGCAACTGTATAGGTGTCAACATTGGCACTCGCTCCAAAGGAATCTTCCTCTACCCTGATACTGTTCTTGCTGAGAGCAATTCCCGGTGTAGGTGTCACAGTTACAGTGTCTGTTGTCAAGTCCGCCCCTGCTGAATTTGCAGTAGCTTTGACCTTCACAGCCAAGGTTTCCGAACCGGTAATGTCGCCGTGGAAACCCAATGTCAAGGTCACTACCGAGCCACCGGCAACTGATTCCGATACGCTTGCTATGGTCAAATTCGGGATTGTTGTTACCAACTCGAAATTGGAACTTGTGAAAGTGGTGGATGCGTCCAGTGTAAGTTCAATTTCGGCATTGTTCAAATTCGCCTCGGTCAGTACTGCGGGACTTGTAGAAGTGATATCCACTTCGGTAAAGTTCATATTGACATCCAGCCGGGCTTTATCGCTATCGGCCTGATTTGAATCCTCGTCGCTGGCGATAAAAACCGAGTCGTAGCTACTATCAGACCCGGTAAGCTTGCCGCAAACCATGCGCGGCATTGTGCCCGGACAACTTCCGCTACCATCTTCGTCAAAGTCAATTCCTGCAGGCAAGTCCCGAACTTCGTATGAAATCGCTCCGTTTCCACCGACCACCGCCGGAATCTGGAATGGCCGAATGGTTGATTTTTTATCAAAATAATAGGGCAAAACCGTACGGTCAAAAACCGGAGGTTCGTCAGTCGGTGTGACGCTGACCGTACCGGTGGTCAAGTCGAAGTTGCCTGCATGGGCAGAATTCTTCACCTTCACCGCCAATGTCTGCGGAGTGTTGAAATCGCCGGAGAAGTCAAGCGTCAGTGCTGCTGTATTACTATTCGCGGCAGCGCCTGACAAGCTGCTAATGGATACATTCGGTATCGCAGTCACCAGTTCAAAATCGGAAGTGGTCACTCCGCTTCCAAAGGTAGTACCATTCAAAGCGACATTGACGGTTGCAGTGTCAAGGGTCTCTTCGGTCAACGATGCGGGGTTTGTGGAGGCAATTGATGCTTCGCTAAAGTTGATTGAGAAGGTAAGCCTGCCCTGGTCGCTCTGTGCCTGGTTTGAATCTGCATCCTGCGCAATAATGGTAACGTTGTAGGTGCCAAAATTCAGGCTAGGTGAAGGTGTGCCGCAAATCGTACGCGGCCGCGACGGACTGCCGGGGCAAGTTCCACTACCGGTAAGGTCAGTTATAAGTCCTGATGGCAAGCCTTGGACTATGTACCGGATGTTTCCGTTACCGCCGTGTGCAGCCGGAAACGTGAATGCTCTGAAATCCGATAGTGCCGTATAGTACTGGTTTGCAACTGTATTGCTACCGAAAGACGGAGCTTCGTCATTCGGTGCGACATTGACCGTTGGGGTGGGTAAACCTCCGGCTATACCCGGGCCGGTACGAGCGATATCACTTACTGTCACTCCCAAGGTCTGTAGTGTGCTAAAGTTCGCGTCGCCCGAAAATTTCAATACAAGCGTTGCTGTTGTATCACCATTTCTAGCACCCTTAACATCGTCAATTTCCAGATTCCGGATATTTGTATTCAGCGCAAAGAATCTTTTTTGGGCCGCCCCAGTAACAAACTGTGCACCACCAGTCAGTGTAACTACAATCTCTGCGTTGTTCAGATTCGACTCGTTCAATGTCGAAGGGGTAGTGGAAATTGTGGGTCGGCACCCAAAAACTTTGTGTGCAGATTGGTTGGTCAGCGCAGAGTGATTGGTGGGTCTGGCTATTCTTCCTGGAATAAACCATGCTGAGCCAATAACTGAATTTGCCGGGATAGTGATACCGTCGCTGTCGCAATCTCCCCATACTACTGTGTATGAGAAATTCATTTTATCAGTAGCACCACTTGATAAAGGATCAGTATGCCCTGCCTGTCGTTCAACGCCTCCTATATCTATCTTCATTTTCATGCCGGGGTCATGAGTATTAAATAATTGATCAGTTTGAAGTCTTGTCGTGATCGAGTCACCGGGAATATAGTACCTATCCGAACCCGATACTCGGGTGGGGTTTGATGTTATAGAGGCCGTGGGTGCCGCCTCGACATTTGCATTGGTGAAGGATACTGACGCAAAAACCAGTGCGACAGCAATCAAACAGATAGAAATTAGCGAGCCCATTGCCCGCAATACTACAGAGGCGTGATTAAACCGGCGATGCCAAGTTGTATTTGTCAAACTTGAATCCAAGAAACCGTACATCCTGTACCAATTCACTGTCTTGCGAACCTGAATAAGATGCCAGCCAGCTTATAAAATTTGGTGGCACTGCACGCAATCATGCTTACTTCCATGAGACACTTTCCAATAAATGCTTGTAGAACAGCATTGCCAGTTAAAAACTGTAGTCAGCCGTACCGAACAATTAAGCACCCCCCCCCCCTTGATGAAAATCCAACAAGGTGAGACTCCCTACTCTATTCAACCCAAGTACCTCATATAAGCACAAAATACAATTTACTAACCGATACATATTATTACACAATTCCACCAATATTATTTTGTTCCAGTTCACTACTCATGGAACTTATCCTTACTGGTTGTAGCTGAAAAAAATACTCGTTCAGTCACAAATTGACTGACTGGTATTGGGCAATCCGCGTATAAGTTCCATTGCCAGCCAAGAATGTTCAGGATGGCGCATCGGACTGTGCCTTTGATTTGGGCAACACCGAGAGCAGAATTCTGAGTGCTCGGTATCAAAGCTGAGCCCGATTCGGAACTCGCTTCCGCCGCCGTTGGTCTGCGTGGACTCTACCGTGAACGGTGTGGTCTTGACTCCGCACCGTGGGAAGCATTCGACACTGCAGGAGGCAACCTGGGCGTAATATTGAGTTGCGCAAGACTTACTGATTTGCACCTGCTTGCTGGACACTTGTCCGACAGCGGTTACACTCAGCGATATATCGGCGAGAGTATGCTGTTAACATTGCGTGTACAGTGTTCTTGCGACCAGCGGCAGGTCACAATTGATGACTTGATTGCTGCTATTAAGACTTGCGATGCGATACTATGTGCGACGCAAGCACGGACTTGCTGTTCGGCCTACCGTATTAGGTCTTCTTTTTCCGACTTGAACCGTCACCGCAAAAACCAGCGTGTAAGCCTTGCTGTACAGCATTGGACGTAAAAAATCTCGTCGGCGAAAGTTTTCATGCAGTCGGTGTAATAAAAGCATCATGGATGCTTCAAACAGGGAAGTACTCGAAAAAATATTGATGAACATTCAAGTGAATTTTTGACTACAATAGATTCAATGCAGGTTCAATGTTTTTGATCGCACCCTGCGATTTGCAATCTGTTACAATTGTCACTTGCTGATATGCAATGAATCAACCTCCAGGCGACATGGCTTGGCAATGTGCCAGTATTGATTTGATTGTTTCAAATTAAACAACCCTGCAAAGGGGGAAATCATGACGAACCAACGTAAACACGGTAAACACTCGGCAGCGTTGCCTGAGACGCAACCGGCAGGTGCTAGCGAGACTGTAGCGAAAACCGGTGCGATGACGAATCGCGAACTTGAAGAAAAATTTGCTACCAAGGAAGAATTGAAACAGTCGGAAAAATTCTTGGTTGAAAAAACGGAACATGAAAAGCAGCTTCATTCGCAAGAACTGCGGTCCGTGGAAACCAACTTGACTCAGAAAATTGATGCCAGTGAAGTCAACTTGACCCAGAAAATTGATGCCAGTGAAGTCAACTTGACCCAGAAAATTGATGCCAACGAAGCAAGAGCTGACGAGTTCAGAAGAGATGTGAACAGGCAATTCGAAGCCATTGAAGCAAGAAGTGTCGAGAGAACGAAAGCCAGTGAAGTCAACTTGACCCAGAAAATTGATGCCAACGAAGCAAGAGCTGACGAGTTCAGAAGAGATGTGAACAGGCAATTCGAAGCCATTGAAGCAAGAAGTGTCGAGAGAACGAAAGCCAGTGAAGTCAACTTGACCCAGAAAATTGATGCCAGTGAGACCAACTTGACCCAGAAAATTGATGCCAATGAAGCAAGAGCTGACGAGTTCAGAAGCGATGTGAACAGGCAATTCGAAGCCAATGAAGCAAGAAGTATCGATAGATTGAACGAGTTCAGGAGTGAAGTATACAGGCAGTTCCAAACCATGAATAAAACACTAGAATCCATGATTGAACAGCGGTCTGAAAGGAGTCTGTACAAAACAGCGTTTATAGTCGTGATAATTGGGGCATCACTGTATGGTGTGTACCAGTTAGTCAATACTTTAATGGGGGGAGGGGGTTGATTTGTATTCGCTGCTATACATGGGTGCACGCATCCAATCCAATTGAAATTCACGATGATGCGAATGAACAGGCCAGTGGGATGTTGCCCGGAATGAACGCCACGAGGGAACTTGTAGCGTAAACTTGGCTTGGCAAAGTATATGGTTGTGTGCGAGAACAACCAAGCTTTGTGGTATCTGGGAGTTTACTTCACCGCAGAAAAGGTTCCACTTGGATCCCTGCCCTGCCAAACAAATTTCTGAGTTGGTTTCGCAGTTGTCAAGGTGTTGATTTTGCGCACGGAATTGACTACCTGAAATTTTTTCCACCCCAAGAATCTGTGCATTTCAGGTTTGAAACACCGACTTCGCCTGCTTTTGCCGATGTTTTGTCCCACGTTGCACGCATTGCTCATCGGCATCTTCTGGATCTGTTGTAAATTCTTGTTTTCAATCAAATAAGGTATTGCCATGAAAGCCCTCCAGAGGTACAGGAAACCTGGTTGGAAATTCATTCAAGAGGCACCGGAAGCCTCAGGAGAAGCGACCACGACAAATACAAAATCCATGTTCCATTGCAACCTGTTCGACGGGGAAGTTTTGATGAATTTGCGCAACTGGGATCACTAAGCATAGGCAGGACAAGAAACTGGTGAAGATTCTGAAAATCACCAAAAAATCACCATTTTTCAGCACGAAATTCCTCCAACAGATCCTTGGAATCGCTATTCAATCCGTTTTCATGTTGCAACCGACCCCGGCAAGTCAACAATTTCACCCTCAATTAATTTCCGACGGGAAGTACTCAACAGCCTTGATTTCAATACGGGGCACCTTACGCTCAATACTTCGTTTGTGCCGTCGAAATAAATTACTTTCAGGCAAAATTCGGATTGTGGTAGAATGTTCAAGTGTAATTGATAATTCAATTTCAATCATGTTGGATATTTGTGAATAAAAAATCATATGAATTGATAAAACATTGAAAACGAACTGAATTTACTTTGCTATGTACTGGTTCTTCAGCATCCTGGTTGCGATAATTGTAGCGATTGTTCTGATCGCCGTCTTCAATCGTTTTTATTACAAAGGGTCGCGGGACCGTGCACTCATTCGTACGGGTGCAGGCGGTCAGAAAATTGTCATGGACGGCGGTTGTCTGGTTTTACCGTTTCTGCATCAAGTAGAAGCCGTTGACATGCGAACTGCCTATATTGATATTGCCCGTACTGATGGAAAGGCTCTTTTAACCGAAGACCGACTTCGCGTGGATGTGAATGTTTCTTTCCATGTTCGTGTGATTCCAACTATTGAAGGAATTGCAACTGCTGCGCAAACCATCGGCTCTCGTTCCCTTACATCCGACAAGTTAAGCGAATTTCTGAAAGGCCGGTTCATTGATGCTCTTCAAAGCGTTGTTGCAATGCGCACCATGGACAATCTGCATGAAAATCGCGCCGCTTTTGTGAACGATGTTTCAGAGCATGTTCGCCCGGGTCTTGAAAACAGCGGGCTAAGACTTGAGTCGGTTTCCCTGATTCTACTGGATCAAACTGCATTTTCCTCGCTGGACGAAAACAATGCTTTTAATGCTGTGGGAATGCGACGACTGGCTGAGATTGTTACTACAAACCGTCGAAAACGTAAGGAAATCGAATCCAATGCCGACCTCGCAATTCGCAAGACTGAGCTGGAAAACACGAAAAGCCGGCTCGCCCTGGAGTTGGAGCACGAAAAAGCCGAAGCCGACAAGAATATCGAAACCGAGCTGCTAAACGCCGAAACGACACTTCGCACAGCAGAAGAACGGGAGCGAGCAGAAACCGCATCTGGACAGGCGCGCCTGAATCGCGAACTTGAACTTCGTCGCGCAGAAATCAACCGCGACCAAGAGTTGAGACAAGCAGAAGTTGTCGCTTTGCAATCTGTAGAAGATGCAAGAATTCAGAGCCAGATCGATTTGGCCGCACGCCGTATGGCCGAATCCAAAGCAACGGCAGATGCTGAGCTAAGTCGCAAGCACATAATTGAAGCGGAAGAAACCGTCCAGCGAGAAAAGGAGCGCCTGGTTGCTGAACGCACAGGCGAAGTATCGAAGCTGAAGGCAGAGCAGGATGCCGAAGTGGAGCTCTCCCGCGCTCAGGGTAGCGCAGCGGCGGCACTTGTGACGGCCGAAAACGAAAGCAAAGTTGCAGCCCTCGCCAACGAACGCACCCTTGAAGAAATGGAAGTCAAGGCAAAGGGCCGCGAAGCAATGATTGCAGCAGAAAATGAAATTAGTGAATCGCTGATTGAAATGAAACTGGAAGAAAAACGTCTGGATATTCTTCCCGAGATGGCAGAGAAAATGTCGCGCCCGCTGGAAAAAATCGGAGAGATCCGAATCAATCATGTATCCGGGCTTGGCGGAAGTGCTTCGACGGATGAGCACAAAGGCGACAGGCTTGGCAATGTAGTTGACGATGTATTGGACTTGGCATTTCGCATGCCTGCCGTACGCAAGCTGGGCGAAGCAGTAGGCGCTCAAATCACTACCGACGACAAAAAGCCGGACGAAAAAGATTGAGTTGCAAATTAATATTAACCATTCAAGGAAAGGAGATCTATCACAATGAAAATTAACCGACGAGAGTTCCTGAAAAATACAGCGGCGGCAAGTGCTGCTTTGGCAGTTCCCAATATTGTATTTTCTCAATCCGGTCCAATACGGATGGGCGTGCTATTGGATACTTCGGGTCCGTTCAGTGCATATGGCACTCCCATGGAAAAAGCAACCAGACTGGCGGTAAGCCAGATCAACGAAGCTGGCGGACTACTGGGTCGAGAGGTCGAAATTGTATTTCGCGATACCCAGTCCGACATGAACAACTATGCAACCTTCGCCAACCAGCTGGTCAGGGAAGGACTGGATGTTTTTCATGGCGGCATACTTTCGGCTTCGCGGGAAGCAATTAGACAAACTCTCCGAAATCGGGGAGTACCCTATTTTTACAATGTCCTCTATGAAGGCGGCGTCTGCGACCGCAATACTTTTGTGACCGGCACCACGCCTGCACAGCAGGTAGATGCCTTGATTCCGTATGCGATGAACAAGTATGGAGCAAAATCCCTGTATGTTCTGGCTGCGAACTATAACTACGGGCAGATTACCGCTGCGTGGGTGAATGAGTATGCGAAACAAAACGGGGCTTCCGATGTCAAAGTTGAATTTTTTGATCTTGCGGACGGCGACTTTGGACCGACTGTTATTGCAAAAATTCAGGAAGCAGGGAGCGATTTGGTCGTTTCAGTGCTTGTCGGCGCAGCTCACCTGAGCTTTTACGGGCACTGGTCTGAAACCGGAATGAATCAAAATTCTGATGTGAATCTAATCTCTACAACATTCGGTGTTGGCAATGAGCACAAGGTTCTTCCGGCAGTGCAAAGCGACGGTATGCTAATCGCCAATAATTGGGCGCCAGAGAACGACACGCCGGAAAACAAGGCGTTTCTTGATGCTTACGCCAAGCAGCATGGGGATGCAAACGATGTGCATGAAATTGCGGTATCGCAATATCAAGGCATTTTGCTGTGGGCAGAAGCGGTCCGCAAAGCCGGGTCTGTTGAGCGCGAACCACTGACGGCCACGCTTGAAGACGGAATTTCGATTACCGGGCCAGCAGGAGTCGTGCAAATGGATGCCGCTACCCATCATTGCAGTCTGGATATCCATGTTATGGAACTCGGCGGGCAAAAGATGAAAGTGGTGCAAAAGTTTGAGCAACGGTCGCCTTTGGACACGGCAAGATTTTGCAATCTCACGGAAAATCCTGATTCCAATGTCCAGTACGAGATAACTTTATGAGCCGGTGCTCGCAGAATTTTCACTAACTGAGCGGACAGTCATGGCGCTCCACTTGAGAACTGGAGCGCCATGCTACATTTAGCGGGTGTATGCTATTAGTCAATAATCGGAAGAAAAACACCTTGCAATATCAATATCTACCCGGCTAGCAGATCGCCCTAGAAATAAATTGCTATGGACATAGCCGTAATTTTCATTATCCAGATTCTCTACTCGATCGCTGTGCTCGCGTTGATTTCCTTTGGGCTGGCGTTGATATTCGGCATGATGCGCGTAATTAATCTTGCACATGGAGAATTCCTTACGCTGGGAGCATACGCCGCAATCTTTTCTGTCAAGGCAGGAATAAATTTATGGATTGCGGCACTGCTTGTTGCACCTCTGGTAGTCGGTGTATGGAGTTTTATTGTGGAAAGGCTGCTAATTCGATTCTTGTACGGACGCCTGGTGTATACAATGCTTGCGACTTGGGGGCTAAGCCTTGCCATGGCAGGTGCCATGACAATGATATTCGGAACAACCACAGAGGGAATTTCAGCTGACACCGGCGCAGTGTCCATAGGAAGCTACCAGGCTAGCAACTACAGCTTGATTATCATATTGATTGCAACCGCTGCAGCGTTGCTCGTCGCTTGGGTACTGTTCGGCTCTACCGCTGGCCGTGTAGCCCGCGCAGCAATGGAAAATCAGGAAATGACACAAGCGTTCGGCTATCCGATCAAGCGCGTCTACATGCTTACTTTTGTAGCAGGTGGATTGCTCGCCGGGTTGGCCGGCGGCGTATTGGCTCCAACAACAGGAATCTCTCCGTACAGCGGAGGAACATGGATTGCTGATGCTTTTATCACAGTAATCACCGGAGGAGCAGCGCCTGTTCTGGGTACATTGGCAAGTGCCGGGATTCTGGGCTTGATATCTTCAACAGTCGCATTTTTGTTCAGCTCGGCACTGGGAGGTGTCGCACTACTGGTAGCAGCACTCGTGCTACTCCGCATCCTGCCGACCGGTATTGCCAGTTTGTGGCAAAGAGGAATTAAATGACTTTTCTGCGCAACCGTATCTCGAAGGTAGTAGCAGTGCCGCTTCTATGCGGGATACCGATACTGCTGGTTGCACCGCTACTGGTGCAGCCATATACGCTGGCGCAGCTTTGTATTTTTGCGATACTGGCACTCAGTCTGGGGCTTATCTGGGGGTTCGGCGGAATTCTTTGCTTTGGACAGGGTGCGTTTTTCGGTCTTGGCGCATATGCCTATGTAGTAATCGTCACCAATTTGGGACTTCCCTGGACAGCATTGGTTCTCGCAATACTGTTTACCATGCTGGTGTCGGCTATACTCGGCATGATGATGTTTTATGGTCGCCTGAGCGATGTGTATCTGGCAGTTGTCACTTTGGTATTTACACTCATACTGAACCGTTTCATGAATGCAACCGCAGGCCCGGAATATCAAATCGGTTCAGCTCGCCTTGGCGGATTCAATGGAATACCCGGATTTCAAATGCTTGATATTCCATGGAGCGATGCTTCGTTCATACCGGATTTGATCTACTACTTTCTCTGCTTTGTATTTTTGATGGCAGCCTGGATTTTTTGCCGCTGGCTTCTTTCATCCCACTTCGGCCGCGTAATGATTGCTATCCGTGAAAATGAACGTCGGGTGGAGTTTGCCGGCTACGATACCCGTATTCACAAGACCGTTACATTTACAATCGGAGGAGGATTGGCCGGTTTGGCCGGTGTTCTCTATGCAAACTGGGCGGCGATTGTTACCCCGGCGCTTTTCAGCCTGACGCAATCAGCAGAAATTATCATCTGGACAATTGTGGGAGGACTAGGAACCTTAATCGGTCCGATGGTAGGCGCTGTATTGCTGGTTTCACTCAGGTTGATACTGGGCGGCCAAACCATCATTGACAATTTCTTTATCATGGGCATTTTGCTCATTTTGGTTGTACTTTGGTTTCCAAGGGGAATCGCCGGTGCATTTATTTCAACCCGTTTCGTACAAGGTTCGGCGCGGCGCGGGCGATGGAGAACACGTTCGGGTCGCTTGTCAACTGACAAGTCACTTTCGAAAACGCAGGATTCGGAGAATCGCGATGCCGCGTGAGATAGTTTTATCCATTGAGGGCCTGATTGTTCGTTTTGACGGAGTTGCCGCGGTGAACGGTGTAGACTTTGAACTTCAGCGAGATGAGTTGCATTGTCTGATTGGTCCCAACGGTGCGGGCAAAAGTACATTGTTCAAAGCCATTACCGGTGTTGTCAATTCATCGGCGGGAAGGATTTGGATAAACGGGCATGAGACGACGAGATTGCAACCGCATTCTGTAGCTCGCCTTGGCGTGGGGGTTAAAACACAAGTTCCAAGTCTTCTGGAGGGCTTGTCGGTAAGGGAAAATCTGTGGATCGCCGCCAGAAGATCGAACAGTACGAGAAGAGCAAGCCAGATTGTGGACGAGCTTATGGAACGCATTGGTATCGCTGGCGATGAATCGCGTATTGTAGAAACTTTGGCCCATGGCCGTCGGCAGTTGGTCGAACTTGCCACCGCGCTCGCTATCAATCCTTCAATTCTGCTTCTTGACGAGCCGGTTGCGGGGCTGTCTGAAGAAGAGGTGACGGAATTTGCGAACCTGCTTCAAGAGCGAAGTCGAGGCATGGCTATATTGGTGGTTGAGCATAACATGAGTTTCGTGCGTATGGTGGCAGAAAATCTTACCGTCTTGCACAAAGGTCAGATTCTTGCAGCCGGCGAACCCGAACGGGTATTTGACAATGAGCGCGTCCAGGATGTTTACTTGGGCAAGGAAGCAGTCCTGTGAATGACATCGTGTCAACACCGATCTTGTCGGTCAGAAATTTGAGGGCCGGCTATCACGGGGTTCAGATTTTGCGGAATATCGATCTGGATGTAAATGAAGGCGAGTGCATCGGCCTGTTCGGCCATAACGGCATGGGCAAGACAACGCTGCTGCGCACCATCATGGGTTTTATTTCACATTCCGGCGGGACCATTGATTTTGACGGCGAAGATATCTCTGGACTGGCGCCTTGGCGTCGAGCCAGATTGGGAATTGGCTATCTGCCACAAGGTCGCGGCATCTTTCCAAGCTTGTCAGTACGAGATAATTTGTGCTTCGCCTTTAATCCGGATACTGTCGATATTGATGAAATTTCAGCAGTCGACCGCGCAGTTAACAGGTTCCCTATTCTGGAGCCACTGCTGAATCGCCCCGGCGGCACATTAAGCGGAGGTGAGCAGCAAGTACTCGCACTGGCGCGCGCGTTAACCGCAGACCCGATTCTGTTGTTGCTTGACGAGCCGACGGAAGGGATCCAGCCATCCATCATCAGCGACATTGCACGAATGCTCACTAAAATCCGCGAAGAAACCGGACTTACGATACTTCTCGTTGAGCAGAATTCCGAATTTATCCACGCACTGGCGGACCGGGTTTTTCGAATTGAAAACGGCAGTATTGCTCAGCAGGAACACGAAAAGCGAGTATCAAAAACCGGAGAGCTGCGAAACCGCCGCAGAAGAGAATCCGATTCCGAATCAACACGCGAGGAAACGCATTCACCGACCTCTTCAACAACACAGCACACCCAGAACAAAACTGCAATTACGGAGATTGCCATGACTGTAAAACGTCCAACGATTGAACAAATGCGGAGTATTGCACAAGAGCTGAATTTCCGGATGGATGACACGCATCTGTCCGAATACCTGGAGCTTATGCAAGGAACGATCGACGCCTACGATCTTGTGGATTCCCTGCCGGACAACCTGCCCCATGTCAAATATCCTCGTACTGCCGGCCATCAGCCTTCGGCGGAAGACAATCCGTTGAATGCCTGGTATGTGAAGTGCGAGGTTCGCGGTGCACCTTCTGGCGTACTAAGAGGCAAGGACATTGTGCTAAAGGATACGATTTGCCTGTCTGGTGTGCGTATGATGAACGGTGCTTCCGTAATGGAGGGGTATGTACCGGATGTTGATGCCACTTTAGTCTCTCGTATCCTGGATGCTGGCGGTACCATCGTTGGCAAGGCGCATTGCGAGTATTTGTGCCTGTCTGGCGGCAGTCACACGAATGCCACAGGGCCAGTACGAAATCCGTGGAAGCCTTCTCATTCATCTGGTGGCTCCTCTTCCGGATGCGGCGCACTGGTCGGGGCGGGAGAAGTGCCAATGGCAATTGGCGGCGACCAGGGAGGCTCAATACGAATACCGTCTTCGTGGTCAGGTTGCTATGGAATGAAGCCTACTCATGGGCTGGTGCCATATACAGGAGTGATGTCTATTGAAGCAACAATTGATACAGTAGGACCGATGACTGCGAGTGTAGAGGACAATGCCATGTTGCTGGAGGTAATCGCTGGTCAGGATGAGATGCTTGACCCCCGGCAGTACGCACCGCGCACAAGCCAGTATAGGAAGGAAATGACACAGGGAGTTTCGGGATTGCGTATCGGAGTGGTCAAGGAAGGATTCGACCTGCCCTCCAGTGAAAAAGACGTGGACGAAGCAGTTCGCACAGCAGCCGAAAAACTTAAGAGCAGAGGAGCAAGCGTGGAGGATGTTTCCATTCCGATGCACAAGCATGGACCTGCGATTTGGACACCCATCGCGCTGGAAGGATTAACAGACTTCATGATGCACGGCAACGGATTTGGAACCAATTTTCGGGGAATGTATGTAACAAGTCTGATCGACCATTTTGCAAACTGGCGCAGCCGAGCCGACGAGTTGTCTCCGAGCTTGAAAATTTGCATGTTGATCGGGGAGTACTTCCTGAAGCACTACAGAGGTCGCTATTATGGAAAATCGCAGAATATATCGCGTCAACTCAGGCGTTCATATGACCAAGTTCTGGAGCACTATGATCTTTTATTGATGCCAACAATCCCCATGAAGGCAACGCTGCTCCCGCCGGCAAATGCACCGCTTTCGCTATACATTCAGCGGGCATTCGAGATGATCAGCAATACTGCTCCTTTCAACTGTACCGGACATCCTGCGATGAGTGTCCCCTGCGGGCTCAGGGACGGCTTGCCAGTGGGAATGATGCTCATTGCCAAGCACTACGATGAATCCACGATCTACCGCGCTGCCTATGACTTCGAACGAATCCAGGATTGGCGAAGCATGTAGTTTGAACTTGGAGCTTTACATGCTAGAATAATCCTTCACTTTCAAGAGGGAATTGAAATGAATGAACTCAACAAGCCGATAACAGATCTGTCAAAGCCGATCGTTGACCCTGGTATCATGTCAGGTGTCTCTTCTGTTCAATCCAATGGCAATCAGCATAGTCCGAGGCGATTTATGGCAGAGGGCATGTCGCATGTAAAGGGAAGTGAGGAAAAGCCCTTGCTTGAATGCACAATTCCTGAGCTGGTGGCAGATACAGTGAGCAAGCATGGTGCAAGGGAAGCACTGGTATTTCCCAACGAGAATATTCGTTGGAACTGGCAGCAGTTTGCTGCAGAAGTGGACCGACTGGCCGCAGGATTTCTGGCACTGGGTCTGAATACCGGGGAACGAGTGGGGATTTGGTCGCCCAACCGGTACGAATGGGTACTGGTTCAATTTGCAACTGCCCGTATTGGGCTGGTCCTTGTAACGATCAATCCCGCCTACAGGGTTGCCGAACTGGAGCATACCTTGAAGTCTTCCGGTTGCGCTGCACTGGTAATGGCACCGAAGTTCAAAACCAGCAACTATGTGGAAATATTTCAGGATTTGACGCCGGTCAATGGCGAAGCAGATCCTACGAAACGAAGTATTAAGAAACTTCCAGAGTTGAGAATCGTTATTTGCATGCAGAATAGCTCGCAAGAATCCGTGCCGGACGGCATGCTGCCTTTCAACAAGATTGCCTCCATGGCCGGGCCTGCACAACAGGCAAGGCTGGACAGCGTCAGCTCCGGGCTAAAACCAGACGATGCGATTAACATTCAGTTTACCAGCGGAACAACAGGATTGCCGAAAGGCGCAACTCTTTCACATCGCAACATTGTAAACAATGCACAATTTACAGTAGATGCCATGAATTTTACTCAGTCGGATAGATTATGCATTCCTGTGCCGCTTTACCATTGCTTCGGAATGGTAATGGGTACTCTTGGCTGTGCTACCACAGGAGCAGCGATGGTGTTCCCCGGCGAAGGCTTTGATGCAAAAGAAACAATCGAAACCCTGTCCTCGGAAAATTGTACGGCGCTTTACGGTGTGCCAACTATGTTTAACGCAATATTAAGCTTGGAAGATTTCGACAAGTTCAATCTTTCATCTTTGCGTACAGGAATCATGGCCGGAGCACCATGTCCTATTGAAACCATGAATCGAGTTGTCAAGGATATGAATATGGGTGAAGTAACCATTGCATACGGAATGACCGAGACTAGCCCGGTCTCATTTCAGAGCAATGTAGACGACCCCATAGAAAAGCGTGTTTCCACAATTGGCCGCGTCCATCCGCATGTTGAGTGCTGTGTTATTGATGAAAACGGTGATGTAGTTCCTGTAGGCGAGACAGGTGAACTTTGCACTCGCGGATATTCGGTGATGAAGGGGTACTGGGGTGATGACGAGCGTACCAGGGAGGCAATCGACCAGGATGGCTGGATTCATACTGGCGATTTGGCAGTGTTTGATGATGAAGGGTTTTGCAATATTGTCGGCCGGGCCAAGGATGTGATAATTCGAGGCGGTGAAAATGTCTATCCGAAGGAGATAGAAGACTATATCTATCAATCCGGCAAAGTGCAGGATGTGCAGGTGTTTGGAGTGCCCGACCCCAAGTTTGGCGAGCAGATTTGCGCATGGATTGTTCCAAAGCCCGGCGAATCAGTCACTGAAAGCGATATCATAGAATTTTGCAAGGGACAAATCGCCCATTACAAAGTTCCCAAATACGTACGATTTCGGGAAGATTTACCCATGACCGTATCCGGCAAAGCACAGAAATTCAAAATGCGTTCGGAAATGGTAAAGGAGTTGAATCTCGAGGAAATTGATACTGCTTAGTCAAAGAGTGTCCACGCAGTACCAAAGTTGTAGTGGCAATCGGCACTACAACTGCCAAGTGACGGCTAGCGGGCTTGAAAACACTTATCGCTGGACGTAACGAACTGATTCATTTGATAAATAGTCAATTCTGAAAAAAACTGCTCCCCCTACAATCTGAAGGACAAACACCGGTCAAATGAGAGTAGTGGGGTATGGTAAAATAGCAATTGGAAGTTTCAAAAAACAAGGATAAAGTAATTCCGACTCATTGACCCACAAATAAAATGGAGCGAAAAATGCCTAAGCCAGTCAAAAATCAAGATTTATCCAAACTTGAGCGAAAGCATGCCAAAATGTTAGAGGAAGCGTTAAAACAACCTGGGGTGTATGACGCTATGAAAGTATTTGAAAATTGGCAGAGAGCTGATAAAGGGCTTGACTCGTACCGGCTAGCCACAAAAGATGGCTATAGAATTACAACTGTAGATTCTACTAATCCAAAACAATAATGCCCATTTGAAGGTACCATTCAATGCCGATATGGAGTGAGATACTTAGAGAGGTAGTTGGCGGTTCCTCCAATAAATCTCCTCCAGATTTCGATGGCGTTCGTCGAAAGTATCTTCATAAATTAAGTCTACATACTGGACGCGATGTTATTCTATACGCATCGGGATGGCTACAAAAAGAAAGGGTGCCCTCAAATTTAATGTCAATTGTTGGCGAAGATATTCATGGGCTAATGGAGGTAACGGCAAAATTTGATGGAACGGATATTGATTTAATTCTACACAGCCCTGGCGGTTCTGTTAATGCAGCTGAGGCTATTGTTTCTTATTTACGCTCCCATTATTCCTATATTAGGGTATTAGTCCCACTTTATGCAAGCTCGGCGGCCGCTATGATTGCTTGTGCCGCTGATGAAATTGTTATGGGAAATCATTCATTTCTTGGACCAACAGACCCACAACTTTCTCTTTCGACCCCACTAGGATTTCGACCTGTTGCTGCACAAGAAATTTTGGAGCAATTTAGCATGGCGGTTGACGAATGCTCAGACCCTTCTAGGTTATCAGCTTGGTTACCTATGCTGAGCCAGTTTGGTCCCGACCTTATAGTTAATTCTCAGAACGCTCTTAAACTATCAAAGTCATTAGTGAAAAGATGGTTACGAGACTACATGTTTAAAGGCGATACTAATTCTGACGAGAAATCAAAGTTGATTGCAAAGTGGCTAACCAATCACAAAAAATTAAAGAGCCACGGTAGGCACTTGTCAAAGGAAAAGTTAATTAAAAAAGGATTAAAAATTCAGCATATGGAAAATGACCAAGATTTACAAGATTTATGTTTATCAGTATTTCATGCTACAACTATGGCTTTTGCCAATACGCCTACGACCAAAATTATTGAAAATCAACATGGTCAAGCATTCATAAAAAACTACTATGGTCAGTTGCCTTCTTAGTTTTTTCCTACTTCTGTAATAGTTTAAGGAACAGTTTTTATTGGGAATTACATTGAAGTATAAAGTTCCGTCCTTCTTTTTCAATGAGCCGATGAGCTTCGTCGAGTATTGGAGGAACCTTTTGCACTTCATTGATAATAATCGGGTTCTTCAAAATGGATGAGTCAAGTGAATTTATACGCTCTGCAATCGTCCAAGGTGCTCTTGTTAATTCGACCATTAAATTTGTGTCAAGCAAGTCGAAATAGGCTGAGTTGGGAAATTGTTGTTTAAGTAATGTTGACTTGCCGGTTTTACGAGGCCCCCACAAAAATGCTGATAGCTCCTTGGGACACGTCAATTTTAAGTGTGCGATTGTACATACCAAATTGGATTGTATTCCAAAATATCCTAGTTATTTCGGATTGTATTCCGAAATGGATGGATTTTATTTGATTATTTTTGTGCCGGAAAATTCATGATCACCAAGTTTGAAGTGAAACTCTGTTAATTTAAAGATATCTTTTTCCTCTTCTCCTGTTAAATGCCCATACTTTCTGGTACCCATTTCCAAGCTCATTAGAATTTGAGATTGCTAAATGTAAATAGGATATTACACCGTTAGTAAGGGTTCCTGAATTTTCGTAAAGTAATTTTCACGGCAATTTTTAGCAATAGTTTGGCATAATTCTTCTTTTATCAAAACCGCACAATGCGAAGTTGGACTTTGGTTTCTCTTGGGAAAACAGAATGAATATAGACTATCTTGACCTTTCGCACGAACGATCTGAACAGCAACTTGACCATGTAGTTACGGACTCTCGCGCATGGCTGGCCAGCGATGTGGATCCGGAAGACTGCCTGATTCCAATTGAAGATGGGGTTGAACATGAACTCTATCAAATGGCAGAGTCCATTACCGCCAATCCCTTGCCAACTGTCCTGCGCAGACCAAGCCAGTTTGAAATTCCAAATACCATGGGTTTAATGTCGGATGTTCAAAGATTGCTTGACCAGCCCCCGGGAATTGTCGTGTTGGACGGTATGCCACTAGATAATATTTCCGTAAACGAAGCCATAGACATTTACTGGACCATTGGACAAAGAATAGGACGAAATGTTGCACAAAAGTGGGACGGCACCATGGTTTACCATGTGCGCGACACAGGTACGCCATACCAGTACGGGGTTCGCGGTTCCTACACGTCGGTTGAGCTTCTTTTTCACAATGACAACGCATTCGGAATTGCCTTGCCGAGATATGTAGGCTTGATGTGCCTCATGCCATCTTATCAAGGTGGAATCAGCCGATTTTGCAGCTTGTATACCATCCACAATTTAATGCTTCAGAAATACCCGAACTTGTTGAAGCGACTGTATAAACCGGTGCTTTGGGACCGACAGGCAGAGCATGCCGACGAGGAACCGCTTGTTGCATTGGCACCTGTATTCAGCTACGACGGAGAAAGACTGTGGACCCGAGCAAACCCAAGTCTGATATTGAAAGGGTATGAAGTTGCTCAATGTGAAATGGATTCCGTAACTTCAGACGCAGTTGACGCGATAAAGGAAGTATCAGAGGACCCGTCTATCTGGTTTGAGCTGCCCATTGAGAGAAAACACCTTCAATTCATCAACAATATTGACATTGCTCACTACCGAAGTGAAATTATTGACTACCCTGAATCGGACAAAAAGCGTCATTTAATTCGCACTTGGCATCGCGACACAGGCAACATAACATACGACGGCCAGTGACAAATTATTTTTAAGTTTCAAAAAATGACAAAACTCAGCGTTAATCTTAACAAGATTGCCTTGCTCAGAAATGCCCGAGGTGCAAATTATCCGAAAGTACTTGACTTCGCAGATTTTTGCATCAAATCCGGAGCGCATGGAATTACAATCCACCCTCGCCCGGACCAGCGACATGCAACATATCAGGACGTAGTCGACCTGGCTGAATTTCGTAATCGCAATCCAGGCATTGAACTCAATATTGAAGGCTATCCATCCAGAGACTTTCTGGATGTGGTCATTTCTTCAAAGCCAGATCAATGCACTCTTGTTCCTGATGCACCCGATCAAATTACTTCAGACCATGGTTGGAATACGCCGAATGATTGCGATGTCCTCAGACCCATTATTGCGGAACTTAAAGATGCTGGAATCCGAACGAGTATTTTTCTCGACCCTGAACCTGAATTGATAGAATCTGCATGCGAAACTGGTACCGACAGAATTGAGTTGTATACCGAATCGTACGCCAAGGCATTTGGTACCAATCGGCAGTCCGAGGTACTTGAGGAATACAGAGCAACCGCATTATCTGCTCAGGAATCGGGACTGGGAGTTAATGCCGGACACGATTTGAATCAAAAAAATCTGTCTCTGTTTCTTACGATTCCGGGAATTCTGGAAATTTCTATCGGACATGCCCTGACGGTTGAGGCCTTGCTGGATGGATATCGTTCAACAGTTGGCAGCTATGTTCAAATTTTGAATTCTCACTAGTTTCGTAAATCCTTCTGTTCCGTCTGCTCCCCGGAGATTGGTTTTCCAAAAGCCAAACTCAAACAATTAAGGCAGCAACGCAACCTGTCATATAGGTCGCCAAATTACCGGCAATTAGTGACCTCGCACCAAGCTGCACTATTTCGCTTCGGCGGGAAGGCATGACAGCTCCAAGACCGCCAATAATTACCCCCAGTCCTCCAAAATTGGCGAACCCGCACATGGCGTAAGCCAAAACGACGCGAGTACTGTCGCTGAGTTCTCCGGGACCCATTTGGGACATCTGCAAATAGGTTATCAGCTCGTTCAGTACAATTTTTGTTCCCAATAGCTGCCCCGATAAAAATGCTTCTTCCCAAGGAATGCCCATAAGCCATGCAACAGGTGCCATTATCCATCCAAGGATTCTTTGAAGTGTCAATGGCTCGCCCCAAAAGTCAGGGAAAATTCCGAAAATAATATTGACCAGCGCAACCAGGGCAACAAGCACAAGTACCATGGCTATGATGTACGCGACCAGCTTCAACCCGTCGATTGTCCCCCGCGTGATTGCATCCATGGAGTTCTGGTAGCGTTTTTCAACTTTGACCAGTTCGCCGGGAAATTCTTCACCTTCGGGCGGGACCATGATTCTTGCGATGATGACTGCTGCTGGCGCACTGATAATTGACGCAGTGAGCAAATGCCCGGCAACGTTCGGAATAACATCCTGCAGAAAAAATGCGTATAGCGCGAACACAGAACCGGCAATGGTTGCCAGTCCTGCTGTCATTACAATAAACAGGTCGGCATGACTTAATCGGTCAAGATAGGGACGAATGAGTAGCGGGGATTCTACATTTCCAACAAAAATATTTCCTGCTGTAGCAAAGCTTGCTGGCCCGCTGATTCGAAATGTTTTGCTCAATACCCAGGCAAATCCGTGAACCACCCATGGAAGCACGCGCCAGTAGTACAAAAGCGCAGACAATGCGCTAATCAGCATGACCATGGGAATGGCGCGAAATGCAAATACAAATGACGCACCTGGCGTTGTTTCTTCATACGGCAAATCGCCGCCGCCGAGAAACCCGAATACAAGCGAAGTTCCTGCCTCCGTCGCTTTCTGAAGGGCTACGACACCATCGTTTAGCCAAACAAAAACAATTTGCAGAACCGGAATTTTGAGCAGTAGCAAAGCCAGTACAAGCTGCATGCCAATTCCGGCTGCCACGCCGAGCCATGAAAACGCTCGTCTGTTCTCACTGATAATCCAGGCAAATGCAACAATAACAATGAGCCCTAAAACAGGCTGAAAGACCGCCAATGCTTCTACCTCAATTCCATGTACCAGGCTTCAATTGCAGAAATCAAATTTTTGTAAAGTTTTTTTAGTTGCCTTTAAGCAGAGTATAACTTGCGAATTGCTTGGATGACAACTCGAAATATAAATTTGGAAAACATTTTTTGAACATAAAAACTGTCCAGATAAAGAAATCAAAAATCCAGCGTTGCTTGCGGAGACATTCTTTGCCTTGTATTCCTTTTTTACAATGAAATATCATTTAAACTGCTTCCGAATTCAGGAAATTCTGTTTTTGCAAAGTCAATTGTAATGGTTCTTTTTTTTACTGAATTTCCATTTGCTTTCACTGCCTGCACTGCAATTGGCAATGAAATTTCAAACCTGATATTTTCAGTATTGAACACACTTCTTTAAGTTTTACTTCCAAATAATGTAGAATTGCTTATGAATTATCAAGATTTTAATAGGTATATTAGAAATTAAAGGAGACATTTGATGAAAAGTTTTTTGATCAGACTACCCCTGGTTTTGCTCTTGTTCATAGGTGCCAAGACAGCGGTAGCCCAATGTGGAGATATTACAATTGCTTCAATGAACTGGGCTTCTGCGCAATTGATGGCGAATGTTGACAAGGCCATTCTTGAAAAAGGGTATGGTTGTAATGTTGAGTTAGTGCCAGGCGATACCATGCCGTCATTCACTTCCATGGCTGAAAAGCAGCAACCGGATGTTTCACCCGAACTTTGGGTTAATGCAGTCCGAGAACCGCTTGCCAAGGCAATTGAAGAAGGTACGCTATATTCAATTCGAAAGGGTCCAATTACAGGACTGGGCGAAGGGTGGTGGATTTCACCCGAAACTGCAAAAAAATATCCTGACTTAAAGACCGTTCTGGATGTTCTTGAGCGGCCTGATTTGTTTCCGGATGCAGAAGACCCTTCCAAGGGTGCGTTCATAGGATGCCCGGCCGGATGGGGTTGTCAGCTTGTGAATATCAATCTGTTCCGCGGGTTTAAAATGGCGGACAAAGGCTGGAAACTGATAGACCCGGGTTCCGCAGCAGGTCTGGACGGCTCCATGACCAAAGCAGTGGAGCGAGGTGAAAACTGGTTCGGATACTATTGGTCGCCAACCTCATTGATTGGACGGCACAAAATGGTCATGCTGGATTTTGGAGTACCGTACATCGGAGATGGACACTGGAATGGTTGCATTGTAAAGCCTGAACAGGAATGCGACGACCCGCAAGCGTCTGCTTGGACGGAATCCGAAGTGCATACTTTGGTTACGAACAACTTCAAGCAAAAAGCACCCCAAGAAGTTTGGGATTACTTCAGCAACCGGGTTTTCCCTGGAGACATCATGAATGGCCTTCTGGTGTATATGGATGACAATCAAGCCGATGGTGCGGATGCAGCAGCGGAATTCTTGAAAAACAATCCTGATGTGTGGCAAGCATGGGTATCTGGAGATGCCGCCAAAAAAATCATGATGTGATTTTCTCGTAATATTTAATATCTTTCGAATAAAAAAGCCTGCCTTTCTTTGAATTGGTGGGCTTTTTTGTTCAAGCGAAGGTGAGGTAGTTATGGAACTTTTGAAACAATTCCCAAGCATGGACCCGCAGAATCTTCGAGACCTGAAAAAAGCGATTGACGCAGGGTTTCGCAGTTTTTCAAGAGAATTCGGAGAATCTCTTGAAAACTTCTTTGAGCCGTTGCTTCGATTTCTGGTGTGGCTTGAAAAACTACTGGTCGCCACGCCTTGGCCAATCATAATTCTGATTATCGCACTGCTGGCCTGGCTTGGCTCGCGCAACTGGAAGATCGTAGTCGGCTGCGCACTGTCTTTTCTCGCGATCGGGTATTTGGGCATGTGGAAAGACACCATGTCAACATTGGCAATTATCACAATCGCCACAATGCTTTGCATCGCTGTTGGAATTCCACTCGGCATATTGATGGCACGGTCGAATCGCGCCCAATCGCTGATTACTCCCGTTCTGGATGTTATGCAAACCATACCCGCCTTTGTTTATCTTATACCGGTTGTCATGCTGCTCGGAATTGGCAAAGTGCCAGGTTTGATCGCAGTTTGTATTTACGCGATTCCGCCGATAGTACGTTTGACCAACCTGGGAATCCGGCTTGTAGACAAGGAAGCACTGGAAGCGGCTGATGCCTTTGGTGCCAACTACAAGCAAAGATTGTTCGGCGTACAAATACCGCTTGCACTTCCAAATATTTTTGCCGGCGTGAACCAAACCATCATGATGGCGTTGTCCATGGTCGTAATCGCATCCATGATTGGCGTTGCGGGTTTGGGTGTTCCGGTTCTGCAGTCCATTGCCAACCAGTACCTTGCACTGGGCCTGATGAACGGACTGGCAATTGTTGCTCTGGCAATCATATTCGACCGCGTGTCTCAAAGTTTTGGCAATCGACTGCAAGAGCATCGCAAGGGGCATCTTCATGACTGAAGTCAAAATAAGGATTGAAAATTTATACAAAATTTTCGGCTCTCAGCCCGCATCTGTTCTTGAGGCGGTCCAGAACGGAATTTCCAAGCAGGAATTGCTTGAAAAACATAATCATGTACTGGGACTGAAGGACATCAATATTGACATTCCTACCAGGGAAGTCTCAGTGATAATGGGACTTTCAGGGTCTGGCAAGTCAACTTTGATACGCCATGTCAATCGGTTGATTGAACCTACTTCCGGAAGAATTGTCGTGGAAGACCAAGATGTATTGGCCATGACAAAGGAAGAACTGATTGAATTTCGGCGACACAAGGCATCCATGGTATTTCAAAAATTCGGGTTGCTCGTGCATAAGACAGTGGCAGAAAATGTTGCCTACGGCCTTACCATTCAGGGAATATCCATTGACCAGGCCAAGCAGCAAAGTCACAAGTGGATTGACCGTGTCGGCCTGGCCGGGTTTGAAGACCACTATCCATCTCAACTGTCTGGTGGAATGCAGCAACGCGTCGGCTTGGCACGGGCACTGGCTACCGACGCTGAAATTCTTTTGATGGACGAAGCTTTCTCGGCCCTGGATCCATTGATTCGAACCGATATGCAAAGTGTTCTGCTAGGCTTGCAGGAAGAGCTGCACAAGACAATCATGTTTATCACCCATGATCTGGACGAAGCACTCCGAATCGGCGACCGAATCGCCATATTGCGAGACGGTGCAGTGATTCAGCAGGGCGACCCGCAAGAAATCATTCTGCATCCAATCGACGACTACATTGGCGAATTTATCAAGGATATTAACCGAAGCCGTGTAATCGAATCAAAATCTGTAATGACACCCGATGATTCGGTTGAAGGACCCGATTTGCCGCACGACCTTGTACTGGAAGAAGCTTTGCAGATTGTAACGGCGACAGAAGGCAAAAAAGCCAATGTCGTAGACAGCGATGGCAAAACTCTCGGCAGTATCAGTCTGAATCAAATCGTCGATGCGATCGCAAAACCCGAAGGAACCACTCAGTCAGAAGCCAAATACTGGTAGCTTGAACCAGAGGCAAAATTTGAAAAACAGTCGGGGCAATCAGACGTAACCGATGTCAATTGGCGATAGCTTCTCCGCTTTCCTCGGGGGTGTGAATTTGAATCACTGGCTCAACCGTTCGAAGCTCATTCAGCGAGATATGGCATGCAATTGTATGATTGTCGCTGACTCGCTGAACTGGCGGGCGCTGGTCTTGGCAAATCTTGCCGAGTTTTCTGGGACAGCGAGACTCAAACGGACAGCCTTTCGGCGGGTCAATGACACTTGGCAAATTGCCTTCCAGAACAATCTCCCGCTTGGTTACATCCGGGTCTGCAATTGGAACAGCAGAAAGCAAGGCCTCGGTATATGGATGATACGGCGGTTGAAACACATCGCTGGTCAATCCCTGCTCCATGACTTGACCCAGATACATCACCAGTATGCGGTCTGAAAGATAGCGCACAATACTCAGGTCGTGACTGATAAACAGCAATGTCATCTTGTGCTCTCGCTGGATTTCCATCAGCAACTCGGTTATTGCTGCTGCAACTGAAACATCAAGGGCCGATACCGGTTCGTCTGCAATCATCATGGAAGGGTTTCCTGCAAACGCTCTTGCAATTCCGATGCGTTGCTTCTGCCCGCCCGAAAGCTGACGCGGACGACGATAGTAGAAGTCACGCGGAAGTTTGACCGTATCCAGCAAGTTCATTACTATGTCCCGAACTTTTTCGGAATTCTTTTCTATGCCGAACTTTTTGATGGCCCTTGCAATCTGCTTTCCGGCAGTATGGCTTGGATTCAATGTATCACTTGGATTTTGAAACACCATTTGCATGGAGGACAACTGGTCTGGCGTGCGATTGTGAACCGACACTTCCTGAATTTGAACTCCGTTCAGTGTGATCTCGCCTGAAGTCGCCGTTTCCAGTCCTGTCAATACTTTTGCAAGAGTAGACTTGCCACAGCCGGATTCTCCCACAATTGCCAAAGTCTCTGCCTTTCGGGCTTCAAAATCCAGCTGTTCGTTGGCTTTGACAATTTTTTCGTTGGTCCCCTGCAGCATTGCTTTCAGTGACCGGTCATGCAAAACATAGTATTTCTGCATATCCTTTACCGTAAGCACAGATTCACCAATCTCGGTTACAGTTCTTTGCTCAGCAGGCTGTTTTGCATCTGCGCGAGTGATTTCCCGCCACCGCATGCAGCGAACACGGTGATTGTCTTCGCTTGTGTCGTCTGGCACAATGTCCATGCCAATGTCATGAGCATTGCACCGGCCCTCTTCGAAATAGTCGCAACGCGGCGCAAAATTACACCCCCTCGGCCGCTCATGCGGCAATGGCAATTGTCCGCGAATTGGTTTAATCGGCGCTGCATTCTTGTCAGCAGTTGGCAATGCGATGCAACCGAACAATCCATGCGAATAAGGATGCCTTGGAGTTTTGAACAGCGGCTTGATTCTACCTTCTTCAACCACCTCGCCTGAATACATCACAAACACCCTGTCGCAGGTTTCCAGAATCAACCCCAGATTGTGAGAAATGTAGATTTGCGCAGTTCCGAATTTCCTGCTGATGCTTGCAATCAGTTTGACTATCCCTGCCTCAACAGTCACATCCAAAGCGGTCGTCGGTTCATCCAGCAGCAATAGATCCGGCTTGGAGAGCAACCCCATTGCGATTACGACGCGTTGCTGCTGCCCGCCGGAAAGCTGGTGCGGATAGGAGCTCAGAACTCTGTCAGGGTCCGGAATATTGACATCTGCCAGGATTTTCCGCGCTTGGTTGCGTGCTTCCTGAGCAGTAATATTTTCATGCGCCAGAGGTACCTCCATCAACTGGTTGCCAATGGTCATGCTTGGATTCAATGCAGAAAATGGCTCCTGGTAGATCATTGAGATTTCCTTGCCGCGGATTTTCCGCAGTTCTTCTTCATTGAGCGTTGTCAAGTCCTTGTCCTTGAACATAATCGTCCCGCTCTTGACACCGCCGTTATTGCCCATAAACTGCATGATGGCCATTGCAACTGTGGACTTGCCGCATCCCGATTCGCCAACCAGGCCAATCGTTTCGCCTCGCCTGACTTCAAGTGAAAAATCTACAACAGCAGGGATCTCTCCAGCACGCGTGTAGTATGAAATGTGGAGATTTCTTATATCGAGGAGTTTTTCGTTGCTGTCCGAGTTCATCACTTTTACTTCTTGATCTAGTCGCGTAGCGATATCTCCCGCATTCCGTCCGCCAGCAGATTGAATCCAAGCACCAGTGTCGAAATTGCTATGCAGGGAAATACAGTCATGTGCGGAAACACAAGTGCCATCTGGCGCGTTTCATTGATCATTCCTCCCCAGTCTGGGTCCGGTGGCGGGAGACCAAGTCCGAGAAATCCAAGCACACCGATATTAATAATGACATAGCCCATGCGCAAACAACCGTCTACGATAAGCGGACCGCGGGCATTCGGCAGAATTTCCACCAGCATGATTCTCCATGCGGATTCGCCGCGGGTTTGCGCTGCAAATACGTAGTCCCGGTTTCTGAGATCCAGTACCAGACCGCGAACAATCCGCATAATTGCCGGACCGCTGGCGAAAACAATTGCAATCACGATATTCAATCCGGATGCCCCGACCGTGGAAATGATAATGATGTACAGTACCAAAACCGGAAATGAAAGGATCATGTCGCTGATTCTGGAAAGCAGGTCATCAATCCAGCCGCGATAATAGCCAGCAATGAGTCCCATGACAATTCCGACAACATAAGCGCAAAAAGTTGCTAGCGGAGCGTAGAACAGTACAGTGCGCGAACCGTAAATAAGTCGCGACAATATATCTCTGCCAATATGATCAGTCCCAAGCCAGAAAGTGCCGCCCCCCGGTGCCGGATCGCCCGGCTTGGCAAAAGGCTGCAATGTAGCATTGGGTTCGAATGGTGCGAATACCGGAGCGAATATTGCCATCAGCACCCAGAAGAGTACCAGCCCGGCTCCGAGCATACCTACCCAACTTTCGCGCAACAACCCAATCGCTTGCAGCAAGCGAGTAACTCTTCGTCTCCAGGGCGAGATTTCCAATGCTTTTTCTGTACTACTCGTATTCATGATTCAATCAGGAGAATCTGATTCTTGGATTCAGCAGCATATAGGCGATATCCGATAACAACTGTGTCATGACAACTACAAACACCGCTACCATCGTACATGCTTCAATCAGAATAATATCCTGGCGCAAAGCAGCATCCAGCAACAGTGCTCCGAATCCCTTGTATGCGTAGAAGAACTCTACAACAATAACACCGGATAGCAACCAATTTACTTGCAGCATTAAAACAGTAAACGGCGCAATTAGCGCGTTTCTAAGTGCATGCTTGAGAATTACGTGCCGATACGGCAGGCCTTTCAGGATCGCTGTGCGAACATAGTGCGTTGTCATGACTTCCGCCATTGATGCCCGCGTCATTCGAGTTACATAGCCGAAATCGTAAACCAGCAGTACAAGCACAGGCAAAACCAGTTGCTTCCAGTCAAACCCGTCGAACATGCTGCTTGTACCCGGCAACCATTGCAATGAAAAAACAAACAGCCAAGAAAACAGCACAGTACTTGCAAACTCTGGCACAGAAGTTGTGAGAATACTCACAACGGATATGGTTCGGTCTGTCTTGGAACCTTCGCGCATGCCGGAAAGGATTCCAAGAACAAGAGATATCGGAACCAGAAAAACAAAAACCCAGAATGCAAGAATCGTTGTATTCCACAGTCTGGGCCACAAAACATCAGCGACTGGAAGTTTGTATATGACCGAATCGCCGAAATCGCCAACCAGAAATCTTCCCAGCCACTCAAAATACCGAAATATAATCGGGTCGTTGTAGCCATTGGCTTCCAGCCAAAGCAATCGCTGGTCATCGGTACTGTAGGGTCCAAGAACTTTAACAGCTACGGCTTCAACATCAAATTCAAGGAGTACGAACAAAACCATGGACACAACGAACATGGTCAGTAGCATTAATCCAAATCTTTTGGCGATAAAAATTGCCATGGCATAGTCAGGATAGTCTGCTACCTATGTCAAGCCTGACTCAATAACAAACCTTTCCTTTCATTACAAATTTCAAACGAATTAAGCGGTTTCCTTTCGAACTTCCAGAACTCCGTCCAACCAGTCTGGCTCCATTTCCGGTACCGAACTTAAAAGCAGCTCCGTATATTCATGATGCGGTGGAGTCAGAACTTCTTCTTTTTCTCCGTGTTCAACGATTTTTCCTCTGAGCATAACCACGATATCATCAGCGATTGCTTTTACAGTCGCCAAATCATGCGTGATAAACAAATAGGTGATTTTCAGTTCTTTCTGCAAGCGATGCAGGAGTTTCAATATTTCTTCAGCGACCAGCTGGTCCAGAGCCGAGGTTACTTCGTCGCATATAATGATTGCCGGGTCAGCTGCCAAAGCCCGTGCAATGCAAACTCGCTGTTTTTGCCCTCCAGACAATTCTGGCGTGTAGCGGTCAATGTAATTATGCGGAAGTTCAATCATTTCCAGTAATTCCTTCACCCTCTGTTCCCGCTCCTGGCCCGAAAGTCCAAAGTAGAATCCCAGCGGGCGACCGATAGTGTCACGCAATTTCTGCCTGGGATTCAGAGCAACATCGGGCATTTGATAAATCATCTGAATATTTCGCAACTGCTGCTTTGGACGCTCCTTGTACGATCGTAGAAGTTCTTCGCCTTCGTAGCAAATTGAACCTTCCGAAGGAGGAAGCAATCCTGTAATTGCACGGGCCAGCGTGCTTTTACCGCTGCCGGATTCTCCCACAACCGCCACTGTACGGCATCGCCCAACTTCCAGATTAATGTCTTCCAGCACTTTGACCGAGTCGCCATACGATGCGTGCACTTTTTTTACTTCAAGTATAGGCTTTTCGCTGTCGGCTTCCTGATAGTCTTTGCGATAGGTTCGAACCGCCAGCAACTCCTTTGTATAACTTTCTTTTGGGTCGTTGAGAATTTCCCGGGTATTTCCCTGCTCCACCAAATCACCGTATCGGAGAACCATGATCCGGTCTGCAAGCTGAACAACAACCGCCAAGTCATGCGTAATATAGATTGCTGCTGTGTTGGAGTACTCCACTATGTCCTTGATTGCTGCCAGTACCTCGATTTGAGTCGTAACATCAAGCGCGGTGGTCGGTTCGTCAAAAATAATCAAATCCGGTTCGCATGACATCGCCATGGCAACCATGGCGCGTTGCAACTGACCTCCCGAGACCTGATGCGGAAATCGACTGCCAATCCTGTCCGGGTCCGGCAGGTCAAGACGCGCATAAATTGTCCGGGCGTTTTTTGCGGCTTTTTCAAATTTCAGCACCCCGTGTTGAACAGGGGTTTCGCAGTACTGGTCGATGAGTCTGTGAGCCGGATTGAACGATGCTGCCGCACTTTGCGCAACATAAGACATTCGAACCCCTCGAATTTCCCGAATTTGCTCAGCGGACTGAGCATGAATCGGTATGCCGTCGAAATCGATCGTACCTCCAACCATCCTGCATCCCGGACGGCAGTATCCCATTATGGCAATACCGATGGTCGACTTGCCGGCACCGGATTCACCGATCAGCCCCAGCACTTCGCCGCGGTTCAAATCCAGATCGATTCCATTGACTATTGGCTTCCAGTCGTCGTCGGAAAAACCTTCAATCTGCAAATTACGAATTGTCAACAACCTCTCGCTCATAATTCAAAATCTCCCGCCGGCGACTAGTATTCCTCTCGCAATCCGGCAGTTTTTCTGAGAAACCAGTCCACCACCAAGTTCACGCCTATCGTCAGGATTGCAATGGCCGCGGCCGGCACAAGAGGAGTAAAAATTCCATAAGTGATTGCAACTCCATTTTCACGCACCATCGCGCCCCAGTCCGCAGCCGGCGGCTGTATCCCGACACCCAGAAAGCTAAGTGAGCTGATAAACAGGAACACAAAGCAGAACCGCAACCCGAACTCTGCCAGAAGCGGCGTCAATGTGTTCGGCAGAATTTCCCGCCGCATGATCCACCATAGCCCCTCGCCTCGCAGACGTGCAACTTCTACATACTCCATCACATTGATGTCCATTGCAAGCGCCCGGGAAATTCGGTACACCCGGGTAGAATCAAGCAGTGCGATGATAAATACCAGAACCGGGATGGAAGTGCCGAAAATCGACAAAGTAATTAATGCAAAGAACAGTGTCGGGAACGCCATTATGATATCGACAATGCGGCTTAGTATTGAATCCACCCACGTTCCAATGGCCGCCGCAAAAAATCCTGCTGTCATACCCATGAAGAATGCAAGACAGGTAATGAACAGGGCGAGTGCTATGGTATTTCTCGCACCGTACAGCACTCTGCTGTACAAGTCTCTGCCCAGCTGGTCCAGCCCCAGCAAGGTTCCGCTTTCCTCCGGCGAAGCCCACGGATTTGGCGAAATAACTTCGCTTTCCCCGTAAGGAGCAAGCCACGGTGCAAAAATGGCAGCGAAGGCAAAAATCAGAATCACCACCAATCCAATTTGAGCAGGCAAACCTGCATTTCTGATTGACTTTAATGCTCGCACAATTCCAGTTCCTAGCGAGGGTGACGCATTCTCGGGTTGCTAATAATTGCCAGTATATCTGCAAGCATGTTCAGCAGAATGTATGTGGCACCGAATATCAGAATACAGGCCTGCACCAGAGGCAAGTCGCGTGCGCGCACTGAATCGACCATCAACTGCCCCAGCCCCGGATAAATAAATACGACTTCAACCACAACGACACCCACTACAAGATATGCCATATTCAATACAATTACATTGATGATCGGAGACAATGCATTGGGCAACGCGTGATTCACCACGATTCTTGAACGCGTCAGTCCTTTCAACTGAGCCATCTCGATAAACGGGCTTTGCATCAAATTTATGATTGCCGCACGCGTCATTCTCATCATGTGTGCAACAATAACAAACGTCAAGGTGACAATCGGCAGCATTGAAACATAAACCTTTTCCCAGAAATGCATCGTCTCGGATACATTCGATATAGCAGGAAAAAACTGCCAGTTCACTGCAAACAGTGCGACAAGGATGTAGCCGATAAAAAACTCCGGTAGCGATATCGCAGCCAGAGTAAACATGGAAATCATCTTGTCCAGTAGCGACTCTCGGTACAGTGCTGCCACAATACCAAGAAACAATGCGAGCGGGATAGCAATCAAGGCGGATAAAGAAGCAAGAAATAGTGTATTCCCAAGTCTTGTCTTCATGAGGTCGGCAACCGGGCGGTTGTTTGCCAGCGACACACCCATGTCGCCCTGGACAAAACCACCCAGCCATTCCAGATAGCGAATATGAATCGGCCGGTCCAGGCCGAGCTGCGTTCGTATCGCTGAAATAGTTTCTGGAGTGGCCGCCTGCCCGAGGCGTTGCTCGGCAAAATCGCCGGGCAACGCCTCAATGGCAAGAGAAATGAGAAGAGTTATGGCAAATAACGTTACCAAGCCGAAAAAGCTTCGCCTGGCAATAAGCCTGAGCAAGCCCATTTATACATTTTTGCGCGTTAACCTAAAAAACAGTAATTTGAATCTACTTGAAGCTCCATCGCTCAGAGGCTTTATGCCCGTCAAGCTCCCATGCAGAACCAATTTCCTCCGGCAACATGATTTTGTCGGAGACACCCATCAAGTCTGCTGCAAACAAAGGTACCACGGTTCCGCCTTCTTCCCAATGGAGTCTTTGCATCTCCCAGTACATATCCTTGCGCTTCGCCTTGTCGGTTTCAGCCCGAGCTTGAATCAGCAAGTTCTGAAATTTCTCGTTGTCCCAATTGTTATCGTTCCAGGCACCGCCTTTTTCGTAAGCAATTGTCCACATCCAGTCTTGCGTTGGCCGACCAGACCAGTAGCACATGACCCATGGTTTTACCAGCCAGACATTAGACCAGTAGCCGTCGTTCGGCTCGCGAATCACATTGATTGAGATTCCTGCCTTCGCCGCGTGCTCCCTGTAGAGTACAGCTGCGTCGACTGCTCCATCAAACGCTGTATCAGCGGCAGACAGTTCAACCGCAAGCCCCTCCATGCCGGCCTCCTTCAGCAAGAATGCAGCCTTATCAGGATCATACTGTCTTTGTGGTAATTCAGTATTGTAGAACTCCTGCCGACGACCAATGGGCAGATCGTTTCCAAGTTCACCGTTACCGCCCAGCACTGTATTTAGCAATGCTTCTCTGTCAACCGCCAAACGCAGTGCCTGGCGTACCTTGACATTGTCAAACGGAGAAATTCCGGTCTGCATCGGAACGGTGTAATGCTTGGTTCCAACGATCTTGTGCACGCTGACTCCAGGAGTCTTGTCCAGCAGTGAAGCGGTTCTTTGCGTTACGCGATTGGTAGCATCTACCTGTCCCGTCTTTAACGCATTGTCGCGAGCTGCCGAATCCGAGATGACTGTGATTTCCACACCGTCGAAGTACGGTCGACCTTCCTTGAAGTAGTTCTCGTTGCGCTTCGTTACGGAACGCACTCCAGGTTCATAGCTCACCAGTGAAAACGGTCCGGTTCCGACACCGCTTTCCCAGCCTTCTTCCGGAAACATAGACACATGATAATCACTCAGCAACCATGGAAAATCTGCATTGCCAGATTTCAAAGTCATTTTGACTCCGTAGTCACCGTCCGCCTTCATATCGACAATTTGACGCATCTGGTCGGCAACTGCCGAAGTAGCGTCAGGACGAGTATGATGCTGAATGGATGCAATGACATCTTTCGAAGTCAATGTCTTACCATTATGAAATTCTATTCCTTTACGGAGTTTTACATACCATTCCACTGCACCCGGTGCAGGTTCAAGCGATTCTGCAATCTCGCCGACGAGTTCTCCGTTTGGCAAAATTTCTGTCAAGTGGCTCCGTAACTGAAATTCCAGATTAATCGGGACACTGTCAGGATGCGTACCCGGGTCAAGCGAGTTGTCGGTCGATCCGCCACCCATACCCAATCGAAACACACCACCGCGTTTGGGTTCCATTTGCGCCAGTGCCTGGCTACTTAGCAAAACTCCTGGTGCTGCTCCTGCGGCTCCCAGTACAGCAGCGCGTTGCAAAAATTCACGCCTGCTGATTTTTCCGAGCTTGAATGCTCTTTCCAAATCAAATTTTGATTCCATAATCATATCTCCTTTGTGTCTTTCAAATGAGTGTTGAAACCATTAAATTTCTACACTTGCATTATCCAGAGTTGAAGCTAACTAACTGAAAATGATACATTTTCATGGAAATTAATTGTTTATTAATAAAACAAGAATAACATAATTGAAACAACTTCAAGAAATTTGTTTCCAAACTCTCAATCGTTTTTTAAATTCAAACCCCGAAGTTTTCCTGCAAGATTGGCTGATTTTTGTTCATAAAACAAAACCAATCGCCCGGATTTCAATCTGAATATCGAATCATTCGTTCACAAGATTGCAATGGTTTGAACGACCGTCATACAACACTAATCTCAACTTCTGCAAGATTGTCCACCGCTCCTTTCACCGAATCACCAACCTGTATCGGCCCGACGCCTGCAGGAGTTCCAGTAAAAATCAAGTCTCCTGCCATCAGTTGGAATGACTCCGAAAGTACTGAGATAATTTCAGGGACAGACCAGATTAATTGACTTAAATCCCCATCCTGTCGAATTTCATTGTTCACAGCAAGCCAGATGCGGCCACTGGAAGGATGGCCAACTGAAGCTGCCGGTACGATATGGCTCATTGGTGCTGAATGGTCGAAAGACTTGCCTGCTTCCCACGGTCTCCCCTGCTGCTTCATTGCCTGTTGCAAGTCCCGGCGCGTAATGTCAATTCCGACTGCGTAGCCGTAAACATTCTGAAGCGCATCATCTGCTTGAATATTTGAGCCACCAGACTTTAATGCAACGACCATCTCGATTTCGTGATGAACATTACCGGACAATGGCGGATAGGGAAATTCGCTGCCACTAGGCAGAATTGCATCAGAGGGCTTTTGGAAAAAGAACGGCACCTCCCGGTCGGGGTCGTGTCCCATTTCCCGTGCATGGTCGGCGTAGTTGCGTCCTACCAGGTAAATCCTCCGAACTGGATAGACAGCATCCGTTCCAGCTACTTCTAAAACTGATTTTTTAATGTCGGGAATTACGTATTTCAATTACTGTCCTCCTCGTTATCAGGACTATTTGTCATAAATTCGTATTGTATTGTGCATTCAATTCATCAGAGGTGTATAAAAATCATCTCAAAATTTAATTTCATTGCAAATCAATATTCTGCTTTTGACTTGGCATGAGGAAATACGCCCTGAAATGAACAGTATTGCAAGTTGTCAAAATTGTTATATTTATCCCATTGTTCAGCACGATGTCAAAACCGTGCCGTAACATTGGTGCTTTTTATTAACATGCCATGTATTAAGAATGATCGATGAAACTGAAAAATCAAAGATGGATCCTCGCTTCTTATCCTGACGGTATGCCAGTCGAGGGAAACTGGCGATTGGAAGATGCCAGTATACCCCAGCCAGGTGAAAACGAAGTACTGGCGAGAGCGTTGTATCTTTCGGTTGACCCCTATATGCGCGGCCGAATTAGCCCTCAACGCGGCTATGCCAAGGGTGTAGAAATCGGTGAACTGATGGTTGGCGGTGCGGTTGCAGAAGTGGTGCGTTCCAATCATCCTGATTGGAATGAAGGCGATATTCTTGAAACGATGAAGTTTGGCTGGCAGGAGTATGCGATTGTCAACCCTGAAGATGCTACAAGAGTGCTTCCCGAACTGGGACCGATTCATGCCTGGCTCAGTTACTTGGGAATGCCGGGAATCACTGCCTGGTGTGCATTGGAAACCATTGGCAAACCTCAAATAGGAGAAACAGTTTTAATCTCAGCCGCGTCAGGTGCCGTGGGTCAGGTAGCGGGTCAAATTGCAAAAGCGTCAGGAAGTCGCGCAATCGCTGTTGCCAGCTCGGCCGCCAAACTTGACTGGTGCAATGAAATCGGCTACGACGGAGGTATAAACTACAGAGAATCTGAAGATTTGACGCGTGACTTCGCTAAAGCTTGCCCGAATGGAATCAATGTTTATTTTGACAATACTGCCGGTCCCATACATGATGCCGCGATGAAAAACCTGGCTCTAGGAGCGAGAATCATAGTCGTGGGCACGGTCAGTCTGGCCGACAAGTTCAACAAGCCTGATATTGGCGAACGATTTTTGAGGCAGATTCTGATTACGCGGGCCAAAGTACAGGGCTTTCTGGTTTTCGACCACTTGCATCGCTACGATAGCGCGCGCAAGGCGCTGGCAGAACTTGCCGCAGATGGGCGATTGAAATTTAGAACAGATTTTATGGACGGGATTGAATCCATGCCCACTGCATTTCTGCAGTTATTGAAATCTGCCAACTTTGGAAAGCAACTGGTAAGGACAAAGTATGCGAATTCTTTCGAGGAGTGAATTTCAAAGAAAGGAATTGCCGGCTTTTGAAAACTTATAGAATACTCTTCGCTTCATTTTTTGGGCACTCGTCCCGAATCAGTCGTCTAAAACTTCCCAAAAAGAATAAAGAACAGAACCACCATTGCAATTAGTAAAAAGCCGTAAAATATTGATATTGACCAAGACACAGCAACTTTAAACACGGTGTCAATTTCCTGAATATATGGTCGATAGTTCAAATCTCCCGGGACTGCCTGTTTGCCGTTCACAATGGCATCATGCAGTTTTACATAGCATCTTTCAAGTTGAAGGTACCTGGCATCCATGAACCAAAAAGCAATGATTGGTATACAACCCCCAATAGCGACTAACCAATGGGGGTCGTCAGACAGTCCGGACAATACGAAAACAGCAGTAACCAAAGACACTGTCCATGTCTTCATTTGTGCACTGTTTCTTGCCATGCGAGCAATAACACCTTGAACCATTTCAAGATGCTTGTAGTCGGGTGATTTGTTTGGTTCTTTGGGTTCACTCGCCATGCAGGTATATTAACACAACCACCAATACTCCAATTAACCCCATCAAAAATCTGTTGTTACACCCCCTTCGGCAATTCTCCTGTCAACAAATTCATTCAACTCGTCGCGAATTGCCGGGTCAATCGGCGGTTCTTCATATTCCGCCAATAAACGTTTGTACAACTTGTTCGCATGTTCGACGGCTTGCGGCGCTCCTGCTTCGCTCCACGTTTCAAAGTTGCGCCAGTCTGAAATCATGGGAGAGTAAAAAGCGGTTCGATACCGGCTTTGAGTATGGTCGGTACCAAAAAAGTGTCCTCCATGCCCAGCCTGCTTCATCGCTTCAATTGCAATCTCGTCATCATTTACACGTATCGGCTCCAGATACTCCGCAACCATTTGCAGCATATCGGCATCGATAACAAACTTTTCAAACGAAGCTGTAAGACCGCCTTCCATCCACCCTGCTCCATGCAGGATGATGTGCGAGTGTGCATTGACAGAACCCCATAATGAGAATACAGACTCATAGGCAGACTGCGCATCAACAGCGTTGGCGGCGTTCGCATTGGAAGACCGAAGCGGCAATTTGTACTTTCTGGCCATCTGCCCGCTTGCCAGCGCGGTTTTCATGTACTCAGGTGTTCCAAATGCCGGGGCACCGGAACGCATATCAACATTGGACGTAAATTCGCCGTAAACAAAAGGCGCACCCGGTCTTGCGGTTTGTGAAATCGCAAGACCAGCGAGAACTTCAGCGTTCTGCTGTGCAATAGCACCGGCAAGCGACACCGGTGCCATGGCGCCGGACAGTGTGAACGGTGTCAAAACCACAATCTGGTTTCTTAGCGACATCTCAATAATGCCCTGGCACATATTCGAATCCAGTCTCAATGGAGAATTGGAATTGATGACTGTGAAAATGCTGGGTTCCCGGTCCAACTGCTCATCGTCAATGCCCCGCGCAATTTTGATAATCTCAAGGGCATCCAGATTTCTTTGCCTGCCCAGCGAATAGGCATAGAACAGCTTGTCCGTCAATAGCACAAAGTCGCGCAAGCACTCCAAATGACGAATCGCAGCATGGACATCAACGGGCTCCACAGGATATCCGCCCATCATGTGAATAATGTTCAAATGCTGCGCAAGCTTTAGAAATTTTCTAAAATCCTCTTGGTTTCCCGTTCTGCGGCCATTGTCCAAATCTGATGCGTGGGGAGCACTTCCAACCGTTGCAAAGCAAATTTGGTCGGTTCCCATTTCAAGATTGTGCCGAGAGTTTCGTGCATGTGCAATAAACGAAGATCTTGTAGATTTCAAGCACTCTTCAACCATGCCCCGGTCAAAGAACACAATGTCACTGTCACTTGAAACATCTGCTCCTGCGCTTGCGAGCCTTTTGCGCGCCTCTGGCAACATAATTTCAATGCCGACCTGCTCAAGTATGTCAAGCGAAGAACTGTGAATATACTCAACCTCGTCTTCCGACAGCGGTTCAATCGGCGGATAGCGATTTGAAACGCGTCGCCATGGAAGCTGCTCTACAGTTTCCAGTCCTTTCCCGACTCCGCGCTGATGAGTTTTTCTTGTTCTCGAAACCATTGAATCTCAGTAGACTTGAATAATATTTAAGTGACTTTTCAGGGTGCAGAGGTCATAATAAGAGTATTCCATAATGATCTGCATAGTTTGCACTCACATTAGTCAAGCAATCATTCAGATTCTTGTGTATGATTAGAAATATATTTTTGAGACAAACTAAAAATGAAACACAAATTTCTTCTTTGGATTGCGATTGGCATTTTGTTTCTTACTGCAGGAACACCCGCTGTTTTTTCTCAGGAAACACAGGCTCCGGCAACAGGAGAAACCAGTACTGGCCTGATGGTTGATCCTGACATTGATGCGGCTGAAGACGAAGAACCGGATTGCGAGTAATACAACAAGCCTGAATTTCAAGCGTTAGCTTGCTTCGCTTTCTGCCCTTCCCTTGGGATTCGGAACGAAATACAAAAACAATCCACCCAGTAAAAACAGCACGATTACCGAGAGAATTGAATTTCTCGGTCCCATTGCCATTGCCGTCCATCCCACGAGAAACGGACCAATGATTGCCGCAGACTTGCCGATCATATTGAAAAATCCAAAATACTCTCCTGCCCGGCCAGCGGGAATCATTTGTCCGTACATGGACCGGCTCAGTGCTTGAATCCCGCCAATTACCAATCCAACCAAAGCGGCCAGCAGAAAAAACTCTTTTCCAGTGGTCATAAAGTATGCCCAGACCGTCGCAACGGTATACACAAGTATGCCGATATATATTCCGGTTTTCGGCCCGAAGCGCTGACCCACTTTTCCGAAAATAATCGCTGCTGGAAATCCGATAAACTGAACTAGCAGCAAAGCGGTGATGAGATCGTTGGAATCAAGTCCTATGGACAATCCGTAGTCAACCGACATTCGAAAAACTGTATCAACTCCGTCAATATAGAACCAGTAGGCAAACAAAAACAAAATAATCAATCTGTTCTTGCGAATTTCCCTGAAAGTTTGGCCAAGCTGCCGAAAACCGCCAGTTATCGCATTCAGACCGGATGTTTTTTCAGGTTTCTTTTCCTCTACGAACAGCAAAATTGGAATTGAAAATGCCGCCCACCAAACGGCAACCATTACAAAACTGATTCGAACTGCCTGACCCGCATCTGCCAGTCCAAACACTTCCGGCTGGAGCACCATAAAGACATTGACCGCAAACAGTACGCCCCCGCCCAGATACCCCAGCGCAAATCCAAGCCCCGAAACCATGTGAATTCTGTCTTCGGTTGGAGCAACATCAAGCAAAAGCGCATCGTAGAAAACATTGCCGCCTGAAAAGCCTAATGAACCGACTACAAATAAAATCACTGCGAACATCCAGTTGCCTTGTGCAACCAGAAACAGCCCTGCTGTTGACAGCAAGCCGACATAGGCAAATACAAACAGGAGTTTTTTCTTCAACCCGGCATTGTCTGCGATAGCACCTAGAATCGGCGCAAGAACCAGAATAATCAGACTGGCAATTGAAGTACCAACTCCAAGTCGAAATGTGGTAGCTCCGCTTGCTTCTCCTACAGACCAGTATTCGCGAAAAAATATCGGAAAAAATCCGGCTATAACGGTAGTTGCAAATGCAGAATTTGCCCAGTCATACAGTGCCCAGGAAACTGTTTGCTTATCGAAAAATTTACGCATGGCTTTCTACTCCTACATTCTCATACGCTGCCCGGCAGAATCATAAGGCGGCTCAGGTAATTCCCTGGCTTCGTATGGGTCACCTGCAACATGTACAGTAAGTATACCTTTTCCTTGTAAAACTTTTCTGTCAACATAAGCCATTCCCAGGCTTTTTTCGACGCGATAGCCATAAGCCCCGGATGTGATGAAGCCCGCTAGCTCGTCATCCGAAAACACCGGTTCGAACCCATGCACATCAGCATCAATGCTTTTTATCTCCAGAAGGACAAGTTTTCGCTCCAGCGGATGGTCTCGTTCTCTCAGTGCCGCATCCCGACCAATAAAACTGGGCTTGTTGTAGTCGATAAAGCGATCCAACCCGGACATGCCTGCAGTATACGCGGATGTATATTCACTGGCCCACGCACCATAGGACTTTTCCAACCTCAAACTGGTCATGGCGCGAAATCCAAACTGCTTTATTCCAAACTCCCTTCCAGCTTCAAGAACAGCATGATGAAGCTGCTCATGATTTGAAGCTGAAACATTGATTTCATATCCAAGTTCACCGGTAACCGCGACTCTGGCAACAATCGCACTGGCAAATCCAAGGTCAAACCGGCGATTATTCATGAATCGAAAATTGTTGCTTGAAACGTCATCTTGAACCAGTTTGGCGAGTACGTTTCGAGAATTCGGGCCAGTAATTGCAATTCCGGTCCATTTTCCAGAAATGTTCTCTACCGCTACTCCGTGCTTCGGCAACTTGTCCTTGAACCATCGCATATGCCAGTTTTGAAGATAGTACGACCCCATGAGCCAGAACCTGTCTTCTGTCAGTCTCATTGCAGTCAAATCACCCGCCAGCCTGCCCCGGGGAGTGAGCATTGGAGCCAGTCGCATACCTCCAACCCGCGGCAACCGGCATGCCAGTAGTTCATTCAACCACCGCTCCGAATCAGGCCCCGAAATTTCGTAGCGAGAAAATCCTGTGGTATCAACAGCACCAGCATTGTCGCGTACCGCCTTGGCTTCAGCACCAATTAAATGAAACGCATTCGAGCGATACAGCGTCGGTGTTTCAACAAAGTTTTTTTCGCTTGTAAAAAACAAAGGAACTTCAAGTCCGTAAATGCAACCAAACTGAGCACCTTGTTTTTGCATGGCATCGTGGGCTGGAGAACAATTCAGCGGACGTCCCGCAGGAAGTTCTTCGTTCGGATAAGTCATTACGAAGCGGCGCATATAGAACTGTCGCGTTAAATCCTTCAAATATTGATCATCACTTGCATAGCTGCCGTATCGGGCGACATCCATGCCAAATACATCTGCTTCCGGTTCGCCTTCCACCATCCATTGAGCCAATGCAAGACCAACACCGCCGCCTTGGCTAAATCCTGCCATGACACCGCACGCAACCCAGAAATTACGTAGCCCGGGCACCGGGCCTACAAGAGGATTGCCATCGGGAGTGAAGGTAAATGCTCCGTTCACCCAGCGACGAATCCCAACTTCCTGAAGAACCGGAAATCGTTTGAAAGCATTGTTCAATTCCGGTGAAATTCGATCAAGATCTTCAGGAATCAGTTCCATGCCGTAGTCCCAAGGTGCTCCTTCAACATGCCAATGCTTGGGGTTTAGTTCATAGACACCAAGCAAGACTCCCTTTCCCTCTTGTCTGAGATAGGTATAACCTTCCAAATCTACGATACCAGGTATTCTGCCTGTATTTCCCCCCAGTTCGGGAATATCTTCAGTCACCAGATAATGGTGTTCCATTGGTGTTACCGGAAGATTTACACCGGCCATCATGCCAACCTTGCGCGCCCACAAGCCTCCTGCATTGACTACATGCTCCGCGACAATTGTCCCCTGTTCCGTAACGACTTCCCAGACACCTTCTTCACGATAGTTCAGGTCAAGAACCTGATTTCTAAGAATCAGGTCAGCTCCTGTTTTTTGCGCGGCTTTTACATATGCAACTGTCGTTCCGTGAGGATCCATATAACCCTCCTGACTGTCCAGCATGCCACCGACAATACCATCAGTATTGACAATGGGACAAATATCCCGAATTTCGCCTGGAGACAATAAATGTGTCTCGATACCCATAGTCAAAAATACCGAGCGCGTATGCTTCAGGTATTCCCATCGTTCGGCATTTCCCGCAATACTGATGCTCCCGTTCATGAATACGCCAACATCCTGCCCACTTTCGCGTTGAAGCTGCTCGTAAAGACTAATGGTGTAGGCCTGCAGGCTGGAAATATTGATATCATTGTTCAGTGCATGAAATCCGGCGGCGGCATGCCAGGTTGAGCCAGCTGTAAGTTCCTTTCTCTCAATCAATGCAATATCGGTCCAGCCCTGCTTTGCAATGTGATAGAGCACACTTGCCCCGACAACTCCTCCACCAATTACGACGACTCTATATTGATCTTTCATTTACAATTTCCCAAGACATCAAAATCCCGATCATTCAGAATTAAAAGGCTTTATTATTGTCGAAATTCGTATTGCTTTTGGTAAAAAATTCGCAATTGCTGTGATTTATCTTCATGCAATTAAATTTTGCTTCATAGGTTGTGCCAACAGTAACAAAATCTTGTTGAACAGGGTAAATTTCAATGCGCATCGTTTCAACAACCTGCTCTAACACCGAAATCGTCTGTGCACTCGGTTGCGAACAACAGCTTGTCGGTGTCGACAATCATTCAGACCATCCCGAAGAAGTCGTAAAGAACCTTCCCAGGGTGGGGCCAGATCTTGGTGCCGACCCGGAAAAAATTTCGGCACTGAAGCCAGACATCGTGCTGGCATCGCTCACAGTTCCAGGTCATGAAAAAGTTGTGCAGTCAATCGATGATGCGGGCTTGCGCTATTTCGCACCCGAACCCACCTGCCTTGAAGATGTTTACCAAAATATTATCGATATCGGAGAATTATTGGAAGTGCCTGAACGAGCAGAAAGCATTGTTCAGGGAATGAAGGATGCGATTCAGCCGACCTTGGATACAGCAGGCAAAAGTTTGTTGATTCAATGGTGGCCGAAGCCGGTAATCGCACCGGGCAAACTGTCTTGGGTAAACGATCTGGCATGCGCCGCTGGACTGATCAATCCGATTGGCGAACGCGATGTAAAAAGCACGCCTTTAAGTGATGACGAAGTTCGAGAAATCAATCCAGATGCAGTGGCAATTTCATGGTGCGGAGTGCGCTACGAAAAGTATCGACCCGATGTTGTTTACCGCAACCCAGCCTGGCAGAATGCAAATTTTGTCAAGAATCGAAAGGTTTTCTGTATTTCAGAAGCATATCTTGGACGCCCCTCGCCCCGACTGGTCAAGGGATACAAAGCGTTAAAAGAGTTGGCGACTGAACTTGCAAATGATTGAAGCTTACAGAATCTGCCAGACTGTATTAATGAGGTACTCCTCAATCTCACAACAAAGTTAATGCGAGATAGCCATTTTAGCCACCAAATTTCATGTAAAGAATTATTTCAGAGTATGAGGACTTGTCACGTTCGGTTCAATTTAATACCGGCCTCTTGAATGAATTCACAATCTCCAAATTGGAAAACTTGGCAATTTCTGGATACAAATTGTGCTTGTCATTCGCAACTACGAAAACATGGGCAGTTTTTGAGCAACTTTTCTGTCAACTCAGATTCAAATTCAATGATATTGCTGTCTGCACAAAAATTTGCCAGTGCAAGTTAACATGACCAATTTCTTTGCACAAGGCAATTAATTCATATCTTCCAAGTTTGGCATAGGTATGAACACCTATAATTTAGAAACATCGCCAATATAATGGGGTTTACAATGAATACAAATGATGTACTTACCTCAGCATCAATCTATCTTGAAGACTTGACCGGGCACACCTTTGATATCTTGACGATATCCAACCCCAAAAAAGCAAGCTCAGCTGCTAATTTAGCAAGAGTCATATCAAAACTTTCTCCATTTTTGGGAAATATGATTGAATTTAAAACTGTAGATTTTCTCAATGACCAGCCACAATTTGAATCTTTTGGAAAGTGGGTGAGACAAGATCCTAGCTTTCCAGATACTATATTTCAAGGGTCAATCAACCCTGTACCAGGTATTGAAATAAAGACCTGGTTCCCACTGTCTACGGAAATTACCGCACGTTTCAAAGATAGTCAGAGGTACTTCACACAAAATCACACCTACGTTTGCATGTTGGCTTGGTTGCCAGATTGTATGATATTCGGCAAACCTCAAATTATTGATGTTTGTTTTGTGTCTTGCCAATCAATTGCCAAAGCACGAGATAACCACTACCATAATCCACCAAGTTATCTCGTAATTGAACCGGAAGATACAAAAGGAAGAACAACCAACCTTAGACAAACTAGTACGAATGGTTACAAATTTCAAGGAAATGCCACAGAATTTGCAGAAGCAGAGAGTTTATTGAGTAGCTGGGGCGAAGATGCAAAAATTTATAAACCAAGCATTGAATACAAAAATCAAATTAAAGAGTTGCTTGCAAGATTCCCTTATCGTCTGGATACAAATTTTGCCAAGTTAGACCGTATTCAGCACAAAGATATTGAACAATTTAAAAGTAGAGTGCTAAAGCATAGGCTACTAGGAAAGCAGATTAAAGAATGGCACAATTTGATGTATAAGGGCTCTGAATCTGCCAAGCAGCAGACATTTGAAGCAATAATTAAAAACGCCTCTACTTATAGATAATCACCATGACAGGTTCCGACGATGTAACACTTTAAGATTACCTTCTTCTCGCTCTTGGCACCGCAACCAAGTGTACCTGTTGACGGCCGTCATGCAGGTCGCTGCAAACCAATCGGGCAACGGAATTTGATTATGGTCAAAAAATGGTGCCAGCGTTTGCACACCACCTCAATTAGGCGCTTTTCCTAGATTGATATTCGTTTTGCCAGCTGAAACAATCAAATAATTTTAAAACAATCTCGGTTGGCAACTCTCTTCAATAATTCTTTGTACACCGTAGTGAAAGTATGTAGGGTCTATTTCTCCACCGAAACTTTTTCGATTTGCCATTCGAGCTGCAATGCATGCAGTGAATAGTCCTCCGAACGGCTCCCAAACTACATCGCCCTCGCCGGATGAAGCATCAATAATCATTCTGGTCAAGTCTAAAGGTTTCTGGTTCAAGTGAACAGCTTTTCCTTTTCTTCCATTTGTTCTGCAACGTTCCGCTCCGTGAAGAGGGGCACGATTCCAGACATTAGTAAAACCATAAGGACATTTAAATTTTGTCCGCATGGCCGACCACTGTTCAATCGTACCAGGTTGCTTTCCGTCAATTGAAAAATAGGGCCTTCCTGTTGCTTTACCAAATGTATTCGCAAATTCTTGCAGCCGGAGAAACATTTCTGGCGGCGGAAAATACCAAACATGGCCCTGGTCAAAGTATTTTCTTACGGCGGCATCCGCTACTCCACAGGCTTCATTCGCTTTATTTGTGGGTAATCCCGTGCGCTTCCATTCCGCCAATAACCATTCTTTTAATGAGAGTCCGTTAATCCTGGCTTCATAAACATACTGTACGCAAACTTCAGTTACAACCGGAAATCTTCGAATTCGATTCGTATTTACATTTCCAGCAATATGGCATTTCCCCTTATCCCAAATATTTGCGTTCACATAACGCCAACCGTATTCCTCCAATACAGGGTGGACTGTAGCCCAGCCAATTTCTGAATTCCAAAACCATAGTGTAGTCGAAGGTGTTGCCTTGGCAGACCAAGCCGCAATGTGAGGACGGTACCAATTCGGCAAATCCAAATGGTCTGAGGTGTCGCCTTCAAACCCCAAAACACCATATGCTCCGTCAGAGATGATAACTGTCGGAATGTCCCACTCTTCATAAAAATTTAGACTGTCCCCCAGCCGTACATTTATATATTCATCAGACCAACTGTCTTGTTTTATTTCAGTTGAGCTTATAGACTTTATGCTTTTGCTACGCCCGACAGTACTTGTCGGTATGTAGTGCTTGGCTTGTGATATGGATTCTTTCAAAATCAATTTATATGCTGTTCAACTCTTCTACATAAGCCGCCTGAGTCGAGTGCTTGTGTGTTCATTCAAAAAATTGGCAAGGTCCTGCTACATTTGAAATTTCCTCGCCCGCGCGCTCAATCAGGTCGTTACGCGGTATTATAAGAAAGAAAATCCTTGATTCAATTTAGATGAATGATAATCTGTTTGACTTTGATACCTTTCATTCTCCACGCCTACCCCTATCGAAATATTGTGCTCCCACACCAATTTTCGATTTAATTCGGCTGTCTTGAGTAAACAACCTGGAATGCGCCGCCGGACTAATCAATCCGGATGCAGTGGCAATTTCATGGTGCGAAGTGCGCTATGAAAAGTATTGACCCGATGTTGTTTACCACAATCCAGCCTGGCAGAATGCAAATTTTGTCAAGAATCGAAAGGTTTTCTGTATTTCAGAAGCATATCTTGGACGCCCCTCGCCCCGACTGGTCAAGGGATACAAAGCGTTAAAAGAGTTGGCGATTGAACTTGCAAATGATTGAAGCTTACAGAATCTGCCAGACTGTATTAATGAGGTATTCTTCAATCTCACAACAAAGTTAATGCGAGATAGCCATTTTAGCCACCAAATTTCATGTAAAGAATTATTTCAGAGTATGAGGACTTGTCACGTTCGGTTCAATTTAATACCGGTCTCTTGAATGAATTCACAATCTCCAAATTGGAAAACTTGGCAATTTCTGGATACAAATTGTTGCTGTCATTCGCAACTACGAAAGCATGGGCATCTTTTGTCAGGTATTTTCTGCAGTTTTTGAGCACACAAGCTATGCCATCAACATACGCTTTTCTTGCGGCTATCCCTTGCCCTTTAAACATTGGTCCAATTTCCGAACTGTCATTTCTTTCAATGTCAAACAGGTCATAAGCATAAGCATGTTGTTCGTGGTAGTCGATTTGTCCAACGTAAGGGGGCGAAGTGAAAATTCCCCGTATTTTTTCTTCTCAAGAATTTTTGAAAATTCACTATTTTGTCGAGCAGTTTCTGAAAAAACGTCAACTGTTCTCGCATCTCCCGCCAAAACCGCGAAATGCGAAGAACCCCCTTATTACCGATTTGAAGAAACAAGAGAAACAAGTTCAGGAAAACTTTACTGCATTTAAAGATGCTCCCGGATTTGCCTGAAAATACTATTGGCAAGTTTGCGCTTATGCGCGACGGAAAAATAATTGAATACTTTGACACTGCCGGAGGAGCATTGAAATATAAAAGTGGTGGATTGTTTTCAATCCAAAAAGTTGCAAACCATATAGTTGACCTGGGCTATTTTTCTCATGTCACTCATATCCAGGCAGTACGACCCAAATATCGGTCCTATAATTCAAGTTGTAATTTCAGCACCAGGCAGTATTCAAATCAAAATTAATTCATGTTTGTTCTATGCAGTGCCTCACAATCTCCTGAAAACGCGCCACATGTTTTTCCATCTCGGGAGATAACGGACCAGTAGTGTAGTTGCCAGACACCATATTCTGAAATACTCGGGTACAAATTCCAAAATCTTCCTTCACAATCGTCTTTGACCACTGAAAGGCGTCTTCTTTATCATCCACACTCATTTCTTTTCCATACCAGGCCCAGTTCTTCGAGCAAGTTTGATTCACCGCTAACGCTTCTACACGTTCAGCCTTGAACACCTTCTCCCCCAGAACCATTTGAAATCCTGGAAAGTGGTAAACCCAGAGCCCTTTCTGGCCCCGTTGCTCAGCTCCGTCAGTACCTTTCTTGTGGTTGATTACAAATGCAACTGAGCGACCTTCATTAAACGAACGCAATTCCACATTCGCTCCTGCAATCGATTTTGCAAGACGTAAATGAACAAGATTGAGGTGGTACCCCTCAACTGTATTGTCGCAATACGTCTTCCAATTCGTTTCCGCGTCTATTGTAAATTCATCATAGTAGTCCAGACTTGACGGCGAAGGAAATTCGCTACAGCATTCCGCAACCTCTCCAAGCCAACTATCAAAATCAGCCCCTGCATTTGGTTCAATTTTTACAAAAACCAGTTCATTCCAAACATGAACATCAATCGGATAAAGATTCAAATTTCCTTCAAAATTTTCCAGTTCAATGCCAAACTTTGGCGCTTTCAAAAAATTTCCTTTGATGTCATACAGCCATCCGTGATACGGGCAACGCAACGAATTAGCCAATCCGCAACCTTTTTCCAGTAAAGTTGACCCCCTGTGTCGGCAAACATTGCGAAACCCGCGCAGAGTCCCGTCTTCTCCACGAATTACAAAAACTGGCCAGCCGCTCACGACATCGCTCATATACTGACCAGCACTCTCAACAAAGAAAGAAGGGCCAAGCAACCACCATGCCGAAGAAAAGATTTGCTTTCTTTCCTGTTCATAGACTGCCGGGTCCACATACCAACGGGAAGATAAAGATTGCTGAACAGACATTGCTCAATCGCCAGTGCTGTGAAGTTTATAATGTTGCGGAAGCATCCTTGGACTAGAATTACTTGAAAAAGAAATTGAATTTAACCTTAACCGGATTCAATGCGTACCATGGAGTTAAACCAAACCCCTCTGCGCAAGTGGTCCACTACCTTGAGGAACAAAAAAGCCTGGATAGCCTGTTCAAACTGTCTACTCATATCTTTCCAGTGGAGTACCAAGAAAACATTAATTCCATTGAGAATATTGTACGAAAAACAAATCCGGATTTGCTTCTGTTAACTGGGGTGCATTCCATCGCAAATAACATCCGCCTGGAAAAATACGCAAAAAATTTAAACAACTCAACAACACCAGACAACAACGGCGTAGTGCACACCATGAAGCCGATTATGGATAATCTACCTGATAAATTTGCTTCAAGTCTGCCGCTCGGACATTTTGCATCCTTATTGAACCTGTATGGAATTCCGACGATTGAATCAATTGATGCGGGCGAGTTTGTCTGTAACAACCACTACTATCTTGCCAAAGTTCTTCAGAAAAAACTGAATAATTCCTTTAGATGCTTATTTATTCATATCCCCAATCCGCCAAGCAACGGCTGTACTATCTCAATTCCCGAAATCGCCAAAGGAATCAAGCTGGTTGCAAAGCTTATCGCAGAGTACTAACGGACAGTTCGAAGAAAAATTGTGTTCAGGCAGCATTGGAATCCTGAGCCACCAAATTCAGCTCCTTGAATACCTCTACAAGAGCATCAACCAGAACATTCATCATCTCTTCTGTATGCAACGGCGTGGGAGTAATTCGCAACCGCTCCGTTCCAACAGGTACAGTTGGATGGTTGATGTGCTGGACAAATATTCCGTGACGCTCCAAAAGTATATTGCTGGCCATTCGGCATTTTGACGCATCGCCAACCATGACTGGAATGATGTGACTAGGTGTTTGAAGCAACGGGATTTTCGCTTCCTTGAGCTTCGACTTGAGTGTGCTCACATTCTTGTGAAGCTTGATTCGACGCTGAACTCCGTCCCGAACCAGACGAACACTTGCAACGGCACCAGCAGCAGTCGCCGGCGGCATTGCAGTTGTGAATATAAAGCCGCGACCAAAACAGCGTATGTAGTCCACCAGCAACTCGGTTGAAGCAATATAGCCTCCAATCAATCCAAATGCTTTTCCAAGTGTACCCTGAATGATGTCGACTCGGTCAGCTACCCCGTCGCGTTCTGCTACCCCGCCTCCCTTTTCTCCATACAAGCCGACCGCATGAACCTCATCCAGGTACGTTAGCGCATCATAGCGTTCAGCCAAATCGCAAATTTCCCTGATTGGCCCAATGTCCCCATCCATGGAGTAAACCGATTCAAAGGCAATCAACTTGGGACGCTTGCGGTCAACACTTTCAAGCAATTCTTCCAGATGCCCGACATCATTGTGACGAAAAATATATCGTTCGCATTTGCCGAATCGCACACCTTCAATCATTGAAGCATGATTCAATGCATCAGAGAACAGGACCATATCTGGAATAGACTCGCCCAATGTACTCAAAACTGTGGAATTCGTCACATAGCCCGATGTAAAGACAAGCGCTGAATCCTTTTCGTGCAAACTCGCAAGTTCAGACTCCAGCTCAACAAGTGGATGGCTGGTACCCGCAATGTTGCGCGTACCGCCTGCTCCGGCACCAATTTCTTTTACAACTCTACAAATCGCATCAGAAATTTCCGGATGCTGCCCCATCCCCAAATAGTCGTTGTTGCACCAGATTGTAATTTCGCGACCGAGATTATGGTGCGTCGCATAAGGATAGTTTCCAGAATGCCTCTCCAGGTCAGAAAATTCCCGATAGTTTCCAGCATCTTTCAAGCGATTGATCGATTGAGTAAAATAAGCGTTGTAATCCAAGACAATTCACTCCAGGATGTTTCTGCGTTGCCTTCTGTGCAGGTTTGAAATTAATGCGAATATCAAAAACTGTGTTTTTGCAATGATCTCAATCCAGGTTGATTTATATTTCAAAAACCATTATAGCGAATTTGAAGGAACTGCCTTACAACACAAATCAATTTTCAACACCTCTCGTGAAATAAACCTTGCAACTTGGGTTTGGCACCTCGGCAAAGCTACAGTTTGCAAAAACTGCTTGCATGCTGATACCGCTCAGGTCAGAACCCTTTGAAGGTAGTTAATATCCAGGTTGGCTTCTTTAAAATCCTTGTCCACCATAATACGTTGATGAAGCGGTATAGTTGTCTTCACGCCTTCAACAACCATTTCCTCAAGTGCACCCCGCATGCGTGCCGTCGCTTCCGAGCGGTCGCGACCGTACGTAATCAGTTTGGCAATCAGTGAATCGTAGTACGACGTAATTTCGTAGTTATGGTAGACATGAGAATCAACGCGCACTCCCGGACCCCCAGGCTGGTGATACTGTGTTATCTTTCCGGGCGAAGGCATCAAGTTCTCGGAATCTTCTGCATTGATTCTGCACTCAATTGAATGACCCTCCAATTTGACTTGGTCCTGAGTCATGGACAAAGAATCAGAACAGGCAATACGCAGCTGCTCCTTCACAATATCGCAACCGGAAATAAATTCTGTAACTGGATGCTCCACCTGGATTCTCGCATTCATTTCAATAAAGTAAAACTTTTTGCCGTCGTACAAGAACTCGAATGTACCAACTCCATAGTAGCCTATTTTCTTGCAAGCTTGTACGCATAGCCCCCCCAGAAAATCACGCGTACCAGCATCAATACCCGGAGCCGGTGCCTCTTCCACAAGTTTTTGATGGTTCCACTGAATCGAACACTCTCGGTCTCCCAAATGAATGACATTGCCGAACTTGTCGGCCACGACCTGAATCTCTATATGACGCGGGTTGACCAGGTATTTTTCCAAATACAAGGTTGAATCTCCAAATGCCGACTGCGATTCATTACGCGTGACTGTAATAGCGTGCTCAAGCTGCGATTCTTGGTCAACCTGTCGCATCCCTTTTCCACCACCGCCTGCGGCGGCCTTGAGCAGAACCGGATAACCAATCTCCTGCGCCATCAACTTGACTTCGTTCAAATCGTTTCCAATAGCGCTGCCCGACCCAGGCAAGCACTCAAGACCTGCCTCCCGCATGGTTTCAATCGCTTGCAATTTGTTTCCCATTACACGAATTGACTCTGCGGACGGACCGATAAAATTAAATCCACTTTTTTCGACTCGTTCGGCGAAATCAGAACTTTCCGCAAGAAAGCCATAGCCTGGATGAATAGCAGAAGCATTGGTCACTTCCGCCGCTGCGATGACTGCCGGAATGTTCAGGTAACTACGAATGGGAGAAGCAGGACCGATACAAACCGATTCATCCGCCAGTTTTACATACTTGGCATCCCGGTCAATTTCTGAATGCAGTGCAACCGTACTGATGCCTAAATCCCGGCAAGCCCGAAGGATTCGAAGAGCGATTTCGCCCCGATTGGCGATAACAACTTTGTCAATCATTCACCGATGACAAACAGGGGTTCACCATACTCGACGGGTTCGCCATCCTCTTTCAGGATATTAACGATCGTTCCGTCATATTCCGATTCGATTTGATTGAAGATTTTCATTGCCTCAATCAAACACAAAGCCTCGCCTTTCTGGACCTTGTCACCTACTTTCACAAATGGTTCCTGGTCTGGTGAAGGTGCCAGAAAGAAAGTTCCTACCATGGGCGCCCGGACAGTGAAATGCTCAGATTCTTCTATTTCTTCATCAAGCTGAATATCCTCCAAACTTTTTGCAGGTACGGAATCCATTCCCTGCACCGGTTGGTGAACAACCTCAGGCACCCCGCTAACCCCCCGTGTTAACCGAATGGACTCCTCGCCTTCATGGATTTCAATCTCGGTCAATTCGGTTGCGTGAAAGATTTCAATCAGCTTTCTAATTTTTCTCAGATCCACGGTCTAGCTTTCCTGCCTGTTTTCTTTCAAGATTGCAATGGCTGTGTATAGTGCAGAAATATATCCGTGCACCCCAAGTCCACTGATCACACCCTGAGCAATATCGGAAAAATATGAATGCCGTCGAAATTCTTCCCGCTTATGAATATTCGACAGATGCACTTCAATAAAAGGAATTCCCGAAGCTGCAATTGCATCCCGCAAGGCGACGCTCGTGTGTGTGAACGCTGCGGGATTCAACAGAATAAAATCAACTTTCTGTGAGGCTGCTTCCTGAACAAATTGAACCAGCTCATGCTCCGCATTACTCTGCTTCGCTTCAAGCTTGCAGTCTGCATTGTTTGCAACTTCTTTCAGCGATGCATTGATTTCGTCCAGCGTTGCGCTACCGTAATGCTGAGGTTCTCGCTCTCCCAGCAAGTTCAGATTCGGACCGTGCAACACAAGAATTCTATTCATGTCAAAATTTCAGGGGATTTAACTTTACTCAGTTGATGATTCAAATATTACTTCCAATTGAAATTTCACATTTAATGATTTTTAACTGCAAGTTAGAAGCATTTAACGACTATTTTACAACAATAAATTGAATTTGTGAAAACTGATTCGAGTCGGGCAAATTCTCGTGTTTTGTTTTTTGTTGCAACCAGGCTGCAACGACAAAGTTAGCAGAAGCAAACATGAAGATTTCAAAAAGTTCGCCTGGAATTTGCATTATCGTTGAAAGCATATTCTTTGCATAGTCCAACTTATCCGCTGGAAGCAATCTCTTCCAGTTCCGCTTCGGTAAAAGGTCCTGCCTTGGTGAGAATCACAGATCCAGTCTTGGAGAATACAATCGTAAACGGTAATACACCATTGTCATTACCAAACAAATCCATGACTGCATCTGTAATAACGGGGCTAGCTATCAAGGACGGATACCGGATGTTGTTGGTTTCAAGAAATTGCAAAGCTGATTCTGCTCGGTCAATCGCAACGCCAACGACATGGAAGTTTTGACCCTGATAATCCTGGTTGAACGAGTCCAGCATGGGCATTTCTTCTACACACGGACGACACCAGCTTCCCCAGAAGTTCAGCAATATTGTCTTTCCATTCCATTCATCTACAGAAATCGGGTCCCCGTCCAAAGTTTGCCATTCATTTTGAATGGCCGACAGGTCAGACAAATTCAGATCTGGAGCATTGAAGTGTCGAATTGCAATTCCGGCCAGCAAGCCCGATACCACGACTCCGACAAACAGAGCCGACGTTGCAGATTTACTCAATTTCATAAATTTTCGTGGAGCTGCCAAATCAAACTTGATTCAGCAATGCCAGAAGCTCTTTCGCGGTCACATAACCGTAATTCGTAAGGTCTTCTCTCCTGTTGCCGGAAGCATCAAAGAAAACCATTGCCGGCGGACCAAATATTCCGTAGCGTTTTCTGATCTCACGGCCAGCATCATTGTCTGTGTCCGTGACATCGATCTCAACGCTCACAAAGCGTTCAACCAGCGGGGCAACCACTTCGGGATCCTTGAAAGTGGTCTTCTTGAGTCGAATGCAGTCAAGGCACCACTCCGCATAAAAGTCTATTAATACAGGTTTGCCATCCGCCTTTGCCGTTTGAAGAATATTGTCCAACTCTTCGACGCTGGAGACTTTTGTGAATATACTGCTAGATTCACGACTTGAAGTGACCGCCTCCGATATTCCGGTTCCACTGGCAATCGTCGCCAGCTCCGGCAATGGACGCAATATATCCCGATTGCCGTAGATCCCGCCAACCAACGCGAGTATGCCCCAGATTAGCATGACTGTCCCCAGTCCTTTCCAAAGATAACTCCAGCCGCTTGCACCTGGCGAGAGTGCCTGAGTGGCTCCCAGGTATATTGCTGTGACAATCAGCAAAACAGACCAGAGCAGAAGAACAGGAACTTCGGGAATAAAACTTAAAAGATAAATCGCCACACCTAGTAGCATCACCCCCGAAACATGCTTCACTTTTTCCATCCACGCCCCTGATTTCGGTACTGCGGATTCAATTCCGAACCCGACTGCGATCAAAACAACTCCCATACCCAATGCCATGGATGACATCATGACAGCACCCAAAATCGGGCTCCCCTGTGCAATAGCAACACCGAGTACCGATATCAGCAATGGTGAAACACAGGCACCAACAATCAAGGCAGACGCAATGCCCAGCAGGTAGACCACCCACATTTTTCCGCCGCCCAGCCTGCTTGTCCCTTCCGACATGCGAGTTTCAAGTGCAGATGGAAGTCGAATTTCGAACAAGCCGAACATGGACATGGACATTACGACGAATATGACACTGAGAGTTCCAATCGCCCAAATGTTTTGAAAATAAGCTTGAAGCTGATCTCCAGTAGCACCGGCCAGTGCACCCATCAGAGCATATGTTGTTACAGTTCCCGCTACGTACGCGATGGCCAAAAAGCCGCCGCGCACCTTTCCGGTAGATTGCTTTTGGCCCGCAATGATTGAAGACAGCACAGGAATCAGTGGCAGCACGCAAGGAGTAAAAGTCAACAGCAATCCTGTACCAAAAGCCGACAGTATCAGCCACCAGAAAGGCTTCATCTCGCTTATGAGCGACTGGCTTTCCAGATTGTCAACAGATTCAATTCTCGAGTCCAGCTTCTCTAGAGTAAAGTTGACTGTTTTGGTGGTCGGCGCATAGCAGATTCCTTCGTTTGCACACCCTTGATATTCTGCAGTAAATGTAATATTCCCGGCTTCATTGCTGTCGCGCACCAGGTCCACGACGATTTCAATGTCAGACGGGTAGATTTCCTGCACACCGTAGTACTGGTCTTCATGCAATACGGCTTCCGGCATGTGCAATCTGCCTGTACGGGCACGGCCAGAAGTCTCGAACTTGAACTTGTCTTTGTACAGATAGTAGCCTTCCGCGATTTCAAAAATCGCATGCACAGCTTCGCCGTCTGCAACATAGGCGCTGAATTTGAACGCTTCATCCACATCCAGAAAATCGTCACTGCCATCCGCCAAAGAGCTCAAGCTTAGATTGTCAAGAATCAAAGAGGATTCTGCTTGGACAGCGTTTTGCGCTTCCGCTTTCTGTACAAATGTGAATGGCAGGGAAACTTCGTACATGATAGGCGGATAGCAAACACCAATCGGTTCATTGCATCCTTGCCCCCACACTTCGAAGCTCGGATTTAAAACCAGCGAATCTGCATGAAGGGGAGTGCGAGCCTGAAACGTATCAAGATAAACTGTTACTCTCCCGAACAAAGGATCGTCCTTCACCTTTCCGGGCGGGAGAATAATGTCGCCAACTTGCAAGTCGTCTGTTTTCGACACCACCGCAAATTTATCTTCGTACATGTAGTAGCCTTCCGCTACAGTCCATGTTGAAACCAGTTCGTTACCTACAATCTCGGCAGAATGTGCAAAAGCCTCCTCGGCAAGAAGCAATTCGGAACCGTCTCCATCTTGCGCTGAGCCAGCAGAAGCAAACAGCAAAAGCAGGCTGAAAACAGTTGTTCCGAGTAGCTTGAAATGCTTGATGTTCATCCTGAATCTATAATTTGACTTCCGCAACTCACTTGAATTGGAGCGTGGCGTTTAACCGAGATACCATACGACTTTCGACATTAGATTATGGTGGTTTACGAGCATAGATTTTACAACATCATGCCGATTGATTCGTTAAACAAAATTAAAGTAACAATGATGCAACATTGTTCTCCTGAAAACTCAATCCCGAAAATCAGGGTGGATTTGAGAATTTCCTTTGAATCATGGGAAAGTTTGCGACCGGGCAGCTACTCACAGCGAATAGCGGGGTGTGCAGACTCGGCTGAATGGATTCCCGGATGCAATAGGTGGGCAAGTATCTCCAAACTGTCAACCAGACGTGGTCCGGATCGACTAAAGTAGGAATTGCCATCTGTAACAAACACGTTGTTATTGCGAACCGCTCTGAGTGCAGACCATTCAGGCTTGCTTCGCATTTGCACTACATCCTGCATGCTTCGTTCCGTGTCGAAGCCGCAAAGTGCTACTAAAATTATGTCCGGGTCGGATTCTTCAAGTTGGTGCAATTCAATTTTGACTGAAGGTTCGAATGGGTTGCCCAGACAGTCAATCCCGCCCGCAAAGTCCACCAGCTGCGGGGTCCAGTGTCCGGCATTGAATAGTGGATGCAACCATTCAAGCACAGCAACTCGAGGTCGATTTTCGACAAGAATCTCTTCAGATTGCTCTTGAATGCGAGCCACCCGTTGCCTTAGAGCGGACACTGTTTTGCGCGCCTGCTTTTGATGCCCCGTTGCACTGCCCACCAGCTCGACGGTCTCAAAAACTTCCTCCAGTGAAGACGGCTCCAAATTGACAACTTTGGGTTGGCCGGGCAATTTGAAAGAAGCGGATTCCACTTCAGCACCCGAAACTGCGCAGACATCGCAAAGTGCCTGCGTGACAATGAGGTCGGGCCTCAGGTTCTCAAGCACATCAAATTTCAATGAGTACAGTGCCTTCTCGGTTTGCAACCGCTCGCGAACTAGTGCATCAATGTCAGCGCTTGGCAAGCTCCCGTCAATTAGGGATTGCGTCACAACCGGCAAATCTTGAACAGATGCCGGATAGTCGCATTCATGGGATACACCCACAAGATTGGGGCGTAAACCGATACTGCACACAATTTCGGTGGCGCTGGGTAAAAGAGAGACAATTCTCATGGCTTTTTTTACCTGCAATGTTGGTTTAACCGTTTAAAAGTAATCCTTGGTCCCGCTTAAGGTGCAGAAAAATCAAATCACAGGCCACTTCTTTGCTAATTGCGGGTTCAATTGATATGCGATTTCCAAGTCTTTTTCATAACTTTCGCTACGGTCTAGTTCTTTGTTTGCAATCGCCCTGCCCAAAAATGCTTCAGCGTATTCTGGATTCAGTTCAATGGCAATCAACCAATTTCACTGCCTGCAGAAATTAGTAAAGGATATGGTCGAATTTAATACAGTTTTCGCCAAAATTATGTGTTCACAACCTAGGTACAATGGGTTCCGGGAGCGGCTCAGGAAACGGCAACGGGTCCTTCCTGACAGGGTCTTTCTGATCTTTCTGTGCCGCTATGGACAAAGTATGATGACCTTTTCTGTCAATACGTTCAGTGGTAGACTTCCAGAAATTTGCTTGCTGGTTGAATTCCTCCAATTCGTATTCAACCGCTATTCCTAAGGCTGGTACACTATGTCCCGAATACAATGCACCTACAGATTGAGAACATGCAAGACTACTTGAGCCGACCAAAAGGGCAATTTTGAAAACGCGACACACAATGTAAACTCCCGACTTACTTTACATCATACTTTGTATTATGACCAATTCTACCATGAAATGAATTCAAGACACCCACTACCTTGATTCCCGTTTAAGGTGCTGAAAAATCAACACTGACGGTTGCATGCCCTTGTCTTCACTGCCATAATGCGTACATTACACTCTTAAGCGATGCACCGGGTTTACGCAGTAAGTTTTGCAGAAGCTATATTGACAGTTCAATCATTCCAGGTCAAATTGGATAATGCCGATATATTATTATGAGCCATGAATTCATCTTGCGAAAAAGACTTTGCTATTGAAATGGAAGATGGCGAATGCATCAAAGGTGTGATTCGAGATACAGGACAAGGCCCGGTCGGGGTGTTCGTACATGGTTTACGCTCGCATGCAGATGGCGAAAAGTCAATGTTTCTCTGGGAGCGAGCGATAGAGAATAATCGGTCGTGGATCCGGTTTGATCTTCGGGGACATGGAAAATCTGACGGGGAATTTGACAGTTTTCGGATATCAAGAACGGTTCGGGATCTTGAGTCTGTATTGAATCAAGTCAGAGATAGAAAAATTGTATTGGTCGGCTCCAGTCTCGGCGGCTGGATTAGTGCTTATGTCGCATCAAAACGGAAATACAAGATTCGGGGAGCGCTGCTCATTGCTCCGGCATTCAACTTTATAGAAGGAATTTTCAAGAGCATGTCGTCCGAAAACCGGCAAAAATGGAGACAGGAAGGCCATTTTCGCTTTGAAAGTCCGCACGATGACAGTGATTTCACCTTCGAATATCCAGCCATTGAAGACTCAAGGCAGTTCGACTTGTTCAAGTCCAGTTTTGCTTACCAGCATCCAGTAATTATTTTGCACGGTGAAAACGACGAAGCAGTACCGGTGGGGCAAAGTTTCCGGTTTCAACAGCATGCAGCCTCAGAAGTTCAAGTTGAAGTTGTACCCGGCGGAGATCATCGGCTTACAAGCCATATTCAGAGAATCAGTGAATTAGTGGATAATCTCTGGCAAATTCAGTAGTAATCGAGAGGCTAGCCCATTATGAAAGTTCTAATCATTCTTTTTATTGTATTTTTAGTTGTACCGACTACAGAAATTTACCTTTTGATTCAAATTGGGAAGGGGATTGGTGCCGGATGGACAGTGGTCGGGGTTGTATCTACTGCACTAATTGGAGCGTGGCTTGTAAAAGTTCAGGGAATTTTTACCTATCAACGTGCTGTTCAGAATGTAAAATCAGGAGAAACACCTGCCGTAGAACTTGTTGAAGGTTTGTTTCTGCTAATTGCAGGTGCATTGCTGATTATTCCGGGATTTGTAACGGATGCAATTGGATTTGCTTGCCTGGTACCGGCACTCAGGCGTACATTGGCCCAAATCCTGATTACAAGATTTCTTATTGAGATTGCAGAGCGTCGACGAAAGCAGAATTCGGATCCTTCAGAAGAGGCGATCGATACAACCTATCGAGATCTGGACTAGGAACATCCTTCTTCCAAGCCTGTGAAAACGCCCTCCACTTGCTGAAAATTCACACGCTAAATCAATTCTGCTTATAAACCACTTCCATTTTTTCTGGCGTGGCCGCCATTGATTGCGCCAAATGCATACTCAGAAAAAATTTGACATTTCAATAATATTAATAATAATGAGAATGATTATTATTATCTAAAACCCAAATATGGAGGTATTAAATCCATGAAATCTATTAAAAGTTCAATGGAATTTTTTCGATCGAAATTCGTATTGGGAGGATTCGGAATCTTGTGCTCAGCATTGGTGGCTTGTACATCCATGTCTTCATCCGCCGCAGTATCTGGAAAGGACGTGCTGAAACACTATGCCGTACTAGCGCATGCCATGTACCAGGACTCGCTGATGACCGCAAAAGACTTGCAAACAGCAGTAAATCAACTTGTAGCAACGCCTACAGAGGCAAATCTTGATGCTGCCAAGTCTGCATGGCTGGACTCGCGTGTCCCCTATCAGCAAAGCGAAGTCTATCGCTTTGGCAATGCAGTTGTTGACGATTGGGAAGGCAAAGTAAATGCATGGCCGCTTGACGAGGGGCTAATAGACTATGTATCAGGCGAATATGGTACTGAGTCAGAAGAAAACCCGGTCTACACGGCCAATATCATTGCAAGCCAGTCGATTAGTATTTCCGGCGACAGTATCAACACAGCAGTTATTACAAAGGAGTTGCTCGCAGACACTCTTCATGAAATCGGGGGAGTGGAAGCAAACGTGGCAACAGGCTACCATGCCATTGAATTCCTTCTCTGGGGACAAGACCTGAACGGAACCGGTCCTGGAGCCGGAATGCGAATGGCAAGTGATTTTGATACATCCGCCTGCACAAACGGAAATTGCAACCGACGAGCAGAGTATTTGAAAGTTGCCACGGACCTCCTGATTGACGATCTGACCTGGATGGTAGCCCAGTGGGCACCGGGCGGCGATGCTCGAAATGGGCTGGTCAACGGTGATGTCAATAGCGGACTTACCACTATCATTACAGGAATGGGAAGTCTCTCATACGGCGAACTTGCCGGTGAGCGCATGCAGCTTGGATTGCTATTGAATGACCCTGAAGAAGAGCACGACTGCTTTAGCGACAACACGCATAATTCGCACTACTACGATGCCTTGGGGATTCGAAATGTCTACACAGGCGAGTACAAGCGCATTGACGGCAGTGTTGTTTCCGGACCGGGCTTGTCGGTGCTGGTTGCAGCTGCATCGCCTGATGTCGACGCTGAATTGATAAGCAGTTTGAACGATACAATGGCAGCTATGGAAGAACTCGTGAAAAGCGCCGAAGGCGGGGAAGCTTACGACCAAATGATCGGTCCCGACAATGATGCCGGAAACGCCAAAGTTCAAATGGCAATCGATGCCTTGACTGCACAAACCAGAGTCATTGAAGATGCGGTTGGCGCGTTGCAATTGGCAACGATCGAATTTGAAGGGTCAGACAGCCTGGATAATCCGGAAGCTGTTTTCGAATAGCATTATTCAAGTATGGTAGAGCATCACTCTCCGAGTTGCTTTTACCTGCGGGGAACCGCAGTTGTTCGGTTGATCAAGTATTATGTGCAACTATTTGCTGTAGTTGCATTGGCGGTTGCTAACACCTCATCGCCTCACGCCCAGTCAACGAATGAACGCGAACGCGTAGCTGCGGTAACCCTGCCAACCAGCGATTTCACCAAGCCAGAATCCTATGAACGCCGCCCGGGTGGTGCAACGACGGTGTTCAAGTTGAATAATAAAGACGCCTTCTCCCATCCGTCTGCGAATATGTCGTTTGAACGACAACTTGACTTTGCAGTCGGCAACGGAATATTCAGGAAAATATGGGTTTCATCGCCGAGTTCAACAACGTCCTCTGATGGACTTGGCCCTTTGTTCAACGCGCGTTCTTGCCAAGGTTGCCATATCAAAGACGGACGAGGACGTCCGCCTAATCCCGGCGAAAGAGCTGTATCTTTATTGATACGACTATCAATACCTGCTCAAAACGACGAACACCAAGTCGCGCTCCGGCAGTATAAAAAGTCGGCAATTCCAGATCCGGTTTACGGCGGACAATTGCAAAACTACTCAGTTCAGGAAGTACCGGCAGAGGGAAAAATCAATATCACTTACAAGGAAGAAAAAATCACACTGGCAGACAACAGTGTAGTTACTCTGCGTGCGCCAAATTACGAAATCACCAATCTGCTGTACGGTGATTTTCATCCCGACATCAGGCTTTCACCTCGGGTTGCACCGCAAATGATAGGCATGGGGTTGCTTGAAGCGATTCCAGAAGATGCCATACTGGCGCTTGAAGACGAATCTGATTCAGATGGCGACGGCATATCCGGACGCAGCAACTGGGTTTGGAGCGACGAAGAAAATAAAGTCGCGCTGGGACGATTCGGATGGAAAGCCGGGCAACCTACGGTCGCACAACAATCAGCAGGTGCGTTTCTGGGCGACATAGGAATCTCAACTCCCCTGTATTCAACCCCGTATGGAGAATGTACAGAAAAACAGACAGAATGCCGAAACGCTCCGCATGGAAATGCACCCGACGCAAATGGAGCCGAAGCAGAAAAAAAGATCTTCGACTTGGCTGTATTCTACAGCCGCAATCTTGGGGTTCCGGCGCGCAGAGACATTGATGACCCCAAGGTGCTTGAAGGCAAGCGACTGTTCTATGAGGCCAACTGCGTTGGATGCCACAATCCCAAGTTTGTCACGCGCAGGGATTCTATTGGAGAGGAGCAGTCATTTCAACTCATCTGGCCTTACACTGACATGCTTCTTCACGATATGGGAGAAGGTTTGGCAGACAACAGTACAGAAGCTGCTGCAACGGGAAGAGAGTGGCGTACTGCTCCACTTTGGGGTATTGGGCTTACTGAAACCGTGAGCAAGCACACCTTGTTCCTTCACGACGGACGTGCGCGTAATCTGCTGGAAGCGATTCTTTGGCACGGCGGCGAAGCTGAGGCATCAAAGCAGGAAGTGGTCAACATGACAAGAGACGAGCGCGAGGCGCTACTCGCATTCTTGCGGTCATTATGACAGAGGAATAGCACCGTGCATCAAAAACCCATGTTCGCTGCCTTGGGCATATTCGTAATGCTGACTATGCCGATCGCCGCACTCAGTGCCGAAATCTCCGAGGACGACTACGCACTAGTAAACACTGCTTTGATTGAAGAACATGTATTGCCGCGGTATGCGACTTTGGTGGAAACAACAAAAAATTTCGCAAAGTCGGCAGAAGAACTTTGCGAGAACCCGGGAGAATCAACACTGAACAGCGCAAGGCAAGACTTTCATCGCGCCATGGATGCATGGATGGGTGTTCAGCATCTTCGTTTTGGTCCAATAAAATACTTGATGCGGATTCATCGTTTTTACTTTTGGCCTGAAGCCCGAGGTAAAATTGCTGATGCTGTCCGTGACTACACCGCCAGCATCGATACCATCTCGATGAAAGATTTTCAAAAAGCAAATGTTGCTGTTCAGGGTTTTTTGGCCGCCGAAGTAATTCTTTTTGGCAATTATGAACTCGGCATCGCCGGAAAAGACAAAAACGCCTGCAAGCTTCTTGTTATTGTGTCGAACAACCTGGAGGAAATGGCGATTGGTACTTTATCGAACTGGCAGGAAGGCGATAGTCCATTCATGCAGTTTACTGCCAGTCCCGGTGAACAGAATCCGATCTTCGATAGTCACAAGGAAGTAACATTGGCTTTATTCCAGAGTATGCACGGCAATCTTCAGTTGATCTCCGAAGTGAAGTTGAAGCCTGTAGTCGGCAAGTCAATACAGGCGGCTCGACCTCGACTTGCAGAATCGCGACTTAGTGGAAGAGCACTTCGAAATATCATTTTGAATCTCGAAACACAGGAAGAACTTTATAACGGAGTGAATGGTGTGGGACTTGGCACTCTTACAGAATCAGCAGATCCAAAACTGGATAAACTGATGCGAAAAGCGTTTCGAGCAACACTGAAAAGCGCTCGCTCGATTGACCCCTCGCTTGCAGAAGCTGCCACAAACGAAGAATTGCGTCCCAAAGCAGAAAAGCTGGCTCTTCAAGTTCAAGCACTTACTCAAATCGTGAGACAGCGTCTTACCAAAGCATTGGGACTTGCAGTCGGTTTTAACGAACTTGATGGCGATTAGTCGAAGAGATTGGATTAAATTTTGCCTGAGCGGATTTTCCTTGCCGCTGGCATCGCTTTCAGAACAAGGTTTCGCAGAATTTAATCCAGCTATTTACCTAGGTGCCACTGCAACCAGCAATGAATATCACATAACAGGTTTTTCAAAATATGGTCTCTTGAAATTCCACTTGCCCCTGCCAGTGCGCGGACACTCTTTTGCGATTAATCCTCAGAAACACATTGCAGTTCAAATTTCACGCAGACCTAGCCGATACGCCTGTGAAATCGACCTTGTAAACGGCGCAATCTCTTCTGAATTTTCAACTCCCGATGATCGGCACTTCTACGGGCATGGGGTGTTCAGCAGCGATGGTCGTTTGCTTTACACAACCGAAAACAATTTTGACAAGGAGACCGGAGTTATTGGAGTTTACGACTCGGAAAACAATTACAAGCGAGTCGGAGAAATGAATTCATACGGGGTCGGACCGCATGAAATCAAGCTGCTTTGGAACAGCAATATCTTGGTGGTTGCGAATGGAGGAATTCTAACTCATCCGGATTTGCCGCGTGTCAAACTGAATATTCCAACTATGTCGCCTTCTCTTTGCTACATAGACAGGCATAGCGGACAGCTACTGAGAAAGGTTCAATTGGAAGAAAGCATTCAGCAACTTAGTATTCGTCACATTGATGTCAACAAAAACAATGTGGTTGCAGTTGCCGGGCAATACGAAGGTCCTGATGAAGACCTGGTGCCATTAGTTGCTCTGCATCAAATAAATGGCAGTCGACTTTCACAAGGAGAAAGCCGCATGCAGTGGCTGAAGGGACCGCAAAGGATTTTCCGTTCAATGAAGCATTACTGCGGGAGTGTTTGCTTTGATACCAGCGGGGAGATTATTGCTGTAACTGCGCCGCGCGGGAATTTGATTACTTTTTGGAGCGCCCGTAGCGGACACTATCTTTCAACTGTTGAGATCAACGACAGTAGCGGTGTAGCTTCGACGAGTACGGCGGGCGATTTTTTTGCCAGTACCGGGCGAGGAGAATTATTTATTGTCGGTGCATATTCAAATGAAGCCAGACGGATGGAGGCTGCTCATTTCAAACTTGACCATTGGGATAACCACTTGATGGTCTGATTTTTAGTACGAATAACCCTCTGGATACATTTACATCGTAGCGTGTTACTGAATTAAACTCCGTTCTCTTTTCATGGAGACGCGCAATATCAAGAAAATAGTAGCGTGTGGATGGTAGATTGGGCAGTTTGCCCCTTGCTTTGCAATAATTCACCAGACGGGTTTGAGAAATAGTCAAACAACTTGGTTAACGGACCAATTTTTCACTTTCAATAATCCAGGTAAAAAAATTAAAAAATTTGTTGACATTTGAAAATTTTGAATGATAATGAGAATTATTATCATTAACAAAAAGAGAATTAATGCAGAGGTAATGCAAATGGTAAAGTTAAATGCAAAAAAGATTTTTTCTATCGTTTTACTCTTTTGGGGAATAACATCTGTCGCGCAAGCAGCAGAGGTAAATGTGTATTCATACAGACAACCGTTCCTGATTGAACCCGTACTGGAAGCCTTTACGAATTCAACCGAAATCAAGGTAAATATGGTTTATGCCAAAAAAGGCCTGATTCAGCGCCTGGAAAGCGAAGGTGTAAACAGTCCTGCCGACCTTATGCTCACTGCTGATATTGGACTTTTGCTGGATGCCAAGGAAAAAGGGCTTACGCAACCAATGAGCAGCTCAACGCTGGAAAAACGTATCCCGGCAGAATTCCGCGACCCTGAAGGGCACTGGTATGGACTCACATCCCGTGCGCGAATCATCGTTGTATCAAAGGACAGAGTAGCAGACGGAGCGATTTCAAACTACGAAGATCTTGCGGACCCCAAGTGGAAAGGCAAAATTTGTACACGGTCCGGAAAACATCCCTACATGGTTCTGCTAATCGCATCCATGATCGCAAATACCGGCAAGGAGCAAACTGCCGAATGGTTGGCGGGTGTCAAAGAAAACCTGGCGCGTAAACCGCAGGGCAACGACCGGGCTCAAGTGAAGGCAATCAAGGAAGGAATTTGCGATGTTGCAGTGATAAATCATTACTACATGGCGAAAATGCTTGCCAACGAAGAGCAGATTCCGTGGGCAAAAGCCGTAAACGTAGTCTTCCCGAATCAAGGCAACCGCGGTACCCACATGAACATTAGCGGCGTAGTACTCACAGCCAATGCGCCAAACAAGGACGCAGCAACAAAGCTTATGGAATACATGGTAAGCGACGACGCTCAGCAAATTTATGCTCAAACAAATTCAGAGTTTCCTGTCGTGTCGGGAATTGCTTTGTCCCCGCTTTTGGAATCTTGGGGACCTTTCAAAAAGGACGCAAGACCTTTGTCTGCATCGTCCAGTTTTCGAAAACAGGCAATTATTCTCGCCGATGAGACTCTATATGACTTCTAGCTAACTCTCCTCTTGCTAGCTATGGCAGTTTCGGCAATTACAACGAGCCTGCAATGGAATGCTTTGCGAAATGGCACCTTTCTGACTGCCTCTGTTCTCGTTGCACTCATTGTTTTGCCGATTCTGTCAATTTTTTTTCTTGCCTTAAACCCCGTCGAGAATATCTGGCCTCACTTATATCATACAGTACTTCCTTATTATATAGAGGAAACACTGACGCTCCTGTTTCTTGTCGCTTGCGGCACACTGCTTCTGGGCGTTTCTACTGCGTGGTTGGTGGCAACCTGCCGATTTCCCGGACGATCCATCTTTCAATGGGTTCTCCTTCTTCCTTTGGCCATGCCGGCTTATGTCGTTGCATACGCTTATACAGATCTTTTGGACGCTTCGGGTCCAGTGCAGCAGATTATAAGACAAGTTTTTGGATGGAAATCTGTTCACGACTACTATTTTCCTGATATCCGAAGCATGGGCGGTGCTGTGTCGGTCTTGACACTAGTGCTTTACCCATATGTTTACATGCTGGCCAGAAGCGCATTTTCAGAACAGTCAAACCGAATGTTCGAATGCTCAAGAATTTTAGGCAAAAGCACTTTGGAGGTTTTCTTCACAATCAGTATTCCGATGGCTCGACCGGCCATTGCAATCGGATTGGCATTTGCCCTTATGGAAACCCTGAATGACTTTGGTACAGTCGACTACTTTGCTGTTCATACGCTCACAGCGGGGATTGTCGATGTGTGGCTGGGAATGGGGAATATCGGCGGCGCAGCGCAGGTCGCATCTGTGATGCTGCTGTTCGTCGCCACGCTGCTATTTATAGAAAGATTTGGAAGAAAAGACCGTAAATACTACGAAACAAACAACGGACTCAATCAACCGCCCGTATTTATACTAAAAGGCTGGAGAAAATATGCGGCAGTTACTGCATGCCTGCTGCCTGTATTACTAGGCTTCGTGGTGCCGATTGTTATCCTTGGGGACTATTCAATACGCTACTTTGATGTTACATGGAACGCAGACTTCAAAATCCACGCGTTCAACAGTCTTGCACTGTCCTTGACAGCAGCGATTGCAGCAACTGTATTGGCTTTGTTTTTGGCCTACTCAGTTCGACTGGTTCCCACAAAATTCCTTCAGGCACTAAGCTGGACATCCGGACTGGGATACGCAGTCCCCGGTGCGGTTTTGGCGATTGGAATCATCGTACCGTTTGCATGGATTGACAATTCTGTTGATGCAATCGCCCGCAGCTATTTCAATACTTCCACCGGACTTCTTCTTACAGGTGGAATATTTGCAATCATATTTGCATACACCGTACGTTTTCTGACAATTTCAAGAGGCGCCATAGATTCAAGCCTGTCCAAGATTAGTCCTTCCATGGACATGGCAGCTCGCTCGCTCGGAAATTCAGCAACCAGAACGTTGGTGAAATTTCACTTGCCGCTCATGAAAAAGGGACTGGCTACCGGCATCATTGTCGTGTTTGTAGACTGCATGAAAGAACTTCCGGCAACATTGATTCTGAGACCATTCAATTTCGACACACTTGCTACCAGCGTATATGAATTCGCTTCCGATGAACTGATTGAAGTGGCGGCGCTCGGGTCGCTAATGATTGTAGCAGTTGGCCTGATTCCTGTACTTTTGCTGAATCGAACGGTATCCAGCAGCAATTCAAGTTGAAATCGTCGGGATTGTTTCCGACAATATTGCATTGTTTCAACATGCAAGTATCAAAACTACACGCATAATTCAGCTTGCAGGCATTGCAGAATATGGACAGAGCCGAAAACTCCTCAAACCGGAGCAATATCATTTCATCGGCGAAACTGATTGAATTGTCAGCTCGCTCCAATTACCGCGGGCTTATTCGCCTGGCGATTCATCTGCTGCTGTTGGTGGCAACCGGCTGGCTTGTATTCATTGCCGGCAACTGGTGGATAGTACCTGCCTGGCTACTGTACGGAAGTATTCTGATGTTTCTGTTTTCACCCTTGCACGAGTCAATCCATAACACCGCATTTCGCAGTCGAGCGCTTAATGCAGGGGTTGCAACCATAGCTGGGTTTATTCTGTTTTTGCCTGCACAGTACTTTCGCCTGTTTCATTACGAACATCATCGCTACACCAATGATCCAATTCGGGACCCTGAACTGGCAACAGAAAAACCAAAGACAAGACTGCAGTATTGGATTGCCTTATCGGGCTTTGCGAACTACTGGCTACCGCAAGCGAAGTCCATTGCATTTCATGCCATGGGTCGAGTCGGTGAAGATTTCATTCCTGAACAAAACCTGTCCAGTATTGTTAAAGAAGCCAGAATTCATTTGATTCTTTACGCGGGACTGCTTGGATTGTCACTATTCATGCAAAGCTCAATTCTCCTGACCTACTGGATTGTCCCTGCCTTGATTGGTTCCGTTTCACTCAGGCTGTTTCTTTTGGCAGAGCATGCGGGTTGCAGACTTTCCAGCGACATGCTTGAAAACACGAGAACAACATTGACCAATCCGCTGGTCAGACTGGTTTCGTGGAACATGCCGTATCACTGCGAACACCATTTATATCCTTCAGTGCCATTTCATGCCTTGCCCAAACTGCACAAAAGCCTTCGGGAAACACCAAAATTCCTGACTCCTGGCTACTATAGTTTTCACCGAAATTACCTGCGTAGCATGAACAAGAAATATCAGCTATCGCCGGAAGAGCCCGTCTGAATAAAACGAATTTCAAGCAAACTTTAAAAATTTGTTGTATATTCGCTAGTAGCGTTGGTTCCCCGTTTTTGGGGAAGCAATATGGAACAGGGTAAAACTGCTATTTGCAATTGAAGCCTTGGCTGCCCCCGCAACTGTGCGCGGAGAGTATCCATCCAAATATGCCACTGGGAAACTGGGAAGGCTGGATGGAATACGATGACCCGCAAGCCAGGAAACCTGCCAACGCCAGCGTTGCCCAACCGTCTAACGGGGCGTTATGACGGGACGGAGACTCGTTTGTGGTGGCGCGCAAATTTTGTGCAACTGCATAGGGTCACCGAATACATGGGCATAATCCCTCATTCGACATTCAAGGACAAAAAATCCCGCTACATGGTGGAGGATGGGAAGTGTATTTCTCGTCGAAACGCCTGTATACAGGTGCCCCTGCAGTCTGATTTCATCCAGGAAAACACTACAGGAGATTCAATAATGAAGTATATCCAACCATCAATCGGATGCATCGTTTCAGCTGCAATTTTTCTCTTTTCACTCAATGCAACCGGACAAGAAAACGACACAAACGAAGTTACAGTAAAAGAACTGGTTGTGTCCGCAAGCCGGGTTCCCTTGCCGTCGAAGCAGGTAGGAAGCAGTATTACAGTAATTAACCGCGACGACATTGAAGACCGAAAACCAACGACAGTCTACGAACTATTGCGCGAGGTTCCCAGTGTTGCAGTAAGCTCGTCTGGCGGGGCGCAGGTGCAGGCAAGAATCCGGGGTGCCGAGGCAAACCATACTTTGGTTGTACTGGACGGTATCAAGTTGAATGATCCTTACTTCGGAAACGAACTGTATCTTCACCATCTGCCTGTACAGTTGATCAATCGGGTTGAAGTACTGCGCGGACCGCAAAGTTCAATCTACGGCAGCGATGCAGTCGGCGGCGTAGTCAATTTGACCACACCGAAATACAGCAAAGATTCGCGCCCAAGTATACAGGCTGGATTAGGCACTCATTCCGCTTCAAATGTGAAAGCAATCTTTGGAGCTGCCAACGATTCAAACACAATTTCTTTAGCGCTCAATTCTTTCAGAACTGATGGTATCTCTGCTGCAAGGGCTGGTACCGAGAAAGACGGCACCCGAATGCAGTCTGCTTTATTGAAAGCTGGAAGTCAATTGTCAGAGAACTTTGAAGTCTCAGCTACGGCCATGGTTATTAATTCCAAATTTGAATTCGACTCGCCTCCTGCCGACTCCGACCAAGTCGCAGACAACAAAAAAATATTTCTGGCAGTGAAAGCAGTCGCATCGCAAATGGATGGAAATTTGAATCATACCTTCAAATTAACCAATGCCAACCATAAACGAGTGGATGTTAATCAAGGAGTGTCTGGACAAAACAGCATAGGAAAATTGACCGGAATTGAATATCAGGCCAATTATCGATTCCAGACAGCTGATACAGAGCAAACCATCATTTTCGCAGCGAGCCGCGAAAAAACCAAGTACCAAAGAACCAATTCAACGAGTCAATTCGTACCCAATATTCCAAATCTGGAAAGCAGTTCGACAAGCTACACTCTGGAGCATCAGTCCTCAGTGTCGGACCGTGTGTTTTTGTCGCTAAGCGGTCGCTACGACGACAATGGCAAAAATGCAAATGCTTTCAAAAACCACGCTACCTGGCGAGCATCGGGGGCTTATCTGCTAGGCAATGGACTTACCCGAATACATGCAAGCTATGGCACTGGAATCAAGAATCCTACGATTACCGAACTATACGGTTTTAGTGGAACATTCGTGGGGAATCCAGACTTGAAACCGGAAACAAGCAAAGGCTGGGATATTGGTGTTGAACATACTTTCAGCAACGACGGGATAACCGTGGATGCAACATACTTTGACAACCGAATAACAAACGAAATCAAGGGATTCGGAAATTGTGCAAACCCACCGGAATGCACGCAGCAATGGGCTATTAATCTGGACGGCACTAACACAACAAAAGGCCTGGAATTTTCGGCAAGCGGAAAATTCGCAGAATACTGGAAACTGGCGGCGAGTCTGACACTGAGTAAACCGCGAGACAATGAAGGACAAAAACTTGTTCGAAGGTCAGATTTGATTGCCAGTCTCAATCTAAATCGATCATTTACACTCCAAAACTACAAGGGAGAAATCAACTTCAATATTCAACATAACGGAAAACAAACGGATGTTATTTTTCCTCCTCCTGATTTTTCTCGCACCCTGAGAGAACTACGCGGCTACACACTGGTAAATCTGGCAGGGTCGCTCAGCATTGACGAGCAAACAAGTGTATTCGCCAAGGTTGAAAATGCACTGGATGAAACTGACTATGAAGAAGTAGCTGGATACGGTGTGCCGGGCCGCGCTTTCTTTGTTGGAGTGAACTATGAATTTTGATGCAACGCGCTACTTGATATGAAGCATGCCACAATCGTACATGGATATCTTCCGCCCTTGACTAGCTTCAACAGGGTTGTTCTGTTGGTTTGCTGTATTTTTCTGCTTGCTGTGTCCATTGCATTTGCACCGATATTGAAAGCAGACAAGCCGGAGCGTATTGTATCCATGAACGTTTGCACAGACCAGCTGCTCATGCTAATCGCAGACCACAGTCGAATATCCTCTGTTAGCCACTTGGCACACCAGTCTGAAAACTCAGCGATGTGGGAATCCGCCAGAAAATTTCCGGCCAACCATGGCATGGCGGAGGAAATCACCAGTTATCGGCCAGATTTAATCATTACCAGTAAATTCAGCAGACCGCAGGTATCGCTATTAAGGAAAATCGGCTATTCCGTTCTGGAAATTCCAATTGCCGAAACTTTTTCGGAAATCCGGGCGAATATCCGCACGGTCGCTGAGGCAGTCGGTGAAACAGAACGAGGCGAGCAACTAATTGCCGAATTTGACTCGGCGATAGAAACAGCCCGAAACCAAAGAGACAGATACAACCCTTTGCTTGCACTGTACTTTGAAAACGGATTTACATTCGGGAGCAATACACTGATTTCCGAGATTGTTGACCAAGCCGGATTTCGCAATCTTGCGACAGAATTGGGAATTAGCGGGTCCCGCCACCTTCCTCTTGAAATTCTGGTAACCCATCGTCCAGAAGCACTCATGATAACGAGCAGAAACTACTCTCCGGCCTTGGCAAATGAACTTCCGAACCACCCAGCAATTCGACTGCATTTTTCCGAATTGCCCAAAATCGGCTCAAACAGCAATTTATGGATATGCGGCACGCCATTTGCAGCTGAAGCTATCTCCCGGCTGGTGAAGTTCAGAAAAAACTTCTTTGCAACTCCAGGTGATTCCTGAAGTGTTTGGTTCGGACCGGCAATTCAAAACGCTTATTTTAGTTCTAAGTGTTCTAACTGCCCTTGCCTTTGGATTGTCGCTCTATGTGGGGCCAGTTGCTATTGATGCGATTACTTTGATTCGTTCGCTGTTTTCGGCAGACGAGTTGTCCAACTCGATTATTGTTCAGGAGATTCGCCTCCCCCGAGCACTTCTCGGGATGCTGGTAGGTGCCGCATTGGGAGCATCCGGAGCAGCATTGCAAGGCTATGTCCGTAACCCTTTGGCAGAACCTGGGCTCATTGGAGTTTCGGCATCCGCAGCATTGGGAGCCGTTCTCGTAATATATTCCGGCCTTTCTGCACTGTTTGCCTTGGCACTCCCAATTGGAGGAATTATAGGTGGCTGCATTGGCGTTGGTGTCATGCTGCTCGTTGCCGGGCGAAAAAGTTCCACATTGACGTTGATTCTGGCGGGTGTCGCTGTAACCAGCTTCGCGGGAGCATTGACATCTTTGGCACTAAATCTTGCACCGAGCCCGTTTGCTGCTCTTGAAATCGTTTTCTGGCTACTGGGGTCGCTTGCAAACAGAAGCCTGGAGCATTTTTGGCTGGCGGCACCGTTTATTGTAGTCGGTCTGGCTTTGGTCTTGACACTGGGAAAAGCACTGGACGCACTCACTCTAGGCGAAGATACGGCATCAACACTCGGTGTAAATTTGAAATCGGTACGCATTTGTCTGATATTTGGAGTTACGTCCGCTGTCGGGGCTGCTACAGCGGTGTCGGGGGCAATCGGATTTGTTGGACTCGTTGTTCCGCATGTGCTGCGTCCCTTTGTAGGACACCGACCTGGTTTGCTGCTTCCTGCCAGTGCTCTGGGCGGCGCAGTACTTTTGCTCATATCTGACGTAATTGTTCGACTGGTTTCATTCGGCGGAGAACTCAAACTGGGTGTATTCACTGCATTTGTCGGGGCGCCATTCTTTTTGTGGCTGGTTTTGCGCATGAGAGGTCAATACTTGTGAGCTCACTTCGTGCAGAAAATATATTCGTGCAGCGAGGAAGCAATACGATTCTCAGCAACGCCTCTTTTTGTGTCCAAAGCGGTGAATTTGTGGGATTGATTGGACCAAACGGTGCAGGAAAAACTACCCTGCTTCAAACCATGATGGGCTTGCAGTCCATTCAGCAAGGTACTGTTATGTACGACGACACTGCAGTAGATTCAAGTTCATCTCGCCATTTTGCAGAATCCATATCATATCTGGAGCAGTCGGGAAGAAGTCATTGGCCGATTACAGTGAAAAATCTTGTCATGCTGGGGCGACTCCCGCACCAGAAACGGTGGCAACGATTGTCTGAGAAAGACCGTGCTGCTTCGGAAAGTGCCATGAAAATGTGCGATGTTTCCGAGTTTGCCGAACGAAGAGTCAACAGCCTGTCCGGGGGAGAACAAGCAAGAGTTATGCTGGCCAGAGCATTGGCTACTGAACCGAAAATTCTTCTTGCGGATGAGCCCGTCGCCGGTCTCGACCCCGCACACCAGCTGGATGTGATGGACAAGCTGAAAAATTTATCGAAACAAGGAACAGGAATCGTTTTAGTTATGCACGACCTTGGGCTAGCGGCCCGATACTGCGACAGACTTTCCTTGTTATACAAAGGTGAACTGGTTGAAGAAGGCACTGCGGAAACCGTACTGTCTGATGTCAATCTGAAAAAATACTATGGAATCATTGCACGGCACGAACAGACTGAATTTGGTCCCTTTGTGATTCCCTGGAAACGTGCAAGCAAATGAACAATCCCGTTTTAAGAATTTCCCCGATTGAATATTCAGGCAATCACGCTGCGAGGACATTCAATCTTCCAAAACTGGCACTCGCCGGGCTAGCATCCATTGTTTTCCATGGTGTCTGCGCCACCGGGTTCACCATGGCTGTTCAAAACGTGGATACAGTCCATGTACCCAACTCAATTCAAGCCACCCTTGTTCATGAAGTACAAAGCAGCAACTTACCTTCGAAAAAAATTTCCATGCAAGATTCAAAACCGGCGGCACAACCGAAGGATTTATCAATTCCTTCTGTATTTGTCGAACCACTAACTCAAGACAAATCTCAAGCTGCTTCAAAAACTGACCATGAAGCGGAGATTCAGAAAACGCTTTATGAATTCAATTGGGGAGACGATTCGGACAACGATTCGACAGAAGAAAGCGAAGTTGCTATTGATTCCAGGGACTTTGCAGATGTAGCATCAGTATCAAAAGAATTTGACACGCTTGCCGATGTTGAAACTACCGGTGAAAAAGCAGCAACCCAAGAAAGCGTCTTCGATATTGAATCGGAGACTGCGCTTCATGTTGCTTATTTCGGAGTCTCTGAAGAAAATGAAATTGAACCATCTGCAACCCCTCCTGCAGGAGAAGAAAAGAAGATTATCAAGGAGGAATCTACAAAGGAAGTAACACCTCTATTGGTTCCCGAACAAAAGCCAGTACGGCAACCCCCCCAGTCAGACTTGGAGAAGAAAACTGAAATTTCCCTTTCTGCCCCACCCGCAAGCGATACAAGCGGCGAACTACAGACTCATCCAGCTCAACTTGAAGCAATACAGCTGGAAGACAGGAACAAGAATTTGTCAAGTGCTCCCCTTGAACAAATTGCCTCTATTCAACCGTCACGCACGGCGCCTGCTTACGGAATTGAAGGATTCTCCAATCCAGCTCCTCAATATCCGTACCTTTCCAGAGTAAACAGCGAAGAAGGCAAAGTCGTTCTACGCGTGCATGTGGACCAAAAAGGAAAAGTAGCAAAGATCGAAACTTACAAATCCAGTGGCTACCGTCGACTTGACAAGGCTGCAACGAAAGCAGTTCGACGATGGCAGTTTAAACCGGCTGAAATTGATGGTCGCCCTGCCAAAGGGATTGTAAATGTACCAATCTCCTTCGTACTGTCAAATTAGTCGCGTTACTGAATGCAGCAGTTCAAACTATCCAAGTCGCTCTAGCGACTCTTGAACTGAAGGTTCTTTTCCTGTTTCAATATCCTGCCGCCGAAATTCATGGAACTTTGTCAATATGGCATTTCCATTCGCAAGGATTTTTATCTCTCTTGCATATGCTTCCAAATTTTCCCCTGCGAGACCCCATACAGTAATTTCATCGGTTAACGCATTCACATAAACTCTTGCACCGCAGCAGCCAAAACTCGCGGCAGATTTTTTGGAATTACTAACCTGCGGGACTAGCGCACAAGCTGGACGGCCCATCGCTGGCGGTATTTGTCCATCCACACGTTGCAATGCTTCGGTCAGCACTAGGCTCTGTGCAGCATGAACAAACAATATCACCACTTCCGGCTTGTTTTCAGCTTCCGACAGAGGCTCATAAACTACATAATGCGACGCATTATTACGGACAGGAATCCCGGCAATTTCCGATTCACGGACATAGTCAAGCCCTTGCATTGCCGCCAACACATTTCCCAACTCCGATGCCTGTGTTTCCGGCGCACCAATCAAATTATGCGTATGTATTCCGACAGCGCAGTTTTGATGTTGCCGGGCACTGGTATTCACAACCTTGCGGGCTACTCTTTCCCAAAATTGACATCCGGCAGAAACCGGAATGTCAGTTTCCGATTCATCAATCTTCTGGTCAACAAATCGAACCGCTACCGGCGGGACGGATAAATCTAGTGCATCTGACAATTCTGCAGATAAGGATTTGTAAGTAGAAATAGCAATTCTCCTAAATTAGAAAAAAATCTCTCAATGATAATTCGCCAATCCCCGGTTCAAATTACCCTTTGCTGATAATTAAAGAACTATTGGCGATACTATTCGAATAACCAGCAATTATATTCAAACAATTCTTACAACACAGGTCTTCGCTTTCCACCGCAAAGAATCGGTACTTGGAGACGAGCTCGCGGCGGCAAGAATTATTGCTGTCAGCGTTTTACATTCCATGTCTTGAGCCACGATAGCGGCAAGCCGCTCATTTTTCGCCAATCTGATGAATATTCTGGCTATCTGAGTCCGAAGCGGAACAGACTCCTTTCTTGCTCATTCCAGTACATACCCCATACAGATGGAGAGAATGGTCCTCAAGCACAAACCCTGCTGATTTCGCCACTTCTTTCTGCCTTTTTTCAATTTGCTCATCTACAAACTCGATTACTCGCCCGCATTTGACACATACCAAATGGTCGTGGTGGGTCTCATCATTCAACTCGTAATAGGCTTTGTTATCTCCTGCAAATTTGTGGCTAATTACAATTCCTGACTGCTCAAACTGCGTTAGTACTCGATAGACTGTTGCAAGCCCGACTTCTTGATTCGAATCTCGAATTGCCTGGTATATTTCTTCCGCCCCCATATGCCTTTCGGATGAATTTTCCAAAATCTCCAGTATCAAACGACGAGGAAGCGTCGGTCTGAGTCCTGCGCTTTTCAGACTGTTCTCTACCATGGTTTTTATCCCGAATAAATATAATTCCCGTTTCTATCATATACCGAAAAGCATCAAAGTTGTTAAATTTGAATTTAATGAGCCGGTTCAAGGCATTCAAACAACTGTTCTGCTTGAAGTCTTTTGGATATATTTTACTGCGTCCCGGAAACGCATGGCAAAACATGACAAATTCAACTTTACCGTTTCGCCAAATCCGGCAAATCGCCGGTCACACCGCATGCCAGGCGCATAATTGTATTCTTCGCCAAAGAGAACTGGTTGGTAGCACTCAGCCCGATACCGCGGATTCCCTGCACTAGCTGCGATGGACTGCGGAAGCCCCAATCAAAGGCATCCATTAGCATCATTACAGGCGAAACAGCGGCTTTACGCCTTCGTTCATACTCTCTTAGTTTCACATAGTTCCACGGGTCGCCAGAAGTTTCAAAGTTTTCAAGCAAAATTTCGCCCAAAGTGGCGGCATCCATCAACCCAAGATTCGCACCCATTCCGGCCAGAGGATGGGTCACATGAGCAGCATCTCCAATCAATACAACACGGTCTTTCAAGTACGAATTCAAATGAAAACTATGCAATGGAAAGAACACTCGCCGGCTTTCCAAAATTGTCTCGCCCAAGCGATAGTCAAAACACTTGGCCAGTACTTTCTCAAAATTATCATCGTCCATGCCTTGCAGTTCATCGGCGCGTTTTTGAGCGCAGCTCCACACAATTGACGAGCTGCCGTCAGCTAGCGGTAAAAATGCCAGCGGGCCGTCAGGCAGGAACTTTTGGTAGGCGATGTTTTCATGAGGTTCGGAGGTTCCAATTTTTGCTACAAATGCGTTCTGCTGATAACTGCTTTTGGCACCGGATGCACCCGCAAGATTTCGAACCGCTGAATTACTGCCATCCGCTCCTACAACCATTCTGGCACTTATTTTTTCCTGTCCCTGAAAAACAGCATTCACTCGTTCGTTTTCCGATTCCAGTGAAAGCAGAGTTGCATTTGAGATTTTCTCCACTTCGCAGGATTCGCCAAGCGTAGCGTTCAAAGCGACAGAAAGCACCTTGTTTTCAACAATTGAACCCAGGTATTTCTCACCAATCTCGCTTGCCTCAAACGTAATCTTTCCGCCTGCCGAATCCCAGACTTGAATGGATTGGTAGGGACAATGCCTTCGTTCAACAACATGGGACCAAGCACCGATTGCATCCAAAAAAGTTTCAGACCCAAGATGGATGGAATTTACGCGTAAATCGTACTCTTCCATTGAGTCAACGGAAAACTCGCCGGCTTCGGCCAGCAGGATTCTGTAACCCGAATTGCGCAATGATGATGCAAGAGAAAGACCGACCACACCTGCACCAACAATTAAAATGTCAAAATCCGGAGACTGTTTCATAGCCATGGCACTGTTGAATCTTTGAATACGGTAATGACTACAAAAACTATTTTTCCGCCCAATTTACCAATCCTGTGATTATAGAACATGCATCTAAACTGAAATAAGGAAAACCCCAACCGTACCGACCAAAAGCAACGAACTGCCGCTAGGTTGCCGACCCGGAATGCGGTAGCCAATCCCCGCTTCCACGCTCAACACTTGCCACAGCCGCTCAATGCCATAACACACCCACACATTTTTGTCCGTGAACCGGTGCCACTGTCTTCGCTCCTCCGGCGAATCCGCCTTCTCCTTCACTGTTCATCCAGGTTCTCTATCAGCATATTGCCTTCCTGACTATAAAAATTCTTTTCGCTTTCCTGATTACTATGTACTGACTGAATTCTTCCCCACAAAACCCTGAAAACCCTAATTTTTTAAGCGTCTGGAACACACTTTTTCACAGCAAAATTTTCAACGGGAAGGGGTCCAGCCACATCAAAGTTGATTTTCGACGCTTTCGGGTATATAACTGTTGTCGTTTGTGATGTCGCTTGCTGCGTGAATTGTTTTAACACCGCTACTTTAGCAGAAAAACTAGCGAGCCGCACTTTGCACACCTTCCTCATAGTATATTAAGAATACTCCACTAGATATATTTATGAAAGATGAACTGTTGAAACAACGCACCATGTCGTATTTACGTGCTTATTGGCCAGATTTGAAAGATGCCAATCTTCAAGATACGCTTATAAGGTGTTTAGAACAGTATCCCCATGTTGAATCCACTCGAGTTGAATTGAAAGCCGGGCAGGCTGAAATCCGACATCGAAAATTTTCAAATAACTTTCTTTTTCTCCATGTTGCAGCCTGGACGGAGCGACAAGCTGCATCCACAGTGCCTCATAATGTATCCGGCGAGAACTCTGACTTGCAGTCTCATCCACCTGCTGAAGACTGGGACTATCTTGATGGAGATGGAATGATACTGATTAGAGAAAATCATTGTATTTTCATGTCAAGCGGCATGCACCCAAAATCAATGGAGCAATACTTGCGGAACTTGGTCATACGAGCCAAAGATGATGGGCTTGAATTTTCTGAAGAAATAAATAGCTTCAAGTTGCTACCTATATCGAACCCATCGAATGTGAAAAAATTGCTTGAACAGGGAGGGGTGAAAAGAATTAAATTACGAAGTCACAACTATAGGGAAACTATTCAAGAAACGGAGAGAAATCAACAACAAAATTTTAAAGAATCTCTTGGAAAAAATTTGTTGAAGCAATTGTTGGAATCTTTAGCTTTCAGTGATGAAAAAAAGCGCTCAATTGAACAAGCGGAAAATGTGCAGGCTGAATTGGTAATTTCATTTAACAGCAGACGTTCAGGAGAATTGGAACCTGGAGAGTTTGATGATTTTTCCCGTGCTATTACGGAGCAGGATGAGGACTTTGAAATTGAAACCAAATCGGGCGAACGGGTAAGGTACGGAGATTTAGTTCTAACCAAAAAGACGCAAATTACAGGATTTGCAAACACTGTTAGCCACAATCATGCATGGGAAGAGATGGAAAATTATTTCCATGAAATAAGCAGTAAAGGATATTTGGAACAATGAACTCTGATAAAAAATCAATTAACTATCCTCGAATTGCATTTATCTTGACTGGTCTCGTATTAGGAGCAGTAGTACTAATTTTTGGCGATGAAGTCACTACTGGGAATTCTGAGGCCTTGCGGATTTTGGTTACAATATTTTCCATTTTGGCTGGCATTATGATTGCGGTTATTTCAGCAATTGGTACTCCAGAGGATTTGTATAAGGGTAGCTGGCGAATAGCCAGCTTGCATCGAAGCCAAAAAGTAAGACTACTTTCTCGCTATATATTACTTTTTTATGTTTACTTGGTTGTACTTAGCTTTGCATTTGCTTCTGCACTACTTGGTAAAATTGTTTCACATCCGGAACTGGTATCATGTATAGAGAGAGTGACAATAAGTCTTGGAGCGGCTGCTTTGTTTTGGTCGTTTGGGTTGCCCATTGCGATATGGCGTGCACAGAAGGATAAGCTAGACGAAGAGGTTGAAAAAAGAAAAACCAGTTAGCATTCCTTGCAACCTGATAGTCGCAAAAAAATTTGTTGTTCAACAACGACGCAAGCACGCACTTACTGCTCGGCGTACCGTATTAGGCCTTTCGCCGACTTGAACCGTCACCGCAAAAACCAGCGCATAAGCCTTGTCGTACAGCATTGAACGTAAAAAATCTCGGCGGCAAAAGTTTTCATGCAGTCGGTGCGATAAAAGTATCATGGATGTTCCAAGAGTTTTCTGGCGGTAACCTTCCATGGGGTATCGCATCGATATCTTCAAGAATCTATTGACAAATTTGCGTTCCGCTTCAATCGTCGATTTTGGGAACCTCAGTTGCCGGACCGATTGTCCAAGCCGCTGTCGACCATGTGCCGATTCAAGCCTGCCTTAAATCAGTTTAAATGCATGTTATAGAATGAAGGAGAAAATTTCCAGTTGAACTTTTTGCCAGTCAAAATTTTTCGATTTGAGATGCCTTGGTTTGATTTAATTATCCTGCACAAATAATTGACCTCGTCTCTTGAGCATACAACAGAATTTTTGGAAAAGTGGAACTTAAAACAGCAGAGCAAGTACCATGCTAATTCAAATTGAAGATATCACAATTGAAGTTACAAAGAAGAAAATCAAGCACATGTATGCACGCGTGCTACACGCAGATGGCCGGGTATTGATTTCCGCCCCGAATTTCATGAAAACAAGCGACATCCAGGATTTTGCCGAATCCAACCTTGAATGGATCAGAAAGCAGTTAGAGAAAGTTCAAAAAAAAGGAATAGAAAATACAGTTCAATTCATTGACAATGAACACCATTATGTCTGGGGCAAGGCCTTTCCACTATCGATTCGCGAGACACAAGAACACCCCTCTGTTCAACTGACGAAGTCTCATTTGGTTCTGAAGATTCGTTCTGGAGCGGATAGCTACTACCGGATGCAACTATTGGAAGCGTGGTATCGCGAAATTTTGAAGGAGGCAATTGCCGACTTGCTGGCCAAGTGGGGGCCTGTAACTGGAGTAGATATTAAGAAGTTCTATGTTCAGCGAATGAAAACCCGATGGGGAAGCTGCAATCTTGATGCAAATACAATTCGAATATCTACCGAATTGGCAAGAAAACCCCCTGAATGCCTGGAGTTGGTCGTAGTACATGAAATGGTGCACTTTCTGGAGCGAAAGCATACAAAGAGATTCTATGCGCTAATGCAAGATTTTCTGCCGGATTGTGACCGGAGGGAGCAACTCCTCAAACAAAATGTCGGTCATTTGGCAAATTGCTAAATTCAAATGCTGAAATTAATCGGAGAAAATGGATAACCTGTCTTTCCCCCAAAAAGAACTTCAAGAACCAATCCAGCTACTGAACAAGCCAATATGAAAACAGATTAAGATTTCAGGGAACAGTTTCCGTTACCAATCTGGACTGCTTGCCATGCAACCCCATTGTTCGCTTCAAAAGAAATCGTCGAACGGGAGGCAATACTTGAACCATATCCAATCCAACTGACCGCAAAGAAGTTGCAATTGGCGAATCATCGCCAAAAATTCTAATCAATCCGTTGGTAAAAGACGCAACTGCCTTTGCTTCCCTTTTTCGCCAGCTTTCATAGTTCGATAGTACATCGTACGATCCGATGTCCCAGCCGCGATTGCTGTGTGTTTCAATTATTTCGGCTAGAGCTGCGACATCTCTTAACCCCAGATTGAACCCTTGCCCCGCAACAGGATGAACCGTATGAGCAGCGTTCCCTACGACTACCACTCGTTCTGCAATCACGTCCTGAATTTTGCTTAGCTTCAGCGGGAAACATGATCTGTCGCCAATAATACTGGTAAATTTTCCAACCCCGCCAGGACTTGCTGACTGCAATTCATTCAGAAACTCCTCTGGCGGAGCCGTTTGAAAGTACTTGCTTTCGTTCGGTTCAAGAGTCCACACCACTGAATATCCGTTCTTTTTGCAAGGCAGAAGGGCCAGAGGACCTGAACGACAAAAGTGTTCATAAGCATTTCCAAAATTCGCCCGGTCAGTTTCTACTTCACACACCAGAGCTTTTTGAGAATATGCCGTTTCTCTTGCCACAGAACCCAATTTTTCGGACAAGTTGGATCTGCCGCCATCTGCAAGCACAGCCAGCCTGCCCTCAACCTGAGAAACTTTATCCGACTCAACTTCAACCAGAACCCGGTCGCGCTGGAGCTGAATATTTGTAGCCATTGCTGAACCAATTATTTCGACTCGTTCAATCTGCTTCAGCCTTTCATATACACACTGCCTTGCCTTTGATGCAAACATGTTCCAGCCCAAAGATTCGCAATCCACATCCTCTGCACTTAGCACACTGTTTTGAGAACTGTCTTGCTGTGAGATGAATATTCGCCTAATTGGAGTAATGTCTTCTTTTGAAAGATTTTTCCAAACGCCTAATTTTTCAAAAATCTTGCCAGTGCTGTAAGTCAGTGCGATTGCCCGATTATCCGAATCACTTTGTGATTCTTCATTTGGGTCGATTGGATCGATTAGTGCAATTGTTAATTCGGTATTTTCAAGCAGGCAAGCGAAGCTGGCACCCACGAGGCCCCCACCAACGACCACGATGTCGAATTGATTCAATCCCGTCATATGCAATGTTGATGCTGCCGAACTGCTCCCTAGCCGGACATCAACTCCTCAATTTCTGCAATTTCCTTGGGAACTGCCTTTGTTGTTACCCGGTTGCCGTCCCCAGTTACCAGAACATCATCTTCAATTCGAATACCGATACCATGCCATCGCGCATCAACTTCATCCGACGGCGAAATGTAAATCCCTGGCTCAACTGTCATGTAAAACCCTTCCTCAAGCATGCGGGATTGCTCACCATCTCCATAATTGCCTACATCATGAACATCCAAGCCGAGCCAGTGGCCTATCTTATGCATGTAAAACTCCTTGTAGGATTCAGTTTCCAGAATTTCTTCCAAACTGCCCTGAAGGATGCCCAACTCCTTAAGCCCCTGTGAAATTACTTTGACTGCTGATTGACTCACATCTTCAAATCGGCTTTCTTTGACTGCCAACTTGATTGCAGCCTTTTGCGCTTCCAGAACCACTTCGTAAATTGACTTTTGCTCTGGAGTGAATTTTCCATTCACTGGAAAAGTTCTTGTGATATCAGCGGCATAGCAGTCAAGTTCAGCACCGGCATCAATCAGCAGCAGGTCGCCGGATTCAAGTTTTTTATTGTTTTCCGTGTAGTGAAGCACGCAAGCGTTGCTGCCAGAAGCTACAATGCTGGGATAGGCGTAGGTGCAACCGTTTTTCTGAAACCAGTACTCGATTTCAGCCTGGAGTTCGTACTCGAACATTCCGGCTTTGCAAAACTGCATTGCCCGGACATGTGCATCGCTCGTAATGGCCGCTACCTTTGCTATGGTCTGTTGCTCTTCCGGGGTTTTCGTAAGGCGCAACTCATGAAGGTTCCGGCTAATATCCACTATTTCTCCGGGAACCTTGTTTCCAGAGCGGCCCGCACCCCGAACCTTGTTCAGCCAGTCCATTACGTGTGTATCAAATTCGGGATAGCGCCCCATGCAGTAATGGACCGATGTTCGGTCCCGAAGCAGTTTCGGCAGCTCTTCGCGAATTGATGTAAAAGGCAATGCCCTGTCAGCACCGTACAGCTTGACCGCACCATCCAAACCCGCTCTTGAACCTTCCCATAATTCATGTTCCGGATTGCGCTCGCGGCAAAACAAGGTGAATTCCCCGGCATCCAGACCTGGTGCCAAGACTGCTACCGATTCAGGTTCTTTGAATCCTGTCAGATAGTAAAAGTCGCTGTCCGCGCGGAAAGGATAGGATACATCCGAATTTCTCCGCTGAACCGGTGCATTCGGCACAATCGCAACACCATCGCCGATAGAATCCATCAAACGTCGGCGTCTTGCGGCAAATGTTTCGATGTTCATGGTTCGCCCCCAAAAGGATTACTGAAGTTCTGATTGCCGGGACTCAAATGCTCATACAGGAGTTGCACTCCTACCCGAAGATGCTCTTCTATTGTAACCAATGCAAATTCATCTTCCATGTCGTCTTCGTCAATATCTTCACAGTCTGCATCAGCAATCTGCTGCAAGTCTTCCAGTATTTCGCTGCATTCTTCCGATACCGGCTCATTCAAGTCATAGAACTGCAGCAGTGTATCCAGATAGCATTGACACCACCGGGTTATGCTGTACAGACGGTCAGCGATTGGTTCGTTGTCCGCAGGCAGCAGAATTTGGAATTCAAAACCGTCTTCCTCAAACTTGTTTCGCAATCCTCCAAGCAGATTGCATATTTCTTCCCGAATTCCTGAATACTCGTCCAGTCGAATATACCGTTCGCTAAAAATGACCGGTAGCCAGTCATCTACCTCGTCCTCGCCCATGCCCGCACATACAAGCCCCGATAGACTCCCGTGCAATTCAGAAGCACTGAGTTGAAAAGATCGAGCAATTAAGAATTCCTTGACCTCCTGATAGTCATTTTCCATAACGCTAAGAAATGCAGAAATGTTTAGTCGTAAACATCTCTTGTATACACAAATTCAGTGCATTCAAATTCAAGCCGACCGCTGTTGACTCGCTGTTTTTATACTCTCGCAAATCAAGGTCAACGGACTTGATGTCCAGCTAATCTTGGGCACCTTTGTTTTTACGAGCAGCTTCAACAATGGTCGTCGCAGACGCAATCATCCCGGATATATCACTCAGGTTAGAAGGCACGATCAGGGTATTGCCTTCTTTGGCAATTTTTCCAAATTGCTGCAGATAGTCCTCCGCAACTCTCAATTGCATTGCCATGTCACCGCCTTCTTCATTGAGAGCTTCGGCGACATTTCTTATGCCGTCAGCAGTCGCCTCCGCCACTGCGCGAATCGCTGCTGCCTCGCCTTCCGCTTCATTGATTTGCTGCTGCTTGGCAGCTTCAGACTCCTTGATGATTCGCTGTTTTTCGCCTTCGGCTTCGTTAATCTGCGCATCCCGAATCCCTTCGGAATTCAGCACAGTGGCGCGCTTTTCCCGTTCTGCCCTCATTTGTTTTTCCATAGCGGAAAGCACATCGACTGGTGGAGATATATTCCGAATCTCATATCGCAATACTTTTACTCCCCAGGAATCAGAAGCCTTGTCCAATTCTTCGACAACTCGCAGATTGATATGCGCCCGTTCTTCAAATGTCTTATCCAGCACAATCTTGCCGATTTCGCTCCGAAGAGTGGTTTGCGCCAACTGCGTGATGGCAAAACGATAGTTTGCGATGCCGTAAGATGCATCTTCAGCATTGCGTACCTGAACATACAATACTCCATCCACGCCAACCTGAACGTTGTCCGATGTGATGCATATCTGTTCTTCGACATCCATGGCTTCTTCTTTTAGCGTATGTCGATATGCAATCTTCTCCATAAACGGAACAAGCAAATTAAAGCCCGGAGTTAGAGTTCGAGAGTACTTGCCGAGATTTTCGACTACATATGCGGATTGCTGCGGCACAATTACAGCAGTTTTAATCAGTACTACTATGACAACAATCGTGACCGCTAACACCACCAGTGTTGCAAAACTAAGGGCTTCAAACATAATTCAATTCAATAAGTAAAGTTTAAAATTTATTTCTTGCTTGTTTCATCTGAACCGGAACCGCCAGAAGACGAATCATCCACTTCAATTTTCAGCTCGATTCCGTCCTCGCCTGAAACTCGCGCAGTAGCACCCGCTTCAATAGGCACCGTACCAATATTTACAGCATCCCAGCCTGCCCCTCTATATTCAACCCTTGTACGACCATTGGGCGGTACGTGATCCGTGACTTTTACCAAAGAGCCGATTAGCCGATGACTGTATCCGCTTGCTCGCCGGATCTTGTTGTATAAAGTCTTTCGCAAAAATACTGCAAATACTATTGATAATACCGCAAATCCTAGTAATTCCACTGTTACCGGAATGCCTGGGACCAATAGCTTGGCAATACCAACCAATATTCCAGCAGCACCGATCAGAACAAGATAAAAAGCGGCATCAATAACCGCCAATTCAATTGTTAGCAATGCACAACCGAAAATGATCCAAAGCCACCATTCCATTTGAAAATCTCACCATTCAATGACAGTAGATTTTTTATTATAGCAATGGACGATTTGACAAATTTGTAAAGTTGTACTGAGGATATACTGGATTCGAAATTATCTTCGAGATGGAAATCCCTTTGGAAAATAGTAATCTCTATTCAACAAGAAGTAGAATATACGCCTGTAGTACTCTATATAAGAATCTCAAAAGTTTATCAATGAACAACCAGTACGGAGCGCATACATGTTTAGGCATATAAAACTACCTGAAACCGGACAGAAAATCACCGTAGAAAACAACAAGTTGATAGTCCCGGACAATCCAATAATTGGTTTTGTCGAAGGCGATGGAATCGGACCTGATATTACTCGCGCATCGCTTCGTGTCTGGAACGCAGCTATTGAGAAAGCATACGGCGGCCGGCGAAAAATTGAATGGTGTGAACTCTACATGGGGGAAAAAGCCGGGAATCTGTACGACGGGGACTATTTTCCGAATGAAACCCTGGATGTGATCAAGGATTTGGTTGTTGCAATCAAGGGGCCGCTCTCAACCCCGGTTGGTGGTGGGTTTCGTTCCCTGAATGTATCACTTCGGCAAGCTTTGGACCTGTATGCATGTGTTCGACCGGTCAAGTACTTTGATGGTGTCCCCTCGCCATTACGAAAACCGGAAGAAGTTGATGTGGTGATTTTCCGGGAGAATACAGAAGATGTCTATTCCGGGATTGAATTTGCCAGCGGCTCGGATGAAAACGAAAAACTGGCCAAGTTCTTGCGCGAAGAGATGAATGTAGACTTTGAAGCAGGCGCAGGCCTGGGAGTTAAACCGGTCAGCGAAGCCCGAACCAAGAGACTGGTAAGAAAAGCCATACAGTTTGCAATTGACCAGAATCGGAAAAGCGTCACACTGGTACACAAGGGAAATATCATGAAATACACAGAAGGTGCATTTCGCGCCTGGGGGTATGAATTGGCACGCGATGAATTTCCAAACGATGCAATCAGTGAAGATGACCTGTGGGAGAATTACGACGGTGTGGCACCCGAAGGCAAAGTTGTCATCAAGGACCGAATTGCCGACATTATGTTTCAACTACTGCAACTAAGGCCCGCAGAATTTGATGTCATCGCCACGACCAACTTGAACGGCGACTATTTGTCTGATGCGGTGGCCGCCGAAGTCGGTGGTATCGGAATTGCTCCCGGAGCCAACATTGCCGACCACATTGCAGTATTTGAAGCAACGCACGGAACAGCACCCAAATATGCAAACCTCGACAAGGTCAACCCGTCCTCGCTGCTACTTTCGGGTGTAATGCTGCTTGAGTATATCGGCTGGCAAGAAGCCGCTGATTTGATTTACGACGTGTTTCCCAAGGTCGTGAAAAAAGGCACCGTTACTTACGACTTTGCCCGACTGCTAAAAGAAGCAAATGAAGTTTCCACAAGCCAGTTTGCCGATGCTCTGATTGATGGCCTTGGAAAATGACTGCTCTCCGCTAGCTTCCTTATCTGAACTGCGGTCGATTCGTCGCTCTATCCGCAGCACGCCATAAATACCAGCTTGCCATGGTTCTGTACGGTTTCCATCGTTCGCCGTGGTTGATAATACTTTCAGGTTCCGGCATTTTGGCCAGATCGTAGGTAACCATAAACCCGCGACGAATACCCAAATCGTTGGCAGGTAAAACATCCGGCCTGCCAAGATGAAAAATCATCAGCATTTCCACGGTCCATTGGCCTACGCCGAAGACTGTCGAAAATGCATCTACCAGTTCATGGTCCTCCATGCTGTCGATTTTCTTTCGCGACGGCAGAAAACGGCGATTGGTCTTTTCAGCCAAGTCTTTCACAGCCCGAATCTTTGATTTTGAAAGCCCGCATGAACGAAGTGCTTCATCTGAAGTTTCCAAAATATTTTTTGCGCTTGGATATCGCTTGTTCGGATAAAGGGCAAGCAAGCGATTGTAAATTGACGAAGCAGCCTTGCCGGAAAGCTGCTGGTAAACAATAGAACGCATCAATTCTTGAAAAGGCGTGAACTGCGAACTCAGCTTCAGCCGATAATCGCCTATTTCACAAATTAGCTTGTACAGCGTAGGGTCAACTGCCTTGAAATGGCTTAAAGCAACTTCGACATTGAATTCCGGGACGACTTGCTTGGCTTTTCTCCGCTGGTCAACTTTTTTTGACATCTTGCAACTGAGGGTAAAGTCGAATTTCAATACGACGATTTTTCGCTCGACCCTCATCTGAATCATTTGAAGCAATTGGCAGCAAGTCGCTATATCCGACAATTCGAATCTTGTCTGGCGAAAATCCTTCGGAGATCAGCAACTTTGCCGCAGATGCTGCTCTGGCACTGGAAAGCTCCCAGTTGGAGGGGTAGATATTGGACAGCCTTGAAGAAATTTGAACGTTGTCAGTATGTCCTTCCAGGCTAATATACCGCTCCGGATGCTCCTTAAGACTGTTGTAGATTGAACGAAGCGTATCCCTGCCTGAGTCTGTAAGCAAAGCGGAGCCTGAATCAAAGAGAATGTCGGTCTCAAGTGTCAGGATAAACATTCCTTCATCTGTTGTAGCTATAGAAATGCCTTCCTTCTGTCCCTCCTGAAGCCCCTGCTTGACTGATTCAATAGTCATTGCCAGCATCTGATTTTCTTCTTGTGTTTGCTTCCTCAACACTCTGAGGCGACGCAAATGGTCGCTGGCGTATTTCAGGCGCGTTTCGAGGTAGTTGACTTGAAATTCTGCTTGGTCCAGCTTCTCAAGCTCCTGACTCGTTTCTTCAAGAAACCTAACCAAATCTGCGACGACTTCGGAGAACTGTACATAATCGGCAAAGTTGTTATTTGCTGTTGCCCCCTGTGCGTTTTCGGAATCCATGCCCAAAACATCTTGCAATTTTTCCGAGTTCTGGACAGTCTTTATCAAATCGCTAGCCTTGTCAATTTCACTTTTCAGTGCATCATTCAGCAACTGTGCCGCCTCAAGCTCGGTTTGTGCACTAGCCAAATCGGCCGCCAGCACTCCGCCGTTGGCAGATGCCATTGAAGCACTCCCTTCCGAATCAGCTTGCGCAGCATCTCTTTCCGCATTTTGTTTCGCTTCTTCATAAAGAAGTCGCAATGCATTCAATTCCGTCATCGCGGCGGACAAATCAGCCATCAACTCCTGCTTGGAAGCATTAGAGTCAATATTTTCCGATGCAGCATCTCCGCTTGAGCCGCCGGACTGGTTCTTTGACCGTTCATAAAGTTCCTGTAAATCTGCCAGTTCCTTTAAAGCTGCTGCAAGCCTGATTTCAGCATCGGTATCCGATGATTCATTTGGCATGGACTGCTCTTCTGTTTGAACTTGACCTACAGGGTCTGAACTATCCTGAACTTCCACAACATAAGCCGTCCAACCAAGTGCGGCTGCCAATCCCAGAACTCCAACGATAACTTTTGCCAGTGGTGCTGTAAACATATTTGATTATTGAATTAAGAACTAAGTGTGGTGATGTAACGATTGCATTTTATATTGTCAGTATCATACAGTAAAACCTGTTCATTCTACTTCAAATTTCAATGATTGCTATCATTATTTGCAGTATTCAACCAATTATTCAGTCAAAATTACCAGAAATGAAGTATGTCAATTATCTGGATAACTTCATCAGCATGACGAACAAGAATTGAAAACCTGTCCCAATTTTCGCAAGCAGGATAAACATTTCCTCATTCTTCATCGAATCCGGAAGTATGTTCAAATCAGGCATTTGCAGGGGCCGCCTCGAACTTTGGAAAACCGAGTGTGAAAAAATGTTAAAGTTACAAAAATAAAAATTCACGAACATCTTTTAATTTCATAGTTTAAGTATCTGAATTATAATCAGAAAATAAAGCAACATGTATGAACATTATTTTTAAGTGAAAATCCTGGCCGAATATCAACACAACCATACTTTATACTCAAATGGAAGACAATCTAACTGCACTGGAAACTAGAATCAATCAGCTTCTGGATTTGTGTACACAACTGAAGACTGAAAACAGTCAGCTTCGCATAGAACGAGACACAGCTCGACAGGCACAGTCGAAGCTTTACAAAAAAAATCGCGAGGCTGTCAAGCAAGTGAAAGTAATTATTTCAAATCTTGACATGTTGACAAGATAATGAACGAAGTACCAGACCATCAAGGTGTCAACGTTGTAATTGGAGGGCGAGAGTACTTTGTCTCTTGCTCCGATTCCGAGCGAGGGAATCTGCTGAAGGCTGCTCAGTACCTGAATACTGATCTTGAAGAAATCCAGCAGAGCAATCGATCGTTAAACTTCGAAAAATGCGTCGTCATGGTAGCACTGAATCTGGCGGCAGACCTGATTCAGCAGTCAACAATACAAGAATCGCAGACACAAAAAGATGCAACCATTGCAAAACTTGTGCAAAAAATTGATACTGTATTGAATGAATGACTATAATTTTTACCATGGCGATAATGATTACTTCGGTCGCCTGTAGTGTACGAGTCGATTCTTTCGCCTTAGAACCTAAATTATTTTTAGGGGACAGTGTGCGGCATCTGTTGTGAGCATCGCCGGCTTGCACAGCTAATCCGTTGCGAAGCACCTGATGATGCCCTTTTTGTACCCACCTTGAACATCGTGGTTCAAGGTTCAGAAGTCGGCACGGCACGTGCGGGCGACCTGCTTTAACCAGTATCCGCCTTTTGAACACTAGCAATAGTCAATTAACTGTCCGAAAGCAAATTCGGAGTGCTCGCCGCAACCTTTCTGTACGGCAACAGCGCAAAGCCGGTTTCAAGCTCGCTCAGCTTGTGCTGCATCATCCCCGTTTTCTTTCAAGTAAACGCGTTGCGTTCTATTTGCCCAACGACGGGGAGATTGATCCGACTGGTGCACTTGATCGTGCATTGAACATCGGGAAACTCTGCTATCTGCCAGTGCTGTACCGTGGTGGTGTAAACCGACTTCTGTTTGGACGCGTAACCCGTGAATCAAAGTTCACTCCAAACCGATTTGGCATTCCTGAGCCGAATATTGCTACGGAAGGATGGGTATACCCTCTGGAACTTGACCTTATGCTGACACCGCTGGTAGCATTTGATATTCTTGGTAATCGAATTGGCATGGGAGGCGGTTTTTACGATAATACGCTGAGTTATCTGCGACCTGAACGCAATTGGCGCAGGCCCTATGTTTTGGGGCTTGCTCATGAATTTCAGAGAATCAACTCGATTAAGGAAAACAAGTGGGATATCCCGCTCCAAACTGTAATCACAGACAAGCAAGTCTACAACTTTAAATGATGGTGATGAAAAAGATGAACTACTGGCTAATGAAAAACGAACCTGACGATTATTCCATTGATGATTTAATGGAAGATCCAAAGCAAACCGCGCATTGGGACGGAGTCAGAAATTTTCAGGTGCGAAATTTTTTTCGAGATGTAATGAAGCCCGGAGATATGGCTTTCTTTTACCATTCCAACTGTGCTGTTCCAGGTATTGTCGGTACAATGGAAATTGTTAGCAGTGCATACCCCGATCACACTGCATTCGATGAAACCGAAAAATACTACGATCCCAAAAGCGACCCGGACAATCCCCGGTGGCTAATGGTTGACGTACAGTTTCGAGAAAAATTCAAGGACATCATACCGTTGTCGGATTTGAGAAAACAAGAGAAACTTGCTGAAATGCTGATATTGAGGCGCGGGAATCGCTTGTCGGTTACACCAGTTACAGAAAGCGAGTGGAACTTCATACTCGGAATGGTGGCACGCTAGCGAAATTCAGGAACTTGCTACTGCAGAAATCGGTAAAATTTTTACTGCATTGGTGCCAGAGGAAAAGCCTTGGATTCATGCGGGTCTGGATTCGAAAAAGTCAAGAATTTCACTTCTCGCCACTCAAGCATCATCTGCGTCGATACGCTCGCAGTAGCACCTCCGATTTTTATAGATTCAACTTGAAAGGCCCTCTGCAATATCCGGCAGCATGCCAGCTTGCAGAGAGCCTGTGCTGATTCTTTCTTCCCTACCAGTTCATCTGCCCTGTCAGCATGACCCTGTGGTCAGGCAGCTTACCACTCGCTTCGCGACGCTCGAACTCCAAGCCCGAGGATACCGCCGACCCGCCTGCATAGCGCATGCCCATGCGGTAGTCCCGCCTACTGCCGTCTTCCACTCCGAATCCAACGTAAGGCGTGTGCAGGCCGCTCATTCCATACAGTCGGTAGCCGACTTCTGCTTCCAGACGCGTTACCAAACTATTCTCTTCGGACGATACGCGACTGACGGCGCTGCTGTCCCAGAGAGAGTCAACCCCGCTTTCTGCCTGCCCGTGCGACAGAGAAGATCTGTAGGTTAATCCGGTATCTTGACCGCCCAGATTGGATCCCGCAGTCAAGCTGGCACCCCAATTCTTCCGATCGCTTTCATGTTCCACCAAGGCGCGAGCCGTCCCAATCACCTTCATTCCGGTCGCAGAATCGCTGTAGTCCGCACTGCCGCCTATCTCAAAGCCAGTTCCGGTGTCGCCGTCGCCGCCATCCCAGCGCACGCCGGCCTCGCCCGACAGCACCAGCGAAGCACCAGATTCAAGCACACTGCCATGATGCCTCTCAATCGCAATGCGCACCCCGTGCGCCTGGGATTTTGAACCCGTCGGACGTCGCTGGCTCCCCTTAACCTTGGTCTCCAGCCCCCAGGCCTCACCCTTCAGATCCACCTGAATCAAACGGCCGTCTGCTGAACCATCAGACGAAAGGCGATAGCGACCGCCCAGAGCTGCGCTAGTCAGCGTCATCTTGCTAGATACTTCTTCTAAATTATCATCATTGTAGTTAACCTTCCCCCTGCCATACCCGACAGCCGCCCACAGGCTTGCCAATTCCGACAATATCCAGCCAACGTAGGGATTCAACGTATTCACCCGCATCTTCACCGTTCCTTCGCTACCGCCGGTACTGCCCTGATAGCCGAAGCTTCCTTTCGACACCCCAACCGCCAGGCCGAACAGAACGCCGGAGTCGCTCATCATGTCGGTTCCAATATTGACAGAAGCCAGTTCACCGTCCCACCTTAACGCATCTGCGCCGCGTCCCGACAATTTGCGATAGTCAATCGAACCCCACACCGTCGGACTGCCGGAAAGGCCCCCGCCAGACTCATCCGCCGAGCCGCTCGCACCCAGACTGGCACTCGGCGAGTAGACAAAACTCGCGCCGTCCAGCGAACGGTACAGCGACATTTCCGAACGCTGCAAGCCGCGGTCCCGCTCGCGGTTGTGCCGCACTGCACGCTCCAGAGTCGAAAGCAAACCGCCGTCCGCAAACCCGCTAGCCCGCGGCGAAACCACAGCCGCCCCGCCAACCATCGTAGCTATCCGATCGCCGACCGCGGTCAGTACGCTCGTGGTAACCTCAAGCGCAACTTCCCCTACAATCTCCGTGTCCAGCTCGTCCAGCACCGACACATCGCTGTCTGCCGGCGTATCGTTGTCCGTGATTGTGCCGGTGCCGCTCGCCGTCACAATGCCCGCACCCGACGCACTGCTCAGCGTGACCACTACTGTCTCGTTCGCCTCTTGTATAGTGTCCCCCGTCACCGATACCGGAATCGTCTTGCTGGTATCCCCCACCGCAAACGTCAGCACACCGGCGGTGACAGCCGTGTAGTCGGTACCCGAAGTCGCCGTGCCACTGCCCGCATCGGCGTAGTTCACCGTCACCTGAGTCGCTGCCGCCGGCGAAAGCGTCACCGTGAATGTCAGATCCACTGAGCTACTGTCACCCTCCGTCACGCTCGGCGAGTCGATTGAAAGGCCCACATCGTCGTTGGTGATTGTCCCGGTGCCGCTTGCCATCACGATGTTCGCGCCCGACGACGCACTGCTCAGCGTAATCACGACCGTTTCGTCCGCCTCGGGTGTCGTGTCCCCCGTCACCGACACCGTAATCGTCTTGCTCGTCTCAGTCGCCGCAAACGTCAGCATACCGGCGGGGACAGCCGTGTAGTCGGTACCCGAAGTCGCCGTTCCGCTGCCCGCATCGGCGTAGTTCACCGTCACCTGAGCCGTTGCCGCCGGCGAAAGCGTCACCGTGAATGTCAGATCCACCGAGCCGCTGTCGCCCTCCGTCACGCTCGCATTGGCGATCGATAGGCCTGGGTCGTCGTCGGTGGTCGTCATCGCCACATTCACATTGGACAGTCCATTGTAGCCGCTGTCAGCGGAGCTTGAAGGGTTGAGCACTACGTTGTAACTCTGCGTGCCGTCGGAAATCGAATCGTCTTTCCCGGTTACCGTCACTGTCTGCGCAGTGTTGTAGTTCGTGCTTGTAAAGCTTAGCGAGTTGGGGGATATGCTCGCCTCGCTGGTGTCTGAAAGAGAAACATCAACCGTTACATTGCCACTAGGCGCTTCCCCCAGCCGTACCGTGAACGTTGACGTGCTGCCCGCCTCTGTGACCGCGCTACTGTTGGTGGGTGTGCTTGTTCTAATTTCCTTGACCGTCGGCTTGATCGTGAAGCTACCCATGGGTATATTTCCGCCGGGACCAGGACCGCTTACAAAAGGAGAGCCACGCATAACGTACATGGTAACAGTTGTATCCGATGTGATGTTTCCAGTAAAACTGAATATCGCATTAAAAGAGCACCTGGCATTGCCGGTTCCGCCGACCCGAGAAGCACTGCTAACAGTAAGTCCCGTCGGGTGTCCACTGAGCACGATACGGCTACCATTAAATGCGCCCGTCAAAAACCACGACCCACAACTTGGGATATTATCGGATCGAATAGTCGCTCCGTTCATTTCATCTTCGTATACCTGGCTCGGTGTAACAGCAAACGCAACCGGGGTTGCAAGAACAGCAAAAGCAATGCTGAGGCAAGCAACTAGACGAAAATACGCGCCTTGGCAAATTGCACCCGTTCGGCAGGTGCGAGCAGAAATTTCAGCCCCCCCCCCCAACTTATTTTATTTGCCAGCGTAGCAAAATTCTTTCGACTGCAATGCCTGGCAATTAGTGAGATTAGCATCAATTTCAATTTCATCAACCTGTACCCCAAAATCCTTTTATCGCAAGAGCAAGATATGCAATTTACCCCTGCTCTTAATGATCAGAAAAATATTTCAGTATTATAAACCACCCGGGCAGGAAAAATTCACTCGTAATTTAATGTACTTACCCCCCCCCCGAATCAAAAATTCAATTGAAATCAATTAATTATGAATGCCACTTAAAACACTAAAATCAGGGAATTACGGGCTATGAACTTGGATTGACGGCTGTGAATTCATTCTAAAAGTCTGCAAAAATTGAAAAATTAGTGCCAGCAGGCTAGTATTGCTTTTGCGACTTCTTGACTTTGACGAGTAGTGCCCTTATGAAATATTCACATTTTGAAATTAGGCACTGCATTAGGGAATTGCCAGAGAAAAAGCCTTGGGTTCATGCAGGTTTGGATTCGAAAAAGCCAAGAAATTCGCTTCTCTACACTCAAGCATGCCTGCGACGATACACTCGCCGAAACGCTCTCGACTTTTTACAGATTCAACTTGAAAGGCCTTCTGCAAGCCGGCATGCAACCGGATATTGCAGAAGGCCTATACTGATTCTTTATTCCTACCAGTTCATCCGCCCTGTCAGCATGACCCTGTGGTCAGGCCGCTTGCTGCTCGCTTCGCGACGCTCGAACTCCAGGCCCGAGGATATCGCTGAACCGCTCGAATAGCGCATGCCGACGCGGTAGTCCCGCCTGCTGCCGTCTTCCGCTCCGAATCCAACGTACGGCGTATGCAAACCGCTGCTTCCGTACAGTCGATAACCGACCTCCGCGTCCAGACGCGTCGCCAAGCTATTCTCTCCAGACGACGCGCGACTGACGGCGCTGCTGTCCCACAGAGAGTCGACACCGCTTTCCGCCTGACCGTGCGACAGCGAAGACCTGTAGGTCATGCCGGTCTCTCGACCATCCACCCGGCACCCCACAGTCAAGCCGGCGCCCCACTCCTTCCGGTCGCTTTCATGGTCCACCAAGACGCGGGCCGTCGCAACCACCTTCATTCCGGTCGCAGAATTGCCGTAGCTGGCAGCGCCGCCCATTTCAAAGCCGGTTCCGGTGTCGCCGTCGCCGCCGTCCCAGCGCACGCCGGCCTCGCCCGACAGCACCAGCGAAGCGCCGGATTCAAGCACGCCGCTGCGGTGCCTCTCAATCGCAATGCGCATCCCTTGCGCCCGCGACTTCGAACCCATCGGACGCTGCGCATCCCCCTCGACCTCGTTCTGCAGACCCCAGGCCTCGCCCTTCAGATCCACCTGAACCAAACGGCCGTCTGCCGAACCACTAGCTGAAAACAGGCGATAGCGACCGCCAAAAGCCGCACTGGCCAGCTTCATCTTGCTGGAGGCCGCTTCGGTATCTTCGTCGTTGTAGCTGATCTTGCCCCTGCCGTAGCCGACCGCCGCCCACAGGCTCGCCGACTCCGACAGCGACCAGCCAACATAGGGATTCAGCGTCTTCACCCGCATCTTCAGCACGCCGCCGGTGCCGCCGATACTGCCCCGATAGCCGAAGCTTCCCTTCGACGCGCCAACCGCCACGCCGACCAGAATGCCGGACTCGCTCAGCGTGTCGGTGCCAATATTCAGTGACGCCAGCTCGCCGTCCCATGTCAGCGCACCCTCGCCGCTGCCCGACATCTTGCGATAGTCAACCGAGCCCCACACTGTCAGGATGCCGGAATGGCCCCCGCCGGACGCACCGGCCGAGCCAGTCGCACCTAGAGCACTCGGCGAGTAGACGAAGCTCGCACCGTCCAGTGAACGGTACAGCGACATCTCCGAACGCTCCAGTCCGCGGTCGCGTTCGCGATCGTGCTTCACGGCACGCGCCAGAATCGAAAGCAGGCCGCTGTTCGCAAACCCGCCAGTCGCCGGCACATCAACCGACGGCACGTCAATCGTTGGTACATCAACCGGCGCATTGACAACCGGCGGGGCAACCGCCGCGCCGCCGACCACCGAAGCCACCCGGCTGCTGACCGCCGCCACCACGCTCGTGGTAACCTCGCGCGCAACCTCCGCCACAATCTCCATGTCCAGCTCGTCCTGAACCAGCTCGTCGTTGTCCGTTATGGTGCCCGTGCCGCTGGCGGCCACCAGCGTGTACGACGGGTTCGGGTTGCTCAGGGTGACGACCACCGTCTCGTCCGGCTCCGACAGGATATCCCCGATCACTGAAACCTCAATCGTCTGGGTTGTCACATTCGCCGCAAACGTCAGCGTGCCGCCGGCAATCGCCGCGTAGTCGACTCCCGACTCCGCCGTGCCCGTGCCTGCATCCGCATAGTCCACCGTCACCGGAGCCGTCGGCGCCGGCGCCAGCGTAACCGTGAACGTCAGCGTGACCGTCTCGTCCTCGTCGACCTCTTCAACAGTCGGCGAATCAATCGAAATGCCCGGGTCGTCGTTGGTAATCGTACCGGTGCCGCTTGATGTCGCAATCGCCGTGCCCGCAGACGCGCCGCTCAGCGTGACCACAACGGTCTCGTTCGGCTCGAACGCCAGGTCGCCGGTCACCGACACCGTAATCGTCTTGCTCGTATCCCCCGCATTAAACGACAGCGAGCTGGCTGCGACCGCCGTGTAGTCGGTCACCGATGTCGCCGTACCGCCCGTAACGGCGTAGTTCACTGTCACATCCTGGTAGCTGGCCGGACTCAGCGAAACCGTGAAAACCAGGTCATTCGAATCGCCGTCATCGCCTTCTGCCATGCTCGGCGAGTCGATCGAAAAGCCCGGCGTGTCGTTGTCCCTGATCGTACCGGTGGCGCTCGCCGTCACGATGTCCGCACCCGACGGACTGCTCAGCGTGACGACCACCGTCTCGTCCGGCTCGTTCACCGTGTCGCCCGTCACCGACACCGTAATCGTCTTGCTCGTCTCCCCCGGTTCAAACGTCAGCGTGGTGCTGGCGGCCAGCGCCGTGAAGTCGGTGCCCGAAGTCGCCGTGCCGCCCGTACGGGCGTAGTTCACCGTCACCTGAGACGACGATGCCGGACTCATCGTCACCGTGAACACCAGGTTCACCGAGCTGCTGTCGCCTTCCGTCACGCTCGCATCGGCAATCGAAAGACCCGGATCGTCGTTGGTGATCGTGCCGGTGCCGCTCGCCGTCGAGATGTTCGTGCCCGACGACGCACCGCTCAGCGTAATCACCACGGTCTCGTCCGACTCGTACGTCGCGTCCCCCGACACCGTCACCGTAAACGTCTGGGTCGTGGTCCCCGCCGCAAACGTCAGCGTGGTGCTGGAGGCAAGCGCCGTGTAGTCGGTCCCCGACGTCGCCGTGCCGGTACCCGCATCAGCGTAGTTCACCGTCTCCTGGATCGCCGATGCCGGACTCAGCGTCACCGTGAACGTCAGGTTCGTGGTGCTGCTGTCGCCCTCCGCCACGCTCGGCGAGTCGATCGAAAAGCTCGGCGTGTCGTTGTCCGTGATCGTACCCGTGCCGCTCGCCGTCGCGACCGCCGTGCCCGCCGACGCATTGCTCAGCGTGACCGTCAATGTCTCGTTCGCCTCGTGCATCGTGTCCCCCAACACCGAAACGGTAATCGTCTGGCTCGTCACACCCGCCGCAAACGTCAGCGTCCCCGAGACCGCCGTGTAGTCGGTACCGGCAGTCGCACCGTTCGTAGCCCCGTCCGAACTGGCGTAGTCGACCGTGTACTGCGAATTGCCCGCACCGCTCAGCGTCACTGTGAACGTCATGTTCACCGAGCCAGTGTCGCCCTCCGTCGCGCTCGCATTGCCGATCGAAAATTTCGGGTCGTCGTCCGTGATTGTACCAGTGCCGCTTGATGTCCCGATCTCTGCATTGCCGGTCGCATCGCTCAGTGCAACCACCACCGTCTCGCCCGCGCCCTCGTCGGTCGTGTCCCCTGTCACCGACACCATGAACGTCTTGCTCGTATCCCCGGCCGCAAACGTCAATGTGGTAGCCGAGATCGCCGTGAAGTCGGTCCCCGCAGTCGCCGTGCCCGCAGTTGCAGTCGCATAGTCCACTGTCGTAGCCTGGTAGCTGGCCGGACTCAGTGTCACTGTGAACTCCAGATTCGTCGTGCTGCTGTCGCCCTCCACCACGCTCGGCGAGTTGATCGAAAAGCTGGGTGTGTCGTCGTCCGTGATCGTGCCGGTGCCGCTGGCTGTCACAATGTCCGCACCCGAGGCGCTGCTCAGCGTGACGATCACGGTCTCGTTCGCCTCGTTGATCGTGTCGCCCGTCACCGACACCGTGATTGTCTTGCTTGTTTCGTTCGCCGCAAACGTCAGCGTGGTGCTGGCGGCCAGCGCCGTGAAGTCGGTGCCCGACGTCGCCGTGCCGCCCGTGCGGGCGTAGTTCACCGTCACCTGAGATGCCGATGCCGGATCCAGCGTCACCGTGAAAACCAGGTTCACCGACCCGCTGTCGCCCTCCGTCACGCTCGGCGAGTCGATCGCAAGGCCTGAATCGTCGTTGGTGATCGTGCCGGTGCCGGTCGCCGTCGAAATGTTTGTGCCCGTCGACGCGCCGCTCAGCGTGATCACCACCGTCTCGTCCGCTTCGTGCGACGTGTCCCCTGTCACTGACACCGTAATCGTCTGGGTCGTCGTCCCCGCCGTAAACGTCAGCGTGTTGCTGGCGGACAGCGCCGTGTAGTCGGTCCCCGACGTCGCCGTGCCGGTGCCTGCATCCGCATAGTTCACCGTCACCTGGGTCGCCGACGCCGGACTCAGCGTCACCGTGAACACCAGGTTCGCCGAGCCGCTGTTGCCTTCCACAACGCTCGGCGAGTTGATCGAGAAGTTCGGCGTGTCGTTGTCCGTAATCGTGCCGGTGCCGGTGGCCGTCGCAATCCCCGCGCCCGACGTCGCATCGCTCAGCGTGACCACCACCGTCTCGTTCAATTCGTTCGCCGTGTCGCCGGTCACCGATACTGTAATCGTCCGGCTCGTGGTCCCCGCCGGAAACGTCAGCGTGCCGGAGACCGCCGTATAGTCGGTGCCGGCCGTCGCGCCGTTCGTGGAACCGTCCGAACTGGCGTAGTCGACCGTCAGCTGCGACGAGCTCGACGCGCTCAGCGTCACCGTGAACACCAGGTTCACCGAATTGCTGTCGGCTTCCGTCACCGTCGGCGAATCGATCGAGAATTTCGGGTCGTCGTCCATGATCGTGCCGGTGCCGGTCGCTGTCGCAATCCCGGTGCCGGCCGTCGCATTGCTCAACGTGAGCACCACTGTCTCGTTCCCTTCATCCACCGTGTCCCCCGTCACCGACACGGTAATCGTCTCGCTCGTGCTGTTCGCCGCAAACGTCAGCGTGCTGGAAGAAACCGCCGTGTAGTCGGTCCCCGACGTCGCCGTGCCGCCCGTCCGGGCGTAGTCCACTGTCAGCGGCGACGTGCTTGCCGCACTCAGTGTCACCGTGAACACCAGGTTCGTCGTGCTGCTGTCGCCTTCCGCCACGCTCGGCGAGTTGATCGAGAATTTCGGATCGTCGTCCGTGATCGTGCCGGTGCCGGTCGCCGTCGAAATCGCCGTGCCCGACGACGCATTGCTCAGCGTGAGCACCACCGTCTCGCTCCCTTCATCCGCCGTGTCTCCGGTCACCGATACCGTAATCGTACGGGTCGTGACCCCCGCCGCAAACGTCAGCGTGCCGGCAGTGACCGCCGTGTAGTCGGTCTCCGACGTCGCCGTGCCGCCCGTCTGCGCGTAGCCCACCGTGTGCTGCGTCGCGCCCGCCGCACTCAGTGTCACCGTGAACGTCAGGTTCGTCGTGCTGCTGTCGCCTTCCGCCACCGTCGGCGAGTTGATGGAGAATTTCGGATCGTCGTCCGTGATCGTGCCGGTGCCGGTCGCCGTCGAAATCACCGTGCCCGACGACGAATTGCTCAACGTGATTACCACCGTCTCGTTCCCTTCATCCACCGTGTCGCCCGTCACCGACACCGTGATCGTCCGGGTCGTCGTATTCGCCGCAAATGTCAGCGTGTTGCTGGCGACCGCGGTGTAGTCGGTCCCCGACGTCGCCGTGCCGCCGGTCCGGGCGTAGTCCACCGTCAGCGACGACGTGCTCGCCGCGCTCAGCGTCACCGTGAACACCAGGTCCGCCGAGCCGCTGTCGCCCTCCACAACGCTTGGCGAGTTGATCGAGAAATTCGGATCGTCGTCCCGGATCGTGCCGGTGCCGATCGCCGTCGAAATCGCCGTGCCCGACGACGCATTGCTCAACGTGATCACCACCGTCTCGTTCGATTCGTCCGTGGTGTCGCCCGTCACCGAAACCGTAATCGTCTGGCTCGTCGTACCCGCCGCAAACGTCAGCGTATTGGCGGTGACCGCCGTGTAGTCGGTCCCCGACGTTGCCGTGCCGCCCGTCTGCGCGTAGCCCACCGTGTGCTGCGATGCGCCCGCCGCACTTAGTGTCACGGTGAACACCAGGTTCACCGAGCCGCTGTCGCCTTCTGTCACGCTCGGCGAGTCGATCGAGAATTTCGGGTCATCGTCTGTGATGGTCCCCGTGCCGGTCGCCGTCCCTATGGTCGAACCCGACGACGCATTGCTCAGTGTGAGCACCACCGTCTCGTTCGATTCGTCCGTGGTGTCGCCCCTCACCGACACCGTGATCGTCTGGCTCGTCACACCCGACGCAAACGTCAGCGTGCCGGATACGGCATTGTAGTCAGTGCCTGCTGTCGCCGTTCCGTCCGAACTGGCGTAGTTCACCGTATGCTGCGACGCGCCCGCCGGATTCAGCGAAACCGTGAACGTCATGGTCACCGAGCCGCTATCGCCTTCCGTCACGCTTGGCGAGTCGATCGAAAAGGAAGGCGTGTCGTTGTCCGTTATGGTCCCGGTGGCGCTCGCTGTCGCGATCGACGTGCCCGCCGACGCATTGCTCAGCGTGACCGTCAATGTCTCGTTCGCCTCGTTGACCGTGTCCCCCGTCACCGAAACTGCAAATGTCTGGCTCGTGGTCCCGGCCGCAAACGTCAGCGTGCCGGAAACCGCCGTGTAGTCGGTTCCCGCAGTCGCGGTCCCGTCTGAACTGGCGTAGTCGACCGTGTACGACGATGAACCCGACCCGCTCAGCGTCACGGTGAATGTCATGTTCACCGAGCCGCTGTCGCCCTCCGTCGCGCTCGCATCGGCAATCGAAAATTGCGGATCGTTGTCCGTGATCGTGCCGGTGCCGGTTGCCGTCGAAATGCCCGTGCCCGCCGTCGCATTGCTCAGCATAATCACCACCGTCTCGCTCGCACCCTCGTCCGCCGTGTCGCCCGTCACCGGCACCGTAATCGTCTGGGTCGTCACCCCCGCCGCAAACGTCAGCGTGCCGCTAGCGACCGCCGTGTAGTCGGTACCCGACGTCGCCGTGCCAGTCCCCGCATCGGCGTAGTCGACCGTCAGAGCCGACGTGTACGACTCACTCAGCGTCACCGTGAACGTCAGATTGCTGGTGTCGCCGCTGTCGCCTTCCGCCACGCTCGGCGAGTCAATCGAGAATTTCGGATCGTCGTCCCGGATCGTCCCGGTGCCGCTCGCCGTCCCTATGGTCGAACCCGATGTCGCACTACTCAGAGTGATCACCACCGTCTCGTTCGACTCGTCTACCGTGTCACCGTTCACCGGCACCGAAATCGTTCGCACCGGCAGTCCCGGGATAAACGACAGCGTGCCGCCCGTAATAGCTGTGTAGTCGGTCCCCGAAGTCGCAGTTCCCCCAGTGCCTTCGGCCCAGTCCACCGTGTACGTCCTCAATACGCTAAGCGGACTTGCAGTCACCGTGAAATTCAGGTTCACCATGCCGCTGTCGCCCTCCGTCACGCTCGGCGAGTCGATCGAAAAGGAAGGCCTGCTTTCGTTGTCGGTGGTGGTCATCCTCACATTCACGTTGGACAAGCCGTTGTACGTGCTGTCCCCGCTTGATGCCGGATTGAGCACAACAAAAAAGTCCTGGCTTCCGTCTTCTATATTGTCATCAACACCCGTTACGGTCACCGTCTGCGCGGTGCCGTAGTTCTGGGTCGTGAAGGTCAGCGTGCTGGGCGACACGCTGCCCTCGGTGCTGTCGCCGATGGAAAGAGCGACTGTCACATTGGCCGACGGTGCCTTCTCCAGCCGCACTGTGAATGTCGACGTGCTGCCCGCCTCTGTGACCGTGCTGCTGTTGGTAGGGGTGCTTACCCTCAGCTCCTTGACCAACGCCGGCTTGATCGTGAAGCTGCCGGCGGTTCGAACGCCAGAGTTGAGCGAGCCTATGCCTGCAGCATCAACTCTAATCTGAACATTTGTATCCGATGTGACGCTTCCACTAAAACTAAGAGTAAGATCCAAATAGCATGCATAAGTATACGTGGTCCCTTCATCAACAAAGATCCAATTTTGAATGGAAATACTGCTAACAGTGAGTCCTGTCGGAGCACCGTGAAGTGTAATGTGGGATGACTGTGTACCGGAAAACGTTATACCCGGACAACCTTCTAATATGGCGCTTCGAATAGTGCTTCCGTTCACTTCGTCTGCGAACAACTGGCTCGGGTTCGTCGACTGGGCAAAAGCAACCGGTTGCAGGAACAGCAAAGCCGGCAAGACAAGCAGCGATGCGGCAAGCAATCTGCGGGGAAGCCCAGGTGCGGCGCACTGGGCATCTGCAGATTCACCAGATTGCCCCCCCCCCTCGCTATTTTACATGCCAATATAGCAAAACTCCTTCGACTGCAAAGCCAAGCAAGTGGTTCAACTAGGTTCAATATCAATTTCAATTTCATCAATGCACACCAGAAAATACTTTTGACTAACAAAATACTGAACTTGCCCCGGCCCCGAACGACCAAGAAACTATCCGGCAATTATAAACCATCCGGGTAGACAAAATTCATTCGCAATTCAATGTTTTTTCACCCCCCCCCCTCAATCGAAAATTCATAGTGAAATCAATTCATTATGAACGTTCGTCCAAGAATGATCTATTCCATTTGCAGCACCAAATTGGATTGCATGAGGCACACTATTGCAAAGGTTTGTATTGCAATACTACTGTAACTGCCTGATTGAACATGCTGGCAAGGAAATCTCAAATGCAGCAAAATTCTGGCAATTTTTAAATTGACACAGAAGTACTTGACTTAGGATGCTTGCCTGCAAGAGTTGAACCGGTGCTACTGGTAAAAAGGATTCGTCCGCCCAAAGTGTTGTCACGACAAGTCCTGGCAACAGCAGCACCGTCACTTACAAGAATGCGCCAAGTGTAGTTGGCGAGTTTCGCCGACGGTCGGTACGGTTTTTGTTTCCGCAGATTCGCTCCCTTTCCTATGGAAGTGCTTTTTGTCCATGCGTTGCTTCTTTCCTGCCTTACCAGTCTATCTGCCCCGTCAGCATGACCCTGTGGTCGGGTTGCTTGCCGTCTGCTTCCCGTCGCTCGAATTCCAGGCCCGAAGACAGCTCTGATTCGCTGGCATAGCGCATGCCGATGCGGTAGTCCCGCTTGTTGCCTTCTTCCACTCCGATTCCAACGTACGGCGTGTGCAGACCGCTTGTTCCAAACATTCGATAGCCGAACTCCGCGTCCAGGCGCGTCGTCAGCTCCCCGTCTTCGGATGCACGACTGGCAACGCGGCTGTCCCAGAGAGAATCTACCCCGCTTTCCAGTTGCCCGTGCGACAGGGAAGAGCTGTATGTCAGCCCGGTCTCCCGACTATCGAGCCGGTATCCTGCCGTCACGCCGGCGCCCCACTCCTTCCGGTCGCTTTCATGGTCCAGCAAGGCGCGACCCGTCGCCACCAACTTCATTCTAGTCGCCGGATTGCGGTAGTCCGCCGTGCCGCCCATCTCAATGCCGGTGCCGGTGTCGCCGTCGCCGCCGTCCCAGCGCAGGCCGGCTTCGCCCGACAGCGTCAGCGAAGCGCCGGATTCAAGCGCACTGCTTTGAAGCCTCTCAATCGCAACGCGCACTCCGTGGGCTTGGGACTTCGAACCCATCGGACGCCGCTCATCACCGTCAACCTTGGTCTGCAGACCCCAAGTCTCTCCCTTCAGATCCACCTGAATCAAACGCCCGTCAGATGAACCATCTGTCGAATGCAGGCGATAGCGTCCGCCCAGCGCCGCACTGGCGATCGACATCTTGTTGGCGGCTTCTCCGGTTACCTCGTCGTTGTAGTTGACCTTGCCTTTGCCGTATCCGACAGCCATCCACAGGCTCGCTGATTCTGACACCGACCAGCCAATATAGGGATTCAATGACTTCACGCGCACCTTGACCACGCCGCTGGTGCCGCCGGTGCTGCCCTGATAGCCGAAGCTTCCTTTCGACATTCCGGCCGCGAGACCAACCAGAACACCGGCATCGACCATCGTGTCGGTGCCGATATTGACAGAGGCCAGCTCGCCGTCCCACTGCAACGCATCCGCACCGCCGCCTGACAGTTTGCGATAGTCAACCGAACCCCAAACTGTCGGACCACCGGAAATTCCCCCGCCATTCGCATCGGCCGGACCATTCGCACCCAGAGCGGCAATGCTCGGCGAGTAGACGAAGCTGGCGCCGTCCAGCGAACGGTACAGCGACATCTCCGAACGCTCCAGTCCGCGCTCCCGTTCGCGGCTGTGCCGCGCGGAATGCTCCAGAATCGAAAGCAGTCCGCCGTCCGCAAATCCGCCAGTCGGCGGCAAACCGACCGGCGGTGCAATCGCCGCGCCGCCAACCACTGAAGCAATCCGGTTGCTGACCGCCGTCACCACGCTCGTGGTAACCTCGCGCGCCACTTCCGCCACAATCTCCATGTCCACCTCGTCCAGCACCGACGCATCATTGTCCGTAATGGTGCCCGTGCCGCGGGCCTCCTCTATGGTGTACGACGGGTTCGGATTGCTGAGCACCAGCACCACCGTCTCGTCCTGCTCCGACAGGATATCACCGAGCACGGACACATCAATCGTCTTGCTGGTCTCTCCGGCGGCGAACGTCAGCGTGCCGCTGGCGATTGACCTGTAGTCTTCGCCCGCTTCCGCAGTGCCGGTGCCCGTATCCGCATAGTCCACCGTCGCCTGCTCGTAGCTCGCCGGAGTCAGCGTCACCGTGAAAGCAAGGTTCACCGAATCGGTGTCGCCTTCCTCCACGCTCGGCGAGTCGATCGAAAAGACCGGCGTGTCGTCATCGTTCGCAATGGTCCCGGTGCCGCTCGCCGTCGAGATGCTCGCGTCCGACGTCGCATTGCTCAATGCAATCACCACCGTCTCGTCCGGCTCGAACTCCGTGTCGCCGGTCACCGACACCGCTATTGTCTTGCTGGACTCTCCCGCTGCAAAACTCAGCGTGCCGCCAGCGAGGGTCTCGTAGTCAGTTCCTGAAGTCGCGGTGCCAGTACCCGCATCGGCGTAGTTCACTGTCGCCGGCTGATGGCTCGCCGGATTCAGCGATACCGTGAACGTCAGGTTCACCGTACCGCTGTCGCCTTCCGCCACGCTCGGCGAGTCGATCGAAAAGCCGGGAATGTCGTTGTCCGTGATCGTGCCAGTGCCGCTCGCCGCCGCAATGCTCGTGCCCGACGACGCACCGCTCAGTGTGATCACCACAGTCTCGTCCGGCTCGTCCAGCGCGTCGTCCGTCACCGACACCGCAATCGTCTTGCTCGTTTCCCCGGCGGCAAACGTCAGCGTGCCGCCGATCGCCGCATAGTCGCTCCCCGACGTCGCCGTGCCGGTGCCAGCATCGGCGTAGTTCACCGACACTTGCCTGTAGCTCGCCGGACTCAGCGTCACCGTGAACGTCAGGCTGCTCGACTCGCTGTCGCCTTCTGTCGCGCTCGGCGAGTCAATCGAAAAGCCCGGGATGTCATTGTCCGCGATCGTGCCGGTGCCGCTCGCCGTAACAATGTCCGCACCCGACGCATTGCTCAGCGCAATCACCACCGTCTCGTCCGGCTCGTCCGCCGTGTCGCCCCTGACCTGCACTGTAATCGTCCGGGTCGTCACACTCGGCGCAAACGTAAGCGTGCCGCCACCAATCGCCGCGTAGTCGGTCCCCGAAGTCGCCGTCCCGCTGCCCACATCCGCATAGTTCACCGTCACCTGTGTCGTCGATGCCGGATCCAGCGTCACCGTGAATGCCAGATTCACCGTGCCGCTGTCGCCCTCGACCACGCTCGGCGCATCAATCAGCAGGCCCTGGTCGTCGTTGGTGATCGTGCCGGTGCCGCTCGCCGTATCGATGTCCGCACCCGAGGCGCCGCTCAGCGTGACAATCACTGTCTCGTCCGCCTCGTTGATCGTGTCGCCCGTCACCGACACCGTGATCGTCTTGCTCGTCTCCCCCGCCGCAAACGTCAGCGTGGTGCTGGCGGCCAGCGCCGTGAAGTCGGTACCCGACGTCGCCGTGCCGCCCGTGCGGGCGTAGTTCACCGTCACCTGCGACGACGACGCCGGACTCATCGTCACCGTGAACACCAGGTTCACCGAGCCGCCGTCGCCCTCCGTCACGCTCGGCGAGTCGATCGTAAGGCCCGGATCGTCGTTGGTGATCGTGCCGGTGCCGGTCGCCGTCGAGATGTTCGTGCCGGCCGATGCACCGCTCAGTGTAATCACCACCGTCTCGTCCGCTTCGTGGGTCGTGTCCCCCGACACCGATACCGTGATCGTCTGGGTCGTGGTCCCCGCCGTAAACGTCAGCGTGGTGCTGGAGGCAAGCGCCGTGTAGTCGGTACCCGACGTCGCCGTGCCGGTGCCCGCATCCGCATAGTTCACCGTCACCTGGGTCGCCGACGCCGGACTCAGCGAAACCGTGAACGTCAGGCTCGTCGTGCTGCTGTCGCCCTCCGCCACGCTCGGCGAATTGATCGAGAAGTTCGGCGTGTCGTTGTCCGTGATCGTGCCGGTGCCGGTCGCCGTCGAAATCGCCGTGCCCGCCGACGGATCGCTCAGCGTGACCACCACCGTCTCGTTCGCCTCGTTCGCCGTGTCCCCCGTCACCGACACCCGGATCGTCCGGCTCGTGGTCCCCGCCGGGAACGTCAGCGTGCCGGAGACCGCCGTGTAGTCGGTTCCGGCCGTCGCACCGTTCGTAGACCCGTCCGAACTGGCGTAGTCGACCGTGTACTGCGAATTGCCCGCGCCGCTCAGCGTCACGGTGAAATCCAGATTCACCGAGCCGCTGTTGCCCTCCGTCACCGTAGGCGAGTCGATCGAGAATTTCGGGTCGTCGTCCGTGATCGTGCCGGTGGCAACGCCGTCGTCAATCCCTGCGCCGCCCGTCGCATTGCTTAGCGCGACCGTGAACGTCTCGCTTGCACCCTCGTCATCCGTGTCGCCCGTCACCGACACTGTAAACGTCTGGCTCAGGTTCGTGGTCCCCGCCGCAAACGTCAGCGTGGTGGAAGAAATAGCCGTGTAGTCGCTCCCCGACGTCGCCGTGCCGTTCGAAGTGGCGTAGCTCACCGTCGTCTGAGTCGTCGTCGACACACTCAGCGTAACCGTGAACGTCATGTTCGTCGTGCTGCTGTCGCCCTCGACCACGCTCGCATCGGCAATCGAGAATTTCGGGTCGTCGTCCAGTATCGTACCGGTGGCAGCGCCGTCGTCAATCCCTGCGCCGCCCGTCGCATTGCTCAGCGTCACCGTGAACGTCTCGCTCGCTCCTTCGTCCGTCGTATCGCCTGTCACCGACACCGTAAATGTCTTGCTCGTATCCCCCGCCGCAAACGTCAGCGTGCCGGTTCTTGCCGTGTAGTCGCTCCCCGCAGTAGTCGCCGTGCCGTTCGAGGTGGCGTAGCTCACCGTCGTCTGAGTCGCCGTCGTCGCACTCAGTGTCACCGTGAACGTCATGTTCACCGAACTGCTGTCGCCCTCCGCCACGCTCGCATCGGCAATCGAGAATTTCGGGTCGTCGTCCGTGATCGTGCCGGTGGCAGCGCCGTCGCCAATCCCTGCGCCGCCCGTCGCATTGCTCAGCGCTACCGTGAATGTCTCGCTCGCTCCTTCGTCCGTCGTATCGCCCGTCACCGACACTGTAAACGTCTGGCTCAGGTTCGTGGTCCCCGCCGTAAACGTCAGCGTGCCGGTTCTTGCCGTGTAGTCACTCCCCGCAGTAGTCGCCGTGCCATCCGAAGTGGCGTAGCTCACCGTCGTCTGAGTCGCCGTCGACGCACTCAGCGTCACCGTGAACGTCATGCTCGCCGAACTGCTGTCGCCCTCCGCCACGCTCGCATCGGCAATCGAGAATTTCGGGTCGTCGTCCGTGACCGTGCCGGTGGCAGTGCCGTCGTCAATCCCTGCGCCGCCCGTCGCATTGCTCAGCGCGACCGTGAACGTCTCGCTCGCTCCTTCGTCCGTCGTGTCGCCCGTCACCGACACCGTAAATGTCTTGCTCGTATCCCCCGCCGCAAACGTCAGCGTGCCGGTTCTTGCCGTGTAGTCGCTCCCCGCAGTAGTCGCCGTGCCATCCGAAGTGGCGTAGCTCACCGTCGTCTGAGTCGTCGTCGACGCACTCAGCGTAACCGTGAACGTCATGCTCGCCGAACTGCTGTCGCCCTCCGCCACGCTCGCATCGGCAATCGAGAATTTCGGGTCGTTGTCTGTGATCGTCCCGGTGCCGGTCGCCGTACTGATACTGGTCGACGCATTGCTCAGTGCGACCACCACCGTCTCGCCCGCACCATCGTCCACCGTGTCGCCCGTCACCGACACCGTAATCGTCTGGGTCCTCGTCCCTGCCGCAAACGTCAGCGTGCTGCTGGTAACAGCTGTGTAGTCGGTACCCGAACTCGCCGTACCGCCTGTTTGCGCGTAGTCCACCGTTTGCGGCGACGTGCTTGATGCACTCAGCGTCACTGTGAACGTCATGTCCACCGAACTGCTGTCGCCCTCCGCCACGCTCGGCGAGTCAATCGAAAACGTCAGGTCGTTGTCCACGATCGTACCGGTGCCGGTCGCCGTCGTAATCGCCGTGCCCGTCGACGCATTGCTCAGAGTGATCGCCACCGTCTCGTTCCCCTCCGCAGCCGTGTCGCCCGTCACCGACACTGTAATCGTCTTGCTCGTCTCGCCCGCCGAAAACGTCAGCGTGCTGCTAGTAACAGCCGTGTAGTCGGTACCCGACATCGCCGTGCCGCCGGTTCGAGCGTAGTTGACCGTGTGCGACGACGTGCCCGCCGGACTCAGCGTCACCGTGAACACCAGGTTCACCGAGCCGCTGTTGCCCTCCGTCACGCTCGGCGAGTCAATCGAAAAGACAGGCAGGTCGGTGGTGGTCATCGCCACATTCACGTTGGCCAAGCCGTTGTAGCCGGTGTCAGTGCTTGACGGATTGAGTACAACATTCCAGTCCACGCTGCCGTCGCTTAAACTGTCACTGGCGCCCGTTACTGTCACCGTCTGCGGAGTGTTCCAGTTCATGGTCGTGAAGGTCAGCGTGCCGGGCGACACGCTGCCCTCGCCGGTGTCACCGCTGGAAACAGCGACTGTCACATTCGCCGACGGTGCCTTCCTCAGCTTCACTGTGAACGTCGACTGGCTGCCAGCCTCCGTGACCGTGCGGCTGTTGGTGGGAGTGCTTGTGACCAGCCCCGCGGGCGTCGGCTTGATTGTGAAGGAGCCTTCGTTATTCCAGCCCTGACCTAATTCAGGGGCATGAGGTTGAGCAAACGCGTTTCTGTGGACTTGAACGGTAACTGTTGTATCCATCGCGACATCTCTGCTGGTGCCGGTCCAGCTCAAAGTCAATATAAGCTCGTCATTGGAATCAGGCCTTATCCTTGCACTACTAATTGAGAGTCCAGAGGGGTGATTTTGAAGCCGAATTACATTAAGATTACTATTAACATACCCATGTCTCGGATCGTTTATCTCAAACTTCGCACCGCCAGCTAATTCGTCTGCAAAAATACTAGTTCCACTATACGGACTGTGAAATCCAACATTATCCGCATTTGCATCAGACAGCATGCATACTGATATTGCCGCTGCCAGCAGCGAACAGGCGACGTGCCCGGCAAGCGCAGGTCGGCGAGCAGGGCTTTCGAATACGCAGGTATTCCTGAATACCCCCCCCCCCCACTAATTTATGCGCCAATGCAAAACTCCTTCGACTGCAAAGCCAAGCAATCGGTTCAACTAGCATCAATGTCAATTTCATCAGCTTGTACCCAAAAATCTTTTTTACAGCAAAAATACTTAAACTGCCCCGGCCCAAACAACCAGAGAATCTTTCTGCCTATTATAAGCAATCCGGGCAAGCAAAATTCATTTGAAATGCAATGCACTTCACCCCCCCCCCTCTTCATCAGAAATTCAATTGAAATCAATTAATTATGAATGCTATTTCAGTATAGATCAATTCCATTTGCAACACTAAAATCAGGGAATTACGGGCTATAAACTTGGATTCACGGCTGTGAATTCATTCTAAAAGTCTGCAAGAATTGAAAAATTGGTGCCAGCGGGCTAGTATTGCTTTTGTAACTTCTTGACTTTGACGAGTAGTGCCCATTATGAAATATTCAAATTTTGAAATTAGGCACTGCACTGGGGTAGCCAGAGAAAAAGCCCTGGATTCACGTGTGTTCGGATTCGAAAATCCATTAAAATCAGCGAAAAGTGATAAGGTCAAAAGGAACTTGCTCCTGCAGAAATCGCATTGCCAGGAAATCGATAAACTTTTGATACAAATCCTTTTCCTTCCGTCACTACGCAGGCGATAATTTCGCCGGTTGTAATTTGAACAACTTCCCAAACTACACCGTTTTCATCTTCAACAGAAACTCTTTCCTGTAGTTTTTCCTTTAGCAGGTTCACGCTGTTCAGTCTATAGCGAATCCCGATTCCCTTGGCTTTTCCGTACGCCTCCTTCCGTGTCCACAAGGCAAGAAAAAACTTGCGCCGACGGTCGTATGGACACGATTGATACTTCTTGTACTCATACCGAGTGAGTTTTCGCGGGGCAATCACTTCGTGCCGTACCGGACGCGAAACCAGCTCCAGATCTACCCCCAGTTCCCCGTTTTTTGAAAACGCAAATAATGCACAGTCCCCGGAATCAGATGAATTAAAATCAATGCGCAGATTGTGCTGCGGATGCAAATACGGCTTGCCAAGCGGACCATAGTTGAATTTAACGCTTGACGGCGCACAGTTTATATACATGCCGAGCAATTCCCTCAGAATCCCTCTCGCTGCAATAAATCTTTGCTTGCTCCTTTTAGTTGAATATCTTTCCAGCCTCGCTTTCTCGCGATTGTCCAGGCAAGATTCATAGAATTGCAGTCGTTTTGCCGAGACGGACAAACTGGCATACCAGAGATGAAATTCCTTCGCCTGAAGCTGCGGGCAAGATCTTAATTCAGGCCAGGATAATTCCCTATATATGTCAACTGAGCTAGCCGGTACGGTCAAAATTGGTCGATATCACTATTAGGCGAGGTAACTTGGTTGATTCTGGCCAAGGCCTGCTCCTCTACAGCAGCATCCTTGCCAATTTTTTGCTTCTCCAGTATTCGATGTTGAAGTCCTTGCTTGTCGTACAGTTGAGTTCCCGCCGCATCGCGAAGCGCCGCAACAACACCCTCGCCAGGAACCATGTAGAGTCCCGCAAACTCAAGGTCAACATTGTTGTTTCTGCCATCCATGCGTTATTCTGCCTGCACTGCTTCAAGTTAAAAACAATTTGTATACCGGATTGTCGGTTTCTTCCCAGTGACGATATCCAACCCGTCGCAAAAAGGCTTTGAATTTCGCCTTGTCTTTCTTGGGAACCTGAATTCCGCATAGCACTCGGCCAAAATCAGTACCGTGGTTTCGATAATGAAACATGCTGATATTCCAGTTCGCACCCATGTTTTGAAGAAAGTTCAGAAGTGCGCCGGGTCTTTCCGGGAATTCGAACCGGTAAACAATTTCGTCCTTGGCCTGCGGCGCACGCCCGCCCACCATGTGCCGAACATGGATTTTGGCCATTTCATTGTCTGTTAAATCCAGAACAGGATATCCGCGGCGTTTGAGAAGATCAATAATTCGCTTGATATCTCTTTTGTCTGACACCTGAATCCCGGCGTACACCTGAGCCTGCTCCGAATCAGCGAACCGGTAATTGAATTCAGTAATATTGCGCGTGCCGATTGACTCGCAAAACCGACGAAAACTTCCGGGACGCTCAGGAATCGTAACGGCAAGAATCGCTTCTCGTCGTTCACCAATTTCTGATCGTTCGGACACATGTCGCAACCGGTCGAAATTGATATTCGCTCCCGAAGCAATGGCAACCATTTCTTTTCTTCGCAGCCCCCGCTTCTGGCAATATCGCTTCAATCCGGCAACTGCCAGTGCACCCGACGGTTCCACTATGCTTCGGGTATCTTCAAAGATATCCTTTATCGCAGCGCATATCTCATCAGTATTTACACGAATTACCGAATCTACATACTTTTGAGCCAATCGAAATGTCTCGTTGCCGACCTGCTTTACCGCCACGCCATCCGCGAAAATGCCGACTTCCTTCAGACGCACACGCCTTCCTGCTTTCAGCGACTGGTACATGGCATCCGAGTCTTCCGGCTCCACGCCGATAATTTTCACGTTATTGGATACCAGCTTGAAACAAGTTGCAATTCCGGCAATTAAACCGCCGCCCCCTACAGGTACAAAAACCGCCTCGATTTTTCCAGGGTGCGCGTACATGATTTCAAGTGCAATGGTACCATTGCCCGCAATAATGTCAGGGTCGTCGTACGGCGAAATAAAACGGAGTCCTTTCTGCTTGCAATAACGGGCAGCTTCAGCCCCCGCCTCAGCATAAGAGTCGCCAATCAGTTGAACTTCTGCTCCCATGGCGCGTACCGAGCGCGTCTTGATTTCCGGACTGGTAACCGGCATGAAAATTGTAACCGGGCAATCCAGTTTTTGTCCTGCAAGCGCAACGCCCTGAGCATGATTGCCAGCAGACGCTGCAACCACTCCTTTTTTCAACACGGAAGTTGGAATGCGAAACATTTTGTTGTAGGCACCGCGCAACTTGAAAGAGAAAATTGATTGCTCGTCTTCCCGCTTGAGCCAGACCTCGTTCTTGATTCTTGCGGACAGATTGGGGACATAGTCAAGCCGAGTATGCGCGGCAACATCATATACACGCGCAGAAAGTATTCGCTGGAGGTAGTCTATTGCCACAGAAACTTATCCTTGCAGCAGTAATATAATAAGCAAGTTGAAAATTTTGCCTGGATAGTCATGAATGTCAAGTTTATGAAAAAATTGGCTGCCGAAGCAGCATTGGATTATATAGAAATTGGTGACATTGTGGGAGTTGGTACTGGCTCCACTGCCAATTATTTTATTAATGCACTGGCGGGGATAAAAGGAAAGATAGATGGCGCGGTAGCAAGCTCTGAGGCAACTGCACGGCAACTGGCAAATTCAGGAATTCGAATTCTCGAATTAAATCAAACAGGTGATTTGCCAATTTACGTTGACGGGGCGGATGAAGCCACGAAGAACCGACACCTGATTAAAGGCGGCGGCGGTGCACTGACACGCGAAAAAATTGTCGCAACTGCAAGTGAGAAGTTTCTATGCATTGTAGATGAAACAAAAATTGTCAGTGTTCTGGGGGAATTTCCCCTGCCAGTTGAAGTAATTCCGATTGCTCAAAGCCTGGTGAGCCGCAAAATCCTGAAGCTTGGCGGGCTGCCTGAATTGCGAGCCGGCTTTGAAACCGACAACGGCAACATTATCGTTGATGTGCGAAATCTTGACATGCTCAACCCGGTTGAGATCGAGTCAAAGCTGGACCACCTGGCTGGTGTTGTGTGTAACGGAATTTTCGCCCGCCGTCCCGCAGACGTGCTTCTTGTCGGACATGAAGACAGGGTGGAAGTCATATAGTTAACATGTCTGAATCCTTCAATTCTTGCCGGATTTCTTTCTGAAAACAATTTTGCAAATTTGATGGCACTTCTCTACCGCCTTGCTCTCGTAACGGGTCATCGGCAAGCCTGTCAAATTCTCTTCTCTTTCGACATCTTCCACCTGATTCGCAAGCTGGGGAATCGCTTTCGATTCTTCAAGAATCCACTCGGCATACTGTTCCCAGTCTGTGGCAATATACAGCAATCCCCCGTCTATCAAACGATTTACACACAGCTCCAGAAATTCTTTCTGAATAAGCCTTCGCTTGTGATGCCGCTTTTTGGGCCAAGGGTCCGGAAAAAGAATATAGACTTCATCAATACTCTCGGGCAAGCATTTTTGCGACAAGAAATCTCTTGCATCTTCGTCAGCCACGCGAATGTTGCTTAATTCCCGGGCTTTCAGTCCAAGCAGCAGACGACCAATGCTCGGACGAAACACCTCCACCCCCACAAATGCTGCAGTCGGCCTGGCGGCGGCCATTTCCAGCAGTGCAGTGCCATCGCCAAAACCGATTTCAACCACAAGCTGATTCACATCTGGCAAGAATTTTTGAAATTCACTTTTGCTTGCCAGATGCTGAAGCTTGTATGCTGGCAGCAGGTTTTCAAGTGCCTTCAACTGTGCCTTGGTGATTCTGCTTTCTCGCCTTGCAGTAGTACGAATACGGTGTCGCTTTTCTTGCAGCATAGGGTTCCGGGTTAGTTCAAGTCATACAATAAATTATTTGTTATTCACTGCGCAGTTTGATACTGTCATTATCGAAAATCATAAAAAATTGCGTACAATTCCATTAATGATTCACAATAAAATTACCATGATACTGAAAAACAATCCTTGCCTTGGTCATTTGAAGCCCGGATTGCATTGCCATTGATGTTGGAAGTTCGAAATCTGGTGGTGGAGCGCGATTCGCGAATAGTGCTGCAAAACTTGAATCTTTCAGTCGCGAATTCTGAACTGATGAATTTGACCGGTGCGAATGGAGTTGGAAAAACTACCTTGCTACGGGCACTTTGCGGGCTTGTTCAGCTAGAAGAAGGAGAGGTGCTGTGGAACGGAGTGCCGGTTCAAAACAACTCGCCGGAATTCTACAGCAATCTGATCTTTATCGGACATGAAAACGGTATAAAGGGCGAGTTGACACCATTGGAAAATTTGCGGGTTGACCGCTTGATTCAAAGCAATTCATCAAAAATCGAGATTCGCGAAATTCTTGAGTCGCTCGGCATCGGCAAAGTTGCCGACAAGCCATGCCATTTTCTCTCTGCAGGGCAAAAACGTCTGGTCGCACTTGGGAGACTAGTGGTGTCCAGCGCGAAGTTGTGGCTGCTCGATGAACCGATGGCCGCTCTGGATGTCAGAGCCCAAAGATGTTTTCTTGAAATTCTGAATCGGCATTTGAATAGCGGCGGTCTTGGGATTGCAACATCGCATCAGCCGTTTGCCTGGAAACAGACTGGAATCGTCGAAAAGCACCTTGAACCAGGCGGTGTGCTGAAATGAGCAGTCCGTTCATGGCCATTCTTGTAAGGGATTTAACCCTGGTTGGAAGAAACCCGGGAGAACATGCCACCACAACCATTATTTTCTTTGTCGTGGTTACAACTTTGTTCGCATTTGCCGGCAATGCCGATTTATCGTTGCTTCGAATTATCGGCCCCACGGTCATCTGGGTAGCCGCGCTGCTCGCCGCCATGCTGTCTCTGGAAGGGCTTTTCAAAACCGATTTTGTCGACGGAACTCTCGACCAAATGCTCACATCCCCATGCCCCTTGTCCATGCTGGTGTCCGCAAAAGTAGCCGCACACTGGATTACGACCGGACTGCCCTTGGTTATTGTGAGTCCATTTATGGGTATACTGATGGGACTGGATTTTGAATTGATTTTAATACTTACAGCGACCCTGGGTTTGAGCACACCGGTATTTAGCCTGATTGGCGCATTCGGCGCCTCGCTGGTTGTTGCTCACAAGAAACCCGGTGTACTTCTTTCTCTGCTTACGCTGCCGCTATGCGTTCCGATTTTGATTTATTCCGCCAGCGCAGTCAATGCTGCAGCTGCTGGTCTGCCAATTACGGGGCATCTGTCCCTGCTTGCGGGATTCTTTGTACTTAGTATTACAATTCTGCCGTTTGCAACTGCTGGAGCCATTCGAATTACTGCCGGGAGTTAGCGATGTTTTTGTGGTTTCACAAGCTGGGCTCGGCAAGATACTTTTACAATTTTGCCGATAAAGTTACTCCCTGGATTGGAACTCTGGCATTTGTTCTGATAGTGGTCGGACTATACACGGCACTCGTAGTTGCTCCGCCGGACTATCAGCAAAAAGACGCCTATCGCATTATCTTTATTCATGTGCCTGCTGCATGGATGTCCATGTTTATCTATGTATTTATGGCGATTTGCGGGGCAATCGGACTGATATGGCGGATCAAGCTTGCTTTCATTGTATGCACTTCTGCTGCTGTCATTGGCGCATCATTTACTTTGGTCACTCTGGTCACTGGCTCCATCTGGGGCAAGCCCATGTGGGGGGCTTGGTGGGCATGGGATGCCCGGCTAACGTCGGAATTGATTTTGCTGTTTCTGTATCTGGGATTCATCGCGTTGCAGTCTGCGATTCCGAACCGAAGCGCGGCCCAACGCGCAAGCTCAATCTTGCTGATTGCCGGAGTCGTAAATATTCCAATTATTCACTACTCTGTCTTATGGTGGCACACCCTGCACCAAGACCCGTCCATTAGCAAGTTCGGTGCGCCAAGTATACATGCGAGCATGCTGGCACCATTGCTTATCATGACAGTGGCGTTCATGTTGTTTTTCCTTACAGTCGTGGCAATACGCTCCAGGGCGCTCATTCTGGAAGCGGAAAAATCGAGTAAATGGGTGAAGGATATGCAGGAGAAATGGGCATGAACCTTGGTGAGTTCCTTGCAATGAGCGGATACGGCGAGTATGTTTGGAGTGCATACGGATTCACTTTGCTGGTATTGGGGATAAATTTTTATTTTGCCGTGCGACGTTTGCGGCAGTCGCGTAATTCGGCTCATAACAATGAAAGTGAAGTTGATTAATTCGACTCACCGGCAAGCAAAGAATGGCTGTCCGAGTCTCATATACAGTGAACCAGTACAAACATCAACTTTCTCAAATCAACCTTCAACTATAATTCCAAATTGGAATTTATCTATAATTTGAATCAGTATAGTGTCGAATTCAGGATAAAAACGGCATTCAAAATAATTTCGCTTATCAGCATCAATACCACCAAGAGGAGAATTGGAGAATTACCATGCAATGCTTGCGACTTGCCCTTGGCTTTTTTGTCGTATTGACAATTTCATTCACCGCACATGCCGCCGCCAAGTATACCGAACGGGATGTATCCGACGGAGGTACTGTCAAAGGCTTGGTTACCTATAGCGGTCCGATCAAACAGAGAACGATATTACCGACCAGAAACAGGGAAATTTGCGGTAAAGCCCGTAAAGTTCCATCAGTAGTAGTCGGGGACGAGGGAGCTGTGAAAGACAGCATCGTATTTCTGAAAGATGTTTCAAGCGGGAAGTTTTGGCCGGATATACCGCGTCCTGTAATCAACAATGTCAATTGCCTGTTCGACCCCCATGTCCAAGTGGTAAAACGCGGAAGAGTTGATCTTTTGAATTCCGACCCGGTCTTTCACAATATTCTTGGATACTACGGAAAAGCCTCAGCATTCAGAGTAACACTGCCGACCAAGGGTACGAAAGTTACCAAAATTCTTCGGCGAACCGGCCCGGTACGCACTGATTGCTCTGCCCATGGCTGGATGCGGGGATGGGTATTCGTAGTAGACAATCCCTATTTTATGCAAACTGGCACTGATGGATTGTTCAATATTCCTGATATTCCGCCGGGCGACTATACAATCGCCGTTTGGCAGGAAAGCGTCGGTTTGACTGAAATGCCCATTTCCGTCAAAGCCGGCGAAACGACAGAATTAACTATCGAGCTAGGCAGTTAGAAAACAAAACTGCAATTTGGGGGGTTATATACAATCTACACCATTCCCCGACTTGCCGAAAACTGTATTATGGGGGTGAAGACAAGAGTAGCCAGCCGTGAGTGTCGAATTTTTCCGAGTTGTTCGGCGCAATTTGGTGCTGGTACTTCGCAGATCGACTTTCGTCAAGGTTCGAGGGCCGAGTCGGCGGCATAAAGCGGCCATGCGGACGTGTTTTTGCCAGCAACAGGGTTTGCTCAATAGGTTGATTCAATGCGGAGGGCGGCGAAGCACCGCCGACTAGCTTATTCGAGAAGAACCCTTTTCAAGCCACCGGTATTGTCCATAGCCTCTTTCACCCATTTCATTTTAAATGCCGGAAAATATTTTGAGGAGTAATATAGATGAGTATCAAAACCTATGGTCACTAACTATCTTTTGTAGGATGAGAAAGAATTACAGACCCGATGCTACCATCATAAACCATTTTCATACGGCGAAGGAACGTCCGTCCTAGAAGCGCACAGTGAGGCTGACCCCCTGCATGTAAATGGACACCACAGAATGCTCCATATATTGTGTGCGGTAATTCTGGAATATGAATTTGTGCTACATGAACGTTTACCTTGTCAGAACCATGCACCCCTGAAATATGCCGTTCGTCAAAAACCGGCAATTCAAGATTGGCAGCGATTTGCGAATCAATACAACTTTCTGTAGCACCAGTATCAATGAGCGCAGGGTATGTATTGGAAGGTAAAGTTGGAACGGAATTGTTTGTTGGGTGCCAACTCGGGTCAAAACCAATCTGAACCTGTATAGTTGGCCCCAATTGGGTTAACAACTCGATTCGATCAACAAATCCGCACTCCACGTTACGAATATTCAATCTGCGGCCTATACAGAACAGATGCGGGAAGTCTTACCGGGCCAGCCCCCACTTCCCTGATCAAATACGGACCGCGCCCAAATCGCCCAACAGCGTCTGCAGCAGCAGATTCAAATGAATCATACACGCCCGATAACTTTTTATTGTGAAAAACTACCCATTTCCCAAAGTAATCCAATTCTAGCGACCGCTGCATGGATTCGTAGGCAGCAATTTCTTCAGATAAAGTAGTCATAATTAACCTCCGAAAAAAGCTTCTCGTATCATTTCCGTAAATTTAATTCTTGTAGGATGAGTCGAATTGATCCAGCCTTATCAGCAATGCATCCCGTTCGTACGCTTCCAGAAATGCACTTTGTTCGTACTGTTTGGCACGCGCTTGCAAATATCTTCTGAAAGCAGATGCAGTTCTCGCCCTGTGGGGCGGGCATCAATCTGTACCTGGCAAGAACGCTCCAAATAAAGCATTCGTACAAATGCCTGTGCAACAGTTGACCCAATTGTCAGCAGTCCATGATTTTTCATAATCATTACCAGCATGTCTCCCAGATGCTCTGCAAGCCGGTCTCGTTCATCCAAGTCCAAGGATAATCCCTCGTATTCATGATATGCAACATCGTTGTAGAACATCAAAGCATCTTGAAATGCATGCGTCGAAATTGAATTAAAGGAAGCCTGAATCGGTACATGATCAACGATGGCTTGCGGCAATAGAACCGGCAACTGAGATTCCCAGAATCAACGATTGAAACGAAACACCAAAAATTTTCTTCAGATGCGTAGCATGATCATCTGGAACTGGAATAGGAGTTTTACTCTCGTTTTCTAAGCAAACCCTAATAGTTTCATCATTCGCTTTGTTAATGTTGCAAGTAATCCTCTTCTTCTGATTACTTTCTTTTAATGCAAATTCACCGGGTTTGTTCATCATATTCTCCTTCGGCTTGCGCAATTATCTGATTTATCAAAAACAGATTAACCAAAGTATTTACCAATAGTAATTTGATTATATTTAACTTGTCAAGAAAAGTGATTTAATCTATACGGGAGAATGCACATCGTTTTCAGTGAAATTGTAAGTATTTTCTACAAATCAGGGAATGGTGAAGATTGTATATAATTCCCGTAATTTTGGCTCTTTCATAATTTGAAATTGAAAAACAATAGCGTAAAAAGGAACAACTTCGACCTTACTCGACGTGCTTACCTTCACAAGTCGTTGTTGCTAGGAGGAGCCGTTGCCACAGGCAGTGCTGTGGGGTTGTTTCAAACCCTGACTTCCATGGATGTCGCTGTCGGTGATTCACATTCGTTCAGTTTCGCCTGGGTATCTGATACGCATCTGTATCCAAGGAAATTGAATACGCGATTTATTGAGACGGCGAAGCGCGCCCTTGAGGAAGTTCAGGAGATGGGGTCGCAATTCGACTTTATGATCTTTGGTGGAGATTTGGCGCAACTTGGAGATCCGGTCGAAATTAAACTGGGTGCCGAATTGCTTGAAGAAGTAACAATCAAAAAGTACTTCGTACCCGGCGAACACGACTGGTATTTCGACCTTGGTGAATCCTGGAATTCATATTTCGGAGAAACACCGTGGACTTTTGACCACAAGGGTGTCAGAATTATCGGTCTGGATACAGTAGGTCGCGCTCCCGACTACTGGACAGCCAGAGGAATGACTGCCGAGGAGCGGATGAGACACATGTCTGCACTGGACAGTTCCCAATCAGGCCCTTGGTCCGGACTCGGCAGCGAACAACGTCAATGGCTGTCTTCAACTCTGTCGGATTGGCCTAAAGATGCGCCAGTACTAATATTCAGCCACACACCATTGTACGAAGTGTATGCACCCTGGAATTTCTGGATTCGAGACTGGCGAGAGGTACATGAGATTGTTCTTCAGTTCTCGAATGTTACCAATATCCACGGGCATGTACATCAACCGCTTTACAATGAAATCGGCGGAATGCGGTTCATTGGACAACTGGCTACATCATGGCCGTGGCCGTATGCACCGGAAGGCATACCAGAACTTACCAAACCGATGCTGAGAGCTGACCCTGGCGATTATTTCGATGGTGTTGGTTGGGGCAAGCTTTCCATGGACATGGACAATATGGTGGATTACAAGTACATGATGTGGCGCGAGCAGGTGTTTGCGAATACCCGCGCTGATTCCGGAACCGGCGACAATCAAAACCAGAAACTGAGTCCGCGTATTGCTGACCGCGGTTGGACAGGGGATTGAGGAGAACTGCCATTGAAAAAATCCAAAGTCAATCGACTGCTAACCTTGGGCATCGCGATACTCTGCTTGTCGCTAGCACTGGCATTCATGGTAAATCGAGTGTCTGCGCACAAGGTTGCGCATGATGCAGAGACATTGCAAGCGTTTACCGACGAGTTCATGGCGCAGGTTATCCGTGGTGACAACCTGTTTCATGGTGCGACTGAACCTGGTATCAATTTGTCCAGTACCGGCATGTCTTGTGCAATGTGCCATCCTTTCGCTGCGGATGTTCATCCGCACGAGTATCCAAAGTTTCAGGAGCAAATGAGCGAATTTGCTACCTTGCGCGATATGATCAACTGGTGCATTGAAAAACCTAATGAAGGCGAGAGAATCGACCCAAACGGAGAAGCGATGAAAGCACTTGAAGCCTATATTTACTGGTCCAATCGAGGTTCTGTATTGGATCCGGGTCGCCATTGATATCTGCCGGTTAGCACCCGTAGTTATTTACTTTATACGCGTATTACCGATACGAAAAACCGAAACTTCAGTCCTGACTCTCCTTTTCTGGAAATAGTCCGGGTAACCAACGGGAAGCGAGTTTTGCAGGAATTGCAATGCGTAATGGCGATCTGGAACTATCTGACACAACGATGCCATAGCGAATTAACGCTGACGTAATTCTTCGGGCATGCCTCTGACTCGTGTTCACTATAGAGTTAATTTCCGACCGGGACAGCTCGCCATGTTTAGTTATTGCTTTTAATAGGGCATCTGATCTTCTCGGCAAAGTTTTTAACCGAATCTCTTCTTCTGCCCAAAGGTTAAGTCTTAAAATTCCTGTAAAAGTCTAATTGGGGGGATCGAGAGGTCCTCTGTGCGATTACAATTTAATAATTTCACATTTTTACAACAAAAGAATCGAGGAGGACCTCGCGATGAGTAGAATGATAAGTCCAAGCCAGGAGAAAAAGCAAGAGCTGAATGAGATGATTGAGAATGGTTTCGCTGGCGAAGGGGATGTTTTTCGGGAGTTTATCAAATTGACAGTGGAAAGCGTGTTTCAGCAGGCGCTGGAAGATGAGCAGAGTGAGTTTTTGGATCGAGGGCGCTACCAGCGCAAGTCGGAGCCGTCGACGGTGCACCGCAACGGCTACGAACCGGGGCATTTGAAGACTGCGGAGGGAGTGATGCAAGTGAAGTTGCCGCAGGTTCGCGGTCTGGGCGAGCCGTATCGCTCGCGGTTGTGGAGCGAGATGCCGCGTACCAGCGAATCGCTGAAGTCGCTGGTGGTGGAGATGTATGTGAACGGCATGTCGACCCGCGACATTGAGCATTCGATGGAGGCGGCGCTGGGCGAGTTTTCGTTGTCGAAGAGTACCGTCAGTCGCCTGTGCGAGTCGCTGAGCGAGGACTACGAGCGTTTCAAGGAGCGCGACTTGAGTGGCTACGACGTGGCGTATTTGTTTGTGGATGCGGTGTACGAGCCGTTGCGTCGTCACGGCACCCGCAGCGGTGTTCTGTGCTGCTGGGCGATTTGCAGCGATGGCAGTCGGGTGCTGCTGGACCTGACCTTGGCCAACAGCGAGAGCAAGGTATCGGTGATTGAGTTTTTTCAAGGGATGATTCGCCGGGGTCTTCAGCCGCCGCTGACGGTGACCACCGATGGTGCCGGGGGACTGATGGCGGCGGTGGAGGAGACGTGGCCGCGCACCTTGCGAGTGCGCTGCTGGTTTCACAAGATGCAGAATCTGCGGCAGAAGGTTCCGCCGAGCTTGTGGCCGGAATTTCGGCATCGGGTGACCGACTTTCGGGATGCACCGGATGAAGCCGAGGCTCGTCGCCGGCTGGAATCCATCCAGGCCGACTATGGCCGCGAGTTGCCCGAAGCCTTGCGTTGCCTAACCGACGACCTGGAAGCTTCGATGAACCATTTGGAGGTTCCGCCGCGGCACCGGCAGAATGTTCGCACGGTGAATCTGGTGGAGCGCAGCTTCGTAGAGGAGCGCCGACGAACCAAGGTGATCCCGCATCTGTGGGGCGAAAGAGATCTGACCAAGCTGGTGTATTCGGTGCTGATCCGATTGAGCGAACGCTGGTGCAAGCGCCGGTACTCGGAATCGGAAGAATGGCAGATCCGAGAGCTGCGCATGCGACTTTATCCAGAGCAGGAGGCGAGAAAACCCGTGCCAAGAACCAGAACTCGCAGAAGTGCGGCGAAAGCCGCCTAGACTTTTACAGGAAATTAGAGACTTGACCCTGCCCAAATTTCAATACGATTCAACAGTTTTTCAGGTTGCAGCAATCCCTTCATAAACTGTACCTGGTCAATACAAGTTTTTAAGAAGAACACCGTAAATTCGGCTAAAGCCTCCTCGCTTAAATTTCCTCTGCCGTCTAAATCGTTTCGACGTTTCAGGTCACAATTGGCCAATAGAGACTTGTATTCACTCTCTCGTCGGGCAAGCCCTCTCGCAATTGACCACACACCTTCAGTTTCAAGGGATTCCAGCAGCATTGCATGAGAAATCAACCTGGCTACTCGTCCATTTCCATCACCAAAGGGATGTATCCACAGCAACCTGTGGTGTGCAGCAGCACAGTGCAAGATTGTTTCAGTTGTATTGAGTTGGCTGTAAGCACCCTCAAACCGTTCTAAAAAGCGAGGAACTGCTCCGGGCCTGATTGAAATATGAGAACCGACTTGTACATCAGTTTTTCGCAATTCACCTGGGACAACTTGAAACTGTTCAATTTCATTGTTTAGCCCTTTGCCAATCATCTCAAAAGGTACCATTTCAACGAAACGCCGATGTACTTCGCAAATTCCTTTGACTGTCGTAGATTGACCAGTCAAACCTCCGCAATCAATCCACTTCTGGACAACGACATGCGCAGTAGCTAAAAGTTGTAAATTTTTCTGCTCTTTGTTGTCACTAAAATTTTTGCTTAACCCTCTTTCTATATCGACAGGGTGAATATCATGGCTTTCAATCAAATTACTGTAATAGCTATTCATCGTTTGAACGACATCAGCCACAGCTTGCAGTAATCCTTTTGATAAACTGCTCCTTAGCTCAGCTGAACATTTCACCAGTTCAACCACCAACTCAATGAGTACTGACCGATGTCTGGAACCTTCATCAAATAACAGAGGCTCCATTTTTCCAACCACTTCTTTGCGATCAACTACCATCTTAATGAACTGCGAATCTATATATATAATCTTATTAATGTCCGCTTATATTATGATTTTATAATAAATAAATCAATGGCATGCAGTGTTTATAAATTATTTTTTGTCCTCTTTAATGGCCGAATCGAGTTAATGAATAAAGGCAAATCCAATTTCGCAGTAGTGATTGAAAAAAGGAAAACGGCGAGCAGGAAATTAGCGCGTTCAATTTACACTGAATAATTTGGCTGGGGAACCAGGATTCGAACCTGGACTGGCGGAGTCAGAGTCCGCTGTCCTACCGTTAGACGATTCCCCAATGAAGAATCTGATAGTACGGCAGTATTTGGTTTACCGTTTTGAGTATTGAGGTCTCTTTCTTGCTTTGTGAAGTCCAACCTTCTTGCGTTCTACTTCTCTTGCATCGCGCGTTAAAAATCCTCCTTTTCGGAGAACCGCACGGTTAGACTCGTCATAGTGCAGGAGTGCTCGGGCGATTCCGAGTTGAATAGCACCCGCCTGTCCGCTAGGTCCGCCACCTTGGACATTTGCGCGTATATCAACAGAATCAACCAGGCTTAACTCAACCAAAGGCTGCCGGATAACCATTCGGGCAGTCTCCCGTCCAAAGTACTCTTCGATCGGCTTATTATTTGCGTAAATATTTCCACTACCACTTGTCATGTACACTCTCGCTACAGACGACTTTCGCCGACCTGTTCCGTAGAATACTTCTGCTTTATCTGCTGCCATAGTGATCAATTCCTATATATTAAGCGGTTTGGGGTGCTGTGCCTCATGCGGCTGGTCGGCATCAGGATACACCTTTAACTTGGACATCATTGCACGGCCTAGAGGTCCTTTCGGCATCATTCCTCGTACCGCGTTTTCAATAATTCTGCATGGATGCTTCTTGCGCATCTCACTTACAGTAACCGACTTCAATCCACCCGGCCGTCCCGAATGACGATGATAGACTTTGGAGTTTTCCTTGTTTCCCGTCAATAGCACTTTTCTTGCGTTGACCACGATGACATAGTCGCCGGTATCAATGTGCGGAGTATAGATGGGCTTGTGCTTGCCGCGTAGATGCACAGCGATCTGGGTGGCAAGCCTGCCTAGCACTTTGTCAGTGGCATCGACAAGATACCATTCCCGATCTACTTCGCTTGGTTTTGTTGATTTTGTTGTCATTATTTCAGTTTTTGAATTCAAATACCTTAAAGGCTCAATTTTTGCAAAGGTGCAGAGATTACACCAAACAAAGCAATAATTCAACTGTTTTCAGCATAAACAGTTTCTTTAAGAACAAAAAAGTGCGGCGGTTTCTCATATTTCGCCACACTCTTAATCGCAAATCAATGCGGTAAAGTTAAAGAAACAACAACATGCGAATTGCCACATACTCCTTGAACTTTTTCTAATTGTATATTGTTTCGATAACTACATTCAAGAAAAATATTAACTTATTGACCAATATTTACAATGCAAACAAAAGTTCACCGTTGCTACGACAGAAATTCTTGTTATGTTTTCGGCGAATTGTTACAAACGTTCAAGTTGCATCAATTTCCAGGTAATACTCCAGAACCTGATTAAAGTCCTGCATGTCAGAATAGGAAAAGCAATAGTCGCAATCAATATGCATTTTCTTTAAATCATTAGGGCGGTCCAACCAACCACCCCCATCAACAAAATTCACAAATATAGTTTCTTGCTTTCCCTTCTTGCGTTGACCTCTATTGTGGGATTGAACTTTGTCATACATTGCCGCCTGCTCATTTGCTCTGCTAGTCTGAGATGACGAAGTTGTAAGTGAGTAGGAAGACATGATGAGAATTCTAGATTTATTCACATCAGGAATTGCAACATCAACTTCTTTATGGTCAACTATATTCACGGCTCCCTTCTGGAATTCGGTGTCAAAACATGCAACCTCATCCAAAATTCTTTTTTCAAACGCATTGCCCATATTAACAGCATACTTAGATTGAAGAGAGTTTCGGACAACTGCTTGTAAATAACTTTTATCTTGCAATAAATCAATCCAATTGTCAGGCAAATAGAAACTATTTCTAATGAATAAAGGCACCCTTGTCTCTTTGATTGGATTGAGTATAAACTCAGCAATTTTACGCCTTGCCTGAAAATCACGATATATTGCAGACCAGCTTTCACCGGGACAAATCACCTTGTAAACTCGCTTTAGTCTTTCTAATGAACCACCAGTAAGTCCTACGATAATTTTTAGTCGAGTATCACCGTGTTCATTAGATTCAAGACAATCAGTTAATAAATCTAAAGAAGAGCTATCTCCTTTTACAACTTTTGACAGTAAAAAACGCTGGACGGTTTGACTAACTTCTTCATCTATTTTGGTTTCTACCTCCGGAATTTCCAGAAAAACACTCATTCCAGAAATTAATTCTTCCAATTGAAGCTTTTGCGGGCGAATTTGTACCGGCTTGTACACTTGTTAAAAATATACGGTTATTCTGATGCACACATTTGCTTTATTGAAGTGTCCATATCTCGTATCGAAACTACTTTACCCAGATGTACGGAAACATACACTTCGCCCTGTTTCACAGGCTTTGCTTCAGTAAACTTGTTTCTGGAAACATCGCAGTAGTACTTGTCAATTTCTGCGCCAATATAACGACGTCCCATTTGTTTGGCGGCCACTGCTGCTGACCCGCCCCCACAAAATGGGTCAAATACAATGTCGTTTTCATCTGTAGTCATCAAAATGATCCGTTCAAGCAAATGCACAGGCAGTTGGCACGGATGCGCATCAATTCTTTTTGAATTATGGCGAACTCGGTGAATGTCGTCCCAAACATCGCTAACCTGATACCCAAACGGGTGACGCAGATGCTCTTTCCCACCGTAATCCTTGAGATAATTCTTGCACACTCTGCAAGTTTTATGTGGTGCTCTTACATCAAAGAATTTGCTACTTTTATTTTTTGTGTAGAACAAAATGCCGTAGTGTGCCGGCTGTAAAGTTTTTCCAAGCGGCTGACCGTTAGAATTCCACGCAATCCAATGTCGAAATACAGCGTGCTCATTAAGAATTTGTGCGGTGTGAATTAACAATTTTGGAATGTTGTAAACAAGAATACTGCCATCCGGTTTTAGAATTCGACACGCTTCAGCAATCCAGGCTTGAGTCCAATTCAGGTACTCTTCAAAAGGCAAATTGTCACGATAGGAAGAATACTTTTTATTCAAATTGAACGGAGGGTCGGCAAATACAACATTTACAGATCCTGAACGCATTGAACGCATCAATTCAATACAGTCAATATTATGAACATTATTTACCAAGTCGCGAATAGGCTGCTTGCGAATTGGCACCTTTTCCTTGATATTTTCAACGAATTCGTTTGAAGAAGCTACATTTGATGGCAGAGTTTTTTGCATCTGAAAAAATTTCTTTTACATGCCTCTAACTATTGTAAAGGATTGTCTTATATAAAACCTTTTCCAGAAATTCAATTCCATGCTAATCTTCCACATCCTCTTCAATTTTTTGCAGTAGTTGGGAAATTCGTCCTTCTACGCATGTGCTCTTGTCCAAAAATTCCTGATATGCATTGAAAGCGCTGTTTATCAGTTGGTCGTAAAGGACAACTCTAGCACCGTCAATTCTCAGTTTTTCCTCTGACCTCTGTCTTCCATTACGATTTTCCCAATCTTTAAGGTTGCGACCCACAACGCATATAATTTCGATTTTGGGCTCTTGCTCGTTTTCAGTAACGGACAATATTTTTTGCAATGCATTTCGATAAATTTCAATTTGCCCCAATAGCTTAAGTGTATCTGTGCGTACACTTGCTCGTTTCAATTCTACAATGATGTGCTTGCCCGCAGTAGTTCTATATTTGATGTCAACGCGACCTCGTAACTCTTCATCAGTCAACAAATTTGGTTTTTTCTCTAATTCCTTGACTAATCGCTGCTCCATATATTCAGAACCTGACACCTTTTCCCAAGATGGGTCTAATAGCCATAAATGATTGAACAAGTGTTCCTGAATCACACGTTCTTTCTCATTTTCGTCAACCAAATCCTGTAATGCTCTGACAACACCAATACGACCCTTGACAATCTGATGATACAGAGTTGCTTCCAAATCATCCAAATGTCCAAAAACCTTTCCGAACTCAACAATGGTATCACCAGTTAGATCCCCTAATGCATCAAGGTTCTGCTTTGCTTTCAAACATTCAAAGGCCAGTACACTGTATTGAAACAGTATCGCACGCTGTTCCGGCTTGTCTACCATGATCCGGTTGACTTTTCCAAAAATCTGTTCGGCCCGGCGCTGGTCATCCTTGCCCAAGGCTTCGAACCACTCTTTAATCGCGTTATTTTCAAACGCGACTTCCTTTGCAACTTTGTTTCTCAGTGCTGTCCAACGGTTCTTGATGTGAGTAATTTCTGATTTGACAGCTTCACAAAGTGCAACATTTCGCTCATCGTCTTCAACCACAGACTGGCGATTTGTTGTTACTATATCTGGATGGGCATCTTCGTCAAGATTATCCGCACAGATCTCTCCAATAATGAATTTTGAGTAAAGGCCCGTTTCACCGAAGGGTTGAAGTATGTCTTCCTGAATAAGCTTGCCTCGTGCCATTACAACGATCTTGTTCCAGCTGTCGCCTTCTGTCATTAGTTGACCAGACTCCTTGACAGTTCCTATCCATCCTTCAAAATTTGACACTTCACGTTCCTCTTTATGCTCCAAATTGCTGCACAACTCAACGCATTTTCGTCCGTATTCTCCATAGTACCAAACATATTGGAGATTTCGGTAATAGTCACGGTCTGCTATATCAATCGGTTCGTTGTTCAAATTTATATGAAAATTGTAGTCTGAACCCAGTATGCTAAACCGACGAGCCAATCGCCTCCGCAAAGCTTTCTCTGTCTGGTTTAGTCTTTTTCTTAGCCTGCGCAGAACAATACGGGTACCGCTTGGCACGGGATCCATTTCCGGTTCTATCTGGAGAGGATGGTAGGTACCCTGTGTACTTCCTTCTCGAATCGCTTCTTGAATTTCCGGGAGCGACATGCTAAAGGCTATCGGCTCCTGACCTTCAAATCGGGAGTGAACATCAATAACATCTGCAACAGAAAACAAAGACAGCTTGCCAATTCCCTTCCGACCCATTACTGGACGTTGAAACTTGGAAGTGACTGGCTCTTCATTCACCCGACGCCTGTACCCAACTCTGAGGAATTTCTCATTGATATCTTCCACAGACATGCCATGGCCGTCATCACAAATCGAAATCGTTTCAGCATGTGAATCTATTCTGATTTTTACAGAAGTGGCATCTGCATCCCATGAATTTGCAACCGCCTCGGCAAGTACCGCAGGCATGTTGCTGTAAAGATTGACCCCCAAATGATTGAGCACATTCAAGTCAATCGTCATTTTGAAAATTTTCTTGACTTCAGCATCCATGGCTTTTCAAATTTTTGCTTACACTTTTTGCAATTGCTCGTGCCAGTTTGACTGGCACTGCGTTGCCTATCCATCGGGCAACTGTAGAAGTATTCGGTCGTTCACCATTCTTTGAAAACTGGTAATTGCGCGGGAACGTCTGCAATAATGCCGCTTCGCGCATAGATATTGCCCTGTCTTGGTCAGGATGCCCAAACCTGCCGTTTCCAAATCCGTAACATTGAGTTGTAATCGTTGGGCCAAGTTCGTTCCACATCATACGTCCGTAAACACTACCGTAAGATTTCCCCGTCTTCTTTTGATGACAATTTGCAACCAGTAACTGGTCCCAATCTCGCCATGACCCCCCCGGTTTGGAGGCTCGAATTCTCGCCAGATTAATTTCTGTCAGCCGGCTTGAACGGTGCAAAGCATCCTCTGCATCGCATTCCCCGGCCGAAATAGGAGGTAATGTAGAGATTGCATCTTTGACAGTGATGTAGTTTTCAGGTTCATGCGTGGGCGGCACAAGTTCAATTTCTCCCAATCTTGAAGCAAGCAATACAAGACGCTTTCGAAGTTGGGGGACTCCGTAGTCTGCACACTTTATAATGTTCCACCAAACAAAATAGCCATCATCTTTCAATTTTTGTTCAAACTCCTGAAACAAATGGCTGCCTTTATAACTGACCAGTCTCGGGACATTTTCCATAGATACAATATCAGGCTGCGATTCACGAATGATTCGACTAAAGTCTTGTAGTAGCCGCCACTTGCCTTGTTCTCCACCGTTGGTATAAGTCGAAAAAGGTTGACATGGCGCACAACCAACCAGAATTTTCGGCTCATCCGGGTGAAAAAATTCATTCAATTCCGCACCCTGAATTTCCTGAATATCTCGCTTCAGAAATACTGCATTATTGTTCCTTTCATAAGCATAGCTGCATGTAGCATCCGTATCAATTCCGGCTACAACCCTAAAGCCCTCCTGCAGAAATCCATAGCTCAAACCACCAATTCCACAAAACAAATCAACAACGCTTCCAGGCCTGTTGTTCGTGCGTGCTTTCAGTGAGCGCCCATGGCATCGATCTGCTCTCTTTGAAGGCTTGCAAATGACTTCGTACTGTTCCATATCGAACTGGTGCTTGAATTTTACCCTGTATTGAATCCACCCATATAGTATCAAAGCAGGATGAATATGAAAATATCAGATTCGAAAATCAAGCATCATGTGAAATTGAATCTGCTTGTCAATTGTAATTCTATTTCGAATATAGCGACTACTGGAGTACGATTCGGGAAATACTCACATTTTCCCGAAACCTTCTCAGCTTCGCAACTGACATGCGAATTTAATTCTACATGTCTCTAGCTATTTTAAAGGATTGTCTTCCAATAAAACTTAGAATTTATTCATGAATACAATTAACTCCTTTCAATTAAAAAACATTCGTTAAATCTGATATCAATTTCATTTAGCACTATATGGAGTAGTAATTTTCAAATGACACCAATTCTGTCGTATATCGATTGAAATCACTTGCCAACTCTATGCAATTTATAATCAATAGAAATTCACAGTAGATTTTTACTTGCCAACAACTCTTAAATACGCACAATTTTCAATTCATGAGCAACTCGAAAAGTAATGCCCAGCCAAAGGTAGCTCTGCGAGATTTTGCAATCTACAAGCGATTGCTTGCTTATGTCTACAAATATCGCATGGTATTCGCGGTGGGAATCTTTTTTGTTGTCATCTACGCCTTGACCAGTCCGGCAATAACGATCTTCATGAAACCGCTTCTTGACGGCAGCTTCGTTGAAAAAGATCCTGTATGGATTTTATGGTCTCCGATAATTTTGATCGGATTGTTTGCAATTCGGGGAATTGCCAGTTATTTGAATGCGGTTTGCACTACCTGGGTCACGGGGCATGTTGTTTGCGACATACAAACCGAAATGACGGCACGCGTTGTGAATCTGCCCACTCGATACTATGACCAGAATAAATCAGGGCAGGTGATTTCACGGATTCTTGTCGATGCAAATAATTTAACCAACACTGCAAGCAGTGTCTTTATCACCATTATTAGAGAAACACTGACTATATTGGGACTACTTGTATGGGTGTTCATTCTTGATTGGGAACTAAGTCTGATCATTTTGATTGCTACACCGTTAATTAGCGCTTTGATCTACTACATTGCCAAGCGACTGAGAGTACTTCACCGAAATGTGCTTGAAATGACGGCATCATTTATGAATCACCTGCAGGAAGTAACTTCCAATATTCGCGAAGTCAAGCTGTTCAACGCGGAAAAGCATGAAAAGAAACGCATGGCAGAATTTGCAAACCATGTTCGCAGAATTCTGTTCAAGCAAACCATCGCGGGCGGCTTGTCTGTTCCGGCGGCAGAACTGATCGGTGCCATGGTAACTGCCGGTGCAGTTTACTACAGCCTGACCCGGAGTTTTGCCGATCCTTTGACAGTTGGAGGATTTGTTTCCTTCATGGCGGCACTCGCCTTGATCTTCAGTTCAGTGAAGAAACTGGCTCGTGTTAACGAAGAACTGCAGCAAGGCATGGCATCGTCGGAGCGAGTTTTCTTTCTTCTGGACCAAGAACCAGAGGTGGAAACCGGAGATCGTAAAATCAATCCTGCGGAAGTATCAGGCCGGGTGGATATCAAAAACATCTCGTTCAACTACGCAGATACCGAAATCAGTTCACTGAACGATGTCTCTATCGAAATTGCATCCAACGAAACCATTGCGCTGGTCGGGCCCTCCGGTAGTGGGAAAAGCACTTTGATTTCATTGATTCCCAGACTTTATGAACTTCAGGAAGGTCAAATCAAAATCGACGGAATTGATATTCGGGAACTGACGCTTTCCGAATTACGCAACCTCATCTCCTTTGTTAGCCAGGAAATTGTACTTTTCGATGACACAGTCAGTGCCAATATCGCTTATGGAAACTTGCAAAGTGCCAGCGAAGAAAAAATTCGAGAAGCCGCCGCCTCGGCGCATGCACTTGAATTTATCAAAAAGTTGCCCGAGGGGTTCAATACCATAGTCGGCGAAAGAGGAGTTCAACTCTCCGGGGGGCAGCGACAACGCATCGCAATTGCGCGAACCTACATGAAAGACGCACCAATTGTCATTCTGGACGAAGCAACATCTTCGCTAGACATGTCAACTGAACATCAAGTACGGCAAGCCCTGAATTCACTCAGTAAAAACCGCACTGTCATTATCGTTTCGCACCGGTTGTCTACCATTGAGAATGTTGACAGAATCGTGGTACTGCACGAGGGGCGAATTGTGGAGCAGGGCAAACATAAGGAACTGATGGCCCTCCAAGGTCATTACTACAACCTCTACACTATGAATGATGCAATTTAGCCTGATGGACTATCCTCTTTTTTCAAAAGGGTTGGCACCTTTTCTGAATACGACGCGAACCTCTGTTCCATACAAATCAAACCGGTCCCGAAAGTAGTTTTCAAGATAACGGCGATAGTGATCCGGAACTGACTTAACATTGTTGCCATGAACAACTACGACGGGAGGATTTTGTCCGCCTTGGTGAGCATACTTCAACTTGACCGGACGACGGCGGGACAGTGGCGGCGGAGTTCGCGTAACCGCATCCCGCAAGCACCGATTCAATTCTACTGTCGACAAATCAATCATCGCTGAACGATACGCTTTGCCTATTGAGCGTAATAGCTTTGGAATGCCAATACGATGCAGTCCTGAAACATAAAGTACCTTGTGATGGGACGCAAACGCCAGTTTTCGCTCAAGCGAACGATACAAGGCATTCCGGTTTTGTTCATTGATACTGTCAGATTTGTTCACAACAATGACTACGGGCCTGCCAGCTTTTTTGATCAATCCTGCCAGTGTTGCGTCCTGGTCTGAAATAGCTTCCGTTCCGTCCAGAACCAAAACCACAACATGTGCGGCTTCAATGGCTTGCATGGATTTCACCACAGACAATTTTTCCAGTGCTTCGCTTACTTTTGACCGTCTCCGTACACCCGCAGTGTCAATAAAGCGAAACCGTTTGCTGCCACGGTCCAATGGAACCACCACGCTATCGCGAGTTGTTCCGGGAACTTCACTGACAATCAAGCGGTTTTCTCCTGCTATGGAGTTGATAAGAGTAGACTTGCCGACATTGGGACGACCGACAACTGCGATTTTTGGGCCAGGGTCTTGCCAAAGGGGATCTCCCAGTTGGGGCAACTTGCGAATGATCGGCTCAAACAGCGATGAAAGTCCACTACCTCGCAAAGCAGAAATTGCAACGGGTTCCTTGAATCCCAAGGTCTGAAAATCGCTGCAAGCTATTCCTTCATCCAGCCCTTCGCTCTTGTTGACAGCAATGGAAAACGAACAGTTCAATTTGTTCAGTTGTTCGGCAATTTCCTGATCCGCAACCGTAATCCCCTGCCTTGCATCCACCAGCAAAACCACCTCGTCGGATTCATCCAGTACGGACTCAACTTGACTGAAGATCAACTCCGACATCAAGTCATCGTCTTCGCCGATTCCCCCTGTATCGACAATAAGCACTTCACGATCGGCAATTTTTGCAACGCCGTACAGCCGATCGCGGGTTACTCCGGGCAAATTATCTACAATTGCATCGCGACTCTTGGTGAGGCGATTGAACAGGGTCGACTTTCCAACATTGGGCCGCCCAACGATGCTGATAACCGGCAACATAACGACAATTTCTCATCGAAAAATACAATCTATCGGAAATTGTTGAATTTCAGTTTATCGGTACAAGTGAAACAGAGGCGATCTTTCCAGATTGATAGTGGATATACAACCGATCGTCAGCAACTTGAAGTGAGCCCGGCGGAATAACATCATTTTTGTTCAGCACGCCTGCAACTTCTCCGCTGCCAACGTCTGTTGCATGAATTACGCCTAACCTGTCTGTTGTAACTACGTAGTTGCCAGCAACCGCAATGTTGGTGATTTCACGATAAAGAAAAGCTTCTTGAGCCCAAAGTTCATCTCCATTGAAGCGGTCCAAGGCATACACCCTATCATCCAGATCGATGCCGAACAACCCTATGCTGTTGACATCAATCTTGTCTCGAGAGTTCCTTTGTATGTCCCATAACTGGTTACCTGTATTCAAGTCAATTGCCGTAACACCGAAATCATAGATGGCGACGTACATTCCGTCCCGAAAAATCACAGGCTTTGTATCTGCAACCCTCAAGCTCTCGCTGGCACTGGTAATACTTCCCGGCGGCAAAACATCCAAAATCCAGCTTTGAATTCCAGTTGCTACATCTGTCGCCTGAATCTGCCCGCTTGAAGTGCCAATCACCACGTCCCGCTCAAGCGGCGAAGGGGGCGTCGAACCCTGCATGGTAAAGTTGGGTTGTTCAACATCAATACTCCATGCTTCCACTCCCCTGTCTTGGCCCAGTGCGTAGAGCTTTCCGTCAATTGTTCGAACAAGCACACTGCCTCGATAAAATAACGGCGGTGCCAGCACTGCTCTGCCAATCAAATTCTCCCACACAGTTTCTCCATTCTCAGTGGCAAGCACAATTACCTTGCCATTGCTTGTCACCACTGACAGCAACTGGTCTCCCGCTCCTACACCCGCAGAAATGCTTTCATTCAAAGCCCTTGTCCACAAGAGTTCTCCGCTATCCGCATCAAGTGCAGTAACCACGCCCTCAAACGAAACGGTGTAGATTCTGCCGTCGGCAATTGCGGGCATTAATTGAACATAGCTGAGTCCCGTACGAGACGAACCGGTACTGCTCCAGTTCTCTCTGAATTCTACTTTAGACTCGAATTCACCGATTGGAGTGGGGTCCGGCTTTGGAACCTCCTTTGAACCTCCGGCGCAAGCTGCAATGAATCCGCACAAAACGGCATATAGTATAAATTTGATTTTCATTCTAATTCTCCGCAAAGCGCGTGTTATTGATTTTCAACTCAAGTATCTGTCCATACTGGGAATCGGAGTTCAAAGTGTCAAGGGCAGCCTGATAAGATGCATTCGCGTCTTCAATCCTTCCCAGTGCTAACTGTGCATCACCCCTAAGTTCACTATATTGAGAATCGTACCCGTCCGTAGAGCCAACTTCCAGAAGACCAAGTGCTTCTTCAAATGCACCTTCGGCAATCATCAAATTCGCCAGGCGAAGCCGAGCACTGTGTACTGTGGACCACTCTGCCCCGCTGTCAATCACCCACTGAAGAGAGTTTTTGCTTTCTTCAACTTCACCCCGATCATATTGGATTCTGGCCTGTATCAGCATCGCTTTTCCAGCATAGGCAGCTGATGGAAATTCATCCGTCAATTCTTCAATTTTCGGAACCGCATCATCAAACCTCTCTTCTGATATCGCAAGAATTATGTCTTCATAAAGATTGGAAGCAGATACTTGCTGGGACTCGGTGTATTGATTCCAGCCGTTGTAGCCAATGATCGTGGCCAAGCCAAGCACTACACCGCCAACAATTGTCCAGCGATTTTCTTGCCACCACTCTTTTAACTGTTCTAGTCGTTCATCATCCGGAGTCATGATTCATCCCAATTTTCAAACAGGCAAATTTGTTCAATTTTCATTTCAAAGCCTTCCTGACAGCATCTATGATTTTACCGATATCAATTGTTTCCTGAGACCGGTTTTCTCTTAAATATTTTAGCGTCACTGTGCCAGACGCAACTTCAGATTCACCGATTATAATTGCGAGTTTGGCATTGGATTGATCGGAATGCCTAAGTTGCCTGGACAATTTTCCGCCGCCGCAATTCATAACCACCCGAATCCCGGCACTTCGAAGCTGTTCCGACACGGAAAAAGCAGCTTTCTCCGCTTCGTCTCCCAGTACAGCGACATAAATATCAGTTGCAGATTCAGGTGCATTGTCTGACTCCAGATTCAGCAACTCAACCAGTCGCTCCACTCCGCTGGCAAAACCGGCACCGGCAACCTGCTGACCGCCAAGCGATTCAACAAGCTCGTCATACCTGCCCCCCGCGCAAATTGCATTTTGAGCTCCCAACAAATCGGTCAGCCACTCAAAAACTGTGCCAGTATAGTAATCCAGTCCGCGAACCAGCCGGGGATTGATTTCAAATTCAACCCCCAACCCGCTCAAGTTTGTGCAGAGCAGGTCGAAATGCTCCCTGGAATCCTTGCTCAAGTAGTCGGTCATTACCGGCGATGATTGAACGATTTCCTGCATGTCGGGATTTTTGGTGTCCAGAATACGAAGGGGATTTGTATATAGTCTGCGTTGACTGTCTGCATCCAGGCTGTTTTTACACTTTTCAAAGTACTCAATCAAGTCTGTCCTGTACTTTGCTCTTGATTCTGGAGTGCCCAGAGTATTAATCTGCAGGTGAGTATTGTTGGCGATCCCCAAAAGCTCCCAAAGTGTCTTTGCAAGCAAAATAATTTCCGTGTCGACATCGGGGCCGGTCCAACCAAAAGCTTCGACACCAAACTGATGAAACTGTCGGTACCGTCCTTTTTGCGGTCGCTCGTAGCGAAACATTGGCCCCATATACCAAAGCCGCATACGCTGATTGTAAAAAAGACTGTGTTCTATTCCCGCACGAACGCAACTTGCAGTCGCCTCCGGCCTCAGTGTCAGGCTTTCACCGTTGTTGTCCAAGAAAGTGTACATTTCCTTTTCAACAATATCAGTGGTGTCTCCGATTGAACGCTTGAACAATTCAGTTCTTTCAATCAATGGAACCCTGATTTCGCGATAGCCGTAGAGCTCGGTAACCTTGCGAATCGCTGATTCAACCATATGCCACCGCTCTACAGTTCCGGGAAGCAGGTCGTTCATTCCGCGAACCGACTGAATAACTTTCGTCGACATCAAACAGTACAGATTGCTTCGTCTTTTTTTAGTTCGTGCGGAACCGAAACTACGCCAAGCCGGGATGACCTTTTGGTCCGGTCTTTGAACTTGCCTACCAGCTGTCCGCACGCTGCATTTACATCGTCCCCGCGTGTCTTTCGCGTCACTGCAACGATACCTGCTCGCAGCAATATCTCCCTGAATTCATCCAGTGCTTTCTGGCTGGGTCGAGAATACCCGAGCCCTTCAACCTCGTTGTATGGAATAAGGTTGACTTTCGCCGGCACAGATGACAATAATTTGACCAGTGACTTTGCATGTGCCAAGGAATCGTTGACATCTGCCAGCATAATGTACTCAAACGTTACACGCCAGCGTTTATCGTAAGCTGCATATTTTCGACAAGATGCCATCAATACTTCAATGGGATACTTCCTGTTCAATGGAACCAGTTCGTTGCGCAGCGAATTGCTTGGCGCATGTAATGAAACTGCGAGGCTCACCGGGCAGTCTTCCAGCAACTTTTCAATTCCCGGTACTACGCCAGCAGTGCTCAGTGTTACGCGTCTTCGCGAAAAGCCGTAACTACAGTCATCCAGTAACAGATGCAACGCCGGAATTACATTGTCATAGTTCAGCAATGGCTCCCCCATTCCCATCAATACGATATTCGTAATCGGTCGTTCGGCACCATCTGCTTGCAGTAGTTTTCTTGCAATCCATACCTGAGAAATAATTTCATGCGTTTCCAGATTTCGGTTGAACCCCTGCCTTCCTGTTGCACAGAAACTGCAATTCAGAGAACAACCAACTTGAGAAGAAATACACAGGGTTCCGCGAGTTGCCTCTGGAATAAAAACAGTTTCTACACAATTCCCGTCGCCGAGTTCAATAAGCCATTTGCGTGTACCGTCATCGGACTGAATATCATTTACCACCTTGGGAAATTCCACAGTTGCTATCTGGCTTAATTGCGCGCGTAAAGATTTGCTCAGGTCCGTCATGGCATCGAACTGCGTAACGCCGCGTTGATGAATCCACTTCATCGTTTGGACGGCTCGAAACGAAGGCTCGCCCAATTTCGAAAAGAATTCAATCAGAGCTTCTCGCCCGTACCCCACAAGGTTTACGTTCTTGAAATTTTCCGGCTCCATCGCAACCTGCTAATCGCCAGAAAAAATCTGCTCTTCCGAAAAGAAAAATGCTATTTCGGTTTTGGCTGTTTCTGGAGCATCAGAACCGTGAACAGAATTTCTTTCAAGGGATTCTGCGAAGTCCGCACGAATGGTTCCCTTTTCGGCATCTGCCGGATTTGTCGCGCCCATAATTTCCCGGTTGCGGCTGATTGCGTTTTCCCCTTCCAGCACCTGCACAACAACAGGTCCGGTTTGCATATATTCAACGAGACTGTTGAAAAAGGGTCTTTCTTTATGCACTGCGTAAAAGCCTTCTGCCTGATCCTGCGACAACCGCAGCATACGGCAGGCCGATATTCGAAGTCCGCCTTTTTCAAATCGACTGTTGATTTCGCCGATTAAATTTCGGCGAACTGCATCGGGTTTGATAATTGATAAAGTTCTTTCAATAGCCATTCTTGCTTGCTCTTTTGAATTGGTTGTATTACAAATTGTTGAATTTTCTATATATTTCAAGGTGCAGCTACGCCCAGCAAGCCATCCTGTGCAAGTCCGTCCAATCGAACATGCATCCAGTCTGGCTCTAGTCTGCCTTCATCAGCAATATAGACAGGCAGATAGTTTGCCATGCGCGCTCTAAAGTGGTTTCCTGTGCTGGATTTGCTTTCCACCAAAGCAGAAACTTTTTGCCCGACATAGCGATGCAAAACCGTATTTCTCACCAAATGGCCAGCTTCGCGAAGGCGTCGTGCGCGTTCCGTTTTTATTTCTGGTGGAACTTGTTTTGGAATTCTGGCAGCGGGGGTTCCGTCGCGGTCCGAGTACGGAAACACATGCGGGTACGCAATTTCAAGATCTTCAATTGCTTTTTCTGTTAAAGCAAAATCATCATCCGATTCCGTTGGAAATCCAGCCATTATGTCTGCCGACAAAACCAGATCAGGCAATGCTTTGCGTAGCAAATCAACCACCCGATACGCATCTTCATTTGTATAGCGACGCTTCATCCGCTTCAGAATTAGTGGAGCGGCACTTTGCAGTGACAAATGAATATGCGGACAAATATTTTCACAATCGACCATGGCATGAACCAGTTCCTTGCTGATATGAGCAGGGTCAATTGAACTCAGTCTGAACCGGCAGCCTTTATATCTTTCCGCCAGTTCGCGAACCAGCTCTGCCAAATCAACTTTCATCTTTTGAGATCCGGAAAAATCAAAGCCGTACGAGCCCAAATCAATACCGCATAGCACAATTTCCTGCGTACCGTTGTCAATGAAACGGGCGACTTGATTGAAGATCGTCGTCGGCAAAATCGAACGGCTTTTTCCGCGAGCCTTATGAATAATGCAAAAAGTGCAGCCATTGTCGCATCCTTGCTGGATTTGTACAAAAGCACGATTGCGAGAACCAAACTGCGGTATTGCTTCAACTGGCAGCTGGTTCCGCCCAGAAATTACACTTTGAAAAACGCCTCTGTCAAAATTACTGGCAACCAGTTCGGGAATCTGAAGCTTTTTCGAGCCGGGCACCACCAAGTCAACACCTGAAATATCCGCACAGCGGTCGGGCTCCATTTCTGCATAGCAACCGGTTACGATAATTGAGGCATCCGGATTATTGCGAATGGCCTTTCGTATCGCTTGTCTTGACTGCCGAGCTGCTTCCTTGGTAACAGTGCAGGTATTGATTATGCAGACATTCCCGGAAATATTTGAATCCTGGCGTTGAATCTGATGCCGGATGTACTCGGATTCAAACAGATTCACCTTGCATCCAAGCGTTTCGACGAACAGGTCTCCCTGTTCTGCATTCGCGTTGGAATTTACTGAGGTTTGGCAATCGGAATTCATGAGTACAAATTTTGAACCGAAGATCAATTCACCTGATGAGCTTCGGCAACGAGTTGTGAAACTAGTCGACGGTAAAGCTTTCGCCGCAACCGCACTCCGCGCTAACATTCGGGTTTTGAAATACGAACGATTCGCCCAGCTCTTGCTTCTGAAAATGAATCGTGGTTCCTTCCACGAACTTCAGGCTCTTATCGTCAACGATTACATCAACTCCCTTACTTTTGAAGATATGGTCATCAGAATTCACTTTATCCGCAATATCGACCACGTAGGCAAATCCGGAGCAGCCGGTCTTTCTTACGCCAAAGCGCAATCCCACTCCCTCGGACATAAAACTTTTCACGCGTTCAGCAGCAGGTTCTGTAAGTTGAATTGACATTATTATTACGGGTATAGCTTGGTTACAAATCTATATGAGTTTCAAAAGTTCATTTTTCAAGTTAAAAACGCAATTGTAATTTACCAACCATGCCTGAATCAAATTTTCTGTGCCATTCCTTTTGTTCAATTCAGCATCATCTTCCGTACAACTCGTGTTCCCGCTTGGAATGCAAAGCAAGTAATTGGCATTCCATAAATCTTGTTATTCTGCGGCAAACGCTACTACATGCTGGGTTTGCATTCCCAAGCTGTCGATACTCAACCGCATAACATTCCCGTGTTTCAAAAATACTTGCGGCTTTAAGCCCATCCCGACACCAGACGGAGTTCCCGTAAGAATCAAGTCGCCCGGCATCAAGCGCATGTAGTGACTGACATAGCTTACCAAATGCGCAACCCCGAAAATCATGTCGCTGGTGGATCCGTTCTGATATCGATTGCCATCAACTTCCAGCCACAAACCCAGGTTCTGCGGGTCCGGAACCTCATCAATTGTTACCAAATAAGGCCCAAGCGGGCAAAAAGTATCTGCGCTTTTGCCTTTAACCCACTGTCCTGTACCTTCAATTTGAAAAGCGCGTTCAGACACATCGTTTGCTACGCAAAATCCCGCAACATAGCTCAACGCATCGGATTCGGAAACATAGCTTGCCTCAGAACCAATAACAATTCCCAGCTCTACTTCCCAATCGGCTTTTGTACTGCGGTATGGAAGCATCACATCGTCGTTTGGGCCGACAATGGAAGTTGTCGACTTCATAAACAGAATAGGTTCTGAGGGAATTTCCAATCCTGATTCTTCCGCATGCTTTCTGTAGTTCAAACCAATGCCCACAAGTTTTCCAACACCAGTAACAGGAGATCCCAGTCGTACTGGTTCAGTAATCAACGGCAGCGAGTCAATATCAATGCTTGCCAGTTTTTCAATTTGAGCGGGAGAGATGGACGATGGGTCAATATCTTCAACATGCGAAGACAAATCGCGAATCTTGTCATTCATATCCAGAATGCCTGGCTTTTCAGCGCCTTTGCTTCCGTATCGTAATAGTTTCATTCTTTGTCTCTTAAATTCAGTTCTACAGTGATTTTCAGTCGTGGAAACGATCTACCGGGATTCAGGCTTGAATCTCCATGAAAAATTGCACAAAAAGTATGATGCCCAGCAACAACAGAACAATCTCTATAATTTTACGATAGAATTCCGCTGGAATGCTATCTCCAATTCTCTGTACCCAAATTAACATCCCGCCTGCTATAACTGCAAGCGGCAGTGTCATCCCTATTAGATATGGACTAATAATTCCCTCGCTTGAAAAAACTCCCACCTGAGCCACTTTTCCAGATAGAAATGTCATATTGAATACTTGAACCATCAAGGTACGGTGCCAACCCAGCTCCAGCGAATAAATTATGAGTATCGGCACCATCACATTGGTTGTTCCCGCCGATAATCCTGCAACAATACCGAAACTGAACTTGGACAACACCGGGGATTTTGTCAACCCTCCCAGGTCTATCCCTTTAACTCGCTTTACGCCCAGGTAAAGAAATACCAGCAACGCAAGCAGAAGCTTGAAAACGGCAGGATCATTCAATATCAGGATATACGAACCCGCGATTCCACCGACCAATGCCCAGAATGCAAGCGGCCAAAACTTTCCAATGCTTTCACTCCAATTGCCCCCGACCGATATGCTAATTACATTAATCACAATGGTGGGCAGCAGCGTAATCAGTATTGCAGTCCGTACATCAACAAATATTGATAGAAGCGGCGTGGCAACAAGAGGAAACCCCAGTCCCAAAGTACCGTGTACTATACTGGCAAGGACAATTACCGCAGCATAGAGGAAATACTCAAAAAGTGAAATTTCGAAAATCAAGTTTCAGCCTCGCTTTTTCATTCGGGCATGATGAATTGCTTTCCACACGCGCTCCGACGTAGCTGGCATTTGGATTTCCACTTCTCCGAAATGCTTCAATGCATTGTGAATGGCATTCATGATTGCAGACGGGGCACCCGTAATTCCAATTTCACCAATGCCTTTTACCCCTAGTGGATTTTCATCGCTTGGAACTGCGTTCCAGTGGCATTCAATTTGAGGAACATCATCAGCTTTGGGGATTGCATAGTCCATAAAACTTGCGGTAACAAGCTGGCCGGAAGACGGGTCGTACTCCGCTTTCTCCAGTAATGCGTGGCCGATTCCGTTCACAATGCCGCCATGAATCTGTCCTTCTGCAACCTGCGGATTTACCAATACCCCGGGGTCGCTCACCGAGACAATACGATCTATACGCACTGTGCCAGTTTCAGGATCAACTTCAACTTCACACGATTGGGCACCGCTAACATACACATGGTCGCTCGCACAGTACTCGTGCTCTGCCGACAGGCTGTTGCCTTTCGTTTCCATACTTGCGGAAACGTCAAAAAGACCCATGCACCGATCTGTTCCAGCGACCCGGAAAATGCCGCCGCCATACTCAATGTCCCCGGCCCGTACTTCCAGGTGATCTGCCACAACTTCCTTGGCCTGTTCAATCACTTTTTCAACACAATGAACAATCGCAGCTCCCGCAATTCTCAGTGATCTGGAGGCATGAGTACCCGATCCGGTTTTCACGAGATCCGTATCACCGTCAATAAACTTTACCTTGTTCAAATCAATTTGAAGTTGGCTAGCCAGCACTTGAGCAAATACTGTTTCGTGACTGGTGCCAATAGATTTCGTGCCCACGCGAACTTCAACACTCTCGTTCAATACCCGCACTTCGGCATATTCATTTGGAGCCCCACCTGTACTATCCAAAAAGACCGAATAACCAATGCCCCTGCACTGACCCGACTGGTGCGAAATGCGACATCGTTCCCGATAGGCATCCAAATCAAAGTCATCAATAATTTTCTCCCAGCCACGCTCATAGTTGCCTGATACGTACTTCGCACCGGTTGGCGCTGTCCACGGCAAGTCTGTCAATCGAATCATATTCCAGCTTCGCAACTCGGTAGCAGAGACTTTCAACTGTGCTGCAGCACAGTCCATGGCTCGCTCAACCGCGTACGAGGATTCTGCTCGCCCCACTCCGCGAAAGGCCGCTATTTGCGCTGTGTTGGTAAATGCTCCCTTGAGTTCGTAGTGCGAGAGCGGAATTTTATATATTCCGCATTGCACCAGGGCCATGTACGTCGCATGCAGCCAAACGGACCGGGGGGCCAAATAGGCACCCAATCGCCAATGACTTGACAGACGTATTGCTGTTATTTTGCAGTTCTCATCAAAGGAAAGAGTAATTCGCATACTGTGGTCGCGCGATTGCGTGTCAGTTGCAAAACTTTCCCATCGCTCCGCAGTCCATTTCACGGGTTGTCCAGTTTGCTGTGCTGCATAGCCTAGCACTGCCATTTCCGGGTAAATCCATGTACGCGCCCCGAAACCGCCCCCAGTATCCGGTATGACTATTCTCACACGTTCCTTGTCAACATTTAAAACTTCTGCAACGCCCGCCTGCATCCAATGAGGGGATTGCCCCCCGGTGTAGACAACGAATCGATCTTCCTGGGCATTGAATTCAGCCACAACAGTTCTCGGTTCCATGAAGGCCACGACATGACGCGGATATTCAGCATCCACTGAAACTACCGTCTTGGCTACTTGAAATGCTGCATCAACACCGTCGCGATCGCCGCTTTCATAGTCAACGCATATATTGCTGGATAGCTCATCCCAGACCAGGGCAGAATCTGCATGAAGGGCATCCTGAAATTCCATGACCGGTTCCAGCACTTCATAATCAACTTGAACCGCCTCCACCGCATCTCTCGCCTGATCTTCTTTATCAGCAACAACAATAGCAACCGGCTCGCCAACAAAACGTACTTTTTTTCTCGCCAATGGCCATCTGCGCGGGTCGGGAAGCAAACTTCCATCGCGATTGCGGAGTGCAAATTCTCCAACAGTATTCAGTGTGTTAATCGGTTGCAGTCCGGCTTTTGCAAGTGCCTCGCCATGAAAAATCGCACGAACACCAGGAAATCCAAGTGCATTCGTCAAATTGATTGATTTGATTCGGGCATGCGGGTAAGGACTTCGGAGAAATACTGCATGCAACTGTTTGTCAAAACGCAGGTCAGCCGTATAATGCCCTTCTCCTGATAGAAACCGCTTGTCTTCAAAGCGGAGAACCGATTTTCCGATATAGTCAGTCAATGAAACCCTCAATATCTCCTGTCCATGATTATTGAATCCATGCGGCTTGCCAGTACGGCCAATAGCACAGCAGCAGGGATCGCCATGATGATCGCGGCTGTCAGCAGCAAGACAACCGCTTCGGTTGTCTTGGTCAGAATCTTCATTCATCCTCCTCGTAGTTGTCGGGGTCCTGCGTCGCGCGGTATTCAGGGGTGTCCCAGATGAAATAGTACCGGACATCCCTCACGATATCGAATAACTCCCTGAGAGTTTTCGCTTTGACAAACAGTCCCTTGATGTTGGTATCCGAGTAGTAGATTTTGTTCTCCACGTCCCACTTGGCCTCCACGTAAAGCGCACCGTCAAACCATGTCCATCTGGTCGGTATTGCAGTCTCGTCTTGGGACAGGTATTCGGTTAAGCAGCGAGGATTATCGGGTAGCAGGAAGCTCTGCTGAACCTTGCGCCACTCGTCCTCGTCCCACCCTTCAGGAACGCTGCTCACCAGGAACTCAGTCGCCTCGTCGGTGTCCCAGATGAAGCTTGAAACCGCGTCGGGCATGTACTCAACGAAGTCCTTCAGGGTGATCGCCGAGTAGAAGAGTCCCGGGATGTTGGTGTGTGCGTCCCACTGATCCTTCTCTTCGTCTAAAACAGCGCACAGTCCATATGCCCAGTCGAACCACCACCACTCGACCTCTTGTCCGTCTTCAGTCTTGACTTCGCAAGGTTCGGGGTAGGGGTCGCCGAATTCTGTAAGGAATACTTTCACTTCTTGTTCTCCAGCAGGTGGCTTTTTACCCAAAATTTACACATCAAAATATCTCCTTGTTCAATCTTCACTATCACTCTTTAAAAAAGCGGCCAAGTCTGGATCTCTTTGCGCAACGGCTATATTTGCCGCCAAATAGCCTTCTTTGCTTCCACAATCATATCTTTTTCCTTCGAAAACCAGTCCGTGGAACGGGGTTTTCAGCAATAATTGGTCCATGGCATCCGTAAGCTGAATTTCACCTCCGGCGCCTTTGCTGTGCATGGACAAATACTCAAATACCTCAGGCTGCAGTATGTATCGACCGATAACCGCCAAGTTTGAAGGGGCAGTGCTCGGCGCAGGCTTTTCGACTAGCCCTTTTACTTCCACCATATTTCCAGAACGTGCACCGGGCTTCACAATTCCATACTTGTCGACCTGATCTATTTTCACTTCTTCAATTGCAACAATACAACCACCCGTTTCCGGGTAGGCTTCAACCATTTGCTCCAGGCATGGCTTTTTCGCGAGCACCAGGTCATCGGTCAGCATCACTGCAAATGGGGCATTGCCAACATATTCCTGCGCACACCAAACTGCATGGCCCAGTCCTAGCGGTTGTTCTTGCACTGTTCGAAATATTGACCGCGAATTTAAATTACTTGCCTGTACGCGACGAAGCACTTCTTGCTTGCCCTTGTTTTTCAAAGCACTCTCCAGCATTTGGTTTGTTGAAAAATGCTCGATTGCCAAACTTCTGCCCGGAGATACTACAAAAATAAATTTTTCAATTCCGGCAGATCGGGCTTCATCCACTGCATACTCAATCAATGGCCGGTCCACAACCGGAAGCATTTCCTTGGGAATCACCTTTGTAGCGGGCAGTATCCTTGTTCCCAGGCCAGCAACAGGAAACACCGCGGTATCGACGCGAATGCTCACAATTTTGCCTCTTTGCCGACGAGTTGAAGTGCATGTACAAACATTTTATTTTTCAGAATCAACAATTCCTATTAATATTGTAGTGCGAAGTTCGTGCTTGAATTTAACAGCAAACGCCATTATTTACATAAAAAGTTTTGAATTTCAACACTGGAGTTTCAAATGACCGAAGAAAAAGAAAGCAAAAACATTGAATTTCAAGCCGAGGTTCAGCAACTGCTGAACCTCGTAGTCCATTCCCTTTATTCCGAGCAGGAAGTGTTTGTACGCGAGCTGATATCCAACGCGTCAGATGCATGCGGGCGATTGCAGTTCGAATCTCTCACCAACGAAAAACTCCGCAAGGACGGCGAAGAACCCGCCATTGAAATCGAAGTCAACAAACGGCAAAAAACTGTAACAATTCGGGACAATGGAATTGGCATGTCCAAGGATGAAGTGGTGGAAAACATCGGTACAATTGCCCGTTCCGGCACCCGAAAGTTTTTGGATGCACTGTCAGGGGAGCAGTCCTCAGACACCAAGCTAATCGGACAATTCGGTGTCGGATTCTACTCGGCATTCATGGTGGCCGACACAGTTGCCATGCGTACCCGAAAGGCCGGTCTTCCGGCAAAGAAGGGTGTGGTCTGGCAGTCGGACGGAATCAACGGATATACAATTTCCGACGAAACCATCAAGGAGCAGGGCACGGAAATAATACTGACACTGAGAAAGGAATCGAAAGAATTTCTGGAAATTGATCGAATCAGGGAAGTTGTCAAGAAATACTCCAATCATGTAACAATTCCGGTTTGTGCGCGAACAACAGGCACCAAAGAAGAAAAAGATTGGGAGACTTTAAACAAGGCATCTGCACTTTGGACGCGGAATCGAAGAGAAATCTCCGAAGAGGACTACAACAGCTTCTACACTTCTGTCGCTTTTGACCCTGGCGAGCCTCTGCTTCGCCTTCACACACGTGTGGAGGGAAGGCTTGAATACACTGCCTTGCTTTACATACCTTCCCGCGCACCATTCGACATGTGGGACCGGGACCGAAGACGCGGCATCAAGCTTTTTGTTCGCAGAGTCTTCGTAATGGATGATGCGGAACATTTAATGCCGGCATACCTTCGATTTGTAAAGGGAGTGATTGATTCGGACGATCTTCCGTTGAATGTATCAAGAGAGTTTCTTCAAAAGAATGCTCAGATTGAACGAATCCGTTCAGGCACTGTACGCAAACTGCTCAACGAGTTGAAGAAGCTGGCAGCCAAGGATACCGAAAAATACCAGCAGTTTTGGAATGAATTCGGCAAGGTTTTCAAGGAAGGTGTCTTTGAAGATGCCGACAACAGAAAGCGGTTGTCGGACCTGCTTCGATTTGCCACCACCAAAAGCGATAGTGCGGAGCAGAACGTGTCGCTGCAGACCTACGTGAATCGAATGCCAGAAGACCAAAAGGCAATCTACTATGTAACTGCTGAAAGCCATGCTGCCGCACAAGGCACCCCTCAGCTTGAGGTATTCAACAAGCATGGAATTGAAGTATTGCTGCTTAGCGACCCGGTTGACGAGTGGGTTGTCATGCATTTGAATGAATACGAGGGGAAAGAGCTCAAGTCAGTTGCCAAGGGCGACTTGGAACTTGAAGGATTCGAGGATGCTGAATTCGATTCGGACAAAACACCCGAACTGGAACCGCTACTGCAAAAACTCAAAGAAGCCTTGAATGAAAAAGCCACGGATGTTCGAACAACATCCAGGCTAACCGATTCGCCTGCCTGCCTGGTTGCGAATGACCACGATCTTGGGCGAAATTTGACAAGGCTGCTTAAGGCAACAGGACAGACAGCGCCTGAATCTCGTCCTGTTCTCGAGATCAATCCCAAGCACCCTATTATTCTCAGTTTGTCCGAGAAAGAAGAAAAACTGGATGACTGGGCTCATGTGCTGTTTGATCAAGCCGCTTTGAGCGAAGGAGGCACTTTGGAAAATCCGGCAGATTATGTTCGCCGGGTGAATGCGCTTCTATCTGGAAACAAAGAGAGCAAAGAGTCTATTATTGTCACTCCGTAAGTTGTGATTGAGTTGGTAGCATTGTGGTCGACAATATTGTTGCTATGAAATGGGGCACCGCTTTTGGTGCCCTTGATGTCAATCGACTCTATGAAAGCGTTGCGAGAAATCTGACCCGGGAATTTCGCTTCGTTTGCCTGACTGACAATGACTCTGGATTTTGCGACGGGATAGAGGCCTGCCCCATTCCGGAAATAAATATACCGCCTGTACCAACTCATTGCACCACATGGAAGAAGATGACACTTTTTCAGAACGGAATTGGTGGTTTAAAAGGGGCATGCTTGTTCTTCGACCTGGATGTCGTGATAACCGGTTCTCTCGATGATTTTTTCGAGTACAAAGCCGGAGAATTTTGCGGAATCAAAGAATGGGTTCAGCCGCACAGAAAGGTTATTGCCCGCAGACCTACCGAAATCAATGCATCAGTATTTCGATTCGAAGCGAATTCAATGCAGCACTTGCTTGAAGAGTTTAATTCGAATCCTGAATTTGTATTGAAAAACTTTCGTCATGAACAACGGTATGTAAGTCATCTTCTTGGAGATAGCGTCAATTATTGGCCTGAGAGGTGGGTGGTCAGTTTCAAGCGTCACTGCCTGCCTGTTTTTCCGATGAATCTTTTGCGAACTCCGCGCCTTCGTTCGGGGGCGAAAGTGGTCGCATTTCACGGTTCTCCAAAACCGCTGGACGCGATGAAGGGCTATAAGGACGGCCCTATTCATCGAAAGTGCCTGGAGACACCCTGGATAGAAGAATACTGGCTAAACAAGCAAGTTTGAAACTCTCGTACCTTCCCGGTTACTTCCCGTTCTGAAAATCCGGCTTGCCGGGAAATCATGTCCATCATTCGTCCGGGACAACCTGGTAGTATCCGTTCGCTTGAATCAGACGCAAGGGTGAATCATACAATTCTCCCAGCAATTCGCTAGACATGATTTTATTTTTCTCACCAGTCGCGGATACGCAACCATCCTTCAAGAGAACAACATGAGAAACTTCTGGAGGAATTTCATGGATATGATGCGTCACCAGAACAATTTGCTTGCCGTTCTGCATCAAATTTCGCACAGTACGCAGATACTGAAACGTTGCGTTCAGATCCAGCCCGCTTGTCGGTTCATCAAGGATTAACGTCTTGGGCTTGCTTACCAGTGCCCGTGCAAGCAAAAACCGCCGTTGCTCGCCAGTCGACATTTTCGAATACTGCTTGTCCCGAAGATGTTCGATTTCCAGCATTTCCATGGTTTGCAATGCTTCAGTTTCCGCTTCTGGCTCATATTGCTGATGCTCCCAGACACCAATGCTGGAATGGTAGCCGGAAAGAACTACTTCAATCCCCTTTACATAGCCAAGGTATTGATTTTGCAACTCCTGGGAAATGAAGCCCAGACTGCTTCGCAATTCCCATACATTCCATTTTTCCTTTCCCAGTATCTTCAATCGGGACTTGCTTTCCTTGACGGGATACAGCTCGCGCATCAGAACTTTCAGCAAAGTGGTCTTGCCTGCTCCGTTAGGGCCCAGAATTACGATATTCTTGTTCAGCGGCAAGGCAAGGGAAAATTGATCAAGAACTTTCGTATTTCCTCTGTAGACCGTAATGTCTTGCATTTCAATCAGGTAGTTCATTGTCGCGAACAGGCTAGCATTCAAATCATGGGGCTTGCGGTGAAACAAAAATTGCCAAATTCAAACTGGCGAATTGCAATTGAAAGACTGCTATTTTAGCAATTGAATAATTTGCGTGATTAACTCAATTATTTTTCGTTGAATTGTCGTGAAAGTTAAAAGAAAATACCACACCATTAACCCTTGGATGTTCGACCTCAATTTCGCAGATTTTTCTATATGAACCTTACGCCTCTATTGTCGCCTGAATCAGTCGCTCTCATCGGTGCGTCCAATCGAAAGGGATCACTCGGATTTGAATCAGTAAACATGATTCTCAAGGCCGGGTATCAAGGAGAAATATATCCTGTCAACCCCAGATACGATTCAGTTCTGGGACTGAAATGCTACCCGTCGCTTGATGCAATCGGCAAGCCAGTCGATTTGGCGGCATTGTGCATTTCTGCGCATCGTCTTGATACGCAAGTTCGGGAAGCAATTGCCAGTGGTGTAAAGTCGCTAGTAATTGTTCCGAATGCTATCATCGAAAACGATGCCGAACCGCCATGCGCTGAAAGGTTGCGACTCATGCTTGAAGATGCAAATGTACCGGTTTCGGGACACAATTCCATGGGGTTCTATAACAACGACCTGAACCTGAGAGTGTGCGGCTTCAAAGCACCGGATGAAGGTTCTCGCGGAGGAATTGCTTTCATTTCCCAATCGGGTTCGGTATTTTCCACAATTGCTCACAATGACCCGCAGCTGAAATTCAATCTCGCAATTACAACTGGTACTGAACTAAACATCACAGTAGCGGATTATATTCTGTATGCACTTGAACAGTCCTCCACCCAGGTAATTGGACTATTTCTTGAAACGATTCGCGATCCCGACTTGTTTCGAACTGCATTGCAAAAGGCCGCTGAAAAACGGATTCCTGTCGTTGCGATGAAAGTTGGCAAAAGCGATTTGGGAGCCAAATTTACAGTTAGCCACTCGGGGGGACTGGCAGGAAACGACGATGCGATCAACGCTGTATTCAATCACTATGGCGTGATTCGAGCTTCAAATTTGGACGAGATGGCGAATCTTTTGCTACTATGCAGTTACTATCCGATTCTGGGCAGTGGAAAAGTTTCAATGATTGCCGATTCTGGCGGTGAAAGAAACCTGCTTGCCGACGAGTTCGACGACATCGGACTGGAATTTGCAGAACTGTCGGAAGACACAATGAAAAAACTCGCTGATATACAGGAATATGGACAGGAAGCCGCAAATCCCCTGGATCCTTGGGGAACCGGCATTGACTTTGAAAACATAGTGGGCAACTCCCTGACGTTGATGTCGAACGACGAAAATACTGCGATATCCATTTTGAGCCAAGATATTCGGGACGACAATTTCTTGACAGTTGGCTTTGTTGAGGCAATGCAAATTGCATCAGCCAAAACGAGCAAGCCTTTGGTTCACATGACAAACTATACGGGTGTTCGTCGCACGGGTACAACTGAAAAACTAAACAATCTGGGGGTTCCCGTAACATGCGGAACACGCGCCTCGCTCAATGCAATAAAGCATCTCATTGAATTCAGGGATTTTCGCTTTCAGCAACGCAAAGCAAAATCATCAGGCTCGCAGATTGATTCAAGCATTCAGGAAGTTCTTCAAGAGTACGCAGCACTGCAACTTCTTGGCGATTTCGGAATACCTGTAGTGGACTGCTTTCCCGTTCATTCTGTCAGCGACTGCAAACAATTGTCCCGAGCAATCCAGTTTCCCGTCGTTTTAAAAACTGCAATGCCCGGCATCATTCACAAAACTGATGTCGGCGGAGTGGTTGCAGATATTCCCGACATTTCCACATTGGAGAAGGAATATCTTCAAATGCAGAAGAGCTTGGGGGCCAATGCCATTGTTCAACCAATGACAAAGTTCGATTTTGAACTTATACTTGGAGTGAAGACTGATGATGCATTCGGTCAACTGATCATCGTTGGTGCTGGTGGAATCCTGACTGAATACTATAAAGACACTTGTGTTTTTCTGCCGGAAGCATCAGAGAATGAAATTGAGGCAGGCTTAAGAGGTTTAAAAATCAGCCCTTTGTTTAAAGGAGTTCGCGGCAAGCAACCCGTAGATGTGTCGAAATTGGTACAAATCATATCGAAATTCTGCGAATTTGTAATGCAGTTCCAGGACCAGATTGCCGAAATTGATATTAATCCGCTGGTAGTATCCGGTTCCAGTATAGTTGCCCTGGATGCAGTCATTGTAGGCAGAGAAACAACAAGCCAGTAAACTTTCTACTTGAATCATTGATTACCAGATATGGCGCTTTTAATTACAGACGAATGTATAAACTGCGATGTTTGCGAGCCAGAGTGCCCCAACGAAGCAATTTACATGGGACCGGAAATCTATGAGATCAACCCGGGTTTATGTACAGAGTGCGTTGGCCATTTTGATACTCAGCAATGCGTTGAGGTTTGTCCTGTAGAGTGCATTATTGTAGATCCGGACAATACTGAAACAGAGACTCAACTATTGGAAAAATACAAAAAAATTATTGGAGGCAATCTTGCTTTAGGTTCATGAAACGCAATTTTGTTTACATTGACATAAGGATCGCCATGAAGTCAGCATGAGACTTTGAATTTTGCTACGGGTTAATCTACCTCTGCGCCTTCGTTAAGGATTTCCAGATATTTGCTATATACGTAAATTCTGCCGCGCTCTTTACCTGTAATTTCACTGACCACACCAAGATTTTCCAGAACATCAATTCCGGAGGCTATTACACTGCTAACCAGCTTGGTATCATCACAAAGTCTCCTAATTGACCATACTGGATGTTTCTTAAATGCCTGATGCAACCGGAGTGCAGAATTTGCTCTTCGACCTGCCTGACTAATCCTTGCTTTATCTTCGTCAAACAAATCAATTAGACTTTGTGCTGCTGTAATCGCATCAAATGCGGTAGTTTCTACACCTTCCAAAAAGAATTCAAGCCATGCTTCCCAATCTCCAGTATTTCGTACATGGTTCAACAAATCGTAGTAAACACTGCGGTGAGATTTAAAGTACAGACTCAAATAAAGCAATGGCTTAGTTAGAACACTATCGTTCCGTAGCATTAACGCTATAAGCAATCGCCCGATCCGGCCATTTCCATCAAGAAAAGGATGAATTGTCTCGAACTGAACATGAGACATACCCGCCCTAATCAGTGGTGGCAATCCAGAATTTTCAGAATGAATAAACTTCTCCAGTTCATACATGCATTCTGGAACGAAATCTGCAGGCGGCGGCACAAATCGTGCTGTTCCCGGTCGCGTTCCGCCAAGCCAATTTTGGGATCTGCGAAATTCTCCCGGTTGTTTTGTACTGCCTCTATCACTCGCCAATAAATAACCATGCATCTCCCGAATTAAACGATTTGAAAGAGGAAATTCATCCTCCATGCGATTTATGCCATGCCGCATCGCAGAAACATAATTCGATACTTCTGTTACATCATCTATGGAGGTGCCAGGGGCTTCCTCAATTTCATAAAGCAATAAATCTGATAATGTAGATTGGATTCCTTCAATTTGAGAAGATAAAACGGCTTCCTTTCGAATATACGAATGGATAAACAGATTTGGCTCAGGAAGTCTTTCAGAAATACCTTCAAGCTTGCCCAACGCCGCACGGGCATTACCATATTTTTGGAGTAGGTAAACCAAATCAACCTGTGGCTTTGGTGGCAATGGCATAGGAACATAGGCATTGACTTGTTCGCCTGATGTGCTTGTTATTTCAAATCTACCAGTGTTTTTTCGGTACATTGACTTGTTCGCCAGTTCAAATGAATTAATGGTGCAATTGCTATTTTTAGTTTGACGCTCAACTAAAAACAACTTATTCTCTTAAACGAAATAGCTGGCTTTGTTATTTTTAATTTGATACTAAACTGATAATAACAGGTTTTCCTTTGGTGTCAAGGGCGCACAGATGAAATCGTAAAATTACTAGAAATACGATTTTCAGTCAATCTCTGCCATGCTTTCCAATATAGAATTTAACCCAGTTGATAGTTAATTAGCATTTTAAAATACTAGCCAATTCGCTCTCACATCGAATTAACTGGATTTTATACTTTTCACCATGAAAATTTACGGATCCATTACTGAACTTGTTTTTCTGAGCCTTGTGTAAGCTGCCGCCATAGACTGCAATCGGAAAAAATTTGGAACTTTGCCGTTTGGGCACTATTTTCATTGCTATATCTGCACCAGCGTCAAGTTGGGACTTCATTTTGCTAGCCACCGCATTGCCCTTTTTCATCTCTATTGCTGCAACACATAGAGTTTGATTAGTGGTATCACATATAAATAGCAAATAGTCACATTTCTTTGGGTTTTCGCTTGTTGGTGCATCAGGTTTGTCCAAATCAATCAGTTTCTTTTGACTAGCCAATCCTCTTAATGAAAGTTTGCAACCTTCCTTGTTACAACTTCTAGCCACGCATTCCCTAGAGATATCCTGACAAATGGAATCAACTAAATTAGATGAATTTGCCGACATCATTCACTGTCAGAGTGGAGAGTCGCCCATTCATTATAAAGAGACGTTGCAATACTATCGAAATCTGCTGGCAACATTCTTGTTTCTGTATTAAGAGGGAGTTCTTTAACTTTTGAACCTCTTGGACTTTGCTTGGGTTCAAACAACCAAGCTCCAACTTGATTTGGAAACAAAGTCACCTCTGCATCCGAATTGTTTTTCTTTCCGTTAAGTTTGCTAGAGCTAGCAACAATGTTGGCAAGTTTTTCTAGTACCCATTCACTGTGCGTAGTAACAATAACTCGTACCCCTGAATTTATCAATGCAGCTAATCGACGAGTAAATTCAACTTGCATTGCTGGATGCAGATGGGCTTCTGGTTCTTCTATAATTATCACTTCCCCAGTTTTTACTATATATCGCAAATACAATACAACCGGTGCCAGTTCTGAAATCATTGATGATGTACTCATTGATGGTAACGCTATTTTCGTCCAGCCATCTGGCTGATAATAAAACTCGGGGTATCCTGTCTCCGATGCTCCAATATTGATAGTACCTTTCAGAATTTCCTGTTCTATTTGGTCGCCAATACTAGTTTTGCGTGAGTATCCTCCATTGCGGTCGCCAAGTAAAACCAATCTATTCAGAAAATCAGCAACTGCTCCAGAAAGCATCGGTGCAACATATTCTGGCTGAAGACCAGCTCTCGTTGCACCTTGGAAAAGTGCCTTGACTATAACACGATGAGTATGCATCATTCCTGTTCTACCAGCAGGTAAATAGTAACACGATTCGGTTAAAGGACCAGCAACATTGTTTTTAAAAATATTTGCCAATTGATTTACAATGAAAGCGTAATGGGTTTGATTCATCTCATCATTATTCGGTGTGAACGAGCAAGCCTTCCTGATTTTCCTTATTTCGCGAAATTCTTGATAAGAGAGGCCAATTGACAAATTTGGATAACTAGGTACTGTAGCACGTAAACTTGCCTCTTGTTCCCCTATTGAAATGTTGTAATTAACGGATATTGATTTGTCATCTGGTTCAATGAATTTTTTTCCAACGGACACCAGAGCTTTTCTCCCTGGTTTCTTTTGGTGACGAACCAAATCTGCCGTACGCCTTACACTGAAACATCTCCGAATTTCTAAATCCAAGTCATAACTTGCTTGATCAATATTTCTAATACAAGGCCGAATTAATTTAAACATTTCCTTTGGTAAAAAATATTCTGAATTCTTATTTGCTACTTTCTCATTGCCACCATATTCCAACCAATCTAACAACTTTTCTAAATTATCTTTGGTGTAATAGTCCTCAGCAATTTGTCGGCGGCGGCTGAAATAATATGGAATATCACCCATACTATTTCTATTGAAGACAGTATCATTAAAAAAATGATGCAATGCATAAATTAGTGTAGCTAAATAAGACTTTCCTGTATTGCTTGGACCTACAAATACAGTTAAAGGACGTAATTCAATTTTTGCCTCGGCAATTGGCCCGAAGTCCTTTACATCAATTTCAACAGTATTTTCTGGGATGTTATTTTTCATTGGCTTGATTTGATTCTAGGGATTAAGAGTTGGATAAAAGAAAACAACCCTTCTGGAGATTTCTGCAACATAATTGAACCAATATATGCGGAAGTATCAATGTAATTGGGGTACTGAGAGTAGGTGCTATTATTATTAGACTCTTTCCATTTTAGAAAGATTTTCCGCTTTAAACTTTGACGCAATAGTTTTAATAACCGAATGCTTTTTTCAGAGGGGAACCGCATTTCAACAATACTAACTGAGGTTTCAAATCACCGAATTCAATTTTCCTTGTTCTTTTTCTTAGTTCGTTTCGCTCCACATTACGGATTCCTTGAAATGCAATTATCATGTACAAATCTACACCCTTAATTTGTGAAACAATCTGTGTAGCCAAACGTGCTCCCGCTATAAGTTGCGGAACAACTTCACTCGCAACTGCTCTGCCCTTCTTCAACTCAATTGCGGCTACCCAAGTTACCCCTCTACTACTATCACAACAAAAAAACAGGTAATCGCATCGCTTGGATTTGTTATTAACCAAATAACAATTCCTGTCCATATCAACAAACACGCGATCTTTAGGTAAGTCTTTCAATGTTAATCTACATCCGCTTTTGCTACATGTACCAACAACACAGCCACAAGGTTTCGAATTGCACCGATTATCAATTCTTTCTTGAATAATTTGCAAACTTGTTTGCATATGACCTTATCGTGCTATAAATTTTGACCATTCATTGTAAAGGTCTGTTGCAACCTCATCCATATCGGTAGGAAATATTCCGGATTCTTCATCCGGTTTAATTTCGCGAATAATTGAACCCCTTGGTCTTTGCTTTGGTGCGAAATACCAGGCACCTATTTGACTTGGCAATAGCGCAATATCTGACCCATTTATTTCTTTTCTTTGACTAGTACCCACATCCGAAAAAACTACTAGATTTGCCAATTTTTCCAATATCCAGGAGCTATGTGTTGTGATAATCACCCTTACTCCAGATTGCACCAAAGCTGTCATCTGTTTCGTAAATTCAACTTCCATTGCCGGATGCAGATGGGATTCTGGTTCTTCTATAATTATCACTTCCCTCGCATTTACTATATGTCGCAAATACAATACAACCGGTGCCAGCTCTGAAATCATTGATGATGCATTGACCAATGGCAACTTTATTTGCGACCAGTCAGCTGGCTGATAATAAAACTCAGGGTATCCTATCTCCGATGTTTCAATATCGATTGTACCTTTCAGAATTTCCTGCTCTATTTGGTCGCTAATACTATTTTTGCGGGAATCCCTTCCATTGCGACCGCCAAGTGAAATCAATTTATCCAGAAAATCAGCCATCACTCCAGAAAGCATCGGGGCAGCATGTTCTGAGGGCAAACCTGCCCTCGCTGCACGTTGAACAAGCGAACTAACTACGACACGGTGAGCATGCATGATTCCTGTTCTATTAGCGGGTAAATAGTAACATGACCTAGCCAAGGGACCAACAACATCACTTCTAAAGATATTTGCCAATTGATTTAGAATGAAAGCGTAATAGGCTTGATTCATCTCATCATTATTCGGTGTAAGCGAATAAGCTTTCCTGATTTTCCTGATTTCGCAAAATTTTTCACAGGAGAGGCCAGTTGACGAATTTGGATTACCAGGTACTACAGTACGTAAACCTGCCCCTTGTTTCCCTATTGAAATGTTGTAATTAACGGATGTTGATTTGCCATCTGATTTAATGAATTTTTTTCCAACAGACACCAGAGCCTTTCTCCCTGGTTTCTTTTGATAACGAATCAAATCTGCTGTGCGCCTTATACTGAAGCATCTCTGAATTTCTAAATCCAATTCACTGCTTCTTTGGTCAATATTTGTAATACAAGGCCGAATTAATTTAAATATTTCCTTTGGTAAAAAATATTCTGAATTCTTGTTTACTACTTTTTCATTTTCAACATGTTTCAACCAATCTAACAACTTTTTTAGATTATTTTTAGTGTAATAGTTCTCGGCACTTCGCTGTCGATGTTTAAGATAATATGGAATATCACCCATACGATTTCCGTTGAAGCCAGCATCATTAAAAAAATGGTGCAACGCATAAATCAATGTAGCTAAATAAGACTTTCCTGTATTGCTTGGACCCACAAATACAGTTAAAGGCCGTAATTCAATTTTTGCCTCGGCAATTGGCCCGAAGTCCTTTACATCAATTTCAACAGTATTTTCTGTGATGTTGTCTTTCATTGGCTTGAGTTGGCTGTGGTTACATTTTTGCTTCCCTTATACTTTCATCGATTGACTGAACAAGAAGCTCAACAATATCTCCAACAATAGCTTCATCAACAATATAGGGGGGAGCAATCAGTATATGATGCCCCCGATGGCCGTCAATTGTTGCATCCGCAGGATAAAGCAACAAGCCATTTCGTAGCGTAGCTCGCTTTAGCACCTGATGAAAATTTGTGGATTCATCCAACGGTTCCTTGGTTTCCTTGTCGGCGACAAACTCAATTCCTACAAACAAACCTCTTCCCCGAATATCCCCAACATTCGGATTGTCTTCCAGTCTGTCTCGAAGCAGACCTATCAGCTTGGCACCTTGATTCCTGACATTCTCAAGCAGGTTTTCTTTTTCAATCGTCTCCAAAACTGCATTTGCAGCAGAAGTCGCCAAAGTATGCCCCATGAAAGTGTGTCCGCCATGCAGTACACCTGAACCCGTCTGGGCCGCGGCATATATTTCTTCCGAGCATATCGCCGCACCAATTGGCTGATATCCTCCCCCAAGAGCTTTTGAAATGGTCACAATATCCGGCACGACATCTTCCTGACTAAATGCAAAGAATGTACCACTACGACCTGACCCGCACATCACTTCGTCAAGAATGAGCAGTATGTCATACTCAGTGCAAATTTCCCGAATTCGTTTGAAGTATCCACGGGTTGGTACAAGAACGCCTGCAGTTGCACCAACAATCGTTTCAGCAGTGAAAGCCATTATGTTTTCCGGGCCAACCTCAAGCAGTTTTTTCTCCAGCTCATTCGCTGCTCGCAACGAATACTGTTCTTCTGTTTCAGTATCAAGCTTGTGGCGATAGGGATAGCATGTTTCAATGTGGTGAACTGGAATAAGCATGGGGTGATACGTTTTTCTTCGCGGTTCGTGGCCGCCGATACTCAATGCCCCCATCGTATAGCCGTGATAACTTTGATTTCGAGAAATAAAATACTTTTTCTCTGTTTGACCGCGCTCAACGTAGTACTGACGGGCCATTTTGAGAGCACTTTCAACTGCCTCCGATCCCCCCGAAACCATGCAGGAATAACCAAGCGGGTCCGGGGCTAATTCATTCAACCTTACTGCGAGACGCTCCAGTGATTCCGAAGTGAAAAATGAGGTATGTGCGAAAGATACATTTTGCGACTGCTTTCGAATGGCTTCAATTACAGCTGGATGATTATGTCCAAGACATGAAACGACAACGCTGCTACAAGCGTCAATATAACGATTGCCTTGCTGGTCGAACAAATAGCAACCTTCACCTCGGTCGACTATTGGGGGTGTATGGTGAACTGATCTGTGAAATACTCGGGTCATGAAGAATACCTCCTGTAACTAACACCGAATGAATGCGAAAACATGTCCTTGAGTCCCAATACAGGTTGCCAGTTCAGGCAACTGATACGACAATGGAACCAAATGCAATTTCTTGATTGGTATTTTATTTGACTCATTGGCTTCATATATTGATTTTTTGAATGAACCTGTAATTTACTATAACTGTTGCCAACAATGGAATTTGCGTTTTCGCAAAATTATCTTTTGAAATGAAACCGAGTAAACGAATTTTGACTCCCGAAATGGAACTGCCAATCCAATGACCAAAGCATTTCCCTTGTTATTTCTATTTGTGACTGCCTGCATTCCAGTAGCTCACTCTTCGGAAACCGATGTTAGCGACTCTTCCATTGAGTCCGCATTGATGTTTTCGGATGGCTGGTTTCGCTATCGGGATGTATTGACAGCTGCTGCAAAGCAATTGATTATTTCTGAAAAGTGCAGTCTCAGCGACTTCAGATATGCGTCGGGCTGGAAAAGGTCGGACATTTACAAGGACAAGCCGGTATTTTCAATCTACTGTACAGCAGACTGGGCGGCTTTGGACAGAATCTTTTATGTCCATGCAAACACGGGCAAAGTCTTCAAAAATCCATCCCGAACACCGGATGGAAGAGAAATCTTCGTATTCCAGGCCGACTATTACTGAATGATCAAGCTTGAGTCATTTTTGGCACTGCTTGCAGTAGTAGCCATTGAAGCGAAGAAATTTTCCAGTACGCTCATCCAAATCGTTTTGTTGTATTCGACAACACTTAATAATAGTTAGGGCATATTTTTCAAAGCACAAACACGCGGAAATAGCCGCAGAATTGCTGGCAACTGTGCTTCGGAATCAACCCGGCAAACTGCAAAGTGGTATTCGGTATAGCCCTTTCAGTAAATCTCAAGGTTGAATTTAATGGTCATGAAAATTTGTTGAATGAATTTACCAAGATTTAATAGAGGAACCATATATGAGAATAACTGTAAATTTCTGAACCCTGTTTTTGCCTATTGCGGTTTAGTTTTTGAAGGAGCAAGAACACTTACTAAATTATCCAATTGTTCTTGTTGAGATTTAACTAAAATTGCTGATTTTCCGTGGAGTACTTGAATAAGTGCTCTCCTAATCCGGGTCTGGTCCCATTCTGCATCAGCCCATCCCTGTGGCACATAATTCCCTTCATAAATTTCTAATAGGTCGATTTTAATTTTTAGAGCTTTAGCAATTTCTCCTATTAACGATGTCAACAATTTGTCTAGCTTAGCATGAAACTGTTGTTCCTTCTCTTGTTCCTGGACAGGCGGGGGAGGTTCGGATAATTTTTCCAAATAATTTTTCCAAGCATCAATTACTTTTGGATACTTTCTAAATTCTAATTCAACAAGATTTAGCGCCTGTACATGGTCCCAAGATAAAAATTGGTTTCTTGTTCGCATCAGTGTACGAAATATATCCATCCTTCTAGCTTTATCAGCACGTGAATTATCTAGGAAACGCGAAACTAGCAGCGCACTGAATGGTCCCAAAAATATGGCAATAATTGTTAAAGCTGGCCAAAGCCAATTGTAAGTCATGACGTTCCTCGTAGTCTCTTAAAAACTACATTAATCGGTCCTTCGGATGTTTGAATCCCGATCGGATAACCATTGCCAAAATTTTCGGGCAGAATTTTTGTAAAATTTTGTGCTGGGCCTTCTTTTTCAACAACTCCGCCATTCATTAATCTGCTCCCTGCTGGTGTTTGGAACGTCAATGAAATCTTGTACTTGTGGTCATCAACTTCTTCAAATGTACCATCAAGTGTGCCACCAATAGAATCTGCTCCTGTAATCAAACCATCTTTCATCACCAAAACAGCATGTCCAGATATTTCTGACCCAATGTAGTGCATAGCATAAATTCCTTCCATTTAAAGTACCTCCATCTATCGCATTAAATTTGCCGTGAAAATCCCAGTATGTTTGGATGCGTAAAACCTTTGCAACTTGATAGTTGCAAAAAAAATTTGCTGTTCAACAACGACGCAAGCACGGACTTACTGTTCGGCGTACTGTATTAGGCCTTTTGCCGACTTGAACTGTCATCGCAAAAACCAGCGCGTAAGCCTTATTGTACAGCGTACAGCATTTCGTCGGCAAAAGTTTTCATGCAGTTGGTGTGATAAAAGCATCATGGATGTTTTCATGCTTCTAACTATAAGTGAGGCAAGCCTGAAACGGCGCATGAATCAATGGCGGCTTTCAACAAACGGGTTGGCATTGAGGTTCCCGGAATCGACGATTGAATTCGAAAACAATCTCGTCAATGTTTTCCAGAAAGAATCAATGCGATGTCCCGTGAAAGATTCCCTCCAGAAAGCTCTTGAAGTTGCTGACGATAATATGAACCTTCGGAAGCGATTCGTCCATTTTTTCAAGCAAGGTGGCATTGACTTGGTGCTAATGCATTCGATAAGCGGTCGGCCAAGCTATACCGGTCATCTTGGAAAATCGTTCAGTCAAAATTTTGCCTTGCTCAGACCCCATCAGATAGGTCACTACAAACCGTTTGAGTAGCTGCAACCGCGTATGCACGAAAGCAGTCCTGATCATCGGTGAAACCTGATATCCATATTTGGCACACTCGTGCAAATGACGATATTTCAATTGGCAGGACTTGTCGTGGCTACACTTCGGGCAGATGAATCCGTCTTTCCAGCGACTCCGACTCAATTCTTCCAGACAAGCATCCTGAGTCGAGCACTTTTGTATCCGTTCAAAAATTGGTAGAGCTCTGGTGCATTTGAAATTCTCCCCAATAGCATGCTCAATCAGATCATTACGTGGTATTACAAGACAACCCTTATTTGGAGCTTCAGGTATGCGTCGGGCTGGAAAAGGTCGGACATTTACAAGGACAAGCCGGTATTTTCAATCTACTGTACAGCAGACTGGGCGGCTTTGGACAGAATCTTTTATGTCCATGCAAACACGGGCAAAGTCTTCAAAAATCCATCCCGAACACCGGATGGAAGAGAAATCTTCGTATTACAGGCCGACTATTACTGAATGATCAAAGCTTGAGTCATTTTTGGCACTGCTTGCAGTAGTAGCACGAGCGTTGCCCAATAACAATTCGCGAAATTTCCGACCCGCAGCGAAAGCATGGCTTGCCTTCCCGCTCATAGACTTGTAGTTTGTGACGAAAATATCCGGGAGTTCCAGTGCCGCTGACAAAATCCTGAAGTGTTGTTCCGCCTGCTGAAATTGCCGCACCAAGAGTTTTCTTTATGCTTGCTGCCAAGAGCTCGTAGCGAGGCTTTGAAATTCTGCCTGCTCTTCTTAACGGATGGATTTTGGCATCATGCAAGGCTTCGGAGGCGTAAATATTTCCAACACCGACTACAACTTGGCCATTCATAATAAAATTCTTGACTGCCGCTTTTCGTGTTCGGGAAATTTCATGCAAATAACCTCCGTTAAAATCATCGCCTATAGGTTCCGGGCCTAGATTGGAGAGAAGCGGATGCGCATACGGATTTCCTTCAACATAGAGCACGCAGCCGAATCGGCGCGGGTCCCTCAATCTGAGTTTCCAGTCTTGCGCAATTTGAAATTCAACATGATCGTGCGGTCCCGGGGGTTCGTGCAATCTGGACAATCGCAAGCTGCCGGACATGCCAAGATGAAGCAGCAAGTGTCCGCGGCCAATTTCAACCAGTATGTATTTCGCCCGACGACGTATGCTCAAAACTGTTTCGTTTGTGATTTGCTCAGGCAAGTCATTCGGCACCTCCCATCGAAGTCTTGCTTCTCTGACAACGACCTTGGTAATTCTGTTGCCCATCAGATAAGGCTCGATTCCTCGCATCGTTGTTTCTACTTCTGGAAGTTCTGGCATAATTTAAAATGTATCGGATTGTTCGTATAACTGATATTGTTTCAATTTCTCTACTGCATACCTAAAATTTCAGCGATGCCCGCGTTTCAAGTCAAAAACGAATCTACAGACCGTACTTTTGAAGTTCTGTCAACCGAAACCATACTTGATTCTGCACTACGAAATGGAATCGTTCTGCCTTACAGTTGCCGCAACGGAACCTGTTCTGCATGCAAGGCTTCGCTTGTATCTGGTCAAGTAAGACTGGACGAATACGATACTTCGGCACTTTCAGCAAATCAACTTGCAGCAGGAGAGATTCTGCTTTGCCGGGCCCATCCGGTTGAAGATGTGGTTATTCGGGCTGACGAGATATCAGATCTGGACAACATTGTCATTCAAACTCTGCCGTGCCGTGTTGCAAAACTGGAAAAACTGACGCATGATGTGATGAAAGTTGATTTGATGCTGCCGCCGAATACGGTTTTCAACTATGTTGCTGGTCAGTACATCGACATTCTGCCGAGAAGCGGCATTCGCCGGGGTTTTTCAATTGCAAGTGCCCCAAATCAGCAGTCAACCATCGAATTGCATGTGCGACACGTTCCAAAAGGACGATTTACTACAAAAGTCTTCTACTCCATGAAAGCCCGGGATGTGCTTCGCTTTGAAGGGCCGCTAGGAACATTCTTTTTGCGACGCGACTCGGATCTTCCCATCATATTCATCGCAGGCGGAACAGGATTTGCACCGCTATATTCCATCCTTCAGGACTTGACCAAGAAAAACTTTGATCGTCCGATTCATTTGTTCTGGGGTGTCCGCGGTTCTCGCGACTTGTACCTGCAAGAACTTATCAAGGAGTGGACAAGTTCAGACGGCCTGTTGGCTTCATACGTACCTGTGCTTTCGGAACCGGAACATGAGGAGGGTTGGAATGGCGAAGTCGGCTGGGTGCACGAGGCAGTTGTAAAGAAATTTTCAGATTTGTCGGGTTTTGAAGTCTATGCCAGCGGGCCGCCGCCAATGATCGACGCGGTTCGGAATTTGTTGCCAGAGCATGGCTTGAACCCCCGGAATCTATACTACGACTCCTTTGAATTTTCCAGCGACACGCTTTACCCGAATCAAGTTGCAACTTGATTCATTTCGTATCTTCTTGCTTGTCTGACTCGCCTTGAGATTCCGGTGCTGGCGGCGGCTCCTTTTTAAGATTGGAAGGATCATCCGCCCCTTTTCTGTAAGCCTTTAGTGCTTCCTCAGTTTCGCCCAGCACTTCGAGTACGAAACCTAGTTGCGTATAGGCTTCTTGACGACCTCCCAGCTGCAAGCATTGTTCAAGGAGTTCTTTCGCTTTGGCAGTTTGTGCGCTTTTTCGGGCATGTATTGCAGATGCGAGCAGAAGACCGGGATCCTTCGGATAATCCTTGAGCCAGGATTCAGTAGTCCGATACAAACTTTTCCGGTCCATGGAGCCGCCCACTTTTCCATACAAATACGCCAAATCTGAGTCCCAATTCCTCAATAATGAAACGCGAATGATCTTCTCGGCTTCCTGGTGGCAGTCAAATTCAAGCAACTTCTCTACATATGCAGATATGGCTTGCGGGTTACGTTGCTCGCCTGCTGACAACATCTTCCAAATTTTTAGTAACTCAGTCGAAGACGAAGCGTTTTCCAGCATTGACTTGCCTGCTTGGGACTGTAAAGCTTCAATCTTTCCTTTTGGAATTGAATTCGACTTCCGCAGCAAGGGAATCAAACTGTGGAGTGATTTCCAGTCACTGCGCATTTCATGCACTTCAACCAGCAATTTCTGTACAGTCGCGCTATCAGGAACTTTGCTTCGCAAAATATTCAATTGTTTAACGGCTTCATCCACTTTACCGGCATCAATCAAAATCCTGCATCTTGTCAATGCAATTCCATTCTGAAAGTCACTACTTGAATTTGCAGCATTTCGCATATGAACTTCGCAGCGCGCACTATCTCCTCCTTTATGAGCGGCATAGGCCGCCCCTAAATGATTAATTATTGGTTCCAGCATATACTTGGCAGTACTTTCCAGTTGTTTTTCAGCCTTGCGCCAGTTCCCCAGAATCAAGTGCGTATATCCCATAGCAGAGGTGCGCTGAACCTTCTTTTTATGAAATTCCCCCAACTTTTTCGATAGTTTGAAAGGCAGTCGACCTATTCCGGTCAAAACAACGAATATCAAATATGCGACAAGCAACAGAAAAATGGTTCCGATGAATAAAACCATCAATGTGGATTCAATTTGCCAATCGCCCCATTGAACATAAATGTAGCCCGGTTCATCTGCCAGATAGACTGTTGCAAAAGAAGCAGCAGCAACTATCACCAGGAAAAAGATTACGATTTTCACTGTTTTTTAACCATTGCTTTGAATTCTCTTCAGCAATCTCAGAGAGTCTGAAACATCAGGAATCACAACTTCCCCAACAGGAACATCCGCCAGTTGAACCAAATCCTCAATAAAGTTCGACACAATACCTGCAAACGGAGAGAAATATAATTCGGACCGCTCAATCGCAGCGACAAGGTGAGTTCGATAGATTTGTGCGTTGCCCTGCGTAAGCGCAGCTTGGGCACCCAGTAAATGCGCCCGTATATTCTCAACAACCAATATCTTCTGCCCGTCAGAAAGTGCTGGTGCATAGTAATCGGAAGTTCTGGTAACAATGACCAGAGAACTCAAATCCGACCAGATTTCCTGCCAAAGCCCTTCTGAATTGCTATCTGTGTCAGATGTTGCAGTTTCAGCTGTGTCTCCTCCTGAAGCAAGATGTTCGACTCGAAAAGGCAATTTGTCCAAGGAGTCAGCGTACCCCAGCAATTTCAGGGAAATGTCCGTTTCATCTATTGAGCTCACCTGATTCAGCAACCTCACTTCCTCTGCAAGAGCGCTCCGAACTTTCGAAAACCTCGGATCTGCCATCTGCTCCAGCTGCCTGTCTGCAAGCTGTCTGACCGAAATCGCAGTCTTGACATCTCCGGTAATATGAAGCCTTTGGTCTCCCAGAGATATCAGTTGAATCACCTCTTCAACATACAATCTGGTAGCTCCTTCGTCGAGTTCTGTGTAAGCTGCCGATATAGAACTTGCAAGCTGGTCCATTCTTGCATGGATGTCGATATCCGATTCAACAGCAATTTCTTTGAATTTCTGAAATTCGGAACTGTGCTCTTCCAGCATGGCGGCAAGCCTCATGTTTTCCTGCCGGAGAGACTCAATTCGCGAGTTAAGCACAACATTCTCCTGCTCTTTGGCGGTAATTTGCGGCACCAAACTGAATTCAACTCGCCAAGCCAGGTAGGCAGAAACACCGAGTGCAGTCAACGAAAAAAGAATTGCAATAAACGACCAGCCGCGACCTCTTGCAGCTGCGGGCTTTGATTTTCCCGGATTTTTCTTTGTATTCTCAGTCTTGGACGCTGCAGGGATTCCTCCATCTGCCAACGCCTCTTCTACTGATTTACCTTTCTTTTCTTCTACCATGGTTCTCAACCGTTCAAATCAAATTTGATTGCATCCATGACCGCTTCGTCTGAAGCTCGCTCTGCAACCAGTATTTTTTTCACTCCCTGCTCTTTCAGATAATTTCCAATACGTGAACTGTAAGCTACGAAGCAGGTCGACTTCAATTTTGCCTTTATCTCCTGCTCAAACAAATCAATCAGATTGGCAGCACCCGAAACACTGGTCGCTACGATATAGTCTAATTCCTTATTTTCCAAATAATCCACAATATGTCCCACATCAACATTCGGCTTGATTCTGCGATAGACAATAAAAACAGATAATCTTCTGCAAGACCTGCTTAATTGCTCCTGCAACACGCCAGAGCTGTTCTCGCCGTCAAAAACCACAATATTCTTATCGTTCGCGTTTCGCAATTCTGCCATTTTCAGCAATTGCTCCGCCCCATATTTTACTTTAGGGTGAACTACCTTTTCGATTTCAAGTATTTTTCGGGCAAACTCGGCTGTTTCCACCCCGACAGTTGCACAGGCCAAACCTTGCGGCCACTTCAAGTTTGATTCAATGATCCAATTTGAAACGGCCTCAATGGCATTTTTACTGGAGAAGATAGCCAGGTCGTAGAACTCTTCCTTTCTGAAAACCGGTCCCAATTCTTCCGGGTTGACAGTATGTTGAATATCAACAGTAGGCAACAGTACAGGATTGCCGCCGCTGGATTTGATTCTGCCGAGCAGATTGTCCGCCAAGTGAGCGGGACGTGTAACCATAACTGATTTTCCTTGCAGCATGGCTTTTAGTTTTCCACCAGGCAAGCGTCAAGAATTTTCTGCGCACCGGACTCGATCATTGAATCGGCAAGACTTGCAGCAGCCAGGGAGGGATCTCCAGCATATTCAACCGTTTCAACCGATACGTAATCACTGCCATCCAGCAGTCCTGCCCAACCTTTTATTGAACATTCTTCCTTATCATGCAAACTGGCATAGATTCCCAATGGCATGTGACAATTTCCGCCTAGTAATCGGTTTGCTTCGCGCTCTGCTTGAACCAAATCAAAAGTGTGCGTGTCATTTAACGATTCTATGATGTTCTTCACATCCGTATCGTCTGCTCTGCACTCAATCCCCAGTGCACCCTGCCCCGGCGACGGAACAAAGTCCTCAACAGAAAGAATCTGTTTGATTCTGTATTCCAGCTCAAGTCTCCTCAATCCTGCAACTGCGAGAATCACTGCGTCAAAGTCTCCGTTATCAAGCCGGTTCAAACGCGTTGTTACGTTTCCGCGAAGATTCAGCACCTGAAGATCGGACCTCAGGCTAAGTAACTGGCTTCGCCGCCGTGGACTACATGTTCCAACTCTGGCACCGGAAGGCAGCTCGTCAACTGACTGATAGCGATTGGATACAAGGGCGTCAAATGGATTTTCCCGCTTGAGAATAACAGGAATTTGAAACTCGTCCGCAAGGTTCACTGTTACATCCTTCATGGAATGAACTGCGAGATCGATTCTTCTGTCAACCAAGGCGTTTTCAAGTTCCTTGATAAACAAACCCTTCCCGCCAATATCGGCAAGCGGAACATCCTGCCTTTGATCGCCTTCGGTTTTAATGGAAACAATCTCCACTTCCAGATCTTTTTTGCTATTGGAAATCAGGCTGGCAACATGCTTTGCCTGCCAAAGTGCAAGCGTGCTTCCACGCGTTCCGATTCGAATCTTGTTCATGAGGCTAGCCACTCATTTTATATTCAAATTTCACAGTTTGGTTATTTTGAAGCACGCTGGATTTGTGAATTACTTAAAATACTGTTGTATTCAGTTTGTTTTGAATCGAAAAATTTACAAATAGTCCAATTTGACGGTTCTATACTGTCTTGCCAATAGCAACTTAATCTGCATATATTGTGACAAAAGAAAAATCCAGTATCTGGGGCGGAAGGTTTACCGGTTCCACGGATGTTGATGTTCAATCATTTACAGCGTCGGTTTCTTACGACCGAAGATTGTATCGCTACGACGTGGAAGGTTCGATCGCGCATGCGCAAATGCTGGCTTCCATTGGAGTACTCACTGAAGATGAACTGCTCGCCATAACAACCGGGTTGCAGCAGATTGCAATGGAAATCGAAAGCGGGCATTTTGAATGGCGGGACGAGTTGGAGGATGTTCACATGAATATTGAGCATGAACTCGTAAATCGTATCGGCAACGCCGGCCGCAAGTTGCACACAGCGCGGTCCCGAAATGATCAAGTTGCCACCGATATTCGATTGTTCGTCCGGGAGATGATTGATCATACCGTTGAAAAAATTGCCGCACTGCAATCGACACTGCTTGACATGGCCGAAAATGAAGCCGAAACCATTATGCCCGGCTACACTCACTTGCAAGTCGCCCAGCCGGTCACGCTTGGACACCACTTGCTTGCATGGTTTGAAATGCTGAACCGCGACCGGCAACGATTCATCGATGCCAGAAAGCGAACCAATATTTCTCCCTTGGGTTCTGCTGCTCTTGCCGGAACAAGCTTCGCGATCGATCGAGAATTTACCGCCGATGCACTCAATTTCGACGCGGTATCCCAAAATTCAATCGACTCCGTTTCAGACCGGGATTTTGCTATTGAGTTTACTGCCCACGCAGCACTAACCATGGTTCACCTTTCCCGAATTTGCGAAGAACTCATCCATTGGGCATCAGAAGCCTACAAGTTTATTGCCATTGCAGATGAATTTACCACCGGCTCCAGTATCATGCCTCAGAAAAAAAATCCTGATATTGCAGAACTCGTGCGAGGGAAAAGTGCACGAACAGTCGGCAATCTTCAATCGCTGTTAATGTTGATGAAGGCGCAGCCTCTGGCATACAACCGCGACAATCAGGAAGACAAGGAAGGATTGTTCGACACAATTGACACGCTATTGGCAAGCCTTGGCATCATGAACAGCATGCTGGCAAATATTCAGCCTGACCGAGAGCGGATGAAGACAGCGGCAATGAGCGGATTTTCAACGGCAACAGATTTGGCAGACTATCTTGTACGACAAGACATCCCATTCCGGGAAGCGCATGAAATCGTTGGAAGTATCGTGCGACATTGCATCGAGAACGACATTGAACTGAATTCCATGTCTGTTGATGACTTCAGGCAGTTTTCTTCGAAAATCGACGATACCGTGACTTCGGTACTGACAGTAGAGCAATCTGTTGCTGCCAGAAACCACGTTGGTGGCACAGCACCCGAGCAGGTTCGCCTCGCGGTCGAAGCAGGACGACAGCGTTTGCAATCCTGAGCAATTTTCCCGCTGCATAGTAATAGTGACTTCAAGAAAAACTCTATCGCGCAAATTCGTTGTTGTCGTTTTGGTCGTTGTTCCACTATTAGCATCCTGCGGTAACAAAGGACCGCTTGCGCTGCCCTCGGAAATCGAACTGCTTTCAACGAATCATTCGTTGAACAACTACAGTAACTGAATTCATGAACGCTTTTCAGTACAAAGACGGACACCTGCATGCTGAGGATGTACCGCTAGAAAAAATCGCAAATGATATCGGTACGCCATGCTATGTATATTCCCAGACAGGCTTTGAGCAATGCTGGAAGGAGTTTGACAAGGCATTTGGAAATCGTGCGCACACTGTTCGATACTCGGTCAAAGCAAATTCAAACCTTGCAATTCTGGCAGTTCTGGTAAAACTGGGGGCAGGATTCGGAGTGATATCCGGCGGGGAAATTCGGAGAGTCATTGACGCAGGCGGCAATCCGAACGAAATCGTTTTCTCCGGTGTTGGCAAGTCAGAAGATGAAATCCGCCTTGCACTGAATTACGACATTCTCTGCTTCAATATCGAATCAGAAGCCGAACTCTTTCGAATTCAGGAAATTGCTTCCCAGAGCGGCAAAACCGCCAGGGTCAGCGTTCGTGTAAATCCCAATATAGATGCAATGACGCATCCTCACATTACAACGGGTCTTCATCAGAACAAATTTGGTCTTCCAGTCGAAGATGCTGTCCATTTGTATGAAAGAGCCAGTTCAATGAAAAACATAAGGATTCACGGAATTGCGATGCATATCGGTTCCCAGATTACATCAATCGAACCATTCCTGGACGCAGTGGAACGAGAGCTGGATATAGTGGACTTGATGGCGGAGCAGAATATTGATCTGCATCATTTGGATTTGGGCGGGGGACTGGGGATTCAATACTGCGACGAATCCCCGCCAGCACCTGCTGAATATGCCAAAGCAATTTGCGAAGTGCTGGACCGGCGACAGATTACCAAGTCGATTTCAATTGACCCTGGACGCTCTATCGCTGCAAATTCGGGCATTCTGCTCACCCGAATTGAATACATAAAAACTGGAGCAGCAAAAAATTTTGCGGTGACCGATGCTGCGATGAATGATCTTATTCGGCCGGTGCTGTACGATGCCTGGATGGATATACGTTCAGTGCAAGAGTATTCAGAGCACTCTGTTAAAACTTACGACGTTGTGGGACCTGTGTGTGAAACCGGTGATTTTTTCGGAAAAGAACGCAAGCTTGCCATTGCACCGGGCGACTTGCTTGCTGTCCATTCTGCAGGAGCTTACGGAGCAGTAATGGGTTCAAACTACAATTCTCGCGTACGTCCTCCGGAAGTACTTGTCAAGGGCAATACCTGCAATGTCATTCGGAAACTGGAAACCTACGAACAAATGATCGTCAACGAATCAATCCCTAGCCACTTGCAGTCAAGCCAAGGAAGTTAGTCAAACTCCCGCGCCATGTTGTAGAACTCGGGATTCGGCTGCATGTTCATAAAGTTTGCCATGCGATTGCTCAGTCCAAAAAATGCAGTAATCCCCGCAATGTCCCAAATGTCTTCATCACTGAAGCCAAACTCTCGGAGCTTGACAAAATCTTCATCACCAATTGACTTGGAGTCGTTGGATACTTTCAACGCGAACTCCAGCATTGCGGCCTGCCTCGGCGAAATGTCCGCTTTTCGGTAATTGACCGCAACTTGATCTGCTACCAGAGGGTGCTTGGCCCGAATCCGAAGTACTGCACCATGAGCGACAACGCAGTACTGGCAGTTGTTATCGCCGGACGTTGCAACAACAATCATTTCCATGTCTGCCTTGCTCAAACCACTGTTCTTTTTCTCCATCAAGGCATCGTAATAAGCAAAGAATGCCCTGAATTCATCCGGGCGATGAGCAAGGGCAAGAAATACATTCGGTACGAATCCAGACTTTTCTTGCACTGCAAGAATTCTGTCTTTGATATCCTTGGGCAAATCGTTAATTTCCGGCACAGGATAACGACTAATATCAGGCTTGTTCATTCTGGCTACTTGATTTTTTCGATTGATTGATTCACGCGCGCATCTTGGCTCCACTCGGGTCATACAGAGGCTCGCGTGCAAGCTTGGCTGGACGAGGATCTCCAATTATCTCGATTGTAAACTCTCCCTCATCCCAAGTGTTGGGACGAACATAGCCAATCGCAATACTCTTCCCAATGGTATGACCGTACGAGCCGGTGGTGACAATCCCGACAACCTTTCCACAGCATAGTATAGGTTCGCCGCCCACTGGATCGGCACCGTCCTCATCTATTGCAAAACAGGAAAGAATCCAATCTTCAGGTTCGCCACTGAGATTTGCCAGGCAATCGCGACCAACAAACTCACCTTTATCAAGCTTTACAAATCGATTCAATCGAGACTGGTAGGGGTTGTATTCTGGAGTGTACTCCCGTCCCCAGCTTCCATATCCTTTTTCAAGGCGAAGCGAAAGCAACGTGCGCGAACCAACTTGCCTGAGCCCGAATTCCTTGCCTTCATTGAGTATCAGATTCAGCACTTCCAACTGATGCTCAGCCGGAAAGTAAATTTCATAGCCAAGCTCGCCGGTAAATGCAACACGAAGCAGCAGTACTTCAACGCTCCCCACTTTTATGTGACGAACACTCAGGAATGAGCAGGCTTCGGCAGACAAGTCTTCCCCGGAAACCGCTTGCAGCAAGTCTCTTGAGTTCGGGCCAGACAAGGACATACCAACCCAGTCCACCGATTTGCTCTCGAACTCAACACCGTTTTGAAATTTGTGCGTGTTGAACCATCTCCGATGACTACGTTCGGCCACTCCGGCACCAATCAGCAAGTATCTGTTTTCATCCAGCCGGGCAATCGTAAAATCCGCGACTACGCCACCGTTCTCGTGCACCATTGGTGCCAAGGCCATTCGACCGACTCTGGGCAAGCGGTTTGTAGACAAGTAATCCAGCCACTCAGTTGCACGCTTGCCTTCTATGATGTACTTGGCATAGGCAGATGTATCCAGCAGTCCCACCCCGGTGCGCAGTGCCCGGGACTCTTCGCCAACCGGCCCGAACGACTCGGTCCGTCTGAAATTATAGGTTTCAACCGCAGGGACTCCTTCAGGTGCGAACCATAGAGGCACTTCCCAACCAACTTGCGCACCAAACACGGCTCCGCTACTCTTTTGTTTTTCGTATGCCGGACGTGTTCTGAGCGGGCGACCTGCCGGCCGTTCTTCGTACGGAAAAGAAATTCTGAATCGGGTACTGTAGTTGTCGGAAGTTGTTTCAGCTACGTATTTTTTCGTAATCCAACGCCCAAAGCGTGCAACATCAATTGCCGACACATCCAGGCTTGGCTGCCCGTCAAGAATCCATTCGGCCATCATTTTTCCCAATCCGCCGCCCAGGCTGAATCCCGGAACCAATCCACCAATCAAGTAGTAGTTCAGCAAGTCTGGAACCGGCCCGAACAACGGCAGTATGTCCGGCGACAGAATCATGGGTCCGTTAATCACGCGTTTGATTCCCGCTGTCTCCAGAAGCGGCATTCGATGCATGGCACGTGCCACGTTGTCGACAATCCTTTCCAAATCATCAGGCAGCAAGTCATGCCCGAAATTTTGGGGAGTGCCGTCAACGGCCCAGCTCCGACCATCTTGTTCATAAGCACCAACCAGAAATCCCTTTCCTTCCTGTCGCAAGTAGTATTCGCCGTCGTTGTCGTGGATCAGCGGCATTTCGGTTTCCAGTGCCTCAACCTCTGGAACATTCTCTGTAACAAAGTACTGGTGCTCATACGGCATCAAAGGAAGTTCAACCCCTGCAAGCCGGACCACTTCCCGCGCCCATAAACCGCCGCAAGCCACAACAACATCGGCTTCATAGACTTCCTTTTCTGTCTTTACGATCCAACCGCCGTCCGGTCTTTGCGTCGTGGCCACCACTGGAGATTGCCGATGTATTTTTGCCCCGTATTTTCGCGCACCTGCTGCGTATGCATTCGTAACGCCGCTAGGGTCAACATGCGCTTCATTCGGTTCCCACATTGCACCGTATACGCCGTCAAGATTCAACAGGGGTACCCGCTCTTGGACCTCTTCAAGCGACATTGTGCTGAACTCCAGTCCCAGATACTTGGCTTTCGATATTTGAATCTTGATTTGATCAAATCTTTCGGGGCTGCTGGCAAGGTACAGACCGCCTACATTTCGAATTCCGCAGGATTGTCCGGTTTCTTCCTCAAGTTGCGGGTAGAGCTTGACCGTATAGAAATGAAGCTTCGAAAGGTTTGGATTATCCTGCAAGACATGTGTATTGCCAGCGGCATGCCAAGTGGAGCCAGAGGTAAGCTCAGATCGCTCCAAAAGCACAATGTCCGGACAACCGCGTTTCGCCAAGTGGTACGCAACACTGCAGCCTGCAACACCGCCGCCGATAATTACTACATGTGCCTTTCTTTTCATTCAGCAGATAAGAATAATTAGCAACGGATAATACACGAAAAAATTTGTCAAGTTGAATGATTTTTTAAATTTTTTCAAATTGGATTCAAATTCACTTCAAAGCGAAACCTCGCAAACTGCTTCTTGAGGGAATTTCCTGTCAAAATCTAGTTGATTTGCAAAGGTAATCTGATACTAAATTCTGTTGCATTTCACTTGGCAGCAATCGCAATTTTCGTTTACAGAAAGAAGGATACTGTTGACATTTAACAGCGAATTTTAAGACTCCGGGATAGAAACTGTAGAATGTTGCAAATTTACAACGATTTTGATGAATTTGGGGCTCGTTTAAAGAACTTTATCTGCGGAATTTGAAACAAATTATTGGCATTGCCAACAGTTCAATATAATTGACTATCAGAGTAATGGATGACTATGCCTACAGAAAATAAAATGATAGCAAGTTTGAACAGAAAGGGACTTCTGGGTGCTTCTTTGCTGGCTCTGTCAATTGGGATCCTGCCAGCAAGTTCCGCAACTGCACAAAATAATGCAGCACTGCAATTCAGCTCGATACTAAGCCAGCCGACGATTATTGATTTTGGCGGCATGTTTTCAAGGTTCGACAACTTGTATCCCGACAGACAAAATGAATCCGTCTCGGGCGACACGAAAGGAAATACTCAATTTACGATTAGAAGTACTCGCGCATTCACATTTGGGTCTGGAGCACAATTCACACCTTCAATGGGCATTCGCCTGCGTTGGGACGACAACAATAGTGGTCTTCGCCTGGGTACCGAAGTAGGGGGAGAAATGAGCTATTTCTTCCAGAATCTGAGGCTTGAAGTAACGACTTCTGCTCGTGTTGTAATCATGCCAGAGGGCGAGAAAAACGGCGAGCAGTATGGCGTTTCAATTGGAAATGTCTCAGAAAGCGGAAAAGGATTTTCTTATAGTCTGAAGATGGACCATGGCAACGAAGATTTTCCCTCGTATTCAATCTGGGACAGAGGAGTTGAGTTAAGCGAGACCCGTCGCGATGAATTTTCCACGCGCGTGAACACTGAAGTTGGATATGGGATACTCCGGTCCCGCGTTAAACTTACTCCTTATGTCGGAGTCGGATTCTCAGAACAAGCAAAAAACTACCGACTAGGGTCGCGACTCAATATAGGGAATGCATTTGAACTCAAACTGGAAGGCGAGCGAGTTGTTGAAACCAGAAGCAAGAAACAGGCGGTCAACCGTTTGATACTTGAAGGCTTGATAGACTGGTAGAATTTTTCCTTTGAGCCCACTCAATTAGACTGGGCACTTGTTTCAAAATAAATCTTTAGTTTCCAGTAGCCAAAGCGGCTTGTATTTCAGAATTCTATGCAATTACAACATTGACAAGAAAGCCAACTTAAGAAGTTGTTGTAGTTGCTTCTGTGAACAACTCATAAAGAACGTATCTGGCGCATATGTCGGCGTTGACTGCAATCATCCAATTCAATCCTGTTGAGCTACGCGCAACCATTAACTTGTTATGCTTTATCTGAAACAGCGAGAATTGTATTATGATGTAAAATCAAATTAATTATGACTTGATGCCGCAAGTGTTAGTTCACAGCCTGATTTTCCTATGCTTCACTGAAACTGCAGTAGGAGTACTCACATGAGCCAGCGCGCTTTGGGCTGAATATATAACTCTCCGTCCACAATTTCACTGTGCCTTCAGTGCTGGATGATCAGATATTGAACAAAAGTCTTTACATTTATCCTCCTATAGTTTCTTATGCAGTAAATTAGCAAGGACAGCAACACAGAGTTCTATAAAAATAAGTGTAATGTATCCTGCAAATTAGGAAGCCGAGACAAAGTGACTAGCCAATAATTAATTTTCTAGCATCTTGAACAATTGGGCACTACCTCAATGCGCAAACCTACATTAAAAACCATACAATGGAATAAAATTCACGTACGGAATTTAATGCGAAGGAAAGTTACTCGCAAAAATAATTCACGCAAAAAATATTTCAAGAAATCCAATTTACCGAAATCAAAAATACAGATTATCTGCCCCAAAATTCTATCATTGAGTGAAAACTTTGATGACGTTGTTAAATTAATTGGGAAAATTAGAAGAGCGAGTAAAAGACACAGAAACGAAAGAGTATACATTAATTTCAAACCAATTCGTACAGTGGCTCCCGCAGCTGCCTTAGTTCTAGCGGCTGAGTTATTTAGATGGAATTGCTTACACAATTCTAAACTTGTAGTAGTTGACGTAAATGATTGGGACAAAAAAGTACGTAATTATCTTAAAGAAATGGGATTTTTTGAACTTTTGGATTTTTCACCGAACTTTAACGAAAAAATTGTTTCGACGGATACTAGATATGTGAAATTTGCTACAGGTTCAAAAGCAGACGGAGATACATTTGTAAAGTGGAGAGAGGAATACCTAGACCCCCACATTGAACTTCCCCATAAAGATTTACTGTTTAGCGCAATTACAGAAGCAATGACCAATGTAGTTCATCATGCTTATCCAAAATCTTACACCACTGTAACCCACTGGTGGGTTTCAGCAGCATTTGATTTAAATCAGCGTAGAGTCCGATTATTGATATATGACCAAGGTATTGGTATTCCAGAAACTCTTCCAAGAATTAGTGCTAAATATTTACAAAAACTTGCTGAACTAAATTTATTAAATGATCACGGAAAATTAATTCAAGAAGCACATAACTTACATCGCTCATCGGTCAATAAAGATAGAGGATTCGGGCTTCGCGATATCAGAGAATATATCAAAAAACTTGACTATGCTGGAATTTATCGTGTAAAAAGTCTAAAAGGGGAGTATATTGTTGAGATGAACAATAAGGGTAAAATGACAGAAAAATATCGCAATTTACCAAAACAGTTAAACGGAACACTAATTGAATGGGATATTATGCTCCGATGAGTACAATTACTATTTCTATTGCAAAAGATTTTTCGCCGTATCCTGCTGGCCGATTCCGCGAGGACGGTAAATACAGCGGCACAGCTTTTCGCGAAGATCACTTGGTACCTGCATTAAGTTGTCATAAACAAGTCACTGTGATGTTTGATCAGGTTGAAGGATTCGGTTCCTCATTTTTAGATGAAGCCTTCGGAGGTTTGATCCGCTCTGAAAATATGAATAAAGAATTTTTGACAGAGCATTTGAAACTTGACACAAATGAAGAAGATATGAAGATTTATGTCCGATTCGCACATTGGTATATTAATAAGGCTGCTGAATCTAATTTGAATTCCAGTTGAGACTCAGCGGAATTTTAAAAAAGCACATGCAATAGACTTTTCAATGCTTACGCTAGCGTTACCGATATTAGCTGCTACGAGCCCGATATTAGCTGCTGCGATTGTTGTGGCGTATACCTACTTTTGGCAAAATCGACTTGCTCGGCGGCGTAAAATTTCTGACGAATTTGTACATCGCTTGTATGAATTTCTAGGACTTGCTTCAAAATATTGGAATTCACCTAATTCTTCCAATATTGATAGGGACTACCTTATAGCTCAAATGACTGTGGCCGAGAAAATAATTACCATAGAATTTGAGCGAATAGCCTCCCTTTCCAAAAAACTAGAAAAATGGCATCGAAACGAAGAAAATACGCTATTTGAGATGGTAGATGCTGCAATGGGAAATAGTTTAAGCTTAAACCTGAACGAATGGGAGCCTAAACCGAGACAAGTAACCAAAGCAGCAAAATTATCCGCTGAACTGGTACACTCCTTAAACAAAGCTTGCTAAGCATCTAGGCAAATGTTCCTTATACACCGCAACATCGCCCAATTTCTATTCGCGTAACAGGATGGGTGTTCTCACAACACAAAGTTCATATCAAACCAATAGGGTGCTTTGTATTTCTGTGCCATAGTAAAAACTTGAAATGCTAAAACTGTTCAGTCTTGAAAATTTCATAGCGAGCTATGCAACCTTATAAAGTGGGATAAGTTGTTTCAGCGATTCGATGTTTGCCGCATAGTTCCGAAACAGTTGCTATGCCATTCCGCGGTAACTCATAGAGCCGAAAGTGCCGGCTACGAGCGTATGTGGCCCCTATAAGTTTTCTGTTATCCATCACACACAGGAAAACGAGGAATTTTCCAAGTCTACACCGACTTTGATATAGCCGCTTTCCCATTCGTATTGATTGAAAATTTTTGATTGGCTTAAGGAAAATCCATTATCCCCCATGCTTCGCGACTAGGGCGTAGAAGAGACTGTACCATATTATTACAGTAAAATAGAGCTATCCCATTCGGTCCAATAAATTAGTTCAATCATCGGAGTGCTGATGTGACTCAAGATCCTCTGTTACAGCCGTATCAACTCAGGCATCTGTTGATTCGAAACCGCATTATTAGCACTGCGCATGAACCTGCCTACTCTGAAGATTCGCTGCCCAAGCTACGCTATCAACTCTACCACGAAGAAAAAGCTAAAGGCGGCATCGGGATGACTATGTTTGGCGGGTCAACTTTGGTAGACCGCGACTCGCCCCCGGCATTTGGCAATCTGTATGCTGGCTCTGATGAAATTATTCCGTATTTCAAGCAACTGGCAGAACGGGTACACAAGCATGATTCAACTCTGATGTGCCAAATCACACATTTGGGAAGGAGAACCTCTCCGTATGTAAACGACTGGCTACCGACTGTTGCGGCATCCTGCGTACGCGAAGCCGCACACAGATCTTTTCCAAAAGAAATGGAACGAGAGGACATGGTGCGAATCGCCAAGGCCTACGGAGCAACCGCCAGACGATGTCTGGAAGGCAATATTGACGGGATCGAAATTGAAGGATACGGGCACTTGCTTGACGGATTCTGGTCACCGCTTACGAACCGAAGAAAGGACGAATACGGAGGTGCGCTGGAAAATCGCATTCGTTTTACACTGGAAGTCATCAATGAAATCCGAAACCAGGTTGGTGCTGACTATATCGTCGGCATTCGCATGGTGGTCGACGAGGACTTGCCAGGGGGAATCGAATACGAAGAGGGAATGGAAATCGCCAAGCGACTTACGGACACCGGCAAGATTGACTTTATCAACGTCATCAAGGGGCATGTGGATACAGACGAGGGCCTGTCTCACGTAATCCCAAATATGGGTTCGCCTTCCGGTCCGCATTTGGAGTTCACATCTGCAGTACGCTCGGAATTGAAGCTACCAATCTTTCATGCGGCGCGAATTGCAGATGTAGCAACGGCGCGCCACGCTGTGGCGAGCGGATGCGTAGATTTGGTAGGAATGACAAGAGCGCACATGGCAGATCCTCATATCGTTCAAAAAGTACAGGACGGCAAGGAGGACCAGATACGACCGTGCGTAGGAGCCGGATATTGTATTGATCGCATTTACGAAGCGAATGAAGCATTGTGCATCCATAATCCTGCAACCGGACGGGAAGAAACCATTCCCCATGTTGTCGCTCCAACGAGCAATATGAAAAAAGCGGTCGTTGTAGGAGCAGGTCCCGCAGGATTGGAAGCAGCAAGGGTGTGTGCTGAGCGGGGCCATGAGGTGATTCTGTTTGAAGCGGCCGACCAGCCCGGAGGACAAGTTTTGATTGCAGCCCGGGTTGAGCGCCGACGAGAAATCATGGGGGTTATCGATTGGCGGTATGGTCAATTGCAAAGACTGGCAGTTGATATGAGATTCAGCACCTATACAGAAGCACCGGATGTTCTCGCAGAGAATCCAGACATTGTAGTTGTGGCTACAGGTGGCTATCCGAATCAGGATTTCTTGCAATCAGGCAGTGAATTTACAACTACAACTTGGGATATATTAACAGGTATGGCAACTCCTGCCGACCAGGCAATAGTTTACGATGACAATGGGCAGCACCAAGCGGTTTCATGTGCGGAATTCATGATTCAAAACGGCTCTACTGTCGAACTGGTCACGCCTGATCGTTCTGTAGCCTTTGAAGTTGGGGGAACCAATTACCCGATTTACCTGAAAACATTCTATGAAAACGGAGTGACGATGACCGTCAATCACAGGCTTGTTGAAGTTGTCAAGGAAGACAGCATGCTCACAGCAAGTTTTTACAATGAGTTTGACCGATCCACAATTTCCAGAAAAACTCCCCAGCTAATTATTGAAAACGGTACCTTGCCCAACGACGAGCTCTACTTTGCACTGAAGGAGAACTCTACCAATCTTGGTATCGTTGACTACGACCTGCTAGTTGAAAATCGTCCGCAAAATTCGGTACTGAACCCAAAGGGGCAATATCAACTGTTTCGGGTCGGAGATGCTGTGGCAAGCCGCAACATTCATGCAGCAATATACGACTCACTGCGAATCTGCAAGGATCTTTAAATAGGAAGCTAAATACCATGAGTAAAGAATCTTTTGAAGTTGGAATCATCGGCGGTGGAATCGCCGGAGTATCTGTTGCAATGTTTCTCGCAGAAAAGGGAATTGACTGCGCAATCTTTGAAATGGAAAGTACGCTGGCGTATCACACGACTGGCCGCAGTGCTGCACTGTTTACACCGTATTATGGACCGGATTCAATTCGCGCCTTTGCGCAAGTTGCCAAAGATTTTTTCCTGGACACCCCCTACGAAACTGAGGCCCCCTTGACATCGGAAAAAGGATTTTTGGCTCTTGCTGATGAAACTCAAGTGGATTTAGTGGAACGCCCCCCGGGTAGCGAATGGTGGGACGAATCCAAGTGCCTGAACAAAATTCCAATTCTCAGGAAGGGAAAATTTCTTGGTGCTGTCTATGATCCTACTGTAAGAGATATTGATGTTCACGCACTGCACTCCCTGTATGTTCGAATTGCAAGGCAACAAGGCACCAAGGTGTTTCGCGACGCAGGTATTACTTCCATATCCCGATTGCAAAATACATGGCTACTGAAGACAAAAGAACAGGAATTTGAAGTTGGAATTGTCGTGAATGCTTCTGGCGCTTGGGGAGACGAAGTCGCCAGACTGGCAAAAATCAAGCAGATGGGGCTAATACCAAAGCGTAGAACAGCCCTCACTTTGAACCAAAATCAATTTGACGATGTTGACTTCAGCAATTGGAACTTTGTGGCAGTTGAGCCAGATATTCTGTACTTTCAGCCTTTCGGCAAGGGAACTTTAATGCTCTCGCCCTCAGACGAAACCGCTTGTCCGCCTTGCGATGTCCAGCCAGAAGAACTGGATATTGCGATTTGCATCGATCGTTTTCAAGATGCAACCACGGTTCAAATCAAGAAAATCGAGAGTAGCTGGGCGGGTCTAAGAACATTTGCACCGGATGGAGATCCGGTAATCGGTTGGGCACCAGACGCAACGAATTTTTTCTGGCTTGTAGGACAGGGAGGATATGGAGTATTTACCTCGCCGGCAATCGGACAGTACGCCGCTTCGTTGATTTCGGGGACGGAACCGTCCCCGAAATTTCAAAACGTTGACTATGACTTCGCCAAACTCAATCCAGACAGATACCACACTTCTTTGACGTAAAATTCAATAGTCAATAGCACAAACAACTATACGACACCATGCCTTTGCGGATGAGAGCGTGAAATTCGACTATGACGTATGGCTGGTTGACTCATTGCGACCATGGCAGGAAACGCACAAAGGTGAACAACGCGACCGTCAACGACCAAAGCACTTCCCAATACTTGGCTTACGTCAAAACGGTAGTCTTCTCCCAAACCAACGCCATCAAATCGTTGTACATTCGCTTTTGAAATGCGACTCAGAAAACTGCCAGGATCCAGATTCTCCTCAATATCATCCTGCGGCAATCCAGTATCAATCGCATCCATTGCATAGCTGTCTACAAGCTTCGGCAAAGTTGCAGACATTGTGCTGCTGCTGTCGAACAGGTCGACCCCTGAAACGATTCCATTAATTGAGAACAAGGCCCCAATCTGGTTCGAAACCGATGAAAACCCGGAAGCATAGTCGTCAAGACTGGCCCGGCTTTCCATGTAGAGATCTTCAGATGCGCTGGTGACCGTTGCAACATTCATTCGATCAAACTTTTTATCAATTTCATCCCAAGTCCTGCTCTGGTCCCCGCGGCGCGACCCGTGAGCACTCATCGAAACAGTTACAGCTTCGGCATTTCTGCGGCGACCGCGAGCAAAGTGCGCCCTGTACGCACTCGAAAAAGCATGCGACCGTCTATGCCATCGCCCTGCTTCCACACAAGATACTGGAATCGTAATGGTCTGTTGAGCGGGAGCCATCACAGAAACATTCAAAATACGATTCTGCTTTGCGCCTACCAATTCTTCTCCGTCAAGAAGCAGAACCTTGTGAGGACCTTCGTTTACAAATTTCAGGTCCGGTACGCTGCCCTCTTCAGACACTTCGGTTACGTGAGCAATTTTCTGCTCGATTGCTTCGTCCAGCAAACGATAGTCTGCAACAGTATCGCTATCCTTCAGAAGTGGATGGAGTGTCAGGTTCTTGAATACCTGCGGCTCGCCCAAGCGAACTTCCTCCAAAAAATCATGAATTACTTTCATTACAACACCTGATTTCAATTAGGTTTGACAACAACTTGAAAGACAAAGTGACTGGTGTTCCAAAAAACAACAGCAGTTACTCTGTTTGTGGGGAATGTGCGTTCTCTCTGCGATTGTTACACCGTACAAGTCCATGCAGGTGGTCAGTCAAATCGCGAACTATACTCCGAACGCTATGACGCAAGAATTATTATAAGGGGAAAATCAAGGCAATGATTTTAATGCGACAAGATCTGTCGCATTTTGCATTATTAAATATTTAATTTAATGTTTTCAGAGAGTTAAAGATTCGGAACCTTGCAATTTTAGGGGACTATATACAATCTACACCAGGCTGGAGGAGAAGCGAAGAAGCCAGCCTTATCGGTGCCGTTCATGCAAAAATATCAAAAACCTGCTCAGTCAGACTGATATTCTGGAAAAATTTTCTACAGTTTTCTGCAAGTCGGGGGAATGGTGTAGATTGTATATAATCCCCATACTAATCGTATAACTACACGACCTTCTCCACAAAGACCAGTAAACCCGATGCCTTGCGAACGATGGCTTTCCGTAGGTTCTGATGATTTTTGTGCTCGTCCCACACAATCTCTCTCATGACGCGGTTCGGCATTGACTTTGCTACTGCGTCTTCGTACACCCGCCACGCTTTCTTCGCCCTGCTAGGCGATTTGATCGCGGTCAGAATGTAATCGTCGTACAAATCGTTCAGGTATTGTGATTCTTTGTCCATATATAATCCTCCAATTTTACAATCTATAAAGCGCTTGCGACAGGTCTGCAATCAAGTCGTCAACATCTTCAATTCCCACTGATATGCGCACCAGCTGAATTGGAACCTGACTATTGGGTCCCTCGACAGTTCTTCGGTGCTCAATCAAACTTTCAACTCCTCCCAATGATGTGGCGCGCATGAATGTCTTCACAGATGAAGTCAACTTTTTGGCATCTTCTTCGCCGCCTTTCAGGCAAATGGAAATCATGCCACCAAATCCGTTTCGCATTTGCTTCTTGGCAATTTCGTGGGACGGATGACTTGGCAAGCCGGGGTACATCACTGTTTCGACTTGAATGTGCGATTCAAGAAATTCTGCTATCTGCATTGCGTTTTGCGATGCTCTTTCGTAGCGTAGCGCCAGTGTTCTCATACCCCTTAGTAAAAGCCAGGAATCAAAGGAACCCAATATATTCCCGGTCAAGCGTCGAACCATTTCAATTTCCTGCCAGCGAGCATCATCTTCCCTGGTAACCAGCAAACCTGCATTCAGGTCGCTATGACCGTTCAGATACTTGGTTGCGGAATGAAAAACAATGTCTGCGCTGAAGTCCAAGGCACGAGTAGTAACCGGTGGCGCTACCGTGCAGTCCACTGCCAGAATAGCACCCGCCTCATGTGTGAGATTGGCTGTTTTCTCGATGTCGATTACATCCCAGGAAGGATTCACCGGCGACTCAATCCATACTATGGATGTTTTGCCGGGCACCAATGCTTTGGAGAGCGCAAAAGGGTCTCCGGGGTCAAACAAAGTCAATCCGATATTTCGCTTTTTTGAAATGTGGCGAAGCCAGTCTTGCGCACCATGATACATAATTGCAGGAGCTGCAATATGTTCGCCGGCATTGACTGTTTCAAATACAGCTGCAGCTGCACCAAGACCCGAAGCAAACAATTTTGCCTTTTTCCCGCCATCCATTTCGCAAGCAAGCAATTCCACTTGGTCATGCGTCGGATTCTGATACCGGCCGTAAACGTAATCTCCGACCAACTCAAGATTTTCGTCGCGGGCGAAGGTGACAGACGGGTCAATCGGCGGCACAATGCCACCGCTCGTTTTGTTGATAAAGTGTCCCGCTTGTGCAAGGCGTGTTTTTATATCTGTCATCTCAACTGTTCGGAATTGTCTTGTTCAGACAGCTCTCACCAAGTCGACCAAATCTCGCGGTTTCCATGCGATAAAGTCTGGCTCTTCCTCTTGAAGCAATGACGGCTCATGCCAGCCCCATCCTACACCGACTGTCCTCACACCTGCGATCTTCCCCTCCAATATGTCGCTCAATGTATCGCCAATCATCCATGTGCTCGAAATTTCTGTATTGTTCAATCTGGAAATTCTGGTAATTCTTTCATTTTTACGACCTTGCGTATCGCCGCCCGCGATGTCTTTCACCAAGCCTCGAACATTATGATTTTCCAGAACACCCGAAATGATTCTTCCAGGCGAGGCAGATACAACACCCAGGTATCCGTATTCACCAAGGTGCAATAACACATCCGCCATGCCGGGAAACAATTTTAAATCGCTCAAGTTCCTTTCCAACGCGTTGTCAATTTCTTCAATGAACAAGTCTGTATATTCCTTGTCAACCCCCGCGGCATCGGCAATTTTTGCAATCGACATGTACTTTATGCCGCATAAGTCCTGGCTCGTGAATTCCGCCGGGTATTCCAAAGCACTGCAGGCAGAATTGACTGCATCAACAAACAAAACCAGCGAATCAACGATTACACCATCAAAATCCAACAGGATAGTCTGACCCGTATTTACAGAATTAGTTGCCACATTCAACACTCGGTAAAATTAACAAACGATAAAATCAAGATTCTGACCCATTGCGTAAAAAAGCAATAAATGCGCATTCGGTCGGACACTATAGACTTACTTGAAGAATAATTTGAATTTCAAGAAAGGGTATTTTATCTTTTCAGTTATAAGACGCTTCGTAAATTTTCAGGTGGATCGAAACGAAAAAGTGAATCGTAATTTTTTCTGCGACTTGCACGAACAGATACAGTTGTTCGAGGAAAAGATTTTTCTGGACATGCTTGACGACGCTCCGATTACTTACGGAGACGCCGATGTATTGACGGCGAAACTTGCAAATCGATTAGCAGAATCAGGATTAGTACCGGGCGACCGACTCTGTGCACAGGTAAAAAAATCCACCACAGTTGTAATTCTGTACCTCGCCTGCTTGCGCGCAGGTGTGATTTACCTTCCTCTGAATACTGCGTACGTTTCGTCTGAATTGAATCACTTTTTTCAAGATGCCGAGCCCGCCATGGTCATATGCGACTCGGAAAAATTCGACGAAATTTCAAAGCTTGCCACGAATAGCGAAATCAAATCTGTCCTTACTCTTGATGCAAATGGCAATGGCACGCTTATGGACGGAATTGATAAATACAGTGCTTCCCAGGAAGTTGCCGTGAAGCAAAGCGACGATGTCGCATTGCTGATCTACACTTCTGGAACAACGGGGAAGCCAAAGGGTTCAATGATTACGCATGGAAACATAAGAACCAATGCCCATGCGCTGAATCAATTGTGGGAATGGTGCCCGGAAGATGTGTTGCTTCATGTGCTTCCACTTTTTCACGTACATGGGCTGTTCAATGCCCTTCACAGTCCAATGCTGAAAGCATCAAGAATTATTTTCAGAAAGGAGTTTTCCGTTCGCGAAACCATTGAACTTATTCCTCAGGCCACGGTACTAATGGCAGTACCCACAATCTATTCAAGACTGGTGTCGAGTTCCTTGTTGACCAAAGAGTTATGCAAGAATTTTCGTCTGTTTATTTCCGGGTCTGCTCCATTGCTCCCCCAAACATTTGAAGTGTTTGAGGAGAAAACCGGGCACCGTATTCTTGAGCGATACGGCATGACTGAAGCTGTAATGATCACTTCCAATCCTGTACGGGGAAAACGAATTGCAGGTACAGTTGGAAAAGCACTTGCAGATGTGAAGCTTCGGGTTTGCGACGATGAAGGTAATGTATTGAAGCCGGGCGAGATTGGAGTCTTGGAGATTAAAGGGCCTAATGTATTCAAAGGCTACTGGCGGAATGAAGAAGTGACTAAAAAAGCAATTCGAAAGAATGGATATTTTGTTTCTGGCGATCTGGCGACTATTGATGAAAACGGAATCGTTTCGATTGTCGGTCGTAAAACAGATTTGATTATTTCCGCTGGATTCAACATTTATCCAGCGGAAGTCGAAGAACAACTAAATCAAATTCCGGGGGTTAAAGAATCCGCAATTTTCGGAGTCCCGCATATCGACCTTGGAGAAGCAGTAGTTGCTGTAATTGTTTTGAATCAGGGTGGAGAATTATCGGAATCGGATGTAATTGAGCAATTAGGAAAGCACTTGTCTTCATTTAAACTGCCCAGAACTGTAAAGTTTGTATCGGAACTGCCAACCAATGCCATGGGAAAGGTTGAAAAGAAAAAATTAAGAGTCGAGTACAATCATTTGTTCAACATTGACTGAAATGTGCTAATAGAATCGTAGCTTTTCAAAACTGCTCTCATTAATTTTGAACTCAAAGCGAGGGAATCAAATTTTTCTGAAGTGCCGGGATACATTTAATCCTTACTTGGAATCATCTGCACAATCATGAAGACACATAGTAAACAACTTGGCTTTGCTTGGACCGAGTTTTATCAAGCAGTTGCAGAACGATTACGAGAGTATCAAAATAAAAAAGACCGGCATACTCTAGTAAAAAAGATACAAGAAAGTCCAAATCCCAATTTTGATTTTCTTCGTCAAGACAAGTTTTCCGACGGAACTGCTGGCCCGCTTGAAGACATTTGCCCATTCACTGTATTAGGCACTTTCAATCGAGCCAGAATGAAGGATCAAACAAAACAAAACATAGCTAACGATATTGCAGAAATACTAGATGTAAAGCTATCAGCACCAGATAAATTCCATGGCATTCCTAGAGTTCACCCCATGGATTCATGGTTCTTTTTGTTTGCCAAAGACAGAAAACCAGATGACATAGAAAAACTATGGAGATTGTTCATAAATGCACTTAGTTATTCTGACCATCGCGGTGCTGAAACCCGAAGAAATTTTCTTTCAGCTTACGATGCTGCGTTGTCGATTGAAAGAGTAAACCGAAAACTATCTGTTGGTCTTCACTGGGCCCGACCATGGGATTTTGTACCCTTTGACCAAAGAACTTGTCAATATATCGATATGCTTGATAACCAGCCAGGCAAGCCATATAGTTCGTTTAACGGCGAAGATTACCTGAATTTGATAAGTGATTTAACATCTCGTTTCGATGATAACAATTACCCTGTTCATAGCTTCCCAGAGTTATCATTGGAAGCATGGAAAAAAATCCCTGACCCACCACCTAGTCCAGTTCCATTGGATCATTACACGATACAAGACATCCTTGACGATGGTTGCTTTCTGGAATCAAACGAAATAGAAAATCTGATTAATCGGCTACGTGCGAAGAAAAATCTGATTCTGCAAGGACCGCCGGGAACTGGCAAAACATGGATTGCCAAGCGTATTGCGTATGCTCTGAGCGGGAAGCAGGACAGTAATAAGGTAGTATCGGTTCAATTTCATCCAAATCTCTCCTACGAGGATTTTGTAAGGGGATGGCGACCGAACAGTGAAGGCAAGCTTGATTTGGTAGACGGATTCTTTATGAATCTCATCAATGAAGCATTGAATAACCCGGATGCAAAATTTATTGCAATAATCGAAGAAATCAATCGCGGGCACCCATCGCACATATTCGGTGAGTTGCTCACCCTTCTCGAATCGGACAAGCGCAGTCCCGAGCACGCGATTCAGCTATGCTATCCGAACCCTGATGGTGGTTCAAACGCTACGCATATTCCTGAAAATGTCTATATTATTGGCACCATGAACACTGCCGATCGCTCCCTTGCATTGATTGACTTTGCATTTCGGAGGAGATTTGCATTCGCCTCGTTTGAACCAAAACTAGGTGAAAGATGGCGGCTCTGGGTAACCAACAGGTGTGGAATCGACTCTGATTTAGTCAAAGATATTGAGCAAAGAATAAATAATCTCAATGCAGATATTACCGATGACTTGGGTAAAGATTTTCAGATAGGGCACAGTTTTGTAACTCCTGCTTCGCCGATCGAAAACGGCAGTACAAAGGAATGGTTCAGACAAGTTGTTGAAACAGAAATCGGACCTTTGCTGGAAGAGTATTGGTTCGATTCACTTCAAAAAGCAAAAGAGACTAAGGACAGGCTGTTAGAAAACTGGTAATGAAGCTATAAATAGAAAATATTAGTCAACTCCGCAGTTAATTGCGGATGATTCGGCGGAATAGGACTCTCAGCAAACAAGATTAATACATGTTCAGGGAATTCATCCAAATCGGTTTTAACATCAAGCTCGAACCTCATTTAATTCCTTGATATTATCAATCAACCACTCCCAGTCGCTTTTATTGTCCAATTTGAGATCTTGTGTAGAGTCATTTTTATGATTTGACATGTCAAAGTAATTCCATAATCCATTGTGGGAACTCAAATCTACTTCCAGTTCAACTTCAACATTGTTCGGAAACTTCCATTCCATTTGAACCCCACCATCAGGCATGGGATAGGTATAAGGCAATGGCAGACCAGACGGATAGTACTTCTCAAACAATGTAGATAGCCAATTTAATCCGTCATGATCTGGGGCTTTGCCTTCACCTTCTAGCCAGCCATCTCTCATGTCTCGAAACTCATCCAAACGAGCAGGAATATCTAAAGAGTGAAGAATAACGACAGTTTCTATTTCTAAATTTCTTTTCGACAAAATTTTAATTACATACTGTGTGGGAGAAAATATAGACAACTTATAACTTGTATTTTAGTAATATCATAAAAGAACCAAAATTTGAACAATTACTTCAAGAATTTTCAACTTGCTCACACAATCAATGAATATAGAAAGTAAACAAATAGAAATAGAAGATGGACAACAATTATTCGGAGTAGTTGGTCAAATTCCAATTCGAAATCTGTGGCTTCTTATGCTTTACGCATCGGATATGTTTCGCTATCAGGGACAAGCAAAAGTCGATTTGGAAAGCAATGTTGACAGATTGCCTGAGCTGGTCGCAGAGATTCTCACTTATGCAGTTGAAAAACGGCAACGACGACAACTCAGTCTTGGATACAGAACAAAGAAAGATATCCTTCCACGGGTCCGAGGGAAAATTAAAATCCTGGACACAGAACGGCAAAGCCTACTTTCCCGCGGGCTAATTGCTTGTCAATTTAACGATCTCACAATTGATATCGAAAGGAACCGGTTTGTAAGGGCGGCACTGGAACGTATTGCAAGACTGGTAAAAAAAGACAAAGTTCTTTTTCATCGTTGTAGAAGTCTTGCCAACGACATGAAAATCATGGGTGTATCCGGCACCGTTCCTACACGAGCTCAAATAAGCGTTGAACAATTTGGTCGTCATAATGTAGACGACCAGTTTATGGTTGCGGCAGCGAAATTGGTTTTCGACCTTGCTATTCCTACTGAGGAATTTGGAAAGAATGTAATCCTGTCTCCCGAAAGGGAAGAACATTGGGTTAGATCGCTATTTGAGCGAGCTGTTGGTGGCTTCTGCAAAGTCGTGTTGTCTCATGACGGATGGAGTGTAAATACTGGAAAGCATTTGAGCTGGAACATTGATTGGAAAACCCCGGGCATTGACAAAATTCTACCGGGCATGAAAACTGATATAGAACTGGTCCACCAAGAAAAGCGCCGGAAAATTATTGTAGACACCAAATTTACTTCAATACTGAAGCCAGGATATTTCAAAAATGAAACCTTGAAGAGTGGTTACATTTATCAGTTATACAGCTATTTACGATCCCAGGCAGGTCAAGACAACCCATTAGCTGATCAAGCTGAAGGAGTTCTTCTCCACCCAACTGTAGGTGAACATATCGATGAAAGTGTGGAAATTCAAGGACATCAAATGCGATTCCTTACAGTTGATTTGACTACATCAACTGAGGGCATTCGGAATCAATTGATGAGGGTAACTGAAGATATTTATCCTCATTAATTAATCAAGAATTTGTTGCTGTTTTCATATCACTCGCCAGGCGTTCCATTAATTGCGATGCCCCGCTTAGCGACCAACCGCCATCCACAGGAATTATGGCTCCACTCACATAGTCACCAAGCGATGATGAAAGAAACATCGCCACACTGCCAATATCTGAAGTCGAGCCCAAACGTTTTAGCGGAACAGATTCAGTCACCGCATCAAGCAGTTCTTTAGTAGGCGCAAGCCTTTTCATGCCTTCTGTGCCTTTGATTGGGCCGGGTACAATCGAATTTACGCGAATACCCTCTTCGCCCCACTCCATTGCCAATGTTTTGGTTAGCATATCAACTCCTGCTTTAGCTGCGCATACATGGGACTGCAGCATCATTGGCATGAACGATTGAGGGGCAGAAATGTTGATTACCGAACTGCCAGGTTTGACTAGATGAGGATAGGCTGCTCGCAAGACATGATAAGTACCTTGCAAATCTATATTCATAACTGCCGTAAACGCGTTTGGGGACATGTCTACTGCCTGGGCAGGAAAATTACCCGCGGCACCTGAAATCAAGACATCAAACTTGCCAAGTAATTCTTCAAATTCCGCAAATCCTTTTTCAAGTGCCGAATAATCTCGAACATCCGCACTGAATCCGGCAACAAGATTTCCATACTGTTCCAGCGACTCGACCGCCGCGGCAACTTTTTCAGGCTTTCGGCTTACAACACCTAATTGGGCTCCTGCTTCCGCGAAGTTTCTGGCAATACCCAGATTTATACCGCTAGTCCCGCCTGCAACAACTATTGTTTTGTTGGAAAAGTCCAGGGAAACAGAGGTTGAGCCAGACATACCTCAATACTCCCCATAATCAAAAAGGCAAGTTAGTATAAATCAGTGATCCGTATCAACTACGAGGGGTTCGACTCAGTTTTCTCCCGAGATGAAAGAACCATGTAGACGATAGAAATTACGATCCCCCAATATGCAACATTAGCAAAGCCATCCAGAAACGAGTTCATTGTGGACAGCACTACGCAAACAATAATTGCAACAATTCCGAGTATGTAGTTCATTGACTGAGCTCCAATTAAAATGATTTACGAACAAAATACAATTTTAGCAAAATTATGAGTCCTTCTCCGCTTGTGAAAGTTAATTTCCTGTAATTTGCATTCTCACATCTAATATTTTCGAAACACATTGTCGTGATGCCAGATCAATGATTCACTCGCTGGATGCAGTAATTTCCTGGGAGGGAGAATAATATGCTTTGTATTGTAGTTATTTACAACTTGCTTCATATTCTCGACACCCCGGAATCTTCTGGTTACCAAGATTCGATACTTGTCATCAATCGTAAATACTCCGTAGTTAAACGCATCGTAATGATTGGTACACAATGCCACACTATTATTAATCTCAATCACACCGCCATCGTTGGGCCAATGGATGTATGCTACCTCAAGTGAGTTAATTTGCTTATTGAACAAACTGTCAAATCTGCAAATGCAACACATTCGCTTGTAAGCATTCAAGACTTCTTCTCGAAATTCTGGATCCATTACATCTTCGGGCGGTGCAATCTCCATGTTCAAACCTGCACTTTTCACAATGGATTTATGCAAGCTGTTGTCAAAAAACTTGTCCAGCGTATGCTGAGCTACTTGAATCAGCAAATCGCTTTCATTCCTGAGCATCTTGTATCTTTCGTTCCTGAGCATCCTGTAAATTTCCTCAGTAAACCCTCCTCTATAACCACCATCTATAAGAAGATTTCTATGTTTTGGAACAGGTTGAGCGTAACCGGAACCAATTACCGTCTCTCCCCCAAAAACTTCCCAGAAGCCGTCATTTTGAAGGTAGTAGAAAGGAAACTCAGCCCGCGCATATTTATTTCCAAATTGTTCAAGCATTTTTTTCAAAGGTGGTTCAATATCTTTGAATAAAATTAGTCTTTCCTTGCCTTGCTGAATGCTTGCAAGTGTTAGCAAAATTAAAAATGGCTTGTGTGGGGCACGCAATCCTTTCTTTTTCCATACCTTCAGATTGGAAATCTTGTCAATCAAAGACTGGAATAGTTGATCAGATTGAATTGTCATCACTATTCAATAAAGAATCAGGAGGTTGGGGGAATATAAATGTCTTTCGGAGGACCACGAAAAACATGATCATGGTGCCATTTCAGATGCTTGATTTCCGGATACTTGGATCTGCTATGTGGAAGGCTGATCAATTGACCGCTAAATCTCTCAACATAGTATTGTAAAGCAGCTCCTCCATGAAGTTGTTCAGATATCAAAATTCTAAAGTCATCTGCTATTGTAAGAGCACCATGGTCAAATGCTTTGTGATGGTTCGCACATAGAGCAACACCGTTCATCACTTCATCAGAACCATCATGACTCTTCCAGCGGATATGAGCTGCTTCAAGTCCAAAACTTTGGCCGCCCAAATACATATCGAACTCGCAAATACTGCATTTCCACCCATAAGCGTCCAACACTCTCTTTCTGAACTTTGGATCTCTTGCTCTACTACTTGAGATTCCGGCTAAAGACAGTCCCACGCTATCAAGAATTTCTTTGTGTAGACTAACCGTGAAATGCTCATCCAATGTGTGCTGGGCTACGCGAATCAGAAATGCTTCATCTCCCTTTAGTAAATCGTAAATATTTCTGTTGAATCCGCCGCAAGCTTTAACCGCAGTAAGCACTTTCCTGGACGGTTTTCTGGAGGGAAACAGTTTGGAAATTTCTTCACTGCCAGGAACTTCCCAAATTTCATCACTCCTAAGATGCCAAAATGGCAATTGCGGTTCTACATTTTTCGACACGCCGTACTTTACAAGCAGTTCCTTTAACGGTTTCTCTGTCTCTTTGTATGGTAGAAGACGGTCCTTTTCATGCTGGATGCTTGCTAATGCCAGCAAAATCAACAAAGGCTTGTGGGGTGCGCGTCGACCATCCACTTTCGCGGTTTTCAATTCAGAAATCTTCGCGAGTAGAAAGTCACGAAGATCTTCTCGTAGAATCAAGTTGTCGTAAGTATCGCGTTTCAATTTAATTTTTCCAGCAAAACCTGCAATACTGAAAAAGCAACATTATCAGGTTTTACATCATCTCCCGCCTGATAAAAAAACAATTAGTAGCTCGCCGAAATTTTCTATATTTTAATCCTACATCAACCAATGCTTTTCTTTTATTAATTGCCGTACGGTGATTAACATCAATCATGGTAATACATCTCCCCGGATGTTTAAGCTTGGACTTTTGTCCACTGCCCCATTTTCTTGTATCAATTTAACAAGTTCAACACTGATTTATTCAAAATTCAACTTAGCGGTTTTAAAAAATCAAATAAATCTAACTGTTTTTCATAATATTCCCAAAAAATAATAATATTTCACATTTGGTAACTGTTTTTCATGTCATAATATGAAGTAGCAGGAACTTTCTGAATTCCAAAAAAGTGTCATTACATCGGTATAAGACAGAATCAATTCGCCAATTCCGGGAATTTCCGCTACTGGATAGTAGTAGTGCGACCTTGGCTGGATATGCCGAACTGATTGTGCAGTATTCTCTATCTGTACCCGCCCCAGACTATTTGTGTGCTATTGGCACCAAGCACAAAATGCACCAAAACGGGCACTGGAGAATTTTCACACCTCGACATAAGCCGAAGAGCAGCTTGTTTGATCATTTAACATTTGCCTTGAAATATGAAGGCGTTGACCTTGGTGTGCTTAAAGCTTTGTTTGGGGAGATTCAGCCTGAAACCATAATTGAGATAGTCCAAGCCCGTCCAACTAGCGCATACAGTCGCAGAATTTGGTTTTTGTATGAATGGTTGCTCAATACCGAGCTCGACCTGGATAGTGCAACAAAAGGAAATTATATTCCCCTTCTCAATGATGCCATTCAATACGCGGGACCGGTGCGTAATTCGAAACGCCATCGGGTGCGTAACAACCTGCCGGGAACTCGCGAATATTGTCCTCTTGTCAGACGTACTGAGAAACTTGATCGCTTTATTCAAATGGATCTTTCGCACGCCGCCAGAACTCAATTAAACGCAACCTCGAAAAATTTATTAGATCGTGCAACTGCGTTTCTTTTGTTGGAAGATTCCAGAGCATCCTATGCGATAGAAGGTGAATCGCCACCCCACAACAGAATTGAGCGATGGGGGAAAATCATTGGTGAAGCAGGTCAGCAAAAATTAACAATCGAAATGCTTGGGGAACTGCAAAAAGTTGTTCTTGCAGACAATCGCTTTGTATTTCACGGATACCGGATTGAAGGCGGCTTTATCGGTGAACATGACCGAGTAACAGGATTTCCAATTCCTGCGCACGTTTCAGCTCGGGCCGAAGACCTTGATTCTCTGCTATCAGGATTGGTTGAAACATACCGACTTCTTTTAGAGAGTGATTACAACCCGGTATTAATGTCAGCTTTGATTGCTTTTGGATTTGTTTTTATTCATCCATTTGAAGATGGTAACGGTCGCATCCATCGATATCTGATTCATCATGTACTTGGCGAAAGCGAATTTGTCGCCAAAGAATTTGTGTTTCCTGTATCTGCAATCATTCTGAGCCGAATTGATAGATATAAAAAAGTTCTTGAGCACTACTCAAAGCCCAGACTGGATTTGATTGAGTGGAGACCCACCCCAAAAAACAATATAGAAGTTCTAGGCGATACTATTGATTTGTATCGTTATTTTGATGCGACTGTACAAGCAGAATTTCTCTTTGAATGCGTAGCTGAAACCGTAGATAAGATCCTGCCGGAAGAGATTGATTACTTGCAGAAGTATGATTTGCTTAGCGAATTCATCAAGAATTATATTGGCTTGCCCGACAAGTCCATTAGCCTGTTGATTCGATTTCTTGATCAAAATAACGGGAAACTATCGAAACGTGCGCGCAGTAAAGAATTTATTCAACTTACAGATGGCGAAATTCAACTCATTGAAAGTAAGTTCCATGAAATATTCAGAGGAGATATTTGAAAGCCATTGATGAAACTTGAGTTATGAGCAGCCGGTAAAACATACCGTTTGCAAGCTACGGTTCAATTAACTTGCCCGCTTTCAAAATCTGTCCGGCAGAGTAATCGCCCTTTTCCCTCGCGGTCATGGAAGCAGTCTTTACGCGAAGCAGGAGAAATTTTCAGTTCGCATAATCGGGCATGTTACGTTCTACCATTCGAATCCAGCCGCCCCATTCAAGCCGCCCATCATAGTGATATTCTTCGGCGTTGTACATGCTTTCGGCTATCAAATCAGCATTTTCATCCGAGATTTCATGCAATTCTTCATTGGTTGCCATAGCTGATACCTGCAAATCGCAGGCTTGTGCCAAGTAAAAGGTAAAAAAGAAAGCTTCAGCCGGAGTTGTCCCAATTGCATAGAAGCCATGATTGTTAGTAAGCGAGACCTTCTTGCCGCGGAACATTTTTTTGAAATTGTCGCGGAAATTCTCGTCTTCAACAAACACATAAGGCCAATAAGCCAGCAATGGCCGAATAAAAAGTGCTGGTTGACTCAATGCTCGTAGCCCGCACTTTTGCGTCGCTACAATAGCAACGGACTTGGCATGTGCATGAATCAGACAGTTTATTTCAGGCCTGTCCTCGAATATCGGTGCACCGAGATTGAGAAGACCGCCATTGAGCCCTCCGATTTCACCCAGTTTCATTTTTTCTCCGGTATGAACATCCACTCCATCATGGTCAATTCGTATCAGGCTACTTGCAGTAACTTCTTCAAAGAAATCGCCAAGCCTATGCGTGATCATGTGCTCGGATTTTTCTGAACTGCGCAAAATTACGGCTTGATTTGCTGCATCCTGCATTCGATGCAATGCAATTAACCGGCAAAGTGCGGCAACATTTTTACGATCGTTCCACTCTAAATCTGAATACGCTTTCATACACTGTACCCCTCTTGAGATTTTGTTTTTTCGCGAATGATTGCCCGTCGCCGGGATAGCCATGCGTCCTTATGCAGATAGCAACCTTGCAAATGCCGCTCGCCCGTTTCTGGATCAAATAGCAAGCGAGTGTGCAGAATACGCCGATTATTGAACAGAATGGCGATACCGGGAGCAAAGGGAAAAATTAATCGGTATTTTGGGTCCTTGGCAGAAGCAAGAAAACGACGCAAAGCTCGAAATGCCGGCTCCACCAAGTCAAAGTCGCACATCAGCGGTGCCCGGCTGAATGTAGCCAACCGCACCTCAGTAACTTCATGGTGCTCATCTGTTACAAATATCGGCGGTGCAAAGCGTGCATCTGCCGAACCGCCTGCACGGTTAACGTGCTCCCATTTCACACTGCTCAAAAGTTCAAAATCCTCGGGAGAGTCATTCTTTATGTCCCGGGCAATGCGAAAGCCGTCAATCAAGACACTTTCGCCCCCTGTAACCGAGTGTTTCAAACAATGCAGAATTTGCAATCCAGGCGGCACTTCAAAATTTGGCAAGTCGGTATGCGCTTGCAACGGCAGAGCTGTATAGGCGGTGCTATGAGCACCGGGAACAACCTTTACATCGTAAATGCGACCCCAGTGAGTTTCGTACAAAGGTCCGATACGCTCTCCAACTTTGGCGACTGTTCCAAGTGCATCTCCCAAATTGGTCAGAATACAAATTCCTGCAGTGGCAAGCGAATTCAAGACTTCCAGCACAACACTGTCATCGGACATAAAGGCTTGGCCATCATGGTGCTGCGGGGACCAGTTAACGTCTTCCCAGATTACGGGCTGCAAATCAAATTCGGGACTCTTGCCATTTGAATAGTCGTAACTGCGTAGCCAGCCGGGGTGGTATCTGCTAACATGCTTATCCGGCGACCATACAATCTTGAGGGCACCGGCTACGTCTATCTCAACTTTCTCGACCGCCAAATTTTCTGGAAATTCGTCGACTTCGAATAACTGCTCATGGCTGTGCTGGTTGGCACAGTCAGGACAGGCGCAATTGTCTCGCAACCAGATTCCGTGATAACGACTTGCCCTACCATCTTGCCATGTCACGTTTACGACCTTTCCAGACAACTCGGCCGAAGCAATTGGAACTCCAGTTGGCCAAACATTATCATCAGGGGTAGCGGGCAAAACTGTCATTTTCAAGCACAGTTGTAGTTGGTTATACTATTCTCAAAATAATTACCCTGTATGATCGATATATTGTAAACTGTTTATAAAGATACCAAGCATAGTATATGAGAAAGCATTCTATCAAAATTCCACACACTTCTCACAGTTGGAACCGTATTTTCAGTATGAGAAAAGCACAAAATTTCAGAGTATGAAAATCCAACCACAATTGCTTTTTTATCAAGCAGACATTTACAACATGACTTCAGCTACTTACGACTCTAATAGAAACCAGCTCTATGAAGGTGACATCCTGGAAATGCTACAAGGATTACCGGAAAATAGTGTGGACATGATCTTTGGAGACCCTGACTACAATGTTGGCATAGATTATGCCGGTAAAAAATATACGAAAAATTTTGAAGAGTACATAGATTGGTACATTGAGTTAACAAAGGAAAGCATGAGAGTTCTGAAAAAAGACGGCAATGCTTTCATGATGAACTATCCGAAGCAAAACGCACACTTGCGAGTGAAATTCCTGGATTGCAATTACCCGCTTACAACAGAATATGTCTGGGTCTATAACACCAACGTAGGACACTCCCCAAAAAGGTTCACAAACGCACACAGAAGCATACTTCACATTCGAGCGTCAAAAGACAATAGATTCTATAAAAACCAGGTTGCTCAGCCGTACAAGAACCCGACAGACAGAAGAATAAAGGAAAAATTAAGAAATGGTGCGCTAGGGCGTATGCCATACTCTTGGCTAGAGTTCAATCTGGTGAAGAATGTTAGTAAAGAAAAAACATTGCACGCATGTCAAATTCCGCAAGCATTGTCGGAACTCCTGATAAAGTCCTGTACTTTAAAGAACGATACTGTCTTGATACTATTCGGAGGAAGCGGGGCAGAATTGGAGGTGTGCAAAGATCTGGAAAGATACTATATTTCTGCTGAAGCCCATCCAAAGTACTACAAGCTAATACAGGAACGCCTGAAAAATGGTGAAATCCCGCACAAATACAAACTAAAAAAAGGGAAGAAGGCTATCTGACCGATTTGTTCACAGCTCTATATTCCGTGCTGTCTATCGGCTCAAGCGGAGCCGACAAGTCTGTAATTGCCTGGCGAACAACCTGAACATTCAACTAAAGGAAATTACTGCAGATCCGTTAATTCGCCCCTGCCGGATGTCCTCAATTGCTTGATTCACATCATCCAGCCTATATAGCCGAACTTCACTTTGTATTGGAATTTGAGCAGCCAAATCAAGAAATTCTTCTCCGTCGCGTCTGGTTAAATTCGCGACCGAGCGTATTGTACGTTCTCCCCACAGCAAATCATACGAAAACGATGGTATTTCGCTCATGTGAATACCCGCACAAACTACAACACCGCCTTTTCGAACCGCGCGAAGAGCCTTCGGTACCAAGTTGCCGACTGGTGCAAATATGATCGCAGCATCCAGTGCGCGAGGAGGAATTTCGTCTGAACTACCAGCCCATTCTGCTCCCATCTTGCAAGCAAACGATTGGGTATTTTTATCGCCTTCCCGGGTAAACGCATAGATTTTACGATTCTGATAACATGCCAATTGAATCAACAAGTGGGCAGCGGCTCCAAATCCGTAGAATCCGATCGTTTCTGCGTTGTCTAGCATTTGATAGGAACGGTAGCCAATCAGGCCTGCACATAATAGAGGGGCGGCTTGTTCAGCTTCAAACAGTTCGGGAATCGGAAAACAGAATTGTTCTTCAGCCAGGCAATATTCAGCAAAGCCGCCATTCAGGTGATAGCCGGTAAACTTTGCTGAATCACACAGATTTTCCTGCTCTGCCAAGCAAAAATCACATTGACCGCAAGTGCTTCCTAGCCATGGAATCCCAACTCTTTGCCCGATGTAAAATCTACTGGTTTTGGTTTGGAGTTCTACAATCTCCCCGACGATTTGATGGCCAGGAATTATCGGTAATTTGGTCTTGGGCAAATCCCCGTCAACAATATGCAAGTCAGTCCGGCAAACCCCGCAGGCAATCACTTTTACAAGAAGTTCACCTGTACTGGCTTGCGGTGTTTCTACATTTTCGATTTGTAAGGGTTTGCCAATTTCTTTCAGGAATGCCGCTCGCATCAACTAACACCAGACGAAAGCAATTTGAATTCGTTGCCTGGACTTTAATTCTATTACTAAGCCGCTTGTTTTCGTCGAATAATCTGGTGAACGATAACTGTCATAACCGTCTCGGAATTCTGATTGACCATACTGCAGAATATGTCGACATAACCGCGATCTGATTTGGTTTCAGATTCGCGTACGCTTTTTACCTCAGCTTCCATGTGCAATGTGTCGCCGGGGCGAACCGGACGCAGCCATCGAAGTTCATCCATGCCAGGAGATCCCATCCCTTGTTTCAAGTATCCGTCTTGAATGTACATCCGGAAAACCAGTGCCATTGTTTGGAACCCGCTTGCAATCAGTCCCTTGAACTGAGTTTTCTTCGACGCTTCAACATCCATGTGAAACGGCTGCGGGTCATATTGCATTGCAAATCTGATGATTTCACTTTCGGTAAATGTTACACCGGAAGTAACAAACTTGTCCCCAACCCTGAACTCTTCAAAATACATGCCTGTTTCTCCGAATTTAAACTTTTGAATTTGATTTGAAGTACCACCGAAGCGACACCAGTGAGCGGTCGTAATGATAATTCAATTGATCTTTCGTATAACGAAATTCAGATCCAACCGGACAGCGAACTCGTGCCAAGCATTGCCGTGCACACGGCGAGTTTTCCTTATCCCTGAATCCAAAACACTTGTCCAGGTCAAAATCGCCGATGTTTCCAACAGCATTTGCCGGACACGCTGATTGGCAGGGTTTTTCGATACAGCTTAGGCACGGATGCTCTGTCGCCATTAGCTCTGTTGGCGGTAATTTAACACTTACCAGCATCAAAACGCGATAGGCAAACCAAAGCCCAAATTTTGGATGTATTCCTACTCTCATGGGAGACATGTGGCTCCAGCCAGCCAGTGTCCCGAATTCTGGCAGTGAAACCAGGTATTCATTCGACGGATAGAGCAGTTTTGATTCTGCCTGCAAATACTCTTTGGCGAAAGTCACCGCAACTTTTGAACTGAAAGAATCCACCGGATCCGGAAACATCATCCCGTCCAGTTTCATTGCTTCCCAGAGTGCACTTCCGGCATTGGCCATCAATACCGTACTGGGATATTCCCGCTCATCCAGATCAGGCAAGGCAGGAGTGATCAAGTGCTTTACTTTGTCGGTATCAAAAATGCAGAGCATGTTGATACCGCTCGATTCAAGAAATTCGTTTCCTAAAGACATAATGAGCTAACTTTTTGGAGCATGACGAATACCAGCCATTAAAATTTCAGATTTGGCTTGATGAATTAAATTCAAAAATACAAGATAATAAATGATGCAATCAGCCTTGCATAATACTCTAACACTTATTTAACTGAACTCAGATTGATTACAGCAATTATTGGGCACCGGGGATGCAGGGGACTTCGCCCTGAAAACACTCTTGCGGCATTTTCCAGAGCAATAGGGATTGGAGTTGATTATATTGAGCTCGATGTAGGTGTTACGAAAGACAAAGTGGTCGTTGTTCATCATGATTATCATTTGAATCCGGAAACTACGAGAAACGCAACAGGCGACTGGATTACCAATAACAACTCGGCGATTTGCGATCTTGCGCTTGCTGATTTGAAACAGTACGATGTCGGAAAAATCAATCCAGAATCAGATTACTGCAAGCAGTTTCCAAAACAAGTTTCCGTTGATGGTTCAGTTATTCCCACCCTGAAACAGACCTTTCAACTTCTGGATGAGAAATCCAGTTCTGTAAAATTGCTAATTGAAGCAAAATCAACTCCGGTACAGCCGCGGGCTACGCTTGAATCAATAGAATTTGCGAATACTCTTGTCAATGAAATCACCAGTCTTGAATTTGAAAATCGAGTTGTAGTGCAATCCTTCAACTGGCAGCTTCTGCATGAAGTAAAGAAGCTGTCGCAAAAAATCGAAGTGTGGCACCTGACCTCCCAGATGAAAAGCTATAACACTATTGCAGGAGAATCCGCACAACTCTGGACCGCAGGTTTAAAGGTTTCAGATTACGAAAATTCAGTGCCAAAACTTGTTCGCACCGCGAATGGAACATGCTGGGGATGCAATGCTGGCAACCTGTCAAAAGAACTGGTCGGCGAAGCGCATAGCGAAGGTCTGAAAGTTTGCGCCTGGACTGCCAACAGTCCGAAGGAATTTGAATTTCTGATAGAAGCCGGTGTTGATGGAATTGTTACAGACTACCCGGACCGCCTTGTTGAATTTCTTGGCTAATTTCTCGCAAGCATTCCGCTATTCATGCATGAAACAATGAATTCTGCAATCGCTTCGGGGTCGTTGATATCCAGTTTCGGAACATCAACTTCAAGGTCTTCCGGTGTATCCGTAGCAACTGCAATAACATTCTTGTCTTTTGAAGCCAGCAGCTTGTGCCGTAATCCTGTTCTATGCACTTCGATTTTCGGAAACGGTGCAAATTTAAGCCCTTCGACAATAACAATATCTGGTGGAAATACAGAAAAGTAGTCCAGCAATTCGTTCAATTCGGGTTCTTCAGTGCCGGCTCTTTCCATTACCCACGCCACTCTTTGTCTCGATGCAACCAAAACTTGCTCGGCACCTGCTTCCCGGAGTTCATAGCTGTCTTTTCCGGGAGTATCGACTGTAAAGCTGTGATGCGCATGCTTAATCACGCCGACTCTGTAGCCTTTCTCATTCAAAATTGAAATCACCTGACTTGCCAAAGTGGTTTTTCCCGTGCCGCTAAACGCCGCAAATCCGACTACGTGCAGTTTACTGCTTCCCATTGCCCGCCACTCTCAACTCTGCAGCATCTTTTTCTTCCGGAGTATTAATGTTTACAAAGGACTCGGAAATGCTTGAACAATCTGCTGTTGCATACCGATGCTGAATAAACCACAAGTCGATTTTCCGGCCGCCTGAATTCAAAAAATCAAGAAGACTGTCTCGCAATTCGCATCGTACCATCATAAATGTTGGCTGCATGCGCTCCCCGTCAGATGCAACAACAATGTCAATGTCGGACTTTGCATAAGCCGCCATTTGACTTACATATTGATTGCTTAAAAAAGGACAGTCGCAGGGAGCCGTAATAATCCAGGGTGTACCTGCGATTTTCATACCGCTTACAAGCCCTGCAAGCGGGCCAAGAAAACCATCCAGTTCGTCTTCAACGATCTTGCAGCCCAATTGTGCATATACGTCCTTGTTTCGGTTTGCATTGACAAGAACTTCCATTACTTGGGGACGCAGCAGTTCCACCGCAATTTCGCACATTGTACGATCTTGAATTTTGACTAGCCCTTTGTCGATTCCACCCATTCTTCGTGCGCGACCGCCGGCAAGAACCAGTCCGGTAATATACGCTTTATCCATGCTCTGCTTGGATTGAGATTCAGGCATTATGATCTACGATCCTTCCCTGCTCTATTACAACCGTCGTATCACATCCAACTGACTGGTCAAGCTCATGACTCGCTACATAGATGGTAATACCGTCGTTCTTCAGGTTTTTGATCAACTCAAACGTTTGCTCTCGGGCAGACTGGTCCATTCCAGTGGTAGGTTCGTCCAGTAGCAGGATTTCCGGGTTCAGGATGCGAGCCCGGGTCAACGCAACTCGCTGCTTCTCTCCGCCGGACAAGTCACGGGCATTGCGATGCGCCAAGGGTGCCAGTCCAGCCCACTCCAGGGCATCTTCAACTTTTGCCATGGTGTTTTTGCGTGAAATCCCGCGAACAAGCAACCCGTACGATACATTTTCAATTACGCTTCGGTCAAACAGGTAAGGCGATTGATGCAAGTATACGGTTTGCCGGCGAAAAGCTCTCGCCGCTCGCCGCACAGTATTTTGCTCCCCATTGATCAGAATTTGCGCCGAATCGGGTACAATCAACCCTGCCAGCACCTTTAGCAGTGTGCTCTTTCCGGCACCATTCTCCCCTCGAAACAGCACAAATTTTCCAAACTCAACATGCAGTTCCTTGACATCCAGAATTGTTCTTTGCGAAGCTTTTTTCTGGAGCTCCCGAATCACAATTGAATGAAATATGCTATTCATATCCAGTCCAGTCTAGTATCCAGCCTTGTCGCGCCCCCGGAAAACAGAAACAAGAATATTCAGCGCCAGGGCCAGAATAATCAGTACAACACCCAATGCAATTCCCTGCTCAAACTGCCCCTTGGAAGTTTCAAGCGCAATTGCTGTTGGAATATTTCGGGTGTGGTGAAGTATGTTTCCACCGACCATGATTGAACACCCGACTTCGGAAACCACTCGCCCAAAAGCTGTAACAAGAGCAGCAATCAGTCCAAAACGCACCTCGCGAATGATGGTCAGCATTGCGCGAATTGTACCAGCTCCAAGAGTACGCGCGGTTTCCCATGCGCTCAGGTCAATGCCGCGCAAGGATACGTGCGCCATTGCAACCAGTATGGGAAACGCCAGAATCATTTGTCCGAACACCATCGCTGTCTGGGTAAACAGCAACCGCCACCCTCCAAAAGGACCGGCATTGTAGAGCATCATGTAAAGAACCAATCCGACTACAACTGCAGGTAGCGCCACCATGGAATTCACAATCGTAATCAGAATCCTGCGAGCTGGAAAGTTTCCATATGCAAGCGCAAATGCCAGCAGCACTGCAAAAGGCGTAATGTAGAGCATCGCACGCAGAGAAACGAAAAGCGAAATGCCGATAATTTCCCAGATTTCCCGGTCGCCTGACAGCAGCAGCTTCAATGCGTCAATTGTGGCTTGAATTATACTGTCCATAGCACAACTGCAACTATGTTCAAAGGCTTGCTGGCGGTACGGGAGTTCGTGTCGCTACGCCGGCGCGAACGGGCAAGATTTAAGCGGAGATTCAATCTATCGGATAAAACAGTGTTTCGTTGTCGATCTTGTAGTTTGCAATGATTCGCATGGCTTTTTCGGACTTCATCCATCTCACCAATTGGTCAGCAGCTTCCGCATTTACATGCTCGTATCGCTCGGGGTTTACAGCAATTATCGAGTATACATTGCGACCATCTTCGGAGCCTTCGGCCTGAACCTGCAAAGATAATCGCTTTCTCATAAATAGCCAGGTACCTTTGTCTGTAATCGTGTACCCGTCAAGCTCATCCGCTATCTGAAGGGCTTTGCCCATACCCTGTCCGACATCCTTGTACCAGTCCCCGCGCGGTGTAATTCCAGCCAAATCCCATAGTGACAATTCTTTTTTGTGGGTGCCGGAATCGTCTCCCCGAGAAATGAATACAGAACCAGATTCCCTGATTTTACGCATTGCTTCGTGCAAGTTGCTTGAGCCGGCAATCTCGGCCGGGTCCTGTTTTGGACCTACAATAATAAATTCGTTATACATAACTTCCCGACGTTCAAGGCCAAAGCCTTCCTCAACGAGTTTCATCTCTGCTTTTTTTGCGTGCACCAGTATTACATCTACGTCCCCGTTTCGCGCATGATTCAATGCACGGCCGGTTCCGCTTACTATGCTATGCACAGAAATACCAAACTCTTTTTCAAATTCCGGCAGCAACTGCTTCAGCAATCCCGAATTATCAGTACTGGTCGTCGTCGCCAGGCGCAAAATATTCTCTTTGGCATAAGCAGCAACGCTGATTGATAAAGCCGGAAACAACAATAATAAGGCAAGTAGCGATAATGAAACTCTTCCTCTGCTCATTTTGAATTTGCTGAAGTAAACAGGCAGTGTGTAAACTTGGTAAAAACTACAATTATAGTCGTAGTTTATGAACTGAATATCAATCGAAAGTAGAAATAACTATTTACAGAGCGGCAGCATGTCGGTATATTATCTTTTACCTGAATCGCGGAAAATGGCATGCAACGACTTTGTTTGTTAAAATTACAAGCTGATTGGATGCAGCAAGCACAAGTGAATGGTTGAATTTACCCGCAGAATTGACGGGCCGGTTCGAATACTCGTTACTCAAGGAGTGGTGGTTGCTATCGGCATTGTTCTGTGTACGTTGTTCGGAATTGTCCATGCGTACTCAGCGGCGTTGGGGGGCATAGCATGCCTGCTGCCCAACGCATATTCAATTTGGCGTGTATTTGGAGTAAAAAGATCCAGGAGTAAAATTCAGACAGGCGAATTCTATCGAATGCTAAAGGCTGAATTCGCCAAGTTTGTACTAACAGGATTTCTGTTCGTATTGTTTTTCATGTCAATATCGCCCATTGAACCAGTAGCCATGTTTACAGTCTTTACAGTCGCCACTTTCTCGGGCTGGATTGAGGCTGGATTGCGAATGAACAGATTCGAGAAAGGCAAAGTAAACTAGTAACCATGGCAGGCGAAATTCAAACCTCATCCGGTTATATCAAGCATCATTTGCAGAATCTCACGTTCGGAAATCACCCCGAACATGGGTGGGGGATTGCTCATGGAGCCGAAGAAGCTAGCGAGATGGGGTTTATGGCGATTCATGTGGACAGCATGTTCTGGTCGATTGTACTCGGTGCGATGTTTCTTCTTGTTTTTCGCCGAGTTGCAGTAAAAGTAACAAGCGAAGTGCCAAGCGGTTCGCAAAACTTCATTGAGTGGATTGTCGACTTCATTCAGGAAAACGTACAAGGGTCGTTTTCCGGCAAGAACGACCTGATTGCACCGCTCGCACTAACTCTTTTTGTTTGGGTACTGCTTATGAATTTGATGGATCTGGTTCCCGTAGACTGGATTCCGGAACTCGCCGCATTGATGGGAATTCCGTACATGAAAGTGGTGCCAACCACCGACCCCAACATAACATTTTCATTGGCGCTATCGGTATTCGTGCTGATGATATTCTATAGTATCAAGATTAAAGGACTTGGAGGCTTTGTCGGCGAGCTGACCCTCCAGCCATTCGGCAAGTGGATGATTCCCGTCAATTTCTTTCTGGAAGCGATTGCACTGCTCGCCAAGCCATTGTCGCATTCGTTGCGTTTGTTCGGGAATCTTTACGCCGGCGAAATGATTTTTATTTTAATTGCACTTTTGTACGGCACTGGATGGTCGCTGGCGATTGCCGGCGGAGTATTGCAGTGGGCATGGGCGGTATTCCATGTTTTAATTGTACTGTTGCAAGCGTTTATATTTATGGTACTGACCATTGTCTATCTGGACATGGCGCACCATAAGCACTAAATTATTAATGTTTATCACTTTAGTTTCGTAGTTCGGAGAATTAATTATGGAAGCAGCGTTGTATTTTGTCGCAGGAGCCGTGTTGCTCGGCATGGGTGCAGTAGGTGCGGCAGTAGGTATTGGAATTCTGGCCGCGCGGTTTATCGAGGCGATCGCCCGTCAACCGGAACTGCTGCCAATGCTGCGGGTTCAGTTTTTTATCATGATGGGACTTGTTGACGCGGTTCCAATGATTGGTGTCGGTATCGCATTCTATATATTGTTTGCGGTCGCGTGACGAGTCATTGCTCGCATAGCAGGTTTGTTAGAATAGCATGAGGTAAGCGCTCGTGAATATAAATGCCACTTTAATCGGACAGACGATTACTTTTATCATTTTCGTCTGGTTCTGCATGAAGTTTATCTGGCCGCCGATTATGAAAGCCCTGGAAGAACGGCGCACGAAAATCGCCGACGGGCTCGCTGCCGCCGAGGAGGGGCAGCGCGAGCGCGAGAAAGGGAAGACGGAAGCTGCTGAAATCGTGGAACAAGCGAAAGTACAGGCTCAGGAAATCGTCAGTCGTGCGGAAAAGCGCGGCAATGAGCTCATTGAAGAGTCGAAAACGGATGCCCGAGTCGAAGGCGAGCGCATTGTTGCAGCAGCCAGAACCGAAATTGAAATGGAAAGCAACCAGGCAAGGGAAGAGTTGCGCCAGCAAATCGCCCAGCTCGCACTCGAAGGTGCAAGGCAGATCCTGCACAAGGAAGTGGACCCTGAAGCCCACGAAGAATTGCTGTCCGACCTGGCAAAAAATTTGTGATTCCGTGTGACTGATAACTGTGGCTGAACCTTCCAACATTGCACGCCCTTATGCGCAAGCCGTATTCGAGCTTGCGCAAGAATCCGACAGTTTTGACCAATGGTCGAACTATCTTCAGTTGCTCAGCGATATTGTCGGCGACGAAAATATGCAAATGCTGATCGCCAATCCGGGCGTTACGAGAAATCAGCTGCTGGACTTGATTCTGGAGATTGCCGGCGAGCAATTGGACGAACACGCCCGAAATCTTGTGCGAGTTCTGAACCATTATCGCCGACTGAATTCCGCGCCGTTAATTTTGAAGCAGTATGAAGCTCTTCGTGCAAAAGCGGAAGGGGTCATTGAAGCGGACATGGAAACTGCGTTTCCGATCAGCGATGAGCAGTCTGCCATGCTGGCAGATGCATTGCAAAAGACTTTTGGAAGAAAAATCAGAATGAAATCCACAGTAAACAAGGAATTGATTGGAGGCGTGATTATCCGGGCTGGCGACTGGGTGGTTGACGGCTCGGTTCGGGCGCAGCTGTCAAAGCTTGCCAGTGCACTTGACGTATGAACTTACTTATTAGAACTGCCGTTTTTTAGCAAAGGGGAACAATTCAATGGCAATGCAATTAAATCCTTCTGAAATTAGTGAACTTATCAAGGCCCGCATCGCTGATTTTGATGCAACCGCGCAAGCACGCAGCGAAGGAACCGTTGTTTTGCTGACCGACGGAATAGTCAGAATACACGGGCTAGCGGATGCCTTGCAGGGCGAAATGCTGGAGTTTCCCGGCGACACTTTCGGCCTGGCATTGAATTTGGAGCATGACTCGGTAGGCGCCGTGATTCTGGGCGACTACGAGCATATTACCGAAGGCGATACAGTTCTTTGCACCGGTCGCATATTGGAAGTACCGATCGGAGACAAGCTGCTTGGACGCGTAGTCGATTCGCTGGGACGACCAATAGACGGCAAGGGTCCCGTTGAATGCGAGGAATCGGCACCAATAGAAAAGGTAGCTCCCGGAGTCATTACACGGCAATCCGTTTCTGAGCCCGTGCAGACCGGATTAAAGGCAATCGACTCCATGGTGCCAATCGGACGCGGGCAACGAGAGTTGATCATCGGCGACCGCCAAACGGGGAAAACAGCCTTGGCAATCGACACAATCATCAACCAGAAAGATTCTGGCATCAAGTGCATTTACGTTGCGATCGGGCAGAAAATTTCAAGCATCGCCAACGTGGTTCGCAAATTGGAAGAACACGATGCAATGGAGCACACGATTGTTGTCTCTGCATCCGCCGCTGAAAGCGCAGCAATGCAATACATAGCCCCTTATTCCGGTTGCACAATGGGAGAGTATTTCCGCGACCGGGGACAGGATGCCCTGGTGATTTACGACGACCTGACCAAGCAGGCTTGGGCATATCGACAAGTCTCCCTGCTGTTGCGGCGTCCTCCGGGGCGAGAAGCCTATCCCGGCGATGTCTTCTACCTGCATTCAAGACTGCTTGAAAGAGCGGCCCGGATCAATGCCGATTATGTGGAATCATTAACCAACGGCGAAGTAAAGGGACAAACCGGTTCCTTGACCGCCTTGCCGGTCATTGAAACACAGGCAGGCGACGTTTCAGCGTTTGTTCCGACAAACGTAATATCAATTACAGACGGGCAAATCTATCTGGAAAGCGACCTGTTCAATGCCAATATTCGACCTGCAATAAACGCAGGGCTGTCTGTGTCCCGCGTCGGGGGCGCAGCGCAAACACCGATTATCAAGAAACTTGGCGGCGGCATCCGACTGGCTTTGGCGCAGTTCAGAGAACTTGCAGCGTTTTCGCAGTTTGCCTCAGACCTTGACGAAGCCACGCGCAAACAACTTGAGCGTGGCGAGCGTGTGACCGAGGTAATGAAGCAGCCGCAGTACGAACCCATGTCAGTAGCGGCCATGGCATTTTCACTGTTTGCCGCCAACGAGGGATATCTTGACAGCCTGGAAATCAAGCAAGTCGTGAATTTTGAACATTCACTACATGCCTATCTGCGCTCCAACTACAGTAGCCTGATAGAAGACATCAACACGAATCCGGAATACAACGACGATGTAGCCGCAAAAATGAAGGATGCTTTGGATGATTTCGTCAAGAACGGAAGCTGGTAGTCCGGGAGTTTGAAGAATTCATGAATCAACCTCTGCTCTAAGATGCCCGGCACAAAAGAAATCCGTACAAAGATTCGGAGTATTCAAAATACTCAGAAGATCACGTCGGCCATGGAAATGGTGGCGGCGAGCAAAATGCGCCGTGCGCAAGACCGCATGCATGCCGCACGCCCGTACGCAATCATGATTCAAAGAGTTGCTACTCATCTTATGCAAGCCCAACTTGAATACAAGCATCCCTTCACTGTCGAACGAGAGGAGGTGTCTGTTGTCGGCTATATTATTGTCAGTACAGACAGAGGATTATGCGGCGGACTGAACATCAATTTGTTCAGAGCTGTAATTGAAGCAATGTCTGAATACGATGATAAAGGTGTAGATATTCAAATTGCTGCGATTGGCAACAAGGCATTGGGGTTTTTCCGGCGCATGGGGGCCGATATTAAGTGCGAAGCTTCACACTTGGGAGATACGCCAGCGATAGCAGACCTGGTCGGATCCGTGAAACTAATGCTGGATTCATACTACGAAGGGAAGATTGATCGCCTGTATTTGGTGAGCAATCGGTTTGTCAACACAATGACGCAACGACCAGAAATCCAGCAGCTGCTTCCTATAGACAGTTCGCAATCGGATGAATCACTGTCTCATCATTGGGACTACATTTACGAGCCGGAATCCAAGGAAGTAATTGATGAACTGCTGACACGTTATATTGAATCGCTCGTATATCGCGGAGTCGTAGAAAATATTGCCTGCGAACAGTCCGCAAGAATGGTCGCCATGAAGTCGGCTTCGGACAATGCTGGCAATCTGATCGACGAAATGAACTTGATTTACAACAAGGCCAGGCAGGCGGCCATCACGCAGGAAATTTCCGAAATTGTTGGCGGCGCGGCTGCAGTATGAAATTAGGGAACATACAAAGTAATCCATGAAACAAGGGAGCACTCAACAAGAGAGGCAAAAATGACACAGGGAAAAATTGTTGAAATTATCGGGGCCGTAGTAGATGTTGAATTCGCACGGGCTGAAGTACCGAACGTGTTCGATGCGCTAACTGTGGACAGCAACGGACTTGTGCTGGAAGTTCAGCAGCAAATGGGCGACGGCGTTGTTCGTACCATTGCGATGGGCTCAAGCGACGGGTTACAGCGCGGATTGCCTGTTACGAACACGGGCGAACCGATTAAAGTTCCGGTTGGTGAACCGACACTGGGGCGCATCATGAATGTGCTTGGGGAACCGGTGGATGAAGCCGGACCGGTTGAATCCGAAGAAATGTGGGCTATCCACCGAAAGCCTCCCGGATACACCGACCAGGCGACTTCAGTAGAAATTCTCGAAACTGGAATCAAGGTAATTGATTTGATCATGCCCATTGCCAAGGGCGGGAAAATCGGCTTGTTCGGCGGAGCGGGAGTTGGAAAAACAGTAACCCTGATGGAGCTCATACGAAATATCGCAATTGAGCACTCTGGATATTCTGTATTTGCAGGAGTGGGAGAAAGAACCCGGGAAGGAAATGATTTTTACCACGAAATGAAGGAAGCCGACGTATTGAACAAGGTGTCTCTTGTTTACGGTCAAATGAACGAACCGCCGGGCAACCGGCTTCGAGTCGCACTTGCAGGATTGACAATTTCCGAGTTTTTCAGAGACGAAGGCCGGGATGTACTGCTTTTTATTGACAACATCTACCGCTACACTCTTGCAGGAGTTGAAGTTTCGGCATTGCTTGGACGAATGCCCTCTGCTGTCGGATACCAGCCGACACTGGCGGCAGAGATGGGAATTCTTCAAGAGCGCATTACATCAACAAGAACCGGGTCAATCACCTCGTTTCAGGCAGTGTATGTACCCGCAGATGATTTAACCGATCCGTCCCCGGCGACTACATTCGCGCATCTTGATGCAACATTGGTACTGTCAAGACAGATTGCAGAACTGGGCATCTATCCTGCCGTAGATCCGCTTGACTCGACCAGTCGCCAGCTGGACCCGCTAGTCGTTGGTCAAGAGCACTACGAAACTGCACGCGCAGTACAGGGAACCTTGCAGCGATACAAGGAGCTGCGAGATATCATTGCCATTCTTGGGATGGATGAACTGTCCGAGGAGGACAAGCTAATTGTTTCCAGAGCACGCAAGATTCAACGATTCCTATCGCAACCGTTCTTCGTTGCAGAAACATTCACGGGAAGCGCCGGCAAGTATGTCCCCTTGGCGGAAACAATCAAGGGCTTTCAAGGTATCGTGGACGGAGAGTACGACTCCATTCCAGAGCAGGCTTTCTACATGGTCGGCCCCATTGAAGAAGTGGTAGAGTCGGCAAAAGAAGCAGCTTGATAATGCTTGGCTAAAGCAGAAAAGCGATATTCATCATGTCAACTATTCATGTAGAAATTGTCAGTGCCGAAGAGTCGCTGTGGTCGGGCGAAGGAACCATGGTATATGTTCCGGCAGTACTGGGCGATATCGGAATTGCACCAAGGCATGCTCCTCTGCTGTCGCCATTGAAGCCCGGGGAAGTCCGCATAGTAAAAGAAGACGGTGATGAAGAGTTTCTCTTCGTTTCAGGCGGCATTCTGGAGATTCAGCCAAATCAAGTTACCATTCTGTCGGATACTGCAATACGTGCAGCGGATTTGGATGAAACCCGGGCACTGGAAGCGAAGCAGCGTGCTGAGCGGGATTTGACGGAAAAGAAATCTGCAATAGAAATTGCAAAAGCCAAGGCGGAACTTGTGCAAGCTGCAGCGCAGTTGCGAGCATTGCAGAAACTCAGAAAAACCAAGTAGTTCGAAACTCACAAAATTGGCCCGGAGTGCTTATTGCCGAATTCCGAAGTTGTAGTACTAGCTGGGGGCAAGGGAGTGCGAATGCACTCCAATCGTCCAAAATCCATGCAGGAGATTGGCGGCATACCCATGCTTCGACATATACTTTCCTGTGTGCAAAATTCGGGATTTGATGTTATACATGTCATTTACGGAACGCATCACCCCGAAATAAAAAAACTGTTTCCAGAGTTCACCATTAACTGGGTGCCACAGTCGGCTCCTTTAGGAACTGGCCATGCGTTGCTACAGGCGGTCCCTTACCTTGGTGATGATTCAACAGTTTGTGTGCTGTACGGCGATAATCCGTTTATACAATCAGGCACAGTCCGGAAACTGATGGAGTGTGCCGGAGAAGTAAAATTGGCATTGCTGACTTTTTTTCTTGACAATCCAGGCAGGTATGGACGTATTATTCGAGATGGGAGCAACCGGCTTATCAATATAGTTGAAGAAAAGGATGCCACTGAAGAGCAACGAAAAATTCGTGAACTCAATGCAGGTCCTATGGCGGCACCATCCAGGTTGCTAAAGGGCTGGGTGAAGCAACTAGACAGCAACAATGCCCAAAAAGAGTATTATTTAACTGACATTGTCGGCATGGCAGTCGCAGACGGCATCAATATTGCAACTTGCCATCCACTGGACAACACAGAAGCAGCAGGGGCAAACGACAGAATCGAACAATCCGAACTGGAGCGAAAGTACCAATTGAAAAGTGCAAAAGAACTAATGGAACAAGGGGTCGAAATAGTCGACCCGGGCAGATTCGACATTCGCGGGTCTTGTATCGCCGGCAAGGATTGCCGTATCGATGTCAATGTAGTGCTAGAAGGGAAAGTCGTACTGGGGGACAACGTTTACATCGGTCCGAACAATGTGATACGGGATACTGAATTGAAGTCGAATGTAAGTGTATTGCCAAACTGTGTAATTGATGGAGCGGTTGTTGAATCAGGAAGTACCATAGGACCGTTTTCAAGAATTCGCTCTGGTTCCCATGTCGGTGAAAATAGCAAGGTGGGAAGCTTCGTTGAAGTAAACCGTTCAAGCCTTGGCAAAAAGACCAAGGTCAGTCACTTGGCGTATATCGGGGACGCTACCCTTGGTGATGAAGTCAATGTGGGCGCAGGCAGTATCACTTGCAACTATGACGGTGTAAATAAAAACAAAACCAATATTGGCGACCGGGTATTTATCGGCTCCAACAGTTCTCTGGTAGCGCCGATTGAAGTTGGAGATGATGCAGTTATTGGAGCCGGGTCCACCGTCTCCGAAGATATTGAGTCAAACGAACTGGTTATTGAACGCGCCAAGATTGCCAAAAAAAGCGCAGCGCGATTCAAGGAAAGCAGAAAAACAAAAAGCTAATCAAAATGTGCGGAATTATTGGAGCGGTCTCAAACCGAAATGTCGTTCCCCGGCTAATTGAAGGCATGCTGAGACTGGAATATCGGGGCTATGATTCAGCGGGAATCGCTGCAATTAATTCCCGGCGCGAGTTTGAACGTGTTCGATGCGCCGGAAGAGTGGAAGACCTGAGAAAGGAAATCAACAATGGCAGTCGCGTAAGCGGTTCCACTGCAATTGCGCATACGCGCTGGGCAACGCATGGAATTCCCAGCGAAGCAAATGCACATCCATTCATTTGCAAAGACCGTGTAGCAATTGTATGCAACGGAATCATTGAGAACTATGAAGAGCTTCAGGCCAAGCAACTTGAACGCGGATTCACTTTTGAATCCGAAACAGACACTGAAGTAGTTATTCACGAATTGCACGAACAACTGGAAATTGGACTCAGTTTGAAAGATGCAGTTCGGGAAACCGTAAAGCTGCTTCAAGGCTCGTATGCTTTTGCTGCTCTTTCCAATGCCGAGCCCGAGGTAATTGTTGTTGCGCGCAGCGGCAGCCCCCTGGTTGTGGGGCTTGCGAATGATGAAACATTTTTTGCTTCAGATATTCCTGCACTGGCAAACTTTTCAGATTCGATTATTTTGCTGGAAAACGGAGATATTGCCGAAATCGCAACTGACTCAGATGTAAAAATTTATGATCGCTCCGGTCAGCAGATGAGTCGAAGTGTTCAGGATCTGAAGCAGCAAAGATATCTGGTTGATCTCGGTGACTTCAACCACTTCACCCAGAAAGAAATTTTTGAGCAGGGGGTTGTCATTGCTGAAACGCTTGAACGCAGAATTTCAAGCACCCAGCTTTTGGAGGAGGAAGCTTTCGGTCCTGTCGCAAAGTACCTGTTTGATGAAACAAAAGCAGTCAAGATTCTTGCTTGCGGCACTAGTTTTTTTGCCGGATCTGTTGCAAGGTTTTGGCTAGAGTCCTTTGGTATTCCCTGCGATGTTGAAATTGCCAGCGAATTTCGGTCTCGCAAGCCGGTTGTACCAGAAAATTGTCTGGTAGTCGCCATATCGCAGTCCGGGGAAACCGCAGATACACTTTCTGCGCTTGGCGACGCAAAAAAACTTGGCTTCGACAAGTCGCTGGCGATCTGCAACTCGCCTTACAGTTCACTGGTTCGAGAGACAGATATTTCCTTTCTGACACATGCGGGACCCGAAGTCGGGGTTGCATCAACAAAGGCGTTTACAACCCAATTGGTATCTCTTCTTTTGCTTACGATTGCATTGGCTCGTAGAAGGGAAACACTTAAAAATACCGAAGGCCAAATTGTTCAAGAGCTTAGAGCGCTTCCTTCACAAGTTGAAAATGCATTGAAACTGAATTCCGAGATTGCCCGCATTGCGGAAATATTTGCTGACAAGCAGCATGCGCTTTTTCTAGGTCGGGGTATCCACTATCCCATTGCACAAGAAGGTGCACTGAAACTAAAGGAAATTTCCTACATTCATGCAGAATCATATCCGGCAGGCGAATTGAAGCATGGGCCACTGGCTTTGGTTGATTCCAATATGCCTACAGTTGCGGTGGCACCGAATAATCACTTGCTTGCCAATTTGAAAGCAAATCTTCAAGAAGTAAAGGCCAGAAATGGAAGGTTGATTGTATTCTCTGATACAGATGCACCAATCGTTGAAGACGAACTAATTAAAATTCTTCGTGTAACACCGTCTGGAGAATTTACATCTCCCATTATTCATACTATTGCACTTCAACTGCTTGCATACCATGTTGCCGTAATCAAGGGCACTGATATAGACAAGCCAAGAAATCTGTCAAAGTCGGTGACTGTGGAATAGCCTTTGGAAATACTTATAGTAAAAATCACAAGTTATTCATATTCAGAATGAGATAACATTGAATGAACAGGTTGGAACTGATGGTTTGATTGTCTGATGAAGGTTATTCAAAGAAGGAAATTTCTGAATATCCAAATCGAAATAACACAAAAGGGTTGGAGTATTAAATGATAGCGATTTTTCATAATCAAAACAGAATCAACTTCATTAATTCAATACTGTCTGTTCTGTTCTCATTTTTTCTATTTGGAACTGCTCCTGCTTACTCTCTTGATTGCAAGCAAGATATTCTCGCCAATAATTCAGATGGTGAAATGCTGCAGACTTTATCAGGAGACATTTATCAAACGCTTGATAGCATTACTGCGTATCTCTGGTTGCCCGCTTCAGAGTTACTAATTTGCGGTCCTCAATACTTTGAGTACAAAGGCAACTTATACCAAATATACGATATAACAAACATCAACGATGGCCAAAATGTAAGTGCTCTAGCGATTATTAATGCTCAAAATTCATTGAGCCAGACCAATGATTGTTATCAATCAACAACTACAAATCCAACTCCATTCATGGGTAATAATGATGAAATTTTTGTCTTGGCAGATGGGAGTATCTGGAAAATCTTGTATGAATACGAGGGGAATTATATACAATGATAACCAATTGCCATGATTAGAACTTATACATACACTGCAAAGATTTCCAAAGGGTGTCATAGAAACCTGGAAGAGTTTCTGAATCAGGAAACACTATTGTGGAACTGCGCCTTGCAGGAAAGAATAGATGCCTACAAGAAGCAGAATATAGGAATTTCCTATTTTGACCAGCAAAAGTCCTTAACAACAATAAGGCAAGAAGACGAGTGGTTTGAGAAGTTTCATTGTTCGTCCCAAAGAACCTGCTTAAGAAGACTGGACAAGGCGTTCAAGTGTTTTTTTGATAGAGTAAAGAAAGGGGAGAAGCCAGGGTTTCCAAGGTTCAAGTCGAGGCACAGGGGAGTCAAGTCTTTTGAGACAAGCGACTTTAAGATAAAAAAGGCAGTTTCCTGGAACTGTATTCGGGTAAAAGGAATTGGAAAGTTCAGGTATAAAGGAAAACTAAAAGGAGAAGCGAAGATACTTAGGATAGTAAAGACTCCAATTAGAGTTAAGCTACAACTGGTTTGTCAGCTTCCGGATGTACAAGTAGAGGATGCAAGAGCTCCTGTGGGAGTGGATGCTGGAGTCTTAAACAGGATTTCCTTGTCCAATGGAGTGCAAATTCCTAAAAGGAATGTAGACAGAACCAAACTAAAAACTTTACAGAATAAAGTTTCCAAGTCTGTAAAGGGTTCAAACAGCAGAAAAAAGAAGATTCTGTCTTTGAATAAAGAGTGGCAGAGGGTAAGGGAAAGAAACAAAGGCTACTTGCACGAGCTGACTACAAGTTTAGTGAAAGACTGCACTTCGAAGTTTTACGTGGAAGACTTGAAAGTTAAGAATATGACAGCTACTGGCGGCAGCTGTAAAACAGGATTAAACAGGTCAATACTTGACCAGACATGGGGAGACTTTAATGAGATGCTAAGCTACAAGGCTGAGAGTGCCGGTGGCTTCGTATCTAAAGTCAATCCCAGGTTTACATCCCAGACTTGCTCCAAATGCGGCAGCAAGCCCAAGGAAAAGATAAAACTAAGCGATAGGACTTATCTTTGCAAAGCTTGTGGCTATACTGAGGACAGGGATGTAAACGCTGCTATAAATGTTCTTCGTGTCGGGTTGAACGGCACTTTGGGCGGGAGGCCCGAAGCGCAGGAAGAAGGAAGACTTAAAGCATTCATTGGAATGCCCACTGCGCAGAACAGTATACAGTGGTCTGGTTATCAATGTATATAATTCCCAATACGAGTATATGTATGAATATTATCCTAGTGTCACTGCTTGCCCATCAGAAGGTTATGTGATTGTAGAGGGCGAGAAATTGAAAGCTCAAAAATTAAAGTAAAGAAACACCTTCTTATAGTTTATTTGAGATAGTGTTAAACCAAATTGAAATCCTGAATTACTACATTAATACAATCAGTTAACAGGTGATTCTAAATCTATTCAGCTACGGTAGATTTGAAACCTTTTTGGCAAGCATTTCATCACTGTTCTTTTTCGGCTATGCGCCAAGCTTGGTCAGCTAACTGAACAATGTCCTCACTTACTTTGAATACACCTCTAGAACTTTTTTGAACCACTTCTGTAAAAACTAAAAATGCAAGTACTGCATAAAGCTCGTAACCAAGCGGCAATGCGTCCATCCTCTTTAAATACTGCTCTATGTCATCCGTATAAACCGGGCCGGGGCTTGCCACAGCCAACTGGTGCATCGCATTTACCACCAACTCAAAGGTTTCCCGTGAAACATTGTGAACATACTCTTTTTCCTTTTTCTTTAGCCAGCCCACCCGCTTTAGCGTCATGTGTTCGACTCGAAACTTCGGATAGCTGTCCGACTTGTCATCACTCAGCCTGGACGCGATCGCAGGCAGCTCCCCGGAGACTGAAGAAGGCGATTTTTTACGCTCCCTCTCTTTTGAATCAGCCTGCAGCTGCTCATGAATACTTCTTACTCGAGTTGCTATGTTTTCAGCAGTTCGAATAGTTCGATAGTCGCCGGCTTCAGCACCCAAGCTTACAATTTTCAAAATTTCTTCTTCAGCAAACTGAAGAATTTTACAGATTGAATCTACGTGCTCTGAATACATTGCTCATCCATTTAAAGAAATAATTAATATAATATATTTTTTCATTATATATTAATTGTTGTTATTATAAAAGCCGTCCTTGCTTGCAAGGCTTCTTGCTGTAATTTAACAGTAAGTGTAGTGCCTCGCCAAAAATCATTGCATGCAAGGCAGAAAGTAATCACCAAGGGAAACTTGGGCGAGGAGAAGATGTTTAGCATCGCAATTCGGATAATTTAATATTGCAAATCAAAGTTGAAAATAGGAGAATTAGCACATGGCAATTCAGGAACACCATACTATGGCAGAAAAGCAATCTGTAGCAAGGCAAATTTTGGAAGATGCCAGATTCGAGAAAGACCAGGCAGAAGCTATTATTACCACTGTCAATCTTGCTACCGAGAATTTGGCTACAAAAGACGATGTTGAAGAACTGCGCAACGAGATGCTGAAAGAATTCAAACTGTCAGATCAAAGGACAGATAACAAGTTTGAAAAGATGCGCAACCAGCTTGATGCCAATGCCAACAGTACCAATGCTAAGCTCGACAAAATAGATGCCAAGTTCGACAAGATGGACGCAAAATTCGACAAGATGGACGCCAAGTTCGACAAGAATGATGCCCGATTCGACCAGATAGAATCCAAATTTAAGAATCTGACACTTCGACTTGTCGCGGCGGTCGTAAGTACGATTGTTACACTTGCTGCTTTGTACACGGCGTTGACTAAATTCTTCGCAGGATAGATTCGGGTAGAAATTGTAGCAGTTCAGCTTATACACGCTACAGGGACCGGTATTACCCGCACAACTTCCCCCAAGGCTTGACTTTTTTACTGCGAATACTTGGACAGTATATTCAGCAAAGTCTCCTTGGTCACCAAGCCAACATGGCGATAAACAATTTTTCCTTCGGGAGAAACAACGAAAGTTGTCGGCATCCCTTTCAGCGGTTCAAAAGGTATGAGCGGTGTATCGCCGATCAAGAGCACAAGGTAGTCGATTTCAAATTCTTCAATGAATTTCTGAAGTGATTCTTTTTCAATCTCTTCAAAATCAATTCCAATCACAACAGGCTGAACTGGCTCTTCCATTTTCGCTATCTCCCGCAACATGGGTATCTCTTCCAGGCATGGCGCACACCAAGTTGCCCAAAAGTTAACAATCACCCACTGACCGCGATAGTCTGATAGCCGATGCATCTTTCCGTGAATGTCTGAAAGTTCAAAATCTACAACCAGGCTCTGGGCATGAACCGGTGCGGACAGGAAGCACACAGTGCTGTAAAGCAATACAAATGCAAATTTTTTCAAAAACCGCTTCAATCTCTTTAATCCTTGAAAAATCAATGTAAAATATTTTACAGGCTACCGAAACGCGAATAATAGAATATTTAAATATCAGTAAAAAATACAAATGCTTTGGAAAAATTCGATTGAATAGCGTATGATTAGATAAACTCAATAATTAATTTTTAATCATAGAGGTTGCAGTTATGCATAAATTAGTAGTAGCAACATTAGGGCTTGCGATTTCTTTGGTGTCATCATATTCGCTGGCCCAAGAGCAAAAGCCCGTTGGAATCACGCCAGACATTATGTCTGTGACTTTGAATATTGACGGCATGCAGCTGGATGTAATGCGAAACCAGGATAACAACGCGACTGTGAATCCAGCATTTGCAAAAACTTCCAGGCCGTGCCCACCGTTCTGCATTCAACCCTCTACACTCGCAATTGGTGTTGAAACAATCGGTGAAGTTGAACTAATCGACTACGCCAAACAAATGAATGTGGGAGATGAGGATATTATTGTGATTGACTCAAGAACTCCAGATTGGGTGGCCAGGGGTACTGTTCCGACAGCGATGAATGTTCCATGGACAAACTTGAATCCTGCCAAAGGAGCAACACCGCTGGAAATTGCTGAAATTCTTGAAGATGTCTTCAATGTTACAGAAAGCGAAGGCTTGTTTGATTTTTCAAACTGCAGAACGGCTGTAATGTTTTGCAACGGCATGTGGTGCGGACAATCGCCAAACAATATCAAAAATTTGCTTCGACTGGGCTATCCGGCGCACAAGATCAAATGGTATCGCGGCGGTATGCAGGATTGGGAAATTCTCGGTTTGACAACAATCAAGCCAAACGCTTAATCCTGTTTGAAATTTAAATATCTGATTCGCCTCGTCGTCACTGGCGATGAGGCGAATTCTTTTCAGGTTAACTGCTGTCGGTCTTTAACAAAACTACAAGTTTGCGCAAGTCTTCCGGAAATCCGGCATGCCAATGCTTTCGCTCACCGCTGACTGGATGAGTAATTTCCAATCGTTCCGCATGCAACGCCTGTCTTCGCAGCTCCCTTAATGAACGAATTAGTTCATCATTGGCACCGGCAGGAATTTTCACACGTCTCCCGTAGTCAGGGTCTCCAACAATCGGAAATCCGGCATATCGAAGATGCACCCGAATTTGATGTGTACGTCCCGTGTCAAGACTCACTCGCACCAAAGTATGATTGCGATAGCGGGTAACAACCCGGTAATGGCTGACCGCCGGCTTGCCTCGCCCGGCTGTCATTTGCCTTCGGGACCTGCGACTTCGTCCAACAGGAATATCAACTGTAGCGCCTGAAATGATTCGTCCTTCAACAATTGCCAGGTATTCTCTTTTTATGGTTCGTGCCTTAAGCTGCCGTATCAAACTTAAACGGGCTACTTCAGTTTTTGCAACAGCGAGTAGTCCGGTTGTATTCTTGTCCAGCCTGTGTACAATCCCCGCTCGCGGGAGAGTACCCAGTGTGGGAGCATGATGTAGCAGCGCATTCAGCATGGTACCATGTCGCACACCCGCACCCGGGTGCACAACCAATCCTGCCGGCTTGTTCAACACCAGAATGTCTTCATCCTCGTATAGAATATCCAGCGGGATATTTTCCGCAACCCAAGCCGGGGGGCCTATATCTGGAAGACTGATGACTACTGATTCACCCCCTTTTACGGTGTAGCGTCGTGACAATGTCTGATTGTTTACAAGTATTCGTCCGGCATCCAGCCAAGACTGCAATGATGTCCGCGAGTGCTCTGGAAACATCGCTGCCAGTGCCTTGTCAAGACGAGCGCCCTGTAATTCAATCGGGATTTTTTCTGCAATAGACTGTGAAACCATTTTTACAATTCAGTTTCTGTTCGTACGCTATGGTCATCTGCATTTATAATTCATGGTTAGTTCACTATATTAATAACAATCTGGATAGAATTTTGAAATGAAATTTGTGCGAATTTTTCCTGCATTACTATTTTTGGTTATATTTGCTCTTGTCGGATGTGGCGGCAAATCTACAGATGACGAGCTGAAATCGGAACAAGAACTGTACGACGCAGCATTTAACGCTTTGAACAGAGGATTATACGAAACTGCAGTTGAAAACTACCAGGCACTGGAAAGAGTTTATCCTTATGGGGAGTACTCTGCACAAGGTCAGCTGGAAATTGCATATGCCTATTACAAGATGAAGGAATCAGAACAAGCAGAAGCGGCGATTGACAAATTTATCCAGTCATACCCTGAACATCCTCACATAGATTATGCCTATTATTTGAAAGGCCTTATAGTTCTGCCGATTCAAGCCCCGAAATTTCTTGAAGCTCTATTTGTGTCGCAGGAAGAGTTCAGCGACCACGAGATTGAGGCGGCATATAACGCAGTTACAGCCTTTGAAGAAGTTGTCGCCCGCTTTCCATTTAGCGTGTATGCTGATGCAGCACGACAAAATATAATAGACCTGATTAATGTTTTTGCTCGTCACGATATCAAGGTCGGCTATTACTATTTGAAACGCAAAGCCTATGTGGGTGCGGCCAACAGAGCCAAATCAGTCTTGGAGACATATAACACCTCTCCGCATACAGAACAGGCACTGGCAATTCTGATTTACGCTTACAACAAGATGGATTTACCGGAACTGGAAGAGAGTTCAAGAACAGTATTGACATACAATTTCCCGGATAGCCGGTACTTGGATATTGAGGTTTCGGACTACCTTCGCTGCAGGTGCCTGTTTATCCGGTAGTGCGGCACGAACAGTATTTCTATATTGCAGGCAAAAAAACTTCGGCAATAGCCGCTACCAGCGGCTTACGCGTTTTGGAGGTTCACCGAAAACTCAGGCATTTAGCTGTCGTCATTGTTCGCTTCCCAGAACTACTGAGTAATCATTTTCCAGTCCCCAGTTCAACTGGATTTCCCACCATATTTCATAAATTTCGTCGGGCCACAGGTTTTGTATCCATGCAAGGACACCTACGATTTCCTCGTTGGTAAGAATATCCCGAAACGGCGGCATGTTGCCTAGTCCTCCATAGGAGCCAGATTTTATCTGCTCAGCAAGAACTTGAAACGAGTGATGCCATGTATGTGCCGTGCCATTCAAAGGCGGCGGCGGGAACATGCCATTCGAGTAGCGTTGCCCCCAGTTTGGCGTAGCTTCTCCCTTCGAACCATGGCAGACCGCGCAATAATCTTTGTATACCTTCTGCCCCAATTGAATTTGCTTTTCGCTATACCAACGCTCGGTCGCATCAACATGGGTTGACTGCATTAGTACTGCAATAAAAAACAGACTATGAACTACAATTGCTTTGATCATAAACTTGCTTCAAAAATTCACGCATGTGAGATACGATACTATTGGAAGAAATTTTAAACGAAATTGGCAAAAAAGATCATTGACAGTGAATTTTTAAAAGAAAAAATACAAGCCTGCACCACAATTGGGGAAACGCATACGGCGACAATTGAATAAATGATCAAAGGGGTTATTCTTCATTACCGGGAGTACAGCAAGAAAAATCCGCACTTTTAGTCAATCAAGCGTAATTTTTCTGTCGCTATTGCTGCGATGAGCGTTGCTGAATGTCCCACCAAACGGTATATATCTCATCTGGCCAGAGGCTTTGTATCCAGGCGAGAACATCAATGATATCCTCATCGGAAAGCTGGTCCTGAAACGCCGGCATATTGCCACCTCCTCCAGGAGAGCCGAACTTTATCTGGTAAGCCAGAATACGGAACGGATGGTGCCACGTGTGTGCTGTGCCATTCAGCGGAGGCGGCGGAAACGTTCCGTCAGAGTTACGCTCTTTCCAGTTGGGTATAGATTCACCGTTTGCACCATGACATTGTGCGCAATGTTGCGCGTAAATTTTTTCCCCTTTTTGAACTCTTTGCACATCATACCAGCGGTCAGTTTTATCGGCACTAGCCAAGGGCAGAACAAGCGACACAATAATGCAGATGCAAGCGGTAGCGAATAATTTGTGTTTCAATTTTTCAGCCTTTTAGTAATTCACAGTTTTAAACAAAAATTGAATTGTCTTCACGAATCAGTCCTGCACCGAATTTTATACGATTGAACAATTGCCGTCACAGTTATGTTAGTACTTGTTGGTAATTGGATAGCGCCTGTCTTTTCCAAATGCCTTCGGTGTGATTCTGACTCCTGGCGCCGCCTGGCGACGCTTGTATTCATTCCGGTTCACCATGGAAACAACTCGCTCTACAACTGCTTTGTCAAAGCCAGCAGCAATCAGTTCATCTGTCGACTTCTCCTTTTCAACATATTCTTTTAATATCGCATCCAGCAAATCGTATGGCGGCAATGTATCGTCGTCTCGCTGGTTATCAGCCAATTCTGCTGTTGGCGGTCGTGTAAAAACGCGCTCTGGAATTACAGCGCCATAAACTTTGTTGCGATATCTAGCCAGTTCATACACCATAGTTTTGGGAACATCCTTAATCGCTGAAAACCCCCCTGCCATGTCTCCGTACAAGGTTGCGTACCCTACCGCCACTTCACTTTTGTTCCCGGTTGTAATCACAATCCTGTTCTTCTTGTTCGAAATGGCCATCAGTATTATACCGCGGCATCGTGCCTGGATATTCTCTTCCGTGGTGTCTGCATCCCTTCCTTCAAAAACAGGCTCCAACTGCTTCATTACCGATTCAAAAATGGGTTCAATGGATATAACCGTCCATGCGACACCAAGTTTATCTGCTTCTTCCCTGGCATCTTCTATACTCATGCTGTGCGTGTACCTGGAGGGCATCAGTATGGCTTCAACATTCTCCTTGCCCACAGCATCAGCAACCACTGCCAAAGTCAATGCCGAGTCAATTCCGCCGGACAAACCCACCACGGCACCGCTGAATCCGTTTTTTCGTATGTAGTCGGCAACTCCCAGCCGAATTGCTTCGTACACACCTGCAACACCTTCGGGAGATTTTTCAATTTCTCCTGCCCGGGGTTCAATCGGCTCCCCGCGGTCAAACATCGCTCGAAAAATTTCTTCGCGAAAAAAAGGCCCGCGTACCACTGTTTTGCCTCGCGAATCAGTAACCAGTGAACCACCATCAAATACCAACTCGTCCTGACCCCCTACAAGATTGACATAAACAATAGGAACACTGTTTTTTTGGGAACGCGAGGACACCACCTGTGTTTCACGGTGCAGCGGCTTGTTCAAATCGAACGGAGAACCGTTCAGATTCAGTATCAGTTTGGCACCATCCCTGACCGAGTTTTCAACCGGACCGTAGTCCCAAATGTCTTCGCAAATTGTGATGCCAACACAGATGCCCTCGATTTCATATATACAAGTATCGCTTCCTGGTTTGAAGTATCTTTTTTCGTCAAATACTCCATAGTTTGGCAAGTGGCACTTTCGGTAGACTGCTACTGTTCGACCATCCTTGATTATTGAAGCTGCGTTAAAAAGTTGCCCGTTTTCCTGTAGCGGATGGCCTACCACCATTGCTATGCCGTTGACTTTGGCTGCAATAGATTCAACTGCCTGCTCGGCATCGCGTTGAAAAGATTTGCGAAGAAGCAAATCCTCAGGGGGGTAGCCAGTAACTGACAGCTCGGGAAATACAACGATGCGACAGTCCAGCTTGTCTCTGGCATAGACTGCGGCATCAACAATTTTTTCCTGATTCCCGTGCAAATCCCCCACAATGAGATTTAATTGCGCAATCGCAACACCAATTTCTGACAACATCTATATATACTCTTATCTATATGCTCGTGAGAGATTATCGTAATTTTCGTGACCCGTGAAAACCAATTCAACAAAGAGAAACCAGAAAGTACTGCCTACAGGCCAGTTTCAGGCGACAGTATTCAACTCGATTGACAAAGTGAACGAGTCGGACTGGAACTCGTGCATTTCGCCAGACTACCCTTTTCTTCGCCATGAGTTTCTCAGGGCTCTTGAAACAACCGGTTGCGTCTCCAACAACTCTGGTTGGGTTCCTTGCCACATTTTAATACGAAATCCAGCAATAAGTCCCAATGTGATAGGGGCAATGCCCATGTATCTAAAAACACATTCATGGGGAGAGTTCATATTTGACTGGATTTGGGCAGATGCCTACCAGCGAAGCGGCTATTCCTACTACCCCAAACTCATTGTTCAGTCACCCTTTACACCACTCACAAGTCCAAAGCTGCTAGTTGCGCCGGGCTACGATTCAACCGCGACCCGCCGCGCACTGATTGCTACGGCGGCGGAGGCACTGAATCAATTTGAAGTTTCATCAATTCATATGCTATTCACCACGCCCGAAGAAGCCAGCCTGTTGAAAGAAAGCGGGTTTCACTCTCGCACTGGAACAGTTGAATTTGTCTGGCGCAATCGACACTACACCAGCATGGAAGAATTTCTAGCCAGCCTCTCTTCAAAAAAGCGTAAAAATATTCGTCAAGAACGTAATCTGGTAAATCGCCAGGGAATTTCAGTAGAAGTAGTGTCGGGAGAAGAAATTAAAGCAAAGCATTGGCGGGCACTGGAAAATTTCTACATCTGTACTGTTGAAAAATACGGCTCCATAAAGTATCTCACGCATGAATTCTTTCGAACAGTAGGGCAATCCATGCCTGATAGTATCGTCCTGTTTCTGGCAAAAAAGAATGGACAATACATTGGCGGGTCCGTTTGCCTGCAAGGACTGGAATCCCTGTATGGCCGGTACTGGGGAGCAATCGGGGAATTTCGCGCCCTGCATTTCGAAGTATGCTACTACAGTGCAATTGAGTATTGTATTGAGCAAGGGCTCTCGCAATACAATGTTGGCGTTCAGGGTGAACACAAGCTAAATCGCGGATTTCTGCCCGAACTTACTTATTCCGCACACAAATTTGCAAATTCTGAATTTGGCCAGCAAATCCAGAATTACATTGAACGGGAAGCTAATCAGGTAAAAGAATATCAAATGGCTCTTTCTTCCAAATCGCCTTACAAGGAATGCTGAGCATGCGAATTCTTGACTCCCGGTCATCTGCGTGCGGGTTTCCTCCTCCGAGCGAAGCCACAGAAGACGGTTTGATAGCGGTTGGCGGCGATTTGTCTTGCGAACGTCTGCTAGATGCATACAAGAACGGAATTTTTCCATGGTATGGACCTGAGGGTCCTATACTTTGGTGGCATCCCAGAAAACGACTAGTGATGTATCCAGATGACCTTAAAGTATCGCGAAGCTTGAGAAAAAGTATAAGTAACAAAGGCTTTACTACAACTTACGACCAGTGCTTCCGACAAGTGGTGGAGTATTGTGCAACAGCAAAGCGCCAAGAGCGATATACAGGAACCTGGATTACCAATAGCATGAGTCGGGCATACAATGAACTGCATAAAAAAGGCTTCGCTCATTCGATTGAAATTTGGCTGAATAGCAAACTGGTAGGCGGGCTGTATGGGGTTGCTATCGGTTCAATGTTTTTTGGAGAAAGCATGTTCAGCCTTGAACGCGACAGTTCGAAGGTCGCCCTGTACCATCTAACACAGTTACTGAAACAATGGGACTATGTGCTGATTGATTGTCAAGTTCCGTCAGACCATTTGATTTCTCTTGGGGCAAAGTTGCTGGAACGCGAGAAGTTCATGGCAATCCTGAAACAAGCATTGAAGAAGGAGCAATCGCCCAAGGCATGGAAATTTACAAACCTATTGACTTGAATTTACATATAGTGTAAATACTATTGTGTATACTTTGGTTTATGTATATGGAAATTAGGAGTTCCGAGTATCGGTTAAACTGATACAATTATCATTTTAATGAAACTAGTTTAAAAAGAGTAAATCAGCGATTTGCCGAATAAGTTATCCAACAGGAAAAAATGTATGAACATACGAGCGTCTATACCAAATATCAATAAGCCGTTTGCGGTTTTGATCGTAATTCTAGTTTTTGGACTTAGCGCCTGCTGCCCGCCAAAAGCGAAACAGATGGAGGAGCCCGTAATGGAAACAACGGACTCTATGCCTGAACTACCGCCCGCCAATGAGGTTTCTGTTATGGCGAGCGACGATGTTCACATTGTAGTAGCCGGCCAGAGTTTGTGGAGAATTTCTGAAATGCCGTCGATTTACAACGACCCATATCGCTGGCCGCTTATATATGCGCGGAACAAGGACATTGAAGATGCAGATCTGATTTATCCGGGTCAGCGATTGTCGATTCGAAGGGATTTGATGCGAACTGAGATTGATGCAGCTGTTATGCATGCAAGAAATCGAGGAGCTTGGTCTATTGGCGCAATTGAAGAAACGGACCTTGTGTACCGCGCGAGCACAATGTAACTCGATGAAGTTCGCTCCGTTAATCTATTCAGATTAAGCAGTTTAAAAAGTCATATTGCCGCACCCGTCGTCTTAAGCATCGACGACGGGTGCTATTTTTAGTTTTGCTGTGCCAAATCCCCTCTATTTTCAGATTCTTGTCTGCAAATACTGTGGTTGCACTGCACTCGAAATTCAGTAAACTATGCCTGATTGAAACAGCCCAAACTATCAGGGTTTGTTTAATCCTGCTGGTTTGCCTGTCTGCTTCTGCACCTGTTGAAGCTTCCAACTACACTCAGTTGAGACAGACATTTGTTGATGCAGAAAAGTATCTTGACAGCAAAAATTTCAAAGCCTGGAAAAGGGTGCAGCCGGCACTTAAAAACTATCCACTTTATCCATATCTGAAATTCAAGCAACTGCGGGCAAGGGGGTCAAGGTCAAGCAACAAGACGATTGCGGCTACTATTGATAATAGTGTCATTCCAGTACCGCCCAGATTTTTACAATGGTGGCTCAATCGATTGTATCGTGAAAAAAACTGGAAACTGATTGCCAAGTACTACTCCAAGCCTAATTCTACAAGTACGCGCTGCAGGTATGCGGAAGCACTAGTCAGGACAGGAAAAACTGAAAATGCAATAACGGAAATTGAGAAACTTTGGCTTGTAGGCAAATCTCAACATGCCGACTGCGACAAAGTATTTGCAATCGCATTGCGAAAAGGCTTAATTGATGAAAAACTGGTTTGGAAGCGAATGCTCCTGACTGCTGCCAGACGAAATCGCAGTATGACAAACTATCTGGCAGGTTTGCTAAAGTCTTCAGAAGCCAGGCAATGGGCAGCTCAGTTGCAACAGGTACAAAAGAATCCATCTTTAGTACTTGAAAAAAATTCTGCCTCTTGGTCGAAAAGCGAATTTGGTCAAGACTTGATTGAATTGGGGTTCAGAAGAATACTTCGACGTAACCTTGACGCTACAGTTGCCTTGTGGCAAAAACTGGAAGCCAGAGGTGCAATCAGCGCAGATAATCTACACAGCATATATCGACGAATCGGGGTGTCTCTCGCAAGGGCACACCGTTTGGAAGCGTTTCCCTGGCTCAGGAATGTCCCTGCATCTCAGCACACGGATCTATCCAGGGCTTGGCTTGTCCGTTCGGCGGTCCTGGCGGAAAACTGGAAAGGCGTGCTTGACACGATTCGCAAATTTCCAGAAGCCGAGAAGTCAAAATCAGCCTGGAAATTCTGGCAAGCCAGGGCATTCTATGAAACGGGAGATTCAAACTCAGCATTAATCTTATGGTCGGAACTTGCAAAAACCTCCAATTACTATGGACTACTCGCTGCCGACTACTTGAATACGGACTATGCCCTGCCCCGATTTCACACGAACCTGTCCAATGACACTATCAAGTCAGTTCGCGACAATCCAGTTGTAACGAGAATTCGAGAACTCCTCTATCTGGACAGGCCCTATGTTGCCCGGAGAGAATATGCAGCAATGTCGAAAGATCTTGACAATAATTTCTGGGTCAGCGCAGCAGTTCTGTTTCATCAGTGGGGATACTACGACGGAGCGATTCGGGCAATGTTCAACTTTACTTCGGAACCTCATACCGAGTTTGTGCTTCAGTATCCAACACCATACAAGAGTCTGGTGCGCCGAGAGTCCAAGCGAAACAATATTTCGGAATTCTGGATATATGGAATTATGCGCCAGGAAAGCTTGTTTATTCGAGATATTCGTTCCAGAGCCGGCGCCATCGGACTAATGCAACTACTGCCATCTACAGCACGCATTGAAGCCAGGCAACTCAAACTGAAAACGCCAAGACGATCAGACTTGCATGACCCAAGTTTGAACATCAGGCTAGGCAGCTCATATTTTCGAAAGCTACTGAAAATTACAGATGGCAATTTAATATTTTCACTTGTATCCTACAATGCGGGACCAAATCGGATGCGCAAGTGGCGGGAAACGTCTCATAAAACAGATGCCACAATTTGGGTTGAAAATATTCCGTTTACAGAAACTTCCGGTTATGTTAGAAAAGTGCTGAAAAACTTTATAATTTATGAGCACTTGCAAGAGCTGAATCATCGCCGAATAAGCAGCTATCTAGTTCTACCTGACAACTGACTTGCCGTAGCACTTAACTGGATTGTCGACAATGCCAAAATCAAAATTATTTATTGTTTCCGGCCTCGTTCAAGGAGTGTGGTTTCGAGCGTTTACAGCAGAACAAGCAAATCGTATTGGAGTTTGCGGCTGGGTGCGTAATACTGATGACGGTAAAGTCGAGCTGCTTGCTTGCGGCGATGAGGAAAAATTAAAGCAACTGGAACAGGAATTATGGAAAGGGTCGGAGCTGTCTCGAGTTGATTCGGTGGAATCTCGCGACTCAGAAGAAAAATCAGAAGGAGATTTTGTAATTCGCTGGTAGTACCAAAAAAACATTCAACTTGCTCATTAAAAAGCAGGAGCCGAATTCATTTGACTGGCTTCTTGACATACCATTCAAGTGCGACTAGTTTTTCAAACTACATGTCTCATGCAACTCCAAAGTTCTTGATCCGTTCGGCTAATTTTTCTTCCAGGCTATCCAATGACCAATTCTCTGCTGCACTTTCTGAACGTGCTTTGTATTCAATTGAATTCGTAGCAATACCTCGGTCGGAGATCACCAGCCGGTGCGGAATTCCGATTAAATCCATATCAGCGAATAACACCCCTGCGCGGTCGTCACGATCATCCAGCAGCACTTCATAGTTTTGACTCTGCAATCGATCATATACATCGTTGGTCACTCGAGCAACATCCTGTGACTTCCTGTAGTTGATCGGCACCAGGCAGATGGAAAAAGGTGCGATGGGTTCAGGCCAAATGATTCCATGTTCATCATGGTTCTGCTCTATTGCAGCGGCGACAATTCGCGACACTCCAATTCCATAGCACCCCATCCACATAATTGCATTTTGCCCACTGGAATCCAGGCAATTGGCATTGAATGCTTCGCTGTACTTTGTTCCAAGCTGAAAAACATGCCCCACCTCGATTCCCCTTTTTACCTCAAGCTTTTCGTCAGAATGACCCGGTACAGGGTCCCCGGCAACAGCGTTGCGCAGGTCTGCACATTCAGGTTCAGGCAAATCTCTGCCCCAGTTCACCCCCAAATAATGCTTTTCTTCCTGATTGGCCCCACATACAAAATCCGACATTTTCGACGCTTCGTAGTCCGCGACAACTTTCATGTTCAAGCCAATTGGTCCAATAGATCCGGGTTCGGTTCCAACAACCTTGCGAATAGTGTCAGCAGACTCCATCTGCATGGGGACCAGAACTCCCGGAATTTTTTCAGCTTTGAGTGTATTCAACTCCCTGTCCCCCCTTAGCACAATCGCTATGGGTTCGGATTCACCGCGAACTACAAGAGTCTTCAACGTACAAGAAACTGGAATTGACAAAAATTCAGATAACTGAGCCATGGTATGAACGTTCGGAGTATCCACTAGTCGAAGCTCCTCCGCTGGCTCTGGCCTTTTCTCGGGCATTGACGGCACATCAATTAACTCAAGGTTTGAGGCAAATCCTGTAGCAGAATTAATGCCAATACCATCCTCGCCTGATTCTGCAATCACATGGAATTCGTGCGAAACACTGCCGCCGATTGCACCTGAGTCAGCTTCCACAGCAACAAATTCAAGCCCCAGACGATTAAAAATTCGAGTGTAGGCATCATACATTTTCCAATAAGCTTGCTCCATGCCCCGCCTATCCACATCGAAAGAATAGGCATCCTTCATCAAAAACTCGCGGCATCGCATGACTCCAAAGCGAGGGCGAATCTCGTCGCGAAACTTCCATTGAATCTGGTAAAAATTCGCGGGCAATTGGCGATAGCTTCGAATTTCGCTGTCGATTAGCGTAGTAATCACTTCTTCATGCGTCGGACCCAGGCAAAAATCCCGGTCATGCCGGTCCGTAAATCTCAACAATTCGGGTCCGAAGTGGTCCCATCGCCCGGATTCTTTCCAGATCTCTCCTGGCTGCACGCTTGGCATCAAAACCTCCTGTGCACCGGAACGATTCATTTCTTCGCGCACTATATTTTCAACCTTGCCCAATACCCGAAGGCCAGTGGGGAGCCAACTGTAAATTCCGGCCGCCAATTGGCGAATCATGCCCGCTCTCAACATTAACTTGTGACTGACAACTTCTACGTCGGCAGGAGTCTGTTTTACGGTCGCAAGCAGATAGTCTGAAGTTTTCATATTTTGCGCATCAACCCGGAATTGCCTTGTTCAAACTTTTTACCATCGAAATTTGTTCCAGCGTTCTGGATTCGCCCAATCCTTTGCGTTTAGCCATTGAGGTGCCGGCTTGTAGAATTTCAGGCTGAATTCGTACATCTGCTGCTTATCGGTCGAAAACTGCTCTGGACTAGCCAATCTCATTCCATTAGCTACGGCGTCTTGAGGCCCATAGCAATCGCTGCCTGCTGCGGGCACGAGCACCCAGAGCAGTTTTGAATGAAAATCCCGCAATCGAGAAATCAACTGAATACCGTCATCTCTGGAAATGGTTTCCAGCACTCCATAAACTAGCGCAAAATCAAATCGATGAAGCCCATACACTGACTCATGCAAATTTTCATATACAACATGTTCCAATGATGCTTCATTGTTTTGCTCAATGTAATTCAATACACAGTTGGGAACCGCGGCACCCAATACCAGCACAGTAGCAGGATTTTCTTGCATCAACCGGTTTTCGATTGATTTTTCAATTGCACTGTCCACTGATAAATCCACTTTTGGCATTGCAGTGAACCTGGGATAGCTGAACTTGCCTTATTCTACAAGCTTGAGTTCTGGGTCGACTTCCTGTGAACTGGATATTCTTGCGTAGGCAGAGTGGTTGTGTATAGACTCGAAATTTTCCGACTCAACCGTATAGGCAAGAATTCTTCTGTCCTCATTGAGTTCCTTTGCAATGTCGCGAACCATGTCTTCTACAAATTTGGGATTGTCGTACGCCTCCTCAGTAACGAACTTCTCATCGGGGCGCTTCAACAATCCATAGAGTTGCGAGCTGGCATTCGCTTCCGCCAGTTCAATTAATTCTTCCATCCACACAAATTCTCTGGACATCGCTGTAATTGTTACATGCGAGCGCTGATTGTGGGCTCCGTAATTCGAAATTTCCTTTGAGCAGGGACACAGCGAGGTAACCGGGACAACAATTCTGGTCGTAATTTCTATATTGCCGTTTTTCAGTTCTCCATAAAGGGTTGCTTCATAGTCAACCACGCTCTTTACTCCGGTTACAGGAGCGCTTTTTTCCAGAAAATACGGAAAGGTCATTTCGATTCGACTGCTATCGGCATCCAGTTTCTCTGCAACTTCCCGAACTATGTCCTTGAATGACTGTACCGATATAACCGTATCATGATTGTTGAGAACCTCAACGAACCTTGACATGTGCGTACCCTTAAAATTATGGGGCAATCCAACGTACATATTGAACGTTGCAACTGTAGTCTGTTCGCCGTAGCTGCGGTCGCGTACTCTTACCGGGTGGCGAATGGCACGTATCCCGACCTGGTCAATAGCAAGCTTGCGCGTGTCCGGCTTGGCCTGAATGTCCGGAATAATACGATCTTCCGGATCCATCGGCACTGGTGTCAATTGCGGAAAATTCATGCTGTGGCGAACTCCTTTCTGTTTTGCTCTCTGATTTGTTGTACGGTTTTTACAATGGATGCGCTGTCTAGTCCACATTCAGCTAGCACATCTTTGGGATTACCATGGTCCAAATGCCGGTCCGGCAACCCCAGATTCAGTATATGAACCAGTATTCCCTTGCTAGCCAAAAATTCGTTTACTGCCGAACCGGCACCACCGGTTACGACATTTTCTTCAATTGTAATCACTAAATCATGTGAACAGGCAATTTTTACAATTTGCGCTTCATCCAGGGGTTTGATAAACCGCATGTCCACCACGGTCGCATCTATCTCTTCGCCTGCCTGCAACGCCGGTGCGAGCATGCTGCCAAACGCAAGAATCGCGGTTGAAACGCCTTCGCGCTTCAACTTGGATTTTCCAATTTCAATCGCAGTCATCTCCTCAACCATGTTCGTTCCCGGCCCGCTTCCCCGCGGATAGCGAACAGCACTCGGTCCCTTGTGCAAATATGCCGTATATAGTAATTGCCGGCATTCGTTTTCATCACTCGGCGCCATGACAACCATGTTGGGAATGCACCGCAAATACGTAAAATCGTAGGCTCCGTTGTGCGTGGCGCCATCCGCACCGACAAATCCGGCCCGGTCAATAGCAAATGTTACATCCAGATTCTGAATGCAAACATCGTGTATGACTTGATCATAGGCGCGCTGCAAAAAAGTCGAATAAATTGCTACAACCGGCTTGAGGCCTTCTGTCGCCAGGCCGGCAGCAAAAGTTACGGAATGCTGCTCTGCAATGCCTACATCGAAATATCGATTGGGAAACTGCTTTTCAAACTCCACAAGTCCTGAACCCTCCCGCATGGCAGGAGTGATGCCAATGAGCTTGTCATCCTTGTTCCCCATGTCGCACAGCCACTTGCCGAATACCTGGGTATAGGTGGTGCCGGACGGCTTCTTTTCCATCTTGCCGGTTTCTGGATTGAACGGAACAACACCATGGTAAACAAGAGGGTCGGCTTCGGCCGGGTCGTAGCCTTTGCCTTTTTGCGTAATGATGTGAAGAAACCTCGGACCTTTGATTCGCTTCATGTTGGTCAGCGTTCGAACCAGATTGGTTACATTGTGCCCGTCCACCGGTCCGATATAGTAGAAGCCGAATTCCTCAAACAATGTGCTAGGGAGAAACATGCCCTTGGTATGCGATTCAATGCGACTGGTAAATTCCTGAACAGGGGGAATTGTACTCAGAACAGACCGACTTCCCTCCCGAACTGACATGAACGCTTTCCCTGACAAGGTTCTGGCCAAATAGTTGGAAATGGCCCCCACATTGGGAGAAATCGACATTTCATTATCGTTCAGTATTACAAGCAGGTCGGCAGATGAATCCCCGGCATTGTTCAACGCTTCGTAAGCAAGCCCGGCGGTCAGGGCACCATCGCCAATGATTGCCACGACGCTATGCTCCTCGCCTTTTATTGCCGATGCTATGGACATTCCTAAAGCAGCGGAAACTGAAGTACTGGAATGCCCCGCACCAAAGGTGTCATACTCGCTTTCGTCGCGTTTCAAAAAGCCGCTCAAGCCGCTTGGCTGACGTATGGTGTGCAGAAACTCTCGACGACCGGTAAGAATCTTGTGAGGGTAGGCTTGATGACCAATGTCCCACACAATTCGGTCAACCGGTGTGTTGAATACATAGTGCAAGGCTACAGTCAATTCGACTGTTCCAAGTCCGGCCGCCAAATGCCCGCCTGATTTTGAAATGACATCAATCAGGAAACTACGCAGTTGATCTGCCAGTTCAGGCAATTGAGACGGTTTTAGCTTCCTCAGGTCCTCGGGTGTCTGAATATCGTTCAACAGCCCGAACTGAACAGACGATACGTCAGGTTCCAGCTGTTCCACGGACAACTCGCCAAGGGCTTTCGAGCCAATAGAATATGCGCTCATACTTGTATTCTATAACTAATATCTACGGTTCACAACAAAATCAGCAATTTCCACAAGATTCACAGTATTGTAATGCAGTTTTCCAAGTAGCGACTTGGCATTGTCGCAATGCTTCAGTGCCAGTTTCCGGAGATCGTCATTTGGCTCGTCGTCGTCCAGCATGTCGTCGATGAATTGAAACGACAACCCCAGATTTTCAGCATACTGGTCAAGCACAGTCAAAAGATTTTCATCTGCAGTTCGGCTTGCAAGTGCACCAAGACGCATAGACGCTTTGAAAAGCGCAGCTGTTTTTAGCTTGTTCGTCAGAACAATGTCGCTTTTATGAAAAAGATCGAGAATTTGCCCGCCGACCATGCCGCTTGGTCCGATGTGATACGCAAGGGAAGCAATCATGCTGCGCTGGGCATCAGGAATTTCTGCCAACGCCTCGTCAATCGCAATAATTTCAAAAGCCCGAGCCTGCAGTGCATCGCCCGTCAGAATTGCCGTTGCTTCATCATAGTAGATATGGCATGCAGGCTGCCCGCGCCGCATGTCGTCGTCATCCATGGCGGGCAGGTCGTCATGAACCAGAGAGTAGGCGTGAATGAACTCCACTGCTGCCGCAGGTGCATTCAGATACTTTCTTTGCGCCCCGAGCATCTCGCCGGTAAAGTAAACAAGGATTGCCCGCAAACGCTTGCCGCCATTCATGGTTACATACTCCATGGCTTCGGTCAGTCGGTCTGTAGAATACTCCGGGCGTGGAAGCCGCTCCTTGACCGCTTTGTTTGCGTGGTCCCGATAGAATTTCCACTTGTCCTCAAAGTTCATGAATCAGAATTCTCGACATCAAAGGGCTTTTCTTCATAAGTTCCATCTTGCTTTTTGGCAAGAATGCTTATGCGTTGTTCTGCGGCTTCCAGTTGCTTTTGGCACTCGCGGGCAATTTTCATTCCGCGTTCATAGTCCTCAAGAGACTGCTCCAGTGTTTGGTCGCCCCTTTCCATACGCATCACTATTGCTTCAAGTTCCCTCAACGCCGACTCAAATGACTTTGGTTCTTCTTTTTTCGATTCGTCCATTTTACTGCCTGTTCAATTTTTCTGATTTCCGAGAAACTCACTTCCAGCATGTGAGCTTAAAAAAACTATTGTAAGTTTTCTTGTTGCAAAAAATGTTAATACATCGAAACTGAAATTTACCTTTAAAATAAGCATAGTCAGGAATTTCATCGTATTTGCTTCATAAAACCCTGAATTTTCACAATATCAGAATTAATCTTAAAAACTTTTAATGAAAAATTGTTGACAACAGAAAAATTTGATTTAGAATAAGTCTAAATGAATTTTTAATTTGAATTTTTCAATCGCAAGTGGAGATATTTATATGGATTTGAAAGGTACCAAGACTGAGCAGAATTTAAAGGATGCATTCGCAGGCGAATCGCAGGCGAATCGACGCTACCTTTACTTTGCAGCCAAGGCCGATGTTGAAGGTTACAATGATGTATCCGCTGTATTCAGGTCAACTGCTGAAGGAGAAACCGGGCATGCGCACGGACATCTCGAATATCTGGAATCCGTAGGCGACCCTGCGACGGGACTGCCGATTGGACAAACCAGTGAAAATCTGAAGGCGGCGATTGCCGGTGAAACACACGAGTATACGGACATGTATCCGGGCATGGCTTCAGCTGCCAGAGACGAAGGCTTCGATGAAGTGGCGGACTGGTTTGAAACCCTTGCCAAAGCAGAGCGTTCTCACGCCAATCGATTTCAAAAAGCTTTGGATAATCTGGACGCCTAGCACAGTCAATTTCCTCAATTTGAAAGCGAAACCGCATTAATGCGGTTTCGCTTTCTTGAATTTACAACACTGAAAAGCAAGAAACAACTATCTATATGGCATCGGTAAGAGAAGGTTCACTGGAAGCACCGAAACGTTTCCCGGTGAACTGGAAAGAAACTGACTTTTTGGATGAAACCAGTTTGTTTGAAGAACTGGACCGTGTCTTCGACATCTGTCACGGATGCCGAAGATGCTTTAATCTTTGTAATTCGTTCCCTACCCTGTTCGATGCAATCGACGAATCGGACACAATGGAACTGGACGGGGTTGACAAGGAAATCTACTGGAATGTAGTCGACCATTGCTATCTCTGCGATATGTGCTTCATGACAAAGTGTCCGTATGTTCCACCGCACGAGTGGGAAATCGATTTTCCGCATTTGATGCTGCGGGCAAAAATAGTCGGCAATAGCAAAGGCCGCCCCAGCATGCGCGACAATGTTATTTCATCCACCGACACAATCGGAAAACTTGCCAGCATGCCGGTTGTTTTCCATGCGGTGAATACTTTCAACAAGAACAGCCTTGCGAGAACAGCCTTGCAAAGCAGTTTTGGCATTCACAAAAATGCCAACTTGCCAGAGTATGCAAGTTCAAGCCGGCACAGAAAATTGACCAATCGCAGTTCTTTAACCAAAGACTTGAATGAAGCCGGACCAACCAAGGGCAAGGTTGTGCTGTTTGCAACTTGCTACGGCAAGTACAACGACCCGAATATGAATGAAAATATCACTGCTGTATTTGAACACAACGGGATTGCTGTGAAAGTCGCCAGTAGTGACGTGTGCTGCGGAATGCCAAAACTGGAAATTGGCGACATGAAAGCAGTGGAGCAACTGAAGAATCAAAATATTCCTCTGCTTGCAGATTATGTTCGGGAGGGCTGGGACATTGTTGCTCCAATTCCTTCCTGCACACTCATGTTCAAGCAGGAACTGCCAATGCTTTTTCCCGATGACAGCGAAATTGCTTTGGTTCGGGATGCCATGTATGACCCGTCCGAGTACTTGATGCTCAGGTACAAGTATGAAAAGCTGGACGTGCGATTTGAAAACTCTCTTGGAAAAGTTGCCTATCATGTCGCCTGCCATCAAAGAGTGCAAAATATCGGATTGAAAACACGAGATCTGCTGGCTCTGGTGCCAGATACCGAAATTGATGTCATTGAACGATGCTCGGGACACAATGGAACTTATGCGGTCAAGCGTGAGTTTTACGAAAACTCAAGGAAAATCTCAAAACCGGTCGAGAGTCGCGTGAAGCGATTCGACCCTGATCACCTGGTCAGCGACTGCGTACTGGCTGCCAGGCATATTGCCTACGGGCTAAAAGATTCGGAATTAAAGCCGCAACACCCAATTTCATTACTAAGACAAGCTTACGGAGTATAGAAAACTTGAAATATTTGACACGAGAAGAACTGCTATCACTTGAAGACTACACAGCAAAACGCGACGACTTTCGCAAAAGGGCAATGAGCCACAAAAAAATGCGTCGGGTCCAAATCGGCCCGAATGCAACCCTGTTTTTCGAGGACAAGATTACCATCCACTATCAGATTCAGGAAATCTTGCGAGTTGAAAAGATATTTGAAGCCGCTGACATTGAAGAAGAGCTCGCTGCCTACAATCCATTGATTCCCGACGGTTCAAACTGGAAAGCAACAATGATGATCGAATTCCCCGATGCTGATGAGCGTCGTATTGCGCTCACGAAGTTGATTGACATAGAGGACAAGGTTTGGGTAAAGACCCCCGGTCAAAATAAAGTCTTTGCAATTGCAGATGAAGACCTTGAACGAGAAACCGATGAAAAAACCTCGGCTGTTCATTTTCTTCGCTTTGAATTGCCAAAAGAATTTATTGCATCCGTGAAGAATGGAAATACAATATCAGCAGGCATTGATCATGAAAATTATTCACACCTGGTTGACCCGGTTGCGGAAGAAACACGATTATCGTTAGCAAGCGACCTTGATTAAAATTGCATATTTATGAAAAATATTTTAACTCTTTACCTCCAGAAGCAATTTTCTATATTTGCCGGGGGGCAGTTCACAAGATTTGTATTCGCTTAGTACAATTGATTACTATTAGACTAGCAGTGTATGAAAACAGTTTTTAGGAGAATGATTTTATGTCTGAAAATAATAATGAAGAACTATATAAAAGATCAGACTTACTAAAAAAGATCGAAAAGGACCGAAACTCCAAAACAATTCTTTATATCACTGGTGACCGCCAAGGATTAGAAACAAGAATTGGACAAGATGTAGTTGACCTTTTTGTTGATCACTTAGATGCACTTGGGCCAGTAGATAAAATTTCCCTTGTTTTATATACACCGGGCGGTGATACATCAGCAGCGTGGAATCTAGTGAATCTTCTACATATGTTCTGTAATGATTTTGAAGTAATTGTGCCTGGGAAATGTATGAGCGCAGGTACTTTAATTGCTCTTGGCGCAAAAAGAATTGTCATGACAAAACAAGCAACTTTGGGACCTATAGATCCAACAATACAACATCCTTTAGGGCCATCTATCCACGGAGCTCATGATGATACAAAGGCTGGTGTTAGCGTCGAAGCTGTTAACGGCTATCTTGATGCAATTAGAGCGTGTAATGGAAGCAAAGAATTAGAAGGTAGGGCACTTTTAGATCTGTCAAACAAAGTTCACCCACTCGTGCTCGGACAGATATTTAGGTCTCGACAACAAATTCGAGACCTTGCTCGCCGTCTTTTGGAAAAAAATATCTGTGAAGATGATAAAATTGACAGAATAATTGGTTTTTTGTGTTCTGAATCAGGTAGCCATGATTACACCATCAACCGTAGGGAAGCATATCAACTCGGATTGAATATTGAGAAATGTTCAGAAGAGTTGTATAATGTTCTAAGAGAGTTGCGGAAAAGTTACACAAATCAGTTGAAACTTCAAATACCGCATGAGCCGGGAAATTTATTAAGTGCTGGGGAAACAGCATCGTATACATTAATACGGGCTGTTATTGAAAGCACCAAATTTGGTGCCCATCATTTTATTTCTAAAGGTGATGTAGCGAAAAATTACTTTTTCGACCCATCCCAACCGGATAATATAGTTTTTAGACAACTAGTAATTCAAGATCAACGAGGTTTTGAAGGATGGCAAAAGGTAACATAAAAAAGATAATCTGGCAAAGAACATGCGCCAGTAGATGGGAACACGAAACCTCTGCTCCCGCATTCCATCTTCCTGATACGCTTGATTGGTCTTGTATGTCCAACCAACGAAAAAATCAAGTATTTGTAGTGCCGCCTGCAAAAGTAGGAAAATCGCAGACAATTGGAACTCCCCAAAAAGAAAACTTCTCAAGTTCAAACAATAAGCGCTAATGATTTTGACACTGGGTCAATGGCAAGCTCTTTAACCGGAGATGAAGCGAGAATTTCAATATCGTTTGTTTAAATTCAGGCGTGGCTAGATAAAATTTAGCGACAAAGCATAAATTCATGCCTGGCATCGGGGTATAATATAGACCTTGACCATGAATAGGAACTTATCAATACTCCCTTAAACTCGCGTGGCACATACGTACGACGCATCTGCAATTGAAGTCCTGGTGGGGCTTGAACCGGTTCGCAAGCGACCGGGCATGTACACTCAAACTGAGCAACCCAATCATCTCGCTCAGGAAATTGTCGACAACAGCGTAGACGAAGTCATTGCCGGGTTTGCTAGTCAAATTGATATAACTCTGCACACCGACCTCTCATTGAGCGTGAAAGACAACGGGCGCGGAATGCCCGTAGACATGCATCAAGAAGAAAACTTGCCCGGTGTAGAAGTAATCATGACCCGCCTGCATGCCGGTGCAAAGTTTTCAAGCAAAAACTACATGCACTCCGGCGGATTGCACGGAGTCGGAGTATCTGTGGTCAACGCACTTTCCAAACGACTGGAAGTTGAAATTCGACGAGACGGCAAACTGCATCGGATGCTGTTTGAAGATGGAAACACTGTCGAACAACTACAGGTAGTCGAACAGGTTCGAAAAAACGATACCGGTTCCAAGGTTCAATTTTGGCCGGACGAGCAGTTCTTCGATTCGGTCAAGTTTAGTCTCCCCAGATTAAAGCATTTGCTATTGGCGAAAGCTGTACTTTGCCCAGGACTGCATATCAACTTCACTGATGAAAACAATTCGGAAAACAATGAGAGCTGGTTTTTCGAGGATGGTCTAGGGGACTACCTTGCCAATCAATTGAACGGAAGCGAGCGAATTCCAGCTGAACCGATTATCTTTCACAAGAAATCAGATGATTCCCAAGTTGACTGGGTAGTGGTTTGGAGTCCTGAATCAGCTGAAACGATTACTGAAAGCTATGTAAATTTGATTCCAACTTCACTTGGCGGAACCCATGTGAATGGACTGCGAACAGGAATGACCGACGCTGTCCGAGAATTTTGCGAACTTCGGAACTTGCTGCCGCGAGGGATTCGAATTTCCGCAGAAGATGTCTGGAGGCATTGCAGTTTTGTACTTTCCGTACGCATGGACAACCCGCAATTCACCGGTCAAACCAAAGACAGGCTAACATCCCAGGGGATCGGCAAAACTGTTTCTGCAATTGCGAAAGACGCTTTCAGTCTCTGGCTTCACAAGCATGTAACAGATGCAGAGCGAATTGCCCAGCTTTGCATTGAACTAGCCCGCAGTCGTCAACGTGCAAACAAGCAAGTTCAGAGAAAGAAATACGGGGCAGGTCCAGCACTGCCCGGCAAATTGACAGATTGCACAAGCGGAAACATTGAGCTTACAGAATTGTTTCTTGTAGAAGGCGATTCAGCCGGAGGTTCTGCACGACAGGCCCGAAATCGGGAAACACAGGCCATACTGCCACTTCGGGGGAAAATTCTGAATACCTGGGAGATTGACTCAACTCAGGTTCTTGCATCAAACGAAGTACATGATCTGGCGGTCGCTCTGGGAGTTGACCCGGGGTCTGACAATATTTCTGGACTACGATACGGGAAGGTATGTATTCTCGCCGACGCGGATTCTGATGGTGCGCATATTGCCACGCTGCTATGTGCTCTCTTTGTCAGGCATTTTCGGAAGCTGGTGGAAAATGGTCGTATCTATGTAGCTCAGCCTCCACTGTATAGAGTTGATGCTGGAAAAGACGTGCACTATGTTTTGGACGATAGCGAACTGGACAGTGTAGTTGAAGAACTGGAAGCGAAAAAGCCGAAAAGGAAAGTTTCAATTCAGCGATTCAAGGGGTTGGGCGAGATGAACCCCAAGCAGTTGAAAGAAACTACAATGCATCCTGAAACTCGAAAACTGGTTCAATTGACACTGGATGAACCTGCCAAGACAGACCGCTTGCTGAACATGCTTCTGGCGAAGAAAAAAGTAGCAGAACGCAAGAACTGGCTTACAGAATTCGGCGACCGCGCACAATTGTAGTAATCATTGACGATTTCAAGTCGCCAGACCAGCCATGCCGGATATAACATCTGAAGAATCCAAAAAGCAGGTACAACTGAGCCTGGTACTGAATCCAGACTCGGATTCGGAAAAAATAGTACTGGCCGATTTTGCTGAAAAGGCGTATCTCGACTACTCGATGTACGTCATTTTGGACCGTGCACTGCCTCATATATCCGACGGGCTGAAACCTGTACAGCGCAGGATCATTTATGCAATGTCCGAGTTGGGCCTGAGTGCAACAGCAAAGTTCAAAAAATCTGCCCGCACTGTTGGAGATGTAATCGGGAAGTTTCATCCGCACGGAGAAACTGCGGCATACGAAGCCATGGTGCTTATGGCGCAGCCGTTCTCTTATCGCTACCCCATTGTAGACGGACAAGGAAACTGGGGCTCGCAGGACGATCCTAAATCTTTCGCAGCAATGCGCTACACCGAGTGCAGATTTGCTCCCTACGCGCAAGTTCTGCTTGAAGAGGTTTCTCAGGGCACAGTAGACTGGATACCGAACTTCGATGGTACTCTGAGAGAGCCTCAGCGACTTCCGGCACAACTTCCCAATGTTTTGCTAAACGGCTCTTCAGGAATCGCTGTCGGAATGGCAACTGATATTCCGCCTCATAATATTTCCGAAGTCGTAAAGGCGTGTATCAAACTGCTACAGGAACCAAAATCCACAGTTGAAGATCTATGCCAACTTATTCTTGCTCCTGACTTTCCTACTGAAGCAGAAATTACTACTCCTCGAGGTGAAATAGTTTCGATGTACGAGTCGGGCAACGGTTCCATTCGTCAGCGAGCATCCTGGAATACAGAAGGCAATTCAATTGTAATCACAGCACTGCCCTACCAAACTTCCGGCGCAAAAATTATGGAGCAAATTGGTTCGCAAATACTGGCCAAAAAACTTCCGATGGTTGTTGACTTGCGAGATGAATCGGATGAAGAGGAGCCCACCAGACTTGTACTGGAATTAAAGAGTAATCGGACCAAAGCTCAACCTTTAATGAGCCATCTTTTCGCAACTACTGATTTAGAAAAAAGCCATCGCGTTAACCTGAACATGATTGGCCTGGATGGCAGACCCAGAGTCTACAATTTGAAAATTTTGCTTAAAGAGTGGCTTGAATTCAGATCGAACACAGTTTTAAAGAGACTGGAAAGCCGGCTAAGCACTGTAAGCGACCGCTTGCACATATTGGACGGGTTGTTAATCGTATTTTTGGATATTGACGAAGTTATATACATTGTTCGTAATGAAGACGAGCCTAAATCTGCATTAATGGAACGCTTTTCTCTTAGCGACAAACAGGCGGAAGCAATTCTGGAGATTCGTCTTCGCCAACTGGCAAAATTGGAAGAATTGAAAATTCGTCAAGAGCAATCAGAACTTGTCCAGGAAAAGACGGAGATAGAGTTGGTAATCGGGTCAAAACGAAGATTAAACACTCTGGTACGACAAGAACTTGAAGCTGCTTCGGAGAAATATGGAGACAAACGTCGCTCCCCGCTCAAGGAAGGCAGTGCAGCAAAGGCCTTTAGTGAAATCGATCTTATTACGACAGAATCAATTACTGTTGTGCTATCAAAAATGGGCTGGATTCGCGTAGCAAAAGGACACGATATTGACCCGACATCACTGAGCTATCGCGAAGGAGACGAATTTCTGGAATGTGCAAAGGGTAAATCTGTTGACAATCTGATTTGCATGGATTCAATGGGCAGGACCTATTCACTTCAGGCTCATAAGTTATCTTCAGCAAGATCATTGGGAGAGCCGCTCACTAGCACCTTGACCCCGGATTCAGACGTGGGTTTTACCAGTGTAATTCTTGGCAAGAATGACTGGCACTGTTTTGTTGGCACCGATGAAGGTAAAGGATTTGTGACACCAGTTAGTGACATGATGGCAAAAAGCCGTAAAGGCAAAGCGACTCTGAGAGTACCAAAGGGGCATATGCCGCTACCTATGCAAACTATTTCGGATATGGAACAACTACTGGCTGTAGTCACATCGCACGGTAGACTGCTAATTTATTCCGTTAATGAACTACCTGTCATGTCAAAGGGTGGCGGGGCTCGTTTAATCAATCTCCCGCCAAAAGCTCGAAAAGAGGGAGAAAGAGTCAGCCATGTAAAAATTCTGTCCATTAAGGATGAATTAATATTGCACTCTGGCAAACGCTATATGCGATTGAAGAAATCTGAATTTGAAAACTATTTGGGGGCAAGAGCACTTAGAGGGACCCTTCTTCCAAAAGGATTCCGGCACGTACACAAAGCTGAAGTGGAATGAACAAGATGGTTCAAAAAACTTATCACCCCCCCCCCCTATCTGAAGTAACGAACGCAAAAAGTCCGCGGCTTTGGTTTACTTCGTTCAGTAAGCCCGAAGGGTTTGGTTCGCATTCGATTTCAATTGGTAACGATATTAGCCCTGCCCCTATCGTTCGAGAACTGATTCAAAATTCTCTGGATGCCGGCCAATTGGCTGGTCGTTCAGAAGTAAAAATCAGGTTTGAATTTGATGTTGTACGCGCTATTGAAATACCGGGTTGGGAAGAATACAAAGAAGCATTTCATGCTGCCGAAGATGCTCATAGTGAATACCTAGAGGCAGTTGAGGCTCAATACCTACGATTCTTGGAAAGTATCGAATCGCCAACACTTCCAATTCTGCATGTCATTGATAATGGCATTGGTCTAAACGACCAAAGGATGAATGCCTTGCTAGGTGATGGCACTACGAGCAAGACAAACGATGAAGCCAATTCTGCCGGCTCATATGGACTAGGTCACTTCACAGCGTTTCCAGCATCAAATCTTCAATACATTTTGTATGGCGGACTCACCAAAGATGGTGTCAGGTGTGCTTCTGCACACGCTATCCTTGCTTCACACGAGTCAAATCAAGAACTCAAAGGTAAAGATGGATACTTAATATTGGAAACAAGAAACGATATTCGAAATCGATACGTATTTCCAAAAAACGGGCAAATTCCATCAATCATTGATCGTAAATTGTCTGAAATTGAAAAGCAGAGCGAGTCTGGTTCAGTAGTTTCTATAACAGCGTTTAACGAGTTTATGGATAAAGAACAAAATGCCGTAGAACTAATCCTAGCATCTGCAGCAAAGCACTTTTTTCCTGCAATTCATCGCAAACGATTGATTCTCGAAGTACTCAAGGAAGGGGAAAAAACAATATTGGATCAAGCAAAGCTGCATAAGTTGCTTGATAGTATAAAGTCCGAAAAACGAAGTCGAGACACCATTAACGGAAATAAGGCTTTTTCGGCGTTTCAGACACTTTGCAACGGCAATTCGAAAGAGGTAGAAACAGGCTTTGGCAAAGTTACCATCTTTGTGAGACAAGCTCCGAATGAAATTACACGCGTCAGTTTATTTCGAAACGGCATGTATATCACCGACGATTTAACACGAAACCGTCCGGGAAACTTTACGAAGTTTCTACCATTCAACGCTGTAATTCTGCTGGATCCCCCTTCCGATATCGACAAATCTCGAGCATTCGAACTGGTTCGAAAGGCTGAGGGTGAGAAACACTCAGACATTAAACGACAAAGGCTAGCAGAAAAGCACTTGGAAGATTTTGACGAGTTGTTTAATTCAATTCAACAGAATATCGGAGAAATGGCAGAGAAAGACAGTGGCGAATTCTTTATCCCTAGAGGCTTTATGCCCATTGACTCACACGATGCATCTAGCCCGAGTCCGAATCAGCCAACAAGAAAGCGTAAGGCAACAGAGCAAACCGGTTCGTCCGTTATTCGACCTGAATTTTTACAAACTTCAGAATCTCTGCTTAACAACATTCTTGAAGGTGACGGTGGAAACTCAAACGAAAACAGATCGGGTGCTGGGTCAGGAAATCCCAGTTCGGGGAATGATGACGGCAAAGGAAAAAGAAACTTGTCAGGCAATCAAGATGGTCTGCAACCAAATTTCGACCCGAGAGGTGCTGTGGCTGATGTTCAAACAATGGCAAGAATCTCCAAAAAGAATGTTGAACTGTTGATTTGCCCAAACACTGACTTGGAAAATGCTGGCGTTCGCATAACTACTGACAGTGGGTCTGACCCATCCTGCACAGACCCGATTAAAGAAAAATTCCTTTCTTTAAAAACTGGTGTGTCACTTAATGGTCAGATGTTGCCTTCTGATGCGTATGTTTATGGCGGAAACGACAGCAAAATATATGAAATTCTACTGGGACCCATTTGCAAGGGAGAAAGAAAGAAATTGTCAATTCCGTTGTTGGATCAATACTCAGACGGAACAGTCTTCAAGGTAAATGTTGTAAATCGAAAACTTCAAAACAGGAACTAATTGATGACTGGAATGCTACCTCGAATTCGACCCTATCCGGTTTTGGCAGCCAACTGTTTGGATTATCAGTCCGATCACAATTATGAGACTCGTCATGAAATTCATGAAGGCACCGATAGCCAACTGGTACTTGAGCATCAACTTACCGAGAATAACTTGGTTGCACGACTGCTTCAGGAAGGCAAAGCTCAATTTTGCTGCACATTCACCTCTACTTCGTCGGCCTACCGCGAGGTTTTTACAGAGAGTGGTCAACTAACTACGCATAAGCAGATTATAGAGTTGGACAGGTCAAGAGCTACATACCCATTATTCTGCCAGTCTGCAATCATCACGGTAGATGAAATATTTCATGTCGTTGCACCTGACAGAGATGGTTTGCATGAATTTTGGCACGGTACCTCTTTAGTATTTCCAAAAGGTGCATTTCTAGCTATGACGCCATTTTGGCGTGCCAACGACCCACTGAGAAGCATCTTGATTGTGAAAAAAGCACGAGATGGCGAGCTACCTGACGGATGCTTCGAAGTCAAGGAGGCTGAAGAGAACGGGTTTTATTTTGAAATGACCGTTGCTCCCGATTTGTATGGTTGCCTGATAAATGCAGGAGGAAATGCTACTGCTCATCGCGACAGCATATATTCAGCTGCCTTAGCACAAGGGTTTGAGATTTTGCAAACTAGGTACAAAGAAAAAGAGGCTTGGACTCCTCATCACAATCTTCGCGGACTTTACGAGATGCTAATCTCACGAAATTTACCCACTTGGATGGATGACGAATTTAGCCCAAATCGCACCGTCGCAAAATTTCATCCCCACAAAATTATTACTGATATTGATTAAATCACTGATTAGGCGGAATTTAATCAAGTGAATACCTTAAAATTCAACATTCTTTCTGCGGCAGATTTATCTCGCCTTAGACATGAGCTGATAAAAGGCGTTGGTGGCGAGCCTCCTTCCACCCTTATTCACAGGCAGAAGAAGTTTTTGGAATCAGTTGCTTGCAAATCTGCTACAGCACTTTTGGATCAACTTCCCGAAGGACGGGGAGACACAGAATTAACGCTTCCGGTATTCAATAGAAAAATCACTGAGGCAGAACTATTTGATCCGCCTATTGACACTGAAAAGCTAATCTTTTCGACTCTCAGCGAACTCGAACCACGGTACGCTTGCTCACCAGCGTTCTGGGCAAGCCTGCATTTACAGTTGATATCGCGTGACATTGTCAGCCCGTCTTATTTTGCGATGGGGAAAGCTACTATGTCAGGAAGAGCCCGTATTCAAGAATCACTGCAATGCGATGATGCAAAAATGATTGATAGGTGTGTAAGAACATTTTTTCGAAGATTTTGCGGATTACCTGAGGTAAGAGGAACTTCCAGTGTTTTTATGGACTGTCGTACTGCACGAGCTTGGTGGCGCGGGTTCTTGGTTAGTGAAGTACGCCAGTATATTGATGCGGAAGAAGAAAAACTGTGGAGAAAACTTAGGCATACAGAATTTTGGACTCACTTGATGATGTATGGAGTCCGAAGGCTAACCGTAATCAGTGATAAGAAAATTCGAGTGGCAACCATCGTTAGATTTGCTGAAATGCACCCTGAATTAAAGTCAAGACAAGATATTCAGCAATTTCTTGGAAAAATCGGAGCGAGATCCACTTATCAGGTAATGGGAGCCCTTACGGTTGATGAAAACTTGAAAATTATTCAATCGCTTGAGAAGTAAATGCAAATCACCAAGCAAAGCCAACCATTACCGAGACTTCGCGGGCTTCCTCAAATTGAATTAAACTACGAAGTTCCACACCATAAGGAATTGCCGCACGTCTTCAAGTTTTCAGGCGGAAGATCCAGCTCTATGCTGTTGCTTGCACTTTTGAAGAGTCGTCAACTTCGACCTTCGCGCGGAGATGTAGTCGTTTTCAACAATACTTCAACTGAATACCCAGCAACCTATGAATTTGTGACCACATGCAAGCGCATTGTGGAACAACGCTACAACATTCCATTTTTCTGGCTGGAATTTCAAACCTATGAAGATGCTCGAAGAGGCCAGTGGTCGCGTCTTCCCACTTTTCGCTTGGTACATCCGGTACCGTACTCTAAATCCAAACCTAATGGTTACCGGCACAAAGGAGAGGTGTTTGAAGAGCTTGTGTCATGGAAGCAGCAACTTCCAAACCGATTCACACGACTATGTACTCAACATTTGAAATTGGAGACGACCGCGAATTTTCTGGGCGAGTGGCTAGCGGTAAAGAGCCAAACTCATCGCCTCGGTCATTGGTACGACAAAACGAAAGTTAAAGCAGTCGACCAAAGTGAACGAGCAAAACTTCAAGAATATCTTTTATCCCAACCCCCAACGCGATCTAGACAGAAATTTCAAGATTACACTTCTGCCAAGCTGGTAAGAATTTCCAAAAAGAGGCTAGCAGAATACTGCCTTGATGAGACGGCGACATTGAAAGGTCTTAACCCGGTAGAGTTTATCTCAATCATTGGACTTCGCGGTGACGAGCCGCGTCGCGTTGCGCGGGTGAAGGAACGAAATCGATCATTTGCAAATTCGTCTGACTTGCCTGATCGCTTAGCGGACGGAGAGCATGTTTATATGCCACTATTCGATGCAGAAATCGATCGAAATGATGTTTTGAAATTTTGGTCGAAACAAACTTGGGACTTAAATACTCCTCATAGTCTGAACTTGTCCAACTGCGTATACTGTTTTATGAAAGGAAAGCAAACCTTGTCCTTGCTAGCATCGAGGGAGTGTTCAACCAAAAACAATTCTGCTCAATATGGACCAGAGCATATTGAGTGGTGGAGTGATATAGAGAATCGTTATTCGCGGCAGATGGCAAGCAAGCGAAAAAACGGAGCTATAACCAGATTCGGCTTTTTTGGAGCAGATGCCCCAGTATCGTATGCACAAATTCAGAAAGAGGCACGGATAAACTCAGACATCGCTCTTGATTCGGACTCACTACCCTGTGAATGCACTGACTGAGACTGGTGAACGCTACAAAAGACGTAATCTATCTTGACCACCAAGCAACAACTCCGGTTGATTCTCGTGTACTAGATGCGATGCTGCCGTATTTTTCCGATGAATTTGCAAATCCACACGGCAATACCTATACGCTTTCAATACTCGCCCGAGATGCGGTTGAAAACGCCCGACAACAAATCGCTGATACAGTCAGCGCTTCCCCACAGGAGATTTTCTTTACCGGAAGTGCCACTGAATCCAATAATCTAGCACTGTTTGGAACAGCAATGGCAAGCAAGAAAAAACGTATTGCGATTGTAGCAACTGAACATAAATCTGTCATTGAACCAGCAATTCGGCTCCGTTCACAAGGCTATCAAGTGGATGTATTCAAAGTAGCGAAAAATGGAATCCTTAATCCCGAACATGTTCGTCTTGCGTTAAAGGATGACACAATTCTACTGTCAGTAATGCTGGTCAACAATGAAATCGGAGTCATTCAGCCGGTTAGAGAAATTGCAAAGATATGTCATGAAAAAGGAGTATTTGTACATTCAGATTGTGCACAGGCACTAGGCAAGATTCCAGTCAACCTAAAGAACCTTGGTGTTGATCTTGCCACTTTCTCTTCGCACAAAGCTTACGGACCGAAAGGGATAGGAGCGATATACATTCGGCGAAAACCTAAAGTTTTAATCAAACCGCTTATACTGGGCGGCGGTCAAGAAGGTGGCATTCGCTCTGGAACTTTGCCAGTTCCACTATGTGTAGGTTTTGGTACAGCAGCTACACTCGTTAAGAAACAATTGGCAAATGATATCAAGCGTATTGACCGTCTCACAAAAAAACTGCTTGATGGATTCAGCAATGTCAAAAGTGATATCTTATTAAACGGCGACCCTGATCGTTTAGCACCCGGATGTCTAAGTATTTCGTTTCCCGGTTACCGAGGCGATAGTTTAATTGATGCGTTCTCCGGAATAGCATGTTCGACTGGCTCTTCTTGCGAAGCAACATCCACAAACGTTTCGCACGTTCTGCGCGCGATAGGTTTATCCAAAGCAAGGGCAGAATCTACACTAAGGTTCGGTATTGGTAGAGATACCGATGAAGGACAAATATTTTCCGCACTTGAAATCATTAGAAAGCATTTTCAAGGAGAGAGTGATTTACGGGAAGCATAAAAGCGGACAATCAGGAAATTCAAAAACGGCAACAACAAACCAAGTATTGTAGTTTGCATTAAAATCAGTAACTTGGCAACTACGAAACCAACTCAATCAATCCACATTACCCAACCAGGTCAGTTTGACGGACTATCCTGGCGTTTTCGCCTCGTCTGTCAATTCGTACCTTAAATCGGGATTAAAGTTCGGAATAGCTATAAATGCACCTCCGTTTTGACGCGCCACCTCCCGCATCAAAACTGCAAACCGGTCATTTGTAGTAATCAAATCCTGATTCAAAAAACCAATTCCGTGAATCCGTGCACGCGGCTCACCCGTAGCCGGATCCCTGTTTATTCTGTTAATTCTGTTCAGTACATCGTCATACGACGGACCAGTATAGTCATCCCCGAACACATAGATTGACAAACTCTCTGTTTTACGGACGTAGGCATTTAATGCAGTAGTTACGCCTTCCAGGGGACTACTGTTTGAAAAACTACTCCAAGATCTCATTCGACGCAATACCGACCTTCTTCTTGAAGGTGTGTCTGGAATCCATTTTCCCCCGTAAGCCGATATCAGGTAGTTTCCCATATCATTCATAATTTGAAATCCTTTCACCTCAGGATGAATGTCCAGAATATTTTCAATTTCCCGAATGACTCGAGACCAAATTGCCATCATACTGCCCGATGTATCCACAACAAAAATGACATGCTCGCTGTCAACCGGAATCCCGCCAACTTCTACTACCTTTTCACTTGTGGCACCCGGTTGCTCCTGAACAACCGGTTCGCTTTCCTGACTTTGCAAAGCGGCCAGCTCGGCTTGTTTACTGGCAATCTCTTGTTCCAGCGATTCCAGGTTTTCGTCGGACCCGCTAAGCACGTCTGATGCGATAGAAAGACGTGTTTGCTGCAATTCAATTTGCTGCTGAAGATATTCATTCCTTTTCTCCGCCTGGTCCGATTTGTCCTCCGCCGTCATAACAGCATCCAGCAAGTTGTTCACTTGAGTCACATCGGGAATACCGCCTTCTACATCCTGCTTTGACAACAGTACAAGCAGTACTATCGCACCAAAGCCGCAACAAATCACGTCCAAAAATGAGACGCTAAAAATTTCAGTGCCTCTTCTGCGTTCCTTCATGGCCAAAAGGGTGGAGGACTAACCATCATGCCACCTGTTGCAGAATTCCATTGCCAATACGCAAATGCAGCATTAGGGTCTCCTTCAATTGGAAGCAGTACAGTATTGATTTTGGTTTTTCTGCCTGTAGAAAATCCGACAATTGCAGAATAGAACAATGCCTCCCTGCAAGCACTCGTAATCGTCGCATCTTTTTTTGAATAAGATTTACATCTTAGTGCTCTTCGATATTTTAAGCTCAGCTTGCCAACTCCCTTTGTTGGCAAGCCGTCAGTAATAATATAAATGTCTGACGGCCTCAGTTTGTTCGTCCTTATGTGCCTTAGTGCCTCTTCAAAATTCGTGGCATTTTCCGGATGCAACTCGGCAAGCGCATCCTCGACCTGTTTTCTTTCCTTGGCATCAGAGCCCTTTATCCATTGTCGCCCATGCAAAAACCGCGCTTTTTCGTTGTAAGACACTATGAGATACTCGCTGTTATCCGGAACTCGATCCATTATCCAATTCACAACTCTCAAAGTGCGCTGCCATTTGGGAGCGGACTTTTTTGCAGACACATCGGCGATCTGAGTTTTTACAATATCAATCAAACGCTCGTTTGCCATTGATGCACTGCTATCCAGCAAAATCAGGATTCGGTCGCCGCTGACTCTCAAACCGATTAAATGATCTTCTGATACTTTAGGGGAAATATTTGCCCCTTGGGGAGTTTCTACGCTGGCGACCTGAGTTTCTTGAGTCTTTATTTTTGCTTTCATTTCGGCAATGGCAGTATCCAATTGCTCGATTTCTTTGTTCTTGGCATCAATGCTGGCACTCGTCTGAGAAGTACCGCCTTCTTTTTCGTTTATTTTTTGTGTTAGTGTCTCAAGCTGCTGTTCAAGCAAGTTGTTTTCTGCCAAAGTCGCTTCGGTTTGACTTTCAATTTCTGCAATGTCGAAAGCAAGTGCAGAATTTTCTATATTCGGCACCTCAGTTTGGTACTTCACCAGCATGAAAATCAAGGTTACTGCTCCAAGTCCGCATGACATCACGTCAAGAAAAGCAATATTGAAGCCTTCAGGTCTTCGCTTAGCTCTCCTCATCGGTTTTTCCAATACGATTCAGCAAAAACTTTTCACAGTAAGCCTGTGTATCCACCACTAGCCCATCCTGCAAGCGCTGCAGCTGATGCAAAAAAAACATGAGAAATATGCTTATGATCAAAGCTACAAATGTTGAATTGAATGCGACTCCCAGACTCGCTGCCATATTGGCAATATCTCCGGAAAGAGCTTCATCGGCTTGTGCAAGAGCTTGGCCGATTCCACGTACAGTGCCCAGAAATCCAATTGAAGGAATCGCCCAGATCAAATATCGGATCATCGCATTTTCGGACTCGATGCGTGCAGCCAACGCGTCTACGCCGGTAACGATCGCATCAGAGGTGTTTTGAACACTATTTGTTATTACAAAACGACGAACCGAAGCTGTTAATGTTTCAACCAGGGGAGTGCTTTGAACATTCTGGGGAAGCGAGTGCAATGACTCCAAACTCATCTCCATCTCTTCAACGATAGTTCGGGGCTCTACTGATTCTTCGTCATCGGGGGAGGATTCCATCAAATCAATGTCGAACAAATACCTGTGCCGCGCGATTGAAATGCACTTGTCAATGATCAGGAACAATCCCCAGAACATGAGGATAATGCAAATTTCCTGCTCGTAGTCTTTCAAAACAACTGCAAGCGTTCGAATAGTGGACTGTCCTTCAGCTTGAGCAATCGCCAGCGCTCTTTCGGCCTGAGGACGAATCACTCCTGTGTAGAGCAAGTGCACGCCCGAGGCGCTAATGATCAGTGCAATGATACTCTTGAATACGGATGGCATTTATATCAAGAATCAAATATCAACAGGGAACTTCGCAGGGCTGTTCAGACTAATGGAATACGGTTTATTGTCAGCGTCTACTTCGGTTACCAGTCCGTATACAACCCAGGCCGCCAATAGTGCGGCAATCAATCCGGCCCAATACAACTTATTTCTGAATCCTGCAACTGCTTTCATCATCTGCCTTTCCCGTACACATACCTTGCAATGCGAAATCCTACCATATCTTTGCCCTTGTCCAAGCCTTCCCGAAAACTGGAACGTATTTCAGTCAAGCTTGCAGAACGAAAATTACTCCCCTTTATTACATGGCTGGAACCAAAAGGAGCACCGAACGGGTCCACCTCAAGCTCCGCTGACTGGGAAGGAAGCAGCATATAAACATCATGCACCCATTCACTCACGTTTCCCGCCATGTCATGCAATCCAGCCGAATCTGGTGGAAATGAACCAACCGGAGCAACCGAAGGGTAGCCATCTTTGTACCGGGGTATGATTTTTTCAAGAACCTTCTTGCCGCTCTCATCCGCAAGATTTCCACTCCCTGCAGGAATTGTCATTTCATCACCCCAGACAAAGCGCACTTTCTTTTGCCTCCCGGCAACTCGTGCCAGCCATTCCCATTCCGCTTCAGTCAACAAGCGATAGCCGTTTGCTTGCGAATTGAAATTGGCAACCCATCCGTTTGCAATCTCATACACCAACTCCAGCCCTTCCTTCTTGCTCAGCCAATTGCAAAATTCTACCACATCTATCCATGATACATTCCTTATCGGCAGGTCCGGTTTGGTAACTTGATTTCCTTTAAATCGTGCAAACTGGCCCTCGGTAATTTCTGTAATACCGGCAAAAAACGGTTTCGTCAACTCAACATTTCTCAAGATTTCGTTGGCGCGCTGTCCTTTTTCGCTTCTTGGTGCGCCCATAGTGAACTTTCCCCTTGAATCATTGCCGGGTTTAAACAGTTTCATCTTGACCCCGATAGAATTGGTAATCATGGGTGGGGCTTCCGACATTAGTACATCAAATTCCTTTTGGAGTGTCTTCTCCACCAGAAGCGGTGAACTTGCATCAGGAGTAATTTGTACATCTACAGCTCTGTAGCCGTCTCTTTTCAGCGTCAAGGATTGCGGAACGGTCTGAAGATCCAGTTGCCTTGGCGTGGTACCGATGGACTTTCCGTTTAATATGATTTCCGATTCCGGACTTGACCTGACCACGACTTGCCCTGTTTCTTCTTCCAGTTGAAACTGGACATCCAAACGTTCATCAGGCTTCAGGTTGATACTTCTGGATTGGGATACATATCCTTTTTTCTCATAGACAAGTATGTGATTCTGGCTTGGTGTTACCGGAAATGCGGACGAAGGGTCGACAAGTAGTCCGTCAACTGTAAACATTCCTCCCGATGGCGACACTTTAGCCTGTACAAAAGCCATCTTCATACTTAGCAAGAAGTCTCGAACCAGGTCTTTTGACTTGTTGGTAATTTCAACTGTGTCGGTTGCCGTTAAATAGCCAGAAAGACTTACGCTTATATTGTGAACACCTCCTTCCAGACTATCGATTTTCAAGGGGGTTCGACCATACTGTCTACCATCAACTTCAACCAACGCCTGCTCAGGAACTGAGTTAATAGACAAACTACGAGAAACAGGCTTGAGTTGCACCTCCATTGAAACAGACTCTCCCCTTTCCACGTCAATATCAATAGATTCTTTCTTAAAGTACGGATGGTCAATTTCAAACGACTTCGTGCCGGCAAGCATTTTTTGAACAAATCTCTCACCTACAAATACCCTTTCACCGTTTAGACTCCATTGCGTACCGGAACTTGCTGGAATGGTCGAAATTTCTACTGTTGCAGGAACCTCACGCATATTGACAGACAGGTTTCTGATTCCTGAACCAAAATCCACCGTGGGAGTTTCATCGTAAAATCCTTTGGCCTGAATAAGCAGACCCACTTGCCCGCCGAGCGAAAACACTTTCCCCGCAATAACAATTCCGGCGCCATCGGAAATAGACATTTCTGAAATTAATGCAGCTTCCTGTGGCGTTATGTGAACGGATACTGCCCTAGTCCAGTAATTTATTGCTGCAGCAATAAGCAATAGCAGCAATATTCCCAGACCAGCAAACAATAATCTGGCTCGAAAACGTTTTTTCGCAATAACAAGTTGCTGGTCAAATTTGTTCACTGCATACAACCGTTACATCAACCGGTCTACTTCCGGGTTCTATGTTTACAGAAACCCGGACTGACCTGTAGCCATCACGCGACCCTTCAAATACATGTTTACCGGGACGCAGCTGAATAGTTCGACTTGTTGTTTTTCCTACAATCCCCACGCCAACTACAACAATGTGGGTTTCATCATCAGATATGACATTGACTTCAACTTTCTTTTCATACAGCACCAGCCTGGCAGACAACTTTTCATGTAATTGCTTTAACTTGGGGCTGAAGTCAAGATACAGTTCTGCGTCTTGCAAATGTCCGAGCACCTGGTTTGCAATGTTTGAGTCTGCCAGTCTGTTTTCAAGCACAAGATCCATATCAAGTTGATTCGTAATCGACACAATTACATTTGCTGCTTTTTGATTTTCGATTGTTACCAAGTCATTGGGCTTGAGTTTCAGTGCCTCGGTAAAGTGATGCAAGGATTGATTCCAGTTGTCTTTTTTAGCAAATTCTGTTGCAAGGGCCACTTGTTTCGAAAATTGCTGCTCATTTTCCACTGATTTGATTTTACTGTCCAGCGCAGCGACCTCGGCTGACTTCGGGAAAATACTCTTGGCAATCGAATACTGCTTTTTCGCCTTTTCCAGATTTTCTCTGCCCAGCTCCCTGTTGGCACTACGAATGGCATCAGCGAACCTTTGCCTTGTAATATTATTCTGAATACTTGCAATACGGTCCTTTACCTCGGGGCGATTCGAGTCAAGGCTTATCACCTGCTTCAAAATTGCAAGTTCTTTCTGAGGCTGGTTTGTATTCCGAGCAATGCTGGCTTCGCGTAGCAAATTCAATACTTCCCCCAGCGTATTGGCGCGAGGCTGCAGTGCAAGCATTTCGGAATCGTTTGGGGAAAGTCTTAGTGCTTCACTTATATAGTTGCTGGCTTGCAAGGGTTGATTATTTAAAAATGCGGTGTTTGCTGCAAATTTCAATTCGTCAAGTTTCGCAGCATGCTCGGCTTCCAACCGCTCCACTGTGTCAATTGCATTGTCAAGAGTTTCGGCTGCCCCCTTGTAATCGCCAACCGAAAACATTTCTGTCGCCCTTTTCTTGGATTCCGCCAGATCATCAGTTTCTGCAGCTGCCCAAGTAGCCAAATTCAATTGAGCTATTATTGGTTGGACTGTTTGTTCGTAATACCTGAATTTTTCCAGGTACTCTTTTCGAAAATCTATGGATTCACCAATGGTCGGCTGGGGTTGCACGGAATCATCTTTACTGGCTACCTGATCAACTTCCACAACTTCCGTTGCTGGCTGCGCAGTCTGACCTTCAACAATTTTTTCCGAAGTGGTCTGTTCCTCCTTTCCCGATTCACTGTCAGCCAAGTCAGTTTGACTGGGTATTAATTGAGTTGCTTTTTCCTTTTCATCTGTCGGTAATATCTTGTCAACGAGTGATTCCACCAAGGAGGATTCTTGAACATCCCGTGATTCAACTTGATTTTCAGCTACTGCAGAATATTCAGGCGATGGTTGATTCGTATTGTCAAGATTTTCTGTTGATAAAATTCCCTCATCCACTTCGGCAGAGATTGATTCCGACGGCTTCTCAGGCGGAGCATTCTGTTTCTCAATTACATAGAATTGCAAAAAAATCGCAGCTGCGAGTACAGCTGCGGCCAACCCAAACCAAAGGTAGCGAGAAGTTTTTTGATACTGCTGTGCTCTTACCCTTGAAATCTTGTCCTCAAGCATAATGGAGCATTCCTACAACTGAGTCTCCGGCGTGGCTTCCAGTTCGTAAATTTTTCTCAGAAATTCAATCCACTGCCCGTATTGCTCCGAAGCATTGCCAACCAGTTGCGCCGTTTCGTTTTCAAATTCCACCACTTGCGGACCCAGTTCCAAATCAAGCGATTCCCCCAATTCATTCAGTGCATCAAGGTGGACTCGAGATTCTGCGTTGTCTTGCAAGCCACTCCGAATTGCAAGAACACCTCCAACCAAAGCCGCGGCTGTCGCTGCTCTTGTGCCGCTGTCATAGCTGTAGTCGTCCCTGGAGGCACCGGCAACAGCCAAGCCGATTGCCAGAGCACCGAGAAATGTTTTCATCGAGCCTGCACTCTTTGCCTTTCTTGCCGCCTTGGCTTCCGGCAGTGTTCGTTCTTGCCACACCAAATAGCTTTCATTCAACTTGCTGTTGAATTCCATATAGTGGGATTGCATTCGATCAATAAACAATTGGTCGCGGACGCGTATTACATTGACTCTTTGCAGCATGGGGTCGCTTTCAGCAGGAAGTGCTACCAATTTAATCCGCTTCCCATCACTGGTCATATATTTTGCAAAAGTCTCTTCTGACAAGCTGCTGGCAAATCGAATTTGCTTAAGAGGGGGAAGACCACGCAAGTAATTCTCATCTTGCTTTTTCAACTGCTCAACAACGTACTCGGCAGCTTTCTTGAACACAGGTTCATATGAGTCCTTTCCCTTGTTTCGATAGGTGTTGTAAAACTTTTCATCAACCCTGTGTGAAAAAGACTTGGTGAACCACTTGCGGCCAGAAATGTCATAGGCTGTAATTTCGATTTCTACATCTTCGCCATTGGAATTGATAATTTTTCCCTGAACGTAAAAGTCCGCTGTAACGACTGGACTAGGAACAACCCTGACTGCACCGAAGGCCTTCGTATCTTCCAATGCAGTTTTCATGTTCAGCGCGAAACGCGTTGATTCGGCACGCCTTAGCTCAGGCCATATTCCCAAGTTTGCAGTATCATTCTGAGCCTGATGACTGCCGTAACCCGGGTCGCCAGGCTCAACTTTCACACCTTGCTTCGCGTCCTTTTTGGGGGACAAGTTAGGGTCAAACACCGGGATGGCGACTTCAAGCTGCAACGAACTAAAAGCCGGAACCACTTCCTTGGATGCCTGATTCTGCTGGCCGAAATTAGAGGATAATGATGGCCCTACCGGAATATTTTCAATTGAGCCGCCTGCACTCTGATTAGTAGGGGCAGAACCGCAACCGACCAATCCAAGCGTAATTGCAGAAAAGACCAGAATACTGGTCAATTTCATATTTTTTCCATTTCTACTTAAATACATAATCTACATGTCCTTGCTTTACATTTGCATAACTTTGGGAAATCTTCAGAATTTATCTGTAAGAAAACATACCCAAAGCAATTTATTTATGCTTATCATACATGATATTCCAGTCGGTTCAACCCCTTGAACTGATATTACGACAGCAATTGTCGCAATCAAAAGCAACTGAACTTATTTCAAATCAATTCCAGAGCAACTATTCAATCCCATTTTCTGATTCTAAATTGACTTGAAAAACTGAAGCAAACTGTATTCTACTTCAAAGGAAGCCCTTTATATCTTCTGTACTTGTTCCACAATTCCGCCTGCTTTACCGGGTCAGTTTCTTCCATAGCTGCTTCACGAAGCTGCCTGGCAATAATGGAATCATTGTCTACCGGAGGTATATCTTCGGGCAACTGTCCATTGGTGGGGGTAGGTGGAACCGTATCCAAAGTTGCCAATTCGGACTCAGCACCTTGCTCGCCGCCTCCACCTGCTGGCGGTTGGGAATCGACTTCAGAATCAGCGGACTCCGTTCCCTGCATATTAGCACTTGCTATGGCATCGCCTTGCGTCCCGCCGCCTGCTGGCGATTGGGAATCAATTTCAGAGCCGGCGAGTTCCGTTCCCTGCATCTCAGCACTTGCAGTGGCATCACCTTGCGACTCGGCTTTAGTCTGACTGTATTCGGACCCAGTTCCCTGTAGTTCGCCATCACTATCTGAACTGCCGCTATTTGATGCAGATACTGTGTCATCGCATGGGGCACGATGCAACGATTCCATCAACAACCCGTCAAGCAGTTCAATCTTTTCCTCGCGAGTCAGATTCACATTGTCAAGGTTGGGTGCTGTAATCGTATTGCAATCTTGTAATTCTGAAAGCCCTCCGATTGAACCTTGTGCATAACTACCATAATTCAAGGGAAGATTTTTATGTTTTCTGTACTCGTTCCACAATTCCGCCTGCTTTGCCGGATCAGTTTCTTCCATGGCTGCTTCACGAAGTTGCCTGGCAATAATGGAGTCATGGTCTGCAGGAGGTATATCTTCAGGCACCTGTCCATTGGATGCAGCAGAAGCTGTATTCAATGTTGCCAATTCGGACCCAACACCTTGCTCTCCCCCTGCCGGCGGTTGAGAATCAATTCCAGAGCCAACGGACTCCGTCCCCGGAATATCAGTACTAGCCGTAGCATTGCCCTGCGTCGTCCCGCCTTCGCTTGTCGTCGGCCGGGGAGCAGTGCCAGAACTACCGGACCCTGTTCCCTGCAAACCAGCACTTGCCATAGAATCGCCCTGCGCCCCACCTTCGCCTGTCGACGGCTGGAAACCAATTCCAGAATTGACAGACTCCGTTCCCTGCAAACCAGCACTTGCCATAGAATCGCCCTGCGTCCCACCTTCGCCTGTCGACGGCTGGAAATCAATTCCAGAATTGACAGACTCCATTTCCTGCATACCGGCGCTCAACCCGGTATCGCCTTGCGAACCGCCTTCACTTGCTGACGATTGGGAGCCAGTGCCAGAACCATCGGATTCCGTTCCCTGCAAACCAGCACTTGCGGTGGAATCACCTTGTGACTCGCCTTTGCCCTGACTGTATTCAGACCCAGTTCCTTGTAATCCACCATCACTATCTGAATTGCCGCTATCTGAACCATCACCATTTGATGCAGATGCTGTGCTGTCGCATGGGACAGCACGATTCAACGGGTCTACCAGCAACCCATCAAGCAGTTTAACTTTTTCCTCACGAGTCAGATTCACATTGTCGAGATTGGGTACTGTAATCGTATTGCAGTCTTGTAATTCTGAAATACTCTTGGTCTGACTTTGTGCATAACAGCTAATATGCAGCATTCCTGAGAGGGTGCAAACTAGCAAGGCAAGCAAATATTTTTTACACATTACAAAAATTCACTTCACTTGGACCAACTGATTTTCAACCATGAATGTGTTGAATGTAGTCTTGATACGCCCTATCTTAGATTTCTATTTCTTGAAATAGAATGTTCTTTTTACTGTGAATGTCTTGGCTCTCTGATTCACGGGGTACGGTAAAAATGATTGTATGGAATTTTGAGTTAGTCTGACTTCCTGCCCACGACACTGCAAGGTCACAAGAAATTGAGCTCCAAGATATTCTGTTAATAGCAAAGTTTCGTGATAGGCTAGTTATGATTGTGAAAACCTTTATAGGCTTTCCATTTTAAAAGAAATTTCACGTTAAAATCAAGAAAATCGCGGCAAATGCGAGCAATATGAATCAAGCGAGACGATGCTAAATGGGATAATGTTAAATGCTACCGAGCTTGGTGTAGCTATAATCAATTTTATAATTCAAACACATTTAAAATTGGAGTGGTTGTGAAAAAGAGTACGCTAATTGTATTAATTCTATTGTTTTCATTCTTGCAAGGATGTGCAACAAATTACCAGGCACAGGGATTAACAGGAGGATTTACTGAAACGCAGCTAGATAAAAATGTATTCAAAGTATCGTTTCGTGGTAACGGGTACACAAGCCCAGAAAGAGCATCCGACTTGGCGCTGTTACGAAGTGCTGAACTTACTTTACTGCATGGCTACAAATACTTTATTGTGGTCGAAAATTCAGATGTGGTTAATGTGAGTACATATACAACACCTACAACCAGTTACACAACATTCTATGGCAATACTGCGCAGACATATACCTACGGTGGGCAAACTTACAATACATCTAGACCAAATTCTACAAATGTTATCGTCTGTTTTGATGAAAAACCTGATAATGCTGTTCTTTCATATAACGCAGAATTTGTTTATAAACAACTCTCTGCAAAGTATGAAATCCAGTGATTGTATAGTTGATTGGAATTATAGTTTCATTACGATATTTCATAAGTGCCCATAAGTACCCATAGGTACCCATAAGTACCCCATGCACTTCAAAGATGCTATTGAATCAAAATTTCACTGTTTGAATTTAATCTTGCCTGATTTTCCAGCGTGCAGTTCTACCACGACCAGAAGAGACGATCTTGCCTTGCTCCCTGAGATTGTCCAAAGCTCTTCTGATTTGCCGTTCAGATGCGAATGAGCCTACGCGAGAAGAAATTTCTTCAAATGACAGGCCGTCAGCCGCATCCAACAATAAATGCAGAATATCAGCTTGCCTTTCAGGAAGAGTCCTTCTCACACGCTGGTCCAGAAGTGATTGACTGTTGCGGCGAAAGCGTACAGTAACACATCCACCTGCATCTTCTATTTCAGGATTCGGCAATCCTGCGTCAGATAGCCATTCTGCAATCCTGATTGTACCGCGCCCCCATTCTTCAATAATGCCACTCAAAAAGAAACTGCGAGCAATCAGTGGATTCCACGGTTGAGAATCATGCGGCAAAAATAATTTTTCCGGTGTAAGTCCAAAATGCAATGACCCTGATGAGGTAATTTCAAGACGATCATCATAAACAGCCACACCAACAGATCCCCCAAGAATCAAGTAGTCCCGGTGACAAAAAGCATTTGCGAGAGCTTCTCGAATTGCTTCCCAAGGGTAAAGTGGTTTATCAATGCGCTCAGATCTACCCTCCTCAAATCTACTTGCTATTGGTAGATGATCTCTTAAAAATCGCTCTGCATCTGAAAATAGCTTAAAGGCGTTTCCACGATACTGGCGATTGTCCGATATTTCAGTGCGATCCAACCCTCGAAACCTGGCGGTACGGAGCAAACATTGAGGGTAGTCAAATTCTATGCGTTCTGTATTGCCATATAGAACAACAGCTGCCTGTAGTAACTGACCATCTTGAATCAACCTCAACCCTCTTAACATATCAATTGGGTCTCGAGATACATAACCATCCAGCATACCTCGTTGAATTGCAATAGACACTACGCGAAAAATCTCTGATTCATCCAGGTCATCAATCGACCAATTTGCGGCAACCTGATTCTCCCATCTTTGTCGAGAGTGCATGCTCTCCAGTATCATCTGCTTGTATTCATCTGATGAAACCGCAATCGTAGTATTGCCAACCCTTCGATACGGCAATCCGCGATAAACATAAGGGTCTGACCTGCCTGCTTTTACTTCTACCGCGAGCACCTCAAGATTGCCACCAATTTGAATTCTCTCAATAGCTGGAAATACAGACGGTTCAATTCTTTGAAATTCAGCGCTTAATCTTTCAATTGTTTGCTCAGAAACTTTTTGACCAATAACTCTTCCACTTTGTTCAATTCCAAACAGAATATATCCACCTCGCTGATTGAGCATTGCACACATAGTTTTTGCGGCTTCCCGACGTGCACCGGTCATTCGTTTAAATTCAAGCGTCTCTGATTCACCCGCTTTAACCTGATACTTGATTTGCTCGAGATTCATTGCTGCATTCACACTAATTTTGGAATTTGAACAAATAATGTAGATTCAATTGATTTTAAAGTGATAGCCACAGTATCCATGGCTGTATTTGAAGTTTATTATCAAGCAATCTTAAATAGAATTGCAAACCAGCGTCTTATACTGAGGCTGGATTGAAATGAGTTCATTGCGGAAATCCTCCCGTATTCTGTTCAAGCCAGCTTCGGTATCCGCTTCAAATCGAAAAACAACTTCGGGCGCTGTGTTTGAAGCTCGCATCAATCCGAACCCGTCCGGAAAATCTGCTCGTACGCCATCAAGAAAATTTAATTCAGCATTTGGAAATTTCACTTTTTCCTTGAATTGTTCAACCAACTTGTGCGGGTCGTGAACCTGAACACGAATTTCAGGAGTACCAATCAGTTTTGGCAAGCTTGAAAATACTTCTGATACGCTTCGAGTTTCGTTGGAAAGCAGTTCGCACAGCCGAACACCTGCGTATATTCCATCGTCAAAGCCATACCAGCAATCTGCAAAGAAAAAATGCCCGCTCATTTCGCCCCCCAGTTTTCCTCCACACTCTGCAAGTTTTGCCTTCAAAAGCGAATGCCCGGTTTTCCACATAATTCCCACGCCGTCGGCTTTTTCAATTTCGCGCTTCAATGCTCGCGTACACTTCACATCAAATACAATGGAACTGCTAGGATTTCGTTTCAAAACATCCTGGGCAAACAGAATCATCAATCGGTCTGGCCAAACAATCTCGCCATCTGGTGAAATCGCAACCAGACGGTCACCATCTCCATCCAGTGCGAGTCCAAGGTCAGCTTTGCTTTCTCGTACTTTTGCAATCAAATCCTGCAAATTTTCAACACGTGTCGGATCTGCACCATGATTTGGGAACGAACTGTCAACTTCACAATACAACTCTTCTACTTCGCAACCGATTCTATGAAGTATCTGAGGAGCAATTGAACCTGCAACTCCATTGGCACAATCCAGTACGATTCGTAGCTGCCGCCGGCCCATTCGGATGCCTGAGCAAACTCTATTCGAGTAGTCTTGAACGACAGATTGCTCGGTTAATTTTCCTTTCCCCTGGACATACTGCTTTCGCACAATTGTGTCGCGTAGAATCTGAATGTCTTCACCATAGATTGAACGGCCATCCAAAACCAGTTTCACACCGTTGTATTCAGGAGGGTTATGGCTCGCAGTAACCATCAACCCAGTCCGAGTATTCAAATGATGCGTAGCAAAATAAACTACAGGCGTTGGCACCATTCCAATGTCAACCGCATTGCATCCAGTCGACAGCAAGCCGTCAATCAGTGCTGACTTGAATTCTGGACTTGAATCCCGGCCATCGCATCCAACTACAACTTCATGGATTGATTTTCCAAGAGCGGCTGTACCAAATGCACAACCAATCTCATGCATCAACTCGGCTGTAAGCGTTTCTCCGACCACGCCGCGAATGTCATACATTTGAAAGATACTCCGGGGAACATCTCTCGCATGCTGTTCGTTGTCAGACACCTATTTTCTGTTGGCTTTGTGAATTGCCATTTTATCGACTGCCAGTGCTGCTTCGTGAACCGCTTCGGATAATGTGGGGTGTGCGTGGATGGTTCTGGCCAGATCTTCAGCACTTGCCTGAAACTCCATTGCAACAACAGCCTCCGATATCAGCTCGGAAGCATGCGGACCGATAATATGCACTCCCTTTATTTTGTCATCTTTTGCGTCAGCAACAATTTTTACCAAGCCTGCAGTGTCATTCATGGCCATTGCACGGCCAGTAGCGGCGAATGGAAATGTTCCGCAATTGCAGGATTCGCCGTTTGCACTCGCCTGCTTTTCTGTCAATCCGACCCACGCGATTTCAGGCGAGGTATAAATCGCCCAAGGAACGGTAGCGTAATTCATGTGCCCATGTCCGGTAGCGATTCTCTCTGCAACTGCGATGCCTTCTTCCGAACCCTTGTGCGCGAGCATCGGGCCCCTTACACTGTCACCAACCGCATAAACATTTTCCACACCGGTTTGGCATTGCTCATCTACTACAATAAATCCCCGCTCGTCTAGTTGAACCCCTGCATCTTCGGCAATCAGGTTGTCTGTGCAGGGCCGTCTGCCAACACATACGATCAACCGGTCTGCTGCAAGCTCGTGTTCTTTCCCATCCAGAGAATAATTGATTGAGACACTTCGAGACGTAGCTTTTGCACTTTGCACACTTGCACCGAGCTTTATGTCCAAGCCTTGTTTTGTGAATTGCCTGAACGCTTCCCGGGAAATTTCATGATCCACAGTTGGCAAAAATTCATCCATTGCTTCCAGAATTGTTACGTTTGACCCGAGTCGGCGCCACACGCTTCCCAGCTCCAGACCTATCACCCCTGCTCCAACGATTCCCAAGCTTTTTGGAACATCATCGAAAGACAGGGCACCTTCGGAGTCAACGATTCGCTTTCCATCGAACTTCATGCTCGGTAATTCAATAGGCGTAGAGCCACTGGCAAGTATTACGTTTTCTGCTTTGATTTCACCAGTTTTTTCCCCGGTGCTTACATCCAGCAACTCGATCTTTCGATTCGGGGCCAACCTTCCGTGGGCATGAACCGAGTCAACATTATTCGCCTTTAACAGCGAAGCAACGCCCCGGGTCAACCCCTGTACAATGGTATCTTTACGCTTCATCATTGTGCCCAAATCTATAGACACTGAATCAGCAAGAATTCCATGGTCGCTGTAGGAGTGCAAAAGATTGTGATAGCGTTCTGTTGAATCAAGCAAAGCCTTTGACGGAATGCATCCAACATTCAGACAAGTTCCTCCCAAAGCAGGCGAACCATCGCTCCTTGTCCATCGATCAATGCAAACTGACTTGAGCCCGAGTTGACCGCATCGGATCGCTGCCACATATCCAGCAGGCCCTGCTCCAATAACTGCTACGTCGTAGGAATCAGACACTTTAAGCTATTCTTAGAGCTCCAGCAATAGCCTGGTTGGATCTTCAAGGTTTTCTTTGATGCCCACCAGAAAAGTCACTGCTTCGCGCCCGTCGATGATTCTATGGTCGTACGTCAATGCCAGATACATCATGGGACGAATTACAACCTCCCCGTCTTCAGCAATCGGTCGCTCCTGAATCTTGTGCATGCCAAGAATTGCGCTTTGCGGCGGATTTACAATTGGAGTCGAAACCAATGACCCGAATACACCTCCATTGGTGATCGTAAATGTCCCGCCACTGAGCTCTTCCATGGAAAGGGTTCCAGACTTGGCTTTCTCCCCGAAACTCCGAATCTCCTTCTCTATATCGGCAAGAGACTTGTTCTGCGCGTTACGAACAATCGGAACAACCAGTCCTCGCGGCGAGGATACGGCAATCCCTACATCACAGTAGTCATGATAAACAATGTCGCTATCTTCAATAAAGGCGTTGACCGTCGGATTTGCCTTGAGTGCCTCAACGGAAGCCTTGACAAAGAATGACATGAAGCCCAGTCGAACACCATGCTTTGCCTCGAAAGCTTCCTGATGCCTGCTTCGAAGCTTCATCACTTCTTTCAGATTGACTTCGTTGAATGTAGTCAAAAGAGCGGCGGATTGCTGCGAGTAAAGAAGCCGGTCCGCAATTGTGCGACGAATCCGGCTCATAGGTTCTCGTCGTTCGTTCCTTGAAGTAGACGGTTGTTCAACCTGAGGCGCAGGCGCTTCCGCGGGAGAAATCTCTGCTTCTGCCTGAGCTCCTGATTCGATATAGTTCAATACATCGCCTTTCAGGATTCGACCATCTTTGCCTGTTCCAGTAATTTCATCTGGCGATATGTCATGCTCATCCAAAAGACGGCGAACTGCCGGACTCAGCGCAGATTGATCCGATTTCTCAGATGAAACTTCTTCTGGAACCTGTTCCGGCGATTGCCTAGAAACATCTACATCTGTTTCCAAAATTCCAAGCACATCGTCTGCATAGACCGTTTCGCCAACTTTTTTCAAGATATCCACCAGCTGTCCGTCTTGCGAGACCGGCACTTCCAGAACGATTTTTTCTGTTTCAACGTCAACCAGAACTGAATCGCGTTCAATAACGTCGCCGACTTCCTTGTGCCAATTCAGCACAGTCGCTTCGCTTACCGATTCCGGAAGCATTGGGGTTTTAATTTCAACTTGCATAAGCTCTTGCCCCCTGCGTTTCTGTGATAGATGCAACTGTCATCACCTCTGTGATGAGTTTTTCCTGCTGTTCCAGATGCACCCGATAGTTCCCTACCGAAGGTGAGGCTGCTTCATCCCGGCTGGCTTGCAGAAGTTTTTGATTCGGTGCAAGGCAATCTCTTATCAAGTGCCAAATCTGGTACCACGCTCCCTGGTTCTTGGGTTCCTCCTGGCACCAAAGAACTTCTTCTGCGTTGGGGTACAAGGCTAGAGTGTTTTTCAGTTCGTCGCCCGGAAACGGATACAACTGCTCTACGCGAACCAATGCAATATCATTAATATTCATGTGCTCCCGGATTTCCAGCAAGTCATAATAAACCTTGCCTGAACAAAGCACAACTCGAACAACCCCTTCCTTGTCAATGGTCTCATCCATTTCATCAATAACATTTTGAAATCCGCCATCTGCCAATTGCTTCAAATCAGAAACCGCTCGCTTGTGTCTCAGCAGACTCTTGGGGGACATGACGATCAATGGATGCCGGAATTTTCGAATCGCCTGCCGACGCAGGAGATGGAATATCTGCGAAGGCAGTGTAGGCACGCATACCTGGATATTGTCATGCGCACACAACTGCAAAAATCGTTCAAGTCTTGCAGAGGAGTGCTCGGGGCCTTGGCCTTCGTAGCCATGCGGCAACAGCATCGTCAACCCGCACAGCCTGGCCCATTTTGCATCGCCGCTGGTTACAAACTGATCAATTACAATTTGTGCACCGTTTGCAAAGTCTCCAAACTGGGCTTCCCAGACCACCAGGGCATCCGGGTCCGTAGTGGAAAATCCATATTCAAACCCGAGAACTGCTTCTTCAGACAGTAGAGAGTTGATTACTTGGCAACTGTGATTATGCCGGACCGAGTGGAGTTGATTGTGAACATCCCTGCTCAGTTGGTCGTGAAGCAGTGCATGCCGGTGAGAAAAAGTTCCGCGTCCTGAATCTTGGCCAGTCAACCGAACAAAATAGCCTTCGTCAATTAAAGACGCGTAAGCCATCATTTCCGCAAACCCCCAGTCGCCCGGGAGTTCGCCGCCAGCCATTTTGCTACGATCCGACATAAGCTTGCTCACTCGCGGATGAAGCTTGAATCCTTCCGGCAACTGCTGCATTTTCTCATCCAGTTCGCGAATCTTTTCCAGTGAAACCTTAGTATCAACAGGCGTATCCCATTTGGTTTCCAGATACGGTGTCCAGTCAATCATTTTTTCAGCCTTGGCGATATCAATGATCTGCCCTGCAACTACTTCGCCGCGGTCCAGCGAATCACGGTATTCCACTAGCATCCGCTGCACATCTTCATCTGACAGCACACCCTGTTCAACCAGACGTTCTGCGTATTTACGACGAATCGGCGGCGTTTCACCGATAACCCGATACATGGTGGGCTGTGTCATTGTGGGCTCGTCCGCTTCATTATGTCCATGCCGTCTATAGCAAACCATGTCTATTACAACATCAGTATGAAACTTCATACGGTATTCATTTGCCAGCCTCACTACAAAAATAACTGCTTCGGGGTCGTCTCCATTGACATGGAATATGGGAGCCTGGACCATCTTGGCGACTTCGGTGCAGTAAGTGGTAGAACGCGCGTCTGCCCGATTGCTGGTGGTGAACCCGATCTGATTGTTGATGATAACGTGCAATGTCCCCCCGACATTGAAACCGCGCGTATGCGTCATATTGAGTGTTTCCATAACAACACCCTGACCTGCAAATGCTGCATCTCCGTGAATCAGAATTGGGACTACCTGTTTTCTTTCTTCGTCTTTTCGACGGTGCTGCCGGGCGCGTACCGAGCCTTCAACCACCGGATTGATAATTTCAAGATGCGAGGGATTGAAAGCCATTGCCACATGCACGATTCCGCCGGGAGTACTAATGTCGGACGATACTCCCTGGTGGTACTTCACATCGCCTTGTTCATTCATTCGCTTGCTATCGGCGCTGCTTTCCTTGCCTTCAAATTCGCCGAACAAATCCGACGGCGCTTTTCCAAGAATATTAACCAGCACGTTGAGTCGGCCACGGTGCGCCATTCCAATTACAATCTCCTGTGCACCGGCTTCGCCAAATAGCAGGATTGCTTCCCGAATTAAAGGTATCAGCGATTCTCCGCCTTCCAGCGAAAATCGTTTTTGACCGACATACTTGGAGTGAAGATAGGTCTCCAGTCCTTCCGCCATAGTCAGAAGCTTCAGAATTTCTCGTCGGTCATCGTTACTGATTTTGGGTTTCAACTTGTCATTTTCCACTCTCTCCTGAAGCCACGCAGAACGCTCTGTGTCCGTGAGATACATGAATTCATAGCCAATTGAACCGCAATACGTTCTTTCAAGGAAGTCGATGATGGAACGAAGCGGATTGGACTCGGAATCGGTAAGTGGGTCAAACTTGAACTTCGAGTCGAAATTCGCCTCTGTCAACCCCACTGATTCGAGGCTCAGATCAACAGAAATTCCATTGGTTGCCAACTCGAGCGGATCAAGATTTGCCTTTAAATGCCCGTAAACCTGGTATCGACGAACCAGTCTCTGGACTGCTGCCTGCTTCCGGAGGTGTTCAGTATCAACCGACTCGCGAGCGTGTACGGGTGCTGATTTCCGAGGAGAACTTAATTTGATGCTATCCAGATTTTGGAATGCGTTTTTCCAGTCCGCTGAAATACCATCAGAATTTGATTGATACCGTGAATACAACTGTTCAAGATATGCTGCACTACCAGGTGTTAAGCATGTTTCATCAAATGGTTGGTTGGAAGGTGTAGATTTTGCCATGAGTTGATAACGTGGAAATTAATGAACTAACAGATGGAATTGCTGACCATAATTTTTTGCTCGCATACGTCCTTGATGTACTATTTGACTAACAAATATCGAATTTGCTGGATTAATCAGGGATTGAATTCAATTAAACCGGGTTATTTTCCGCAGTCAACAATGATTGCTGATTATATGAAAAGACACTTGATTAATCAAAAACGCAAAAAGGCGGATTTAGAATGCTGGACATTTTCTGCCGGAGCTCGATTGACGCAAAACAGAATGAGCAATAAGCCAATTCATTCAAAAAAGTTACCAATCAAGTTCTACTATACAGTTTCTGGCAATATCAATTACCACTTCTTTGCCTTCAACTACACGCTTTATTCAATAAAATCAATTTTTCATTAAAGTGAAAACAAATTTTAAGGACTGACTATTCAAGTGTGGATGATTTTTTCTACCAATCTGTAAACTGTTGTTCCAGTGGAGCGCGGCCAGTCTGAACATGGGGGAGTATCTTTATTGCGTGCGCGTTGAATTGCTTCTTCTACCATGACTTTTGTAATCGAGTTTCGATTTGGGTTGCCGACCTAATTCTCAAACCTTCCTCGAAATGAAGAAGAAGCCAGTACTCAAATTTTGGATTGCTTAGTGCTAATCCACGGCTATGAGCTTTTTGGGACCAATTATGAATCTTCAGCAATTGGTCTTCTGGCCAATTATCCCGGTCAACAATTATCCAGGTTTCGTCATTTTCACCCAATGTGTTGTCTTTTAAATACTTATTGATTCGATTCAATAAATTTTCCGGGGCTACCTTTGTTGAACTAAAATTTAACGAATGAGTTCGTGCCGCTTCAGCAAAATTGTTCAAAATTCTGAAATACTGGGGTTCTGTTCTCCTACCCTCTGTACTCAAAATAAATAGTTTTTTAGGTGTCCTTGTCGGGTGTGTGCTTCTCGTGCTTCTGAATTTATGAGTCATTTCATTCGCCAATAAAATCACGAGAAATTTCAGCGGGCTGGATTTCTGGTATTCCACCATACCGTCCTTGCAGATAACTTTTACGAATATCTTTATCGTAGCGAATGTCTTTAAAATCACTAAGAGAGAATAAAGAAGATTGACCGTATGTATCCCTTTCCATATGCCATATTTCATCTCTGCGAAACAGTCTTTGGTCTATCAACGAATTATCATGAGTCGTGAACAGCAATTGCGTTTGTGTTCCAGAATTACAATTTTTCAAGTAGGTTTCAAGTAGAGTTCTTGTCATAAGGCTATGTAAGCAACGGTCGATTTCATCAATTAAATATACTCCCGACCGTTTGGGGGATGATTGTTGCGTAGCTGACAAATCAAGGAAGGCTGGTAAAAGGTCAATTGCACGTTGCGTCCCATGTGACTCAAGATGAATCTCAAAAGGCGTTTCCTTGTCATCTAGCGTACGATGATATGCAATTAATTTCTTCGCAAGAATTTCACCATTTTCACGAGAAACAACAAATCGACCAGCCTGGTCAAGTAATACTCGGAGGCTCTCCCCCTCCTTTAATTCCTTTTCAATTTTAGATTTTATCTGTTCAGGCAACCGAAGATTATTAAATGGGACTTCCTCGTTGCCTAGCCGAAAAATTCCTGTATCTAAATGCTGTAGAATTTCACTCATATTTTCGTAAAGCGGGCTTGCTTCATCAATAAACTGTTCCAACCCCGCAAATCGACTATCGGGGGCAACTAGTTCAAGTGTCTTTTTGAACCAGTTGTAAACTGCTTTTAACTCTTTAGTTTTCTTGTATACAGATTTATGAGATACAGCATTTGTAAGAAAAAGCTGGTTCTCCCATGTTCCGTCAATTATGAATTTCAAATACTCATTTTTTGACAGATAACTGTGGAGGGCTATACGGTCATTCACTCGGTCAAATATTACTTTCTCACTACTGCTATTGAATATCACAAGTTTTTCTTTCAATACGTAATTCTTGTTCACGGAGAAGCTGTATTCATAAATCAAATTATCTATTAACAACTCAAATTTAAAATCGGTTGGACGTTTCAAACTTTTTGAATCTAGCCGAAATGGTTCCACTGGAATTAGTTCATCCGATTTTGTCCCTTCAATTATCAATGTTCTAGCAAAGTTGAGAGCCATGAACAAATTTGTTTTTCCTGAAGCATTCCCGCCGAATATCGCTGCAACTGGAAGAATTTTTGCTTGAAATTTTTTCAATTTAAAAATTCGTTCGCGATGCTGTCGCTCTCGGGTGGCAATCATGGAAAATTTGGTCTCTTTACGAAAAGACATCCAGTTTTTTACTGTAAAACTTAGTAACATATTGCTTCAAAAAAGTAGTTTTGATTTAATTCAAGGTGTAAATTTAATTATTTAACCTTAATTTTACATTTATTATGAGAATATATCTCATAAAGTCAAGCAAAAAATTAACTTGAAACTCTGATGTTTGGACATCTTGAAAGTCTTTATTGTGCGAGCCATGGGAAAATCACATTCATGTTAGAATTTTAATCACGGACAAAAAAGACTGACCAAATTCTACCAAGTGAATTTTTAAACGCTTGGTTCAGAATTAAATTTGCAGATGCGGGAATCAACTGTATTGACCCGATAGTAACAACAGTACAGGAAAATGGGCATTTCAACCGACTTTTCTTTTTGTCGTACTCCCTGAGGGTTTTGACGGTACAATACTGCTAATTACACTTGGAAGGTACCTAATCAAACAGATTAAAAGTATTCATGTTAACTATATGATTGCTTCGCACATTTCTGTAGAATAAATCATCGATATCATTTTCGGGGTATGGCGCAGTCTGGTAGCGCGCCTGCTTTGGGAGCAGGAAGCCGGGGGTTCAAATCCCTCTACCCCGACCAATTTCTCCGGCAAGATAGACTTAACCAATGGGTCGCAACCGCAAATTCTGCTTGCTGTAATAGTCGCCAAGAAATCTCTAATCTTGTACAAACTTCCCTTGGTTTGAACTTGGTGCTGGTGGCTTGAAATGCCGCCAGCAAACTGACTCACTACTTGCAGATTAACTTTTCTATTTAGACTTCTTGGTTGGCAAGTGTGGGCCTATATACCCAATCTCTATACTTTGGGTAACCTTACAAAGACGAAAATGAATTCTCCCAACATTGCCAAAACGAGCATGCCACTCAAAAAATTCTTTCGAGCCCTCAGCGCTTAAAAAACTTCGACGTTCACGCAACTTCGGATTCGTTCTCACATTTTCTCCCTCTGGAGAAACACGGCATTTGAATTCAGGAAGGCTTGATTTTTTGACACGCCATTCTTCGCAGGTTTCATTCAATGCTTTTAATCTTTTGATAACAGTTGGAAACTCCTGTTTGGGTAAATCTTGAATATGTTGCTCAACATCGAGACCAAATTTGAGGAACTGAAAAACGGAACATTTCATCGCCCAAAAGTCGCGTTGGTTCAAATTGACTTGTAACAGTTCAAGGTGAGACTCACAAATTGAATTTGCATGCCGGGCTTGTGTGAGGTTGTCTATGGTTTCTGATACTTGTTCAACCGAACTGTCTTCGTACAATTCATTGAAATTGACCTTAATTTGCTCACAGTCCCAATTTTTGGATGAAAAACCGACTGCGATTGAATCAGTCACAACACATAGAATTAAGGGGGCACCATCGTCGGGAGGCAATTTAACTTGATTTTGCGTTGAGTGAGATAAATACTCACAGTTGCTAAATCTTTCCTTATATGTTGCTTCGAGATTTTTATCTAGTGGATATTGGGCACTCAATTTTAAAAGAAGTTTAATCGAATCTTTAGCCTCCTGATAGTTATACGAACTTGGGTCTAAAAAACCATTCGGCTCTATTAGCTGCTGAATTTGCGGCCATTCTTTGGACATCCTCAGATTATTTTTTACAGCATTATTTGAAATCAGCAATGAAATGCCCGCCATAACATCTTTCAGCAGATGCGTCGCTTCATGGCGGTTATATGCCACAAGACTCACATGGTTGAGAACCATTTCACGTTTCATTTCAAAATTTCTGTTTCGGTACTAGCAGTTGAGCTAAATTCTGTTCATACTGGTCAAAAAATCCTTCTGGCCATTCCGACAATCTTCCATCGGGGTCAATTTCTGGAGTAGATACAATTGATTTGCCCTTGTCGCGATTAAAATAATGAATTGAAACTTGATTCGGCTCAATTAATTCGTTCCTTACAGCGATTCGTACACCATCCAAGAAATGGTCGCTATGTGTCTCTACAATTACTTGAACACCTGCCAAGGCAGCTAGCGCCGTTAATTCCGCAAGTTTCGTCTGTCCTCTCGGATGTAAATGAGCCTCTGGATTTTCAATTATGCAAAGTGTGCCTGGTCGGGACAGGAGTGAAACTATTACTGGCAAGACATACGAAAGACCAAATCCAACATTTGTCGCTCGATAGACCCTTGACTCAACATCTTCGGGCTGGTCGAATTGAAATCCAGCACGGACAAAATCAACATCTTCAATAGGTTGGATTTTTAGGTGGGCACCTGGAGTCACTTCTTGAATCCAATGATCAACACCCGAAATAATGGTATTTTTTATCAAGCCCTTACATCTAGGATCATCTGGTTCCAAAGTTTTATTACTACGAGTATATAGGTAACTCATTGAGTATTCGCCTTGCGCTCCAATCTGGCCGCTAGATGCAAATGCCTCAGAATGCGAATAAATTTTTTGCGGACCAATTCTCCCTGCACTAACATACCTGAATTTTCCTCCCAAGGGCGGCGTTTTGTGCCAGGAATTGTAAACACCTTGCTTGACTGGACAATCAGCAAAACTCAATTGGTCTGATTTAGAGGCTTTGCCAGAACAGTCAAAACTTGATTTAAATATGGTTTGATTTTTATTATCTGTCAACTCTATCCGAGTTATGTCGGATTCTGAATTCTCAAACAGTATGTCGTACCCCGTACCCAACTCTATTAAACTTCCATTTAAGTTCAGTTTGCTGTCTCGTAAATCACCAGACTCAAATGACTGACGCAATAACAGCAAAGCTTGAATGACAGTGCTTTTCCCAGCACCATTGATGCCGCATAACAAGGTTAAGGGGGAACATTTTATATCCGCCTTCTCGAAACACTTAAAATTTGCAAGTTTAATTCTGCTAATCACGAAGAAACAATCTCATGTATAAGACTTTGAATTGACTCAAATCGTTTCCTAACCCTTTGTGATAAACCGGTTGAATAACTAATTGCTTTGTCAAATTCATCGTCTCGCAATACCAAATTTTTGAATTTATCCACGACTGATTCTTTTTGCTTGATGAGTACGTTTATTTCCTGTGACGAACATTTTGCCAAGCAAACACTCCATACTTCAAATAGCGGTTTGCTAATTGGGGCTCTTGAATTATCAGGCTTGGGTTTCCGAAATGCTCTATCATCAAATATCTTTCGGGCTGCTGTCATCGAATCGAAGAATTTTCTTTTGGGCAACTCAAGGTCACCTTCGCTCATTTGGTTGACCTGTCGCATAGTGTTGACGAGAAAGCTATCAAGACTGTTCTCTTTGTAGTTTTCCCAGCCATTGAAATAAAAAGCAAGAAATCTTAACACACACTCTCGGTCTACCATTCGTTTTGGTCTTACCGAATTATCAGTTGCCAATTTGAATTCTTCAGAATCCGCAAGCTCCTTCAAATAATTTCTAACTTTACCGGGATTTAAAGCATGGCGAATTTCCTGTCCGTTTAACATCATACCGCCAGTATTGATTCGTTTAAAAATATTAAACATAACAGTAATGGGGGTTCTTGAATCAATTACATTGACAATTAACTGAGTCTCGTTAATTCGTCTTTGCATCGGTCTTGGAAGTTTATCATAGGAATTGCTGTCAAACCGGTCCAAATATTCCAAAGACCTTAGTTTAAATTTATTTCCAACAAAATCGTTGATTGTTGAAATCCTTTGAATGCCATCAACCACCGACCAGTGTTCCTGGTTGTCAGCGGCAACATAGAAGACCGGAATAGGTACACGAAGCAACAATGATTCAATAAGTCTACTCTGTTGTACAGGACTCCATATCCCAATGTTCCTTTGCCATTCGGGGGATAGCTCTATCTCATTGTGTTCCATTCGCAAAACAATTTGTCCAACTGTAATATTTATCGTGTTTATTTTTATTTCTTCTGGATTGTATGGATCTTTAATGTCTGCAATTTTCGGATTTGGGTCATCCGGTTCCTCCTCAACATCAATATAGGCATCGTTTGTCTGAGGAAGTTCTCGGGAGGGGCATCCTGTATTTTTGTTTTTCAAGCTTAATAAATCCTCGTTCTGGTCACTGAATTCACCTTCAACTTGATTAGATTGATCGTCTATACATATTGATTGCATTTCGCCCTCCTAGAGGGTCATAGTTAAAATATGGGAGCTTCGCATTTCCAAGTATGAAACAAAAATAAGGAATTGAGAATCTTCACAATCTTTATTTGCGCTACATAACAACTGGGAAACTTGATTGTCATCGTTATGCCGGTAGTAGAATTTTTACTTCTGTAATTCTAATCGGCCAATCCGTCAAGTGTCAATTTTTATCGAAAAACAGAGTTTCCCGCTGGAAAGAAATTGAAGGCGAAATTGTTGATTTTCCAGATTCGGCCAAGGCATGACAATGTTCTGGTCGGTGAATTCGGAGCTTGACCCCAAAGATTTTCGTGTTGCGAAATCGCGAATTTTCAGCGATTTTCGAGTTTCGGACGTGCCAGTGCCTGCCGCTTCTGGCAGCATGGTCAAGACCGGGACGACAAGCGGGTTTCAGGCGGTCAGCGGTGTCACCAGACTGCGCATCTTGTCGGGCTTGTTCTTTTCCTGGTAGCCCAAGGCAATCGGCTTTGCGGAACGCTTCAAAATCTTCCCCGTCCAACAGGCTACAATAGAACATGAAATTTGGTTTCGCCAGATTGCTTCTCCTGAGGCTTATAGCACCTCTTGAATGTGTATTACATTCTGTTCACTGTACCTCTGGAGGGCTTTCATGGTAACATTTTTTAAGTGTAAACAAGAAGTTGCAACAGATCCCGAGGATGCCGACGAGCCAGGCATGAAGGCGGGGTAGAAACGCGGCAAAAACAGGCGAAATCGGTGTTTCAAGCCTTGAAAACGCAGATTCTTGGGGTAAAAAAATTTCAGGCAGTCAAATTCTCGTGTGAAATCAACAGCTTGGCAACTACGAAACTAACTCTCGAATAGGCTTGTTCGGCGGTGCTTCACCGCATTGAATATCTTGAATCTGATCTATTGGGCAGACACTCTCGCTTGCCGCCGGTGAAAACTCGTCCGCACAGCCGCTTCATGCCGTCGATTCGGACCTCGAACCTTGCTGATAAGCCGATCCGCTCAGTACCGGCACCGAATTGCACCGGGCAAATCGGAAAAACTCAACGCTAACGATTGCATGCATTTGTCTTCACTGCCTAATACAGCTTTCCCAGCCTTAAGCGGGGATCTGGGTTTAACAATACATGAGCAATTCTCAGATATGCTTCTCTTATGATTTTGTGAAGTTGTCCAAAGCAAACTCTCCCAAATCCAAACTGTCACATTGAAAAATGGACTGATGCTCTTCAGTCAATGAAAAACATCAGTCATACAAATTTCTGTTTAGATTCAGTTTAAGTGTTTACCAGTCCAAAGTAGTTTTCAGCACCACTCTGTTGTCCGACGACTTGGCATCGCTTTCATGGTGTTCAAACTCAAGTTGCAACTCAAGCGTTGATTCTGTCGAGAATCTTGTGCCAACACGATAATCTCGCGAGCTTTCTTGAATACCCAAACCGATGTACGGAGTGACTAGTCCGTTGCTGCCATAAACTCCGTATCCGATTTCAGAATCAAATCTTGATGTTGTTTCGGTTTTGCCCTCGGCAAGATTGCTTGTCGAAACACTGCGTTCCCAGAAGGAGGAACCGGATTCGCTGTTCGCTCTTCCAGTCGAAATTGAAGCGTTGTAAATCAAGCCTGCGGAACCTGACACGGGTTGCCGTCGCACCATGGCTCCGACTCCCCATACCTTGTTGTCATTTTTATGTGCAATGAGATAGCGCAGGTTTACACTCGCTGTAACACCTGATTTCAAATCACTGTACTTGACACTGCCGCCCAATTCAGCGCCAGCACCGGTTTCACCGTCACCGCCGTCCCAGCGGACACCAAGCTCTACAGAGGGTGTCATGCATGAATCGGGACTCATCGCACATTTCTGCGAAGCTTCCAATGCAACACGCAAGCCTTGAGTTTTGATCTTGCTGCCAGCTTGCTGTCCTGCTCTGGGCTTGATTTTCAGGTTCGAACCCCAAATTTCACTTTTCACGCTGAGTGTCACCGGGGACTCGCTATCATCTCCAATCGTTCTCAATCCATAGCGCCCACCGGCTACCAACTGCAGCATCTCTGTCTTGTTTGAGAAGCTGTCCTGTACAGAGTCATTGTAGTCAATCCGTCCCTGCCCGAATCCCAGCGAAGCCCAGGCATCGAACTCATCCGTTACTGACCAGCCTATGTAAGGACTCAGCATGGTCATGCGGGTTTTCAGCGTGCCGCTAGAGTTCTGAGTTCCAGCATTCGAGTAGTTGAAACTTCCTCTGGATACACCCAATGAAATTCCCGCCAGCATTCCCGAGTCAAGCATAGTATCTGTCCCCAGGTGAAACCCAAACAAGTTTCCGTCCCAGTTCAAAGCGCTATTGCCGCCGCTTGACAAGCGTGTGTAGTCCGCTGAACCCCATATCGCCATGCCGCCTTCTGCAGCACCTCCGGAATGAGATGACGACAAGCTGCCGCCAGGTGAATAAGCGAAACTTGCTCCGTCAAGCGCTTGCTCAAGTGAGCCAGTTGAATCTTCCAGATCTTTGTTGCGCTCATGATTCACCAGTCGCTTCAGAATGGATATGAATTCATCATCATTGTGGCTCATTGCGCCCGATATGCTACCGGCAATTACGGCTGAAATTCTGCCAGACAACGCGGCAACTGTGCTAGCAGTTATTTCGCGTACCACACTCGCGACGATTTCTTCTTCAATCTCTTCTTCAAGCGGCCCTCTCGCTGCTGCAGCAGGAGGAGGAGCGGGTTCGGGTATTCGCGCATCGCTTACGGTCACCAAAACACTGGAAATATTCAACGACGTTGTATACGTGGCATCACCAGATGTGACTCTATGGGTGAGTCTTGCAGTACTATCGAAATTGTCGATATCTGAATACGCTGTAACTGTCACCGTCTGCGCAGTGGCGTAGTCGGTTGATGTAAAAGTCAGTTCATTCTGATTGCCTGCTGTTTCAGAATCAGTGTCGACTACGACATCGCTGTTGGTACTGCTGACCATAATTACAACATCGCTTGTCGGTGCCTGAGCCAATACGACTGTGTAAGTACCAATATTGGCGTTCGTATTGTCAGTGTCCGTATCGTCAGGCGATTCTTCCTCAAGTGCCAAGGTTTGCTTGCTAACTACTACATCGGTAGTTGCTGGTGCCACTTCCACCAAAACCGGGTTCGATCGCAAACTCTCCGTGCCTGTGTGCACAATTGCATTGGCTATTACCACGATCCATTTTGGTTCATAAAAATTAGGATCTCCAGTAAAAGCAAGGATAAGTTCGTACCGGGTCGCGCTCCCCACCACTATAGCAGGAGTAGCAACGCTTAAACCCTCTATATTCGTTACCAACTCGTAGCTTGCCGCTTCAAGGCTTTCATTTCCCATGAACGTTAAACCACCTGACAACGTCATATTTAATCTTGCACCGTTCAAATTGCCGCTGTTCAACTGGGCGGATGTCGGAGAAATGCTCAGGTTACTAGTAGCAACAGTAGTGCCATCGTCGTTCATGATGTATCCGATGGCGGCTATGGAACAATTACCTGGCGAACCGGTATCAGGAAATCCCGGAAGAGCGGCTACACTACCAACACATGCACGCAGATTAGTATTAAACGTTGCTGGCGCATTATCCTCAGTAGGCGATCTAGTATAAGGCTTGTCCAGTGTTACCTGAATCGTCTCGTGCGCCTCCACGTCCGTGTCCCCCACAATCGAAAAACTGATTTGCTTGGCTGTCTCGCCTTGAGCAAAGGACACTACTCCGGTGTTGCTGCTAGCTCTGTAGTCTTGACCAAAGGTTGCTGTGCCAGCTACTACATAAGGTACATTAATCACTGTATCGCTTGCACCACTAAGCGTTACAGTGAAAGTCATGGTCTTTGTACCGCTATTGCCTTCCGTGACGCTTGGAAAGTTTACCGACACAACTGGAGTACCACTGTTGTCATTGACTGATACCACCACACTTTCAATTGATGTATCAAAGGATGCAGGACCACTGGTAATACTGTGGCTTAGTATCGCACTGTCGTCCCTAAAGTCAGTATCAGAAGCTGCTGTAACTGTCACCGTCTGATCAGTGCCGAAGTTGCTTGTTGTAAAAGTCAGCGTACTTGGGTCTACAGTTACATCATGATTGTTGCTACTGATTGAAATTGTCAGATTTTCTGAGGGGGCAGCACCCAAAGACACATTGTAAGTATCGCTACTACCTTCATTGACGGACAAGCTCTCCGAACTGACAGTTACTCCTGGTCCAGGCGGTGCCGTAATAGTAACTGTTTCGATCAAATCGCTCCCCGCACTTCGCAGATTTGCAAGATTCGGGGGCAACCGGTCAGAGTAGCTGCCGAGTCGAAACGGCGGTCTTGTTTGCCGACCGCCTTGCGCTCGAACACTCACAACCTCCAATGTGAATGTTTCATCGTCGTCCGATACGGAGTCTGCATTCAACTGAAAGCATAGCAACCAGCCCGAAGCAGCCACGCCTGGCGTACTTCCTTGCCCAGAAGCCGTTCCCCCGAAGCGCAGATTAAATCTATCTTGAGCATCCAACTCCAATGAACCAGAAGCACCAACAGCAGGATTACCGCAATTTGCCAACTGGGTTAATGAAACCGGGTTAATATCAGCGCTCGCAGTATCTTTATTCCTGCCTGTTGTAGCAGTACCTTTAACTTGCAGAGTTGCTGTGTACAAATTTGTGCTTGATATGGCTCTGTTATTTCCAACTGAGTCTTGAATCTTTACGCGAAACCTTAGCATCTTGTCCCGCTCCGGTTCGGAAGCGGAAGTGCCGGCCTCTCGAGTAACCACCAGTTTATACGCCTCCTGGCTTGACCGTATCTTTTCAACAGCACTGCCATTGCCGCTGGATATGGTAACTGTCTCGCCGGATATTGTGCTACCCAATCTACGAGTAGAACCCGAAGTCGTAATACTGTTCACAATCGTTAGATTAAACGATTCATCAGGTTCGGCGACAGTGTCAAATGCAATGGGTACTATCAGCTCAAGCCGGCCTCGTGAGCTTGTATTAATCTGTTCAGGAGTGAACACCTGGTAGCACACTAGGCCCCGGGTGCAATTGCGCCCCATCACGCCAGTCTTGTCGTTTGGCCAAGCCCCTATATCGCTTGATGTAAACCCTGCACCGCCTGTGCTTGCGGCGGTCAATCTAAACGGTACGGTGATGTTACCTACTGCCCTAGGTACCGTAGGCTCGCCGTTTACTATCGGACCAGTAAAAGTGACCCGGAAATTTGCTGTACCGCCTTCTCGTGAATGGTCAGAGGGTTCTCCAACAGATACAATGAGCCCGGACGGATTCAAGGTGCTGGCTGCAATGGTACCATCCGCGTACTGACTTGCACCTGTAGCAAGCGCGTAGGTAGTACCGCCAACCTCGGCACTTAGAAAACCAGTCAGAGTAACTCTATAGGATTCTGCTGCCTCTTCTGCCCCATCATTAAATATAGGAACAGTGATCGTACCTGTTGTTGCTCCCGGCAGGATGGTGGCAAATCCTCCGAAGTATTGATAACATCCACTTGCTGGTGGTGCTTGGCCAGGTGCTTCTCTTTGTTGAGCACAATTACGTTGATACTCATTCTGGCGGTCTCCAAAGTCTCCCGGCTCTGCATCATCATCACTAGTACTTGGAGTCGCAGCGATACGATATCCTACTCTTAGCGAAGCTGCGCTTCCAACCGCTCCGGGAACAGCTGTCGTTGCAGTAACCGTAAAAGTCGCACTTGACCCTTCGGCTGTATTTGTAGCAGATGCTGCCGCTATTGACACCGTCCCCGTCGTCTGCGCAAAAGCTTGAACGGACAGGAACAGCACCGAAAATAAAACAGCTGCCTGGAGGAATGAATTTACAACAATTCTTGATTTTCCAGCATTAGCATTGACCACGATTCATACCTCCAATCGTATATTTTTCAGTTTCTTCAAAAGTTGCAATATCTATATTCAGAAACTTTCTGTTATGTAGAAATTTGGGTGCTTTTGCAATTCAATGTTGAATAAATACCACTATTTCAAAAGAGTATCTCCGTCAACCAACGGAAAGAAGGAATCCGACACTCTCTGCCAGCCCGCCTCGCGTGTGAATTTTATACAGGCCCGCATCGCTGACCGGCACTTGCATCTTCGGAAAGAATCAATAGTCGACATTAACTTCAAAAACCCAGACAAATTAGCAAATCGCCAATGTTACTCTACCCCCCCCCCCCTTGTCAAGTCGGTGTGCTGATTCGTAAAAATATGAGATTCGGACTACCATTTTTAAGAGCACGAGATACTTGCATGATGCCATGTTGCCCAGCGACTAAAGAGGGGGCTGTGCACTTTTCGGATTAAAGGGGAAGAGGTATAGCCGAGACGGTTGCTAAAGGCATCAAGCGATTGGCCGCATGAATATTCCGCAGGACCGGTATGGCATCATCCTGTATTGTCGGAAACTTTTGACGACCGCCATATTTCATCGAATTCGCCCGAATGCAAGTAAGCGAACCAGAGTTGGCCAGTCCGTGCAATGAACTCGTCTAAAATCTGCAAAAGTCAGGGAACCCTCCGTAAATCGCTGAATTTCCGCTTCGCAACGGTTAATACAGCACCACTCAGAGTGCTTGTCAGGTGTTGCCGAGGGGGAGCGATGCGATGTTTAACACCTCAGCTCCATGACCCGGTAGATGGTTTTCTGAACCTCGGTGGATTTTGATGGAATCGCATAGCGACTATGGTTATCAATGCGGGTCAGGATGCTACCCTGACGATGGCTCTACTCTTGACGAACGATCTCGACCAAGATGGATTATTCTGCTTTCCAGTGAGCGCAATGAAGCAGATGGCGAAGTGAGCCTGAATGTGCGGTAGAACGGTGGAACACAGGTGCACCCTCATGTTGTGCTTGGTGTGTTAATACCAGATTTGAAAATCCCGGGAATATGCAAAAAGAAGGCATATCAACAATCAACAGAAACCCAGAAAATTTAACTGAGCCTTGCCTATCTACAAAACCCTATTTACAGCCCCAAAACCAAATTCCCGCGGTGTTTTTGTGAAGTTGACCGAAGCAAACTATTCCAAATCCAGACTACCATACTGAAGCATGGCTGATGCTCTTCAACAATGAAAAACATCAACCATGCATATTCCTATCCAGATTTAAGATAGTTCTACCAGTCGAGAGTCGTTTTCAGCACCATCCTGTTGTCTGACGATTTGACATCGCTTTCATGATGCTCAAACTCAAGTTGCAACTCAAGCGTTGAATCTGTCGAGAATCTGGTGCCAACACGATAATCTCGCGTGCTTTCCTGAATCCCCAGACCGATGTACGGAGTGACTAGTCCGTTGCTGCCATAAACTCCGTATCCGATTTCAGAATCGAATCTTGATGTTGTTTCTGTTTTGCCCTCGGCAAGATTGCTTGTTGAAACACTGCGCTCCCAGAAGGAGGAACCGGCTTCGCTGTTCGCTCTTCCAGTGGAAATAGAAGCATTGTAAGTCATGCCTGCAGAACCTGACACAGGTTGCCGACGCAGCATGGCTCCGATTCCCCATACCTTGTTGTCATTTTTATGTGCAATGAGATAGCGCAGGTTTACACTCGCTGTAACACCTGATTTGAAATCACTGTACTTGACACCGCCGCCCAATTCAGCGCCAGCGCCGGTTTCACCGTCACCTCCGTCCCAGCGGACACCAAGCTCTACAGAGGGTATCATGCATGAATCGGGACTCATCGCACATTTCTGCGAAGCTTCCAATGCAACACGTAGGCCTTGAGTCTTGATCTTGCTGCCAGTTTGACCTGCTGCTCTGGGCGCGATTTTCAGGTTCGAGCCCCAAATTTCACTTTTCACGCTGAGTGTCACCGGGGACTCGCTATCATCTCCAATTGTCCTCAACGCATAACGCCCACCGGCTACCAACTGCAACATCTCTGTCTTGTTTGAGAAGCTGTCCTGTACAGAGTCATTGTAGTCAATCCGTCCTCGTCCGAATCCCAGTGATGCCCAAGCATCGAACTCATCTGTTACTGACCAGCCTATGTAAGGACTCAGCATGACCATGCGAGGTTTCAGCGTACCGCTAGAATTCTGAGTTCCGGCATTCGAGTAGTTGAAACTTCCTCTGGATATACCCAATGAAACTCCCGCCAGCATTCCCGAGTCAAGCATGGTATCTGACCCCAGGTGAAACGCAAACAAGCTTCCGTCCCAGTTCAAATCGCTATTGCCACCGCTTGACAAGCGTGTGTAGTCCGCTGAACCCCATATCGCGATGCCGCCTTCTGCCGCACCTCCGGAATGAGATGACGACAAGCTGCCGCCGGGTGAATAAGCGAAACTTGCTCCGTCAAGAGCTTGTTCAAGCGAGCCAACTGAATCTTCCAGATCTTTGTTGCGCTCATGATTCACCAGTCGCTTCAGAATGGACATGAATTCATCATCATTGTGGCTCATTGCACCGGATATGCTGCCGCCAATAACGGTTGAAATTCTGCCAGACAAAGCCGCAACTGTGCTAGAAGTTATCTCGCGTACCACATTCGTGACGATTTCTTTTTCAAGCTCTTCTTCAAGCGACCCCCTCTCTGGAGGAGTAGGAGGAGTATTAGGGTCAGAAGCGTCTTCGGGTGATTGCTGCACATCGCTTAAGGTCACCAGAACACTGGAAATATTCAACGTCGTTGGATACATCGTTCCACCAGCAGTTGTGATGCTATGGGTAAGTCTTGCGGTACTATCGAAATTGTCGATATCTGAATACGCTGTAACTGTAACCGTCTGCGCAGTGGCGTAGCCGGTTGATGTAAAAGTCAGTGTATTCTGATTGCCTGCTGTTTCAGAATCCGTGTCGACTACGACATCGCTGTTGGTACTTTCGACCGTAATTACAACATCGGTTGTCGGTGCCTGAGTCAATACGACCGTGTAAGTACCAATATTGTCATTGTCCTCATCGTCGGGCGATCTTTCCTCAAGCGCCAAGGTTTGCTTGCTAACTACTATATTAGTGGTTGCTGGCGCCACTGCCACCGAAACCGGGGCCGAGGTCAAACTCTCCGTGCCTGAGTGCGCAGCTGCCTTGGCTATTACCGCGATTGATTTCGCTTCATAAAAATCAGGAGCGGTATCAGGATAAGCAAGGGTAATGGTCAACGTCGTTGTAGTGGGTCGCGTTACAGTATTAATTGTTAGACCCTCTATGCTCGTTACCAACTCGTAGTTGGTTGCTGTAGTAGCAGCTGAACCAAACGTTCCACTTGACAACGTCATATTTAATACTGCACTGTTCAAATTACCGCTGTTCAACGAAGTAGGACTTGACGTAGAAATGGCCAAGTTACTAGTAGCAAGAGTAGTGCCGTCGTCGTTCATAATGTATCCGATGGCGGCTATGGAGCAATTACCTGGCGAATCTCCTACAATGGCAGCAACACATGCTCTCAGATTATCATTAAACGTTGCTGGTGGTAAGGCTTCATTAGGCGCTCTAGAATAAGGCTGGTCCAGTGTGACCTGAATCGTCTCATGTGCTTCGGGTGTCGTGTCCCCCACAATCGAAAAACTGATTATCTTTGATGTCTCGCCTTGAGCAAAGGACACATTTCCGATATTGGGGGTAGCTCTGTAGTCGGTTCCCGACTCTGCCGTGCCACCTAATACATAAGGTACATTAATCACCCTATCGCTTGCACCACTAAGCGTTACAGTGAAAGTCATCGTCTTTGTACCGCTATCGCCTTCCGTGACGCTCGGAAAGTCTACCGACACAACTGGAGTACCGGTGTCATTGACTGATACCACCACACTTTCAATAGATGAATCAAAGGATGCAGGACCACTGGTAATACTATGGCTTAGTATCGCACTGTCGTCCCTAAAGTCGGTATCATCTGCTGCTGTAACTGTCACCGTCTGCTCAGTGCCGAAGTTGCCTGTTGTAAAAGTCAGCGTACTTGGGTTTACAGTTACATCATGATTGTTGCTACTGATTGAAATTGTCAGATCTGCTGAGGGTGCAGAAGCCAAAGACACATTGTAAGTATCGCTACTACCTTCATTGACGGACAAGCTCTTCGAACTGACAGTTACTCCTGGTCCAGGCGGTGCCGTAATAGTAATTGTTTCGATCAAATCGCTCCCCGCACTTCGCAGATTTGCCATATTACCCGGCAACCGGCCATAGTAGCTGCCGCGGAAAAACGGTGGTCTTGATTGCCGACCGCCTTGTGCTCGAACACTGACAACCTCCAATATAAATGTTTCGCCGACATCCGATACGGAATCTGCATTCAACTGAAAGCATAGCAACCAGCCCGAAGCAGCCACGCCTGGCGTACTTCCTTGCCCAGAAGCTGTGCCCCCGAAGTTCAGATTAAATCTATCTTGAGTATTCAACTCCAATGAACCAGCCACACCAACAGCAGGATTACCGCAATTTGCCGACTGGGTTATTGAAACTGGGTTAATATCAGCGCTCGCAGTATCTTTGTTACTGCCTGTTGTAGCAGTACCTTTAACTTCCAGAGTTGCCGTGTACAAATTTGCGCTTGATATAGCTCTGTCAATTCCAGCTGAGTCTTGAATCTTCACACGAAACCTTAGCATCTTGTCCCGCTCCGGTTCAGAAGCGGAAGTGCCAGCCTCTCGAACCACCACCAGCTTATACGCCTCTTGGCTAGACTGTATCTTTTCAAAAGCCCTGCCGTTGCCGCTGGATATGGTAACTGTCTCGTTGGATATTGTGCTACCCAGGCTACGAGTAGATCCCGAAGTCGTAATACTGCTTACAATCTCTAGATGAAACGATTCATCAGGTTCGGCGGCATTGTCAAATGCAATGGGGACTTCCAGATAAAGTCCGTTTCGCAAGCTCGTGTTAATCTCTTTAGGAGTGAACACTCGGTAGCACACCAGGCCCGCGGCGCAAGTACGTCCACTCACTTCAGGCGCATCAGTCGGCCAAGCTCCTATATCGCTTGCTGTAAAACCTGTGGTAATGGCCGTCAATCTAAACGGTACGGTAATGTTGCCTACTGCCGTACCAGTAAAACTGACCGGGAACAATGCTGTCCCGCCTTCGAGCGAATGGCCAGCGGGTTCTCCAACAGATACAGTGAGTCTGGACGGATTCGAGGAGCTGGGTCCAGTGCTGGATGCAATGGTACCATCCGCGTGCGGATTTGTAACAAGACTGTACGTAATAGTACCAGCTGTAGCGCTACCTTGAAAACCAATCAGAGTGACTCTATAGGATTCTGCGGACTCTGCTGCACCATCATTAAATATAGGAACAGTAATCGTAGCTGTTGTTGCCCCCGCCGGTATAACAACTCTTGCTCCTGATAGGTAACTGCTACGTTGAAGCGTATTATCGCGATTTCCAAAATCACCCGCCTCTGCATCATCATCACTAGTACTGGGGGTCTTACCGATACTATACCTTACTCCTAGCTGATTACCAGCAGGAACAGTTTGCGATGCAGTAACCGTAAAAGTCGCACTTGACCCTTCGGCTGTATTTGTAGCAGATGCTGCCGCTATTGACACTGTCCCCGTCGTCTGCGCAAAAGCTGGAACAGACAGGAACAGCACCGAAAATAAAACAGCTGCCTGGAGGAATGAATTTACAACAATTCTTGATTTTCCAGTATTACCATTCATCACAATTCATACCTCCAATAGTATGTCTCTCGGTTTCTTCAAAAGTTTTAACTCTGTATTCAGAACTTTCTGCTATGTAAAATTTGGGCGCTTTTGCAATTTAATGTTGAATGAATACCCCAGTAACCTTTCAAAAAGAGTATCTCCGTCAACCAATGGAAAGAAGGAATCTAACACTTTCTTCCAGCCCGCCTCGCGTGCAGATTTCAAGCAGGCCACATCGCTGACCGGCACGGCATCTTCGGAAAGAATCAATAGTTGACATTAATTTGAAAAACCCAAATAAATTATTAATTTACCGATGTTAATTCATACCCCCCCCCCTTGTCAAGTCGGTTTGTTGATTCGTTAAAAATATGAGATTCGGACTACCATTTTTAAGAGCACAAGATACTTGCATGATGCCATGCTGCCCAGCGACTAAAGAGGGGCTGTGTACTTTTCGGATTAAGGGGGGAGAAGTGTAGCTGAGACGATGGCTAAAGGTATCAAGCGGTTGGCCGCATGAAGATTCCGCGGGGAACGGCATGGCATCATCCTGTATTGTCGGAAACTTTTGGCAGTCTCCATATTCCATTGAATTGGCCCGAATGCAAGTAAGCGAACCAGAGTTGGCCAGCCCGTGTGGTGAGCTCGTCTAAAATCCGCGAAAGTCAGTCAGGAAGAGCCTTGCAAAGCGCTGAATCTCCACTTTGCAACAGCGAATAAAGCGCCACCCAGCTATTCTTCAGTTATAGCAAGGCATCAATTCGCAGATTCTAAAATCTGTTCAGCATTCATCAATTCTTGGCATACAATAAATTTGACAGAAATCTGTGCAAGTTGATCGCTTTGTACACAATTTACATGCGCCATGGCTTTGGTTACCATGGTGATATTGTGGTATTGAATTGGTCCTTGTATATAAGGTTGTATTTGCCGTAAATTAAATATCTCTGCATTTAAAAACTTACTGACTGCATGATTGAGTATCTAAATATTGCAAGACATGTTCTGGAGAACGGAACTCGGAAAGAAAGTCGAACTGGAGTCGATACGATTTCAGCATTCAATTACAACTACCAGATTGACCTTCGAAATGGATTTCCGCTGCTTACAACAAAAGAAATCTCCTGGAAGAATATTGTCGTTGAAAATCTGTGGTTTCTTTCGGGCCAGAGGCATATCGGGCTACTCAGAAAGCACGGTTGCAAATTTTGGGACCCTTGGGCCGATGAAGACGGCTATGTTCCCAGTGCCTACGGAAACTTTTGGAGATACTTTCCAGTTGGCAACGGCGTTCAAACCGTTTGCAATGATCAAATTGCATGGGTTCTGGAACAGATAAGATCAAACCCGTTCAGTCGCCGGCATGTTGTAACGGCTTGGGACCCCGGCAATGCGCAAAACAGCGCCTTGCCGCCCTGCCATGCTTTCTGGGCGCTGAATGTTCAAGTGGACAACAATGGCGAGCCGAATCTTTGCCTTCACCTGACTCAGCGCAGTGCGGATGTTGCGTTGGGCGTTCCGTACAACATTGCCGGATATTCATTTTTGCTTGAGTTGTTTGGCCGCCTGACAGGAATCAGGCCGGCGATATTCGCGCATACATTAATTGATTCGCATATCTATACCGCAAAGTCCGATGGTAGCCAGAGCGAGTACGATCATGTTCCCGGGCTTCAAAACCAGATTTCCAGGTCACCCAGACAACTGCCCAAACTTACAATTAGCCCGGACATCAAAACACTTGCAGATGTAACTGCAGTTCTCGAAATGGATACGCATGAAATTTTGGACATGTTTCAACTTTCCGGCTACGACCCTCACCCTGCAATTCAGTTTCGGGTTGCAGTTTGAATTCCAATGAACATTAGCCCGGGCATGAATCGTCAACACAGAATTATCATTGCCGCGACCCTGGACGGTTCAATTCCTTGGCATTACTCTGCCAACCTAAGGCGCTTCAAGGAGGATTTGAAGATGAAGAGAACTTACATGCTGTTGTCTATATTCTTTGTATGGGCGTTGTTCGCGCCGTTTGCAAAGGCAAATGCAACAGAGCTGACACCGGATGAGTTTCAGTCGCTCGCGGTGCTTCAGGACCATGTTGACAAGTGCAGTTCAAGGCATGAGTATCCAGAGAAAAATTTTGACTGGTGCATTGAGTTTGAGGCAGTGATGAATTGGTGTGAAAATGCTCTTGGGGGCGGCACGCAATCGGCGGGATTCAGCATTCGTGTATTTGAGTGCATGAACAAAAGACTGGACCGGCCCATGTCCAATCGCACGAATACAAGTTTGATCGCGTTGCCGTCTATGGCGACGCATGCAGAATCAAGTACGTGGTAAAGCATAGCATTGAGAATACTAGCCCAGACGACACCATTCTTCTCGAAAATGTCCGGGGGATTCATAGCCGGATACGAGGATGCTCGCAAGCGACCATGCTGGAAGCAAGGATAAGGTGGAGCAGGAGATTGGGGATGAGAGGGAGGCCTGTATCAAGGCAACGAGAATGCCGTTGAGCATAGGCTTTAATTGCATTGAACATTAGCCCAGGCATGACTCCTCAACGCGGGATTATCGTCGCCATGACCCTGGACGGTGTAATTGGTCTGGACGGGTCGATTCCTTGGCATTACTCTGCCGACCTGAAGCGCTTCAAAAAAACAACTCTGGACTCCACCGTAATAATGGGACGACACACTTGGGAGTCCCTCCCGATTCGTCCACTGCCGCAAAGACAGAATATCGTAGTTGCCAGCAGTCTTGATTCTGATGTTGAACACTATCCGTCCATTCAGGAAGCAATGAACAATGCGACGAATCCAACCCTCTGGTTCATCGGGGGAGCAAGGATATACGAGGAGGCTGTAAACTACTGCGACAGAATGGATATAACAATTGTTCCTGATCGTATCAAGGCATCAAACAGCGTCAGGTTTCCACAAATTGACTGGTCAGCGTGGCATGAATCATCAACAACGATTTTTGAAGATGACCCTCGTCTCCGCCATCAAGTCTACACAAAACTATAGATACAGCAATTCTGGACGAGCGCTTGTGAAACTTCTACTGTTTCATCAGGCACTGAAGATGCGTCGCAACGCATTGCGACAGAGCGTTAAGATCGTACCCGCCTTCCAGAAGAGCAATCAACCGGCCTTCGGCATATTTGTCCGCCACCTCCATCAATCTGTCACTCATCCATCCGAAACATTCTGTACTTAGCTGAATCTGTCCAAGCGGGTCTGCAGCGTGCGCATCAAAGCCGGCTGAAATTAGTACTGCATCCGGCTTGAACTTGTCTATTGCTGGCATAATTCGCTCCTGAAAAGCATCTTCGTATCTGGAGTCATTCGAGCCGGCAGACATTGGACAGTTCACCGTTGCATTCGCGCCTTTCCCTGTGCCGGTTTCACTGTAAGAGCCGGTTCCGGGATAGTAGGGGTATTGGTGCAGGCTTGCAAACAACACTGTGGGGTCGTCCTCGAACGAATGCTGAGTTCCGTTTCCGTGGTGAACATCCCAGTCCAGAATCAGTATTTTTTCCAAACTGTATTGTTCCTGCAGATACCGCGCGCTGATTGCAATATTGTTAAACAGGCAAAATCCCATTGCATGGGAAGACTCTGCATGATGCCCCGGCGGCCTTGACAAGGAAAATCCATTGGCAATTTCGCCGCGCATCAAGCTGTCTACAAGCTCCAGTGCGCCGCCGGTAGCCAGGCGAGCAACATTGTACGACTCTTTGCTAATGCGCACATCCGGGTCGTCCAGCATATGCGATTCAGACTGGCACATGTCCCGGGCATGGTCAACATAGTCCGGCTTGTGAATTCTTTCTATCCACTCGCGCTCGGCAAGCCGAGGTTGAATTTGATGCAATTCTTCAAACCATGGTTGAACTTGCAAGTAATCCATTGCAGCGGTCAACCGACTACTGTTTTCCGGAAATCTGTTGCCTGTATTGTGGTTAAGAAATCGCGAATCGTAAACAAAGCCTGTCTTTGGCATAGTTATCATGGCTCCCGAATGTGCTTGTATGAAATTTGAATTGTGCAGATTTACCGCAATACCATAACACAGTGCACCAATCCGGCACGTGAACAAAAATTTATTTTGGAAACAGGTAAATCTTCGAAGACGAAGATTGAAGTTGAAGGTTTACATGCATTGATTTATTTCAGCGATAACAATGCAACCCATATAATCCTTGCCAGAGTATGAAGATTCTTTTAATTAATCCTAACACCACCAGCATGATTACCGACCGTGCACTCGATGCGGCGCGCTTGGTTGCATCGCCCGATACAGTCATTGAAGGAGTGACCGGGCATTTCGGTGCTCCCATCATTAACAGCATGACAGACAACGCCATCGGCACCTTCTGTGCAATTGAACTGGCCGCCAGGCATTATCGCGACTACGACGCAATTGTGCTTGCCGTATCGTTTGACACAGGACTCCACGAACTGAGAGAAATGCTGGATATTCCTGTAGCGGGAATGAGCGAATCAGCGATGCGCGAGGCTAGCCGACTTGGAAATCGATTCGCACTCGTTTCGTTTGGGGCACGAACAAAGCCCCTATACGAGAATCTGTCCGTTCGATACGGGAAGCAACCACAGCTTGCGAGTGTCAGGTGCATTGAAAATCTTGCACCGTCCCAGATGAGCGACATTGATTATTTGGCAGAGTGCGTCGCTGCCGAGCTGCATGAAGCTGTTCAATACGACAATGCTGATGTGGGGGTGCTTTGCGCTACGGTATTTACAGGGCTGGGTGAAAAAATGAATATTGATATTCCGGTAGTGGACGGAATAACGGTAGCAATTCAAGAATTGGAAATGTCGCAGAACCACCCGGACATTCTTGATGCGCTGACCAGTTCGGATTATCCAGAGAGAAAAACTCTTGGATGTGTTTCCGATGAGCTGAATAACTTGTATATGAATTTTCCGGCTGAAAAGAACACTTCTTTAAAAAATTGATTGACTCATTCGTTTTTCAGGCGAGCCTGCTTTCCAAGGTAGCCGCCGTGGTGACGAAGTCCGTAGTCGTGTCTTGTGATTCCTTTTTGCGTCATTAAAACAAGTGCAAGCGCGTCGGCTATGGCATTCATTACTGCAATACTGGCCGTAGGAGTCAGCCCCAATGGGCATGGCTCCTGAATCACACCCATTTCCAGAATCAGGTCGCAGTGCTGACGCAACTCGGAATCCGGGTGAGATGTAATACCGATTACTTTTTCCAATCCAATATGCTTGCCAAGTTCAAGCATTTCAATCACTTCTCGAGTTTTGCCGCTCGTGGAAAACGCAACCATGCAATCCTTTTCAGAGATTACCCCGAGATCCCCGTGAGCCGCTTCGCCAGGGTGAATATATACAGCAGGCGTGCCGGTGGAGCATAGTGTCACAGCAAATTTTTTTGCTGCAAGACCCGCCTTCCCCATACCGGTTGACAGAATTTTACCTTGGCAATTCTCCAGAATTTCAACTGCCTTCACAAAAGAGTCGTTGACTTCCACTGAATTTATGGCTTTGGCCTCAGAGTCAAGTATTTTCTTGATTTGGTTACTTGTCTTCATTCGATTTGAATCAGTTTACAGATTGTCATTTAACCTTGAGTACACTCGCTAATCAATTTAATTCAAATTCATCGGCAGTACTGAACTATGATTGCAGCACACCGCTGCGAGTCAAAAGGCTATTGTAGTTTTTAGAATTGTAATTCAACAGGTACGTGGGGATGCCGATGAATAGAATATTTGTCATTTTTACTCAAGCATCAAGTTTTGCAATAAGTTTCAAAGTGAATGTGCAGAACCCCTCGTATTTCTCATTCGGATGCTGGTCTCAGAATACTTTGATATATTGTATTGCCAATTTCAAAATTATCTTTCATGCATCTAACCATAAGTAAGGAAAATCCGAATCGGCACATGCTCAACAGTGGTCTGCAGAGTTCATTCCAGCAACTGAGGTTTCCATTAGCAGCTATTAAAGGGGAAAACAAACTCGCCAGCGTGCCAATCTGGACCGTTTTGTTGTATTATTCGACAACCCTTTAATAGTTAGAGGCATGTTATATAATTTGAATGCAGCTAGATTTCCAACGGATGGAGGTGATTTGATGCAACGTGTTGAATATCTAAAGATAAGCCTAGATGAAGCCCGCTTTGACAAGGGCAATATACCCTCGGACGTTCAAAAATTACTTAATTGTGTCAGAGATTTTTTTGGGGAAATTGCCAAGTGGAGATTTGAATTGGACAATCTGGACAAGGATATTGCCTCAGAAAAAGAATTTTTAGAATTAATTAGAAATCTGGAATCTGCACAATCAAATCAAGAAAGTCTTGAAAAGAATGAAAATGAATTTTCCACCTGTTTTGAGTTGGCTAAGAGAGACTTTATTGAAATAATAAACTCGGCAAATCGAAATAAAGTTGTAGAAAGTGTAGTTCCATTTGAAATTTTAAAATTGTTCGAGAAAGAAAGAAGTTTTCGTGTAGATAAAACAATAAAACTTGAATTTCATCAAAATTCTGAGCCAATTCTATTCACGAGAGAGGCATATCTGAGAATTGTTGAGGTATTGTCAAATGATTTCAAGTTTGGAGAATTTTTAATTCGGTGTACAGTATCGAAAATTGACAAAGACAGTATGACCATTCATTTACTTTTTCCAAACGGAAAAAGACTGGTTGGAGCAATATCCCATCGACATCTGGAAGTTTTAATCAATGGTAAAAAGGGCAACGAGATCAAACTGAATGTAATGGTTGAAGGTTCAGGGATGTACAATGCTGACGGCGAATTAATTCGTGTTGAATCAATAAAAGAAATTACTCCGTTTGACCTATCTGATGTTCTAACCCGCCTGGATGAGTTTCGTGATTTGAAAAAAGGCTGGCTAGACGGGGAAGAAGGCGTACCACCAAGTTTCGAAGGTTTGGATTGGCTGTCATCGTTGATTAAGAACAAATTTCTGAGCGACGTGCCATTACCCTATACTTATCCCAAACCCGATGGTGGAATACAGCTAGAATGGTCGTTTCCTAATAGTATTGATGCAGACTTGGAAGTGGATTTAATTTCTCATACTGGTTTATGGACAAATTACGATATGTCAAACAATTGCAACCCCACTACACAAAAACTTGCACTGGACGAAAATAATGACTGGACATGGTTGATAGAAAAAATCAAGTCACTGAGTGAGGTTCGCGTTTGAATAACCAAACCTTGCTTCTCAGGCAAGTGCATCCAAATTTTATAGACAAGGGCATTATTACCAGACAAGTTTTTCAACCCACAAGAACAAATCCTCAACTATCCGTTTATGATGGCGACCAAATTAATGCTGAAGATTCCTGGATACACTTCACACAAAAATTACATCGCCTCTCTAGGGGCGTGGTCGCAGTATCTGTTGAAGAGTGCAGTTCGATAGAAGCACTTGAAGTTAAACCTGACCCGGGCGAATTTCCAGAACATGCGTTAATTTCCTTTGTTGAAAAATTTTCCAGAAGCGAATTGAAGAGAATTTCGACATTTCTTCAGAGTAAAGCACATCAACGAGGTTGGCTATACAAGCCTCAGTAGTTCTTACTTACATGCTTTGGTAACCTGTTTCTGAACTTCGTCACGTAATACCCATTATTGATGAGTTTGTGTTCCGCTTCAATCGCCGATTCTGGGAACCCCAGTTGCTGGACCGATTGCTGCGAGACCCGCCTTCCCCATACCGGTTGACAGAATTTTACCTCGGCAATTCTCCAGAATTTCAACTGCCTTCACAAAAGAGTCGTTGACTTCCACTGAATTTATGGCTTTGGCCTCAGAGTCAAGTATTTTCTTGATTTGGTTACTTGTCTTCATTCGATTTGAATCAGTTTACAGATTGTCATTTAACCTTGAGTACACTCGCTAATCAATTTAATTCAGATTCTATCGGCAGTACTGAACTATGGTTGCAGCACACCGCTGCGAGTCAAAAGGCTATTGTAGTTTTTAGAATTGTAATTCAACAGGTACGTGGGGATGCCGATGAATAGAATATTTGTCATTTTTACTCAAGCATCAAGTTTTGCAATAAGTTTCAAAGTGAATGTGCAAAACCCCCGCATTTCTCATTCGGATGCTCAATTCAGCGAGCTGTCGTTGATTTCAATCTATGCGGCGATGGAGCTGGTTGAGAAAAAACTGGACCGGCGAATCAATCCGACCCTTTACAAGCCTGCTGACTTTCGAGAACGAATGTCGAGAAAGGCAGAATTTGTTGTCCGTGTCCTGAATCGCCCGCATATCATTCTTGTGGGCACTCTCAATGACTCGTAAGGAACTCGACAATCTTGTACAGATTGGGCAATTAAAGCAGGCAAGTGTTACAAAGCGGAACTTTTCAACTTTGATTCATTCGAACTGGTCCACGTTTATAGTCCCAATGACTATAGATTATAATAATGATAGAAGTAAGTCATTATTGGACCAGAAGCCTATATTTGACTTTTTGCAAATTGACAAAAAATTATTCTGGAAAGAGATTTGTTTACTATAAATCGGGGAAGTGCCTGTATTCATGCAGTACTGACCACAAAATGCGAATCATCATGAGAAAAAACCAGGACAGTTTGCCTGCTACCGACAACCCGGTACTTGGACCAAGGACACTTGCTCCACCGCCAAAGCTATCGCCTACTCAACAACTGCTTATGAAATTGGAAGCTTATCAGAACATGCCAGAAGACGAGCGATGGCCACCTGCGAAGTGGCCTGAAGAGAAAGCATTTGAAGATGCCTATAACTTCATCCAGCACCTTGATCTCAATTCAGTTCCTATGCCGATTATCACCTTGGCTGATGATGGCGAGGTTAATTTTTTTTGGAAGAATGCCTCTGTCCATGTTGACCTTGGTTTCTATGGAACAGGTACTTACTCCTACTTTGCCTGCCATACAGACGGGCGCAAATTTATTGGCGAAGTTGAACCGGCTCGGAAAGGATTACCTTCCGAGGTGATTCAGCTATTCCGAGAGGTCAAATAAACTGGTTAAAGCTTACGTATGGCAGATTTAACGAAACATGCCTCTAACTATAAGTAAGGAAAGCCAGAATCAGCACATGAACAACTGCGGTTTGCGGCATTCGTTCCGGCCGCTGAGGGTTTCAGTAGCGGATATTGAAGGGGAAAACAAACTCGCCAGCATACTCATTCAGACCGTTTCGTTGTATGATTCGACAACCCTTTATAATAGTTATAGGCATGTAACGAAAAATCAGCATTGTGTCACTCAGTAGGCCGGATTCATTCTCTAGCCGCAAGAATCATTTTAAAATGCCGGTAGGTGAATGACAGTTCAGCAGGTTTGGTTTAGCTGAAGTGGCGTAAAAGGTGGCATGAAGGAAGGTTGGTTTCCAGAGATATAGAGCTGTACATTTTTGTCCCTGTTCCAAGTATTTACGCCTGCAATCAAACCCTCAAAATCATTAATTTCACCTCAATAAAGAACATGACATCTTGATTTTCTTGTCCTCAAGGTATGAAAATTTTGTTAAACTAAGTTGTTGAGCAATCCGTTGGACTAAAAGATTTCTATTATGCCGACTTCAAACACAGCATTGAAGGGCAATGCAGGGCAATTTGCTACTGAATTGCAACTTGCTTCAGTGAACCAAGAAGCCTTGCCAATCCATATTCACCCGAGAGTCTTCGCAGCACTGGGGGCAGACCTTGTTACAGATGATGTTGTCGCCGTTGTAGAGCTGGTAAAAAACTCATATGATGCGTTTGCACATAATGTTTGGGTAAGATTTACCGAAGATTCGAATGGAAACTTGGAATTGGAAATTGAAGATGATGGCCACGGTATGTCCAGAGAGAGCATCGAAAACTCATGGTTTGTAGTTGCTACACCACTTAAGCAGCAAAACCCTTATGTAAAAAAAGGCAATAAAACTCGCCGGGTAGTAGGTGAAAAGGGATTGGGTCGTCTATCTGCTGCAAGACTCGGAACAAAATTGTTGATGCAAACAAAGGCGGATCAAAACCCTTGCTGGGAGGTTGTGGTTGACTGGGATACACTGTTCCGACACGATCGAATGGAAGACTGTAGTCTTGAAATAAGGAAATTGCCTGATGATTCCCGGGTTGCAAGAGCAGGCACATATATAAAAATATCTAGTCTGAGAAGCATTTGGAAAGACAAGCAAATTGCAAATCTTGAAAACGGATTAAGGCGAATTATAAATCCCTTGTTTAAATCTGATGATTTCAAGATTCATTTTTTGAAGCCAGGCTCCACAGAATTAGAGAAAATAGAAATTACTTCACATGACTTTCTTGAAAACCCCAAATACAGAATATATGGGCACTCCGATAAATATGGTAATGTTAATTGGAAGTACGAGTACAGTTCAATTGATTGCAACAAGAGTCGTGAGTATGAATCTAAATTGTATTGGGAACAGATCTTCAATAGCATTCAAGAAAGCGATAAAGACCACTTATCTTCAGAATCTGTTCAATGTGGACCATTCTCCTTTGAAGTGCGCGCATGGGATCTGCAAGCAGAAGATACTGAAGAAATCGCAGACAAATATGAAATCCGGAAAAACGAAATTCGAAAATCCATCAGTGCATTCAAAGGTATTTCTGTTTACCGAGACAATGTATTGATATTGCCCAAAACAGAAAATTCAAGAGATTGGCTTGGACTTGATGCTCGAAGAATTGCCAGAGTCGGCACACGCTTAAGTACATCTCAAATTGTTGGCTATGTATCTATCTCTAGTGAAGACAATCCTGGAATAAAAGATACAAGCGACAGAGAACGACTTGCAGATTGCGTTGAAGTAGAAAAGTTTCGAGAAATTTTACGTGCTATTGTAGGGCTATTTGAAGTTGAAAGAGATGAAGATAGAATCAAGCGGGAAATTGAAAAACCCATGAAGGATTTATTTGCACAAATAGAACCTCAAGAATTATTCACAAATATAAATAGCAAGTTAAAAGAAGGTGCTGACTCATCGGAAGTTATTCAATTGATGGATCAGATGAGGGATTCATTGGCTGAGACGCGTAATACGATTCAATCTCGTTTTGTTTACTATAGTAGATTGGCAACAATTGGTACCATTGCGTTTTATTTGATTCACGAAATACGAAACAAAACATTCGTAATTGGTGGGCTAATAAGAGTATTGGAAGGAACTGATATTTATTTGAATAACACAGATATAAAAAAGGCATGTATAAGAGCGAGGGAGTCAATTCATTCATTGGAGAGGTTGGCGGATACTTTTGCTCCGTTAGCTAGTCGAAATTTTAGACGTCGTGCCAGAAGTTCGGTGCTAGAAGAGAGAATCAAAAGTTGTATTGAACTCCAGCAAATATCACTTGAATCAAAGCATATTGTATGCGTAGTTCCAGATTCAATTACAAAGGTGGCGGCAGATCCTGGGGAACTTGACACAATAATATTGAATTTAATAACAAACTCAGAATACTGGCTTTGTCAAATTCCAAAGGCACAAAGAAAATTGATTTTTGAGTGTGATATTCAAAACAGTGGAAAGTTTGTTCGTATTACTGTAAGCGATACAGGCCCAGGTATAGAAAAAGAAGATTTGGAGAAAGTGTTTCTACCTGGGGTCACGCGAAAACCAAATGGTCTTGGAATGGGCCTTACGGTTGCGGCAGAGCTGGCTTCGATTTACAACGGAAACATTCACACAATACATACCAACGGGAATGGTGCAGTTTTTGTGTTTGATCTGCCTCTTTTGAAATAAGCACAATTTCTGCTTTGAGTGTGTTATTGTGAAAATACTTGTTATAGAAGATGAGGACCATGTAATTGATACAATTCAGGATCTTTTGTCGAAGGAAGAACCTGCATGGAATCTTGAAGGAATATCTTTCAAATGTGCAGAAAAAAAGCTTGTGTCGTTTCGACCAGATGTTGTAATACTTGATATATTTGATGGTGAAATTGATCCGAGTAACGCAGCCGGCGGCAAGTTACACAATTTTGTTTGGAACGAACATTTCTGCCCAATTGTAGTATTTTCTGCGAGACCCTATCAAACTGAAATCAAGGATGATAACCATCCATTTAGGCGATTTGTAGAAAAAAGTAGTGATAGTTATGATGAGCTTGTAAATATTCTACGAGAATTTCAACCCCACATTAAGTCAATAAACGTTACATTCTCTTACATACAAAAGAATTTGTATGGTGTCTTACGAGACGTGGCACCTCAAATTTTTCAAGAAATTGATGATGATAATGGTGCTGAACGTCATGAGGCAATTAAAAGAGCAAGCAGACGGAGATTGGCTGCGCTAATGGATGAAAGTCCAAATGGAGATGCTAAGCTTGTCGGCTGGGAACAATATATATTTCCTCCAATAAACGAGGATTGCTTGCTAGGAGATGTAATAATCAAATCTGGCGGGTCGAATTCAGAGCCGTCCGATTTTCGAATCATTTTGTCTCCTTCATGCGACCTTGTCAAACGGCCAAAACCGAAAATCAAAGAGATTCTGGTTGCAAAGTGCTGTTCAGTTGCAGATGGCTTATACAAGGCGAACAAAAAGGACATGAAAAAGAATGATAAAAATAAGGAAACTATTGAAGGAATTCTTAGACAAGGTTACATAAATTCTGTTATTCCTTTACCGAAATTAAAAGGCAAGATTCCTAATATGTTCGCAGATATGAAAGATTTGGAACTTGTGGCATGGGAAAATATCATCGACAAAGAAGAGTCAGGTTCAAGGGAAGAAATCGGAGACAAAGAAAAATCACAACCAAAATATTATAGAGTTGCCTCGGTTGATAGTCCATTTCGTGAAATGATTTCACAAGTATATCAGTTAGTTTCGACTAGGCCAGGATTGCCGGAAAGGGACTTTGAATCCTGGGTAAAAGAACTTTCGGAAGAGCCGTGGGGAAAAAATGAAGGCGATTGACTTTTTTTGCGGTGCTGGAGGGTTGACGCGAGGATTGGTGCAATCAGGAATTGACGTGGTTGCAGGTCTTGATATAGATAGTAGTTGCCAAGCTACCTACGAATACAACAATAAGGGAATACAATTCATTCGAGAGGATATCAAGAATGTAAACTCAGAATTATTGAAGAATCTTTACTCCGAAAAAGACGTGCTGCTATTTGCGGGATGTGCTCCTTGCCAGCCTTTCAGTCATCACAGGAAGAGTAGTCCCAAATCGGATAGCGCGAGACTTCTTAAAGAGTTTGGTAGACTGGTAGTATCGGCATTGCCAGATTACGTGTTGATGGAAAATGTACCAGGTATGGCCAAAGTTCTTGGATATAGCACGTATCGAAGATTTTTGAATGCATTGAGAAACTGCAACTACAATTGCAAATCAGAAGTTCTAAACGCTAAATACTTCGGTGTTCCCCAAAATCGCAAACGATTGGTTTTGATTGCCGCCAAAAACAAAATTCCAACTCTTCCTGTGCCTGAATTTGGTGAAAGGGACCAACCATTTCGAACAGTGAGAGATGCTATATCTCATCTACCGAAGATAGTTGCCGGTGAGAACCATGGTTCGGTGAATAACCATGTAGCTGCAAGCCTTTCCAAATTGAATTTGGAAAGGCTACGATTCACACCATCTGACGGCGGTGACCGAAGGTCGTGGCCCGACCATTTGAAGCTCCATTGTCACAGCCATGCACATACGGGTTACACTGATGTATATGGTCGTCTGCGTTGGGATGATGTAGCACCAACATTGACCAGTCGGTGCTACAGTTTGTCGAATGGGCGTTTTGGACATCCACAGCAAAATCGAGCCATATCTCTTAGAGAAGCAGCAGCCCTTCAGTCATTTCCGGATGACTATGTCTTCTTTGGGACAAACACAAAAATTGCAAGACAGATTGGTAATGCGGTACCAATCGAATTGGCGAGGCAGCTGGGACGACACCTGCTTACGATTGAATCAAGCTGACAGACCAGTTCGAAGAGCAATTCTTCGTTGTCTGTTGCTATAGTACGCATTGATCGACTAATGGCAGAAAGGATGCCGGTAGAAAAAGCTTTTGAAATAGCTAATACAACTCTAGCGGGAACCGCTCCAGGCAAGTTTTTCTATCTTTTGAAGCGAAAATAAATTATATTTTCTAACCATCTGTGCAACAAAATAATTCAGGCAGCAGGCATTTTTTAAAAAAAGGTTGAAATTTAAATCAGATTCGGTAACAATTCACATTTATTCCCATAATAATAGAAGGAACATCTTTGTTTATTCACTTAATCTAGCAATGGTAAATTCAATAACACATATCAGCGACGACACTTTTAATGATGAAGTTGTCAATTCAAAAATTCCGGTAATGGTTGATTACTGGGCCGAATGGTGCGGGCCGTGCAAAATGATTGCGCCCATACTGGATGAAATTGCAAATGAATACGAAGGCAAGTTGAAAGTGGTGAAACTGAATGTCGACGACAATCCTGTAACGCCGCCAAAATACGGGATTCGCGGTATTCCAACGCTGATGATATTCAAGAACGGAGATGTTGAGGCAACCAAAGTTGGCGCAGTTTCGAAAAAGCAGCTGGTTGCATTTGTCGAAGGTGCCGTATAGGTGCCACTTGCAATTAAACACCGGAGTTCGTATATAATGTGCATTGCTTCTTGACGGTTCCTGTTTTATCAGAGCTATCAAATAATGTAATCATTACCTAATTATTCTTTCCTTTACTTCCTGTAAATTACGCAACAATTGAACTGACAGACGTCTTAAAGGACGCTCAATGACAAATCGCTCAACAATGCGAGGCAACTTATATGGCAATCAGCCTTAATGAACTTAAAACAAAAACACCTGCCGAATTGGCGGATTTGGCGCGAGACAACCACGTAAACGGCGCTTCCAGAATGCGCAAGCAGGACCAGATTTTCGCCATTCTCAAAGCGGAAGCGAAAAATGGCGGCACGATTACTGGCGAAGGCGTTATGGAGATTTTGTCAGACGGCTTCGGGTTTCTGCGCTCGCCTGCAAGCTCTTATCTTGCAGGTCCCGACGATATCTACGTATCGCCCAGTCAAATCCGGCGATTCAATCTCAGAACCGGCGACACAGTCTCGGGACTGGTTCGCCCCCCCAAAGAATCTGAACGATACTTCGCCTTATTAAAGGTAGAGCAGATCAACGATCAACCTCTTGACCGCATCAAAGGGAAAGTCCTGTTCGAAAATCTCACTCCGCTTCATCCCGACGAAAGAATGAGGCTTGAACGCGGCAATGGAAGCACGGAGGATCTGACCGCCCGCATCATTGATTTGATTGCGCCGATCGGCAAGGGACAACGCGGCTTGATTGTCTCGTCGCCGAAAACCGGAAAAACAGTGATGCTTCAGCAGATTGCCCATTCCATCACCGCTAACAACCCGGAGTGTCACCTTATCGTACTGCTAATTGACGAGAGACCCGAAGAAGTTACCGAAATGCAAAGGTCGGTACGCGGCGAAGTTGTATCCTCAACATTTGACGAACCGGCCACTCGCCACATTCAAGTGGCTGAAATGGTTATCGAGAAAGCCAAGCGCCTGGTTGAGCACCAGCACAATGTCGTAATTTTGCTGGATTCAATCACCCGTTTGGCACGTGCATACAACACGGTTGCACCAACCTCCGGCAAAGTGTTGACCGGCGGCGTGGATTCCAGTGCATTGCAGCGACCAAAACGATTCTTCGGCGCGGCGCGAAACATAGAGGAAGGCGGCAGTATCACCATTCTTGCAACTGCATTGATTGAAACCGGTTCCAAAATGGACGAAGTCATTTACGAAGAGTTCAAGGGCACGGGCAACATGGAAATTCATCTGGACCGACGAATTGCTGAAAAACGAATATATCCATCTATTATTATCGGACGTTCCGGCACAAGACGAGAAGAGCTTTTAACTGAAGAAGGCGAACTGAAGATGATCTGGGCCTTGCGAAAACTACTTCATTCCTACGATGATTTGGAAGCAATCGAATTGCTTTCCGAGAGATTGCGTTCAAGCAAAAACAACGCTGAGTTTTTTGCAGCCATGAAAAGAATTTCATAACCGCAATACCTGCAAAAATCAAAGTGAATTAAAATTACGCTTTTTCTTTTATCAATTTGTTTTTTTAGTCTGTAAATAATGAACCTCAATAACAATGAAAGCAAACATTCATCCTGAGTACTCAACAATCACTGTTACATGCGCTTGCGGTAACACATTTGAAACCCGCTCCACTTTAAAAGACAATCTTCGGATTGAAATTTGCTCGGTATGCCACCCGTTCTACACAGGGCAGCAAAAGATTGTCGACACCGCCGGAAGAGTAGGCAGATTCAAGGCAAAGTACGGTCGTGCATGACCGATTTGCATACGTAGTCCGTTAGACTCCGCGACATCTGCCCTTGGCAACTGTTCACTAGGTAATTTTGCAAAACCTGGAATTTTCCGACATCCGGTCTTTTGCTTTTCAACGATGCAAGTGCCGGAGCTAAGCACAATTGCAGATTATATTGACTGGGCGGAAACACAGTTCCGCTCTGCCGACTTGATCTTTGGCCACGGTTGCACCTGTGCCAGAGACGAAGCAATCTGGGCCACCTTGCATGCCGTCGAGTTGATGGACCGAGAATTGGAGGAAGTAGCAGAATACCCGGTTTCAGCCAGCCAGGGAATTTACATTCGCGCACTGGTTGAAACAAGAATCCAGACGCGCCAGCCGCTAGCTTACTTGCTCAACGAGGCGTGGTTTGCAGGTCAGGCGTTTTATATCGACGAACGGGCGATCATCCCAAGGTCACATATAGGCGACCTGATTCAGGACGGTTTGGGACCTTGGGTTCAGCACGACGAAGTAAAGCGAATTCTGGATTTGTGCACTGGAAGCGGTTGTATTGCGATTGCCCTGGCACTGATGTTTCCTGCTGCAGAAGTCATTGCTACCGATATTGACAGTGACTGCCTTCAGGTTGCAGAGATAAATATTCAGCGCTCCCAGCTATCCGGTCAAATCAGAGTGGTGCAAAGCGATTTGTTTCAAAGCTTGGCAGGGGAACGATTTGACCTGATTGTGTCGAATCCCCCGTATGTGGATAGCAGCATCATTGACGACCTGCCCATTGAGTACCAGTATGAACCGAGAATTGCATTCGAAGCACAAGACAACGGACTGGAGTTTGTTAAAAAAATTATCAGTGAAAGCAGGGATTATTTAACCCACTGCGGCACTCTGATCCTGGAAGCGGGAGATTCAGCACATACTCTGGACGCAGCTTATCCGAATATTCCTTTTCTTTGGCTCACCAGTCGTAGCGGAGAATCCGTCACATTGGTCATGACTGCCAGCGAACTCGACCTGTACGGAAAAAAAATACTGTGACTTGCAGACTTCAACAGCAAATAACAATATTTGGTATTATTTGGTAACCTTTATATTGAAGAAGGAATTTCAATTTCACTACAGTGCATTGCTAAGGTAATAAAAGTTGGAAGCACTCAAGAAAATTGCCGGGATATACATGGTGCTGGTCGCAATCGCGGTTGGCGTGCAATTTGTTATTTCTCCATTTGTAGACAATGCAGAGGCAAACTATCCCATTTGGTCCGTCTTGAACTGGTTTATGACCCCCTGTGTTGTATTCGCATTAATTTCTTCATTCAGTGACCAGCGGACTTTCTTGAATTCCGGCGATTTGGAAAATACAGTCCAGTACATTCGCGTCAAGGCAATGCTTTACTCGTCGGGCATGCTGACATTGATGTACCTTTGGAATTGGCTTGCTGATTTTTATAACAGTGACATTACCGTTATGTGGGGATTCATTGACCCATTGTTTGTAATGGTTTGCGGTACCATTGGTGTAAGATTGGCAGTCAACAATAATTCAGCTTCTTGAAATCATGGCAATTCTATCGGGTCAAGCACTATGAACGGTTTGAAAAAAGTGATCGGTGTGTATCTGATTGTTTATTCAATCATTCTTGCAATATTATTCACGACCTACCTGCTACTCGACAATTTCATCAACACCTATGATGCTTGGTGGTATGTACTTAACTGGTTCACGGCTTTGGGGGTCGTCTTCATTGCAGCCGCCGCGTTGTGCAGCAAACGCTCAATCGTCGGAAAGCTCGATTCAGTCAGTCCAGTTCGGTATATTCGGGTCAATACGCTATTCTATTCAGCCCTGCTGCTTGTCATGTGGTATTTTTGGGTTTGGTTCAGAACTGCATCGGGACACGACGATGTTCATATGTGGTGGGGCTTTGTTGACCCGTTGTTCGTACTCTTGGGACTTTCAGTGGGTACAACACTGCTTTCCAAAAAAGCGGAGACTTCTTGACTCCCTTGAAAATTAAGTCAGCAACAAGCCAAGAGAAAGCCGCTCTAAATTTCAATCATATCGAACTCATCTTTCATTGCCGAGCAATCCGGGCACATCCATGTATCCGGTATATCTTCCCAGCGTGTACCGGCAGGAATACCTTCGTCGGGCATTCCATATTTTTCCTCGTAGATAAACCCGCAAACTACGCACATAAACACGCGGTAGTTCATTTTACGTCTTCTCTGTCGTCCTTCGCTGATTGAATACCGTACATACCAAGCATGTGCTTTTGCATGTCCGCCCAGATTTCAAAGTTTTGCTTGCTAATCTCCCCTACTGCGCCCAGTCCCGCAGTTTTAAACATTTCATTCATCTGGTCCTGGTACGACTGCTGCTGAACCGTCAGCATATCCACCGTCTTGCCGAGATAGTCTGTAAATACGCTTTGAAATGCACCGCCGTAGAAGCGAATCATCTGGGTAAGCAACTCTTTGGTAAACAACGGCTGGTCTCCGCATTCCTGCTCGGAGATGATCTGTAGCAGTATCTGCCTGGTAATATCCTCGCCGTCAGGTTCTTCGCGCACAACAAAGTCCACGCCGTCCACAACCAGTTGCCGCACTACCGACAAGGTAATGTACTTGCTTTCCTGTGTATCGTACAAACGACGATTGGGGTATTTCTTTATTGTTCGGGGTTCACTCATAGCAAAACTTTAAAACATGTGCATTCCACCGTTAACATCAATTGTCGACCCAGTTATAAACGAATTTTTTTCATCCGCCAGAAATATTACGCATCTTGCTACATCTTCTGCAGTTCCAAGCCTTCCAACGGGAATCGTACGAATAATTTTTTCAATGATTTTTTCAGGTACCGCCCGAACCATGTCAGTATCCGTATATCCTGGTGAAACCGTGTTTACGGTAACTCCCTTGCTGGCATTTTCTTTGGCAAGCGCCTTGGTAAATCCCTGCATGCCTGCTTTGGCAGCGGAATAATTGGCCTGCCCGAATTGACCTGCCTGCCCGTTTACCGAACCAATATTGACAATTCGACCAAAACCCCGTTCGCGCATTCCCTCAATCACGCATCGACACATATTAAAGCACGAAGTAAGATTTGTCTGGATAACTGCGTTCCAGTTCTCCGACGTCATTGAGTGCAAGGTGCCGTCTCTGGTTATACCCGCATTGTTAATCAAGACACTGGCTTGACCCAGATTGTTTTCAATTTCAGCTACACCTGCCTTGCACTGCTCGAAATCACCGACATCAAATGGATAGACTGAAATTCCAGTCCGACCGGAAAACTCCTTTGCACGGTCATGGTTTCCTGCATAGACTGCGGCAACCTGATAACCGGTATCTTTTAAAGCAATCGATATTGCTTCTCCAATTCCTCTCGTACCTCCTGTTACAATAGCGACTTTAGACTCCATGTCTGCTTACCTCTTGTATTGACTGAACATATTAAAATGCTAATATATGTTGTTACTAATATTTGCTTGCATCTGAAAATATTAACACATTACGCACCTTCTACTTGTGCTAGTCGGCAAAGTTCGCCATGCAAGCCAGTTTTAAACATTTTAGAAATTAATAGTTAATGCGTGTGATAAACTTGTTATTCGCCAAGTATGGATGCTTGTGAACAAACACATACCAAAATCAATTTGACATGGATAGCGGCAATTTCTGGAATACGCAAAACTTCCTGAATCCAATGGATTTGCTCAATCAGTGGAGCAATCAATGGAATAGCGGATTCACTCAGCAAAATCAAATCATGCAGAATCCATTGAATCAACTTTTTGATTTTGGCAACGTAATTCGACAAATGCAAGAGGCGTTGCAGCAACAGGGCGGACAGGTATTTAGTCAAGAGCAAATCAATGAACTGCTCCGACTGTGTTCGTTCAATAACGGACTTTCTTTTATGCCTCCGGTCGGACAGTCCAATCCATGGACAGGAAACTTTGTACAGAATGCTTCATTCGGCGAAAGCCTGCCGTATCCGAATCAGGGTTTCGGCAATATCCCGGCATTGGGTATCGGCAGGGAATGGCAGGAAGACCTTGTCGAGGTCAGCAAGCTGCAGCAAGAATTTCTGGAAGCCTACCAGAGTTTTCTGAAAATGTTCTCCAATTTCGCAGAAGCCGTAGGAGAAAACTTCGGTGAAGCTTTGAAAGAAAGCGAGATGGAAAAGACCGGGTTTCACGAAGTATGCAGCATCTGGATTGACTGTTGCGAAAACGAATTTCAGCAAATTGCCAGTACCAAGGAGTACTCCAGGTTGTACGGCGGACTTATTAATGCACACTTGCGTCTTCGCAAAAAAAGCAATGAAATCCAGGATAAAAGAGCGAAGCTTGCCGACCAGCCGACTCGCAACGATTTAAATGCCGTCCAGAAAGAATGCATGGAAGCCAAGGCCCGAATCAAGCAGCTTGAATCAAGAATTCAAACACTGGAGGCAAGCGGTGCAGAGAAGAAACCTGCGACTCGCGCTCGTGCGACTCGCAGAACAACAAAGAAACCGGCAACGAAGTAGCAATGGCGATTGGCGAACATTTGATTCAGGAAGCAATGGACTTTCAATCCCGGCTTGCCAGCGTATGGAAACTGCCGTCAGATCTGAATGAAATTCAAGTTGGAACCACTCCAAAAGATATCGTCTATTCTGAAGACAAGCTGGTTTTGTACAAATATCGTCCGCTTCGGAAAAAGACTGCAGGCACAGATCCGATACTCATTGTCTACGCCTTGGTAAACCGTCCTTACATCGCCGACCTGAATGAAAAGCGCTCTTTGGTAAGAGGGCTTTTGGAGCAAGGACAGGAAGTCTATTTGATTGACTGGGGCTATCCGAGCTCCGAGGACAGATACCTTGATTTGCATCATTACATTGAAGGCTATATTGCCAATTGCGTCAAGTCAACCCTGCAAGATTCCAAGTCTTCCCATCTCAACATTCTCGGGATCTGCCAAGGCGGCACAATGAGCCTTTGCTATGCAGCATTGCATCCCGAAAAAGTTCGCAACATCATTACCATGGTCACTCCGGTCGACTTCAATACACCCGACAATTTGCTGGCGCACTGGTTCAGCGAGGTGGATATTGACTTGTTTGTCGACACCGTTGGAAATGTTCCGGGAATGATGCTGAACAGCATGTTTCTGTCATTAAAGCCGTTTCGCCTTGGAGTGGAAAAGTATATTGATTTCTCAAAGATTCTTGACAATCCTGACAAAACTCGCAATTTCATGCAAATGGAAAAGTGGATTTTTGACAGTCCGGACCAGGCAGGTGAAATGTTTCGTACATTTGTAAAGCAGTTTAGCCAACAGAATAAACTGGTCAAAGGAGAAATTCTTGTAGACGGGAAGCGAGTCGACCTGAAGAAAATAAAGATCCCCGTGTTGAACCTGTATGCCAAGCAAGACCATCTTGTACCTCCAAGTTCTTCGCAGGCATTACGCACAGCTATCGGGTCCGAAGACTACAAGGAAATCGGATACGATACCGGACATATTGGAATTTACGTCAGCAGCAAGGCCGGGCGGGATATTCCAAGAAAAATTTCCAGCTGGCTTGGCGAGCGCAGCTGAAAATTCAGCGAATCTAACCTTCGGTTTTTACCCTGAAGCGAACTGCCTTGATTCCTTGCTGCTTGAGTGTACTGTTAACGGACTGCATGGCCTCAATAGACTCAAACGGCCCCAAGCGAACGCGATAGAACTCACCCAATTCTTCAATTGTAACTTTCTGAATAAAAGAGGTGAGTCCACTAAGTGCCAAGCTTGCTTTCTGGTTATCTGCATCCTTGAAACTTTTATAAGATCCTACCTGAAGTACATAAGTTCCTTCATCCAAAGCCGGCTCTGGCTGGGTTGGAGCAGGAGCTGACGGTTGCTCTGGCGCAGTCACGCTTGCTGACGAGGCAACTTCTGCAGGTTCAGAGGATTGCTTTGGCTCAGGAGCGGGAACAGGGTCCGGTAAAACATATTCATCTTCCAGCAGCAAGTCATGGAATTTGTAGGTAACCACTTTGGCGGCCTGCTCTGTAATGCTGCTGGCTATGGGGTTTTCTTCACCTTTGTTTTCTGAACTTCCGGATTGGAGTAGCTGGCCAATGCCGGAACCAATATCCGAGGGTCGATCCTGAAACACACCCATTGTCAGCGCCGTACCGACACAGCCCACTATTAGCCCCAGTGCAAATATACTGAAGCCGCCCGTACGAGACTGTGCTGCTTTTGATTTTGCTTTTCGGGCCATGCCTACATTGAATCCGGTGCCGCAACTCCTAGTAGACCAAGTCCGTTGGCCAGCACATGACGAGTAGCTTCAATTAAATCCAGTCTGGCATTCCGAAGACTGTCGGAGCAATCCAGTATTCGCTCCTTGTTGTAAAGTGAATGGAATTCGTTCGCAACTTCCCTGAGGTAGTAGGCAATTTGATGTGGTTCGCAAGCTTGTGCGGAACTTTCAATAACTTCCGGATACTGTGACAATTGCTTCATCAAGCGAACCTCTGCTTTCTGCTCAAGCAAATCATAATTCGTTTTGCCCTGCCGGACAATTCCCCGTTCTTGCATCTGGCGAAACACACTGGAAATGCGCGCATGCGCATATTGGACGTAGTAAACGGGATTTTCATTGGATTTGGATTTTGCAAGTTCAAGGTCAAAATCAAGATGCTGCTCCGGTTTCCTCAGTACATAGAAAAATCTTGCTGCATCCTTGCCGGTTTCGTCAAGCAATTCCTTCAACGACACAAAATCACCAGCTCTCGTCGATAAAGCGACTTTTTTGCTTCCGCGCCGCAACGCCGCCAACTGTACAACAAGTATCTGTAACCGTTCACTGTCTTCGCCTGCTGCTTTAAGCGCTCCTTTCATTCGAGCTATGTAGCCATGGTGGTCAGCACCCCAAATATTGATCATCTTATTATAACCGCGTTTGAACTTGTTCAAGTGATACGCGATATCTGTAGCAAAATAGGTAAGCTCACCATTAGACCGAACTACAACCCGGTCCTTCTCGTCTCCGTATTCCGTTGAGCGAAACCAAAGCGCGCCATCAGCTTCATAAATTTGTCCCCTGCCTAGAAGAGAGGAGATCGCTTGGGTCGTCTCTCTGCTATCAACAACCTGACTTTCAAAAAACCACTCCTTGTGTTCAACATCAAACGCTTTCAAGTCCGACTGAATTACTTTGACCATTGAATCCAGCGCAAACCTTCGAATACAGGAAAAGTTGTCGCTTCCCAGTAAGTTCCTCGCAAATTCAATCAGACGGTCCAATACATCATCCGGATCATCCGGCAGGTTCTGAAACAATCCCTCAGTCTCCCCCAGAAACTTGTCGCCATGCAATTCGCGCAATTCTCTAGCGCATTCGGAAACATACTCTCCCTGATATGCTCCTTCAGGAAAACTGATACGTTGCCCCAAAAATCCCAAGTACCTGATCCATATACTGAGTCCCAGAATATTCATCTGTCTTCCGATATCGTTGACATAGTATTCCGTATCCACTTGATGGCCGGCAGCGCTCAGGATTTTTGCAAGTGAATCGCCTACCGCTGCACCTCGACCATGTCCGACATGAAGCGGTCCTGTGGGATTCGCAGAAACAAACTCAACCAAAATTTTCTGAGGCTGCTCAGGCTTCAGTACTCCGTACGTCGACTTCTTCTTGAGTATCTCCGGAACCACTTTGCTGTATGCCCTGTCAACCAGAAAAAAATTAATAAACCCCGGTCCAGCAATTTCTGTCTTTTCAACTATAGAACTATCGGGAAAATTCTTTTGAATCAACTCCGCCAGTTCACGCGGGTTTTTCCCGCTTGGCTTGGCCAGCGCAAGGGCAACGCTTGTGGCAAAATCACCATGTCCCGCTCGTCTGGAACGTTCAATCGGCAGAGGCTTTGGCATATTCTCCAAAGCAATTACTTTTTGATTTGCAAGCTCTTTTAACGAACTGCCCAGAATTTCGTGAATTCGATGCTTCATGGTTTAATGAAAATCTATCGGGTCTACATCCAAGTTCCAGCGCAACTGGCCTTTTTTCGACGACTTTTCCAAAATTGCCACCCAGGCAGACAAAAACCTGTTCATGGAGTAGTACTGTTCCCCTGATACCAGCAACTGAGCCCGATTCCGTTTTGCGATGCGCGAAATCGGCGAGTGTACGACATCCAGCAAAGCCACACCGTTAAATTGATTGTCCCTCAGTATACGAATACCAATTGATTTGGCGCGAGTCAAAAATGCAAACGCACCATCCGGACTTATGGAATTTGCGCGTAGTAGCGCATAGTGAGCATACGGCGGTTGACAGGCTTCCTCCCTGACTCTTAGCTCGTACTTGGCGAAGCTCAAATAATCGTGCGAGAAAATTCTTTCAAAGTAATCGCTATCCGGATTTACAGTTTGGATAATCACCTCGCCAGGCTTTTCTACGCGCCCCGCCCTGCCTGCAACCTGCAAAATCTGCTGAAACATGTACTCCATCGCACGAAAATCAATACTGAAAAATCCTTGATCAACATTGAGTATTCCGACCAGGGTGACATACGGAAAATGATGCCCTTTCGACAGCATTTGCGTACCCACAAGGATGTCTGCCCTGCCTTCCTGAATTCGTGTAAGCTTTGCTTCGATTTCTTTGAGTGTATGCGCTGAATCGCTGTCAATGCGAATGACCCGCGCACCCGGAAAATTGTTTCGCAGCACCGATTCTATTTTTTCCGTGCCTTGTCCGAGTCGATGCAAATTTTTGGAGTTGCATTCAAGGCATTGCTCGAACACCCGATACTTGGCACTGCAATGATGGCAGTGAAGCAAATTGTCGGCTACGTGCAGAATCAAATTGGCCTCGCAGTTTTCACAAGTCGCCACCCATTTGCAGTCGCCGCATATAACTACTGGCGCAAAACCTCTGCGATTTAAAAATATCAGGCTTTGCTCCCCTTTTTCCAATCGTTCTTCAATAGCACTGAAAAGCGGTATTGCCACGCCATCCTTGATATTCGTTTGATTCAAGTCGACCAGCCGTATCTTCGGCATGGCAACGCGAGTGGCGCGATGCGGAAGACTCAGCGTAGTCAACCGTTCATTTTTAGCTGCCCAGACGGTCTCCAGAGATGGTGTTGCCGAACCCAGAACGATTGGAATGTTGCACTTTTTTGCACGATAGAGCGCAATCACTCTCGCATGGTAGCGTGCACGCTCCTGCTGCTTGTAAGACGAATCGTGCTCCTCGTCCATGACAATAAGCCCAAGCCGTGCAAATGAAAGAAACACCACGGACCTTGTGCCGACGATTACCTGTGCTTCCCCGCTACGCGCAAACCACCATGTGCGATGGCGTTCAACACTGGTCATTCCGGAGTGATAGGTAAATACATCCACCCCCAAAGCATCTTTAATCCTGCTCACAACCTGAGGCGTCAAGCCAATTTCCGGCACCAGCAAGAGTACTTGACCGCCATTGTCAATCACTTTCATTGCAACGCGCAAATACACTTCTGTCTTTCCACTTCCTGTTACACCCTGCAGCAAAAAGCATTTGTACTGATTCAGGCACCCTGAAATATTCGACAATGCCTGTTGCTGGTCGAATGTGAGATCATAGATCAAATTCGTGCTTCTGCGCTCCGGGATTCCGCTCACGGCTTGGGTTGCCACCCACCCCTTTGATTGCATGGCCTGAATTGCCGACCGCCAGCTTTTTCCCGAATGTTGCAAGCCGCTTTTCGTTAAAACTCCTTGAGTTGATTGAAGCGCAAGAAACAATTTTTTCTGGACTTGCGCCCTGGAAAATGAATCGGCAGTCAACTCGCGTCCTGCATCAGTGAGTTTGTAGCCAATTTCCATTTTTGGCTTGTACGGCAGGCCCTTTCGTATCGCTACCGGCAGTGCTGTCCACAGAATTTCTCCCAGGGACTGGTGGTAATATTCTGAAATCCACACCAGTGTATTCATCAGTTCGGAAGTTATTACGGGTTCTTTGTCCAGAACACTCGCAACTTCTTTTACCTTGTCTTTGGGCATACTGGTACTGTCAGCATGACCCACAACAAGTCCGAGCTGTGTTTGACGGCCAAACGGAACGCGCACGCGGCAACCGATTGCAACTGGCTTTGATTTGGGGCAACGGTAGTCGAAAAGGTTTCGTAACCGAAGCGGCACCGCCACACGAACAAATTCAGTCACAACTCAATACCGCTTCTTTCGAGTGCAAGAATGGGTGAGGTACGTGTTGGAAACCCTGCTTGGCTAAGGTATATCGTCTATGAATGGACGATCAACACCTCGCTCAAGGTCGCTAAAAAATCTTGCAAGCGATTTTTTCACAACTCGAAACGCCAGTTTTTCCCAGGGAATCTGTTCCTTGTCATACAAGTGTACTTCCAAACTTTCAGGACCTGGAGAGTATTCGCCTGTTATCATTCGCCCGCGAAACACAACATAGACCTGATTGACGTGAACAATATTGTAGACACCAAACAAATCAACGATTTCAACCTCGGCCCGCGCCTCCTCGAACGTTTCTCGCGCAGCTGCATCATTCACAGACTCACCGTTTTCCATGAAACCTGCCGGGAACGTCCATAAGCCAACTCGCGGTTCAATGGCACGCTTGCATAGTAAAATTTTATTTTCCCAGACAGGGATGCAACCGGCTACAACCTTGGGATTTTGATAATGCACCATGCCGCAATCAACGCATACGAATCGAGGCATATTGTCTCCTTCGGGAATGGTGTGCTTGACACTCGCTCCGCAACTGCTGCAATAGTTCATAATATTTTATTCGCTAGTTTGAGTTTATTCTTGTCTGTACGCAGTCATAATCATGGATTCAATTTTGTCCTTGCTGAATTAGCAGTCGCATGACCACTATCGTTATTACAGCTCCAATTTTCGCCATCATAGCCTGTGGCTTTGCAGCTACGTACTGGAGAATCATTGATTCAGCAGGACGAGCAGGACTCAACACGTTTGTATACTACTTTGCACTGCCCGTAGTGACTTTTTCACTCATGGCGAATGCAGACATTCAAGGCCAATTCCAATGGACGTTCATTCTTGCATTTGTTTGTGCATCGCTGGTGCTCTTTGCGCTATCGATTGCAATCGCACTGTTCCTGTTCAAATTGCAACCCAATTATAGTATTGTCTTTGCAACTGCAAGTGTTTACGGCAACACAGGTTATTTCGGACTGCCTTTTGCCATTATAGCGTTAGGCGACAAGGCCAGCGTGGCAATTATCATTTGCACCGCCACGGACTTGGTGATTATGCTTACTCTTGCGACCATACTGCTGGAAAAGTCCAAAATTTCCGCGAATACTCCCGCATCGCAAATGGTAAAAAAGACAATCATGTCGATTGTGAAGAATCCAATAATCGTATCCGTAATATTGGGGGTGCTGGTGTCAGTTTCCGGAGTAGACTTGCCCGAGATTAGCGACAGATTTTTTGTGCTGCTTGGCACGGCAGCAGCGCCATGTGCTTTATTTGCCTTGGGTTCAAGCCTGGGAGACGACGGATTTTCTTCAATCAAGGGGCAGGCGTTTACAATCAGTGTTCTAAAACTTGTAGTTCATCCGCTACTGGTCTGGTTCACCATGTTTCATTTGTTTCCGGTAGATGCCGATTGGGGCAAGGCGGCTGTAGTGGCAGCTGCAATGCCTGTGGCCGTTACAGTTTTTGTTCTGGCGCAGCAATTCAATACATACATTGTGCGGTGTTCTGCAAGCATCCTGGTGTCGACAGCGCTGAGTATCGCTTCCCTGTCCGCTGTCCTCTATTTTCTGCCTTGATAGCCATGAATTTGTACGTAGACGCTGGCAACCAGTATATAAAGTGGATGTGCGGAACCCGGCGGGGAAGATTTCCGACAAGGCTTGAAACTTTGGAAACTAATTTCAAGGAGCACTGGGACCCATTGATTGAAGTTGCTTCTGTATATGTTTCAAATGTTGCAGGTCAGCCTTTTTTCGATTTGCTCAGGCAGTGGGCTTCTCGCAGACCGGATGCTTCATTGACCAAGGTTACCCCAAAAAAGAAACAGTGCGGTGTCCGGAATAATTACGCAAATATTGCAGAACTTGGTGCAGACCGATGGTCAGCGGTCGTGGGAGTTCGATCTTTAACCAGGCAATCGGCAATTGTTGTCGATTGCGGCACAGCGATTACCATAGATGCTATCGATTCGAGCGGTGTATTTCTGGGCGGGTCCATTCTCCCCGGTTTTTATTTGTCAGAGTCGTCTCTGTGGACAAGGGCATCCGGAATTGCAGAGTTTCAGGATTCATACCCTGAAATTCCCGGGAGAACCACCCGGCAAGCCGTGTCTGGCGGTGTATCAATCGGACTATCTGGAGCAGTTGACCGTCTAATCAAGGCATACACCGAAGTTGTTGAAGGCTCGCCCCAATTATTCCTGGCGGGTGGCGATGCGAAGCATTTGAAGAAATTCTCGGAGCACATATTCATAGATGAACCCGATATCGTTCTAAAAGGTATTATTGAAATTGCAAATTCAATGGAAACGGATTCGATGTAAGTTAATTGTTCAAAATTCGCAACTCCAGATATATTTTTAACAGATTTATAATTGGACCAGTATTGGATTGATATTTGCGATTCAAAAGAAAGTCAATTAGTCAAATAAACAGAACAGGATTAGTCCATGAAAGTTTCTAATTTAACCATGACCAAGCGACAGTTTCTGCAGTCAATAGGAGCAGTAGCAGGAGTGGAAGTGTTTCACCGGTCCATGCAGGCCTTGGGTTTGCTGGGAATTGATACTGCTCATGCCGGAATGAAAGAGTTGCCGCAAGGGTCAGGGCAGGGAAAAAGCGTTGTAATACTTGGAGCCGGTGTTTCCGGGATGGCAGCTGCCTATGAGCTCACAAAGGCCGGCTACGCCTGCACAATTCTTGAAGCGACCCGCCGCGCCGGCGGACGCAATTTCACAGCCCGGGGCGGGGACCTGATTGAAGAAATAGACAATCGTCAACTGGTCCACTTCGACAATCAAAGCCACATGTATGCGAACCTCGGACCGGCACGGCTGCCATATCACCACAGAATCATTCTCGGTTACTGCAAGGAGTTTGGCATCGCACTTGAAATGTTCACAAACGACAATCGCGCTGCATTGTTCCACAACAAGGACAGATTTGACGGCAAGCCTGTTACAGGACGTCGGGTTATTACTGACATGCGCGGCTATATTTCAGAAATGCTTGCCAAGGCTGTAGATGCCGATGCATTGGACAAGAATCTTTCGAATGAAGATAAAGAAAATATTCTGCTCATGCTGAAACGATACGGCGGTCTCAAGGAGGACTATCTCTACAAAGGGTCAAACCGTGCCGGTTATCAGGGAAGTAGTATCAATGCGGGAGTCAAGGCCGGGAAGGTGGTTGAACCACTGGATTTCAGCGAGCTGATGAAGTCTGATTTCTGGCGCTACAAGATGAACTATGAACAGTTTCTGAATTCGAATCCTACATTGCTGCAGCCCATAGGCGGAATGGATGCAATATCGAGGGCGTTTGAACAGCGTGTAGGCCCTCTTATTCAATACCAAACGGTGGTTAAAGAAATTCGGAAAACTGAAAGCGGAGCCCGAATTGTTTACAGATCTGCTTCAGGCTCTGCCGACGAAGCAATCGAGGCAGATTTTGCTATTTGTACTATTCCAGCTCCTGTACTTAAAGATATTCCAAACGACTTTTCACCGGAAGTACAGTCAAAAATTGAAGAAATTACTTTTGTTCCGGCTGTAAAAATTGCCTTTCAGGCCCGCCGTCGTTTTTGGGAAGACGACTCGGCAATCTACGGCGGATTTTCGTGGACGGACCAAGACATTACGCAAATCTGGTATCCGGCATACGGCTACCACCAAAGCAAGGGGGTACTGCTGGGCGCATATATCTGGGACGATGAACCCGGAATGAATTTTGGCAACATGTCTCCAAATGAGCGTCTGCAAAATGCAATTGCCCAAGGAGAACAACTTCACCCCGGGTATAAGTCAGAACTTGAAGCAGGCATTAGTCGGGCTTGGGAGAAAGTGCCCTTTCAAAAAGGCGGGTGGCCGCATAGCAAGCACAAATCGCCCGAAGTACTGCTAAAACCCGATGGTGCAATCTATTTTGCCGGCGATCAAATTACGGCATTGCCAGGATGGCAGGAAGGTTCTGTTCTAGGTGCTCATCATGCTGTTAACCTGATCAATGAACAGGTAATGATGAGTTGACTTGAAAGCAGATTCCAGTTATTTCAGAATAATTTCCAACTAGTGGTATTTGAACGAGAATTCCCGTATTTTGAAATAAGGATTTCCTTTCAGGGAAGTCTTCAAATCTTGGCTGGCTTCCAGCGTATCCCGTTACAAATTTGCAGCCATTGTCATTGAATTCATCAGGTGAAACTTCAACCTGGACCCCACCGAATGGAGATTTAGGCGTGAACGAACACTACGAACACTTTGATTCGCCGCAGTTCAAGCACGTCATGCATCCATCCAGAAAAACCATTGCTTTTGTACTGCAAACAGTGCATAGTTCTGCACCTGCCGGAAAGCCGTCGATATTTGAAGAAGTCTCCTGGTCGCGATAACGCCGTTCAAATTCTTCCCTTTTTTCCCGGAGTATCTCTTGGGTATTGTCCGACAAGGGTTCATCTACGATCATTCCAATTCGCTTCATATGGGTTTCGATCACCGAGCCAATCTCTGCGACTAGAGAAGGCATGAACTTGCCCCCGCGCTTGAAATATCCGCCTCTGGGGTCAAACACTGCATGCAACTCTTCAATCAGAAACGTTATATCGCCGCCTTTTCTGAAAACAGATGAAATAATTCTGGTCAACGCCACAGTCCATTGAAAGTTGTCCATGTTCTTCGAGTTGATGAATATTTCAAATGGACGGCATCGCTCATAAGGGGTACCCGGATTCAATATCATGTCGTTTATGGTGACATACAAGGCGTGCGGCGATTGCGGTGTCTTGATTTTGTATGTACTGCCGCGCAGCATTTCTGGACGCTCAATGCGTTCATGCATCTGAATGATATTGCTGGAACCAAGGTCATCTTCTATCAGTGGCTGGCCGGAGGATGGATTGGTGCTCTTTTCCTCTGCTTTGACAATCTTGTAGTCAAGTATCTCTTTATCAATCTTTACCGGCATTTCGCATCTCCTCCCTAATATCTGCCGTAGTAGCCTTCCTTCAAGGCATCGTACAGGTTGGCGGCAGTATGTGTTTCACCATCATATTCAACTTCTTCATTGCCTTTCAATTCAACAACACTGCCGTCTTCAAGCTTGAATTGGTAAATTGTATCCTCCAAATCTTTTTCTCGAACCAGTACGCCTTGAAATGCCTCCGGGTTAAATCGAAAAGTTGTGCAACCCTTTAACCCGTTGTCGTGCGCGGCCATATAGATATTCTTGAATTTTTCAAACGGGTAGTCAGTTGGTACATTGGCAGTTTTCGAAATAGACGAGTCTATCCACTTTTGTGCGGCAGCCTGAATCGCTATGTGTTCGTCCGGGGAAATGTCATTCGTGGTTACAAAATAATCCGGCAAGGGATTTTTGCCTTCCTTTTCTGAAGTTGCTTCCGGGTCAATCAGCTCGCGATAGGCAAGCAGTTCGTAGGAATAGACCTTCATGCTTTCCTTGGTCTTCTTCCCCTCCCTGATTACATTGCGATTGTATTCATGCGCGAAAGTGGGTTCAATTCCATTGCTAACATTATTGCCCAACGAAAGACTAATTGTACCGGTCGGAGCAATTGAACTATGATGCGTGAATCGTACTCCCGACTTTGCGATTTCCTCGCCAATTTCCACTGGCAGCTTATTCATGTACCTGCTATACCTTCCGAGCAGCACTTTGCCTTTCAGTCTGTCGCCCACATTGATTCCATCGTCTTTCATTTCAGGGCGAAGCTCAAGCATTCGATGGGTAATCTCGAACTCCTCTTCCATAATCGGTGCAGAACCTTTTTCGCTGGCAAGCTCTATTCCGGTTTTCCATCCGACAATTGCCATTTCCTTCGCAACTTTGTCAGTGAACTCCACCGACTCCGGCGAACCGTACTTGATGCCCATCATAGACAAGGTTGACCCCAAGCCCAGAAACCCCATTCCGTGTCGCCGCTTGCGCATAATCTCAGCTTCCTGCTCTTGCAACGGAAGTCCGTTGATTTCCACTACATTATCCAGCATACGGGTGAACACGGCCACGACTTCACGATATCGCTCCCAGTTAAATCCAGCATCGCTGCTAAACGGGTTTTCAACAAAATGAACAAGATTGACAGAACCCAGGAGACAACTGCCATAAGGCGGCAACGGTTGCTCGCCGCAAGGATTGGTTGCTCGTATTTCCTCGCAAAACCAGTTGTTATTGAACTCGTTCACGCGGTCAATCAAAATGAATCCCGGCTCCGCATAATCGTAAGTCAGTTTCATAATTGCATCCCAAAGCCGTCGCGCAGGAATTGACTTGTACTTTCGTACTGCAACCTGTCCGAGATCGTTTCTGACATAATTTGCATGATCGCCCGGCCAGTACTGCCACTTGACTTCACACTCGGGGTCCTCAATCTCTGCAGGTCCAGCCGGAAATACCAGATCCCAGTCTTCGTTGTTCTTTACAGCATTGATGAAGTCATCGGTAATCAAGCAGGAAAGATTGAATTGGCGAAGCCTGCCGTTTTTTCTTTTTGCACGAATAAACTCCAGTACATCGGGGTGGGACACATCAAATACGCCCATCTGCGCACCGCGCCGACCGCCGGCAGAAGACACTGTGAAGCACATCGCGTCAAATATATCCATAAAGGACAGCGGCCCTGAAGTGTACGCACCTGACCCGGATACAAACGCTCCGTGCGGCCGAAGTGTCGAGAATTCGTACCCGATTCCGCATCCTGCCTTGAGTGTGAGTCCTGCTTCGTGCACTGCTTTCAAAATTCCGTCCATGGAATCCGGAATCGTGCAGGAGACAGTGCAGTTGATTGTGCTGGTGGCGGGCTTGTATCCCATGGCACCGGCGTTTGAAATTATTCGACCTGCGGGAATTGCGCCGTTTTGCAATGCCCAAAACATTCGATCATACCAGTAGTCGCGACTGCCCGGTTCTTCCACATCCGCCAATGCGTGGGCAACGCGTGCATAGGTATCATCAAGGGTTTGGTCGATACTCTCTCCAGATTTGGTTTTCAGACGATACTTCTTGTCCCAGGTATCATGGGACGCATTTTGCAAATCAAAAGTACTGGATGAATCTGGAACTATTTTTAGGTTGGTTTTCGGGGACATCCCGCCACACTTACTCCTTTGTTATTTTAAAGTCTCTTTTAATGGTAGCCCTATCGCTGCTGGGCAAATTCAGTCCTCTCTACATATAGAAAATTCTACAGTGAAACTTGCAATTATATCTATATGTTGTACTGCCAGGCAAATTATTTTCCAGGCAATTTCTTGGTTTGCTGGAAATTCTGTCTACCTCGCAAAAGAACAAATAGTATCAAAAAATCTCACGGGAATTGTGATAATTTTCATTAAAAAATTTCTGATAGGGAGTGGAATTCAGCACTCAAACAACAATCAATTGGAGTAAATTCTTTTCAAAATCAATTGTGTTACAAAACAAAATTCAAGCTTGAAAATCGAGAAAATTACACCGAAAAAATTTTCTAAAACTCTTGCCGTCTGGAAAATTCTGTTTGCTTGCGAAGCCGGCATTTCAGCAATGACCCTGCATATTATTCGGCAGCTGCCTGAATTGCGATTCGTCTTTGCAACCTCGACAGCGAAATCCCCCCAAGTTTGGAAACCTTGGATTACCAGCACCAGAAGGAAAGTATGCAACCAGGAAGACCTCTTCGCAGGTTTCTGTCTATCGAGAAATTCCTTTCAACTGGAAGAACTTATCAGAAACAGTGGTTGATCAAACTCTACTAGCTGATTGTCTTCCGGATAAATGGATTCAACAACTCCAGCAGACGTTGCTTCAATCGTCGTAAAAAGCTTCATTACTTCAATCAAGCACAAAGCGTCGCCTTGCTCCACCGTCGAACCAATTTCTACATATGGGGCCTCGTCAGGCGAAGGTCTTCGATAGAAAGTGCCTGTCATTGGAGAGCGAACACAAAGATATCCTTCAGGTGTGTCAACAGGTTGCTGAATTTGCGGAGATGACGGAGTTTCAGTTTGTTGCGGCTCTGACTGCTGTTGCTGTGTTTCAACAATATCCGATTTTTCGAATATCGTCGGTTGCATACCGCTGCCTCTTTTTCGAACCCGAAGTCGAAAACCATCCAGATCAAGCTCGATTTCGTCGGCTTGAGATTCGTCAATCGCTTTCAATATTTCTGCAATATCACCAAAACTGATGGACATAACTACTCCTGTTGTGATTTTTTGGACGATTCATACAAAAGTACAGCAATGCGAAATGAACAATCTGACAGGTTTTGAAACTTTATCGCAAATTGACTTGAAATTTTTGGTTCAAGGCTAAAATAGTGGCGTTAAGAATATACCATCATTGTCAAGTTCTTGAAGCATTCATGAATCGGATTCTAATTGCAAATCGCGGTGAAATTGCCCTGAGAGTGTGTTTGGCATGCCGAAATCTGGGCATGGAAAGCGTTGCTGTCTATACCGAAGCTGATGCGTTTTCCAAGCACGTGGCCTATGCAGACCAGTCAGTGCGAATCGGCCCGTCTGTAGCGACTTCCAGTTATCTCAATCAACAAGCACTGGTTCATGCGGCTGAAAAGCTGAAATGTGATGCGATCCATCCAGGATACGGTTTTCTGTCCGAGAATCCACACTTCGCAAAGCTTTGTGAAAATCACGAAATTCAATTCATCGGTCCTGATTCCAATACGATTCGTGAAATGGGTGACAAGGCCAATGCCCGGAAACAGGCAATGAATTCTGGAGTTCCTGTTGTGCCAGGCTCCGGCGATTCATTTGCGGATGCTGGCCCGGCAGAAAACGAAGCACAGGCAATTGGCTATCCAGTGCTGATCAAGGCCAGTGCAGGCGGCGGCGGACGCGGCATGAGAGTCGTGTCGACACAGTCTGACTTTCGACCAATGTTCGCGCAAGCCTCGAAAGAAGCCGAATCAGCGTTTGGGAGCGGTTTGATGTATGTCGAAAAATTCTTGCCGAATGTAAGCCATGTTGAAGTACAAATTCTTGGAGATAATTTTGGCAATGTACAAGCGCTTGGAGAACGAGATTGCACGGTTCAGCGGCGACATCAGAAACTGGTTGAAGAAGCACCCTGTTCAAAAATCAGCGAAAGCATACGCCGGCAGTTGCTTGAGCACTCCGAAAGTCTGGGCAGGTCAATCGGCTATAAAGGAGCTGGTACTGTTGAGTATATACTTGATGAACATTGTGAAAATTTTTACTTCATTGAGATGAACACCCGAATTCAGGTGGAACACCCGGTAACCGAAATGCTATTCCGGACGGATTTGATTGAGGCGCAATTGCGATTGGCTATGGGCGAACCTTTGGCCAGGATTGTTGATTCTGGACCGCCAGTTGGACACGCAATGGAATTTCGAATCAATGCCGAGAACTGGACAGACAACTTCAAGCCTTCACCGGGGGTGATTCAACGTTGGAACCCACCGTCCGGACCGGGGATACGGCTTGATACGCACGTGTACGAAGGCTTCAAAATTTCCCCGTACTATGATTCAATGATAGGGAAGTTGATCATTCACGGACATGATCGAGGACAAGCATTGGAGCGTGCCAGGAACGCCTTGAACAAATTTGACATTGAAGGAGTAGATACAACCATCGGTTTCCATCGAAGTTTACTGGACCAACCGGATTTCATTACAGGCAGCATATCTACCAACTGGGTTGAAAACGAATTTATGGGGAAATGACCAACTATGACGCGCGAAGTAAAACTGATTGATGTCACTCTGCGAGACGCGCACCAGTCTTTGTGGGCAACTCGCATGACAACTGCAATGATGAGAGAAATTGCGCCGTTGCTGGACCGGGCAGGCTTTGAAGCAATTGACTTGGTGGGGGGTGCCGTATTTGATGTATGTGTTCGTTACCTGAGGGAAGATCCTTGGGAGCGTATGAGAATCTTGAGCGGCTGGGTAAAGGAAACTCCGCTTATTGTCCATACACGCGGTCAAAGCCTGTTTACTTTTGAATTTTTTGCTGATGATGTCGTGGAGTTGGCGGCCGAACGATTTGCAGCAAATGGAATCCGGTATCACACGCCATACGACCCGGTCAACGACATGCGAAATCTGGAAATTCCGGTTCGGGCCGCAAAAGGACACGGTATTCACACAGTTGCCGGTCTTGTTTTTACACATAGTCCTGTTCATACCGATGAGTTTTATGCCAGCAAAGCAAAAGAGCTGGTTAAATTGGGAGTTGATGGCATTTACATCAAGGATCCTAGCGGACTTCTCAGGCCGGACCGCGCACTGACGCTTATACCTGCATTGAAGGAGGCAATTGGTTCATTGCCGCTTCAATTGCACTCTCATTGCCTGTCTGGCTTGGCACCCTACACCGCACTTCTTGCAGTTGACAAAGGGGTTGATGTTGTGCACACGGCTACATCAACTTTGGCAAACGGGGCCTCGCACTCTTCAACAGAGAACTTTGTTCAAAATTGCAGGCGCCGGGGGTATCATGTCCCGATTGATTTGGTGCCAATTGAAAAGGTGGCCGAGCGGCTGGAGTTCCTTGCATGCGCCGAAGATAAGCCGGTGGGCAAGGTTGTGGACTATGACGAGTTTCATTTTCACCATCAAATGCCGGGCGGGATGATATCGAACCTGCAGTATCAGCTTGGAACAATTGGACTGGAAAACCGTTTGGATGAAATACTGGAAGAAGCAGGGCATGTACGAGCCGATTTGGGCTATCCTATTATTGTAAGTCCGTTTGCACAGTACATCATTACTCAGGCAGTTCTGAATGTAAGGGGGCAGGACCAAGGTAAACCGCGTTATGAAACCGTTCCGGACGAAGTGCGGCTGTATGTTCGGGGAGGATACGGAAAAGTGGTCGGCGAGATTGATCAAAGCTTGTATGACAAGATTACACGCGGCGAACAACCGATTACGGAAAGGCCGGGGGCAGTTGTTCCGCCGGCACTTGAACGCATTCGCAACAACAGAGGTCCATTCGCTTCAGACGATGACTTGTTGCTGGCCGCTTTCTATGATGACAAGGAGTACTCTGCTCTGAAGCATGCCGGTCCGATTCCGACGAAAACCCGATTCGGCAGCACTCCTTTGGTTACACTGATCAAGGAATTGTCATCTCGTCCAAACATACAATCGTTTTCCATCAAATCTGTAACCAGTTAACGGAAGTTAAAATGAGTGATCCATGCATAATTACAGTCGCAATTACCGGTGCTGTTCCAAAAAAGGAAGACAACGCAGCGGTTCCGGTAACTCCGCCCGAGCAGATCGAATCCACGCACGAAGCCTATGAAGCAGGTGCGTCTTTGGTTCATATTCATGTCCGCAATGCGGACCAGTCGCCCGGTTCTGACCCGGAAAAGTTTGCCGAAGTTCAAGAGGGGGTCAAAAAATATTGCCCTGGAATGATTATTCAGTTTTCCACTGGAGGACGCGGGCGGGAACTGCATCTTCGGGGGGCAATGCTCGGTCTGCGTCCTGACATGGCATCGCTGGCAACCGGTTCGGTGAATTTTCCGACTTCGATTTACGAAAATCCGCCTCAGTTTGTTGATGAGCTGGCGCAATCGATGATTGACTTCGACATCAAGCCGGAAATTGAAATATTTGATGTTGCCATGCTCTACAACGCCGCGAATCTGGCAAAGCGAAAGTTGTTGAAGCTTCCTGCCCACGTACAGTTTGTACTCGGCATACCGAACGCATTGCCGGCCCGAAGAAAACTTTTGGAATTTCTGATTTCGGAATTGGAAGAAGTGATGCCCGGCGCAACTTGGACTGCGGCCGGCATTGGTCGGCATCAATTCGAGGTCAATCAGTGGTGCCTGGAGCTGGGCGGACACTGTCGAACAGGGTTGGAGGACAACATAAAATACGATCGAGACCGCTTGGCTTCAAGCAACGCTGAATTGGTTGCAAAAGTCGTTGATGCCGCTGATCAGTTCAATCGACGACCTGCGAATCCGAAAGAAGCCCGACAATTGCTTGGCTTGAAGCTTGCAGCATAGAAAGTACGGGGAATAGTGGACTTGAATGCTCCAATTTCCAATTCTGTTTGTATTTTGTAATAATACAATCTATGTATAATCAAATTAACTGTAAACCTGAAATAACAGACAGGAGGATATAGTGTTGAAAAGATTTACCAAGTTACTAATGGCATCGGTACTGCTTGTATCTACTACTGGTGTACTGAACTCAGCAAGTGCACAGCAGTTTGTCTCCATTCTGACCTGCCCGTTTGGATGCGGAGTCATGGAAGGCAATACCATTTTCGGAAATGTTATAGCCAGGTCTGGCGGGACGTTGTTTATCGCTGCACAGGAAACCCCGGGATACATGTACAATGTCCGGGCAATGGCCGAGGAAAGGCGTTGGAAACATACAGTCTTCGGAACGGAAGATACAATTATCCAGCTCGCTCTTCAGGGCGGCACGGAAGAACTCAAAGAGTATCTGCCAGACCCGATTCCAATTAAATTCAAACTGCTTCATGGAGAATCGTACTGGTCGCAAGGCAAGTTCTTCGTTACCACCGACCCGAATATCAAAACGATTGCTGATATGAAAGGCAAGCGAGTTTCAGTTGGATTGGTGGGACAAAGCGACTGGGGCGTATATCCGAGACTATTCCTGAAGCATGCGTATGGAATTGACAAGTCAAACACCGATATTCGGCTATTGAATCCAGGCGGACTGACACAGCAACTGATTGACGGCACAACAGATGTCTGTGTAACCGGTTACGGCACCGAACCTTCGCAAACACAGCATTTGCTGAGTGGTCCGTTGAGAAAGCTGGAAGCTTCCGGCAAAAAGCTTTACTACATTCCAATGGATCAATGGGCCATCGACAAGATGAATGAAAAATTCGGAACAACCTGGATAGGCATGACCATCAAGGCAGGTACTTTGCCTCATCAAGACAAGGATTTTCTATCTGGCTTCAACCGCGGGTACAAAGCTGTTCATCCAGAATTTCCCGAAGACAAAGCTTATGAGTATGTCATGGCAACACACAGGCATTTGGCAGAAATGGCCGAGTTGAACGCACTTTGGAAAATTCTTACCGAAGACATGATGGTGGACGGACTGTCGGAAGAAAATACACATCCAGGTGCAATCCGTGCTTACAAGGAACTTGGAATTTGGGAGAAGCGAAAGAATTTTACTCCGGTAACCTATCCCGAATCTTGATTTCCTGAACCAAAGCAAAGTAAATGCCGCCTGGTAGTCTGCTATCGGGCGGCATTTTTACACCGCATTAATACTACGGATTCCAATCAGCCAGCTTGCAATTCAACGAACGTTGCTCTTTGAGCAGATACGAATGACTACCGTAATTCAGACCCGAAATTTCATTAGCTATCTCTTCACAGGGCTAGGCATAGCTCTGACAACCTATATCGGTATATCCGTATTTGGTCTGATCAGTAATTCAAAAGTCTACTACGCTACTTTCGTTTTTGTTGTTCTTTGCATGGCTTCACTCTATGCGTTCAAGGAATTGCTTGATGAACACATCGAGAACAGTAAAAAGAAGTTCTGGAAGATTCGCTTCGCAATCGCCGCAGTTGCAGCAATTTTAGCCGTTGGTGGTTCAGGGTATGTTCGAATCAACGCTGTACGGCTGGATGCGGTTCACCCATTTTTTGAAGTATTCGACATCAGTATTGGAATTTTGCTGATCGTCGGTGTAATGCTGCTGAATTTTTTGCATTGGGGCTGGTTGCTGACATCTCTCATTGTCATCATCATTCTCTACTTCTTTTTCGGCTATATGGTTCCGTACCCGATATTGATGCTTCCACAATACGATGTTGGATTTGTGATTCATTATCTGGGGCTTGGGGTAAGCGAAGGAATGTTCTGGCTAGCCCGGCTTGCTGCCGACAAGCTGTATTTTCTGGTCATTTTCGCCGCAATGCTTCTGGGAGTCGGCATGTTGAAAATGGTCATCGAGGTCGGCAAGGTTACCGGAAAGCACGTTCGCGGCGGGGCCGCGTTTCCGGCGATTGTCGGAAGCGGTATCGTTGCTTCTGTCATGGGTCAAGCCGTCTCCAACGTCGTGCTTACTGGTCGATTGACAATTCCGATGATGAAGAATCATGGATATCGAAGCGACATGGCGGGAGCAGTTGAAGCGGTTGCCTCGACTTCCGGTCAAATTATGCCGCCGATTCTCGGACTTGCCGGATTCATTATTGCCTTGTTCCTGAATGTTCCGTACATTGAAGTTGCATTGGCCGCACTGATACCCGCACTGCTATTTTTGTCTGGAACAACATTCGGTGTCGTTACGTGTGCGAATCAGGAAAAGCTGCCGCGCATGGATGATGTCATTGACTATCAGGCAATTTGGCGAATGCTGCCTACGTTCCTGATTTCTTTCGCTGCTGTTGTAATTCTGCTGGTTGGATACTACTCGCCCGCGATTGCGGGGCTTGCAGGCATAGCTCTTGCTCTTTGCCTTTGCCCTTTTCAAGGCAAGTATCGGCCGAAACTTCGGGAGATCTACAATGCGTTTGTTGACGGGCTTGCAATTGTCACCTTGCTATCCTTGCTTCTGATTGCAATCGGCCCCCTGGCACAGACTTTTCTTACCACAAATCTTTCCAATCGTTTGGCAATTGTTCTGGTTCAGGTACTGCCCGACAGTCAATTCCTGCTACTTCTCGGAACGATGGTCGTCTCCCTGTTTCTTGGAATGGGATTGCCAACACCGGTCGCCTATGTGGTCGTCTCCCTGACTTTGGTGCCATTCCTGCAGCAAGGCGGAATTGAAGGAATACTCGCACATTTTTTTGTTTTTTACTTTGCCGTGTTTTCTACGCTCACACCGCCCGTGGCAGTTAGTGCCCTTGCAGCCGCGAAGCTATCGGGAGGAACTTTTCTGGGAACTGCGAAAGACGGAATGAAACTCATGCTCACGACATTCATCATTCCCTTCGGTTTCGTCTATCATCCTGAACTCCTTTCCTTTCCGAATGTTACATGGTCGGTTTTGCCCCCGATTCTGTTGCTTCTGCTTCTCCAGTGGACTTCTTCTATCGTCTGCTACGGATTCTGCTTCCGTATTCTGACTTGGCCGGAGCGCTGGGGATTCCTGTCTGTGACAGCAATTGGATTTTCCTACCTTATCAATGAACGACTGATTGAACTTATTGTATTGATTGCAACCGCAGTGGCTATGTTTGGATGGATGGTTGTAACGCGCCATCGCCAAGTATCTCCTGACGACTGAGCTTTCGAATTCAATCAGATACCTGAAACTTGAACTGTCTGCGTGTCCAGAAAGTGGGTGCCACAACGGTTGTTGGATCATTTCCAACGATTCGGGTAGCAATCTTCCAGGCTTGGTCAAAGTCTTTCGCAACTGTCATGCCCAGTTGCCGAAATGCTCCAGGATTGCTTGTACCTGCCACAATCACAGCGGACGCGCGTTGCAACGTATAGTGCCCGATGTACATCAACCAAAACGGATGTCGCGGATGATACGAGTTTCCGTTGTGATAAAGGTCCAGATACCTGGGATTGGCGCTAATCTCCATTTCATACTGTGCCAGATCGCCAATGTCATGATGCCTGTCGTACAGGTCTATCACTTCCTGGTACGAAGGATACATGACCGGGTCAATTTCACCCGACGAAGGGTTGAGCCCAATGACAACACCCCCTTCTCGCAAAACTGGTCGATTCACCCAAATTCTGGGAGGATTCAGGCAGCCCACCGCAGCAATTAATGTATTGTTCGCCTCCCCGTAGGCAAACCAGTTGCTCATCCCGATAATCATTACATCGGCCTGAGGGGACGGATACAAATTGAATGTATCTGCCACATCCCAGCATGGTGCTTCGATTTCCGGAGAGTAGCCCGCGAAAACGGCCGCAATTTTCCCACCAACCCCGACAACCGAATTTACATAGAAAACTCTCTTGCCCATGGCTGTTTCCATGAACTCGTGAACATGCGCCTTCATTCCGCGATACATCATGGTTCGATGGTCGCCGGTTGTTGATTTTGGGTCGTGCCAAAATCGATGTGCATGATGAGAAGCCAAGCTTTCAGCCGAAGCAAGTCCGGTTACAGCGCCGGTTCCTGAATACCCTCCAACATAAGTCGAAGAAACTGTGCCAACATAAATCGACAAATCTGCTTCAATAAACCTTTGATTGTGCTCAACATGTCCACCCCTATCCGTTTTTCCAAGAAAAGTCAGCTCATTCGGGTCTGCGCAATCGTGATTCACAATCTGCCCGGTATCCCAGAATCGACCATACAGAGATTCCCCCAAGAATCTCTTCAGTTCATCCGAAGTCCACTTGCGATGAGCTCCATTTGCACAAATCAATACAATGTCCCGTTCATTTACCCCTGCTGTGGTCAACTGCTCAATTACAACTGGCAGTATTGTTTGCCATGGCAACGGCGGACGAGTCGGGTCATCGAATCCAATTGCAACTGTCATGCCCGGTTTGGCGAGTTCAGCGAGTGGCGGACTGCCGACCGGACGATTCAACGCATCTACAACGGCCTGGACAGGATTCGACAAAAATGGGGGATTTTGAAACTCAATCACCTGCGCATGGTCAGGCACATCAATCTTGACCTTGTCGGCTCCAAAATCGGCAACTACAGACTGAGTATTCATTGGGTTCAATTATCCTCTGCTTGATTCAGGATTCGTATCGCAGCACATGCGGCACCGTAACCGTTGTCAATATTCACTGTCACAAGTCCAGGAGCGCAACTGGTGAGAATCGCGTTCAGTGCAGTTCTCCCCTCATCAGCGACACCGTACCCAACCGATGTAGGTACAGCAATCACAACTGATGATATCAGACCGGCAACCACGCTAGGCAGAGCTGCATCCATACCAGCTGCCACAATCACAACTTGTTTCTCTGCCAATTTTTGCTGAATATCCAAAATTCTCCATAATCCTGCCACGCCGACATCAAAATACTCCTCACAGCTCAAACCATGATACGCAAGTGTTCGGGAGGCTTCGCGGGCAACTGCAATATCAGATGTTCCCGCTGTTACAGTGGCAACATTCGAATATTCTGACAGTTGAACAACCTTCCCCAATATTCCGGTTCGAGATTCGGAATCATAGTCCACGATTGACTGCAAGGCAGTGTCAAGGCGAGCAAATTTCTTTTTTCCAAGCCTTGTCAAAAACTGCGGGCGGCCTTCAGAATTTGCCTTCTGCAATATTTTCTGAATCTGGTCCGAAGTTTTGGACTCACAAAATACTGCCTCATCCAGTCCAATCCTTCCCCTGCGCTCAATATCAGGGGTATTGATATCTGATTTACTGTTCATTGGTCATGTTTTCCCGAGCCTTTTGTTGTTACCGGTGAAATCGCAATGATAAGACAATTTTGCCTCGCATTTAACTCACTCGCCTTCAAACCATAACTGAAAGATATGCTCTCGAATGGAATTTACAATGCAGGCTTACAGCCTCTGATGAAACAAGCGACAGAACGAGAATTTTCTATGGCATTCGAACAAATGCACTTCCCCTTTGATACTCGGCAAAGTGAATTGGGGTCGTATTCTGGACGGGAAGACTCCTTCGAATCTCATTTTCAGCTCCTGCCTTGTCCAAACGATTCATACCTGAGAGCGTCTTTGCATCCAGTTCGATTACAATTCCGTCTTTTCGAATTCGACAGCGAACCGTTTCAGGAGAGAATTTTCGCTGAATCATCTCCTCAGTTGCTTCAACCGTATTCAGCCATTTCGAGTCAATGAGAATGCCTGTTTCAACCCGACTGGACAGGCATGGAGAAGATGGCAGTTCAGAGAGTTCAGCAAGTCCTAATTGACTGGCAAACATGCGGATATCGTTCTTGTTTATACCCGCTTCAACATACGGGTGACGCACTTCGTTCTCCTTGGCAGCATGCAACCCCGGCCGGTAGTCTTTCAAGTCATCTGCATTGGTTCCTGAAAAAGCTTGAACCGGGAATTCTTTGGCAATCGCCCCATACAAGTTCGATTTGCAGTAATAGCAGCGATTTACCGGATTCACCATATATCGGCGGTCCTCAAATTCACCCGCATTCCGAATGCACAAACTCCACTTTTCAATTTCAGCATAATCCTTGACTCGAGTCGTGGCAGATTGTTGAACCGCTGGTGAAATTGCGTGAAACACAGTTGACTGTACATGGTCCAATCGCCCGGCGATGACAGCCAGTAGCATACTGTCCACCCCGCCGCTCACAGCAATTACGAACTTGCCCGTGTCTTGAAAAATTGACTCCAGAGTGTCAAATTTCTCAGACAATGAAATTTTGTTGTTCATCTACTTCAAACCCGACTTTTCAGCACTCATCTCCAAGTCCTGCTTTAAGCGTTTCCGATGCCCGTAGCCACCGACTTTTGCCAAATTGTCTGCTTCAACCTTGGCGGTTCGCATGTTTCCCGGTCGTCTTGTAGTCTTGAGCGATACTACCGAGTGGTCATCCACCAGTAATGTTGATTTTCTGCTCAATGCAACTCGCTCCACAATCTGATGACGCACACCCAATGTCGAAGTTTCAGAAAGACACGCTTCAATCGTTTCATGCAGATGCTCGGCCATGCACAATACTTGAATATGGACAGCCATTCTGCCTTTTTTGCCAATGGCGGGTACTTGCAACACATCCAAAACACCTGCAATCCGGCGAATATTGTCCAGCCCGATACTCAAATCCTCCGCGGTCTGATCATCTATTTCGAACTCAACAACTCCAACTGTTTCATTTTTGTGGTCACCTGCACTATCCTCCAATAATAACAATCGTAAAATGTTGCTCATTCCTTCAAGCCGGCGTGTTCCATAGCCATTGCCTGCGCGAGCAAGAGTTACCCCTCCCCATTGGTCATCGAAACTCGGTGCCAAAGTTCTCAATATCGCGGCACCCGTCGGCGTTACACGCTCACCTGTACGCCCGTCTTTGAACACTGGATAGTTATGCAGAAGTTCAACAACTGCTGGTGCTGGTATCGGTATCTCGCCATGAAGTGTATTGACGGTTCCACTTCCAATCGGCAGTGGACTGCATGTCCAGGTGATGTCTTTGTCAAGCGATGTAATGAAAACCGCTGCTCCCACGATATCCACCAGCGAATCTACCGCGCCAGTTTCATGAAGTTCAACTTGATCCATTGAAACGCCATGAACTACAGACTCTGCCTTGGCAAGAGTTTCCAGAATTTCGCATGACTTTGCAATAATTGCATTTGGCATGCCCGAGTTTTGTATATCTTGTCTCAAATCAACATATCTTATATGGCAATGGTCAGACGACTTCGAACCGGCGATTGCCAATTTTTTCCCGGCCAGCAACTCATCGGCCTTCGATTCAAAGTTTAGATTTACTGACTCAGTGAGAGAAAAACTTTTCAAAGTATGTATCAACAGTTCCTCAAGGTCCGGAAACAGGTCGACCATTGCTGCGAGAAACATATCACCCGCAATTCCCCCTACAGGGTCAATATGAATTTGCATGAGCGAATCGGGAATTTGGATGACAAACCATGACAGTATCAAAAATCAACTATACGTCCGGGAATTATATACTTTGTGTATGCTTTTCTACGCAATCAGGCGGCCACTGTCGTCTGTGATTCTTCCTTGTCTTCGCGCACCGAGAAATTCCGTCCTCGAATAGTAACTGGCAGGTTTTGTCATGAATGCTGATTGCCAGAATCATTCTGATTGAAAAAAGTTGCCAACAAATTCAGCGCTCAATATTGCAAGTTTCGTTGCGAATGAAATGAATTTGGTCTTGTTTCAGGAGTTTGAACCACTGCTGAGATTTTGACCTTGTAGCAAATTGTATTATGAATAGGTCACCAAAAATTTCCTGTGACCAACAAGAAAATCAAGAAGATTTTCCTTTATCAGGTGCTTGCTCACTCCGTCCCGGTTCTTTTGGTGGTAGCAGAGGTGCTGGCTTGATCTGGTCTTGATGGTATTGATCTTTCTTCAACTAACTTGTCAGGGGCGTCTCTTCTTTTATTTTGCATATTCGCTCTCTAAAATACGATATGCGGAGTCTGCGCATTTATTGTTCAATTTTCTATTGTTTTGTACACCAAATTTACCAGGTGTTGATGTCACTTGCAGTAATTTACTGTCCAACTCTAACAATTTTTCCTCAGCTGTTTCATCGTTCAATTTAATGTGGTTACGCCACAACGTTCGATATTGGTTTTCAATGGATGAGCACTCCGTTGCCACACCATGCAGTTCCGTCGCTTTCTTTCCGAAATCGAAATAAAAATCAACGCCTACTGTAACTGCAAGCAACAATCCAAAAACCGGTTCAACTCTATCGTACCAGTGCATTGGCAGCAGGTCAAAAAATGCAACCATTCCCCCGCACGCCACTATCAACAATGCGATGCGAGTAAGAGTCTGGTACCGCTGGTAACGGTTTGTAAGTTCAATGTAGTAACGAGAACAGCGGACTGAATCGTAGAGTCCGTACCAAATTTCCTTTCTGAGGTCGTCGTTCACCATGAGTCTAATTTTACCAAAATAATAGGCTTGACCATTTCCATAATAGCATAGCAGAGTTAGATTCCAAGTTATTGTCGAGCCCAATACTCAAATCCTCCGTGGTCTGATCATCTATTTCAAACTCAACAACTCCAACTGTTTCATTTTTATGGTCACCTGCATTATCCTCCAATAATAACAATCGTAAGATGTTGCTCATTCCTGCAAGCCGGCGTGTTCCATAACCATTGCCTGCGCGAGCAAGAGTTACCCCTCCCCATTGGTCATCGAAACTCGGCGCCAAAGTTCTCAATATCGCAGCATCCGTTGGTGTTACTCGCTCACCCATATGCCCGTCCTTGAACACTGGATAGCTATGCAGAAGTTCAATAATTGCTAATTATGTGTAGAATACGCCTAATCTTCTTATTCTTTGAATAGTAGTTGTTGAAACGAAAATCGCGTTATATGCCTGAACTTGACCCATCCGTCTTAAGTTGTTTTCATTCTGTTTTCTGAAAACATTCGAATACTCCCAATTACTTGAACATAATATTTGAAACTTCACTTACAATAGCGAAACTCGAACCAGTAAAAAAGAATTAATGTGAATATTTTCGAGCAAAATCTTGACAAGAACCGGGCGAACTTTCATCCGCTTACACCGTTAAGTTTTCTTGCGCGGTCTGCACGTGTCTATCCTGACAAGGTAGCAATCGTTCACGGCAGCACTACATACACCTACCATGAGTTTTACAGACGCTCCAGACGCTTGGCGCATTCGCTACAGCAAAAAGGGATCGGAGTTGGCGACACTGTAGCAATCATGTCGCCGAATACTCCGGCAATGCTGGAATTTCATTATGGAGTTCCGATGTGCGGCGCCGTACTGAATGCACTGAACTACAGACTTGACCCGGCATCCATCGCCTTTATCTTGCAACACGGCGAAGCCAAAATTTTGTTTACTGACCGCGAGTACTCTTCAACCATCAAGGAAGCATTGAATATTTACAATTCGCCAATTACTGTGGTCGACATAGATGATTCACTCGCAGAGGGAGGCGAACTGATTGGTGAAACAGACTACGAGTCATTTATCGCCAACGGCGATCCTGAATTCGACTGGCTTGTACCTGACGACGAATGGCAGGCAATTTGCTTGAACTACACTTCAGGAACCACTGGCAATCCAAAGGGAGTCGTATTCCACCACCGCGGTGCTTATATAAACGCCTTGGGGAATGCAATGGTATTTCAGTTAAACAGCGAAAGCGTATATCTATGGACACTGCCGATGTTTCATTGCAACGGCTGGACGTACACTTGGGCTGTTACGGCTGTTTCTGGAACTCATGTTTGCTTGAGAAAAGTTGAATCGGAGCCCATATTTGCTTCCATTCGCGACAACCAGGTCACGCACATGTGCGGTGCTCCGATTGTTCTGAACATGCTGGCGCATGCTCCAGATGAAGCAAGAGTCGAATTTGAACAAACTGTCGAAGTTGCAACCGGCGGTGCCGCTCCGCCATCAGCTGTTATTTCTTCAATGGAACGTATGGGATTTCGGGTAAGTCACCTATACGGATTGACTGAAACGTACGGGCCTGCGACTGTCTGTGCCTGGCAAGATTCATGGGATGAACTTGATTTGGAAGCTCGTTCGGCACATATGGCAAAACAAGGAGTTCACTATCCGACTCTGGAAGATGTTCTTGTTATTGACCCCGAGACAATGCAACCCACCCCGCGCGACGGAAATACGCTCGGGGAGCTGATGGTGCGAGGAAATACAGTCATGCGCGGGTATTTGAAAAATGAAGCGGCCACGAATGAAGCATTTAAAGGCGGATGGTATCACACCGGTGACCTTGGAGTGATGCACCCGGACGGCTATATTGAAGTTCGCGACCGGTCCAAAGACATCATTATTTCAGGAGGGGAAAACATATCCAGCCTTGAAGTTGAAGAAGTGCTGTACAAGCATCCCGGGATTATGGAAGCCGCTGTTGTAGCAAAGCCTGATGAAAAATGGGGCGAAACTCCGTGTGCGTTTGTTACTTGCACCGCAGGCTATGAAGAAACACTTACCAGCGAAGAGGTGATCAACTGGTGTCGTAAAAATTTGGCAACCTACAAGATTCCGAAAACTGTAGTATTTGGTTCGCTCCCCAAAACATCCACCGGCAAGATTCAGAAGTACTTGCTGCGAGAGCAAGCCAGGGATATCTGAAATTTTTCTACCCCAAGAATGTGCATTTTTCGAGCTTGAAATGCTGGTATTGGCAGTTGTTCTGTAAATGGTACAGGACTTTACTGTTAATAGCGACGCTAGCGGGAAAAAGTGCAATGTAGCTTGATTGATTCGTTCGCCTTTTCAAGATCAAAATTGACGGGACTAAAATCTCCGGACCATTGAACCATTTCTGGATATTCTTCATGTTCCGGATCTTCAAGGATTTCCAATAATTCGTAATAACCGCCAATGCCACCGCAATCTTCTGGAGGACATGCCAACTCTCCTCCTATACATACGGGAAAATTGTTCGGCGCGGTAACTTCTTTTTTCTCAACTCTGATCAAGTGAATCCAATTGTCTCCAAAGTCGTAGGTGTAGCTGAAGCTCAATCCCTTGTAAAGCACGTCTTTCAAGGTAAACTCATTTTCATCTTCATATCGATCTTCATCAAAGTAGTCCCATTCATCCTCTTCCGGTGGCTCCTGATATTGCCTATTTTCGATTCCAAACTCATGCAGGTGGTAGTCTTCCCACCCCATTACGGCTTGAATTACACAGTGAAGCTCTCCTAAGGTCATGCTGGTTGGCACAATTACACGGCGCCAAATTTTGGGGTCAGTCCATTTCAGATGAATTTTCAATTGCAAGGCTTCGGACATGATGCCTCCTTACTTTGTGCTATTAACAAAAAGGGGTTCAGTGTTTTATGTGGCTGAGCCGATCAGGTCATAGTATATTAAGAAAGTGAAAAGAATTATTTGCAATCATGGCGAGTGTCAAGCGTGGAGTTTTGGAGATTGGCGGTTGCATTCCTATGCGTCATGACCATCTCGAGCGCATTGAGCATATGATGATGGACATCGATCCGAAAAGTGAATCCGCAAGCGATTCGGAAGATTCAATGCCAGTCCGCTAAGGACTGACATTGGCAATGCTTAGTCCGTCGAGCCGACCTTTACAACTGCCAATAACAGCTGGCTTTTATTGGCAGTTGGTTTGTAAATGGTACAAGATTCTTATAGTGAGCATGCCGTAACCACGTAAATTAGCCACACGAATTCCTGAAGCACCCCCAAAGAATAATAAGCGGGAAATTGCGGTGGAAATTCAATTAATCGGGATACTGACCTTAAGGTAGTACAAACGAGAGTTATATCCAGTTGACATCACTTGAAGGCATAAACCAAACTTACGTTTTGCCACTCTAGGGAATATCTCGGGAAATTGCATATTTCTCCATATAAGGATTAACTCTCGCACGAATACTCTGTCCGTTCTCAACCATTTCCTTTGATAACTCATACGCTTTTTGAGCATTGATCCAAAATTCTGGCGCTTGACCAAAAAACTCGCCTAATGCGATTGCCGTTTCTGCACTGACACCGCGCCGCTCATGAACAATTTCATGTAGTCGGGTTGCAGGCAGTCCAATATCCCTTGCCACCCCATGAACAGTGAGTCCCATTTCCCCGATTTGCTCAATTAGCAAAGAGCCAGGGTGGGTTGCAATTCGATTTTTGGGTACTAACATTGCTTTACTCCCGCTGTTAGCCATAGTGATTATTCAATTCAACTTCAAAAGCATCTCCATCTTTCCAGTGGAAGCATATTCTCCAACCTTTAGAAATGCGTATACTGTATTGTCCCTTACGGTCACCGCTTAACTTTTCAAGACGATTTCCAGGCGGCAACCTAAGGTCACTAATACTTGTTGCGTAATTAATTCTGTCCAACTTTCTTCTTGCTCGTTTCATCAGTAATACTGGAAATGATCGTTCGTATATTCCGTTGAAAACTTTATTGGTACGATTGTCTGCAAATGATCTTATCATAGGAATCTATAATATTATGATAAACGTAATACGTTTTCAATAATATACAAATTTATTTTCTTCATGTCAATATCGCTATTTTTTTTACGTAGTAAGTCTTCTGTATATGTCCGATACCTTGACTGGCAGTTTTCTTACATCGCTCACGACAGTGTAATTTACGTGTCCGTACATTTGCGGCAAGTAATCATGAGCCTGTGTATCAATAGTGATGCAAAATGGATGAACACCGGCATGCTTTGCTTCCACCAAAGCTTGTCGAGTGTCCTTGATTCCATATTCACCTCGGTAGCCATCGTAATCATCCGGCTTGCCGTCGGACAAAGTAATCAAAACACGAGTTTTGGCTTCAACTTCCAGCAGCAATTTACTTAGATGGCGAATGATTACACCCATACGCGTATAGTCCTGCGGGCGCATCCCCGCAACTCTTGCCTTCACCAGTTGATCATACGGGTCGTCAAACGCCTTGATGCGATAGAGTTCGCATCGCTTTCTTGTCATTCCTGAAAACCCATAGATCGCATACCGGTCGCCAAGCGTTTCCAATGCTTCACACAGTAACACAAGGCTCTCTCGCTCTGCATCATTGATCCACCCCTTTGTGGAACCGCTAATGTCAACCATGAACACGACTGCCAGATCCCGGTTCAGCCGGCGTGAATTGGTATAAAGTCGATTGGTCATCTCCATACCTTTTTGCATGTCCACGTAACTCTCAACAACTGAGTCAATGTCGATATCATCCCCATTGGCCTGCTTCTTCATAAGGCGATCTCCGTCCCGAAGTGTTTCAAACGACTTTCGTATGGCAGTGACCAAGTGGGAGTATTTTTCCATTGTTTTTTCAACAAATGGTTCATTGGAGGGATGCATGGTGATTTCCCGGAGAGTGCACCAATTTTTCCTGTAGTGATTACGACGAAAATCCCACTCGTTGTAGTAATAAACATTGCTTTCAGTTGCTAGTTCCTGCTCGTCTTCAACATCGGTTGGCTCGCTGCTCTTTCGATAATGACCATCACCGGCGGGCACAAGATACTCATCAGGAAATTCTCCGAAATCCTGAACAATACTGCCAGCAGTCCGAACCATATCGCTTGGTGGTTCTACGGGTTCGCCGTCAACAGTCAATTCCAGCCTCCACTCTCCTTCCCGATTGCTTTCATTCGATTGACTGACCTGAATCTGGACAGACGGGCGTTCTTGTTCATCAGATTGCCCGGATTCCAGCTTCCCTTCGGCAAGCAAAGCAATCTGGGAGCGAAATTCGTTTTTCTCGTTTTCAACCCTGTTCTGGGTTATCAGGCGAACGCGTTCCAGATCAAATTTTCCTTGATAGCAGATGGGCTTTGGTATCTTGATGTTTTTGCGATAGATTTTTTCTACTGCCTCCAGCGTATCCACTACGCTGGCCTCCGGCTTCATTACAGGCTCCAGCAATTTCTCCCAATCCTGATTTCCTGATTCTGACGCACTCTTGCTGCGAAAGTTGTTCATCTGACGAACCAAGCCCGGCAGTTCGGCTTCCATGCAGGCTACAAGTCTCGCTTCTTCAACTGCTTCAAAAATCTGCAAGGCCCTCTGCTGGTCTCGAAATTCACCGATTGCCTTGCAAACAATTGGTATGCCCGAATGCTTGTCAACCCGGAATGTCCCGTAGCGCATCTGTGCACAAAGATACGCTCCCATTGTTTTGACGAGTTGGAAGTTCAGCTCCTCGGTATCAAATTCACTGGTTGCATGAGGCAGGTAAAGTGTTTCGGTATCAGTCCAGGCACCATCATCCGATTTGAGGTTCAGCACCCGGCCCGATACACCCTTCACATACTTGTCCATCACGCCCGCAACCTGCTCAAACTTGACCTCTGACCGGTTCTGTGAAAATTGAATCGCAAAGTTTTCAAATTCCTTCAATACTGCACTGCCAGGATACAATCCTTGATGGTCGTAGGTATCCATTGCATGCTGGACCCATTCGTTTACAGCGTTGGTCTCCATTACGCTTAGAGCATTGGCGACGTGGCTAACGAATTGAAAAGCCATTTCTGAGTTGGAAGGCGAGATTCGCCTTGTCCAGTCAAGGGCAAAATCCTGCTGGGCGCGCTCCAGTTTTGCCAGCGACAATGCAGGTTCTCTGGCAGTGCGTCTCGACGACAATACTGCGCCAAGCAGTTCTTCCAGCTGCTCTTCTATCTGGTCAGCTGAAAGTGAATGGCTCATGTTAAGGTGGTTCAAGAACAGTAACCCGAATGAACAAGGTCAATTCAAGACTTTAGTCTTTGTCCGGAAGGATCATAAGGAGGTTTACTGAGAACGACAGCTGGAAACCGGTGGCCAGTGATTTCTACTTCCAATTCCCCGCTTTTACAGTACTTACGATCATACAGGTACGCAAGTGCCAGGCTTTTTCCTGTTCGGTGACCGTAGCCTCCGGATGTAACCATGCCAACTACACGATCTCCCAGCAATACTGGATGCGCGTAGAACGAATCAATCCCGGCAGTGGCAATTTCCAGAAGAACCATTTTCCAGTGCTTTTTGGATTCTTGTCGGCGAAGCATCGCATCTCGTCCAATAAAGTCTCGACCCTCGGTTTTTACGAGGTAACCAAGGCCCGCTTCCAAAGGAGTGCGTTCTGTTGTGAGGTCTGCTCCCCAAGCTCTGTACCCTTTTTCCAGACGCATGGAGTCCATGGCAAATGCGCCAAAATAAGCGACTGACCGGGTTGAACCAATTTCAATAATTTTTTCATGAATACTCTTTACATCATCCAATGGAATATGCATCTCCCAACCCAGTTCACCAACGTAGGATACCCGCAACGCTAGTACAGATACTTCATTGATACTAATGAACTTTGCTCGTAGCCATGGAAAAGACTCATTTGAAATCTCTGATTTTGCCAGCCCTTCCATTACACGGCGCGAATCAGGTCCCATGATTCCAATTACACCGTATTCGTAAGTTACAGACTTTACGTTTACACTCAAGCCGGATGATCGGGTGCGCAATAGATCCAGATCGCGTCTTTGTGCAGCTGCGGCCGACGTTGCATAGTAGCGATCTTCCGACAATCGAACAACAGTAAATTCCGACTCCACACCGCCGGATTGATTTAGAACATGGATCAGCGAAATTCCACCGATTTTAGTTGGCGGTTTGTTCGCACCCAGTCCATTCATGAATTTTTCAGCGTCTGCTCCGGTGACTTCAAATTTCGACAATACTGACATATCTACAATTCCTGCACCTCTGGCAACGTTTGCACACTCGCTAGCGACCGGCTCAAACCAGTTGGTTCTTTTGAAACTGTCGACTGTTTCGGAACCGCTACCGCGAATTTCAAACCAATTGGGGCGCTCGCATCCGTAAACCGACCCGTACACCGCGCCGACTGATTTCAATGTTTCATACAGCGGTGAGACAATTGCTGGTCTGGCTGCTAGCCGTTCTTCCTTGGGATAGTGAATCCCGAACTGAAGCCCAAAGCACTCGACTGCTTTTTTCACTCGGTAATCCCGATTTGCATAGGCACCAAAACGTCGAGAGTCAATGGCAATCGGATCCATGGTCGGCTCGCCGTTAACCATCCATTCCGCAAGAAACTTCCCCGCTCCTCCACCTTCCATTACTCCCATGGACGAACCGGTTAACAACCAGGCGCGGTCCAACCCGAATGCCGGACCAATGAGCGGATTCGCATCCGGTGTAAATGTGATTGGACCGTTGATAACAGTCTTCACCCCGGCGCTTTCAAGTACTGGAACTCTGCGCATTGCTTTTTCAACAATTGGAAATACACGATCCAGATCTGGCGGCAACAAATCAGCGCCAAATTCTTTCGGTATTCCGTCTACTGACCAAGGCTGGCCCGATTTTTCGTACGGGCCGCAGATAAGCCCGTTTCGTTCCTGCCGTACATACCAGCTTTCTTCCGGATCTCGAATAATTGGAAGTTCTTGTTCAAGTTCAGCAACCTCGGAAACCTCATCGGTCACAAAGTACTGGTGGAGCATTGGCACGACCGGCAAGTCAATTCCCATCATCTCCCCAATTTCACGGCACCATGTGCCGGACGCATTTACAACATGCTCAGCGACCAGTTCTCCGATTGAAGTTTCGACTCGCCACTCCCCATTGCCAGCTTGGCAAAGGCCGGTTACCCGTGCATTCCGCCTGATTCTGGCTCCCGTCTGTCTTGCGCAAGTTGCCATTGCAAGCGTAGCCTGACTTGGGTCAACGTGACCATCATCCGGTTCGAATATTCCACCGACCAGCCCGTCACCCGTATTGGCAAGCGGATGAAGGTCCTTGAGCTCGTCAGGGGTAATAATGTGGAAGTCGTATCCCATGATTTTTCCAAGACCGCGGACATGCCGAAACTCGGCCATGCGGTCCTGGCTTCGAGTCACTCGCAACGCACCAGTTCCGTGAAACCCTGTGGGCAATCCTGATTCCTTTTCAAGTTCATCCCGATACAGGCGAACACTTGTCGCTCGCATTTCCATAATTGTCGCATTATGTGCAAAATGCGTACACAAGCCGGCGGCATGCCAAGTTGACCCATGCGTTAGGTCGCTTTTCTCCAGCAACACTACATCTTGCCAGCCCAATTTGCACAGATGGTACAAGAGAGAAACCCCCATTGCACCTCCGCCTATTACAATCACTCTCGCATGCTCAACCATCTTTTATTCCTGTAAGGAGAATCAGGTGTTTGTACACAGCTTACGGAGAATTGAGCATTGCTACTGGCTCAAGGGGCTTGTGAAGGGGGCGATGCTTTCGTCGGAGGACGCAAGCCGGGCAAGAAGCCAGTGATTTTCGCAGTGGAGCAGCGAGAAAATGGCATGGGGTTCTGGGCGAATCGCATCGGCACGAAGCCAAGGCCACCCCGCTCGAAAAAGTGACGGAATGGCTTCCGAAGGTTCATATTGTCATCAGCAACTTCAAGAGCTTTCTGGCGGGAACTTTCCATAGGGTATCGCATCGGTACCTTCAGGAATATATTGACGAGTTTGTTTTCCGCTTCAATTGCCGATTCTGGGAACCCCAGTTACCAGACCAATTGCTGCAAGCCGCCGTTGATCATGTACCGATTCGGGCTTCCCTCAATTCAACTTGGATGCACGTAATTTAGTGAAACTAAGATTCATGGTTCAAGCTGCCGGGCAACACGGAATCCGATATAAAGATTGTAGTTCCGGTGATGTCCGAAGTCGTTACTACGGTATGCGGAGCGGGCAAAGTTAGGACCGAAGTGCCAAGAGCCGCCGCGTATTACAGCCCTATCGCAAGCGGTGTGAACTCTGGAAATCCACGCTCTGCCATGGTCCGGCGCTCCTTCATACGTATGATGATAGCAGTCTTCAACCCATTCCCATACATTCCCGTGCATATCGTGCAATCCAAACTGGTTTGGCGGAAAACTTCCCACGGGCAAGGTCTTCTCCCGATATTCACCTGCCTTACCCGGTCCATAAACATATTCTCCTTCGTAGTTTGCTTGATCTGTCGAGATTGTTTCGCCAGTCGAAAATGGGGTAGTTGTTCCTGCTCGCGCCGCATATTCCCATTCCGATTCACTAGGCAAGCGGTATTTCTTTCCGGTCTTTTCACTTATCCATTTGGTAAATAAATGCGCTTCGTCCCAACTTATATGATTTACTGGCTGTTGACCTCGACCCCATCTATCTTTTGCTTGGTGACCGGCACAACCACCTCCCTTGACGCAAGCATCCCATTCCCCGAAAGTTACTTCAAATTTACCCATGGCAAATGGCTTGTCAAACGTCACCGAGTGTCTCGGGCCTTCGTGGTCTTCTCTGCCTTCTTCCGACTCTGGCGACCCCATCATGTAAGACCCTGCTGGAAGCACCACCATAATCGGACATTCATCGCAATCTTGAAATTCCGTTCCTACCGCTAAATTATCACCCGATTTTGAAACAGAGGTGACCATAAGTGCAAAAATCAGGAAAATTGTTCGAATCATCTTAAACTCACAATATCTAAACAGTGTTTATTCATAACTCACCCGCATTCAGGCCAAGGTGCCTGTTTGGTCCAATAGTAACTAATAATATTCAATGCCTGTCAAATAACGCAACCAGATATTGCATCAACCTTTTTCTTTGCTATGCACTCGCAGATTTTTCCAACCGTACGCGCAAAATGCCAAAACTGGAAGTTTGCTAATTGTGGTGCCCTGCACCAAAAATATGACTGTCATACCAGACCACCCAGACAGTCTTTTTCTCAATTACTCCGGTTGCTGGGTTTTTGAACCTGTAACTGGCCCAACCACCTTCGGGAGTGGCTACGCTGCGGACTTCGTCATTAATATTCTTTCCATCAGCGTCCAGAGTTCCCAGATTGGTTGGGTCTCCTACCCGATGCGACAAATATGAATGCGCCGCGACGTAGTGGTCATCATGTATGACATACAAGTAGATATCTTTATAGAGGAACTCAGGTTCCGGATTATTGGTAATTTTGTCAAATGCTGCTTCGGCACCGACTTGTTTGTAAAGTTCAATTGCTCGAGCTACCATTTCTTGAGCTTCTTCTGGTGTTCCCATTTCTGCAGAATTGGCAATTGGGATAATCATTGAAAATTGAAATAGTATTGCTGCACACGCTATCAGCCTGTACATGGCTTTATATTTAATGTTCATATATATCTTTCCTGTCAATAAATTATCGTAAATCTCAGTTGAATTAAGGGAAGCTCGAATCGACAGATAAAGCCGTCTTTACAGCGACGGCGGTTCAACTCTTCCAGACAAGCCTCCTGAGTCAATTACTTCTGGGGCACCCATTGAAAAAATCAGTAGGAGGCCTGCTCATTTGAATTTTCTTCGTTAGCATGCTCATTCAGATTGTTACTTGGCATTATAAGACAAATCTTATCTCGGTTCAAATGCATGATAGTTTTTGATTCTATTTCTATCCTGATTTTCCCTGCCTGCCTTGGAATACAACTCAATAAAATCAATTTGACGTCCATGTTGAAAACAAGAATAGACGATTCGGAGAGATGAACCTTTTAAATGCCTGCAAAAAAACGAACTTTCACAATATGTAAAATTCCGGTTTGTGTAATGATATGAAAGTGCTTGCTATTGCCGAGAGGCTCAACGGAGACCACGCTGCAAAATTCCTGCAAGTCCTCGGGCAATGATATGTATTTTTTATGATATTGCTTCAGTTCTTTTTGAAATTCTGGCAATTCATTAAATTTCATCTTCATAGTTTCTTACGGAGTATCGCTCGTCGCGGTAAAACACACTCTCGTAAGAAATCGGCATGCCGTCTTATGCAGATTTCCAGGGAATGTCGCCGTGAGAATAAATTTCTAATGCTTTGGCGTTTTTATCTGAAAGGCGTGCTAGAACATCGTCAATATGAGCAATTTCCCGGCCGGGAAATTATCGAGATCTGGACGTTTGAGTGATAGATACTTTTTCTGCGGGAATTTGAAATACCAGCTTTTTACAGCTTCAATTTGTTGCTGATTCTGCATTTCTTCCAGCACTTCCCCAAGTTCAACAGAAGCTGAACCGTGATGATTCTTGACGTAGGTTGCTCCCATAAGATTTTCTTCAAACTTTTCGTAGGTGGGCGCGAAATACCAAGCTCAGTCGCAATGCCAGTTTCCATAGCCATTCCTTTCGCGTTTAGGCCAATTTATTTGTTCTACAATTGTAAAATGGTGGCAAGTCCCAAATGAATCATAATTCTACATCTGTTGATTTCAATCGGATTGTACACACACAGAAAACATGTCAGGATTTTCACGGCAAATCACGATTAAATAGCAACTATGGACCAACTTCGGCACATATTCGCAGATTAATGGGCAGAGCAATAGAATCGCAACGTAGAAAAGGCGGTCGACGGTCAAAGATGATTCGTCGGCGAGACGCGCGTACAACGAGCAATGCTGTTCCCTACATCAAGCGGAAGGTCGGCCTGTTTTCGCTTTTGGACGAAGAAAGCCTGTCTCTTATAGAAACCAATGCAGACCGGATTCTCGCTGAAGTCGGGATGGATTTCCGCGACGACCCGGAGGTGCTGAATATTTTTCGCAAGGCCGGATGCAAAATCGTTGATGAACGCGTTCGATTTGAACCGGGAATTTGCCGGGAAACAATCAGGAAACATGCTCCCGGCACTTTTATCCAGCATGCCAGAAACCCCGCAAAGTCAGTAGCGATTGGCGGCAATAACTCCCTGTTTTGCCCAAGTTTTGGTCCGTCGTTTGTTCATGACATGGACAAAGGCAGAAGATATTCAACTTACGAGGACTTTGAAAAACTGACTCGCTTGCACTACATGCTAGACAGCGTTCATCATTCCGGCGGCGTTGTGTGCGAACCCGTTGACCTTCCGGTTGAGGAACGGCACCTGTTCATGGCCAAGGCTCATCTTACTCTGAATGACAAGCCATTCATGGGAGCCGTAACAGCAAAAGAGCGTGCCGAAGATACAGTTCAAATGGCGCGTATAGCCTTCGGCAAAAATTTTGTTGACAAGAATTGCTGCATTTACAGTGTTATAAACACAAATGCACCGCTTGTCTTGGATGCAACCATGCTGAATGCCCTGAAGGTCTATGCCAAAGCCAATCAGGCGGTTGTTGTATCCCCCTTTGTACTAGGCGGGGCGATGAGTCCGGTTAGCGTTGTTGCCACACTGGCCCAAGTGCTGGCCGAAGTTTTGGCGGGACTTTACCTGATTCAATTGATTCGGCCGGGAGCTCCATGCGTGTTCGGCACTTTTTTCAGTCCGATTTCATTGCAGTCCGGTGCACCAACGTTTGGAACACCTGAAGGCATGCAGTTTCAAATGTGCGCACGCTCTCTGGCAGACCGCCTGGGTGTTCCTTTTCATTCAGTAGGCGCGCTCACAGCATCCAAAGTGCCTGATGCGCAAGCAGCATATGAAAGCGCAACGCAATTGATTGGTGCATTCATGGCCGGCACCCACTTCATCATACATGCAACAGGATGTCTGGAAGGATTGCTGACAACAGGATATGAAAAGACAATTATGGATGCCGACCGCTGCGCAATGCTTGAAACCTTTGCTCGCAATGTAGATTTGTCAACAGAGGCGCAGGCTTGGGATGCATTTGAAGAGACAGAACCGGGACAGCATTTCCTTGGTGCTAGCCACACAATGAGAAATTTTGAAACCGCTTTTTTCCAGTCAAAGCTGGCAGATAATCGTACCTACGAGCAATGGCAGGCAGAAGGCGGCGTATGGCAGCATACTCGGGCAAATACAGTCTGGAAAAAAATGCTGTCGAACTATGAACCGCCTGCAATGGACGAGAGTCAGCGTGAAGAAATTGATTCGTTTATTGAACAACGCTTACAGCAAATTAGAAGCAAATAAGATTCCGGGAGACCGCAATGGAGATCAAAACAGACTGGACTACAGAGAATGTGGTTGCAAGACGAGACAAATTCTATGCAGCTTCGCAAAGAAAGTTCCCGCCATACAAAACACCTCTGGTGTTGAAGCGCGGAAAAGGACAGTACTTGTGGGATGAACTGGACAACAAGTTGATCGACCTGCTGGCAATGAATGTCTGCATCTCAGTGGGACATGCGCATGACGAGGTCAACCGGGCCGCAAGAGAGCAGGCGCAAGATTTGGTTCATTGCACTACAATGTTTCATCATCCGGTTCCGGCGCACTTTGCCGAAGAGCTTGCTGCTACCATGCCGCCCGGGTACGACTGGGTTGCACACTTTACCAACAGTGGCTCCGAGGCAATTGATTTGGCGCTTATGATCGCACGATCGTATACCGGGAATCGGGACATCATTTCATTGCAAAGCGGCTATCACGGACCGACCTTCGGAGGTCAATCTGTTACCGGAATTTCGGATTTTCGGCATGAAGTCGGACTACTGGGAGGGGTTCAGTTTGCAATTACACCCAATGAATACCGCGGCCCTTTTGGCAGTGATGTCGAACGTTATCTTGAATCGCTTGAAGACACGATAAAATTTAATACGCCGGGGTGCCTGGCGGGAATGCTGATTGAACCGGTACAAGGTTACGGCGGGATGATCCCAATACTTCCGGGCTATATTGCCGGTGCTGCTGAAAAAGTGCGTTCGCGCGGCGGACTTATGATTATTGACGAAGTGCAATCGGGCTTCGCGCGAACCGGTGATTCGTTCTGGGCGTATGAAAAACATGGAATCGTACCCGATATTGTTGTCATGGCAAAAGGCATTGGAAACGGGTATCCATTGGGAGCAGTTGTTTGCCAACGAGAGTTTGCCGAACCAATGAAAGACAAGTTTCTGTTTCATACCTACGGAGCCAATCCTGTAAGCTGTGCCGCGGGACGAGCGGTTTTAAAGGCAATCAAGGAAGAAAATCTTCAGGAAAACGCCCGTATTGTTGGCAAGCAGTTACTGGACGGGTTCAGGGTGCTCAAGGAGAAGTATAAACTTGTTGGGGATGTTCGCGGGCGCGGCCTGATGGTTGGCATGGAATTTGTCAAGGACCGAAAAACCAGGGAACCTGCGACGGAAGAAACTGCTGAAATTTTTGAAGAAACGAGAAGACAAGGAATTGTTGTCAGCAAGTCGGGACCGTACCGAAGCACTTTGCGTTTGGTGCCTCCCTTGTGTCTTTCCCAGGACGATGTTCCATTTGTAATCGAAGCAATGGATAAATCAATCGGAGTTTTATACTAAAATTCGGATTGCACAAATACAAATGGCTGGATTTCAAATAGAGGTTAATTCAATATGAATGGAAAAAGCATGAATTTTTATGGATCGCTGAGTGTCGGATTGATATTTTTTGCCACCTGTTTTACGACCTTGCACGCACAGGAACTTGTAGTGGTTTCCTATGGAGGCGCTTATTCCTATAGCCAGCAAAAGGCATATCACGAGCCCTACATGGCAATGAATCCGGGTGTTACTATTATTAACGATGATTCTGCTTCGCAAGGTGTTGCCAAACTGAGGGCGCAGGTTGAAATCGATAATGTTTCATGGAATTTGCTTGATGCAAATGCTTCAGACGCAATTTTGCTTTGTGATGAAGGCCTGATTGAAGAAATTGACCACGATACTGTGCTTGCGCCTGCACCTGACGGAACTCCTGCCAGCAAGGATTTTGGCGATGCGATAGTTTCACCCTGCTTTATTCCGGAAATCGTGTTTTCCACCACTTTCGCTTATCGGACGGACAAGGTAAAAACACCGCCGCAGGGAATCAAGGATGTGTTTGACCTGAACAAGATTCCAGGCAGACGGTCATTGCAAAAGGAACCCGACGGAAATATTGAATGGGCGCTGATTGCAGACGGAGTTGCAGTCGAGGACATTTATGATGTGCTTGATACTCCCGAAGGGATCGCCAGGGCATTTGCCAAACTGGACGAAATCAAGGATGAAGTAGTTTGGTGGGTGGAAGGCGCACAATCTCCCGAGTTGCTGGCAGATGGTGAAGTTGTTATCGCATCCGGCTACAACGGCCGATTCTTCTCGGTTATTGAAGAAGAAAAACAACCCATTGCCATGATGTGGGAGTGGCAAGTATTTGAGGTAACGGGTTGGGTGATACCCAAATCTGCTCCGCATAAAGAAGAAGCATTGAAATTTGCCAGATTCGCCACCGACACGCAAAGACTGGCTGACCAGGCGAAATATATTTCATACGGTCCGACCCGCGCCTCGTCTCAGCCGCTTGTCGGAAAGCATGCCACTCTTGGAATCGACATGGCACCCCACATGCCGACACACCCTGACAATGCAAAAAAGACGCTTTTCTTCAACTACGAATGGTGGGCTGACAACAAGGACGATATGAATGAACGATTTATTGCGTGGCTTCAATAATTCTTCTCCCTCAATTTTTGAGGCCTGAATTATTTATGATAAAACTCTGGCATTCACTTAAGCCTGTTATGAGCTGTTACGAAACAGGATGCTTGTTTTCTATGGGCCGACATCTTCCATTCGTGCAAGTATCGGTTAAAAGAAAGTGTCACAAATGAAAAGAGGCCCGAGTTGCCTTACAGCACTGATTGCCGTTGTTCTTGTTGCGATTGCCTTTGCCGGGTGCGCTGGGCCGCAGCTTTCCGTGCAATCCGTTTCAAAGGAGGAAATTGACTACGAGAAAGACATACAGACCCAGATGGCTTTGGACTACTGGCTAGGAAGAGTTTCCAGAATTCACAAGATTTCCTATCCTATACTTGCCAAAAGCCACAGTTTCTGCGGTAGCCACACTGTCCAGCGCATGGGAGTTTTAGTTGCCTATGAAAAGGACGTGGAAAGAGGCATGCTGCAAACGGAAATAAGAGCAGCAGCAAAGAAAAAATGGGGTCTATCCACTACGCCAGTTGTCATTTCCTTGTCCGAAGGCTCTCCTGCGGACAAGGCAGGAATACGCTTTATGGACAAAATCCTTTCCATAGACGGTAACGACAATTTGAACAGCAGCCGTTCTATGGTCTTTACTTACCAGAACAAGTTTAAAAAGGCATTGTCAAGTGGCTTTAAGGACGATGGAGTTGTGGAAGTGGAGTTGGAAAGGGAAGGGGAGGTTTTTACTGTTGCCGTACAGGGGGAAAAGACTTGCGATTACCCCGTGGCTCTAATCCAGGACTACGTCCCCAATGCCTACGCTACTGGACAACTTATACTCGTAACAACTGGCATGGTTGATTTTGTAGGACAGAAAGACAACGAGCTGGCGGCTATCATTAGCCATGAGTTGGCGCACAACTCCGAACTTCACATAGAAAAGAAAACAGACAACTCGATTATAGGGGCGGGTGTCGGCGCTCTACTGACTTTGGCTACAGGCGTAGACTTTATTACCGCGGGCCAGACGGCGGGGGCGTTGTACGGCTCCCAGGATTTTGAAAAGGAGGCAGACTACCTGGGATTGATAATAATGATGCGGGCCGGGTTTGACTGCACTGGCGTAAGCGACTTGTTTAGACGAATTGCTGTTCGCAACCCGGGAGCAATTACTTGGGCGACCACCCACCCCACAACCGCGGACAGATACACTTACGTGAAAAGAACTTGTACGGAAATCAAGAATGGATGGGACAGGAGGACTGCCTACATAATGGACCGGCACCCAAAGTCCATACGGTACTAATTCTTCATTTTACGGCGTTTCGGCACACTGCAAAAAGTCGAAGAAATCAAAATAGGTCGCCCACCATTTCCCTGATGGCAGTCAGGGTCTCTGGATCATCTGTGAGCGGATGGGAAATAGCAGCGTTGCAAGCCTCGACAGGTGCAATGCCCGATTCAATTAATTTTGCTGCATGCACCAAGAGTCGGGTGCTTGCCCCCTCTTCCAGACCGCTTCCTTTGAGATTGCGCGTCATGCCTGCAAATCGCACAAGTGTTGCAACGGCTGACCCATTCAAACCGGATTCGTGTTCTATGATTGACTGCTCCAGTTCACTGTCTGGATAGCCAAATTCCAGAGCTGAAAACCGCTGTCGGGTGCTTTGCTTCAAGTCCTTGAGTACGCTTTGATAGCCGGGATTGTAGGAAATTGTAAGATTGAACTCTGGTGCTGCGCGCAACAGCTCGCCGGTTTTTTCTATCGGAAGCACCCTCCTGTCGTCAGCTAGCGGATGAATTACGACAGTTGTATCTTTTCTGGCTTCGACTATTTCATCCAGGTAGCAAATCCCGCCGACGCGTACTGCTCGCGCCAGCGGCCCGTCAACCCAGCTGGTTTGACCGCCAATAATCAAGTAGCGTCCGACCAGGTCGGAAACAGTCAAGTCGTCATGGCAGGAAACAGTAACTAGCGGAATACGAAGCCGCCATGCCATGTGCTCCACAAAACGCGTCTTTCCACATCCTGTCGGGCCCTTCAAAAGCACTGGAATTCGATTCGCATATGCACTTTCAAACAATTCAATTTCATTCCCTTGCGGTACATAGAACGGTTCCGATTCAATTATGTAGTCTTCTCTTTCTATCCATTGCACATCTTGTTTTGTTTTCATAATTTGAACAATCCTGTCGAACTTGTTGAAAGCGATGACAATAATAACATCAGGCGAGTCCATGCAGCATACAAAACCACAAACCTGAGGAGCTCAATCCGAAAGAATGCTTGATGCAGGATTTGAATTGAAATGAAACTATAGAAAAAACTTTGACTTTCATATTATGGTATGCTATTTTCATAATATGAAAGTTGAAAATCATTCCGACAATATTGACGAGCGTGTTAAAAAATACCGTTCGACAACTTCAGGTGATATGAAACCGGCTCGAGTCTCTGGCTCGCAAAGCGTCTATCGGGCCATTGCGATTCTCAGTGGCGTCGCACGCAACAATGCTACCGGCATTACAGCGACCAAACTGGCAAATGAGCTGGAATTGACACTGGCAACTACTCATCGCTTGCTAAGAGTGCTGGTAAGTGAAAGCATGCTAACGTTTGACCCTTACTCAAAAAAATATCATCTGGGCCTGGAACTTTACACCCTCGGAATGGAAGCGCGGCATTTCGGACTACGAAATCTGCTGGCAACGCCAATGGAGCGTATCCGGGAAGTTACCCGGGAAACGGTTTTTTTGGTGATTCGCTCAGGTGCCGACGCACTATGTCTGGAACGCTTGGACGGCGATTTTCCCATACGCAAACTGACATTGACAGTTGGCTCGCGACGCCCACTGGGAGTCGGCGCTGGTTCGCTTGCACTATTGGCCGCTGAGTCTGATGAAGTTGTTGAACAAGTATTGCGCCATAACGACAAACTGTACAAAGACTATGCCGGGTTTACACTCAAAAAAATTCGCAAGGCCATAGTGCTGACAAGAAAGCGTGGAGCCTCATTCAACGACGGGCGACTGGCTAACGAAGTGCGTGCAGTTGGTACGGCGTTCGGGCCCCCGGGTGAACCACCATACGCCGCTGTAAGCATTGCTACCAGCCAAGCGCGCATGGAAGAGCAGGAACGTATGAAATTTCAGGCACTCCTCAAATCTGAAATCGGAGAATTGGATTGGAACTTGATTCGGGACACTTCTTAATAACTAAACAACAATCACTTTTGGAATTAACTGATATGAAAACGAAACTTGCAATTGCTGCACTACTATTGACCCTTGTATCGGGTACCGCCTTTGGTGGAAAATCCGATGACACGCTGAATATTGCATGGGGTGGCGAACTCGCCACTCTCGACCGATACTACAATGTCCTTCGGGAAGGAATTATCGCTGGTCGGCTGGTTTGGGATTCGCTATTGTTCAAAGACCCTGAAACACTCGAGTTTAAACCGCTGCTGGCAAAATCATACACTTTCGTCGATGAAACCACTATGGATTTTGAATTGCGGCAAGGGATCGCTTTTCATAATGGTGAGCCTTTTGATGCAGATGATGTTGTGTACACCTTGAATTATGTCTCAAATCCTGACAACGGTGTTCTCACCCAGCGAAATGTTAACTGGATTGCCGGGGTTGAAAAACTTGACCAGTACAGAGTTCGTCTCAAAATGAAAGCACCGACTCCGATTGCACTGGAGCTTCTCGCTGGTCCGCTTCTGATTTATCCGAATGAATACTATGCCAAAGTAGGTCCCGAAGGTATGGGTAAAAATCCCGTGGGGACAGGTCCATACATAGTAGAGGAATTCGACCCTAGTGTATCGACAACTTTTATCCGCAATGACAATTACTTTAACGACAGTCCCAAGGGAAAGCCAGGAATAGCCAAAATTGTGCAGAGAACCATTCCTGATCGAAACACGCAGATCGCCGAACTGCTTTCCGGTCGAGTTGACTGGATATGGAAGGTTCCAGCAGACCAGGCTGCGCGCCTGGAGGGCAGACCAAATATCACTGTCAGCAATAGACAAACTTTGCGAATCGGCTATCTTAGCTTTGACAGCTCGAATCGCACCGGAAACAATTCCCCTGTAAACAACCCGCTGGTTCGAAAAGCGATTGCCCACGCCATCGACCGCGATGCGATTGTCAAGTCTTTGGTAGGGGGAAACTCAGTTGTTGTGCATTCTGCATGTCATCCTGAACAATTTGGTTGTACGAAGGATGTAACTACGTACGAGTATGATCCAGAAAAATCAAGGAAACTGCTCGCTGAGGCAGGTTATCCAGACGGATTCACAATTGACTTCCATGCTTATCGAAATCGTCCCTACGCCGAAGCTATCATGGGATTCTTGCAAGCAGTTGGAATCAACACGAATCTGGTTTACCTGAAATACGCCGCACTCAGGGACAAAGTCTATGCTGGCGAAATCGACTTTGATTTTATGACATGGGGAAGCTACTCCTTTCATGACGTTTCAGCAATTACCAGTCATTTCTTCAAGGCCACCAAAGACGACTATGCCCGCGACGAGAAGTTGGTCACAGCACTGAAGCTGGGCGATGGATCGGTTGACACAGAGGTTCGTAAATCGGCTTATGCAGATGCACTAAAGCGAATTGCTGACAATGCATACTGGCTGCCTCTTTGGACCTACAATGTTTACTACGCCTACGGCGAAGAACTTGATTTCAAAGCTTCCGCAGACGAAATTCCACGGTTCTACATGGCAAAATGGAAATAGCGAATATATCAGTGCAACCCTGACACCTCGGTGAATCCCCAACGAATTTGTCTGAGTAAGAAAGAAGGCAGTTTCCAATGACGATTTATATTTTCAAGCGACTAGGGCTCGCACTGCTGGTTGCACTATTTGTATCTTTCATCAGTTTTCTGATGTTGCGCACAGCAGGAGACCCTGCTATCGCCATGGCAGGGGAAGGTGCTTCCGCGGCAGACATAGAGTACATCCGACAAAAATTTGGTTTCGACGACCCCTTGTTGATTCAATACACCAACTGGTTGGCAGAAGCACTTAGGGGTGACCTGGGAGAAAGCACTTACTTTTCAATTCCTGTAGCAGAACTGCTTGCGGAGCGTCTGCCAATAACAATGATATTAGGTGCCTGCGCACTTACATTTTCAATTCTTTTGGCCGTGCCGCTTGGAGTCATTGCCGCGGTACGGTCAAATTCGCTGATTGACCGGATGGCTCTTTCAATTTCTGTGTTTGGCCAAGCATTGCCAAACTTCTGGTTTGCCCTGATGCTTATTTTGATTCTTTCTGTCTGGCTTCCCCTGCTTCCTCCATCGGGCAACGAAAGCTGGGTGCACTTCATTATGCCAACACTGGTGCTGGGCTATTACTCTACACCTGCTGTAATGCGTTTGACGCGGTCTGGTACGCTTGAAGTGCTGCGGGCTGACTATATTCGGACGGCAAAAGCAAAGGGCCTTGCTCCTTGGCGAGTGCTTTTCAAGCATGCATTGCGTAATGCGATTATTCCCGTAGTGAGTCTTTCCGCAGTACAGTTCGGCTATATGCTAGGGGGATCAATCATTATTGAAAGCATTTTCGCCCTGAATGGTATCGGGCAACTTGCATGGGAAAGCATTTCTCGCGCTGACCTCCCGACTGTACAAGCTATTGTGCTTGTGCTTTCCATGATCTATGTCTTATTGAACCTGTTCGGCGATTTGCTAAACGCCTGGCTAGATCCGCGCATCCGAGTCGCATAGAGGCAATTATGAAAGAACAAGCTTCAGATCAACTTGAACAAATGCTACAAGCGTCCCCGCGCACGCTTATGCTCCGTCGTTTTGCGGGACACGGCGGATTCACATTCGGCGCGGCGGTTATAGTACTCATCGCATTGATCGCGATATCTGCACCTTTGATTGCGCCGCATGACCCTTATGCACAGAACCTTCTGGCTCGGTTGCAACCACCGGTCTGGTATGACGGAGGCGACTGGAATCACATACTGGGTACGGACCAACTTGGCAGAGACTACCTGAGCCGACTTATCTACGGTGCCCGATTGTCGTTGATTATTGGTGTTATGGCGATGCTGATCTCCGGATTCATTGGAACTACACTAGGTGTCTGCGCTGGCTTTTTCGGCGGCAAGGTTGATCTGGTGATTACATTCATAATCACCGCCCGCCTGTCCATGCCGATTGTGCTGATTGCATTGGCAGTCGCTGCGTTGCTAGGTGGTTCGCTTGAAATTGTGATTATTATTCTCGGACTTCTGCTTTGGGACCGTTTTGCCGTAGTGGCGCGCTCCTCAACGATGAGTATTCGAAATGCTGACTTTGTACTGGCAGCGCGTACATTCGGTTGTCCAACTTGGAGAATTCTGGTTTCCGAGGTGCTTCCCAATATAGCTGATGCCCTGATTGTGGTGGCAACGCTTGAAATGGCGCATGCGATTCTACTGGAAGCGGCGCTCTCTTTTCTTGGACTCGGCGTTCAACCGCCCTTGCCGTCCTGGGGACTGATGATTTCGGAAGGCAGGGACTATCTGTTTTTTGAGCCTTGGCTAATCATGATCGTGGGTGTGGCACTGTTGATACTGGTACTCGCAATAAATCTGGTGGGGGACGGTATTCGCGATGTCACCTCCCCGGAAGCACATTAGGGGCATTTGCATGGTACTGCTTGAAATTTCTGATTTGACTATCGATATTCGTACGATGTCGGGCGACCTGCACGCAGTTCGCAAAGTTGACCTGAGCCTGAGCGAGGGAGAGACACTATGCATTGTAGGAGAAAGCGGTTGCGGCAAGTCATTGACCGCAATGGCAATCCTTGACCTCTTGCCGGATTCTGCCCAGCGCAGTGCCCAGAATATCGTTTTCGACGGACTTGATCTGCAAACTCTGTCAGCGCACCGCATGCGTGAGCTGCGCGGCGACGGAATCGGGGTAATCTTTCAGGACCCCATGACTGCACTGAATCCCTCTTTTACAATTGGAGACCAGCTTACCGAGGTTTATCTCTGCCACCGAAGAAGTAACCGGAAAGAGGCAACAGAAAGAGCAATTTTTCTATTGGAGCGGGTTGGAATCACTGCCGCAAAAAGTCGGCTTGGACAATATCCGCACCAGCTTTCTGGAGGATTACGACAGCGAGTAATGATTGCAATGTCTTTGATGTGCGATCCCAAATTGCTAATTGCCGACGAGCCGACTACTGCGCTTGATGTGACCATTCAGGCACAGATACTGCACTTGATCAAGGAGTTGCAAAAAGAAACCGGAGCTGGCGTGATTCTTATTACCCATGATTTGGGCGTGGTAGCGCAAATGGCAGACAATGTAGCTGTCATGTATGCAGGAGAGGTGGTGGAATATGCAACGGTAGAAACAATCTTCAATGCCCCTCGACACCCGTATACACTTGGATTGATGAGTTGCATCCCGGTTCCCGGAAAGATCGAGCGAGGGGGGAGGCTTGGTGCTATTCCGGGAATCGTTCCTTCATTGCTCGGCGGTGTTTCAGGATGTTCTTTTCGTTCTCGCTGCCCCGTTGCAGGCGAATCCTGCGCAAGCGAGATACCTTTGCACAATGATTCTGACCTGCATCGCTGGAGCTGTATTCACAACCAGTTGCCTACTACTGAAATTTTTACGGAAAATATCAAATGAACACGCCTATTTTGGAACTGCAAAACGTCTCGCAAATCTTCCGCGTGAAACAGGGGTTGACGGGTCGCCGTCTGCCGCTTCATGCAGTATCAGATGTTTCAATGCAACTCAGAAAAGGTGAAGTCGTTGGACTTGTCGGCGAAAGCGGTTGCGGGAAGAGCACGTTGGCGAAAATTCTTCTTGGCCTGATTGTTCCAACCGAAGGGGAGGTATTGTTTGATGGCAAACCCCTTTACGAGAGCTCCGTTACAGAACGAACCAAGAGAATTCAAACTATTTTTCAGGATCCTTACTCTTCATTGAACCCGCGGAAAACTGTCGCACAAATTGTCGGACTGCCTCTGCAACTGCATGGAGAACTTGACAGCACTGCCAGGCGCAGTGCAATACGCGAGATACTGGACATGGTTGGCTTGCCCCGAAGAGTCGAAAACGCATATCCCAGCCAAATGTCCGGTGGTCAGCGACAGCGAGTAGCCATTGCCAGAGCTTTAATTACCCGCCCTGGAGTATTGATCTGCGACGAACCAACATCGGCACTGGATGTGTCGGTTCAATCGCAGATTCTGAACCTGCTGTGCGACTTGCGGGAGGAGCTCGGGCTTACCTACCTTTTGATCAGTCATAATTTGGCGGTTGTCGAGCATCTTGCCGAACGAGTAGTCGTTATGTATCTGGGTCGCATAGTAGAATCCGAACACGCTGAAAAAATATTTGCAAATCCGGTTCACCCGTACAGCCAGGCATTGCTCAATGCTGCATTGCCGCCAACACCTGGCCAAGGTGTGCCAGAACTTAATTTGGGAACAGATTATCCAAACCCGGTTCACCCTCCGTCAGGGTGTGCTTTCCACCCGCGTTGCTCAATGGCATTTGACCGGTGCCCGGTTGAACGTCCGAAACTATCTGAACAACATGATGGTGGATCAGTGGCTTGCCACTTAGTGCACACAAATTGACCAACACTTCAAACAGATTCGAAATTCTGAAAGACTTGGTAGCTCGCGGTTCTTCGGGAGCTGTTGTCACCCAACACAGAAAGGCATCTCAGGTCGGCGCAGATGTGCTACGCGCAAATGGCAACGCTGTAGATGCGGCGGTTGCTATTGCGTTTGCCCTCGGGGTTCTTGAACCTTGGATGAGCGGCGTGGGCGGTGGTGGCTACATGCTTGTCGGGCGAAACAGGGAAAAACCAACGCTAGTTGATTTCAACATGCGCTCACCCATGCAAACAAACCCATTGGATTATCCGACTGTAGAGGGATTAAGCAACGATATATTTCCCTGGCATCGTGTTGAAGACGAACGAAATACCCGGGGGGCTTTGTCCATTTGTGCGCCAACCATGGTTGCAGGTCTTGAACTTGCATGGAAAAAGTTTGGGTCACTACCATGGAAAATTCTTTTGGAACCTGCGATTCAATTTGCCAATGAAGGATTGCCGATTGATTGGTATGCACAACTTGTCCTCAATTCAGTAGTAAAGGATTTACGTCGCAACCCGGCAACGAAGGCAATGTTTTTAGACAATGAAGGAGACACTGTAACCGCAGGGTGGACCTCGCTGTCTCAGCCAAGTATAGACACCAAGGCGCTGGCCGGCACATTGAGTGCCATTGCAAATGAAGGGGGCAGTGTATTTGTCAGCGGCGAAGTCGGTCAGGCTTTAGTCGAAGATATAAGGGAGGCCGGGGGCAATCTCACTCTGCGAGACCTTGAATTGGCCATGCCTCGAATAGTAGCGCCAGCGAATACCAGCTATCGAGGCAACAAAATCTGGAGTACCTCAGGACTTTCCGGGGGAATCACGTTACTGGGAATTTTCAAGAACCTTGAAAAATACAGCATGAAGATACAACGCCCTGGTGAATACTACAGTACATTAGTGAAAACGATACTTCCAGCCTTGACAGACCGTCTGGAAAATCTTGGAGGTATCTCAGAGGTTGGCAATAACGAAGGTTGTACAACACATTTTTGCGTAACCGACCAAAACGGATTGACCGTTTCTTCTACTATAACTTTGGTAACACTCTTCGGCTCCAAAGTAATTTCGCCGCGAACCGGGGTTTTGTTGAATTCAGGCATGGCTTGGTTCGATCCCGTACCAAGTCGAGCGAACTCAATAGAAGCTGGAAAACTTTGCTTAAACAATATGGCACCTACTCTGGTGCACCAGTCTAACGGAAGTCAAATCGCAGTAGGAGCAGCTGGTGGTCGCAAAATTCTTCCGGCAGTCGCCCAGATTCTTTCATATATGCTAGACAGTGGCATGTCTTTGCAAAATGCCTGCTTTCATCCGAGGCTGGATGTGCAATTTGACAACACAATTGTTGCAGACGACCGAATCGACAGCAAGACATTGTCGCTACTTGGGAATCTTGGGAACGTCCATACTGTGGAAAAAAATTTGTTTCCATATCATTTTGGAATTACGGCAGGACTTGTCAACTCAAACGGCATTATTGAAGCAATGCCTGATCCTATGGCACCGTCATCTACGGCTATTTGCATCTAATCAAAGCCGCGATTAACTGGCCTTGCTTTTTCTTCGCAAGATAGGAAGCTGGCCTCGCTGATTTTCTGCCATCAGTTTTGTGGTTGTTCTGTTTCAGACACAATTGAATACTAAAAACTTGTAACCAGTATCTGCAACAGTTATATTTGGCAAACAAATTATTGATAGCAATAAAACAAATAATTTTGCCAGAATGACATCAACTGTTGAATTTTGCATTGACGAAAAATTAAAGCAAGGCATGCGGGAACGGCTGTCAGAATTCAAGCGCAAGGAAATACAGGATCCGAATTTAATTCGGGCTGCTGTTGCGTTTACTGTGGTAAGCGCTTCTTCTAGCGATAATACTGCATGCTTTATTTTGACGCGACGACCATTACACTTGAATAGACATAAAGGGCAGTATGCATTGCCCGGCGGAAGACTTGACGGCAATGAAACAATTATTGAAGCTTCTTTGCGAGAACTCAACGAAGAAGTTGGTGTTGAGGCCAGCGTTGAATGTGTATTGGGAATACTGGACGACTACGCCACGCGCTCTGGATTCAATATTGCACCTGTCGTTGTATGGGGTGGCAAAAGGGAAGAACTGCAACCGGATAAAAACGAGGTAAAGAAGTTGTTTCGCGTACCACTATCAGACTTGGCCAATCCGAAAATACCGCATCTCGAGGAATCTTCCGCAGGAGATGCACCCGTGCTGTCTGCGCCGTTAAAGTCAATCGGACATCGAATCTTTGCTCCTACTGCCGCAATCCTTTACCAGTTCCGGGAAGTTGCGCTGTTTGGAAGGCACACCCGGGTCGCACACTTTGACCAACCGGGATTTGCATGGAGTTAATCTTTGATGGACAGGCCGAATTTCTTTTTCGATTTTCCGGCAAAAGCGCACAAGCGGTGCAACGGTATTCTGCCTGAATTACAACCGCTACGATTTCACAGATTTGTCAATTGTATAATACCCGCAACACAAACTTTCTTGCAGTAAATTGAATATGAAGTTCAAATTGGCAACTTGGCTTGCAACAATTCTTTTGTTGCTCACATGCACGGCCAACGCTGCTGAATTTAAAGCGGCTGTTGTGTACGGGAGTAGCAGCAAACTTGATAAATCTTTTTCTCAGTCGGCCTTTGAAGGAGCAGAGCGGTTCAGGAAAGAAACAGGGGTTGACTATTTTGAAATTGAACGTGCCTCCCTGTCTCAGCGTGAAGAGGCGATGCGCAAGCTGGCAAGCGAGGGTGCAGACATAATTGTCGCACTTGGCTTTTACTATGCCGCAATTATCGAGAAGTTGGCCAAGGAATTTCCCGATACTAAATTTACAATTATTGACAGTGTGGTCGACCTCCCGAATGTCCGTTCCGTTACTTTTAAAGAGAACGAAGGTTCTTTTCTGGTGGGCATGGCTGCGGCGTTAACAACAAAATCCGGAATCATTGGTTTTATTGGAGGAAGGGATGTCCCGGTTATTCGGAATTTCGGACTGGGGTATTTACAAGGTGCAAACTATGTAAACCCGGACATTCAATTTTTCTACGATACGATCGGAACAACAAACTCGGCCTGGAACAACCCGGACAAAGGTTATGAATTGGCAAAGTTTCAATTTGGAGAAGGAGCGGATGTAGTATTTGCTGCTGCAGGTGGTTCAGGAACCGGTGTGTTCAAGGCCGCAAAAGAGGTCGACAAATTCGCAATCGGAGTCGATTCGAATCAAAATTATCTTCAACCTGGTACCATACTGACATCTATGGTCAAGCATGTTGATGTAGCAGTCTACCATGCATTCATGGATGCCAAAAATGGTAGTTGGAGCGGCGGACTTCAAGTGATGGGGCTGGCCAACGATGGTGTTGGCTGGGCTCTTGACGAGCACAATCAAAACCTTATCAGCGACGAAGTATTGTTCAAAATTGAAGAGGCAAAATCGGACATTATCAACGGGAAAATCATAGTCGAGTCCTATCAATGAATTCTGTTACGGCAATATTGTCACAAAGCCGTTGCTTTCAGTACCACTTCCAACCAATTAGTACAAACACTGGTTGGGGCGAATAAACTACGGTCAAGAGCGTAGTTTTTTGATCAGGGCCTCGTTTACTGTCGGATGAAGAAACTGGCTAACATCGCCCCCAAGCAGAACAATTTCCTTTACCAATGTTGCTGAAACAAATGCGTAGTTCTCGGCAGGCGCAAAAAACATGGTTTCTATTTCGTTGTCAAGCTGGCGGTTCATCCAGGCAAGCTGAAATTCATATTCAAAATCCGAAACCGCACGCAAGCCTCGCACAACAATTTTTGCATCCAATTTCTTTGTAACGTCAATCAGCAGTCCACTGAAGCCAACTGCTCTTACATTCGGAACATGAGACACTGCTTCATTAATTAACTCAACGCGCTCATCCAGAGTGAAGAGCGTTTTCTTGGCATCACTGGCAGCAACAGCAACGACGACTTCGTCGAACAGGGATGCAACACGTTCAACCAAATTCACATGGCCACTGGTAATCGGGTCAAAACTACCGGGATAAATCGCACGGCGGCTTTTTCCATTTCGGTTCATAACATTCCCTTGCAGGGCAATCTGTATATCAAAATCAATTTCAACACACTGGCATTATAGGTTGAAGCGCTGTGTGCAAACGATTCTTTTGAGATAACTTTAAATAACTTGGCATGGCCATTCATGATCTCGCATGATTTGGTTCAGACTCGTTCAATTTCAAGCTTTGCTATTTCTTTGCAACTTGCACAGTCCGTACGACCAACAAAAATTAATCTTGAATGGAGAGTATGTCAGGTGGAATAGTTCTTTTCTTGGCGGCCTTTGCACGTCTGGAAGAAGACAAACTTTGATGAAGTGTATTGGGATAGTGCATTTGAAATATTTTCAGCCCTGATATGCCACCACAGACAGTACGGTGTTGTAAATTTCTTGGGATAGGAAAGATATATTAGATAAAATGATAAGTACGCTTCGTTGCTTGTTTTATAGTTACCCACAGAGACTTTCGTCGTTTGCGATTCCAATGACCACTTCAAACAAGGAAAGCCGTTTTCTTGCAGAACTTGAACTGCTGTTTACGGGTGCGGAAGTTGATGGTGCTTCCGGATTTATCAACTTGATGCAGATTAAGAGAGACTACTTCAAGTCGATACTGCCCAAGTTGATGGAAGCAGTTGACGACCGCGCAGGCATAGATACAAGCTTCAGGGAAGAACTGTTTGATAAGCTATATACATTTTTCTCGCACTACTTTTGCGAGAGCGGCGCCATCTATTTCTGCGAATTGCCTGCTTTTCAAAGTGTTTACGACCGGGTTTATGCAGATGGCCAAGATGTTGTACTTGCATGGAAGACCAGAAGGCTTTACTACGTAAAGTCGGATACTCTCATACGGTCCATGCCGGTTACACTTGAAACAAGTCAAAAAGGTGTTGAAAGATGCTTTTATTTTGACGCGTCGAAGATTGAAAACAAAAAATATAGTGAAAAGCGCAATTTTTTGTATGAATTGAAGCACGTGGAGAATGCAACGACTGGCCCGGTGATGCATTTGCAGGCATCATACGCTGTTAGAGGCAGAAAAACCAACGTCGCCGCCATTATTAAAACTGCTAAATCCACGTCCAAGGTGAAAATGACTGTCAACGAGACAGATTTGCGAAAAGCCATTCAGGTTTTTGAACGTCAAACTGAGGTGGACTATTTCATACACATGAATGCGCGTGGATTTTTGCGCGAGCAATTTGATTTATGGCTATATCAGTACATGTTCCAAGAGGAAAATATTTTTGAAGGCGAACGGCTTCGGCAGTTGCAGGCTATTCAACAAACTGCTTACGACATTATTGATTTCATCGCTCAATTCGAGGATGAATTACGCAGAATGTGGGAGAAGCCGAAGTTTGTCCGAAATGTCAACTATGTGGTAACACTGGACAAGTTTCCACAAAATTTATTGGAAAAGATTGCCAAGCATCCAGGTGCTTCGAAACAAACACAGGAGTGGGTTGAACTTGGCATGGTATCGCAGGACTTCAAAATGATTGATCTTGCAAATCGTTCACTTCAGTCTAGGGGCGGCGATGGAGACTTAATCAATGATGCCTACAAGCACCTGCCCTTGGATACCAAGTATTTCAAAGAATTGGAAATAGACATTCTGGATGAGCTGGGAAATTTGGATAAATCTTTAGACGGTGAACTAGTACATAGCGAAAACTGGCAGGCACTGAATACATTGCGAAAACGATACAAGGGAAGAGTGAACTGTATTTACATTGACCCGCCCTACAATACGAGTGCATCTGAAATTACCTACAAAAACGGCTACAAAAACTCAGCTTGGCTGACGATGATGGAGAATCGTATCAGCTTGGGAAAAGAATTTCTAAATGGTTCTGGCACACAGTGCACCACAATTGATGATTTTCAATTCCATCGCCTTCGGGAAGTCATTGCTTCCACATACGGAGAATCCAATATTGCAGGAATTTTTGTCATCAAGAGTAATCCTTCCGGTAGATCCACCGCAAAGGGAATTTCAATCGCTCACGAGTACGGAATTGTTGCTACGGCATCTGACAAATCAACTATTGGCAGGCTTCCCAGAACACAGCAACAAATCTCCCGCTACGCTGAATCTGATGAAATCGGTCCTTATGAATGGGTAAATTTCAGAAAGCATGGTGGTATTCGTGCAGAAGCATCTAGAATGTACTATCCTGTTTATTGCAACGAACGAGGAATTCGAGTTCCCGACTTGCGCTGGAGCGAAACTGCTAAGGAATGGGTTGCAACAGAAAATCCTCGGGATGATGAAGAGATTGTATATCCGATTGATGACGATGGCAGAGAACGCCGCTGGAAGTGGTCCAAAAATCGACTTGTGGAGAACCTGGCTGATGTATCAGTAAAGAAAGGGAAAAACGGGAAGCCCAACATCTATATCAAGTCGCGTCTGCCCGGTGAAGGTGTATTGCCTTCCACTTGGTGGGATAAAAGCGAGTACTCGGCGACCGCGCATGGTACAAATCTGTTGAAAGATATTATGGGTGGACTAAGGACATTTGATTATCCCAAATCACTACATGCTGTTCGCAATGTCATCAGTGTTTGTGCTCCTGACCCGGAAGGAACGGTACTTGATTTTTTTGCAGGCTCTGGCACGACAGCGCACGCAGTTATTGACTTGAATCGTGAAAACGGTAGTCGACGCAAGTACGTTCTTGTTGAAATGGGCGAGCACTTCCACACGGTTCTGCTGCCAAGAATCAAGAAGGTCGTGTATTCAAAGGATTGGAAAAACGGTAGGCCAGCATCAGTATCGTCAACAGGCGTATCTCAGTTTATCAAGTACTACACGTTGGAGCAGTATGAAGATACGCTAAGGAATGCACGGTTTACGGATGGAAGACAGCTGATCATTGACAGCATGAGGTCACCTTTCGAGCAATATGTATTTTTCGGAGATGCCAAGATGACCCATGTAGTAGAACGATTGAAGAACAAGCGAGTGGATGTGGACCTTCAAAGGATGTATTCTGATCTTGATATTGCCGAATCTCTATCCAACATACTTGGCAAGCCAATACAACACCGCAGTAAAAAATCAGTTACTTTTGTTGATGGGACCTCCGAAAAAATTGATCCTGCCTACATGACTGATGATGAGAAGTTGCACTTCGTTTCTCTTATTCATCCCATGTTATGGTGGGGCGAATATTAGTTATCTGTCTTGAACTGAAAACAAGGGTCAAGACATCTGTAATAATTATGCAATATGACGATTGTCTATACTGACATATTCTGAATTTGGTAACTTTCAAACGATGAAGTCACCTACTCTTGAAGTAATTGCTAAATCAATCAATTATGGCGATCTGCCAGAAATCTGGCGCGTTCCCGATATAGAGCAATTTTCATCAAATAAAACACTATACGACTATCAGGTTGACGCGTTGAAGAAAGTTGCATGTTCCTTATATCTTTACTTTAGTGTCAGCAATCATCGGACGCAAGAATTTCAGTCTGACGATTCTGATATAGAACGTAAATTCGCCTTCGCTTCAAGATACGATGTATCAAGTATTAGTTGTTTGACAGTCAAACAGTATGAAAATAATGCTGACCGGCGGAATTCAAAGCAAAATGATGTATTCAAAATTCTGTCTGAATTCATTCGACCGCAAGGAGAAGAGATTCCCTATCAACATCTAATTAATCGCATGTGCTTTTGGATGGCGACCGGTAGCGGCAAAACGCTGGTTATGGTCAAGCTTATAGAATTTCTGCATAGGCTACAGCAAAATGGATGTATTCCGAAGCGCAACATTCTTATCTTGGCGCCAAGTGACCACCTTCTGAAGCAAGTTCATCAGACAGTTGAAGAATTCAATCAGCAAGGGCTTTCAATTCAATTAGTGTCACTACGCGACATTGGGAAACCCCATCAGGGAAGAATTTGGGATTCCGCAACAGTTTACTACCATCGAAGCGACAATATTTCTGAATTGCAACGAGAAGCATTGATAGACTTTCGTCGCTACGAAAATGATGGGAAGTGGTATGTCTTGTTTGACGAAGCACACAAAGGCAGCAAAGAAGACTCCAAGCGGCAAGCATACTACTCGACTATGGCTCGGTCAGGATTTTTATTTAATTTCTCCGCTACATTCACCGACCCGGAAGATATTGCAACTACTGTCAAAAAGTACAACCTGGAAGAGTTTGTACTTAATGGACACGGAAAGCAAATTTACTTGAATGAAGATCAATTCACCTCTTTCAAATCTGGAAGTATTGAAATCAACCATGCTCAACGGCAGGTGATCGTACTGAAGTCATTAATTGCACTGGCACTGGTGACCAAGGAGGTTGAGGAACTTCGACGTAATACAGGGTTACCTTTGTATCACCTGCCCTTGATGCTTACATTGGTAAGTTCAGTAAACACAGATATAGAGAACGAGAGCAACGATTTGTGGGCTTTTTTTCAAACGCTTCGCGAAGTTGCCTCTGGAGAAATTGATACCGGTATCTTTCAATTGGTAAAGCAAGAATTACTGACTGAGTGGCAAAGTTCCAATCTGTTGTTCGGTAGCACAGGTGAAACAGTAGCGGGAGAACTAAAGCAGACTGAGCTTGCCCAATTGACCATATCGGAATTGCGTAAGCATGTTTTTTTGAGCGGTTCAAAAAGCGCCTTGCAAATGATTCGCGGTAAAGACCCCAAAGAACTTGCGTTTCAGATGAAAAACGCACCAACCCCTTTTGCACTGATTCGAATTGGCGATACGTCCAAATGGCGTAGTCGTTTGCTGGCTGGCTATGAGGAGACAGAGACTCTCAGGGACACTTCATTCTTTGACAGTCTGGAACAAAGCAGTATCACAATTCTCATGGGCTCTCGCTCATTTTTTGAGAGCTGGGACTCAAATCGTCCCAATGTAATCAACTTCATTAACATCGGTGGTATTGATGCGAAAAAGTTTGTTGTTCAGTCGGTGGGACGAGGTGTGCGAATTGAGCCATTTCCGGGGCAAAGACGACGATTTGTTTATTTGCCAGACACGACGGAACGACAAGCGATTCAACCCTATTCCAATCATGTGTCTTTACCTGAAACGTTGTTTGTGTTTTCCACCAACAAAAAGGCGGTTCAATCAGTTTTGGAAGGTCTTCAGGCTGAGAAGATTGGTGTATTCGAATCTGTTGGAGAATTCGAATTGAATGCGAAACCCTTAGTGAATGGTCAGGAAATTCCTCTATTGGTCCCGGACTATAAAGAATTCAGTAAGGAGGTTCATCTGCAAGCCAAGTTTGCGATGGACGATGACACATTTCAGCGATTTCAACACTGGCTGGATTCAACATCAGATTCTGTCCTGATTGTTCGCGACAACTTGACAATTCGCGACATTGATAAATTGCGGAGAATTGGTAAAGGTGATGGCGTACTCATAATTGAAGGTAAATCTTATGCCAGTTTGCGTTTCCTCCAATCCAGATTACATGCTCATTTCAAACTATCGGTAAAAGATGTTGAATCTATCAAGGAACTGGATAGTACCGAAGACATTGTTCATTTTCGTCAGATTCGAGCACGGCTGGAATCCGAAGAGATGGACTGCTTGCGACAAAAAATTCGAATCGTCCAGCGAGGGAAGTTGTCTGTTGAAGATCAACGGCGAATTGCCGGGGAATTTGCTGAGGGACTCATTAGTAGTGAAGAATTTTCAAGTCTAATTACCGCTAGATCTATTGAAACCTTCAAATCCCTTACCATAAAGAACATCGCAAGCCACTACTATACTCCGGTTGTAATGGCTACTAGACACAAGAGTGAATTCATCCAGCATGTAATTAATGAGGAAAGCGAGATTCAATTCATACAGGTGCTAGAACAATGGCTTGAAGTCAACACACCCGACTGGGATGCCTGGATGTTTAGCAAGATTGACGAATCCGTTGACAGTGTTCATGTTCCTTATTTCGATGTCGGATTGAACGAATATCGTCGTTTTTTCCCCGACTTTGTGTTCTGGATGCTCGCTGGCAACAAATATCAGATTGTGTTTCTTGACCCAAAGGGAACAGAACACGCTTCAACCTATCGAAAAATTGATGGGTTCCGTCAAATCTTTGAGCACTTGAAGAAGCCCAAGGTATTCGACTTTCAAGATTGGGTCGTTGTCGTGAAGCTGCTGATGTTCAATCGTACTGAGGCTGTACCTAATGCTTATTCAATGTACTGGACTACTGATGTGGCCGATATATTTGAAAGCATTTGCTCCAGAAACTGATAGGTTTGGACTGGATAAATTACTTATGGAATGCCTTGGCTTACTGTCTAATGACACAATGGCCTCGTGGAACAAAAAGTTGCAATGTAGTTCAACAAACCATACACAATTATCAGTCTGGAGTTCTTGTTGACCAAAGGTGTCATAGCTTTCACCAGTCATTGTGGACTTGTCTTTACACGGTAAGTGTGAGCGGTGCAACATGCTTTATTACACTGAAAATTTGTCCTTTTCGATTAGTTTGAATTCTCCAATCCCAAAATGCTGGAAAAAGTCAAATCCGTAATGATCATTTTTCGCACGGATAAATACATCCGCATCTACTATGTATGGCATTAATATTCTTTCTCCAGATATTCCGCGAAGCTACGAAATGTTGACAATTTTTTTAAATCTAAAAGTTGAAAAGCTTCGGAGTAGGTTGTATGACCCTCTAGAGTACTCTCCACCAATGCTCGCCCGAATCTACGCCCCACACGCGCTGTAAGAGAATTTTGAAAAACTCCCCCGCTTGTCCCTCGAAAATGTGTCAGACGTTCTAATTCAGATTGATAAGCTTTCCGGAAAGTGTTGCGGTCAAGTTTTCCCAAATCATAAATTCGTCGTAATACAACAAGAGTACTCACTTTATAGTACCGCGCAAGTCGAGTAAGTGTATCCGGCAACTTTTCATTTGTTCGGTATTGTTCAGCCACGGACGAAAGTGGCATTAGTACTTCGGCTGCTACGCGGTTGCACCAAGATTCAACCTCGTGAGTAGGCTGGGAATCCGGGCTGATGTCAGACAATCCAGACTCTCCTATCCAGATATGGGCCAGTTCATGAATTAAAGTAAAAACTTGTGTTGCTTTTGTATTAGCCCCGTTGATAAACACAAGCGGAGCAAAGTCATCAATAAGAGCAAAGCCACGAAACTCTTCAAAACTTAGTTTACGATGTGTATTGTTTCCAACAACACCGCTAACCATAACCAATATGCCAATGCACTCTGCTCGGTCTATCAAATGACGCAACGAATCCGACCAGGATTGAATATTGCTTTCTTGTAAATTTGTTTGCAATGTTTCGTTGATAACTCTGGAAGTTGTCTCAATATCGCTGTCAATTGTTTCCGAGCCAGCGAATGGTACAGAATCTTCTCCTGCTAGCATCGCATATTCCCTATACCAATCTTGACGGCGCTGGCAAAGATAAACAGTGTGAAGTAGATTCAAACTTGGGCGGTTGAGCGGAACATTCCCGACCGTTCGAAAGTCGGGTATCGGAAAAGAGTACTCTGGCGGCGTCGGATAAAAAAAGTATCCTAATGGTGCATGAGTGGTACTGGAAAACTTTTCAAGCTGATTCAACGTTGGTTTTACTTCACCACGTTCCCATTCAATGTATTTTGGAAATCGATGAACCAAGTCATCAACACTTATCTCTGCGCGCTCCCGCGCCCAACGTAGCATTTCAGGATTTACCGGAACTTGAATCATACACTGACCCAATGATTATGAAACATTATATTTTACTATTATGAAGTGTCAGTATCTTGCAACCTTCAAAAATATGGTCAAATCCATAAACGAGTATAAGCACTCTTATATAGAAGATGGACTGGAAATTGAATATTTTCATTGTTACATTAACAAGCAAAATATCCGGAATCACATTTTGAAATTAGGCACTACATCGTTCTTGCTGTATCCTGGTCAGTGAGTTGAACCAGAATGTGCTGTTTTGTACCAGATTTACGAAATTTCAGCGTTGTCCATTGGTTCGATTCCAGTAATTGGTTGGGAGTGCTATCTGATTCAATGTAAACACATGCGTTCGGTGCAAGGTTTTTCCCGCTCTCCAATTGCACCAGAATACCCTCAAGCAAGTTCCGGTAGAATGGGGGGTCAAGAAATACTATGTCGAACTGCTGGTCAGGGCGTTTCAAATATTCAATCGCCTTCATGTTTAATATTCTGGCATTGGTTGCTTCAAGGTCCAGTTTTGTCTGCGACAGCTGCCGGGTGCATTCTTTGCTACTATCAACAAATACCACCGAAGCTGCGCCACGCGACAAAGCTTCGTATCCAAGTGCGCCGCTACCAGCAAAGAGGTCCAGACACCTTGCACCCTCAACTCGGTCTCTCAGCCAATTGAACAGCATTTCACGGGCATAGTCTGTGGTTGGCCGAATATTTTCGCGGGGATTGAATCGAATCGTACGACCGCGCCATGCACCAGAGATAATTCTGAGCTTTCCGTTCTTCAATTGAATTAAGCCTTTTTGGAGGTCAAGTTACAGAATCAAACAACAATTCAATTAATATTCAACGATAATATATTGTTGACTCAACCAAATAACAGCAAATCAATATTCTACTCCAAAGGATATTCATGGTAAATTCTGAAACATCAATTTCAGCAGGGACCTCAACATGGCTAGCTGGGCTTGGAAAAACCCGTAACGCGCTCGGAAATTTTTTCTCGTCGCTGGGTTACGCTCCAAATTCCGAGGGCTATTTGAACGATCTGCATGACGCACTGATACTATGTGATGTCGGATTTGATGCCAGCCAAAATATCATTGACAAAATTCGACCGAAAATCAACCGCAGGTCTGCGAATCATTCCGAACTTGAATACATGCTGAAGCACGAACTTTCACTTGCTTTGGCCGGTGTCGAAAAAAGATTCAACCCCGACGACCATACGAGCCCGGCGGTCATGCTTATGCTGGGGGTTAACGGAGTGGGCAAGACTACAACAGTTGCCAAAATAGCCAACTATTATCAGCAAAGTGGATATTCAGTAGTGATGGCTGCCTGTGACACATATCGGCCTGCGGCAATCGAGCAACTTCAGGTTTGGGGCGATCGCATTAAAGTGCCGGTAATTTTTCAAAGTTCCGGTGCCGACCCGGCCGCGGTTGCACATGATGCATTTCACGCCGCTACTGCAAGGAATGCCGGGCTACTGATACTTGATACTGCAGGCAGGCAGCACTCGCGGGACGACTTGATGCGGCAAGTTGAAAAAGTGGGAAGAGTATTGTCAAAGATCGAGCCTACTGCGCCGCATGAAACACTTATTACAATTGACGGTGCTACAGGACAGAATGCGATTTCCCAAGTTGAACACTTCAACCGACATATTCCATTGAGTGGAATTTGCATATCAAAGCTGGACGGAACTGCGAAGGGTGGAATACTGATAGCGCTTGCCCAAAAATTCGCTTTGCCTGTCAGATTCATAGGACTTGGGGAAAGCATTGAGGATATTGCCCCTTTTCAAACGCAGGAGTATGTAAACTCTTTGCTGCCATTCGATAATCATCCAGTTTAATCCGCACCTCAATGATCAGGTTTTCAGGAGTAACCAAGCAGTTTCCAAACGGCAATGTTGCACTGCGCGGAGTGTCATTCTCCATTGAACCCAGACAGCTGGTATTTCTTACCGGCCATTCTGGCGCAGGAAAAACCACGCTGATTAAACTGCTAACACTTGGCGAACGTCCCTCGCGCGGCCATATATTTATCAATGAGCGAAACCTGACCCAGATTCGCGGAAAGAATATTGCCTACTACAGAAGAACAATCGGAGTTGTGCATCAGGACCACAAACTCCTGTTCGACCGTAGCGTTCGCGACAATGTCGCACTGCCTCTGATTGTCAGTAACATGGAGCACAGTAAAATTCAAAGACGTGTATCGGCTGCACTGGAACAGGTGGGACTGGCAGGAAAGGAAAATATGTATCCGATGAGTCTTTCCGGTGGAGAACAGCAGCGAGTCGGAATAGCAAGAGCTATTGTTGGTCGTCCGCCGTTGATAATTGCTGATGAACCTACCGGAAATTTGGACCATGAACTTGGGACGCATATTATGAACTACTTCAAAATGCTCGCCAAGCACGATACCACAGTTATTGTAGCTACCCATGATCGAAACCATTTCGAATCCCCTCGCGGCGAACACTATGGCCACAGGATTCTTGAGCTTAGAGAGGGAATGCTAATTTCCGATGGTGGAGCGAGATTGAGCAATGTCTAGCTTGGTTGCCATGCATGCACAGGCACTGCTGTCCAGTGTCGGCAGAGTATGGCGTTCGCCGATCGCAACATTGCTGACAGCTGCTGGAATCGGCATAATCTTGTCGCTTCCGATTGGATTGCTCTCGCTCACATTAAATGTTCAGGCAGTTGTCGAAATGTGGGAAAGCCAACCTCAAATTTCACTGTTTCTAAAAAAGAGCGCCTCCGAGCAGGATGCGATGTCGTTGCGAGACCAGCTCGAAAAACAATCTGATATCGCTGATGCCCAACTGCTTCTTTCCGATGGTGCTCTTGAAGAATTCAAGCAGACTACAGGATTGGAGTCAATTCTGGAGTACATACCTGAAAACCCTTTGCCGTCTGTAATTGTTGTCCAGCCAGCCGAGTTGTTTCAGACACCTGAAGCAATTCAAAATCTTGTAAACAAGCTTCGCAACTTCGAGCTGGTGGATACCATGCATTTGGATTTGGAATGGATGCAAAGAATTTATACGTTCTTTGAACTGGCGCAAATCCTGTTCGGCTTTGTTTCTGCGGTGCTGATACTGGCCGCCGTACTTCTGATTGGCAACACCACTCGAATGGCAGTAGCGAACAGAGCCGATGAAATTACCGTTATCAATGACATTGGAGGTACCCGCACATTCATTCGCAGACCGTTTTTGTACAGTGGCGTAATTCACGGTTTACTTGGAATTGGCGTAGCATGGATCCTCATAACAATTGCGACTGCTGTATTGGAAAAACCTGTCGACAAGCTTGCCCTTCTGTACAGCAGCGAGTTTGAAATACTGCCAATACCCTGGAGTGCATGGTTGGTCATGGTAGTCTCAACTGTGCTACTCAGTTGGGCGGCATCTCGTATTGCGGTTGACATGCACCTCCATCGCCTGACATCCAAAATCTCGTAGTTAAAATTCTATACTTAACCTGCAAAATAGAGCACCACGGTCATAGGTTCATACGCTAGCGTAGTTTGAAGGGAGTGCAAATATTTGGGTTTTCAAGAAGTTTCTTGCAAAATTGTAAAGAATATAAACTTGAAATATGCAGATTTGCCCCCATACTCCTCAATATAGTGCCAGTACTTAATTCTTTGTAAGAGTAAAAAATTAGCACTCATGGTAAAAGAGTGCTAAAATGACTTTATCAAATTTGGAGAAAAGGAGTAAGATGACAAATCAATTACCAACGTTGCAGAATAGTAGCCTTGCTGCATATCTGAAGTCGATCAATGCGCAAAAAGAGCTGAGTGCGGAAGAAGAGCGCGAGTTGGCTGTTCGCTATCGCGAGCACGAAGACGTTGAAGCAGCTCAGCAATTGGTGCTTTCTCACCTTCGATATGTTGTACATGTCGCAAGACGATTTATGGGCTACGGTCTTCCTGTCACTGACTTGATACAGGAGGGAAACATTGGTTTGATGAAAGCAGTCAAGCGCTACGACCCTAGCAGGAACAATCGATTGATCACCTATGCTGCGCATTGGATCAAGGCTGAAATCTATGAATTTATCCTGAAAAACTGGAAACTGGTTCGAGTTGCGACAACAAAAGCACAGCGAAAATTGTTCTTCAATCTCAAAAAGCATCGCAATAGCCTTGAACCTATGAGCGACTCGGAGATCAAGAAACTGGCTTGTGACCTTAATATTCCAGAAAAGGATGTTCGGGATATGGAAGTAAGAATGACCGAACCTGAAGTCTCATTTAACATTGAAAATGATAGCGACGATAGTTCCCCGGTTCTGGCTCCGGAGCAGTATCTTGGCGACAATACCTACAATCCTGAACTTGTATACGAACAGGAGCACGGTGAAGAGGTCCGCAAGCAGATGCTTGAAGAAGCGATGAGTAAACTGGATACCCGCAGCCGGGATATCATCACCCGCCGATGGCTCGCCGACCAAGAAAAACGTTTGCCTCTGCAAAAGCTCGCCAAAGAGTATGGCGTAACTTCGGAGAGAATTCGGCAAATTGAACACAAGGCCATACTGCAAATGAAAAATTCAATTGAAGGACTGGGCTACCAGGCTTAGACTTCAGACAGCAAATAAACCAAACTCAAAAACGGACCGGCTATGCCGGTCCGTTTTTTGTTGAATGGCTAGCATGCTGTACTCAGAGACCGCAATCGTTGCAACAATTGACCCGCTCCACTAGAAAGCGACAACATGTTCAATATCCAGACAAATACAAATACGGTCCCCGATAGAAAAATTGTTATGGCTTGGCACCAATGACAATATTTCCCTTCCGTCAGACAAGCGCAATGTGTACATGATTTCAGCCCCTCTGAATGCCTTGCTTACCACCTCAAGTGACATCTCACTGCTATCGTCAAGAACAATATCGTCCGGGCGAATCAATACGTCGACTTGAGCACCAACTTCGCGCAATCCGTTGCTGGATTTAATAACCCCGAGACTTGTTCTAATTTCCCCGGGCGAAATTACAGTTCCCGGGATAAAGGCTCCTTCACCAATAAAATCTGCCACAAATCTGCTATTCGGTTCGTGATACAGTCGGTATGGCGTGTCCAGCTGCTGTAGCTTCCCATCATTTATGACAGCAATATTGTCGGAAAGAGCAAATGCGATAAATTGATGGTGCGTAACCAGAACAGAAGTTGTGGAATGTGTTTTGAACAACTCTCGAAATTCGTTCAGAATTTGCTCGCGCAAATCAACATCCAGGTTTGAAAATGGCTCATCCATAAGAATCATTTCAGGGTTTGCAACAAGTGCCCGTGCAGCAGCGACGCGTTGCTGCTGTCCGCCCGACAGTTCATGCGGATATCGCTCCGCGAGTTTTAATATGCCCATTCGCTCCAGCATATTTTGCGACTTTTGGATACGCTCGGACTTGGAATTTTTTCTCAAGCCAATACCAACGTTTTGGATGACTTTCAAATGCGGAAATAGTGCGAAATCCTGAAATACCATGCCTATGCGCCGTTTTTCCGGCGCTAGCTGGAAATTCGGGCTAGACACTACTTTGCCGTCGATTCGAATTTCACCCGACAAGACCGGATGAAATCCGGCAATGGCGCGCAATATTGTCGTCTTGCCTACTCCACTCGGGCCAAGTATGCAACCCGCCTCCCCTCTTTCCACAGTCATGCTGAAAGATTCAACAACCGCTGTGCTGCCATACGCAAGCGTTACATCATCAATTTCAAGTACGGCTGTCACGATTGTTGTGTAAAGCTTCCTTGCAGCAGTTCATTCCCTTTGTGCCACTGTAAAAGCAATTCTATCAATGCTTTTTGCGCATGCAGCCTGTTCTCTGCCTCTTCCCAGACAACGCTTTGGGGACCGTCAATGACCTCGGCATCCACTTCCATCCCCCGATACGCAGGCAGGCAATGCATGAATACAGCATTCGGATTGGCCTGGTCCATTACCTTCTGTGTAACGCGATATGCTTCAAACTGTTTTTGCCTATGCTCTTTTTCGTATTCCTGGCCCATACTGGCCCATGTGTCAGTGACGACAACATCAACCCCTTTTGCCGCTTCCATTGGGTCTGGAATCAACTGAATGTTTGCACTCTGCTCCGGGAGAAAATCCAGGTTCGGAGCATAGTCAGCCGGAGTAGAAATTCTTAATTCGAAATCAAATTTTTGCGATGCAAGCGCCCATGAGTTGCATACATTGTTTCCATCTCCAATCCACGCAACTTTTGCACCTTGAATTTCCCCGCGAATTTCGCAGTACGTCTGAATATCGGCGAGCAGCTGGCAAGGATGAAAAGAGTCGCTTAATCCATTCACCACTGGCACAGTCGAATTCTCCGCATAGCACTCTATATTGCTGTGAGCTCCGGTACGTACTACAATCAAATCCACCATACTGGACAATACATGCGCAGTGTCCGAAAGAGATTCGCCGCGTTTTAACTGAGAGTCACCCGATGCCAGAAAAATTGTGCTTCCCCCAAAATGGTGGGTAGCTACTTCAAATGAGACGCGAGTTCGAGTCGACGACTTGTCGAATACCAGCGCAAGCGTTCGATTTTTCATGATCTGGGGCGCTTCGCCGCGCGAGCGCCACATTTTTTTCAACTTGATTGCGCGCGCGACCAGGCATTGCGCTTCGTCCTTTGACAAATCATTCAGAGTCAGAAGGTGGCGCAACATGATTGCATCAGATATAGAACAAGAACCGCCATAAACGCAAAGACCCGGTTATGCCGGGTCTCAGCAATTTTTTGTGGCAAGTAAAATTGGAACTAGAACATTCCGCCGTGGGAAAGAGAACCGGTGACCATGAAAAAAAGCATCGGTATGGACAGCATTGTGTTGGTTCGCGATGCAAGCAGTGCCACTCGACCCGCCTTTGCCTTCTCTTCATCGCTTGCTTCCACAAGCCCCAATACTTTTTTCTGGTTCGGCCAAATCAGGACCCAAACATTGAAAAGCATGATTGTTCCAAGCCAGACACCTATGCCAAGATATGCATGCGGCCCCTGCAACAGGAACGCGCCGGCAAACGTCTGCGATGCCAGCAAATAGTAGGCGCCAGTGAGCCACGTTGCTACTGCGGCCCATCGGAACCACAACAATGCCCGGGGAGCAATATGCTTTGTTATCCCTGCAGCAGTTCCGTCTGCCTTTGCTTTTGCAAGGCCCGGAACCTGGACAAAATTAAAGTAGTACAGCAACCCTACCCATGTCACACCGGCAAGAATATGCAGCCATCTGTCTATTAGTAAATCCATTGTGCAACCTCTCTGTTCAAATTTGCTCAGTATTCACGAATAGTTTGCCTATCCACCCAGCGGAAGAAACCCGCTGGCGAAAAAATACAAAACTACAGTTAAAACCACTCCGGCAATAATTGTTCCGATAATGGAATCAAGCGGATTTTTCATGAACCTCTCCTATGCGATACTGTTTTTACTGTCTACAATCCTTAACCTGTTGATGAATTGCTGTTGAATTATCGCCTTCTCCAGATATTCCGAGCATAGTGCATTCAAACCTCAATCCCGCTTCAATAGCAACGACATTGCTGCCCTTGCTATTTCAGGTTACATTGTAAAATATTAATTTCATTGCTCTTGAAAGTGCTATTCAGCAAACTACAAGCAAGGCAATATACTTGAATTATACAGTTTGCAAGATTGCGAATGACAAGTTGTTTACAATTCTTGCTTCAATCAAAAGGAGAACGGTTCATGCCGAAAAAAATTGTTCTAGCATATTCAGGCGGGCTGGATACAACGATTATCCTTCGCTGGCTCCAAAATACTTACCAGTGCGATGTTGCCTGCTTTACAGCAGATCTTGGCCAGAATGAAGATTTGCAGTCTATCGCCGAGAAGGCCAAATCCTGCGGAGTTACAGAAATTTTTGTCGAAAACCTGGCCGAGCAATTTGTAAGAGACTATGTGTACCCGATGTTTCGCGCCAATGCACTATATGAAGGGGTGTATTTGCTTGGCACTGCAATTGCTCGGCCGCTCATCGCACATCGCCAGGTTGAAATTGCAAAGCAAGTCAATGCTGATGCACTCTCCCATGGTGCAACCGGCAAGGGAAACGATCAAATCAGATTCGAGCTCGGCGCATACGCACTAATGCCGAATGTGAAAATTATTTCGCCATGGCGGGAATGGGATCTTGTAACTCGCGACGACCTGCTGAACTATGCAGCAAAGGAAGGACTGGAAGTAGATACCCGTGAGGGCGGCAAAGCCGACTATTCCATGGATTCAAACATTTTACATACCTCCTACGAGGGCGGCGAGCTGGAAGACCCTTGGTATTCTCCTGCCGATGAAATGTGGCGAAACACCGTCAGCCCCGAAGCAGCTCCGGACCAGCCGGAAACGATTGAAATCACATTCGAACATGGAGACGCCGTCATGATTGACGGTGTCAGTGCATCACCCGCGGGAATTTTGACCCGATTGAACCAGCTTGGCGGCAAGCACGGAATCGGGCGTGTCGATATCGTTGAAAATCGTTACATTGGCATGAAGTCGCGCGGATGCTACGAAACACCGGGCGGAACAATTTTGCTCCATGCACATCGGGCAATGGAATCTCTGACGCTGGACCGCGAAGTAATGCAACTGAAAGAAGATCTCGCACCGCGCTATGCCAGAATGGTGTACAACGGATATTGGTGGAGTCCCGAGCGGATTGCACTGCAGCAAATGATCGACGAAATGCAAAAGCATGTATCGGGAGTTGTAAAGGTGCGTCTATACAAAGGCAATGCAATCATCGCCGGGCGCCAGTCTGAAAAGCATTCAATGTACGACGAAGCAGTGGTTTCGTTTGATGACACCACCGGGGCATACTCCCAGGTTGATGCAGAAGGTTTTATTCGTCTTAATGCCTTGCGGCTTCGAGTTGCCGCTTCAAGAGGAAGAGTGTCTTGAGGTGCAATGGATTTGAAATCTACCGATATGGCGCATCCTGTTATCTCGGTGGTCGTGCCAGTCTATAATGAACCTCCAGAAATTCTGGACAACATCAGACAAATCGCCAGCTTCAACCGAATTGCAGAGGTTCTTGTAGCAAATGCCAGTACTCGCTTGCAGACGACGCAATCACTGGAGTATCTGCAAAAGTCAAATGGCAAAATTCGGCTAATCGACTGTCAGACATCCGGGCGCGCAAAACAGATGAACAAGGGAGCGGAACTGGCGACTGGCGATATACTGTGGTTCGTCCATGCTGATACAATTCTTCCAGATAGAGCTCCTGAATTCGTGTCGCGGTCTATCGTAAATCATTGCGAATGGGGCAGGTTTCATGTACGATTCAGCAGTTCGCTACGGATTATGAAGCTTGTTGCAGGCTTGATGAACTACCGGTCTTGGCTTACAGGAATTTGCACAGGTGACCAAGCTATATTTGTAAGCAAGCAGCTGTTTTTCTCCGTTGGCAAATTTCCGGATATCAGCCTGATGGAAGACATTGCACTTACAAAGAAACTACGAAAATCAAGCCGTCCAATCTGCATCCGAATTCCTGTGGTTACTTCTGCACGGCGGTGGGAAAAGAACGGTCCCATTCGAACCATAATGCTAATGTGGAAGCTTCGACTTTTGTATTGGACTGGTGTTTCTCCAGACCGTCTGGCTGTAATGTACAAAGCGGGTAGCCAATGAAGACCCCGTTGTTAATTCTGTTTGCGAAAAAACCTGAGCCGGGAAATGTAAAAACCCGGTTTATTCCACATGTAACCAAGGAGGCAGCAGCCCGAATTGCCTTGGAAATGCTCAGAAAGACAGTGCTTAACGCCGTTGATCACTGGGATGGAAAAGTGTGTCTTTACATTAGTCCTGATACAGAGCACGATGCGGTCAGAGAAATTTCTCATGCCTTCAATATAGGCTTGTTCACTCAGGCAGAGGGAGATCTGGGCCGGAAAATGGAATTTGCAATTCGCGACGGATTGAAGTCTCATTCGGCAGCGGCTGTAATGGGATGCGATATACCCCAAGTGTCTGCACGGCAACTTCAATTTTCCTGCCAGCGATTGAAACAGGGGGACAATGTACTTGGTCCCAGCGCAGACGGTGGCTTTTATTTTTTGGGTTTGCATGAATACAAATCGGGCATGCTGGACAATATTCAGTGGGGTATCAGGACAGTTGCGCAGGATACCTTGGCAAGACTGGCTGAAAATGGAATTAAAATTGATGTAATTCTGGAATGCCATCAAGATATTGACACTTGGGAAAATCTTGAATTTTTACAGAATGAATGGCCAGAATTGCAGAATTTTATGTATAACAATACACATTTGCAAAGGTAACACGTATCAACTTGAAAACCAGACTAGTTTTTCGCAATGGCATTGCAAGAAGACATCACTCAAACAAGTAGCGATTTTTCCGCCCGTATACAGAAAAAGCCTGTTATTCCCGAATCCGTATACCACCCTAGTTATTGGACTACTTGGCTAGGGGTAACAATACTGACTCTTATTGGACGCTTGCCCCGAAAAGTATCGCTTCGCTTCGGCTCGTTCTTGGGCGATCTGTTCTACTACACGAATAAAAAACGCAGGCAGATTGCCCAGTCGAATCTGGAGCTCTGCTTTCCTCACTGGCCAATTGAAAAACGCCAGCAAGTGCTACGCGAACATTTTCGCGGATACGGCCAAGTTGTTGTTGATTTTGGAATGCTCTGGCTGGCGCGCGAAAAGCGCTTGAATGAATTTGTCCACATTAGCGGATTGGAAAACTGGAATCTTGCTCGTTCAAGCAGTAGACCAGTAATTTTTCTTACGCCGCACATGATTGCCACCGACCTGACAGGAACAGTACTCGCACGCCATTTTCCGACCTGTACCATGATGCACGAGCTGAAAAACCCCTTGCTCAACCAGCTTGTAGCGGGCGGGCGTTCACGCTTTGGATTGAAAGTTTTTACCAGGTCGCAAGGAATTCGAAGCCTGATTCGCAGTTTGAAAGATCAAACCGCCTGCATTTATATTCCCGACGAAGACTTCGGAGTGCGCAGTTCAGTGCTTGTTCCGTTTTTGGGTACTGTATCCTCAACACTGACAACACTTGGGCGACTAGCCCGAATTACAAATGCAGTTGTCCTTCCGTTCCACTCGCGTCTAGATACAAAAACTGGTCATTACTTCGCTGAAATCGGTGCACCGCTGGAAAACTATCCAACCAGCGACAGTTATAAAGACGCAAGGCGAATGAATGCGGTTTTTGAAGATATTATTCTGAGTGCCCCCGACCAGTATATGTGGACTTTGCGCTGGTTCAAAACCCGACCGGAAAATGCCCCAAACCCGTACTGAACCAACATTCAGTCAAAAGATTAGCGGATTTACTGGTGCTGTAATTTGGCGCTACGCAAGCATCCTGCCGCATCGAATCAGATGGAGGCTTGGCGGCGCAGTTGGCAGTATTCTTTACTGCCTTCTTCGAAAGAGACGGAAAATTGTAAATCGAAACCTTGAATTATGCTTCCCGACATATTCGCAAAAACATCGAAACCGTATTGCCGTTGACTGTTTCAGGTCCGCAGGACGAGGAGTGTTTGCCTGGGGATTCGCAATGTTTGCCAAAGCACCGCAATTCAATCGGGAAGTAAAGTGGACCGGGCTTGATACTCTTGAACCTTTTATTCAGGCAAAGAAGTCGGTAATTCTACTATGCCCTCATGTCGTTTGTGCACTCATTCTTTTTCGGGCAGCATGCGATTGCGCACCTGCAACAACAATCTACAAGACCCCGCGGAATCCAATATTCGACATGATTTACAAAAGATGCTTTGAAAATGAAGAAAGTCCGTATAAATGGTTAAACTACATGTTTCGATCGAATACAAAAAACACTGCAAAGATTGTCCGATTCAGTGAAAACATGCGTCCCTTGTATCGTGCGATGAGTGACGGCGCACTGTTGTTCTACCTTCCCGACCAGAATGCAAATGATCCTGCTCGCCAGGTTTTTGCACCGTTCTTTGGAATTCAATGCGCAACTTACAATGGACTCAGTCGAATCGCCCGGTTTCACGACTCGCGAGTATTTATTTGCTATGCAGCCCATCTGCCTGCAGGCAAAGGGTATGAAATCTGTTCAAAGCTGCTTCCCAAGGAGTTCATTTCAGGAAATCTGGAAAGTGATGCAGTGAATATGAACAAGGAGATTGAACAAATTGTGCAACGAATCCCGGAACAGTACTTCTGGCTTCACCGCAAATTTCAAACGCGCCCGCCTGGGGAAGAACCGCTGTATTCTGATTAGAATTCATTGTAATTTTTGAACTAGCCGTTTCAAAAATACCTGCATCTCCTTGGCAGCCTGTTTGTCCCCTGCCTTTTCGGCAACTTTAATACCTCTGACATAAACTTCCTGCGCCCGAACCATGTCGCCTGATTGTACAAGCGCCTTTCCGAGCTGCTTGTACGCCGCAGAAAAATTGTTGTTATGCTCAATAGCCAGTTTGAGATTCTTTACTGCATCTTCGACATGGCCCGCTTGCAGATAATCGCACCCCAGGCTGAATCGAAGCAACGCATTGTCGCGACCGCTGTCAACCAATTTTTCAAGACTTGAAATTCGCTGTTTCAATTCATCCGTCATAAAAAATCAATCAATCCCGCCAGTAGCGCGCTGTAAACAACACTAGCAGTGTCAGTAACTCCAGACGTCCCAGCAGCATAGTAAATGCCAGTACCCACTTGGGACCCGACCCAAGGTCAGCGTATCCGTTTGCAGCATCGCCGAGTGCCGGACCAAGGTTGTTCAAACAGGCAGTAACAGTAGAATATGCCGTAATCAAATTCGTTCCCATAGCCATCAATATCAAGGAAAGCACTACAAAGCACAATACATAGAGCGCGAAAAATCCCCAAATCGCGTTCGCGACCGTATCTGGAACAGGCGACTTGTTGACACGAATCGGAATAATCGCGTTAGGATGAATCAATTTCAGCATTTCTCTGTGTCCTTGCTTGAATAGCAATACAACTCGAATCACCTTCATTCCACCTGCAGTCGAGCCTGCGCATCCGCCAATTATGCTTGCGGCTAGCAGCATGGCAGGCAAGTGGAGCGGCCATAGAGAAACATCCACTGTCGTAAATCCGGATGTAGTTGCGAACGACACAACTTGAAACAGTCCATGCTTTACAGTTTCTGCAATACCGTCATAAGTTTCAGTAGCAAAGAGAACTGCCCACGTGATTAAAATGCCGGCACCGATGATTATCAGGTATGCGCGGACTTCGACATCCTGAAAATATCCAAGAAAGCTTCGGGTGCGCCAGGCAAGAAAATGCAGTGCGAAATTTATTCCGGACACGATCATGAGCACAGCGCCAATGTACATGATTAAACTACTGTCAAAGTAAGCAAAACTTTCATCATGGGTGGAAAATCCGCCGATTGCAACAGTTGAAAAACTGTGCCCAACGGCATCAAACAAGTTCATGCCAGCCGCCCAGTAAACAATTGCACACACAATCGTCAATCCTACATACAGATACCAAAGCGTTTTCGCAGTTTGAGTAATTCGCGGCGTAAGCTTCGAATACTTCACCGGACCCGGCGTTTCTGCGCGGTACAACTGCATACCGCCAATGCCCAGCATTGGAATCACTGCTACTGCCAGAACAATAATGCCCATGCCGCCCAGCCACTGAAGCTGCTGGCGGTAATACAGAATTGACCGGGGAAGGCTATCAATGTTGGTGAGAATTGTGGCACCAGTAGTCGTAAGTCCGGACATGGACTCGAAAAACGCATTTGTCAAACTGAGTTGCTGAACTGGCGACAACAGAAACGGAATTGCACCGACCGTCGCGATCAGAATCCAGAAAGATACAACCAGTAGAAATCCTTCCCGAAGCCCAAGTTGCTTTCGAAATCGCCGAACCGGAAACCAAACGGCAACACCCAGAAAAAAGGTGGCGAAAAAGGATGCAGCGAAAACCAAGAATGTGCCGTCATCTGAAAAAAGCGCAATTGCCGCGGGCGGCAAATGCGTAACGCTGAACATGGCAAGAAGCATGCCTAGAATTTTTAAAATCGCCTGGTACCGCATCCCTCAGCTCGCCCGAATGTCTGCTCCTTGCTAAAAGTGGAATCAAATCCACCTTACGTCAGGCTCAAACAGTTTTTCAACCTGATTGATTTGCTTCCTGCCCTTGTCAACCACGAATAAAATTACATGGTCTTTTGACTGGACTACAATGTCCCGGCGTGCAATAAGAACATCCTCGCCGCGCAAAATCGCACCAATTGTGGCTTCAGGGGGAATATCCAGATCAGCTATCGCACGTCCCACAACCTTGGATGTCGACGGGTCACCGTGAACGATAGTTTCAATTGCTTCTGCTGCTCCTCGACGCAGAGAATGCAAGGCATGGATGTCTCCCCGGCGCATATGACGCAAAAGTTCGCTGATCGTGACCAGGCTCGGATTGATTACGATGTCAATTCCTGTGTTTTCAAGCAAGTCGGCATAGGCGGAGTTTGTGATTAGAGCCATTGTCCGTCTTGCACCCAGCTTCTTGGCCATCATTGATGACAGTATGTTCGCCTCATCATCATTCGTCACTGCACAATATACTTCGGTATGCTCGATATTTTCGCGAAGCATTAGTTCCTGATCTGAGGCATCTCCATGAATCACAATTGTTTCCGAAAGTTCATCGGAAGCCCGGACTGCATTGTCCCGACTGATTTCGACCAGTTTTACCCGAAACCCGCTTGGCTCAAGTTCGCGAGCCAGCCTCATGCCAATGTTGCCACCGCCAACTAGCATCACTCGCTTTCCGTAGGTTGGGCCATCAAGTTTTCCAAATTCCTTCACCACTGTTTCAATATGCTCTCTCGCGGCAATCAAGAAAATTTCATCGTTTACCTCAATTACCGTATCTCGACGCGGAATGATGCCCTGATTCTGTCGATAAATGGCGGCAACTCTTGTGTCAATATTTGGAATGTACTTTCGGATATCCTGAATCTCGTGTCCGACCAGATTCCCTCCCGGATTGGCGCGAATGGCTGCCAACTGAATTTTTCCATCTGCGAAATCAACAACCTGCAATGCTCCTGGATGCTCAATAAGCTGCATTATCTGCTTGGTAATCAAGTGCTCGGGGCTAATCACAGCATCAATTGGAAATATGCTGCCGGGTCCAAACAGTTCTTCTTCATGCTTGAGGATGTTTTCACTGCGAAGACGCGCAAACTTTTTCGGAGTATTGTAGATTGTGTTCGCAAGCTGGCAGGTTAAAATATTGGTATCGTCCCGGTTGGTTACCGCCAGCACGATATCCGCGTCTTCAATGTCCGCCTGCTCCAGTGTTTCCGGGTCAGACGCATCCCCGCAAACTGTTTTTATATCCAGGCGGTCCCGATTCCAGCGCAACCTCTCATCATCCCTGTCGATTAAAGTAACATCGTTCTGCTCTCCGGCCAATGCCTCCGCAACACTACTGCCAACTGTCCCGGCGCCAAAAATTGCAATATTCATGATTTTTCCTGCCCGCCAGGTTCGACTTCAATTTCATATTCCTTGAGCTTTCTGAACAAGCTGCTTCGATGCAGCCCGGTTTTACGAGACAATTCTACATAATTCTTGCTTCGTTTCAGATTGTGCAGCAAGTATTCTCTTTCAAACTGATCGCGTGCAACCCGAATCGGCAAGTCAAAATACCGGCTTGTACCCTCTCCGGAAATCAGTGCCCGCGATGAAGCGACGACCGGAGCAACGATAGAGTCAAGCAACGGCTCCACATCACCCAGTGTAATTGAATCTCCTGGAACAGTGGTAAGGGACTGACTCAGTACATTCTTCAATTCCGCAACGTTTCCCGGCCAAGAGTAATTCCTGAAACGGTTCAATGCAGCAGTCTCGACTCTTTTGTAGGGAATCTGGTTTGCGGCACTAATGCTGTCTGTAAAATGACCAACCAACTCTCGTATGTCCTCTGGACGTTCGCGCAATGGTGGAAGGTGAATATTCAAATTTTTAAGGCTGAAGTACAAATCCGGGCGAAAGTTTCCATCTCGTAGCAAACTGTCTATCGAAGAATCAACAGTAGCAATAATTCGAGGTGCTGCGTCGCCGCCTTTGTCATGGATATGCCCATCGATTTGATTCAAAAATCCGAGCAACTGTGCTTGTGCCACACCGTCATAGGTATGCAGATCTGGAAATAATAACGTTCCCGGTTCGGACTGCTCCAGTATTCCGGATGATTTAATATCCGTTATCGGCATGTTCAGAATATCTACAACCAAAAAGGACTCCGAAGATTTATCGCTTTGGTTGTGGACCAGTCTGGCAGCCAACTTTTTTCCGGTCCCCAATTCACCCGAAATTAATATCCGACCCGTCGACGATGCTACACGCCTGATTTGACGCCGCACCTCATCAATTGTTTCACTGGACCCAATGAGCATTGGACGAGGTGCTTCATAATGAGAAATTTCCACTCGCTCGGCTACCGACACTCCCAGCGCGTTACGAATTGTAACCAGCAAACGCCCCGTCGAAACAGGCTTCTCCAGATAGTCGAAAGCACCGTAGCGCGTCGCTTCAATCGCGGTATCTACGGACCCATGCGCCGAAAGCATAATAACTGGAGTAGTAAACGATTGTTCGCGCCACTCTTTCAGGAGACTGATACCGTCGTCGCCTCGCATCCATACATCCAAAATAACAACATCGTACGAATCCTTAAGGGCTGCCGCACGTGCAGCATCGGCATCGTGAACTGCCTTTACGCGATATCCTTCATCCGTCAATGTCTCAGAGATGATGTAACGAATGTCAGGTTCGTCGTCTACAACCAAAATTCTTGGATGATCTGTCATTGCACTCACTTTCAAATGCTGTTGCTGGGCAGAATTTTCGATGGATTTGAAGCGGCAAGGATTTCGGATTCTTCTATTGGCAGTCGAATGGTCACTTTACCACCGCCGGCTTTGGTATTTGCTGCAGACACCTGTCCGCCATGCTCTTCCACAATTCGTTTGACAATGGCAAGACCAAGCCCGGCACCTTTCCCCTTCGACGTTTCATATGGCTCGAACACCTTGTCAATCTTTGATGCGTTGAAACCATAACCGTTGTCAACAACACTGAGTTCAACAAAATTCGGTGAACAGTATTGCGTAGAAATTTTAATTTCAGAACTTTCCACATTCTCAGTTGCAGTCTTTGAATTGATTATCAGGTTGTTTAACACCTGCCTCAGTCGGTCTGGATCTGCATGCACAAAATGGACATTACTGCCCTGCAGGAATATTATCCCATCATTTTGTTCGCCTGCACTATGCAATTCTACAGTCTCCCTTACCAACTGGTTCAATTCTACCTTCGTTGGATTCATCGCGGTAACTTGTGCGTAGTCGCGAAATTCAATCACAATATTCTGCATGGAGTGCAGCTGGCGGTAGATTGCATTGATCGCACGATTGACAGCGTCGCGGTCGGCGGAATTCATCTGGCCGCCTACTGTTTTGGATTTAATCCGGTCCACGGCAAATTGTATCGGAGTGAGGGGATTGCGAATTTCGTGTGCAAAGCGTTGCGCCACCTCTCCCCATGCTGCGCCGCGCTGGGCCTTGACAAGTTCAGTTACATCTTCCAGCAGGATGCTGTATCGACTTGCCGCTGCACTAGCCAACGGCAGTTTAGTGACACTGCAAATCAAAGTCCGGGTCCCCCGAGGCGTTTCAAGCCGTATTTCATCCTGCCAGTCCACCTGCTCTGCTCGCACACCTTTCTCGACAAACTGCCTGAGTGGCTCAAGTGATTCTCGCTGCTGCGAAATTTCAATCAAAGTCTTGGTTTGAATTTCTTCGGGCTTCAATTCCAGAATCTGCTGTGCCGCAAGGTTCATATCTATAAATTGAAAATTCTGGTCAATGGAAAATACCCCGGAAGAAAGATGCTTCAGCACGGATTCCAGGTAGGTGCGCTGCTCTTCGGCAATTCGCCGGCTTTCTCGAACACGGTCGTGCGAGTTTTTGATCTCGCTAGTCATGTCGTTAAACGATTCAACCAGTACACCGATGTCATCCCGAGTGGTAACCGGCAGTAATTTGTCATAGTCGCCTTTTGCAACCGCCAGTGTGCCTTCGGACAAATTCTGTATCGGCTTTAACAGATGCCTGGTAAATTCTATTGCCATCCAAAGTGAAACCAGCAATGCAACCAGTGTTACAAAAGTCAATGTCAGTATAAAGTTGAATTTCAACGCACCCCGAACTACAACCAGATTGTTGTAGCTGTTTCGGGCAGATTCAACCGTTTTCACCAGCTCTTCATAGTTGCGCGGCAATGGTGTAAGTACCTGCAGTATACGATTACTTCCGCCCCGTACTGGTACTGGAACAAGTACCCGTATCGTGCTGTCTGTTGCATCAAGCTCAACATCGGCAACTACGTTTCCACCTAGCACGGCATTGATAGATTGCTCGCTTGCGCGGGACGGTACTAGCCGGTCGGACTGAGACTGAATTCCACTTGAAACCACTATTCCCGCAGCAGTGCCAATATCTTCAAAATAGGTTATTTCACTAAAGTTCCCGGCTTGCAGGGTCTCATTGAGTACATCGATAATAGCTTCCTGGTCCCTGATGGTTTCCAGCTCAGCAACTGTATCTTTAAGCTTCAGCGCTACTTCGTCACGCAACGCGTTGATTGAGACACTGCCCAATGACAGCGCAGTGGTAAGAGCCTGGTTCGTTTGAGTGTCAAACCAGTTGTCCACACCCTTGCTAAGTGAATGAAACGCAAAATAGTATACAAGGCAAAGCGAACCAAGAGTCAAAAGCGTGTATGTTCCCAGGAACTTAACCGTTAGCCTTGAACCTGGTTCCCTTTTTTGCCATTGCCTGACCAATCGAACAATGTAAACACCGATGATCAAGACAAGAACTGCAATGGCAGTCAAATTGACAACAAAAAGTTCAAAAAGATACGATTCAAACACTTCGATTCGAAGCGTACCTGCAATCAACCCTGCCAATGGAGCAGCAAATACAATCAGTACCAGTACTGCCAGCAGAAGGTTCCGAATAATTCTGGAATTACTGGATTTCAAATTCAAACCAACCGCTTTGAAGATACCAAGACTCTTTTATGTAGGCGGCAACTCGCAACACCGAAGGCAACGCAGACCGGTCCAAAGCAACTCTTACTTTTCCTCGAATTCTGTTGCTGGCGGATTCTTTCAACGAGGGAATGGCAAATGAATACTTTCGGATTCCACCAAGAGAACGCAAGGCGGATTCAAGGCTTGTGTAGTTGCCGGCAACATCGGGGTTTTCTGAAGTAACGATGAACTTGCGAGACAGCGTGTCGTAGTAAATTTGTTCAAAAACCTGAAAATGGCCGATTCTCTCATCAAACAAATACTTTCGAACTCGATAAATTTTTATTTCAGTAGAAATTGAAATTGGAAAACTGGCGCGTAGCGCCGCTTCCACTTCCTCGCTTAGTTGCAGATCAACATTTGCAGTGATTTCAAGAGCATTCGACTCAAGAGTGTTTTCAACATCAACGATTGAGATACCGCTAGCCTGGACACTCCAGAATGTGGAAATCAACACCACGCTCGCTACATAAAAATTCTTTCTGAAAATTACCATCGCACCATTTGCTATTGCTTTGTTAAACAGGCATAGTAAAACCCGTCTCCATAGTCTACCCCTTGCACGCGTTGTCTGCCAATGCCTGTAGATTTTCCCAGACTTGGAGGAAGTGGAACAACTGAGCAATCATCAAGAATTTCAAGCAGCTGTTTTACTTGACTCTCGTTTTCGCAATGTAAAACAGAGCACGTGGTATATACCAGCTTTCCGTTTTTTTGAAGCAACGGCCAAAGTGCGGCGACAATTTGCAATTGTTGTTTCACAGACGCTTGTATGTCTTCAGGTTTACGATGATGCTTGATATCCGGGTGTCTGCATACTACACCCAATCCCGAACATGGTACATCAACCAAAATTCGATCATATTGAACTCCATCCCACCAGCCACCGGGGTCGGTGACATCTCCATTAATGACTGTTGCCTTTTTTCCCGTTCGGCGCAGATTCTCCAAAATTTTATCGCAACGACTAGCTACTTTATCCACTGCAATCAGTTCGCTTAATTTCGGCTGATTCTCAAGTATGTGCACAGTTTTGCCGCCAGGTGCGGCGCAAGCATCCAGCACGCGATGATTCTCGCGTAAATCCAAAACAGGGGCTACCAACTGCGAAGCAGTGTCTTGAACAGATACTTTTCCTTGAAAGAATCCAGGCAGTTTATCGACTTGCAACGGCCTGGAAATTTGCAGTCCGACAGGCGACACAAGATTGCGACTTGATTCAATTCCAATCCGGCTCAACTCTTCCATGTACTCCTCAACGCTTGTCATGGACGTGTTTACACGCAATACCATTTGAGGCTTTTGATTGTTGGCATGCAATATTTTTTCCCAGCAATCCGGCCATTCTTGACGCAACATGTCAACAAGCCATTGAGGATGGGCATAAAGAGCACAATCTTGCAATGGTTCAGCAAGTAGTCTTTCCTTGTTGTCAATGAATTTACGAAGGACTGCGTTCAGCACCGCTACCGCCCAGCGCTTTTTCATGCTTGATACTGCTGCAACTGTTTCTGATACACAGGCATATTCCGGAACCCGCATGAACAAAATTTGATAAAGGCCCGAAAGCAATAAGCAATACAAGTCTCGGTCTTTGCGTTTAAACGGGCGATGCAACAGTTGCTGAGCATAGCTTGCCAATCGCCAGTACCAGCGCACTACCCCGAATACAATCTCCGAAACAAACGCATGCTGGCGACGCTCCAGCTTTTGCAGACCGTTTTCTAATGCCCGGTCCAGTTGAACTCCATCGAAAATGACAGCCTTGATACAGTAGGCAGCACGTGCTCGAGTATCGTCTTCGGTTTTTTCCATGGTCATTTGACTACACATCAACTCCGGTTAATGGCTCACTCGTAAATTTACTGCCTTCAGGAATTGGTGTGCCGGCCAAAAATTGTGAAGTTTCCATGCGATTCCTGCTTTCCTTTTGAATCGACAGAATCTTCACTGCGCCGTCGCGTGCCGCTATGACCAGACCGTTCTTGTTCGAGTGAATGACCGTGCCGGGTGCTATGCCCGCTGTATCCGCTTCGACAAACACGGAATTCAAAAATCGAATTCTATTGCTGCCGAGCCAAGTGCGCGCCATAGGTTTCGGGTTGAATGCGCGAATTTTTCTGTCTATATCAACCGCAGCCAGCGATTCCCAATTAATTTCAGATTCCCATATTTCAAGTTTCTTTGCATAATTTGCTTCTTTTTCGTTCTGACATTCTGGAAATAGTGGCTCGGAGCTGAATTTCGGCAATACGTCTGTGATATGCCTTGCCCCAACTTGTGCCAGTCTTTGCTCCAGCGATTCCGTGGTGTCTGTTTGCTCTACCTTGACAGCATGCTTTGCCAAAACAGGCCCGGTATCCAGTCCTTCATCAATCATCATTAGAGTGATTCCAGTTATTGCATCGCCTGCCTCAATAGCTCTGGCAACGGGAGCAGCGCCCCTCCAACGGGGAAGCAAGGAAAAATGCACATTGATGCAGCCATCAGCTGGAATTTTGAGCAACTGCGGCGGCAGGATAAAACCGTATGCAACTACAACTATCACATCCGGCACCAACTTTTCAATTTCAGCCAATGCTTGTTCATTCAGTTTTTCATACTGAAGTACTTTCAATCCATTGCTATGGGCATAGCTCTTTACGGCGCAGGGCTTTAGTTTTCTGCCGCGCCCTTGCCTGCTGTCAGGGGAAGTCAATACACCAGTAATTGCTACTCTTTCTGTAGAGTTCAACCTTTCCAGGCAAGGCACAGCGCAGGCAGGTGTGCCGGCGAATAGAACTCGTATACTCATTACAACCCTTTGCCGCTTAAGTATTTACAACTACTGCACGTAAACATGGCATAACCAGCTTACTTCTGATGCCGGATAGCTAATAAGATGCCGCAGCCAATTGTTCCCGTTTGCGTAATTTAGCCTGTTTTTCAAACTGCTTTTTGACACGTTCTCGCTTTAGGCGGGACAAGTAGTCTGCAAACAGCTTGCCGTTCAAATGATCAATTTCATGCTGAACGCAAGCAGCCAGCATGTCCTCGGCTTCCATTTCGTACGTCGACCCAGCTCTGTCTTGCGCCCGAAAACGAATCCACTTGCTTCGTTTTACTGTTTCAAAATAATCGGGAAACGAAAGGCATCCTTCTTCCACTTCCTGTTCCCCTTTGCGCTCCAGAATTTCAGGATTGACCACTACATGCAAGTCGTTTTGCGTTGACGACATGTCAATGACAATAATACTTTTGGGAATATTCACCTGAATTGCTGCAAGACCGATACCTGTAGCTGCATACATTGTTTCCGCCATGTCATCCACCTCGCGTTGAAGTTCCGTGTCAAATTGCGTTACAGGTTTGGCGACGGCTCGTAACCGCGGGTCCGGATAGATAAGAATACTCCGCTGAGTCAATTTGAACAAATTCCTGCCGTAGATTGTTGCATTTGTAACTGAATAATTTGAGGGTAGTTTTTCAAGGTTTCAATAGTATCTATTATAGGCAACCTGAAACTTTGATACAGATACAAAATGCAAAAAGAAAAATACCGTCCGGCTGACTATGCAACCGGACGGTTAACCTAGCAAAACAAATCTCGAAAAATCTAACTCAAGAAAGTTAGTTTTCGATTTTCGTCATCAACAACAAACAGAAAAAAGAAATTCAACTTCCGCCTGATCGGAAATGCTCGTCTTCTTCTTTGAGTTGCTTGTTCTCCTGCCGGAGTTGGGCGATATGCCATGCAACCCAGAACACGAGACCAGCAATAACCAGAATAAACTCTAATCCGACAAACGGGTAAATTGGACCAATATCGGCAATTGTGCCGGCCCAGTCCGTAAACGATCCAGTATTCATGATTTATTTTCCTCCTGACTATGCTTCGTTTTTTGCGGCTTCTTCCGCAGCAATAATTTCCTGTTCTTCCTCTTGCATCTGCTCGGATACCCGGGTATCCAGGCCTGCAATTTCGATAGAGCGAGGAATTCTCAGTATGCCAAAGCCACTAAGTATTTTGGAGATAATCCAGCCGGGCAAAAATCCAAGAACGCCAAACATGATGATCGCACCGATAAATTGACCAAGTGGATTAATCGTTGCAAAACTTGTGTCTGGTGAAGAAGGATAGCCCCACAGCATAAATCCGGCAATTACAACACCAAAGAATCCTGCGTATCCATGAACTGCAACTGCCCCGACCGCATCATCAACTTTAAAGCGGCGCTCGACAAAATAGTGCATCTTGTACATAAAGATCACACCGACAATCGCAATGAACATTGCTTGTATCGGATGATACAGGTCATTTCCTGCCGAAGCAGCAATGATACCTGCAAGGCCTGATGAATAAGTCCAGAACGCATCGCCCTTGGAAATCCAGTACCCTGCGAGCAAGCCGCCGGAAAGTGACATCAGAAAGTTGAAAGTTATGCCACTAAGCGTAGTCGGCCCCAAATAAATATTTGTTGCCGAATAAAACACTCCGTCTCCGGCTTGAACATCCCACATTGGAACATTGCATGCGACGTAGAATCCCCAGAACCCCGTATAGATCAGAAATAAGCCGATCGTTACCAGCCAAGGATTTCTGGGATTGATGTTGCGTGGCGTTCCGTCTGCGGCAAACTTGCCGATTCTTGGCCCCAAGACAACCAGTACGCCCAAGGCGAAACCGCCTGCAATTGCATGAATGACACCCGAAGCGTAAGCATCGTGGTAGCCTAGCAATTGGACCATCCAGCCTGCCGAATGCCAGCCCCATGCAGCATCGATGATCCAGAAAACAGATCCGATTGCGACTGCGAGAATCCAGAAAGCTCCGGATTGAATTCTTTCAATCACTGAACCCGATACAATCGAAGCGGCAGTCCATGAAAACAACAGAAACGCTGCCCAGAAAACGCCGTTGATTCGCTCCCAGCCATCGCCGCCGGCACCCATGTGCGGCCCCATCAACTCGCTCCAGGGTTCAGCCCACGGGGCACTCTCAAGGCCGCCGGTGATGAAGGGACCATTTGGAAACGCGAAGTAAATCCACCACCCAAAGAAAAAGAATGTGATCGTAACCAATGGAATCAGCATCGTATTCTTCATCAATGTGTGCATATGATTTTTATGTCGTGATGCGCCCACTTCGTACATGCAGAATCCGACATGAATCAGAAACATGATTACGACAGTGAGCCAATAGTAGAACTCGGTAAATATGATACCGAGCGAGGTAAGTTCGTTATCCATACCTTTCGACTCCAACCGATAAACGGTTATTTCTATTAATTAGTGACAGAACTGTGCGGAAATTTTTCACAATGGAGAATCACCACTACAATTCACAAGCTACCAATCATTAAATTAAAAAATCCTTATCCTAGATTTATCCATATATAGACAATTCTACACAAAAATATAGTTAATTGCAACAGGTAGATGAAAATTAATTTCAAGTATTGAATTTACAAGGCTAAAACCAGCCTTGACCACTTGCCAATTCCCGCTGTATCTAGATCAATATTCGGGCAAATATAAGCACACCGCAACATATCAAGATTACAGCAACTGCCTGTCGCATTGAATTTGCTGAAATTCTGTGTGCGATAGCCGCTCCGACCAACATTCCTGCCGATGTACCAATCGCAATCGGAATGGACAGGAACCAGTCAATGGTGCCATGAATGAAATGTCCCAAGGTTGCAAAAGGCGATATCGGCAACTGGATTGCCATGCTTAGGCCAACTGTATTCAGTACCGGAAAGTTCAGAAAGAGCAATGATGGAACCAGAAGCAATGGACCGCCCGTTCCGGTCAATGAAGAACCATATCCAACAAAAAAGCCGAGCAGAATCAGAATGTATTTGGAAATACTCTCCATCCCCTGATTGCTAAACTTTGCAGGTGCTTCGCGAAGAGCCTGCAGACCTGAAAACAGTACAAATACCGCAATAATGGCTTCAAGCAGGCTGGAAGGAAGCGCCAATACAGTGATTGACCCCAGGTAGGCTCCCGGTGCTGCACCGACGATGAGGTAGAGCGCCTTGTCCCAGCGTATCGACCCTTGTCTTGCATACGAATATACCGCTACCGGCGCACACGCTGCATAGGCAAGCATGCAAGTCGGGATTATTGTGTGGATGTCAAGACCAGCAAAAAATATCAGAAAAGGGATAATTGCAACGCCGCCGACACCGCCAACCCCGATTACTATTCCCAGCAACAAGGAAACAATTCCAACAATGCTGAAAAGCAGCATTGAAGATTCAATCATTCAGGTCGTAAATTTGAAGAGTTAAGCAGGTTCGTTAACTCCAACGGCTTTCCGGGCCGCAGTTAGACGGAAAATGAAGAACCGCAACCACAAGTGGTTGTTGCATTTGGATTCTTGACAAGAAAACGGGCGCCCATCAAATCATCCAGATAATCCACTTCCGCTCCCATCAGATACTGAATGCTAAGCGAATCCACCAATAATTTAATACCGTTGCTCTCAATGATGACATCGTCGTCCAACTCCTCGGACTCAAGTTGAAATCCGTACTGAAATCCCGAGCAACCGCCGCCTTCGACATAAACCCGAAGGCCGACCATGGATTCGTCCATCAATTGGCCGACTCGTTTGGCAGCATTGTGAGAAATCGCAATCGTTGAGTTCATATCTGGGAATATCCTACTAAGTTTGTATCATCAAGAACTTTGTTCATTATAATTTTAATAGTGAAGTTGTATTTGAAATTTTCAAGACGTTTGTCAACAAGTACTTTTGATAATCTGTAAAACAGCCCTGTTGCTATTGCATTAGTGAATAAAAAAACAACGAATTGTGCAGAAGGCATTGCTCTGTCCATTCAAAATCTGTCCAAAGTCTATGACAACGGAATCACTGCTCTACACGGTATATCCTTTGAGGTGCCAAAAGGACAGTTCTTTGCCCTGCTAGGCAGAAACGGTGCCGGCAAGTCCACAACAATCGGAATTGTCTGTTCTCTGGTAAGCAAAACATCGGGAAGCGTAAAAGTGTTCGGGGTAGATATCGACCAAGACTTCAGTATTGCCAAATCGTACCTTGGCGTTGTACCGCAGGAACTCAATTTCAACCACTTCAACACCCCACTGCAAATTGTATCCAGCCAGGCCGGTTTTTACGGTATACCGCGCAAACTTGCATTAGAGCGCGCTGCGACATATCTTGATAATCTGGGATTGTGGGAAATGAGGAACAAACTGTCGCGCGACCTGTCAGGGGGAATGAAAAGAAGACTAATGGTCGCACGGGCACTTGCTCACGAGCCCAAACTTCTTATTCTGGACGAACCGACTGCCGGGGTTGATATTGAAACTCGCTACAGCATGTGGAACTATTTCAAGGAACTGAACGACAACGGCGTAACCATAATATTGACCACGCACTATCTGGAAGATGCAGAGCGGCTTTGCCGGCAAGTCGGCATCATTGAACAAGGAGAACTGGTTTGGAATTCGGATATGAATTCGTTGGCCGGAAGGCTGCAGCAGGAAACCTATTATCTGGATCTGGCCAGCGAAATCAATTCTGTTCCAGAGCAATTCAAGGATGTCATGCGCCTGACCGACAACCGCACGGCTGAAATCGATGTCCACAGAGATGAATCCATAGAGTTCGTATTGTCAAACTTGGCAAATTCAGGAGTACGGGCAGTCAGTATGAGAAACAAGTCGAATCGTCTGGAAAATTTGTTTCTGGAGCTCATACGAAGCAAACGTGACTGAAAGGACCCGTTGACCCATGACTGCTATAACTCAGCACAATCTCATTGCACTTGAAACTCTCATTCGGCGAGAGATTGTAAGAATTGCAAAACTTTGGAAGCAGTCCATTGTTCCGCCAATTATTACAACATGCCTTTACTTCCTTATTTTCGGCAACCTGATTGGACCAAGAATCGGTTCCATGCAAGGTCATGTGTACATTGACTTCATTGTTCCGGGCCTTGTGCTAATGGCAGTTATCAATGGCTCGTTCATGAATGTCTCGTCTTCGTTTTTTCATGCAAAGTTTCAGCGATTCATTGAAGAACTCATGGTATCGCCTACACCTTCTTTTGTAATACTCCTGGGATATGTTGTCGGAGGGATTGTGAGAGGAACAGCTACCGGAGTGCTCGTTATCCTTGTTTCCTTGCTGTTTACAGAATTTACAATTCACAATCCTGCATTGGTAATTCTGGTTATATTTACCGCATCGGTCATGTTTTCTTTAGCCGGCATGATAATCGCAATATTTTCAAGATCGTTCGACGACCTGTCGATTTTCCCCAATTTTGTACTGACTCCGATGATCTACTTGGGCGGAGTCTTCTACTCGATTCAACTGCTGCCGGAATTGTGGCGCATCCTTTCCCTGGCAAATCCAATTCTCTATATTATCAATGTCGGGCGATATGGAATTATTGGCACCACCGATGTAGACGTAACGATATCGCTACTGGTGATTGGCGCATTTATTGCAATTCTCTTCGTCGCCTGTGTTTTTCTTTTGGAACGAGGATACCGAATTCGGTTCTGATGAAACAGGCATATGAATTGCAAAAGCAAATTTGCGAAATCTGCCAGAATTTGTTTTTTGACCGGCATCATCGCCGCGATTTTATCAGCATATCCGGTTGCTGTGTTTTCTACCGGTACGTTAATGCTTGTAGGTGATGTTCTGCCCTTGAATAGCAAACTTGTCTGGCGAAACCTGGTAAAACTGGCGAACAGAAAAAACGGGGGGAATCTTGTCGTTCCGGCCGCCAGTTCCAGACCAAAACTATACGGACAATTTGCCACTCGAGCCTACGACAGGTACGGTGAATCTGCTACATTGCTGCCATTCGCTGAAAAGTTTCAGGAATTCAGCACGGATTACAGAGTCATCTCAATGGACCCGGAAATTGCGGAATCGATTGCAATCGCCAAATCGATATTCTTTGTTGGGGGAGCACCCCATCGTTTATCGGATGTTTTATTCTGGAACGACAACAAGCCGTCGAATCTCGTCAAGGCAATTCGCACTGCACACAGTTCCGGAACTTTGATCGTGGGTGGAATTCCCGCAATCAAAGTTGTAGCCACAACTACGAAAGCCATTGAAGCATTGCGTTCGGGAAGCATCGAAGAGCCGGAAATTCACAAAGGTCTTGGAATCATGAAAGAAGGCTGGTATGTTGACCAGCACTTCTTCTCGGACGGACGATTTGCGACTGCTCTTGTAGCCATGCATCAGCTGGGTATGCAATATGGCGTTGGAATTGCTGCAGAAACCGCTGCGGTGGTTTACGGAAGCCGCATGGAAGTTGTGGGAAACAGAGGAATTGTAGTTGTTGACCTGTCTGACGCAATTGTGGACTCGAACCGCCAAGGGTTCAGGTTGACCGGTGCCCGACTCAGTTATCTTGAAAATGGAGATATAGTCAATCTGGACACACTGAAAATGACACCCTACTCGCCAAAGACAGAGGGTTTTGAGCTGATTCCTGATTCAGTAGCAATTGAAAAAAAAGATCCATTGAGAGTTACTGAAAACATATTTGGTCCTGGAAATCTGGTAAGGTTGATGATTGGGTCACTAGAGCAAAATACGCGAGAAACAGTTGGCACAGCTTTTGACAAAGACAGAATCTCAGGATTCAAGTTCAGGTTCTATACCGATGAAAGCAGTCGCGGATGGCTGACTGCACAAACAGGAGAAGAGAGATACAGCATACTCGGAATTTTGCTTGATGTTGAACCGGTAGAATAGAAGACGTACTCAATGAGACTGTTGCTATGGCGAAAAAGCACAAACATGAACACCCTGCTTCCGAAACGGAATTGAAGGTCAAGGCGCTTGAATCTCTTCTGGTTGAAAAAGGGCTTGTTGACCCTGCTGCACTTGACGAATTGATTGACATCTACGAACATCGCGTAGGGCCGCAAAACGGCGCGAAAGTCATCGCCAAGGCATGGGTTGATCCCGAGTACAAAAAGCGTTTGCTTGACAACGCCAGCGAGGCGATACGGGAATTTGGATTCGAAGGCCGGCAAGGCGAAGATATGGTTGCACTTGAAAACACGGAAAAAGTGCACAACATGGTTGTATGCACTTTGTGCTCCTGCTACCCATGGCCGGTATTGGGATTGCCGCCCGTTTGGTACAAATCTTCGCCTTATCGTTCCAGAGCGGTATCAGAGCCTCGCAGCGTGCTTGAAGAATTTGGGGTTTCTCTTAACGAAGATGTTGAAATCAGAGTTTGGGACAGCACTGCGGAAGTGCGGTATCTCGTTGTCCCGCAGCGACCCGAAAACACTGATGCACTCACCGAGGAACAGCTTGCCTTACTGGTGACTCGCGATTCGATGATCGGGACAGGGCTTCCAAAGATGCCTGGAGACGGGTAGTGAATGGTGCGCATGACATGGGCGGAATGCACGGGTTCGGGCCGATTAACCCGGAGCCTGACGAGCCAGTCTTTCATCATGAGTGGGAACGCAGAGCATTTGCGATTACAGTGGCCGCAGGCTTTCTGGGAAAGTGGAATCTGGACATGTCAAGATATGCACGCGAACGAATGGAGCCGTCGGAATATCTTTCAACCAGCTACTACGAACACTGGATTCATGGGCTTGAGTTGCTACTGGTGGAAAAGGGCCTTTTGACCCAGGAAGAAATCAAGCAGCGCATGCTGGAGCTGGGCGAAGAAAAGTAGCAAATGTCGATTTTGCTGAAAGCTGAGAATGTATGGGATGTGCTTCACCGCGGCGGTTCCGCACGAATGGAAAGCAACATGCCTGCAAATTATTCCGTCGGAGATGAAGTTGTTGCCAAGAACCTGAACCCTTATGGTCACATTCGTTTGCCGCATTACGTGCGGGGCAGACGCGGAACAGTTGTTCGAGATCAAGGAGTGTTTATATTTCCCGACAAGCATGCACAGGGCATCAAGGAACCACAGCGATTGTACTGCGTTCGGTTTGAATGTGAAGAGCTGTGGGGAGAAGACTCTTCTCATGCTGTTTTCATTGATTTGTTTGAATCCTATCTTGAAGGCGTGCGCAGTGACGAGTGACTCAATTCACAAATTTACAGTAGATGGCGAGCCAGTATTTGCTGCACCTTGGGAATCAAAAGTATTTGCACTGGCGGTAATGCTGCATGAGCAAGGGTATTTTTCATGGACAGAGTGGAGCCAATGCCTGGCCCGAACAATTGCCAAGAACAATCATACTGAAAATAATCGCACAACTTACTACGAAGACTGGTTAAAAGCTCTGGAAACAATTCTGGCCGACAAACAGATTGTCGGCACCAATGAGTTAATTGAACAGTTGAAAATTCACGCGTAAAAATCGTTGAGAACTCTGAAGACGGTTCAAACCTGCAATTTTTAGCACACTAGGCTAACCCGCCCCGCTTAAAAAACGAGGCGGGCAGAGGTGAGGAATCAAGCTATGGAAAAACCCGATAACCAATAAGAAAATCATTAAAACCTGAGCTGTACGCGAGCCGCCGCACCGTGCTGAACATTTCCGTCAATCTCCATGCCGACATAGTCCACCCTGAACTGCAGGTTGCTTGACTTCTCGGCCGCCACTCCAGCCCTGAATGCATGGATCGTCTTTGGCAAGCCTCTCACTGCCATTTTACCGACGAAACTCAACTCCCCGTTCCGGTTCCTTTGCCGTAGCATCATAGACGACGGGCCGCTTGTACTCGTCCGATAGGCGGAAATTCCCATCTGCGGAAGCCACTTCATCTCACCCAGACCTTCCAGCCACTTCTCGGACCTCGCATGCACGCCCAGTTTCCAGCCGCGGTAAGCTTGCCTGTAACCCGGCACATTGGTCGTGACCAATGAATTGCCAGCTGTGTGTCCCGCTTGCCTTACCGTTCCGCCGTATACTGCCACAGCCGGGATTATGGACGCAACGCCCCCGGCACTCAGCCGCATACCAGAACTCAGCTCCAGATGGCTATGCGCCATGCCAAACTGACCCGCAAGCTTGCCGCCGGCCGCATACACATTATCAAACTGCGTTGATGCCTGATAGGCTCCGTACAACACCCGGGCACCAGCAAACAGACCGTCGCGTTGCCAGCGACCCTTCACCGAATAGTGGCCGCCCTCAAAACTTGAACGGTCGTTCAACGAAAATGCACCAGTCTGCATTGCGCCCGAAGCGGACGGCATCGCCGTAAAACTCACATGGCTGTTCTCGCCCACGCGGGCATCCATCCCAACAGCCAGCCCCTGAATCTGAGGCAGGCTACTGTCGGAATACAGTTTTGCCCAGGTCTGGACTCCGCCGCTCAAATACTGCTCAGTATCCCTGGCTCCGGCAAGCGATGACTGCGTCCCGCATGTGGAACCCGCACTAAACGCAAACGTTGCATCTTCGCACGTCAGCAGCCACAAAATCGCCAGACCGCCTGCTGCAAGGTAGCTGCTGTCCTTGTCGTCGCCGGGCACCTCGTACACCACACTCGGCATAATCGTGTTTCCTTCGGAGTCCTGAAACATGGTACCGGCAAACAATCTTCCCGCAGCCTCAAGGTCGGCAAAACTATTGGATTCCACTATGATACTCCTGGCACTTGGAGGGCCCTGCAAGGTAACGGTACCCCCAATCATTCGGCCAAACTTTCTGCCTTGCGCGGCACCGGAAACCACCAGCCTAAGTTCGGCATCCGCCGCCAGCGTCACCGTACCGGCCGTACCCAAGTCCAAGGCACCGTGAAGCCTAAGCACTGCACCTTCCGCCACTGTCACCGTACCGGCCGTACCCAAGTCCAAGGCACCAAAAACTACCAGCTCGCCTGCCGATACCGTCAAAGTACTGGCGGTGAACGTCACATCATCTTTCAGCTCAGCCACGCCAGTTGTAGTCTTCGTCAGCGTCTCCAGACCGGTAATCGGCCCAGTGACTGTTCCGCTGGTCAAATTCAGCGTGTCCACGCCATCGCCAAATTCTATCGCGCCAGTAACTGTTGCACCGGAGCCAATTGAAACGGTGTTGCTTGAAGCTGAAGTCGTATCAATCTTGATTGCCTTCGACCCTTCACCGGCAACGGATATGTCCGCACGCACGTCAACAGTAATAGACCTTGCGTTACCGATACTCGCATACACTCCGTGGCTTTCTGCACCAGTTGTAGTAATAGGCTCGTCAACCACGACTCTGGTTCTGTAAATCATCACATCATCGGTGTTAGTGTCGCTGTCGTGGTCCACGCTCACACTTTTTGTGTCATCCGAAAAGTCTCCATTTGTTCCAATCCAGATTGTGCTGAGTACTCCGCTTGATTCTCCTTTTATGGCAGTCGCATAAGGACCGCTCGTGGCGATTCCAGGCTGGCCGTCGACTGTCGAATCGTCGTTTATCTCAATAATTAATCCGTCGCTGCTTTTAGAAGTAAATATTCTGCCCAGAATACCAGTGCCACCGTATAAGAATGAGTTGCCAACGGCATTCGCCTGCTTTGCTGCCGTAATTACCGCATCCGATATTACAGTGGTGTCCTTCAGCGCAGCAACTATATGCGCCAAAAACGGCCGATCGGCACTGCTCAATCTCGCCACCCTCGGCCCATCCCCGCCGCCTGGCAATTCAAATGCGCCGATCATTTGCGCCCTTGTAAGTGCATTGATAGTTGCACTGCTCGGATTCCCGCCGCCCGCTGCGTGAAAGAACAAAGTGCCGAAACTAAATCCGCCCCACGTCGCTGCACCCGTTGTGCCCGCCGTAATAGCGCGGTTTCGAGTCGCTTCCTGCAAGGCATCACCCATACCTGCTGATTGAACCCGCACGCCATGGCTCTTCGCCCCTGTTGTTGATATCTCCAAAGGCGTATTTATTCGAATGCTACCCAAAGAAGTAGCTCTTGTCGCTGCCGCCCATATAGCTGGGCTATTGTCGCCCGAAGTGGTGATCTTCCCGGGCGAGACAGTAGCGTCTCGAACTGCAACTCTTGCCTTGTCCTGAAGCTTGACAATAACCTGGTTCGGATTCTGAGCAGTGCCGGCGGTGCGGCCGGAACCAACGTATATGCCTACGGCCGGGGTTGCCGCCGTAGTATCAAGCGACCTGTGCGAACGAACAGTTCCGTCAATCACATTGACTGTAAGCTTGCCAGAGTAGCTCGCTACAGTAGATTTTAACGATATTGCATTCAGTCTGTCGGAGGACCGGGGCTTTCCGCTACCGTCTCTGAAGATTTGCCCGTCGGAAACCCTGTCGAAGTACAAAGCACCCCCGGTAATAGTTGCTCCCCCTTGGACCGTAATCGTGTGGTCCAGGTTTTCACTAGATGGCGAAACAGCACTTCCGGCCAAAATATCCACAGCCGCTACCGCCGAATCATCTGAAGCACTGTAGGACTCGGGCATGTTGGCACTGTCTAACCGGTATCTGGGATATATGGGCGCGATATCTACGCCGTCTATCACATATTCCCGCTCGGTCACTCCCAGGCTTCTTCTGGTGGCCCCCGCCTGAATAAACACATTGGTGTTTGTCGAGTCGTCAACATATTCATTGTTTGTTTTGGTACCTACATCGACACCGGCGTTAGTTCTCAATTTCCAGTAAAATGTCCCCGTCGGGTCGGCATCGACTCTGCCTACCTCGGTAAAACACATTTTTCCCGAATTGCTGGCATGCGAGCAGGCACCTCTGGTGAACCTTTTGGGAAGCCATAGCCGATTAGCAAGAGGATTCATCAAGTTATCGTACCGCGTGTCCCCTGAACCGACGCTGCCGTCGTTTTGAAGCAAGTAGCCGCTATAGTATTTCACCTCATCCCGAAGAGAGCTCGGAATATTACTCATCTCGTAGTGAACAGCACCTGGGCCGGCAACAGGAAACTGGTTGCCGTCAGCATCTTCGGGCGTATAGGTTACTCCAGTATAAGTACTGCTGTCGCAAGTTATCACCCACTTTCCCTGTACAACATCTCCCTGACCAAACAACCGATAGCTTGCCCAGTGGGAATTCCGCGAGTCTCTGCACTCGTTTCTGGACCAAGCATCCTCACTGTAAATCAGCGATTCGATGCACAGCAGAATTGCTACACATGCGCACAACGCGAAAACATTCAAATTTTTTCTTTCTCGGGAAATCGGCATTTTCAATATCTTCCTCCTCTTCAACTATGTAGAACTCCTTTGGGCTTTATGGTTTTCCATTGGAGATTCTTGAATGGTTAATGAACACAAGAAACAATTTCTATTCGCCTTGAGAATAATGAAATAATGAACCTTGCGAATATAGGTAAAAGGGTGAATATATAAACTATACCCCCCCCCCCTGTCAATATTATTTTCTACTTGACAGTTTCATCATGTGTTTAATGGGAATCTTATATAAGGGTTGCTCACCGACATCTGCTCTATCAAGAGTGAAGCAGCACTCTGGCAATATGCGTTTGAAATTCTTGCCGAATCAGGCGTAATGAAGAACAACAGGCTACTGAGATGCTATTTGAAAAAAGCACGGAGAAATGCCAAGCGAAATTTTTGCTGGCATTGCACTGGCAAGGCAATCCAAAACTGGATTTTCAAGAAATAATTCGTAAACGAATTTATGTCGTTACAAAGTCTTCTTGCTCCTTGCTAATCTCCAGTTCCAATGCAGCTGAAAGCAAGGCTTTCGTGTAAGGTTGTCCGGGATTATCGAATACCTGGTCAACACTGCCTTGCTCCACAACCTTGCCGGCGCGCAACACTACAACTGAACTGGACATTGCCCTGACAACCGCCAAATCGTGGCTAATAAACATGTACGCCAGCCCATGCGTTCGTTGCAGCTCCCGGAGTAGTTCAATAATTTGCGACTGCACAGAACGGTCGAGAGCCGATGTTGGCTCATCCAGAATCACAAGCTTGGGCTTCAGTATCATGGCGCGCGCAATTGCGATTCGCTGCCTTTGCCCCCCGGAGAATTCATGGGGATAGCGATAGCGGGTATTCGAATCCACTTCAACTTCTTCCAGCGCCTTGACAACCAGGTCCTCGCGCTGGTCTCCCGTCAAATCGGGCGTATGGACTCGCAGGCCTTCGGCAACAATTTCTGCGATTGTCATTCTAGGACTCAAGCTGCCGTAAGGGTCCTGAAAAACGATTTGCATGCTACGACGCAATTCTCTCAGTTGCTTTGATTTTTTGCCCTGAATATTCTTGCCGCAAAAGTGTATTTCCCCTTGGCTTGAAATCAATCGGAGAACAGCCAATGCAAGAGAGGTCTTTCCTGACCCGGACTCCCCAACCACGCCAACTGTTTCTCCTTCTCGAATCGAAATGCTGACTTCTTCCACCGCCTTGACATGGTCAACAGTTCGCCTCAGTATGCCGCGACGCACAGGAAACCAGACTCTTAAAGATTCAGTTTTCATGACGGTATCCGCATCCGGTGCAGGATCTCCCGACCTTCCGCTTGGTTCAGCATCCAGCAGCATCTTGGTGTACTCGTGCTTTGGCGATTCAAATACTTCCCGGCTAGCGCCGCTTTCGACAAACTCTCCGTTTCGCATTACATGAATGGTATCCGCAAGCTTGCGTACAATGTTCAGATCATGGCTAATGAGCAATAACGCCATTCCCAGCTGCTCCTGCAGATCTTTCAGCAATCGCAGTATCTGCGCCTGAATCGTGACATCCAATGCGGTGGTGGGCTCGTCAGCAATCAGCAGTCCCGGTTCGTTTGCCAGCGACATTGCAATCATTACGCGCTGTCGCTGCCCGCCGGACAACTGGTGCGGATAGGAGTGAAGCCTGTCTTCTGCATTTTGAATTTGCACCATGTTTAAAAGCTCAAGCGACTTCGCCTCCGCTTCTGCCCGGCTCATGCCTTTATGAATGATCAGGGTTTCACTAATCTGCCGTGCAACATTATGCAGAGGATTAAGCGATGTAAGGGGCTCCTGAAAAATCATGCTGATTTCGCTGCCGCGAATGTTCTGCAGAATTGACTGGTTCGCGCCAACCAGCTCTTGACCCATATACTGAATACTTCCCGATGGATGATACGCATTCGGATACGGAAGCAACTGCATGACTGACAATGCCGTAACGGATTTGCCGGACCCGCTCTCACCGACAATCGCCACGGTTTCGCCGCGACTGATTTTAAAGGAAACATTTTTCACAGCTTCAGATGTTTCAGCCATAGTCCGAAACGACACTGAAAGATTATTTACGTCAAGCAGTGTTTTACCAGTCACATTGCCTCCCCTGTGCTGGATGTTCTCGGGTCAAACGCATCGCGCACTGCCTCCCCGATAAACATGAGCAAACTGAGCATGATCAGTATGACAAAGAAGCCTGTAAGTCCGAGCCAAGGTGCTTCCAGATTCGCCTTGCCTTGCTGCAGCAGTTCGCCGAGCGATGCTGAACCCGGCGGCAGTCCAATACCCAGAAAATCCAGCGATGTCAAAACCGTTACCGAGCCTGCCAATGTAAATGGCAGGAATGTCATGGTTGCTACCATGGCGTTTGGCAAAACATGCTGAAACATGATTCTGACATCACTGACTCCCAATGCGCGTGCCGCCCGGACATAATCGAAATTGCGGGCGCGAAGAAACTCGGCGCGTACAACACCGACAAACCCTATCCACGAGAATAGCAGCAACAATCCAAGCAACCACCAGAAATTGGGTTCCACTACGCTTGCAAGGATGATCAGCAGGTAAAGCGTCGGCATGCCTGCCCAAACCTCGATAAATCGCTGAAACAACAGATCCAGCCATCCTCCGAAATAACCCTGAACCGCTCCGGCAGCGACACCGATAATCGCGCTGAACACCGTTAGCGTAAATCCAAACAGGACTGAAATTCTGAACCCGTAAAGCGTACGTGCGACAACATCTCTTGCCTGGTCGTCCGTACCAAGCCAGTGTACCGAATCCGGCGGCGAAGGGGCCGGAGACGGCAGATTCCAGGCAACCGTTCTATGGTCGTAGCGAATTGGCGGCCACAATGCCCAGCCATCATGCTCAATCAACTCTTGAACGTACGGGTCACTGTAGTCCGCTTCTGTTTCAAACAATCCTCCGAATGCCGTTTCAGGGTATTGCTTGAAAATTGGCAGATAGATCTCGCTGTTGTAGTAGATTAAAAACGGCTTGTCGTTGGCGATGAATTCGGCGAACATCGAAACTGCAAACAGAAACAAAAATATCCAAAGCGACCAGTAGCCTCTGCGGTGTGCGCGAAACTTGTCAAGCCGGCGACGAGTTAACTGACTCACCTCGAATCCAAATAACTTTGGTTTCGGGGGGATTGCTGGTGTTTCCTGAAATGATTCCATTTTTAAAATTCGCGGGATTCAAAATCAATTCGCGGGTCCACAATTGTGTACATAACATCGCCAAGCAGGTTCATCAGGAGACCCAACAGCGAGAAGAAGTAAAGAGTGGCAAACATGATCGGATAGTCTCGTCGAAATGCCGCCTCGAATCCCAGCAGTCCAAGCCCGTCAAGCGAAAAAATAATTTCAATCAACAATGACCCGGTAAAAAGAATACTGACGAAAGCGCCTGGAAACCCGGCAATAACGATTAGCATTGCATTTCGAAACACATGGCCGTAGAGAACCCGCCGCTCTGTAACTCCTTTTGCTCGCGCCGTCATTACATACTGCTGGTTGATCTGGTCAAGAAAAGAGTTCTTTGTGAGCATTGCCAGACCTGCGAATCCGCCGACTACCATAGCCAGTACAGGCAGAGCGATGTGCCAAAAATAGTCAAGCGCTTTGCCCGTCCAGGATAATTCGTCCCAGTTTTCAGATGTTAGCCCGCTCAGGGGAAACCAGTCGAGATAGCTGCCGCCCGCGAAGATAACAAGCAAAAATACTGCAAACAGGAAACCCGGAATCGCTGTACCGATGATCAATGCAACTGTAGTCCAGCCATCAAACGCAGAACCGTCCCGAACCGCTTTTACCACTCCGAGAGGAATTGAAATCAGATAAACAAGCAGGGTTGTCCAAAGGCCCAGTGAAATAGATACTGGCATTTTCTCCAGCACGACATCAGTTACCTTCTGGTCACGAAAAAAACTGTCTCCGAAGTCGAATACGATGTAGTTTTTGATGGTCTGGAGGAATCTTTCGTGCAACGGCTTGTCAAATCCGAATCGAACTTCCAGCTCCTTGATGAACTCAGGATCAAGCCCTTGCGCACCCCGGTAGCGGCTTGTACTGGTTGATAGCTGAGACGACCCGGAAGCGGACTGTTCAAGTACTTCTCCCGCCCCGGTGCGCGTAACTCTTTCCGTGAGGTCGCCGGTATTCGAAATTTCCGCAATGATTTGCTCAATGGGGCCACCCGGCGCAATGTGAATCACCACAAAATTGATCACCATGATTGCGAACAAGGTCGGAATCATCAGTAAAATTCTACGTATGATATATGCGGTCATAGTTAACTTACGTAGACGACATGCTGTTGCTTGCAGGGGCCAAACCTACATAACAAAACAGTTTATTTTCCTTCATTTTGCCAGTCTCCCGACCCCGGTCAAACCTAAAAATAGAATTGTTCGCCCTTCTGGCAAGGCAAGCATCCAGTGCTAGTTCAAGTTACCATAATTCTCCATCTTGTTGTCAAGTGCCTCGGCCTTCTCTGCATCAAACCACCATCTGCCAATCATTGTCCCTTGACGTACAGGTTTTTCAGGTCTTGAAAATTTGTCCCAGTACAAAATTCGGTCACCTTTAATATGCCACTGGGGAATGACATAGTGTCCAGCCAGTAAAACTCGATCAAGCGCCCTTGTTCTGGCAACCAGGGATTCTCTTGTGGGTGCTTGAATAACCAGATCGATCAGCTGGTCAATAACCGGGTCCTTGATACCGCAATAGTTCCTTGAAGCTTCACGGTCCGCAGCTATGGAAGACCAGTAGTCCCGCTGCTCGTTGCCGGGGGAATTCGACTGTCCCCATCCGCTGACAATCATATCGAAATCAAAGCTCCTCACTCTATTGATGTACTGAGTCTGGTCAACCAGTCGAATACTGGCATCGATTCCTAGTCGGGAAAGATTTTTCTGAAACGGCAATATAATTCTCTCAAATGCCGGCGACACGATCAAAACTTCAATGCTCATTTTCTGGCCCGTTTCGCGATGCACAAGCTTCAGGTCCTGAACCACCCATCCAGCTTCTGCCAGCAGTTTTTGGGCCATTCTTAAATTTTCACGCGGGGCACCACTACCATCGGTTTGGGGAGCACTGTATGTTCGGTTGAATACTTCCGGTGGCAACTGACTTCGAAATCGCTCCAAAATTTCCAGCTCCTCGCCGACTGGTTCACCTGTTGCGGCCAATTCGGTATTGGAAAAGAAACTTTCTGTTCGCGTGTACTGGCCATGAAGAAGATTGCGATTGGTCCATTCAAAATCAAAGGCATAGTCCAGTGCCTTGCGAACCAGCTTGTCCTGAAATATCGGCCTTCTCGTGTTCATTACAAAGGCCTGCATTCCGGTGGGTTGCTGATGCTTGACAAATTCTCGCTTGAGCCAGCCCTCTTCAACTGCAGGAACATTGTAGTCGGATGCCCATGCCTTCGCCTGGTTTTCACTTCTGAAGTCAATGTCTCCCGACTTCAGCGCGAGTCGAATTACGGTATCATCCCTGTAAAAGTCGGTTCGTATTTCATCAAAGTTGTTCAGCCCAACATTGACTGGAAGATTTACCCCCCAGTAGTCTTTGACTCTTTCCTGAACAATAAAGCGGCCAGGTTCAAAATCCTTGATTCGATAGGGGCCGCTGCCGAGCGGCGGTTCCAGCGTGGTTTTGGAAAAATCGCGCGTTTCCCAGTAGTGTTTCGGAAGTATCGGGATTTGCCCCACAATCAGGGGAAGCTCGCGATTTTCCGTTTCTCCAAAGGTAAACTTGACCTTTCTTTCCGTCAGCTTTTCAACATCCAGAACATCCTTGTAATAGAAACGGAAAAATCCTTGCCCTTTTGTCATTAGCGTGTCAAACGACCACACAACATCTTCCGCGGTGATAGGTACTCCGTCATGCCAGCGCGCTTGCTCGCGGAGATTGAAGATCACCCAGGAACGATCTTCAGGAACTTCCAGCGACTCGGCGACCAGTCCGTATTCTGTGAAAGGCTCATCGGAACTGCTGGTCAAGAGTGTTTCAATTGAACCCGTACTCGCAGGATTTCCAAGATCGATAAAAACATTGAAGCTATCGAATGTCCCTCTTCTTGCCAGCTTGAGGGTGCCGCCCTTGGGGGCGGTCGGATTCACATAGTCAAAGTATTTGAAGTCTGGTCCGTACTTTGGCACACCGTGCATTGCGATCGCATGGACAGCAGGCGCCGGCTGACCTGTCTGAGCAAAAACGAGACCTGAAAGCAGCATTGCAAGCATGCCTGCCACAAAGCTTGACCGCATAAATTTTTCGACAGATTTATTCATTTTAAATTTGCAAATGTAAATATAAGTTTAGCAATTGATTGATTACGCGAACCTTTCCAAAAGATTACTCATTCGCAGTGTTCTTCCAAGCATTCATGTGTCGCTGTCCTGCCATCGGCTAACAAATCCCCTTCCGGTAGGCGCCGGCAAGGACCTGCTGTTTGTCCAGCTGCTTGCAAAAGGAAACCAGTCAAACGAACCTTTCGAACGACCAAGCCAGTAGAAGATTAACGACCACAATCCGACAACGAATCGATACAGTGCCGGATGCTGTGAAATAAATGACCATGATGCCAGCGCAATCCGTGATTTCATATCAATCAAACCTCGTTCGAAAATCTGCTTTCTTAGCGTTCTCAACAAGTGCGGCAACGGAATTCGAACTGGACAAACTTCCTCGCAACGGCCATTCAGTGTGCATGCATTTGGTAAATTTGCTGCATTTTGCAACCCCACCAGCAATGGGGTCCAAACCGAGCCCATGGGACCGGGATACACCCAACCGTAAGCGTGGCCGCCAATTGACTGGTAAACCGGACAATGATTCATGCACGCTCCACAGCGAATGCACCGCAGCATTTCCCGAAACTCCCCCGCGAGCATCTCAGTTCTTCCGTTGTCCAGTAGCACAACGTGAAACTCCTCCGGACCATCCATTTCCTCCTCGCGTTTGGAGCCGCTGTACAAACTTGTGTAAGACGACATCTCCTGACCGGTGGCGCTTCTTCCCAGTAATCTCAGAAAAATTCCCAGATCTTCGTATGAAGGAATCACTTTCTCTATTGAAGCCGTAACAATCTGTACTCGCGGCAGCGAACTGGACAAGTCTCCGTTTCCCTCGTTGGTAACAAGAACATTGGCACCGGAATCCGCCACCAAAAAATTCGCACCGACTATCCCTGCATCTGCCCCGACAAATGCATCTCTCAATACAGTTCGCGCTTCATTGACAATTTCAGCGACTCCTTCAACTCGCTCGGTCATGCCGTGCTTGGCATGATGCTCGTAGAACAGGTCGGTAATCTGCTTGCGTGTCTTATGAATTGCAGGGGCAATAATGTGACTTGGAAATTCTCCCGCAATTTGAACAATGTATTCACCAAGATCTGTTTCGACAACTTCCATACCGTTTTCTTCCAGTGCCTGATTCAAATCAATTTCCTCGCCAATCATGGACTTGCCCTTTGCAATGCGCTTGATTTGTGCGGCTTTGCATATTTCCAGAATTATCTCAACAGCTTGCTCGGAGGTGCTTGCCCAGTGTACATGCCCGCCTGCTTTCGCCACGTTTTGAGAATATTTTTCAAGATAGTGGTCAAGGTTCGACAAGACGTGGTTCTTGATGGAAACAGCCTGGTTTCGAAGCGTTTCAAATTCGGGCAATTCTTTTACTGCACTCGCTCTTTTTTCCACAAACCCGCCATGCGCTTTGCGCATGGCATCCTGCAGGTCATTGTCCAGTAGTGCAGCTTTAGCCTTGGTTGTGAAACTTTGGGAGGTGACTTCCATTTACTTTCCAGATGCGCCAATTGGGTTATTGCCACCTTGGTTGGCCAGAACCTCAGCAACATGAAAGACTTTCAGGTTGCTGCTTCCCCGACGAAGCGTACCTGCGATATTCATCAAGCACCCCAGGTCGCCGCCCAAAACAGTATCCGCACCGCTGTCAATCAAATTGCCAGCTTTCGCACCTGCCATGGTCGCTGAAATTTCCGGGTACTTTACGCAAAACGTCCCGCCAAAGCCGCAGCAATTGCCTGAGTCTTTCGATTCACTAAATCTCATTCCCTGCACTTGTCGAAGCAAGGCACGCGGCTGCCCCCTGATTCCAAGTTCTCTCAAGCCTGAGCAAGAGTCGTGATACGTACAATGACCATCATAGCTGGCATCAATTTTACATTCGGCGACGCTTGTCAAAAAGTCTGTAATCTCATATGCACGAGACGCAAGCAACCGGCTTTGCTCCAGATCTTTCACTTCAGACTTGAACAACTCGGGATAGTGAATTTTTACAATCGAGATGCAGGAGCCGGAAGGTGCGACAATGTAATCATACTTTTTAAAAGTCTTCAGAAACCTCCTTGCGATTTTACGCGCTGCTGAATGGGAGCCGCTATTGAGCAGCGGTTGTCCGCAGCAAGTCTGCGACTTGGGGACCTCAAGTTCAAAGCCGGCATTACGAATCAACCTGGCGGTTGCAAACCCGACTTCCGGCCTGAAAAGATCAACCAGGCAAGTCGCGAACAAACCAACTTTTTTTCTTGCTCTGCTGGCCGTGTTCACCATTGAACTTGTGCTTTGCTTGGTACCGGTTGCAAGAAACTAATCCAGTATCTTGTTCGGCAACCACAAGGCAATTTCTGGAAAAGCCATCACAAGGCTTAGCCCAATCACCTGCAACAATACGAAAGGTACAATTCCGCGATAAATCTGCTGAATCTTGACAGAAGGCGGAGCAACGCCTTTCATATAGAAAAGCGCGAACCCGAATGGCGGGGTTAAAAAGCTCGTTTGCAAATTTACCGCCACCAATATGGCGAACCAGTAGACAAGATCGACTTTGGCCACATGATCTCCAAAATCCAGCAATGCAATAATCGGTGCGAACACCGGCAATACGATCAATGTGATTTCAATCCAGTCAAAAAAGAATCCCAGGATAAATACAATTCCCATCAGAATAAACAATATGCCCCAAGGACCGAATCCTGTGCTTTCAACAAAATCAATGACGATGTCATCGCCGCCCAGCGACCTGAAAACATATGAAAACGCGGTGGCGCCAATAAAAATGAAAAACAGCATTGCTCCGGTCAATGCCGAACGTTCAACCACTGCGCGCAATGTGGGGATATTCAGCCTGCCATTGATCACTGCCAGCAAAATCGCCCCCGCGGCACCGACCCCTGATGCTTCTGTCGGCGTTGCCCACCCGATAACGATAGAACCCAGTACAAGCACAATCAGGAATACAGGCGGCACCAGGCCGCGAAGTATCATCATCCAGAATTCCTTGTTGTCCTTCGGACCAATGTCTTTTGGCAACGACGGAGCGAGCTCGGGCTTAAGTGCTGAAATCGTCAATATGTAAATTCCGTATATGCTGGCCAGCAGCAATCCGGGGAACACTGCCGCAACGAACAAATTCCCGACAGACCTTCCCAGCAAGTCGGCCATAATGACAAGCATAATGCTTGGGGGGATCAGAATTCCGAGAGTGCCCGATGCAGCAATCGTCCCGGTCGCCAGCGGCACACTGTATTGTCTTTGAAGCATGATTGGCAGTGCCATCAGCGTCATCATGACAACCGAAGCACCAATAATGCCGGTTGTCGCCGCCATAATCGTCCCCATTGCAGTGACAGAAAGGGCAAGCCCGCCGGGTACTCGCCTTAACAGCACTTGCAGACAATACAGCAGATCTCGGGCCACGCCGCTTTTTTCCAGCATTGTTCCCATGAATATGAACATGGGAATGGCCACCAGTACCAGATTGTCTGCGATACCACTCCAGATTCGCCCGACAATATTGAAAAATTCTATAGGAACGAATACATCCAGATAAACACCAAGATAGCCGAAGCCTAATCCGACACCGCCAAGTACGGCCGCAACCGGATACCCGCTGAACAGCAATATCGCCAGCACCAGAAACATGAAAAGCGGCATGTAGTCAATAAATATGTCAAGCATAGCTACGACCGCTCCTCTGGTATTTCCACTTCATCAAGGCGAACTGCCTCTTTCTTCTCTCGTAAATTAACGATTTCCCTGATTTCCGGCGGTCCGAACAATTGCAGTATTTTTCTAATCGCTGTCGTTATGCCGCTTACGAGCAGTATGGCAAAACCAATCGGCAAAGCAGCTTTGATTATCCATCGATAAGGCAAGCCTGTTGCCGAAGCGGAAACCTCGTTCAACTGGAAAGACCGATTCCACCAGTCGATACCATGGTAGATCACAATAAACGAATAAGGAATCAGAAAAAACAGGCAACCGATTAATTCAATCCAGAGTTTTTTGCGCTCGCTCAATTTTTCGCGAACAAGGTCAATTCGTACATGAGCATCCTTCATATATCCATAACCGAGGCAAAACATGAACAGGACAGCATGGATATGCCACTCCAGTTCCTGCAGTTTTGTTGAACCCAAAACAAAAAATCTGCGCGTTACCACATCGAAAATGATAACGATAATCAGAAATATTGACACCCACGCAGCAATACGGCCGATCCGAATAATAGTACTTTCACATACTTCGTCAATTCGAAGTAATGTATTCATGAACTGTTATTTCCTTGCAGGTAATAAATTTCTGTCTGGGATGCCAATAGTCAACCGTCAGCTACCGTATGGCTACTTCTACAATCGCTCATGCAGCTGCCCATACAGGTCTTGATTGGCCTCATCCTCAGATTCGTCTATTTCCCGAGCACTTGCCCCCTTGATTTGATCTGCCAGCACTTGTCCGTAAGTGGGATAGCTGGACCGCTCGATTTTGAAATCCGAATCCCACAGGTGCGAACGAAGCAAAGCGCGTCCGCAATGCAGAAAAGCCTCCTCGACAGTAATTCGCAATCCTGATAGCGGGATTTTCCGCTTTATGGCTGTGGATTCCAGAAGTTCTATGTCGGTAACGATATCCGCCTTGCCTTTCACACGAAGCGTTTCGTTCATCCCCGGTACAAAGAACAGCAATCCAACACCCGGGTTTTCGACAATGTTCTGTAGCGAATCTACCTGATTGTTTCCCGGGCGGTCGGGAAGAAGAAGTGTCTTCTCATCCAGCACTTTTACAAAGCCCGGGGGGTCTCCTCGCGGAGATGCATCAGCTTGCCCGGATGCATTTGACGAGCTAAGAATACACAGTGGAGATAATGATATGAAATTTTTACAGTGACTATCCAAATGGTCAATTACTTTTTGGGCTGCACGGGGTGCAGGCGGCTTGTAAACAGTTCGTAATTCATCATAATTTTTAACAGCCATGTCAATTACTCTCTTGCTAAACAGTCAAAATATACAATTCGCCGCCAGCCAGGCTGGCGGCGAATTCTCATGGTAATTGTCTACGTTTCGCAAACAATCACAGATATCCCAGCTCTTTCCAGATTGTGTACTCTTCACGAAAACTGGTATAGGAGTTCCAAACCCTTTCGAAGTCCGGGTTGTTGGCGATTTCTTCTGCCACGACTTCATTCCAGGCAGCTTCCAGCGTTGCCAGAATTTCAGGGTCCCAGCGTCTGATATTCACGCCCTTGCCCTGCAATTCCTTCAAGGCGGCAGACTGAATCGCCTCGCCTTCTACTAAGCCGTAGCGAAAGTTGTCACCGCAAGCCAACTCGAACTGCGCGCGTTGCGTATCAGTCAAACCTTCCCATTTCTCCTTGTTCATAAGCACCTCAAACAACGTTGACTGCTGATGCCATCCGGGGAAGTAGTAGTAGTTTGCAACTTGATAGAAACCCAGATTCAAGTCAATGGCGGGCATGGAGTATTCGGTTGCATCAATTGACCCTCGCTCAAGTGCGGGGAAGATGTCCCCTCCGGGGATCAGCTGAGTGGATACACCAACTTTCTCCATGACCTTCGCTCCAAGTCCGAAAAACCGCATTTTCAGTCCTTTGAGATCTTCTACTGAATTGATTTCCTTTCTGAACCAGCCTGACGCTTCTGGGGCAATAACCCCACAGATCAAAGAGTAGAGTCCATGCTCGGCGTAGATTTCGTTCATCAGATCGTGTCCGCCGCCAAAGTACATCCACGCGCCGTATTCAGCAGCCTTCGGACCGAATGGAACTGCTGCGAACATTGCGAGAGCCGTATTTTTACCATACCAGTAGCCTGGTGTGGACCAGCAAGCGTCGACACTGCCAGCTGAAACAGCATCAAAGCACTCCGCAGGCGGGACTAACGCGCCTGGCTCGAAGTACTTCAATTGAATATTGCCTCCCGATACTCGGTCGAGAGTTTCCGAAACTTGGTTCCCCAAAGTTCCCAGTTGTGTCAAGTTCTTTGGAAACCAGCTTGCCATTTTCCAACGAACCTTGTCTTGTGCAACCGCTGATGCGGACAGCATTCCCCATACCAGAAAAATGGAAAATATCGCGGCGATGATTTTACGTGTTTTCATCAAAGTGCCTCCAGTTGGTTAAATTAATACAGGTTGAATTCGTCAAGTGTAATTATTGTTGACAAAGAAATTATTTTAGTTAAGAGTTAGAAATATCTTATATTGTGGCTTTGTTTGCAAGTACAGATTTTCAACGCGATTCGAAATCTCTCTTTTTTGGCGACTTGTTCGGCAAAAAAACATATCTGCGCTTTGTAATGTCAACGCAAAAATTTGGCCAGCCTCCATGGCTGGGAAAATCAGAATCTCATCTATACGCCTCTAAGGATTATAGTCAGTAAAAATGAATAACTTTGTAATTTGGTTTCATTTAATTGCGGCATTGCTGGCAATTCTGCTTGGCTCAATCAATCTGTCGCGAAAAAAAGGTACAACTCAGCACCGAGTCATTGGATGGGCATGGCTAGTCCTGATGGCAGGTGTAACTCTTTCAGCATTCGGAATCAGAGAACTGAATCCAGGACAGTTTAGCTGGATTCACATTCTTACGGTCTGGACAATTATCAGCATGGCAGTTGCCTTGATTGCAATCAGGAACAAGAAGGTCAGACTCCATGCGGGGTTTATGACCGGAACAATGATTGGTGCCGTAGCAGCTGGCCTGTTTGCCCTGGCACCAGGACGATTCATTGGCACTTATTTAGGGTATGGGTAGCAACCGGTCTTGCCTGTTTGAGGAAAATTTCACGCTTTTTTTGCCAAGATTTTATAATTCACCTGACAATATACAGACTTTTTGGTTTCTTGGCCCTCGCAATCAAATTGAATTCGCAAAGCAACAAACAGGTTTTTGACAGGTTCGACAGACCGATACGCGATTTGCGCGTTTCTATTACTGATCGATGCAATTTTCGGTGCGTGTACTGCATGCCAAAGGAATTTTTTGGTTCAAACCACGCTTTTCTTGAACGCAAGCAACTACTGTCGTTTGAAGAGATTGAGCGCACTGTCAGAGCTTTTGTTGCAAACGGGGTGAAAAAAGTTCGAATCACGGGCGGAGAACCGATGGTTCGCCGCAACTTGCCAGACTTGATTGAGGCATTGTCGAAAATAGAAGGTGTAAATGACCTCAGCATGACCACGAATGCATCGCTTCTTACATTATCCGCAGCGCGGACCTTGCAAGCTGCAGGATTGAAGCGGATCACGATCAGTCTTGATGCGATTGACGACAAAGTGTTTTCAGCGATCAATGATGTCAAGTTTCCGGTTCAGCGCGTACTGGACGGTATTGAAAATGCCAGGCAAGCCGGAATTGCACCAGTTAAGGTAAACATGGTGGTTGCTCGAGGAATGAATGAGCATGAGATTTTGCCCATGGTTGAGCAGTTTCGGGGAACGGACGTAATTTTACGCTTTATTGAATTTATGGATGTAGGGACAACCAACGACTGGCAAATGGACAAAGTAATTGCTGCGAAAGAGATTTTGAAAATTATTGACGCGAAGTATCCAATTCACCCTGTGTCACCAACTTATCGCGGAGAAGTGGCAAAAAGATGGCAGTTCAAGGACGGGCAAGGTGAAATTGGAATGATTGCTTCTGTTAGCGAACCGTTTTGCGGAACGTGCAACCGGGCTCGCCTGACGGCGGAAGGAAAAGTATTTACATGCCTGTTTGCCTCGACTGGATTTGATTTGCGCGAGCGCATCAGAAACGGAGCCGATGTTGAAGAGTTGACACAAATGATTCGAAAAGTTTGGGCCGGCAGGACAGACAGGTATTCCGAACTTCGCACCGAAGAAACTGCCGGGTTGCCAAGAATCGAAATGTCGTACGTAGGCGGCTAGCAATTTCGCAGATAGCCGAACTGGACAAACAGGAGCTAACGCATGGCCCTAAAAGACATCAATAGGAATTCTTTACTAATGGCAATGGAGGAATTCAAAGAAATAGGCGTATATGCAATGCTGGAAAAGTACGGTGGTGGTCAGTCAAAATGGATGTATATTAATTACGACGGATGTCGCTACGACTTGAAAGTCACTGTCCGTGCTGCACATGAGATACAAGGACTTGGCCAACTTCCTCCCGGCGAAGGTACGTTCACTGCCGGACAAGCCAAATTAAAATTGGAAAAACTTGGATTTCAAATTGTAAGAGATAAAACCGGTCAGTCTATGGTTGGATAATCAAGCTTTACTTTTTCAAGTGTTCAAGCAGACGAGGCATTAACTCAACCAGGTTGCACGGCCGGCTTCTGTAGTCCAGTTGATGCTCAATCAGCATGTCCCAGCCATCGCCGCACGCTCCGGCCGACCCAGGCAGACAAAATATGTAGGTGGCATTTGCAACTCCCGCAAATGCTCTGGACTGAAGTGTTGATGTCGCAATTTTTTCGTACGACAATACTCGAAACATCTCTCCAAATCCGCCAATCTCCTTGTCCAGTAGTGGCCTGATCGCTTCGGGAGTACCATCTCTTCCAGTCACTCCTGTTCCTCCCGTTGTCAGTACAACCTGAACCTCCGGGTCTGCGATCCATTGGCTAACAACCGCTCTGACTGCGTAAATGTCGTCTTTGACAATTTGCTTCCCGACGAATCTGTGCCCTGAATTTTGAACCCTGCCAACCAGAAGGTCGCCCGACTTGTCGTTATCCTCGACTCGCGAATCTGAAATAGTCAGCACCGCAATCGCAACCGGTATGAATTCGCGGGTATTGTTTTTTTGCGTCATAACTTTTATTACCTTTGTGAGCCTCAAGTTTTGTTCTGCGACACTTCATTTTCACCGAAGCCAAAGAGGTGAAATTGTCGCAAAGTTTTATCAACAGTGTATTCAAGGATAAAATAATAGCAAATTCGCAAAGCAAACTTGCACAGCGTAAAAGAAAACTCGACTGAAACCAATACCCCCATAAAAGGAGATTAGCAATGGCAGAACCTCAGATTGCTCAGAAAGAACCTTATGGAATCAATTTGAAGCCCGGCGACTACTGGTGGTGCAGGTGTGGCTTGTCCTCAAAGCAACCCTTTTGCGACGGGTCGCACAAGGAAACCGAATTCGAGCCGATGAAAGTATCCATCGACAAAGAAAGAACCTATTGGCTATGCGGTTGCAAGTACACAAAAAAGCAGCCTTTCTGTGATGGAACACATAATTCTCTTGAATGAATACAACTTGTTCTTCTGATTGCCGATGCAGGATTGTGGAAAAAAAATTACTTTGGCTGTAACTCCGGGAGACCCGGCAGGTATTGGTCCGGATTTAACTGTAGCACTCGCCAATCAGCAACAGGACTGTAGAATAGTGGCAATCTGCGACCGCCGAGTACTGGAAGAACGCGCTGAAAAGCTCGGTGTAAATGCCAAGTTCCCGGACTTCAATCACGAAAGTTCACTTGATTCATCCTTGGAAGTTCTGAATATCCAATATCAAGTGTCACCAACTCCGGGGCAACCCGATGTTGCAAATTCATCCTATATTCTGAAAACTCTTGATGCGGCAGTCGAGGGTTGTATGAACAAGGAGTTCCATGCAATGGTAACCGGACCGGTAAACAAGGAAGTGATCACGCGGTCTGGCGTTTTATTTACCGGGCACACTGAGTACATCGCCACCAAAACCGGTATTGACTGCCCTGTAATGCTATTGGTTTTCGAACAATTTCGTGTTGCACTTGCTACAACTCATATCCCTCTTTCTGAGGTGCCTGCGGCCATTTCCAGGAATAGACTGAAACGGGTGATAGAGGTTTTGAATCAGGATCTCAAAGAAAAGTTTGCAATTCAATCGCCGAGAATCGCAGTTTGCGGAGTCAATCCTCATGCGGGTGAAGGCGGGACTTTGGGGCAAGAAGAAACCACGGTAATTGAACCATTGATTTCAGAACTTCAGAAAGAAGGTTTGAATGCAAGAGGGCCGTATCCTGCTGATACTGTGTTTGTTCCACAGCAACTTGAAAAATTTGACGCAGTGCTGGCGATGTACCACGATCAAGGATTGCCGGCAATCAAGCACAGTGCCTTCGGCAACGTTGTAAATGTCACTCTTGGCTTGCCGATTATTCGAACATCCGTGGACCACGGCACAGCTTATAACCTTGCTGCAACCGGTCTGGCTGATTCGGGAAGCTTGCTGGCGGCAGTAAAACTGGCAAAGAGCCTTGCCGAGAAAAATCAAGAAGTTGAAACATGAACAGCGTAAAGTCGCGTCCCCCGCTCGGACAGCATTTCCTTACCGACCCCCAAGTCGTTGATAAGATCATTACGATCATCAATCCAGAACCGGATGTCCCCATGGTCGAGATCGGACCGGGACGAGGCGCCCTGACCGACAGGCTGCTTAGCTGCCTGTCCGAATTGCATGTCATCGAAATTGACAAGCATCTGGTTGAAAATCTGAATGCCAATTCCAGCAATGAAAGCTTGATTGTTCATCACTGCGATGCACTGAAGTTCGACTATTCAAGCATTCACAACTATAGTAGCCAAATCAGAGTTGTGGGGAATCTTCCGTACTCTATCTCAACGCAATTGATACTAAAACTTGTTGAAATCAGTGAATGGATAAAAGATATTTGCTTTATGGTGCAAAAAGAAGTAGCCGAAAGGCTTGCAGCGACATGCGGCACACGCAGCTACGGGAGATTGACAGTTTCAGTTTGCCGAGAAATGACCGTCGAAAAGATATTTGATGTGTCCCCTGCATCCTTTGCACCTCCGCCAGCAGTAGAGTCTTCAATCGTCTACATGAAACCAAAGCCAGCAAGGCAAGTTGACAAAGAATGCAACGCAGTTTTTTCCGAGCTTGTACGAACAGCATTTGGCTCCCGGCGTAAAAAAGTCCGGAACTCCCTTGCAATGCTGGCGAACGATGAATTATTCCAAAAAGCAGGAATAGATTCTGGCCAAAGGGCAGAAAATCTGACTGTGGAGCAATATGAAACACTTGCGAAAGCAATTTGTACAGTGTAGTGTAGATTCTGGGTCTTGCAATGTTGAAATCTCGGGTCTTAAGTACATTTGCAGCAGTTGCACTTGCAGTTCTTGCAACAGGGCCGGCATTGGCGAACTACTTTGATTGCAGCGTTGTCTACGACGAGTTTGACCAATTAATGCTAGGAGAGTTTTTAGTAGAACCGGACCGGTATGTTCCTACTTTGACATCTCTAATGGCAAGAAGCGAGCACCTTGAATACCAAATTGAGCAGTTCAAGCTTCGCAAGGACCGAAAAAACAATGGAATCGGGATATTTCATACAAACCGGAATACAAGAGGAAAAATGATATTCGTGTGGCAAGAAAATTCCTGGGATGACAATATTCCTTTTGTAATCGAGGAGGTTATTACGTTCGGGCGAGTGTCTGACGGGTATGCTCCAGTCCTTATGGGCCCTGTATATGTGACTCCCGGTTTTGCAGTTGACCTGGACACTGCTTCCATTGTCGAACAAGAAGATGAAACTGCAGATATTACTTATGATATCGAGGGCGGAGACTATGTTATTCGCGCAATCATTCCAGCCCAGGTTCACTTCCCGGTACAGTCAATGTGTGTCAAAATTGAGTAGCTTCGGAAAAACAGGTATTATCGGATGCCACGTTGACTGGGGAATTGATTGTAGAATGCAGATGATATCGAAAACAATTTCCTGCTACATTGCTGTACTTTGTTGAATGCCATGAACAAGCCTCTGTGGAAACCAACTGAAGAAGCAATTCAAAATGCTTCAATTACCAAGTTTGCTCAATTCGCCTCCAAAAAGTGGGGCGTGATAGCAAATGATTTTACATCCCTGCACCGCTGGTCCGTCCAGCAGCCGGAGCAGTTCTGGCTGTCAGTTTGGGAATACTGCGAAGTTCGTTCCGAAAGGCGCGGAGAAACTGTAGTTCAAGGAAAAGAAAAAATGCCCGGGGCAGTGTGGTTTCCGGACGCTGTGTTGAATTACACAGACAATATACTTCGACGCAATGACGACAATCCGGCAATCATATTCCGCGGCGAGAACACCAACGACACTGTACTGTCCCATGCACAATTGAATTCCTCGGTTAGCCGTCTGGCCAGGGCATTCCGGGACCATGGCATAGAACCGGGCGACCGGATTGTCGGGTACTTGCCGAATATCCCCGAAACTGTAGTTTGCATGCTCGCCGCTGCATCTTGCGGTGCTGTTTGGTCGTCCTGCTCGCCGGATTTCGGAGAAAGAGGAGTGCTGGACAGGTTTGGCCAGATAAGTCCAAAGATTTTGATTTCAGTTGACGGGTACTCCTATAACGGCAAGGAATTCGATATTTCAGAAAAGCGCAATGGAATTGCGCGCAATCTGCCGACGCTGGAAGCCAGTATTGTTATTCCATACTTGAGGCCGCAAGAGAAAGTTGGCGATGCAACAATGCTGGACGACTATGTCGCAGGCTACTCGGACGCGCCTGTCAAGCATGCTCAACTCCCGTTTAATCATCCTTTGTTTATTCTGTTCTCTTCCGGAACTACAGGGGTGCCGAAGTGTATTGTTCATGGTGTAGGCGGTACGCTGCTTCAGCACATGAAAGAACATCGGCTTCATGTCAATCTGCTACGCGATGACAGATTGTTCTTTTTTACAACTTGCGGATGGATGATGTGGAACTGGCTAGTAACAGCTCTTGCTTCCGAAGCAACTATTGTTCTTTACGAGGGATTTCCCTTCTATCCCAAAAACGATGTCCTCTTCGATTATCTGGCTGAAAACAGAATTAGCCAGTTTGGCGTTTCAGCAAAGTACATTGATACGCTTGCAAAATCCGGGGTGCAACCGAAGAAAACACATGATTTGCCACACCTCCGCACACTCATGTCAACCGGTTCTCCCTTGAGTCCCGAGAGTTTTGACTATGTGTACGAGTCTATCAAGAACGATGTGTGCCTGTCGTCGATTTCCGGTGGAACAGACCTGATTTCTTGCTTTGTGCTTGGCAATCCTGCACTACCGGTTTGGCGCGGGGAAATTCAGTGCAAGGGACTGGGGATGGATGTTGCAGTATTCAACGACAACGGAATCGAGGTGGAAAACGGTGTCAAGGGAGAACTTGTCTGTAGAAACGCCTTCCCTTCAATGCCCCTTGGATTTTGGGATGACGAGGGTAGCAGAAAGTACAAAGCGGCGTACTTCGAGAAGTTTCCAGACAACTGGCATCACGGCGACTATGTTGAAATTACCGAGCATGGTGGAATGGTGGTCTACGGGCGGTCGGACGCTGTGCTCAACCCCAGCGGCGTGCGAATCGGAACCGCAGAAATATATCGACAGGCAGAGCAGGTTGACGAAGTGGTTGAAGGCCTTGTCATCGGTCAAAAGTGGGACGGAGATACGCGGGTTGTATTGTTTGTGCGCCTGAGGGAAGGATTGACCTTGAATGACGACATCGTAGTGAAAATCAAATCCATGATCCGTACGAATGCTTCGCCGCGGCATGTACCGGCAAAAGTCGTACAAGTGGAAGACATACCCAGAACCAAAAGCGGGAAAATTGTTGAATTGGCTGTCCGAAAAATTGTTCATGGAGAAACAGTAGACAATATTGAAGCACTTGCCAATCCTGAAGCGCTTGAATTTTTTCGGGAATTGCCGGAGTTGGCTACGCCATAGGCGTTAATTTTGGGAATTATATAGAATAGTAACCATCTATACAGTTCTGCACAGTAGGCATCCTAACGGCTGCTTTAAGTCTTCCTTCTTCCTGTGCTTCGGCCCTCCCGGCCAAAGTGCCTGTTAATCCGACACGAAGAACATTTATTGCTGCATTTACATCCCTGTCCTCCTTGTAGCCACAAGCAAGACACTCGTACATGCGCACGGATAGCTCTATCCTCTCCTTGGGCTTGCGGCCGCAGTTTGAGCAAGTCTGGGATGTAAACTTAGGGTTGACTCTGCATACAAAGCCACCGGCACTTTCAGCCTTGTAGCTTAGCATGGAATTAAAGTCTCCCCATGTTTGATCTAAAATAGAACGATTTATTCCGGTTTTATATATTTTTCCTTTCTTGGTTAGATTTTCAATTCTTAAGTCTTCTACATAAAACCTGGAAGTGTAGTTTTTAACTAAACTTGTAGTCAGTTCATGCAGGTAGCCTTTATTCTTCTCCCCGACTCTCTGCCATTCCTTGCTTAAAGCAAGAACTTTCTTTTTCCTGCTGTTGGAACCCTTTACAGACTTGGAAACTCTTTTCTGCAAGGTTTTTAACTTAGTCCTGTCAACTTTTCTTTTAGGAATCTTTACTCCGTTAGACAAACTGACTCTATTCAAGACTCCTGCATCTACTCCTACAGGAGCCCTTGTATCCTCTACTTCTATATCTGGCAGTTCACAAACCAATTGAATCTTGATTCTTATCGGAGTCTTTACTATTCTTAAAAACTTAGCTTCTCCTTTCAGTTTTCCCTTGAACCTGAACTTGCCTATTCCTTTTATTCGCACAGAGTTCCACGATAAAGCCTTGTGAATACTAAAAACATCAGTTTCAAAAGACTTGACCCCCCTGCTCCTTGGCTTGAACCTTGGAAACCCCGGCTTCTCCCCTTTCTTTACTCTGTCAAAGAATCTTTTGAACGCCTTGTCCAGTCTTCTCAGGCAGGTTCTCTGAGATGAGCAGTGAAACTTGCTGAACCAGTCATCTTCTTTCCTTATAGTTGTCAAAGACTTCTGCTGGTCAAGATAAGAAATACCTATGCCCTGCTTTTCGTAAGCTTCTAATCTTTCCTGCAAGGCACAGTTCCACAAGAGTGTTTCCTGACTTAGAAACTCATTCAAGTTCCTGTGGCAGCCTTTGGAAATTTTAGCCGTGTATGTATAAGTCCTTATCATGAGGGGTCAGCAATATTCTGGTTACTATATTCTGGTTACTATTCTATATAATTCCCTTAATTTTCCTTGATTCTCGTTTTTTCGAGAACGTCTTCATCCAGTTCAAAGCCCAAACCCGGTTTTTCTCCGAGATGGATGTAGCCGTTGCCGTCATGGGCAACCAGTTCTGTTAGCATAAAGTCTCGGTATTCCAGCTGCCACTGCGGAGGGTCGATTGAATACTCCATGTAGGGCGGCAGTACTGTTCCTGCCACCAGTTGCATATTCGCCAGCATTCCAATGCCATTGCCCCAAGCATGGGGACTAAAGGTAACATTGTAGTCCTGGGCTGCCCGCGCAACTTTTGCAAGTCCTGTTATTCCCCCAAAATAAACACAATCGGTTTGCAGTACGTCGACGCACCCATGCTCCATCAAGTAATACAATTCGTGATATTCCGTATTCATTTCACCGCTTGCAATCCTTGGAAATCCGGGAATCGATCTAAGCTTCTTCAATCCTTCAAAGTCTCCCCGATGCAACGGTTCCTCAACCCAGTAGATATTCAATTCACTGATTTCTTCGATCGCCGACTTCGCCTGCTGAAAAGTCCAGCACGGCGAGTTGTCCCATGGCATTCGCCATGCCTGGTTTGCATCAACCATGATGTCAATTTCGTCTCCCAAGACCTTGCGAACCTCGCGTAGCATCTTCGCATCTTCAGTTGGCGGTCGCCGGCCAATTCGTAGTTTCATTGCCTTGAACCCTGAATCTCTGAGCATGCCTGCCTGCTCAACCTGTTCAGCTATTGGCCGCACTACGCCAGTTGAGGCGTACACAGGAATTTTTCCGCTTGAGCCGCCAAGCAACTTGTAGACAGGTTGATTTTCAACTTTGCCCTTCAAATCCCATAAAGCGAGATCAAGCGGCCAGCAACGACTGTAGAACAAGGAAAGACTGTCCAAAACCCGGCTGTGACGCTCAAAGTCAAAAGGATCTTCGCCAATAAACAGATCTTTATGCTGCTCAAGCGCAATCATTGCGTCGCCTGAGGCGATTCCCGTTACACCCTCGTCGGTTGTAACACGCAACAAGGTAATATCAAACTGTTTCAGTACCTTGGGGTCCCAAGACGCAGGAAAAGGCGGGGACAACTCAAGCCTGTGCCGGGTAATTCGGAGATCTTCAATCTTCACAATTCTTCGCTCCAATCAACTATCTAAATCAAACATCAATTAAAATTCGGTTTTATGGCTACGAACCATCACATTGTAAAAGTTTGGCGCGGACAGCAATCCGGCTATTTTCAAACTTATGAAGTACCGAAACGAAAATTGCAAACCGTGCTGGATGTCGTAACCCATGTTCAGAGAGAACTGGACTCTAGTTTAGCCTATCGGTTTGCTTGCCGTGTGGGAGTGTGCGGCACCTGCGCGATGACTGTAAACGGTATTCCGCGCTGGACTTGCCGAACCCAGGCCTCCGTAGCACAGCAAAATGGCGAAATCACCATCGAGCCCTTGGCCAACTTTCCGGTGATAAGAGACCTGGTTGTCGACATGGACCCGTTTTTCGAAAAATGGGCTATTGCCGGTAGCGGGTTTCACTCGCCCGGCTCAGAGCTTAACTCCTTCGTTCCGGTAAGGCCCGGCAATCCAAGGAGACAGGAAGTTGACAAATCCATCGAGTGCATTGGTTGCGGTGTTTGCTACGCGGCATGCGATATTGTCCGATGGAAACCGGATTATCTTGGGCCTGCCGCACTTAATCGGGCCTGGACACTAGTCAACGATGAACGCACAGCTAACAAGCAGGAAATACTGAATTCGGTGGCCACTGACTCAGGTTGCCTGTCTTGCCACACCACTCAGTCCTGTACATACCATTGCCCCAAAGAACTTGACCCCTCGGCAGCAATCGCGGGTTTGAAGGCAAAGACATTTGCCCGGGGATTGTTCAAAATACGTTAGGATTTTATCGGCAATTCTCAGGCGGCAGCACTTTTCCCGGATTCATGATACCTTCAGGGTCCAGAGAATTTTTTATGGCGCGCATCAAGTTCAACTCGGTATCGGACTTGTATTTCTGCATGCTGTCAAGCTTAAGCAGCCCAACCCCGTGCTCCGCACTGAACGATCCGTTGCAGTCATGTACAAGTTGATTTACCTCATCAATGATTCGACTGCGACAATCTCGGAATTCATCAAACCCGGTTCGCGAAGAGAAGGTCAAGTTGTAGTGAAGATTTCCGTCGCCCAGATGACCGTATGCAAACGTCTTCATGTCAGAATGCAACGATGCCAGTCTGCTTCCGCAATTGGCAATAAAGCCTGCGATGCCTGATATCGGAAGGCTAATATCGTTTTTGACAGAATAGCCTTCATAATTCTGCGCTTCGACAATTGCCTCCCGCAAGCGCCACATTTCATTTGCTTGCTGCCTGTTTCTGGCTATTACTGCATCCTGAACCAGACCGTTAGCCATTGCAGTCTCCAAAAAAGCCTCGTTTATTGATTCGCTTACCCCCTTCTCTGTGCTGTCACTAAGCTCAATCAAAACGTACCAGTGATAAGGCTGAGAGAACATGTCATGGCAGTCGGCAATGTGAGTGAATGCCGATTCAATGCATACTCGCGACATAAGCTCGAATCCTGTTACGAATCCTGATGTGTTTTTTCGCGCAACGGCAAATAACTCCACGGCATCTTCAACAGCGTCCAGCGCAACGACCGCGGTAGAACGGTGGACAGGCGGCGGAAACAACTTCAATACTGCCGCTGTAATGACACCCAGAGTACCTTCAGCTCCGATAAACAAGTCTTTCAAATCGTAGCCTGTGTTGTTCTTGCGAAGCGCATTCAGGCCGTTCCAGACAGTCCCGTCGGGTAGCACAACCTCAAGGCCAAGCGTGAGATCTCTTGTATTTCCGTATCGAACAACATTCAAGCCCCCGGCATTGGTTGCCAAATTTCCGCCAATTTGACATGTACCCTCTGCACCAAGACTAAGTGGAAAATACAAGTCATGGTCCATTGCATGTCTTTGTATATCGGCAAGAATACAACCTGCCTCTGCTTCCAGTGTATAAGCGTGCTCATCGACACCCCTGATTTGATTCATACGCTTCAAATTCATCAGAATTCCATCTGCCTGACCAACAGCTCCGCCGCACAAGCCCGTATTGCCGCCTTGAGGGACTACAGGTACTTGATGTTCCCGGCAAATGCGAATGACCTTCGAAACCTCCTCTGTGCTGCCAGGCAAGACTGCACATTGAGCCCGGCTTTCAAACCACTTTCGTGGTTCCTCAAGATACGGGGCCAATTTGTCGTGATCGTAAACTACATTCGATTCACCAACGATTGCAGCAATGAGATTGACGATACTGGGGGAATTCACATTCAGTCCTTCTTCAAATTAGGCAACTAAGCACAATTGCATTCAAGTTGTACAAGAATTGGCGCAATTTGAAAATTGGTCTATAAGGTATTTGTGGCATTGGCAATCTGAATCTCCCATTGTTGCTTGTAATGAACAGACTTGAAAATTAAAACATGAAGTCCAGGCAGGCTGCTGTATTATTGAAAATCCTTCCTGACAAAACCAATTCTGAACAAGGAGAAAATTAGTCATCTATAAGTTTAAAGCAACTGTTATAGCACTATCTGCAATATTATTTCCGACGTTGTCAGGCAGTGCAGTTTTTACAACTCAAACGCTGAAAATGAATAGCCAGTGGACCGAAAGTACACTTGGCGGCCAAGGTTGAAGTGAATGGCACCAGACTCTGTTAAGCCATTGATTGCCGGAGCATCAATGATTCCATTTCGCAAATACGACGATGGTTCGAATTTTCGCGACTGGATAAGAAAGGTTGGCAGGGATGCAATTGATGCAGCAGAAATTGAGCGAAACGAAATCGATTCGGTTGTAGTAGCTAGCGAAAGCGACATGTTTTCACTGCAAGTCTCCCCGGCAGCGTTGGCGGTAGATGAACTTGGGCTGCACGGAGCATCCGCGGTGCATGTCGAAATGGGCGGTGCAAGCGGTGCAGCAGGAATTCGCGAAGGATTTATGCAAGTTTGCTCCGGTGCCGCAAGGCATGTTCTGGTTTGCGGATTCGACCAAACAGCAAGTCGACTATCTGGTGCCGGAGTAAAGCAAATATATAGCTGGTCGTTCGACGCAGATATTGAAGGCTGGACCGGTGTTTCAACTGCAAACCTTTATGCATTGTCGTTCCAGTCCTACTGCAATCAATTTCGGGCTACTCCCGAACAGGCTGCTTTGGTTTCTGTAAAAAATCATGGCAATGCTATGAACAACCCACATGCCCATAAACCCATGAAACTGACTGTCAACGAAGTGCGAAAATCCAGGCCTGTCAGCACCCCGTATAGATTATTGGATTGTTCCATGGTCAGCGACGGTGCCGCGGCTATCGTGCTATCGTCCCCGAAATGTGTTCCTCTGTCGAAATCGGTTGTCAGAATTTCCGGTTCTGGCAGTAGTACGGACTATGCGAAATTGGGAGACCGGCCTCACACCTATCGATTCGCTGCAAAATTTCGCTCGGCAAGCAGAGCCTATAGCATGGCTGGTGTAAAAAATCCTTCAGTTGATATAGACATCGCGGAAATTTACGATGCTTTCAGCGGTGCTGAATTGCAAGGTATAGAAGCGCTTCTGTTCAGTGCGGAAGGCAGGGCTGGCCCCGACATGGAGAATGGTGATTTTGATGTAAATGGAAGAATTCCGATCAACGTATCTGGTGGTTTGATTGGACAGGGCGGTGCCCCAGGTGCTACTGGTGTCGCACAGGCCGTGACCATGTATCGACTGTTGAACGGCAGCTATGAAAGTGCACTTCAACCCGACAAGCAGTTGCGGCGCGGAGTGATTGATTCACACTCTGGCATCTGCACTGCAAGCATTACTCATGTTCTGGAGCGAGTGGAAGGCGACTGAATTTGGTCAATTTGCAGGCGAAGCTACGTATCCAGAAATGCTACAACATCCTCGCTGCTTACTACATGGCAGTAAATCATGTTAATGATTTCAAGTTCATGGTTGTGCAATTCCTGGGTTGCTGCTGCACAGCAGTCTTCAACCACTACAACACCGAAGCTTTCATCTGCAAGGCTTCTAACAGTGGATGCAACACACTGGTCCGTGAATATTCCGGCTACAATGACATCTGTAATCTCCATGTTTCTAAGCATGAGTCGCAAATTTGTACCGGTCAACGCACTATCGGTTGTTTTGATCACAACAACATCGCTTTCAGCGGGCGCCAATTCGGGCACGACTTGCCCTTCGTCTGCATCTTTCGGAATCAACAAGTAGTTGAAGCCCGGCTTCTTTTGGCTCAAAGAACGATCTCTTCCATCCGGCTTCAAGCATGCAATTCTTGCAAATATGATTTCCACTCCCCGATTGCGACATTCTTCAATCAGGCTCGCCGTGTTTGGAATCACCTGTCCTCTCATGTGGTCAAAAAATGGTTGCCAGCGCTCCGTTTCAGATTCCGTTTCTTTTTTCTCCAAATAAGTATTTTGGATATCGATTACCAGTAAAGCTGTATGCGCCGGATTCAAATGAATATCGTCCGGCTCTTCGGCATTGGCGTAATAGAATGATCTGTAAGCTGTCTTCCAGTTCATAGTTTCCCCTTTTCTGTAGTCGCTGATTTTCAAAATGAACCAGCTAGCATTGTAAAATGTTTATCATGAACTTAGTTGGCTGTTTATTGCCTTGAATTAATTGTAGTATCTTTGATGAATCAGGATTACTGTGAAAACGTACAATTACTCGGCGCTGACGACCCGGTTCCTTTTGAAGTGGTTCCAGCAGTGTCCGACACACCGGTCGTATTGGTTTGCGACCACGCCGGCAATGGAATTCCGCAAGCATTGATTTCTCGCTCTCCATCCCGGCATGACATGATGCGGCATATTGCAATAGATGTGGGAGCAAAGCGTTTGGCTAGCAACATTGCGAATCGATTGGGGTCAGGCTTGATTACGCAGTATTATTCCAGACTGGTGATTGATCCGAACCGGCCGCGCCACTCGCCGCAGTTGGCTCCCGAAGTGAGCGATGGAAGTTCAATCCCGTTTAATCAGAATCTGTCCGATGAAGAACTGGACAATCGCTGGAACTTGATTCATCAACCGTATCACAATCGGATTTCGGAAATTCTTGACAGCAGAGCTGGCATGCCAACTGTATTTATCGCTATTCATTCATTTACCCCGAAACTGCGCGGCGGACCTTTTCGAGACACAATCATAGACTTGATGGTTCGCGAGGACACAACACTTGCGAAAGCTGTCAAATCTGCAATTCATCGCAGTCTGCCCCGGGTCAGCATCGGAATAAACCAGGTCTTTCAAATTACCGGCATAACAGACTACACCCTACCGCACCATGCGGAATCACGCAAACTGCCTCATGTTTCAATAGAAATCAGAAGCGATTGGGTGAACAATCCTTATCAATCCGATTATTGGGGAGCAGTACTGGCACAGGCAGTCAATGTCGCCTTGCCGGCGGTGCTATAGCCGATGTTGAAATGCTTCGTACAAAGCAAAGCAATTTGCGCTGATTCATGAAAAAGCGGTAATCATGGCCCACATATCGTTTTATATTCAACGAATCAGCGGAGGCTTGCTTGCAGGATGCCTGCTCATTCACATTGCAACAGTTCTCTATGCTGTGCAAGGCGGGCTGTCGGTTGCTGAAATTCAAAATCGCATACAGGGAAGCGAGTTTTGGTTCGTGCTGTACAGCATATTTATTACTGCCGCTATAGTTCATGCCGCAATCGGCTTGAAAAATGTTTTCAGCGAGTGGATGAAACTGCCCCCTGTCCTGATAAGCGTTCTGATTCTTGTTTATTTGGTTGCCTCATCGCTTCTCGGTATCAGTGCAGTTCTGGCGATTTGGTAGCAAACCATGAATTCCCGCAAGCATTCCGGTTATATTGCCTTTGTTGTACACAGAATTTCAGGGCTTTGCCTAGCGATTTTCCTTCCAGTGCACTTGTATGTCATATCCTTGCTACTGAAAGACCCTGCTGCACTTGACCGTTTCCTTACCTGGACTGATGCGCCCATGGTCAAATTTTTTGAATCGATTTTGATACTGCTGGCATGTGCGCACCTTGCGAACGGTATTCGCCTGATTGCCTATGAGATTTTTTCTGCAACCAGGCACCAAAGCGTTTGGCTGGCAATGGCGGGCAGTATCTCACTCGCTTGCGGCCTACTCTTCTTCTTGACAGCATGACTTCTCTAGCCACCTTTGACGAACTAAGGACAGATGTACTGGTACTTGGGAGCGGCGGGGCCGGGTTGCTTGCCGCAATTCACGCAGTAGACGGAAATCCGGAACTGGACGTTGCAGTTGCATCAAAAGGTCTGATCGGGAAATCAGGTTGCACTCGCATGGTACAAGGCGGATTCAACGCTGCACTAGGACAGGGCGATTCAGTTGAAGCACACTTTCGCGACACAATTGAAGGCGGCCAATGGATAAACAATCAGGAACTTGCCTGGACACTTGTAACTAAGGCGGTTGGCACAGTTCTTGAACTGGAAAATCGGCACGGATGCTTTTTCGACCGAAATGAAGACGGTACGATTCATCAAAAAGCTTTTGCGGGCCAAACATTTGATCGTACGGTTCACAAAGGCGACCTGACAGGCATTGAAATCATGAACCGGCTTTCAGAGCAAACGCGTGTGCGGCCAATCAAGACTCTTGAAGAGCATCGCGCAATCGAGTTGATACCATCAAGTGACGGAAGCGGTGTCTCGGCTGTTCTTTTCCTGGATATCCGTAGAGGAGAATTTCGATTGGTTCGGGCCAAAGCAGTTGTCATCGCCACGGGGGCCGGTCCCACGATGTACAAATACCACACACCTTCCGGTGATAAATCTTGCGACGGACTGGCTATGGCACTGCGATTCGGGCTCAAACTACGCGACATGGAAATGATTCAATTTCATCCAACCGGTTTGCTGGCAGGCACTGATACCCGAATCACCGGCACAATTATCGAAGAGGGCTTGCGCGGGGCCGGCGGACACTTGCTGAATAGCGACAATGAAAGATTCATGCTGAACTACGACTCGCGCGGCGAGCGTGCAACACGCGACATTGTTAGCCGCGCCATGTTTGAACAAATGCGAAGCGGAAAATGCGGGCCCAACGGCGGCGTTTATTTGAGCATGGGGCACTTGCCGGCGAATATCGTACGTGAAAAATTCAAGGGCATGGTCAGGCGTTGCTCAGATGTTGGATTCGATCTGGTTGCAGGGCTAGTGGAAGTTACACCCACTGCTCACTACTTGATGGGGGGAATCGAGATCAAAACCGATTGCAGTACAACAATTCCGGGGCTGTACGCTGCTGGCGAGGATACAGGCGGAGTTCACGGTTCAAACCGATTGGGAGGAAATGGAGTTGGCAACGCTACGGTATTCGGTTGCATTGCAGGAGATTCGGTTGCAGCATTTGTTTCAAATGACAGTGTGTTCAGTAAACCCGATTATCAGTTGGTTGAAGCTACCTTGGAACAAACGAGTGCTGTATTCAGCAGACCCGCTGGAAATTTGAATGAGGTTCGAGAAAGACTGTATTCTGTCATGTGGGAAGATGCCGGAATACTAAGGTCTGCGCAAAGTCTTGAAAAAGCAGGTTTCGAATTACAGGATTTGGATGAATTACTGAGCAATTTTGGTGTGGAAGCGTCAGTAATTTCGTACAATATGGGTTGGCAGGAATACCTGAATCTCAAGAATCAGATTCTGGTGAGCAAGGCAATCGTGCAGGCGGCCAAAGCGAGAAAGGATTCCCGGGGTGCACATTATCTGATGGACAATCCCGAAATCGGTCCGATTGGTGAATCTCGTTACACTCGCGTGTTCATACAGGACGAAGAGTTGGTGTCTGAAACCGAAGCCGTAGAGTTCACACGGTTAAAACCGGAGCAGCAAGCAGTTTGAAAACATGATTTCCGAATCAACAATTCAAGATGTGGCGTACGAAATTACGCGGCGTGCCGCAATACGCATACCCGAAGACTATCGCGCAGGAATTCGCGAAATTCGGAGCGAGGAACAGCATGCACTGAGTTGTTTTGTACTGGACACGATGATGGATAACTGGGACGCGGCAGTAGAAGACCAGCGTCCCATGTGCGCCGATACCGGCTTGCCCCGGTACTATGTGAAATTCGGCAATGAATCGGTTATCCAGGGAGGCTTTGTAGCTTTGGAGAGAGCTTTGAGACGGGCAACAGCAAAAGCCACTTCAGAAGTTCCTCTTCGACCGAACCGGGTTCATCCCTTGAATCGACATGACCACAATAACAATGTCGGTACTCGCGCCCCGGAGATTGAATATTCTGTGGAGCCAGACGCTTCCTGGGTTGACATTACAACTGTTCACAAGGGCGGGCTTTTTGGCACAGACTATCGAATGCTGTTTCCCGGCGACGGCAAGGACGGCATCAAAAAAATGTTTTTGGACACCATGATTCAGTTCGGACGGCGGGGCCTGGCATGCCAGCCGGCAATAGTCGGCGTTGGAATCGGCGGTAGCAAGGATACCTGCATGGTACTGGGCAAGCAGGCAGCCTGTTTGAGAGTCGTCGGTGACCGCCATCCGGATGGCGAGATTGCAGAATTTGAAGACGAGCTGAAGGAACTGGGCAATAATATCGGCATGGGACCAATGGGCTTCGTAGGAAATTCCATGGTTGTTGACTGTCATATTGAAATAGCGCATACGCACACCGGAGGGATGCCTGTCAGCATTCACAGTTTTTGCCTGTCGTCACGGCGCGCAGTGGTTCGAGTATTTGATGACAACTCGGTCGAATATCGCAATGACCCGGCGTGGTTTACGCCATATCACAGACGCGAAGAGGTTGAATGAGCCAGTTCAATCAAAAAGCGGTGCAGCTTTCCACACCAATTGACCCGGCCGAATTGAACAATCTGGAGCTGGGGTCAGTCGTATATTTAAATGGTGTGATTTATACCGGACGGGAAAGCGTCTATCGTCGAATTCTTGACGAAGGTGCTGAACCCCCTGTAGACTTGGCTTCCGTATCAAATGTAAATTTTCACTGCTCACCTGCGGCGACGGTCATGGAGGACGGTTCATATTCAGTCGGGGCCGTTACTGCCACAGCAAGCTTCAGATTTTCCAAATGGATGGAAAGGTGGTTCGAAATATCTGGTTGCAAGGTAGTCATCGGCAAGGGTGGAATGTCGAAGTCGGATTATCAAAAATTGTTTGTCCCGCACTCGGCTCTGTACTTGACAACTGTCGGATATGGCACAGGAGCGTTACTGGGCAGGGGAATAAAGAGAGTTTTGGAAGCGCACTGGATTCGCGAGCTGGGGATTGCTCAGGCGATCTGGATTCTCGAAGTTCAAAACTTCGGCCCTTTTCTCGTAGAAAGTGATATCAAGGGAAACAGCTTGTTTGAACAATCCAAAGAAGAAATAGACAAGAATATTGGTTCATTGTATGAAGGCTTGAAAGAACCGGCACTGCTGCGATATGGCGAAACCACGCAAAGAACCGATGAAGTGATCTGATTATCATTGGGCAATTAAAACCAATTCGTATATTCACCAAGAAGCTATAAAATTGGAACGAAGCAACAATCGAGCCCACGACCATTTGCGACCACTGAAAATCACGCGAAATTTTACTCGCAATGCAGCCGGTTCGGTACTTATTCAAAATGGCGACACGCATGTTCTTTGCACAGCCAGCATTGACGAACGGGTACCATTTCATGTAAGAGGGACAAATAGTGGCTGGGTCACAGGCGAGTACAGTCTCCTGCCGGGTTCAACCGTAGTAAGAAGCTCAAGAGAAGCCTCGCGCGGTCGGCTGGGGGGACGAACACAAGAAATACAGCGATTAATCGGTCGCAGTCTTCGAAGTTGTACAGATATGGCCAAATTGGGCGAACGGTCAATTATTATTGATTGCGATGTTCTGCAGGCAGATGGCGGAACGCGTTGTGCATCAATTACAGGCGGCTATGTCGCCTTGGTCGACGCAGTCGAAAAACTTTTGAAGCAAGAAAAAATTGAAGAGAATCCAATTCGGTTCCATGTTGCGTCAGTAGCTGTTGGGGTTTCCGAAGGAGAGATTCTTGTTGACATGGATTACTCTGAGGATGGCAAGGCCGATGTCGACATGAATTTCGTGGGAAACGAAAATGGTGAATTTATTGAAGTGCAAGGAACAGCGGAGAGAAATACATTTGACATTGGACAACTGGCAGAAATGGCTGAACTTGCCCAAGCATCAATTCAACAGATTATCAAGGTCCAAAAAGAGTCTCTGGCCTCCTCATGAACTCGGCTTCAAAAATCGTATTGGCCAGCAACAATCCGGGTAAAACCGATGAAATCAACCGGATGCTGGCATCAACAGCAATCCAGGTAGTCTCGCAAACAGAATTCGGAATTGAAGAGGCAATTGAGGACGGCCTTACTTTCGTTGAAAATGCACTGATCAAGGCTCGCCATGCGGCGATGCAAACCGGCCTGCCCGCCATCGCAGACGATTCAGGATTGGTAGTTGACGCGATTGACGGACAACCTGGAGTTCACTCCTCAAGATATTCCGACCCGGATGCAAATGACGAAAAAAACATCGCAAAACTACTGGAAGAATTGAAGAGTACAGAATACGAGCGTCGCACATGCAGATTTCGTTGCGTAATGGTTTATTTGCGTCAATCACATGATGCATCACCGGTGATTGCAGAGGGTACTCTTCATGGGCATGTTCACGACCGAGCTCAGGGAGAGCACGGTTTTGGATACGATCCCGTGGTATGGCTGCCTGACATGAATTGCACGCTCGCGGAACTTGATGTAACTGCCAAAAATAAAATTAGTCACAGGGGAAAAGCTTTGCGACAACTTGTTAAGAAACTTGACCGTTTGAATATTGCCAATGCAGCATAGTCTTGTTTTACTTCGCCATGGTCAAAGCCAATGGAATCTGGAAAACCGTTTTACCGGATGGGTTGATGTTGACCTTTCTTCCAATGGCATCGAAGAGGCACGTCGAGCAGGCCGAACGCTTCGGGAAAATGGATTTGAATTCGACGTGGCACTCACGTCTGTATTGAAAAGATGCATACGCACTACTTGGCTGGTGCTGGAAGAACTTGACCGAATGTGGCTGCCAGTTCAAAAGGACTGGAGATTAAACGAACGGCACTATGGTGCACTGCAGGGTTTGAATAAAAAGGAAACTTCGAGAAAGTACGGAGAAAAACAAGTTCATCTCTGGAGACGGGGATATAGTGTCAAGCCTCCTGAGACAGCCATTGGGACTGTTCAGGACAATTTTCCCCAAATACCAAGCTTGAATGAAATTCCGTTGTCGGAGTCCTTGGCCGATACTTCGGTTCGCGTTGTTCAGTACTGGAAAGAAATTGTTGTGCCTCTACTAATGGACAGGCAGAAAATTCTACTGGTTGGGCATGGCAACAGTCTGCGCGCATTGGTTAAGCATTTGGACAATATTTCCGACGAGAAAATCATGGAACTGAATATTCCCACCGGCTATCCGCTGGTTTATCAGTTGGATAGCGAACTAAAGCCCATTGAACACAATTATCTTGCAGATGACACTCACGTGAACAAAGCTATTTCAGACGTGAAGAATCAGTATTGACTGCCGTCTTTCAAAAATAAATTTCAAATTCAATATAAAAATAATAAACGACAATATCTGTCGCATATAAGGTAGTTTTTTCTGTTGAAAATTTGAAAATTTTATATAATTTTAAAGTAAAGGTTGTAAAATTAACTGGCAAAACTGATTGGCAAAAATTTGTTGAAAGTAATGTTAAATCGTGACCAATCGTTTATACCAACAACCTCAAAAGTTGCGAAAGGTTAGCGTATGAACATGAAACTGTCAGGCATTCCGTTGGGGAGCATGTGCACGGTCAAACTCACATAAACAGTGTTGAATCTTTATGGTGTGTTAAAACGAGGTTATTACAGAATGCTCAACTGGATATTAGACACTATTAACGCTATGGAGATCGTTGCAAAAAGGATAATTGGCAAGTCCTTGAACTTGGAGGAAATAATGAAATGAACGAGACAGTCGGTATGCCAGACATCAAAACAATCGGAAGATCGATTGTTTCGAATCAAAAGAAAAGAAAGAGAATCTATCATGGTGATGGTTACCGGTTCTATCATCAATCTGCATTGAAGATGCAACAATGCGCTAATAAATCGATTGCATTGACTATAACGTCGCCGCCGTATTGGAACGCCATAGATTACGACATCCATTCCGCAGAAGGGTCCGACGCGTGGCACAGGAACAGAGAATATTCGGCATTCGGTAATACTTTCGACGACTATCTGAACAACATTGAAAAAGTTTTCAAGAATGTTTTGCGTGTAACAATGGATGGCGGTTTTTGCTCCATAGTAATTGGAACAATTTTGCAGAAAGGCAAACATTATCCGATACCGATGCTTATCACTCAGAGAATGCTGAAAATTGGATGGGAGTTTCATCAAGACATCATTTGGAATAAGGTGACTGGCGGAGTAAAGCGGGCAGGGTGTTTTATACAGAAACCCAATCCTGGCTACTATTATCCAAACATCATGACAGAATATATCTTGATATTCAGAAAGTCCGGTGAGCCTCGCAGGGGGATGAAAAAAGCCCTCGATATAGATGAGTTGTTTAAGCGTGATATAGCGAACAACATTTGGCATATCGCACCAGTTCCGCCTAGAACAATAGACCATCCCTGCCCATATCCGCAGGAACTTGTTAGACGGTTAACACTCCTTTATTCACAAGAGGACGATGAAATTCTTGATCCTTTTCTTGGCAGTGGTCAAACGGCGGTTGTTGCATTAAAGCACAAGCGACTTTGTGTGGGCTACGATATTGAATCAAGGTATCTCAAGTTGGCTCAACAAAGGATAGCAAGTCCGCCAAAGGACAGAAAATTCAATTTACTGCCGAAATTCGACAAGATAGCTGCATCATTATGAGTGAACTTTCTTCTTCGCCTCGAAGGAGGACTCCAAAGCGAACAATTTATTCTGCCGAGCGACGAGCGTTTGACCGGCTGAAAAACAACTGTTCGCCTGAAGCGAGAAACGAGTACGAAAAGGCAATTAAAATTCTTGTTGAGCGATACAACACCACAATTTATGAAAATCGATTTACTGTTGGCGGAGCAGTTGAAGTATTTACCTACGCGTTGCTCCGGTCGGTTGGTATTGATTGCACTTTATATGGCGATCAAGCAAAATCAGGCGATATTCTTTTACCAAATGACAAGAAACTTTCTGTTAAAGGAACATTCACCGGAGGTGCTAGGGATGTTCGGCTTTTGAACAAGCAGGGCGGTGGAGAAAGACTTTGGAATACCGCAACTTTGTTCATAATATCAAATGTAGGGATCGTTTACGGAACGCCTGAAATGGTGAATAATAATGACATTAAAGACGTGAATGATGCGGTTATATTGAAACGAAAGGGATTACTCTTTCTAATGAATGATGAATCAAACATTTTCGAAATGAATATTAGTCAAAAGCCCCCAACTGAAATGACTGGCTTTAGCCACAAAGCCAGTACAGCGTTAGCAAAGCAGATACTTTTCGAGACAAAATCTGAAAGTTTGCTGAATTCTATCAGGTCAAATATAAATTAGTTTGGGGCAATATTGTATATAGTTTCCTTCTTTTACTATGGGAGCGAGAAAACCGCCTGAAGTTCCATAAAGACATAAGACTTTTCTCCGTGCTGTCCTTTCCCCCTTTTTTCGCATTTCTATTCATCACATATCATGCCTTAAAAGTTGTACGCGATGATTTCCTTACTACGTGTTTGAGTGAAATACTGCAAGGACCGATTCAGAGTAATGGTTCGTACTGTGTATGAAGAGTTCAAATTAAAGATTTCGGGATGATTTTGTTCGGATAATACAACTTTATTACTGGTTTCAACTGTTCGCAGAAACTGATTGAACTCTTCTAGATTAAGAACTCCATTATAGTGCCCATTTGTGTTGTTAAAGTAAGGTGGATCCAAGTAGACCAACGAATCTTGGATATTCGCAAAATCCTGATAATTCAGGTTGGTTATTGTCATGTCTTTAATGATTGAACTCAGCTCAATCAACGATTCCGAATTCAATTTGGGGCATGAACTGCCTTTTCTGGTCGGCGAATTGAACTTGTTTTGAGAATTGAATCTGATCTTTCCTGAAAACGCGTTTTTTGCCAGATACAGAAAGTTGGCTGCACCTTCTATGTCTTCTTCCAATTCCAATTCTCGCACACGGTAGTAGTAGTCTGGCGAAGATTTCTTGTAATGCTCGCCATACAACTCGCACAACCGATATGGATTTGATTTGACTTGCCTGATTAAATTGACAACAACTGGATTGTTGTCGTTGTAATTTACCAAGCGGGAGCCGAATCTATGGCAGGCATAAAATGCGAATGCCCCGCTACCGCCGAACACATCATAAATCCGACATGTAAGATTATCGGGAACTATTGCGTCAAATATATTTTTGAATCCAGCTTTGCACCCAATATAGGGGATAATTTTCAGGCAACTGCCTGACCTGTTGTTGACGACAAACTCCTCATCTTGAACTAACATTTCTGCTTTATCCTTTATTGTTGCTTGATATTTCCGATATTAAAAGGCAGCTCCCTTAATTGATTCTGCTCTTACCCAAAAAGTCTTGAATTCGTAGAACCAACTCCGTTTGCTCGCGCAACTCACATTCCCAGACTACCATCACTCGCCAACCTTCTGCTTCCAACAGTTCAATTGTTTCCTGGTCGCGCTCTCTCGTTCGCGCCAGTTTGGGCTTCCAGTAATCCAGATTCGACTTGGGCATGCTGGCAAGCGGGCAATTTGGATCAGGATGCCAGTGCCAGAAACATCCATTAACAAAAATGACGACTTTGTGACGAGAGAGAACCAAATCCGGCTTGCCGGGCAAGTTTCTCTTGTGCAGTCGGAATCGATAGCCAAGACGATGCACCAAAGAACGGACGACTAATTCCGGTTTTGTGTTTCGCGACCGAATACGAGACATCAATTCGGAACGCTCTTTTGTACTCAGTGTATCAACCATGCCTGCAAAAATTTGCCTGATTACAAAAACTCGCTGGATTAAGTGATTCCACTATCTCGCAATCCTGCCTGCAAGTCAATTACTGTTTTTCACCTTTTGAGTATGCGCCGCTAATTTCGGGCATTATTGCCCGGATCCAATTTTCGGCCTGGTCGTTTATTTCTCTCGGCTTCTGGTTGCCCGGATAGATCGGTTCTCCCACCTTTACGCGAATAGTCCCCGAACGTTTGTTAAACTCTCTGCGTCGCCAAAAATCGCCGGAATTATGAGCTACAGGAACCACAGGAACCCCTGCACGAGTCGCTAACAAAGATGCACTGGCATTGAACTTGCCATGTTCGCCCGGTTCAATTCTGGTGCCTTCGGGAAAGATAACTACCCATCGTCCTTCTTTGATTTTCTCGACACCTTGTTCTACTACTTGCATCAATGCCCTGCGTTGCGTCGTCCTGTCAATTGCAATGGGCCTGGACGCTGCCAATCCCCAACCAAAAAATGGAATATACAGGAGCGAGCGTTTCAACACCCAGGCCTGTGGGGGGAAAATGGTTTGAAATGTAATGGTTTCCCATGCCGACTGGTGCTTGGAGAATATTACAGCTGGCCCATCGGGCAACTTTTCCAGTCCTTCAACTTGGTGTCGTAAACCGCAGGTAAGCCAAAGCCAGAGCACAATAAAATGAGCCCAGATTCCTATTACCCTTGACCGGACAAGCGGCGGTAAAACTACAGCAGCAACACAAAACGGCCAATACACCACAGCAGCCAGAATCATTCCTGAGAAAAATATCAGGGAACGGAAAAATGTAATCAATTTCATTTCTGCTACACGATCAGCAAATTCGGATACTGTCCCGATTTACTCGAATCAGCATCAACTCTGAAACTCTGAAATTCGGATCGTTCCATCCACCATCTTGAACTTGCGCTCAACTACTTTCGTAATTTTGTCCCAAAAGGCCTGATTCAAATCAAAGTCGGCTGCAACAGAAGTGCCCAGCAGCAAAATCAACAAGTCCGCACACTCTTCAGCCAACTGCTCTTTCGATTTGCCCTTGGTAACGGCGGCAGAAATTTCTCCAAGTTCCTCGCACATGAGCGCAACTCTATACTTGAGATCATGACCCCCTCTGCTTTTCATGTCAAATTGCTCGTGAAAGTCTTGTACCGCTTTTCGCATTTCCAAAAAAGAATCCTGATTCATTCTGTTGTCTCCGCAGGTTGCAATAATGAGATATCCGCCACTTCAAGGAACAGTTTGTTGACATAGGAAACGAGTGCCATCCGATTCTTTCTGAGGTCAGGATTTTCATCCATTACCATCACATCATCGAAAAATCTATCGATTGGCTCTCGCAATACCGACAGCTCGTGCAGAACTCCTGCATGGTCGGATGCCTGAATCAGTGGTGCGATTTTCTTGCTCAGCTTGACTGCCTGCTCATTGAGTGACGACTCCGAAGCGTCAACAAGCAGATTCGGGTCCACTGATGTATTCACAGATTCCTTGGCGGTGCGCAGAATATTGCGGATTCGCTTGTTTGCAACTACAAGATTTTCAAATTCCGGTAGCTCGCGAAACTGCCGAACCGCTTTCAATCGCTTGTCAAATTCCAGCAATCTTGACGGTTTCAATTCATATACAGAAGCAAACTCATCCGAAGTGTAGCCACGTTCCAAGCAATATCCTTTCAACCGGTCCAAAATAAATTCAAATACCGTCGCAATCGTCTTTTCGGTTGGCTTGGAGAAATTTGACTTGCCGTCTCCGTCGTCAGCACAAAAAGTAGACATTGAATGATGCAGCAAATCCAAGACATCTATCTCCAGCTCCTTTTCGATAATCAGTCGTATCACGCCAATCGCCATTCGACGCAAAGAGTATGGGTCCTTGTCGCCTTTCGCTTCTTCACCCGCTGCTGTCAAGCCAATAAGTGAATCAACCCGGTCGGCAATCGCAACAATCACTCCGGTTAGCGACAACGGTAGCGTATCCCCGGCTGATCTGGGTTGATAGCTCTCCTCAATGGCAACGGCCACATTTGGCGACTCTCCATTTTCAATTGCGTAGTAACGCCCCGCTACCCCTTGCAGTTCCGGGAACTCGCCAACCAGTTCTGTAACCAGGTCACATTTGGCAAGTCTCGCTGCACGAATCGCGTCTTCCAGATTGGCACCCGCCTGGTGGGCCAAATACTTTGTCAGCTCTTCAATGCGCCTGACTTTATCCAAAACGGTTCCAACGCGATTGTGGAAAACAAGATGCTTTAACTGCGGCAACTTGTCTTCCAGGCGGGATTTCAGGTCTTGGTCCCAGAAAAACTCCGCATCCGCCAATCGGGCGCGCAATACCCTTTCATTGCCTTGCCTGACACGCTCCAGAGTTTCGGCGGAACTCATGTCAATATTTGACACACCAATGAATCCGGGCTTCAAATTGCCGCCACTGTCGATTACTGGAAAATACTTTTGATGATGCTGCATTGAAGTCATGAGCACCTCAGACGGCAATTTCAGGAACTTTTGATCAAATACGCCGAGAAACGCTTTCGGCCATTCGACCAGATTGGTCACCTGGCTCAGTAAGCCTGCGTCTAAAACTGCCTTGCCCTTTGCCTGTTTTTCAAGAATTTCTATTTGATTTAAAATCGCATTTTTGCGTTCTTCCCAGTCAGCTACGACTTTGCCCTCTGACTTCAACCGGTTCAAGTATTCCTGAGCATCCCCGATTTTTATCGCTTTTTGGCAATGAAATCGATGCCCCATCGTGTCCGCAGAAGATTGTATGCCCATTACATTGCAGGGAATGACTCTTGAGCCATGTAATACCAGTAGCCAGTGAACGGGCCGTACGAACTGTGCATCGCTGTCCCCCCAGCGCATTCTTTTGGCAATCGGCAATTTTGCCGCAACATTTTCTATACATTCTGGAATCAATTCATCAGCACTTTTCCCCGATTCCATATAACGATATGCCAAGTAACTTGATGCTCCACTCTCAACTTTTTCCAGCTCGCTTACATCAACTCCGCAAGACTTGGCAAAGCCTTCGCCAGCTGCAGTCGGACTTCCATCAGCATGAAACGCCCGGCTCAATGGAGGACCGCGCCTTTCTTTCCACTCGTCGCTTCTGCTTCGTTTCACCTTGGAAATAAAAGCGACAATTCGACGCGGAGTGCCGTACCACTTTGATTCCTCGGCATCATTCTCAATCAATCCGACACGCACCAATTCCTGTCTCAAGCCATGCTCCAGTGCCTCTCCAAGCATGTTAACCGAGTCAGGCGGCAGCTCTTCCGTACCAATTTCAACCAGCAAATCGGCATCTCCCTTAACATTGAATTGCTCTGCCTGAAGTGACTCGGATTCATGCTCGCGCAAGGATTCGGATTCAGGTGAATCCACCAGGTTGGGAAAGCCTTTGTTTTCGCGGCTTTCAAAATACACTTCAGCAACATTTCTGGCCAATGCCCTGACACGCCCGATATATCGTGCACGCTCAGTGACACCGACCATTCGACGAGCGTCAAGCAAATTGAATGTGTGTGATGCCTGCAGCACTTTCTCGTATGCCGGAAAGGCAAGCTTCTGCTGAACCAAATCTTCGCATTGCTTTTCAAGCGAATCGAATTTTCGGAAAAGAAATTCAGTATCGGCAAATTCAAAATTGAATGCAGACTGTTCTGTCTCGAACTGAAGATACAAGTCTCCATATGTCATTGAATCATTCCATTTCAGGTCGAATACATTGTCCACTCCCTGGACATACATTGCAATTCGCTCCAAACCGTAAGTTATTTCACCGGTTACGGGCCGACACTCCAGACCACCCGCTTGCTGGAAGTAGGTTACCTGTGTGATTTCCATACCGTTCAACCACACCTCCCAGCCAAGCCCCCATGCACCCAGGGTCGGAGACTCCCAGTCGTCCTCTACAAAACGTATGTCATCTTGCAGCGGGTCAATGTCAAGGCAGTAAAGCGAATCAAGATACAAATCCTGAAAATTCCCGGGCGAAGGCTTTAGCACAACCTGGTACTGGAAATAGTGTTGAAGCCGATTCGGATTTTCACCGTAGCGACCATCCGTTGGACGACGAGAAGGCTGGACGTAGGCGGATTTAGTCGGCTCAGGTCCAATCGCTGCCAGAAAAGTTGCCGGGTGAAATGTTCCAGCACCGACTTCCATGTCGTACGGTTGAAGAATGACGCAGCCCTGATTCGACCAGTATTCGTTTAACGCAAAAATTATTTGTTGGAAATTCAAGCCAGTTTCTCGATATGCAGATTCTTGTATTGTTTGCAAGGCAAAGCCTGATATTCGCCAGTGACCGGTTCTAAAAACATTTCCGACAAGGGCAATCGCTTTGACAATGCTCGTCCCTATTATTGTACTCTCACCTTTTGCTTTGTATTTGCTGAATAATAGGTTTTGACTCTTCAATTGTTCATTTCAAAATTTTCGTTTTGAATTGCAATTGCGTACAATAATTACACTACAAACTGATCTTTCCTGCACTTGTCCTGATTTATTGATTTACATGAGCGAAGTACGCAAAGCTGTTGCCTTGATTTCCGGCGGGCTTGATTCAATGCTGGCCGCCCGCGTCATGCTTGAGCAAGATATTCATGTTGAAGGCATAAACTTTTTCACTGGATTTTGCGTGGAAGGCCATACGCATGCGATACGCAGCAAGGACCGAAAAAAGCAAAAGCGCAACAATGCTCTATGGGTTGCTGAGCAGCTCGGTATCAAATTGCACATTATTGACGTAATTGAAGAGTACAAGGACGTGGTTCTGAATCCGAAGCATGGCTACGGCGCGAACCTTAACCCCTGTTTGGACTGCAAGTCGTTCATGGTGGGCGAGGCGCGCAAGTGGATGGAACACAACGCCTTCGACTTTATCATTACCGGTGAGGTGCTGGGTCAGCGCATGAAGTCCCAAAGACGTGAAACATTTCCAATTGTTGCAGTTGAATCCGGGGCGCATGACAGACTATTGCGACCACTATGCGCAAAATTTCTGCCTCCGACACTGCCCGAGCGGGAAGGCTGGGTGAACCGAGAAAAGCTGTATGACTTTTCGGGACGCAGTCGCAAGCCACAGATGGCACTGGCCGAACAATTCGGAATAACCGACTATGCGCAACCCGCGGGTGGTTGCTGTTTCTTGACAGACGAATCCTACTCCAGAAAGCTTCAGGATATTTGGGACCATCGGGGCGAAAAGCATTACGAATTCGACGATATCATGCTGCTAAAGGTTGGTCGGCACCTGCGGCCCAAGGCTGGCTGGAAGTTGATTGTTGCACGCGACGCTGGTGAAACCCAATTTTTGGGAGGATACAGATATCGGTTTCCTCACTTGACAATTACCAGTCATTCCGGACCCCTTTCTTTGGTCGACGGTGAAATTCCGGATAGCGACCTGGAATTGGCGGCGCGCCTGGTCGCAAGATTTGGAAGTTCGCGCGATGCCGATCAAGTTGAGGTTCGTTTCACTCGCAGCGAAGGTGATTATCGGAATTTATCAGTTAAGCCCATGAGACCGGACGAAGTTCCAAAAGGTTGGTACGTGTAGACCACATTCTGGATGCCCGGCAATTGCTTTGCCCGTTGCCAGTAATTCGTACGCAAGAGAAAGTCGAACAACTCAACCGCGGGGATGTGCTGGAAGTATTAAGCACTGACCCTGGTGCGCTGGTGGACATCCCGGCATGGTGTCGGGTTCATCAGCACGAAGTTTTATCTACAGAATCCCGCGAAAACAACTATGTTGTGCGACTGCGTGTGAAGTAGCAAATGAACACCTGCGTTTGCTTGAACTGTTTGGGGGCTGCAGCGAAGAGTTCTGTTCCAGGATTCTGAAAATTGTCTTTGTTTAACGACGAATAGAAAAAAAAAGTGCACCGAATTGATGCAATGCTATAACATAAGCCGTAATTATTGTGCAAAACTTGCATCAATTCGGTGCAAACAGATTTGGCACAATAATTGCTAAGCAATTTATATTGCTAATTAGCATTTTTAACCAATTTGTCAGTTTTCAGACGAGGAGATTAAAACATGTCTGTTGAAAGTGTGATGAGAACAATCAAGGACAAGGACGTAAAGTTTATTGACTTGAGAATTACAGATACCAGAGGTAAAGAACAACACCTCACAATACCCGCAAACTGTTTCACAGAGGATATGCTTGAAGAAGGCGTCATGTTTGACGGCTCTTCAATTGCCGGTTGGAAGCCGATCAATGACTCGGATATGGAAATGGTGCCGGACACGGAAACTGCGATGCTGGATCCTTTCATGCAAGAAACCACCTTGCTACTTCGTTGCGATGTAGTTGACCCGGTTTCAGGCAAGCCGTACGAAAAAGATCCAAGAAGTATCGCAAAATTCGCCGAAGAATATTTGGTCAAAAGCGGCATTGCCGATACTGCCTACTTCGGTCCTGAACTTGAATTTTTTGTATTTGACGGGGTCAGGTGGGACAACCAGATGAGGTCTTCATACTATGAAATCAGGTCTGCAGAAGGCGCATGGGCATCTGCACAGAGTCTGGACGAAGGACCGAATCTCGGTCACCGTCCTGGCGTGAAAAGCGGATACTTTCCGGTACCGCCAGTGGATTCAATGTCGGATCTCCGGTCTGCAATGTGTCATGCGATGTCCGACATGGGACTGATTGTTGAAAAACACCATCACGAAGTTGCTACTGCGGGGCAGGCCGAAATTGGTATCAAGTACGGAACCTTGCTCAAGCAAGCCGATGTGTCCCAGATTTACAAATACTGCGTACACAACGTCGCAAATGTTCATGGATTGTCTGCAACTTTTATGCCCAAACCGTTGATGGGCGACAATGGTACAGGAATGCACGTGCATCAATCATTGTTCAAGAAGGGCAAGAATATTTTCATTGGTGACGGCTACTGCAATCTTAGCGACGAAGCCCTGTATTACATTGGTGGAATATTCAAGCACGCCAAGGCGATCAACGCATTCACAAATCCGACCACGAACAGCTATAGACGACTCGTGCCGGGATACGAAGCACCTGTGCTGCTTGCTTACGCTGCTCGCAACCGTTCTGCATCATGCCGAATTCCATTCGGACCCAAAGCGTCCACTCGCGTTGAAGTTCGATTTCCAGACCCTTCGGCAAATCCATACCTGGCTTTCGCAGCTATGCTTATGGCAGGGCTGGACGGTATCAAAAACCAGATCGACCCCGGCCAACCCTATGATGTTGACCTTTACGAGCTTTCACCAGAAGAAGAATCAAGGATTCCCCATGTTGCCTCAAACCTTGGTGAATCTTTGCGCACACTGGACAAAGAGAGAGATTTTCTGAAAGCAGGTGGAGTATTCACCGACGAAATGATCAATTCATACATAGAACTCAAACGGGAAGAATTTGATCGGTTACGACTGGCAGTTCATCCGCTTGAGTTTGAAATGTACTATAGTGCTTAATTTCTGCTGTGCCTGGGAAGTTCTAATTCTCACCACATTTGAAAGTCGACGAGCTCTTTGCTCGTCGACTTTTGCAGGGAAGAGCATCAGGATTGTCGAGTCGGCAGGAAGTAGCCATGAAGATCTCGGCCAGCCAACTAGTACGAAGTGAATGGGATGTGTTTGGCGCAAAAAAGAGTACATAACCACGCATTCTCAATTCACCAAGTACTGCAGTTGCTGTCTATTAATCCTGCTACTCAGTCGTTGCCTGCAACAAGCGATAATCATGTTTTGGCAAGAAAGTTCTGAAAGCATTACAAGATTATTGCTACCGATATTCGAATGCCTGGCACGAATGAACCAGACTTCCTCGACACTATTCATGAGTCTGTACCGGAGTTTCCTGTTATTGTAATGACAGCATACTCTGACTCGGACACCACCGTTGACTCCTGTCAAAGAGGAACCAGAGAATATTCTTCCCAAGTCGTTTGACATTGCGAGGCAGTTGAGTTGACTCGGCGTGCTATGAGCCCTGTTTCTGAAGAAGAACTGGAAAAACCGCGACTGGCACGCGCAACCATTTCCTCCATTATTGGCGAGTCAGACGCGATACAGGAAATACTTCGCACAATTGGCCGCCTGACCAAGTCAGAACTGAATGTTTTGATTACCGGTGAATCGGGCACAGGCAAGGAACTTGTAGCACGGGCACTTTTTAAAAACAGCCTTAGAAGACGCAAGCCTTTTGTAGCAATTAACGTTGCTGCAATCCCTGTGGACCTTCTGGAGTCGGAATTGTTCGGACATGAAAAAGGAGCGTTTACTGGTGCCAATAAAAGGCGAATTGGAAGTTTTGAGCAAGCAAGGGGAGGAACACTGTTTTTGGACGAAATTGGCAGCATGCCACACGAGTTGCAAAGTCGTTTGCTACGAGTTCTTTCGGAAGGCAAGTTTTTCCGTGTCGGGGGTACCAATCAGATTTCTGTCAATGTAAGAATTATTGCAGCAACCAACCAGAATCTTGAAGCGCGTATCGAAAAAAATATATTTCGTTCCGACTTGTACCACAGATTGAATGCAGTTCGAATTAAATTGCCGCCTGTACGGGAACGCGTTGATGATATCCCAACCCTTGTGCAACATTTTCTTCAGCAATCTGCCAGGCAGTTGAATATCCCTGGAAAATTGTTATCGCCCGATGCCCTTAAATGCATGGTTCAATACAACTGGCCCGGGAATGTCAGGGAGGTCGAAAACGTTTGCCAGCTTATAACCGTAACGAATCCCGCACAGACAATATCCGTCACAGACTTGCCTTTGGAAATACGTTCTCACGGAGAACTTCAAAAAGATTTGGCTCGGGCACATGATTGGAAACTGCCACTCAGGCTTGTTGTGCACCAATTGATGCACCAAGGAGAAGAAGAATTTGGCAATACCTTGAGAGAAGAATTCGAAGTAGTTCTTGCGCAATCTGCTTATGAATATACCGGTTCTAAAAAAGATGCAGCAAGGCAGCTTGGGTGGCATCGCAATACGGTTGCAAGAAGACTCAAAAGTTCAATCGGTAAAAACTTGATTGACGATTGAAAATTTGAATTGGATTTTGCTATCCTGTTCAAATTACTCGCCTATAATACATTCTCGCAATCATATTGTATTTATTGGCAGTTGAAACGGGTTATGCCCGTGGAATTATTTGAATCAACACTCAGCTTTACATGAGTATATAGAGAGTCTATGGAATATATATTTACTTCTGAGTCAGTTTCCGAGGGCCATCCCGACAAAATGGCCGACCGGATATCTGATGCAATTCTTGATGAGCTAATCAAAAAAGACCCGTACAGCCGCGTAGCTTGCGAAACACTGGTAAAGTCTAAAACAGAAGCTTCAAGCAGCGAAGAGGCAACACTGGTACACAATGTTGTAATTGCTGGCGAGGTTTCGACCTCTGCAAATGACGTGGACTACGAACAGGTCGTGCGGGAGTCTATCAGGGACATCGGTTACGACTCGGATGAAAAGGGGTTCAATTGGCAGAATGTCAATATTAGTACTTTCATTAACGCACAATCGCGCGACATTGCTCAGGGAGTAAACGAAAGCGAAGGACTGGACAAGGAGCAGGGGGCAGGAGATCAAGGATTGATGTTCGGCTTTGCCTGCGACGAGACAGATGTTCTGATGCCATGGCCGATTACATTTGCACACCGTCTGGTCCAACGTCAATCAGAACTCCGCAAAAACGGAATTCTGGATTGGCTTCGCCCGGATGCCAAGTCTCAGGTTAGTGTTGTATATAAAGACCATAAACCTGTGCGAGTTCATGCAATTGTACTGTCCACGCAGCATGACGAGGCAGTGTCAGATGAAACAATAAGGGAAGCTGTGATCAATGAAATCATCAAGCCGGTAATTCCGTCTGACATGATGCCCGACGACTACGGGAGAATTCATGTCAATCCGACCGGGAAATTTGTTGACGGAGGGCCCAAAGCCGATTGCGGATTGACGGGGCGAAAGATCATTGTTGACACGTACGGCGGCATGGCCCGTCACGGCGGCGGTGCCTTTTCCGGAAAAGATCCATCAAAAGTCGACCGTTCCGCTGCCTATCTAATGCGCCATGTGGCAAAAAATATCGTTGCAGCAGGCTTGTCCCGGCGTTGCGAGGTTCAAGTGGCTTATGCAATTGGAGTAGCTAGGCCGGTTTCCCTGATGGTCAATACATTCGGAACAGGCAAAATCGATGACGGCAAAATTTCCGAAATCGTATCTTCTTACTTTGACCTGCGACCGGCGAATATTATTCACTCGCTCGACCTGCTTCGGCCAATCTATCAGAAGACGGCAGCGTATGGTCACTTTGGAAGAACCGAACCAGAATTTTCCTGGGAGGACACACGCCACGCAGCAGCACTGAGAGAGGCAGCAAAATTACCACCATTGTCAAACTAATGTAATCCACTATCAAAATGAAAACCGTTCTACGTTCCGTATCTAAAGACTACAAGGTCGCTGACATCAAACTTGCCGACTGGGGCCGGAAAGAGATTTCAATCGCCGAAACCGAAATGCCCGGTCTCATGGCAACACGCACCAAGTACTCTGATTCAAAGCCATTGAAAGGCGCCCGAATCGCCGGATGCCTTCACATGACAATTCAGACAGCGGTTCTTATTGAAACGCTTACTGCTCTAGGGGCAGAAGTTCGCTGGTCATCCTGCAATATATTTTCTACGCAAGACCATGCGGCAGCCGCAATTGCTGTTACCGGGGTACCGGTTTTTGCGTGGAAAGGGGAAACAGAGCAAGATTACTGGTGGTGTGTTGACCAAACTATATTCGGCCCTGACAACTGGACTCCCAATATGCTACTGGATGACGGTGGCGACCTGACACTCGTAATGCACCAGCAGTATCCAGAATACATGAAGCAAGTGCGAGGATTGACTGAAGAAACCACGACAGGTGTCCACAGATTGTACGATATGATGAACAAAGGCACTCTGATGTGTCCTGCCTTTAACGTCAATGATTCGGTAACAAAGAGCAAGTTTGACAACCTCTACGGTTGCCGCGAGTCTTTGCTGGATGGCATCAAGCGCGCAACAGATACGATGATTGCCGGAAAAACTGCTGTAGTCTGCGGATATGGAGACGTTGGGAAAGGCTGTGCGCAGTCCCTTAGAGCACAAGGAGCAAACGTACTTGTTACGGAAATTGACCCTATATGCGCATTGCAGGCTTCTATGGAAGGGTATCAGGTAACAACAATGGAAGATGCGGCTCCGGTGGCAGATATTTTTGTTACAGCGACAGGAAACTATCATGTAGTCACATACGAGCATATGGCGAAGATGAAAGACCAGGCAATCGTATGCAATATCGGCCACTTCGACAGCGAAATTGATATTGACTCAATTCGCCGCCTTGAGTGGGAAAACATTAAACCTCAAGTTGACCATGTAGTATTTCCAGACGGGAAAAGACTCATTGTTCTCGCTGAAGGAAGGCTTGTAAATCTTGGATGCGCCACAGGTCACCCAAGTTTTGTGATGTCGAATTCATTCACGAATCAGGTGCTGGCGCAAATCGAACTGTGGTTGAAGCCGGACGAGTACGAAAACAAGGTTTATGTACTGCCCAAGATTCTGGACGAAGAAGTAGCGCATCTACACTTGAACAAAATCGGTGCAAAACTGACCCGGCTCACTCCAGAGCAGGCCGACTATATTGATGTCCCGGTTGAAGGTCCCTTCAAACCGGATTATTATCGCTACTAGGTACCCCCAATCAATGGGATGGAAGGCCCCGCTAGGCGGTCATATCGGTAACTAGTTGACTCTCAAGATAAGCTATTGTGTCTTTAATTTGAAGTTTTCGTTTCTTTAAGCGGCGAATTTGGAGTTCATCTGCATTCCTGTCGCCGGACAAGCGTTTAAGTACATCGTCCAGGTCACGATGTTCGGTTTTCAATTCATCTACTCTGACCAAGATATCCTCATTTGTATTCTCAGGCATTTATCAAGTTCCTTAAATGACGTTAAAAATGACAAACAGTATGCTCTACCTTGTTGACTATAACCGATACATGAATTGTTTGCCGTACAAAATTCAGTAAAAACTATAGCTGACAAGTCTGCAACCATCATACTAGTATCGTACTACTAATTGTACTGCAAACCAAGTACAGATTGCTTGGCAAAAATCATTGAAATGCAAAAAATTTCATTCATTGACCAGCCGGTCAAGTCAGCATGTTTTCATTCATTTGTTGCGGAAATCCTTTGCGGCCAACCTGATGCACAATTGTGCGAATTCTGGCAAAAAAACAAGACAAAAAATTCAAGGGAAGTACTAAACACGAATCAGTTTTGAAACAATGACTATAATGAAATTTGCGTACTGATTTTTAATTTCTGATCTTGAATTTACTGAAACCATGCCCTCAAGCGAAAATTCTTTATACCCCATGCTTGGAACAGGTGCGTTTTTTGCAATGTTCATGGTCGGCATCGTTGTTGGGTTTGAACTGGGCCTGTCTTGCTGGCCAATGCTGATATCCGGTTTATTGTTTGGAATACTGGGCACTACATTCGTGGCAAAGCTTGAACACTTTGATAGACGCTCTCATAAGCCGGCACCGCAAGCTGATGACCCAGATAACGCACCTGCGGTAGAGCAAAACAAGCCTGTTTTTCTTACACGCAGTTGACTGGCAAATTTTTCAGTTGGTTGACGAGTTTAGAATGATGCGAACAGAAACAGAAGTTGTTATTGTTGGTGCTGGTCCGTGCGGTATTTTTCAGGTGTTCGAGCTTGGGCTACTGGACATCAAGTGCGATGTTGTTGATTCGCTGCCCAGAATCGGCGGTCAATGTTCAACACTGTATGCAGACAAGCCCATCTATGACATACCAGGATATCCCGTAGTCGGCGCTCAAAATCTGGTTGATTTGCTGGAAAAGCAGTCCTCGCCTTTTGAACCTCGGTATCACCTGGGTCAGCAGGTGACACAGGTGAAGAAGCAAGGCAATGGATTTGAAGTCAAGACTTCAACGGGAACTGAATTTTACGCAGGCTGCATTGTTATCGCCGGCGGGCTGGGAGCGTTTGATGCTCGTCCGCTACGTACGCCAGGGGTGTCCAAGTATGAAGGAGTGAATCTTCAATACAAAGTGGAAAACAAGGAAAAGTACCGCGACAAGAACATTGCCATTCTTGGAGGGGGCGACTCTGCGCTGGACTGGGCGCTTGAACTGCACAAGATTGCGAAGTCGGTTACTCTGGTTCATCGTCGAGAGGAGTTTCGCGCACAACCGGCATCGGTACTGAAAATGAAGGAATTGGCTGAAGAAAATGGTGGCGGAATGTCCTACCATATCGGACGAATTCCTGAAATCATTGAGAAAGACGACAACCTGACCGGGATAAAAGTAGTATCGTTTGAAGACAATTCCGAGAAAGAAGTATTATTTGATGAAATTTTGGTGTTTTACGGGCTGTCGCCAAATTTGGGACCAATTGCAGATTGGGGGCTGGAACTTGACCGTAGAACCATAGCTGTGGATACGGAAAAGAGCCAGACGAGTGTACCGGGAATTTTTGCTATTGGGGACATTGTTTCGTATCCGGGCAAGAAAAAACTGATTTTAAGCGGATTTCATGAAGCGGCGATGGCTGCATTTGGCATACAAAACTACTTGTATCCTGAAATAAAGCAACGGCTTCAATTTACAACGACGAGTCCTGCTTTGCACAAGAAATTAAAAGTAGATGGAACACTTTAACAGGAGTGTATTGACAGGGGAAAATAGAAAATACCCCGATGTGAAATAAGAATTCCGAATCAAGGAAGGTCAATGATAAGAGGTTGGAGGAGTGCAACCGTTTTTGACAAGCGAACTTCTGAAAGAAAAGGAGCGTAGTCTGGAAGGCACCATTCCAAGCGAGCTTGGATTGCGTGTTCATCGAGCTATAAGCTGGCTTCATCGCGCAGAAAATCAAGTTGAAGACGAAGACGCTGCGTTTATATTTTATTGGGTTGCATTCAATGCCGCATATGCGCGTGACAAAGAAGATTGGACTCCCGTACGGGAGCGAGAGACATTTTCAAAATTTTTTGAGTTGATACTTGAATTAGATGAAGAAAACCGGATCTACGATACTATATGGGAGCAGTTTTCTGCCCCCGTTCGAATTCTTTCAGACAACAAGTACGTATACCAACCGTTCTGGAATCACTACAACAACGTTCCTGGCTATGAAAACTGGGAAGAGTCCTTTCAGGCCAGCAAACAGGCCATGAATTCGGCTTTGGCACACAGCAACACCAAAATGGTTTTGAATGTTTTATTCGACCGCCTTTATGTTTTACGTAACCAGTTGTTTCACGGAGCTGCAACTTGGCACGGAACAGTCAACAGGGCACAAGTTAAAGACGGTGCGAAAATACTTAAGTTTTTAGTACCGATATTCGTTGACATTATGATGGACAATCTTGAAACAGACTGGGGTGCACCAAGTTACCCGGTAGTGTGATGTCTAGAAACGTTGTCAACGGAATTAACCTTGACACCCTAAGACAGTGCCGGGAGCAGATTGGACTGAGTGTTGAGGACGTAAAAAAGAAAGTTGCCCGCATTGATAAATTTGAATCTGGGGCGGCAAAGCCAACTTTCAAGCAAATTGCCGACTTGAGTGAACTTTATTTGGTTCCTCAATGGGTTTTTCTAAGTGCTGAACTGCCGGAAGAATACAAGCTTGATTCTAACCCTGCTTTTAGAACATTAGCCCGCACTTCGCAATTTGCTCATTATTCTATAAGGAAACTGTTGACAAAGGTTGAGCGATTTCGAGAGCTAATCATAGATTTCCGAAACGACCAAAATGAACCAGTCCCGAATTTTCAACCCCCTCGTGTTGAAGAGGTTAGCAACATGGCTGAGGTTGCCAATATTGTGCGCGAATGGCTTGGATGCTCAGGATACGATAGGTATGATTTCAATGAATGGAGAGAGATAATTGAAAGCAAAGATGTTTTTGTATTTTTAACTAGCAAGTTGTCCTCATGGTCAAAAGTGGAAGTTGACTTGTTCCGAGGAATGGCAATTTACAAAGAAATACTTCCAATAATCATTATCAATGATTCTGATACTTATAAAGCACAAATTTTTACACTGTTTCACGAACTTGGCCACTTGCTCAAGAAACAAATTGCATTGGACAATACAGACTTTGAAGATGAATCCAAAGAAGAAGTCTGGTGTAACGACTTCGCAGGCAATTTTCTTATGCCATATTCAAAATTTCGACACCTTGCCCCACCATCTGCGAAACCAGATAAAGCCATTGGAGAGATAAAAAACATTGCAAAAGACTTTGCTGTCAGTCCACTAGCATGTCTTGTAAGAATGCGCAAGTTGGGAATGGTCGACAAAATGCATTATGAAGAAATTAAATCGCTACTAGACATTGAATATTCTCGTTACAAAGAAAACCAGCGTGATTCAATATTTGGTGGGAGAGATATGGAGAAAGAAGTAATTCGACAGTACGGGAATCTTTATATAAGTGTAGTTGTTGATGCATATCATTCAAGAGAAATTAGTCTGCATCGATTGTGTAAGTTACTTGACTTAAAGCGACCCAAAAGTGCGCTTGAAGTTGCAAATAAATTATGAAGTATTGTTTAGATGCCAGTAGTTTAATTGCGCTTGAATATGAGCGGTACCCGCAAAAATATTTTCCAACTTTATATCAAGAATTTGAAAAACTTCCTCTATCCAGCTACATTGTAGTAATCAAGCCTATTTTTGATGAAATCGAAAACTATAAGACAAAAAATGAAAACCCCCACAAAGAAAAGCCAATAAGGTATTGGCTCGAAAACAAATTAAATCTTGAGATTACAACAGTTGATGATTCAGTAAATCAGAAATCGTTATACCTCCAAAATAAATATAAAGTTGATAGTTCAAGCAAGAAAGGCGCAAGTTACCAAGATATCACACTAATTGCCTTTGCAGCACTCAACTCTCTAACTGTTGTTTCGGAAGAGGCGAGGCAGCCAAATCCTCCCGATGAATATAGAAATTGGAAAATTCCAATAATATGCGAACACGAAGATATTCGATGCATAAACTTACTTGAATTTATCAAGGAATTAGATATTCGGGCATAGTTGCTAATATCTGTGGTAGTTTACAATGTGACTAATACCGAATAGTTGACAAAAGCCACATTTGTATTATTTATTGAATGGCCTATGTTTTTGCTAATGCTGCAATTCCGAGGAATTGTACCGCGGAATATCTAAACAGAATTTAAAGCATCTGAAATCACTTTGCTCATGTAGTTGGGGTCATCCAAAAAATACACGCCTTCTTGTTCCCACTGATCTTTTGACTTTGACGAACCACCAATTTTGTCAACAGGAGTAACCGAGAGGATGTACGCATGCAAGGATATGTTTGGGGCACTCTTGCGAATTGAGGATTCAATTTCTTTTATTTCTTTGTGTAATTTGATTTTTGAAATTTCTTTTGGACCAAACCTCACCAATCCCTTGGGGTCAAGAAATAGAATATGCTGGTGATTATGATCGTTTAGAAAAACAATGAAATCAGGATAATAAGTGTAGTCATCAAAAAATGATATGCCGCGTCCGCGTGAAAGATTGCGAATTAAACAAAGTTCTTTCCCCTTTATATGGGAGTGTTCCGATTGTGCAATCTTGGACAGGTCTTCAACGACTTTCTTTTCACCATCGTTTAGCGGAACAGGCTGGATTGTGATTTTGCAATCCTCATGCGCATGCAAAAGCGGCACATAAGCATGGGCTTGTGTCATTATCAGAGTGAGTCTCAAGTTATGGAAAACTTGCGTGTGAGAAACTTTTAGCAATTCCTGAATGTCGTGAATTAATCTTGTTTCTGTTGAACTAACAGAAAGTCGATATTCTTTAATATTGTTTGGGTCGCCCTCATTTAATGCAACAACTTCCAACTTGTCGCTTTCCCAATGCCGACGTTGCTTGCGCCAGAATTGGCTTGAATATTCTGCCAGCAGATTGATGAAAATATCCTCCAATACTTTCACGTCCCCGAATCTCTTTAATTCAAATCTTTCGGCGGGCGCATAAAGAACATACCAATTATCATTTGCCAGCAATTGATCGATTGTTTCGCGAGGAATCGAAAGGTTGTGCCAGCCCATTCTTTGCTTGCGAAGCAAAATCGCTTCGTAAATCCTCGTTCTGTCGAACAAGGTAATTTGGTCAGGCGTAATCTTCCGTGAAGACTGTAGCTCAATCTGGGTCTCCTTTTCAGTGCTTGAAGTTACAGCTTGGAGCTGGGAGTAGAGGTTCATTTCAACATTTGGCTGATCTGGGTGACCGGGACTTGGCAAGGCTGGACGCTCGGATGCACGTTCAAATTTTAAATTCTGTTTAAGCCTGATTAACTTCAAGTTTGAACGCTTGGCAAAATTCCAGGTAACCGGTAATCTGATTTCTTCCAAAGACATTCCTTCGCTTTTAAGCAAATCTCTAAAAACTTGCATATAGTTGGCGCGTAATCCAAAAATATGCAATGTTTCCAATTCTGCAAGTTCTTCGCTGTGCTGTGGTTGCGGGGCGCTGCTTTCCAAATGACGCTTCAGGCTCATATTCCAGCCTTTCAGCCTTACACCCCTTCCGAACATTTGAATAATTTCAGGTCCCTCGCCTACGCCAACATGCATTAATCCCATAGTGCTTACGCGCCAAGAATTCCAGCCGGCGATAAACCGTCTTGCTCCGATAACAATGTTGACTGTTGAATCTTCTCGATCAACCAATTGGAATAGCCGCTCGGCAAATCCTGCCTCCCGTTTTATAGCAAGATGTTCATTGTTCTTTTCAACAAGTAATTTGTATAGCGATGCTGAGTCACCGATGTTAATTACTCCAAAAGGCTGATTATTCGAGGTGCGAAGATGCAGTTCACCTTTTCCGGCCGTCAAGTAGGAAATATTCAATTGTCCGGGACCGTGAAACAATGTGTCGCAAATATCCTTGTATAGTTCAACCGTATCCGTGTTCTTCAAACTGTCAAACTTGCCTGAAAAGTAGTCATTATCTGAATCGTTCTTCAATCCAGATTTGCTGTTCACCAAGTTGGTCAGCCCTGCGATGACTTCATCACCGCAAGCAAGAACCCAACCCAGAAAATCCAGAATGTAGATTACATCCGATCTTGTTTCTGAATCCGCTTTGCTTTTCCCAATAACAGTTTTACCGAGAAAAACCCAGAGAGGCTTGGCCAGATTAAAGTCATTCCATTCCGCACCTTTATCCCGCCAGATCTTGCATTGGCTATAAAATGTCAGCAGACAACCGAGCAAGTACATGTTGCGATTCGCGTCCTCCATGCCCAGTGGCAAATTGGAAATCGAGTAATCCTTGCCGTACCCATCTTCGTAAAAATTACGGTACGAGTAGTCGAACAAAAGACATTTGCCATAGGCATCCCGCAACACGTTATCCTTGCCCGCTATTTGATTGAAAGTCGCAGAATATTCGAAAGTAAACCCCCCGCTTGCCAAGTCTTCGCGCCAGTCTCGCCAAACTCTTCCTGTAGCACCCAAGTGCCCTTCATCAACCAGCACCAAATTGTTTTTGCCGAAGTCTCGCACCGCAACGCGCTTTATTCCTTTCTTTTCTGCAAGCTTGTTCAAGTCGATGATTTCCACAGGCGATGACAAGTCTCTACCCGCATCGCTTGAAAAAATTCTTGCATTCAAGCCGCTTTGCCACATATCTCGCACATGCTGAGCGGACATTTGTTCGTTGGGTGTCAGCAGAATCGTATTGTTCAGGCGTTTTCCTGTACGATTAAGCCAGTGCCTGTACTGCAATACATGGGCATGCATAATCAAGGTCTTGCCTGAGCCCGTTGCACTTTGGAAAGCCACTGTTTTCAAATCTTCAGGGACATATTCAGGCAAGAATTTCGTTCTACGGTCATTTACTCTAGCCGAGTTTAAATCAACGCAGAATTTCTCTGCATTTTCGAAGTATCTACGAAGATAGTGCTCAGTAAAAAGCAGAGCAATATACTGATGAGGCTTCCATATCCGTCCTTGTTCTCCGGTCATTTGAAGCTCTCGACTTAAATTCACAATATTCGTGTCGTATTCTGCAAGAAACTCTCTTGATATTGAAAGGCTTACGGGGGCAAGATAAAGAGCTTTTGCGTACTCGCTTTCGGTACCCCCATAATTCATTAAGTTCAAGTTGCGTGGCAAGCGATTAAGCATTGAGCGCAAGTCGGGATAGCCAAACTCGTTGCACATGAATCTGTGCAGAACAAGGTAGTTTTCAAGGGGTGTCACTAGCAGTTAACTTCCTGAGTTAAACTTTTTATGCTTGCTAACCAGAAAAGCAGCGAAGGATGCACAGGCTCCAAACATAAACATTGCTTCATCCAAACCGACTTCTGGAGAATCTTTATCAATCCGGGCGTGACGAATACCCGGCTCGCCAGAAGTATATCCATATAGTTTTTCAAACCCTTCTCTGAGTGCGGGGTGTAATTTTAATCCCTGTTTTTCAAGATTTCTTAAAGCTGGTGTAAGTGTACCCGCTGCTCTAGGATCAATTAACTTGGCAACAGATTCTACGGCATGGATACTATTAGCAATTGAGTCTCCGTACTGTTGAGCATTTATGTGTTCAGCAGCTTGCCGAAGATGAATTGCTGAAGCTTCCATTCCATTTTCTTGAATGGTATTAATTGCTTTTATTGTCGCAATTCCTTGTTCTTTACTACAACGGGGGTGAAACATATAGGGTTGCTGAGACAGGTCCAAATAATAAGCTGCTGAATGTTGTTCAAATAGTAGTTGTATCGTTTCAGCGAGTTTTCGGTATGTGTCTACGTCGTTTACAATAAGCTCAATTAGATCAAGGATACGGTTAAATGTATCATCCAACAAAACTGACTTAAATTTTTTATAAATATCAAGATTTAAGTTACTGACCTCGTCTTCAGGCTGTTTATAAAATCTACCCAACACCCGTACAAAGAGTTGAATTTGACTGCGCATGAATGTAGAGTATTCCACATATAGTAATTTATAAACCACATTGCAGAGATCGCGCCTCAAATCATCTGATAAAAATTCCAAACGCATGGGTTCAGGCAGTGGCTCGTATCCGTGGCGTTGAGAGAAAGTCAAATTTTGAAATGAGTTGTCTTGAATTTCTGCCATGATTTACTCTTCAAACATCAATCTGCGAAACTCGGGTTCAAGTGTTTTAGCTGACCAGCGTTCATGATTTTCACGAATTGCATTAAGGGTATGGTCTCCATTTACATAAACGATTTCCAGCGATGACCCAAATTTACTTTTGTTTTCCTTGAACCAGTTTTCCAGTGCGGCGTTATCAACCGCTTCTACATCACGCCAGAGAACCAAGCACTCATGTCCTTCCGCATCTTTGCCAGTGAATGCCAGAACTCCGTCAATGGAAAGACGAGAATTGACACGCAATCCAATCAGGTAGTTGAATGTCTCACACAAATCAGCCGAAACTTCACTGCGCCTGCCGTCTCGAACTATCGACAATTGGTAGGAATCCGGGTTTGTGAAATCCTTTCCCAGCAGATTGGGGCTACCAGAAGTTTCCGAGCCAAGTGAATATCGAAGACGGTAATCTTCAGCAAGAGCGGATTTCCGTGTAGTCAGTTCTCCGCTTGCAGGCGTAAGTTCAAGCCCGTCCAGCGTATCCTCGTAGGATTCCAGGCGTATGACTTTGAAAAACTGTGTTATTCCGTCACGCGAAAGAGGTTTTCCTTCCTTCCAATGCTGGGAATAGACAGACTTTTTGATTCTTGGCAGCAAGATAGTGTCGAAATAGTAAGACATTTCAACAAGAACATATTTACGTCGCAGTCCATCTTCTCGATTGAGTTGAATTGTGGCATGACCACTGGTGCCTGAGCCGGCAAAGTAGTCAAGAACAATGTCATTTGGTTCGTCCGCTACTGCCCCCACAAGCTCAATATAAAATGAGTTGGAGTGGCAATATGGAAAGTCGTCCAATCCGAATCGTTTAAGATCTGCTTTTCCCTTTCTCGCGTTCCGGGTAACAGAAGAAAACTGTTTTCTTGCATCTTCTGTCAAAAATCGCTTTTGTTGCGGTTGAGTAGTTTCATCTTTACCAAATAGAATTTCCCCGCGTTGCATCATTGCTTGGAGTGTTTCCGGTGTCCGCGAGAATCCGTTTGCCGGGACAGGACACGGCTTGTTTGCTTCGGGATGAATCAAGGGTTGAAAGAATTTCGGATCAGTCCTGGGTTCGGGTGCTCTTAGACTAACTTCCCTATACACTCTGCCTGAATCATCAAATTTACTATATGCCTTTTCACCTCCGCTTAATGTTTTGTTACTTTGCACCCAGCTTGAAAATTCTTTTCTCGCCTCTTTAGTTGGACCGCTATGGTTTTTGATGATTTTTTGCGCCTCTTCAAGAATTGATCGAAAATTTCCGTTTCGAAGGTCAAACGCCCTTTCAGAGTTGGTTCTCCAAATGACATACTCATGTTGTACAGCAATTCCTCCACCTCCTGTCATTGGATTTCTTTTGTCCCATACAACAGTGGACGCATTGGGTATTCCAATCCTTTCAAAAAGCAGATGAAGTCTTTCGTATTCATTCTCATCAATGTGGCACAGAAACGCCCCCTTTTCATTCAACAAGCCAATCCCGGCAATTATGCGGTCTTGCATCATGGAAAGCCAACTGGAATGTTGGTAATTGTTCTTGTACAAAAAACCGCTCGTTTGCGTGTTGTAAGGCGGATCTATGTGGACACATTTAATTTGGCCTTGATAACGATTTTGCAATAGATTCAGTGCCTGAAAATTTTCTCCTTGAACCAATAACCCGTCTAGTTGTTCATCCAGCGGCCGTTTTTCCGAAAGTGCCGTCAGGATTCTGGCTGTAAAGTCAGCGTCGAAATGTCGTGTATCAAGAATCAGATAGGGATTAAACTTAAGAAATTCCACACTTGGCGGCACGCTATAGCCGTTTCCGCTGTTGCCGAAGTCGCCTGTCAATTCATCAATAGAAAACAGTTGCACCCACTCGTTTACTTGTTCTTCGTTTGCTGCAATTTCCGCGTAGAAGGATTCAGGTATCCGGTCTAGAGTTACACACCATTGAGTATCCAAAACGAACTTTTTCTTTAGCCAAAGTGTTTTTTGAAATTGTTCAAGTTGCGACAGGAATGCAATGATCTTAATGCCAACATGACGAATTGCATGGGCGCGCTTGATTGCCCTCCGCAGCCGGTTGGAATCCCCAAGAGATATTTCATCAAGACTTAGGACTTCACTTAGTACATACCGTTCTAATTCACCAGTAAGAAAGTCATTCAAATTTTTATGAATAAAGTAGTCGAAACTGTTTTTCGCGGTATATCGCTCTACATGTTTTTGAATAACTGTTCTGTCTGCATTCAGCTGAGTTGGTTCTGTTGCAGTGAGAAGTGACAACCAATTCGAGTCCAGTGATTGAAGAATTTTTTTAACTGTGCTTTCGTTGATTCGCGCTTGCTGTGATGCTCCATTGCCGGGATACTTCTTCTTTTCGTCTTGTGTCAAAGGACGATGTTCAAAACGAACAATTAATTCACTACCATTGAATTCGACAGCCTGCTTCCCTTGCGCCAGGCAAAAGCGGCGTTGATTGCCACTAGCTTCTTTTATGTTGTCCTTTTCACTGTCCGCCTTGCCAATTTCAAAGAGAACTCTATGCCTTGTCTCATTTTGACCAACAGTGAATGCGTAAGAGGAATAATTTTCAGTTGTCTTGATATAGAACTGGTCGGCACTTGCCCAGTGAAGCTTTACCTCTTCGCCGTCGTAGGGAATGAGATAGGACGGTCTATTGCCGCTTGAATATCGTCTTTGCGATATGAAGTCCCCTTCAACATAGTAACGCGAGAAAAAATTGACAAGATGGTTGTACACATCGCTCTCAGCTTCTGCATCAACCTTTGCTTCCGCCAATTGTTCCTTGAGTTTGGTGATCTTTCCCGAGGTGGCTGGATCTACCATCAGTTCTCTGGCCTTTTTGGTATCCGATTCGATTAATTTCTCCAGATTTTGTCGCTCTTCGTTAGTGATACCGGAAAGAACTTCTTTCACTTCCGGTAGCAGGTCATGATCAAGAAAGTCGTTAATCTCCCTGGCCTTTAAATTCATGATTCGGTACAAACCGAAATCAAGCTCGCCCCGGTCCAATTGAAACATCTCCTGAAGCAGAGACTTTAAAAGCTCAAACTTCTCGCTCGCTTCTGGTGCTGGTTCCTTGTTTGACAGGTTGTTTTCAGTTGACATCAAAGTTCTTTTTGTAATGTTGCGCACTAAAACGATTAATTTGCTCGGTGCGAAGAGCTAAAATTTTTCGCTGAATCTGCCGGCACAATTATTTCAAATCATTCCTCCAGATAATCAGAACCTGCCCTCACTTCCAGGAGTGTAGGCCGTTTGCCGGACAATCCGACTTGAATTGAATTTCTCAGTCCTTCAAGACTGTTCACAGTCTCGGCATGGCAGCCAAATCCTCGTGCGATTGTTATGAAATCCGGCATGTCGATGTCTACGCCAACTCGCGGAATATTCAGAGTGTCAAATGCATCGCGTATCTCGCCATAGCCATTGTTATGCCATAGCACAATTACTATTGGCAACTGATTCGCTACAGCAGTCGCCAGTTCCTGAATCGTAAACAAGAATCCGCCGTCGCCCACTACGCACACAACAGGTGAATCGGGTTTCCCCAGCTTCGCTCCTATTGCAGCCGGCAAGCCGTACCCAAGAGTTCCATAGCCCGTTGTGGATGTCAGGTATGTACGGGGCAATTGGGCCGGATAGTAAAAATTCCCGCTGTATACCATTTGTGTTGAATCCGCAGTTACGATTCCATGGTCTGGCAGAACATCGCGAATTACATCCCAAACCAGTGCATGCTGCCTTGAATCTCGAAACCAGTACGGAGATGTATTGGAAAGTATGTTTTCCACTTGTGCAGATTGACTGCTTCGTCTGCTTTGAAGCTCCTCTCGATGCGGTTCTATAAATGCGAGCAGTTTTGCGAATGCATGCTTGGCATCGCCGACAATCGCCAAATCGGAACTTGTATTCTTGTTCGCCTGTTGCGGGTCTACATCTATTCGTATCACGGTGCCCGCAGGATTTACATCGCCGTCGTTGATCCAGATGTCTGTTTCGGAAATCTCTGTACCGATTGCCAGTACGACATCGGCTCGCTCAACCAGATCCATGACAGGCGAATGCAGCAAGTTCGCTCCCAGACAAAGCGGGTGATCGGCCGGAACAACTCCTTTCGCTGCAAACGACAGCACGACCGGTGCATTGAATGCATCAACAAATTGTCTTGCTTCCGCCGTAGCGTTAATGCACCCGCCTCCCAAAAGAACAACTGGATTTTTTGCTTCCAGCAAAATTCTTGCTGCATCGTGAAGCTGTCCCTCCGGTGCCTGTGGCGGAGACAGTCGGGGCAATGGGTTAGGCCCCCACTCGACCGGCTTGTCAATCAGGTCAATGGGGATTTGAATATGAACAGGTCTTGGTCGTCCAGAGTCGAATACTGCGAGTGCGCGTGCAAGTGTCTCCGGAAATGCTTCAACGTCTAAAAGCGTATGGCTAAACGCCGTGAATTGCTCGGCAAGTCTCTGCTGATTTGGCAGTTCATGCAAATCCCCTTCGCCTTTTCCAAGACTGGACGACTTGTTGACACTTGATATTGCCAGAACGGGTACCGAGTCGGAGTAGGATTGTGACAGGGGAGTTGCGGCATTGGTAACCCCCGGCCCGGTAATCAGGCAGCAAACTCCGAATTTTCCAGTAGCCCGAGCGTAGCCGTCTGCCATAAATCCTGCGGACTGCTCATGACGAGGGGTAATGTGGCGAATTCCGGAGAATGCAATTCCCTGATAGAATCCCACAGTGTGAACACCCGGGATTCCGAATATAAATTCAGTACCGTAGCTTTCCAAAAGTTGGATTACTCGAGTACCGCACGGTTGCAACAATGAATTCATAGCAACTTCCATAAAATACTTATTTACCAGATTGTACAGAGGGAAAATATTTTTGCTTGAGTGTGGCAGGCCGAACAAGCGTTAACAAAGTTAGTAAAGATATGACTCCTGCCCCCCAGAAAATGGAATATGGGTCGCCCAGGTCCAGAAGAAACCCGAATAGTGGCGGACCCAGAATTCCACCCGCGCTAAAGCCTGTTGTAACAATTCCGAAAATTTTTCCCATGTCTTTTGGAGATCCTAGCGAGCTAATGATAATGTCTCTGGAAGGCGTGATGAAACCTTCAAAGAAACCAGCGATAATCATTGGTACCACAAGAACAATTAGCGGCATTGGTACAAAAGCGATGAAAAACATGCAAGATGCGACCCCGACCATACAGGTCGCAACAACCAGTTCATGTCGCTTCCACCGGTCAGCTATGTATCCTGCTCCCAGTATTCCGAATGCGACTGCGACCAGAAAAGACCACATCACCGTTCCGGCCTCTCCCAAAGATGCTCCGTAAATCTCCGAAAAAGCCGAGACCGAAAAGTCATAAATCCCGGCAGTGGCCATCGTAAAGCCCATGAAGAATAGCCAGCCCATTAGAATCGGGATGCTGAACAACAGTCGCCAGCTTCCCTTTTCAATTCTCTTTGCAGAAACTGTCGAATCGACTGTATCGTCAAGCCGATCTAATTCTTTGGAACCCAGGATGACACCAAATGCAATGAGCAAGCCCAATGCACCAGAAAGCATGAGCGAGTGCGACCAATGCACACCCATGCTGATCAAAACTATAACCACTGGGCTGGCGGCAGATCCCGCCTGGCCACAGAATGTATGGATTGAAAATGCCTTTCCGAGTCGGTCCTTTCTTACAGTGCGCGTGAGGATTGAATAATCTGCCGGATGATAGACAGAATTTGCCAGGCCTGCCAGTGCCATTAATACAAGATATGCAGTGTACGTATGAAACACTCCGAACAAGGCCAAAATAACCGATTCAGCCACTATGCCGGCGATCAGAATCCATCGCGCACCATAGCGGTCAACAACAAAGCCAATTGGTGTTTGGCAGATTGCAGTTACCGCGCTAAATACTCCGTAGCCAATTCCAAGCTGCGTATAGCTGATGTCGTAGACATCCTTCAGTATCGGAAACATCAGGGGCAACACAATAAAGTAGTAGTGTGAATAGAAGTGCGCAGCACTGATTACACCGACTACTTTTCGCTCGGTAGCGTTCATTCAGGAAATTTCTGTTACTTTACGTGAATTTCGATGATGTCCTGGTCGTGCAGAACGTGATCCGGGCCAACCTGTTGACCGTCGAAAACATCACTGCCCCAGATTCGTGCAAACCGGAATTCGTGTGCGAAGTCCTTGTGAACTTGACGTGCTACATCAAAGACAGTTCCCCCCAGCCTTATAGTGAAGGGAGTACCCATGTCGGCGGGCTTGCCAGGCACTTTAGTATATACCCGAACTATTTCCAAAGTCTTGAAAAGCAGTTTGGGAATTGCAAAGAGATTTGTATCAATTTCCGCTGATACTGCAATAGAAGGAAAATCGTAGTCAACAAGATCGTTCAAGGCATCCAGTTCATCAACACCATCGACGAGATCGATCTTGTTGGCAACCAAAATGGTGGGCAATTCAATTCGGAACAGGTTTTCGTCTATTGTATTTCCGTCAACAGCGGATATCGAAAATTCCTTTGATTCCCTGATTGAAGGCTTCAGCAAGTATATTTTTCGTTCATTGAGCTGGCTTATAACTTGCTGGATGTGGTCAATGCATTCCGGATTGGCAATGTCAATGATCAGCAAGGCAGCATCTGCCGGCTGCAGGGCGTTCACAATCCATGATTCAAAGTACTGTTCGGAAATCGGGGGTAAGTCCACAAGCTGAATATTGACATCTTCATACTGGGCCATCCCGGGAAGCGGCAGCTTGGTTGTAAACGGATAAGGCCCCACTTCTGACCTCGCGCCCGTTAACTTTGAGTGAATCAGGGATTTGCCCGAGTTCGGCGGACCGATAAAAGCGACCTGTGCTGCACCTTCATTGCGAACAGAATAGGATGGCCCGGTACGGGCACCGCCCTTGCGCGGGCCGGCCAGCTCGTCATTAAGCATTCGAATGCGGGTTTTAATGTCGCGCTGAAGATGCTCAGTTCCCTTGTGCTTGGGAATAGTGCGAAGCATTTCCTTCAGACAGCGAAGCCGTTCTGGCGCTTCTCGCGCTTCGCGAAAAGCCTGTTCCGCTTTCTTGTACTCAGCAGTTACATTGGTCGGCATAGAACAATCCGGGAGTGCAAAAATTAACACTCTATAATACTCTGCGTTGTGTGTTCAATAAATACGGGTTGTGATTCAATGCAAGATTCAAAGAGCGAAAACCGGGTTTTCTTGATCACCGGAGCATCCAGCGGTATCGGAGAAGAAGTTGCCCGCCATGCGGTGCGCAAGGGATTCCGTGTTGTGCTTGCAGCTCGCAGAGTTGAGCGACTCAAGGAATTGTCCGAAGAACTTGGCGGCGAGAGTCGAGCCTTGCCTGTTGCCTGTGATGTGAATTCGTGGAGCGATCAGCAGGAAGTTGTAGGCAGAGCGATTGAGCAATTTGGAAGGATTGATGCCATTCTGGCCAACGCCGGAATTTATATCCCTGGCGGAGATCACGGGTTTACCGAAGGAAATCCAGAAGAATGGAAACAGATGATCCTTACCAATGTATATGGTGTTGCATTGACCATTCGGGCCGGAATTGTTCCTTTGAAGAGGTCAAAAGGTCATTTACTAATATTGAGTTCTGCTTCTAGCAGGCGGACCATTGGCGGCTCGCTGTACGGTGCCACCAAGTGGGCGGCTACAGGAATGGGATTTAATGTTCGAGAAGAGTTAAAGGGCACTGGAATACGTGTAACGATAGTGGAGCCCGGTGTGGTTAACACCCCAATATTGGACTCCCCCAGAGACAACGCAATGACACCTGAAGATGTTGCAGAGGCAGTTATGTATGCTGTAAACCAGCCGAAGCATGTCGATGTGACTGAAATTCTTATGTATCCCACTCCCCCTGAGAAATAGTTGTTTGACTCCTGCGTTCATTTTGCATTGAAGCAAACTGTGATGAAACGCCGCTATACGAGGTTGATTGAGTTCTATCGAACTTGAACCATGCTACTGGACATCGCGCAAATTGCTGTGGATTCTGCTTATGCCTCAATCCCCCGTCAAAAGCTTACCCTGGAAGAAAAAGCATCTTGCAAGATTGTAGCCCACCGAGGATGTCCGGATGTCCGTCGGGCGGTTTATGAAAATACACTGGATGCGTTTGATGTTGCTTTGAACGCCGGAGCCTGGGGAATCGAATTCGATGTGCAATGGACTCGCGACAATGTTCCTGTGGTGATTCACGACCCGCATACCGGAAAACTCCCCGGCAAGGCCGGTGTAGAAGTCTGTAATGCGACGTTTGAGGAATTGCGTGCAATTGTTCCGGTAGTGCCGACGCTGGAGGAAGTGGTTGAACGGTACGGAAAACGAATTCATCTGATGATTGAACTGAAAAGTGAAACAATCCTTCCGGTCAATGCTTCAGGTTTGCAAAGTCTCCTCCAAGACCTTGAACCAGCCGTCGATTTTCACCTGATGACCCTGGAGCCGGAGATTTACGAACTGGTGACGGGTTTTCCTAAAGAGTGCCTGCTTCTAATTGCAATTACCAATACCCGGAAGATGTTTGAACATGCGATGCAAGGAGAGGTCGGTGGCTTAACAGGTCATTATTTGCTTCTTAACAAAGAAATGCGCAGGCAGCTTGGTGCCAGAGACTTGCTTTGGGGAACCGGTCACGTCAATTCAATGAATTTACTGGCCCGAGAAATCCGACTCGGTTCGACTTGGATATTCTCCAATTCCGCTGACAAGCTGTCTCGCAAGCTACAGGAATCAAATTGAAATTTCAATTGAGTTATCAAGGATTTTGATTGAGTGTTTGTTCTATTGCTGCCTGCCATCCAGAAATCTTTTTCATTCGTGTTTCAGCTTTCATTCCGGGAGTAAATCTCCGGTCCAGTTTCCAGGATTTTGCAAACTCATCAGGCGGCCCATAAAATCCAGTTTGGTATCCGGCAAGATATGCCGCACCCAACGCAGTGGTTTCAGTGATAACCGGGCGATCAATGGTCGAATCCAGAATGTCGGCAAGACATTGCATCGTCCAGTCAGACGCCGCCATTCCTCCATCCACTCGAAGTACTGTTTGGGCAGATTCATTCCAGTCCTGCTGCATTGCATCTACAAGGTCAGCGGTTTGATAACAGACAGACTCAAGCGCCGCTCTGGCGATTTCATTCACACCGGAATCGCGTGTCAAACCGTAGATTGCGGCCCGGCACTCTGAATCCCAGTACGGTGCACCCAAACCCACGAATGCCGGAACAAAATAGACATCCAGATTGGAATCGGACTTTCTGGCCAGTTCTTCAGTCTGTTCCGCGCGTTCAATAACCCCAAGCTGGTCTCGTAGCCATTGCACTGTTGCTCCGGCTGAAAAAATTGACCCCTCCAGCGCGTAGGTACGAATGCCATTTAGTTGAGCGGCAATTGTCGTAAGCAGTCGATTCTTAGAAAAAACTGGCGCATCGCCGACATTCATCAGGGCAAAGCAGCCAGTGCCATACGTAGATTTCATCATTCCCGGTTGAAAGCAGGCCTGTCCAATTGCCGCGGCCTGCTGATCGCCAGCGATACCCGCTATCGGAATAGATGCCCCGAAAATTGACTTGGAAGTACAACCAAAGTCATCGGCGCAATTCTTGATTTTGGGAAGCACCCGCTCTGGTATATCAAACAATTCCAGCATTGAAGTGCTCCAAATGCCTGTGTTGATATCCATCAACATTGTGCGGCTTGCGTTTGTTGCGTCTGTACAGAATGATTTTCCGTCAGTTAGTTTCCATAGAAGGTAGGTGTCAATTGTACCGAATACAAGTTCTCCCCGATTTGCAGCAGCTTGGGCACCACCGACGTGATTCAGTATCCAGGATATCTTTGTTGCTGAAAAATACGGGTCCAGCAATAGTCCCGTTGTCTGGTTGACCAACTCTTCATTTCCTGACCGCTTTAATTGGTTGCAATTCAGGGCGGTCCTCCGGTCTTGCCATACAATTGCGGGCGAGACAACTCTTCCGTTTTTTCTGTTCCATGCTACGGTGGTTTCTCGCTGATTTGTGATTCCAATCGCAGCTATATCCCTGAATTCAATTCCGGCTTGCTGGACAACCCCTTTGACTGTTTTAACCACGCTTTGCCAGATTTCATCCGGATTGTGTTCAACCCAGCCGGGTTTGGGAAAGTACTGCGGGAATTCCTTCTGACAGGTCGATACAACATTGCAAGACCGATCAAACAATATTGCTCTGGTAGAAGTTGTGCCTTGGTCAATTGCGAGAATGAAATTCATACGAAATCCCTATCTGTAACTTGTGATTATTTGTTATATCGACTATATGGCAATTATGCATTCAGAATTGATTTTATACTGTAGTGAGGAAATTAATATGCTGGCACTTGGAGAATTGTTGGAACAACATGGAGTCAGATGAGAGGGAAATGGTAAATAGTAAATCAGCAATAATCTCTTATAATTCAAATTTGGATGAAGCTAATAGCAAATATAAAGTATTTTTCATCTCTGCCACATTATGTATAGCCAACTGTAGTTGCCGATTTCCTTAATCAACCCATAGAATCAATTTCGAATCTCATGTTGTAATTCTAATTTTAGGAGTTCGTATATGAATGAGAGGAAATATCCGGGAGCAAAATGGTGGAAGTTTGATTTTCATACCCATACACCAGCATCATTTGACTTTAAGAATGGATATGGACAACAAGGGGGCACTTTACCACCAGAGAAATGGTTAAGAAATTTTATGGAAAAGAAAATCGACTGTGTTGCGATTACAGACCACAACAGCGGTCAGTGGATAGATAAGCTAAAGGAAGCCCTTTCTAGGATTCAGTCTAATAAACCGGATTGGTACCACCCATTGTATTTATTTCCGGGAGTTGAAATTTCTGCCAATGGTAACGTGCATGTCCTAGCTATTTTTGATGCAGAAAAATCAGGTAGTGATGTTGACAAATTAATTGGAGAAGTAGGCTACAAAGGCACGTCAGGCAAAAGTGATGCAGTAACCGAAAATAGCCTCACCAAAGTTGTCGATATTGTAGTAAAGCATGGCGGAATTGCAATTCCTGCCCATGTAGACATAGAGCGAGGATTGTTTGAAGAGATAAAAGGAAACAATTTAAAGCAGGTTCTAAGTAATGAGAATATTTTTGCCATGGAACTCTGTGATGAAGAGTATGAGAAACCTCAGGTTTATATTGACGAGAAACTTAATTGGACAGAAGTCCAGGGCTCCGATTTATATAACTTTGAGAATGAACGGTTCGGAACATTCACATGGGTAAAAATGGATGAGCCTTCCATTGAAGGCTTAAAATTGGCTTTGATAGATGGCACGGCTTCAATTGATCGAAATATGAACTGTAATCCAAATCAACATACTGAAAATTTAATAGAAAAATTGACAATTAGCAATGCAAAGTATGTTGGTCGACCAAAGTCGTTCAATTGCAAATTCAGCCCTTTTATGAACACAATTATTGGTGGGCGAGGCAGTGGAAAATCGACTATGCTGGAATTTATACGTTTGATACTTAAAAGAAACAGTAACATTCCCGAATCTTTAAAAACAGACCTGTACAAGTACTTCAATACAGGAGGGGAAAATCTTTTGCTTGATAACAGCAAATTGTCAATTGTGTTTCGGAAGGGTGATGTGCGTTACCGATTAAACTGGTCGGTACCAGCTGATAAAAATTCGTTGGAAGAAGAAATTGACGGAGAGTGGGTACCTTTGGAAGGAGATATTTTTTCTTTGTTTCCTGTACAAATCTACAGTCAAAAGCAGATTTTTGAGTTAGCAAGAAATCCAAAATATTTACTGGAGATAATCGACCAGAATGAAGATGTAAAATTTAGAGAAATTTCAGAAGCACAGCAGGAAATAATTCACAAAATTAAAAATATTAATTTACGCTTGAACAGTTTGGAGGATAAAGTATCACAATCAAGCAGATTGAAAGGAGAACTGACAGATGTTGAACATCAAATCAGGCAGATTGAGCAGTCTGGACACAGGGATGTCTTACAAAGTTACCGTAAACGTAAACAACAACTTGCCAGCATTCAAGATTTAAGAATCAGAGAAAATATTTGCGATGTATTGGAAGGCGGCTTGCAGGCATTTGAGCAGCGATATAAACGTATTCATTTGAAAGGCTAGGCTTGTGTTTGATACTACTGCGGAGTTGTTCGAGAAAATTCAACTAGGCGAAGATTCTACGATTGAATTTAAGTCAACGTTGGCTAAAACAAAGAAGAGCAGAAACGAACTAGCAGACGAAATCGCCGCTTTTTGTAATTCAAAAGGCGGCGTTATCGTAGTTGGGGTAGCTGATAGTAGGGAAATTGTTGGAATATCTGCCGACCAGTTGCAAGAATACGGAAAGCTGGTGAATGAAATTTGCCATGACAGTGTAAAACCAAGAGCAATTGTTTATACAGAGAAATTGAAACTGAATGATAGTCTGGTACTGAAAATTGATATTCCACGAGGTTTATTCGTGCACAAAAGCCCGGGTGGTTATTTTATTCGTGAAGGAAGTAGCAAAAGAGAGTTTTCACCTGAATATTTGGCACGGCTTTTTCAGGAGCGTTCAAGAACGCGGATTATTTCGTTTGATGAATTGGCTGTACCCCGTACGCAACGAGGGATATTGCATGAAAGCCTCTATAGTCGATTTATTAATCCTCATGAAGGTGAGGATACCCTGGACAATCTTTTGCAGAAACGGCGCCTTCTGGTAAAAGAGAAGGATAATTTACAAGCATCAGTAGCTGGTGTATTGATGTGTTGCCAAAATCCTAGTGACTACATTCCCAACAGTTTTATCCTTGCTGTTTGCTACAGTGGAAAACATAGAGATGCAAATTACCAAATTGATGCGAAAGATTTTAAGGGTCCATTAGACAAGCAAATTGTCGATGCTCTTAATTTTGTTTTACAACATCGGCTTGTTTATGCGAGGAAGCAGATTGGCAGGGAAGACTTTCCTCAATATGATGATAGAGCAATATTTGAATCCATTGTAAATGCGGTTGTACATAGGGACTATTCAATGCATGGTTCAAAAATTCGATTGTTCATGTTTGAGGATAGATTGGAACTATATTCGCCAGGTAGATTAGTAAGTACTCTGACGGTGGATAATATACGCTTCAATCAAGCGACACGCAATGAGCATTTGGTTCGCTTACTATCAGAACTTAAACTTGATGATCAAATTAGTCGCAAAGTTGCAAGAGGAAAATTTTTAGAGGGGAGAGGTGAAGGGGTTAATATTATTTTACGCGAAAGTGAAAAATTGAGTGGTTGCAAGCCAGTTTACACGTTAAGGGACGGGGAGTTGTGCTTGACAATTTATCCTGCTCCGCCACCGGAATTGTAATCCTTTAATATAATTTTCCGTCTTTCTGCCTCACGTTAACAGCAGTTTCTCGCTGATTTGTGATTCCAATCGCAACTACATCTCTGAATTCAATTCCGGCTTCCTAGACAACACCTTTGACTGTTTCAACCACGCTTTGCCCAGATCTCATCTGGATTGTGCTCAACCCAGCCGGGTTTGGGAAAGCACTGCGGACATTCCTTCTGGTAGGTCAATACAACATTGCAAGACCGGTCGAACAATATTGCTCTGGTAGAAGTTGTGCCTCGGTTAATTGCGAGAATGTAGTGCACAATTAGAGTTAAATCAACTGGTTGAATTCTGGTTTTTGTGTTGAAGTGCTGAATGGTTCCTTTTGGAGAACAAACTCACGACTTTTCTCGTCGCATGAAACACCCCTTTTCAATTGTTGAATTTTATTTATATACAATTTTTGTTGCAATTAAGTATTCATTTGTTCTACACTTGAACATGTCAATAATGTAGCAATACAAATGTTTTTGTTTCAATGTGTCATGACGCTAGGAAATTTTTCCTTCTCGCCACTCTTTAGGTTGTTTACATTATTACAATCAACAAATATCCAGGCCACTTAAAAATTGAGGAATTAGTATGAAAACAAAATTTACCCGCCGCGAAGTATTGAAAGCTGCGGCTAGCGGTGCTGCAACCGCATCGCTGTCTATGCCTTTTCTAAACATTGGACAAGCATTTGGGTCAAGTCATCCATTATCGGTCGTTGACTGGGGACCGCCTTGGATTGACAACACAAAAAAAATTGCCGAAGCATGGGGCAAAAAAGACATCACCTGGACATTGCACTCCGGTGGCGCTGCATCGATCTTGCCCAAGATTAAAGCTGCATGGCCCAACCCTCCATACGATTTGGTAGACAACTGGAGCCCGGTATTTTTATCAATGATGCGAGAAGGCTGGGCAGAAACTGTGACACTGGACAATTGTCCAAATCTCGCAAACGTGCCTGAAAGCCTGATATCCAAGGATGCAGACGGAAACTGGAAGAACATTCCGCGAGGCACAAGCGGGGTGTTTTTCACCTACGCACCGGATAACTGTCCTATTGAAATCAAGACAGTTGACGACTTGCTTGATCCCAAGTTGAAAGGGCAAATTCTTTGGCCGAATCCTACCTTGAATACAAATCTTCAGGTCGTTGCGCTGGCAAAGGCAAGGGGCGGAGATGAGTACAATATGGAGCCAGGCTGGAAGTTTCTTTCTGAACTGGCGGAATCTGGAAACATCGGCAGGATTTCAGCAAATACTTCTGATGTAATCACTTCAATTGAAACTGGTGAGACAAGTGTAACATTTGTTGACCAAGGAACTTTGGGGGGCATCAAGGGTACGAAGCTGCAACACTTGACAAAAGCAGACGAATCGCTCAAGACCTTCTTATTTGTCAGCGGATGGGTTGTATTGTCCAGCTCGAATAACAAAGAGGCAGCGTTTGATTTCGCCAACTTTACGATTACGAAGGAAAATAGCGAGCTCTACTATCAGGAAGTTGGTGAAGTGCCTGTGAATACAACGGCCGAACACGGAGTGGAGCATCTGCGATTCACGCCGGAAGAAGCCGAAAAGTTTGCAGTAATCCCTGATTGGGACCTTCTGGGTACGGAGTTGGATAGCTGGAACAAACGCTTCGAAAAAGATATTGTTCCGATGCTGTAGATTTTATAACTATCCATTCATGTGCGAGTACTGGTTGTGCAATACAACCAGTACTCGACCATCCTGCCTGTTATTGCGCCCGCCGGCGAACGGCGTTCAGTCCCGCAGTTTTAATTTCTGTAGTTTTGCAGTAGCAGAAATTTCGTTGATAACTTAAAATTTCTGCATTCATGTTTTGTTGCTGCTGATTACGTAATCTGTACCATGAAGTTCAATCGCGGTGCCGCTTTATTGTTAGTGCCAGGAGTCGGTATTCTGCTAGTGTTGCTGGTGCTGCCTCTTGCCAATGTCGTAGAAGAAAGTTTTCGACTGTTTGTGCCAGGTCGTATCGGTGCTTCAAAAGATGCTCCCTATACGTTGTTCAACTATGCAGAGCTATTCAATGAAACTTACCTGTACTACTTCATAGAAACTGCGCGAATCGGTTTAATCTCATCTGTGATTGGGTTGCTCCTCGGCTTTCCAATTGCATACTTTATTGCTCGTCAAAAGCGTCCGATTTGGCGAAAGCTTTCAGTTGGATTCTTGATCGGGGTGATGTTTCTCAGTACTCTGGTGCGAGTTTACGCCTTGCAACTTACATTCGGACCCACCGGGATTGCAAAGTTTCTGTCCGGGCTGCTTGGTGTTTCAATGAACGGCAGATTCTATACGGAGCTGGTTGTGATTCTGGGACTCCTGCATTATATAATCCCAATCGCAGCAATTACCCTTCTTGGCACAATTCAGAATGTTAATCCGCGTCTGACTGAAGCAGGGCAGGCACTTGGTGCACCTAGATGGATTGCGCATCTGACAATTACGATTCCGCTATGCGTTCCGGGGTTTCTGTCGGCATTTCTGATTTCATTTACGCTTTGCCTGTCCGCATTTGTGGTACCGATGATTCTGGGCAAGGGCAAGATTCTGTTTGTTTCAAATTTAATTTATTCGCGATTTAGCGAAATTGCCAATTATCCCAGCGGTTCTGCCATTTCTATCGCCATGCTGGTTTTGTCGCTTTTGATCATCTACGGCATAACCTATTTTGTTAATACCCGCTGGTCCAAAAACTGATCGATCGATATGTTTCACCGTCAAATTGACAATTTGGGATTTTGGCTTGTCATACTCGCGATCGTGGTTACACTGGCATTCCTCATTGCTCCGATCATCGTGTCCATTCTGATGTCGTTTGATGCCCGCAGCTATCTCGGACGATTCCCTCCAACAGAATTTTCAGTGCAGTGGTATGCAAGGTTCTTCTCGGATACCTACTATCTTGCCGGGCTGCAAACCAGTCTGATATTGGCAACGATTGCTGCAATTGTATCCACATGTGCAGGTGTTAGTGCCGCAATTGTTCTTGACCGATACGACTTTCCCGGCAAGCAGGCGCTTGAAACCGTGTTTCTTTCCCCGCTTGTGATTCCTGCCGTTGTAATTGGCTTTGCGATGCTATTGTTCTTCGCGTTAATCGGAGTTTTTCAGGGATTTCCAAGATTGCTCGCCGGACATATCATCATTACATTTCCTTATACGGTTCGCACAACTCTCGCAGGATTAACGGGAATTCGCAGAAACTTGACCGAAGCTGCGATGACGCTGGGAGCTACAGAACGACAGGCCTTCTGGGATGTAACATTTCCCTTGGCGCGGACAGGAATGGTGGCCGGAGCAGTATTCGCCTTCGCCTTTTCCATGGACGATGTTGCGGTAAGCCTGTTTCTGACTTCACCTGAAACATACACCCTGCCGGTTGCAATGGTCAGCATGATGCGAACCAATTTCGACCTTACAATTGCCGCGGCTTCAGTAATTTTGATGCTGTTTACGATTGGTCTTATCATACTCCTTGACTGGATTGTCGGTTTGGAGCGGGTAATCGGAGGCGGTGTTTACAGGTCATAGGCAATATCACGATGGCAGTTGTTCAACTGGAAAATGTAACCAAGCAATTTGGCAGCTTTACAGCTGTTCAGGAAGCATCTTTTTCGCTTGAAAAGGGTGAAATTCTGTCGCTGCTTGGACCGTCAGGCTGCGGCAAAACGACCACGCTTCGGATGATTGCGGGATTTGATGAGCCAAGCGAAGGGAATATTTTGATTTCCGGTCAAGATATGAGCGGCAAGCGTCCTTACGAGCGGAATGTAGGCCTGCTGTTTCAGGACTACGCCCTGTTTCCGCATATGAATGTCGAGCAGAATGTAGAGTACGGGCTGAAGCGTCGCGGCTATGACCGGAATTCCATGCAAAAGCGGTGCGGTGAAATGCTGGACCTTGTCAAGCTTACAGGATTCGAGCTTCGGCGACCGTCTCAGCTATCCGGGGGGCAGCAACAACGCGTAGCCCTAGCGCGTGCACTCGCCACTAGTCCAGAAGTGGTGTTGCTTGACGAGCCGCTGTCGGCACTCGATGCCAAACTGCGCCAAGAACTGCGAATTGAGTTGAAACAGATTTTGGCTGCTGTTGATGCGACAACAATCATTGTCACGCATGATCAGGAAGAAGCAATGAGCCTTGGTGAAACTCTCGTTGTGATGAGCGAGGGTCGAATTGTTCAGGAAGGTCGTCCGACAGAAGTATACAGGGACCCCAAAACCAAATTCGTGGCAGAGTTTATTGGAAGGTCAAACTGGTTTTCCGGAACCATGGGCAAAGACAACGGTGAAGGATTGTGCGAATTCAAGACTGTGCAAGGCATGTCGTTTTTGGTGCCAGCACCTGCAGAGGGGTCAGCAAGCGACACCAAGTATGAGGTCTGTATCCGCCCGGAGAGAATATGTGCGGGCCCAATCAAAACACAAAAGCCGGAATCAAACCATCTGAACAGTTTTCATGGTAAAGTTGCCAATGTTGCGCATCTGGGTGCCGACATTCATCTTGTTGTCGAGACAGCTGGTGGCGGCATGGTCACTGTGAGTGAACAGTTTGTTGGCCAAGAATTGGAGCAATCGGGCGAGCAGGTGCAACTGACATTTCGGCCAAGCGACTGTATTGTTGTTCCGGCGGACACTTGATTAACAAAAATGGGAGACTGAAAAATGACTCTGTCCAACGAAAAAAACGGCTTCAGCACTGACCCGGTTCATTCAGAGTACGAACTGGACCGCGGGCCGGGGATATATCGAATTGGCTTGCTGGCATTGTCAAATGATCTCGCTACTGAACGAGATTTTATTAACATGCGCTCAGACGACGACATCGCGATTTTTGTCTCACGGGTGCTCAACGACGATATTTGCTCGGTTGAAAAACTACGCGAAATGGAGCCGGAGTTGACACGCGCAACTTCTTTGATTATTCCGGGTTCGCGGCTGGATTCAATTGCTTACAGTTGCACTTCTGGAACGGTGGTTATGGGATACGACACCATTGCACGACGCGTACATGAAATTCGCCCCGGCATCCCTGTATCCACGCCAATCACGGCAGCGCTTGATGCATTGCGATTGTTTGATGTTCACAAAATTTCGGTTTTAACGCCCTATACTGACAACGTGAACGGCCCAATTCAACGTTATTTGACAGAGCACGGGTTGGATGTTGTGGCATATACCAGTTTTCAGTTCGCTGACAACGACTCAATGGCGAAGCTTCCGCCTGACGCGATTTTCAACGCTGCCCGTCAAGCCGATCGACCGGAAGCAGAAGCATTGTTCATTTCATGTACTGCAATCCGTGCGGTCGATGTCGTTGACGCCATTGAACAAGACTTGGGCAAGCCTGTTGTGACGGCGACTCAGGCACTGTACTGGCAAGCATTGCGCAGTGCTGGATACTTATTGCCTGTGAATGGATTCGGCACCTTGCTACGCATGACGGCCAACGGAAGATTCAATGACAACTTATCGGAAGTTCAAGAACAGACCCGTGAAGCTTGAAGATATATACAAACAACCCGCTTCAGCAATTAGTCAGTCCGAGAGAGAGGCCTACTACGAGAAAGGCTATCTCGCGTTCCCGGAAATGTTCGGAAACGAATGGCTGCAACCGCTTCGCGGAGCATTGACCGATGTCATTGAGCAGACAAGAAGCCTTAAAGAGTCGACGCGCAGGATTGACATTGAATCGGACCACAGCGCGGAGAACCCGCGACTTCGAAGAGTGGCTTATCTTGATGAATACGCTCCGATATTCTGGAGGCTTTGCTCGGAGTCGATGATTCCGGACATAGCCGCAGATCTGCTTGGTCCCAACGTGCGATTCAGGGAGTTGATGATAAACTTCAAATGGTCCGGTGGCGGCGCAGAGGTCAAGTGGCATCAGGACATTGCGTTCTATCCGCACACAAATTCGGGTACCCTGCAGTTTTTGCTGATGCTGGAAGGTGCAAATCCCGAACAAGGACCTTTGCAAGTAATACCGGAAAGCCACAAAGGAGAAGTTTTTCCGCACTACGACGAGCAGGGAAACTGGACTGGTGCAATTGGCGACCATCATCTGGGGCGAGTTGATCTGGACCGGGCATTGTCATTGACCGGCCCGCCCGGCTCCTTGTCTGTCCATCATAGTCGAACCATCCATGGGTCGGCGCGTAACATGAGTTCAGCAGGGCGACCGGCATTTGTCTTGACTTACAGTGCGGCGGATGCGATTCCCTATACTGCTCCGGCGTATCCCAGTGTTCATTATCGGGAAATTGTACGAGGCGAGCAGCCAATGTTTGCACATCACGAAGAAATGATCGTTCCGCTACCGCCGGACTGGTCGGACGGATACACATCGATCTTTGATCATCAGGAAGACAGGTCAAGTAGTTGTATTGAAACAGGATAGACTGAAATAAAATGAATGCAAGCTGTATAAGAATTTCCGACATTGAACACGTTCGGGAACGAATTGCAGCGCATCTCCGCTTAACACCGGTTGAACAATCAACTGCTCTTGGAAAGGTGTCCGGGATGCCGGTATATCTCAAGCTTGAACATCATCAGGTCACAGGCAGCTTCAAATTGCGCGGTGCAACCAATGCTGTGCTAAATCTCAATGACGAGCAACGCAAGCGCGGAGTTGTTGGTTTTTCTACCGGAAACCATGGACGCGGATTGGCCTACGCAACTAGTCGGGCGGGTATTCATTGCATAATTTGCATGTCGAGGCTAGTGCCGCAGAACAAAATCGACGAAATCAAGGCATTGGGTGCCGAAGTCCGAATCATCGGCGACTCACAGGATGACGCGCAAGTTGAAGTTGAGCGTCTGGTGAGCGAGGAGAAAATGACCATGCTTCCGCCTTTTGATCATTTTGATATTATTGCCGGACAAGGTACACTTGGGTTGGAATTAAAGGAGCAAGTGCCAGACATTGGCACAGTTATGGTTCCGGTATCCGGCGGTGGTTTGGCATCCGGCGTGGCTATTGCACTTAAGTCATGGAAACCGGATATACGAATGGTTTGTGTATCCATGGAGCGAGGGGCGGCCATGTATGAAAGCATTCAGGCGGGCAAGCCGATAGAAGTTGAAGAACTGCCTTCATTGGCAGATTCGCTCGGTGGCGGCGTGGGTCTTGACAACCAGTACACATTCCGGTTGTTCCACGAACTGATAGACGAGTTTGTACTGGTAACAGAACGCGAAATTGCTGAAGCAATTCGTCATGCGTACTGGTTGGAACGCCAAGTGATTGAAGGATCCGGTTCTGTGGGAATTGCGGCGATTTTGGCTGGCAAGGTACAACTTGATACACCCGCCGCAGTGATTGTCAGCGGCGGGAACATTGATTTGAAACTGCACCATCGGATCATTTCCGGTGAGAATGTTGATTTGACAGGAGATTGATTCGTTCATGCCCAACCTCAAGATACTTACCGAGCAGGAGCTTCGACAGATTGTTCATCTGGATTTGGAAGCAGTGGACTGCATTGAATCTGCCTTCTCAGCCTTGGCCGGCGGGAATGTTGTCATGCCCCCGATTCTGACATTGGCAATTGAGGATTTCAACGGAGAAGTTGATGTAAAAACTGCGTACGTACCCGGAATTGACAGCTTTGCAATCAAGATTTCTCCGGGATTTTTTGACAACCCGAAACTTGGGTTGCCCAGTACTTCGGGCCTGATGGTTTTGTTTTCAGTTCAAACCGGCATGGTTGAAGCAGTGCTGCTGGACAACGGCTATTTGACTGATATTCGTACGGCTGCTGCAGGAGCGGTTGCTGCTCGTAGTTTATCAAGAGAGGATTCAGAAACTGTATGCATAGTAGGGGCTGGCAGGCAGTCACAGTTGCAACTTGAAGCCTTGTGCTTGGTACGGCCAATCAAGTCCGCTACAATTTGGGCACGCGATAGTGAGAAAGCTGAAACCGTAGCTGAAGATCTCGCGAAGCAACTTGGAATTTCCGTATTTTCAGAGACTCGTCTCAACGAAGCAGTAAGCAATGCTGACATTGTGGTTACAACTACACCCTCTTCAAAGCCATTATTAATGCATGAGTGGTTAAAGCCCGGACAGCATGTTACCTCCATGGGTTCCGACCAGGAACACAAGAATGAACTGGATCCAGAATGTTTCAGAGTTGCAGAATTGTATGTTCCCGACAGGCAGTCCCAGACCGAGAAGCTGGGCGAGCTCCATCACGCACTTGAATCCAGGGTGGTGTCTGAGGATGCACAGTTTCCGGAACTGGGTGATATTGTATCTGGAAAGTTTGCATTTCAACGAACACAAGAAGCAATAACAATTTGCGATCTCACAGGAACCGGAGTTCAGGATACAGCCATTGCAACTTTCGCCAGCGAGCGCGCCAGTTTGATTTCTGCAGGAATTGAAATTGAAGCCCAGGTGCAAGGAAGACTTCGATGATTGAACAGTACTTTAGCAGTGATGAATTTGCGTGTCGCGTGGCTGATGTAAAACAGCGAATGGAAAAAGCTGGTTTTGATCTTGTTATCTGCCAGGACCCAAGCAATATGTACTGGCTGACCGGGTACAATGGCTGGTCGTTTTATGTACCGCAGTGCGTATTTGTACATCTGGAAGCTGAGGCGCCGTTCTGGTTTGGACGAGCTCAGGATGCCAAGGCCGCGCAAGTAACAACATATCTTCCGCAAAGTCATATTATTCCATTTTCAGAAAGCCTGGTGCAGCATCCTGAAAAGCATCCGTATGATGAACTTGTCGACTTCATTCTGGCGAAAGGCTGGGCAAGGCATCGAATCGGGGTAGAAGTAGATGCCCACTACTACACAGCACGCTGCCATGCAACATTGCTGAAGGGGTTGCCGGACGCGAAGATTGCCAACAATGAAGATCTGGTCAATTGGGCGCGACTGGTGAAGTCTGAAAAGGAGATTTCATTGATGCGCGACGCTGGAAGGATTGCAACAAATACAATGAATGCCGCCATTGCCAAAATAGGTGCAGGTGTCCCGCAAAATGAAATCATTGCAGAGATCTATCATGCACAAGCCATGGGTATTGATGGTTGCGGCGGGGACTACTCTGCATTTTGTCCACTGATACAGGTAGGAGAAGGAACCAGTACTCCCCATTTGACCTGGACTGATGCACCGATACCAAACGATACTCTTGCCATGATGGAGTTTTCTGGCTCGAGATTGCGCTATCAAGTACCGTTGACGCGTACGGTTCATATTGGCAAGGCCGCAAACAATATCAAAGATTTGGCCAAAGTCATTGTCGAAGGAGTTGATGTGGGGCTTGAACTCGCTGTGCCCGGCAATACCTGCGAACAAGTTGAAGCGGGTTGGCAAGCGATATTAAATCGCAATGGAATCATAAAGGAAAGCCGTGTAGGATACTCAATTGGTGTTGGATATCCGCCCGATTGGGGAGAAAGAACATGTAGCCTTCGACCCGGTGATACAACAGAACTCCAGGCTGGAATGTGCTTCCACTTTCAATCGGGAGTTTGGCTAGACGATTTGGGCTGTGCGGTTTCAGAGCCGTTTGTGGTCACTAAAGACGGCGGCGAAAGGCTATGCAATGTCAAGCGCGGCTTGATTGAAGTTGAATAGATTTGAAATACGAACTAATGGTGTGATGAGATATGCAGAAAAGTCCAATTAAATCAACCATCCCATTTGATCAGAATGGAATACATCACGGTTTTTTGCAACTGCCCTATAGTCGCAACGATTCTGCCTGGGGGGCAATTATGATTCCAATCACTGTAGTGCGAAACGGAGAAGGTCCAACGGCATTGCTGACTGGCGCGAATCACGGTGACGAATATGAGGGCCCGATTGCACTTCAAGACTTGGCGTTGAATCTGAGTCTGGAGAATATTGCAGGAAGAGTGATCATTGTTCCAGCGTTCAACTACCCGGCCTTTCGGGCGGGATGGAGAAATTCTCCGATAGACAATGGAAATATGAACCGGGTATTTCCCGGAAGACCCGACGGAACAGTAACCGAAAAAATAGCAGATTATTTTCAACGTTATCTAGTACCCCAGGCTGATGTGGTTGTAGATATTCACTCGGGAGGCAAGACTCTTGATTTTCTTCCTCAGGCGGCGGCACATGTACTTGACAACAAGGAGCAGCAGGCCGCTTGCGAAGCGGCAATGAGGGCTTTCAATGCACCATATTCAACGATGTTGCTCGAAATCGATAACACCGGCATGTACGACACTGCTGTAGAAAATGCCGGGAAGGTTTTCGTATCTACAGAACTTGGCGGCGGCGGGTCGACAACAGCAAAGTCTGTTGCAATTGCAAAGAAGGGGTTACGGAATGTCTTGATTCATGCAGGAATTTTAGAGGGTGTGCCTGTAATCGAGCCGTCGGTAAATTTGGACATGCCGGATGGAGATTGCTTTGTGTTCAGCGAACATGACGGGTTGATTGAACCGACTGCAGACCTCGGCGATGAAGTAGATAAAGGCGATATTGTTGCGCGAGTATGGCCGGTCGACCGAACAGGTGCTTCTCCAATTGAGTATCGCGTGCGAAGAAGAGGACTTTTAGTTGGGAGACATTTTCCAGGATTAGTTCAAATGGGCGACTGCATGGTTGTAGTCGCAGTATTGTCAGATTAATCAGAGAAGCACTTAAGAATCGCCTGCCTCATTCAATGAAATCTGCTATCCGAGCATGGGGCGAATCTCTATATGGATGGCATTCAAAATATCAGGTTAGTTCAGCGATTCTGAAATACTTCACTAAAAATCAATTTCCGAATCATTCATAATTTCGCAAAAAATCTGAGTTGAGTCTGTAATTTTTTCAATTCAGTAAATTTTTCTGGACAATAATCCACATTGGACAGACAATTACACTGTTTTGAGGGCTTCTCAGAATAGCAATGAAGTGGTTTAATTTTCTAAACGGAGAGTCCCGTGCGAATTGGATTTATCGGACTTGGAAATGTAGGGCGCAAGTTAGCCGGAAGCCTGCTCAGGAATGGGTTTGAGTTGATTGTCCGGGATTTGGACCGCAGTGCAGCGGAGCCTTTGCTGTCTTCTGGCGCCTCATGGGGCGAATCGCCTTTCGAGATGGCAAGACAGGCAGATGCGCTCATTACCTGTCTGCCAAGCCCCGAGATTAGCAGCGAAGTCATGGAGGGCGAGCAAGGTGTACTTGCAGGACTGGACAACGGCAAAATCTGGGCTGAGATGAGTACTACGGATGGGGTTGAAGTGAAGCGGCTGGGAGCCTTGGTGACTGCAAAAGGTGCTGAACCCGTCGACTGTCCGGTTTCGGGCGGATGCCACCGGGCTGCAACTGGAAATATTTCGATATTTGCGGGTTGCGAAAGAAGCACCTTCGAACGTGTTTTTCCAGTGATTCAGGCAATGGGCCGGAGAATCCTCCATACTGGACCTTTGGGCTCTGCGTCTGCTTTGAAAGTACTCACCAACTATTTGGCTACAGCGCATCTCGCTACTTTGTGTGAAGCATTGGCAACAGCAAAAAAAGCAGGTCTTGACTTGAACAAGACTTACGAGGCAATTCGTATCTCTTCCGGCAACTCATTTGTGCACGAAACAGAAAGCCAGGTTATTCTCAACGGAAGCCGCGACATAAACTTCACCATGGATCTTGTAGTCAAGGACATCAGTATATTTCAGCAGGTGGCGGAGCGCGCCGGAGTTGATCTTGAAATCAATCCGCTGCTAATGGAAATTTTCAGGGACGGCATGAAACGATACGGCTCTCGCGAGTGGTCGCCCAATATCATTAAACGATTTGAAGACAGGTACGATATTTCAATCCGTGCGGCTGGATTTCCCGCAGAAATTACGGACGATGAAGAAGAAGTGCCTGGATATGAAGTCGTTCCCGGGAACTAGTTTTATCAAAGGAAATATAGATGGCAAACAAAAAAATCAAGAAACTGCTTGTAGCAAACCGTAGCGAAATTGCCATTCGGGTATTTCGTGCGGCTACAGAGCTAGGCATACCTACCGTCGGGGTCTACACAGAGCAAGATCGTTTTGCCCTGCACCGTTTCAAGGCAGATGAAAGTTACCAGATCGGGCACGACATGGGTCCCATTGAAGCCTACTGCGCGGTAGATGATATTCTTCGCGTAGCAAAACAGACTGGCACGGATGCAATTCATCCCGGCTATGGTTTTTTGTCTGAAAATCCAGAATTTGCTCAGAGATGCACGCATGAAGGATATCGCTTCGTCGGTCCTGACCCAATTGTCATGCGAAGAGTCGGAAACAAGGTATCAGCGCGTCAGGCCGCAACCAAGGCGGACGTTCAGGTTCTCCCTGCAACCGGTCCATTAACAGACAACATGAAGGAAAATCATCGTGTCGCATCTGAAGTTGGCTATCCGCTGATGCTCAAGGCTTCCTGGGGCGGTGGAGGCCGCGGAATGCGGACCATTGAAAATGCAAAAGAACTGGAACAGGCGATTGAGATTGGAAAGAGAGAGGCGGAGTCTGCTTTCGGAAACTCGGAAGTCTATCTTGAAAAATTAATACGCAATGCGAGACATTTGGAAGTCCAGATTCTGGGCGACTCGCACGGAAACATTGTTCACCTTTTTGAGCGGGACTGCTCAATTCAGCGCAGGAACCAAAAGATTGTCGAGCGCGCTCCGGCACTGTTTTTATCGGAAGAGCAGCGTCAGCATCTTTGTGATTCAGCACTCGCCTTGGCTCGCTTTGTAAAGTATGTAAACGCCGGGACTGCCGAGTTTCTCATGGACATGGACACTCAGGAGTTTTACTTTATAGAAGTCAACCCCCGCATTCAGGTCGAACATACCGTTACCGAAGAAATCACGGGCATCGACATTGTTAAAGCTCAAATTCGAATTTCTGAAGGTGCGAAGATCGGGGACATAGAAAATTCAGGCGTGCCCCGGCAGGACCAAATAGTTCGCAATGGCTATGCACTGCAATGCCGAGTTACAACAGAGAATCCTGAAGAAAACTTTATTCCAGACTATGGCCGAATCACGGCTTATCGCGGTGCCAACGGCTTTGGTATCCGACTGGATGGCGGCACGGCCTATTCGGGAGCTGTAATCACTCGCTACTACGACAGTCTGCTGGAAAAAGTAACTGCATGGGCACCAACACCAGACGAGGCAGTGCGACGTATGGAGCGTGCACTTCGCGAGTTTCGTATCCGCGGCATTGCAACCAACCTGGATTTTCTGGAGCATTTGATCACCCACAGGAAATTTCAGAGCGGTGAATACACAACCCGATTTATTGATGAAACACCCGAAATAATGTCTGTCGCAAAACGACGCGACCGCGCAACTCGATTGTTGAGATTTATTGCAGATGTGACAGTGAACGGAAACCCGGAAGTAGAAGGGCGGCCAAAGCCAACTAGCAACATCGTACCGGCTATTCCCCATTGCAAAAAGAGTGAACCATCAAACGGGTCTCGCCAACTTTTGCAGAAAATCGGCCCGGAAAAGTTTTCCGAGTGGATGCTGGAACAAGAAAAAACTCTGATTACGGATACAACTTTTCGAGATGCCCACCAATCTTTGCTAGCTACCCGATTCAGGACCGACGACATGGTTCGAATCGCTGATGCCTACGCATGTACGTTCCCCCAACTATTCAGCATTGAATGCTGGGGCGGGGCGACATTTGATGTTGCCATGCGCTTTCTGAAGGAATGTCCATGGGAGCGGCTGACGGAGCTTCGCGAGCGTATACCGAATATTCTGTTTCAAATGCTATTGCGAGGCGCCAACGGCGTTGGTTATAAAAACTATCCGGACAATGTCGTAAAACTGTTTGTACGGCAGAGTGCCGAATCCGGCATTGACCTGTTTAGAGTGTTTGACTGCTTGAACTGGGTCGAGAACATGCGCGTTTCAATGGATGCTGTTCTTGAGAGCGGCAAGCTGCTGGAAGGCGCAATTTGCTACAGCGGCGACATATTTGACGCGGGTCGTCCAAAATATGATTTGTCCTATTATCTGAAACTGGCCAAGGAGATTGCTTCGGCTGGAGCGCATATTCTTTGTATCAAGGATATGGCTGGACTGGTAACTCCGGCAAGTGCGAGCATGCTAACCCGTGCATTGAAAGAAGAAACGGGATTGCCAATTCACTTTCATACGCACGATACAAGCGGGATTGCCGCAGCGAGCGTAATTGCTGCCATAGAAGCCGGCGCGGATGCAGTCGATCTGGCAATGGATTCATTGTCGGGTACCACTTCTCAGCCCAACTTGGGTTCTGTGGTCAGGGCACTGCGCGGTACAAAAAAAGATACTGAACTGGACCAGTCGTCCATTCTCAGATTTTCTGCGTACTGGGAGTCTGTTCGTCACCAATATGCGGCTTTTGAAACAGATTTGCGTTCTGGAGCATCAGAGGTTTACCTTCATGAAATGCCGGGCGGCCAGTTTACCAATCTCAAAGAGCAGGCAAGAGCCATGGGACTGGAAAACAGATGGCACGAAGTGGCGACTGCATACGCCCAGGTCAATGATATGTTCGGCGACGTTGTCAAAGTTACGCCAACATCGAAAATGGTCGGCGACATGGCCCTGTTCATGGTTAGTGCCGGTATAAGCCGGGAGGAAGTTGAAGATCCGAATATCGAAGTATCGTTTCCGGATTCGGTCAAGGCATTTTTCAAGGGTGAACTGGGCCAGCCGCATGGCGGATTTCCGAAGCACATCCAAGCCAAGGTGCTGCAGGGAGAAGCTCCAATTGAAAACCGACCCGGCGATAGTATTCCTGATGCAGACTTGAAGCAACTGAGGTCAGAAGCAGAGCGTCGTGCAGGCGGACGAGTTTCGGATGAGGAATTCAATTCCTATCTGATGTATCCAGACGTTTTTGTCAATTACAGAAAGCACCAGCAGCAGTTCGGCCCTGTGTACAAGTTGCCGACTTCTGTATATTTCTACGGCATGCGGCCTGAGCAAGAAATCACTGTAGAGCTTGAACCGGGCAAAGCGCTTGTGATTCGTTGCCATGCGATAGGAGAAACCGATTCAAACGGCGATGTGGAAGTGTTTTTCGAGTTGAATGGCCAACCGCGTATTTCCAAAATTCAGAATCGAAAATTTTCCGGTGTTGCAGAGAAAAGGAGAAAAGGCGAAGAAGGCAATCCCAAACACATTATTTCTCCAATGCCCGGAGTGATTTCATCGCTTAGTGTGCACGAAGACCAAGAGATTCACGCAGGGGAAGTTTTGCTTACCATTGAAGCAATGAAAATGGAGACAGCGATACGTGCTGAGAGCGATGGAGTCGTGTGCTCGATATTTGTTGATGTTGGAGATTCAGTTGATGCAAAGGATTTGCTTGTTGAACTCAACAATTGATATGAAATGCAAGAGGATTTATATTCCAGTTACCATGAATACTTCACTTTGAACATGGCTTGCCAGCAATTTGAAAATACTTTCCATCTCCTCATTTGTAAAAGAAGTTACCGGTGCCAGGTTCAAATATAAGCATTCATCTACTTGACCAAAACTTTTCAGCTGCCCCCTGTCCTCATAAAATTCTTGAATTTCGGCAAAACTGGCTGATAAGCCATATTTTTTTGTCGCAAATTCAGTAGCCATGCTAGATCTGCGGTCCAGTAGCAGCAACTCCGATACGTTGTTCTCATTTCCTGTCAATCCGTTGCACACTGGAAAATTCGTTGCTCCCTTGTTTTCTCGCATGGCCTTTCGCAAAGTATTGCTGCAGTTCAACCCCAAAAGACACGCCCCTGAAGTTGCCATGATCAAATTTGAGCGTGCAATAAACTCGTTCGCACCGGCAAGTGCAGATGCTGCGCCAGCATTATCGCAAATCAAGAGATACGAAATATTTGCCTGAAACTCACCGCCATCTTTGAATGCTTCCTGGTAACCGGCGAGACAAGAAGCAGTCGAAGCAACCATAATGGATTGAACACCAGCGGCCAGAAGCAGTGAGACAGAGTAGTTTGCCACTGGAACATCCTTAACTTTCTCCACCAACTTTGGACAATCGCGAAAAACTTCATGAGTGGTTACGCAAGGACCAGGTGCATAAATAAATCCTTTGTATTGCGACTCCATCTTCAATTACTCAACTTCTCGCTCATAACCGACCAGTTCAACATAGCCAACCCCTGTTACTGGCACGCCTTGCTGAGTACCCCTGACGCGCACCGCACCCTCCCAATACCGAAAAGTTTCCGCGCGTTCCTGGTTGTCAATCAACGGGTCAATTTTCAGTACAGTATCGTAGCGAGGCAACTTTATAGTCCAGCCAACTGGATATACAACTCCTGTTTTACTACTTGTCCATTCTCTGGTTGGATTCAGAGTTACATCTTGCATAAAAATTCGACTGGCCCGTCCTTGCTCATCGATAATAGTTCCCTCACTGGTATGGTGTGCATGTCCCTCAGTTGTACGAAGCTGGTAGTACATGATTTCCTTGCCGTCATCCAGCTGAAGTGCAAACCAGTCCCAGCCTTTTAAAGTCTCGCCAAGTGCCGATGTTGACCATTCGTGGTCCATCCAGCTCAAGCCGGTTACAGAGTATTCCTGCTCCCCGAACCGAAGAGATCCTTCCGTTTCAAGCCGGGTAAGCGAATAGTAGTAAGATGCGTTTCCAGCTGCATCGCCTTTTTGGCTAAATCCTCTGTCACCGTGATAGACAATGGGCTTTACGCTCGAAAGTTGGAGCTGAATTGAATATTGGTTTGTATCAGCTTGTATATTTATAGCCAGACAACCAAAACAATTTGACAGGGAAGTTCCTTTCGCAGACCAGTCGTTGACCCATACATCAAACAAATCGGATTTTGCACCAGCAAGCCCCACAGCACCCCGGCTAAGCCGCTCATTCGAATAATTCTTCCCGGCTTGGGCATCGGTTAAACCCACATGCGCCATGTAGATTTGATCTGTCTCCCAGTCGGAATTCGTCTCAAGGTTGCCTCCTCCGACTGCTTGACGAAAAACTGTAAATTGGTAACCGAATTCTTCTCCGTCTGATGTCGCCAAGTTTCCTGAAAAATACCACCATTCCGAGCGGTATTGAGGATGAGGACCATGGTCTTCGGGAAATTGAAACAGCCGGGGTGCTGTAACCCGCGAAAACAAATCGCTGGAATCGCCCCCCAAAACTTCTCTTGAAATGGAGAGACTTTCCTGTTCTTCCACTGTCGGTAAATATGCAATGGAGTACCAGACAACAGCCAGAGCCACAGCAATACCGACAATAACTGAACCTGCGACCGGAGCGTTCTTCATAAGTCTAGTCCACGCCCTGTAAAGCCTGTGCCGGCACACGCCTGGACAATCTCCATGCAGGCACCGCACTTGCCAGCAATGCGGCAGTAAAGGATACAGCAACTGCCTGCACAAGCGTGAATGAGTCCAGATTGATTTGCATGGTCCACCCAAAAGACCGCTGATTGATTATCCATATCAACAGCCACGCCATAACAATACCAATGGGTATTGAAACTATTGCCGCAAACAATCCCATGGCACCAGTCTCAAGACTGGCAGATCGCCATATTCCGTTAACTGTAAATCCGGTTGCCCTGAGAACCGCCAACTCTTTTTCACGTTCAATCTGTAAAATTGCCAATGCTGAAAGGACAGCAATAAATGCAACAATAATGGCAAGTGTTCTCAGTACGCCCGTGATCGCGAAAGTCTGATCAAAAATCTTCAATGATGAATCATGGAGTTCACGATTTCTCCAGATTTTTGCCTCTGGTGTTGAAACCGCTTTTTCAACCGCTTCGGCAAGTTCTTTAATCTCCGTCGAAGCTTGCGCGAATACTGCCGCGGTTGTTACGGTCTTGTCGCCAAAGTGCTCCACGTAAGTGTCCCTGTGCATGGTAACAATACCTTGGTCGGAACTATAGTCATAGTAAATACCGATGATTGATAGCGCAACGGTATTTTTATTGTTCAAAAAGCGAATCATGTCCCCGAGTTGCAGATTATTCTTGTACGCATACGGCTCGCTGATAATTACACCTCCATTTCTGAACGGCTCCCACAAATCGTCAGATGACTGCTCCTTGAAATCGAATCCACGGAACGCCTCTTTTCCGTAGTCAACAGCAAACACCCGCGTGCCGCCGCTTGTTGTCCGCAGTTTCACCCATCTTGCAGTGCCTATAGAATCTATATTGGGCAATCCTCGTAAATTCTCCAGATCTGCTTCCTGCAATTTTTCTCCGAGTGATGCCGATGTTGTTATGTAAAAATCGCCAGTCAGACGATTTTCAAGCCAACCATCAACCGCCAGCCGAAAGCTTCCAATCATTAAACCAACCCCTATTGTTGCTGAAATTGCCAGCGACAGTGCCGCAACTGCAATGGATGTTTTGTTTAACGATGAGGAAAATGCCCGTGAAACCAGTATTCCTTGAATTCCGAAAAACTTTTTAACACCGGGACGAGTGAATCGTTCAATACAGTGAATCAGAAACGGGACATTTAGCATGTAGCCAACAATAATAAGAAAAATACCGCCAAACCCCAGAACAATACTGCGCGAGTCCATAAAAATTACAACTGCCCCCGCGACAAGTAGCCCCAATCCAGTTAGTGCCAGCTTTCTTGAAATATCGGGTGTATTTTGATCAATGCCTGTTTGATATGCTGACAAGGTGAAGGAGGCTTCACGCGCCGCAGGCAGCACTGAAAGCAGAGTTGCACCTACGCCCAGAAAAATAGCAGTTGCAAGAGTGTCGGGCGAAACAACTGTAACGTTCGCGTTGATTGGAAAGTACAAAGCTCCGATGGATTGCTCAATCAGCGACAGCAGAAATTTGGATAACTGCATGCCGAATATAACGCCAAGAATTGTTGACAGGCATCCTACAGAAAAGGCCTCAATCAAAACACATGCCATTACATCCCGCTTCAGCAATCCAACAGATCTCGCGATTCCGATCATGCGACGGCGACGCAAAACCATGAACGACATCGTGTTGTAGATCAAAAACATCGCAACCAGAAGGGCAAGCAGTCCAAGTGCCGTCAAATTGATCTGAAATGCGCTGACCATGGACTTTTGCGCTTCAGTACGGCCAGAGTTGCTTTCCAGATATGTATCATCCGGCAAGATTGCGGAGAGCGGCTCGAGTTCTTTAGCCGATTTGGCAGTCAGCTGGATGGACGACAGGCGGCCAGCCATTCCCAGTACAGATTGAGCTGTCGCAACATCCGTCAGCAGGATAGATTGAAGCGATTGCTGCTGCAACGGATTCGGGGCAGCAAACACATTAACCAGCGAAAGCTTGAACTCCTCTTCCGGTGTCATGACTTCAACCATGTCCCCAACGGAAATACTCAACCTCTTCGCTGTGTCCGAAGTTGCGATTATGCTGTATGGACTTGCAATCAGGTCAATGGAACTGCGAACACCAAGAGAGCTCCATGTCGGATTGGAGCGAATACTTTGTTCTGCCAGCAAGTCAAGCCCGTAGAGTGTGAACCTCTCGTCCATTCCCTTGATTCGAATCACGCCTTCCACCACAGGTGCTGCAGCAAGTCCAAGCTCCACGCGCAAGTATCTGTAGAACCCATCTGTTACATTGCCTGAAATACGATGCGTTGCATTTCCCGAAACTGCTTCGTTTGCCGCGATGAAGCTTCGGCTTGCACTGTCGTTTGCAATGTTTACAGCTACCACTGTAGCGACACCAAGTGCAACACCAACAACAGACAGCAAGGCAAGTGCCGGTCGACGCAAAGATTCGCGCAACCAGGCAAGAAGCACCAGTTTCACTGTATCGACTCCAACGATTCAAGCTTCCCGGATTTTAATATCCACTTAAAATCCGCCTTGCTTGCCACTTCGCGGCTATGTGTGGCCATAACCACTGTGCTATTGCCTCTCAATTCACTCAGCAATCGAATAATTTGACTGGCGTTGGAGTCGTCCAGATTTCCAGTAGGCTCGTCCGCAAGTACGAGTTGAGGCTTGTGTACAACAGCTCTGGCAATTGCGACTCTCTGCTGCTCGCCGCCGGACAGCAGACCGGGAAAGCTTGATCTTCGGTCTTCCAGGCCCATTCGTTCCAATATCTCCCTGACACGCTGCTCTTTTTTGTCCAGCTTGAGTAGCTCCAGCGGCAACAAGACATTTTCCTCAATAGTAAGCGAGGGAATCAGACTGAAAAACTGAAATACAAATCCGATACTGCGTCTTCTCAAAAGTGTTCTGTCTTTCTCGCTGATCTCATTCATCACTTCGCCTGCAATACGTATGGTTCCGCGATCCGGCAGTTCGATACCTGCAATCAGGTTCAGCAAGGTGGACTTTCCAGAACCGCTCCGCCCAAGAACTACGTGAAACGCTCCTGCAGCAAATTCAGCGCTCAAATCAATCAGAACATCTCTTTTGCTGCTTCCTTCCTGAAAAGACTTGCTCAGCCCGGAAACGGAAACCAGCGGAGAATTTTGACTTGCAATACTCACAAATACGGATACCGAACAGAACTTCGTACTGTAATTCCGGATGCGGTATGCTGCAATCGAACGACAAGCACTTCCACTCCATTTTCAATTGCCTGGTCCAGTCCATCTGCATAATCAGAATCAACCTGTCTCGCCGGCCTGAACCCAATCCCTTCCGGTCTGTTTATCGCAAACACCAGCACCGCGCGGTATCCTTCGGCTGCGAGGGCGCGAAGAACTTCAATATGCTTCCTGCCTCTTGCTGTTACTGCATCTGGAAACTCCACCCAGTTTTCATGCAAGTAAGTGGCGTTTTTTACTTCAATGTACGCATCAGGTGCATTCGGGCATGCCAGCTTCAAGTCAAGTCGCGAACGGGGAAATTCATCCAGATTGCTTCTCGGCTCTCGAGTGACACATTGGTAGCCGGACAACTGGGGAATCAAGCCCTTCTCGATTCCCTCTGCAACAATTGCATTGACTCGTCCGGTATTTACGCCAATCCAGCCCGAGCCCATGTCTATCCGCTCCAGTGTCCAGGCGAGTTTTCTCTTCGGGTTGGAACTGTACGACAACTCCACTGGTGCATCAGGCTTCCAGCAAGATTTCATGGTTCCTGTATTCGGGCAATGCGCAGTTACTGTTCCCAGTCCAGACACTTTGACATCTGCGAAGAACCGCTTGTAGCGACTCAGAATTTTTCCTTGTGTCAGTTCAGGCAATTCCACTGAACTGCTATGCTATTGAAATCCCATGTATATTAAGGATGACTCGTTTGGAACCAAGCCTGTAAAAACTGCGGACAGTCGCGACAGGTCTACTACATCGTATGACTGGGTCAGAGTTCCCGCGGCAAGAAGTTCGTTTTCCTTGATGGTTACCCCCCGGAATGCCAGTGCGTCGCGCATGGCCAAAACCGCATCCAGCGGATGGAGAGTGTGCTCCGAATGATCGAACGATGCAACCTCTTTCTTGTTTTCGTCGTACATTCGCAGTGACACACTGCCCAAGCGTTCAACCCATGCAGGGTCGTCGGATAACAGCACTTCGCCTCCCAGGACACAGAACCGAACACACAAATTCGCTGCAAGAAAGACCGAATCATTGGGCTTTTCACCGTTGGCGAGCAGGCCGTCGGTTAGCCGCACAGTTGGAATCACTGACTTCAACGCGGCCAATACTTCCAGTCTTGAAGATGCGGTGTTTATGGCACCTGACTTAACTCGAAACATCAATTCGCCGGCAGCCTTCATATTCACCCCGTAGGAGCGATTCATGATCGCCCGTGTGCCGGTAAACATGTTTTCCAGAAGTATTCCGGTTAAAGTCACCCCTGGCGAACCGGACTGAGACACGCTGGCTGCATAGCCCACATCCAGACCCCAGGTTGGACGAAGCAGCGCAATATAATAATTCTGGGTTGCCAGCGCATGGTCAGGCACTACATTCAGCGGGGAGTCAATCTGCTTGTTCTTGGTGAAAGCATTGAAAACAGTGTTTGCTGTTTTTTCAACAGATTCCGCATCTGCAAATACTGGCATTGAAACAAGCAAAATGGATGCCCCAAATATTCGGCAAGTGTTAATGAGTGAACGGTGCATACAAGTGAACTTAAATGTGTTGCAAATCTACGATGTCTTATAATTCAATTCTATCAAACTACTCAACAGAATTTTCACAAGGACAGATTTGAACAGGCCGGAACAATGATACTACTTAGCGATGACTTTCAAAACAACCAGCGCATGCCAAGGGAACTGGCGTTCTGCGCTCCGGACCCGGAATCGCACGTTACACTTTCAAGCAACCAGAATCCCCATCTGGCGTGGTCGGGAGCACCGGAAAGAACAAAATCATTTGCGATTATCTGCAATGACCCCGATGTTCCGAGCAAGCCGGATGATGTCAATCTGGAGGGCAGGACCATTCCAGAAAATTTGCCGAGAATTGATTTTTGCCATTGGGTAGTGGTAGATATTCCGGCTACAGCTTCGTCAATTTCCCGAGGTTCGCACTCCAACGGAACAACGCAAGGCGGCAAGAATGCAGAAGACGCCCCTGGCGGAACGCGTCACGGAATCAATGACTATACAGTGTGGTTTGCAGGCGATGCAAACATGGAAGGCGACTACTACGGATATGATGGCCCGTGTCCACCATGGAATGACAGCATCATCCATCACTACCGCTTTACTTTGTACGCACTTGATGTCGAACGTGCGCAGGTTGAAGGCAGGTTTACTGCACCTGAGGTGGCAGACGCGATAGCAGGCCATACGCTGGACACTGCCACACTGGTTGGAACATATACGCTGAATCCTGATGTCGGGTAGAAGCTTTGATTCGCGCTCACACATTATTTCAGGCTTTATTTTTTTTGACGATGGCGACATTGACCGGATGCGCAACAAACTATTCGCCAAAAATTTGCGAGCAGCTCGACCCTGAATTCTATACTGACACGCGCGATTCTTTCGAACCGATGAATCGTTCTTTTTTCAAATTCAACATGGCTTTGGACAACGCTGTGCTAGAGCCGGTTGCCAAAGCATATCGGTCTGGGGTGCCAAAGTTCGTTCAGCGCGGAATCTCCAATTTTTCCAATTTTTCCAATGAACCGCGAAATTTCACTTCAGCTCTGATGCAGGGAAAACTTGGAGAATCTGCAAGAGTGGTGCTGAGATTGGCAATTAACTCTACTTTCGGCCTGGCAGGCACCGTTGACGCGGCGAGTAAACTGGGACTGCCATACAAGGACCATGACTATGGACATGCGTTTGCCCATTGGGGATTCGGGGATGGAGAATATACTGTTTTCCCCTTCCTCGGTTCAACCAACACCCGCGACACCTTGGGTACCCTGTTGCACTGGAAGTACACTTATTCCGTCAAGTACATAAAGAATTCAGATTTAAAAACAACAGTTCAACTTGCACAGATTGTCAACTCGCGCGCCCAGCAACTGCCTTTCACAGACCTGCTTGACGAACAACCGGACCAGTACGTGTTCGTCCGGGAAAGCTATCGACAGAATCGCATAAAGCAAATTTGCGAACAGTAGATAACGCAATAGTTCCTCAGTTACAGAATCTGCGTTATGGCTGTCTACGCGGTTGGTGATATTCAGGGTTGTTACAAAGAGTTTCGGCGCTTGCTGGCCAATATCAACTTTAGACCCTCCAAAGACCGTTTGATGCTTGTGGGTGACCTTGTCAATCGCGGGCCCAATTCACTGGATGTCTTGCGCTTTGTGCTGGACCACCAAGAACGTGTCAATATCGTACTTGGAAACCATGAGCTTCACATGCTGGTAGCGCATGAAAATTTGAACACGTGTCGCCGGAATGACACGTTCTTCGACGTTTTGGAAGCACCAGATTGTGATGAAATTATGGAATGGCTTCGCGTACAACCTTTGGCAATCCATGACAAGGAACACGACTTCATCATGGTGCATGCAGGCATTTACCCGCAATGGACACTTGAAGACTGCCTCAAACGCGCCAAAGAGGTTGAAAGTGTACTCGCCGGCAACAACTATCGAAAATTTTTCAAAAAAATGTATGGCGACAAGCCTGGCAAATGGTCGGTTGAACTGGCGGGCAGCAGCAGACTTCGTTTTATTGTCAATGCGTTTACCCGAATGCGATTCTTGCACTCAAGTGGAAAGCTGGACTTTAACAATGTTGGCAGACCAAACTTCAAGTCCAAAAGAATATACCCGTGGTTTAATTTTCCATCTCGAAAGAAGATTAAGCCTAAAATAGTATTTGGTCATTGGTCCACGCTCGGTGTTTATCTGAATGAAAATATCATTGCATTGGATTCGGGATGTTGCTGGGGTAGTTCGCTAAGTGCGGCCAGACTGGACAGTGACCAGGTAACAATCACTCAGATTAAATGTCGATAAACTAAATTCAGGCGATGGCAAAACGATCAATAAAAAAGTACGATATTCAGGTAGAGGCTAAGCCTGAATTTATTGAACAGCACTCGGACCGCGAGTTGGACCGGTATGTTTTTTCCTATACCATAACGATCACGAATATTGGAACAGAAGGTGCGAAACTTGTCATGCGAAACTGGACCGTCGTTGACGGTGCAGAACATACGCACACAGTCCGAGGCGAGGGAGTTGTTGGCGAACAGCCCCACTTGAAACCGGGAGAGTGGTTTCAGTACACTAGTGGTGTCGTTCTGGAGTATCCGGCGGGTTCAATGCAAGGTCATTACGAGATGGTCGGCGACGACGGCTTCGAGTTCAATGTGCCAATTCCAAAGTTTATACTCTCCGCCCCGCGAACAATTCACTAGTTGCTTCTGTTTTTAGCACTTATGCAATCGCTGGGTAGCGATTGCCTAGACATCCAGATTTTCGACGGAAAAGGCGTTCTTCTGGATAAACTCTTTGCGAGGCGGCACATCATCACCCATCAGATGTTCAAATGCCTCTTCGGTCGCCACCAGATCCTCTATTTTGACCCGGCGTAGCATTCTGTTTTCAATATCCATTGTTGTTTCCCAAAGCTGCTCGGAGTTCATTTCCCCCAAACCTTTGTAGCGCTGAATGGTCAAGCCCTTTTTCGCTTGATCCATTAGCCAGTTGACCGCATCTGTCAAAACTGAAATTTCCGCCGACCTGGTACCTTGATGCACTTCCAGCTGGCGGTCTTTGAATTGTTTCATTTCTTCTGCCAGTGCAGTAATTGACTGGTAGCCCTTTGTTGAAACAAACGCTTGGTCAATTACGATTTCCTGCTCGCTCGCCAGATAGTGTTTCACAACTTTTATGCAGTAGGTTTCGGAACCGTTGCTGTTTTGCACAGCAACACTCGCTGAATACCGTGCTCCACCGTTCAAATTGCTATTGGCCTTTGCAAGCAAGCCTTCCGCAAACTCGTCAAGTTGCTCCTTGTCGTGAAATGATTCGCGTTGAAGCTGCGGCATTTCCGCAAGCATGGTCAAGATTCCCTTGTCGTAGTGCAAAGACAGTCGATCAATTGCCCTTTGGGATGCTACAAATTTTTCACATAGATCTTCCAGACTCTTTCCTTCTACCACGATGTGAGGAATTTGGCTGTTTGATTCAATTTTGGAATTATCAATTGCCTGGTCAAGAATGTACTGCTGCAGGTCGCTATCGTCCTGCAAGTACTTTTCTGTTTTTCGAAATTTCACTTTGTAAAGAGGCGGCTGCGCAATATACAGATAGCCGTGTTCAACAATCGGGAGCATTTGCCGGTAAAAAAACGTCAACAGCAAAGTTCGAATGTGCGAACCGTCAACATCTGCGTCGGTCATGATAATGATTCTGTGATAACGTAACTTCGTTATGTCGAATTCATCGTCAATTCCTGCACCCAGTGCAGAAACCAAAGTACGAATTTCATCCGACGAAAGCACTTTTTCCAGCCTTGCCTTTTCAACATTGAGAATTTTCCCCTTTAGCGGCAGTATTGCCTGATACTTCCGGTCTCGTGCTTGCTTGGCCGAACCGCCGGCCGATTCGCCTTCAACAAGAAAAATCTCGCTGTTTGCCGGGGATTTCTCCTGGCAATCCGACAGCTTGCCAGGCAAGCCTGAACCGTCAAATGCTCCTTTGCGCTTCGTGAGTTCTTTTGCCTTTCTGGCTGCCTCGCGGCCTTGTGCGGCATTTACGACTTTTTCAGCAATTACCCTGGCATCGCGAGGATTTTCTTCAAGAAACTCCTTAAGCCCGTCGGCAACAATTTTCTGGACCGTGCCTTCAACCTCTGAAGAAACCAGCTTTTCCTTGGTCTGTGAAGAAAAGCTCGGTTCGTACATTTTCACTGAAAGAACTGTTATCAAGCCTTCGCGCGCATCTTCTCCTGTAACCGAAACCTTTGCCCTTTTTGCCACTCCTATAGCATCGATGTATTGATTTATGGTTCTCGTTACCGCTGCGCGAAACCCGGACATGTGCGTGCCGCCGTCGTTCTGGTAAATATTGTTTGTATAGCAACGCGTATTTTCCTGATAGGCATCCACCCACTGCATCGCGAGATCAATCTGAACTCCGTCGCGCTCCCCGGAAATTTCAATCATTTTCCCATTCAACGCTTGCCGGGATTGCTTCAAGTAAGCAACAAACTCCGAAACACCGCCTTCGAATTTAAGGGTGTCTTTGTTTTCCTGCCCTTCGCGTTCGTCGCTTAATTCAATGCACAGTCCAGGATTCAGGAATGCCAGTTCTTTCAAGCGTCCGAGCAATTCAGCGTAATGAAAATCAATGCTTTTAAATACATCGGCAGATGGCTTGAATCTGACTTCCGTGCCTCTATTGTCAGTCTTTCCGGTTTCCTCCAGATCGGCGACAGGCTCGCCGTTTTCAAATCTTTGGTTGTAAATCACGCCGTTGCGCCAAATATTCATAACCAGAAATTCAGACAAGGCGTTCACCACAGATACCCCGACACCGTGAAGTCCGCCTGAAGTCTTGTACGCTTCATCATTGAACTTTCCGCCGGCATGGAGAGTTGTCATAATGACAGTCGCAGCAGGCAGTCCTTTTTCCTTCTCCATTGTACCGACCGGAATGCCGCGTCCATTATCGGAAACTGTTACAGAGCCGTCGTCATGGATAATAACGATGATACGGTCGCAATAGCCTGCTGTCGCTTCATCAATGGCGTTGTCAACAACCTCGGTTACCATGTGATGAAGTCCTGTTCCGTCACCGATGTCCCCAATGTACATTCCGGGACGCTTCCGCACCGGCTCAAGACCATGCAGGACTTCTATATTTTCAGAATCGTAGTTGCTTTCTTCTGCCAATTCACTTATTGCCATGGGCTATATCCGTTCAACAAGGCAGGGATGCCTTGCATGCTTGAAGTGGTTGATTCCGTTCAGTTTTCTTAAAGTAGTACTATTAAGGTTGCAAATCTATTGCAATAGCATAATTAGATAAATTGTTGACTCGCTATCGGGAGATTTGATCATGCAGGCAGATTCAGCGTCGCGAAATTGAATTTGAATCGTCTCAGTATCTGACATGGTCTCAACAACATCCAGCATGTATTTGCAATTCATTTCACATTGCAAATTGTCACCTTCCTGTTCAATTTCAACAGCCGCATCAATTTGCTGGTGCGATGTTTTGCCTCTGATTTTAAGCAAGTTGCCCTCAATATTCAGTTCTGCACTGACTATATTGGTTCTGTTTTCATCTGAAAGAATATTCACCATATTAAGTCGATTGAGGAGCTGGTGCCTGGGGATCAGGATTGACCTTGTCATATTGGAAGGAATCGCTGCACTCCAGTCGGGAAACATCCCTTCAAGCAGCTTGGCAGTAAACATAAACTCGGCATTATGAACCCGAATAAACTTCGCGCTGATTTCAACATTTACTTCGGAATTCAGGTCGGGCAGCAATTGCATTAAAGCTAAAACTGCTTTTCTGGAAACAATTGAGCGTAATTTGCTTTCCACTCCTGTGTTTGCTTGCTGTGTACTGGTTGACAGCCTGTGGCCGTCTGTAGTAACCGTCCTCAGGCTATTCTCATCAATCTCAAACAGCATTGCATTCAGATAAAAACGAACATCTTTGACACCCATTGAAAAGGCAGTGCGACGTATCAAGTTGTACAAGTCATTCGAATCAATTGAAAACTGGATTTCCCACTCTACAGACTCAGCGCGAGGGAAATCATTTGGAGAATAAGTGCTCGTTTTATACAAGCTCTGATTTGGGTCCTCTTCTTCCTTTTTTTCCGCTCCCAGTGCCTGTACTGCGAGTTCGTTTTCAGTTGCCTCGAACAATAGTGTTGTCTTTTCCGGTTGCCGGCGACAGAACTCAAGAACACTCCGGCTTGGAAACAAAAATTCTCCTGCTTCTGCATCAATGCCGGTTATCGTCCCAACAATTTCGATTTCAATATTTGATCCTATCAAAGAAACCTCACTACCATTGCTAGACAGGTAAACATGCGAAAGCAATGGAATACTAGGGCTTTTCTCCACGACAGTGTTTACCCGACTTAACGGTCCAATCAAATTTTCTCTGTTAATTGTGAAACGCATGAATAATTCAAAAGTTACTAATTAGTTAATATTCTTACAACTGTGAAAATGTAAATAGAATCGGATATTGAAATGTAAACAAAAACTTATGTCCTCAATTGACTGTTAACTTGCATAACAAGAAATTACTGGCGATTGTGAATTAAATTGCATTTGCAAGCTTGTTAGTGCAGTTATTTACAATTATATAACGAGTTATTAATATGTTGTGACTTTATTTAATTTGAGAGCATTTTCTGGAGCACGCTGTACTCGTTTGCTATTTTTGGTGAAGACTCCACGAGTTTGTTTACCACTTTGCAGGCATGAATTATTGTAGCGTGATTTCTGTTGCCGAATGATTTTCCGATATTGGGCAAGCTTTCGTTGGTCAGTTCTCTTGCCAATGTCATGGCAATATGCCGTGGAAGCGTAACTTCTTTTTTTCTGCTTTTGGACAAAATGCCTTCAACCCGAATGTCATAGTAATTTGCTACGGTTGTCTGAATAAATGAAATTTCGGGGGGCTTTTCGTTGTACGCAATCAGGTCGGAGAGGACTTTTTTAGCCAGTTCAATTGTAATCTCATGACCAAGAAATCGGTGATCTGCGACCAGACGGTTCAATGCTCCTTCCAGTTCCCGGACATTGGAGCGAATTTTCTCCGCCATGAAATAGGATACTTCTCGGCCCAGTTCTATTCCTCTTAACTCGGCTTTTGATTCCAGTATTGCGATGCGAGTTTCAAGTTCAGGTGGCTTGATTGCGATGGTCATTCCCTGTCCAATTCTTGACTTCAATCGGTCTTCAACTTCATCCAGTTCCTTGAAAAAGCGGTCACTTGTGATAATAATCTGCTTTTGACCTTCAAGAAGAACATTGAAGGTATGCAAAAACTCTTGTTGCGAAGCACTTGCTCCGGCGAACAGGTGAACATCGTCAATCAATAGAGTGTCAAGCGAGCGATACGCTTCCTTGAACGATTCGATCAAGTCATTGTCTTTCTTCTTGAACAGTGTTACAAGATGCTGAACGAAACTGGAAGCTTGCACATAGCCAACTTTTGCGGCCGGATTGAGTTCCAGTATGCGGTGCCCTGTAGCATGCATTAAATGAGTTTTGCCAACTCCCACTTCACCGTAGATAAAAAACGGATTCAAAGTTCGTTCACCGGGATTTTCACTGATAGCTGCAGCAAGCATTCTGGCCAGCTTGTTGGACTCTCCCATTACGTGGCGCTCCAAAGTGTAGTCGGGGTTCAGCTGCCCGAAACCGAATGGAAGTTTGCGCCTTTTGTCTTTTACAATTCGCGAAACAGCTTTGCCTGTTTGCGAGTTGGCAACTGCATCCAAACTCCTGTTGTTACCGTTTACTACATCAATTTCAACTTGAATCGGACTGCCAATTACAGAGTTGGCAGTTTCTGCAATGAGCTCCTTGTAAGTTGTTTGCACCTTTTCGCAAGCAAACCGGTTCGGTGCAAACAGGCGGAGAGTGCTGTTATCATGTTCAGCTTTCAAAGGACGTAGCCAGGTGTTTACATTTTGTTCTGTCAGCTTGCCTTCCAGGCGGTCAAGACAAAGGTTCCATAGTGATGATTGTGGTGGCATTTTCTGGTTTTCCATTTGTATCTGTTTGTTGGTGTTGTGCCGGAGTATTCTCCGAAGCCGGACAGCAAGGTCAATTTTCTCTGCAACCGGATAGATAGTTTGTACGAACAGTTTTTGGATTTCAAGCACAAATTTCAAGAAAAAATCATTTTTCTTTTTTCGCTTTGAAATAAAAGGGTTTGTTATAATTCTGCGTCTGATTTTCGCAGAAATTTCAGATTGAATTGAAGGCGGAATTTAGAGGAATTTACAATTGTCCTGAAAAAATTACATTAAATCAACAACTTGAAAAAAATCTAACATGAAACCTACATTTCAACCGAGCAATTTGAAGCGAAAGCGCAAGCACGGATTTCGCTCTCGCATGCGTACGCGAAGCGGGCGTGCAATTATCAACGCGAGGCGAGCAAGGGGCCGTGCACGGCTAAGTGCTTAAAGAAGATTCGGGGGCGAGTCGCAGCAAATCGGGATTACCGAAATCGTCTCGCTTACTGAAAACAGAGGACTTTCAAAAAACGTTTCGGTGTAATCAGGCGGTGTCCAGCAATTTGTTTTGTATCCTGGTTCGCCATGCCAATGACCGGCAACAAGGACGGCTTGGTGTTGTTGTGTCTCGGAAAGTGTCCAGGAAAGCCATTCGAAGAAATCGTATTAAACGACAGATTAGGGAAGTATTTCGATTCAATCAGTCGATACTGGCAAGAATGGATGTAGTCGTAATTGCACGCAAGGCATGCGATTTGTCGACAAATGAACAATTAAGGGAAAACTTGTTAAAACTGTTTCACACGGTGTCACAAAAATGCGAAAAGCAATCATACTGCTAATTCGGGCGTACCAGTACGCAATTAGTCCGTTTTTAGGGCCTTGCTGCCGCTTTCACCCCACGTGTTCCAACTACGCGATTCATGCAGTGCAACTGCACGGGGTTGCAAAAGGGTCTTCGCTTGCGCTACGACGAATTTTACGTTGCCACCAATGGAATCCCGGCGGCTACGACCCGGTGCCGGGCGACACGCAGTCTCAGTGATGGATTTTCAGCGCGCAATTCTGTCCATTTCACTGGGGCTGATCCTTTTGCTGATTTGGATGGCGTGGGTAGACTATGAGAATGAAAAGAGTGAAACGCTTCAATCCGAAGCTGTTACACTGCCCGCTGAGGTTCCAGCGACCCCGATTGACGATGCAGGAACTCCATCGGTTTCACCTGCCGAGTTGGCCGACGAAGTACCGACTGCACCAGTTGGCGCATCGGCCACTCCAAATGTCGTAGGCACAACATCGGCAACACTGCAACTTGAAACCGGACAAAGGGTGCAAGTACAAACCGACCTGCTGCAAGTTGAAATTGATACGTTCGGAGGTGATTTGCGGGATGTCCGACTGCGCCAGTATCCAATTGATATTGATGTGCCGGAAGTGCCGTTCCGATTGATACAGGATGACAGTCTTGATTTACTGGTAGCTCAGTCGGGGCTGGTTGGAACCGAAGGAGGTCTGCGACCAACTCACAAGACACAGTTTGATTCGCCGTCAATGTCCTATACACTTGAAGACACACGGGATTCATTGGACGTGCCTCTGAAATGGACTTCTCCGGAAGGGGTGGAGTATCAGAAAATATTTACCTTCCATAGAAACAGTTACTTGGTGGATGTCAAATTCATAGTCGCAAACCGCAGCCCGAATTTGTGGCGAGGCTATCAATACGGACAGTTTTTGAGTACAGAATCCGTTTCAGCGAGCAGTGGATTTTTTATTTTCCAGGCACTGCCCAGCTACAGGGGAGTGGCAATATACACTCCGCAGGACAAGTATGAAAAAATCGACTACGACGATATGCGTAGTGAGAATCTGGAAAAGGATACAAATTCTGGCTGGGTGGCAATGCTGCAGCACTACTTTGTTACTGCCTGGCTGCCAATAGATGGCGCCCCTTACCAGCTCTACACGAAAACTCTTGGTGGCGGCTCATCTGCAAAATCTCGATACCAGGCAGGCTACATCACTCAGACACCGCTGGATGTTCCTGCCGGTGAAGTAGGGTTTCTCAACGCACAGATATACGTGGGTCCCAAAGAACAAAAGAGAATCAGGCAACCTGCCGAAGGGTTAATATTGACAGTTGACTATGGCTGGTTGACTCCCGTCTCTTCGCCGCTATTCTGGATACTTGAAAAAATCAACGACTATGTTGGAAACTGGGGGTGGTCAATAATCCTGCTTACCCTGCTTGTAAAGATTGTTTTCTATCCCTTGTCTGCGGCAAGCTACAAATCCATGGCGAAGATGAAAAAGTTGCAACCTCGGCTAAAGACACTTAAGGAAAGGTTTGGCGACGACAAGCAAAAAATGAATCAGGAAATGATGCAAATCTACAAGAAGGAAAAGATTAACCCTCTTGGCGGTTGCTTGCCGATACTGATTCAAATTCCTGTTTTTATTGCGTTGTACTGGGTTTTGCTGGAAAGCGTGGAACTAAGGCAGGCTCCGTTTATCTTTTGGCTCCAAGACCTGTCAGTGAAAGATCCGTATTTTGTACTGCCGATATTGATGGGGGCCTCCATGTTTGCGCAGCAGTTGCTGAATCCTTCCCCACTGGACACGATGCAGAAAAACATAATGATGAGCTTGCCGATTGTGTTCACAATTTTCTTTCTATGGTTTCCGGCTGGTTTGGTGCTGTACTGGCTCGTCAACAACCTGCTGTCGATCGCGCAGCAGTGGTACATCACTCATAAATTGATTCCAAGTTAAATCATCACGCTGATGGCCGTTGAATGCCATGAGTAGCCGACGCGCTTCAAATGAGAGCTTATTTTCGGAGAGCGATACTATTGCTGCAGTATCAACCCCGCCTGGCAAGGGCGGTATCGGGATTATTCGCTTTTCCGGGGAGTTTGCACCTGAAATTGCAAGCCGGCTGACTGGCAGGAATGTTGTTCCGAGAAAAGTTTTGAAAAGGAAGTTTTTCGATAACAGGCAGCGCATTCTTGATGAAGGAGTGGTTCTTTATTATCAGGCACCAAATTCCTATACTGGCGAACATGTATGCGAAGTTCAGTGCCACGGCGGTCCTGTGGTAGTAGACCTTTTACTTCAAAGAGTAGTTGAATTGGGTGCCAGGCTGGCAGAACCGGGGGAGTTTACGCGCAGGGCATTTTTAAACGACAAGCTTGATTTGGCACAAGCGGAATCAGTTGCCGACCTGATAAACAGTTCGACATCTTCGGCAGTCCTGTCGGCATCGCGGTCTTTGCAAGGAGAATTTTCCCGGAAAATCCACGAAATCAGAGATTCTTTAGTGCAAATTCGGATGTATGTTGAGGCGGCAATCGACTTTCCGGAAGAAGAAATTGATTTTCTGGCCGATTCAGAATTGATGCGCTCCGTTGAATCCGTTCGCACCCAGATTGAAATCCTGAGTGAGCAAGTCAAAAAGGGAAGAGTTCTTCGAGATGGAATCAGAGTGGTGCTGGCCGGATTGCCGAACGCTGGCAAGTCAAGTTTGCTGAATCGATTTGCAGGCGAAGACCGTGTCATTGTAACACCGCAAGCCGGGACAACGCGTGATTCGATTGATATTGCCATTGATCTGAAAGGGCTTCCAGTGCTTTTGACAGATACAGCGGGCTTGTGCGAGAGCGATGATATTGTCGAAAGTGAAGGTGTTAAACGCGCCTGGAGCGCAATCAAGCAGTCGGATTTGGTACTGTATACAGTTGATAATAGCAAGGGGCTGGCCAAGGAAGATTTGCAGTTTCTTGACAGCCTTTGCGATTCAAATGTAATCGTTGTTTGGAACAAGATTGACTTGAACGCCCCGAGTGCAGAAAAATTCCAGCTGGATTCGACTTGGAAGTCGGTTTCGGCTTCGGCAAAAACTGGGCAGGGGATAAATCAGATTTATGAGCAAATTCAAAAGGTTGTGGGAATATCTTTCGATGAAGAAGGACTGTTTATCGCTCGTCGCAGGCATGTGGACGCAATTCGTCAAACTCTGGATTATGTAGATAATGCACAAACAGCGCTGACCGAAAGCAAGGCCGGGGAGTTGGCGGCGCAAGATTTGCGCGACGCGCTGGATTCTTTGGGAAAAATTGTTGGCCATGTGACGCCTGATGACTTGCTTGGTGAAATATTTTCAAATTTTTGCATAGGAAAATAGAAATTATCATTTTGTAATACGATATAAATTAAGATTTGCCAGTCCGTTATGAAAATGAATATTAAGAATATAAAATACTCTTTCCGAATTTTTGCAACCACCGCTATTTTTTTCGGTGTGATCGCAATTCTTGTAGTCTGGCAACGCGACTACTTGTACAACCTGTATTTTATGAACCAGGTGACAAGTGTAGGTCTGGTAATCAACAGCGGCATTATTGTCCTGTTTCTGACCGGAGCTTTTCAATTGGTCCGATTGTTTCTGATTTATGGAAAAGAAGAAGAAACGTTGGACAACTTCTACAAGGAACTCTCCGGCTCGCCTGCTGAGAGCAAGCTTCTTGAACTTTCTCAAGGCTCGATTATTGGCAACCGGTTTCGAACCTTGATTGAATTCTACAGTGCCCGAACAGAGATCAACCACAACGCGCTTGCTGCAACTTTACTGGCGCAAGAGGCCAGCCGCACCAGCTTTCCGAAATTTGTTAACAATACGCTAATACTTACAGGGGTTTTCGGCACAATCGTTTCCTTGACTGTTGCTTTGCTTGGTGCATCTACGGCAATTACAGAAACCGAGAGCATGGACGGTATGAACCTGGTAATCCATGGCATGTCAACAGCCTTGTCAACCACGATGACTGCAATACTGGCCTACTTCATGTTTGCATTTTTCTACTTGAAACTGCTGGACAAGCAATCCTACATTCTGGGGCGAATTGAACACTTGACAGCGACGGTTTTGATTCCTCGCTACCAAGTGGTTACGCATGACCCGGAGCAAAGTTTAAGCGAGATGTTGTCAAGTGCTGCGGAAACAATCAAGGATTTTGATTCCATGCTGCGTTCTTTTACCGACTCCAGTCAAGGCCAGTCGCAAATGTATTCTCAGATTGAAGCATTGATGAATCAAAACCTGCATATACTTCAGGAGATTCGGCAGATTTTGCGAGACGGCTTCCGGCTTCGGGGGCATCACGAAGAAGAATAATGCGCAGGAACGACGGCTTTGTAGACCTTCGCGTTCATCACGCTACACATGCAAGTCATTCTGACGAAAGCGTATGGCCTTCGTTTACAGACATTATGATGGTTGTTGTCATTGCTTTTTTAATGGCATCCATCATATTCATGGTGCGCAATATTGAACTTGCTCGTGACTTGTCGCTCAGTATTGAATCTGAAATTACTGCAAAAACACAAAATATTACTTTGGTAGAAAGAGCAAGGCAGCTAAGTCGGTCGGTTGAAGAGTTGTCGGCATTGCTGGAAAGCACCGAACAGCAGAGAGACATATTTAGTGGAGAATTGGAAGAACGCAAGCAGCAGATACAAAATTTTGAATCCCTGATAGCAAGCCTGACCGCAGATTCAGCGCAATTGAGTGCTGCAGTTGGAGAACTGTCTGGAGCACTTGCCACGACCGAAAAGCAAAGAGAAGAATTACTCACTCAATCCGATTTGCAAAAATTGCTGGTTGAGGAGTTGCGTGGTCAAAATGTAGTTTTGGCGAAGGATGTGTCGGAACTGAAGTCAACCATTGCTGACCTGTCGCAGTATCTGAAATTAACTTATGGCCAGAGAGAGATGTTTCGAACCGAATTGGCGACACGCGGCGGCCAAGTACAAGAATTGCAATCGCGCAATACGACATTGAATGAAGAAACCGAAAAATTAAAGGCGTCAGTTGATGAATTATCGCTCTTGCTATCTTCCACGGAGAGCAAATCCGCCTCGCGTGCAGTGCAGATTGAAGGGTTGGAAGCTGAGGTGCAGCAACTGATAAATACCCAGAGACTGCTTGAAGCACGAGGCGTTGAACTCGAAAGCCAGGTAGATGCCCTGAAACAGAATGTTGCAGAATTACGCGGTGAAAGAAAAGGGCTTACAGGCCAAATGGCATCCATGAATACTGTGATAAGCGACTTGCAGTCCATGATTGAGGTTCGCAGGAAACAGCAGCAGCAGCTTGAAATCGAATTCGTTAACAAGCAAAACGAACTTGACAACCTGAAATCTGAATTTGATTCAACAAAAGTCGAATTGGAAAAGCTCGAGCGTGCTTACCAACTGCAAAAAGACGAGGAGGAAAGGCTTCTGGCACGACTTCGATTGCGAGAGCAGCAGTTGCAGGAGGGCCAGACAAAGATCGCAGAACAAACCAGGCAATTTGATGAGCTTGCCAGAAGCGCATCGGAGCAGGCGGAACTGATAGCAACTCGAGAAGAAGAGCTGGTTGCCAGTGCCGGCGAAGTTGAAAAACTGTCAGACCGGTTGGCCTCGCTTGAAATACTGTACAGCGAAGGTCAGAGAGAAATTCAATTACTGGAACAGTTGAACAAAGAACAATCGCAAAGCATGGCAACCTTGCAAGCACTACTAGAACGAGTTTCGGGCGAGGCTGAACAGCAGCAAGAAGCGATTGCTTCGCTGGCAAAAGAGAAAAAAGAGCAGGCTGATGCGGTGCAACGCTCGGAACAGGAATTGAATGAACTGAAAGTAGCATACCAGCAAAGGTTGGCAGAGCTGGCTGAACTTGAACTATCATATGCGCAAAGTAGCAGCGAGGCGAAACAGTTGCGTGCAGAACTTGTAGACCTTGAACATGACTACCAAATTGCCTTGAGGCCTGCCAGAAGCCCGCTGAACCGTTTTGTAGTTGAAGTGACATTCAATAAAGAAAATAACATTTTGCAGTATTCGTACAAGCTTCCAGCAGATATTGAGCACAAAGTGGTATCACGCGCCGAGCTGGATGCAGTGTTGGCAGAATTGAAAGAGCAGCACCCTGAAGGTTTGTACACAAGAATCATTTTTCCGGACCAGGATAAATTATCATTTGCGGAAGCCTGGGAATTTACGCATGATATTCAATCGAAGTATGACTACTACTCGCAGTAGAGGAGTGCCAAATGGATCATCCGGACAAGTTTGATGTAATTGTCGTTGGCGGCGGTCACGCAGGTGCCGAAGCTGCCTACGCTTCCGCGCGTCTTGGAAGCAAAACTCTGCTGTTAACTCAAAACCTGGATACGATTGGTCAAATGTCGTGCAACCCTGCAATAGGCGGCATTGGAAAGGGTCACATCGTAAAAGAAATCGACGCGCTTGGTGGCTTGATGGCTCTGGCGACCGACCGAAGCGGAATTCAGTTTCGGCGTTTGAATGTAAGAAAGGGACCAGCGGTTCGGGCGACTCGCGCGCAAGCAGATCGAATGCTGTACAAAAAGGCTGTGCGTGAAATTTTGGACAGCGAGCCGAACTTGGCGATTT